>NZ_CM173541.1:0-3643546 GCF_057787745.1 Frondihabitans sp. OV104
TGGCGCGCGTAGAGGGCGACGCCGTGATGCGCCTCGGGCGTGACCAGGAGCGCAGGAACTGCCCCGCCGCCGACCTTCCCCGCCGTCACGCCAGCCCCAGTACGCCGAGTGCCTCGCCGTGCCGAGCGAGGCCGGCCTCGACGACATCGGGATTGTCGGCGTACCACCGCAGGTGCGCCTCCCGGACCTCGGTGCCGTCGACGGAGCGGCCGCCGACGACCCAGTCGTCGGTCGGCTCGTCGTCGAGGCCCCACGCCTCGATGACCGCGGCCTCGCGGGGAGCGTGGATCGAGGTCAGGACGGGGCGCCCGGGGTCGCCGGCCGGGCCGGGCAGGCCGATCGCCTCGCGGACTAGCTGGGCGACGGCGGTCCAGACGGGGTTGCCGGGATGGTTGAGGGTGCGCATCTGCGCGAATGACGGGCGCTCGAAGAGGTCGGAGACGGGCACCGTCGCATGGGCGGCCTCCCGCCGGCGGAGCTCGCCGAGGGAGAGCTCGGCGATCGCCCGGGTCGCGACGGCGTCGACTGCGGGAGCGCTGCTCAGCCCGGCAGCCTCGGCGAGGATCCGGAGGTCGTGGTACTCGACCAGCGGTGGGGTGAGCGACGGATCTCTCGGGGGCCGGACGATGGCGTGCGCCGGGTAGAGCCCGGCGAACCTGATCACCGGCACCCTCACGACCAGCGCTCCGGCCGGAAGGCGACCGGACAGCTGAGCCGACCCGAGGGGGAGGCCGTGGTAGCCGTCGCGGATCGGCTGGGTGATGAGGACCGAGGCGCGGGAGAGCCAGCGCTCGAGGTGCGGGAGGTCGGCGGCGACGAGCTCGTGGACGGCGGGCATGCGGACGGAGCGCAGCCCCTCGCCGAGGAAGAGCCGGAGCGACTCGGCCTGGCAGTTGCCGACGACGAGGGCGACCGGGGCGTCGCCGGGGAGGTCGGTGATCCCGTAGAAGTCGCCGTAGTGCAGGGTCCGCGGGTCTGCTGCGTCGACGACTGTCACGGTTGCTCCTCGGGTGGCCGCGTCGCGCGCGGGTCGATCCATCATGGCCGGTCCGCTGCTCGACGCGCCCGGCGGGCGACCGAACCGGGGTACAACGGGCCGCTCGACAGCCCCCGGGGGCTAGCTTGAGCACAGGCCGCTCCCATCGGCCCATCCTTCCCATCGACGCAGGCCGTCACGAGGGCCCGTCGAGTCGCCCCGGCTCACCGCATCACCGCCGAGGAGGCGACCCATGAAGACAGCGACCGCGCTTGCCGCACCACCGGAGCGCATCCGCGTTCTCTCCGTGCCCGCGGGCCATCCGTATGTCCGCCATCTCTCCGCCGAGCAGGGTGACGACGCCGTCGCCCGCCTCGTCGATCCGGTCCGCGAGGGCGCGGCGCCGGGTCAGTGGTGGCCGCCGGTTGCCTTCGACCCGTCGTGGCTGCGCGCGCACGCCGACGAGTACGACCTCGTGCACCTGCACTTCGGCCTCGAGTCGTTCTCCCTCGCGGAGTTGGACGATGTCGTCGCGGCGCTCCGCGATCTCGGGAAGCCGCTCGTCTACACGGTCCACGACCTCGAGAACCCGCAGCTCGTCGACCAGTCCCATCATCTCGCCCAGATCGAGAGGCTCGTCACGGCGGCGGACGTGCTCGTCACGCTCACGCCGGGCGCCGCCGATGAGATCGAGTCGCGATGGGGCCGCCGGCCGCTCACCGTCCCGCACCCGAACGTGTTCCCCCTCGATGGCGAGATCCCGGTCGGTGCGCCGTCCGTTCCGGTCGTGCTCGGCATGCACCTGCGCGACATCCGCCCGAACATCGACGCCGTGGTCGCGGTCGAGACGCTGCTCGCGGCGCTCGTGCGGCTGCGCGTGCGCGGAATCGACGCCGTCGCCCGAGTCTTCGTCAACGACCGCGTCCGCGACTCCCGCTCCCGCGACCGCGTGGTCGCTCTCGTCGCCGGCCATCCGGGTGCGACGCTCCTCGAAGGGCCGCGTCTGTCGGACGACGAGCTCGCGGACTCCCTCGCCGATCTCGACGTCGCCGTCCTGCCCTACGGTCACGGCACGCACTCCGGCTGGGTCGAGCTCTGCTTCGACCTCGGAGTCTCGGTCGCAGGCCCGCCGGTCGGGCACCTCCGCGACCAGCACCCCGAGTCGTTCGCCGAGTTCGCGCGCGATGACGCCGCGGCACTCGCCGACGCCGTCGAGCGTCTCCTCGCGGACGGAGCCACGCGCCCCGGGTCGGCGTCCCGCCGCGCGCTGGTCGCACGGAGACGCGAGGATCGCGGGCGACAGCGCATCGACATCCAGCTCGCCCACCGGGCGGCCTACGAGTCGGCCGGGGCCAGCGCGTGACCCGCCCCCGGCTCCGTATCGCCGTGATGGCGCCCATCCGCTACCCGATCTCGCAGCCCCACGCCGGAGGCCTCGAGTCGTCCGTGTGGAACGAGGTGCGGATCCTCCGCGCCCGCGGACACGAGGTGATCCTCTGCGCAGTCGAAGGCTCGGACTTCCTCGAGCAGTCCCCGAGCGAGTTCGTCCTGCCCGCCCTCCACTGGGACGACCCGAGCGAAGCGACCGACACCACCTACCCGGCCGGGTACCTGGAGCGCGCCCTCCCCGCCGTGGGTCGAGCGCTCGAGTACGTCCAGCGCACTCCCGGCCGCTTCGACCTGGTCGTCAACCACTGCCTGCACGGTCTGCCGCTCGAGTGGGCCGATCGCCTCGGCGTCCCGATGGTGTCGACCCTGCACACCCCGACGCTCCCGTCGTTGCTCGAGGCGAACGCCTCGTGCTCCGAGCCGCGAAGCGCGTTCCTCGCTGTCAGCGACCACACCGCCGCCGAATGGCGAGCGGAGGGCATCGAGGCGACCGTCGTGCCGAACGGCGTCGACACCGACGTCTGGCGCCTCGGCTCAGGCGGCGGCGACTTCGTCTGGACCGGCCGCATCGTCCCCGAGAAGGGCACCCACCTCGCCCTCGAGGCCGCTCGCATCGCCGGCCGCCGCATCGTGGTCGCCGGTCGAATCGGCGACAGCGACTACTTCGAGCGTCTCGTCGAGCCGCAGCTCGGTGCCGACGCGGTCTACGCCGGAGTGCTCGGGGCGCAGGAACTGGCAGCCCTCGTCGGCCGAAGCGCCTGCGCGCTCGTCACCCCCGTCTGGCAGGAGCCGTTCGGCCTGGTCATCGCCGAAGCGCTCAGCGCCGGCACCCCCGTCGCCGCCTTCCGCACCGGCGGCATCCCCGAGGTCGTTGGGTCCATCCCCGGCACCGCCCTCGTCGACATGGGCGACGCGTCGGCGCTCGCCGCGGCGGCGACCGCGCTCGCCGACGCCACCGCGGCTCGACCCGGCGTGCGCGCGAGCATCCGGGCCGCGGCCGAGGCCCGCTTCTCGCTCCACCACCGGGTCGAGCGTCTCGAAGGCATCTACGGCGACCTCATCCACGACTTCGACCGGGCGGCGGTCCTCGCGTGACGGTCGTGGGCTGGTACGTCCACCATCACGGGGCCGGGCACCTCACCCGCTTCCTCGCCGTCCGGCCGCACCTCGACGCCGAGATCGCGGTGCTGAGCTCCCTGCCGGCACCGGCGGTCCTGCCTCCCCGGACCACGTGGACCGTCCTCCCGCGCGACGACGAGCCCAGCGTGCGTCCTGACGGAACCGTGCGGCTGCCCCAGGACTCCTCGCCGACGGCCAGCGGGCTCCTGCACTGGGCGCCGCTTCGCCACGCCGGCCACACGGCGCGTCTCGCGGCCATCGCGCAGTGCATCGCCGAGCGCGACCCCAGCGCCTTCGTCGTCGACGTCTCGGCTGAGGTCACGCTCTTCGTGCGCCTCCTGGGTGTGCCCATCGTCCTGATGACCCAGCCGGGCGAGCGGACCGACGAGCCGCATGCGCTGGCCTTCCGGGCCGCGGAGCGCATCGTGGCGCCGTGGCCCGACGGCGTGCACCCCGCGGGGCCGCTCGACGCGGTGCGGGGGGCAGTCCGCTGGGTCGGCGGCGTGTCCCGGTACGACGGCCGCGGAGACAGCGACGTCGAGCCCGGACACGTGGTGGTTCTCGGAGCTGCCTCGGCAGGGCAGGTCGCCGCTGCGGCGGCGGCGACCCCGACGGCCCGGTGGACGACGCTCGGCGGCCCCGGCGGCGTGTGGGCGGACGAGCCGTGGGAGTTCCTGCGCCGGGCAGAGATCGTGGTGTCGGCGGCCGGGCAGAACAGCGTGGCCGATCTGGCTGCCGTCGGCGCCCGGGCCGTGATCGTCGCGCAGGATCGGCCCTTCGGCGAGCAGGCGGCCACCGCGCGCGCCCTCGCCTCGGCGGGGCTGGCCATCGTCGTCGACGCGTGGCCCGAGGCCGAGGACTGGCCCGCCCTGCTCGAGCGGGCCCGGGAGCTCCGGCCGGAGTGGGAGCGGTGGCACACGGCTGGCGCCGCCCGTCGCGCGGCCGACGTCATCGCCGAGGTGGCCGAGTGAGCGCGCCGTCGCTCGACGCTCAGGCAGTCGTCGTCGTGACGATGTGCTCGGAGGCGCGGCTGCGACACGTCCGAGCGCAGCAGCGGCTGCTCGAGGAGTGGGCGCCGGAGGCCGGCCGTGTCGTGGTGTGGCTGGACGATGCCGAGGCTCCTCCCTTCGACGGCGCCATCGTCGTGCGGGTGCCCCCGGGCCAGCACGGCCTCCGTCTGGCGGCCGGTCGCAACGCCGGCGCCCGAGCGGCGATCGAGGCGGGTGGACGCGTGCTCGTGTTTCTCGACGCCGACTGCGTTCCCGGCCGATCGCTCGTGGCCTCGTACGCGGAGGCGGCCGCTCGACTGCCGGAGGCGCTCCTGGTCGGCGCCGTGACGTATCTCGCCGAGGGGGTCGGGGTCGGCGACGGCTCACGACTCGACGAGCTCACGAGGCCGCACCCGGCGCGACCGGCTCCGGCACCCGGGACGCTGTCGCGCTCCAGCGAGTACTCGCTCTTCTGGTCGCTCTCGTTCGCCGTCACCGCCGCGACCTGGGAACGCGTCGGCGGGTTCGACGAGGCGTACGAGGGCTACGGCGGAGAGGACACCGACTTCGCCTACGGCGCGAGGGATCTCGGCGTCCCGCTCGTCTGGGTGGGCGGCGCCGATGCCTACCATCAGCATCACCCGACCTCGTCGCCGCCGTGGCAGCACCTCGACGACATCCTCCGCAACGGCCGCATCTTCGCCCAGCGGTGGGGTGCCTGGCCCATGGGCGGCTGGATCGACGCGTTCGCCGACGCGGGGGCAATCGTGCCGTCGGCGTCGCGGGGCTGGGTGCGGGCCGCCGGCTGACCCTCGGTCAGAACGACTGCCGTTCGCGCTCCTGGGCGACGACGGCCTCCCGGTCGGCCAGTCCGCGGAGCCCCGCGAGCGGCTGGGCCATGCGGTGGTTGCCGGCGAGGCGGCCCTCGTTGCGGTCGAGGAAGGCCCAGTAGCCCGCGGTGTAGGGGCAGGCGTCCGGGCCGAGCCGCTTCGACGGCGTGAACCGGCAGGCGCCGCAGAAGTCGGTCATGCGGTTGATGTACGCGCCACCCGAGGCGTAGGGCTTGGTCGCGACGATCCCGCCGTCGGCGTGCTGCGACATCCCGACGACGTTCGCCGGCATCACCCACGGCGTGCCGTCGACGAACATGTCGATGAACCACCGGTTCAGCTCGGCCGGGTCGTAGCCGCGCTGGAGCGCCCAGTTGCCCAGGACCATCAGCCGTTGGATGTGATGCGCCCAGCCGTGGCGGCGGACGCCGTCGACCGCGTGGTGCAGGCAGTTCTCCTCGATCGCGTCGGGTGCCAGCTGCCAGAACGCCTCCGGCAGCGGAGTCGTCGCATCGAGGGCGTTGCGCGTGACGGCGTAGTCCTCGCCGAGGTACCAGTAGAGGTGCCACACCCAGTCGCGCCAGCCGGTGATCTGCCGGACGAATCCCTCGACGCTCGCGAGGGGAGCCGTGCCGCGGGTGTGCTCCGCGGCGACCCGCTCGACCACGGCCATCGGGTCGAGCAGACCGAGATTGAGGGGTGCGCTCAGGAGGGAGTGCGCCATGGTCCAGTCGCCGGTGAGAGTGGCGTCCTCGAACGGGCCGAAGTCGCCCAGCCGGACGTCGATGAAGTCGTCGAGCGCGGCCTCGGCCTCGGCGGCCGTGACCGCGAACCGGCGAGGGCCGTCGTCGCCGACGAGCTGCACGCTGCCATCGGCCTGCCAGGCGTCGAGATCGCGGCGAACCTCGTCGTCGATGTCGTCCTCGGTCGGCCACCACGGCTCGGGAAGCCCCAGCGTGACCGCGCCCTTCGGCGGTGCCGCTCGGTTGTCGTGGTCGTAGTTCCAGCGCCCGCCCGCCGGCTGGTCGCCCTCCATCAGCAGTCCGGTGCGCTCGCGGACGGTCCGGTAGAAGTCGTCGAGCAGGAGCCGCTTCCCGGCGCGGGCGTCGGCCCACTCGCGGAAGACCGCCTCGGAGGTGACGAACCCCCTCGACTCGAGCACGCGCGCCCCCGTCGACCGGACGAACCGCCGAGCCGCCCAGGACGGCGGGTCGACGACCTCCAGGTCGGAGCGATCGTGCAGGCCGCCCGTGGCGATCAGGGCCTCGTCGTAGTCGTCGACCCGGTGGTACTCGCAGCGGTCGCCGAGCTCGCGCGCGCGGTGCCGCAGGGCGCTGAGGAGCAGGTGGGCCTTGGCGCGATGGATGGGCCTGCCCGCGATGAGCGACTTCGCCTCGATGAGCAGGATCCTGCCGCCGTCGTCGAAGAGGGGGCCGAGCTGGCCCGAGAAGAGCCACCTCGTCATGGTGTCGTCGGGTTCCTGGGAGCGGGATGCCATGGCGTGTACGGTATGCGCTCTCTGCTGAGCGGCACGGGGTACGCGCTTCTGCCAACTGACCGGGTAACCAGGCCAGTCCGGGCGGCGATGGCCGGCGCGACCTACCGTCGACCCCACGCGGACACCCCGTGCGTGCGAACACCCAGCAGAGGAGCACCCCATGGCCCAGGCCATCGAAACCGTCGACGTGAACGTCCCCGTGTCCGTCGCCTACAACCAGTGGACCCAGTTCACCGAGTTCCCGAAGTTCCTCGACGAGGTCGAGTCGATCGACCAGGTCACCGACACCCTCACCGTCTGGCGGGTCAAGGTCGGGCCCGTCGAGAAGCAGTTCGAGGCCGAGATCACCGAGCAGCACCCCGACGAGCGCGTCGCCTGGAACTCCACCGGCGGCGAGGTCGACCACGCCGGCGTCGTCACGTTCCACAAGCTCAGCGACACCGAGACGCGCCTCACGGTGCAGATCGACTGGGAGCCCACCGGATTCCTCGAGAAGGTCGGGTCGACCCTCGGCGCGGACAACCACGCCATCAAGAAGGACCTCCAGAACTTCAAGGAGTACATCGAGTCGAAGGGCTCGGAAGACGGCGGCTGGCGCGGCGACGTCGAGGCCTGACCCCGCGCGATAGCGTGGCGGCGTGGCCTCCTTCGTCGTCCTGGTGAACGGGGTGCCCGGCGCCGGCAAGACGACGCTCTCGGCCGAGCTCGGTCGCGTGCTGGCGGTACCCGTCGTGTCGAAGGACGCCGTCAAGGAGGCGCTGGCTGACGCGGTGGGCGCCGTCTTGCCGACCAGCCCCCTCGGCGCCGTCGCGTCAGACGCCATGTGGTCGATCGCGGCCCTGGTCGACGGAGCGGTCGTCATCGAGTCGTTCTGGTTCACCGGACGCGACGACGCGTTCCTGGCCGCAGGCCTGCGCACGGCAGGTGCCATCCGCGGCGTCGAGGTGTGGTGCGAGGCCCCGGTCGACGTGATGCGGATGCGGTTCCGGACGCGGGCCCGTCACGCCGCCCACGACGACGCCGCGCGGACTGCCGAGTGGGAGGTCTTCGCGCAGGCGGCGGCACCGCTCTCGGGCTTCCCGGTCGTCCGGGTGGCGACCGACGGGCCCGTCGACGTGGCCGCGCTTGCGGCAGCGATCGACAGCGTGAGGGGCCGGAGCGACGGCTAGACACCCTCGTCCGGCCCCTTCGCCGGCACGCGGGGTTCAGCGGCCCAGGTGCGGCTATGGCACCAGCACCCAGGCCGTCGCGTCCTGCGCCAGCGTCGGCCCGGCCGTGCCATCGCTCGACACGAGGATCTCGCCGTCGACGCCTATGGGCGACGTCCCGAAGTTCGAGACCACGCGCACCGAGCCGTTCGTGAACCCGAATCCGTCGGCGTCCCACGCGAGCGATCCCGAGCCGAGGCCGTACCGGGCTCGCAGCTCGAGGGCCGTCCGGTAGAGGGAGTACGTCGAGGAGGGGTCGTCGACCTGCTGGTCGGCGGCGAGCGGTCCGTACGAGTCGGGCTGGGGCAGCCAGACGTCGGCGCTCGGGCCGAAGCCGAACGCGGGGGCGTCCTTCACCCACGGCAGCGGGATCCGGCAGCCGTCGCGGCCTGCCTCGGCGCCGCCGGTGCGGGCGAACGTCGGGTCCTGTCGCACATCGCCGGGCAGCTGAGTGGCTTCGGGCAGGCCGAGCTCCTCGCCCTGGTAGACGTAGGCCGAGCCGGGCAGGGCGAGCATCATCAGCGTGGCGGCGCGGGCGCGGCGCAGGCCGAGGGCGGCGTCGGGCTGCTCGTCGTCGGGTGCGATGCCGTTGGGCCACGAGGTCGGGTCGGCGAGGCCGAAGCGCGACGCGTGCCGCACGACGTCGTGGTTCGAGAGCACCCAGGTCGTCGGAGCCCCGACCGACTCGTTGGCCTCGATCGACTGGTCGATCACGGCGCGGAGGCGCGCGGCATCCCAGCCGGCGACCATGTACGGGAAGTTGAAGGCCTGGTGCATCTCGTCGGGGCGCACGTAGCGGGCGAGCCGCTCGGGCGGCGACACCCAGGCCTCCGCGACGAGCAGCCGGTCGCCGTCGTACTCGTCGAGCACGGCATGCCAGCGCCGATAGACGTCGTGCACGCCCTCCTGGTCCCACATCGGGCCGGTGTCGCCGGCCGGGACCTTCTCGCGGTCGTCGATGTCGGGCAGGTTCTCGGCCTTGATCAGCGCGTGCGCGACATCGACCCGGAACCCGTCGACGCCGCGGTCGAGCCAGAAGCGCAGCACGTCGTCGAAGAAGTCGGCGACCTCGGGGTTGGTCCAGTCGAAGTCGGGCTGCTTCGTGTCGAACAGGTGGAGGTACCACGAGCCGTCGGCGATGCGCGTCCACGCCGGGCCGCCGAAGTTCGACTGCCAGTTGTTCGGCGGAAGCTCGCCCTGCGCGCCGCGGCCCTCGCGGAACACGTAGCGCGCGCGTTCCTGCGAGCCCCGCTCCGCCGCGAGTGCGGCCCTGAACCAGGCGTGCTCATCAGACGAGTGGTTCGGCACGAGGTCGACGACCACCCGGATTCCCACTTCGTGGGCAGTGCGCAGGAACTCGTCGAAGTCGTCGAGCCCGCCGAACAGGGGGTTCACGTCGCAGTAGTCGGCCACGTCGTAGCCGGCATCGGCCTGCGGAGAGACGTAGAACGGCGAGAGCCACACGGCGTCGACGCCGAGCTGCCTGAGGTAGGGGATCTTGGACGTGTAGCCCGGGAAGTCGCCGATCCCGTCGCCGTTCGAGTCGGCGAACGAGCGCGGGTAGATCTGGTAGATGACGGCGTCGCGCCACCATTCGCGAGCCGTCTGGAGCTCGGTGGCGGTGTCGGCCAGGGGGAGGGTGCTCATCGTCGAGGGTCCTTCTGTGTCGGTCAGCCTCCGACACTAGTGAGAGACAACCGGTTGCTGCAACCGGTTGCACGCCCTAACCCAATCGGGTTACATTGACCTGGCACCAAGCACAGAAGCAGATGCGATCTCAATGAGGAGAAGGTATGAAAACCAGGCGATTTGCCGCCGTGGCCGGAATCGCGGTCATCGGATTGGCGCTGGCAGGCTGTTCCGGAGGGTCTTCGGGCGGTAGCGGCGGCGGGGGAGACGCGGCGGCGGGGCAGGACAGCAGGGGCCCCATCACGTTCGTCCAGGGCAAGGACAACAGCAACATCGTGCGCCCGACCATCGCACGATGGAACAAGGCTCACCCTGATGAGAAGGTCACCTTCAAGGAGCAGTCCGATCAGGCGGACCAGCAGCACGACGACCTCGTGCAGCACTTCCAGGCGAAGGACTCCGGCTACGACGTCGTCGACGTCGACGTCGTGTGGACGGCAGAGTTCGCGGCCAAGGGCTGGCTGACACCGCTCACCGGCAAGATGAAGGTCGACACGAGCGACCTCCTGCCCTCGACCGTCGCCACTGCGACCTACAACAAGGTGCTGTACGCGGCACCGCAGTCATCGGACGGCGGTCTGCTCTACTACCGCAGCGACCTCGTGAAGACCCCGCCGAAGACGTGGTCCGAGATGATGGGCATGTGCACCATCGCCAAGGCGAAGGACATGGGCTGCTACGCGGGCCAGTTCGCCAAGTACGAGGGCCTGACCGTCAACACGGCCGAGGCCGTCAACGGTGCCGGCGGATCGATCCTGGCCTCGGACGGCTCGACCCCCACGGTCGACACCGCCAAGGCGAAGGCCGGCCTCCAGAACCTGGTCGACGCCTTCAAAGACGGCAACATCCCCGCCGAGGCCATCACGTACCAGGAGGAGCAGGGTCGTCAGGCGTTCGAGGCCGGCAAGCTGCTGTTCCTGCGCAACTGGCCCTACGTCTACTCGCTCGCCAAGACCGACGGCTCGTCCAAGGTGAAGAACGACTTCAAGGTCGCCCCGCTTCCCGGCGTCGACGGAACCGGCGCCTCGTCGCTGGGCGGCCACAACGCCGCGATCAGCGTCTACTCGAAGCACAAGGCGACGGCGCACGACTTCCTCGAGTTCCTGGAGTCGGAGCAGACGCAGAAGTTCTTCGCCACGAAGGGCTCGCTGGCTCCGGTCATCGCGAGCCTCTACACCGATCCGACGCTCGTGAAGCAGCTGCCGTACCTCCCGACGCTGCTCACCTCGATCCAGAACGCCGTGCCCCGCCCGGTCACGCCGTTCTACCCGGCCGTGACGGCCGCCATTCAGGACAACTCCTATGCGGCCCTGAAGGGATCGAAGACGGTCGACCAGGCGATGACCGACATGCAGGCCGCCATCAAGGCAGCCGGCTGATCTCCTGATCCAGCGACGGGGCGGGAGAGTCCGACTCTCCCGCCCCGTCCTCTCCCTCTCACCTGATCCCGAAGCACCGCACTCGGCAAGGAGGCCCCGTGTCCGCTCTCACCGATCTTCCGAGCGATCTCGCTCGACCCCGCTCCACCCCGCCCCGCAAGAAGGGCGGTCTCAACGAGGCCCACGGCCGCTGGGCGTTCTACCTCATCGTCCCCACGGCGATCCTGCTGCTGATCGTCATCGGCTACCCGGTCGTCTCGGCCGTCGTCATGTCGTTCAAGAAGGACGCCGGTCTCGATGCC
Source organism: Frondihabitans sp. OV104 (assembly GCF_057787745.1). Taxonomy (NCBI): domain Bacteria; kingdom Bacillati; phylum Actinomycetota; class Actinomycetes; order Micrococcales; family Microbacteriaceae; genus Frondihabitans; species Frondihabitans sp. OV104. Next base: position 11,380 of record NZ_CM173541.1, read on the forward strand.
GCGACAGGGCTGTTCGTCTCGGGCGGGTTCGCCGGTCTCGCGAACTACGCGCACTGGCTGTTCCAGCAGTGCACCACCGCGGCCGGGACCGGAGCGTGCCCTCCCGGCACGATCGGCGCCGTCTTCTGGGAGGCCGTCGGCAACACGTTCTTCTTCACGGTCGTCACCGTCGTGCTCGAGACCGTCATCGGTGTGTGGATGGCCATCATCATGAACCGCAACTTCCGGGGCCGCGCCCTGGTGCGCGCGGCGATCCTGGTGCCGTGGGCGATCCCGACGGCGGTCACCGCGAAGCTCTGGTACTTCATCTTCGCCTACGACGGAATCCTCAACAACGTGCTCGGGACCCACATCCTGTGGACGTCGAGCGAGTGGGCGTCGAAGTTCGCGATCATCATCGCCGACACCTGGAAGACCACGCCGTTCATGGCGCTGCTCATCCTCGCCGGCCTGCAGCTCATCCCGGAGGACGTCTACGAGGCGGCCTCCATGGACGGCGCATCCACGCTGCAGCGCTTCTTCCGCATCACTCTCCCGCTGGTCCGTCCGGCGCTCATGGTGGCCGTGCTGTTCCGCGTGCTCGACGCGCTGCGCATGTACGACCTCCCGGCCATCCTCACCGGCGGAGGCGGTGGTGGCGGCAACGCGACCACGACCCTGTCGATCCTCGTCGTGCAGCAGATCCGAATAGGTTTCAACTCGGCATCAGCCCTCTCGACGATCACGTTCCTCATCGTCTTCCTCGTCGCCTTCCTGTTCGTGCGCTTCCTCGGCGCGAACGTGGTGCAGACGCAGGCGGCCCAGCAGAAGGGTGAGCTCAAATGAGCGTCGCCGTCGACCGACCCCGCAGCACCACCCGCGACCGCTCGCGCGACAACGACGTCGTCGCCGTCCGTGTGCGGAAGCACCGCGGTCCGCGGGCACGGACCCTCATCCAGGCCGCGATCATCACGATCTGGTGCCTGCTGCCGTTCTACTGGATGATCGTCACCGCCTTCCGCGACGTGGGCTACACGTTCGACACGAACCCGCTGCCGAGCCACGTCACCCTCGACAACTTCAAGACGGCCTTCTCGACCGAGCTGGGCAACCACCTCGGCCGGGCCCTCCTGAACAGCCTGTTCATCGGCGTCTGCGTCACGGCGATCGCCCTCCTGGTCGGCATCAGCGCCGCATACGCGCTGGCCCGCCTGGACTTCAAGGGCAAGTCGTTCATCGCCGGCGGCATCCTCGCCGCGTCGATGTTCCCCGGCGTCGCGCTGATCTCTCCCCTCTTCCAGCTGTTCACCGACATCCACTGGTTCGGGTCGTACCAGGCGCTCATCCTTCCGAGCATCTCGTTCGTGCTGCCGCTGACGGTCTACACGCTCACCTCGTTCTTCCGCGAGATGCCGTGGGACCTCGAGGAGGCCGCTCGGATCGACGGCTGCACGCGGATCCAGGCGTTCCGACGGATCATCCTGCCGCTCGCGGCGCCGGCCGTCTTCACGACCGCGATCCTGGCGTTCATCTCGTCGTGGAACGAGTACCTGATCTCGAACCAGCTCTCGAGCGCGGCGACGCAGCCGGTCACGGTCGCCATCGCGCAGTTCGCGGGCAGCCAGCCGCACCAGGAGCCGTACACCGCCGTCATGGCGGCCGGCACCATCGTGACGATCCCGCTCGTGATCCTGGTGCTGCTCTTCCAGCGCCGCATCGTCGCCGGCCTCACCGCCGGTGGAGTGAAGGGGTAGTCATGGCACGCATGTCTCCGCCGAAGCCGACCGACGGCATCGACGGCCTCATCGGGTTCCTCGGCTTCTTCGGGGTCGTGCTGCTGGTCGCCACGGTCGTGTGCGAGCTCACGGGCAGGCCCGCCCTCGGCTGGGCCCTCGCCCTGCTCGCGGCGGTCGTCTGCATCCTCTTCGCCGTGCGGCGTCGAGCCGCTCTGCTCCGTCGTCCCGTGCGCGAGACGGCGGATCAGCTCGATCAGCAGTGACCGCTAGATTCATACCGTGAGCGGCATCCAGGAGATCGCGAGGGCGACGGGGCTGTCGAAGTCGACGGTGTCGAGAGCCCTCCGGAATCTCCCGAGCGTCGCCCCCGCGACCATCATGACCGTCCGGCGGGCGGCCGACGAGCTGGGCTACGTCCCTTCGTTGGCCGCCTCCGGCCTGGCCACCGGTCGCAACCACGCCGTCGGCGTCGTCGTGCCGGTCATCGACCGCTGGTTCTACATCCAGACGATCGAGGGCATCGACGCCGAGCTGCGGCGCGAGGGCTACGACCTCATCCTCTTCAACCTCGCGGGCCGCACCGGCAACCGCGAGCGGGTGTTCCACCGGTCGATCCTGCGCAAGCGGGTCGACGCGCTCGTGCTCCTCTCGCTCGTGTTCGACGACTCGGAGCGCGAGCAGCTCGAGCTCAGCGAGTACCCGACCGTCGTCATCGGCGGGCGCGCGCCGGGCGTGCGGCACATCGGGATCGACGACTTCGACGTGGCGCAGAGGGCGACCCGGTACCTCCTCGGCCTCGGCCACCGGCGCATCGCGCACATCGGCGGCCTGGACGAGGCGGGAATGAACTTCCTGGTGCCGGGCGAGCGACACGACGGCTACACGGAGGCGCTGAAGTCGGCGGGCCTGCCCCTCGTGACCGACTGGAGCCGCAACGGCGCGTACACCTTCGCCGGCGGGCACTCGTCGATGCGGAGCATCCTCGGCTCGGGTGACGTCCCGACCGCGGTGTTCTGCGCCTCCGACGAGATGGCCTTCGGTGCGATGCAGGCGATCCGCGAGGCCGGACTGAGCGTGCCCGGCGACATCAGCGTCATCGGGATCGACGGCCACGTCTACGGTGAGACCCTCGGCTTGACCACCTTCGCGCAGGACCCCCGGGCCCAGGGCACCCGGGCCACCCGCGTGCTGCTGGGCGAGCTCGCCGGGCAGCCTCCCCAGCCGTGGTTCGAGCCGGAGCCCGTCACCTTCATCGATCGCGGCTCGGCCGGCCCCGTCGCCTCCTGAGAGGCCGCGGGCGCAGGAACTGCGAGACCCCGCCTAGCTCCGAGCCCCGGCCGCGTACCACGCCGCCAGCCGCGCGAACCCGTCGTCCAGTGACACCTCGGGCGTCCACTCCAGGTCGCGCCTCACCCGCCGCTGGTCGAACCAGTGCGCCGTCGAGAGCTGCTCGGCCAGGAACCGCGTCATCGGCGGCTCGTCGGCGCCGGGCCGCAGGCGCCAGGCCCGCTCGATCAGGGAGCCCGCCGCGAGGGCGACGCCCGCCGGCACGCTGCGGGTCGGCGCCGGGACGCCGGCCGCGCGGCAGATGCCGGCGAGCAGCTCCGCCACGGGCCGAGGCTCGCCGTTGGTCAGCACGTACGCGTTGCCGTGGACGGCGTCGACACGGGCGAGCGCCTGCGCGATGCCGGTGGCGGCGTTGTCGATGTAGAGCGTGTCGATGAGGGCCGTGCCGTGGTCGAGCAGCGGCAGCCGCCCGACACGGGAGCGCTCGACGATGCGGCCCACGAGCTGGGTGTCGCCGGGGCCCCAGACGAGGTGCGGGCGCACCGCGACGACGCGGAGCTCGGCGGAGTCGGCCCCGAGGGCGAGCAGCTCGGCCGCGGCCTTGGTGCGGGCGTACTCGCCGCGGGCGGCGCCGGGGTCGGCGGGCTCGGCGTCGACGCCGACGAGGGAGGAGCCGGCGTGGGCGACGGAGGGCGACGACACGAAGACGAAGCGCCCGACGGCCGCGCGGCGGGCCCCCTCGACCAGAAGCCGCGTGCCGCCGGCGTTGACCGTGTCGAACTCGGCGGGGTCGCCGGCCAGCGACACCTTCGCGGCGAGGTGCACGACGGCGTCGACACCGGCGAGGGCGCGCGCGACGGTCGCGGGGTCGGTTATCGTGCCCGCGAGTTCCTGCGCACCGTCGATGCCGGCCGGTCGACGCTGGAGCGTGCGCACCTCGTCGCCCCGGCGGAGGAGCTCGGTCGCGACGGATCGCCCGAGCAGGCCGGACGCCCCGGTGACGAGGACCCTCATCGGCCGCCCGCGAGCACCTCGCCCGCCCACTCGCCGAGGGCGGTCCGGTCGATCTTGGAGTTGTGGCGCACGTCGGTCGGCAGCTCCGGCACGGTCAGCACGGCGGCGACCGAGACGCCCGCGGCGCTCCGGACGACCGACGAGATCGCGGGCCCGGCGAGCCCGGCACGGGCCGCACGCGGCGTGGTCTCGACGACGGCGACCACCTGCTGCGTGCCCTGCGGGCCGGTTCCGACGACGGCGGCGCGCACGACGGCCGGCACCGACTCGATGCGCTGCTCGGCGGCGACCGGGGTGAGAGCGCCTTCGGGCGTGGTGATGACGTGGGGGAGCCTCCCCTCGACCCAGAGGCGACCCGAGGCGTCGAGGTGGCCGACATCTCCGGTGCGGTGCCAGCGCTCGCCGGCCGTGACCCCGCGACGCGAGGCCCGGTCGGTCAGCCAGAGCCGGTCGTAGTGGTCGAACAGGTGCGGCGCCGAGACGACGATCTCGCCGGTCACGCCCGCCTCGTCGGATGGCGTGCCCGTCGCGGTGCCGTCGGCGTCGAGGGCGCTGATGCGAACGCGGACGCCCGACGTCGGGGTTCCGACGCAGACGCCGTTGCCCGGCTCGAGCCCGTCGAGGCTCACGTCGGTGAGCAGCAGGCACTCCGTCATCCCGTAGGGGGTGTGCGCGCTCGCCGCGGGCATGAGCCGCTGCGCCTTCTCGAGCAGGGCGGCCGAGACCGGGGCCCCGGCCGAGAGGAAGGTCTGCACGCGGTCGAGCGCCTGCCGCCGCTCGGGCGACAGGCCGTCCGAGGTCGCGACGACGTTGGCCAGCGCCGCCGGCGAGAGGAACACCACGGTGGCGTCGATCTCGGCGGCCGCGGCGGCGACCGCGTCGGCGGTCAGCGTCTTCGGGTTCGTGACGTCCATGTCGGGCGTCACCGAGCGGGCGCCGAGCGCGGGCCCGAGCAGGGCGAACGGGGCGAACCCGGCGACGATGCCGGTCTCGGAGCCGACGTCGTACGTGTCGGCGAGCACGGAGCAGACGGCGGCGAGCTGCGCGTGGGTGTACGCGACGCCCTTCGCCGGGCCGGTCGAGCCGGAGGTGAACAGGATCGCCGCGGGGTCGCTCGCCGCCGGCATCGAGGGCATCGGGCTCGCGTCGGCCGCCCCGATCGACTTCAGCTCGGGCAGCGAGTGCTTGACGCCGAGAGCGGCGGCGGCTGCGGCAGGCAGCGCCTCGGTCGAGATCTTCTGGCCCGGCCAGCCGAACGCGCGCGCCGCCGACAGCCCCGGGAGGGCGCCGATCAGGTGCTGCGGATAGGCGCCGCGGACCGCGCGGGTCAGACCCTTGGCACCGAGCCCGGCATCGGCGACGACGACCACCGCGCCGATGCGCAGGCAGGCGTAGAGCACCGCCGTCAGGTCGGCGCCCGGAGGCACCAGCAGCGACACCCGGTCACCCGGGTTCACACCGGCGAGCACGAGGCCCTTGGCGAGGCGTTCCACGCGCCGCATCAGCGAGCGCCACGACACGGTCGCGCGGGGAGGCCGGTCGGCGGCGGCCATCTCGACGACGGCCGTGGCGTCAGAGGTGCGGCGGGCGTCGAGCGGCGCGAAGAGGGTGGTGGGGGCGGCGGGGGCGAGTTCCTGCGCTTCAGGCCTCTCGGCCGTGCCGGCGAAGCGGTCGTCGAGCCAGGTGAGAGCGGCGGCGGCGAAGTCGACGTCTTCGGCGATCAGGTGGCCCGCGCCCTCGAAGCGGTGCACGTCGGCGTGCGGCAGCCGGTGCACGAGGTCGTCCAGGTAGCGGTCGCTGAAGATCGGGTCGCGGGGGCCCCAGAGCATCAGCGCAGGAACTCGCAGCCCCGCGACGGCCTCGGCGATCCGTCGGCGCTCCGGCTCGCTGACGTGGCCCGCGTCGGCGGGGATGTCGGCGACGAATCCGCCGATGCCGCCTCGGCGCCGCGCTCCGCGGTACGGCGCCCGGAAGGCGTCCTTCACGTTGACGTCGAGTGCCGGATGCGCCAGCGCGAGGGTGGTCTCGAGGAACGCCGACGTGGTCACCGTCGCGCGGCCGAGCACACCGCGACCGAGCGCGAAGCGCAGGGGCGCTGGGATCTTCGACGACTCCGGCTGGTGGATCGCCGTGTTGAGCAGCATCGATGCGGCGAGCAGGTCGGGGTGGTCGACGGCCCAGCCGAGCGAGATGACGCCGCCCCAGTCGTGGCCGAACGTCACCACGGGGCCGGAGAGGCCGAGCTCGTCGGTCAGGTCGCCGAGGTCGCCGACGCGGCGGGTGAGGTCGCGCTCGACGCCGGTGCGCTCCGAGAAGCCCATGTCGAGCTGGTCGACCGCGATGACGCGCCAGGCCGTGCCGCCGGCCAGCGCCTGGTCGGCGGCCTGGGCAATGAGGGAGCGCCAGAGGTACGACCAGGTGGGGTTGCCGTGCACGCAGAGCACCGTGCCGACCGGCTCGATGCCGTTCGCCGCGAGAACCGGCCCGCTGTCGAGGACGTGCCACGTGCGCGACGCGGCCGTCACGAGCCGAGAGAAGTCCGACCGCATCCCGGGCAGGCCCGGCGGCGGCAGCTGGGCGGGAGCAGTCGTCCTGGCCGCGCCCGGGAGCCGGGAGGTCACCAGGCGAGCTCGGTCATGGCCGTGTTGATGCCGGACCCGACGCCCATCAGCAGCACGCGGTCGCCGCGGTTCAGCGACTTCTGCTCGTGCGCGAGGGTGATCGGGATGGACGCCGAGCCCACGTTGCCGAGGGTCGGGTAAGTGAGCGGCACGCGGTCGCGGTCGATGCCCGCCGACTTCACGAGGTCGGCGGTGTGGATGTCGGAGACCTGGTGCATGACGTAGCGGTCCATGTGCGACCAGTTCCACTCGGTCGACGCGTCGCGCCAGGCCTGCACGACGAGCTCCATGCCGTGCTTGAGCAGGCCCTTCGCGTCGGTGAACATGCCGTTGACCGTGCCGACGCAGAGGTCGTTGTACTGGCTGGCCGAGCGGGTGATCCCGCCGAGGATCCGGTGGCCCTCGGGGTGCCTGTCGGCCCGGCCGAGCACCGCCGCCGCGGCGCCGCTGCCGAGGGTGAGCGACGCGAACTCGCTCATGAAGTCCTTGCGCGCGATGTCGCCGTTGAGGAGTCGGTCGACGGTGTTCGACTGCACGTCGTCGAAGTCCTCGCCGTCGATGACGATGGCGTACTCGACCTGGCCGGCGTCGATCAGGGTCGCGGCGAGGTTCATGCCGTTGACGAAGCCGAGGCACGCGTTGGCGATGTCGAAGTTGGTGGCGGCCGATCCGAGTCCGAGACCGTCGTGCAGGTGCACGGCGACCGACGGCTCGAGGTTGCGGCGGGTGATCGACGTGTTGATCAGGAGCCCGACCTGGTCGGCGCGGATGCCGGCCTCGTCGAGGGCGCGCTTGCCGGCGATGATCGCCGCCTTCTCGAACGTCTGCGTCTCGCCCCAGTTGCGGCGCTCGAGAACGCCGGCGACCCGCTGGAGGAGACCTCTCGGAAGCTTCAGGCGCTTGAGGACCGGCTGCAGTCGGCGGTCGAGCTCATCGGACGTCGTCACACGGTCGGCCAGTTCGCTCGCCACGGAGAGAAGAGCGACGTTCTTGTGCCGCGTGTTTGCATTTCCGTCCAACGGAACTCCCTATCCAGTTGTCGCAGGCGCTTTTGTACCCGTTCGAGTGTACGACCGCGTCGACTGGATGGATGCCGGGTGTCCCCCGGGGAGATATGCCGTTACGGGAATACTACTTCTTGGTCGTCGTCTTCTTGGGCGGCGTGAACTCGAAGTGCCAGGCCTCTCCGAAGCTGTTGCCGACCGGGTACCAGCCGTACGAGGGGCCGTACTTGTCCGCCCAGCGCTTCTGGATGCTGCCCGACTCGTTGACGTGCGAGTTGAGGTCGACGGCCAGGCCCCAGCCGTGGATGCTCGTGCCGGGCACTGCGGCGACCGAGACGTTCTTCTTCTTCGTCCAGTACTTGCCCTTGTACTCGATGCTGTTCTTGACCTTCTTCGAGTGCGCCACGTATCGGGCGTTCCAGATCTTCACCTGTGTGCCGTAGGAGCGGTACGCCTCGGTGATCCCGAGCTCGTAGCCGAAGCGCTTCTTGAAGGCCGCGTTCATGGAGCCGTAGCCGGCCGCCGCATCGATCCGCAGGTGGCCGTTCGGAACCGCGATCATCTTCGAGAGCGGGATGTTGCCGTTGGAGTAGCCGCCCCAGGCGCCGTTGGCGTGAGCCGGAGTCGCGGACTGGCCCAGGACGATGCCGAAGGCGAGCAGGAGGCCGAGCACGATGATGACGAGCCGACGCCGCGACGAGGAGAGTGTGATCGTCGAAAAAGTCATGCCTCGAGGCTCGCATCATCCTTCAGGATGATCTCCCCCCAGAGCGGGCGGCCCCAGTACAGGGGGAGCGACGGCGTGGCGCCTTGAATCGTCGGGCCGACTGCGGGACTTGAACCCGCAACCTGCTGTTTACAAGACAGCTGCGCTACCAATTGCGCCAAGTCGGCAAGTGCCGCAAGTCTAAACGACGCCGGCGGGCCCTCGCGATGCGAGCGGCCCGCCGGAGGGCTTACGCTAGAGGCAGTTCGAAGCCTGAGGAGCCCCGTTTGTCTAACATCGTCATCGCCGTTGTCGCCATCGCGCTGTTCATCTTCGGCATCTTCTGCTTCGGCCTCGCGTTCCAGGTGCCCGAGGCGTGGCGCATGCTCACGTTCTTCGGCGGCATCATCGCCTGCACCGTCGCGCTCTTCATCCCGATGACGTTCATCGGTCGCAGCAACCGCTCCTGGTAGGCATCGGGCGCGTGCTCGTCAGAGCCCGCCGATGAAGTCGGCCGCGTCGATCAGCTTCCGCGGCTTGCGGTCTACCTCGCTGGAGCCGCCCACGTAGAGCCAGCCCAGCAGCTTCTCGTTCTTCGAGAGCTTGTGCGCCTTCGCGACCTTCTTGTCGCGGGTGTGCGACCCGGTGCGCCAGAACACGCCCCACCCGGCCTCGTCGAGCAGCAGGCTCAGGAGATGCGCGACGCCGGACGTGACGGACTCCTGCTCCCACTCGGGCACCTTGCTGCTCGAGCGCGGCGACGACACGACGGCGATCACGAGTGGCGCGCGCAGCAGACGCCTCGCGCCGCGGTCAGCCTTGTCGCCCCTCGCGCCGCCGGCCTTGGCCAGTGCACGGCCAACCGTCAGGCGGTCGTCGCCGCGGAGCTCGATCAGCCGCCAGGGACGAAGACCCGAGTGGTCGGCCACGGTGCCCGCCGCGGTCACGAGCTCGAGAAGCTCGGCCCGCGTCGGCGACTCGTCGTTGACGCGCGACCGCGAGCGGCGCCGCAGCGCCGCCTCGCGGACGGGCGCCGCGGTCGCTGAAGCGTGGCTCACGCCTCGTCGGCCTGGAAGTTCAGCGAGATGCTGTTCATGCAGTAACGGTCGCCGGTCGGCGTGCCGAAGCCGTCGTCGAAGACGTGGCCCAGGTGCGACCCGCAGTTCGCGCAGCGGACCTCGGTGCGGACCATGCCGAGCGACTTGTCCTCGATGAGCTGGACCGCCTCGGGGCGGATCGACTCGTAGAACGACGGCCAGCCGCAGCCGGAGTCGAACTTCGTGCCGGCCTTGAACAGCTCGGCGTTGCAGGCGGCACAGGTGTACAGGCCGGCGCGGCTCTCGTCGAGCAGCTCGCCCGTCCAGGGGCGCTCGGTCGCAGCCTGGCGCAGCACGGCGAACTCGTCGGCGCTGAGCTCCTCGCGCCATTCGGCGTCCGACTTGGCGACCGCGTAGTTGGTGGTCTCGGCGTCCATGGGGATGCTCCTTCGTCTCGGGGCCGGCCTCTCCCGTGGCTCGGGAGTTTTCGGCCACCCCATTCAACACTGAATGCCCGCCGATGATTCCGTGAGTCGGCCCGGCGTCGGCTGAGTGGCCCGTACGGTGTGGGGGTGAGTCTTGCCCAGCGGTTCCTGTCGTTCGCCGAGGCGTCCGAGGCGTCGGGTTCGCCCCTGTACGCGGAGTGGGCCCGCGGCGTCGCCTCCGATCCGGAGCTCCTGGCCGTCGTCGAGCGGGCACCTGCGGCCAAGCGGCAGCCGGCTCTCGTCTTCGCTGCGACGCGGTACCTGGGCGGTCCGGTCGACGCGTTCCCGGTCGTCCGGGCCTGGATCCTCCGGAATGCCGTCGCGATCGTCGCCGAGCTCGAGATCCGCTTCACGCAGACCAACGACGTCCGGCGCACCGGCCCCGTCGCGGCAGCCCTGGCGCTCGCCGGGGTCGACGGCCCGGTGACGCTCCTCGAGGTCGGAGCCTCCGCCGGACTCGGCCTCTACCCCGACCGCTACGACATCCGCGTGGGCGCCGCCCGGCTCGGCGACCCCGAGAGCCGCGTGCACGTCGCGGTCGACGTCCTCCCCGGGGCGCAGGAACCCGCCCTCCCCGCCCTCCCGCCCATCGCCGCGCGCTTCGGCCTCGACCTCGCCCCCGTCGACCCGAGGCGCCCGGGGGAGCTCCACTGGCTCGAGATGCTCCTCCCGCCCGAGCGCACCGACCGGGTCGAGATGCTCCGCGACGCCGTCGACGTGCTCCTCGACGACCCGGCCCCGGTGATCGCAGGCGATGCGGTGCAGGAACTCCCCGGCCTCGTCGCCCTCGCCCCTCCGGGCACCACGCCCGTCGTCGTCACCTCGGGCACCCTCGTCTACCTGCCCGGCGCGCGACGCCAGGCCTTCGTCGACCTGATCGCCGGGCTCGGCGTGCGGTGGGTGTCGTACGAGAGGTCGGGTCTCTTGACGGGGGTGGCCTCGACGGTGCCCGTTCCTGCGCCCTCTGCTTCTGACCCCGACGCGTTCGCGACCCTAGCGCTCGACGGGACGGCACTCGCCGTCGGCGACGCCCACGGCACCCGCCTGCGGTGGCTCCCTTCTGCGTCGCCCGACGCGTGTCGCCACGGCGGCGGAGCCCGGCAGACCTAGGATGTGCGGGACCGAAGGGTGAGACGATGCAGCAGGGCGAGGCGCGATCGGCCGGTCTGAGCGACCGCGATCGGCGGATCCTCGACTTCGAGCAGCACGCGCCCGTCTCGCCCCCGCGCAAGGCCGCCGCGATCCGCTCGGAGCTGGGGCTCACGGCACCGCGGTACCAGCAGCTGCTCGGCTCACTCATAGAAAAACCGGGTGCACTGGCCTACGCGCCGATGCTGGTCGGGCGGCTGCTCCGTCTCCGCGACGCCCGGGACCACGCGCGCAGCACCCGGACCTTCGGGCGCTGACTTCGAACGGCACCTGCCCGAACCACGAAAAGACCTGACACGCATGGCCAAGTTCCCGACCGACCGCTTCGACGGCGTGCCCGACTCCCTGCTGCGCGTCGGCGCCCACCGCACCGGTGCGAAGCGCCACACCGGCCTCATCGTCTTCGCCTGGGCGGCCCTCGCCACCGGGATCCTGGTCGGCGCCGGCATCATCACGCTGACCGCCTTCAACGGCAGCTTCCAGTTCACCAGCGGATCGTCGAGCGCCTCGTCGGCCACGACGACGGCCACGGCGACCGCGACGTCGACTCCCAGCCCTACGGCCTCGGCGCTGACCGACCCGTCGAAGGTCGACCCCGCGAAGACCACGATCACGATCCTCAACGCGACCACCACCCCGGGGCTCGCCTCGGGCGCCGGCACGACGCTGAAGAACGCCGGCTGGACGGTCGGCAACGAGGGCAACGCGTCGTCGCAGGTGTCGACCTCGGTCGTGTACTACGACGACTCCGCGGCCGACAACGAGTCGATCGCCCTCGGCGTCGCGAAGAGCCTCGGCATCGACACCGTGCAGGCATCGACGGCCTTCCCGGGTGCGACCATCACGGTCGTGCTGGGAGCGGACTTCACCGCCTCGTCGTAGCGTCAGCACCGGGCTTACCCCTCGATTGCGCCGCTTGTATGACGCGAAATGACGGGTGTGGTTACGTCCGTGTAAACAACCCTCGTCGGGGTACGTGAACGGCTCTCGTCTTTCATTACTATCTGGAACCAATCGGCACCCCGCGCCTGGGCTCGTGCCGTCTGCCAGACAGCTAGGGAGTACGAAAATGGCCAACGGAACCGTCAAGTGGTTTAACGCCGAGAAGGGCTACGGGTTCATCACCGTCGAGGGGGACGGACAGGATGTCTTCGTCCACTACTCGGCCATCGACATGAGCGGATACAAGGTTCTCGAAGAGGGTCAGGCCGTCGTGTTCGAGGTCGGCACCGGCAACAAGGGTCCTCAGGCGGAGGCAGTGCGCCTCGCCTGACCCGCGGAACCCTCGAGACGGCGTCGCTCCCCACCGGGAGCGGCGCCTTTTCGCTTGCTGTCGACGCGCGCGGATTCGCTTGCACTCGATAGGTGAGAGTGCCAGAATCAATTGGCACTCGTGATTATCGAGTGCCAATGGCTCACCTGTTTCACGGCACCAGCCGGGGCTACCTGCCCCACGACGTCCGGGAGGGACGAAAAACCACATGGCTAAGATCATTGCTTTTGACGAAGAGGCCCGACGCGGCCTCGAGCGCGGCCTGAACATTCTCGCCGACGCTGTGAAGGTCACGCTCGGCCCGCGCGGTCGCAACGTCGTCCTCGAGAAGAAGTGGGGCGCCCCCACGATCACGAACGACGGTGTCTCGATCGCCAAGGAGATCGAGCTCGACGACCCGTACGAGAAGATCGGCGCCGAGCTGGTCAAGGAGGTCGCCAAGAAGACCGACGACGTCGCCGGTGACGGCACGACGACGGCCACCGTCCTCGCCCAGGCTCTCGTCCGCGAGGGCCTCCGCAACGTCGCCGCCGGCGCCGACCCGATCAGCCTCAAGCGCGGCATCGAGAAGGCCGTCGCGGCCGTCTCGGCCCAGCTGCTCGAGAACGCCAAGGAGATCGAGACCAAGGACGAGATCGCTGCGACCGCGTCCATCTCGGCCGCCGACCCCACCATCGGCGCGCTCATCGCCGAGGCGATCGACAAGGTCGGCAAGGAGGGCGTCGTCACCGTCGAGGAGTCGAACACCTTCGGCACCGAGCTCGAGCTCACCGAGGGAATGCGCTTCGACAAGGGCTACCTGTCGCAGTACTTCGTCACCGACCCCGAGCGCCAGGAAGCCGTCTTCGAAGACGCCTACATCCTGATCGTCAACTCGAAGATCTCGAACATCAAGGATCTCCTTCCTGTCGTCGACAAGGTCATCCAGTCGGGCAAGCAGCTCCTCATCATCGCCGAGGACGTCGACGGAGAGGCTCTCGCGACCCTCGTGGTCAACAAGATCCGCGGCATCTTCAAGTCGGTCGCCGTCAAGGCCCCCGGCTTCGGCGACCGTCGCAAGGCGCAGCTGCAGGACATCGCGATCCTCACCGGCGGCCAGGTCATCTCGGAAGAGGTCGGCCTCAAGCTCGAGAACGCCACGCTCGACCTGCTGGGCAAGGCTCGCAAGGTCATCATCACCAAGGACGAGACGACCATCGTCGAGGGTGCTGGCGACGAAGAGATGATCGCCGGCCGCGTCAAGCAGATCCGCGCCGAAATCGAGAACACCGACAGCGACTACGACCGCGAGAAGCTCCAGGAGCGCCTCGCCAAGCTCGCCGGCGGCGTCGCCGTCATCAAGGCCGGAGCCGCCACCGAGGTGGAGCTCAAGGAGCGCAAGCACCGCATCGAAGACGCAGTGCGCAACGCGAAGGCCGCCGTCGAAGAGGGCATCGTCGCCGGTGGTGGCGTCGCCCTCATCCAGGCCGGCAAGACCGCGCTCGAGACCCTCGTGCTCGAGGGCGACGAGGCGACCGGCGCGAACATCGTCAAGGTCGCCATCGACGCTCCGCTCAAGCAGATCGCCTTCAACGCCGGCATGGAGCCCGGCGTCGTGGCCGACAAGGTCCGCAACCTGCCCGTCGGCTGGGGCCTCAACGCCGCCACCGGCGAGTACGTCGACATGCTGGCCGCCGGCATCATCGACCCCGCCAAGGTGACGCGCTCCGCTCTGCAGAACGCCGCTTCGATCGCCGGCCTCTTCCTCACCACCGAGGTCGTCGTCGCCGACAAGCCCGAGAAGGTCTCGGCTCCGGCCGGCGACCCCACGGGTGGCATGGACTTCTAAGTCCGACTGCGTCGAAGGCCGGTTTCCCCTCGGGGGAGCCGGCCTTTGTCGTTGGCGCGGGTCGGCGTCGTCGCCCAGGCAAGGATTCGCGGGGTAGACGTCCTTGTGGCGGGCGCAGGAACTAGCCGTTCTCCTTGTGGGGCGTACAGACGCGGGGGCCGATCCTGTCTTACGAGCACAGCGTCCTTCGCAGAGGACCGCGCGCGCGGCTACGCGGCGGGGGCGGCGGGGAGCAGGGGCAGCGAGACGCGGAAGGTGGCGCCGCCGCCGGGGGTGTCGAACACGTCCACCTCGCCGTGGTGCGCGGCGACGATTCCCGAGACGATGGCCAGGCCGAGGCCCGAGCCGCCCGTGTCGCGGGTGCGCGACGAGTCGGCGCGCCAGAAGCGCTGGAAGATCTTCTCGCGGATCTGCGGGGGGATCCCCTCGCCGTGGTCGATGACGTCGATCGTCGCCATGCCTCGGCCGGGGTCGGCCTGCACGGCCAGCTCGATGGGCGCATCGTGATCGGTGAACCGCATCGCGTTGCCCATGAGGTTGGTGACGACCTGGCGGATCTTGTTCTCCTCGCCGAGCACGACGGGGTTCACGACGGGGCGGCGCTCGAGGCTGAGGCGGGGACCTCTGAGCCCCGGACGGCCGGGCTCGGGAGCTGTCTCGGCGCCCGCCTCGGTGGCGCGGGCTCTGCGGCTGCGGAGGCGCGCGAGAGTGGCGCCGGCGAAGGCGATGGGGCCGGTCGCGCCGGGAGGCGACGCCGGGAAGGACGCGTCGGACCCGAACACGTACTCCTCGCCGATGGCTCCGCCGCCCGGTATCACGGGCTCGCGCACGATGACGCGGATCTCGCGGTCGGTGTTCGACGCCATGGTGTCGAGAGCGGAGTCGCGGGCGATCGTGACCAGGTCGACGGGGCCGAGCTCGAGCGGCTTCGACTCGTCGAGGCGTGCGAGTTGCAGGAGGTCTTGCACGAGGCCGCCCATGCGGATGGCCTCCTTCTCGATGCGGTCCATCGCCTGGGCCACGTCTTCGGGCTTCGTCAGCGCGCCCATGCGGTAGAGCTCGGCGTAGCCGCGGAGCGAGACGAGGGGGGTGCGCAGCTCGTGGCTGGCATCGCCGACGAAGCGCCGCATCTGGTCGATGGTCTTCGCGCGGTCGTCGAACGAGCGGTCGATTCGCGCGAGCATCGTGTTGAGCGAGCGGTTGAGACGGCCGACCTCGGTGTGGGGCGAGGTGGTGTCGAGGCGCTGGCTGAAGTCGCCGTCGGCGAAGCGCGCCGCCGTATCTTCGACGTCGCGCAGCGGCGCGAAGGTCGACGTCACCAGGAGCCGCGTGATCGCGGCGCCGAGCACGACGACCGACAGGCCGAAGCCCAGGAAGATGTAGGTGAACCGCGAGATGGTCGAGTTGGTCGTCGCGAGGTTCTGGCCGGTGATGATCGTGGCGGAGATGGTGCCGTTCGTCGCCTGGTTCTGGAGATCGGGGTGCGACGCCGCGTACAGGCGCCACTCCTGCGTGCCGCTCTTGTTGTAGCCGTTGAAGGCAGCGTCGTGAGTCGCCGCGACCTTGCCAGTGAAGTCGGGAAGGTACGGCGCGGAGCCGAGAGGGACGAGGTCTTTGGCGTTGTCGCAGATCAGTGTTCCGTCATCAGCGACGAGCGCGATGTAGCTGGTCTTGTAGCTGCCGAACTCGGCGGTGCAGTAAGCGCTGTCCTCGCCCGTCCAGGTCGAGTAGCCGGTCGCGGCGGCCTTCAGGTCGCGATCCACCTGCCCGTAGAGATAGGTGCTCAGTACGGTCATCGTGCCGAGACCCGCGACGAGCAACCCGAGGGTCACCAAGCAGACCGTGATCCCGGTGATCTTCGTGCGGATGGAGATCTCGCTCCACCACTGCGACAGGCGTGAGTGCATAGACGGACGAGATTAGGCGATGAGCCTGGGATTTCGGCTCAGCACGCGTCAGGCCTTGGCGGCCTTCAGCATGTAGCCGAAGCCGCGCTTCGTCTGGATGATCGGCTCGGCCGAGAACTGGTCGAGCTTGCGGCGCAGGTACGAGATGTAGCTCTCGACGATGCCGGCGTCGCCGTTGAAGTCGTACTCCCACACGTGGTCGAGGATCTGCGCCTTCGACAGCACGCGGTTGGGATTGAGCATGAGGTAGCGCAGCAGCTTGAACTCGGTGGGGCTGAGCTCGATGGCCGTGTCGCCGATGGTGACCTCGTGGGTGTCCTGGTCCATCGTGAGCTCGCCGGCGCGGATGATCGCGTCTTCGTCCTCGTTCATGGTGCGGCGCAGGATCGCCTTGATGCGCGCGACGATCTCGTCGAGGCTGAACGGCTTGGTGACGTAGTCGTCGCCGCCGACGGTGAGGCCGGTGATCTTGTCCTCGGTGTCGTCCTTGGCGGTGAGGAACAGGATCGGCGAGGTGTAGCCCGACGAGCGGAGGCGCTTCGTGACGCCGAAGCCGTTCATATCGGGGAGCATGACGTCGAGGATGATCAGGTCGGGCTCTTCTTCGAGAACGGCCGAGATCGCCTGGGCTCCGTTGCCGACGGCACGGACCGCGAAGCCGGCGAAGCGCAGGCTCGTGGTCAGCAGGTCGCGGATGTTGGGCTCGTCGTCAACGATAAGGATCTTGGGGCCGTCGCTCATGCCTCTTAGTATCTGCGCGGCGCCTAAGCGTTTGCTGGGAGGGGGTGGGGCGGGGGGTGGTAGCGCGCTGGCGGCTGGTCAGGGCGACGGGTGTCGCAGTTCCTGCGCCCGCCGTGTCGGAGCCGGGCTGGACGGCTCGGGCTCAGGCGGCGAGCAGGGGGCTGTCGAGGATCGTGTAGCTGTAGCCCTGCTCGGCGAGGAAGCGCTGGCGGTTCTGGGCGAAGTCCTGGTCGACGGTGTCGCGGCTCACGAGCGTGTAGAAGCTGGCGGGGATGCCCGACTTCTTGGGTCGGAGCAGACGGCCGAGGCGCTGCGCCTCTTCTTGGCGGGAGCCGTACGAGCCGGAGACCTGGATCGCGACCGTCGCCTCGGGGAGGTCGACCGAAAAGTTGGCGACCTTCGACACGACGAGCACCTTCACCTCGCCGTCGCGGAACGCCTGGAAGAGCCGCTGACGCTCGTCGACCGGGGTCGCGCCGGTGAGCTTCGGGGCGTCGAGGGTCTCGGCCAGCTCGTCGATCTGGTCGAGGTACTGGCCGATCACGAGGATCTGCTCGCCCTCGTGCCGCTTCACGAGCTCCTTGACGACGTCGAGCTTGATCGGCGCCGTCGCCGCGAGGCGGTAGCGCTCGTCGTCGGCCGAGGCCGCGTACTCGAGCCGGGCCTCCTGGGGCAGGTCGACGCGCACCTCGTAGCAGCTGGCGGGGGAGATGTAACCCTGGGCCTCGATCTCCTTCCACGGGGCGTCGAAGCGCTTCGGTCCGATGAGGCTGAACACGTCGCCCTCGCGGCCGTCCTCGCGCACGAGCGTCGCGGTGAGGCCGAGGCGACGGCGGGCCTGGAGCTCGGCGGTCAGCTTGAACACGGGCGCGGGCAGCAGGTGCACCTCGTCGTAGACGACGAGGCCCCAGTCGTTGGCGTCGAGGAGGGAGAGGTGGGTGTACTTGCCAGCCCGGCGCGCGGTGAGGATCTGGTAGGTCGCGATGGTGACCGGCTTGATCTCTTTCACGGCGCCGGAGTACTCGCCGATCTCGTCTTCGGTGAGCGTGGTGCGCTTGAGCAGCTCGTCGCGCCACTGCCGTGCGCTGACGGTGTTCGTCACCAGGATCAGCGTGTTCGTCTTGGCCTGCGCCATGGCACCCGCGCCGACGAGGGTCTTGCCGGCGCCGCAGGGGAGCACGACGACGCCCGAGCCGCCCTCGAAGAAGTTGTCGACGGCCTTCTGCTGGTAGTCGCGGAGGCTCCAGTCGGCGGTGTCGAGGTCGATCGCGTGCGGGGTGCCCGGGGTGTAGCCCGCGTGATCTTCGGCCGGCCAGCCGAGCTTGATGAGCTGCTGCTTGACCTCGCCGCGTGCCCAGGGCAGGAGCTCCCACAGGTCGTCGGCCCGCTTGACGCCGAGCAGCTCGCCGATCTTCTTGGAGCGGGTGACCTCATTGAGCACGGCCTTGTCGGTGCCGCGCAGGAGCAGCTGGTCGCCGTCGCGCTCGATCACGATGCGGCCGTAGCGACCCACCGTCTCGGAGATGTCGACCGTGACGCTCTGCGGCACCGGGAACTTCGAGTACCGGTTGAGCGTCTCGAGCATGTCGTCGGACGAGTGGCCGGCGGCCCGGGCGTTCCACAGGCCGAGGCGCGTGATCCGGTACGTGTGCACGTGCTCGGGGGCGCGCTCGAGCTCGGCGAAGACGGAGAGGTCGTGCCGGGCGTCCTCGGCATCGGGGTGAGCGACTTCGAGGAGCACGGTGCGGTCGCTCTGGACGATGAGGGGGCCTGTCACAAAGAATCAGTCTATGCAGGGCTGCTCCGCGCCAGCCGGGTGGGGGTACGTGTTCGCGGTGGGCGTCTCTGCGGCCCGCTCGGGCTCGCCCCGGGCCTCCCGCTAGTCGTGATCGGGCGTGGCGACGCCGACGATGCTCGACAGCGGCAGCGTCCGCTCGATGTCCGACTTGCGGTCGCGCCCCCGGAGGCGTCCGCCGCCGACGCCGGTCGGCTCGATCTGCAGGTCGGTGGTCGTGCCGTCGGGCATCGCGACCGACACGACGACGGTCATGCGGCTCTTCACGGCGGCGTCGAGCTGCCGGGCGATCCAGGCGCGCTCGGTGTCGTCGTCGGTGGCGGTCGCGGTCACCCGCTCGACCAGGCCGTCCAGAGGATCCGGCGACGGAGCCGACGCAGGTCGACGACCACGTCGCCGAGCCGGGGGCCGGACGGGATCGCCCGCCGCATCCTCGATCAGCACGGGGTACCGCTCGTCGCTCAGGGCCCAGTACACGGTCTCGGCGCTGAACCGGCACAGCATGCGGTGCGCGTCGACACGGATGAGCCCGAGCGGGTGCAGCGCCTGGTCGACCGAGACGGTGTCGAGCAGGGCGGCGTCGTCGCTCCGGAGCCGGCTCACGGCGCCGATGCGCCGGGCCACCTCGTCGAGCTCGGACGGCTCGAGGTCGTGCGCCCGGTACCGGCCGTGGCGCTGCGCGGTCTCGGTGATGAGGTAGTCGACCGGCTGCGGCATCCCCGTCGAAGACAGGGAGCGCAGGAACTCGCGCACCCCGTCGGCCGACTCGCCCTCCGTGAGCGCCTGCCGGATCCGCGCCTCGCTGATCCGGTACGTCGCCGCGAGCCCGGCGCTCTCGACGTCGGCGATCGTGCGGAGCCGCGCGTCGAGCGCGGGCGCCAGCGGGCCCGGCGCGACGACCGTGAGATCGTGCTGGAGGTAGACGTTCTCGATCGGCTCGGGCAGGAGCGCGCGCACGACGTGGGTCGCCGCCTCGAGGCCGTCGCCGAGGAGTGCGACCGCGGCGCTCGTCGGGCGCGAGTCGACGGTGAGCCCGAACAGCGCCGCCGAGCGCGCGAACGCCTCGAGCCGCTCGGTCACCCAGGCGCCGCCCGCCGGGAAGTACCAGGCGCTGAACGTGCGGAGCGGCTCGCCCCACGACGTCGAGCTGCGCTGGTCGAGCACGGTGCGGATCTCGCCCGGCAGCGCACCCAGCCACGCGGCCACGAGCGCCGCCCAGCGGTCGGCCCACTCGGCGAGCAGCCAGTCGTCGGCGCGGGAGGTGGGGGCCCAGCCGTCCGGCCCCACGTCGACCAGGCCGGCGGAGCGCGCGGCGTCGAGGAGAGGAGCGACGTCGTCGACGTCGATGCGGGCGGCCTCGGCCAGGCGCCGCGTCTCCGGCAGCGCCAGACCGCCGCGCGCCAGCTGGCGCGCCGGGCTCTCGGACACCGCGCGCACGATCTCGGCGACCTCGACGACCACGGCGAAGAGGCGCTCGGCGCTCGCTGCGTCCTGCGCCGACCGGTCGACGTCATCGACGGCCTCGAGGACGACCGGGGGAAGCGTCTCGGCCAGGGCCGGGAGCGACAGCGCGGGGTCGTCGTCGAGCGCCTCGATCACGGGCTCGTACGTGGTGATGACGCCGTCGCGGTCGAGCACGAGGAAGAGCCGCGTGAGCCGCTCGAGGGCGCGCTCGACGTCGGGCGGCGCCGTGGTGAAGGCGGGGTGGGCGGTGGCGGGGAGTTCCTGCGCCCGAGTGGGATGCGCGGCCGCGCGGAGCACCAGGAGCGCGACGCGGTCGAGCCGGGTGACGACCTCGCGCACCGACGGGCGGTCGAGCAGGACGTCGGCGAGATCGAACGCGTCTTTCACCGCGTTGGGGCGTGAGACCTGTCGCTCGCTCAGGCGCTCGGCGAGCTCGGAGCTCGGAAGGCGGCGGAGCTCGCCCGCGAGGTCGAGGGCGCTAGCCACGAGGCGCCTCTGCCTCGCCGTGGCGGCCGTGTATCAGCGTGAGGTCTCTCGGTTCTCTCGGCTGCGGCGCACCAGGCTGACGACGACGTACGAGATCAGGAGGAGCACTGCGATGGGGAACGCGAGGGCGGGGAGCACGGTGACCGTGGGCCAGATGCCGCTGTCGCGGTTGCCGATGCCGGCGGCGGCGCCGATCAGGATGATGGCGATGCAGACGACGCCCAGGCCGGCCACCGAGATGGCGGCGTACGACAGCACGCGCTCGACGCGGCGGATGCCGGTCGCAGCGTCGGCGGAGAGAGTCTTGGTAGCCACAGGCCCCAGCGTAGTCGGGGCGGCCCTGGCTGTGGCCCCGTATGCTGTAGGTCGCCCGCAAGGGCGCCCCGCAACCAAGGAGTTCAGTCATGCCCACCGGCAAGGTCAAGTTCTACGACGACGAGAAAGGCTTCGGCTTCATCTCCGGCGATGACGGCCAAGAGGTCTTCCTCCACGCGTCGGCCCTGCCCGCAGGCACGACCGGGGTGAAGGCCGGAGCCCGCCTCGAGTACGGCATCGCCGACGGCAAGAAGGGCGCGCAGGCGCTCTCGGTCCACGTGCTCGAGAAGGCCCCGAGCCTCGTCGAGCGCAACCGCCGCTCGGCCGAAGACATGGCGGTCATCGTCGAGGACCTCGTGAAGATGCTCGACGGCGTCGGCAACCGACTCCGCCGGGGCCGCTACCCCGAGAACGGCCCGCAGGTCGCCGCCGTGCTCCGCAAGATCGCGGACCAGCTCGATGCCTGAGGCGTTCGACTCGGCACGGGCCGACGACTATTACTCGCTCGCCCGCACGGCGCTGCTCGAGATCACGCGCGACGACACGATCGGCGAGCCGTTCGAGATCGTCGACGAGGGCGAGGGCGTCTCGACGGTCCGCTTCGAGAACACTCTCCCCGGCTACCCGGGCTGGCTCTGGACCGTCAGCATCGCCGAGCTCGACGGCGAGGCGCCGAACGTGCTCGAGACCGAGCTGATTCCGACCGGCGACGCGCTCCTCGCACCCGACTGGGTGCCGTGGGTGGAGCGCCTCGCCGAGTACGAGGCCTCGCAGGAGGCTGCGGCCCACGCCGACGAGTCAGGTGAGGACGGCTCCGACGACGACGATTCCGACGAGGACGACTCCGACGACGACGACTCCGACGAGTCGGATGACTCCGGCGACGACGACGACCCCGACGACGACGATGACTTCGACGACGAGGACGACGACGAGTCGGACGACGAGGACGAGTCGGACGACGAAGAAGAGAACGAGGACGGCGACGACCTCGGCCCTCGCGAGGAGTTCGACGGCATCGACGTCGAGGAGGCGGCTGAGGCCGCCGGCTTCGACCCGGCTGCGACCTCCGACGAGAAGTAGCCCCCGCTCGGCGCGCATTCTCGAGGAGATCGGCGCGCCGACGGCGCCGGATCGGCATGCGCTGGCGAGATCCTGCGCCGGGCTCCTCGAGATCGGGAGGAGCCCGGGGGCGGAGCACGCCTCGTGACGGCTAGAGCGCGCCGACCACGAACTCGATCGACTTGATCAGCTGACGCACGTCGTCGGGCTCGATGGCCGTGAACGTCGCTACGCGGAGCTGGTTGCGGCCGAGCTTGCGGTACGGCTCGGTGTCGACGATGCCGTTGGCGCGCAGTGCCGTGGCGACGGCGGCTGCGTCGATCGCGTCGTCGAAGTCGATCGTCGCGACGACCTGCGAGCGGTGGTCGGGGTCGACGACGAACGGCGTCGCGTAGTCGGAGGCGGTCGCCCAGTCGTACAGCGCCCCGGAGGACTCCCTGGTGCGGGCGTCGGCCCAGGCGAGCCCGCCGTTCTCGAGGATCCACCGCGTCTGGTCTTCGAGGAGGAGCAGGGTCGCGAGCGCCGGGGTGTTGAGGGTCTGGTTGAGACGCGAGTTGTCGACCGCGTTCTTCAGGCTCAGGAACTCGGGGATGTAGCGGTCGGTCGCGGCGATGCGCTCGACGCGCTCGATGGCCGCCGGCGACATGAGGGCGAACCAGAGCCCGCCATCGGAGGCGAAGTTCTTCTGCGGCGCGAAGTAGTAGACGTCGGCTTCGGCCGCGTCGAACGCCGCTCCGCCCGCCGCACTGGTCGCGTCGATGACCGTGAGCGCCCCGGCGTCGCCGGCCACGCGCGTGACGGGAGCCATGACGCCGGTGGAGGTCTCGTTGTGCGGCCAGGCGTAGACGTCGACGCCCTCGACGACCTCGACCTCGGCGCGCGAGCCGCCGGCCGCGGTGATCACGTGCGGGGCCTCGAGCCAGGGGGCGCCGGCCGCCTTGGCGAACTTGGAGCCGAACTCGCCGAACGAGAGGTTCTCGGCGCGCTTCTCGATCAGGCCGAACGACGCGGCGTCCCAGAAGGCGGTCGAGCCGCCGTCGCCGAGGACGACCTCGTAGCCGTCCGGCAGGTCGAACAGGGTGCCGAGGTCGGCGCGGACGCGGCCGACGAGGTCTTTCACGGGAGCCTGGCGGTGCGAGGTGCCCAGGATCGTCGCCCCGGAGGTCACGAGGTGCTCGAGCTGGGCTCCGCGGATCTTCGAGGGGCCGCAGCCGAATCGGCCGTCGGTGGGAAGGAGGTCGCGAGGAATCTGGATGTCCGCCATGCGATCGATGGTATCGATCGCGGGGTACCGGTCGGCCACCCTCAGACGACCCCCAGGTGATCCGGCCCTAAGGCGGGGGCCGGTAGGATCGGGTCCACGCGCGCGGACACCGGGGGCCCGGTGCCAGCAACGACCAGGAGGCACCGTTGACCGATCTCGTCGACACCACTGAGATGTACCTTCGCACGATCCTGGATCTCGAAGAGGAGAACATCGTGCCTCTTCGCGCCCGGATCTCGGAGAGGCTCGGTCACTCCGGCCCCACCGTCTCGCAGACCGTCGCCCGCATGGAGCGCGACGGCCTCGTCATCGTCTCGGGCGACCGCCACCTCGAGCTGACCACTGCCGGTCGCACGAAGGCGACCCATGTGATCCGCAAGCACCGCCTCGCCGAGCGCCTGCTCGCCGACGTGATCGGACTCGACTGGGCTCTCGTCCACGAAGAGGCCTGCCGGTGGGAGCACGTGATGAGCGAGCAGGTGGAGCGCCGTCTGCTCGACATGCTCGACCACCCGACCGAGTCGCCCTACGGCAACCCGATCCCGGGCCTCGACGAGCTCGGCGACTCGCCCGCCGGCCGCTTCATGGACGGCGTGATCTCGATCGTCGACGTGGCCTCGCAGAATCCCAGCGGAAAGTCAGGAACAATTCGTCGCCTTGCCGAGCCCGTGCAGTTCGAGCCGGACTTCCTCCAGCAGCTCCACGACAACGGGGTACAACCTGGCAAGACCGCCACGGTGTCGCAGGCAGGCACGTATGTGCGGGTTCAGGTGGAGGGGTACGACGACGCCATCGAGCTGTCCAGCGACGTCGCGGCGCACATTTACCTGGCTATCTGAAATCCACAAGGTCTCTTTACCTTTTCGTTACAAATGTCCTCCTTCAGGATGACACGGAGGTCGTACTCGGGTACGCTCGCCAAGTCCAAACAACCAGGAAGCCGGTTGCCGGGCCCGTGGCGAGACGTCTCGATTCCCATCTCTCGCCGTGAGTCGTTGATCCAACGAACGGATGGGTCGTGAGGCCCGGTCGCAGCTACAGCTGTGGCCGATTCACGTCGAGGCGCAGGAGATTCCCCCTCTTGAGCACTGGCATCACTACGACACCGCGCACGACGAGCTTCGTCGCCAGCCGGTCGACCCCTCGCACCGACCCGATCCGCACCGGCCCCGTCACGACGGTCACGGCGGACGCAGTCGTGGCTCCGGTTACCCGCCGCGCCGCTCGCGCCGCCGACAAGGCCCAGGCCAAGGCCGCCGCGTCGAGGCACTCCGTGAAGCG
This sequence comes from Frondihabitans sp. OV104, assembly GCF_057787745.1. Classification (NCBI taxonomy): domain Bacteria; kingdom Bacillati; phylum Actinomycetota; class Actinomycetes; order Micrococcales; family Microbacteriaceae; genus Frondihabitans; species Frondihabitans sp. OV104. Next base: position 35,814 of record NZ_CM173541.1, read on the forward strand.
CACCGTCGCCAGCGTCGGCGCCCTGACCCTCGTCGCCGGTCTTCTCGGCACGATGGCGCTTCCCGCCTTCGCTCACACCCCCGGCGACAGCGACTCCTCGTCGGCCAGCACCGCGGCTGTCAACGCCGTGCGCGCCAACGGCTCGCAGTCCGTCTCCGTCGCCTCCGGCGTCAAGAACGCCAGCCTCTCGCGCGACGGCTACACGACCACCGTCCCGGTGGCTCCCGTCGTGCAGACGGCCACGACTACGACGGCGACCACCCTCTCGACCACCGAGACCGCCGCCTCGACGGCCCAGCGCGCCTCGTTCGCCGCCAGCACCGCCTACACCGGCAAGACGGCCGCTGACTACCTGGCCTCGCCGTCGCACCCCGCGTTCTCGCTCGCCGCCGTCTACCAGACCGCGCTGCAGTACCAGGGCACCCCCTACGTCTTCGGCGGTGCGACGCCCTCCGGCTTCGACTGCTCCGGCTTCGTCATGTACGTCTACGCCCAGTACGGCATCTCGCTGGCCCACTCGGTGCCCGCGCAGTCTGCGGCTGGCACGATCATCTCCGAGGCCGATGCCGAGCCCGGCGACGTCGTCGTGCTCAACAACGGCAGCCACGACGGCTTCTACGCCGGCAACGGCATGATCCTCGACGCGCCCAAGCCCGGCGGTGTGGTGAGTGTCCGCCCGCTCTGGACCACCGACGTCCACTTCGTGCGATTCGGCATCAAGTAGGTCTTGCCGCATCGGCCCCCTCCCGCGGGAGAGGGGCCGTTCGCGGTTAACACCCTGTAAACCGTTCTCGCCAGTGCTTTGCACCCGGCGGGACGTGTCGTAATGTGAGCGCAACGCAGATCGACGATCCACCAGGAGAGACCGCATGTCGCACCGAGCAGCCACTCGCACCATGGGTGCGCTGCTCAGCTGTGCCATACGGACCACGCGCCGAGGCCTGCACCATTCCGGTGTGCGCTTCGGCGCCCACGACTGAGCACCGCCACTGTGTGGCGGTGCTTTTTTCGTGGGCACCCCTGACGAATCGCTGAACCGCGCGAGATCGAATGCCTGGAAGCCGTCCAGGCCGTTTCGAAAGGGAACCAATGCGCACTCTTGTCCTGAACGCCGGTTACGAGCCTCTCGCTGTCGTGTCGTTCCGACGGGCCCTCGTGCTCGTCATGAGCCACAAGGCCACCGTCCTGGCCGCCGATGCCGATAATCCCGTGCACGGCGCCCGGTTCGAGTACGACCGGCCCTCCGTCATCGTCCTGACCCGGTACGTGCGCCTGCCGCACACGCGGCTCATCCCGGTCTCGCGTCGCGGCGTCCTCCGCCGTGACGCGCACCGCTGCGCCTACTGCGGCAAGGCGGCGACGACGATCGACCACGTGCAGCCCCGTTCGCGCGGCGGCGTCGACTCGTGGGAGAACCTCGTCGCCTGCTGCCTGCGCTGCAACAACCTCAAGAGCAACCGCACCCCGCTCGAGATGGGTTGGAGCCTGCGGTTCGTGCCGAAGGCGCCGCACGGCGTCGGCTGGGTGGTGCGCGGGGTGGAGCAGCCCCAGGCCGTCTGGGACGAGTACCTGACGGCGGCTTAGCCCTGCGGGGTGTCGACGCGGGTCAGGCGGCGGGCGGGCCCAGCGGGGCGGGGCCGAGCTCGTCGAGCAGACGCTGCATCGCGACGTAGGCCTTGTTGCGGTAGGCGACGAGTTCCTGCGCCCCGTCTTCGGTGTTGTCGAAGTAGCCGCCGCCCGATTTCGTGCCGAACCGGCCCTGCTCGACGAGCGCGTCGAGCCGCGGGGGAGTGGCGAAGCGCTCGGGGAAGTCGGTCTGCATCGACTCGTAGCAGAAGCGGTAGACGTCGAGTCCGGCCATGTCGGCGATGGCGAACGGCCCGAAGAACGGCAGCCTGAAGCCGAACGTGGTGCGCACGACGGTGTCGATGTCTTCGGCCGAGGCCACGCCTTCTTCGACGAGCTGGTTCGCCTCGCTGAACAGGGCGTACTGCAGGCGGTTGAGCACGAAGCCGGTTCGGTCGCCGATGCGGGCGGTCTGCTTGCCGGTGGCGCGCACGATGGTCTCAGCGGTGGCGATCGCCTGCTCGGTCGTCGTCGGGTGCGCGATCAGCTCGACGCCGGGGATGAACGGCGCCGGGTTCGAGAAGTGGATCCCGAGAAAGCGCTCCGGGTTGGTGACGTGACCCGCGAGCTCGGTGATCGAGATCGTCGACGTGTTGCTGCCGATCAGCGCATCGGGTCGCGCGGCCGCGCTGATCCGGGCGAGTGTCGCACCCTTCAGCTCGATCTTCTCGGGCACGGCTTCTTCGATGAAGTCGGCGTCTGCGACGGCCTCCTCGATGCTCGCAGCGGCCCTCAGTCTCGGGCGCAGGAACTCGACGGCCCCGTCGCGCATCAACCCGTCGCGCTCGAAGTCGCCGGCCTCCCGCAGCAGCCGCTCGAGGTTGGACTCGGCGATCTCGGCTGACACGTCGGCGAGCACCACGTTCGCGCCGCTCAAGGCGAGCACCTGCGCGATGCCGCCGCCCATGTATCCGGATCCCACCACTGCGTACTCGGTCATCGGTTCTCCTTCTTCAGGGCCTTGAGCAGGCCTCGCAGGTACTTCTCGTTGGTCGCGCTGACGCTCAGGCCGTCTCCGCCGTAGTGCTCGCAGCAGAATGCGCCCGTGTAGCCGGAGGCCAGTGCGATCTTGATCGCCTCGCGGTAGCTGATGATGCCGAACTCCATCGGCGCAGGGCTGGCGACGTAGATCTCGTTCGCGCGGTCTTCGTCGCGGTAGTAGTTCTTGACGTGCCAATAGTTCGCGTGGGGGAGCGTCTTCTCCAGGGCCTCGCGCCAGTCCTCGACCGGGCGGTGCAGGCGCACGAGGTTGCCGAGGTCGGGGTTGAGGCCGCAGTTCGGGCGGTCGATGTCGGTCTTGAGCCGGACCGCGGAGTCGGCGGTGCCGAGGTACGTGTCCTCGTACATCTCGAGAGAGAGCTCGATGTTCAGGTCTGCGGCGTGGTCGGCGAGTTCCTGAATCCGGGTCACTGCCTTTTGCCAGGTGTCGGCGTCGTCGGGGTCTTTGTGGCCGTCGACGGTCCAGAACCAGAGCTGCTGCTTCTGCGCGTCGGTGAGCGCCTGGTGAAGGCCGATGCTGACGGTGCCGACACCGAGGGCCGCGGCAGCGTCGATGGTGCGGTGGGTGAAGGCGAGGTTGTCTTGCCAGTTCTCGGCGTCGATGACGCTGCGGCGGACCAGGCTGATCGCCGGCGTCGCAAGACCCGCACTGGCCGCCTCGTGCTTCAGCGCTTCGAGCTGCTCGGCGCTCAGGTCGCCGACGCGGAGCCAGCCGTCGGTCAGGTCGACTGCCGTGAAGCCGGCCGCGCGCACCTCGTCGAACACCTCCCGCCAGGCTTCCGGCGGGTCGTCTTGAACGGTGGTGCCGTCGCGCTTCTGGTTGGGGAACTGCAGGAGCATCGCGGCGATGGGCCAGGTCTCGGCGGTGAGAGGCATGGGTGCACGCTATTCCCCTGCGGGTGTGCGCGCTCACATGTGACGGCTCTGTCGCCGGGCGTGACGTTCGGTAGGCTTGGCGGGTCAGCCTCTGTAGCTCAATGGAAGAGCAGTTCCGTCCTAAGGAAAGGGTTGGGGGTTCGAGTCCCTCCAGGGGCACTGTCTTACGGGCGCGCGTCTCGATCGCTCAGTCGTCGGGGTGAAGGCTCGTGTCTGCCGGCCCGGTCTGCCAGCTGGTGAAGTGGACGGTCAGGCCGGCCCGTGTCGGAGCGCAGCACATCGGCCCCGCGGTGACAGCGGCCTCCGGATCCAGAGGTGCCACGCGCACGAGCCGCCACGGCTCCTCGTCCGCCCGGGCACGGATCGTCAGAGCGTCGCCGGAACGGCTGACGCGAATGGTGACGAGCTTGCCCTGCCAGCCGGGCACGGGAGAGAGCGACCAGTCGGAGACGCCGCGCGTCACGACAGCGCCGAGGCTGTTCTCACCGTCGCTTCGCTCGACGCCGGCCTTGATCCAGGAGGTGTCGTCGACCTTGACGAAGATGCCGGCCTGGTCGAACTGGGCCGAGAAGTCGAGGCGGAACGACACCTCCATCGCGGTGCCCGGGGCGAACGGGGCGAGCAGGGCGTGCTCGGTGTCGTGCACGAACCCGTAGGACGTGATGCGCCAGGCATCACTCCCCTCGACGGCTGTCACGCGCATCCCGTCGCCAGTGATCTCCACATTCACGGGTGCGTTCGTCCAGGTACCCGAGGTCCAGTCGATGACGGTCATGGCACTGACTTTAGGGTGCGTGGGACGACCGGCGCTCCCGGTGCGGCGATGAGCGTCTCGAGCACAGACGCAGAACCGACGCGGCAGGAAGGACCGCGGCAAGCATCGCGGGGTAGCCGCTGACAGCCCCGCACCCGACTGACGCGAATGGGTCGAGCCGCTGCGACGCAGACGACCAGCTGATCTGCTGCAGCACCGCGAACAGCAGAGTCGCGCTGGATTTGAGGCCGGGCGCTGGGTAGCGTCAGTTCTGAGATGAGTGGAGTCCGGGAAGCGAAGAAGGCCGAGCGACGGCGCGAGATCCTCGAGTCCGCGGCGGAGGCCTTCACCGAGATGGGCTACCGGGGCACGACGATCGCGGGCATTGCCGACCGCATGGGCGCCCCGAAGTCGGCGATCGGCTATCACCACTTCGAGAGCAAGCACGAGATCGCAGTCGAGATCGTCGAGTACGCCCGATCCCGGTGGTGGTCTCTCATCGAGGTCGTCTCCGCTGGATCCGGGACGGGCCTCGAAAAGCTCTTGACGCTCCTCCTGTCGGCGGCCGTCGATGCTCGGAACAACGTTCTCGCTTCTGCGGCCGTCCGCCTCGCGGCCGACCAGCGGGTCAACGGATTCGCGCTGCCGCCGTCGGAGTTCAGCTGGAGGGGCATCGCCCACGACTTCGTCTGGCAGAGCCTGGAGTCCGGCGAGCTGCCCCGTGAGCACCCCGTCGAGAAGGTCGTCAGCGTCGTGCTGACGGGCAGCTACGGGGTGTTCGTGTCTGAGAACCAGGGCTTCGAGGACGTGCGCACCGACGAGCACCTGCGAGAGGTGTGGAGAACGATCCTTCCGTCTCTCGGGGTGAGAGACGCCGACACCCTCGTCGATGGGCTCCAGGTGATCGCCATTGCGGAGTCGGCGCCCGGCGTCGCTCAGTCGAAGCCGGGCACTGGCGGCGAGCAGGCCTCCCCGGAGGCGTGAGACTCTCTCGGTACCCCTTCGAAGGTCGATGGCGTTGCTCGCCTCAGACCGTCTCGAGAGTGGCCCCCGGGCCGACCCGGGGACCACGACCGCGACGACCGCCATCGGATCAGTGACACCGGTCGCCGCGGGTCCGCCCGGGAACCACCCTGGGCGCACTCACGGTAGTTCACGCGGCCCCTCGCGCGCTAGATTCGAAAGACGATCGTCTTATGAACTTAACGTCCCTCCGCCTGCGGCCCGCTGGCTCGCCGGGCGCGTGCGGTCCTCTACGCTTTTCACCGTGACGACTGACGCGCAGACTCGTGACGCCCGATCGTCGAGGGCGGCGGTGGTCTTCAATCCTGCCAAAGTCAACACGCAGCGGCTTCGCGACCAGGTCGCTGCGCGCGAGAAGAGCCTCGGGTGGGGGCCGTCGACGTGGCACGAGACCTCGGCCGCGGATGACGGGCGCAGGGCGGCGCAGGACGCAGCCGCGCACCACCCCGACGTGGTCCTGGTCGCCGGCGGTGACGGTACCCTCCGTGTCGCGGCGGAGGAACTCGCACCCACGGGTATTCCGATTGCGCTGATCCCGGTCGGCACAGGCAACCTGTTCGCCCGGAACCTGCATCTGCCCTTGAACAACCTGCCGCTGGCGGTCCGGACCGCTTTCGAGGGAACAGACCGACGGGTCGATATCGGTGAGGCGACCCTGACGCTGGAGGACGGCGGCGTGCAGATCCATGCGTTCCTGGTGATGGCAGGGGTCGGGTTGGATGCCAATATGGCCGCCAACACGAACGCGCGGGTGAAGAAGCGGCTCGGGTGGGTGGCGTACTCGGACCCGATCGCGCGGTCGGTGTTCGGCAACCACCAGTTCACCCTGCGCTATGGCCTCGATGACCAGCCGGAGCAGGAGATGAAGGCGCACACCGTCATCGTCGGCAACTGCGGCACCCTGACAGCGGGACTGCTGCTGCTTCCGGACGCCGTGATAGACGACGGGATCTTGAACGCCGTCGCATTCCGACCCAAGGGCGGCGCCGGCTGGACCAAGATCGGCTACGGACTCGCGCTCAACAGGTTCTTCCATCGCACGCGCTTCGGACGGGTGCTCGATCTCTTCCTGCCGACGTCACGGACCCTCCGGTACACGTCGGGGCGGCGTCTGACGGTGAGGTTCGACGTTCCCGAGCAGATCCAGCTGGACGGCGACCCGTTCGGCAAGGTGAGCGGGGCCGTTCTCGAGGTCCGCCACCGGGGACTCGCGATCCGCACCCCGTAGTCGGGCAGCGCATGACGCGCCGACGGGGTGCGGATCGCAGTGCGCCTTACTTCGCCGGCGCGGTGTCGATGCCGTAAACGGCGAACTCGTTGATCGCGTAGCCGTTGTTGTACGCCGCCTTGTCGCCCACGACGCGGACGTAGCGCGCCGTCGCCCCGACGGGGATCGACTGGTTGCGCTTGGTGACGTCGGTGTTCTGGTAGATCTCGGTCCAGGTGGCGTTGTTCGTCGAGATCTGCACGCGCTCCGACTTCGCGTAGTCGTAGGCCCAGCGCAGCTCGACGCGGTCGAGGGAGTACTTCTTGCCCAGGTCGATCTTGATCCACTGCTTCGTGGGCGCGGGCTGGCTTGACCACCTGGTGCCGAGCTTCCCGTCATCGACGAAATGCGCGGCCATCGTGGCATTCAGCTCGGACGACGCCGTCGCCGTCTTGTTCAGCGAGAGTCGGACGGGTGCCGGGGCGGCAGTTGCGGGTAGCGCGGCCCCGATAGTTGCGAGAGCGAGCCCGGCGAGGGCTGCGGTGGCGAGGGCGGTGCGGTGGCGGTTGAGCATGTCACTCCTAGTGGTTCGGTTGTGCTCAGCCTAGGAAGACCCTCTGACGTCAGCGTCCGCCTGCCGATGTATCCCCAGGAACCCCCGCGAGCCCCCGGCCTCGTCCTTTTCATCCTCGCGATGTACTAGCGCAGGAACTGCCCCGCCCCGCCGACGCCGGCGCACGTCGGGCAGTTCCTGCCGCCCGCCCCGGGGTCGAGCGACGACCGCCTCAGAGGTGCGCCGCGACAACCCCCGTCGCGATGAAGAGAACGATGGCTGCGGTGACGACGGCGCACGTGCTTGCGATCGAGAGCCACCAGACGCTCTCGCGCCGCCGAAGCCGACGGCGGAACGAGACCCACGTTGCGACAAGCACCGCCAGGTCGACGAGCCCCTCCACGATCGCTGTGACGTTGACGTATGAGTAGTCGCAGACGTTCGGATCGGAGGTGCGGATAACGCAGATGTTGAGCAGAGAGAAGGCCGCGCCCAGAGTGTCTGTCGTCAGGAAGAGCAAGACCAGACTCACGGTGACGGTTACCCCAGAGCCCACGGCGAAGATCAGCCAGGAGACCCAGCGGGTCGTGACTCTCGCCGGCGCGGGCGTCTCTGCGATCGTCATGGCCGGTGTCCTCCCGTCGCGGTGCGAAGTCTTCGCCTCAGGACCTCTCTGCCGACGCTAGCGGGGGAGTCGTGGGAGGGGCATCCCGCGTTCGGGGTCTGTGGATGCCGCGGCCGAAGATCGGGTGTCACCGCCGGTCTCACGACACCCGACGCGTCTAATCGGCGATGTCGGCACAGCTCGGCAAGGCGGCGACATCGGCGCACGTCCGCTCGCTCCAGCCGCCGGGGCCGAAGGAGTCGTACGCGGTGGTCGATGCGACATCGACGCCCGAACGCGTCGCTCGAGCAAAAGTCGGGATCGGGTCGCCCTCGGTCGTGCGCGCGATCCACGTCAGGAAAGCCGCATCGCCCGCCCTCCTCGCGTCGGCCAGGCACTCGAGATTCTTCTCGGGAAGCGTGCGCCTCGAATCCAGTTCGGCCTCGCCGCAATCGGTCCCGGTCGGTGTCCTGGCCCACGAGGGGGCACAGGAGAGCTGGCGTGCCGATGCGACGGGGTCTGCGGGTTCGCGGCTGCACGCTGAGACGAGGGGCAAGATCGCGAGCGCGACTACGGCTGCGGCCGCGGTGAGGTGCTTCTTCACGATGCAAGCATGGGGCACCGACGCGCCGCACATGGTCGCGATTGGGTAACGCGTCTCTCACGCCGCAATCAGTGCCGATGATGCCGCGGCGGCGGTGCGTGTGCACGCGATCGGGATCGACCGAGCAGGCGCCTACTCTGGATCACATGACACCGACCCGCCGACGAGGCCTCTCGTACGACTTCGTCGGCGACCTCTGGCGCTGGGAGGCCCGACGTGAGCTCTGGACGTTCGTGTCGCTCCCGCTCGATGCGAGTGACGAGATCGCGGCGATCGCCGGCGATCAGGCCGGCGGTTGGGGATCGCTCCGGGTCGACGCGCGCGTCGGTGCCACCGTCTTCCGGACCTCGATCTTTCCGGGCGGTGAGGGCAGCGGCTACATGCTGCCCGTCAAGCGCGCTGTGCGGGAGGCCGAGGCACTCGAGCTGGGCGCGCCCGTCTCGGCCACGATCACGCTGATCGACTTCTAGGCCGCGACTCGACGGCCACCTCCGGGCACGAGCATCCCGACGCGAGCCTGCTCGCGCATCGCGATCCCGACGGCAAGCAACGGTCCTAGCGAGCCGCCCCGAGGCCGGCGCCGCGACCGTTGCCAAGCCGTTACCCGGCCGATCGCGAGATCATGGTTAGCTCTCGACTCAAGGGGGGCGTCATGGGGTTCATTGCACGCACGATCTTCGTCATGGGAGCGACCATCGCGGTGGTCGCGACGGCCGGGTGCGGCGTTGTGACGAGCAGCGGCGCTGGATCGTGCGCGGCGAAGAAGATCGTTCTCGGTGACACCTCGCCGCACCCCGGCGCACGGCTGAGCGTCCGCGTCGACTGGATGACCGAGACGTGCGAAGACACCGGCGGCGTCAATCGCTCCGCGCGAGACATGCGCGTCACCATCACGCCGTCGAGCGGCAGTGATTACGCCCTCGGGACGATCGCGTCGACTTCAGGGCCGCGCTTCACAGCCGAGGGCGATTACGTGCTGCCCGACGATTTTCCTCTTGGCACGGCGACTCTGACCGTGGCGTCTCCCGTCGGGGACGAAGCCACCGCCACACGAGAAGTCGTCGTCACCGCCGAGTGACGTGGCTCCGCGTGAAGGCTAGGCGCCCGCCACGCTCAGCTCCCCCCGCACGACGCCTGCCCCCGCCGCCAGCGCACTCATCTTCTCGAGCGAGACATCGCGCGCGAACGGGGCCATGCCGCAGTTCGTGCTGGGAATCAGCTTGTCGGCGTCGACGAACTTCAGCGCTCGCCGCAGGGTGTCGGCCACCTCTTCAGGCGTCTCGACCTGGTCGCTCGCGACGTCGATCGCCCCGAGCATGACCTTCTTGCCGCGCAGCAGCTCGATCAGGTCCATGGGCACGTGCGAGTGGTGGCTCTCGAGCGAGACGACGTCGATCGAGGACTGCTGCAGCAGCGGGAACGACGTCTCGTACTGCCGCCACTCCGGCCCGAGGGTCGACTTCCAGTCGTTGTTCGCCTTGATCCCGTAGCCGTAGCAGATGTGGACGACCGTCTCGGCCTTCAACCCCTCGGCTGCCCGCTCGAGCGCCGCGATGCCCCAGTCGTGCACCTCATCGTGGAACACGTTGAACGCCGGCTCGTCGAACTGGATGACGTCGACCCCAGCCGCCTCGAGTTCCTGCGCTTCCTGATTGAGGATCGTCGCGAACTCCCACGCCAGCTTCTCGCGGCTCTTGTAGTGGCGGTCGTAGAGGGTGTCGATCATCGTCATCGGTCCCGGCAGCGCCCACTTGATCGGCTGATCCGTCTGCTGGCGCAGGAACTTCGCATCGTCGACGAACACGCCCTTCTCGCGACTCACCTCGCCGACGACGGTCGGAACGCTCGCGTCGTAGCGGTCGCGGATCCGCACGGTCTCGCGCTGCTCGAAGTCGACGCCGCTGAGGTGCTCGATGAAGGTGGTGACGAAGTGCTGGCGGGTCTGCTCGCCGTCGCTGATGATGTCGATGCCGCGGCGCAGCTGCTCGTGCGCGGCGATGCGGAGCGCGTCGAGCTTGCCCTCGGCCAGCGCGCTGCCCTCGAGGTTCCAGGGCGACCAGAGCTTCTCGGGCTCCGAGAGCCACGACGGCTTCGGGAGGCTGCCGACAAGGGCGGTGGGGAGCAGGGTGTTCACGTTCGGCGATCCTTCGGTGGGCAGGGCGGTCATCGGGTGGGGGTGGAGAAGTCGGCGGCCCAGCGCTCCAGCACGTCGCTGTGCGGCTTCACGAAGTGCTCTTCGGTGAACCTGCCCTGCGTGACCGCGAGCTGGTTGCGCTCGACGCGGTCGTACGAGATCTCGGTGCGCGAGTAGTCCTGCTGCTCAAGGCTCGGCCGGTAGACGGCAGGGGCAGCCGAGTTCGCGTTGTAGATCTCGGGCCGGTAGATCTTCTGGAACGTCTCCATCGTGCTGATCGTGCCGACGAGTTGCAGGGTGGAGTAGTCGTTCAGCAGATCGCCGCGGTGGTAGAACGCGAGGGGCGCGACTGCTCCCGGGGGCATGAAGTAGCGCACGTTCAGGCCCATCCGGCCGAAGTACTCGTCGGTCATGGAGTAGTCGTCCTGGCGGTACTCGACGCCGAGGACCGGGTGCGAGTTCGCGGTTCGGGTGTAGGTCTTGCTCGTCGAGACGCTGATGCAGATGACCGGCGTCATCGGGTAGCGCTCCCGGTACACGGGGGAGTCGAGGAAGTGCTGGAACAGCTTGCCGTGCAGCACGCCGAAGTCGTCGGGGACGGTGAACTCGGTCGCACTCTTGTTGACAGCCGGGAGGCGAACGCTGAAGTCGAAGTCGCGGACGAACGACGAGAAGTTGTTGCCGACGATGCCCTGGTGGCGCACTCCGGTCTGCCGGTCGACGATGTGGATGTCGAGCACCTCGAGCAGTGGGAACACCTGGTCCTCGCCGGCGGCGGCGAACTGGAGCTCGACCGACACGATGTCGAGCTCGACGGTGTAGCGGTCGCCGGAGGCGTTGTCCCAGTGCGCGAGGTCGTTGAAGCGGCGGTCGATCATCGTCAGAGCGTTGCGGAGGTTCTGCTGACGGTGCTCGCCGCGGGCCAGGTTGGCGAAGTTCGTCGTGGCCCGCGAGCTCTCGGACGGCGCGTAGTCGTCGTCGAAGCGGGTGGTGGTGATGCTGAACGTGAACTCGTTCGCCATGAGCGGCCAATCCGGAAGCTGTCGGCCGGGGGTGGCCTCGTGAATGTCGGTAGACCCATGGTGCAGGCATTCGTCGGGTATCAGGTAATTCGGCGCCGCTATGGTTTGCTATAGCCTTTGCCTATGGCCAGGCGGACGAGCGGCATCACCCTGCAGCAGCTGCAGTACTTCATCGAGGTCGCGTCAGAGGAGTCGATCACGGCGGCCGCCGACGTCCTGTACGTCGCCCAGCCGACCATGTCGGCGGCGATGAAAGATCTCGAGGCGCGGGTGGGCCGGGCCCTTCTGGTGCGGTCCGCGCGCGGCGTGACGCTGACGACCGATGGGGCGGAGTTCCTGGGCTATGCCAGACAGGTCGTCGAGCAGGTCGCACTGCTCGAGCAGCGCTATCTGGGCAGGCCGCCGCAGCGCCGCCTGCTCGGGGTGTCGGCCCAGCACTACTCGTTCGCCGTCGACGCGTTCGTGCAGATGGTCAAGGGCACCGAGGCGGCCGAGTACGAGTTCTCGCTCCGAGAGACCCGCACGTTCGACATCATCGAAGACGTGCGGACGCTCCGCAGCGAGCTCGGGATCCTCTACCGCAACGACTTCAACCGCAACGTCATCGACAAGCTGCTGCGCGACTCGGGGCTGGTCTTCCATCCGCTCTTCCTCGCCCAGCCGCACATCTTCATCTCGCGCAAGAACCCGCTGGCATCGCAGGATCGCGCGACCCTCGCCGACCTCGCCGATCTGCCGCGCCTGACCTTCGACCAGGGCTCGAACAACTCCTTCTACTTCGCCGAAGAGATCCTGTCGACGCTGTCGAGCAAGCGCGAGATCCGGGTCTCCGACCGCGCGACGATCTTCAACCTCATGATCGGCCTCAACGGCTACACGATCTCGACCGGCATCGTCAGCGACGACCTCGACCCCGAGATCGTGGCCGTGCCGCTCGACGTCGACGAGCGCATCGAGATCGGCTGGATCGGGCACTCCGCGATCCCGCTGACCGAGCTGGCGCTGCGGTACCTCGTGGAGGTGCGGGCCGTCGTCGCGGGGTTCGGGGTGGCGCTGCTGGGGTAGGGCGTCGTCCTTATCAAAGGACACCCCTTCGCTAGGCAAGGATCGGGCGCAGGAACTGCGTCGCGCAATAGGAGAACCACCTCTTCGGCGCACCCTCACAAGGACGACCCCGCCCCGACTCCTTGCGAACCCGCGTAGTCGATGGTCCGCAGTCGTCCGAGCGGCGCTGCTTCCGTCGGCGGCTCGCGGGCCGTTCGACTGGAGACGACCACTGGTCGAGCCGTCGTCGTGGCCTTTCGCGATCCTGCAACTGCCGAGGAAGCCTGTCGGGTGCTCTCGAGTCGCGAGCCGCACCTCCGTGTCGGCTGACCGGAGCTGGCGCTGCGGTACCTCGTGGAGGTGCGAACCGCCGCAGGCGCCGCCGCCGACATGTACGGCCCCTTCACGAACGAGCGGCTGCTCGGCCGCGCGCTGCAGGGCAAGCGCGACGGCGTCGTCGTCGCGACGAAGTTCGGCAACGTGACCGACCCCGAGGTCCGCAAGAACCGGCCCATCGACGGGAGGCCCGACTACGTGAAGAAGTCGGTCGAGGGCTCGCTCGAGCGCCTCGGAATCGACTACATCGACCTCTACTGCCAGCACCGCGTCGACACCCGCGTGCCGATCGAGGACACCGTCGGCGCCATGGCCGAGCTCGTCGCGGAAGGCAAGGTGCGTCACCTGGGCCTCTCCGAGGCGGCGCCGGCGACGATCCGACGCGCTCACGCGGTGCACCCGATCACGGCGCTGCAGACCGAGTACTCCCTGTGGTCGCGCGAGCCCGAGGACGAGATCCTGCCCACGGTCCGCGAGCTCGGAATCGGCTTCGTGCCGTACTCGCCGCTCGGCCGGGGCTTCCTGACGGGGCGCATCCGCACCGTCGACGATCTCGACGACGACGACTTCCGCCGCTTCAACCCGCGCTTCCAGGGCGACAACCTGCAGGGCAACATCGCCATCGTCGAGGCCGTCGACACGATCGCGCAGGATCACGGGGCCGCCCCGGGCCAGATCGCCCTCGCGTGGCTCCTCTCGAAGGGCACCGGCATCGCCCCCATCCCCGGCACGAAGCGCCTGCCCTACCTCCTTCGGGCGGTGAGGGGTCGCTGGTTGTTCACGGCAGCCTCCGCGACGACAACCAGCGACCCCTCATCGGTTGTGGGGGCGGGGGCGCACGCCGGGGGCCGAGCTAGGCGAGAGGGCTGGACCGCGAATCAGGTGCGGTCCAGCCCCGCCTACGCGAGGTTGACGGGGTCTGGGCCAACGACTCGTCCGACGCGGATGGCATCGGAAGACACCGATCAGATTACGTCGAGGATTTCCGACTCGTCCAGCGTCCATAAGGGCGCTATGCGTTTTCCGGCCAGGCGGCGGGGCTCCTGAACTCCCAGGCGATTAACCGGAGGGGGGCTACCACTTCCTCAAGCGGAGGATTACTATCGTTTATATCGCCGCAATCGAGTGGCGGCGATCGACGAAAGGAATCCGCATGCAGAAGCGCACCCTCGGCAGCCAGGGGCTCGAGGCCGCCGCCATCGGCTACGGCGCGATGGGAATCACCTCGGCGTACGGCGCCGCCGATGAGGCCGGCGGCATCGCGGCGATCCGCCGGGCCCACGATCTCGGCGTGACGATGTTCGACACGGCCGAGCTCTACGGCATGGGCACCGGCTCGAACGAGGAGATCGTCGGACGCGCCATCGCGCCGTTCCGCGACGAGGTCGTCGTCGCGACCAAGTTCGGCTGGGTCATGCCGCTCAACCCGGAGAAGCTCTACGACAGCCGCCCCGCGAACATCCGGAAGGTCGCCGAGAACAGCCTGAAGTACCTCGGGGTGGACGTGCTCGACGTCTTCTACCAGCACCGCGTCGACCCCGACGTGCCGATCGAGGACGTCGCGGGAACCGTCGCCGAGCTCGTCGCGGAGGGCAAGGTGAAGTACTTCGGCCTCTCGGAGGCCGCTCCCGACACCATCCGGCGCGCGCACGCCGTTCACCCGGTCTCGGTGCTCCAGAGCGAGTTCTCGATCTTCGAGCGCGCCACGGCGGCCGAGGTGCTGCCCACGGTGCGCGAGCTCGGCATCGGTTTCGTGGCGTACTCGCCGCTCGGCCGCGGGTTCCTGACCGGCGACGTGCGCCCCGCGTCGGAGTACGCCGCCGACGACATGCGCAGCACCGATCCGCGCTGGCAGCCCGGCGACTACGAGAAGAACCTCGCCGCGATCGACGCTCTCCGCGACCTCGCCTCGTCGAAGGACGCCACCGTCACGCAGCTCGCGCTCGCGTGGCTGCTCGCCCAGGGCGACGACATCGTGCCGATCCCGGGAACGCGGAGCGTCGCGCGCGTCGAGGAGAACTCCGCCGCGGCCGACCTCGCACTCACCCAGGCCGACCTCGCTCGAATCGACGAGATCGTCCCCGACGGCGCCTTCGGGGCGCGCTACGTCGACTTCGTGATGCCGGTCGGCTGAGGCTCTGCTCACTCGCCCTACTCTGAGAGGGTGACCATCGCCGAGCTCGAGCAGTTCCGCGCACCGCGGCCCCGACGGGCCGACGGCGCGCGGAACTTCGACGCCATCGTGCTGGCCGCCCGGGCCGCGTTCCGCCGCGACGGCGCCGACGTCGCGCTCGAGGCGATCGCGGATGCCGCCGGGGTGGGGATCGCCACGCTGTACCGCAACTTCCCGACCCGCGAGTCGCTGATCCAGCACCTCTACATCGACGAGATCGAGTCGATCGTGGCCGACGCTCAGGCGGTCGAGGGGCTCGAGCCGTGGCCCGCGCTCCTGGCCTGGATGCATCGCTTCGCCGACCGCATCGGCGCCAAGAACGCGCTGGCGACGACCCTCGACCCGAGCGGCGACGTGTACGAGGCCTGCACTCGCACGATCATCGCGACCGCCCTGCCGATCGTCGAGCGGGCCCGGGCGGCCGGCGAGCTCGACCCGGGTATCAGCGAATCCGACCTCACCCGCGGTGTCTACGGCATCGCGACGATGCCCGTCGACAGCGAGACGCAGCGGCACCGAGTGCTCGACGCGCTGATGGCGGGCATGCGGCGGGGCTGAGGTCTCCGGCTGACGAGCCCGAAAGTGAGTACCGTCGAACATCCTGCCGTTCGAAGGAGAGCTCATGAAAGTCGTCATCACCGGATCCCGTGGCAAAGTCGGCCGAGCGACGGTGGAAGCATTCGTCGCGGCAGGCCATGACGTGCTGGGCGTCGACCTCGTCCGCCCCGTCTTCGACGCCGGCGTGGTCGTGCCGGGGCGCTATGTGATGGCCGACCTCACCGACGCCGGCGCGGCCTACTCCGTCGTGGCCGGGGCCGACGTCGTCGTGCACGTCGCCGCCATCCCGCAGCCGACGGCGCACCCGCCGCACGTCGTGCTCCAGACCAACGTCATGTCGACCTTCAACCTCGTCGAGGCGGCCGTCCGCTTCGGGGTGAAGCGGTTCGTCAACGTCTCGAGCGAGAGCATCGTCGGCAACTTCTTCCCCGAGCGTCCGTTCCTCCCCGACTACGTGCCGGTCGACGAGGAGCACCCGCTCTACCCGCAGGACCCCTATGCGCTCTCCAAGCTGTTCGGCGAGCAGATGATGGACGCCGCCGTCCGCCGCTCCGATCTGCGAGCGATCTCGATCCGTCCGAGCACGGTGCACAACGCCGACAACTACGAGTCGAACCTCGGACCACAGGTCCGCGAGGCGTCGAGCACAAGCGCCAACTTCGGCAGCTACATCGATGCCGACGATCTCGCCGACGCCCTGCTGCTGGCGGCCGAGTCGGAGCTTCCCGGGCACGAGGTGTTCTACATCGCGGCGCCCGACAACGCGGGTGGTCACGACTTCGCGCAGTTCCTGCGCCAGAACCACGGCGAGAGCATCGAACTGCGGTCGCTCTCTCGAGTGGACGCCTCGGGGATCGACACGTCGAAGGCGCGGCGCCTGCTGGGCTGGGAGGCGAAGAGGTCGTGGCGGGACTACCTCAACGCCGACGGGCGCGCTCTCGAGAAGGCGCCTGCGGCGGACTAGCCCGCGTCGGACTAGCCAGGGACCCGCATCGACCGGTGCACCGCCTCGAGGTGGCTGCGCATGGCCAGCTCGGCCGCGTCGGCGTCGTGATCGGAGACGGCGCGGACGATCGCGGCGTGGCCGCGGATGCACTCGGCTCGCGTCTCGACCGTCGTGTGGGCGAGCAGGCGCGTCTCGCGCGTGCGCTCGGAGGCGAGGCCGCTGATGCCGACCATGAAGTTGTTCCGGGTGACACGGGCGAGCGTGTAGTGGAAGTCGACGTCGAGATCGAGTGACGCCTCGGGGGCGAGGTGCTCGCTGCTGCGGCCGAGGATCGACTCGAGCTGGAGCACGTCGGCCGCGGTCGCCCGCTCGGCTGCGAGACGCGCGACGCCGGGCTCGACGAGGTTCTCGACCTCGATGACGTGCTGAATCCGGTCTTCGATCGGGTGCAGGCGCTCCTGGACGGCCAGCGACTCCATGTCGAGGGGCAGGACGCGCGACGCCTTGCCGTGGTGGCGCTCGATGAGGTGCTTGCCCTCGAGCTCCTGAAGCGCGTCGCGCAGAGAGGTTCGGGAGACGCCCAGCGACACCGCCATCTCGCGCTCGGCCGGCAGGACCGAGCCCGGGGGGTAGGTGTCGTTGAGGATCTGCTGCTCGAGGTGCGCGGCGAGCTCGGAGCCGAGCGGCCGCGATCGACGCCGGAACTCGACGAGCTCATCGTTACTCATGCCGAACGCGCCTCTCCGTGGTTGCCGACAACTCTATGGGGCCGAGCGTACAACCCGGGTGGACGCGCAACTGGTTTGTTTCGGGCATGTTAGGGGTGCGTGAAAACCGCGAGAAATGACGGTTTTAACCGTCGAATCCTCATTACAGTCGCAACACGTCCACTGGTCCAACCAGTTGAGCCAGGTGAATTCGGACGACACCCCGACAGAGGATCGACATGGTTGCCCTTGCTCCTCCCCGCTTACGCCCCGCACCCGGCCGCGCCATCCGCCTCGGCCGCGCCGTCCGCGGCCCCGTGCTCCGCATCATCGGGGCGTTCGTCGTCATCGTCGCGATCGTGTCGATCACGTTCCTGGTGTCACGCGTCTTCACGGCGGATCCGATCAACCTGTTCGTCGGCGACTCGGCCACCGAGGCCACCCGTCAGCAGGCTCGCGCTCAGCTCGGCCTCGATGCCCCGCTGATCGTGCAGTACCTCCGCTTCCTCGGCGGTCTCGCCACCGGCAACTTCGGCACGTCGTACCTCTCGGGTGAGGCTGTCGGCCCGGAGCTCTTCGGCCGGCTTCCCGCGACGGTCGAGCTCGGCCTCTACGCCGTGATCGTCGGCCTCGTGTTCGGCATCATCGTCGGGGTCGCCGCGGCCGTTTTCCGCGGGACCGTCCTCGACGCCGTGCTCCGCTTCTTCACGACCGGCACTCTCGCCCTCCCGCAGTTCTGGATCGGCCTCATGCTGCTCTGGATCTTTTTCGTCAACCTGCACCTGCTGCCCGGGCCGACCGGCCGCCTGCCGATCGGCATGGAGTCGCCGCCGACGATCACCGGCCTCTACGTTCCCGATGCGCTCCTGCACGGCGACTTCGCGACGGCGATGGCCGCGGTCAAGCAGCTCGTCCTGCCCGTGATCACCCTCTCGGTCGGCAGCTTCGGCCCGGTCGCCCGGCAGGTCCGATCGGCGATGGTCGAGTCGCTCGACTCCGAGTACGTCCGCACGGCCAAGGCAATGGGCATCTCGCGGCCCCGCATCTGGTTCGGCTACGCGCTCAAGCCCGGACTCCTCTCCGTGCTGACGATCGGCGCCGGCCTCATCGGCTGGACGCTCGCCGGATCGGTCCTGGTCGAGGGCATCTTCGGCTGGCCCGGAATCGGGCAGCTCGCCATCACGGCCATCCAGTCGTCCGACTACCCCGTCATCCAGGGCTTCGTGCTCTACGTGGCGACCCTGTACGTCGTGATCTGGGCACTGCTCGAACTCGTCTACGTCCGTGTCGACCCCCGGAGGAGCGCATGACCGCCCCGACCATCGGCCTCCCGCGGCTGATCAGACCCTCGCGAACCCGCCTCGGCGCCGCCGGCAGATCGTGGGCCCTGTGGACCGGTGCCTCGATCCTGGCCCTGCTGATCCTGACCGCCATCGTGGCGACCTTCTGGACGCCCTACCCGCCCACCGCCTCGGGCGTCGGCCTCCTCCAGGACGCCCCGAGCCTCGCCCACCCGTTCGGCACCGACGGCCTCGGCAGCGACGTGCTCTCGCGCACCATGGCCGCCGCCAAGACCGATGTCAGCATCACCGTGCTCGTCGTGCTCATGGCCCTCGTCGTCGGCACCGTCTGGGGCAGCCTCGCCGGCTTCTTCGGCGGCGCGTTCGACTACATCACCATGCGGATCCTCGAGCTGCTCAACTCGTTCCCCTCGCTCCTGCTGGCGGTCCTGGTGATCGCGGTCGCAGGATCCGGCATCGCCAACGTCATCTTCGTCGTCGCCGTGCTGCCCCTGCCCGACTACGTCCGCCTCGCCCGCGCCGAGATCCGCTCGAAGAAGGAGTACCAGTTCGCCGAGGCCGCCCGCCTCGTCGGGCGCGGTCCGTTCGGAGTCCTCTTCGCCCACCTCGTGCCGAACAGTCTCCGGCCGCTCCTCACCTACGCGTCGGTCAACGCCTCCTACGTCGCCTCGACGGTCGGCGCGCTGGGCTTCCTCGGCCTGGGCATCCAGCCGGGCTCGGCCGAGTGGGGCTCGATGATCGCCCAGGGGCAGGATGCCATCCTCTCCGGCCAGTGGTGGATCTCGGGGTTCCCGGGCCTCGCGATCTTCCTGCTCGCGGCCGCCTTCCATCTCATCTCGGACGCCATCGCCGATCTCCGCGACCAGGGGAGCGCCGCATGAGCGCCGCACTGCTCGAGGTCGACGGCTTCACCGGCGGGTTCGAGAACCAGCCCGGCCGCATCGACCCGGTGCTCCACGGCGTCAGCTTCTCGGTGCCGGCGGGGTCGTCCACGGCGATCGTGGGGGAATCAGGATCCGGCAAGTCCATCACCGCCCTGTCGATCATGGGCCTCGCACCCGGTCGCTTCCGCCGCACCGCGGGATCCATCCGCTACGCCGGCCAGGACCTCACCGCCATGACCGAGCCCGAGCTCCGCAGCATCCGCGGCCGCGAGATCAGCATCGTCTTCCAGGACGCCCGCAGCTCGCTCAACCCGGTCTTCACCGTCGGCACGCAGATCGCCGACGTCTGCCGGACCAACCGAGGGGTCACCCGCCGCGAGGCTCGGAAGCTCACGCTCGAGATGCTCGACCTGGTGCGCGTGCCGGAGTCGCGGCGCCGCATGGACCAGTACCCGCACGAGTTCTCGGGCGGAATGGCGCAGCGCGCGATGCTCGCCATGGCGCTCATCAGCCAGCCGAAGCTGCTGATCCTCGACGAGCCGACCACCGGCCTGGATGTGACGATCCAGGCCGACGTGCTCGACCTCATCGTCGACGTCAAGGCCGAGACCGGCATGACGACCTGCCTCATCACCCACGATCTCGGTGTCGTCGCCGAGACGTGCGACCGCGTCGTCGTCATGCGCGGCGGCGAGGTCAAGGAGATCGGCTCGTGCGAGCAGATCATCAACGCCCCGACCGACCCCTACACGCAGCAGCTCGTCGCCGACAGCAGGATGGTGGAGAACCGATGACGCCCACGAAGCAGGCCCCCTCGGGCGAGCGGGCGCCCATCGCGCTCGATGTCTCATCGCTCCGCAAGGAGTACCGCGTCCGCGGGGCCGGCCGCCACGTCACCCTGACCGCCGTCGACGACGTCAGCTTCCAGATCCGCCCCGGCGAGACCCTCGCGCTCGTGGGCGAATCGGGATCGGGCAAGTCGACGATCGCACGCTGCGTCACCCGCCTCGTCGAGCCGACCGCCGGATCCGTCCACATCGACGGCAAGCCGATCATCGGGATCTCCGCGCGTCAGCTGTCGGCCTCGTACTCCGACCTGCAGATGGTGTTCCAGGATCCGACCTCGTCGCTCGACCCGCGCATGACGGTCGCCGCCACCCTCGACGAGCCCCTCCGGCTTCACACCCGCCTCGACAAGGAGGGGCGTCGCGCTCGCGTCGCGCAGCTCCTCGCCGACGTCGAGCTCGACGAGTCGTACCTCGACCGCCGCCCGCGCCAGCTCAGCGGCGGGCAGCGCCAGCGCCTCTCGATCGCCCGGGCCCTCGCCGCCGAGCCCAAGGTGATCCTGCTCGACGAGCCGACGGCGTCGCTCGACGTGTCGGTGCGGGGCCAGATCATCCGGCTCCTGAAGCGACTTCAGGTGGAGCACGGCCTGGCCTACCTCTTCATCAGCCACGATCTCGGTGTCGTCCGCCAGATGTCCGACCGCGTCATGGTCATGTACCTCGGCGGCATCGTGGAGCAGGGGTCGACCGAGGAGGTCTTCGAGAACCCGGTCCACCCGTACACGAAGGCCCTGCTCTCGGCCGCACCCGTCGTCGAGTACGGCCGCGAGCACGATCGCCTGCGGCTCACCGGCGAGATCCCCAGCCCGATGAAGGTGCCCGCAGGATGCCGCCTCGTCGGACGCTGCCCGATCGCCGAGGCGGCCTGCGCGCTCAAGCGGCCCGACCTCGCGCTCGTGACCGAGACGCACGCCGTCGCGTGCCCGGTGTCCGCGCCGGACGCCGCTCCGGTGCTCGCCGTCCCGGTCCCCTGATCCTCCCCTCTCCCCTCGCACCATCCCTTCGCACCCTCCCACCGAAAGGAACACCCGTGTCCGCACCCCGACCGCGCAAGCGACTCCTGGCCGCTGCCAGCGTCGTCGCCGCAGCCGCTCTCGCCCTCACCGGCTGCAGCGCCTCGTCGTCCTCCTCGAACACCTCCTCCTCGACCAGCACGGGCATCACCACCGCCTGGCCCGCCGACCTCACGTCGCTCTACCCGATGAACCTGTCGAACAGCGAAGATGCCGAAGTCGCCAACAACGTCTACGAGGGCCTCGCCGCCTACACGTTCAAGACGGCCGCCGACGGCTCCCACGTCTGGCAGGGCTCGAAGGTCTCGCCCGCCCTCGCGAAGAGCTGGGACATCGGCACGAACTCGATCACCTTCCACCTCGACTCCGACCGGAAGTTCTACCCGTCGGGCAACCCGGTCACCGCCGACGACGTGAAGTGGAGCTTCGACGGGGCGCTGCACAGCCTCAACGCGCAGGACCTCACGTCGAACGGTCTCCAGAAGGCCTCCGACATCCACGTGATCGACAAGAACACCGTGAAGATCGACTTCACCGACGCCGATGGCAAGCCGATCGAGGTCGGCACCACGCAGCTGGCGATGTTCGTCAACACCAACGAGCGGATCATCGACTCGGTCGCCGCCAAGAAGCACGCGACCTCGTCCGACCCCTACGCGGCCAAGTGGCTCCGCGACAACGTCGTGGGAACCGGCCCGTACTACGTCGCCAGCTGGAAGAAGGGCCAGGAGGTCGTCCTCAAGGCGAACCCCGACTACCCGAACCCGCCCGCCTACAAGACGGTGACCGCGCGCATCGTGAACGACGCCAACGTCGCCTCGCTCGTGAAGAGCGGCTCGATCAACTTCGCCGAGTTCGACATGTCGCAGACCGACATCACGTCTCTCAAGAGCGCCGGCTTCACAGTGGCGTCGCAGGCGACCCCGACCCTCACGTACCTCACGATGGCGTCCGACACGGGTGCCTTCGCCGACGAGAAGGTGCGACAGGCCGTCGCCACCGCGATCCCCTACGAGAAGATCGTCTCGACCGTCTACGCGGGCCGTGCCGAGCGCGCGCTCAGCATCGTGAACAAGAACTCCTCGAGCTACGACCCGGCGTGGGGCGAGTACGAGACCGACCTCACCAAGGCCAAGGAGCTCATGAAGGAGGCCGGCAACCCGTCGATCTCGGTGCCGCTGCACTACGACACCTCCGACTCGTCGCAGGAGAACATCGCGCTGCTCATCCAGGAGAACCTGAAGCAGATCGGCATCACCGTGAAGCTGACGCCCCAGACGAACAACCAGCAGTGGGACATCGTCAACGGCCGCTCGCGCAAGCCGTCCAACCCCGGCGCCGCTGACATGGTGCTCTTCAACTGGGGCCCCTGGACCGACGACCCGAAGATCCCGATCGGCTACGCCACCACCAAGGGCGGCGTGAACAACTACGCGCTCTGGAGCGACAGCACCGTCGACCAGATCAACTCGACCTGGGAGCTGAAGGCCGACTCGACCGAGCGCGAGGACGCCTACAAGAAGGCCCAGGGCATCATCGCCGACGCGGCGCCCGTCATCCCGATCACGTACGCAGACCGCCAGTCGGTCATGGCCAAGGGCATGACCGGAGCGACGTTCGAGCAGTTCGCCGGCACGCGCTACTACCTGATCAAGCCGAGCAAGTGATCACGAGAGAGAGATTGAGCATGATCCAGACGAAGACCGCTGAACGGCTTCTCGACGGCTTCGAGCCGAGCTTCGAAGTCGACTACGCCAAGGCCATCCCCGAGTCCGAGTTCGCGGACCGCATCGCTCGGCTGCGCCGCGCCGCCGCGGTCGCCGAGAACGAGGTGACGCTCATCCACGCCGACGGGCTCACCGGCTTCCAGACCTCGAACACCTACCTGAAGTGGCTGTGCGACTGGTCGCGCGAGGGCATCCTCGTCGTGCCGACCGACGCCTCGAAGGGCATCCACCTCTTCACCTTCTACACCGAGTCGGTCATCATGCCGCCGCAGGGCGAGGCCGTCGGCGTCGAGGAGGTCTGGCAGATCAGCCCCTTCAGCATCGAGTACGGCGGGCGCGCGGGCGACCCGATCCGCAAGACAATCGAGGCGACCGTGAAGCGCCTCGCCGAGCTCGGCTACACCCGCTCGAGCATCGGCCTCGTGGGCGACCGCCTGTCGGCCGACTTCTGGCGCGTCCTCGCGGACGAGCTGCCGAAGGCCCGCTTCTCGGACCGCACCGAGACCCTGAACGACATGACCAAGCTGCTCTCGGAGAACGAGCGCGACCAGGTCCGCACCGCCGCGCAGCTCGCCGATGTCGCCTACGAGGCGGCCTGCCACGTCACGAAGCCGGGCGTCACCGACTTCGAGATCTACGCGGCGTTCACCTTCGCGCAGCTGTCGCGAGGCGGAGAGACCGGCGACGGCTACCAGATCGGCGTCAACCAGTGGGGCACTGCCTGCGGCAAGCCCTACGGCCACGTGATCCGCGACGGCGACCTGCTCAACCTCTACGTCTCGAACGTCAAGTACCACGGCTACACCGCGCAGATCGCCCGGATGATCGCGATCGGGAGCATCACCGAGAAGCAGGAGACCACGCTGGCCATGTGCGCCGACGCGGTCCGCCGTGCCGAGGCGCGCATCCGACCCGGCGCCCCGATCCACGAGCTGCACGACGCTGCCTTCAGCGCCTACACCGACCGGGGCTACCTCACGGCCGAGCAGACCGACACCGCGAGGATGCCCTACAACTGGGAGTCCGAGAAAGACGGCGGCGCTCGCAAGGTGCCGAAGCAGTACGTGCCCGACGTCGACTACGAGGCCACCGGCCGGCGCCTCGAGCGCGTCTACCCGGCGACCTTCGGCCCGCACAACCCGAACCTCGGCCACAGCGTCGGCAACATGGGCGGCCCGAAGTTCAACGTGACGAGCCACAACACCGAGCTGCTCCAGCCGGGCATGGCGATGGTGCTCCACGCGCAGTGGCTCGACCCGCTGAGCGACGGCGCCAACATCGGCGACATGTTCCTGGTCACGGAGGACGGCTACGAGAACCTCAGCCGCCACACGTCGGTCGACGCCTTCCGCGTCGAGGCCTGATCGGTACCGAGCCCGTTCCGGCTTCGGCCGGGGCGGGCGGGGTGCGTCGGCGGCTCAGGCGTCGTGAAGCGACCGCACCATGCTCTGCAGGATGCGGAACGCCCGGGATTGCTCGTCGGCCGTCATGCCGCTCAGCATCCGCAGCTCGACGGAGCGGACCGCCGCGGTCGCCGACGCCAGGCTCCGCTGGCCCGCAGGCGTCAACCGGGTCGGCAGCGCTTTGCCGATCGGCGCCTCCGTCGGCCGGGTGACGTAGCCGTCGCGCTCCAGCGCCTGCAGCAGCACGTTCATCGACTGCCGGGTGACGAAGGTGCCTCGCGCGAGCTCGGAGTTCGACAGGCCCGGGCGCTGCGAGAGCAGCTCCAGGCACGAGTAGTGCGTCACCGTCATGCCGAGCGGCTTGAGGACGGCCTCCATCGCCGCACGCAGCGCACTCGACGCCTCTTTCAGCAGGTAGCCCAGGGACGTCTCGAGATCGACGCCGGCATCGTCTTGACTCATGTCAGTATTCTGACATAGCCTGGTGTGTGTCAGAAAACTGACACATGACCAAGGAGCACACCATGCCAGTCACCGGCCCCGACTTCATCTCGCTGCAGACCCGAGACCTCGACGCCTCGCAGGCGTTCTACGAGCAGTACCTCGGCCTCGTCCGCTCGCAGGCCGGCCCGCCGCACGCCGTCGTCTTCGAGACGAAGCCCGTCGCGTTCGCGCTGCGCGACCTGGTTCCCGGCACCGACCTCGACGCCGTCGCACAGCCGGGAATCGGCGCCGCCATCTGGTTGCACGCCACCGACGTCCAGGCCATCCACGACGCCCTGGCCGCCGACGGGCACGCGATCGTCGCTGCGCCCATCGACGGCCCGTTCGGCCGCACGTTCACGTTCGCCGACCCCGACGGCTACAACATCACTCTGCACGACCGCGCCTAACGACGGGGTCCGGTCAGGCCGCCCGCTGCAGCGCCCGCATCGCCCGGATGTCGCTCTCCTGCGTCACGATCATGCTCCGCGCGAGCGCCGTCACCTGCGGGTTCGTCGAGCGGTCGAGCACGGCCTGGGCCATCTCGATGCCGCCCCGGTGGTGCGCGATCATGAGGCGAAGGTACAACCGGTCTTCGGCGGTGCCGGACAGCCTCGCCAGGCGCGCGAGGTCGTCGGCTGACGCGAAGCCCGGCATGACGGCAGGAACTGCGCCGCCCCCGCCGTGATCCATCGCCATGCCGCCCCCGGCCAGCGCCGGCCGGCTCATCCACGTCATCGATGGCTCGGCCGGTGCCTGCGGAAGCCCCCAGACCTCGAGCCACCCGAACATCTGGCCGGCCTGCTGCTGCTGCGACCGCGCGATGTCGTAGGCGAGCGTCTTGACGGCGTCGCTCTCACCGCGGTCGCGCACCGTGAACGACATGTCGACGGCCTGGTTGTGGTGCACCTGCATGTCGCGGGCGAAGCCGGCCTCGGCGCTGGTGGTCGCCGGGGGAGCCTCGCCCCGGACCGTCCGGGCGCCGAGGAAGACCCCGGCGACGAGGATCAGCGCCGCGGCGAGGAGAGCGGCGGCCGTCAGGCGGATCCTGCTTCGGGTCACGCGATCTTTCCGGGGCCGTCCACGCCGCCGGTGCAGGGCGCACCCGGCTCGGGTGCCGTCGAGGCCTGCCAGTACTTCGTGATGAACTGCTCGACGCGCGGGTCGTCGGCCTTCGAGAAGCCGAGCTGCGCGCCCCACGCCGAGATGTACATCGGCTTGTCGAGGCCCGCGTAGGGCGAGAGGACGGCGTAGGTGGTCGGGACGACCTTGCGCAGCGCCGTGACCTCGGCGTCGCTCACCTGATCGGGGTCGTAGGTGATCCAGACGGCACCGTGCTCGAGGTCGTGCACCGCGTTCTCGCTGGGCACCTGCTCGCTGTAGACGCCGCAGTTCAGCCAGACCTGGTTGTGGTCGCCGCCCGCCGGCGGAGTCTGCGCGTAGTCGACGGTGCCGGCGACGTGGTTGCTGGTCAGGCCGTCGTAGGTCTTCACTCCGGAGATCGACGAGGCCGTCGGCGCGGTCGACGAGCCGCTCGTGACGACGAACACGATCACGAGAGTCACCGCGGCGACCGCCGCCGTGCCGCCCACGATCAGGCCGACGAGGCGGTTGCGCTTGGTGCGGGCCTGCTGGCGCTTGAGCTCTGCGAGCTTCTCCTGCCGGGCGGCGAGCCGCTCCTGCTTCGTCGACGGGGTCTTCGGGGTGCCGCTGGTGGGGGTGCGAGCCACGGGGGTCCTCTGTGATCGGGGATCGTGTTGACGTGTCACCGAAGAAGGTAGGGAACCCGGCTGGAGGAGTGCCGAGAGGGCAGTGTCAGCGCGGCGTGGCCCTGAGCTCCTCGTCGTCGAGCTCGGCCTCGGCGGCATCGAGCTCGGCTTCCGGCGCGGCTTCGGCTTCGGTCGCGACCCGCGGCTTCCACGTCAGCGCCATCGAGGCGAGGGCGAGCAGGGCGCCGAGCACCCCGACGGCGATGAGCAGGCCGCCGACTGTGCTGCCCGACTGCGTCGCGAACAGCTTCGGGTAGTCGGCGGTGCCGGCCGTGTAGATCGCGGCCTCTCTCGTGTTCGAGATCGTCAGGAGCAGGTAACCGCCGACGGCGACGACCAGCGACGCCAGCCACAGGATCATGCGGGGCAGGTTGATTCGCGACAGGCGGGGTGCAGGGGTCGAGGGCATGGCGGCTTTCCGTGGGGGAGCGATCCGGGTCGGATCACGGCCACGCTAAAGAGGCCGCCTATCCGTCGGGTAAGTGCCGGCCCTCCGGAGCCTCTGCGTCGGCGGGGCCAGCCGCAGCCCCGACGCTCAGATGCCGGAGACGAGCCTGACGCCCGCGGCGATCTTCGCGACGAGGTAGGAGGGAAGGTGCCCGACCGGATACGGGTCGAGGAACTCGCGGCTGACGGGCCCGATCTGCGTCACGACAGCGACGGAGTCCTTGTCGAGACCCGACGCGTCGAGGGGGACGAGCACGTTGCCCGGGAATGACTCGAGGGCGACGTTCGACGTGAGCGGCACCACCAGGACCGTGTTGATGTCGGTCGCCAGCACCCAGTTCTCCTGCGTGACGACGGCCGGCCGGATCTTCGCGGGCTCAGAGCCGCGAGGCGATCCGAAGTCGACCCACACCACGTCTCCGTGGGCGATCACCACTCCGTGCTGCGCAGAGTGGTGCGTGCTGTCTCGCGCAGGAACTCGCCCTCGCCCGACGGCTGACCGGCGCGGGCGATCGCGGCGTTGGCGAGAGCGGTCAACTCGCCCTCGCCCTCGAGCTCGCGCGCCAGCTTGTCGGCAGCAAGTCGGTAGAACTCCGACCGGTTCATGCCATTGCGCGCGGCCACCCGCTCGAAGCGCGCGAAGTCGCCGTCGGGAAGCGAGATGGCTGTTCTCATTCAGTCAGTATAACAAGTTATACCGATCCGGGCTGAGGCGGTGGCGTCGACCGAGCACGGCGGGGTACAGGCTCCACGCGGCCTCAGAGTGCGGGCGTACCTTCAGCCGCGTCCACGCATCTGACCCCGAAAGCGAGACCACAATGCCGTTCCTCTCTGTTTCCCAGCTGTCCGCCCCCGACGTCGAGCTCCACTACGACGACTTCGGCACCGGCAGCCCCGTCGTCCTCGTTCACGGCTGGCCCCTCAGCGGCCGCTCGTGGGAGGGCCAGGTCCCGGCCCTCGTCGAGGCCGGCCACCGTGTCATCACCTACGACCGCCGCGGATTCGGCCAGTCGTCGCAGCCGTGGGACGGCTACGACTACGACACCTTCGCCGCCGACCTGAAGGCGCTGCTCGACCACCTCGACCTCACCGGCGTCACCCTCATCGGCTTCTCGATGGGCGGCGGCGAGCTGGCCCGGTACGTCGCCCAGTACGGCACCGAGCGCATCGCGAAGCTCGTGTTCGCCAGCGCGGTGCCGCCGTACCTCTACAAGGCGTCCGACAACCCCGAGGGCGGGGTCGACGACGACCTGGCGGCCTGGTTCCACGACGGGATCGTCGGCGACCGGCCCAAGTTCCTGCGCGAGTTCATCACCATGTTCTTCACGGCGGGCAAGCCCTCGCTGATCAACAGGCCGCTGGTGAGCGACGAGCAGGCCGCGTACAACCTGGCCATCGCCGAGCTGGCCTCGCCGAAGGGCACGCTCGACTGCACGGTCGCGTTCGCGACGACCGACTTCCGCGACGACCTGACGAAGATCGACGTGCCGACGCTGGTGATCCACGGCGACTCCGACTCGATCGTGCCGTTCGAGGTGAGCGGCAAGCGGACCCACGAGGCCGTCGCGAACTCCGAGCTCGTGCTGATCGAGGGTGCACCGCACGGCGTCACGGTCACCCACAAGGACGAGTGGAACCAGCACGTCCTCGCCTTCCTCGCGAAGTGACCGCCGACCCGATCGTCAGCCCGCTGGGGAACTCGCACGTCCGGCTCACCGTCACCGACATCCACCGGAGCAAGGCGTTCTACACGGCGCTCTTCGGCATGGGGCCGGGCAGCGACTTCAGCGACCAGATCGACGACCCGACGATCCACGACGACCCCGCCCGCACCTACGGCGGGTGCTCGTTCCGGTTTCACGGACAGACGCTCGGGCTGCGGCCGGTCGCCCCGGTCGGCGACACGTTCGACCCGAACCGGGTGGGGCTCGACCACCTGAGCCTGCGCGTCGGCTCGGTCGACGAGTTGCGCTCGGCGGCCGCGCGGCTGTCCGAGGCGGGTGTCGTGCACGGCGAGGTGACCGAGCTGCCGGCCTTCGGGCTCGTGATCCTCTCGTTGCAGGACCCGGACGACATCAACCTGGAGCTCGCCGCGGCGCTCGGCTGAGGTGCCCTGGGCTCACGCCGCCCGCCCCGCCGAATCGGCACGCCCCCTCCGTCTCGACGGAGGGGGCGTGCCGCTGTGGCGGGGTTGGAGCTGCTCGGCGGGTGGCGGCGGGGGCTCGGCGGGGGCGGGCGGGGGCGGCGGCGCGGGCGGGCGCAGGAACTCGCAGCCCGACGGCGGGCCGCGAGTTCCTGCGCCCCCTAGCCGGCCAGTGCCCCGAACCGGGCGCGGATCTCGCCCAGCACCGTCTGCACCGTGCGCCGCTGGAGGGCCTCGGGCCGAGCGAGCGCGTCGATGCGGCGCGTCACCGAGAAGCCCCGCGTCGGGCGGAGGTCGATGCCGGGCGGGCGAGAGTCGGCGGCGAGGTGGCGTGGCAGGAGCACGACGCAGTCGGTCGCGGCCACGACGGACGCCGCCACCGCGAAGTCGTTGACGCGGTGGCGCACGTCGGCGTCGATGCCGGCGAGCGTGGAGAGCGTCTCGATGGCGCCTTCGAGCGGGAAGCCGTCGTGCACCGCGACCCATTCGGCGGTGCGCAGCTGGTCGGCTCCGACGGCGTCGAACCGCGACAGCGGGTGGCCCTGGCGCAGGGCGATGTCGAGGGGCTCCTCGAGCAGGGGGACCACCGCGACCGACGACGGCCACGGCGGGCTGTTGCGCAGGCGGTGCGCCACGACGAGGTCGTGGTCGAGGGCGAGCGACGGGAAGGCGTCCTGCTGCACGTCGTGGTCGCTGACCGAGACGGCGACGGTCGAGCGCGAGGGGGCGGCGAGCAGCGGGCCGAACAGGGCGAGAGCGGCACTCGTGAAGGCGGCGACCGTGACGTCGCCGACGGGCTCGGCGTGGAAGCGCCCGACCGACTCGTCGGCCTTCGCCAGGGCGATCTCGACGTCGACGACGGCGGCCGAGAGGGCGCGACCTGCGGCGGTGAGGGTGGTGCGGCGGCCGATCCTCTCGGTGAGCGGCACGTCGACGCCGCGCTGGAGGGCGGCGAGCTGCTGCGACACCGACGACGGCGTGACCCGCATCGCGGCCGCGACGGCGGCGATGCTGCCGCGATCGCCGAGCTCGCGGAGGGCGCGGAGCTGAGCGAGTTCCATTAGCCGAGACTAATGCTTCAGCCAGTCAAGCGGTGGCTTGTGCGACTGTCCGCGCGGCGGGACGATCGACCCATGCTCGCTCGCCTGCTCGGACTCCGCGTCGACGGACTCCTCCTGCTCGTCGCCCTGGTCTGGGGCTCGACCTACCTCGTCGCCAAGGAGCTCGTCGGCCCCGACACCGTCCTGGCCCTGCTCGCCGTGCGCATGCTCGTCGCGGCGCCGCTCATGGTCGGCGCCGTCGTGATGCTCGGTCGGCGCAGCCTGCCGACGCGCGCCGAATGGGGAGTCGGGGTCGTGCTCGGCGCCCTGCTGTCGGCGGTCTTCCTGCTCGAGACGTTCGGCATCGCCCACACCTCGGCGACGAATGCGGGCGTCATCATCAGCCTGACGATCGTGTTCACGCCGCTGCTCGAGTCCGCCGTCGCGCGGGTCGCCCTGCCGGGGCGGTTCTCTCTCGCAGCGCTCGGCGCCCTGGCCGGCGTGGTGCTCCTCACGAGCGGGGGAGCCCTGTCGCGGCCCTCCCTCGGCGACGGCCTCGTGCTCGGTGCGGCCGTCGTTCGCGCCGTCCACGTGACGACCATGCACCGGCTGACCCGGCGATCCGCGCGGCCGCTCGACTCGGCGACCCTCACCGCCGTGCAGCTCGCGACCTGCGCCGCCGTCTTCGCGGCCGCCTCGACGCTCGTCGGGCAGCCCGTGGCGACCTACGTCGGGAGTCTCACGACGAGCGCCGTCGCGCTGCTGCTGTACCTCGCCGTCGTCTGCACCGTGTTCGCGTTCTTCGTGCAGATGTGGGCCGTGCGCCGCACGTCGCCGACGCGGGTCAGCCTGCTGCTCGGCACCGAGCCGGTGTGGGCGGCGCTGATCGGCGCGTTCGTGGCGCGCGACGCGCTCGGGCCGGTGGGGTGGGCCGGCGTCGTCGTGATCCTGGTGGCGACGGCGTGGGGGCGGCGGGTGGAGGGGCGGCGGGTGCTGGCGGCGGCGAGCGTGAACCCGCCGGATCGGCTCGCGCCCGCCGTCTGACCGGCGGGGGTGTGCCGATCCGGCGGGTGGGCCGGGCCGGGCCGGCGGGGGTGTGCCGATTCGGTGGGTGGAGGGGGCGGCGAGTAGCGACGGCGGAGGGGCGGCGGGCGTGAACCCGCCGGATCGGCCCGTGCCCGCCGTCTGACCGGCGGGGGTGTGCCGGTTCGGCGGGTGGCGGGCGCGGCGGGTGGCGGAGGCGGCGGCGGCCCGGCGGTGGCGAGCGGCGCCGGGACTCGCGGCCCGGCGGCGGGCCGCGAGTTCCTGCGCCCGGGTCAGGCCATCGACCCGACGACGCCGAGCAGCTGCAGCCGGTCGTAGGTCTCGGAGCCCGGCTCGGCCGTGTACACGAGGAGGAAGTGCGACTGCTCCGGGTCGATCAGCGTCTGGCAGGCCAGGTCGAGCGCGCCGAGCTGCGGGTGCACGAAGCGCTTGAGGGGCTGCGGGCGGAGGCCGATCTCGCCGAGGTCCCAGAGCTCGCGGAACTCGGCGCTGCGCTCGGACAGGTCGGCGACGTAGGCCGCCGCGCGTGAGGCCGGGCCGCGGCGGGCGGCGACGTCGCGCAGGCCGGAGACCCAGAGGCGCGACAGGAAGGCGTGGTCTTCGTCGGCGTAGAGGCGGCGGCTGCCCGCATCGGTGAACCAGCGGTAGCCGATGCTGCGCGCGGGCCCGGCGAAGTGCGCGGTATCGCCGGTCAGCGCGACGCCGAGAGGTGTCTGCCGCAGCGTCTCGCCGAGCTCCGACACGATCTCGGCCGGGGTGTCGTCGAGCCGGTCGAGGATGCGGAGCAGACCCGGTGCGACGTGATCACCCGACGGCCCCGGGGTCGGCGGGTGGTGCCCGGCCAGATGGAACAGGTGGTCGCGCTCGGCCACCGACAGGTGCAGGCCCTGCGCGATGGCGGCGATCATCTGCTCGGACGGCTGCGGCCCGGTGCCGCGCTCGAGGCGCGCGTAGTAGTCGGGCGACATGTGGCTGAGCCCCGCGACCTCCTCGCGGCGCAGCCCGGCGGTCCGCCGACGCTGCCCGCGGGGGAGCCCGACGTCTTCGGGCTGGAGCGCCGTGCGCCGGCGGAGCAGGAAGGCTCCGAGCTGATCTCTGTCCACGTTCCAGTTCTAGTGCCCCGGCGCGGATCCGCGTAGCCGCCAGCCAGGACTTCACGAGTCCTGGTCAGACGCCGCCGCACGGGTCAGAGTCGGAGGACCCCACCGACAGGAGCAGCCATGCCGCGCAGCATCAGCGAGATCAGCCTTTCCGACCTGACCGGACAGCGCGCCGTCGTCACGGGCGGCAGCGACGGAATCGGACGCAGGATCGCGACCCGCCTCGCGGCCGCCGGCGCCGAGGTCGTGCTCCCGGTGCGAAACCCGGCCAAGGGCGCGGCGACCGTCGAGACGATCCGCGCGGCCGTGCCATCGGCCGCCGTGACCCTCCGGCAGCTCGACCTGTCGTCGCTCGAGTCGGTCGCGGCTCTTGCCGACACCCTCGCAGGCGAGGGCGATCCGATCCGCATCCTCGTGAACAACGCCGGGATCATGACGCCGCCGAGCCGCCAGGTGACGGTCGACGGCTTCGAGTCGCAGTTCGGCACCAACCACCTGGGCCACTTCGCGCTCGTCGCCCGACTGCTGCCGCTGCTCACCGCCGGCAGCGCCCGGGTCACGTCGCAGATCAGCGTCTCGGCGAACAACGGCGCCATCAACTGGGACGACCTCGGCTGGGAGCGCCGCAGCTACGCCGGCGGCCGCGCCTACAGCCAGTCGAAGATCGCGCTCGGGCTGTTCGGCCTCGAGCTGGATCGGCGCAGCCGCGCCGGAGGCTGGGGGATCACCAGCACCCTGGCTCACCCCGGCGTCGCTCCCACGAGCCTGCTCGCCGCTCGGCCCGAGATGGGTCGGGCAGCCGACACGGCGGGTGTGCGGCTGATCCGCTGGCTCTCGGCTCGCGGCATCCTGCTCGGCACGCCCGAGTCGGCGGCCCTGCCGGCGCTGCTGGCCGCGGCCTCGACGGCCTCGGAGGGCGGCCGCTTCTACGGTCCGAGCGGCGCTGGGCACCTGGGTGGCCCGCCCGCCGAGCAGAAGCTGTACTCGCGCCTCCGCAGCGAGGAGGACGCCCGCCGCATCTGGACCGTGTCGGAGCACTTGACCGGAGTCGCGTTCCCGGCGGTCTGAGTGCTCACGGCGTCGGAGGTGTCGTCCCGCTGAAGTCGACCTTCTGAGTGCTCGCGTTCCAGGTGAGCGTCGCCGTGGTGCGGCCCGTCGGGTCGGCGTTCGAGTCGCTGCCCTCGGCGTACCGGTAGGTGACCGACAGGCGGTCGTCGGCCTCCCTCGCGACGTCGGGAGAAAAGGCGTAGGAGGTGGAGGTGGCCGTCCCGAGATACGAGCCGTCATGGAAGAGCAGGATCGCGTACGGCGAGCTGGACGTGGCTCGGGCGAACGTGGCCACCGACCACGACAGGGCGGCGCACGCATCGTAGCCGCTGTAGTCGGCCCCGGAGGCGTCCCACTTCTCGCCGCTCAGGCCCTCGGGGACGGGCAGGGCCGCGATCGGCGCAGCCGCCGCATCGCGCGCGTCGGATGGGCCGCAGGTGCTGGTCGCGGTCCCTTCCGTCGGCGGGGGTGGGGTGGCGGTCGTCGTCACCGTGGCGGTCGGCGCCGACCCGGGCGTGGTCGACGTGCACCCCGAGAGTGCGGCGACCAGCCCGGCGCCGGCAAGGAGCAGGGCGGGGGCGGTGGTGGAACGCATGACTCCACCGTGCTCGCTCCCGCCTCCGAGAACCGTGAATGCGCCGGGGGAGCGTCGGCAGGAGGGGAGCGCCGGCGCGAGGGGAGCACTGCCAGGGCACCCCGCTCGCAGGCGCGGGCGTCTACCGTTCACGGCGACCGAACAGGAGACAGCACATGACAACCATGGCAATCATCGGCGCCGGGCCCGGCCTCGGCCTCACCGTCGCCCGCCGCTTCGGGCGCGAGGGATTCTCGATCGCGCTCATCTCTCGCCACCAGGGTCGGCTCGACGAGCTCGCCGCGACCCTCGAGGGCGAGGGGATCACCGCGCGCGGCTTCACGGCGAACGTGCGCGACCAGGCGTCGCTGCAGGGGGCCCTCGAGGCGGCGGCCGAGCAGCTCGGACCCATCGAGATCCTGCAGTACAGCCCTCTGCCCGCCAAGGAGTTCATGCGGCCCGTGCTCGAGACGGTCGCCGACGACCTGCGCGGCCCCGTGGAGTTCTCGATCTACGGGGCAGTCACGGCGGCTCGCCAGGTGGTCCCGGGCATGCGCGCCCTGAAACGAGGCACGCTGCTCTTCGTCAACGGCGGGAGCGCCGTGCGCCCCGGCCCGGCGGTGACCGGCACGTCGGTGGCCTTCGCCGGCGAGAGCGCCTACGCGCAGCTGCTCCACGACGCCGTGAAGGAGCAGAACATCCACGTCGGGCAGCTCATCATCCCGTTCGGCATCGACGACGGAACCGACGAGCACTCGGCCGCATCCGTCGCGGAGCGGCTCTGGACCATGCACGCCGAGCGCGGCGACTTCCGCGTCTACGCGGAGCCGCTGCCGTAGGACGGCGCTACTCCGACGGCGGCCGCTGACGGTTGCGCTTGGTGGCCGAGCGCTCCGACTTCGCGTCGAGGCGCCGGCGGTCCGAACCGCGCGTGCGCCGGGTCGGCCGCCGTGGGGCCGCCTCGGGCGCGAGCCCCGCGGCGATGACCGCGGCGAGCTTGGCGAGGGCGCTCTCGCGGTTCTGCAGCTGCGACCGCTGCTCCGACGACACGGCCCTGACCTCGCCGCCGACGAGCCGACCCGCGAGGCGCGCGAACAGCAGCGCCCGCTGGTCGTCGGTCAGCACGGCCGATGCCGCCGGACTCCACGACACCTGAGCGCGCGTGTCGGACGTATTGACGTGCTGCCCGCCCGGCCCCGACGACCGCGAGAACTGCCACCGGAGCTCGCCGGCGGGGATCGTCAGCTCGGGCGTCACCTCCAGGTCCATGCGACAAGGGTGGCACGTCAGCCCGCGCCCGCGCCGCCGGTGCTACTGCTCGATGTCGCTGAACAGGCCCGTGAACGTCGTGCCGAGGCCGATGACCTCCTGGAAGAACGCTCCGCCGGGCTCGTCGGCGACGGCCGCAGACGCCGCCTCGTACGACTCGAAGTAGAGGTCGAGGGTGCGGTAGGCGGGGGTCGGGGTGCCGTCCTCCTTCGGCCAGACCTTCGCCGACTCGACGCGCTGCAGGCCGGTGAGCTGGGAGGCGAGCTCGAGGACGCGCGGGTAGGCGGCGTCGAATGCCGCGGTGTCGGCGGGGTTGTCGATGACGAGGGTGATCTTGGTTCCCATGGTGTGCCTTTCGTGAGGGGGTGCCGGTTCTCGGGGCGATAGCCGAGGTCAGGGAGAAGATACCGCCGCGCCTCCCCTGCCGGGCCAGACCTGTCACGGCAGAGGAGGGCCGCGTTTGCCGGGCGTTCAGCCGCGATCGCTAGACACGGGGCATGGACACCATGCCGATCGGCGACCTGCGCGAGTACATCGAGGAGCTCCGGGCTCAGGGGTACTCCGTCGGCAACGCCCACACCGCCGACCCCGACCTGATCGACCCCGAGGGCAACCCGATCTACACCTGGCAGGAGGACTACCCGTACGACGAGCGCATGAGCCGCGAGGAGTACGAGTTCGAGAAGTACCGCCTGCAGGTCGAGCTGCTCAAGTTCCAGTACTGGCTCGAAGACACCGGCAAGCGCGCCATCATCCTGTTCGAGGGGCGCGACGCGGCGGGCAAGGGCGGCACGATCAAGCGCTTCACCGAGCACCTCAACCCCCGCATGTCGCGGGTGGTGGCCCTGTCGAAGCCGAGTGAGCGCGAGTCGGGGCAGTGGTACTTCCAGCGCTACGTCGAGCACCTGCCGACGGCCGGCGAGATCGTGCTGTTCGACCGATCCTGGTACAACCGGGCCGGCGTCGAGCGGGTGATGGGCTTCGCCTCCGACGAGGAGTACGAGACGTTCATGGCGCAGGCGCCGTCGTTCGAGAAGATGCTGATCGACTCGGGCATCCACGTGACCAAGTTCTGGTTCTCGGTGACGCGAAAGGAGCAGCGCACGCGCTTCGCGATCCGGCAGCTCGACCCGGTGCGCCGCTGGAAGCTCTCGCCGATGGACATCGCCTCGCTCGGCCTGTGGGACAAGTACACGGCCGCCAAGGAGGAGATGTTCCGCCGTACCGACAAGCGGATCGCCCCGTGGACGATCGTCCGGTCGAACGACAAGAAGCGCGCCCGCATCAACGCCATGCGCTACTTCCTGTCGCAGTTCGAATACGAGGACAAAGACCGCCGTGTCGCGGTCGCGCCGGACCCGCTGCTCGTGATGCGCGGCAAGTCCCTGCAGCTCGAGGAGTAGGTCGAGAGCGACGGACGCTCCGCTGCCGCCGCCGCCCGAACGGGTGCCCACCGAAGGGGGACTCGTGGCAGCGCGGGCCTCTGCCTAGCGTGGAGGCATGAGTTCTCCGCGCCACCGCGATGCTCCGCCGTCGCGCGGACGACACTCGCGCCCCGCCTCCTCCGCCTCGCAGTGGAGCGGCAAGCGCGTCGTGCTCTCGGCCTCGGCGGTCCTGGCGATCGGCGGGCTGTCGTTGACGGCGCTGATGCCGGCGTTCGCCGTGACCGGGCCGGCGGAGGCTCCGTCTGCCGCGAGTCGGTCCGCCGCGAGTCAGCAGGCCGCCAGCCGGTCCGCTGCGGGCACGCCTGCGTCCCTGCCCGATCAGCAGTCGTACACCGTGGCCGACACGGTCGACGTCGAGCCGTCCGTGGCACGCGACGGCTACACCGCGACCTCGCCGCAGGTGCTCCAGGCGCGCATCGACGCTGCCCTCGCCCTGAAGACCAGCGCCGGCAAGAAGGCCGCCGCCATCCGCTCCATCCTGAAGACGCCGGTCACCGTCGTCTCCGTCAATGCGGCCGCGCTGAGCGACACCACCCCCGCCGACGACGTCGTCAACACCGCGACCGCCGACGAGAGCGTCACGACGACGACGGTCGGCACGGTCGCCGACGTCGTCTCCGAATCCACCCTCGAGTCGGCGTCGGCGACCCAGAACCGCCTCGTCGCCGCGGCCACGAAGTACGTCGGAGTCGTGCCGTACGTCCACGGCGGCGCGACCCCCGAGCAGGGCTTCGACTGCTCCGGGCTGGTGAAGTACGTCTACGCGGAGTTCGGCGTCGACCTGATCCACGACGTCGACGCGCAGGCCGCGGCGGGCACCGAGATCCCGGCCTCGAAGCTCCAGCCCGGCGACCTCGTCGTCTACCCGCACCAGCACATCGGCATCTACATCGGCGACGGCTACATGGTCGACGCCCCCAACGTCGGCCGCGACGTCGAGGTGCAGTCGGTCTGGGGCGACCCGGTCTACGTGCACATCAAGGTCTCCTGATAGGCGCCGGGCGCAGGAACTCGCAGCCCGCCGCCGGGCTGCGAGTTCCTGCGCCCGTGCTCGCGGGGTGGTCCTCGCGGGGTGTCCTGCGCCGGGGAGGTGAGACGATGACCTCATGCCTCTCGGGTCGCGACGCCGTGCTCTGCCCGTCAGGCGCATCGAGCGCAACGATGCGGAGCCGCCGAAAGAGCCGGAGTGGCCGCTGACGCTGGAGCCGGTCCGCGCTCTTCTCGATGACGGGCTGGACCTCGGCGCGGTGACCGTGCTCGTGGGCGACAACGGCGCTGGCAAGTCGACCGTCGTCGAAGCCGTGGCGGACGCCTTCGGACTCAACCTCGAGGGCGGCTCGACCGGCGCGCGGAATCGGACTTTCGGCAGCGAGTCGGCCCTCGGGGAGCGGCTCACGCTCGTTCGCGACGTCGGGGCCTCCCGCAAGGGGTTCTTTCTTCGCGCGGAGACCATGCACGGCTTCTACACGTATCTCGACGAGGTGAACGACGCCGGCGGGTACCACTTGAAGAGCC
Source organism: Frondihabitans sp. OV104 (assembly GCF_057787745.1). Classification (NCBI taxonomy): domain Bacteria; kingdom Bacillati; phylum Actinomycetota; class Actinomycetes; order Micrococcales; family Microbacteriaceae; genus Frondihabitans; species Frondihabitans sp. OV104. The sequence goes on from NZ_CM173541.1 coordinate 74,029, forward strand.
ACGGGGAGTCGTTCATCGACCTCGTGATGGACCGCAGCCTGATCCGCGGCCTCTGGCTGTTCGACGAGCCGGAGTCGGCGTTGTCGCTCCCCGGATGCCTCGCACTGCTCGGTCTGATGCGCGGCCTCGTCGAGAACGGGTCGCAGATCGTCCTGTCGACGCACTCGCCCGTCCTCGCCGCGTACCCGGGGGCCTTGCTCTACGAGCTCGGCGACTGGGGCATTCGGGCCTGCGACTACGACGACCTCGACCTCGTCCGGAACTGGCGCGGGTTCATGGCCGACCCGGGGCGCTACCTGCGGCACCTGGGGTAGCGGCCTCGGTCCGGAACGAGGCCCGAGCGGCGCGAGATGGCCCGCGCCGTCGGGCCGCGGGCTCGCACCCGACGCGGAGGGCCACCTCGCGGCGGCGACCGTCGGGCGCGAGGGCCAGGCGCCCCTAGCTCTCGGTGCCCCGCTGCTCGGCCTGGATCTTCGCATCTTCGGCGGCGAGGATGCGGTCGGCCTCGGCGTTCACCTGCTGGGCGTCGTAGTCGGCGATGAACTTGTCGGCGTTCTCGCGTGTAACGCCGTAGGCCGTGCCGCAGTACGCGCACGACACCGTGTACGAGCCATGGCCGAACGGGAAGATCGGCGCGAAGAACAGTGTGAACCAGGTGCGCCGTCGCACCAGGCGCTGCGCCGCCTCGTGGTGGCAGGTGGCGCAGACGAAGATGAGCATCGCAACGACCTTGGAGCTCGTGCGCGAACCGAAGATGATCATGTGTGTTCCCCCTTTTCGTGGTCGAACATACTCTTCGTCCGGTTCGCGTACGGCGCGGCGCGGTCAACCGTCCACGACCTGGGCCGCCCACGCCGCGCAACTTGTATAGTCAAGTCGTGCCCGCGCCCCTCCATGAACTGATCGCCAAGCAGCTGCGCGGCCGGATCCGATCGGGCGAGCTCGCTCCCGGCGCGTCGATCCCGTCGGAGTCGCAGCTCTGCGCCGAATGGCAGTCGTCGCGCGGCCCCGTGCGCCAGGCGCTCGCCACCCTCCGCGCCGAAGGCCTACTCGCCGGCGGCCAGGGGCGTCGCGCGGTCGTCAGCACCCCCGCCCTGGCGCAGCCGTTCGACACGCTCCTCTCGTACTCCGCGTGGGCGACCTCGATCGGCCGCACCCCGGGTCAGAAGACGCTGGAACTCGCACGGCGCCCGGCGAGCCCCCTCGCCCGCGAGCGACTCGGCCTCGAGACCGGCGAGGACCACGTCGTCGAAGAGCTCCGCCTCCGCCTCCTCGACGGCGACCCGGCCATGCTCGAGCGCACCACGTACGCCCTGCGCGTCGGCACGCTCCTGCTCGACTTCGACACCGACTCGGGCTCCGAGTGGAGCTACCTCGAGTCGCGCGGCGTGGCCTTCGCCGCTGCCAGCCACGTCATCGACGCTGTGGCCGCCGACGCGGTCGACGCCGCCCACCTCGGCGTCGTCGAGGGCTCCCCGCTGCTGCGCCAGCGGCGCTGGGTGCGCGACGCCGACGGCGCGGTCATCGAGTACGACGACGACCGGTACCTGCCCGGCCTCGTCAACTTCAGTCTCGAGAACGGCCCGGCGCTGACGCATGTCTCCTGACCTCCTCCTGCTTCTGCTCGGCGGGGGAGTGGTCGCGGGCGTCATCGGCACGGCCGGTGGGGTCACCTCGCTCGTGGCGTACCCGCTGCTGCTCGCCGTCGGGATCCCGCCGCTCACCGCCAATGTCACCGGAGCCGTCGCGATGCTCGGCTCGGGCGTCGGGTCGACCCTGCGCGCCGGCCCCGACCTCGTGGGCCATCGCGCCACCCTGCGGCGCTGGATGCCCGTCGCCGTGACGGGGTCGCTGCTCGGAGCCGTGCTGCTGCTGGTGACGCCGCCCGACCTGTTCGGGCGGATCGTGCCGTTCCTGGTGGCGGCGGCTGCGCTGCTACTGCTCGTGCAGCCGACGATCACCGGCTGGAACGAGCGTCGGCGCGGGGCGGTGGGAACCGGGGTGACGGCCTCGGCGATGACCGGCGTCACGATCTACAACGGGTACTTCGGCGCCGGGTCGGGCGTGCTCATGATCGGCGTGCTGCTGCTGACGCTCGAACCGCAGATCCTGCGGGCCAATGCGCTCAAGAACGTGCTGCTGGTCGGGGCCGACCTCCTGCCGGCCGTGCTGTTCGCCGTGTTCGGCCACGTGGTGTGGCTCGCGGCGCTCGCACTCGGCGTCGGCACGCTCGCCGGCGGGCTGCTCGGGCCGAGCATCGCCCGCCGGGTGCCCCGCACCGCGCTGCGCCTCGCTGTGGCCGCGTCGGGCTTCGCCCTAGCCGCCTGGCTCTTCGCCCACCCCTGACGCCGCCGCCCGCCCCGCCCCGCCCCGCCGCCCGCCCCCGCCCCCGCCCCCGCCCCCCGCCGCCGCCGCCCCCCGCGCCGTCGAGACTCCAGCGTTGGCCCCGGTTCCGCCGCAGAAAAGGGCCAATTCTGGAGTCTCGATGCCACGGGGCCGGGCGGGGCGCCGGCGCCCCGTCCGGCAGTGACTCGCCGAGTCAGCGCAGCAGCGCCGTGACGACGTCGCCCACCGGCCCCGAGAGGTCGGCCGCCGACGCCGACGCCAGCGGGCCGAGCTCGGTCGACGCTCGCCAGAGCACGATCCCGAACCCCGTGGCCATCGCGATCTGGGCCCGCAGCAGCAGCGCCTCCGTCGCGGGGTCGTCGCGCTTCCAGCCGGCGATCGCGGCCATGCTCTCGGTGTAGCGGGTGAGGGTGGCGCGGCGGATCTCGTCGGCCTTCTCGTCACCCGACGACCGGATCAGAAGCAGCAACTCGAGCGGCTTGACGCCGCCCGACTGGTCGGCGACGCGCGCGACGAGGCTGGCGACCATCTGGTCGAACGTCGTCTGCGACTCGGCCGGCGGCTCCATCTGCTCGACGGTGCGGTTCAGGCAGGCGGCGAACAGCCCCTCCTTGCTGCCGAAGTAGCGGTTGATCAGGGCGACGTTGACGCCGGCGTCGGTCGCGATGTCGCGGACGGTGGTGGCCGCGTACCCGTCATGCGCGAAGCGGCTGCGCGCCGACTCGAGGAGCGCCTGGCGCGTCTTCTCGGCGTCGCGGCTGCGCGATGCGACGGGGCTGTCGGTGGTCATGGTGCTCATCCTCCCAAGTCCCGCAACCGTACCGGCCCGTCTCGTCGATGTAAACAAGAGTTGACATTGCTCGGCGAATCACTAGTCTTCACAAGTCAGCAATTGTTTACACGACTCCGGAGACCGATGTCAGACACCCTTCAGGAGCCCACCACGGGCTCCATCGCCGCTGTCGAGCACAGCGAGCACAAGCCGAACCTCACCCTCGTTATCGTGTACCTGGCCCTCGGCGGCCTGGCCTACGCGGTCCTCCAGTCGCTGGTCGCCCCGGCGCTCTCGACCATCGGCGAAGACCTGAACGCCTCGACGTCGAACGTCAGCTGGGTCATCACCGCCTACCTGCTCTCGGCGTCGGTGCTCACGCCGATCCTCGGACGCCTCGGCGACATGCTGGGCAAGCGCCGCATCCTGATCGTCGTGATGTCGCTCCTCCTGATCGGCACGCTGGTGGCCGCGCTCGCCACGAGCCTCGGCGTCCTCATCGTCGCGCGGATCCTGCAGGGTGCCGCCGGCGCCGTTCTGCCGCTGTCGATCGGCATCGTCCGCGACGAGTTCCCGAAAGAGCGAGTCAGCACGATGATCGGCCTCCTCTCGGGCATCTTCGGAATCGGCGCCGGCATCGGCATCGTCGCCGCGGGCCCGATCGTGCAGCACCTCAACTACCACTTCCTGTTCTGGCTGCCGCTGATCCTCGTGGTCATCGCGCTCGCCGGCATCATCTTCGGCATGCCCGAGTCGCCGATCCGCAAGCCCGGCCGCCTCGACCTCGTCGGCACCGTCATCCTGACGGTCTCGCTCGTCTCGCTGCTGCTGGCCGTCTCCGAGGGCGAGACCTGGGGCTGGGGCGACTTCAAGACGATCGGCCTCCTCGCGGTCGGCGCACTCGCGATGGTGGCGTTCGTGCTGGTCGAGCTCCGCGTCGCAGAGCCGCTGATCGACGTCCGACTCTTTAAAATCCGCGGCGTCTGGACCGCCCACGCTGTCGCGCTCGTCTTCGGCTTCGCGATGTACGGCACGTTCGTGCTCGTCCCGACCCTGCTCCAGCTGCCGGCCTTCACCGGATACGGCTTCGGCAAGGACGCCTCGCAGTCCGGCCTCTTCCTGCTGCCGACCGTCCTCATGATGATCGTCGTCTCGCCGATCTCCGGCGCCCTGGTGCGCCGGCTCGGCGCGAAGCCGCCTCTGGTCATCGGCGGCATCCTGCTCACGGCGGCGTTCGTCCTGCCGGCGCTCACCCACGAGCACACCTGGCAGATCCTCCTCTCGGGCATCCTCACCGGTGCGGGCATCGGCTTCGGCCTGGCGGCGGCGTCCAATGCCATCATCGAGAGCGTCCCGAAGGCGCAGACCGGCGAGGCCATCAGCGCCAACACCGTCGTCCGCACCATCGGCTCGAGCGTCGGAACCGCCGTCATCGCAGCCCTCATCTCGTCGCACTCGAAGGTCTTCACGACGCCGGCGGGCTCGATCGCGCTCCCGTCGGGCGACACCTTCACGATCGGGTTCTGGGCGTGCGCCGGCGTCGGAGCCCTCGCCATCGTCGCGGCCCTCGCGGCGCCCGGCCTGCGCAAGCACCACGACGACGCGGTCGCCGCGGGCGTGGACGACGTCGACGACCTGCTCGCCCACTAGGGCGCAGGAACTCCCCGCCGCCGCCGGGGTCGGACCCCGGCGGCGGCTGCGCGAGTTCCTGCGTCCCGTGTCGTCAGCACGTCCGATCGGGCGAACTTGCACCATCTACGGCAGATTCGCCCGATCTCACAGGGGAAGGCTCCGACAGCGACCGACCCCTCGACGCAGCCCGATGTGGGGGAGGCGCCGACGCACGGCCCTTCCTAGGCTGGTCGCATGGGGGATGCAGCGCCGCAGTGCACCGGAGAGGGCTTCGACGAGACGGCGCCGACCCCACGGCAGCGGGCCAAGGGCGCGCTGGCCGTGGTCGCGATGATCGGGCTGCTGCTGGTCGTGCAGCCGGTGATCCGCGACGCGGTCACCGAGCATCCGATCATCAATGGCCTGCGCATCGGGGTGCCGGTCGCCGCGCTGGTCGTCGGGATCGCCGCCACCCTGGCTCGGAGCCGCCTCGTCGCCCGCCGCGCGCGTCGCATCGAGCGGCTGCGTCCCGACGCCGTCGTGTTCATCGCCCCGCGCACGCCACTGGTCCGCGCGGCGCTGGCCGACGTCCGCCCCGGGATCGGCCTGCCTGCGCGCTTCCTGGTCTCGGCCGGCTGGCAGGGCGTCGAGCTGTGGGCTCAGTCGACCGACGAGGCGCCGACCGTCACGTTCGCGTGGCGCGAGGTCGGCGGAGTCACCGCCGCCTTCCAGCGCGTCGGCGAGGGCACGTACGCCCCCGACGCCCGGACCGTGCGGGTCCGCATCGGGGCGGGCGGCCACGACTCCGTCGACCTCCCGCTGTCGATCTACACGCCGAACCTCCTCGGCTTCGCCCGAGCGCGCCGAGCCAACGAGGTACTCGCCGGCTTCACCCGCTGGGCACCGTCTCGCACGGCCACGACCCCCTAGGGCGCAGGAACTCCGACCCCGCCGCCCTGCCCGCCGATCGCCGCGCGCGCCACGTCGATCACGTGCATGACTCCGACGATGTCGTCGTGCGTGTGCACGGGTGACTCGGCGAGGCCCTCGCCGATGTACGACGCCACGGCCGTCGCCTGGTAGCCGAGGCCCTCGTGCACGGCCTCGAAGCGGTCGTCGATCCAGGTCGCCGTCTCGTCGGAGCCCATGCCGCCGCGGGTCCAGGTGATGCCACTGGGGCCGAAGAACGGGCTGTGCAGGTCGATGCGGCCCTCGGAGCCGATCACCGACGCGACGACGGGAAGGGCGGTCACGAGCGAGGTGGACGCGAAGGCGCGGGCACCCGACGCGTACGAGAGGAGGAGGTCGGCGCGGGCGTCGACGTCGCCGGGGCCGAGGTCGCCCCGGGTCACGATCTCGGTCGGGGGGCCGAGCACCGAGTCCGCGAACGAGATCGGGTAGACGCCGGCGTCGAGGAGGGCCCCGCCGCCGAGCTCCGTGTTCCAGAGGCGGTGCGACGGGTCGAACGGCATGGTGAAGCCGAAGTCGGCCGTGACGAGGCGGACCTCGCCGATGGCTCCGTCGGCGAGGAGCAGGCGGAGGATCTCGGTCTGCGGGAGGTAGCGGGTCCACATCGCCTCGGTGACGAACACGCCCGCGGTGCGGCCGGCGTCGGTGATCTCGCGGGCCTCGTCGGCCGACATCGCGATCGGCTTCTCGATGAGCACGTGCTTGCCGGCGGCGATGGCGGCCAGGGCCTGCTCGCGGTGCAGGGGGTGCGGGGTCGCGATGTAGACGACGTCGACCTCGGAGTCGTTCACGAGTGCGTCGACCGACTCGGCCACGCGCGGGATGCCGTGCCGCGCGGCGAACGCGGCGGTCTTCTCGGCGTCGCGCGCCGTCACGGCGACGACGCGCTGCGCCGTGTGGGCGTGCAGGGCGAGCACGAAGCGGTCGGCGATGCCCGTGCCGATGACGCCCCAGCGGAGGGCGGGGACGGCGGCGGGATCGGGGAGGACCGGGGTGGGCAGGGTGAGGGACATCGTCGGCCTTTCAGTGCTTGGCTCGTGCTAACCACGATACATCCACTCTACCGGCCCGGTTTCGGCAGTGTTTCGCGCTCGCGCCGGGTCTGTAACAGCTCTCGGCGTCCTCTAGCCGCGGCGCTCGGGCACGGCCAGACTGTGCTTCGGATCGACCGACCTGGACGATCGACCGAGAGGGATGCCATGGCACAGCGACGACCACTCGCCGCGACGCGGCAGCTGCTCGTCGACGCCGCGATCCGGGTCATCGCGCGGCAGGGCGTCGCCTCGGCGTCGACCCGGGCGATCACGGCCGAGGCACGGGTGCCCCTGTCGGCGTTCCACTACGCGTTCGACTCGTACGACCACCTCATCGACCGCGTCATCGAGTCGGTGACCGAGGGCGAGCGGGCCATCGCCGTCGCGGCCGTCGAGATCGACTCCGACGTCGACGCCGACCTCGAGACCGTCGTGCTCCGGGCCTTCGACCTGTATCTCGACGTCCTGGCCGCCCACCCCGACCAGCAGCAGGCCCTCCTCGAGCTGATGGCCTACGCGCAGCGCACGCCGGGCCTCGAAGGCCGTGCCCGCGACTACTACGCGAGCTCGTTCGCGCTCGCCGAGGGCGCGCTGGCCACCCGGGCCGGCGTCGAGTGGACGGTGCCGCCGGCCGAGATCGCCCGGCTCGCGATCGTGCTGCTCGACGGCCTCACGACGACCTGGCTCGCCGACCGCGACACCGAGGCGGCCCGGCGCACCGCCCGGCTCGCCGCGGCGAGCCTGGCCGGCTTCGCCGCGCAGCGGGTGCGGGTGTGAGCGCCGACGAGGTCACCGTCGAGGCGACGGCCGCCGCCCTCCGCGCTCCGGTCGGCCGCCGCTGGATCCAGCTCTTCTCGCTCGCCTGGTTCGGCATCTGGATCGCGCAGCTCACCCCCATCCAGCTCCTGCTGCCCGAGCAGGTCGCCGCCGTCCTGAATCTCGACCCGGCCGACTGGGTGGCCAACGTCGTCGCGTTCGGCGTGGTGTCGGCGATCGCCGGCGTCTTCGCGCTCGTGGCGTACCCGCTCACCGGTGCGCTGTCCGACCGCACCCTGTCGCCGTTCGGCCGACGCCGGCCGTGGATCGCCGCGGGAGCGGTGCTCTTCGCCATCGGACTCGTGCTGCTCGGCGTGCAGTCGTCCATCGTCGGGGTCACCGTGTTCTGGGTGGTGACGCTCGTCGGCTTCTGCGTGCTGACGGCGGCCCTGACGGCCGTGATCTCGGACCAGGTGCCGGTCGGCCAGCGCGGCACGATCTCGGGATGGATGGCGGCGCCGCAGCCGGTCGGCGCGCTGGTGGGGCTGCTCGCGGTGCTCGCGCTCGGGCTGTCGCTCTTCGCCGGCTACGCGCTGGTGGCCGTGCTGCTCGTCGTGTGCGTGGCGGCGTTCGCGGTGCGGATGCCCGACCGGGTGCTGGCCCGGAGCGAGCGGCCGCGGCTGGGGGTGGCCGAGTTCCTGCGCGGATTCTGGATCGACCCGAGGACCCACCCGGATTTCGGCTGGACGCTGCTGAGCCGCGTGCTCGTCAACTGGGCGAACGCGCTCACGACGACGCTGCTGCTGTACTTCCTGATGTTCGGGCTGACGCTGCCCGAGGGCGACGCCGAGACGGTCCTGCTCGTCACGACGGTGATCTACAGCGTGTTCTCGGTGATCGCGTCGCTGTGGTTCGGCGGGCTGTCCGACCGGCTGGGCCGCCGCAAGATGTTCGTCGTCATCACGGCTGTGATGCAGGCGGCCGCGGGGATCCTGCTCATCGCCGCTCCCTCCGAGCCCATGGTCTACGTGGCCGGGGCGCTGTCGGGCTTCGGGTTCGGCGCGTTCCTCGCAGTCGACCAGGCCCTCGCCACCGAGGTGCTGCCGTCGGCCGTCGATCGCGGCAAAGACCTGGGCATCATGAACATCGCCTACGCGATCCCGCAGGCCCTGGCACCGCTCGCCGGCGCCGGTCTCGTGGTCGCGGTCGGCGGCTTCTGGCTGCTCTTCGTGGCCGTCGGCGTCTTCGGCATCGCCGGCGCCGCGGCCCTCGCTCCCGTGAAAGGGGTCCGCTGATGCTGACGACGATCGACGACCGCGCTCTGGCGTTCGTCAACCTGCACGGGGTGCTCGGAGCACTCGGCGAGCTCTGCGCCCGAGTGCCCGAGGCCCGCGCCCTGGTCGAGAGAGACGATCGGCCGACGTCGATCGGATTCGCCGTGCGCGGGGGGCCGCGAGCCGCCCTGCGCTTCGCCGACGGCGGGGTGACCGTCGACCCCGCGACCGGCCGGGGCACGATCACGCTCCCGTTCGCGGGGCCCCGTGCCTTCAACAAGGTGATCGCAGGAACCGCGACACCCATCCCGGTCACGGGTCTCCACCGCATCGCCTTCCTCACCGGGGTCTTCGCGCCCCTGGCCGAGCTCCTCACGAGATACCTCCGGCCCTCCGCCGACGACCTCGCCGACGAGGCCTTCCGCGACACGAGCACGGTCCTCACCCTCGTCGTCGCCCTGGGCGCGGTCGCCGAGCTCGCGACGCACGACCGCAGCGGACGAGCCAGCGCGAGCCTCATGCCCGACGGCGATCTGTCGGTGCGCATCGGCGACGCCGTCTCGTACACGCTGCGCGTCGCCGACCACCGCCTGACGTTCGTCGCCGCGGAGTCGCCGTCGCCCCGCGCGATCCTCGCGTTCGCCGACATGGAGGTCGCCCGAGGCATCCTCGCAGGCGACCTCAGCGCGCTCGCCTGCGTCTGCGACGGACGCCTCGCCATGAGCGGCTACGTGCCGATGGTCGACAACGTCAGCCGCATCCTCGACCGCGCCGGTCAGTACCTCTCGTAAAGGACAACGCATGAGCATCTCGACCCCCGCCAAGCCGTTCACCACGGAGCCCTACAAGTACCCGAAGAGCCGCGCCGCCTTCGCCCGCGCCACCGCCGTGATCCCGTCCGGCATCTACGGCCACCAGGGGCCGTCGGAGGGCTGCTACATCCCCGAGGACGCCTTTCCGCGGTTCTCGTCGCGCGCCGAGGGCACCCGCTTCTGGGACCTCGACGACAACGAGTACATCGACTACATGTGCGGCTACGGCCCCAACGTGCTCGGCTACAACGACCCCGACGTCGTCGCCGCGGCCGAGGCGCAGCAGCGTCAGGAGGACGTCGTCACGATCCCCTCGTCGATCATGGTCGACTTCGCCGAGCTGCTCGTCGACACCGTCGCCAGCGCCGACTGGGCGTTCTTCGCCAAGAACGGCGGCGACGTCACGACCCTCGCCGTGATGACGGCCCGGGCCGCGACGCACCGCAAGAAGATCGTCTTCGTCAAGGGCTACTACCACGGCGTCGCACCCTGGACGCAGAAGCTCGACTACCCCGGGGTTCTCGAAGAGGACGTCGCGAACAATCTCACGGTGCCGTTCAACGACCTGGCCGCTCTCGAGACGACCCTGCGGGAGCACCGCGGCGAGATCGCCGGACTCATCGCCCAGCCGTACATGCACGGCAACTTCGTCGACAACGAGCTGCCCGCCGACGGCTACTGGCAGGCGGTGCGCCGCCTCTGCGACGAGCACGGCGTCGTGCTCATCGTCGACGACGTGCGTGCCGGGTTCCGGCTCGACCTCGCCGGCTCCGACCACTTCTACGGCTTCCGTGCCGACCTGATCTGCTTCTGCAAAGCGCTCGCGAACGGCTACAACGTGTCGGCGCTCTGCGGCCGCGACTCCCTGAAGGACGCCGTCAGCAGCATCACCTACACCGGCAGCTACTGGATGAGCGCCGTGCCGTTCGCGGCGGGCATCGCGTGTCTCACGAAGCTCCGGGAGCTCGACGCGCCCACGCTGTTCCGGTCGCTCGGCGAGCGGCTGACCTCCGGCCTGGTCGCGGGTGCCGCCGACCACGGGCTCACCCTGGTGACCTCCGGCGAGCCGGCACTGTTCTATCTGCGGCTGGCCGACGACGACTCGCTGATGCTGCACCAGCAGTGGGTCGCCGAGTGCGTGCAGCGCGGGATGTTCATCACATCGCACCACAACCACTTCATCAACGCGGCGCTCACCGAGGCGGACGTCGACCGCTCGCTCGAGATCGCGCACGAGGCGTTCGGGATCGTGGCCGCACGGCGCTAGGCGGTGGTGCGGGCGCCGGTCAGTGGACGATGCCGCGCTCCAGGCGCCCGGCGAGGTGGTCGACGATCGCGAAGGCGATCGGCTCGACGAGCGGCCCGGGCCGGTGCTGCGAGGCGTTGACGTCGAAGCGCTCGCGGAAGCCGGTCGTCCACGGCTGGTCGACGATGGGGCCGGCGCTGTGACGGCCGTCGGCGGGAGCCGACCAGCGCCACAGGAGCTGCCCGCGACGGTTGACCTCGACGTCGCCCGGCCCGGGCCCGACGACGATCGGGGTCGGGCGCACGCAGATGACCGGGGCGTCCGGCCGCGGGGGAGGCTCGATGCCGAAGGCGGAGCCGGTGAGCATCGTGTAGGGCAGGGCGACGCCCCGCGTCGTCAGGGCGAACAGCTCCAGCGGCCAGCACGCCGCGACGGCCTTGTACACGCCCGCGCGGGCCTCCATCACGGTCGGGACCGGCTCGATCCCGCGCCTCCGCAGCGCGATGGCCGTCTCTGCGAGGAGCAGCTCGAGGGCCCACGAACCCGCCTGCTCATCGGTCTCCTCGGGCACGGCGACGACGTTCCGCCGCGGCCGCGCGAAGCGCTCGATGGCCTCGTCGAGTTCGGTCATGGTGCTCCTCTCGCGGGCCACCACGCTATCGGGCGGAGCCGGGCGCGAGAAGAGGCTCGGCGGCGGGGCGCCAGTTCCTGCGCCCGGAGCGGGACGGGGGCAGGGCTACGCTGAGCCTGTGACGACAACGGCGGCGCCCACCACGGACTACCCCGACCGTCTCCGGTACGGAGCAATCGCCGCGCTCGCCGGCACCGGCTTCGTCTACTTCACCGCCGAGACCCTGCCGGTCGGGCTGCTGCCGCAGATCGCGTCGGGGCTGCAGGTGACTCCCGCGCAGGTCGGGCTGCTCGTCACCGTCTACGCCGCATTCGCGGCGGCCGGGGCGATCCCGCTGACCAGCCTCACTCTCAAGGTACCGCGGCACGTGCTCATCGCCTGCCTCGTCGCCGCGTACGTCGTGTCGCAGACGGCCGCCGCCCTGGCGCCGACCTTCCTGGTGCTGGTGATCGCGCGGATCCTGACCGCGCTGGCGCACGGGGTGTTCTGGTCGGTGATGGCCCCGGTCGCCCAGCGGCTCGGGCCCCGCGGGCAGGGCGGCAAGGCGGCGTCGCTGGTCATGGCCGGGACGACCGTCGGAATGGTGCTGGGCGTGCCCATCACCACGCTGCTCGGCCAGGCCGTCGGCTGGCGCGCCGCGTACGGGGTGCTCGCCGGGGCCGGGACCGTGGCGCTCGTCGGCGTGATCGTCTTCCTTCCGAAGACCCCGGTCACCCGCGCTCAGGCCGCCTCGAGCATGCGGTCGCAGTTCTCCGCCGTGCGCCGGCTGCTCGGCTCGCGCGCCATCACTCTCGTCTGCGCGGTCACGACGCTCGGGTGCCTCGGCCACTACGCCGCCTACACGTTCACCGCACCCATCGTGGAGCGGAGCGGGCACATCAGCGGATCGGGCCTCAGCCTGCTGCTGCTCGGCTACGGCGCGATGGGGCTCGCGGCCACGGTCGTCGTCGGGCGGATCGTCGATCGACGCCCAGGTGCGGCGCTGATCGGCTGCTTCACGGCCGTCGTGCTCGCCCTGGTCACGCTCTCGATCACCCGCAGCACCGTCGTGACGGTCATCGCCGTGCTGGTGTGGGGCGCCGGATTCTCATCGGTGCCGCTCATCGTGCAGCAGACCGCGATGCGCGTGGCGCCGCAGGCCCGCGACTCGGCGTCGGCGATCCGGCAGAGTGCCGCGCAGATCGGCATCTCGAGCGGCTCGCTGGTCGGCGGGGCCATCCTCGCGGCCGGCGACGTGCGCTTCCTCGCCCCGTTCGGCGCCGTCGTGATCGGCGTGTTCACCATCGTCGTGATCGCCAACCGGTGGCTGTTCCCGCTCAAGCAGGACCCGTCGCTTGCGCCCGTCACCGGCGAGATCGGGATCATCGGGGCGCCGCACGACGCGTAGGGCGCAGCCCCGTGCCCGCCTGCGGGCGGGCCTTGGCTCGCACCACGATCGGGACTCCGCACCGCACAAAGTCGTGGTGCCGCGTCCCGATCGTGGTGTGCTGCGAGGCCCGCGTGGTGCAGCACGACGCGCGCGCTACGCCACGGGGCCTAGGTCCGCGCGCGACGCCGCGGCGACGTCACGACGAGCAGCACCAGCGCGACGAGCACTCCGATGACCGTCTCGACGAGCCGGTCGGCGATGAGCGTCCCGAGCGGGGCGGGCGACGCCAGGTGCACCATGATCAGGGCGAGAGGCGTGACGGCCATGGTCGCCAGCGCGTAGTTGCGGAGCACGAACAGCTCGGCGAGCAGCTGGGCCACGCCGACGGCGGCGATCAGGACGCCCAGCGGCGGGTCGGCTCCGATGAGCGCGGCTGCGAGCAGCACGCCGACGACGGTTCCGACGAGGCGCTGCGTGCCGCGGCCGAACTTCGCGCCGAGGGTGGCCCCGGTGAGCGGGACGGTCGCAGCGACGGCCGCCCAGTACGGGTGGCCGATGCCGACGCCCGTGGCGATGGCTCCGGCGACGAGGGGGCCGACGACGTACCGCACCATCTCGAGCCGAGCGCCCGGTGCCGCGAGCACGGCGCGCAGGGGCACGATCTCGCGACGGGGGTGCTTGGTGGCGCGAGACGGGGGCAGGATCCGGCCGACCTGCCCGACCACGATCGCCAGCGCCGCGGCCCCGAGCGGCAGGGCGGCCGCCAGCACGAGGTCGGCCGGCGCGTGGCGGAACGACGACGTGCTCCCCGCCGCGAAGACGAGGAACAGCGACGGCACCGGGAGCAGGCCGACGCGCTTCGAGACGAGGAGGCCGACGAGCGAGAGGGCGGCGATCGCGCCGACGGCCAGGAACGAACCCGGTGCGACGACCCCGACCGCCGTGCCGACGAAGACGGCCAGCGAGAGGCTGAGGCCGGCGACCGCCTGCTGGTAGAGGCGTGCGGAGTAGGTCGCGTGGCGGCCGAAGACGCCGGCCATGGCGCCGAACGTGGCGTAGAGCGTCAGGTCGGCGTGCCCGGTGAGGGCGAGGGTCGCGATCGGGATCGTGATGACGATCGCCGCGCGCACGGCACCCCAGTGCGCGCGGTTGTGCGGGAGGACCGACAGGAGCTCGCGCCGCCACTCGGAGACTGCTCCGCCTGGTGCTGTGCTCGAGCTCACCCGCTCCCCGCCTCTCGATCAGTTATAAGAACATAATCATCCTACGCCCGGAGAGGCCGATCGACAACGGCGAGATGGCCCTCGCCGTCGGTCCGGGCATGCCGGGCCGACGGCGAGGGCCATCTCGCGAGAAGGAGCGCCTAGCTCTCGCCGCCGACAGCGGGCTCGCCGACGAACGAGTGCGACTCGCCCGCGAGCTCCGGCCACAGCTCGACGTCGGCGATCGAGACCCAGCCGGCTCCGTCGGCGTGCGCCTTCGCGACGCCGCGGGCGACGAGGTCGTCGCTGCGGTCGGCCGGGAGCTTGATGACGATCGAGTCGCCTTCGAGGTAGAGGAAGAGCGTGCCGCGGGCCAGAAGCCCGTCGTCGGTCACGGTGACATCGTCGTCCTCGTCCTGGCTGAGGTCGAGGACGAGCTCGTCGTAGGCGTCGGAGATGTCTGAAATGAGGGGCTCCTGAGGTGTGAGGCGGACCTCGCCAGTATGGCGCGATCGGGTCGCGGCCGCCTGCTCACACCGCAGGGGTCCGGGACCTCCTCACGCGCACGACGCCGCTGACGACGATCGGCAGGACCGAGACCGCCACCACCAGGATCGACAGCACGTCGATGTGCGTGCGGACGAACGGGATCCGACCGAGGATCACGCCGAGGATCGAGACGCTGGCCGTCCAGATCGAGGAGCCCGCGAGGTTCCAGACTGAGAACCGGCTGTACCGGTACCGGCTCGTGCCTGCGGCCAGCGGCACGTAGGTGCGCACCACCGGCACGAATCGGCCCAGGATCAGCGCCGCGCCGCCGTACCGCGCGAAGAAGGCCTCGGCCTCCTCGAGGTGCTTCGTCTTCAGGAGGCGGGCGTCGGGCCTGAACAGGCGGCGCCCGAAACGGTGTCCGAGCCAGTAGCCGACCTGGTCGCCGAGGGCGGCTGCGACGAAGGCCACGACGATGACGAGCCACACGGGTACGCCGATCACGCCGCTCGCGGCCAGCAGCCCGGCGGTGAACAGCAGCGAGTCGCCGGGAAGGAAGGGGAACAGCAGCCCCGACTCGATGAACACCATCACGCCGAGGCCAATGAGCACGGCGGGGCCGAGCGAGGTCAGGAAGGACTGCGGGTCGAAGATCACGGCCTGATCCTGAATCGGCGGCTCTCAGAAACGGCGAAGAATCGGCCGCGTGAAACACTGTGGCCATGCCCGAGACCTCCCGCCCCCGCGTCACCATGGACGACGTCGCCGCGGCCGCCGGGGTGTCGCGCTCGCTCGTGAGCATCGCGTACCGCGGTGTCGCGGGTGTCAGCGACGAGACCCGCGAGCACATCCTCGCCGCGGGCCGAGCGCTCCGATACCGCCCGAACACGGTGGCCTCGCGCCTGGCGAGCCGCACCGGGAGGTCGCTGGGGCTCTTCCTTCTCGACCTGCGCAACCCCGTCTTCGCCGACATCTTCGACGGCGTCAGCGCCGTGACCGAAGAAGCGGGTGCCCACCTCGTGCTCGGCGTCGGCGACACCGCGGGCACCCGCGACCGCCCGGCGCTCGAGACGCTCCTCGGCGCGCGTGCCGACGTCGTCCTCGCGGCCGGCGCGGTGCTCTCCGACCGCGAGCTGATCGCGCTCGTCGGCGCCGACCGCCTCGTCAGCGTCGCTCGTCGAGTGCCCGGCGTCGACAGCGTCTACGCCGACGACCTGGCGGGCGCCCGCCTCGTCGTCGACCACCTCTACTCCCTGGGCCACCGCAGGATCGCCCACCTCGCCGTCCCGCCTACCGACGGCCGCACCGACCGCCGCGCCGGGTATGAGGCGCGGATGCGCGAGCTCGGGTTGACGCCGCAGGTCGTCACGGCGGTGCCGACACTGGAGGCCGCGCTCGCGGTGGCGACCCCGTTGCTGACCGGGCCGGGGCGCCCCACGGCGGTGTTCGCGAACAACGACCTGGCAGCCCTCGGCGTCGTCGAGGCAGCCGGTCGCCTCGGCCTGCGGGTGCCCGGCGACCTCTCGGTGGTGGGCTACGACGACAGCCCGCTCTCGGGGCTGCGGGCGGTGGGCCTGACGTCGGTCGACCAGCACGCGCTCGAGCTCGGGAGGCGGAGCGCGGAGGCCGCCCTGTGGCGGCTCGAGAATCCGGCCGGGGAGGTCGTCGACGTGTCGCTCTCGCCGCGGCTCGTGGTGCGGTCGTCGGCGACCGCCCCGAGTTCCTGAGCCGTGTTTGTCATGACATGAGCGGCCTGGTATTGTCAAACTAGAGCGCTCTAGTCGTGCTCGCCGCGAACGGCGGCCTGAATCGAAGGAGCTTCAATGGCGCAGGAAGTCGGCATCGGACTCATCAGCGTGGGCTGGATGGGCCGCCTCCACTCGCGGGCCTACCGCGCCCTCCCGGACCACTTCCCCGAGCTCGACGTGTCGCCCCGCTTCGTCGTCGCAGCCGATCCGGTGCCTCAGGCCGCCGCCGAGGCCGTGTCGCGCCTCGGCTACGAGCGCTCGGTGAGCGACTACCGCGAGGTGCTCGCCGACCCCGCCGTCGACGTCGTGTCGATCTGCTCGCCGAACTTCCTGCACCGCGAGATGGCCGTCGCCGCCGCCGCCGCGGGCAAGCCGTTCTGGATCGAGAAGCCGATGGGGCGCTACGCATCCGACTCGCGCCAGATCGCCGATGCGGTCGCGAGCGCCGGCGTCATCACCTGCGTCGGCTTCAACTACCGTCACGCCCCGGCGATCGAGCACATGAAGAAGCTCGTGAGCGACGGCCGCCTCGGGCGCATCACCAACGTGCGCGGCACCCTGCTCGCCGACTACTCGTCGAACCCGCTGGCGCCGCTGACCTGGCGCTTCGAGCGCGAGCAAGCGGGCTCCGGAGTGCTCGGCGACCTGCTGTCGCACGGCCTCGACCTCGCGCAGTACGTCGTCGGCCGGATCGCGAGCGTCTCGGCGATGGCCGAGACGTTCATCACGGAGCGCCCCGTCCCGGCGGCGGGCGTCGTCGACCGGTCGGCCGCCGGATCGGGCGAGCTCAAGCGGGTCGAGAACGACGACTACGCGGCGCTGCTGATGCGGTTCGAGAACGGCGCCGTCGGCACGATGGACTCCAGCCGGATCATGCGGGGCCCGCGCGCCGAGTACGCGCTCGAGGTCTACGGCACGCTGGGGTCGGTGCGGTGGGACTTCCAGCGGCTGAACGAGCTCGAGGTGTGCCTGCCCGACGACTCCGAGGCCGGCGAGTACGGCTACTCGACCGTGTACATGTCGCCCGGGCACGGCGAGTTCGGGCGCTTCCAGCCGGGCGGCGGAACGGGCATGGGCTTCGACGACCTCAAGACGATCGAGGCGGCGCAGTTCGTGGCGTCGGTGCTCTCCGGCACGCAGATCGCGCCCTCGGTCGCCGACGGGCTCGCGGCGGCCGCCATCGTCGAGGCCGCCGAGAAATCCCTCGCCGACGGCGCCTGGCACGACGTGCCGTCCGTCGACGGGCCGCTCACGTACCCCGCGCCGGCCCCCGCCCTCTGACCGGGCTGCCCTGGCGAGGGCCGGTCAGGCGTAGATCTGCGACCACTCGTCACGCTGGCGCAGGAACTCCCGGGCGGCGTCCTGCGCGGCCTCCAGCGAGTGGTTCGAGCCCCAGCCGCACTGCGTCTCGTTCGCGGCCGGAACCTCCGTCGCCGCGAGGATGTCGGTCAGCGTCTGCTCGATGAGCGTGTAGACGTCGTCGACCTCGGGCGTGCCCTCGAGCAGCAGGTAGAAGCCGGTCTGGCAGCCCATCGGCGAGAAGTCGATCACCTTCGACGAGTGGTTGCGCGAGTGCTCGGCGAACAGGTGCTCGAGCGAGTGCACGGCCTTCATGTCGAGCCGCGAGACGTTCGGCTGGGCGAAACGGAGGTCGTACTTCGAGAGCGTGTCGCCGCCCGGCAGGTCTTTGTGATCGGCGAGCCGGACGAACGGCGCCTTCACGATGCGGTGGTCGAGGTTGAACGACTCGACGTTCATGCGCTTTTCTTCCATGGGACGAGCCTACGCACCGTCGGTGTGCGCGGGAACGACGATGCGCTCGATCAGGGCGAGAATGCGCGGGATGTCGATCCGGTCGTCGAGCAGCCACTGCACCTGCAGGCCGTCCGACGCGGCCATGATCAGCGACGCGAGGTCGTCGAGGTCGACGCCGGGGGCGATGCCGCGCTCGGCCAGGTCGTGCTCGAGAGCCGCTCGCGTGGACTCGCGTCCCCTCTCGAATCGGTCGGTGAAGAACTCGGTCGCGACCTCGTGACCCGGCTCGACGGCGGACGCCATCATCACCGTGTGCAGGCCGACCAGCCCCGGCACGTTCTTGTTGTGCTCGGCGATGACCGTGGTCCGCTCGACCACGCCGTCGATGTCGGCGATGGCTTCGGCGCCCTGGAGGTCGCGCTCGCGCAGCACCTCGACGAGCAGAGCCTCCCGCGACTCGAAGTAGTGCGACAAGGCCGCGTGCGAGACGCCGATCGCCTCGCCGATGGCCCGCAGGGAGGTGCTCTCGAAGCCCTTCTCGGCGAACACCTCGAGGGCTCGGTCGAGGATCTCGCGTCGGCGCTGGACGCCCTTCGGGTATGGGCCTCGGGTGGTCATGTCCCGAGAGTAGCCGTTCAGCGCGGTCCCCTCGCAGAAAAACATCCACGTGGAGGTTTTCGGTGCTACGGTCGTCGCGACGGCCACAGGCGCGCGTCCCGGGCGAAGACGCCCGGCTCACTCTGGGAGAACCGATGGACATCTCGCTCCAGCTCTACACAGTCAATTCCGCCCTCGAGTCCGATCTCGACGGCGGCCTCGCCCGCCTCGCCGAGATCGGCTTCACGACGGTCGAGGCCTTCGACTTCGTGCGACGCGCGCCGCAGCTCGCGAAGGCGTTCGGCGCCCACGGCATCACCGCGGCGACCGGCCACGCCTTCCTGGTGCAGTCCGAGATCCCGCTGCCCGACGGCACGACGATGACGGCCCCCAGCCGCGCCGAGACATTCGGAGCCGCGGCCGAGCTCGGCATGACGACCGTCATCGACCCGTTCGTCGGAGTCGACGAGTGGTCGACCCTCGACGGCGTGAAGCGCATCGCCGACGCTCTCAACGCGGCGTCGATCGACGCGGCGAAGGATGGGCTCCTCGTCGGGTACCACAACCACGACCACGAGCTCCGGTCGATCATCGAGGGCAAGCCGGCCCTGGCCGTGCTCGCCGAGCTCATCGATCCTGCCGTGAAGCTCGAGGTCGACCTCTACTGGGCGACCGCCGCGCACGTCGACATCGCCGAGTTCGTCTCCGGGCTGGGCGAGCAGGTGCTCGCCGTCCACGTGAAGGACGGCCCGATGGACCGCGAGATCACGACGGCGAATGTCCCGACCGACCAGGTCTCGGCCGGCCGGGGCGACGTGCCGCTGGCCGCCGCGCTGGCCTCGAACCCGCACCTGAAGTACGCCGTCATCGAGTTCGACGGGTTCCAGGGCGACATCTTCGACGGAGTCCAGGGCAGCTTCGACTGGCTGACCGCGACGATCGCCGAGATCGACGCCGCCGGCACGAAGGCGAGCGCCTGATGCCCGGCACCGGCAGGGTCGGAGTCGGCTTCATCGGAGCCGGCATGATCAGCGACGCGTACCTCGCCAACCTCACGCGCTTCCCCGATGTCGAGGTGCTGGTGATCGGCGACATCGACACCGAGCGCGCGGCCGCGCAGGCCGCCAAATGGGGCGTTCCCCGCTCGGGCACGGCCGACGACGTGCTCGCCGACCCTGACGTCGAGATCGTCGTCAACCTGACCATCCCGGCGGCCCACGTGGCCGTGTCGACGAGTGCACTCGAGGCCGGGAAGCACGTCTGGAGCGAGAAGCCGATCGGCGTCGACCGCGCCACGGCGAGGGGGCTCGTCGAGCTCGCCGCGAGTTCCGGCCTCCGTCTCGGCATCGCACCGGACACCGTGCTCGGCGCCGGCTGGCAGGCCGCCAAGCGCGCGATCGAAGGCGGCATCATCGGCACGCCGCTGACCGCCGTGACGAGCATGCAGTGGCAGGGGCCCGACCTCATGCACCCCAACGCCGACTTCCTGTTCGCGAAGGGCGCCGGCCCGCTGTTCGACATGGGCCCGTACTACTTCACGGCGCTCGTGCACCTGTTCGGACCGATCGAGTCGGTCGCGGCTCTCGGCACGAAGGCGCAGGCCACCCGCACGATCAAGGAGGGCCCCCGCACCGGCGAGGTGTTCCCCGTCGAGGTGCCGACCCATCTCAGCGTGCTGTCGTCGTTCGAGGGCGGGGGAGCGGCGCAGAGCCTGCTCAGCAACGACACCGCGCTGTTCCGCCACGGCGTCTTCGAGGTCAACGGCACCGAGGGCACGATCGTGCTGCCCGACCCGAACACCTTCGGCGACACCCCGATCAAGGTCGTGCGCCCGCTGACCGGGATCACCGGGTTCCCGATCGAGCAGGACTGGGAGACCCTGCCCGACGTCGGCGAGGTCTTCGGCCGCGGACTCGGCGTGCTCGACATCGCCCGGGCCATCCGCGGCGGCGGAGTCCACGTCGCCACCGGCGAGGTCGGCTACCACGTGCTCGACACCATGGTCGCCGTCGAGGAGAGCGCCGCCCGCCGTGAGTACGTCGACGTCGAGAGCACCGTCGGCCCCGTGCCGTCACTGCCCGAGTCGTGCGATCCGCTCGCGGCCACCCTGTAGCGCCGCGCCCGCGGCCGCGCCCGCGCCCCACGACCCCGCGCTTTTGGGGCTCCGGCCCGCTGAATCGGCTCGCCCCCTCCGCTCTTCCGGAGGGATCGAGCCGTTTCTGCATCGTCTGCGGGCGATGCGATCATTCCTTGAAATCCCGACTTCTCATCCAGTATGTTGAATGAAAATGAGAGTGAGGCTTCAATGAAGAGACACCTGTTTTTAGGCATCATCACCGTTGCAGTGATCGCCGCCACGTCCGTTCCCGGGGCCGCTTACGCGTCCGCCTCGCCGTCGGCGACCGACGCCGTGGCCCGCGCCGAGGGCATGATGGGCCTCGATGACGACATAGACCCCGCAAAGCCGCTGGTGGCGGTGCCAGGCGAACGGGTCGCCGTTGGCGATTCCGCGGCCGGAGTTGCCGTAGCAACCGACGCCAGGGCGGCATCAAGCAGGGCTCCTGCGTACACAGTCGATCGCTTGGATCCTGAGACGACGCGACTTGCAGCAGTGCTCACGACGGCGGGGCAAACCGCGAGCTGGGATTTCGGTCCTGACACGGAGCTGTTCGTCCTGGCCGACGGTCGCGTGAGCGTCAGCGACGAAGACGGTGAGTTCCTGGCCGGGATCGCGGCACCGTGGGCAGTGGACTCGCATGGGGTCAGGCTGGCGACTCGGTATGTCGTAGACGGGTCCAGGCTCGTTCAAGAAGTAACGACTCGTCGGGACACCGTCTACCCGGTGGTCGCCGATCCGACGATCAAGACGTACGTCGGCTACTACCAGATCACGTTCACCAAGAGCGAGAGCTTTACGGTCGTCGGCACGGTCGGCAGTTGCACCGCGCTGCTTGCCAAGGCTCCACATCCCGCAATGCGCGCCCTCATGGTCGGGTGCGGAGTCTTCGCTGCCTTCAGCGCCGCCCAGCTCTCCGGCGGGAAGTGCATCCGAGCCCACATCGTCGGATTCCCGCCGACCATCGGCACGTGGTGGCCGACTTTCCCGAAGTGCTGACGGTGACCAGTTCAGTCGCCTTCGGCCTCGCGCTCGGGTGTGCTCTTGGAATCGCCCTGCTGCGACTCGGTCGTGTCGGGGGTGCACTCGTGGCAGTCTCTCCGGTCGTGGCGTGGACGGTGATCGGAGTCGTCCGGCCGGCTCCCATCGACGAGCCAGCGCTCGGGTGGTGGCTACCCGGGTACTTACTAGGCCTCGTGGGCATGAGCTTGCTGGTCCGACATCGACGCAGAAGCCACGGCGACTAGGGGCGCAGGAACTCGCCCCCGCCGCCGAGCCGAACCCGGCGCGGCTACAGCAGCACGGTCCCGGCGATCGCCGTCGTGCTCTCGCCGCCGACCCAGACCGCGTCGTCGACGACCGTGATGCGCACGACGCCGTCGCGGCCGAGGCGTGTGCCCTGGCCGTTCGTGTAGGCGGCGGGCGTGCGGCCCTCGCGGTGCAGCCACTGGGCGAGCGACGCGTTGAGGCTGCCGGTCACCGGGTCTTCGGGCACGCCGATGATCGGCACGAAGCCGCGCACCTCGTGGGCGTGCTCGTGGCCCTCGGGGTAGGCGCCGAAGACGCCCGTGTTCAGGTCGGGGATGATCGACAGGTCGGGCTCGAGGGCGAGCACCCTCTCGGCCGACGCGAGCTCGACGGCCAGCCACGGCGGGCCGTTGACGATCCACTGGTGGCTGAGGACCTCGGAGCGCTCGACTCCCAGCCCTCGGGCGATGCGCTCGATGGTCTCCTCGTCGACCGGGCCGGAGCGCGTGGTCGGGGGAGCGGCGAAGGCCAGGGTGGCGCCGTCGCGGCGGATGTCGATCAGGCCCGCGATGCACTCCTGCACGATCAGGTCGCCGCGGGCGGGGACGGAGCCGGCCTCGAGCCAGGCGTGCGCCGAGCCGAGCGTCGGGTGGCCGGCGAACGGGAGCTCGCCGCCCGGCGTGAAGATGCGGAGGCGGTAGTCGGCGTCGGGCGTGGTCGGCGGCAGCACGAACGTGGTCTCGGAGAGGTTCGTCCAGCGCGCGAACGCGGCCATGGCCTCGTCGGTCACTCCGTCGGCGTCGAGCACGACAGCGACCGGGTTGCCGAGGTAGGGCACCGACGAGAAGACGTCGACCTGAGAGAAGGGGCGCTTGATCATGCGGCAACGCTAGGGGTCGTCAGGGGCCGCCGAAAGGGCCAATCGGCGGCTCCTGGCCCGCTAGGGCCTGCTGATGAAGCCTTCCTTCACCATCCAGTCGAATGCGACGTCGGCGGGCTCTTCGCCGTCGACATCGACCTTCAGGTTGAGCTTGCGCATCTGGGTGTCGGTCAGCTTCGGCGAGATCTGGTCGAAGACGCCCTTCAGCTGCGGGTACTCCTTCAGCGTGGCGGAGCCGAAGACCGGCGCGACGTTGTAGGCGGGGAAGAACCCCTCGTCGTCGTCGAGCACCGTCAGGTCGAGCGAGTTGATCCGGCCGTCGGTCGTGAACACCTCTCCGAAGTTGCACTTGCCCCGGTCGGTCGCCGTGTACACGGTGCCGGTGTCGAGGATGCTGACATTCGACGACGGCACGCCGTCCTCTCCCGAAGAGCCGAGCTTCAGCCCGTACTTCGCGAGCATCGGCCTGAACCCGTCGGCGCGCGAGTTGAACTCCGACTCGACGCAGAAGGTCCGCTCCGAGACCGGCAGGTCTTTGATCTGCGACAGCGACGAGATGCCGTCGAGGTCTTTCACGGCCTCCGACCGCACGGCCATCGCGTACGTGTTGTTGAGCGGCGCGGGCGTCAGCCAGTCGAGGCCGTTCGCCGCGTCGGCGTCGCGGACCGCCGCGTACTGCTTCTGCTTGTCGGGGATGCCCTTCGTGTTGCCGAGGTAGGTCAGCCACGCTGTGCCCGTGTACTCGTACGTCATGTCGGCGCCGCCGGTCAGCATGAGCTGGCGCACCGCGACGCTGCCGGGCGTGTTCGTCATGTCGGTCACATCGAAGCCCGCGGTCTGCGCCGCCAGCACGGCGATCTTGCCGAGGATCAGCTGCTCGGTGAAGTTCTTCGTCGTCACGGTGAGGTGCGCGTCGTCGGGGAGGCCGGCGATCGGCTTGATGGTGCCCGGAGCGGTGGCCGGGACGAAGGCCGTCGCGGGCTGGAGCCCGCAGCCGGTGAGGAGGAGGGCGGAGGCGGCAGTTCCTGCGACCAGTGCGGAGGTCAGGATCGGGCGGCGGCGGGTCATCGGAGTCCCTTCGGTCGGGCGACGTGCTCGACCATGCGGCCGAGCCAGTCGATCAGGAGGGCGAGCAGGGCGATGAGAAGGGCGCCCGAGACGAGCACCTTCGGCAGGAAGAGCGTCACGCCGGTCGTGATGAGCAGCCCGAGTCCGCCGGCGCCGATGAAGGTCGCGAGGGCGGCCGAGCCGACCAGGAGCACGAGGGCCGTGCGGATGCCCGAGAGCATCACGGGCACCGCCAGGGGCAGCTCGACCTTCATCAGCACGGAGAACGCCGACATGCCCATGCCGCGGCCCGCCTCGACGAGCCGGGCGTCGACGCTCTGGATGCCGATCATCGTGTTGCGCAGCACCGGCAGGATCGCGTAGGCCACGAGCGCGACGACCGCAGCCCAGAACGAGAAGCCCAGCCAGAAGGCGAGGAGCACGACGAGGCCGATGGCGGGTGCCGCCTGGCCGACGTTGCTGACGGCCAGGATCACGCCGCTGGCGCGGTTCAGCGGCGGCCTGGTCAGGAGCACACCGAGCGGGATCGCGATGACGAGCACGATGACGGCCGACACGAAGGTGAGCGCCAGGTGCTGGCCCGTGTAGTCGAGCAGATCGGCCGGGTTGAGGGTCGAGCGCTCCGACGCCGAGAGGTCGGCCGTGTTCAGCCAGACGACGAAGCCGGCGAGCACCACGAGCACGGCGATCGGCTGTGCGGCGAGGCCGCGCCAGGGGTGCGTGCTCGCCGGCGCGCGGGCGGTGACGACGTCGCTCATGCCGGGGCCTCAGAGGCGAGCGCAGGATCCACGACGACGTCGAACGTGCCGGTGTTCGTGCCGACCGGCTTCTCGGCGCTCTCCGCCGCCAGCCGGCGGGAGCGCGTGATCGCCTCCATGACCACCTCGACGGTGATCACGCCGACGAACCGGTCGCGCGGCCCCGTCACCAGGGCGGCCCCCGCGCTCGACACGAGCATGGTGTCGAGGGCGTCGTTCAGCGTCGCGCCCTGTCCGACGACCGGAAGGTTCGCGTCGACGTCGGACGGCACGGTCTCCATGCGGCCGAGCTGGCGCTTCGAGGGCCAGCGGATCGGGCGCTCGCGGGAGTCGACGATCACGGCGTGGCCGTGACCGGCGGCCTCGATGCGCGCGAGCACCGCTGCGGCGGATTCGCCCGCCTGGACGACGACCGCGTCGGCGAGCTCGACGTCGCGCACGCGGTTGAGCGTGAGCTGCTTGAGGCCTGCGCCGGCGCCGATGAAGTTCTCGACGAACTCGTTGGCGGGCTCGGCGAGGATCCGCTCGGGGGTGTCGTACTGCACGATGTGCGCCCCCTCCGAGAAGACGACGATCCAGTCGCCGAGCTTCACGGCCTCGTCGAAGTCGTGGGTGACGATCACGATGGTCTTGTGCAGCTCGTGCTGGATGTTGATCAGCTCGTCTTGCAGGCGCTGGCGCGTGATCGGGTCGACGGCGCCGAAGGGCTCGTCCATCAGCAGCACGGGCGGGTCGGCGGCGAGGGCACGGGCGACTCCGACGCGCTGCTGCTGTCCGCCCGAGAGCTCTTTGGGGAAGCGGTCGCGGTAGACCTCGGGGTCGAGCGACACGAGCTCGAGGAGCTCGTCGACGCGGGCGGCGATCCGGTCTTTCGACCAGCCCAGCATCTTCGGCACGACGCCGATGTTGGTTGCGACCGTCATGTGCGGGAAGAGCCCGCCGGCCTGGATGACGTAGCCGATCTGGCGGCGCAGCTCGTCGCCGTCGATGCCGGTCACGTCGTCGTCGCCGAGGACGATGCGGCCCTCGGTCGGCTCGATGAGCCGGTTGATCATCTTGAGCGTCGTGGTCTTGCCGCAGCCCGAGGGGCCGACGAGCATGACGATCTTGCCGGCGGGGATCTCGAGCGTGATGCCGTCGACGGCGGGCTTCGCCTGGCCGGGGTAGCGCTTGGTGACCTGGTCGAGCAGGATGCTGCGACCGGAGTCGGTGGTGGTGCTGGTGGTGGTGGGGTCAGCGTGCGACACGGATACCTCGCGAGATGGTCAGTCGGCCGAGGCCGAGAAGAAGGAGGTCGAGGACGAAGGCGAGGACGACGACGCCCACCACCCCGACCACGACGGACTGCAGGGAATTGGCGCCGCCGAGGCGCGACAGACCCGAGAAGACGAAGCCGCCGAGACCGGGGCCGAGGCCGTAGGCCGTCACGGCCGCCACGCCCATGACCATCTGCGCCGAGATGCGCACTCCGGTCAGGATGATGGGCCAGGCCAGAGGGAGCTCGACGGTGGCGAAGGTGCGGAACCGACTCATGCCGATGCCGCGCGCCGACTCGACGACGCCCTCATCGACCTCCGAGAGGCCGACGACGGCGTTGCGCAGGATCGGCAGCGCGGCGAAGAAGGTCACCACGACGACCGACGGCACGACGCCGAAGCCGAGCGGCGCGATCAGGAGCCCGATCAGGGCGAAGGACGGGATCGTGAGCCCCACGGCGGAGACGCCGTTGGCGATCCCGCTCCAGGTCCGGCTCCGGTAGACGAGGGCGGCGATCACCAGCGCGATCACCACGGCGAGCACGAGGCACTGGATCACCAGCGACAGATGCTGCCAGGACGAGAACCAGATCTGGTCCCATCGGTCGACGAAAAATTTCCACAGCATCAGTCGTATACGTTCCGTTCACATCAGTAAGCACGAGGTCACGGCTCGTCTGGGCGACACCCGTCGCGAGCAAATGCCGACCAGCCTAGTGACGTTTCGCGTTTCCCTCGAATCAGACGGATGGCAGACGTTCGACCAGGGAATAACTAAGTTCGGTCGATCCGCGTAGAGTCGGGCCCCATCGACCTTGAGAGGACCTCGTGAATCCCGCCTCGGACAGCAGTCGCCCCGACGGGCGTCGGCTGCGGAGTGCCGCGTCGCGGGTGGAGATCCTCGACGCCGCCGAGCGGGCTCTGGCCGAGGGCGGCTATGCCGAGACGTCGATCCGACGGGTGTCGGTCGCGGCCGGGATGAGCGCTCCGGGTGTGGCCCGCCACTTCGCCACGAAGCAGGCTCTGTTCGTCGCCCTGCTCGAGCGCATCCAGGACCGCAACCTGGCCGCCCTCACCGGCTCCGAGCTCGGCCGGCTCGACGCGGCCGAGCGGATCGTGCTCCAGGCCGAGCAGCTCGCCTCGCGGCGCCGGGAGACCGAGCTGTACACAGTGATGCTCGGTGAGGCGCGGACGCCGGAGCACCTCGGGCACGACTGGATCATCGGCCAGATGAACGGCGTCCACGCCAGGCTGGTCGGCGAGTTCGGCTCGGTCGGTCCGGCCCTGCACGCCGCCTGGGACGGCCTCCGCCTCCTCGGGCTGTACCTGCCCGCGCGGGTCGACGCCGCGCAGTCGCTCGCCTACCGGCTGCGGACGGGCGCGATGACGGAGACCCCGGCGGCGCCCCGGGGAGAGCCCGCCGCCGCGTCGGACGCGCCTCGCGGTGACGACGACGCGGTCGAGGCGCGGATCCTGCGCTCCGCCATCCGGGTCTTCGCCGGCTCGGGCTACCGGGACGCGAGGATCCGCGAGATCGCCGCGAACGCCGGCATCGCCCACAGCACGCTGCTCTACCACTACCCCACCAAGCAGGCGCTGCTGCAGGGCGTCTTCGACTCGGACGGGACGGAGCTGGCCACGCGGATTCCGCGGGGGATCGCTCGCGACGGGGGCGAGTTCCTGCGCCTGGTCCACGAGGTCGCCCGGAGCACCACCCGCGAGAACGAGGCGGAGATCGAGCGCGTGCGGTCGGCGCTGGCGTTCGAGGCGATCGAGCCCCAGCATCCGGCGAACGGCTACTTCGTCACCCGGTTCGGCGGTCAGCTCGACCGCCTGGTGGGGGTCTTCCGCGATGTCGAGGCTGCGGGCGAGCTGGCGCCGGGTGTCGAACCGGTGGCGGAGGCGACGTGGACGCTGGCGCTCTGGGAGGGTCTGCGGATCCAGACGTTCTACCTGCCGATGGAGGGCGCCGCCGAACTGATTCGTACCGAGATCAACCGGGCGCTGGTGCCGTCGCGGCACCTCACCTGACCACGAGACAACATTTTCTCGACCAGGTATTAACTTTGTGGTCGAACCTTGCTACATTCACGAGGCAAGCTCGATTAGACGGGGTGTAGGGGCCGCGGAGATCGAGTGACGGCCGATTCGGGTTCGGCTGTCGCACCCGCACAACTGCAAGGCCCGCCGTCCAGTTCGGGGACGACGGGCCTTCTGCGTGCGAGGCCGGTTCGGCGTCAGTCGGCGTTGCCGACGGCCTCTGCCTCGGCGAGGTGCTCCTCTTCGGCGGTGGCGGGCAGCGCCTCCTCGCCGCGGTCGGCTGCGGTGAGCGCCTTGTGCGCCGTGCTCAGGACGATCGCCGCGGCCACCAGGGTCGCCGTGCCCAGCAGGAAGGGGACGTGCTCGCTGAACGCGGCAGCCAGGATGCCGGCGACGAACGGCGCCATGCCGCCGCCGATGAATCGGACGAAGCCGTAGGTCGCGCTCGCGACCGGGCGCTCGACCGGCGAGATGCTCATCACGGCCGTGGTCACGAGCGTGTTGTTCACGCCGATGAACGCGCCGGCGATGATCACGCAGACGATGACCGCGACGTGGTTCGACGGGACGATGCCGATGACCGCGAGGTCGATTGCCATCAGCACGAAGTTGACGTAGAGCGTCTTCGGGGTGCCGAACCGGCGCTGCAGCCAGGGCGCGCCCCAGACGGCGAAGACGGCGACGAGGATGCCCCAGCCGCAGAAGACGAAGCCGAGCTTGATCGGGCTGTCGATGCCCATCAGGAAGGGCGAGTAGCCGAGCAGCGTGAAGAAGGCCCAGTTGTAGAGGAAGCCCACGATGCTCGTGGTGCGCAGGGCCTTGTGCTTGAGGGCCGTGAGCGGCTCGGAGAGCTTCTGCTTGCGCGCCGGTCTCGGGAGCGGCGGCAGGAGGAAGACCGTCGCGAGGAGGGCGATGAACATCAGGGCCGAGACGCCGAAGAACGGCCCGCGCCAGCTGATCGAGCCGAGCACGCCGCCGATCAGCGGGCCGAGCGCGATGCCGACGCCGAGGGCGCTCTCGTAGAGGACGATCGCTCCGGCGAAGCCGCCGCTCGCCGAGCCGACGATGACCGACAGCGAGGTCGCGATGAAGAGCGCGTTGCCGAGGCCCCAGCCGGCTCGGAAGCCGACGATCTCGCCGATCGAGCCGCTGGCTCCGGCGAGGGCGGCGAAGACGACGATGATCGAGAGGCCGCCGATGAGGGTGCGCTTCGGGCCGATGCGGCTCGAGATCCAGCCGGTGCCGAGCATGCAGACGGCAGTGACGACGAGGTAGCTGGTAAAGAGCAGCTCGACCTGCGACGGGGTCGCGCTCAGCTGGCCGGCGAGGGTCTTGAGGATGGGGTCGACGAGGCCGATTCCCATGAACGAGACCACGCAGGCGAACGCGACGGCCCAGACCGCTCGCGGCTGCTTGAAGGGGCTCGGCGCCTTCTCGTGGGGGCCGGCGGGGGAGTGGTGCGACATGTGATCAGTCCTGTTCTGTGACGAATCGGCGCAGGGCGTCTGTTGCCTGGGTGAGTGCGAGCCGCGACTCGGGGTCGAGGCGCTCGAGTCGCGCCGCGATCGTGGCGGTCCGCGAGACGCGGTACTCGGTCAGCCGCGCGACGCCGGCTCCGGTCAGAGCGACGAGCACAGCCCGGCCGTCGTCGGGGTCCGAGAGGCGCTCGGCGAGACCCTGACCGACTATTCGATTGACGAGCGTGGTCATGCCCGGCTGCGTGAGGCCCTCGCGCACGGCGAGGTCCGTGATGCGAAGCGGGCCGAGTGCGTCGAGGCGCGCCAGGACGCTGAGGGCGCTCTTCGACATGTCGGCGGGCTCGCGCGAGTCGCGGAGCCAGGTGATGACCGCCTCGAGGGCGTGCGCCGTGTCCTGGGTGGTGACGGAGCTGGGCATAAGCCAACTATATAACTGGACTATGCAAAGCGTCCAGCCTCATGCGATGGATCACGGTTGGATAACCGGTTCGCCAATTTGTGCGAAAACCTATGTACCGCTCGGTTTTTGTGTTAGCTTCCTCGATCGGAGTCGCTCCAACGGTGGAACGACCCGACCAGCGAGGATCAAAGATGTTCCGATGGAAGACGCTGACGGCGATCGCCGTTGTCGCCGGGCTGGCCCTGACGGGCTGCTCGTCGAACTCAGGCAGCACTGACAGCAGCAACTCCGGCAGCGGCACTCTCACGCTCGGCGTTCTCGCCCCGGCGACGAGCTTCGCCGCCCAGAGCATGAGCTGGGCGAACGAGTCGCCCTACGGCCAGGCCGTCTACGACGGACTCGTCCACGCCGACCCCGACGGCACGGTCGTGCCGTGGCTGGCGACCAAGTGGAGCTACGACTCCTCCAAGACCAAGCTCACGATGGATCTCCGTACCGACGTGAAGTTCTCGGACGGCACCAAGTTCGACGCCTCTGCCGCCGCGCAGAACGTGCTTCGGTTCCGTGACGGCGACTCGGCGAACAAGTCGCTCCTGGCGCTCGTGAAAGACGCGAAGGCGGTCGACTCCTCGACCCTCGAGATCGACCTCACGGCTCCCGATCCGGCTCTGCTCACGTCGCTGACACAGAACGCCGGCCAGATCGAGTCGCCCGCGGCCTTCACGAGCTCGACGCTCAAGACCGTTCCGGTGGGCTCGGGCCCCTACACGATGGACGTGAAGAACACCGTCGTCGGCTCCAGCTACGCGTTCACCAAGAACCCCGACTACTGGGCTCCCCAGGACCAGCACTACGCCAAGCTCGTGCTGAAGTACTTCGCGACGCCGACCGCCCTGCTCAACGCCATCCGCGGTGGCCAGGTCAACGGCGCCAACGTCTCGGACATCACCACCGTCGACCAGATCAAGGCGGCCGGCTGGACGCTGAACGACCAGGAGTACAACTGGGCCGGTCTGATCCTGTTCGACCGCGGCGGCACCGTCGACAAGCCCCTCGGAAACGTCAAGGTCCGTCAGGCGATCAACTACGCGTTCGACACCAAGGCGCTCCTCAAGACGGTCGGCTACGGCTACGGCACGACGACGACTCAGATCTTCCCGACCTCGTCGCCCGGATACGACAAGTCGCTCGACTCCGCCTACGCGTACAACCCCACGAAGGCCAAGGAGCTCATGAAGGAGGCCGGCTACGCCGACGGCTTCACGCTCTCGCAGCCGAGCTCGGCGCTCCTCGGAACGGCCACCTACACGCTGCTCGCGCAGCAGCTCAAGGCCATCGGCATCACCGTGAAGTTCACCGACC
The DNA here is from genome assembly GCF_057787745.1 of Frondihabitans sp. OV104. Classification (NCBI taxonomy): domain Bacteria; kingdom Bacillati; phylum Actinomycetota; class Actinomycetes; order Micrococcales; family Microbacteriaceae; genus Frondihabitans; species Frondihabitans sp. OV104. The sequence goes on from NZ_CM173541.1 coordinate 105,246, forward strand.
CCGGCAACAACTTCATCGCCGACGTTCTCGCCCCGAAGTACACGTCCTCCTACTTCCAGCTGCAGCAGGATCCCACGGCGTGGCAGATCCTGAACTTCGAGCTGCTTCCGACCGCCACGTTCAACCCCTACAAGTACAACGACCCCAAGGTCGTCGCGTGGGGCAAGACCATCCAGAGCGGCTCCGAGTCCGAGGCCGCCGCGGCCACCAAGGAGCTGAACGCCTACATCGTCCAGCAGGCCTGGTTCGCTCCCTGGTTCCGCCCGAAGGGCGAGTACGTCACCGACGCCAAGACGAGCGCGATCGTCCAGGTCGGAAACGCGTACCCGTACCTCTACAACATCAAGCCGAAGTCCTAGCGGGCCGACGCCGCACCGCACCTCGGCGAGCCGGCGGGACTCCCCGCCGGCTCGCCACCCCCTCCGCACTTTCTCGAGTCACAAGGGAACCAACGATGCTGACCTTCATCATCCGGCGTCTTCTCGCCGGCGCCGTCCTGGTCGTGGTGATCACGACGGTGGCCTTCTTCCTCCTCTATGCCGGCAGCGGCAACGTGGCCAGGAAGATCCTCGGCAACAGCGCCACACAGGCGGGCGTCGCTGAGAAGAACCACCAGCTCGGCCTGGACCGGCCGATCCTCGTCCAGTTCGGCGACTGGCTGGCCAATGCGCTCCACGGCAGCTTCGGCGACTCGTGGTTCACCGGCCAGCCCGTCAACGACGCCATCGCCAGCCGCCTCGGCGTGACGCTCACCCTCGTCATCGGCGCCACCGTCATCACTGCGGTGTTCGCCGTGGTCCTCGGCGTCTGGGCGGCCACGCGCCGCGGGTGGGTGGACCGCATCGTGCAGTTCCTCTCCGTCCTCGGGTTCGGCATCCCCGGCTTCCTCATCGCGCTGGCGCTCGTCCTGGTGCTCGCGATCAACCTCAAGCTCTTCGCTCCGACGGGATACACCTCGTTCTCCGACTCCCCGTCCGAGTGGATCAAGACCGTGACCCTGCCGGTCATCGCCCTCGCGATCGGCGGCGTGGCGGGCGTCACGCAGCAGGTGCGCGGCTCGGTGATCGACGCCCTGCGTCAGGACTACGTCCGCACGCTCCGCTCGCGCGGACTCTCCACCACGAGCGTCGTCTTCAAGCACGTGCTCAGGAACGCCGGCGCTCCGGCCCTCGCGGTCCTGGCAGTGCAGTTCGTCGGCCTCCTCGGCGGCGCGGTCATCGTCGAGCAGGTCTTCGCCATCCCCGGCGTCGGGCAGGTGGCGGTCACCGCCACCAGCCAGGGCGACATCCCCCTGGTGATGGGCCTCGTCCTCGCCACCGCAGTCATCGTCGTCATCGTGAACCTGGTCATCGACCTGGCTCAGGGCGCTATCAACCCGAAGGTGCGTCTGTCGTGATCGAGCTTCCCACCGTCCTCGCCGACGAGGCCCCCAAGGCCACCGGCACATCGCTCTTCCGTCGCCTCACGAAGAACCCGGTCGGCCTCGGCTCGCTAATCTGGCTGGCACTCCTCGTCCTGACGGCGATCCTCGCGAACGTCATCGCGCCGATGGACCCGAATGCGGCCGACATCAACGCCGTGCTCGCGAAGCCGGGCGGCGCCCACCCGCTGGGTGCGGACAGCGCCGGGCAGGACGTGCTGTCGCGCCTGTTCTTCGCCAGCCGCTACAGCCTCCTCGGCGCCATGCTGGCCCTCGCCGTGGCCGCGGTGTTCGGAATCATCGGCGGCCTCATCGCCGGCTACTACGGCAAGTGGTTCAACGCCGTGTCGTCCTGGCTCACCGGCCTGCTGATGGCCCTCCCCGGCATCGTCGTCCTGCTCGCAGCCCGGTCCGTCCTCGGCCCGTCGCTCTGGGGCTCGATGGCCATCTTCGGCGTGCTTCTCAGCCCGGCCTTCTTCCGCCTCGTGTTCGCCGCGGTCTCGGCCGTGCGAAACGAGCTCTACGTCGACGCGGCACGCGTCTCCGGTCTGTCGGACGCCCGCATCATCGGCCGCCACATCCTGACCGTCGTCCGGGCGCCCGTCATCATCCAGGCCGCCATGATCACCGGAATCGCGATCGCCATCCAGGCGGGCCTCGACTTCCTCGGCCTCGGCGACACCTCGATCCCCACCTGGGGCTCGATGCTGTCGGACGGCTTCCAGCAGATCTACTCGAACCCGCTGCTCATGATCTGGCCCAGCCTCGCGATCGCACTCACGTGCGTCGCCCTCACGCTGCTCGCCAACGCGATGCGCGACGAGCTCGAGCGCTCGGGCGGCAGGAAGCGCCGTCGTCGCGGCGCCGTGGAGCTCTCCCCGGCCGAGGCCGAGCCGATCATCGTCCACGACGAGATCCCCGACACCGAGGGTCGCTTCGGCGAGGAGCTCCTCCGCGTCGACCGGCTCGCAGTCGGCTACGACCAGCCCGACGGGTCGGTCAAGCGCGTGGTCCACGACGTGTCGCTGGTCGTCAAGCGCGGCGAGGTCCACGGCCTGATCGGCGAGTCCGGATCCGGCAAGACACAGACGGCCTGGTCCGTCCTGCGCCTGCTCCCCGAGGGCGGCCGTGTCGTCGGCGGCGCCATCTCGTTCGAGGGCGTCGACCTCGCCGATGCCAGCGAGAGGAAGCTCCTCGGGATCCGCGGAAAGAAGATCGCGTACATCCCGCAGGAGCCCATGTCGAACCTCGACCCGTCGTTCACGATCGGGTACCAGCTCGTCGAGCCGATCCGCAACAGCCTCGGCCTGTCGAAAGACGAGGCGAAGGCCAAGGCGATCGGCCTCCTCACCCGGGTCGGGATCCCCAACCCGGAGCGCACTTTCACGGCGTACCCGCACGAGGTGTCGGGCGGCATGGCCCAGCGGGTCCTCATCGCGGGAGCGATCTCATGCGATCCCGACCTCCTGATCGCCGACGAGCCGACCACGGCTCTCGACGTGACGGTGCAGGCCGAGGTGCTCGACCTCCTGCGCGACCTGCAGCGGGAGCTCCAGATGGGCGTCATCCTGGTCACGCACAACTTCGGCGTCGTCGCCGACCTGTGCGACCGCGTCTCGGTGATGCGGAACGGCCGGATCGTCGAGACCGGGCCCGTCCGCTCCCTCTTCGCGAACCCGCAGCACGAGTACACCCGGGCCCTGTTCGATGCGATCCTCGAGGAGGGACCGCCCCGAGGTGAGCTCAAGGAGCCCGACCTTGTTCCGATCATGACCGAATCGGTCTTCCTGCCGTCGAACATCAACAAAGGAGTCGTCCTGTGAGCACCTCAGCCGTGTCGGAGAAGCCCCTCGTCTCCACCCTGCTCGACGTCAAGGACGTCACGGTCGACTACCCGATCAAGGGCTTCCGCAAGGAGCCGTTCCGGGCGCTGAAGGGCGTGTCGCTCGACATCCGCCCCGGTGAGACCGTCGGCCTCGTCGGCGAGTCGGGCTCGGGCAAGACCACCCTGGGTCGCGCTGTGCTCGGGCTCGCCCCGGTCACCGGCGGCAGCATCACCTACCGCTCGCAGGAGATCTCGCGGCTCGGCCGCAAGGCCCGTCGCGCTCTCTCGAGCGAGATCCAGGTCGTCTTCCAGGATCCGTACACCTCGCTCAACCCGTCGCTGACGATCGAGCAGATCCTCGCCGAGCCGCTCACCGTGCGGAACGTCCCGGCCAAGGAGGCCGGGAAGCGTGTCCGCGAACTGCTCGACCAGGTCGGCCTGCCGAGCGGCTCCGTCGACCGCCTTCCCCGCGAGTTCTCGGGCGGTCAGCGCCAGCGCATCGCGATCGCCCGCGCTCTCGCCCTCGACCCGCGCCTCATCGTCTGCGACGAGCCCGTCTCGGCGCTCGACCTGTCGACCCAGGCCCGCGTGCTCGAGCTGTTCAAGGAGATCCAGGAACGCACCGGCGTCGCCTACCTCTTCGTCTCGCACGACCTCGAGGTCGTGCGTCACCTGAGCCACCGCGTCGCGGTCATGTACCACGGCGAGATCGTGGAATGGGGCGACGGCGATCAGGTCACGGCCCGCCCGGAGCACCCCTACACGCAGCGCCTCTTCCTCGCGGCACCCGTGCCGGACCCCGTGCGACAGGAGCAGCGCCGCGCCGAGCGACGACGGCTCGTGCTGGAGCAGCGCGAGGCCGACCTGCAGGCCGGCGCCGTGGCGTAGCCGTTCCCCTCACCTCACCTCACCTCACCTCACCTCACCTCTTCCCGAACACCACCAGAACGGCTCAACGATGACGGACACCCTGGCGACCATCGACGCACGGCTCCAGCCCCTGCTCGATTCGCTCACCCTCGAAGAGAAGGTCCAGCTCCTCACGGGGCGCGACTTCTGGACCACCTGGCCGATCCAGAAGATCGGGCTGCGTCGCCTGCTCATGTCGGACGGCCCGTCGGGCGTCCGCGGCGAGGTGTGGGACGAGCGCTCGCCGTCGCTGAACCTGCCGTCGGCCACCGTGGTCTCGTCGTCGTGGGACACCGCGATCGCCGCGCGCTACGGTGCCGCCGCCGCCGTCGAGGCCCGCCGCAAGGGCGTCGACGTGGTGCTCGGACCCACCATCAACCTGCACCGCTCGCCCCTCGGCGGCCGGCACTTCGAGGCGTTCTCGGAAGACCCGGTGCTGACGGCCGAGCTCGCCGCCTCGTACGTCGACGGCATGCAGGAGAACGGCGTCGCCGCGACCCCCAAGCACTACGTCGCCAACGACTCCGAGACCGACCGCTTCACCGTCGATGTGAACGTCGCCGAGCGTCCGCTCCGCGAGCTCTACCTGCTCGCCTTCGAGAAGGCCGTCACCGAGTCGAAGACCTGGGCGATCATGAGCGCCTACAACTCGATCAACGGAGTCACCGCCACCGAGAACGAGCTGCTCGAGACCCCGCTCGGCACCGAGTGGGGCTTCGACGGAGCGGTCATCAGCGACTGGACCGCCGTGCGCAGCCTCGAGAGCGCGAAGGCGTCGCAGGACATCGTCATGCCCGGGCCCGACGGCCCGTGGGGCGAAGCGCTGGTCGCCGCGGTCCGAGCCGGCGAGATCGCTGAGGAGGCGGTGGATCGCAAGGTCCTGCGGATCCTGCGCCTCGCCCAGCGGGTCGGCGCCCTCGAGGGCTTCGACCCGGCGGTGGCCGAGCCCGCTCTCGTCGAAGACGGCATCGCCTTCGCCCGCGAGGCGGCGGCGGCCGGCAGCGTGCTGCTCGTCAACCGTGACGAGCTGCCCTGGGCCGACGCGGTCCCCCACAGCATCGCCGTCATCGGCCACAACGCCGAGTTCGCCCGGAGCCAGGGCGGCGGCAGCGCGACCGTGCTGCCCGAGCACGTGGTGTCGCCGCTCGAGGGGCTCCGGAGCCGCTTCGGCGCCGACCGCATCACCTACTCCGTCGGCGCGGTCGTGCAGGAGGGCATCGCCGAGCTCGCCCGCGAGACCATCGCCAACCCCGTCTCGGGTGGTCCGGGCCTCCGTGCGGCCTTCCTCGACGCCGACGACGTCGAGCTCTTCGGCGAGGACCGCCTGGCAACGGCGCTGGTCTGGTTCGGCGGCGACGCCCCGATCGCGGAGTCGTCCACGCTCCAGCTGTCGACGGTCTACACGCCGACCGCCACCGGCACCATCAAGCTCGGCTTCGCCGCGGCCGGCACCGCCACGATCGTCGTCGACGGCGTCGAGGTGCTCCACGCCACCGTCGTGCCCGAGGGCACCGACCTGGGCGCGGCCTTCCTGTCGCCGCCGACGCGCTCGGTGCCCGTCGCGGTCACCGAGGGCGAGAGCATCGCCGTCACGATCCGCGTCGACCTGACCCAGCGCGACGCCGGCGCCCTCGGCAACGCCATGTCGTTCGCCTTCGGCATCGAGCCGAACGACGACGACCCCGAGGCCCTGATCGCCGAGGCAGCGGAAGCGGCCGCCGCGGCCGAGGTCGCCGTGGTCGTCGTCGGCACCAACTCGCGCGTGGAGTCCGAGGGCTACGACCGGTCGAACCTCGACCTGCCGGGCCGTCAGGACGACCTCGTCCGCGCCGTCGTCGCGGCGAACCCGCGCACCGTCGTGGTCGTGAACTCGGGCGCCCCGGTGCTCCTGCCGTGGCGCGACGAGGTCGCCGCCGTCGTGATCGGCTACTTCGGCGGCCAGGAGATCGGCAACGCCCTGGCCGACGTGCTCTCGGGCGACTCCGAGCCCGGCGGTCGCCTCCCCACCACCTGGCCGGCCGCGCTCGCGGACGTCCCCGTGCTCGACGTCACCCCCGAGGCCGGCGCTCTTCACTACGACGAGGGCATTCACATCGGCTACCGCGCCTGGCTCCGCGCCGGCACGGAGCCTGCCTTCCCGTTCGGGTTCGGCCTCGGCTACACGACGTTCGAGCTCTCGAATGCGGCGGCCACCTCGACCGCTGCCGTCGGCGACACCGTCACGGTCACCGTCGACGTCGCGAACACGGGGGAGCGCCGCGGCAAGCAGGTCGTCCAGGTCTACGCCTCGAAGACCGATTCGGCGATCGAGCGCCCGGTGCGCTGGCTCGTCGGCTTCGCTCCCGTCGTCGTCGACGCGGGCGCCACCGAGCGGGCCACGGTCGAGTTCCCGGTACGCCTCCTCGCCGACTGGCAGGGCGGCTGGCACCAGGAGCCCGGCGAGTTCGAGCTGCACGTGGGCGCGTCGGTCGTCGACCTGCCCCTGACGCAGACGCTCGTCATCTCCTCCTGAGACACCGCCCCGGACGCGCCGATCGGCCGTCCGGGGCGGTGCGCCCCCTCTCTTCTCGCATAGGATCACGACATGTCCGTCCCCGGGGCGCAGCGCGGCGCATACGCGAAGACGGCCCAGCGTCGCCGAGAGATCCTGATGGCAGGATTCGCGGTGTTCGCGAGCTCCGGCTACCGCTCCGGCTCCATCCGCGAGATCTCCGACCGGGTCGGCATGAGCCAGGCTGGCCTGCTCCACCACTTCCCCTCGAAGAGCGACCTGCTCGCCGGTGTCCTCGAGCTCCGAGACGAGGACGCCCGGAGTCGCGTGCCGCTCGACGTCGACGCCGGGATCGAGACGATCCGCGGCCTCGCCGAGCTGACCGACTACAACGCCACGATCCGGGGCCTCGTCGAGCTGCACTGCGTGCTGTCGGCGGAGGCGACCTCCGCCGAGCATCCCGCGCACGCGTACTTCGTGAACCGCTATCAGTGGAGCGTCGGCATGGTCACGACCTCCCTCGAAGTCATGCAGCGCACCGGGCAACTCGTCGACGGCGTCGACCCTGCGGGGTCGGCTCGTGCGCTCATCGCCCTGATGGACGGCCTCCAGGTGCAGTGGCTGCTCGACTCGGACTCGGTCGACATGGGCGTCGAGGTGCGCCGCTACCTGCAGTCGCTCATGACAGTGCCGCTGGAGCCGTAGCCCTACGCCGTGCTGTCCCGCACCACCAGCTCCGGCTGGAACACGATCGCCTGCCGGTCGGCCGGGTCGCCTGACGCCGCCTCGGCGAGCACCAGGTCGATGGCGGTGCGGCCGATGAGCGCGCTCGGCTGGCTGATCGACGACAGCGGCACGACGGCCGTCGCGGCGAAGCCGATGTCGTCGTAGCCGATCACGGCGATGTCACGCGGCACAGCCACCCCGGCGGCGAAGAACGTCTGCAGAAGGCCGATGGCCACGAGGTCGTTGGCGGCGAAGACCGCGTCGGGGCGCCGGGCCGGCTCGCGGACGAGGAGCTCCGACGCGACGCGGCGCCCCTCCGGGATCGACAGCGCGTCGGTGGCGATGATCTCGAGGGGGACGCCGAGTTCCTGCGCCACAGTCGAGGCGCCGGCCGCACGGTCGGAGACCTGCCGGATGCCGAAGGGCCCGCCGACGAAGACCACCCGGCTCGCACCCTGCTCGATGAGGTGCCGCACCGCGAGGCGGCCCCCGGCGACGTCGTCGACCGACACAGAGCTCGCCACGGCATCGGGGATGATCCGGTCGACGAGGACGGCCGGGATGCCCCGCGACCGCAGCCGCTCGAGCCGGGACGTCACCTCGCCGACGGGGGAGAGGAGCACGCCTAGCACCCGCTGCTCTTCGAAGAGGTCGAGGTACGAGCGCTCGAGGTCGGGCTTCTCGTCGCTCGAGCCGAGGATCACGGACTTGCCGAACGAGGCGGCGTGCTGCTGGGCACCGCGGGCGACGTCGGTGAAGAACGGGTTGGTGACGTCGAGGATCACGAGGCCGATCGCGTTGCTGTGGCCGGCGCGGAGCTGGCGCGCGGCGTCGTTGCGGATGAAGCCGAGCTCGCGGATCGCGCTCTGCACTCGGGACACCGTCGTCTCGGACACCTTCTCGGGGTGGTTGAGCACGTTCGAGACCGTGCCGACGGAGACCTGCGCGAGCGCGGCCACGTCGCGGACGCTCGCGGACTCCATCATGGCTGTGAGCGTAGGGCACGATTCGCGATTGCGGCGAACCCTGTCGGCGGCTATGGTTATGAAACGATTCAACTGTCGTCGTGCACGGCAGCGGATCGAACCCGAGCTCCCGGGCGACCGTCCCGGGCCACAACCCGTGAACTGTCAACGACGATGGACGGAGGGGCCGATGACGGTCCGAATCGGAAGCACCAGTACCACCGGCTGGAAGGCGACCGTCTCGGTCGCCATGTCGAACTACATCGAGTCGGGGTCGATCATCGCGATCGCCACCAGCCTCGCGCTCTGGCAGGCGCAGTTCCACATCGGCGATCTCGCGGTCGGCCTGCTCGCGAGCCTCAGCGCCAACGCGTTCGGCGCGGCCGCCGGCGCCATCATCGGCGGGCCGCTCTGCGACCGCTACGGCCGCAAGTTCATCTACACCTACGACCTGCTGCTCTACATGCTCGGCATCGTGCTGGCCGTCTTCGCCGGCAGCTACGCCATGCTGCTGATCGGCTTCATCCTCACCGGCATCGCCGTCGGCGCCGGGGTCCCGGCGTCATGGACCTACATCGCCGAGCAGGCCCCTCCCGGCAAGCGCGCCGCCCACGTCGGCACCGCCCAGCTCGCCTGGTCGGTCGGCCCGATGGTCGGCTTCGCCCTCGCCATCGCGGCGGCGCCCCTCGGCCTCCTCGGCAGCCGCCTGATCTTCGCGCACCTCTTCGTCGTCGCGGCCGTCGTCTGGTGGCTGCGACGAGGCCTCCCCGAGTCGACCCTCTGGAAGGAGGAGCGAGCGAAGACGACCGCCGCCGCCCCCTTCTTCAGCGGGTTCAAGCTGCTCTTCACCAACAGGAAGAACCTCACGGCGCTCCTCTTCCTCTTCGGCGTCTACGCGCTCTGGAACACCGTGGCGGGCCAGGCGGGCATCTTCCAGCCCCGCGTCTACAGCGCCACCGGCGTCACGAGCGTGACCGAGCAGTACCTCCTGCAGATCCTCGTCTGGGCGTGCACGGTCGCCGTCACCTACTTCGGCTTCATGCGGTTCGCCGACCGGATGAGCCGCCGGGTGCTCTTCGCCATCGGAGCCGCTCTCGCGATCATCGCCTGGGCCGCCCTCATCTACGCACCCGCGAACCTCGGCACGCTCCTCTTCTTCGCCATCGCCTGGGGCATCTCGTCGGGCATCGGCGCGCAGGCCTTCTACGGTCTCTGGACGAGCGAGCTCTTCGCCACCCGCTACCGCGCCAGCGCGCAGGGCGTGCTGTTCCTCGCCGCCCGCGTCGCCGTGGGCCTGCTCAGCATCTGGTTCCCGCTGCTGCTCGCCGACATCGGCCTCCAGGCGCTCGGCGGCCTCATCATCGGCCTGCTCGCCGTGTCGTTCCTCGTCGGCACGATCTGGGCGCCGGACACCCGCGGCAAGACGCTGGACGAGATCGAGGCCGAGCGCTACGGCACGGCGACCACCGAGACCGGCACCGTCCGCCCGATCCGCGACCGCGCAGGGAGCCGACGATGACCCGCGTGTGCTTCCGGCTGCGGGTCGCACCCGACCGCATCCCCGAGTACCGCGCTCGGCACGAGGCGGTGTGGCCCGACATGCTCCGTGAGATCGAGCGTGCCGGCCGCCGCAACTACTCGCTCTTCCTCGACCCGGACGGCCTGCTCGTCGGCTACTACGAGGTCGACTCGGTGCTCGAGGCCGACCGCTACCTCGCGCACTCCGAGGTCGCCGCGACCTGGGAGCGCCACATGGGCGACCTCTTCGACGGCCTCGACGGCCGTGCCGACCAGACCGCCACCGAACTCGCCGAGGTCTTCCACCTCGAAGACCAGCTCGCCGCACTCATCCCATCCACCCCGTCTTCGCACCAAGGAGAAAGCGCATGACAACCTTCGCTGACATCACCTCCACCCTCGAGCGGCAGGCCATCGAGCTGCCGTCCTGGGCGTTCGGCAACTCGGGCACGCGCTTCAAGGTCTTCGGCACGCCGGGCACCCCGCGCAGCCCCGAGGAGAAGATCGCCGACGCCGCCACCGTGAACGAGCTCACCGGCCTCGCGCCGAGCGTGGCGCTGCACATCCCGTGGGACCTCGTCGACGACTGGTCGGCACTCAAGGCGCACGCCGAGTCGCTGGGCGTCAGCCTCGGCACGGTCAACTCGAACACCTTCCAAGACGAGGAGTACAAGTTCGGCTCCCTCGCGCACTCCGACCCGGCAGTCCGCCGCCGTGCGATCGACCACCACCTCCGCTGCCTCGAGATCATGACCGAGACAGGATCGCGCGACCTGAAGATCTGGCTCGCCGACGGCACCAACTACCCCGGCCAGGACAGCCTCCGCACCCGCCAGGACAACCTCGCCGCAAGCCTCGCCGAGATCTACTCGCAGCTCGGCGACGAGCAGCGCCTCGTGCTCGAGTACAAGTTCTTCGAGCCGGCGTTCTATCACACCGACGTTCCCGACTGGGGCACCAGCTTCGCCCAGGTGAGCGCCCTCGGCCCGAAGGCCTACACCTGCCTCGACACGGGCCACCACGCGCCCGGTACCAACATCGAGTTCATCGTCATGCAGCTGCTGCGCCTCGGCAAGCTCGGCTCGTTCGACTTCAACTCGCGCTTCTACGCCGACGACGACCTGATCGTGGGCGCCGCCGACCCGTTCCAGCTCTTCCGGATCCTGTTCGAGGTGATCCAGGGCGGCGGCCTCGAGCCCGACTCGCCCGTCGCGTTCATGCTCGACCAGTGCCACAACGTCGAAGACAAGATCCCCGGCCAGATGCGCTCCGTGCTCAACGTCCAGGAGATGACGGCCCGCGCCCTGCTCGTCGACCGCGTCGCCCTCGCCGCCGCGCAGGCATCGCACGACGTGCTCGGCGCCAACGGCATCCTGATGGACGCCTTCTACACCGACGTCCGCCCGGCACTCGCCGAGTGGCGTGAATCGCGAGGCCTGCCCGCCGACCCGATGAGGGCGTACGCCGAGTCCGGCCACGCCGAGAAGATCGCCGCCGAGCGCGTCGGCGGCAAGCAGCTGAGCTGGAGCGCCTGAGGCCATGACGACGACCACACCCGACAGTACGACGGGCACCACCACGACCGCCGCCGACCTGATCGGGCGCTCCAACCGCCTGGGCTCCGACCCGGCGAACACCAACTACGCCGGCGGCAACACCTCTGCCAAGGGCACGGCCGTCGACCCGGTCACGGGCGAGCCGGTCGAGCTGCTCTGGGTGAAGGGCTCGGGCGGCGACCTCGGCACCCTCACCGAGAAGGGCCTGGCGGTGCTCCGGCTCGACCGGCTGCGCTCGCTCCGCTCCGTCTATCGAGGCGTGGACTCCGAAGACGACATGGTCGCCGCCTTCGACTACGCCCTCCACGGCAAGGGCGGCGCGGCGCCGTCTATCGACACGGCCATGCACGGCCTGGTCGACGCGGCGCACGTCGACCACCTCCACCCCGACTCGGGGATCGCCATCGCGACCTCCGCCGACGGCGAGGCGCTCACGAAGCAGATCTTCGGCGACCGGGTCGTCTGGGTGCCGTGGCGTCGGCCGGGGTGGCAGCTCGGCGAAGACATCGCCGCGATCAAGGAGGCCAACCCGCAGGCGATCGGCACGATCCTCGGCGGCCACGGCATCACGGCCTGGGCCGACACCTCCGACGAGGCCGAGGCGAACTCGCTCTGGATCATCGAGACCGCCGCCGCCTACATCGCCGAGCACGGACGCACCGAGCCGTTCGGCCCGGAGCTCGACGGCTACGCCGATCTGGCGCAGGAACTCCGCCGAACCCGTGCGGCCGCCCTCGCGCCGGCCCTCCGCGGTCTCGTCTCCACCGACCACCCGCAGGTCGGCCACTTCACCGATGCTCCCGAGGTGCTCGAGTTCCTGCGCTCGTCGGAGCACCCGCGTCTCGCCGCCCTCGGCACGTCGTGCCCCGACCACTTCCTCCGCACCAAGGTCAAGCCGCTCGTGCTCGACCTCCCGGCGTCCGCGACGGTCGACGAGTCGATCGCGCGCCTGAAGGAGCTGCACGCCGAGTACCGCGCCGACTACCAGGCCTACTACGACCGTCACGCGACGCCGGAGTCGCCGGCGATCCGCGGGCAGGATCCTGCGATCGTCCTGATCCCGGGCGTCGGGATGTTCTCGTACGGCGCCGACAAGCAGACCGCCCGCGTCGCGGGGGAGTTCTACCTCAACGCGATCAACGTGATGCGCGGAGCCGAGGCGATCTCGACGTACGCCCCGATCGACGAGTCCGAGAAGTTCCGGATCGAGTACTGGGCTCTGGAAGAGGCGAAGCTGCACCGCCGCCCGGCGCGCAAGCCGCTGGCCACCCGTATCGCGCTGGTCACCGGCGCGGCGTCCGGCATCGGCAAGGCGATCGCGACCCGACTGGCCGAGGAGGGCGCCTGCGTCGTCATCGCCGACCTCGACCTCGCCAAGGCCCAGGCCGCGGCCGCCGAGCTCGGATCGACCGACGTCGCGATCGGAGTCCAGGCGAACGTGACCTCCGAGCACGACATCGCGGCCGGCATCCAGGAAGTCCTCCTGGCCTTCGGCGGCCTCGACCTCGTCGTCAACAACGCCGGCCTCTCGCTGTCGAAGTCGCTGCTCGAGACGACGGTCGCCGACTGGGACCTCCAGCACGACGTGATGGCGAAGGGGTCGTTCCTCGTCTCCCGGGCGGCGGCGAAGGTGCTGATCGACCAGGAGCTCGGCGGCGACATCATCTACATCTCGTCGAAGAACTCGGTGTTCGCCGGCCCGAACAACATCGCGTACTCCGCGACGAAGGCCGACCAGGCGCATCAGGTGCGCCTGCTCGCGGCCGAGCTCGGCGAGTACGGGGTCAAGGTCAACGGCATCAACCCCGACGGCGTCGTCCGCGGCTCGGGCATCTTCGCCGGCGGCTGGGGCGCCAAGCGCGCAGCGGTCTACGGCGTGCCCGAAGAGGAGCTCGGCGCCTACTACGCGCAGCGCACCCTGCTGAAGCGCGAGGTCCTGCCCGAGCACGTCGCCAACGCCGTGTTCGTGCTCACCGCCGGCGACCTGTCGCACACGACCGGCCTGCACATCCCGGTCGACGCCGGGGTGGCCGCAGCCTTCCTGAGATGACGACGCGGTCGGGGATGACGACCCCCTCGGGCGGCTCGGTGGCCGCGGTCGACCTCGGTGCGACCAGCGGCCGGGCCATCCTCGGGCACATCGGGGCGCACGGGCTGCGGCTGCAGCACGTCGCGCGCTTCCCCAACCGCCCGGTGCGCCTCACCGAAGGCCCCGGCGCGGCGTCGCTCCACTGGGATGTGCTCGGGCTGTGGGCGGCCATCGAGGAGGGGCTCGCGAAGGCGGTGGCCGGAGTTCCTGCGCTCGCCTCCATCGGGGTGGACTCGTGGGCGGTCGACTACGGCCTGCAGCGCGAGGGACGCCTGCTGGGTGTGCCGTACCACTACCGCGACGCGCGCTCGGAAGCGGGCGTCGCGGCGGTGCACCGGGCCGTGCCGGCCGACGAGCTGTACCGGCGGACGGGCCTCGCGCACCTTCCGTTCAACACGGTCTTCCAGCTGGCAGCAGACCGGGAGGCAGGGGTGCTGCCGCTCGCCGATCGGGTGCTGCTGGTGCCCGACCTGATCGGGCACTGGCTGACCGGCGTCGACGTGACCGAGCGCACCAACGCGTCGACGACGGGGCTCCTCGCCGCCGCGACCGGCGAGTGGGATGCCGGGCTGTTCGACACGCTGGGGCTGCCGACATCGCTGTTCGCGCCGCTGGTCGACCCGGGCACGGCGATCGGCGCCCTCACGCCGGAGCTCGCGGCGTCGATCGCAGGCGGCCGGCAGATCCCGGTCACAGCCGTCGGCTCGCACGACACCGCCTCGGCGGTCGTCGGGGTGCCGCTCGCCGACGAGCACGCGGCCTACATCTCGAGCGGCACCTGGTCGCTCGTCGGGCTGGAGCTCGAGCGGCCCGTCATCACGGAAGCCGCGCGTGCCGCGAACTTCACGAACGAGGGCGGCGCCTTCGGGCGGATCCGCTTCTTGAAGAACATCTCGGGGCTCTGGCTGCTGAGCGAGTCGATGCGCACCTGGGATGCCGCCGCGGGCACGGACGCCACGCGGTCGAGCGACCTCGCGTCGCTCCTCGCCGCCGCGGCCGAGGTCAGCGGGCCGGTCGCCGTGTTCGACGCGTCGGACGACCGCTTCACCGCGCCCGGCGACATGCCGGCGCGGATCCGCGGCTGGTGCGAGGAGCACGGCATCGCGGCGCCGACCACGCGCGCCGAGGTGGTCCGCAGCATCCTCGAGTCGCTGGCGGCGGCGTATGCGGCGACGCTCGACGAGGCGGAACGGCTCTCGGGGCGCACCATCACGACGGTGCACGTCGTGGGCGGCGGCTCGCAGAACGAGCTGCTCTGTCGGCTGACCGCCGACCGCACCGGACGCACGGTGCTCGCCGGGCCCGTCGAGGCCACCGCTATCGGCAACGTGCTGGTGCAGGCGCTGGCTGCCGGGCTGGTGCCGGCAGGGTCGTCGTTGGAGGCGCTGCGTGACCTCGTGCGGCAGGCGTTCCCGCCGGTGCGGTACGAGCCGTCCGCCGCGCGTCGCGCCTAGCGCCGCCCGGCCTGCCCCGCCGCCGGCCGCCGGCCCGCTCGGCCGCCGGCCGCCGGCCCGGCCGCCGGCCGCCCGCCCGGCCTGCCCGCCCCGTCGTCTCCGGCGAGCAGCACGGGTGGCGGCGGTGCGGCCGGCGGCGGCGGCGCCGCCGCCCGCCCGCAGCGCCGCCGCTCAGCTGCGCGCGCGGGGCGCCAGCCGCTCGAGCTGCGTCACGTGCGCGGGCGTGAGCTCTTCGAGCGAGTGCGCCCCGAGCAGCTTCATCGTGCGGCGGATCTCGTCGGAGAGGATCGCGATCATGCGGTCGACCCCGGCGCGGCCGCCGGCCATGAGCCCGTAGAGGTAGGCGCGCCCGACGAGGGTGAAGCTGGCGCCGAGCGCGATCGACGCCACGATGTCGGCGCCGTTCATGATGCCGGTGTCGACGACGACCTCGACGTCGCTCCCGACCTCCTTCACGACCTCGGGCAGCAGGTGGAACGGGATCGGCGCGCGGTCGAGCTGACGCCCGCCGTGGTTGGACAGCACGATGCCGTCGACCCCGAAGTCGGCGAACTTCTTCGCGTCCTCCACGCTCTGCACGCCCTTGATCGCGAGCTTGCCCGGCCACATGTCGCGGATGATCGTGAGGTCGTCGAAGTCGATCGTGGGGTCCATCGCCGAGTCGAGCAGCTCGCCGACGGTGCCGCCGGTGGAGGCGAGCGAGGCGAACTCCAGCTTGGGCGTGGTCAGGAAGTCGAACCACCACCACGGGCGGGGGATCGCGTTCAGGACGGTCCCGGGCGTGAGCTGGGGTGGGATTGAGAAGCCGTTGCGCTTGTCGCGGAGGCGGGCACCGGCCACGGGAGTGTCGACGGTGAAGAAGAGGGTGCCGAAGCCGGAGGCGGCGGCGCGCTCGACCAGGCCGTACGAGATCTCGCGCTGGCGCATCACGTAGAGCTGGAACCAGTTGGTGCCGGTCGGGTTGGCGGCCCTGACGTTCTCGATCGAGGTCGTGCCGAGGGTCGACAGGGTGAAGGGGATGCCCGCGGCACCCGCAGCCCCGGCCCCGGCGGTCTCGCCCTCGGTCTGCATCAGGCGGGTGAAGCCCGTCGGGGCGATGCCGAACGGCAGCGCGGAGGCGGCGCCGAAGGTGGTCGTCGTGGTGTCGACGTCGGCGACGTCGCGGAGCACCTGCGGGTGGAACTCCACGTCTTCGAACGCCTGCCGGGCGCGGCTGATCGAGATCTCGCCCTCGGCCGATCCGTCGGTGTAGTCGAACGCCGCCTTCGGGGTGCGGCGCTTCGCGATCGTGCGGAGGTCGGCGATCGTCAGAGCCGACTGCAGGCGGCTGCGCTTGAAGTCGAGGTCGGGCTTCTTGAACTGCATGTACTCGAGGAGCTCTTTGGGCTTCGGAACTTGTCGCTGCGTCATTGCGGTGCCTCCAGGGTGTGGGTGGTGTCAGCGGGTGCGGTCGACGTGATCGATGAGGCGATCGCGCGAGGTGAGGATGTGCTCGCGCACGAGGCGGGAGGCGAGCTCGGGGTCGCCGGCCACGACGGCGTCGAGCACCCGGGCGTGCTGGGCCGCGATGTCGGCCGGGCGCCAGAGGGAGTTCGCGGCGACCTGCCCGATGCAGAGCTCGATCTCGCCCATGAGGCTCTCGTGCATGCGGCTCAGTCGCGGGCTCGACTGTCCCGTGACGAGCGCCCGATGAAAGGCGATGTCGTCGGCGGCGAACGGCGCCTCGTCAGGAGCGTCCGCGAGGGCGCGGTTGTGGAAGACCGCATCGGCAGGAACTGCCCCACCCTCGGCGAGCGCCCGAAGGGCGGCGCCCTCCACGAGCGCGCGGTTGTCGTACAGGTCGACGATGTCGGCGCGGCTCAGTGCCGGCACGCGCGCGCCGCGGTTGGCCTCGCGCCGCAGCAGGCCCGCGTTCACGAGCTGGTCGATGGCCAGCCTCGCCGTGGGCCGCGAGACGTCGAACCGGCTCGCGACGGACGCCTCGGTCACGGCGTCGCCGGGTCGGATGCGCACGGCGAGCACGTCGGAGCGCAGCGACTCGGCCACCGAGGCCGGTACGCGCGCGATCGATACGTCTCTGTCCATTGCCAGGCAATCTAGCAGATTGCTAGACAATCTGAGGGCGGTGACCGCCTCGAGTTCCTGCGCCCTTTTTAGCGGCTCGAACCCGCCAGAAAGGGGGCGGGGCCGAGCCGATTCGACGGGCCTAGCGGCATCCGGCAGCCGGCAGCAGGCAGCAGGCAGCCGGCAGCCGGCAGCCTGCAGCCGCCAGCGGGCGCGTCAGCCCCAGCGCAGGCTCGACCCGGCGAAGCTCGCCACGACGGCGCCCGACGAGCGGTCGACGACGAGGGTGGTCGCTCCCACCGGCGCCGGATCGATCGTGGAGCGGTCGGAGGCGGCGCTCGCGGGGGCGCTGACGACGGTGACGAACTGCCCGTTCGGCGACGACCCGAGCTGCGACAGCCGGGCGCCCTTCGTGGCCGTGTAGACGGTCCGCCCGCTCACGACGACGGAGCGCGAGTCGGCCGCCAGGCTCGGCGCGGCGCCCTGGCTCGCGTCGTCCGCGGGCAGCGTCGAGCCCGCGTAGGGCGCCGACGTGTGGACTCCTGTGAGCGAGATGGTGTACAGCTTCGTCGCTGTGCCCCGCGCCGTGAACCGGAACACGAGCACTCCCGTGGGCGCGTCGAGCGCGAATCCGGTGACCAGCCCCGGGCCGGGCAGCAGGAGGTCTTCGGTCGTCCCGTCGCTCGAGACGACGGTGATCCGCGACGTGCGGCGGTCGTCTGAGACGACGACCAGGTCGGAGCCGATCGGCGCGTACGCCTGGATCCGCCGCGCCTGGTAGACGACCGAGCGGCCGACGGCGTTCACGGAGGCACGGACGATGCGATCCTGCCCCGCCGGATTCCGGTCGAGTGTCAGCACCTGAGCCCTGCCGGTCGTGAACTCCGTCGAGATCGTCGCCGCGCGCGAGCCGAACACGCTCGTGACGCCGCGGATCGTCACCCGGTACCGGGTGTCGTAGTCCAACCGGTGCAGGAACTGCACGGCCACCACCGTGCCCTGCGTGGTCACGGCGAAGCGGGCCGCCGGCGACACGGCCACCTGCTCCGCCCTCACCGTCGCGACCGACTCGTCGAGGAAGACCCGTGCCTGCTGGTCGGCCCGCAGCGTGACGGCCCGGCCGTCGACGATCGTCTCGCTCAGCCTCGGCCCCTGGCTGTGCGCGACGGCGACGAGGCCCGCGCAGAGCAGGGCGAGCACGGCGATCGTGACCGCGAAGGTCCGCACGAACGAGCGGTTCGACGGAGCCTCGTCGGTGCGCGGCTCAGTAGAGGTACGGATCATGCGGCTGGTCGATCTTCGAGACGGCGCGCGGGACGAGCGCGATCGTGGCCGACGACGCGGCGCTCGGGTTCGTGGCGAACGCCCCCTGGATGCGCACCCACTGGTTGGCCTCGAGGGAGTCCTTCCAGCCCGGCGCGTACACGGGCACGCCGACCGGCTGCGCGTCGACGGCGCAGCAGGTGATGACGAAGCGGGTCACGTAGAAGGTGTCGTCGGGATCGTCGGGCGACGGGCTCACGAATCCGGTGACGTCGACGCTCTCGTTCTCGTACGACCCGATGTCGGTCGAGGCGCGGAGCTTCGACGCCCAGTCGAGCACGGTGTACTTCGCCGTGGCGCCGTCGGTGCGGATGCTCCCGGTCGTCGTGACGGCGGCGCCCAGGCCGCGGGTGGAGGCGGTGGCGCTGCTCAGGACGGCGGGCGGCAGGACCACGAGGGCGACGGCGATGAGGGCGACGACGAGGGCGGCGCCGAGTGCGACGGGGGAGGGGCGGCGGGATCTCGGGAGGTCGGCGGCGCCGGCCCCGCCGCCGTCGGCTGCGGCGTGCTCGTCGGGCTCGTCGGAGTCGCCGCCGCGGGCCAGCGCCACGAGGGCGAGCCCCATGCCGCAGAGCGTCATGACGACGGTGAAGACGACGTAGCGCGGGTGGATGTAGAGGACGAGCTGACCGGTGGCGGCGAGCCACAGGGTCGCAGTGCCGATCACGAGGGTGAGGGCGAGGCCGGGCCAGTTCCTGCGGCTACGCAATCTGGTTCACCACCAGGCCGAGCACCGCTGCCACGAGCCCCACGACCACGCCGATCTGCGCCAGCACCGCCGGGCGGTAGGTGGTGCGCAGCAGTGTCAGCATCTTGATGTCGACGATCGGCCCGAACACCAGGAAGGCGACGATCGAGCCCGGCAGGAAGGTCGAGGCGAACGGCAGCACGAAGAAGGCGTCGACGTTCGAGCAGATCGAGATGACGAACGCGAGCGCCATCATCGCCAGGATCGACCACACCGGATTCGATCCGAGGGTCAGGAGGACGCTGCGAGGCACCAGGGTCTGCACGCCTCCGGCTACCGCCGCGCCGACGAGGAGCGCCGGCAGCATGGTCGTCATCTCGCGCCGGAACAGCCCCGCCGACGACCCCACCCGCGAGTGCGAGTGGCCGTCGTGGCTCCCGGCGGGCATCCGGCACTCGCGCGCGAACGCCGTCGTCAGCAGGGCGTCCTGGTCGCGGTGCTTCGAGTACAGCCAGCCGAGCAGGTTCGCGACCAGGAAGCCGCCGACGATGCGCGACACCAGGATCCCGTCGCTCCAGCCGAACGCCTGGTACGTCGTCACGATGGTGATCGGGTTGACGATCGGAGCCGCGATCAAGAAGGTCATCGAATCGGACACCGAGAACCCCTTGGCGACCAGCCCCCTCGCCAGCGGCACGTTGCCGCACTCGCACACCGGCAGGAGCACGCCCAGCAGCGACACGACTGCCCGACGCGCCACCGGGTTGCGGGGCAGCCACGCGGCGAAGAACCCCGCCGGCAGCCACACCTGGACGACGATCGACAGCAGGATCCCGAGCACGACGAACGGCATCGACTCCACGACGACGCTCACCGTCAGCGTCACGAAGTCCTGCAGGCGGTCGGGCAGGATCCCGGCCGGAAGCGTCGCCGTCCCGATCCGCGCCAGCGCGATGACGACGATCGCGCCCACCCCCGCCACCAGCAGCCGCCCGCCGCCCGCGCGGGTGCCGTGCGCGTGCTCGCGGTGCGCCTCGGTGGTGGTCACGCCCCGACGGTAGCCGTCAGCGCCGCTCGGCCCCGGTCGCAACACGCGGCTCACTTTCGCCTGGTGCGGCGCGGTGGGGCGGGGCCGGGTCCGCACATGTGCGGACTCCCCTAGTGGGGATTGATCGACACCTGTCGTGGCGAGGACAGTGTGAACCGTGCAGTCGATCCTTCATCACGCGGTCCTCCCGTTCCTCCGCAGCCGCTACGGCGCCGTCGGCGGACGCCTCTCCATGCCGCGACCCGACGATGCGCCTCGCGCGCACGCCCCCGGAATCGACCCCGACCGCATCCTCGTCTTCGGCAACGGCGCCGCCGTCGGCTGGGGCGTCCGCAGCCACGACCTCGCGCTGCCCGGCCAGCTCGCGCGGAAGATCTCGGCGCACACCGGCCGCGGCGTCGACGTCGACGCGGTCGCCGACCCGAAGCTCACCATCGAGTCGGCGGCGTCGGCCCTCCCCACCGAGCGCCTCGGAATCTACGATGCGATCGTCGTGATCCTCGGCGTGAGCGACGCCCTCCGCCTGATGTCGCCGACCCGTTGGAAGCGCGGCCTCGCCGAGCTGCTCGACACGATCCAGGCGCACGCGCACGAGAACGCCGAGATTCTCGTCGTCGGAGTCCACCGCCCCAGCTCCATCCCCGCCTTCAGCGTCAGGGAGGGCGGCATCGTCGATCGTCACGCCGCGCAGCTCGACCGCGTGTCGCGCCACCTGTGCGAGGAGCGCGAGCGCATCCACTTCGTGGTGCCGCCCGAGCTGCCCGTGTTCGACGGGCCTGCGCAGGGCACCGGGGCCGGCAGTCGTGCCGCAGCCGGGTTCCGGCTGTGGGCCGCCGCGCACGCCGACCTGCTCGCGCCGCTCCTCGACCAGCACGTCGTGCGAGGCCGCACGGCTCGCGGCAACCGCAACCAGCCGCAGAGCGACGACCTGCGCCTCGCCGCGATCCGCTCGCTCGGAATCCTCGACACCCCGCCCGAGAAGCGCTTCGACGACATCACCGAGCGCGCCCGCATCCTGCTCGGAACGGCCGGAGCGGCGTTCTCGATCGTCGACGAGGACCGCCTCTTCAACAAGTCGTACTCGGGCGTCGGCATGACCGAGGTCCCGCTCCGCGGGGCCATGTGCGCCGTGACCATCACCAGCGGCGTGCCGTTCGTGGTGCCCGATGTCTGGCATGACGACCGCTTCGTCACGCACCCGGCCGTGCGCTTCTACGCGGGGCACCCCGTCGAGACTCCCGACGGCGTCCGCATCGGCGCCCTGTGCGTCACCGACCCGAACCCGCGCACCGCCGACAGCGTCGACCTCGTGCTGCTGCGCGAGCTCGCCCTGTCGGTGCAGCGTGAGCTGGCGATGCCGGAGCCCGTCGGGGTGTGAGCCGCGGGCGGGCCCGCGGCGAGATGGCCCAGGGCGTCGCGGCGGCGGCTCGGACCCGACGGCGCGGGCCACCTCGCGAGAGGTGCCGCGCGCGCCCGCACCGCCCCGACTCCACGAGATGGCCCTGGGCGTCGCGCCGGCGGCTCGGACCCGACGGCGAGGGCCACCTCGCGACTCGGGGCCCGGCGCGCGACCCGCGACCCCTACGAAGCCGCCCCCCGCTCCGCGACGATCGCCTTGAGCGCCACGTCGAGGTACGGGTACTCGAACCGGTACCCGGCCTGCTGAAGCCTCTCCGGGACGACCCACCGGCTCTTCAGCACGAGCTCCACCTCGGTGCGGATCGCGGCAGACCCGAGTTCCAGCATCCATCGCGTCGCCGGCAGGCCGAGGCGCACGCCCAGCGCGTGGCGGAGATCGCGCATCATCGAGCGGTTGTCGCTCGGGTTCGGCGACGACACGTTGACGACCCCGTCGATGTCGGCGTGGTCGCGAACGAAGTCGATGCTCCCGACGACGTCGTCGATGTGAACCCAGCTGAACTTCTGGCGGCCCCGGCTCGCGCCGAACGCGTGGTAGGTGCCGGCCGTCGTCCGCGCCGCCGACGCCGGCCAGCGGCCGTCGATCTGCGGGCCGCCGAGGCCGAACCGGGCGAGGTTGATCAGGGGCACGAGCGCGCTGCCGTCGCCGAGCACGATGGCCATGCGCAGGGCGACGCGTCTGGTGCCCGGCAGGTCGCCCGAGAAGAACGCGGACTCCCAGGTCGTGGCGATCGACACCGAGAAGCCTGATCCGATGTCTCCGGTCGCCTCGGTCATGGGGCGGTCTTCGGCGTGGCGGTAGATCGTGGCGGTCGACGAGTTCAGCCAGAGGGGCGGAGGCGTGGCGGCGGCGCGGATCGCCTCAGCGAGCTCGAGGGTGGTGTCGATCCGCGACCGCAGGATCTCGCTCCGGTTCGCCTCGTCGTACCGGCAGTTGACGCTCTTGCCGGCCATGTTGACGACGAGGTCGGCGCCGTCGACGAGCCGCGTGATGGCCGCCGTGTCGCCCCAGCGCGCATCCGGACCGGATCGGCCGATCAGCTTCACGTCGGCGCCGCGGCTGCGGTACACCTCGGCGAGGTGCCGCCCGATGAAGCCCGAAGCGCCCGCGATGACGATACGTTCTCGATATGTGCTCATGTAAATAGATCCCCCGTTGCTATGACGTTTCCGGTACCACGGCGTACTCGAAATACCCGCTGTACTCGTAGATCTTTCCGATGATCGGCATCGTCAGCACGATCGACACGTGCTGCTGCTCGCGGTCGTCGTCGAAGCGCTCGGTCAGCACCACCCTCGGTGCAAGAGGGCGCAGGAACTCGAGGCGCGCGCGCCCGCCTCCGACCCCCACGCCGACGCTGCGCATCGTCAGCGCGCCATCCCGCACGCCGGCCTCCAGGTCGGCACTCACCAGGCCGTGCGGGCCGAGGTGGTCGACGAGCCCACGCGCCTCGGCCGTGATCGCGTCGACCATGCGCCGCGTGCGGCCGGGCAGGTGGAACGTCCGCACGGCAGCCACCCCGATCGTGCCGTCGGCCAGGCGGATCGGCCGGTTCTCGACGTCGAACGGGACGTCCGTCGCCCAGACCGGGAAGGCGACGCCCTCGAGGCCGAGCAGCGCCAGCACGGGCCACAGCCACCGCCGCGGCGTCCCGACGGCGTCGAACACCCCGTGGCCGCGCCCGACGGACCCGTCCGGGATCGCGCCGAAGTACGCCCGCAGCAGCGGGTGCAGCGCACCGAGCTCGGCTCCCAGGACCATCTCGTAGGGCGACGCCATGCCCCGACGGTAGCGCTGCGGGAGCTCGAGTGGCGCAGGCGTCCTTCGGCGTCGAGAGTCAGCGGTCAGAAGCCGCTCAGTTCGACCCGGTCTGGTCGTCGACGATGGCGTCGGCGGCCGCCCGGCGTACCGAGTCGATGCCGTTCTGAGCGCCGCCCTTCGTCGAGTACATCTCTGAGGACGCGATGACCTCGCCGTTGGAGGCCACGAGGGTGAAGTGGAACGCGCCGGAGTCGGATCTGGTGAGGACGAACTTGCTGGCCATGGCGCACCTCTCGGACGATCTCACCGACCGCCGTGGCCGGCTGGCCTCAGCCTAGGGCCGGCGGGGGTGCACCGGAAGGAGCAGAACTACTCCGAGAGCAGGACGGCCAGAGCGCTCTTGAGAGTCTCGCGATCGCGGCGGAGCTTGGCGACCTCGGCCTCGAGCTCGGCCACCCGGGAGTCGGCAGCCGCGCTGGCCGGCGGACGGCCGCGGCGCACGGGCGCCTCGGGCGCGGCGACGGCTTCGGGAGCAGGCTCGTCGGCAGCGGCGGCCGCCTCCGGAGCAGCCTCGGGCTCCGGCGTCGTCAACTTCTCGTGGACCCGGATCCAGCCGCGGAGCGACTGCTCGCCGACCTCGAACTCCTCGGCGGTCTCGCGGATGATCGCGCGGTTGCCCGGCTCGGCCTCGCGGCGCTCGAGCACGCGGGCCAGCGAAGCCTCGCGCGTCTCCGGCGTGTACTTCTGTTCGAACGGCACGGGACTCCAAGTCATCTACATGTACGGGGCGAAGTCGGGTTTATATGCGCATATTAGCCTACGAACCGATATGTAAACGATCACCGTCGGGCACTCGTCGGGCTCGGCCTGGCAGAAACCCGCCCGTCCTCCCGGCATTCCCCAGCGCGACGCCTTAAGGTCGAGGTGTGTGGCGTGCTGACAGTGAGCAGGATGGCGGCGACGGAGAAGAGTCCGGTGCGCCGTCCGCTGGTCCTGCCACGATGCCCCACACCCTGAGCCTCGGCGACCCGACGCTGTCGGTCGGCAATGTCGCCCAGCCCACGTGGGACTCCTGGCGGTCGCGCCTCGCCGACGTCGGCGGCGAGTCCACGCTCCTCCACTTCCGCGACTCCCCGCGCACCCGCATCGAGCTGAGCACGACGCACCCCGGCGGCCTCGCCCAGTTCATCACCGGCAAGAAGACCTTCCTGTCGAGCCTGATCCGCGACGACCTCGCGCTCCGCTCCGCCCGCGTCGCCGCCGGCGAGATCGCGGCGAAGGGGCTCGAGCTCTCCACCGTCCGCGGCATCGACTCGGTGCACCTCGCCATCGGCATCGCGCAGTGGGTGTTCGCGGGGGAGTCGTACCGGGCCCCGCTGCTCCTGCGTCCGCTCGCGATCCGCCGATCCGGCCGCGACTTCGAGGTCAAGCTGCTCGGCTCGCCGTTCCTCAACCCGGCGCTGGCCGACGCGCTCCACGACCAGTTCGGCATCTCGCTCGACGCCGGAGCGTTCGTCGCGCTCGCCGACCGCGAGGGCTCGTTCACGCCGAACCCGGTCATCGACCGCCTCCGAGGCCTCACCGCCCACATCGACGACTTCACCGTGCAGCCCCGCCTGGTCGTCTCGTCGTTCGCCGCCGTCGCCGACCTCATGGTCGAGGACGCCCGCGAGCTCAGCCACCCCGTGCTCGACGCGCTCGCCGGCAACCCGAGCGCGCAGCAGCAGATCCGCTCGTCGTACCGCCCCGTCTCGCCGACGCCGCAGGACGAACGCAGCCCCGAGACCGACACGCTCCTGCTCGACGCCGACCCCGAGCAGGAGAGCGTGGTCGCGCAGATCACCGCCGGCAACTCCGTTGTCGTGAAGACGCTGCCCGGCACCGGCGGCACCCAGACCATCGTCAACACCATCGGCACGCTCGTCGCGCAGAACAAGCGCGTGCTCGTGGTCAGCGCCCGCCGCGCCACCCTGCGCGGCATCGGCTCGCGCCTCACCGAGATCGGCCTGCCGGGCGTCGCCGTGTCGCCGGCCACGCTCCGTCGCGACGTGATCCGCGCCATCGGCCGCAACGAGAAGGCGAAGCAGGCCGGCATGGCCGAGGTCGACGACGCCCTCGTGCGCCTTCGCCGCGTGCTCGTCGACTACCGCGGCGCCCTCTCGCGCCAGGACCCCGTGCTCGGCGTCTCGGTGCTGGACTGCCTCACGGAGCTCGCGCGCCTCGCGCTCCTGCCCGCGGCGCCGGCCACGACCGCGCGCCTGAGCCGCCACAGCGTGGAGTCGATGGTGGAGGGCCGAGGCCGGGTCGCCGAGACCATGGTGGGTGCGGCGAACCTCGGCGAGTTCCTGTACGGACCGGGCGACTCGCCCTGGTACGGCGCGCGCTTCGACGACGGCAGCTCCGGCGGAGTCACGGCCGGGCAGGCGCACCAGCTCGCTAAGAACCTCTACCACCGCGACGTGCCGCACCTGCTCGAGCGCGCCAACGAGGTCGTCGGGTCGACGCGGATGCGGCCCTACGTCAGCATCCACGAGCTCGGCATCTACCTGCGACTGCTGGCCGACGTGCGCGACACTCTCGACAAGTTCCTGCCCGTGGTCTTCGAGCGAAGCGTCACCGAGCTGATCGAGGCGACCAGCGGCCGCACGTCGTCCGACCGGATGTCGGGCGGCGATCGGCGACGCCTCAAGAAGCTCGCCCGCGAGTACGTCCGCCCGGGAATGCACGTGCCCGACCTCCACGAGGCCCTCCAGAAGGTGCAGCAGCAGCGGATCCTCTGGCAGCGCTACGTCGCCGCGGGCACGCCGCCCGAGGTGCCGACCGGCGTCACCGACACCATCGCGCTCTACAAGCACGTCGCCGACAATCTCGCCCAGCTCGACAAGCCGCTCGGCCTCTCCGGAGAGGACCTGCTCGAGGCCATCGGCATCGACGAGCTGCGTCAGAAGCTCGAGGTGCTCGCCGCCGACAGCGACGTTCTGAACAACCTGCAGGAGCGCACGGAGCTCATGACGACGCTCCGCGACCTGGAGCTCGCGCCGCTCGTCACCGACCTCGCCAACCGCCACGTGCCCGAGACGCAGGTCGCGGCCGAGCTCGAGCTCGCCTGGTGGCGCTCCGCCCTCGAGTCGCTGCTCGAGGCCGACCGGGCCCTGCTCGGCGCCAACACCGCGATGCTCGACCGCCTCGAGGCCGACTTCCGTCTGGTCGACGAGGCCCACGCCGCCGGCAGCGCGCAGCAGCTCGGGTGGCAGCTCGCCGAGAACTGGAAGCTCGGCCTGGTCGACTGGCCCGAGGAGGCCACCCAGCTCAAGCAGCTCCTGCGACACGACCACGTCACCAGCCGCCTGCTGCAGGACGCCGCGCCGCACCTCGCGCGCTCGGTCGCGCCGGTCTGGCTGGCGTCGCCGTACGAGGTGCACCGCATCGCCGACACGGTCCCGTTCGACACGGTGATCCTGGTCGACGCCGGAGCCACGACCCTGGCCGAGAACGTCGGGGCCATCCGCCGCGGCCGGCAGACGGTGGCCTTCGGCGACCCGGTGACCGAGACGCCCTCCGACTTCTCGATCGCGATCCCGCCGTTCGTCGACGAGGCTCCCGTGGCGCGCAAGCCGCACGCCGCCGACTCGGCCGACGACTTCGACGCCGTCGCCACCGCCGAGTCGCGACTCGAGCGCCTCCACGAAGAATCGGCGCTCGCCCGCCTCTCGACCCTGCTGCCCACGCTGTCGCTCACCCGCAGCTACCGCGCCGGCGGCGAAGACCTCGCCGAGCTCGTCAACCGCCGCTTCTACGGCGGACGCATCGAGTCGCTTCCCTGGGCCGGCAGCTTTCTCGGCCACGGCAGCATCTCGCTCGACTACGTCAGCGGCGGTACCGCCGTGCCCGACCCCGAGTCCGGAGCCGTCGAGAGCGTCGAAGCCGAGGTCGACCGCGTCGTCGCCCTCGTCGTCGATCACGCCCGCACGCGCCCTGCCGAGTCGCTCATGGTCATCACCGCCAGCGCCAAGCACGCCATCCGGGTGCAGCAGGCCGTGCTGTCGGCGATCTCGGGTCACAAAGACCTGACGGAGTTCGTCATCGGAGAGCGCCGCGAGCCGTTCACGATCGCGACCCTCGAGCAGAGCGTCGCCCAGAGCCGCGACCACGTGATCTTCTCGATCGGCTACGGCCGCACCCCGCACGGCCGCGTGCTCAGCGACTTCGGCTCGCTCGGCCAGCCCGGCGGCGAACGGCTCCTCGCCGTCGCCATGACGCGGGCCCGCCGGTCGATGGTCATCGTCACCTGCTTCCAGCCGAGCGACATCGACGCCGGGCGCATGGGCCACGGAACCGTCGCCCTCGCCGAGATCCTGACCGAGGTCCAGGTGCGCACGTCGGCCGAGCACGTGCCCGACGACTCCGACCCGATGCTCGTCGACCTGGCCCGCCGCCTCGAGGCCAAGGGCATCCCGGTCGCCCTCGGGCACCGTGGCAAGCTCGGCCTCGTCTGCGCCAACGACGGAGTCTGCGTCACCATCGAGACCGACTCCACCCTCGTCGAGTCGAGCCTCCGCGAGTCGCTGCGCGAGCGACCCGAGATCCTGCGCCGCCTCGGCTGGCACTACGTGCGCGTGCACGCCTTCCAGCTGTTCACCGATCCCGACGCGGTCGCCACACGGATCGCGGACGTCCTCGGCATCGGCGCCACGCACGCCCAGCCCGTCCCCGTCGTGTCGGCTCGCGGGCACGTCAACCACGCCTGAGCCCGTGTCACCCGACGAGAGGCCTGCCGAGGGCGATGGGGCGCAGGAACTCCCCGCCCCCGCCGTCCACGGCCTCCGCCGGCGCGGCCGCCGAGTCACGACCCAGCCCGCCCCGGGCACCGACCCCACGCCCGCGCCGTCCGACCGCCGCGTCGACAGCTCGGCCAACGACGAGCGCTTGAAGGCGGACAAGCCTCCCCACTGGTAGTCCTGGCGGCTGGCGCCGCGGGCTCGGCCTCAGTGCCTGCCGCTCGTGAGATCTGTCCTGCGGACGGTCGCACCCACGGGGGACGCGGCGAGATGGCCCTCGGGGCATTTGGCGCGAAGGGGCGTGGCTATGCCGACGGCATCCCGGGGACTCCGGTGGTGCCGGTCGCCGTGGGCGGCGTCACCTCGGCGGCGTGCGTGCCGTGCGTGTCGCTGAGCGACGTGTTCTGCGCGCGGAGCAGGTCGCGGATCTCGCTGAGGATCTCGACGTCGGTCGGCGGGGTGTCCTGAGGCTTGCCCTCCTCCTGCTGCTGCTTCGCGAAGGCCCGCTTAAGAAGCGAGTTGACCGGCAGGACGAGGCAGAAGTAGACGACCGCCGCGATGATGATGAAGTTGATCGCCGAGCCGATGACCGCGCCGAACATCAGCGTCGCCGGCTTTCCGCCGGCGACGGTCGGGATGTCGACCTTGAGGGCCTCGTCGAGCATCGACGCATTGAAGAGCGCGCCGATCAGCGGGTTGAAGATGTTCGTCACGAGCGAGGTGACGATGGCGGTGAACGCAGCGCCGATGACCACGGCGACGGCCAGGTCGATGACGTTGCCGCGCAGGATGAACTCTTTGAAGCCCTTCACGGGTGCTCCTTCGGGTCGGGGATCAGGACGCGAATCTCCGTCGACTCAACCACGAGGAGCGTATCGGTGTCAGGACGACGAAGTCGAACCGCCGGAGGAGGAGGCCGAGCCCGACGGCTTGGAGGCCGGGGCGGCGGGGGTGCTCGAGGGGGAGCCGGACGTTCCTGCGCCCTTGGACTCGGAAGACGAGCCCGACGACGACGAACCGCCCGACGAGTTCGATGAGCCCGACGAGTTCGATGAGCCCGACGACTCCGACCCTCCCGCCGGCTTGGCGCGCGAGTCGGTGCGGTAGAAGCCGGAGCCATTGAACGTCACGCCGACGGCCGAGAAGATCTTGCGCAGCTTGCCGCCGCAGACGGGGCACTCGGTCAGGGAGTCGTCGGAGAAGGACTGCTGGATGTCGAACGCGTTGCCGCACTCGGTGCAGCGGTAGCTATAGGTGGGCACAGGGTCCTCAGGGAGAGAAGGGGGTCAGAACCGGTGGACGGCCGAGGGGGTGACGACGCCGTCGACGGGCTGGTCGTGCCGCTCGCTGGGCACCGACTCGACGTACTCGGAGTCGAACACCACAGCATAAACCGGCGGGCGCCGGGCCATCGACCCGAGGGTCTTGTCGAAGTACCCCTTTCCCCAGCCCATCCGCATGCCGGAGTGGTCGATCTGGGCGGCCGGCACGATGATGAGGTCGACGTCGTTGATGGCCATGGGGCTCAGGATCTCGCCGACGGGCTCGGGCAGACCGAACAGCCCCTCCGTCTCGGACTCGAAGTCGGTCGAGACGGCCCAGTCGAGGAGTCCGTCGGCCCGGGTGATGGGGAAGAGCACGCGAATGCCCTGCTCGTTGGCCCAGTTCAGGAAGGGCCGGGTGTTCGGCTCGTTGATCGCCGAGAGGTAGGCGGCCATCGACGACACCCCCAGTTCGGAGGCCAAGCCGACCAGGTGCGTCGTGAGCGCCTCAGTTGCTGAGACCCCCTCGGATTCAGTCATTGCGCGGCGTCGGGAGCGTAATTCCTTGCGAAGCACGCGCTTGGCATCGCCTACGGGATCGGTCATGCCCGCAATCTTAACCGCCACGTAACGTGACGAATAGATACGCTGAGCGGCATGGGATTCACCATTTCAAAAGCCGTCATTCCCGCAGCAGGGCTGGGAACACGATTCCTTCCCGCAACCAAGGCCATCCCGAAGGAGATGCTCGCGGTCGTCGACAAGCCGGCCATCCAGTACGTGGTCGAGGAGGCCGTCGCGGCCGGACTCACCGACGTGCTCATGATCACGGGGCGTAACAAGAACGCCCTCGAGAACCACTTCGACCACGTGTCCGAGCTCGAGGAGACCCTTCGCAAGAAGGGCGACCACGAGAAGCTCGCCAAGGTCAACCAGTCCACCGACCTCGCCGACATGCACTACGTGCGCCAGGGCGACCCGCTCGGCCTCGGCCACGCCGTGCTCCGCGCCTCCATGCACGTCGGCCGCGAGCCGTTCGCCGTGCTCCTCGGCGACGACATCATCGACGCCCGCGACCCGCTCCTCAGCCGCATGATCGAGGTGCAGGGCAGGAAGAACGCCTCCGTCGTCGCGCTGCTCGAGGTCCCCGACAACATGACCCACCTCTACGGCGTGGCCACGGTCGAGGCGACCGACGAGGACGACGTGGTGAAGATCACCGGACTCGTCGAGAAGCCCCCGCAGGGCGAGGCCCCGTCGAACCTGGCCATCATCGGCCGCTACGTGCTGCGCCCCGAGGTCTTCGACGTGCTCGAGAAGCAGGCCCCCGGCAAGGGCGGCGAGATCCAGCTGACCGACGCCCTCGAGAAGATGGCGGCGGCCGACGAGTGGACCGGCGGCGTGTACGGAGTCGTCTTCCGTGGACGCCGATACGACACGGGTGACAAACTCGACTACATCAAGGCGATCATCCAGCTCGCCAGCGACCGCGAGGACCTCGGCGAAGACCTGAAGGCGTGGATCCTCGAGTTCGCCTCGGGCCTGGAGAAGTAGCCGTAGCGGCCCTGCGCGATCGCAGGGCCGTCCACCCTTCCTGAAGTTGGCAATCACAAGTGACCACCATCCCCACGCTGGTGTCGGGGCGGGTCGGCATCCGACCCCTGCGGCTGCGTGACACGCGCGATCTCGATCGTGCCCTCGCGGCCAACCGCTCCTGGCTCCGGCAGTGGGAGGCCACCAACCCCCACGGCTTCACCACGATCGACGTGAGATCGAGCATCCGCTCGCTGCAGACCAATGCGCGCGCGGGGCTCGGCCTCCCGTTCGCGATCGAGCTCGACCAGCAGTTCGTCGGGCAGCTGAACGTCTCGGGGATCACCTACGGGTCTCTCGCCTCGGCCACCATCGGCTACTGGGTCACCCAGCAGGCCGCCGGCAACGATGCGACCCCGACGGCCGTCGCCCTCGCGACCGACCACTGCTTCCAGCGCCTGGGTCTCCACCGCATGGAGATCTGCATCCGGCCTGAGAACCACCCCAGCCTCCGAGTCGTCGAGAAGCTCGGGTTCCGGTACGAGGGCCTCCGTCGCCGCTACATCCACATCAACGGCGACTGGCGCGACCACTTCTGCTTCGCGCTCGTGGCCGAGGAGGTGCCCGAGGGCGTCCTGCGCCGCTGGCACGAAGGCCGTGTGCCGCCCGGCCAGGGCAGCGTCCCGCCGTCCGCGCTCGAAGAAAGCCAACACACCCCGCGATAGCCGCGGGTCGGAGGCGAGTGGCTCCTACCCTGTCCCACATGGGAATCGGGTCATGGGGTGGAGGCATCGTCCTCGGGCTGGTCGCCGTGCTCTGGCTCGTCTACCTGATCCCGTCATGGGCCCGTCGTCAGCAGTACCTCGCGACCGAGCGCAACGCGATCCGCCTCCAGCAGACGCTCCGCATCCTCGCGCAGACCGCCGAGGTGCCCGAGGAGTTCCAGGTCGAGGCCAACGCGAAGTCCGTCGCCACGGCCCAGCGCATCCTCCGCACCGAGGAGGCCAAGCGCGAGGCTATCCGCCGTGCTCACGAGGCCGCCCGGCAGCGGGCCATCACCCGCGAGCTCGCCGCCACCGGTCCTGCCCTGCGCGCCGCCGACAGCGACCCCGCCCTGGCCGCGCGTCGGCTCCGGCGCACCCGTCTCGCCACCACCCTCCTGCTCGTGCTCGGCCTCGTAGCCGTCGTCGCGGGTGCGGTGCAGATCGCCTCGGCGTGGCCGCTGATGGTCGCAGGAACTCTGGCCACCGCCGGCTCCCTCCTCGTCCTCGGCCAGCTCGCCCAGGTCTCGCGGGCCCGCGCCCGCCGGACGATCGCCGCCCCGGGGGTCAGCGACGCGGTTCCCGTCGCCCAGCCCTTCCAGGACTTCGCGCCACGGCAGACCGTCGAGGCTCCCGCCGCCGAGTCGCCGATCGCGGCTGAACGCGAGTGGACGCCCGTGCCGCTTCCGCGCCCGCTGTACATGCGCCGTGGCGCCGGTCGCGCGCTGGCACGCTCCTCCGCCGTCGCCGGGTCGCCGACGACGTCCGCCGATGCCGAGGCCCTTCGCGAGGCCGCCGCCGAGCAGGTCCGCCAGGGCCAGGAGGCCGCGCGCCTCGAGGCCCAGCGCGAGGCGCTCCGCGAGGTCGCCCGGGCCGAGGCGGCCCTGCAGAGCCACCGCGAGCCCGCTGCGCCTGCCGCTCCCGTCGTCCGGGCCGCCCCTGCGCCGGCCCCCGCGCCCGTGGAGCCGCCCGCCCCCTCGAGCCCCTTCGCCCGCATGGGCTACGTCGACGAGGAGGCTCTCGAAGAGCTCCGGCTCGATGAGGTGCTTCGCCGCCGCCGCGCCGTCTGACGACGACAGCCCGTGGTGTCACGAGCGATCCCGACGGTCTGATATCGTTGAAAAGCAGTTGGGGGCCTTGGCGCAGTTGGTAGCGCGTCTCGTTCGCAATGAGAAGGTCAGGGGTTCGAATCCCCTAGGCTCCACGATGCAAATGGCTCTCCCTCTCGGGAGGGCCATTTTGCGTGGTGGTCCTGGACGTGCTTCTCCTAGGCGTCGGTGCTCGTCTGGGCGCCGGCGTAACGAAGCGGCAACGTTCGACGAGCCGGGGCGAAATGCGCCGGGCTTAGCGTCGAAGACATGACGACACCGACGGTCACGAAGCACTACGTCGACCTCGAGCACGGGCAGCTTCACGTCCGGCTCTCCGGCCCGGATGACGGCCCCGCCCTGCTGCTGATCCACCAGGTGCCGAGCTCGTCGCAGATGTGGGAGGCGGTGATCCCGCGGTTCGCAGATCGCGGCTACCGAGTCATCGCCGTCGACCTGCCCGGGTACGGGATGTCCGATCCGATGCCGACGGCCCCGGAGCTCGAGGACTACGCCGCCGCCCTCTTCGCCGCCCTCGACCAGCTCGGCGTCGTCCGGGTCGCGATCGTCGGACACCACACCGGCTCGTCGGTCGGCGTCGCCATGTCGGTCGCCGACCCGTCGCGGGTCTCGGCCGTCGCCGTCTGGGGCTACGCCATGGTCGACCCGGAGCACGCCGCCCTCCTCGCGAGCGAGCCGCCGCCGGTCTTCGACGACACCTACGTCGACGATGTCGCCGACTGGTGGCACCGCCGCAAGAGGTGGGCGACGCCGGGTAATGACGGCTGGGTCATGGCCCGCTCGCTGATGGAGTACGTCGTCGCCGGGCACCACCGCCCCGACGGGCACAACGCCGTCGGCCGTGCCGACCACCGCGCCCTCCTCGACGCCGTGACCGTGCGGGTGCTCTTCCTCACCGGCGACCGCGAGATGCTCGACGCCGACACCCGCTCGGCGTTCGAGGTCGCGCCGCCCAGCGTCGAGCTGTACGGCTTCGGCGACGAGGGCATCGACGTCGCCGACGACATCCCCGAGCGCTTCACGTCCGTCGTGCACGAGTTCGTCGCGAAGGTCGGCGCGCCGGTCACCTGATCCCGGTGCGGTCGACCGATCGCGTGGCCGGTAGCCTGAGCCGGTGACCGCCGCAGACGCCGCTCGCATCGAGCTCACCTTGACCAAGCCGCCCGTGGGCTGGTTCCCGAAGCCGACCGTGGTCGTCGGCGGGCGGGGGCATCCTGCGCAGTGGGGCACCGGTACGTGGCAGGTGGAGTCCGGGGCCATCGTGGGCGTCTACCTCTTCAACCGGGTGTGGCGGTTCGGCGCCGCCGAGATCGCCGTCGACGGCCGGCCGCTGCGGTATCGGGCGCCGCTGCTGCCGTTCCTCCGGGGTCGCCTGGTGCCGTCTGAGTGACCTCGCTCGGCGTGACTCCACGCGAGCCTGAAGCGGTCGCGCATGACCTCGACCACACGTGAAGTCGCCGGACGGTGAAGTGGTCTGGAGAGACTTTCCCTGGGCGTGAATTCACGCCCAGGGAAAGCGGCTCCAGACGAAAGCCCGGGCCCCGGCCCGCCGTGCGGCAGGATGGTCGCGTGCCTCCCGCTTCGCGCCCTGCCCTGCTCGCCCGCCTCCGATCCGACCTCGGCTCGTCGCTCTTCACCGTCGCCCGCCTGAGCGGCGCCGGAGCCTGGGGTGCGTCGGGCGGCGCGGCGCTGTTCCGGGGCGAGCGCGTGGCTGCCCGCCGGGCCCTCGCGAGCCGCACGCCCGCGTCGGAGGCCGAGCGCCGATCCGACACGCTGGCCCTGCTCTTCGTTCTCGGGTACCCGCAGCCCGCCGCCGACGTGGCGGCAGCCCTCCCCGAGCTGGGGCTGGCAGGAGCCACCGAGCTCGGCCTCGTCGCCGCCGACGACGACCGTCGGGTTCGCGCACTGGTCGACCTCCGGCCCTACTCGTTCACCGACTCCGCAGGCGAGGCCAACTGGTGGATCGCCTCCGACCTCGGCGAGCTCGCCCTGCAGGGGCCCCTGCGCGAAGACCACGTGCTGGGCATCGGCGGCGCCTCGGCCACCCTGAGCTCGCTCATGATCCCGCGCCCGGTCGACCGGGCCCTCGACCTCGGCACCGGCTGCGGCATCCAGGCGCTGCACTCGGCCCGCCACGCCCGTCACGTGGTCGCCACCGACATCTCGCAGCGTGCCCTCGACTTCGCGGCCTTCAACGCCGAGCTCAACCTGGTCGACGGGATCGAGTTCCGCCTCGGCAGCCTGTTCGAGCCGGTCGCCGGCGAGACGTTCGACCACATCGTGTCGAACCCCCCGTTCGTCATCACGCCGCGCACCGAGGGCGTGCCCGCCTACGAGTACCGCGACGGCGGCATGGTCGGCGACGCCCTCGTGGCGCGCGTGGTGGCCGAGGCGGGGCGCCACCTGACGCCGGGCGGGGTGGGCCAGTTCCTGGGCAACTGGGAGACGGGGCAGGGGGCGAAGCGGGGTGCGTACTCGGTGGCCGACTGGGCGGAGCAGGGCGGCGTGCCCGTCGACGTCTGGGCGGTCGAGCGAGAGACTCAAGACCCTGCGGCGTATGCCGAGACGTGGATCCGCGACGGCGGCACGCGTCCGGGTACGCCCGACTTCGAGCGGCTCTACGGCGCATGGCTCGACGACTTCGACGAGCGGGGCGTCAGCGAGATCGGGTTCGGCTACATCACCCTCAGACGACCGCAGGAACTCCACGCCGCCGCCCCACCGCGCATCGAACGGCTCCTCGCCCCCGTCGCCGCCGGCCTCGCGCCGCACATCCTGGAGTGTCTGGCCGCCCAGGACGCCCTCCGCGACCTCCCCGACGACGCCCTGGCAGCCGCGGCACTGCGCGTCGCCGGCGACGTCACCGAGGAGCGCCACTACTGGCCGGGCAACGACGACCCGACGGTGATCACCCTCAAGCAGGGCGGCGGGTTCGCGCGCTCGGTCGACTCGGGCACGGCGCTCAGCGCGCTCGTCGGCGCCTGCGACGGCGACCTGAGCGTCGGGGCCATCGTGGGTGCGTTGGCGCAGCTGCTCGACGCACCCGAGGCCGACCTGCGGGCCGAGCTCCTGCCTCAGGTGCGCGAGCTCGTCGCGACGGGCATGCTGCGGTTGTGACGCGCCTCAGGGCGGGGCGGCCTAGCGGCCGACCCGCTCCCCCCAGCCGCGCCAGGAGAACTGCGGCACGAAGCCGAGCAGGTCGCGGGCCTTGTCGCTCGACAGCAGCGGCATGGTGCCCTCGATCGACGCGCGGCGCTCGACGTGGGGGAGGAACTCCTCGGCCAGCACGGCGGTGTCCGTCGTCATCACGGTGTCCGACGCGGCGATGACGAAGGCCTCGAACCCGGTCAGGTCGGACTCCAGGGCGAGACGGACGGCCAGCGCGCCATCGCGGGCGTCGATGTACGACCAGAGGTTGAACGACCGCGACGCGGCGTCGTCGTCGAACGGGAACGCGCCGTAGTCGCCGTCGTCCATCACGTTCGAGAAGCGGAGGCCGAACATCTTGAGCTGAGGGTCCCAGCGGGTGAAGTGTCGGGCCATCTCCTCGTCGACGGCCTTGCCGAGCGAGTACGACGACTCGGGGCGAACGGCGTACTTCTCGTCGACGGGGATGTACGGCGGGTCGACCTCGAACGGCAGCCCCAGCAGGGTCTCGCTCGACGCCCAGACGACATTGCGGATACCCGCGGCCTTGGCTGCGGCGAACACGTTGTACGACGAGGTCACGTTGTTGGTGAACAGCGCGGCGTTCGGCACCTGCCCCGGCGCGGGGATCGCCCCCAGGTGCACGACGGCGTCGACGTGGTCGTACCGGTCGTCGATCGCGGTGAGCGACTGCAGCACCTGGCCGAAGTCGGTCAGGTCGACCCGAGTGAACTGCACGCCGGGGACCGGCTCGGGCGACGGGATGCGATCGAGCAGGACGACGTCGTAGCCGTGCTCGGCGAGGTCGCGCACGACAGCGCGGCCGAGCTTGCCGGAGCCTCCGGTGACGGCGACGCGGACGGGGTTTTCGGGTGACGGCATTGTCGGTCCTTCGAGCTCGGTGGGGGAGTGCGGTGGGTACCGCGGCATCGTCTTCACCGTAGCGGAGGCGTGCTCCCGTGGTTCGACGACCACCGGGTAGAGCACGAGAAGATCGATCCTGTGCCCCGAATGACGAATTACGTACCCCGCGTAGGCAGTTATGCCCGTGGACCGAGTTGTCTATCACCCGGTTTTCACCCGCACTTCGCATGCGTTGGCATATAGGTTGATAAAGCTCTCGGCTGGTTACCGAGGCAACACGTCCACCATCTGGCTCCATGTGCGCGGCAGTCACCTGATCCGATTCCGCTCGCATGGCATCACCAGGGGCGTGCGATGCGCCCTCCGTTCCGAAACTTGTTTCGTCGAGCAGGGGGCGCATCCCTCTGTATTGCCTCGGCGGCTTTGCCGCGGGGTCGGCCGCCGACGCTGCCGCTCGTGAGATCCGTGCCCTCGGCACCGTCCGACCGAGGGATCTCTCGTGCTGAAGAGGCGGCTGGCGCCGCGCGCTCCGAGTAGGCCTGCGAGGATAGGGGGATCATGCCGACGTACCCCCTTGCCGCGCTGCTGTCCCAGTACTACGGGCCGAACGACACCAAGGGCGACGGCGAGTTCGACGCCGACACCGTCTACATGGACTTCGCCACCTGGGCCGAGTCGTCGGGCCGCCCCCTCTACCCCGCCCAAGACGAGGCCATGATCGAGCTCGTGTCGGGCGCCTCGGTGATCCTCTCGACCCCGACCGGAACCGGCAAGTCGCTCGTCGCGGCCGGCGCGCACTTCGTCGCCCTGGCCACGGGCAAGCGCAGCTACTACACGGCACCGATCAAGGCCCTGGTGAGCGAGAAGTTCTTTCAGCTCGTCGACCTCTTCGGCCCGGAGAACGTCGGCATGGTCACCGGCGACTCGTCGGTCAACTCCGACGCCCCGATCATCTGCTGCACGGCCGAGATCCTCGCCAACCTGGCTCTGCGCCACGGCCCGGCCGCCGAGGTGGGGCAGGTCGTCATGGACGAGTTCCACTTCTACGCCGACCCGAGCCGCGGGTGGGCGTGGCAGGTCCCGCTGCTTCTGCTGCCGGAGGTCCAGTTCCTGCTCATGTCGGCCACGTTGGGCAACGTCGAGGCCATCAGCGACGACCTCGGCCGACGGACGGGTCGGCCGGTCGCCCTGGTCACCGGGGTCGAGCGACCGGTGCCGCTGCACTACTTCTACGCGACCACCCCGGTGCACGAGACGGTCGAGGAGCTGCTGTCGACCGGCGAGGCCCCGATCTACGTCGTGCACTTCTCGCAGGCCGCAGCGCTCGAACGGGCGCAGGCGCTGTCGAGCATCAAGGTCGCCACGCGCGAGCAGCGCGACGAGATCGCCGAGCTGATCGCGGGGTTCCGCTTCTCGACCAGCTTCGGCAAGACCCTTAACCGCCTGGTGCGGGCAGGGATCGGCGTCCACCACGCGGGCATGCTCCCGAAGTACCGCCGCCTCGTCGAGCAGCTCGCCCAGCGCGGGCTCCTGCGGGTGATCTGCGGCACCGACACGCTCGGCGTGGGCATCAACGTGCCGATCCGCACCGTGCTGCTCACGGCGCTCACCAAGTTCGACGGCACGCGCATGCGCCAGCTGAGCGCGCGGGAGTTCCACCAGGTCGCCGGTCGCGCGGGGCGTGCGGGCTACGACACGGCCGGCACTGTCACCCTGCAGGCTCCCGAGCACGAGATCGACAACCTGCAGCAGATCAAGAAGGCCGGCGACGACGCCAAGAAGAAGCGCAAGATCGTGCGCAAGAAGGCGCCCGAGGGCTTCGTCTCGTGGGGCGAGCCGTCGTTCTTCAAGCTCGTCGAGGCCGAGCCGGAGCCCCTGTCGTCGAGCATGCAGATCACGCACGCGATGATGCTGAACGTGATCGCGCGCGGCGGCGACGTCTTCGCCAACGTGCGCTCGCTCGTGTTCGAGAACCACTCGACGCGCACTCAGAAGTACGCGCTGGCCCGGCAGGCCATCTCGCTGTACCGCAGCCTCCGCGAGTCGGGGGTGGTCGAGCAGATCCCCGATCCCGCAGGAACGGGCAGCCCCACCATCCGCCTCACCGTCGACCTGCAGCCCAACTTCGCCCTCAACCAGCCGCTGTCTCCGTTCGCGCTCGCCGCCTTCGAGGTGCTCGACCCCGAGTCCGACACCTACGCGCTCGACATGGTGTCCGTCGTCGAGTCCACCCTCGACGACCCGCGGCCGATCCTGTCGCAGCAGCAGTTCAAGGCGCGGGGCGAGGCGGTCGCCGCGATGAAGCAGGAGGGCATCGAGTACGAGGAGCGCATGGAGCTGCTCGAGGAGGTCACCTGGCCAAAGCCGCTCGACGAGCTGCTCGGCGCCCTGTTCGAGACGTACAAGGCTTCGCAGCCGTGGATCGGCGACTTCGAGCTGTCGCCCAAGGCCGTCGTTCGCGATCTGTTCGAGCGCGCCATGACATTCGGCGACTACGTGAACTTCTACGGGCTGGCGCGCTCGGAGGGGCTCGTCCTGCGCTATCTCTCCGACGCCTACCGGGCGCTGCGCCAGACGATCCCGAACGAGGCCAAGACCGACGAGCTGCTCGACATCATCGAGTGGCTCGGCGAGCTGGTGCGGCAGGTCGACTCGTCGCTGCTCGACGAGTGGGAGGAGATGGTCAATCCGACCGAGGTCGCCTCGCACGACGCCATCGTGCCGCCCACCCTCCGCACGCTCACGGCCAACCACCGGGCCTTCACAGTGCTCGTGCGCAACGAGCTGTTCCGTCGCGTGCAGCTCGCGGCCCGCGACGACGCCGATGCACTGGGCGAGCTCGACGCTGCCGCCGGCTTCGACGCCGACGCGTGGGGCGCGGCCCTCGACCGCTACTACGACGAGTACGACACGATCGGAACAGGCCCGGCCGCTCGAGGCGCGTCCCTCCTGGTCATCGACGAGGGCGCGACCGCATGGACCGTGCGGCAGATCCTCGACGACCCCGAGGGCGACCACGACTGGGGCATCTCGGGCACCGTCGACCTGGCGGAGTCGAACGAGCAGGGCCAGGCGGTGCTGCGGGTCACGGCCGTCGGGCCGGTCGGCGCCTAGAAGAGCGTCGCGGGCGGCGCCGGGTCGACGGCGGCAGCGTCGCTGACCGTCGTCACGGGCTTGTCGGGCCAGCCGGGTCCGTGCGGCACGGCGGTCTTGCGCTGGAACGCCTCGGCGGCCGTCCGTGCCCGGATGTCGGCGGCCTCGTTCATGACGTGGCCCACGTGCCCGCGCACCCACTCGAACTTCACCCGTCGACCCTGCAGAGCCTCGTCGAGCTCCTTGATGATCTCGACGTTCATCACCGGCTTGCCGTCGGCCTTGCGCCAGCCTTTGCGCTTCCAGCCGGTGAGCCACTCGGTGCACGCCTTGATGGCGTACTGGCTGTCGCACAGGATCAGCAGGTCGTCGTCTTCATCGGCCGTCGCCCGCAGCAGCTCCAGCACGGCCGTGAGCTCGCCCACGTTGTTGGTGTTGCGCGGCCAGCCGCCGGCCGCCCAGCGCTCGTCGTCGACGTACCAGGCCCAGCCGGCGGGCCCGGGGTTGCCGAGGGCGGATCCGTCTGCGGCGGCTCTGATCGTCATGGTGCTCCTAGCTCTCGGGGTGCCCCACAACGGTACCGGGCTCGAGCCGATGCTCCGATCAGAGGGCAGCGCCGTCGACCGGCTAGCCCACCTCGTCCGGGTGCGACCCGACGCGCTCGCCCGAGTCGAGACCCGCGATCGTCGCCATCTCGTCGTCGGAGAGCTCGAACCCGAACACGTCGAGATTCTCGGCGATGCGCGACGGCGTCACCGACTTCGGTATCACCACGAGCCCCGACTGGAGGTGCCAGCGGACCACGAGCTGAGCGGTCGAGACGCCGTGCTTCTCGGCGAGGCCGGTGAGGAGGGGCTCGTCGAGGATCCGCCCGCGCGCCAGCGGCGACCACGCCTCCGTCGCGATGTGGCGGGCGTCACCGAAGGCCCGAAGCTCGGTCTGCTGCAGCCACGGCTGCACCTCGATCTGGTTCAGCACGGGCACGACGTCGGTCTCGCCGAGGAGGCGCTCGAGGTGATGCACCTGGAAGTTCGAGACGCCGATCGAGCGGGCTCGTCCCTCCTCGCGGATGCGCTCGAGGGCGCGGTACGTCTCGACGTACAGGTCCTGACGTGGTGCCGGCCAGTGGATCAGGTAGAGGTCGACGAAGTCGACGCCGAGCTTCTCGAGGCTACGGTCGAACGAGTGGAGGGTCGAGTCGAAGCCCTGCTGGTCGTTCCACACCTTGGTGGTGACGTAGACGTCGTCGCGAGGGAGGCCCGAGGCTGCCAGGGCGCGGCCCACGCCGGCTTCGTTCGCGTAGTACTCGGCCGTGTCGAGGTGGCGGTAGCCGGCGTCGAGGGCCGTGGCGACCGTCCGCTCGGCGGTGTCGTCGTCGACCTTGTAGACCCCCAGCCCGAGCTGCGGGATCGAGTTGCCGTCGTTGAGTCGGATCCGAGGGACCACGTCGTTCGCCATGTGTCGATTATCGCCGACGCGACGTCAGCTCGCCTGGATCGGCACCGGCTCCGTGTCGGCGAGGGGCCCGGCATCCGTGCCGCGGAGGTCGGGCAGCACGCGCTGGAAGAGCGTGGGCACGAGGACGCCCAGCAGCGCGAAGCCCGCAGCGACGTAGAGCCCGCCGACGGTGCCCGTCTGGTCGATCAGGGCGCCGGCGATGGCGGAGCCGATCGCCGCTCCGATGAGCTGGCCGGTACCGGCCCAGCCGTAGGCCTCGGCCGTGTCGCTGAAGCGCACGCTCGACGAGATGATCGCGAACATCACGGCCAGGGCGGGCGCGATGCCGACGCCGGCGATGAGCAGGGTCACGCACAGCCAGACGAACGACGTCGGTATGAAGATCGTGAGCGCGATGCCCGCGAACACGATCACCATGCGGATCGGCAGCGACCACGGACCGACCGGGAGATGGCCGAGCAGGAGGCCGCCGGCGAGCGAGCCGATCGCGAAGACGGCGAGCACGAAGCCGGAGTTCGGGCTGCCGTCGCCGAACGCCGAGATGACGCCGGCCTCGACGGCGGCGCAGGTGCCGATCAGGAGGAAGCCGGTGATCGTCGACAGAAGCACCGTCGGTCGGGCCAGCACCTTGCCGAACGAGCGCTTGCTCTTCGGGATCCGCACCTGGCCGACCTCGGGCGAGGCGATGAACCAGATGCCGCCGCCGATGAGGAAGGCGGCCGCGGTCAGGATCGCGTAGGTCGTGCCGATCTGCGTGCCGACGAAGGTGGTGATGACGGGGCCGGCGACCCAGATGATCTCCTGCGCGGAGGCGTCGAGCGAGAAGAGCGGCGTCAGCTGCTTCGAGTTGACCATCTTCGGGTAGATCGTGCGCACGGCCGGCTGGACCGGGGGCACGCTCAGGCCCGCCACGAAGCCGACCACCATGTACAGGGGGAGTGTCAGCGGGGCGAGCGCGAAGACGATGAGGCTCGCGAAGCAGACGGCCAGCGTGAGCAGCAGCACCGGGCGCATGCCCCAGATGCCCATCCACCGGCTGGTGAGCGGACCCGAGATCGCCTGGCCCACGCTCGTGGCGGCGAGGACGATCCCCGCGGCGCCGTACGAGTGCGTCACGTGCTCGACGTGGAGCAGGAAGGCGAGCGAGAGCATGCCGAACGGGAACCGGGCGGTCAGCTGCGCGGCGATGATCCGCGCGACCCCCGGCGTCTTCAGAAGATTGGAATAGGCGCCCACGAGGTGACCAGTCTACGGAAGGGGGGCCACGCTCTGCGAGACTCACCTTGGTCCTTGATATGTTGATCTGATGCACAGAATGCTTAGTTGTGTCTGAGATCTGGATCTATCTCGATGAGTCGGGAACGGTGGATTTCGAGCCGACCAAATCGAAGTCGCCGTACTTCGCGTTCGGCAGCGCCTCGATTCGAGGGTCTCAAGCACAATTCCTTGAAGAGTCTGTCCTGGCGCGAGCGTCCCGAGAAGCACTTACGGCCGGCTTTCACGCCTACAACGATTCTCCCGGCACCAGGCAGGCCTTCTTTGAGGTCTGGGTCGCACCGATGTCCGATTCGCGTCGACGTTCATGGCCAAGTCGAATGCATTCCCTCGGGTGCGCGAACGTCCCAAGATCTGGCTCTATAAATACACGCTCTACGTGCACCTCAAGGCCGCGGTTCCCCGTTTGTCTGCACCGGGCGACACGGTGCATGTGGTCGCAGCCCACATTGACATGGGGGCCAGGCAGGAAGCGGTATGGAATGCCCTCGCGGATGTGTGCGCGCAGTTCGCCGACAAGCGGGATATGCGACCGCATATCTGGCGGAGCTCCTCGTCAGCGGGCTTGCAGATGGCTGACTACGCGCTGTGGGCTATCCAGCGGAGCGTCGTCCAAGGAAAGGATTGCCATCACCTCGAGCAGGTCGTTCTTCCGCGGCAGGAGTTCCGCCATTTTCCTTGGGCAGCCGACGTGTCCTTGCTCGCCTTCGCCAAGCAGGTCCGGTGATCTCGGGCAGTCGATTCCGGGCAGGTAAAAGGTCGGCTATCCCGAAGGGAAGAACACCCGTGGCGTTCTTGTCACCGACCCGTATATGCATCCTAGATGCCTCCTGGTCCGGTGTCGAGGCGTTGAC
The DNA here is from genome assembly GCF_057787745.1 of Frondihabitans sp. OV104. Lineage (NCBI taxonomy): Bacteria > Bacillati > Actinomycetota > Actinomycetes > Micrococcales > Microbacteriaceae > Frondihabitans > Frondihabitans sp. OV104. The sequence continues at coordinate 148,637 of NZ_CM173541.1, forward strand.
GGATCTCACGGCTCGAGCCGATGCCCGAGAAGGTCGGAGGGGCGATTCACGCGACACGCCGCACCCCCGAAATGGGGGCGCGACGAGTTATCCACAGTTTCGAGTGTCGGGGGTGGGGAGGAGGCTGTGGAGAAAGCCGATTTTCCGGGGATAAGCGCTCCCAACTGTGCACAACCCCCTGTGGATAATCCGGCGATCGTAATTACAGCCGTGTAACACCGGATCTAGTGGTGCCTTCCAATGTCGGCCCCTAGATGTAGTATCGATCCGCAGCACCAACCACACCCCGCAGAAGCCCTTGCAGGCATTCGCGGGTCCGCGAACCGTCGTTTTTCTAGGGGAGAACATGGCCATCACCGTCTACACGAAGCCGTCCTGCGTCCAGTGCACGGCCACCTACCGCGCTCTCGACAACAAGGGCATCGAGTACGAGGTCTTCGACGTCTCCGTCGACGACAAGGCCCTCGAGACGGTCAAGGCCCTGGGCTACCTGCAGGCTCCCGTCGTCGTCACCGACGAAGACCACTGGAGCGGCTTCCGCCCCGACAAGATCGCCGGCCTCGCAGCCGCCATCGCGTAGTTCTGAAACCACCCCGAGGAGGAGTGTCGTGACTCACCTCATCTACTTCTCGAGCGTGTCGGGCAACACTGCGCGCTTCGTCGAGAAGCTGGGCCTCCCGGCCGAGCGGATCCCGCTCTTCCCGACCGACGAGCCGCTCCACGCCCGTGACCCCTTCGTCCTCGTCCTCCCCACCTACGGCGGAGGCGAAGGGCGAGGCGCCGTCCCCAAGCAGGTCATCCGCTTTCTGAACGACGAGGTCAACAGAGACCTCATCCGCGGAGTCATAGCGACGGGCAACACCAACTTCGGAGAGGGCTACTGCCTGGCCGGCGAGATCGTCAGCGCCAAGTGCGGAGTGCCCCTCCTCTACCGTGCCGAGGTCTTCGGCACCCCGGACGACGTACGAGCAGTACAAGAAGGATTGGACCAATTTTGGACGCAGCAGTCGATGACCTCGAGGTAATCGCGGGGCCAAACGCGGGTATGGACTACCACGCGCTGAACGCCATGCTCAACCTCTACGGGAGCAACGGCGAGATCCAGTTCGACAGGGATCGCGAGGCGGCCAAGCAGTACTTCCTGCAGCACGTCAACCAGAACACGGTCTTCTTCCACAACCTCAAGGAGCGTCTCGACTACCTGGTCGAGAACGACTACTACGAGCAGGCGACGATCGACATGTACTCGTTCGAGTTCATCGAGAAGCTCAACGACCTCGCGTACTCGAAGAAGTTCCGCTTCCAGACGTTCCTCGGCGCGTTCAAGTACTACACCTCCTACACGCTCAAGACCTTCGACGGAAAGCGCTACCTCGAGCGGTTCGAGGACCGCGTCGTCATGACCGCCCTCGGTCTCGCCCAGGGCGACGAACAGCTCGCGATCGACCTCGTCGAGGAGATCATCGCCGGCCGCTTCCAGCCGGCCACGCCGACCTTCCTCAACACGGCCAAGGCCCAGCGCGGCGAGCTCGTCAGCTGCTTCCTCCTGCGCATCGAAGACAACATGGAGTCGATCTCGCGCGGCATCAACTCGTCGCTCCAGCTGTCGAAGCGCGGCGGCGGCGTCGCCCTGTCGCTCTCGAACATCCGCGAGGCCGGCGCGCCGATCAAGCAGATCGAGAACCAGTCCTCGGGCATCATCCCCGTCATGAAGCTTCTCGAAGACAGCTTCAGCTACGCGAACCAGCTGGGCGCACGCCAGGGCGCCGGCGCGGTCTACCTGTCGGCGCACCACCCCGACATCCTGCGATTCCTCGACACGAAGCGTGAGAACGCCGACGAGAAGATCCGCATCAAGACGCTGTCACTCGGTGTCGTCGTGCCCGACATCACGTTCGAGCTCGCGAAGAAGGACGAGGACATGTACCTGTTCTCGCCCTACGACGTGGAGCGCGTCTACGGCGTCCCCTTCGGCGACATCTCGATCACCGACAAGTACCGCGAGATGGTCGACGACGCTCGCATCAAGAAGACGAAGATCAACGCTCGCGAGTTCTTCCAGACCATCGCCGAGATCCAGTTCGAGTCGGGCTACCCCTACATCGTGTTCGAGGACACGGTGAACAAGGCCAACCCGATCAAAGGCCGGATCAACATGTCGAACCTCTGCTCCGAGATCCTGCAGGTCAACACGCCGACCACCTTCAACGAAGACCTCTCGTACGACGAGATCGGCAAGGACATCTCCTGCAACCTCGGGTCGATGAACATCGCCCTCTCGATGGACAGCGACAACTTCGGCCGCACCGTCGAGACCGCCATCCGCGGGCTCAGCGCCGTCAGCGACATGAGCCACATCACTTCGGTCCGCTCCATCGAGGTCGGCAACGACTCCTCGCACGCCATCGGTCTCGGCCAGATGAACCTCCACGGCTACCTGGCCCGTGAGCGCGTGCACTACGGCACCGAAGAGGCCATCGACTTCACGAACATCTACTTCTACACGGTGCTGTTCCACGCGCTGCGCGCCTCGAACAAGATCGCGATCGAGCGCAAGGTGAAGTTCGGCGGCTTCGACGACTCGAAGTACGCGTCGGGCGAGTTCTTCGATAAGTACACCGAGTCCGAGTGGATCCCGTCGACCGAGCGCGCTGCGAAGCTGTTCGCCGACGCGAACGTGGAGATCCCGACGCAGGACGACTGGCGCGCGCTCAAGGCCAGCGTCATGGAGCACGGCATCTACAACCAGAACCTCCAGGCCGTCCCGCCGACCGGTTCGATCTCGTACATCAACCACTCCACCTCGTCGATCCACCCGATCGCGTCGAAGATCGAGATCCGCAAGGAGGGCAAGCTGGGCCGCGTGTACTACCCCGCGCCCTTCATGACCAACGACAACCTCGACTACTACACCGACGCGTACGAGATCGGCCCCGAGAAGATCATCGACACCTATGCCGCGGCCACGCAGCACGTCGACCAGGGCCTCTCGCTCACGCTGTTCTTCAAAGACACGGCGACCACCCGCGACATCAACAAGGCCCAGATCTACGCATGGCGCAAGGGAATCAAGACGATCTACTACATCCGTCTCCGTCAGATGGCGCTCGAGGGCACCGAGGTCGACGGCTGCGTCTCGTGCATGCTGTGACCGTCGACACCGATAAGAATTCAGGAACTCGAGAATGACTGTTACAGACCCGGCCCACGCCCTCGGGCCCACTCCCTCCACGAGCCGGCAGATCCCGCTCGTGCGGGCCGTGAGCGCGATCAACTGGAACCGCATCCACGACGACAAAGACGTCGAGGTCTGGAACCGGCTCGTCAACAACTTCTGGCTCCCCGAGAAGATCCCGCTGTCGAACGACGTCCAGTCGTGGAACACGCTGACTCCCGAAGAGCAGCAGCTGACGATGCGCGTCTTCACGGGCCTCACCCTGCTCGACACGATCCAGGGCACCGTCGGGGCTATCAGCCTGATTCCCGATGCGATCACCCCGCACGAGGAGTCCGTCTACACGAACATCGCGTTCATGGAGTCGGTGCACGCGAAGAGCTACTCGTCGATCTTCTCGACGCTCGCGTCGACGCCCGAGATCGACGACGCGTTCCGCTGGTCGGAGGAGAACGTCAACCTTCAGAAGAAGGCCCAGATCGTCCTCGACTACTACACGGGCGACGACCCCCTGAAGCGCAAGGTCGCCTCGACGCTGCTCGAGTCGTTCCTCTTCTACTCGGGCTTCTATCTGCCGATGTACTGGTCGTCGCGTGCCAAGCTGACGAACACCGCCGACATGATCCGCCTCATCATCCGCGACGAGGCCGTTCACGGGTACTACATCGGCTACAAGTTCCAGAAGGGGCTCGAGGGCGCCAGCGAGGAGCGCAAGCAGGAGATCAAGGACTACACGTTCAACCTCCTGTTCGAGCTCTACGACAACGAGGTGCAGTACACGCAAGACCTCTACGACTCGGTCGGGCTGACCGAGGACGTCAAGAAGTTCCTCCACTACAACGCCAACAAGGCGCTGATGAACCTCGGCTACGAGCCGATGTTCCCGAAGGACGTCACCGACGTGAACCCCGCGATCCTCTCGGCGCTCTCCCCGAACGCCGACGAGAACCACGACTTCTTCTCCGGCTCCGGCTCGTCGTACGTCATCGGCAAGGCGGAGACCACCGAAGACGAGGACTGGGACTTCTAGAACCGTCTCGTTCAGGCCGAACACAAGCCCCTGAGGGAGCCCAGACACTTGGGATCAGGGAAGAGCCGCTTACCCGGGCGGCGAAGTATCACCTAGCAGGGAAGGGCGTCGGCACAGCCGGCGCCCTTCTTGCGTGCTCAGCTGCCTCAGCGCGGGCCGAATACCGTTCCGAATCCGTCAGAGCCCCTTCTTCATCTGCACGGACGTCGTCTCGTAGCCGAGCGACTCGTAGAGCTTTCGGGCGATGGTGTTGTAGCCGAACACGTTGAGTCCGATGGAGGCTGCGCCGAGTTCCTGCGCCGTCGTCTCTGCGAGCTGCATCGCGGCCCGGCCGTAGCCGCGACCGCGTTCCGACTCGGAGATCTCGACGTCGAAGACCCACCAGTCGTTCGAGGCGGAGTCCATGACGCCGATCCACAGGATGCCGACCGGCGCACCGTCGGCGACGACGTCGAACACGTGCTGGCCCGCCGCTGGTACGCCGTGGGGAAAGTACGTCCTGAACGACCTGTCGGCGTTCGCCGTGGCCTGTCCGAGCGTCTCGCCGGCCTTCTGCCGCGATTCGATGTACTCGGACCGCGACCGGTCGAGCCACGGGGTGCGGCGGTCGGCGGGCATGGGCTCGAGCGTGACGGTCATGCCCCTAGGGTGCCACCGTGGCGGACGGCGTGGGCGTGACGCTCTGCACAGGGTCGGTCTTAGATAGCTCGCGTCCGGCGACCAGGGCGGCGGCCACGCCGACCCCGACGAACGCGACGACGATCACGACGATGGCCGAGGCGGCCAGTGTGCGTCGGGGGTTCATGCTCCGAGCCTAGGGCCAGGGTGCAGGAACTCGGGCCGGTCACCCGGCAAGACGCGTCGCCTTCGAGCACCGCGTCACGTACGGGACGCCCACTGTCGCCCGGCCTGCCGTGTCGGGGTGCGTCGCCAGCAGGGTCCGCACCCGTTCGAGCTGCTCGAGCCGTTCGCCCTCCAGGAGGGTCAGGATGTAGCTGCGCGAGGCGACCATGTCGATCACCTCGTCGGGCGTGATCTCGTTGACCCACCCGAAGTCGCGGCGCTCGATCTCCGAGAACGGGGGGCCGACGCGAGGGCTCTCGGACTCGGCGTCGCTCTCGCTGGCCGGGGCGATGATCTCGTCGAGGGCGATCATCCACGGGTCGGTGACGATGCGGATGTTCCAGAGCAGAGCGAGCACGCCGCCCGGCCGGAGCACTCGGGCAGCCTCGGGCACAGCCCGGTCGACGTCGACCCAGTGCCAGGCCTGCGCCGCGAAGATCGCGTCGACGCTCTCGCCGTCCAGGGGCAGCCGCTCGGCCGATCCTGGTAGCGCCTGGGCGCCCGGGACCGACCGCACCAGCTGCTCGCGCATGCCCTCGGAGGGCTCGACAGCCGTCACCAGGGGCACGCGGTCGACGAGCATCCGCGTCAGCTTGCCGGTTCCGGCGCCGAGGTCGACCACGTGGTGTGCGCCTTCGGGCAGCAGCCAGTCGACGGCCGCGGCCGGGTAGGACGGCCGCCCGCGCTCGTACACCTCGGCCGCGGCCCCGAACGAAGTGGCGTTGGCGGCGTAGCGCTGGTCGGGTTCGAAGGCGTCTCCGGTGGTCATGTGTCCACCCTGGCACGGTGATTTGGGCGCGTGCACAGGTCTGTGTAGTGTGTGGAATTCTAGTATTTACATTCGTTTGGAGAACTATGAAAATTCATTCCATCGCCCTTGTCGTCGGACTCGCCGCGGGGTCGGTCCTGGCCGCACCCGAGGTTGCGTCCGCAGTGACACCGGCTCCTTCGGCAGCGTCGGGCTCTGTCAACTTCGATGACAGCAGGGTTTCGATCAACTACGTCGTCACGCCGGAGGGCGGTGGCACCTGGACGTACGGAACAAACAACGAGGCCTACTCGAATTTTTTCCACAAAACGCGCAAGCACGGATCGACTGTCAAGAACGGAACCGGAAAGACATTCAGGACCGACGACACGAATAAGGGTCAGACGTCGAAGGCCACAGTCAAGAAGACGTGGAGCGGGAACTCCGCGTATTACCGATTCGTCAAGTGAACATGAGCCGGCCGCCATCCGAGGCGGCCGGCTCTCGGAGAAGGGTTGGGATGGCTCTGCGAATCAGCGTCGGGGCGGCAATCGTGCTCGCCTTGCTTATGGCGTTCTTCTTCGTGCGGACGAGCGACGAGCTCGCGCCGCGCGGCACTCAGACGGTCGTGACCGTCTGGGACAAGGGCGACGGTCGGACCCGGTCCGAGGCCCGACAGCTCATGATCGACGAGGCGCGGCGCCAGCACCTGACGCTCTACAAGAGCGTGACAGCCGCCACTGATGGTGCGACCTCGCGAAAGCTCTTCATCATCAACTCGGAACCAGCAACGGCCCTGGCTACGGCATCGACTGACGGTTATCCCGACTTCAGCCGATCGCAGAGGACGGTGTTCGCCGACGGCAGCGAACTCCCCGATGCCGAGCTCGACGGTATGTACGTGACTGACGCGGGTGAAGAGGGCGCTGACGCCTACGCCCTCGCGCTCAACGCCCGGGGCATGTCGGTCTCGACGCTTCCCTTCGGGGTGGTGGGTATCGGGTTCTGGATTGCCGACGAGGTCCCGATCGTCTCAGTCAGCCTTGCCGCTGTTCTCATGCTCGCCCTGGGCTGCATTTTCGACGCCGTCTCCAGCCGTCGGCGAGCCGCCATTGCACGTCTGGCAGGGCGGTCCCGATCCGTCATCGTCATTCACGAGAGTCTTATCACCGGGCTGACGGGCGCGGTGTCGGCCGTCGGCGCCTGCGTTCTGGGATTCGTCGCCATCGTCGCCTACAACGGGGGTGCCCAGATCGGGCGACTAGGTGTGGCAGCCGGAGTGGCATGCGGCGCCATCTGCATTGTGTCAATGGCATTCACCGCCGCCGCGGTTGTCACCACGACGGGATCCGGTCTCGCCTCGGTCCTAGCGGTCAGGGCGCCGTCCCGACGGATCGTGGTCGGAGCGGCCGGCGTGCACGCGAGCATTCTTCTTCTTGTCCTGACGACCCTGAGCCCCACGGTTCTTGCGGCCGGCACGGTTGCGGCGAACACGCGCGAGCGGCAGCAGTGGGATTCGGTCAGCGACTACTTCGCGCTGTCGTTTCGCTCACAACCAGCCGAATTCGACGAAAGCGAGTCGGTCGTCGCCCGGATTATTCGAACGGAACTCGATGGTGGACGCGCCATGATCACCTTCACTCCGATGGACCCCGACGACGGTTATTCACCAGGTAGGGGGAACAGCCTCATCGTCACGGACCGCTACCTCGACGAAGTAAGAGTCAATCGATCCGACGGTTCGGCAGTGGTCGCGTCGGATCTGCCCGACACCTCATTGACGCTACTCATCCCCGAAACCCTTGTGGAACAGAGCGCCCAGATCGTGGCCGAGTACAGAAGCTGGATCAGCTATCAGGTCGGCTCCGAGGCAGGTGACGGCCGCGAGGCACCGGCTATAGACGTGATTCCGATCGCGTCAGACCAGGAAATCTTCTCATTCCAGACATGGGTCGTGTCTCGCAGTTCGCTCACCGAGCCGGTGATCGCCGTGCTGCCGTCCGAGGCCACGCTCCTCTCCGACAACTGGCTCAGCTCGACTGTTACCTCGGCGGAGATCCTCTTCGACGACCCCGCCTCCATTCAGGCGGCGATCGACGCGGCGGGCCTCACCGACCAGATCGGCGCCATCGAATCCGTGAAGGATCTCGCCGCCGACCGGCTGGCCGAGCAGTCCGTGACAGTGAGAGCAAGCCTCTTCATCGGAGGCGTGGCGATCGTCTCGCTCGTCCTGTCCGCCCTGGTCCTGGCGACAGTCGTCGCTCAGCGGAGCCGGCGTGCGGTCGCTCTTCGGTTCATCCACGGCGACACGCTCTTCCGTGTCATGACACCGGCACTCGTCTGCCTGGCCGTGCTCAGCGCGGCGATCCTGGTCGCTGCTTTCTCCCGTGGCTCGAGTGCAGACGGCGTCCGGTGGGCGATGACCCTCTGCGTGGTCGCCGATGCCGCGATCGTGGCTCTGGCGCTGGGCGCGCAACGCCGCACCGAAAGGAATCTCCGATGACCGACCCAGCCCTCTCCGTCTCCGGAGTCTCGAAGGCGCGCGGCGCGAACACCCTGTGGAGCGACCTGTCCTTCGACGTCGCCGCGGGGCAGAGCATCGCCATCTGGGGCCGAAGCGGCTCCGGCAAGTCGACCCTGCTCGACTGTCTCGGCCTGGTCGACCGCTTCGACGCGGGGAGCCTTCGAGTCGAGGGCGACGACGTCACTCGCCCCCACGAGAGCCGACGCCGCGCTCTGTTTCGCGGGGTAGTCGCTCACCTCCGCCAGGACTACGGGCTCGAGGGCTCGTGGACCGTTGATCGCAACCTCGACCTGGGGCTGATCGGCAGCAGGATCAGCCGCTCCGAGCGCGCTCGGCGACGGTCGGCAGCGCTCGACCGCGTCGGGCTCGCCGGCGCGAACCGACGGCGAGCGCACACGATGAGCGGCGGCGAGCAGCAGCGGGTCGCTCTCGCGCGACTGCTCCTGCGCCGCCCGCGGATCGTCCTCGCGGACGAGCCGTCCTCGGCGCTCGATGCGGAGAACGCAGGCCGAGCCGTCGACGTGCTCGACGAGCTGCGCACTGCCGGGGCAGCGATCGTCGTGGTCACGCACGACGTCGATCTTGCGTCGTGGTGCGACTCGCGGATCGACCTGGGAGGCGAGGGCGTGACCCGCCGCTGAGGCACGTCGAGCCTCGCGAGATGGCCGTGGCCGTCGGCGGGACCGAGCGCTGGCGACGACGAGGGCCATCTCGCGCCGCCGAGCGCAGCAGCGCCGCGGCCGTCAGGCCGCGCCCGAGGCGAGCGCCTCGCGCACCGCCGCAACGCCCGCCTCGACCTCGGCGAACGACGTCGAGAGCGGTGAGAGCCCGAGGCGCAGGGCGTCGGGGTTGCGGAAGTCGGGGATCACGCCGGCGTCCCAGAGGCGGGGGAGGAGCGCCTTGAAGTCGGGGTGGCGGAGGGTCACGTGGCTGCCGCGCACCGCAGGGTCGCGCGGAGTGGCGGTGACGACGCCGAGCGGGGCGAGGTGCTCGTCGGCCAGGGCGAACGCGTGATCGGTCAGCGCCAGCGACTTGGTGCGCACCGCGTCGATGCCGACCTCCTCGATCAGGTCGAGCATGTCCTGCATGGGCAGCATGCCGAGGACGGGCGGGGTGCCGCTGATGAACCGGCGGATGCCCGGCGCCGGCTCGTAGGACGCCGCCATCGCGAAGACGTCGGCTGCGCCCATCCATCCCTGGATCGGCTGCTCGAGTCGCGCCTGCAGATCGGCCCGCGCGAAGAGGAACGCCGGGGCTCCTGGTCCGCCGTTCAGAAACTTGTACGTGCAGCCCACCGCGAGGTCGGCGCCCGCCTCGTCGAGCGACATCGGCACGACGCCGGCCGAATGGCAGAGGTCCCACACGACGAGGGCCCCGGCGTCGTGGACGATCGCGGTGATCGCCGGCAGATCGGCCAGGAACCCCGACCGGTACGACACGTGATTGAGCAGCACGACCGCCGTGCCGGGTCCGACAGCGTCGCCGACGAGTGCGGGCGTGACGCCGGCATCCGGGTCGACGTGGATCCAGCGCACCGTCGCACCTCGCTCGCGGGCGATGCCCTCGACGACGAAGCGGTCGGTCGGGAACTGGTCGTCGTCCAGCACGATCTCGTGTCGTCCGGCGCGCTGCCCGATTTCGAGAGCGGCGCGGAGGGCCTTGTAGAGCAGCACCGTCGTGGAGTCGCCGACCACGGTCTGGCCGGCGGCCGAGCCGAGGGCGAGCGCGCCGATGCGGTCGCCGACGACGGTGGGGAGGTCCATCCACCGGTCGTCCCACGAGCGGATGAGGCGGGTGCCCCAGTCGTGCGCGACGAAGCCGGCGATCCGGTCGGCGGTCGCGCGCAGCGGTCGGCCGAGCGAGTTGCCGTCCAGGTAGGCGGTCACTCCGACGGCGGGCACGAAGCGGTCGACGTACGCGGCGAGGGGGTCGGTGGTGTCGAGATCGGTCATTCGGCGAGCTCCTGTTCGTCTGCCAGTGAGAGGAGGGCGGGTGGGGACAGGACGGCGGCTCGAGCGAGGTCCTCGAGCCGGGTCGGCCGCGCCGGCAGCCAGGTGACGAGACGCGTGTCGAACCCGGTCTCGCCGCTCCCCGGCGTCAGCGCGCGCACGACGTCGTCGAGCCCGAGGCCGGCGGCGGCGAGGGCGGCGATCTCGCGGCCGTCGAGGCCGGGCGGCAGCGCTCCGTTGCCGAGGTCCGTCCCGTACAGCACGGCCCCGCCGAGGCGATGGAACCGGGCCAGGTTGTCGACGGCGATGTCCTGAGCCGCGGTGCCCCGGTGGATGTCGAGCGTCGAGATCCACGCCATCGAGCGCGCGAGGTCGGCGATCAGGTCGTCGTCGAGGCGCTCCGAGAACGGCGTGTGCGCGAGGGCGTCGACCCCGGCTCGTGCGGCGCGCCGCACCTGGCCGAGGCCCTGCGCGTGCGCGACGACCGGCAGCCCTCGCGCGTGCGCGGCGGCCACCACGGCATCGAGCGTGGCGTCGTCCCACACCGGCCCTGCGTCTGTGTTCAGTGCGATCTTGACGAGCGAGGCGGCGGCCCTGGCCACGCCGTCGACCACCGCATCGGCGTCGTCGGCAGCCGCCACGGCCACGGAGGCGGTGTCGGGCGCCCAGCCCGAGCGCGACGGGTAGCCGTTCGGCGCCGTGAGGAGGGGCCCGGCGACCGACACCTCCGGCCACGCGCTCGCCGGGTCGCGCGTGAGGGAGGGCCACGTTCCTGCGACCTCGGGGTCCCAGCCCAGGTCGACGACCCGGCCGATACCTCCCGCGACGAGCGCCCCCGCGTCGACGAGGCCGAGGTGCACGTGCGAGTCGGTGAAGGGCGCGAGCACGACGCCCGGGATGTGGGCCTCGGGCTCTGACGCGGCAGAGGGCGCAGGAACTACCGGGCCCCCGAACTCCACCCGCCCGCCGGTGACCACGAGGGTGCTGGGCCCGCGCCAGCCGCCGAACCAGACGTCGTCGCAGGTGAGGAGCATGCGTCCATCCTGCCGTGCCCGGGCGGCACCCGGCCGCGCCGCTACGCTCGGAGCATGCGCATCCGCCTCGCGTCCGAAGCCGACTGGCCCGCGATCTGGCCCTTCTACCGCGTCATCGCCGAGGCGGGCGAGACGTACTCGCTCCCGGACGAGCCGATGGAGACGGCGATCGCGCAGTGGTTCGCACCCGGCCACACGGTCGTCGTCGCGGTGGAGGACGACGGCACTGCACCACGCGACGACGGCGGGCCGCGCAGTGACGGTGCACCGGCCGGCGGCACCGTGCTGGGCTCGGCGCACTACGGGCCGAACCGCCCGGCGCGAGGGTCGCACGTGTCGACCGCGAGCTTCATGGTCGCGCCCGAGGCGGCGGGCCGGGGCATCGGCCGCGCGCTCGGCGAGCACGTGGTCGCCGCGGCGGCCGCCGACGGCTACCGGAGCATGCAGTTCAACGCCGTCGTCGAGACGAACACCGCCGCAGTGAAGCTCTGGACGAGCCTCGGCTTCCGCATCATCGGCACGGTGCCCGAGGCCTTCGATCACGCGACCGAAGGCCTCGTCGGCCTGCACATCATGCTCAAGCCGTTCGAGCGGGCCGACAGCTAGGCCCGCGAGACCTCGACCTCGACGACCGCCCACGACAGGGCCGGCAGCGAGAGGCTCACGCCCGAGCCGTCGACGCTCACGCCCTCGAGCGGCACCAGACCCACGGAGTCCTGAGCCTCGAGCGTGTTCGCCGTGTGGCGCGAGCCGCCCTGGGGCACCTCGAGCAGCTCGGCGCGCACGACCCGTCCGCCGGCGAAGCCGTTGAGCGCGATGTCGACGGACGCCGCCTCGTCAAGCCCGCGGTTGGCGAGGAAGAACGCGACCTTGCCCGACTCCTCGTCATAGGTCGCCGAGACGTCGACCGCGTCGGCGTCGCCGAACGTTCCTGCCGCCACCTTGTCGCTGATGACGGACGTGCGCAGGATCTCGCCCCGCGCCAGTGCGGCCATCCGGGCGAAGGGCCAGAAGATCGTCTGCTTCCACGCCGGGCCGTTCTCCTCGGAGCGGATCGGCGCGATCACGTTGACGAGCTGCGCCTGGTTCGCGATCGACACGCGGTCGCCGTGGCGGAGGAGCGAGTTGAGGAGGGTGCCCACCACGACCGCGTCGGTGACGCTGTAGGCGTCCTCGATGAGGCGGGGGTGCTCGCGCCACGACTGCGAGACGGCGTCGGGCTGGTCGTCGGTGTCGAGGCCCGACTGGTACCAGACGTTCCACTCGTCGAACGAGAGGTTGATGTACTTCTTGGCCTTGCGCTTGGCGCGCACCGCGTCGCAGGTCGCGACGACCGACTCGATGAAGTAGTCCATGTCGACCGACGAGGCCAGGAAGGACGCGGCGTCGCCGTCGTGCTCCTGGTAGTAGGCGTGCATCGACATGTAGTCGACCTCGTCGTACGCGTGCGACAGGACGGTGTGCTCCCACGAGCCGAAGGTCGGCATGCCCGAGTTCGACGAGCCGACCGCGACGAGCTCGATCGACGGGTCGACGAAGCGCATGGCCTTGCCGGCCTCCTGCGCGAGGCGGCCGTACTCGTCGGCGGTCTTGTGGCCGATCTGCCAGGGACCGTCGAGCTCGTTGCCGAGGCACCAGAGCTTGATGTCGAACGGGTCCTTCGCGCCGTTGGCGATGCGGCGGTCCGAGAGGGCGGTCCCGCCCGGGTGGTTGGCGTACTCGACGAGCTCGCGGGCCGCGTCGACGCCGCGGGTGCCGAGGTTGATCGCCTCCATGACCTCGACGTCGGCCTCCTTGGACCACTCGACGAACTCGTGCAGGCCGAAGGCGTTGGTCTCGACGGTGTGCCAGGCACCGTCGAGACGGCGCGGGCGGTCTTCGACCGGGCCGACGCCGTCCTCCCAGTTGTAGCCCGAGACGAAGTTGCCGCCGGGGTAGCGGACGACCGTCGGGCCGAGCTCCTTGACGAGCTCCAGGACGTCCTGGCGGAAGCCGCGGTCGTCGGCCTCGGCGTGGCCGGGCTCGTAGATGCCGGTGTAGACGCAGCGGCCCATGTGCTCGACGAATGAGCCGAAGAGGCGGCGGGGCACCGGTCCGATCGTGAAGTCGCGGTCGATGACAATGCGGGCGGAGGGCATGGGAATCCTTACGTGTGGGGGTGTGGAAGAGGGGCGCGGTCGCCCGCGCCCCTCTCGAATCGGTGGAGCGGCGCAGGTCAGCCCTTGAGGCCCGACCCGGTGACGCCTTCGACGATCTGACGCTGGAAGGCCAGGTACAGGATGATCAGCGGCAGGGCGGCCAGGAGGGCGCCGGCCTGGATGTCGGCGTAGCGCTGGCCGAAGCTGCCCTGGACGGTCGCGAGACCGACGGGAATGGTCATCAGGTTCGGGTTCGAGAGCACGAACAGGGGCAGGAGCAGGTTGTTCCAGACCCCGACGAAGGTGAGGATCACGACGGCCGCGATGACGGGACGCGACAGCGGCATGATGACCGACCAGTAGACCTTCCACAGGCCGGCGCCGTCGATGCGCGCCGCCTCCTCGAGCTCGCGGGGGATGCCGTCGAAGAACTGCTTGAAGATGAAGACGGCGATGGCTGCGGGCACCTGCGGGAAGATGACCGACCAGTAGGTGTTCAGCAGGTTGACCGCGCCGAGCTCCTGGAAGATCGGGATGATCAGCACCTGGGTCGGGATCATGATTCCGAACAGGATCGCCAGGAGCGCGAGGTTCGAGCCGCGGAACTTCAGCCGCGACAGCGCGAACGCGGCCATCGAGGCGAAGAGCACGGTCAGGGCGGCGGTGATGACCGACGTGATCCCCGAGGCGAGGTACCAGTTCCAGATGTCTCCGGCCTGGAACAGCGACGCGTACGAGTGCAGCGTCGGGTTCCAGTTCTTCAGGATCTCGGGGGCTCCGAGCGCGGCCACGCCGTTGTCCGAGAGCGAGGTCTTCAGGGCGAAGAGGCTCGGGATCAGCCAGATGATGGCGAAGACGGTGAGGACGATCGCCGAGACGATGCCGAACGTCTTGCCGCTGGTGCCGACGCGGGCGCCGGTCGGGCGGGGTGCGGGAGCTGCGCCCGAGATCGGGGACTTCGGCCGGCGGGGTGCGTCGGTGATCGCCATGATCAGGCCGCCTTTCGTTCTGCTGCGCGCTCGATGAGCTGGCGGATCACGGCGATGGCCACGATCACGATGAGAAGGAGGACGGAGGCGGCGCTGGCCGCTCCGAGCCGGTTGTCGGTGAAGCCGGTGTTGGTGACCAGGCCGAGTGCGACCTGCGTCGAGATACCGGGCCCTCCCGAGGTCATCAGGTACACCTGGTCGAAGATCTTGAGGCTGGCGATGATCTGAAGCAGGATCACGAGGGTCGTCGTGCGGTTGAGGAGGGGAAGGGTGATGTAGCGGATCTGCTCCCAGTTCGATGCGCCGTCGACGGCCGCGGCCTCGTACAGCTCGCGCGGGATCTCCTGGAGGCCGGCGAGGTAGAGCACGAAGTTGAATCCGAGGGTCCACCACACCGTTGCGATCGCAATGCCGATCATCGCGGTCTTCGGGTCGGCGAGGACTCCGCTGCCGGCCGTGATGCCGACCCAGCCCTGCGCCGTCGCCCAGAGGCCGGAGCCCGGCGTGAAGATGAACAGCCAGATCAGCGAGATCGTCGCCGACGGGAGGATGTAGGGCAGGAAGAACGCCAGACGGAAGAACCACTGACCGCGACGCACCCGGTTCGTCAGGATCGCGAACACGAACGCGATGATGACCAGCGGCGGCACGGTGTAGAGCGTGAACTGGAGCGTGTGCCACATGGCGCTCCAGAAGTCGGCCCGGGTCAGCATCTCGGCGTAGTTCGAGAAGCCGGCGAACGAGCCGAGTCCGGTCCGCACGGTCGACGTGTTGAAGAAGCTCGAGATGAGCATCCACACGGCGGGTCCGAGCAGGAAGGCGATGTAGAACAGGCCGAACGGGGCGAGGAAGAGCCAGGCTCCTCGTCCCTCGCCTCGGGCCAGGGCAGACCCGATGCTGCGTCGGGCCTTCGGTGCGGCCGCTTGCGAGCGGCGGGTGAGAGCAGGTGCGGCGGTCACGTCGTTGTACCTCCAGGGTCGGGAAGAGAGAGGGGGATCAGAGCGGGCTGGGGGTGTTCGTGTAGACCTTGAGCTGGCCCTTGATGGCCGAGAGCGCGCCCTGCGGCGAGACGGCGAGCTGCTGCACGAGGCCCAGCTGCGCGCCGACCGTGTTCTCGAAGGTCGAGCCCGAGCCGCCGTACCAGGCCGGATCGTCGTAGATCGCGTAGCCGGCAGCCGACGCGTAGTCGGCCTGCGGCTCGAGCGCCTTGTACGCCGAGCTGTCGAGGGTGGGGAGGTACGCAGGAACGTGGCCGCCCATCGCCCAGGTCTGGCTCTGGTCCAGCATCGACTTGATGAAGGTCATCGCCTGCTTGCGCTGCTCGGGCGTCCGGTCTTTGCGGGGCAGCACGAACGTGTGAGAGTCGGCCTGCGCGGCCGGCTTGTCGAACAGGTTCGGGATCGGCACCATGCCGAACTTCAGGCCCTTGATCGACTGCGCGGTGGTGATCTCCCACTCGCCCTCGAGGTAGAAGCCGGCCTTCCCGGTGAACATCTGCGTCTGGGCTCCGGCGTAGTCGAGGCCCTTGTTCAGCCAGCCCTTCTTGACCCACTCCTGGATCTTCGTGAGGACCTTGACGAAGGCGTCCTCGTCGACCGAGATCTTCGCGCCGTTGTCCGAGAGGAAGGGCGAGACGCCGTTGATCTGGTGGTATAGCGTCGTGAAGACGCGCCACGGGGTGGCGTTCTCGTTGACGTTTCCGACCGTGATCGCTGTTCCGCCGGTGACCTTGGCGATGGCGGCGAGGGCCGACTCGAAGGCGTCGAGCCCGGTGAGGTCTTTCAGCTTGCCGTCGGAGTCGAGGAGGCCCGCTTTGCCGACGACGTCGGAGTTGAAGAACATCACGAGCGGGTGCGTGTCGAGGGGGATGGCGATGTTCTTGCCGTCGGTCTTCTGGGCGTCCCACGAGGCCTGGTTGAAGTCGGTCGACGACAGGCCGACCGACGCGAGGTCGGCGTCGGTGATCGGGTCGAGGATTCCGCCGTCCCACAGCGGCTTCGCGCGGGTGAGGTGCGCGACCGCGACGTCCGGCGGCTTGTTGCCGACGGTGGCCAGCGTCAGCTTCGAGTAGTACGGGTTGCCCCAGGCGAAGACCGTGGCCTGGAGCGCGCCGGAGCCGCCGTGCTGCTTCTCGTAGCCGGCCTCCATGGTCTGCATGCGGCTGCCGTCACCGCCGCCGAACAGGTTCCAGAAGATCAGCTGGTCGGGGTTGAGCGGGCTGCCGACCAGGCCGGCGCCGATGGGGCTGGTCGCGCAGCCTGCCAGTGCGACCGTGCCTGCGGCAGCGAGTGCGCCGCCCAGGAATGCTCGTCGTGAAAATGCGTTCGCTGTCGCCATTTCGACCTCCTCGTCGGTGTGACAGTGCAAGTGATTGCACGATGCCGCGGTCGGGTGGCCGGGCTTCGTAGAAGATGACTATTACATCGTTGTAACGCGGCGTCAAGACCTTCTTGACGGAAGTCTGCGCGTCTTCACGCCGAAACGGTCGATGCGCGGATCACGATCTGATGCGGAATGTAGATCCGACGGGGCGCGAGAGCGCGGTCGGCGATGCGATCGGAGAGAAGCGACAGCGTGGTCTCGGCGAAGGCCCGCTTGTCGAAGGACACCGTCGTCAGCGGCGGGGATGCGTACCGGCCGCTGTGCACGTCGTCGAACCCGGCGACGGCGATCTGCTCGGGAACCCGGATCCGGCGTTCGAATAGAGCGCTCAGCACGCCGTTGGCCATCGAGTCGGTGAAGCAGAACACGGCGTCCATCTCGAGGCCCGCATCGAGGGCCCGCACGATCGCCGCTTCGGCGACACCCGGTACCCAGTCGTCGGCGACGAGCTCGAGAGCGGGGTCGTGCGGAACGCCCGCCTCGGCGAGAGCCTCCCGGTAGCCGCGGGTCCGGGCGCGAGCCGAGGCGGTGTCGAAATCGGGTCCGTCGGCTCCGACCACGGCGATCCGGAGGTGGCCGAGCGAGAGCAGGTGAGCGGTCATGTCGCGTGCCGCGGCCACACTGTCGACGGCGACCCGGTCGACGAGATCCTGCTCGACCTCGCCGATCAGCACCACGGGAGGCAGGTCGTCGGTGCCGACGATCGCGCTCGACTCCAGGTTGACCGGGTTCAGCACCAGGCCGTCGATCAGGTGCTCGCGACCCCGCGACAGGAGCTCCCGCTCGCGCTCGGGCCGCTTGCCGGTCTGCTCGAGCTGCACCGACCAGCCCTGCTCGTGGGCCACCTCGACGAACTGGTCGAGCATCTCGGCGCTGTACTCCATGCTGAGGTCGGGGAAGGCGAGGGCGATCGCGCCCGTTCGCCCGTTCCGGAGACCTCGCGCGCTGAGGTTCGGAACGTACTGGAGCTCGGCGACCGCGAGCTCGACCCGTTCGCGCGTCTCGGGGCGCACGAAGACGACGCCGTTGATCACGTTGGAGACGGTCTTCGGGCTCACCCCGGCCAGGGTCGCCACGTCTCGGACGGTTGCGCGCATCGCCTCACAGTAGCGCGGCGGGTGTCGCCGGCTCGCGGGGGTGCTTGTACCTACGCCGACGCGGCTCGTCGGGTGAGGGGTCGCTGCTTGCTCGCCATTGGCCGCGGGCGGACAACGAGCGACTCCTCACCGGCGCGGGCCGGCGCGGGCCGGCGCGGGGCGGCGCGGGGCGGCGCGCGCCGGCGCGCCGGCGGGGGCCGGGCTAGGCCGTCGCGAGCACCTTCGCGATGCGCTGCAGCGAGACCGACTCGCTCGGGCGCAGATCTTGCGCGAAGAGCGAGAGGCGGAACTCCTCGAGCATCCACCGGGCGCGGACGAGCGGCGCGGCGGCACCGATCGCCGGCGGGAACGCGCCGCCGGCGTCGACGTAGCGCTGCGTCGCCTGCTGCACCTCGACCATCCAGGCGCGGTCGCGCGCCGGATTCTCGAGGAGCTTGACGATGCGGCGCTGGATGCCGACGAGGTACACGGGTACGCGCTGCATCTGCGCCAGGCCGGTGCGTGACACGAAGCCCGGGTAGATCAGGCGCTCGCGCTGCTCGCGCGCGTCGGTCAGGGCGGGAAGCAGCGACATGTTGGTCGCCTGCTTCAGCGCCTTGTCTGCGTCACGCGCCGCCGTCAGCGTGCGGGCGACGAGCGACACCGTCTGGAACATGCTGTCCATGACGGCGGCCGAGACGCGGTCGCGGACCGTCTCGAACTCCTTCTTCGTCAGCACCATGCCGTCGGGCTTCACGCGGAACAGAACGTCGTCGACGACCGCCGTCAGGCAGTCCGCGAAGAGCGCCGCCGTGTTCTGGTACGGACTGGTCGCGAGGATCAGCTTCTCGGGGCTGGTCAGGTGTTGCTGCACGTACGCGACCGGCGACGGCGTGCCGAGCATCAGGAGTCGCCGCACGCCCTTCGGGGTCGCGAGGGCCTGGTCGGCCGCCGTCGCCATGAGCTGGATGGACACGCTGGTGCCGTCGTCGACGAGGGCGGGATAGGCGCGGATCGTCGTCTCGCCGTGCCGGGTGTCGACGGAGGCGGGGAGGTCGTCGAAGTCCCACTTCGCGATGCCGTCGCGCTGAATCGTCGTCTGGGCGCGCGGCGTCTCGGTGGCGCGTGCCACGCTGCGGCGGGTGTCGGCGGCGAGCGACGTCTGCAGGGCGCCGAGGTCTTTGTCGATGCCGACCACGCGCCCCCGCTCGTCGACCACGGCGAAGGTCATGCGGAGGTGCGCTGGGAGGCGAGAGACATCGAAGTCGTCGCCCGTGATCGGCGCGTACGTGAGGCGCTTGATCACCGACGCGACGGTGGTCGTGAACGGATCGGGGAGTTCCTGCGCGGGGGTCGCGGGGAGCTCGGCGGTGATCTTCGCCGCCCAGTCGGCGGCTGGCACGACGTTCTTGCGGATCTGCTTCGGCAGCGACTTGATGAGCGCCGTCACGAGCTCGTCGCGGAAGGCGGGCACCTGCCAGTCGAACCCGGCGGGCGAGAGGGTCGCGAGCAGGGGCAGCGGCACGAGCACGGTCACCCCGTCGTCGTGCGAGCCCGGCTCGAAGCGGTAGCGGAGGGTGAGCTGCTGGTCGCCCTGCTGCCAGATCGACGGATAGGCGGTCTCGTCGACCTCGGCCTCCTCGTCGCCGAGGAGGTCCTCGGCCTTCATCGTCAGGAGTTCGGGCGTCTCGGCGCGGGCCTTGCGCCACCAGCCCTCGAAGCCGCGCGTCGTCGACACGTCGGCCGGCACCCGGCGGTGGTAGAACTCGAACGCCGCGTCGCCGTCGACGAGCACGTCGCGACGGCGCGTGCGCTCCTCGAGCTCGGTCAGCTCGTCGATGAGGGCGTCGTTCGCGTCTTGGAAGCGCTGATGCGACTCCCAGTCGCCCTCGACCAGGGCGTGCCGGATGAAGAGCTCGCGAGCGTAGACCGGGTCGATCCTGTTGAACTGGACCCGCTGCCTCGGGATGATCGGCACGCCGTAGAGAGTGACGCGCTCGAACGCGACGACGGCGCCCTGCTTCTTCTCCCAGTGCGGCTCGGAGTGGCTGCGCTTGACGAGATCGCCGGCGATCGGGGCCGCCCACGCCGGATCGATCGAGCCGTTGACGCGAGCGAAGAGGCGGCTGGTCTCGACGAGCTCGGCGCTCATGATCGCATTCGGCTGCTTCTTCGCAAGCGCCGACCCCGGGAAGATCACGAAGCGCGACTGGCGAGCGCCCACATAGTCTTTCTTCTGCAGGTCCTTCAGGCCGATCTGGCTGAGCAGGCCCGCGAGCAGCGACTTGTGCACGCCGTCGGGGTTGGCGCTCGGCTCGCCGACGTGCAGCCCCAGCGTCTTCGATGCGCGGACCAGCTGCCGGTAGACGTCCTGCCACTCGCGGATCCGCAGGTAGTTGAGGTACTCCGCCTTGCACAGGCGGCGGAAGGCGCTCGAGCCGAGCTCCTTCTGCTTCTCCTCGAGGTAGTTCCAGAGGTTCAGGAAGGTCAGGAAGTCGCCGCTCGGGTCGGCGAACCGCGCATGCTGCTGATCGGCCTGCGCGCGGCGCTCGAGGGGGCGCTCTCGCGGGTCCTGGATGCTGAGCGCGGCGACGATGGCCATGACCTCGCGGGTCGTCGCGTGCTGCTTCGACTCGAGCACCATGCGGGCGAGCCGCGGGTCGATCGGCAGCCGCGTGATCTGGCGGCCGATGCGGGTGATGTCGCCCTTTTCGTTCACCGCGCTCAGCTCGCGGAGCAGGTCGAGGCCGTCTTTGATGCCGCGCGAGTCGGGCGGCTGCAAGAACGGGAAGCCGGCGATGTCGCCCAGTCCGAGCGAGATCATCTGGAGGATCACGGCCGCCAGATTCGTGCGCAGGATCTCGGGCTCGGTGAATTCAGGACGCTTGGCGAAGTCGTCCTCGCTGTAGAGGCGGATCGCGATGCCGTCGCTGGTGCGGCCGGAGCGGCCCGAGCGCTGGTTGGCGCTCGCCTGCGAGATGGCCTCGATCGGCAAGCGCTGCACCTTGGCCCGCGTCGAGTAGCGGCTGATGCGCGCCGTGCCGGCGTCGATGACGTAGCGGATGCCGGGGACCGTGAGGCTGGTCTCGGCGACGTTGGTGGCCAGGACGATCCTTCTGCGGGTGCCCGGCGTGCGGCTCGTCTCGAACACCCGGTGCTGGTCGGCGGCGCTCAGGCGGCCGTAGAGGGGAAGCACCTCGGTGTGCGGGAGGTTGCGGCCGCGGATCGACTCATCGGCGTCGCGGATCTCGTTCTCGCCCGATAAGAAGACGAGCACGTCGCCGGACGACTCGCGCGCCAGCTCGTCGAGGGCGTCGTTGATGCCTTGGAGCACGTCTCGATCGCCGCCAGGCGGTCGAGGCGTCATGGGCACAGCGTCCCGGTCGTCGAGAAGGCCATCGGCGACGAAGTCGTCGTCCTCGCCTTGGTCGTTCGCACCCGCGTCGTCGGCGACCAGCGGGCGGTAGCGGACCTCGACCGGGAACGTGCGGCCCGAGACCTCGATGATCGGGGCGCCGTCGAAGTGCTTCGAGAACGACTCGGGGTCGATCGTCGCGCTCGTGATGATGAGCTTGAGCTCCGGGCGCCGCGGCAGGAGCTGCTTGAGGTAGCCGATCAGGAAGTCGATGGTGAGGCTGCGCTCGTGCGCCTCGTCGATGATGATCGTGTCGTACTTCGTCAGGTCGCGGTCGAAGTGGATCTCGTTGAGCAGGATGCCGTCGGTCATCAGCTTGACGCGCGTGTCGTCGCTCACATGGTCGGTGAATCGCACCTGGTAGCCGACGAGGCCGCCCATCTCGACGCCGAGCTCGTCGGCGATCCGCTCGGCGACCGTGCGGGCGGCGATGCGGCGGGGCTGGGTGTGGCCGATCATCTCGCGCCCGAGCTCGAGGCAGATCTTCGGAAGCTGCGTCGTCTTGCCCGAGCCGGTGGCGCCCGCCACGATGACGACCTGGTTGTCGCGGATGGCCGCGGCGATGTCGTCGCGGCGCTGCGAGACGGGCAGCTCCGGGGGGAAGGTGATGGCGGGGATCATGAGCCTCTCATTCTACGTCGGCTGCTGGCGTCCCGGAGGCGACGGGGACTTCCGGGAATGTGAAATGCATGGCATTCTCGATGGATGAGCATCAAGCTGCGCGACACCGACGTCGACCACATCACCGCGGGTCTCGGGGGAGGCGCGATCGCCCTGTCGGCCCTCCTCCAGCTGACTCCGACGCTCGGTCCGCCGGCGGTCGTGCTGCACCTGCTCGCCGCCCTCCTGCTGGCCGGCGGCCTCGTGGCCCTCGCTCTCGGCATCCCTGCCGTCGGCGGCCACGCGCGTCGGCCCGGCGTGCTGGGATCGTCGATCGCCGTGCAGTACCTCGTCGTGGTCTCTGCCGGATTCGCCCTGCTGCTGTATCTGGTCTCGGCACTGCCGTACTCATGGGGCATCGTGTTTCCGGGGCCGGGCTACACGATCTACCTGCCGCTGGTGCTGCTGGTCATCGCCGCGGTCCTGCTCGTGCGGGACGCCCGTTCGACGCGGTATCCGGTCGTCGGCATCGGCGTCCTGGCTGCGCTCGGGCTCCTGCACGTCGTCCTCGACGTCGTGATCGTGGCCTTCGCAGGCGTGCTGTCCGCGCTCGCGGTCGACGGACTGCAGGTCGTCGCGACGCCGCTGTACCTCTTCAGCCGCGTGAGCACCCTCGCCACGGTCGCCGTCGGCGTCTGGTTCGCGTGGCCGTGGCTGGCGCCTCACGTCGATGCGGCCACCGCCGCGGCCCGCCGGGCGCGCCAGAGCCACGTCGACTCCACCCCCTGAGGTCCCGGTCCGAGCGAATCACGCGGTGCTGACCGACAGAGCGGTCGGCGGTGCGGGCGGGCGAGCGGGTGGGCGGCGGGCGAGGCTGAAGTACACCTGTGGTCTGCGGCGGGGCTCGGACGTATGATTCCCTCACCGCTCGAACCCGAGTCGTCAACGAAGACGAAGAGGACCACCGATGAGTACTCAGCACCATGATCAGGCCGCCGCTCCCATCACCCGCGCCAGCGCATCCGTCGCCGCCATCCTGAAGGAGTCCGCCGACCGGTATGCCGACGCGGTGGCCGTCACGGTCGGTCCGCAGAAGACGACGTACGCCGAGCTGTGGGCCCAGACGAGGGCCTATGCCGGAGCGCTCCGGGCCAAGGGAGTCGGGGAAGGCGACAAGGTGGCCATGCTGGTGCCCAACGTCGCCGACTTCCCGCGGGTCTACTACGCGGTCCTGTCGCTCGGAGCGGTCGCCGTTCCCATCCACGCGCTCCTGAAGCAGCACGAGATCGAGTACGTCCTGCGCGACAGCGGCTCGACGATGCTCGTGTGCGCGGCTCCGCTGCTCGGCGAGGGCGGGCCGGGCGCCGGCCTGGCCGGAGTGGACGTCGTGACGGTCCTGGCGCCTGCCGACCTGCAGACCGGGTTCGACCGGCTGGAGGCGCTCGCGGAGGCGGCCGAGCCGATCGACACCTACGTGCCGCGCGACCCGTTCGACACCGCGACGATCCTCTACACGAGCGGCACGACGGGCAAGCCGAAGGGCGCCGAGGGGTCGCACTTCGCTCTTCTGGAGCAGACGAGCACGCTGCTGCTGAGCACGTTCAAGATCACGACGGGCGACCGCCTGCTGGGGGCGCTCCCGCTGTTCCACACGTTCGGGCAGACGTGCACGATGAACGTGGCATTCCGCGCGGGAGCGACGGTCGTGATGGTCCCGAAGTTCGACGGCGACACGGCGCTGAAGGTCATGGTCGACGAGGGCTGCGACATCTTCATGGGCGTCCCGACGATGTACATGGCGCTGCTCGACGCCGCGACGCGCACCGAGGCTCGGCCGAAGCTCAAATACGCGATCTCCGGCGGCGCAGCGTTGCCGGTGGCGATCATCGACCGGTTCCGCGACGTCTACGGTGCCGACATCCTCGAGGGCTACGGCCTGACCGAGACGTCGCCGGTGGCGACCTTCAACCACGTCGGGGTGCCGCCCCGGCCGGGAACGATCGGCACGGCCATCTGGGGCGTCGACGTCGAGATCGCCGACTCGGCGGTCGAGGACTCCATCGTTCTCATGCCGAACGGCTCGATCGGCGAGATCGTCATCCGCGGCCACAACATCATGAACGGATACCTGAACCGCCCGGAGGACACCGCGAAGGCGATCGTCGACGGCTGGTTCCGCACGGGCGACCTGGGCACGAAGGACGACGACGGCTACCTCACGATCGTCGACCGCACTAAGGACATGATCATCCGCAACGGCTACAACGTGTACCCGCGTCAGGTGGAGGAGGTGCTGGCGGCGCACCCCGACGTCACCATGGCGGCGGTGTTCGGCGTGCCGCACGAGACCCACGGCCAGGAGATCGAGGCCGCTGTCGTGCTGCGGCCGGGAAGCACCGCGACGCCCGAGGAGCTCGTCGCCTTCGTCTCGGACGAGATCGCGGCCTACAAGTACCCGCGCATCGTCCACGTCCTCGACGCCCTGCCGCTCGGCCCGAGCGGCAAGGTCCTCAAGCGCGAGCTGGTCACGCGGTTCGCCCCGCAGCACGCATGACGGAAGCCGTCGAGGTCCGGGTCCACGCGAGCGGCGACGGCCTGCCCCGGGAGGAGGAGCTCGCCTGGCACCTCGCCCGGGTGGCGGCCGACCCGGTGCCGGTCGACGACGACGTCACCGAGATGGTGATCAACCGGATCATCGACAACGCCGCCGTCGCGACCGCATCCCTGCGGCGCGCCCCGGTCGCCGCCGCTCGCTCGCAGGCCGAGGCGCACCCGATCGACGGACGCCGGGGCGACCGGCACCGCGGCTCGACCGTGTTCGGCACGGCGCAGCACCTCCGGTTCACTCCGGAGTGGGCGGCGTGGGCCAACGGAGTCGCCGTGCGCGAGCTCGACTTCCACGACACGTTCCTGGCGGCGGAGTACTCGCACCCGGGCGACAACATCCCGCCGATCCTCGCGGTGGCCCAGCACGCCGGCCGCTCGGGCGCCGAGCTGATCCGCGGCATCGCCACGGGCTACGAGATCCAGGTCGACCTGGCGCGGGCTATCAGCCTGCATCGGCACACGATCGACCACGTCGCCCACCTGGGTCCGAGCGCCGCGGCGGGCATCGGCACGCTGCTCTCGCTCGATCCCGAGGTGATCTACCAGGCGATCGGGCAGGCGCTCCACACGACCACCGCCACCCGGCAGTCGCGTAAGGGCCTGATCTCGACGTGGAAGGCGTACGCGCCCGCGTTCGCCGGCAAGCAGGCCGTCGAGGCGATCGACCGGGCGATGCGCGGCCAGACCAGCCCGTCGCCGATCTACGAGGGTGAAGACGGAGTCATCGCCACGCTGCTCGACGGCCCGGAGGCGTCGTACTCCGTTCCGCTGCCGCTGCCCGGCGAGCCGAAGCGGGCGATCCTCGACACGTTCACGAAGGAGCACTCGGCCGAGTACCAGGCGCAGGCCTGGATCGACCTCGCCCGGCGGCTCGGCCGCGAGCGCCCCGAGCTCCGCGATCCGGACGCCGTCGAGAGCATCGTCCTGCACACGAGCCACCACACGCACCGGGTGATCGGCTCGGGAGCGAACGACCCGCAGAAGTACGACCCGACCGCCAGCCGCGAGACGCTCGACCACTCGATCCCTTACATCGTGGCCGTCGCGCTCCAGGACGGCGAGTGGCACCACGAGCGCAGCTACCTCCCGGAGCGCGCCGGCCGCCCTGACACGGTGAGGCTCTGGCGCTCCATCTCGACCGTCGAGGATCCCGAGTGGACCCGCCGCTACCACTCCCTCGATCCGGCCGAGCAGGCGTTCGGCGGGCGAATCGAGATCCGGCTCAGGAACTCCGAGACCGTCGTCGACGAGATCGCCGTCGCGGACGCCCACCCGCTCGGGGCCCGCCCCTTCGGGAGGGCGGACTACGTCGCGAAGTTCCGGTCGCTGGCCGACGGGGTGCTCGAGCCGGCGACGGTCGACGCGTTCCTCGACCTGGCCCAGCGGCTCCCCGAGCTGAGCGCCGACGACCTGTCCGGGCTCAGCGTCACGCCCCCGCCCGCGCACCTGGCGCAGGTCGCCCCGACCGAAGGGTTGCTCTAGTGCTGTACTCCACCGTCGCCGCGGCCGACAAACGGCTCGGCCTCAGGCGCGCTCTCGACGGTCCGGGCCTCCTCCGGCTGCCGGGTGCCTTCAATCCGCTCAGCGCCCGCCTGATCCAGCGTCACGGGTTCGACGGGGTCTACGTCTCGGGAGCCGTGATCAGCGCCGACCTGGGCCTGCCCGACATCGGCCTCACCACCCTGACCGAGGTCGCGACCCGGGCCGGGCAGATCGCCCGCATGACCGACCTGCCCGCGCTGGTCGACGCCGACACCGGCTTCGGCGAGCCGATGAACGTCGCCCGATCGGTGCAGGCGATCGAGGACGCCGGGGTCGCCGGCCTCCATATCGAGGACCAGGTCAATCCGAAGCGCTGCGGACACCTCGACGGCAAGAGCGTCGTCGATACCGAGACCGCGGTGAAGCGGATCCGGGCGGCAGTCGATGCGCGGCGCGACCCGAACCTCCTCATCATGGCCCGGACCGACGTCCGGTCGGTCGACGGGATGGCGGCGGCGGTCGACCGCGCGAAGGCGCTGGTCGACGCGGGCGCCGACGCGGTCTTCCCGGAGGCGCTGGACGGCCTCGCCGAGTTCGAGGCGATGGCCGACGCGCTCGACGTGCCGATCCTCGCCAACATGACCGAGTTCGGCAAGGGCCGCCTGCACACCGCCGACGAGCTCGAGGGTGCCGGCGTCAAGATCGTCATCTACCCGGTGACCCTGCTGCGCCTGGCGATGGGCGAGGCCGACCGCGGACTCGCCGAGATCGCGGCGGCGGGCACGCAGGAGTCGCTCCTGCACCGCATGCAGCACCGAGCCGACCTCTACGACCTGATCGACTACGAGGGCTACTCGCAGTTCGACGATCAGGTCTTCACGTTCACCGTCACGAAGGAGTGATCATGTCCGACACCGAGATCCACAAGGGACTCAACGGAGTCGTCGTCGACGAGACCACCGTCTCGAAGGTCGACGCCGCCTCGAACTCCCTGCTGTACCGCGGCTACCCCGTCCAGCAGCTCGCGGGGCACGTCCCGTTCGAGGACGTCGTGCAGCTGCTCTGGCGCGGAGAGCTTCCCTCTGACGGCGAGAGGGCCGAGTTCCTGCGCTCGGAGCGAGGCGCCAGGGCGCTCGACCCGCACGTGCGCGCGGCGGTCGACTCGCTGCCCCGGTCGGCGCACCCGATGGACGTGCTGCGCACCGCCATCAGCGCGATCGGCGCCCACGACTCGGAGCCGGCGTCGCCCACTTCCGACCAGACGTACGAGCGGGCGCTGCGGGTTCTGGCGCAGACTCCGGCGGTCATCGCGTACGACCAGCGCCGGCGTCGGGGCCAGGAGCCGCTCGAGTCGCGCGACGACCTCGGCTACTCGGCGAACTTCCTCTGGCTGGTGTTCGGCGAGGAGCCCGACCCGGCCGACGTGCATGCGTTCGACGTGTCGATGACGCTCTACGCGGAGCACTCGTTCAACGCGTCGACCTTTACGGCGCGGGTGATCGCGTCCACCCTGTCTGACCTGCACAGCGCTCTCGTCGGGGCCGTAGGAGCCCTGCGAGGGCCGCTGCACGGCGGCGCGAACGAGATGGCGCTGGCGCTGCTCGACGAGATCCACGATGCCGACCGGGTCGACGCCTGGCTCGACGAGGCCCTCGCGCAGAAGCGAACGCTGATGGGGTTCGGGCACCGCGTCTACAAGAACGGCGACAGCCGCGTTCCGACGATGGAGGAGGCGCTCGGGCGCCTGCTCGAGGCGCGGCCGGGGTCGGAGAGCGACCGGCTCGGCGAGCTGTACGAGGCGCTGCAGCGCGGCGTGCTCGAGCGGAAGAACCTCAAGCCGAACGTCGACTACCCCTCGGGGCTCGCGTACCACCTGCTCGGCTTCGACACCCCGGTGTTCACGCCGCTGTTCGTGGCAGCGCGCATCGCCGGCTGGACGGCCCACGTCGTCGAGCAGCGGTCGGCCAACGCGCTGATCCGGCCGCTGAGCGAGTACGTCGGCGAGCCGTACCGCGAGGTGGAGGTAACGACAGTCGACGCCTGAGCGCGCCGACGCGCGTAGCGTGAGCGCGTGCCGAACCGCCTCGCGAACGCCATCAGCCCATACCTCCGCAGCCACGCCGACAACCCCGTCGACTGGCGCGAGTGGGGTGCCGACGCGTTCGACGAGGCAGCGCGGCGCGATGTTCCGGTGCTGGTCTCGATCGGGTACTCGACCTGCCACTGGTGCCACGTCATGGCGCGCGAGACCTTCTCCGACGAGGTCGTCGCGGCGTTCGTGAACGAGCGCTTCGTCGCGGTCAAGGTCGACCGCGAGGAGCACCCCGACGTCGACGCGGCCTACCTCGCGGCCGCCGGCGCTTTCACCGAGAGCCTCGGCTGGCCGCTCACGGTCTTCGTGACGCCGACCGGCCGCGCCTTCTACGCGGGCACCTACTACCCGCCTGTCCCGGTGCAGGGGCACCCGTCGTTCCGGCAGGTGCTCGACGCTGTGCTCGACGCCTGGACCGACCGCCGCGACGAGGTCGACCGGAATGCGGCCGACATCGCCGCCGCGCTCCGAGCCGCTTCAGCGCCCCAGGGTGCAGGAACTCCACCCACCCCCGCCGACCTCGACCGGGTCGTGGCGCAGCTGGCCGCCGCCGAGGACCCCGTCAGCGGGGGGTTCGGGCGTGCTCCGAAGTTCCCCATCGCCCCGGTGCAGCTGCTGCTGCTCGATCTCGCCGCCGGGGGCAGCGCCGAGGCAGGCGCCCTCGTGTCGCGGACCCTCGGGGCGATGGCGGCGTCGCCGCTCCGAGACGCCGTCGAGGGCGGCTTCTTCCGGTACGCGGTGCGGCACGACTGGCACGAGCCCCACTACGAGCGGATGCTCTACGACAACGCGCTGCTGCTCGACGCGTACTCGCGGCTCGGCGACGTGGCAACGGCGGCGGGAGTCGCCGAGTTCCTGCGCGCCGTGCTCCAAAGGGAGGAGGGCGGCTTCGGCTCGGCCCAGGACAGCGAGAGCCCGCTGGGGGAGGGCGGCTACTACGCGCTGTCGGCGGCTGAGCGAGCGAAGGAGGTGGCCCCGAAGGTCGACGAGAAGGTGCTCGCCGGCTGGAACGGTCTCGCGATCGGCGCGCTCGCCGAGGCGGGGGCTCTGCACGGGCGGACGGACTGGGTCGAGCTGGCGAGGCGAGCCGCCGACCGCGTGCTGCGGACGCACCAGCAGGATGACGGGACGCTCCGCCGGATCGCGACCGAGCGGGGTGCGTCTGACGCCGTGGCGACCCTGGAGGACTACGGGATGCTCGCCGACGGGCTGCTGCGGCTCGCGCTGGCGTCGGGCCAGGAGTCGTACGCGGTGGCGGGGCGCGACCTCGTCGAGGCGTGCCTGGTCGACGACGACCGGGTGTTCGCGGCTCCCGGGGAGGGCGACCCCGTGCTGGCGGCCCAGGGGCTCGGGCTGCGGGCCGATCCGTCGGAGGGCGCCTACCCGTCGGGCCTCAGCGCCGCGGCGTCGGCGGCCCTGACCCTGTCTCAGCTGTCGCACTCACCGCGGCTGCGCGAGGCTGCCGCTCGAGCGATCGGGTCGATCGCCGCGCAGGCGGTGCAGAATCCGGCCGCGTTCGGTGCGTCGCTCTCGGTCGCGGCAGCTCTCGCAGCGCCTGCCGAGCAGCTCGTCGTCGTGGCGGACGCCCCCGGCGAGGTCGCGGCCGTCGCGCGCGCCGCTCGCCGCCCGGGCCGCGTCGTCGGTGTCGTCACTCCCGCGCAGTCCGCCAGGTGGGCCGCCGCCGGGTTCGACCTGTTCGAGAGCCGTGACGCGCGGCCGGGTGCCGACGAGACCGCGTACCTCTGCCGCGACTTCGTGTGCGCCCTCCCCGTCACCACGGCTGCGGCTCTTGCGGCCGACCTCGCTACTTCCAGCTCGGGATCCAGTAGTGCAGTGAGATGAACGACCAGTTCTCCTGGATCGCGGTCCACATCGGGTAGTAGAAGACGCTGAGCACGATCGACAGGATCACCACGATCCCCACGACCCGGATGCCGCTGAGTCGCCGGTCGATATCGTCGGTCCGCCGGCCGAGGATCACCCCGAGCGCGGCGGCCAGCCCCATGATCAGGTAGGGCTCGAAGGCGATCGTGTAGAACTGGAAGACCGTCCGGTCGAGGTACATCAGCCACGGCAGGAAGCCCGCGCCCACCCCGATCAGGATCGCCCCGACGTGCCACTCGCGGTAGCGCACCAGGCGGTAGCAGAGGTAGAGGCACGCGGCGACGGCGGCGTACCAGATGAGAGGGTTCGCGATGCCGGTGATCGCCTGGCCGCAGCGGTCCGACGCGCAGCCGTCCTGGCCGGCCGAGAGCCCCAGGTAGTACATGCTCGTCGGGCGCTGCATCAGCAGCCACAGCAGCGGGTTCGCCTGGTACGGGTGCGGCGTCGAGAGCCCGACGTTGAACGCGTAGATGCCGGCCTGGTAGTGCCAGAAGTTCTGCACGACGTCGGGCACCCACGCGAGCGCGCCCTTCCAGCGATCGCCTCCGTCCTCCACCCAGGTGCGGTAGTAGCCGCCCTTCGTGACGAACCAGCCGGTCCAGCTCGCGATGTACGTGGCGGCGGCGATCGGCACCATCAGCAGGAACGACACCGGACCCTGCCGGAAGATGGTGCCCGTGCCCCAGAACTCGACGCCGATGCGTCGGCGGGCGGCCATGTCGACGGCGATCGTGTAGACGGCGAAGATGGCGAGGAAGAACGCGCCGTTCCACTTCACGCCCGTCGCGGCTCCGAGCATCAGCCCCGCGACGACCAGCCACGGCCGGTTCCAGAGCGCCGGGCCCCACGCGAGATCGCGCCCCTGCGAGTCCCGCTTCGCGACCCACGCGTCGAGCCGCCGCTGCGTTCGATGCCGGTCGAGCAGGATCGCGCCGAACGCCAGCAGCGCGAAGAACATCACGAAGTTGTCGAGCAGCGACACCCGCGACAGAACGATGGCCTGGCCGTCGATCGCCATGAAGAAGCCGGCCAGCACGCCGAGCACCGTCGACTTGAGCAGGTGGGTCGTGATCAGCGTGACGAGAAGCACCGCGATAATGCCGACCACCGCCGTGCTGAGGCGCCAGCCCGCCGGGTTGTCCGGCCCCGTGACGGCCATGCCCAGCGAGATGATCCACTTGCCGAGCGGCGGGTGCGCGATGAACTCCGCCGACCGCAAGAAGACGTCGGTCTGACCGGCCGCGAACTTGGCGTCGACGTCGCCCGGCCATGATGCCTCGTAGCCGAGGTTGTGGAGGGTCCAGGCGTCCTTGACGTAGTAGGTCTCGTCGAACACCAGCGAGTCGGGGTGGCCGAGATGCCACAGGCGCAGGAACGCGGCGACCAGCGTGACGAGGAACGGCCCGCCCCACCGCCAGGCCCGCTGCCGCGCGGGCGTCGCGAGCACGCGACCCCACCACGCATCCAGGGGCGCGAGCCGGGCCACCCGCACCGGAGAGTGCTGCGGCGCGCGCGCCGGCGCCTCGACCGGAGCCGTCGCGTGACCGACGAGCTCGTCGAAGTCGTTCACGGGCCGATCGGTCATCCGGGCAGTCTAAATGGCCGAGCCATGGAGAATGGGCAGGTGATCGTTCTCGCGGCAACACCCATCGGCAACCTCGGCGACGCCTCCACGCGCCTCGTGCAGGCGCTCGAGAACGCCGAGGTCATCGCCGCCGAAGACACCCGCACCGCGATCCACCTCATGCGCGCCCTCGGCGTCGAGAACCGGCCCCGCCTCATCGCCCTGCACGAGCACAACGAGCGCGAGAAGGCGCACGAGGTCGTCGAGCTCGCGCGCGCCGGCGACGTGCTGGTACTCACCGACGCCGGCATGCCCGCGATCAGCGACCCCGGGTTCCCGCTCGTCGAGGCGGCGTCGGCGGCCGGGGTCACCGTGACGGCGATCCCGGGGCCGAGCGCGGTGCTGACGGCGCTCGCCGTGTCGGGACTGCCGACGGACCGGTTCACGTTCGAGGGCTTTCTGCCGCGCAAGGGGGGTGACCGGAGGAAGTTCCTGCGATCGATCTCCACGGAGCGCCGCACGATGGTCTTCTTCGAGTCGCCGCACCGGCTCGCCGATTCGCTCGTCGATCTGGCCGCGGAGTTCGGGGCCGAGCGCCGCGTCGTGGTCTGCCGCGAGCTCACGAAGCTGCACGAGGAGGTCAAGCGCGGCACGGCCGCCGAGCTCGCCGCCTGGGCCGCCGACGGGGTGCGCGGCGAGATCTGCGTCGTCGCGGAGGGTGCCGAAGAGACCGAGGTCGACCTGGCCGCCGGCGTCGCGCTCGTGCTCGCCGCCGTCGCGTCGGGCGATCGGCTCAAGGACGCCGCCGCCGACGTGGCCAGCGCCACCGGGCTGTCGAAGCGCGACCTGTACGAGGGCGCGCTCGCCGCGCGCTGACCGTGCGCGCCCCGCGCCCCGCGCTGGCCTCGTGCTCGGTTCGGCGGGAGTTCGTCGGAACCGGCGGGTCTCCGGGGAGGCGCCCATTGCGACCAGACCCCGCCGAAGCGAACGAGCCGGTTCACGCTAGGCAAGCGGGACACCCGCCCCGTCTTCGCGACGCTTCTCCTTCCACACGGCGTCGGCATCGCCTGATCCGTCGGCGCGCGCGTACTTGAGGAAGCCGTCGAACTCGCCGATGAGGTCGACCTCCTCCCAGTAGAAGTCGACGAATGCGTTGGTGCCGTCGGGCAATTGGAATTCGCGCTGCAGATCGGGCGCCGCAAGACCTGCCTCGAGGATCACGGCCC
The DNA here is from genome assembly GCF_057787745.1 of Frondihabitans sp. OV104. Taxonomy (NCBI): domain Bacteria; kingdom Bacillati; phylum Actinomycetota; class Actinomycetes; order Micrococcales; family Microbacteriaceae; genus Frondihabitans; species Frondihabitans sp. OV104. The sequence continues at coordinate 181,395 of NZ_CM173541.1, forward strand.
GGCTCAGGGACTCGCCGGCGTTCGCCGCTCGGCCGTCCGCCCATTCGATCGCGCGACGCACACGGGCGTGGGCCCGGATCGGCGGGCCGTCTTCGAGGAGGGCGATCAGGTCGGCTGCTGTCACCCACTCCCGGCGGATCGCCTCGTCGAGCATCGGCAGCGATCGACCGAGACGGGATGTCGCAGCGACGTCCACGAGCGTCTGCGCGACAGACGTGACGACGAGGCCGTCGGCGTCTGCCAGATCGGGCGCGACCGCCCGCCGGTGAGCGAGCAGCCCCGGATCGGAGCGGCCTCCTGACGCACCGACCATCAGCACGTCGACGCGCGAAGGCAGCGGGCCCACGAGCGGAAGCCCGAGCAGGACCGCGGCCGTCACGTGGCTGAAGACGAGGGGCTTCCGGCGGTTGAGAGCGGTCGCCCGGGCGAGCGCAGCGAATCGGTCACGGGCTGGTCGCGCGGCCCAGGCGGCGCCATCGGCGTAGACGCCGCGGCGGACGCGGTGAAGGTGAGCGCGGTCGACGGCTCGCGACTGCTGCCAGCGGGCGACGCCGGCGCCCGCGAGGTTCGCGCTCGTGCGAAGGGGGATGGGCTCCATGCCCGCAATCGTGGTCGGCGTACCGCGCGCGAATCCTGCGCCTCGAGCATCTGTGGAGAGTGCGCACCCTGTGGACAGTCGGATGGGCGGGAGCTCGTCGGGTAGGGCGGGTCTCCGGCGCCCCGCCCGAGCCGACCAGCACCCGCCGACACCACGGGCGGGCGCCACAGGGGGAGCGGGCGCTTTAGGATGGACGACATGCCCGCCGGCGAGTCCTTCTACATCACCACTCCCATCTTCTACGTCAACGATGTCCCGCACATCGGTCACGCCTACACGGAGGTGGCCTCCGACGTGCTCGCACGCTGGCACCGCCAGCGCGGCGACGACACCTGGCTGCTCACGGGCACCGACGAGCACGGGCAGAAGATCCTGCGTACGGCCACCAGCCACGACGTCACTCCCAAGGAGTGGGCCGACAAGCTCGTCGAGGAGTCGTGGATCCCGCTGCTCGAGACGGTCAACATCCGCAACGACGACTTCATCCGCACCACCGACGCGCGCCACGAGACCGGCGTGCAGCTCTTCCTGCAGAAGCTCTACGACGACGGCCTCATCTACCAGGGCGAGTTCGAGGGCTTCTACTGCGTGGGCTGCGAAGAGTACAAGCAGGCGTCCGACCTCGTCGACGGCACCGGTCCGTTCGAGGGGCAGCAGGTCTGCGCGATCCACTCGAAGCCCGTCGAGCTGCTCAAGGAGAGCAACTACTTCTTCCGCATGAGCGACTTCGAGCAGCCGCTCCTCGACCTGTACGAGTCGCAGCCCGACTTCATCCAGCCCGAGAGCGTGCGCAACGAGATCGTCCAGTTCGTCAAGCAGGGCCTCCGCGACCTCTCGATCTCGCGCGCCTCGTTCGACTGGGGCATCAAGGTCCCGTGGGACGACAAGCACGTCGTCTACGTCTGGTTCGACGCCCTCCTCAACTACGTCACCGCCGTGGGCTACGGCGTCGACGACGAGAACTTCGACCGGCGCTGGCCCGCGACCCACATCGTCGGCAAAGACATCGCGCGCTTCCACGCCGTCATCTGGCCCGCCATGCTCATGGCGGCCGGACTACCCGTGCCGAAGCACGTCTTCGGCCACGGCTGGCTGCTCGTCGGCGGCGAGAAGATGTCGAAGTCGAAGCTGACCGGCATCGCACCGCAGCAGATCACCGAGACGTTCGGCGTCGACGCGTTCCGCTACTACTTCATGCGCGCCATCACCTTCGGCCAGGACGGCAACTTCTCGTGGGAAGACATCTCGGCCCGCTACCAGGCCGAGCTCGCCAACGGCTTCGGCAACCTGGCATCGCGCATCATCGCGATGATCACGCGCTACTTCGACGGCACCGTGCCGGTGATCGGCGACCTCACCGAGGCCGACCTCGCCATCCGCGAGACCGAGCTCCGCGTCACGGCCGGCGCCGATGCCGCGATCGACCGCTTCGCCATCAACGAGGCCGTCAGCACGGTCTGGGAGCTCGTCGACGCGCTCAACGGCTACATCACCGAGCAGGAGCCCTGGGTCCTCGCCAAAGACGAGGCGACCCGCGACCGTCTGGCGACCGTGCTCGGCACGGCCCTCCGAGGTCTCGGCACGCTGACGGTGCTGCTCAGCCCGTTCATCCCGGACGCCGCCCACAAGCTCTGGGAGTCCATCGGCCAGGGCGAGCTGACGAGCCAGAACATCGACCGCGCGGCCGAGTGGTCGGCGGCGCCCGCCGTCGTGCCGCTGCCGTCGACGCTGTTCCCGCGCATCGAGCAGCCTGAGGTCGCGACCGCGTGAGCGACGACGGCACCTTCATCCGGAGGCGGACGGACGAATCGGGTGGCCAGAAGCGAGATCTGACCTATCCGCCGCTGCCCCAGGCTCTGACCGTGCCGGTGTACGACAACCACACGCACCTCGAGATCGAAGACGGAGAGGGGCTCGACTACCGCGAGCACCTCGACCGGGCTTCGAGCGTCGGCATCCGCGGCGTGGTGCAGGTCGGCAACGACGTCGCGACCTCCGTCTGGTCGGCGGAGATCGCCGCACGGGAGCCGCGTGTGCTCGCCGCTGTGGCCCTGCACCCCAACGAGGCGCCGCGTCTGGCAGCTCGCGGCGAGCTGCACGATGCCCTGGCCGTCATCGACGAGCTCGCGGGTCGGCCGCGGGTGCGGGCTGTCGGCGAGACCGGGCTCGACTGGTTCCGCCTCGGCGAGAGTGGGATTCCCGTCGAGCAGGGCCGGGCGGCCCAGATCGAGTCGTTCGAGGCGCACATCGAGATCGCGAAGAAGCACGGCCTCGCGCTGCAGATCCACGACCGCGACGCGCACGACGACGTCGTCGCGACGCTCAAGCGCGTCGGCGCCCCTGAGCGCACCGTGTTCCACTGCTTCTCGGGCGGGCCCGAGCTCGCCGCGGTGTGCACCGAGAACGGCTGGTACATGTCGTTCGCCGGGACCGTGACGTTCAAGAACGCGCAGCCGCTGCGCGACGCACTGGTGGCCGCGCCCCGCAACCTGATCATGGTCGAGACCGATGCGCCGTTCCTGACCCCGTCGCCATTCAGAGGCCGACCCAACTCGCCGTACCTGATACCGCACACGCTCCGCTCGATGGCCGAGACGCTCGGCACCGACGTCGGGCTGCTCGCCGCCCAGATCACCTCCACCACCGAGCTGGTGTACGGCACGTGGGAGTCCGAGCCCATCACGATCGAGGCCTGACGTGGCGTCCACCCTCCTCGGGCCGGCGGAGATCCGCGACCTCGCCGACCTGCTCGGCATCCAGCCGACCAAGAAGCTCGGCCAGAACTTCGTGCACGACGGCAACACCGTGCGCCGAATCGTCCAGGCGGCCACGGTGCCGAGCGGCGCGGCCGTCGTCGAGATCGGCCCGGGACTCGGGTCGCTGACGCTCGGCCTGCTCGAGGCAGGGGCGGTCGTGACGGCCGTCGAGATCGACAAGCGCCTCGCCGAGCAGCTCCCCGAGACGGTCCGGCTGCTCCAGCCCGACGCCGACCTGACGGTGGTCGTCGCCGACGCCATGAAGGTCACGGAGCTCCCGTCGCCGCCCACCCACCTCGTGGCCAACCTGCCCTACAACATCTCGGTGCCGGTGCTGCTGCACTTCCTCGAGCACTTCCCCTCACTCGAGCGCGGGCTCGTCATGGTCCAGGCCGAGGTCGGCCTGCGGCTCGCGGCGACCCCCGGTTCGAAGGTCTACGGCTCGCCCAGCATCAAGGCCGCCTGGTACGGAGCGTGGTCGACCGCCGGGCAGGTGAGCCGCCAGGTGTTCTGGCCGGTGCCGAACGTCGACAGCATCCTCGTCGCCTACGACCGGCGCGAGCCGAAGGGCACGGAGGCGGAGCGCGCGGTCACGTTCGAGCTCGTCGACGCCGCGTTCCAGCAGCGCCGCAAGATGCTGCGTCAGTCGCTCTCGGTCGTGTTCGGGTCGTCGGCCGAGGCGTCCGACGCGATCGAGCGCGCTGGGCTCCCGGCGACCGGCCGGGGCGAAGAGCTGACCGTCGACGACTTCCTGGCCATCGCCCGAGTGCGGCTGGCCGACGCGGGCGAGTAGCCGTGTCTCCCAAGCGCCGCCGTGAGTCCGGCGCGCCCCGAGCGGATCGTGCGGCCGAGTCGGCGCGGGCCGAGGGCGTCGCCGGCACGACCAGCGACGCCAAGCTGGCGGCGCGGAGCGGGCGCGGCGTCGCCGAGTGGTTCGAGATCCTCGACGCCGAGGCCGCCACCCGCCTCTCGCACGACCAGATCGTGGCGCTGCTCGTCGACGTCTACGAGGCGCCGGAGTGGGGCGCCGAGTCGGTCGCGGTCCGCTATCAGCGCGAGCGCGGCATCCGTCTTCCGGGCGAGCAGGATGACGGGACGTTCGCCGTGTCCGTGAGCCGCAGCGTGCGCGGCGCCCAGGTGGCCCTCCTCGATGAGGCGCTCGTGCGCGTGGCGGCGTTCGCGAAGTCGGAGCCCGTCGAGGTGCACCGCCTGCCGGAGCGCTGCCAGGCCGTCTGGGAGCTCGCCGCGGGGGACCGCCTCGAGCTGCGCGTCGGCGTTCCTCGCGATTCGCGGTGCGCCGTGACGATCGCGCAGAGCGGCATCCGCCTGCCGGAGCGCGTCGCCGACGTGCGGCGGGCGCTCGAGCGGGTCGTCGTCGCCCTGTCCTGATCGGCCGCCCGCCCCGATCGGGGCGGCGTGGCCGTCGAGTCGCCCCGATCGGGGAGTGTCGCGCGGCTCGCGACTAGGGGGTCGCGGCCTTCCACGCCGTGAACTTCAGGGTCTGGGCGCCGTTGGTCGCGGAGCCGGACTCGTAGGCGACGATCCCCACCGCTCCCGGGACCTGCAGGCCGGCCGCCGAGTTCGTCGCCGAGACCGTCCACGCCGTCGGCTCGGCCTGGCCGGTGAGCCAGACCTTGGCCCGGACGGTCGTCGGCGCGGTGCCGGTGACCTGCAGGCGGGCGCTGAGCCCGGTACCGGCGGCGAGAGTGCCGGGCACCGTCACCGGCGCGGCGATCGTCGTCCCGGCGCCGACCAGCGAGACGGTTGCCGCGCCGCCGGCCTTGAGCGCGATCGTGGCGCGGTAGTCGGTCGACGAGTCGATCCGGCGGCCCTGCAGCGTCACCTGGGTGCCTCCGCCCGTGGCGACCTTGTCGAGTGAGAACTGCGTCGTCAGGTCGACGTTCGTCTGCGCGACGGAGCCGAGGTAGACGCCCATCTGCTGGCCGGGTCCGGTGAGCAGGATCGAGCCCGCTCCGCCGCCGACGGAGAGGTTGGAGTTGGTTCCGGCGCGCGTCCAGTCGCCACCGACGTCAGCCGTGCCCCAGCCGGCGGTGAGCGTCCGGGCGAACGTGTCCTGGGCGATCGGCTGGGTGCCGCCGCCGGTCGGCGCAGTCACCGCGATGCTCTTCGAGGTGGTGCCTGTGGCGCCCTGGTTGTCGGTGACCTTGAGGGTGACCGTGTAGGTGCCGGCGGCGGTGTACGTGTGCGACGCCGAGGATCCGGTCGCGGTGCCGCCGTCGCCGAAGGTCCAGGCGAAGGATGCGATCGATCCGTCGGGGTCGGACGACCCGGTCCCGTTGACCGAGGTCGTCAGAGCCGACGAGGTGCTCGTGAACGACGCCGTCGGCGAGACGTTGGCAGGGGTTCCGCCGGCCCCGGTCTTGGCGGCCGCGTACTGCGCCGAGACCTGCGCGCCCGTCAGCGCGCTCGGATACACCGAGACGTCGTCGATGGAGCCTGTGAGGAACTGCGACCCCGACCACGTCGAGTCGCCGCCCACCCGCCAGAAGCCGTCATAGGACTGAGCGGTGCCGATGCCGGTCTTCGTGCCGACGAGGGCGCCGTCGACGTAGAGCGCCATGCTCCCCGAGCCGAAGGTGCCCACGGCCTGATGCCACGCGCCGTCGGTGACGGTCCCGCCCGTCGAGATGGTCCGGCTGCTTCCGTCGTAGACGCCGAAGGTCAGCTGGCCCGACGAGTTCACGGAGAGCTGCCGGTCGTAGTTGAGCGACGTGCCGACGTTGAGGTCGCCGAACCCCACGATCCTGCCTGACTTGGTCGTCTTGAACCAGGCTTCGAGCGAGAACGTCTGCGGCGCGGCCACCTTGGCCTGAGTCGCCGAGTAGCCGGTGGAGCTGCCGTCGAACGCAGCCGCGGTGTCGCCGTCGATCGTCGCGCCGGCGGTGCCCTTCGTCACGCCGGACTGAGCCACCTGGTCGGAGTAGCCGATGAAGTCGCGGACCTTCGCGCCCGACTCGTCGAAGCGCCAGTAGTTCGAAGCGCCGTCAGAGACCACGCGGGCCTGGTACCCCGTGGGCGAGCTCGACGCGACGGTCACGGAGACGCTGTCGCCGAGGACCGTGTTGCCGAAGGGGTCGGTGGCGCGCAGGCGATAGCTGTGCGTCGAGCCGGCGGCGAGGCCGTTGTCGGTGAAGCCCATCTGCGGCTTCGACCACGTCGTCGAGTACTGCGTCGTCGTGAAGACCGGGGTGGCTCCGCCGTCGCGGTAGAGGCTGTAGGTCAGCGTGCCGTTGTCGCGGTCGGAGTTCGCGAGCCACGAGGCCTTGACCTTGCCGGGCGCCGTCGAGATGAGGTTCGGCGTGAAGCTCGATCCGGTGGCCAGCGGGCCGGCCTTGTTCGGAGCGATCGACGGAACGGCGAACCGCACGAGCCCCTGCTGGGCGACGCCGTTGACCGTGGGGAACTCACCGCCGTAGAGCACGTACCTGCTGTTCGCCGCGACGCTCCAGGCCGCCTGCGTCTGGCCCGTGAACGAGCCGGCGACGAGGTCGGGGTTCCAGTTCAGGAGCGACGGGGCGGGCTTGCCGGCGAAGTTGGCGTAGCCGCCGATCGGGTTGGCAGCGAGGGTCTGCGTGGCGGCCTTGCTGAAGGCGGTGCCGCGGTGGAAGACCCACGTCGACGAGGGGTTGTTCTGCGGGAAGCCGCCGAGGTCGCCGCAGAAGTGCTCGTGGCTGGCCACGTACACGGCATTGTCGGTCGGAGCGACCGAGTAGGTGTCGCCGTGGCAGTCCTCAAGCCAGATGAGGTTGCCGTTCCAGTCGGTGCGGAAGGCTCCCTCGACGTTGCCGCCGGCTCCGAAGACGTAGCCGCTGCCGTACACGCCGTCGGCGTCGGACGTGATGCTGGTGATGCCGGACTGGGTGCCGCCGTCGCGGACGACCGAGTTGACGGCCCAGGGCAGGAGGGAGCCGCTGACGGCGTCGACGGCGCCGAGCCCGTAGCCGGGGTTGCTGGAGCCGTTGAGCGTCGTGAACGCGCCGCCGACGACGACCTTGCCGCCGTCGGGCGAGACGGCGAGCCCGGTGACCTGGCCGCCGGATGCCGACGGCGCCCACGACTTCACGGCACCGGTCGTGGCGTCCACGGCGGCGAGGTCGGAGCGGGTCTGGCCGCCGACGGCGGTGAAGCCGCCGCCGAGGTAGAGGGTGTTGCCCGAGAGCGCGAGCGCGTTCACCGTGTACGCGGCGTTCGGGTTGAACGCCGTGACGACGGCCCCGGTCGCGGCGTCGAGCTTGGCGATGCGGTTGCGCGTCACGCCGTTGATGCTGGTGAACGATCCGCCCACGTAGACGTACTTGCCGTCGGCGGAGGCGATGACCGACTTGACCTGGCCGTTGGCGGAGGGCGCGAAGCCGGTGCCCAGGACCCCGGTCGTGATGTCGTACGACAGCAGGTAGTTCCTGCTCACCGTGTTGACTCCCGCCGCGGAGCCGGCGGGTCGGGCGTTCGTGAAGTTGCCGCCGACGAAGACCGTGCTGCCCGAGATGACCTGCGTCCAGACGACGCCGTTGATCTGAGGCGTCGCGAGCACGTCGGCGGTGACGGTGGTCGGCGTCGTCGGATCGGTCGGCGACACCGGCGCCGAGTCGGCGAGGGCCGGTGACGCCACGGCGAGGCCGGCGAAGACGAGAGCGGCGGTCGCGATGACGGCGGACGCGGGGGCAGGACGAAGCAGACGGCGCATGGGTGGCCTCGGGTGTGATCGAGTGGTGTGGTGCCTGTGCGGTGGTGCTGGCGGGTTTCGGGCCCCGGACGCTGTGCTCAGCGTTCGTCGTGACACGCTCCTCAGTGAGCGTGGTCTGGTGGTTGCCGCGATCCTAGGCTCTGAACCGCGTCCAGCGCGACCCTTAGCCGAAGAAATCTCAGGAATTCACGTCCGCTGCGGCGTAGTGAGCGGCGACGCGATCGGCGGAGAGCGTCGAGGAGTACACCGACACGTCGCGGATGCTCCCGACGAAGAACCGCGGCCCCGGCCATGCCGAGTCTCCGCCGACCCGCCAGTAGCCCCATGCCTTCGACATGGCGAACGTGCCGCTCTTGCCGGTCACCTGCCTGCCGTCGACGTAGAGGCGCATCGACGTCGTCGACACGGTGACCACCGCCTGGTGCCACTTGCCGTCGGCGTACGACTTCGAGGTCGCGACGGCGACGCGGCCCGGGTTGCGGACGCCGAACGTCAGCGTGCCGTTGGACTGCAGCACCAGGCTGCGGTCGACGACGCTCGACAGGAACGTCGCGTTGTTGCCGAAGTCCACGATCGTGCCGGAGCCGCCCTTGGCGGCCTTGAACCAGGCCTCGATGGTCAGCGATTTCATGGCGGGAGTCGATTCGTCGCGCGAGTGCCCGTAGCTCGAACCGGTGCCGATGACCGGGGGAGTCGCCGTCTCGACGGAGCGCCCGCTGGACGAGACCGCCGACACGACCAGCGGAGACCTGCTCGTCGAGTCGGTCGCCTGTGCGGTCGCGCCCTCGCCGAGGCGCCAGAAATCGACCGGGGCGTCTTGCAAGACCGCCCCCTCGTACCCGGTCGTCGTCGCGCTCGCCACCGTCACGCTGATCGCGTCGCCGAGCACGCTGTTGCCGAACGGATCGGTCGCCCGGACGCGGTACGAGTACGTCTGCCCCGCGGTGACCCCGGTGTCGACGAACTGCAGCGAGGGCCGGTAGTAGAAGGTCGAGTTCGACGTCATCGACGTGACCGGGTGGTCGTAGTCGCTGTCGCGGTAGAGCGTGTACGTGAGAGTCGCGTTGTCGGGGTCGGAGTTGCTGGGCCAGCTGACGGTTACCTGTCCGGCGCGCGACGAGACCGCGGAGGGCACGAACGTCGCCCCCGACGCCTGGGGGCCTGCGGAGTTCGATGCGAGCGATGACACTGCGAACCGGGCCAGGCCCTCCTGGGCGACGCCGTTGACGGTCGGGAACTCGCCGCCGTAGACGACGTACTTCGAGTTGCCGGTCACGCTCCAGGCCGCCTGGCTCTGACCGGTGTAGGTGCCGATCGACATGGTCGGGAACCAGTCGAGCAGCGTCGGGGCGGGCTTGCCCGAGAAGTCGGCGTAGTTCTTCGAGCCGTTGTTCGTGAGCTTCTGCGTCGCGGCCATCGTGAAGGCCAGGGCGGGGTAGTGCATGGTCGGAGTGCTCTCGCGGAACCCGCCGAGATTGCCGCAGTAGTGCGCGTGGCCTGCCGTGTAGACGATGCTCCCGACGATCACCGACGAGTAGGTGTCGCCGTGGCAGTCCTCGAGCCAGACGAGGTTGCCGTTCCAGTCGGCGCGGAAGGCGCCCTCGAGGTTCCCGCCGACGCCGTACACGTAGCCGCTTCCGACCACTCCCGCCGACGACGAGCTCAAGCTGGTGATGGCGGCGTTCAGGCCGCCGTCCTGCACGAGCTTGCTCACCGGCCACGGCATCGACTTGCCGGTGGAGCGCGAGACGGCCGACATGCCGTAGCCGCTGTAGGAGCTCTTGATGCTGCGTCCGTAGCCGTTCGTCGACGTGAACTTGCCGCCGAGCACGACCTTCTTTCCGTCGGGCGAGATCGCGATCGACGTGACCTGGCCGCCGGCCAGCTTCGGCGCCCATGACGACGGCGACCCCGACTTCGGGCTCACCGCGGCGATCTGCGTGCGGACCTTGCCCTTGATCTTCGCGAACGAGCCGCCGAGGTAGAGGTAGCTGCCGCGCAGCACGATCGAGCGGACGGTCCCGCTCGCCGCCGGGTCGAACCCGCCGACGAGGTTTCCGGTGGTGCCGCCGATCTCGGCGACGCGGCTCCGCTTCGCCGTGCCGATCTTCGTGAAGTCGCCGCCGATGTAGAGGTGCTTCTTGTCGGCCGTTGCCGCGATGGCCAGGACCTGGCCGTTGACCTTGGGCGCGAACGCCGGAAGCAGCACGCCGGTGCGCACGTCGTAGGCCAGCATGTTCGAGCGCGCGACCTCGTTCACGCCCGCGGGTGATCCGGAGGGGCGGGCCTTGGTGAAGGAGCCGCCGACGTACACGGTGTTGCCCACGATCAGCTGCGTCCAGACGACGCCGTTGATCTGCGGCGCTGTCAGAGAGTCCGCGGTGACGGTGGCGGGGGTCGTGGAGCTCGGGGTGGTGGGAGCGGAGTCCGCATGCGCGGCACCCGCAGAGAGGAGGCTGCCGGCGACGAGCGCTACGGCGGCCACGACTGCGGGCAATCTCCTGTTTCGGGACAGGAAAGACAAGTGTGCCTCAGAGATGTGTATTCGGTTGACTCGTTCGCCCCGCCGGGCACGCCTGGGTAAGGGGCGGTCCGTCGGGAAGCGGGTCGAAGCGAGGGCGGCTCGGGTAGCCGTTTCTGCGACAGTACTTCGCTTTCGGGCGGAATGCGACCCTCGAACAGGGGTGATCTGTCCCCCGGAGGTGGGTCGAAGGGCGGACAGGGCCCGGAGCTAGAAGTCGAGCAGGTTCGAGCGCAGCCCGCCTCCGCCGAACTCGCGCCGCAGGATCCCGCGCTGCCGCAGCTCCGGAACGAGCGCATCGAGGGTCCGGTGCACCGTCGCCGGGTGAAGGTCGCCGTTGAAGATGAAGCCGTCGTTGTCGGCGTCGTCTCCGAGCTCCTCGATGAAGTCGGCGATCTCGCCGACCGTCCCGACGAAGCCCGTGCCGTCGCTGATGCGCCCCTTGCGGTACTTCGCGGTGAACAGCTCGCGCAGCGGAGTCGCCGGGTCAGCGTTGCCCACGAGCCCGCCGATGCTGCCCTTCGACACGTGCTGCCCGAACACGGCCAGGTCGAGCGGCCTGTCGAGGTCGAGGCCGGTCAGGTCGGTCTCGGTGATGATCGACTGCCGCTCGATCACCTCGTGCAGGTCGGAGTCGCTCGGGTGCGCGCTCGCCGCGACCAGTCGATCGGCTTCCTCCGTCGAGGCGACGATCTCGGGCGTCAGCACGAAGAGAATTCGAAGGGACGCAGGAACTCGGCCCTGCGCCCGCGCGGCCTCATGGATCCGGGCCCGGTAGGCCCGAACCGTCTCCACGTCGAGCCGTGCGAGTGCGAGTTGCACGTCGCTGTTGCGCCCGGCGAACTCCAGCCCGCGCCCCGAGCCGCCGGGCGACACGATGAGGGGGTCGCCATCGGCCTTGCCGCCCTCGTTCCCGTCGAAGGGCGGGGCGTTGAGCGGGCCGTCGAGCGAGAAGTACTCGCCGCGGTGCTCGAACGCGTCGAGCTTCGCGCCGTCGGCGTAGCGCCACGTCTCGGTGTCCTCCACCACGGCGCCGTCGGCCCAGCTGTGCCAGAGGCGGCGCACGACATGCATCCACTCCTCGGCGCGGTCGTACGAGGCGTCGTGGTCGAGCTCGGGGATGCCGAAGTGGCGGCTGCCCTTGACGTCGGTGACGACGTTGATGCCGACGCGGTAGTCGCTCAGGTGCTGTAGGGTCGCGAAGCTGCGGGCGGCGAGGTACGGCGGGAGCACCCCGGCGTTCACCGTGGGGGCCACGCCGAGGTGCTCCGTCGCTGCGAACAGCCACGGTGTCAGCTGCAGCGGGTCGAGCTTCGGGGCGCCGAGCGCCCCGCGCACGCGGAGGTCGAGCTGCTCCTTCGGGCCGGGGGAGAGGCTGTCCTCGATGATCAGCAGGTCGAGGCCGGCGCGCTCGAGCTCCGTGGCCGACTGCTGGTAGAGCCCCGGGCGGTCCCACCGCAGGTTCCAGTGCCAGTCCGGCCGGAGCCATCCCTGCGGCCCGAAGCCGCGGCCGAAGAACCATCCGAAGTGCTGGAGACGTGCCATGCCGTCAGTCTGCCCGTCGCGCCTCCGAGAGCGACGGGCGACGCGTAGCGCGGCGAAACACTTCTGCGGTTCTCGGGGGGAGTGCCTAGGCTGAGCGGGTGACCGATCAGCCCACCGTGTACGTGATCCACGAGAACCCCGAGTGGTTCCCGCCGCTGGCCCGAGCCTTCGAGCTCGAGGGAGTCCCCGTCGAGCAGCTGCTGCTCACCGACGGCGCCATCGACCTCACTGCCGAGCCCGCCCCCGGCATCTACTGGTCGCGCATGTCGGCCAGCGCCCACACGCGCGGCAACGAGTTCTCGAAGGAGTACACGCGGGCGACCCTGTCGTGGCTCGAGGCCGCCGGTCGCCGCGTCGTCAACGGGCGGAAGGTCATCGACATCGAGGTCAGCAAGGTGCAGCAGCACCTCGCCCTCCAGCGTCTCGGCTTCGATGTGCCGAAGACCAAGGCCGTCTTCGGCACCCGCGACCTCGCGGCCACCGCCGCGACGTTCGCCATCCCCTTCATCTCGAAGCACAACCAAGGCGGCAAGGGCCTGGGCGTGCGGCGCTGGGACGACCAGGCCGAGTTCGCCGCCTGGGTCGAGTCCGACGACTTCGAGTCGTCTCCCGATGGCATCACTCTCATTCAGGAACTCCTGGTCGGCGCCGAGTCTTTCGTCACGAGGGCTGAATTCGTCGACTCGCAGTTCGTCTACGCCGTCCGCGTCGACACCTCCGGCGGCACCTTCGAGTTCTGCCCCGCCGACGCGTGCGCGCTGCCCGGACAGGCGCCGCTCTTCGCGCTGCGGGAGAGGACCGCCGGCGGCGAGCCGATCGCCGAGCACCCGCTGGTCCGGCGGCTTCCCGAGTTCCTGCGCGATCAGGGCATCGAGATCGCCGGCATCGAGTTCATCGAGACGACCGACGGCCGCACGGTGGTCTACGACGTCAACACGAACACGAACTACAACCCGGAGGTCGAGGCCGCGGCGACGCTGTCCGGGCCGCGCGAGATCGCGCGCTTCCTCGGGCGCGAGCTGGCGGCCGCCTACCCGGAGACGGCCCCTGTCGAGGTCCTCGCGTGAGGTTCGGCTTCTGGACCCCGATCTTCGGCGGCTGGCTCCGCAACGTCGACGACGAGCAGATGCCCGTCACCTTCGACTACGTCAAGAAGGTCGTGCAGACGGCTGAGCGAGTCGGGTTCGACCTGACCCTGATCCCCGAGCTCAACCTCAACGACATCAAGGGCGTCGCCGCCCCGTCGCTCGAGGCGTGGGCGCTGACGGCGTCGATCGCCGCCGTGACCGAGAAGCTCGAGCTGATGGTCGCGGTGCGCCCCGGCTACCATCTTCCGGCCGTCACCGCCAAGCAGGCGGCGACCATCGACGAGGTGTCGAACGGCCGCTTCACGCTGAACGTCGTCTCGGCGTGGTGGGCCGAGGAGGCCCGGCAGTACGGCGGCATCTTCTCGGAGCACGACGATCGCTACGCTCGCACGTCGGAGTTCGTCTCGATCCTCAAGGGTCTGTGGAACGAGACGCCCTTCGACTTCCACGGCGACTACTACGACCTCGAGCGCTCCCACCTCGAGCCGAAGCCCCACGTTCAGCCGCGTATCTACGCCGGTGGCGAGAGCCCGGCCGGCAAGGCCGCGATCGTCGGGTTCGCCGACGCCTACCTGACGCACGGCGGAACCGTCGACGAGCTCCGCGCCAAGGTCGACGACATGAAGGCCAAGCGCGCCGAGGCCGGCGCGACGCCGTTCGAGGCGTTCGGCATGGCTGCGTACGCGATCGTCCGCGACACGGAGGCGGAGGCGGAGCAGGAGCTCGCGCGCATCACCGACGTGAGTCATGGCGCCGCGTACGAGTCGTACCAGGACTTCGTCGCCCAGTCGCACCTCGAGCACGAGCCCGACCTGCGCGACTACTCGGTGTCGAATCGCGGACTCCGCCCGGGCTTCATCGGCACGCCGCGTCAGGTCGCCGACCGGATCCTCGAGTTCGAGGCCGCCGGCGTCGACACGCTGCTGCTGCAGTTCTCGCCCCAGGTCGAGGAGATGGAGCGGTTCGCCCGCGACGTCATCCCGCTGGTGCGTGCGGAGTCGCCGTCGGCACGAGAGGCCTCCGTCTCCCGGTAGGTTGGACGTATGACGTCCGTGGGGAGCCCGACTGTGGTCCACACTCGTGCGCCAGGCAAGATCAACGTCTACCTGCGCGTCGGCGACCTGCAAGACGACGGCTATCACGAGCTGGCGACGGCCTACCAGGCCGTCTCGCTGTACGAAGACGTGCGCGCCGCCGAGGCCGACGCCTTCACGGTGCGGTTCACGTCGGTGCACGCCGGCATCGACCTGTCAGGCGTGCCGGTCGACGACACCAACCTGGCGATCCGCGCGGCCAAGCTGCTGGCGAAGGCGACCGGCCATCGCGGCGGCGTCGAGCTCGTCATCGACAAGAACGTCCCCGTCGCCGGAGGCATGGGCGGAGGGTCCGCCGACGCGGCCGCGACGCTGCTCGCCTGCGACACCCTGTGGGGCACGGGGCTCTCGCGCGACGAGCTCCTCCGTCTCGGCGCCCAGCTCGGGGCCGACGTCCCCTTCGCCCTGATGGGCGGCACTGCCATCGGAACCGGGCGCGGCGACGAGCTCAGCCCGGCGCTGGCACAGGGCAGCTTCCAGTGGGTGCTCGCCCTGGCCGACTTCGGCCTCTCGACGCCCGCCGTCTACCGGGAGCTCGACGAGCACCGCAACCGACACCGCGCCGACATCAGCCCGGTCGTGCGCACGCCGCGGGTGGAGTCGGGCGTGCTCCAGGCCCTCCGCGCCGGCGACCCCGCGCTTCTGGCCGACGTCCTGCACAACGACCTCCAGGCGCCCGCGCTGCACCTCGAGCCCGGTCTCGCCGACGTGCTCGAGCTCGGCGAGCAGAACGGCGCCCTCGCCGGCGTCGTCTCGGGGTCCGGGCCGACCGTCGCCTTCCTGGCGCCCGACCTCGACGGAGCCCTCGAGCTGCAGATCGCGCTCAGCGCCTCCGGGCTCGACGTCGTGCGGGCGACGGGGCCGGTACATGGCGCGCGGGTCGTCGCCGACTAGCTCGGCTCGGCGTCCCACAGCCGCGGGCGGCACGAACACCCGCGATCGGCACCGACACTCGATCAGCCGAGCTTGTACCGCACAATGTTGACGTAGGTCAGGTGCCACTGCTTCTCGATGCGGAACCCCTCATCGGCCAGCGCCTGCGTCACGGCCGGCCGGATGTCGCGCTTGTCGCTGGTGACGAGCCACACGTACTCGTGGCCGTCGACCCGCTCGATCGTGTCGGCGAGCGCGTACCGGTCTTCCCAGAGCTTGCCGGTCTCGGCGGCGGGCTTCTTCAGGGTGACGTCGGTGAGGCCGGCGAACGCGTCGGGGTAGGTGTACGCGATGTTGCGCGCCGACGCGGCCGCATGGCGTCGCAGGTGGCCGTAGATGATGGCGTCGTCGCCGCCCGAGGGCTCGAGCGACCGCTCATGCGCGATGAGGTCGGCCACCTCGGCCCATGACGAGTTGTCTTTCGCCTCGGGCTGGCGCTGGCTCACGTAGCTCGGGGCGGTCAGGGCGATCAGCACGACGAGGCCGGCCGCAATGAAGCGGCGGCGGCTGAGCGCCGTGAGCCCGACGGCGATCAGGATCGCGACGGCCGGAGCGCCGAACGTCACGTAACGCGGCGAGTACACCGGGTTCGAGACCATCGAGACGGCGATGAGCCCCACCGTCGGCACAGCCATCCACGGCACGACGACCTGGAGCACGTTGGGCGCGTTATGACGCGCACCCCGGCGCAGCACCGAGACGACTCCGACCACGACGAGCGCCCAGGCGACGGCGGTGAGCTGCCAGTTGGCCATGAACCACTGCCAGCCGAGCACGTTCGGGAAGACGTTCCAGCCGGGCCGCAGGATCCAGTTGATCTGGCGCGACTGCGAGCTGGCGAGGTGAGCGAGAGGGATCAGCGCGAGCGCCGCGGCCGCCGAGGCGATCACCCAGCCGCCGAGGGCCTGGCGCCACGGTGTCTCCCGGTCGTGCAGACGGCTGCGGAGAGCCCAGAGCGCGAGGGTGAGACCGTGCGCGACGACGACGAGCGCGACGTAGAGGAAGACCATGCCGGCCGCCAGGGCGAGAACGCCGTAGAGCACCCAGAGACGCTTCGACGGCCGCGGCCTCGTCGTGGCGTGCATCAGCACCAGCGACAGCGCGACGGCGAGCAGGGTCGCGGTCGCGTATGAACGACCTTCGGCGCCCATCCACGTCACGCGGGGGAGCACAGCGAACACGAGGCCCGCGACGAGGCCCGTGCGCTTGTCGGTCAACCGCGCGGCGAGCAGCACCACCAGCGCCGCGGCGAGTCCCGTGGCGACAGCACTCGGAAACCTCAGCGTGAACGGCGTGTAGCCGACGAGGTCGAACCACCCGTGCATCAGCCCGTAGTACGTGGCGTGCACAGCGTCGACCGTCTGCACCTCGGCCCAGAGCTGCTTGTACGAACGCGTCGCCGACACGACCGTGGCCGATTCGTCGAACCACACCGACGGCACCCACGAGAAGGCCACCGAGAGCAGGAACGCGAACGCCCCGGCGATCCCGGCGTCTCCGAACCGGCGCGCTCGCACGTCGCGGTACCACCCAGCAGGACGCAACGACCGGCGTCGTACAGTGGGTGTCGCAGCGGTCCGCGAGTCGAGGAGGTCGGTCATGGTGCGGCTTCCTCCCCTGGTGGGTGCTGGCGGTGACGGCGCGAGCGCTGATGATGGACGTTCGGAGCAGACGAGCCCCTCGGCGGGCGGCCTGCCAGAGGTC
Source organism: Frondihabitans sp. OV104 (assembly GCF_057787745.1). NCBI lineage: Bacteria > Bacillati > Actinomycetota > Actinomycetes > Micrococcales > Microbacteriaceae > Frondihabitans > Frondihabitans sp. OV104. The sequence continues at coordinate 198,339 of NZ_CM173541.1, forward strand.
GAACGCTACACACGCACATCACGACTGGCTGAGATCGGTCTCGACGGCCAGCAGCGCATCGGCCGGGCGCGTGTCCTGGTCGTGGGCGCAGGCGGCCTCGGCTCTCCGGTCATCCAGTATCTCGCGATGTCAGGTGTCAGAACTCTGGGAATCGTCGACCACGACGTCGTGGACGTCTCGAACCTGCAGCGGCAGGTGCTGTACCGGCCCGACCAGGTGGGGCTACCGAAGGCGAGGGCGGCGGCCGACTGGGTGCGTGCCGCGAACGCCTCGGTCGACGTGCGCGTGCACGCGTTCCTGCTCGAGAAGAGAACTGCGAGCATCTTCGACGACTACGACATCGTCGTCGACGGGAGCGACTCGTTCGACACCTGCTACGTCGTCGCCGATGCCGCTGCCGAGCGCGGGCTCCCGGTCGTCTGGGCCAGCGTCTCGCGGTTCGACGGCCAGGTCGGCGTCTTCTGGGACGCCGCCCCCGACGGCCGCGGCGTCGACTACCGCGACCTGCACCCCGAGCCCCCGGCTGACGGGTTCGACGAGTCGTGCTCCGACGTCGGGGTCCTCGGCCCCCTCTGCGGCACCGTGGGGTCTGTGATGGCGTCCGAGGTGCTCAAGCTCGTGACCGGAGCGGGTGAACCGCTGCTGGGCCGGATCGCGACGATCGACGCGCTCACCGGCACCTGGCGCGAGAGCCGCCTCGTGCGCTCGCCCGAGCGACAGGCGACCAGGGCGCAGGAACTCGGCACCCCGCGTCACGCCGCCCCGCAGCCCGAGGCGCAGGTGCGCGTGATCGCCGCCGACGCCCTCGAGTCTCGCCTGGCCGCCCGAGCGGCCGGTACCGACGACTTCGCGCTCGTCGACGTGCGCGAGCGGCAGGAGCACGACGTCGAGGCGATCCCGGGCTCGGTGCTCGCCGCCGGCTTCGGCTCGACCACGCCGGTGCGGCCCGAGCTCGATCCGGCTGTTCCCGTCGTCGTGTACTGCGCGCGCGAGCCGCGCTCGCGCGCCGCCGCCCGGCTCCTCGCTCAGGAGGGGTACGACGTCACGGTGCTCACCCGCGGCATGCTCGGCTGGACCCTGCGGCCGTCCGCCCTCGCCGGTGCCGCCTCGCCCACCGCCGGGACGGGCCGCGTGCCGTTGCCGCTCGGCGACATCGACCCCGACGGGTTCAGGCCCAACCTGCGCGGCTGAGGGGCCGGTGCCGGTCTGGTGTTCGTCTGCTTCAGCCTCCGGCACTGTGTTCGTCTGCTTCAGCCTCCGGCACTGTGTTGGTCTGCTTCAGCCTCCGGCGAAGGGCGGCATGACATCGACGACGGCACCGCCGGGGACGCGCTGTGCCCGATCTCGCGTCGTCACACCGTCGACCAGGAACGAGCAGCGAGTGAAGATGCGCTCCAGCTCGTCGGGGTCGGTGCCGGCCGCGGGCAGGATCGCGTCGACGAGCTCGCCCAGCGTCGGGACCTCCGCCGACACGCACTCGATCTCGTCGAGCCCGGTCGCTCCCTTGGCCGCGGCGAAGAACCGCAGGGTCACCGTCACGGCCACGCTCAGCCGCCGATCGCGCTCATCGAGCGGGCCGGCTGCACGAACGAGGGGTCGTCCAACCCGTGCCCGGCCGGCTTCTGCCACATCGCGCCGCGCCACAGCCCGGCGATCGCCGCGTCGTCGGCGCCGGAGCGCAGCGACTCGCGGAGGTCGGTCTCGGTGTGCGAGAACAGGCAGCTGCGGACGCTGCCCTCGGCCGTGAGCCGCGTGCGGCGGCAGTCGACGCAGAAGGGCTCGGTCACCGAGGCGATGATGCCGACGGTGCCGGTCAGGCCCGAGCCGTCGGTCGCCGTCGCGGTGAAGCGCTCGGCGGGTGCGCCGTCGCGCGGCGCTTCGACGGGGGCGAGGCTGAAGTGCGGTGCCAGCAGCGCGCGGACGTCGGCCGCCGTCACCATGCTGGAGCGGCTCCAGGTGTGGTCGGCGTCGAGGGGCATCTGCTCGATGTAGCGCAGCTCGTGGCCCTGCTCGAGCGCCCAGCGCAGCAGCGCCGGCGCCTCGTGGTCGTTGACGCCCGGCAGCAGGACGGCGTTGATCTTGATGGGGCCGAGGCCTGCGGCGGCAGCGGCGTCGACGCCCTCGAGGACGCGCTCGAGGAACGGCCTCCTCGTCACCTTCATGAACGTCTCGGCGTGGAGCGAATCGAGCGACACGTTGATCCGGTCGAGACCGGCGGCCGCGAGCGACTCCGCACGCGACGCGAGGCCGATCGCGTTGGTGGTCAGCGAGAGCTCGGGGCGGGGCTCGAGGGCGGCGCACCGGGCGATGATGTCGACGAGGTCGGCGCGGAGCAGCGGCTCGCCGCCGGTGAACCGCACCTGGCGCACACCGAGGTCTCGCACGCCGATCTCGACGAGGCGGACGATCTCGTCGGCGCTGAGCGCCTGCTCGCGATCGAGCCAGGGCAGGCCGTCAGCGGGCATGCAGTAGGTGCAGCGCAGATTGCAGCGATCGGTCAGGGAGACGCGGAGATCCGTCGCTGTGCGGCCGAAGCGGTCGACGAGGCCGGGAGTCGCGGGGCGCCCGTCGGTCGCGCCGTGCACCCGCCCGGGGAGGGTGGGGATTCCGAGAGAGACGACCATTGGATGAGCCTAAACGAGGCGGGTCGAAGTTCCTGCGCCCTGGGGATCTTTGTCACGAGGTCGTAAGAGACGGCACCCCGTCAACGAGCAACGCCCGGGGACCGCAACGCGAGTTGTTCGCTGCGGGCCGCCGGGCGTTCACCGATCCGGTGTGGCGCTGGTGGAGCGGTCTTGCTGGTGATTCCGTGATGCTGGTGGTTCCGTACTGCTGGGATGGTCAGCCGGCTTCGGGTCTCTCGCCGGCAGAGAGGGGTGCGATCTGATCAGTGATTCGCAGTGATGAGTTCGACACCCGCCCGAGAACGGTTTGGTCGCCCGGCTAGTTTTTCTGCGGCGGGGTCTCGACGATGACCGTCGTCGCCTTCACCACGGCTATCGCGACGGAGCCGAGCTCGAGCCCGAGCTCGCGGACGGCCTCGCTGCTCATCAGCGAGACGACGCGGAACGGCCCGCACTGCAGCTCGACCTGAGCCATGACGGTGTCCATGACGATGTTCGTCACCAGGCCCATGAAGCGGTTGCGCGCGGAGCGGCCGATGTCGGAGGTGTCTTCGGGCAGGACGGCGTTCTTCTGAGCGAGCTTCGCCAGCGCGAGGCCGTCGATGACGGTGCGGCCGTTCGGGCCCTTCTCGGCGTCGAGCGTGCCGTTGTCGATCCAGCGGCGGACGGTGTCGTCGCTCACGCCGAGATAGCGGGCGGCCTCGGAGATCCTGATCTGTGGCATGGCCCGACCTTAGCGGCGCTGGAGTCGCGCGGGCAGGAGCAGGTGCCACTCGTCGCGCGCACGATCGCGGATACGGCCCCGCCAGCCCGGGCCGGACCGCCAGATCGCCATCGCCACGATGATGACGAGAGCTGCGCCGAGAGTCCACGCACGCACGTACGCGTACGGCCAGAACTGCCGGATCGAGATCGCCAGCGCGATGCCGAGCCACTCGAAGCGGCCCGTCATCGCGACGAACGGCACGAGCAGCAGGGCGTACCAGGGGTAGCGCGGGCTCAGCACCAGCAGGAACGCGCCGATCATGACGAGCTGGCCGAGCCACGGGTTGTCGGGGTCGGTCGTGCGCCAGACGATCAGCGCCACTACGAGGAGGATCAGCACGGCCGCGACGGTCGTCGCCTTGCCGTGGACGAAGAGGAACACGAGGGCGAAGCGGGAGCCGTCGTCGACGCCCTCCTCCATGAGGTAGCCGGGCAGGAAGCCGATGACCTTCGGGCCGGTGGAGATGACGTAGGGCACGTAGAGCAGTGCGAAAGCGGCGATCGCGCCGACGACGACGCCGACCGGCCTGCGCCGCAGCAGGGCCGGCGCGGCCACGACGGGGAACAGCTTGACCGCGATCGCCACCCCGAGGACGGCTCCGCCGCGCCATCGCCTGTTGCTCGCGACGAGCGCGGTCGCCCCCAGCCCCGCCACGGCCGCCAGCAGGTCGACGTGCGAGTTGGTCACGGCCTCGGACGCGACCAGGGGGCACCAGGCCCAGAGGGCGGCCCAGCGCGGGTCGAGGCCCCGGCGGCGCAGGAGCGCCAGGAGCAGGACGGTGACGCCGAGGCTCAGGATCAGGCCCGCGAGCTGGAACGGCCAGTACTCCGCGGTCACCGGGACGACGGCCCGGACGGCGGCGAAGTACAGCTCGGCCGCTGCCGGGTAGATGGTGAACACGCGGGGTCGGTTGATCGTCGTGCAGAGGAGGTCGTGCGTGCCCTTCTCGTGCGTCGTGAAGACACGGGTGCCGGTGCACTCCTGCGTCCCGTCGGCGGCCGTCGTCGGGGCGGGGAAGAGCCAGTCGGGCTTGAGGTCGCGCGTCACCGCCGAGTTGGGAGCGTGCGCGAAGGGGGAGATGCCGTGGCCCTGAACGATTCCGTCCCACGCGTAGCGGGCGGAGTCGGTGCTCGTGTTCGGCGGGCCGGCGATCGCCGCACCGCCGATCAGGGCGGCGCCGACGAGGACGACCGCGGTGGCGGCCCGGGCCGGAACGCGTCGCAGGAGGAGGAGGGCCGCGGCGAAGAGCGCCCAGCACGCCAGCGTCCAGACCTGGAAGGTGTGGCCGACGCCGGCGACGTAGAAGCCGAGGTGGGTGACGCCCCAGCCGACGGTCGCCGCGAGGACCGCAGAGGCCAGGACGGCGAGGAAGGTGCGCACGGCGACAACTCTGCCCTACCGAGTCCGACCGCGGGTCCGAACTCCTTACGCGACGGTGACGTTTCGAGCAGATCGGCTCGACGAGAGGACCGTTCGTGGTGAGATACAGCATGCGCGAATTGATGTACGGCCTCCGGCGGTCGATGACCTCGCCGAACCGCAACGCGCGGACGGCCGTGGCTGTCGGTCGACTCCTGGGCCTCGCCTTCCTGATCTGCCTGCTGACGGGGCTGTACAGCCACTTCCTGCAAGAGCCGGCGTCGTGGATGCGCTTCCCGACGCGTCCCGTCTCGCTCTACCGCTGGACCCAGGGCATCCACATCACCGCCGGCATCGCCTGCTTCCCCCTGCTCTTCGCCAAGCTCTACGCCGTCTTCCCTCAGCTGTTCCAGTGGCCGCCGATCAAGACGCCCCTGCAGGTGCTCGAGCGCGCGTCGATCGCTCTGTTCGTCGCCGCCTCGCTCGTGCAGATCTTCACCGGCCTGCTCAACACCTTCCAGTACTACCCGTGGCCGTTCCCGTTCAAGCAGGTTCACTACGCGCTCGCCTACGTGATCATCGGCTCGCTGGCCGTCCACATCGGCGTCAAGCTGCCGGTCATCCAGCGCTACTGGCGGGCCCGCGACAGCTACGACGAGAACGGCGACTTCATCCCGCTCGCCGACGACATCGTGCCGGCGTCGCGCGAGCACGTCGCCCGCGAGCGCCTCGCCGCCCTCGACTACGACGCCGACGCGCTTCGCGACCCCGATGTCGTGTTCCCGGCCGAGATCTCGAGCGCCGTCGTCGAGTCCCGGCCCCCGCGCGGCTTCGTCGGGCGCATCTTCGACTGGATCGACCGCACCCCGGAGGTCGAGAAGAAGACTTCCCGGCGTGGCTTCATCGCCGCCGTCGGCGGCACGACCGTGGGTCTCGTCGCTCTGACGGGCGGCCAGTCCATCACCGCCCTCGGCCCGATCAACGTCTTCGCGCCCCGCAAGAACGGCATCGGTCCGAACGACCTGCCCGTGAATCGCACCGCCAAGGCGGCGCAGGTGCTCGAGACGGCGACCGACCCGAGCTGGGTGCTCACGCTCATGCGCAACGGCGAGGCCACGACCTTCTCTCTCGACGACCTCGAGGCCATGCCGCAGTCCGCCGAGTCGCTTCCGATCTCCTGCGTCGAGGGCTGGAGCCAGATGGGCCACTGGACGGGCGTCCGCCTCCGCGACCTTGTCGCTGCGGTCGGGGCGACCGAGACCGAGAGCCTGCGCATCACCAGCCTCGAGAAGAAGGGCGGCTACCGCGTGACGCTGATGGGTCGCGAATACGTCAACGACCCCACGACGCTCGTGGCGCTCCAGCTCAACGGCAAGCGGCTCGACATCGACCACGGGTATCCCGCACGCATGATCGCGCCCGGCCGCCCGGGCGTCCTGCAGACCAAATGGCTGAGCTCGATCGAGGTGATCGCATGACCGCCGCACCGGCCGACGGCGTCGAGCTGAGGGTGGGGCGCGGCACCCGTGTCGTGCGCACGGTGCTCATCATCGCCGGAGCCCTGGCGATCCTGCTGGGGGCCTGGGTCATGGTCGACACCGTGAAGCCCAAGAGCATCTGGGGGCTGCTGACCTGGTTGATCGGCGCCGTGATCATCCACGACGGCATCATCTCTCCGGCAGTCGTCGCGATCAGCGTGGTCATGAGGCGAGCCGGGCGCAGGGTCCCGGGCGGAGTCCTCGCGATCATCCAGGCGGGCGTGGTGGTCGGATCGATCTTCACCCTCGTCGTCGTACCGGAGATCATCCGCAAGGCCAAGATCCCGAAGAACCCGACCGTGCTGCCCTTCGACTATGCGCCTCGGCTGGCGCTGCTCTGGGCCGCCATCGCCGTCATCGTCGGGCTGAGCGTCATCGTGTACCTGCGGGTGCGCGCGCGGCGTGCGAGCAAGCTGGCCTGACGTCGCGTCGTGGCGTGGCGCGCGCAACGCCTCGCGCCCCTGCGCGGCGCCCCCCCCCCCCCCCCCCCCCCGCCACCGGCGGTGAAGAGTCGCTCGTTGTCGGCGAGCACCCCCTCGAGAGCAAGTAGCGACCCCTCACCAGCCTGGGCGGGGCAGGCGCGCCTGCCGCGCCTGCGTCAGCGGCGGGTCGGCGTGAGGCGGCAGAAGACGCGGCCGTCGGCACGCCACACGTCGTCGAGCTCGAGGCCCGCGCGGTGGGCGTGGCGGGTGAGCGCCTCGGAGCCGACCTCGGCCCACGGGAACGTCGAGCTCGTGCGGCCCTCGTCGTCTCGGACCGACGCGGTGAACACGTCGTCGACGGAGTCGACGGGCTGCGCTTCGACCACGACCGCGCCTCGGCGGTCGAGCAGTTCGGCGCAGCGTGCCAGGAGGGCGGCGGGGTCGCCGCCGATGCCGATGTTGCCGTCGATCAGAAGGGCCGTCTTCCAGTGGCCCTCGCGGGGCAGGCGGTCGAAGACGCTTCGGGCCAGCACGGGAAGCCCCGCGCGGCGTGCGACCTTGACGGCTGCACGCGACACGTCGACGCCGAGGGCGACGAAGCCGAGGTCGACGGCCGCGGCGACCATGCGCCCGGGGCCGCAGCCGATGTCGAGCACGGGCCCGGCCTCGGCGGCCAGCAGTGCGCGGTCGACGGCATCGGCGTCGGCCATCCAGCGGCCGAGGTCGTACGAGTCGATGACGGCGCCGGCGTCGCGCACCAGCTGAAGCCGGCCCTCGCGGCGCAGGGCATGCGCGTAGGGCTCGGAGCCACCTGCCCCGAAGGTGGCCTCGCGGCCGATCTCGGCGATGCTCACAGGGTGGCTCGACCGTCGGTCGAGGCGTCGGCGAAAGCGAGGGGCGCAGGAACTGCGGTGGTCGCCAGATCGCGGAAGGTGCCTGCGAAGCGGGTGGTGGGCGCCGCCGCGGACACGGCCCGGGCGTCATCGATCGTGTCGACGTCCGTGAGTTCCTGCAGGAAGCCCACTCCGAGGCCGGACTCGGCGAGTCGGTCCAGCTGGTGGCGGCCGGTGTCGTCTTGCGACATGGGCACGCCGCGGACGAGGTCACCGGTCGGCTCGAACAGGGCGATGCCCCAGAAGCCGCCGTCGTTGGCGGGGCCGAACCACGCGTCGACTCCGTCGGGCCACGGCTCGAACACGGGCGCGAGCATCGACGGGGTGAGCTGCGGGGTGTCCATGCCGACCAGCAGCAGGGGGCCGTCGACGAGGTCGAAGACCGCGGCGAGGCGCTCGTCGAGACCGCCGGAAGCCTGCGGGACGACGTCGAAGCCGTGGGCGTCGGGCGGGGGAGTGACGCCGTCGAAGAGGAGGATGCGTCGGGCCGCCGGCAGCGCGGCCACCGTCTGGAGCGTGTCGGAGAGGCTGGCCGAGGCGAGGACGGCTGCCTCCTCCAGGCTGAGCGGCGGGTGCAGGCGGGTCTTGACGCGGCCGGGCAGGCATTCCTTGGCGATCACGACGACCGTGATGAGTGGGGCCGCGCTCATCGGAGGGCTCCTTCGCGGGACTCGGCACGGACCGGCGCCGTGGCGACGGGGCGCTGCTCGCGCAGGAGCGCAGACATGTCCTGGACGGCCCGGATCGTTCCGCGCAGCGTGCCGGTCACCTTGCTGCGGCCCACGCGCGGCGAGTAGGGGGCGTCGAGCTCCAGAACGGTCAGGCCGGACTCGGTCGCCCGCAGCACCATCTCGAGCGGGTAGCCGCTGCGGCGGTCGCGGAGGTCGAGGGCGAGGAGGTCGTCGCGGCGGGCGGCCCGCATCGGGCCGAGGTCGTGCAGGCGGAGCCCGGAGGCGCGGCGCATGAGCCGGGCGAGGACGAAGTTGGCGAGGCGGGCGTGGACGGGCCAGGCACCGCGCCGGGTCGGGCGCCGGCGGCCCAGAGTGAGGTCTGCGGCACCGGTGACGACGGGCGCGACGAGCGCGGGCAGGTCGGCGGGGTCCATGGAGGCGTCGGCGTCGCAGAAGGCGACGTAGGGCGCGGTCGCGGCAGTCAGCCCGGCGTGCGCGGCGGCGCCAAAGCCGCGGCGGGGCTCATGGACGACGGTGGCGCCGAGTTCCTGCGCCACAGCCGCTGAGCGGTCGGTCGACCCGTTGTCGACGACGATCGCGCGGTAGCCCTCGGGCAGCCGCGACAGCACCCATGGCAGCGCCGCTTCTTCGTCGAGACAGGGCAGGATCACGTCGACCTGGATGGTGCTCATGGGAACTCCGGTTCTTCTCGGCCCCCCAGTGGCGCCGTGGTGGTAGTTCGGAGCCGACCCGCTTCCGGTGGGAATGGTGGACATTCCCTGACAGTAGGTGTCTTGTCGAGCCGAAGGCCGCCGGAATCATTACAGAACCTGGACATCTGCGGAAATCGGCTTTGCTCTCGGGAAGCGGACGTAAAATATCAGACGTGTCCTTCTCTGCTCCGAGTCCCGTCGTGGCCGTCACCCCTGCTCCGGGCCGGAGTGTGCTCGTCGTCGAAGACGATCCGATCGTCGCGGAGGTCGTCGTCTCGTACCTCCGGTCGCGCGGACACGCTGCCGCCCTTGTCGCCGACGGGTTGTCCGCCGTGGCCCGGGTCCGCGACAACCGGCCCGATCTGATCCTGCTCGACCGCATGCTGCCCGGCGTCGACGGGCTCGAGGTGTGCCGTCGCATCCGCGCGTTCACCGACGTGCCGGTGATCATCCTCACCGCTCTCGGCGAAGAGGCCGACCGCATCGACGGGCTCGAGGCCGGGGCCGACGACTACCTCGTGAAGCCGTTCTCGCCACGCGAGCTGATGCTCCGGGTCGATGCCGTGCTGCGCCGCACGACTGCGCCCTTCGAGCCTCAGGCCGTGGTCGTGGAGGGCGTCTTCCGGCTCGACGTGTCGCAGCGCGAGATCTCGGTCGAGGGGCGGCGGCTCGTGCTCACCGTGCGGGAGTTCGACCTGCTGGCGTTCTTGATTCGACACCCCGACCAGGTGTTCCGCCGCGAGGAGCTGCTCAAGGCGGTGTGGGAGTGGGAGGTCGGCGACCTGTCCACCGTCACCGTCCACGTGCGGCGCCTGCGCGAGAAGGTCGAGGCCGACCCTGCTGCACCCGTGCACCTGCTTACTGTGTGGGGCGTCGGCTACCGCTTCGTGCCCGACGCGGCGGTCGCGGCGTGACCGCTCTCGACTTCGTCCACCTCGCCGCCTGGGCTCTGGGCGCCGCCCTCGTCGTCGGCATCGTCGCGCTCCTCGTGCTGCGGCTGCTCCGACGCGTCTCGCTCGTAGCGCAGATCGCGATCGTCGCGGTGGCCGCCATCGGATCCCTCGTCGGCGGCATGGTCGTCGCCGCCGACCAGATGTACCTCTCGGCGCATGACTTCCACCTCTTCCTGTGGGTGGCGGCCGTGGCGGGCGTCGTCTCGCTGGGGCTGGCCCTGGTGCTCGGGTTCACGCTGGTCCGCAACAGCCGCGAGCTGATCGCGCAGGCGAAGCGAGTCGGGTCCGGCTCGGCCGACTCCCTCGAGCCGGCGTCCGCCCCGGTGGCCAACGAGTTCGCGGCCCTCGCTCGCGAGCTCGCCGCCTCCGACTCCCGACTCCGCGAGTCGCGCGATCGCGAGGCCCGCGCCGAGTCCGCGCGGCGCGAGCTCGTCGCGTGGATCTCGCACGACCTCCGCACGCCGCTCGCCGGGCTCCGCGCCATGGCCGAGGCCCTCCAGGACGGAATCGTCGCCGACCCGGCGCGATACCACCAGCAGATGCTCGCCCAGGTCGACAAGCTGGGCGGCATGGTCGACGACCTCTTCCAGCTGTCGACCATCCACGCCGGCGCTCTCAAGCTCACGGTGCAGAAGGTGCGGACGACCGAGCTGCTCGACGACATCGTGACCGAGCTCGAACCCGTGTCCAGCGCGCGCGGCGTCGTGCTCGCGGCGCGCGACGTCGCCGACGTCACCCTCGACGCCGACCCCGACGAGCTCACCCGGGCGATGGCCAACCTGATCATGAACAGCGTGCGGCTATCGCCCGTCGGCGCTGAGATCGAGCTCGCGGTCGCGGTCGACGGCGACGACGTCGTGCTGTCGGTCAGCGACGCCGCCGGCGGCATCAACGAGGCCGACCTCGGGCGGGTCTTCGAGCCCGGCTGGCAGGCCGGCAAGGCTCGGACGCCCGGGGCCTCCGGCGGTGCCGGGCTCGGCCTCGCGATCGTCGAGGGAATCATCACCGCGCATCGCGGTCGTGTGCGGGTGCAGAACACGGGCGCAGGCTGTCGCTTCGACCTCATCGTGCCGCGGCGGGTCGTAGGCTAGCTCGCTGCTGTGGGGCGACTCGTCGGCAGCGTCGGCGGACGACCCCGCGGCGAAGTCGCGACGACGACTCCGGGCTACGGGCGCAGGCTCGCGGACGCGAACTCGCGCATCCCCTCGTCGAAGCTGACCGCCGGTGCCCAGCCGAGCTCGCGACGGAGGCGAGCCGACGACGCCGTGATGTGGCGGACGTCGCCGGCGCGGTACTCACCTGTGGTGACCGGCGGGAGCCCTCCGCTGTGCCGCGACAGGGCGGCTGCCATCTCTCCGATCGTGTGGACGTCGCCTGACCCCACGTTGAAGGCACGGAAGGTCCGCGGCTCCTGGGCCTTCGTGGCGTCGAGCGCGGCGAGGTTGGCGGAGGCGACGTCGCGGACGTGCACGAAGTCGCGGCGCTGTGCTCCGTCTTCGAAGACGCGCGGTGCCTCGCCGCGCTCGATGGCGGAGCGGAAGAGGCTGGCCACGCCGGCATACGGCGTGTTCTGCGGCATGCCGGGCCCGTAGACGTTGTGGTAGCGGAGGGCGATGGCACGCCCGCCGGTGGAGCGGGCCCAGGCGGTGGCGAGGTGCTCCTGCGCCAGCTTGGTCGTCGCGTAGACGTTGCGGGGGTCGAGGGGGGCGTCCTCGCTGATGAGCTCGGGCGTCAGGAGGTCTCCGGCCGCGTCTCGGGGGTCGAAGACGCCGGCGTCGAGGTCGCCGATACGGCGGGCTGCCGGTCGGACGATGCCGGACGGCCCGCGGTAGGCGCCCTCGCCGTAGACGACCATCGACGACGCGATGACGAGGCGGTCGATGCCGGCACGGTCCATGGCGGCGAGCACGACGGCCGTGCCGACGTCGTTCGAGGACACGTAGTCGGGGGCGTCCTGGAAATCGACGCCGAGCCCGACCTTCGCGGCCTGGTGGCAGACGGCGTCGATGCCGTCGAGGGCGGCGTCGACCACGGCGTGGTCGCGGACGTCTCCCTCGACGAAGTCGACGCGCGGGTCGGGTTCGGGCTTCGCGCCGTGAACGTCGGAGCGCAGGCTGTCGAGCACGCGGACGCTGTGCCCCGCGGCGAGGGCCGCCTCGACGATGGTGCTGCCGATGAACCCGGCGCCGCCGGTGACGAGCAGCATCAGCGCGTGACCGGCCGAGCCAGCACCTCGGCGACAGCGGCCGGTGCGATCAGCTCGCGCGACGCGTAGTCGGCGGGGATCGACGAGACGATCCGCTCGATGGCGGCGACGATGCGCGGCTGCGCGTCGGCGAGGCGGGAGAAGACGAGCTCGGCGCTAACCGCATCGCCGTCGGTCTCGTCGTCGTCGGACGGCGCCAGACCCGCGTCGCTGTCCGTGACGAACGAGAGGTTGACGGTGCCGATGTTGAGCTCTGCCGCCAGCGGGACCTCCGGCGCCATCGTCATGTTGACGGTGTGGGCGCCGAGCTGCCGCCACATCACCGACTCGGCGCGCGTCGAGAACCGGGGTCCCTGGATCACGACGCAGGTGCCCGAGGGAGCGAACGAGCCCAGTTCGGCGGCGAGCGCGTCGACCGCGAGCGACCGGAGCATCGGGTCGAACGGGTCGGCCGCCGCGAGATGCTGCACCGACCCCTCGTCGTAGAAGGTGTCGGCGCGTCCCCAGGTGCGGTCGATGAACTGGTCGGTGACGACCAGCGTTCCCGGCGGGTAGTCGGGGTGGACGCCGCCGACGGCAGACGACGAGACGATGGCCCTGGCGCCGAGCGACGCGAGCGCCCAGATGTTGGCGCGATAGCCGATGCGGTGCGGCGGCACCGAGTGGTCGCCGCCGTGCCGGGTCAGGAACGCGACACGCCTGCCGCCGATCTCGCCGATCGTGACGGGGCTCGAGGTCGGCCCGTACGGGGTGTCGATCACGTGCGACTCGGCCTCGGGGAACAGCGAGTACAACCCCGATCCGCCGATCACGGCGATGTCGACGCGCGGCGCGGAGCCGCTCGCCGGGGCGTCTGTGGATAACTCACGAGGCACCGATGTCATGGATGCGAGACTATCGGGAGCAGCCCGGCCGAAGATGAAAGAGAGGCGCGAGTGCGCACTATCGAAGAGCACGCCGAGGCCGTCGCCGGGCTGGTGGCGCGGGTGTTCGAGGGGCTTTCCACCGAGACCCTGAGCGTCGACTCACACCTGCTGGCCCGCGGCGACAGCTCCACCCGACGGCGGGTCCTCGCGGCAGACGTGGTCGCTCCGATCGACCTCCCTCCCTTCGACAACTCGCAGATGGACGGCTATGCCGTTCGCAGCCGCGAGCTCGCCGACGGGCCGAGAGCCCTGACGATCGGGCGCAGGATCCCGGCCGGCGTCGCACCCCCACCCTTGGAGGCCGGCACCGCCGCCCCGATCATGACCGGCGCACCCATCCCCGATGGTGCCGACGCGGTCGTGCAGATCGAGGTCGCCGACCCGCCGCGGTTCCTTCCCGAGGGCGAGCACGGCGACGTCGTGCTCCCGCACGCGCCCGCCGGGCAGTTCGTGCGGACCGCAGGCTCCGACGTCCGCCGAAACGATCTGCTGTTCGCCGCGGGCACGGTGCTCGGCCCGGCTCATTGGGGCGTGCTCGCCTCGGCCGGGGTCGCCACCGTCGACGTCGTCGCCCAGCCGCGCGTCGCGGTCGTCTCGACGGGGTCGGAGCTGCGGGTCGAGGCCTCACCCGCATCGGCACCCGCACTGAGACCTGCGTCCGGGCCGGCACCTGCGTCCGGGCCGGCACCTGCGTCCGCGCTCGCCGCCGCTGAGATCCACGACGCCAACGCGGCATCTCTCAGCGTCGCCCTCACCGATCTCGGGGCTCGAGTCGAGGTGTTCCAGGTGCCCGACGCCGTCGACGCCCTCCTGGCGCTGCTCGACGGGTTCGCCACCGCCGACGGCCCGGCGTTCGACCTCGTCGTCACCACCGGCGGCGTGAGCGCCGGTGCCTACGAGGTAGTCCGCGAGGCGCTGGAGCCCCGTGGCATCGAGTTCGGCTCGGTCGCCATGCAGCCCGGCGGCCCGCAGGGGTGGGGTACCCTCCCCGTCGGCGAGGCCTCGCTGCCGGTGGTGTGCTTCCCGGGGAATCCCGTCAGCGCACTGATCTCGTTCGAGGCTTTTCTGCGGGTGCCTCTCGCCGCCGGGGCCCGCAGGGCGCTCCCGCGACGCGACGCGACGGCGGTCCTCGCCGAGGGTGCCGACTCTCCTCCAGGCAAGCACCAGCTCCGTCGAGCCCGCCTCGATGCCGCCGGGCTCGTCCACTTCGTCGGCGGCCCGTCGTCGCACCTCCTCCACCAGTACGCGCAGGCCACCGTGCTCGCGCACATCCCCGTCGACGTCGGCCGCGTCGAGGCCGGCGACGAGGTCGTAGTGTGGGCGCTCGATGACTGACACCACGCCTCCCGGAACGCCGCAGCCCGCCCTCTCGCACGTCCGCGCCGACGGCAGCGCCCACATGGTCGACGTGACGGCGAAGGCCGAGACGAAGCGGATCGCGACCGCGCAGGCCGTGCTCCGCACCCGCGTCGACGTCGTCGCCCGGATCGTCGACGGCAGCCTGCCCAAGGGCGAGGCGCTCAGCACGGCCCGCATCGCCGGGATCATGGCGGCGAAGCAGACGTCGACGCTGATACCGCTGTGCCACCCGTTGCCCATCGGATCGGTAACCGTCGACTTCACCTCCGAGGGCGACTCGGTCACCGTCATGGCGACCGTGTCGACGCGCGGGGTCACCGGCGTCGAGATGGAGGCGCTCACCGCCGCCAGCGTCGCGGCGCTCACCCTGTACGACATGATCAAGGCCGTCGACAAGCTCGCCGAGATCGGCGAGATCAAGGTGCTCGAGAAGTCGGGTGGCAAGAGCGGCGACTGGAGCCGGGCATGACGGCGGGCGACCCCGCCGAGTCGACCCCGGCGACCCCGCTCGGTCAGCCTCGCACGGCGCTCGTGGTGGTGGCGTCGACGCGGGCAGCGGCCGGGACGGCTGAGGATCGCACCGGCCCCGGGATCCTGCGCTGGCTTCGCGACCGGGGCTTCGCCGTCGACGAGCCGGCCATCGTGGCCGACGGCGAACCGGTCGGTCGGGCTCTGATCGCCGGCATCGCGCAGCCTGTCGACCTCGTCGTCACGACCGGCGGCACCGGCGTGACGCCCACCGACGCGACGCCCGACATGACGCTGCCCCTGCTCGACAAGCGGCTGCCCGGGGTCGAGGAGGAGCTGCGGCGCCGTGGCCTGGCGGTCACGCCCACGGCGATGCTGAGCCGCGGCGTGGTCGGCGTCGCGGGGCGCACGCTGATCGTCAACCTCCCGGGATCGCCCGGCGGGGTGAAGGATGGCCTGGCGGTGCTCGATACCGTGCTCGACCACCTGCTCGACCAGATCACCGGGAGCGACCATGGCTGAATCGTCCGTCCTGCAGGCTCGCGTCACGTCCGACGTGCTGAGCGTCTCCGACTGCGCCGACCTCGTGCGGCGCGCGCACGCCGGTGCCGTGGTCACGTTCGAGGGCGTGGTCCGCGACCACGACGGCGGCCGGGAGGTGGCGGCGCTCGAGTACGAGTCGCATCCGACGGCCGGTCACGTGATGGCAGAGGTCGCGGCCGAGGTCGCGAAGGCCCACCCCGGCGTGCACATCGCCGTCGAGCACCGCGTCGGCGCGCTGATGATCGGCGACGTCGCGCTCGCCGCCGCCGTGTCGAGCGCGCACCGCGCCGAGGCGTTCGCGGCCTGCGGCGCCCTGGTCGACGAGATCAAGAAGCGCGTGCCGATCTGGAAGAAGCAGGACTTCGCCGACGGATCGAGCGAGTGGGTGGCGTCGCTGGGCTGAGAGGTCGGGGGTCGGCGTCAGCCCGTGCCGCCGGGCGGAGCCCCGCCGTCTCGGCTCGCGCCCGCCGTCGCGCGGGCGGGATCCTGCCGATTCAGCGGGCCCAGCCCCCGCGGCCGCGAGCCCGTTCCGCCACCGCAGCGCCCAGCCGGTCGGACCGCCGGCCGATACCGCCTACCCTTGTCAGGTGGCACACCTCCTCGGCGCAGAAGCGCTTCACCTCGAGTTCCCGACCCGCGTCGTCTTCGAAGGCGTCACCCTCGGCATCGACGAAGGCTCGCGCATCGGCGTCGTCGGCCGCAACGGCGACGGCAAGTCGACGCTCCTCTCCATCCTCGCGGGGCGGCTCGAACCCGACTCCGGCCGGGTCACGACCCGCCGCGGCGTCACGATGGGCGTGCTCGACCAGCGCGACATCCTGCCCCTCGACGCCATCGTCAGCGAGGTCATCGTCGGCGACCGCGAGGAGCACGAGTGGGCCGGCGACTCGCGCATCCGCGACGTCATCTCCGGTCTCGCGACCGACATCCCGTGGGGCTCCACGATCAACGACCTCTCCGGCGGCCAGCGCCGCCGTGTCGCGCTCGCGGCCCTGCTCGTCGGCGACTGGGACATCCTGTTCTTGGACGAGCCCACCAACCACCTCGACGTCGAGGGCGTGGCGTGGCTGGCCGAGCACCTCAAGCGCCGCTGGTCGTCGAACCAGGGCGCGCTCGTCGTCGTGACGCACGACCGGTGGTTCCTCGACGAGGTGTCGACCGACACGTGGGAGGTGCACGACGGCATCGTCGAGCCCTTCGAGGGCGGCTACGCGGCGTACGTGCTGCAGCGCGTGGAGCGCGACCGCTCGGCCTCGGTCACGGAGGCCAAGCGCCAGAACCTCATGAAGAAGGAGCTGGCCTGGCTCCGCCGCGGTGCTCCGGCCCGCACGGCGAAGCCGAAGTTCCGGATCGAGGCCGCCGAGACGCTGATCGCCGACGAGCCGCCCGTCCGCGACAAGGTGGCCCTGAGCCAGATGGCGACGTCGCGCCTGGGCAAGCAGGTCGTCGACATCATCGAGGCAGACGTGTCGTACGGCGAGCGGCAGATCCTGAAGAACATCGAGTGGCGCATCGCACCGGGGGAGCGCACCGGCATCCTCGGCGTCAACGGCGCCGGCAAGTCGACGCTGCTCAAGCTCGTCACGGGCGAGGTCGAGGCCACGGCAGGCCGCGTCACGCGCGGCAAGACGGTCAAGTTCGCGATTCTCGACCAGCAGCTCTCCGACCTGGCCGAGTTCGCTGACGAGCGGGTCAACACCGTGGTCGGCCGCTACCGCACCTCGTACGTCTCGGGCGGCAAGGAGATGACGCCCGGCCAGCTCCTCGAGCGCCTCGGGTTCACCACGCCGCAGCTCCAGACAGCCGTCAAAGACCTGTCGGGAGGCCAGAAGCGCCGCCTGCAGCTCCTGCTGATCCTGCTCGACGAGCCGAACGTCCTGATTCTCGACGAGCCCACGAACGACCTCGACACCGACATGCTCGCCGCGATGGAAGACCTGCTCGACACCTGGCCGGGCACTCTCCTCGTCGTGTCGCACGACCGGTACCTGCTCGAGCGCGTCACCGACATGCAGTACGCCGTCATCGGCGGACGCATGCAGCACCTCCCCGGCGGAGTCGACCAGTACCTGGCTATCCGCCGCGAAGCCGTCGACGGTCAGGGCGAGGCGACCGACCGGCCCACCGCCACCCAGGGGGCCAGTGCCTCGGTGGTCGCCGCCGCGAAGGCCTCCGGGCTGTCGGGCGCCGAGAAGCGCAACGCCGAGAAGGAGCTCGCCTCCCTCGACCGCCGCCTCAAGAAGGCCGGGGTCGAACGCCAGACCCTGCTCGACACCTTCGCTGCGCACGACCCCAACGACTACGCCGGGCTCGGCGAGCTCCAGAAGCAGGTCGCCGCGGTCGAGTCCAAGGCCGAGGAGCTCGAGCTCGCCTGGCTAGCCGTCAGCGAGAAGCTCGAGGGCTAGCGGCTTGGCCCTGCACAGGGCTGAATCGACGCAGGAACGGCCGGCCTCAGTCCCCGAGGCTCAGCGACAGCGCCCGGAGCAACCCCGCCAGCGCCTGCCGCTCGTCGGGGGAGAGGTCGACGAGGAGTTCCTGCTCTGCCTCGACCAGCTTCTCGATGGCCGCGTCGACGACCCGCCCGCCCTCGCGCGTGAGCCGCACGAGGATTCCGCGCCCGTCGCTCGGGTCGGTGCGCCGATCGACGAGCCCACGGGTCTTCAGGCGGTCGATGCGGTTCGTCATGGTGCCGCTGGACACCAGGGTCTGCGTCAGGAGCGCCTTGGGCGACAGCTCGTAGGGGGCGCCGGCGCGGCGAAGGGCGGAGAGCACGTCGAACTCCCACGACTCGAGCTCGCTCGCGGCGAAAGCGGAGCGGCGTGCCCGGTCGAGGTGCTTCGACATGCGGCCGACCCGCGACAGCACGTGGAGGGGCGCGAAGTCGAGGTCGGGGCGCTCGCGGTTCCACGCGGCGACGATGCGGTCCACCTCGTCGTGCGTGCCCTCGGCGTCGGGTTCGAGCATCCTGCCATTATGGCCGTGCCCGCCGTGTCGGCGGGGTGCTTCGGCGGGTGCCGGTCGGCTCGGGCGGGCCTCCGGGGGCGTGCCCGTACCGACCAGCACCCGCCTACACCGCGCGAGCCGCTCCGCGCGCCGGCACAGGCGCGATCTGGCAGACTGATTCGGCGCCTGAGCGCGCGATCCGCCTTGGTGTAATGGCAGCACGACAGCCTTTGGAGCTGTTAGGTCTAGGTTCGAGTCCTGGAGGCGGAGCCGAGGGCAATTCGGTCTTCATCGAAAATCCATTTGGTCTATTCGAGAAGACGGCTTTTGGGCAGTTCCGTTTGCCGTAAATGCGCGCCTCAGCGGGTTAATCTGCACGTTGTCGGGCGGCAGAGCAACTGCGCGGAGACATAACGATGCCCCCTGACCGAAATTCGGCAGGGGGCATCGGTCCGGGCGCGGGGTGTTTTGCCGGTTGCGGGTGGTGCTATTCAGTTCGGGATGCGGCCGCTCAGGCCGCGATGCCTTCGTCGGGCGGTTCGACAGCGTTGTAGGCGCGGCGTCGGCTGGCTCGGTACTCTTCGGAGTTGCGAATCTTGTAAACGCTTGGGTGTGACCGGTTCTTCTGGTTCCGGTGGGCCAGTCCGAGGCGCTCCTGGTACCAGTCGACGATTCGGTCGATGTTCTCGCATGCGGCGGCCATGGCGGCGCACAGCGCGGCGAACCAAGGTCCGCGGACGAGGCGCTGCATCTTGTTGCCGAGGGCGAGTTCCTCTTCGTTTTTGATGGACGCGTTTCCGGACTCGATGGTGTTGCGGAGGCCGTAGATGCGACGCCACTTCTCCGATTTGAACTCGTACTCCTGGCCGTACTTGAGGTGGGTGCGAATCTCTTCGCCCTCGGGGTCGTTCCGATGACGCCCGGAACCTTGACGGTCTTTCCGGGGAACTTGTACTCGATAACTTCGCCGTGTTCGTTGACGTAGTAGCGGTCCGCTTCGCTCAGTTCGGGGGTAGGAGTACTGGCGCGAACCGTCTGCGGCGTGGCGGCTACGGGGCGTCAGGCGGAATTTGCCGCGCTCTTCTCGTTGCTTCACGACGAGGTCATGCGCGTCGGCTTTCGTTGTTGCTGCGGCGACGAGTTTCTTATTCTTCTTGAGGTTTTCAGCGGTGACCTTTGCTTTCGCGTAGGTCTCCTCGCAGAGCTGAAGGTGCATTGGCATCGTGTTGGGGTACCAGGAGCCGTCGCACATGACGAGGCTGTGTCGTCCGTCGGTCCAGTAAGCCTGGATGCCGAGCTGCTTGATGCCGTAGTCCATGACGAGGTTTACGCCGTGCTGGATGAAGGGGAGTTGCAGGTCTTCGGGCATGGCGTTAGGCGTGTAGGCGCGGTCGGCCCCGAGTGTGGTGACTTTCATGCCGTTTGCGAGCATGATGTCGAGGAGCTGGCGGCCGGCGCCTTTGAGCTCACCGGGTTTGTGGTCGCCGATGGCGCTGAAGAGGAGCGGGAAGTCCATGTCGGCGTCGGGGCTGTTGCGCGCCCAGATGGCGAGCTCGATTTCGATTCCGTATTGGGCCGTCTTGAGAGTGGCGCTGGTTGCTTTGTGGTCGCGTTCGCGTACGTACCAGCCGCCTCCGTGATTCGTGCAGGCGGAGTCGCCGGCTCCCATGTTCTCCGCGAGTTTCTGGCGTCCGGCGAGGCTAAGGAACGTCGCGTCGATGGCGACGACGCCAGCGTGACGGTCACGGACCTCGTCGGCGAGGAGGTCGACAGAGCCCTGTAGAAGCTCGTTCATCAGGATGGTGCGTCGGCGGCGGCGGCGAGCCATCTCGATGGGGTCGCGGTCGGCGACGTCTTTGAGGTACTTGGGTGCCGGCGTCGCTTCATTGCGGTTGCCGGGTTCATCGTCCAGGAGCTGACGCAACCGGGCGAGGGCGGCCCAGACGCGGTCGTACATGAGGTCCTGATGGTCCTCGCTGAAATAGCGGAATCCGAGGCGGCGCCGCTGGTTTCGGGACATGTTCATCAACATCTTGACGGCACCCATGAGCGACATCTTGTTGCCGGCGCGGATGGACACGAATAGCAACATCAAGGCCGCTGCCTCGCTGACCTTCGACTTTTGGCCGGCGTTGGACTTCAGGACTTCGCGTTTGAAACCATCGATGAGCCCTTGGATGTTTCGACGGTCGAAGATGAGCTCGACCTCCCTGAGGGCCCGGGAAACAGGGCGCCTGTTGCTGAGCTCGGTCCACTTGACGATGGTCATGCCGAAGGACTTCTCGAACCACTCGTCGACCTTGTCGGCATCGTGGTGTTTCGCGAGCGGCGCGGTCATCGTGCGACCTCCGTGCGGAGCTGACGCTGGTACTCAGCCGGGTCAAGGGCGGGGACATAGGTGGTGAGGAGGTCGAGGTTGTCGAACTTGGTTACGCCGGCGGCTGCCATGAGCGAGCGGAGGTCGGTGCGTGCGGCCAGGTGGGTGATGAGCCATGTGTTCCGCATGCGGGTGGTGACGGGGTCGGGTTCGGCGGAGCGTTGGGTGTCGCGGATGAACATGTTGACGGTGTTGATGCCGTGCCGGGTGCGCTTGGGAGACCCGAACACCCAGACGTCGTCGGGGACATCGGCGATGGCTTCGCGGAGCAGATTTTCGAAGCGAGCCAGAACGGGCACGATTCGGGGCTTAGGCGTGACGATGACCTGGATGCCGGTCTCGTCGATGATGATGTCGCGGCGTCGAACCTGGAGGAGCTCGTTGGGCTTGAGTCCGGCGCCAGCGCAAAGCGCGAGGACGGTTCCGGCGCTACGGCGGCGCGCGGCGGTCGCCTGTCCGCGGGCCCATGCTTCGAGGAGGTCGAGTTCGATGGTCGTGTAGGGGGCGAGAGCCTCTTGCGCGGAGGTGGGCGAGAACGGGACTGGGTTCGCGGTGACGTTAACGGTCTCGGAGATGCGCATCAGCACGGACCGGTAGGAACGACGCGTGGTGTCCGTCCAGGTCACGTCGGTGCGGGAGATGTACCGGCGCACCATGACGGGGTGGAAGACGACGATGTCTTTCGCAGGGTAGCCGGAGACGTTGACGACCCAGTCGGCGAAGGGTGCGGCGACGGCCATCAGGCCACGGTCGGTGTGGTAGGTCGCAAGTGACGTCATGGATGCGGCGTCGGTGACGAGCCGCTCGATGACGGCCCACCGTGCGGTGGAGAACGCGGGGCGGTAGTCGGTGCTCATGGGCAGCCCGACCAGGAGCCGGAGGAGCTGCGTGGTGGTGCGGATGAGGGCGTGAATGATGTGCATGGCTGGGCTATGCCGGACCGGTCGGCCCTGTCGGGAGCTGAGATCGTCCATTTCAGATTCGAAGGCCCTCGATCCGCATGAACACAAGCATCGCGCTGTCCGCCTCCATGCCATTCGCCCCCCGTTCTGAGGGTAAAGAGCATCTCGGCGCACCTCGAGTTGCCGGTCGTCGACGACGTGTTGGGGCGCCGGTGGGTGTGCACGGAAATGGGGTTGCTCTCTGCTGTGCGGACCCGGGCAACCGTAGTGATCCGGGCGACGCATGTCGTCCTGTTAGCGGACTCAAGTCATCGACGCACCGCAGGGCCTCCCCGATGACGATGCCATCCGCGCATATCCGCTCCGAGACCGACCGCCGGTCTCGGAGAGGACACCTTGCCTACCCCGAACACCGCCCTCCAAGCCCTGCACGACGAGTACCGACACCTCGCCGGCATCAGCGTCACTGGCCTGACCCACGATCAGCGCCGCGGCCTCAGCTATTACCTCGCGGAGACAGGGCACGACGACAAGCCCGAAACGTACGTCGCCCGCTGGAACGCCCGGGCGAAAAGCCTCGACGAGTTCGTCTCCCGCGAGGGCCACTTCCCGCGCGCCGACTCTCACCGGCCAAGAGCCGTCACCGAGGAGCAGACCCTCGTCGACGTGCTGGCATACTTCCGCCAGATCGCCGACTCCTTCTGCACCTACCAGCGCCGCCGCCTTGAAGCGGTTCCAGGGTTCTCGTGGCGACCACGGATCGACGCCTGGCAGGCGTCCTTCGACGCTCACCAGCGCTTCTGGGCCACACACGGCCGCGCACCCCGCCGCCGGTCAATCGATCACGAGGAGGTAAGCCTAGGTAGATGGGTCGCCCTGCAGCGAAGCCTCGCCGGCTCGGGAAGACTCGATCCCGCGCGCGAACGCGCCCTTCGATCGGCACCATTTCGCGTCCTATGACTGGCACGACGATCCGACACGGGTCTCGGCGATTATCCGCTTTCGCTCGACTGTGTTGTTCAGGTCTGGCACGTGGCGCAGCAGCCCGACAAGGTGCTCGGCCTTGCTGAGGCCCGCGGCGTCCATGACGAGGTTCGCGGGCGTCTTCGCGGCGAGGTGGTGAACGAGCCAAGTGGTCCGCATCCGGACCGGCATCAGATCGGGTTCCGCGCTGCGACTAGTCTTCCGCAGGAACCCGGTCACCACGTTGAACGTGGTGTCCCGGTCCCCTCTACCGAGGACCAACGCGTCCGAGTCGAGCGCTCGGATGGCATCCCGCAGGAGCGGCTCCCACCGGCGAAGGACGGGGACCTGCCGCGGAACGCTCCCCGGGGTGCGGACGGTGACGCCTCGGCTGCTGACTTGGATGTCGGATTGGTGAAGGTTCTGGACGTCGTAGGGTTCGAGACCGGCGCCGGCGCACAGGGCCAGTACCGCTCCGGCGCCGCGCCGACGCGCCTCAGTGGACTGACCACGCGCCCACGCCTCGAGCAGCGACAGCTCCAGGTCAGTGTACGGAGTCGTGACCGCTTGTCCGTTGAGAGCGGCGAACGGGACGGCGCCCGCGTCGGGGACGATGACCTCGGAGATTCGGAGAAGGAGGGACCGGTAGTCGCGCCGGGTCTTGTCCTTCCAGGACATGTCGGTGCGGGACACGTACCGGCGGATCATCACCGGATGGAACACCGCCTCTTCGTTGAGGGCGTAGCCGCACACGTTGACGACCCAGTCGACGTACTGCGCGAACACGACGAGGAGCCGCTCGGCGAGGTAGTGACAGGCGGGCGCGGCGATGGCGACGGCATCATCCACGAATGCTCGGATGGACTGCCATCTCTCCGGAGGCATCCCGGGGCGGTACAGGGCTAGTGCCCTGCGTGGTTCGTCTCGCAACTGCCGAACATAGGGGCCGTCGCCGTCGCCGTCGGTGCGCTTGGCGAGTGGGGTGAGTCGGGTCAGAGGTGTCGGCTCCCAGCATCGGTGGTGGGAACAATCGGGCCTCAAACCCGACCGCAGGAAGGGGCGACCGTAGGCGGCGCCCATCGGGCGACCCGCGAGGCCGTCGGTGACCGTGACGATGTCGGATCCGTCTGGCTGGACGAGACCCGCAGAGACGGTGGCGTTCCGGAGATGGTCAAAAGTTTCGGCATGAATCGGTGTCATGCCAATCGCTATGCAGGCTCGCCGGCAGGAGCGGGACCGACAGGTGAAACGCTCGGGACGGGGCTGGTTCGGAGACGTTCGCCCCCTCCGGAGGTGCGGACTCCCCGCTGGTGTCGGGGCCGCGGCATACGTCACCAAGACAACCGATCTTGGAGAGCACCCATGGATTTTCGAACCGCCACCCGAGAAGAACGCGCCGCCGACTTCATCGCCACCGTCACGACGATTCATGACGGCAGGTACGACTACCGGCACGTCGCCGACCAGTACGTGAACGGATCCACCCCGGTCACCATCATTTGCCCTCACCACGGGCCGTTCCGCATGCAGCCCAGCGAACACCGCCGACGGACGACCAAGAATCAGCACGCCGCGCAAGGTTGCCGTGACTGCGCAGGACGCGCTAATGCCAGTTCGGAAGCCCGCGGCGCGAAGTTCCTGGTCCAGGCGGCCGAACACCACGGGGGTCGCTTCGACTACTCCCTGATGGAGTTCATAGACATGAAGTCGCCAATCACCGTCGTCTGCCCGACCCACGGCGCCTTCGGCCAGCGGCCTGACAACCACATCGCTCGCGGCGCGGTCGGCTGCCGGCAATGCTCCCATGACGTGTCCAATGCGGCTCATCGGAAAGGTGACGGGCGGTGGACCAGGCGAAAGAGCCCGGCGCGGCGGCGTGAACCGAAGTCCGCCTAGCGGATTCGAAACCGCGAGGCACCGGTCCACGGCTGACGGGCGCGGCTCATCGACACGTCGTCAAGTCGCCGTGGAGCTGCATTCCGACTTGTCGAGGACGGTGGCCACAACTGGTCGATGCACCGCTCGTTAATTTGAGAGTAGCGGGCGACGATTCGGCCCTGTAGCGGTCCTTCGAGCTGGCCCAGTCGAGGACTTGCCGGGGCCGATCGTTGAGACGGGTTGCAATGGCTTCGAGGTCGACGTTGGAGAACCGTCGGAGGTCGGATCCCTTCGTGAGATATTGGCGAAGCAGACGGTTCGTGTTTTCGTTGGATCCGCGTTGCCAGGGGCTGGCTGGGGCGCAGAAGTAGACGTCCATTTTGAGGTCGGTGGCGAGCTGTTGATGCTCGGCCATCTCGCGGCGTCGGTCCCAGGTCAGTGGCCGCCGTAGGCTTTCCGGGACGTCGTCGAATGCCGCTGTCACGGCGACTCGGACAGCGTCCGCTTTGTAACCGTCGGGCAGGGGAATGACCTTCACGAAGCGGGTGCTTCGTTCGACCAGTGTCGCCACGGCGGAGGGCCGCTTCCCCATGACGAGGTCACCCTCCCAGTGGCCGGCCTGCAGGCGGTCTTCCACGGCGGCGGGGCGGGCGGTGATCGGGAC
The DNA here is from genome assembly GCF_057787745.1 of Frondihabitans sp. OV104. Lineage (NCBI taxonomy): Bacteria > Bacillati > Actinomycetota > Actinomycetes > Micrococcales > Microbacteriaceae > Frondihabitans > Frondihabitans sp. OV104. Next base: position 223,507 of record NZ_CM173541.1, read on the forward strand.
CATGTTCTTCAGCCGCCCTCGGCCCGATACTCGCTTCCCGCGCCGTGGCCGCCGGATGGTGCGTCCAGAGCGGAGATGCTGCGACATGCCGCGGTCAAGCTTGCGGCGGTAGACGTAATAGATCGACCGGTAGATGGCCTCGTGGGACAGGCGCATCGTCGGGTCGTCGGGGAAGGTTAGCTTCAGCCAGGCAGCGATCTGCTCAGGCGACCAACCCAGTTCTAGCTTGGCTTTCCTGACCTTCAACAGCTGAGGCCGCTCGCGCAGCCGGGTCGGATTGGGCCGCTTGTTCGAGTCTGGGCTGCTTGGTCCGCAGCGGCGGCACGGTAGTCGGCCCGCCCACCGTTGCGGGCGACCTCCCTGGACACGGTCGAATGCGGACGCCTCAAAGACGCAGCGATCCTGCGCACGGACCAGCCGGCAGCGATGCCGCGGGAGATCTCCTCCCGCTCGTGCCCGGTGAGATGACGATGGTCTCGCCGAGACGTCACCGGCTTGATGCCGCCATGACCTCGCAGGAAGTACTGAATCGCATGCGCCGGCTGGCCCACCCGATCGCCCACCCGCCGGAACGACTCACCCTGCCGCCAGCCCGCCCAGATCGCCTGTTCCTGCTCCGCCGTGTATTCCATACGCACCTCCACCACTCATCCTGCCGAGTAACAGTGCACCCACCGGTTGAGGCCACCTTAGTTATCCGAGACGCAGTAGCGCCCGCACCCGAATAGGGCACGTTGACCAGAACTCAAATCGGATAGGGACTGCTGAGGGTTTAGTTGACTCGGTTTCCTAGGCCGCGATTGCGGCCTGTGGGTTGATTATGGCTTCGTACTCGACCGGTGTCAGCTTGCCGAGGCCACGTTGGCGCCTTTTCCGGTGATAGCTGGCCTCGATCCAGGTGATTATCGCCAGCCGCAGCTGCTCCCTTGTAGCCCATTTCCGCTGGTTCAGAACGTTCTTCTGCAGGAGCGCGAAAAACGATTCCATCGCAGCGTTATCGGCGCACGCACCGACTCTGCCCATCGAGCCGAGCAGCCCCGCCTCGCTCAAAGCGCGGACGTATGTCTTGGACCTGAACTGGCTGCCCCGATCGGAGTGGACCACAGTGCCGGCCGGGCTCCGGCGGTCGACAGCCATCCGAAGTGCGTTGACAGCGAGGGACGCTTTCATTCGGTGGTCAATCGAGTAGCCCACGATCCGACGGGAGCAGGCGTCCTTCACAGCGCACAGGTAGAGCTTGCCCTCGGCCGTCTCGTGCTCGGTGATGTCGGAGAGCCAGAGCCGGTTCACATCCGGAGCGGTGAACTCTCGTTTGACCCTGTCGTCGTGCACCGGTGGGCCGGCTTTGCGGTTCAGGCCGCGTTTCTTCGAGTGCAGCGACCAGAGCCGCTGCTGGGAGCACAACCGCCAGACACGTCGCTCCGATGTCCGATGCCCGGCGGCCTTCAACTCATCGGCGATGAACCGATACCCAAACGTCGGGTCGTCCTCGTGAACATCGAGAGCCGCGTTCGTGAGATGGGCGTCGTCCCAATCGCGCTGACTGACCGGGTTGCTCCTCCACCGATAGAACGCCTGCTTGGAGAAGCCGAGCACCCGGCAGGCCACCGTGACGGGGACTCCGTCAGCGGCAAGGTCAAGGACCAGCGGGTAACTCATTTTGGGAGTTGAGACTGGGCGAAATACGCCGCCGCCCGGCGCAGGATCTCGTTCTCCTGCTCGAGCAGCCGGATCCGTTTCTGCGCCTCTTTCAGCGCCGCTTGCTCGGCCGCCTTTGCTGCTGCGGTTGACGCTGACGCCGGATCGAGTCCCTCGTCACGGTCTGCTACTCGAAGCCACCGTTGCAAGCACGTCTCGGAGATCCCGAAGTCTTTCGCGACTTGTCGATGCGATGCCTCGCCTCGGCGGGCGACCGCGATCACGTCACGTCGGAACTCCGGTGGATAGGCCTTCACCATGTTGAACATCCTTCCAGCAAGGGCGAATGCCCCTACCGATTGGAGTCAACCGAACCCTCAGCAGTCCCAAATGGTAAGACGAGCTCCGAGAAGACTCTTAGGCGCTACCTCCAGGAGTACGAAGAGACGGTAGTAGGCGCGGGCAGCGCAACTTACGCCGATGATCATGAGGTTCGATTTGTCGTCTCGTATCGGGGCAGTCGCAATACTGGTCTTGTCCGACAGGAGTATTTCGCAGCGAAAGGTGCAGGCGGGCGCCGTGGTGATTCCGCGCTAAACGACAGGGCGTTAAAGCAATTTCGCAAGATGGTGCGCTTTGTCGCCGTCGAAAGCGGCCAAAGTATCGAGGCTCTCCTTGTTGGACAATTCCGCGAGATTCTTCACTCGGTTCTCCGGGAAGAACTGGGTGACAAGTATGCCGAATCTGAGCAGGCTCGTGTCGATTACGCGCAACGATTGCAAGATGGCCTTCTGGCTCCAATGACCGCGAAGATTCTCGTGCTAAGTCAGAAGCTCTTTCCCGAACTAACAGGCGTCTCCCTTCTCCCTTCTCCCTTCGGTAACGTCTCTTGAAGAGACTCTGTCAAATATTAGTATCAGGCTGAAGGACTCCGTCGAAACGGACCTGTCCGCTAAAGGAACTGGAGTGGCTGGAGGCGTTCTGGTGGCGCTCCTCAGATATTTGAGTGAGGCGAGCCGGCAGTCAATCATCTTCGCTCTCGAAGAGCCGGAAGCATTCCTTCACCCTGCCGCGCAAGAAAACCTTCGAGGCGATCTGGAGAAACTCGCCGAGCGAGACGACGTCACGCTTCTCGTCACGTCGCACTCACCATTTATCGTGTCCCGGTCGGAAAACTCTCAAGTCGTCGCTCTGGAAAAAGGTGTAAGTGACGGAATTTCGAGGGTGCTCGGAACTGCGGCTGGGACGAATTCACACGCCAAGGTCCTATCGGGCTTGTTCGTTGATGCCGTCGTGCCAGATTTGCTCGACCGATACAACTCAGTTCCTGCCGCAAGCAAGGTGCTCCTCGTGGTCGAGGGTGAAACGGACAAGCGGTTCCTCGAACTGGCCGCGAAATCTATGGGTCGTACCGACATATTTAACGAGGTCGCCGTCGTTGCGTGCACAGGGGCGCATTCCGCCGTGGCTCAAGCGGTCCTCTTCAAAGCGGAAGCCAACCAGACGATTGCGGCTCTCTTTGATTCGGACAAGGAAGGTCGTTCGGCGCGTGACCTCATGCGGAACCGATTTGGCTTCGAAAAGAAACTCGTTCTCGAATACTCAAAGTACCTCGGAGGCCTTGAGGACGCCGAAAGTGAATGGCTGTTCACCGCTCCGCTCATGCAGAAGTTTGTTGACTCGTTTGGCGAGGAGATCGTGCTCAAGTCTAAAACTAAAGTGGGCGGCGAATATCGGTACGACTTTACGCCGCGCGGAAAGTCGGAATTCCCCGCTTGGCTAGAGAAACACGCCAAGACGGCCGACTACGCCAGATGGAGCGATGTGCTCGACGCCATAGAGGCGTTAGCTAAGACGCCCTAGCTCGGCCTCTATGCAGGAATCGTCGACTTCATAGTTCGAGGCGATTAGGGGTTTTTGACACGGATGCCGAACGAGTCGTCGAACATCGACAGGAGTCGTCGAGAATTTCTTCGGGCCCAACCTCCTCGTGCCTTGGTCCCATGCTCTGTGAGCGATGACTGCTCTATATCGAGACCGAGAGTTACGGTGACCCCATGCGCGCTAAGACGACGGCCCACGGGAGTCTATTGTGACGAGTACCCCGCGGCCCGAGAGACGCCAGGAACGATGGGCGCGGCAGATCGTCGCCGAGCACTTGGACACCACTGTTGAGCGAACCGACGATGGCACCGCACCCGGTCAGGTCGACGCCATGATCCACGACGTCGACGGCACGCTCATCCCGATCGAAGTGGTCAGCGACAACGACGTGGATCACCGGCAACAGACCGACGCGCTTCGGAAGATGGGGCGCATCCTCGACCTCGAAGCCGGCCAACCCGGGTGGCACGTCTCCGTTCGGCACGACGCCGACGTCAAGCGGCTCCGCAGCACCCTGCCCGGCCTCCTGAACGGTGTCGACCCAGAGTCGTTCAGTCGTGGTGTCTTCCCCGCCGACGGGTGGGCTGCGGAGTCGGGAAACGCGCCGCTCCTGAAAGCCCTGGACGCGCTCGGAGTCGCCGCGGTCAGCGTCCTCGACGATGACGATGACCAGGCGATGATCCGGATCTACCCGAAGGGATGGGCGTCGTGGGAGAACCCGGTTTCGGTCGCATCTTGGGTCACCGGTGTCCTCGAACGCGAGAGCGACGTCGCGCCGAAACTCCTGCGCGCGGGCGGCCCGGAACGGCACGCGTTCATCTGGGCGACGATTGGCTCCGCAGCCGCAGTCCTGGGGGCGCTGTTGTTCGAGTCAGACGCCATGGACCTGCTTGCCTACGAAGACCCCGACCTGAGCGACCTAATCGACGTGATGATGGCGCCCGGCTGGCGCCACGAGCGCCCCTCACCGCCACTAGATGACCCCGCCCTGCCCGACGGCATCACCCACGTGTGGATCGCAGGCGACGTACCCGGCCTCGGCGCTCTGATGTGGAGCAGCGACAGCGGGTGGGAGCGCACCGAATGGGTCACCCCCAAGGGCGAGGTCGACGTCCTCAGCCTGTGACCCTCTGCGGGCTGTCGGGCCGCACCGAACCGGTGTCTCGGTGCTGGAGTTGCGAAAGCCCTTTGCAGTGCTCACGGCACGCAGTGGGTCCGCGCACTTAGTTAGGCTCGGGAGCAAATGACCGATCGGTCGGAGTATTCGTATGTCAACTCGGGGCAGCATGAGCAGCACGGAAGAAAAACGTGCGTCCGGCGAGGGCCGAAAGATCGCACCTGTCCGGCTGCTTGAGTCCGCGCTCGATCGAGCGCTCAACTTGCAAGTCGGCGCGATCCAACGGAACATCGGGCGCGCTCGACAGAGGAATCCCGATGCGTCGCCCGCCGATGTCATCAGGACTCTCGAACGCATGTATCGCGCCGCCCAGACCGGAGCCGGTGCCGCGGTCGGCGCTGGCGCCGCTGCACCCGGCGTAGGCCTCGGTCTTGGCCTCGCGATGGCCGGTGGCGAAATGGTCACGTCGCTCGAAATGACGGCCCTTTTCGTGCTCTCCGTCGCAGAGGTCCACGGCGTTCCAATCGCAGACCTGGAACGTCGTCGGACCATTGTCATCGGCATCATGGTCGGCACCTCCGGCGGCGAGACAGTGCGAAAGATGTCTGAGCGGACCGGCAAGCATTGGGCAAAAACGATCGTCGAGAAGATCCCCGTGAAGACGCTCAAAAGTATTAACCGGGTTCTCGGTACGAACTTTGTCACGAAGTACGGGTCCAAGCAGGGCATTATCGTCCTCGGAAAAGTCGTGCCCTTCGGGATCGGCGCCGCCATCGGTGGTGGGGCCAACCTGGCCCTCGCGGAAACCGCCGTGCGCGCGAGCCGGATCGCATTCGGCCCGGCCCCCAAAGCGTGGCGGACCGTCTCCGCCAGCGCGCCAGATGCCGACGAAATCGTCATCGAAAGCGAAGTCTCCCTCACCGCTGACGTCGAGGACTGACCCGAACGGCCGCGTGCGCGGCGAGACCGCAGGCGTACGCACCGACCTTGCCTCGGCCCTGGAGGTCGAACGCCCTAACAGGTGTCCGCCGCGCCTACACCGGCGCGGTCAACGCCCCGCAGTGAACCTAAACGCCTCGATTCGAAGCAACTCCGAGCTGCTTTCTCCGAGTAGTTCGGGCCACGGCACCTCGTCGATCGGACCGGCGAACGATGCCCGGGCGAGGGTCACGTCTGCCTCGCCGTTGAGCCACAGGGTGAGTCTCGTGATGAGGGACTTTAGCTCGTCCGTGTGTAGCCGCTCCGACACCGGACTCGTCGACATCCGACACCTGCCACCCTCGACCGGTGAGCGTGCCCACCGCCGCCCCTATGCGCTTCACCGTCGCGTCCAAGTCGGGGCGTGGAATGATTTCCCGATACCCGTGGAATGCCCGGAGTCATGGGCATCCGCGATCCGCACCACCACTGGCATCCGCGAATAAGCCGAACACCTCGCCGAGCGAGCGGTCAGCTCTCGCCGGAAAAGCGCCGTGCCGCCGCCATGATTGTGGCGGCCACCGCCTGCACGGGCTCGTTCCGATACAGGGCGGCAGACAGCTCACGCTGCAGGAGCTCGTTCTGCTCGGCATCGAGACCGGGGACGGAGATCGAGTCGGTCTCCGTGTCGTAGGTGATCCTCATCGCGTCGGCTTCCTTCTCTGCAGATCTGCTGCTCAGTAGGCGGGTGTGGCGCCGGCGATGGTGATCGTGGCCCCGGAGGTGTAGCTGGATTCGGGGCTGACGAGGTGGACGTACGCGGCGCCGAGCTCCGCCGGCTGTCCCGGACGACCGTACGGGGCCTGCTCGCCGAACGAGGAGACGGTCTCGGCGTCGTCGGATCCGGGCTGCAGCGGGGTCCAGACGGGGCCGGGCGCGACGGAGTTGACGCGAATGCCCTTGGGGGCGAGCTGCTGAGCGAGGGCGGCCGTGAAGACTCCGATGGCGCCCTTGGTGACCGCGTAGTCGATCTTGTCGGGAGACGGCTCCGCGCCTTGGACGGACCCGGTGGTGACGATGCTGGAGCCGGGCTCCAGGTGCGGGATCGCCGCCTGGCACAGCCAGAGGAGCGAGTACACGTTGGTCTTCATGGTCGAGTCGAACGCCTCGGTGGTCAGCGTGAGGATGTCGTCGTTGCTGTCCATGCGGCCGGCGACCATCACGAGGGTGTCGAGCCCGCCGAGCTCCGAGACGGCCTTCTCGACGAGGTCGTGGCAGTACTGCTCGTCCGAGATGTCGCCGGGGAACAGGATCGCCCGGCGCCCCTCGCCCTCGAGGAGATCGCGGACTTCCTCGGCATCGGTCTGCTCGTCGGGAAGGTAGCCGATGACGAGGTCGGCTCCCTCGCGGGAGAGGGCGATCGCGGCTGCTCGTCCGATGCCGGAGTCGCCGCCCGTGACCACGCCGCGGAATCCCTTCAGGCGTCCGAGCCCGACGTAGCTGCTCTCGCCGTGGTCCGGTCTCGGGTCCATCTTCCAGGCGCCGCCGGGAAGCGACTGCTCCTGCTTCGGGAACGGCGGGGCCGGGTAGAGGGAAACGGGGTCGACTTTGTCGTACTGGCTCATGGGTCCAGCATTCTCGTCGCCCTCGTCGCCGGGCCGAACTCGCCTACCCCTTGACAGGAGGCCCATCGGGCTCGGCCCGGTCGGAGAAGCTCAGGACGCCCCGGGCCCGGATCTGCAGGTCGACGTCCCTGCGCGGCCCCACGGCCGCCGCGCCGTAAGCTGATCCGGCGTCCGGAACCCGACGACCTCAGGAGAAACCGTGCCCCCACTCGCCGTCATCGTCCTCGCCGCTGGGCAGGGCACGCGCATGAAGTCCTCCACCCCGAAGGTGCTGCACCGCCTCGCCGGCATGCCGATCGTGCACCACGTGCTCGAGACCGCCCGCGCGCTGGAGCCGGAGCACCTGCTCGTCGTGGTGCGTCACGACCGCGAGGTCGTCGCCGAGAGCGTCCGCGAGGCCGCGCCGCACGCCCGATTCGTCGACCAGGACGAGATGCCCGGCACCGGCCGTGCCGTCGAGCAGGCCGTCGAGCAGCTCCCCGCCGACTTCGACGGCGACGTCGTCGTGGTCAGCGCCGACGTCCCCTTCCTCGACCTCGCCAGCGTCTCGGCCCTGCTCGAGCTGCACCGCGAGCAGGCGGCCGAGGTCACGCTGCTGAGCGCGATCGTCGCCGACCCGACGGGCTACGGCCGCGTGATCCGCCAGGGCCGCTCGGTGACGCGCATCGTCGAGCAGAAGGACGCATCGGCGGACGAGCTCGCGGTCACCGAGATCAACTCGGGCACGTACGCGTTCACCGTCGCCGCGCTCCGCCGGCACCTCCAGTTCGTCACGGCCGCGAACGCCCAGAACGAGAAGTACCTCACCGACATCGTCGGCCTGGTCGCGGTCAACGGCGGTGTCGTGGCTGCGCTCCCGGTCTCGGAGTCGTGGCGCGTCGAGGGCATCAACGACCGCGTGCAGCTCGCCGCGGCGGCCCGCCGGCTCAACGACCGGATCGTCGAGCACTGGCAGCGCGAGGGCGTCACGATCCTCGACCCCCAGACCACGTGGATCGACCGCGACGTGAGCCTCGCCGCCGATGTGGAGATCCTGCCGGGAACCCAGTTGAAGGGGGCGACCGTCGTCGAGACCGGCGCGATCATCGGCCCCGACACCACCCTGGTCGACACGGAGGTGGGCGAGGGCGCGACCGTGAAGCGCACGGACGCCACGCTCGCCGTGATCGGCGCCGGTGCCACGGTGGGTCCGTTCTCGTATCTGCGGGCCGGCACGATCCTCGGGGCCGACGGCAAGATCGGCGCATTCGTCGAGACGAAGAACGCCGACATCGGGCGCGGCTCGAAGGTGCCGCACCTCAGCTATGTCGGCGACGCCGAGGTCGGAGAGAGCGTGAACCTCGGTGCCGGGTCGATCACGGCGAACTACGACGGCGTGGACAAGCACCGCACAGTCATCGGCTCCCACGTGCACGGAGGCGCGCACACGGTCTACGTCGCGCCCGTTAGGATTGGCGACGGAGCGGCGACCGGGGCCGGAGCAGTCGTGCGCAAAGACGTGCCGGCGGGTTCGCTGGCCCTCACTGTCGCTCCGCAGCGCATCATCAGCGGATGGACCGAGGCCAAGCACCCCGGTTCGGCTGGGGCCCAGGCCGCAGCCGCCGCACGAGACGACGAATCGGCAGCCGTTCCCTCCGAGCGGGCCAGTGCCGAGGCCTCACGGCCAGAGAGCGAGTGACGTGTCCGGAATCAAGATCACCGGCGAGAACCGACTCGTGCTGGTGACAGGCCGCGCACACCCTCAGCTCGCGATCGACATCGCGGGAGAGCTCGGCACGGAGCTCACTCACACCGACGCTCGCACCTTCGCGTCGAGCGAGATCTACGCCCGCTACGACGACAGCGTCCGCGGCTCCGACGCGTTCGTGATCCAGTCGCACACCCGCCCGATCAACGAGTGGCTCATGGAGCAGCTCATCATGGTCGACGCCCTCAAGCGCGCCTCGGCCAAGCGGATCACCGTCGTCGCTCCCTATTACCCCTACGCGCGCCAAGACAAGAAGGGCCGCGGCCGCGAGCCGATCTCGGCCCGCCTGGTCGCCGACCTGTTCAAGGCCGCCGGCGCGCACCGCATCATGAGCGTCGACCTGCACGCCCCGCAGATCCAGGGCTTCTTCGACGGCCCCGTCGACCACCTCTTCGCGATGCCCGTGCTGCTCAAGCACTTCCAGGAGAAGCTCGACGCGAGCACGCTGACCGTCGTCTCGCCCGACATGGGGCGCGTCAAGGTGGCCGACATCTGGAGCGAGAAGCTCGGCGCCCCGCTCGCCATCATCCACAAGCGCCGCGACCCCCGCGTCATGAACGAGGTCTCGGTGCACGAGATCGTCGGCCAGGTCGAGGGGCGCGTGTGCCTGCTCGTCGACGACCTCATCGACACGGGCCGCACGATCGCGAAGGCCGCCGAGGCCCTCAAGAAGGCCGGCGCACTCGGCGTCATCGTCGCCGCGACCCACGCCGTCTTCTCCGACCCGGCGCCCGAGATCCTCCACAACGAGTTCATCGACTCGGTCGTCGTCACCGACACCCTGCCGCTCACCGAGCACCAGAAGTTCCCGACGCTGACCGTGCTGCCGATCGCACCTCTCATCGCGCGGGCGATCCACGAGGTGTTCGACAACGGCTCGGTCACGTCCATGTTCGACGGAGCCGCCTAGCCCGTGGCCTCTGAAGCTGCGCTGCCGAAGCTCGTCGTGCTCGACTTCGACGGCACGGTGTGCCTCGGCGACGACCCCGTCCTCAGCTACGCGCGGCACCTCGACGAGGCGCTGCCAGCGCCGCGGCGGGTGGTCGAGGCGACGGTGGCGCAGTTCCTGCGCGGCCCAGATGAGCAGGTCGCAGGGCTGCGTTCGTCTGCAGGGCTGCGTTCGTCTGCAGTAACTCGCGCCGCTCACCTCGACTCCGTGGTCGACGCCGCCGACGGCTACGCGGCCGCCGCCACGCTCGCGACGGAGCTCGGGGCGACCCCGGCGCAGCTCGGAGCCGCGTACGAGGCCAGCCGCGTCGAGCTGGCGGAGGGTCGCCTGAAGACGTGGGCCCCCGAGGGGGTGGGCGAGTTCCTGCGCGAGATCGACGCGATCACCGTGCTCGTCACGAACGCGACGGCGACCGGCGTGGAGGCGCAGCTCGTGCACCTCGGCCTCGACGGCGTGTTCGACGAGATCGTCACCAGCGCTGGCAAGCCCGCGGGCATGGGCCCGATCCTGACGAGGCTCCGCGCCGCGCACGGCCTGGCCGAGGCTCCGGAGCGCCTGCTGAGCGTCGGCGACATCTGGCGCAACGATCTGGCTCCCGCCGCCGAGCAGGGGTCGGTGACGGCGCTCATCGAGCGGTTCGCCGCCGCCGAGGCCGCGCCGTCGTACCGGGCGCCGACGTTCGAGCAGCTGTACGCGCCCCTTCGCGCTTGGGCCGCCACCGTCTGACGCCCTCGGCGAGTTGCCCCGATCTGGGCGACCGCGGCGTCGAGGTGCCCCGATCTGGGGAAGTCGGCAGCGCCGTCGCCGACTACGCCCCGACGGGCGCCGGCGTCACCTTGAACCGGCGGCCCGGGTGGTCGGCCGACAGATGCGCTCCGGGGCGCCCGAGCACCTGCTCGCGCAGCGTTCCCTCCAGCGGCTCGGCGGGCATCCGACCGCGGCGACGGAGCTCGGGCACCACGAGCTCGGCGAAGTCGACGCAGTCGGCCGTGCCGAAGAGCGGCTCGATCATGAAGCCGTCGAGGTCGGTCTCGTCCATGATCTGCTCGAGCCGGTCGGCGACCTCGATCGGGTCTCCGACGAGTTGCAGCCCGCGGGTGCCCTTGCCCTTGAGGTCGTCGAGGATCTCGCGCACCGTCGGCGGCTTCGATCCGTCGGTGGGGAGGAACCTGTCGATGTTGCTCTGCGCGATCTGGCCGATCTGGCCGCCGTCGTCGCGGAGCTGCGTGAGGTCGCGCTCCGGGTCGAGGTCGAGCAGGTTGATCCCGGTGTTGCCGGCGTAGAGCACAGCCACCACCTCGTCGCTCTGCATGGCGTCGAACTCGGCGCGGAGGCGGTGGGCCTCCTCGCTCGTCGGGGCGACGGTGACCGAGAGGCCGATCATGGTGACGATCGACGCGGGGTCGCGTCCGTTCTCTGCCGCCTTGGCGCGGATGTCGGCGACGTTGGCCTTGGTCGCGGGCCCGGTCGTGTACTGCACGAACACGCCCTCGGCGTTGCGCGCGGCGTAGGCGCGGCCGCGGGCCGAGGTGCCGGCCTGGAACAGCACCGGGGTGCGCTGCGGCGACGGCGTCGAGGTGAAGTAGCCGTCGGAGCGGAAGTGCTTGCCCTCGAAGGTGATGCGGTGGATCTTCGACCGGTCGGCGAGCACCTGCGTCTCCTTGTCGCCGATGTAGGCGTCGTCCTCCCACGATCCCTCCCAGAGGGTCATGGCGAGGTCGAGGTACTCGTCGGCCTGGTCGTAGCGGTCGTCGTGCTTGACCATCTCGGTGTGGCCGAACAGCTCGGCGACCGTGTTGGCCGAGCCGCCCGTGACGATGTTCCAGCCGACGCGGCCGCCGGTGAGGTGGTCGAGCGTGGCGAAGCGGCGGGCGGTCTGCAGCGGGTGGTCGAGGCCGGTGGCGGCGGTGACGACGAAGCCGAGGCGCGAGGTCTCGCGGGCCAGTGTGGGGATCAGGAGCGCAGGATCGATGCCGGCGAAGTTGATGCCGCCGCGGGCCGCCATCTCGGGGAGGTCGCCGTCGATCGACGGATAGCCGAAGCCGTCGGCGAAGAACAGGAAGTCGAAGCCGGCGGCGTCGAGGACTTTCGCCATGCCGATCCAGAGGTCGAGCTCGCGGTAGCGGACGGAGTCGCTGCGGGGGTGGAACCAGCTGCGGGTACCGCCGACCTGGGGGGAGGCGACTTCGAACACGCCGAGGTGGATCTGCTTCATGGGATCAGTGAACCAAGTGGTTCAGGTCAAGTCCAGCCACGAAACAGAGACTTAACAATCCATCGGGTCAGGGCCGGGTCGCACGGGCCACGAGGCCCGCGTGAGCGTTCGCCGCGGCCCGGCGGACCACGGCCCCATCGCCCAGGCTCAGGAGCGAGGCCTGGAGTCCGCGCCACAGGGCGACCGTCTCGTGCCCGGCGTCGAGGGCCTCGTCGGCGGAGAGCCCCGCGTCTTCGAAGGCCGCGGCCACGTGCTGCACCCACTCGGTGCCGATGAGACCGAGCAGCGCCTCGAACCTCTCGCGCTCGAAGCCGGCGAGGCCGAAGATCTCGAAGAAGAGCCGGTGAAACGGGAGGTTCTCGGGGAGCGCGATGACGTCCCAGGCGCTGCCGATCCGCTCGGCGAGCGAGAGCGACCGGTCGTCGAGCAGCTCGGCGACGCGGGCCATCGTCGGGAAGCGCGACTCGGCGCCGTGGAGGGCCGTGACGATGAGCTCCTCGCGGCTGCCGAAGTAGTAGAGCAGCATCCTGTTGTTCGAACCGACAGCTGTCGCCAAACTGCGTAAGGTGATCTGCGCGATGCCGTGGTCGATGACGTGGTCGACGATCTTCGCGAGGAGATCGTCGCGGCGCCCGGTCGGATCCGGCGTCGGGTGCTCGTTCATGGAAGCGACGCTAACGGTTCGCCGAGGATGCGACGACGGCAACACTCCCGAAATACGGGGGTAACAATCGCCGTCTAGCGTTCCGAGAATCACGGATTGATGCCAGGGCATGCAGCGGAAACAAACTCGCCCCGAACGATCCCCACTTCCCGAGACACCTAGCCCCTTGGAGTGCCCATGAGCGCCTTCTCTGCCCCGCCCGTGCTGAAGAAAGACCTCGACCGTCGCGCGTTCTTCCGCCTCGGCGGAACCGTCGGCCTCGTCGCCGGAACCACCGCGCTCCTCGCAGCGTGCTCCACCGACAGCCCCTCGTCGACCTCGTCGTCGGGCGGAGCCGCCGCCGCCGGAAGCCTCGGCACCATCGCCGTCCAGCTCTCGTGGATCAAGAACATCGAGTTCGCCGGCGAGTACTTCGCCACCGAGAAGGGCTACTACACCAAGGCCGGCTTCAAGGGCGTCACGCTCCTCGCCGGTGGTGGCCAGACCGGTGCCGAAGAGGCGCTCGTCGCCGGCCAGGCGCTCGTCGGCCTGTCGGGCCCGTCGATCACGGCCCCGGCGATCCTCAAGGGCGCACCCCTGAAGATCATCGGAACCACGTACCAGAAGAACCCCTTCTGCCTCCTGTCGCTCGAGGAGAAGACGCCGATCAAGACGGTCGCCGACCTCAAGGGCAAGAAGATCGGCGTGCAGTCCGGCGGCAACCAGACCACCTTCGAGGGCTTCCTCAAGGCCAACGGCCTGACGACCTCCGACGTGACGCTCGTCACCACGCAGTACGACATCGCCCCCCTCGAGGCCGGCAAGTACGACGCGCACATGTCGTACCTCACCAACGAGCCGCTTCTCGCCGAGGCCGACGGCTTCACGCCCGTCACCCTGGGCTTCGCCGACAACGGCCTCCCGTTCGTCGCCGAGACCTTCACGGTCACGCAGGACACCATCGACAACAAGCGCGACACCCTCAAGGCCTTCCTCAAGGCCGAGATCCAGGGCTGGACCGACGCGGTCAAGGACCCCGAGCAGAGCGCGAAGTACGCCGTCGAGAAGTACGGCAAGGACCAGGACCTCGACCAGGCCGAGCAGGTCAAGGAGATGACGGCGCAGAACAGCCTCGTCCTCACCGACGACGTCAACTCGAACGGCCTCTTCACGATGACCGACGAGCTCGTCTCCGAGACCATCAAGTCGCTCGGCGACATGGGCACGACCATCACGGCCGACAAGCTCTTCGACCTCTCGATCCTGAAAGAGGTCTACAAGGAGAACCCCGACCTCATCACCTCCTTCACGATCCCGGCTTCCTGATAGCTCCGCTCCAGTAGAGATGTCCTTCATGCCCAGTACTCAGCTCGCCCTCGCCACGAACGACCCGGCCGGTTCGCCGGACCTCGCGACCGGCATCAACATTCAGGGACTCACCAAGACGTTCCAGCTCGGCCGCAAGTCGGTGCAGGCGCTGTCCGAGGTGAACCTGGGCACGAAGAAGGATGCCTTCCTCACGCTCCTCGGCCCGTCGGGATGCGGAAAATCGACGATTCTCCGCATCCTGGCGGGGCTGGAGACCCCGACCACCGGCTCCGTCGTCGTGAACGGCAAGTCGTCGGCCGAGGTCCAGAAGAGCCACGAGACCGGCATCGCCTTCCAGGACAGCGCGCTGCTGCCCTGGCGCACGGTCGCCAAGAACATCCGGCTGCCCCTCGAGGTGGCCGGCATCACCCCCGAACCCGGCCTCATCGACGACCTGATCGACCTCGTCGGCCTCAAGGGCTTCGAGAACGCCAAGCCCGCCCAGCTCTCGGGCGGAATGCGCCAGCGCGTGTCGATCGCCCGCTGCCTCGCGGTGCAGCCGACGATCATGCTCCTCGACGAGCCGTTCGGCGCCCTCGACGACATGACGCGCCAGCGCATGAACGTCGAGCTCCTCCGCATCTGGACCGAGAAGCCCTCGACCACCCTCATGGTGACGCACGGTATCTCGGAGGCGGTCTTCCTCTCCGACGTCGTCGCGGTCATGAGCGCTCGCCCCGGACGCATCGCCGAGGTCGTCGAGATCGACCTTCCGCGCCCGCGCCTCCCTGAGCTGACCCGCACCCCCGAGTTCCACGCCTACGTCGACCAGATCTCGGAGATCCTCTTCGGAGCGCACGGGGCGGCGACCGATGACTGACATCAGGAGAGAGTACGAACGCGATCTCTCGCAGAGCATCGCGCTCGACGCCGAGACGAGCAGACGCACCCGCCGCTCCGTCATGGGCACGTTCCACGCCATGCCGCCGTGGGTCGGGGCCGTCGTCGGCATCGTCGTGATCCTGATCGTCTGGCAGATCGTCGCCGTCACGATCTTCAAGGTCACCGGCAGCGTGCCGCAGCCCGGCCTCGTCTTCGCGCAGCTCTTCCACGACCTGACCGACTCGGTCTACTGGAACGCCATCGCCAAGACCGCGGCCAGCGCCGGCTGGGGCTTCCTCTGGGGCAACGTCATCGCGCTCGTGCTCGCCGCGCTCGTGCTGGTCTTCCCCTGGTTCGAGGGCATGTCGACGCAGCTCGCGGTGGTCACGACATGCATCCCGCTGACTGCGATCGCCCCGATCGTCACCCTGCTGATGCCGGCCGGCAGCCGCACGACGTCGATCTTCCTGGCGGCGCTCAGTGTCATCTTCACGACGGTGGTCGGCACGATCCTCGGCCTGAACGCCGCCAGCCAGACTCAGATCGACGTGATCCGCGCCTACGGCGGCTCGCGCTTCACCGTGCTGGTGAAGGTGCGCCTCATCGCGGCCCTCCCGAGCATCATGGCCGCCCTCAAGCTCGCGGCGCCCGCGGCGTTCCTCGGCGCCGTCCTCGGCGAGTACTTCCTCATCGGGGTCGACTCCGGCATCGGCATCCTCCTGCTCGCTGCGACGGCCACCGCCGCCTCGGTGAAGCTCTGGGCGGTCGCGCTCATCAGCGCCGGCGTGGCCGGCCTCGCCTACTTCGTCATCGGACGCATCGGACGCCTCGTGGCGCCCTGGTCGGCCGGCGACGCCCGTGCTGGAGGAGGGTTCTGATGGCCACCGCACTCACCACCGCCCGTCGCGCTCCCGTGACAACGACGGCGAGCGCGTCCACCGCCCGGTTCATCGGGCGCCGCGTCGGGCGCACCGTGCTGACGATCGCGATCTCGCTGATCCTCATCTGCATCGCCTGGCAGCTCGCCCTGATTGCGCTGCACGCCAATCCGCTGATCGCCAAGACGCCGCTCGACGTGTACCGCTACCTGTTCGTGGACAGCGCGGGCACCCCCGCGAACGACGCCTCGAAGAACCGCGAGGTGCTCGTGGGCCTCAGCGGCGAGACGCTCTTCCACTCTCTCATCGGCTTCGTGTTCGGCGTCGGGGGGTCGGTCGTCATCGCGATCGCCTTCACCCTGATCCGCCCGCTCGAGTTCATGTTCATGCCGATCGCCATGGTGCTCCGCACCGTGCCGCTGCTGGCCATGGCCCCCGTCATCTTCCTGATCTTCGGCGTCGGCTGGGTCACGGCCGCCTTCGTCGGCGGCGTGGTCGTCTTCTTCCCGCTCCTGGTCAATCTGACGCTGGGCTTCAACTCGGTCAGCGCGCAGTCCGTCGACCTGATCCGCGTCTACGGCGGCAACCGCTGGACGATCATGCGCCGCGTCGCGATCCCGACGGCGCTCCCGCACTTTTTCGCCTCGATGCGGATCGCCGTCCCCGGTGCGATCACGGGTGCGATGCTCTACGAGTGGCTCTTCACGTACCAGGGGCTCGGCGCCGCGGTCACCAGCGCCAAGGCGCAGTTCGACTACGGCCAGATCTGGGCCATCGGCGTGATCGTCACGGCCCTGTCGGTGCTCTTCTACACGATCGCGACCTTCGTCGAGACGGCCGTCCTGGCCAAGTGGGGCCCTGACGCCGGAAAGGCCGTCACGAAGTGACCCGCACCGTCCACGTCGATACCGATACGGGCATCGACGACGCGTTGGCCCTGCTCTTCCTCGCCGCGCAGCCGGATGTCGAGATCGTCGGCATCAGCGCCGTCTACGGCAACTGCGTCGTCGACGACGCCCTCCGCAACATCGGCCACGTCACGCGCCTCGGAGGCCGGCCTCTGACGCCCGTCTCCCGGGGGGCCGCCGGCCCGCTCGCCGCGGAGGCGCACATCGCGCACTACGTCCACGGTCACGACGGCCTCGGCGACGTCGTCGAGACGCGCCTCCTCCCCGAGGTGCTCCTCGAGCTGACGGCGGCCGAGCACCTCGTGAAGTCCGCGAACGACGCCCCGGGCGAGGTCGACCTGCTCACGCTCGGCCCCCTGACGAACCTGGCCCTGGCACTGGCGCAGGATCCCCTGCTCTTGACGAAGTTCCGGTCCGTCACGATCATGGGCGGCAGCGGGCCCTTCCCCGAGCTCGGCGCCAGCCACATGTTCGACGCCAACATCCAGAACGACCCGAAGGCGGCGAAGGCGGTCTTCTCCGCACCGGCCACCCGCCGGGTCATGGTGGGAGTGAATGCCACGGGGACCGTCTTCACCGACGAGGCCGACATCAAGGCCCTGCACGCCTCCGGCACCCCGACCGGCACCTTCGCCGCCGACATCCTGGAGTCGTACCTCGACTTCTACCAGTTCGCCTGGGGTCGCCGCGTCAGCCCGGTGCACGACGGACTCGCCGCAGCCCTGACGGTCCGCCCCGAGTGGATCGCCGAGTCGGCGAGCGGGCCCGTCAACATCACCGACGACGGCTTCACGGTCCGGGCGCGCATCATGACCGCCGCCGACGGCACCCCGGTGCCGTGGGCGATCGACGAGGTCCCCGACACGATCGCCGTCCTCACCGTCGACAACGACGCATTCCACCGAGCATTCCTCGACGCCCTCGTCGGCGGCGGGGCTCGCACCCAAGGAGCACCCGAATGACCGAAGCACCCGCAGCCGTCCGCGACCTCGTCGCCGTCCGCGACCTGAAGGACCTCCCGAAGGCCCACCTCCACATCCACCACGAGGCGGCCATCCGGCCCGAGACCCTCGCCGAGATGGGGGCGGCGGAGGGCGTCGACGTCAGCGTCCCCGATCACTTCGACGATTTCAGCGACTTCAGCCAGACCTACCGCGGCATGCTGCAGGTGCTGTCGATCAAGGAGAACCTGTTCCGCCTGATCGAGGAGTCGATCGAGGACTGCGCTCGCGACGGCGTCGCCTACGCCGAGTTCGGCGCGAGCCCGCACTTCTACATCGACACCTTCGGCTCGACCGAGCTGGCCCTGGCCGCCATGATCGAGAAGGCCCGCGAGTACGGCGCCAAGTGGGGTGTCGAGGTCGGCTACATGATCACGGCCGACCGCGTCGAGAGTCCTGACGAGGCAGTGGCCTACGCGAAGACGGTCGCTCCCTACGCGGGCCGCGGCGTCGTCTCGTTCGGTCTCGCCAACGACGAGCGCGGCCACCCCGCCGCGCAGTTCGAGGAGGCCTTCCGCATCGCCAAGGAGGCCGGTCTCCTCGCGACTCCGCACGCCGGCGAGCTGGCCGGCCCCGACGAGATCCTGTCGGCGCTCGACGTGCTCGGTGCCGACCGCATCCTGCACGGTGCCACCGCCGTGCAGAGCGACGAGCTCGTCGCCCGCCTCGCGCAGGACGGCACCTGCCTCGACCTCTGCCCGACGTCGAACCTGCTGCTCGGCGTGGTGCCGACCCTCGAGGCGCACCCGCTGAAGACGCTGCTCGACGCCGGCGTGCGCTGCTCGATCAACGCGGATGACCCGGTGCTGTTCGGCCCCGGAATCCTCGAGGAGTACCAGCTCTGCCGCGATGTGCTCGGCCTCAGCGACGAAGAGCTCGCCGCGTGCGCGCTCTCGTCGATCGAGTGCAGCGGGGCGTCCGAGGTCGTGAAGCAGAAGGCCGTCGCCGGCATCGCGGCGTGGCTGGCGTGACCCGGCGCCTCGTCTTCGAGGGCGCCTATGTCGCGACGGTCGACGCGGCGGGCTCCGAGTTCGCGGCGGGCCACGTCGTCGTCGACGACTCGCGCATCGTCGCGGTGGGCGACGGGCCCGCCCCGGAGTGGGCCGCCCAGGCGTCGGGCGGCGTGACCGTCGAGCGCATCGACGCTCGCGGACGTCTCCTGACGCCCGGACTCGTCAACACCCACCACCACCTGTACCAGTGGCTCACGCGCGGCATCGCGCAGGACTCCATCCTGTTCGACTGGCTGGTCGCGCTGTACCCGACCTGGGCGCGCATCGACGAGACGCTCGTCGAGGCCGGCGCGGAGGCAGGACTGTCCGTCCTCGCCAAATCGGGCTGCACCCTCGCCGCCGACCACCACTACGTCTTCCCCGCAGGATCCGGCGACATCCTCGGCGGGATCGTCCGGGCGGCGGCCCGTGTCGGAATCCGGCTCCACGGCACCCGCGGCTCGATGGACCTCGGACGCTCGGCCGGCGGCCTCCCGCCCGACTTCGCCGTCGAGACCACGTCCGCCGCCCTCGAGGCGTCCGCGGTCGCCGTCGAGAAGTACCACGACGCGTCTCCCGACGCCATGACGCAGATCGCGCTGGCGCCGTGCTCGCCGTTCTCGGTGACGTCCGACCTGCTGCGCGAGGCCGCCGTGCTCGGGCGCTCGCTCGGGGTGCGGCTGCACACGCACGGTTCCGAGACCGTCGAAGAGGACGCCTTCTGCCAGGAGCGCTTCGGAAAGACGCCGACCCAGTACCTCGATGATCTCGGCTGGCTCGGCGACGACGTGTGGATGGCGCACAGCGTCCACCTCGACGAGCACGCGATCGCCCGCTTCGGCGCCACCGGCACCGGCAGCGCGCACTGCCCGTCCTCCAACGCGCGCCTCGCCGCGGGGATCGCGCCGATCCCGCAGCTGCTCGCCGCCGGGGCTCCCGTCGGCCTCGGCGTCGACGGCTCGGCCTCGAACGAGTCCGGCCAGCTCGGCACCGAGATCCGCCAGGCCGTGCTGATGAACCGGCTCCGCGCCGGGGCCGACGGCTTCAGCGTGCGCGACGGACTCCGCATCGCGACCATCGGCGGCGCCCGGGTGCTCGGACGAGACGCCGATCTCGGCTCGATCGAGGTCGGCAAGCTGGCCGATCTGGCGCTGTGGGACGTCTCGGGCGTCGAGTTCGCCGGCCTGGTCGACCCGGTCGCAGCTCTCGGCCTGGCGTCGATGCCGCCGGTGGCGGGACTGTTCGTCGGCGGCGACCGCGTCGTCACGGACGGCCGCCTGACGACGGTGGACGAGGTCGGCGTCGCGGAAGCGGCGGCACGGGCGACGACGGAGCTGCTCGCGCGGGTGTGAGACGGACGGGCGGCGGGACAGTTCCTGCGCCCGCCGCCCGTGCTCTTCTCTGATCTGCCTCTAGTGCGTCGAAGGGTCCTGTGCCACCTCGCTGCGGTCGTCCGACCACAGCGTGTGGAAGGTGCCCTCCTTGTCGATGCGCTTGTAGGTGTGCGCTCCGAAGAAGTCGCGCTGGCCCTGGATCAGGCTCGCGGGCAGGCGCTCGGAGGCGAGCGAGTCGTAGTAGCTGAGCGCGGACGCGAAGCCGGGAACGGGGATCCCCGACAGGGCGGCCTTGGCGAC
The DNA here is from genome assembly GCF_057787745.1 of Frondihabitans sp. OV104. Classification (NCBI taxonomy): domain Bacteria; kingdom Bacillati; phylum Actinomycetota; class Actinomycetes; order Micrococcales; family Microbacteriaceae; genus Frondihabitans; species Frondihabitans sp. OV104. The sequence goes on from NZ_CM173541.1 coordinate 243,846, forward strand.
GATTCGCCGCCAGGCATCCTCGCCGTCGGCCACGGCCTTGGCGAAGTACTCGTCTTCGAGGAGCGTCGCGATGGTCGAGTCGTTCTCGTAGGCGTCGACGATGCGGTTCAGGAACTGGGCCCGGATGATGCAGCCGCCCCGCCAGATCTTGGCGACGGCGCCCTTGTCGATGTCCCAGCCGTACTCCTTGGCCCCGGCGATGATCGCGTCGAAGCCCTGAGCGTAGGCGACCATCTTCGAGGCGTAGAGCGCCTTCTGCACGTCGTCTTCGAAGCCCTCGCCGGCCTCCTGGATGTCGGGACGGTTCTTGAGCGTCTTCTGCACCGCGGCGCGCTGGTCGGGCTTGGACGACACGGCGCGCGCGAACACGGCCTCGGCGATGCCGCCGACGGGGACGCCCAGGCCGACCGAGTTCTGCACGGTCCAGACGCCGGTGCCCTTGGAGCCCGCCTCGTCGAGGATGAGGTCGACGAGCGGGGTGCCGGTCTCGGCGTCCTTCTGCTTGAGCACCTCGGCGGTGATCTCGATCAGGTACGACTCGAGCTCGCCCTTGTTCCACTCCTCGAACACGGCGGCGATCGCGTCGGGGTCGTGGCCGCCGACGCGGCGGAGGAGGTCGTACGACTCGGCGATGAGCTGCATGTCGGCGTACTCGATGCCGTTGTGGATCATCTTGACGAAGTGCCCGGCGCCGTCGGTGCCGATGTGCGTCACGCACGGCTCGCCCTCGGCGACCGCGGCGATCGACTTCAGGATCGGGCCGAGCGTCTCCCAGGCCTCGGCGCTGCCGCCCGGCATGATCGACGGGCCCTTGAGCGCGCCCTCCTCGCCGCCCGAGATGCCGGTGCCCACGAAGTTGAGGCCCTTCTCCTTCAGGTCGTGCTCGCGGCGGATCGTGTCGTGGAAGTTGGCGTTGCCGCCGTCGACGATGATGTCGCCCTCCTCGAACAGGTCGGCGAGCTGGCCGATAACGGCGTCGGTGCCACGGCCCGCCTGGACCATGATGATCGCCGTGCGGGGCTTCGACAGCGAGGCGACGAAGTCCTCGATCGACTTCGACGCGATAAACCCGGCGTCGCCGTGCTCGTCCATGAGCAGGTCGGTGCGCTCGGGGGAGCGGTTGTAGACGGCAACGGTGTTGCCCTCTCGGCTGGCGAGGTTGCGGGCGAGGTTCGAGCCCATGACGGCCAGCCCCACGACGCCGATGTTCGCCTTTGCGGTCTCTCCGTGTTCGGCCACGGTGCCTCCTTCACAGTAAGTACGGACAATCTATCCACGCTTCTGGGCGGACAGCCAGGGTCTGGCAGTACGAGGTTCGACCATCCGGTGAACGTGCCGTAGACTCCTACCCGAACTTCGGCGAGGGGTGCGGTGCACCCGTTATCGACGCGGTGGGCGGACAGTCCCTGTCTTTCCTCACGCTTATTGATGCGTTCGAGTTGAATTCCCGGGCTCCACGAGAGCCCACCACTTCCAGAAGGAGACACACATGTCTGACGACAACAAGCTGTCCGTCGAGATCCGCACGAGCTTCGGCAAGGGCGCGGCCCGCAAGATCCGCGCCGTCAACAAGATCCCCGCCGTCATCTACGGCCACGGCACCGAGCCGGTCCACGTGACCATGCCCGGCCACGAGACCATGCTGATCACCCGCCGCTCGAACTCGGTCCTCGAGCTCGACATCGAGGGCACCAAGCAGCTCGCCCTCGTCAAGGACATCCAGCGCGACCCGGTCCGCCAGATCATCGAGCACATCGACCTCGTCATCGTCCGCGCCGGCGAGCGCGTCGAGGTCGAGGTCCCCGTTCACATCGAGGGCGAGTCTTACCCCGGCACGATCCACGTGATCGAGTCGAACACTCTGCTGCTCGACGTCGAGGCCACCCACATCCCGCAGAACGTCGTCGTCTCGATCGAGGGCCTCGAGGACGGCGCCCAGATCCTGGCCTCGGCCGTGGAGCTACCGTCCGGCGCCAAGCTGATCAGCGACCCCGAGTCGCTCGTCGTCATCATCAGCCTCCCTCGCGCCGAGGTGGCTGCGGAGGACGAGGTCGCTGCCGAGGGCGACGTGCCCTCGATCGAAGACGAAGAGCGCTCCGAGTAGGTTCTCGCAACGGCACATCCCGAAGGCGGATCAGCGAAGGGCGCAGTCCTGGACGACAACAGATGGCTCGTGGTCGGGCTCGGCAACCCCGGGCCCGGCTACGCGTCCACCCGGCACAACGTCGGCCAGATGGTGCTGTCGCTGCTCGCTGACCGGCTTCACTCGGGTTTCAAGACCCACAAGACGCAGGCGACGGTCGCCGAGGGACGCTCGTTCCCCGGCGGCCCTCGGCTCGTCCTGGCGAAGCCCACCACGTTCATGAACGTGTCCGGCCCGCCGGTGGCGGCCCTGCTGCGCTTCTACGACCTCGACGTGTCGCGGCTCATCGTCGTGCACGACGAGCTCGACATCCCGTTCGACACCCTCAAGATCAAGCAGGGCGGCGGGCACGGAGGCCACAACGGCCTTCGCGACATCATCTCCGCGTGCGGCTCGAAGGACTTCCTCCGGGTGCGGGTCGGCATCGGCCGTCCCCCCGGTCGGCAGGACGCCGCCGACTTCGTGCTGCATGACTTCAGCGCCACCGAGCGCAAGACGCTCCCCAACCTCCTCGACGAGGCGGCCGACGCGGTCGAGCTCATCGCGACCGACGGTCTGACTGCGGCGCAGCTCCGGTTCCACACGGCGAGTTAGGTCCGCGCTGCGGGCTAGTTCCGGCCGTTCGGCTCGCCCTCGGCCAGTGGCCGCGATGGTCGAGCAAATGTCTTTCGGATCGTCGCCCCGTCGCCCACAGGGACGAGCAGGCTCAGCGCGTGGCCCCCGGCTATCGCACCCCACAGTACCGGAATCATGGGTGACACCAGTGCGAGTGGGAGGAACAGCAATGTCCCCGCGACCACCGCGCCGGCGCCTCCGCACGCGACGAGGATGTCAGCACGGGCGCCGAGGGGCATGCGCACGAGATGGCCGGCCGCTATGCCTCTCACTATCGTGCCCCAGGCGTTCATAGGGGCCACGAGTCGGTACACCACGACGTGGCCGGTCTCGTGGACGATGACGGAGGCCGCGAGTGCGGCCATGGCGATACCCGATGCCGTCACCCCGAAGAAGCCGGTGAGGAGTCCTACGGTAGCTGTCAGAACTGCTATCGTGGCGGCCGCGCTCGACCCCCTCGCCTGGACCGCGAGCGACGTCACCACCGCTGGGAGGATCCCTGTCGGCAGGTCGACACTGCGCGTTGCAACGAGCCGAAGGAGGCGTGGGCGTCGCCCGCGTCGCGCCAGTCCCCACGTGACGGTCACGAGGCCGAGTTCACGCGCTAGGTCGAGGTCCGCCTTAGCCGCTTGCATTTTCTTCGACTCGTCGGCGTAATGAGCCCCGATGACCACTACACCACCTCTGGGCTGGACGTCACGCTTGATCTGCACTGCCGCTCCACGTGGTGTCTCGCTGACCCAATGCTGCGAAGCCGATCAGGTAGATCGCGCCAACCCCTGCCAACGTCAGATCTTTGACCTCGGTCGCCAGCCCCTCGGGGACATAGGCGATTCCGGTCGATGGGATCGCGAACAAGACGAGGGCCAGGAAGCTGGCGAGGGTCGTCGTCAGCGATTGCGTCTCACTGATCGGGATGAGGGCGCCGGCCAACAGGCCCCCGCCGAGCGCAAGGCCGCACCGGGCGGGAATCGTCGTCCAAGCGAGGTCTGGGAGGATGCCGAGAGTGACCTCCAGCAAGAGGACGGTCATGGCGGCGGCGACACCGACGCCGGCGTATGTCCAGACCTTTGCGCGCAAGGACTCAGAAGGATCTGCTCCGAGCTGGGTGGGGAGCCAGCGTGTCGTGAGTGTTCGTCCGGTTGCCCCCACGGCAAGTGCGAAGGGGATCACGGGCGCGGCCCCGAGCAACGCGCCGCTGATGGTCGCCATCCGATCATCGACCCTCAGCCCGAGAGCGGCCATGACCGTCGCGATTGCGGCGACGACGGTCATGGCCGTCTGCGGGTTGCGGGCGAAAGACGCGAATTCGAATGTGGCGAGGGCGCGCCGGGGGCCTCGCGGCCGGGGGAGACGCGGCGGCAGGGGGAGGAAGGTCGATTCGGATCTGCCCTTCGGGATGACGCTCCACCCGACGAGCATGGCGATAACGACGGCCGCCCATCCGACGGCAGCGATCCAGATCCCATGATCTCGCGGTGCGACCACGAGCTGCGCCACAACCCGATTTGCGAAGAAGGCATCGTGCCTGCTCCACACTGGTCGGAGAGCGGTCGAGAAGAGCTCTGATGCAGTTGCAGCCACGCTGATCGAGATGAGGATGGTTCCCGCAATCGCCGGTCGGAAGACGTTCGGAAGTCGGCACACGGCAAGGAGGCCGACGAGGCCGGAGAATGTGACGAACGTCGCCACGACCGTGGTGAGGCAGACTGCGACGATGGCAGCGATGCTTCCGCCGAAAGCGTGGCCCTCGTCCGCGACAAGCCAGGCCACCCCGAACGACGGGGAGGCGAGCACCAAGCTACCTAGGACGGCGGCGCCCCCGGGCGGTAGCAACTCGCCGAGACCGGCGGCGCGACGGGAGATCGGAAGCAGAGCCAGGAGTGTCTGAGAGTCGGTCCGAGCCGGAATCGTCAGCCGCAGGACCGTCGTGAAGAGCGCGGTTGTCGCCATGGCGGATGCGAGTGTCGTCGCGAGGAACTGGGTTCGGAGTGGGCCGGGGGCGGCACCATCGATCTGCGCGATGAGGCTGGCGGAGAGGAGCACGCCGAGCGCTATCCAGAGTAAGGCGATCGTGGTTCCGACGACGGCCATCTGCCGTCGCGTCACCGAGAGGGCGGTTTCGATCTCGCGAATCGTCATCCGGGCGATAAAGGCGGCGACGATCAGCGCATCGTCGAGGAGTCGTCGCCCGGGCGACGGGGTCGCGTACGCCATGCTGTCACCGCCGTCGTGGCTCCTGCGATCAGAAGGACGGCAATGATCGTGCCAGTGCCGTTCGGAGTGAAGTTGATGGCGGGAAGGTCGTTCTCGGTGCTGAACCACGCTCGGAACAACCCGGGGAAGGCGACATCCGTCTCTGCTCCGAAGGCGAGAACAACGCACGCCATCACGACGAGGAAGACGATCGCGGCGCCACCGGCCAATCCGGTGAGTGCGCTCAGCACTAGGCGTGCGGTGCGGGGCATGGTTGTCCTTCGGTGTCGGCGAAGAGGGAGGCGATGACCCGTGCCGACTGGTCGGAGCCGTCGGGGCGAATCGTCTTCTCAAGAAAAACCTCCTCGAGATTGATCGCGGAGGGTGACGCTGCTATGAGCGCCTGGGGATTCCCGTTAGCAAGGACCATGCCGTCGGCCAGGATCGTCACGCTGTCGCAGTCCCGCTCGGCACGCAGCATGTCATGCGTCGCGACGACTACGCCGCTGCCAGCGTGGGCAAGGGCTGTAATGAGCTGTCGGAGGACTGCGCCGGTTCGAGGGTCCAGGCCGCGGAACGGTTCGTCGAGGAAGAGGACGTCGGGGACGTGCATCATCGACGCGATGAGATGCAGCTTTCGCTTCATACCGTGCGAGTAGTGGGCGATGAGCCGACGAGAACTGATGTCCAGGTCGAGCAGGCGGCTGATCTTGTGGGCTGTGTCGCGGTCATCCCGTTTGCGAAGAGCATCGTGCAGGTCGAGGAATTCGCTGGCAGTCATCGCTTGCGGGAGCGGCAGGTCGTCTGGTGCGAAGCCGATCAGCTGCCGCGCACCAGGCGTGGCGATGGGGACGCAGACGACATCCACGGTCCCCGAGTCGGCCGCGACCAGGCCGGTCATGGCGTGGAGCGCGGTGGTCTTGCCCGATCCATTCGGCCCGAGCAGGCCGTGGACCTCGCCGGCCCTGACCGTGAGGTCGAGGCCGGCGAGAACCGCCGACTTTCCGTATAGCTTTCCGAGCTGCGTGACCTCGAGGAGGACTTCCCTCTGGGCGGTGGGTCGATTCACTTGCGGCAGTAGAGCTTCCAGGTGCCACCGGACGAGAAGCTGGGCATGTCCAAGGCGGGCCAGGCACCTTTCGTCTGGCAGTAGTAGATGAATGCCGCCATGAACCCCATGGCGATCACGATGGCGATTGCGATGACGATCAGGAAGACGACCCTGTCGACTCTTACGGTCTGGTGGAGTTGAGAACTGACGGGTGTCAGGGTTGACATGAGCAAGTTCGATCCGATCTATGTGTGAAATGCGAATGTAAAAGGAAATACTTGTGTCCTAATTTGCCGATGTCAACATCAAAATGCGGACATTTTGGGGCACAAATCCGCACTTTCTCGTGCAGCCGCTGACCGTCGAGCCAGGGGCCGGTGTCGGAGGGCCTGCGTACACTCGTACGAGTGATCCTCCAGGGCTTGATTCCTGCGCTTTCGCGCGCCTCGACGTTCGGCGACGCCCTCGAGGGGGCTGAGAGATCGAGCGACTTCTCCGTGGTCGACGGGCTGCGCGTTCCGCTGCTCGCCGGGCTCCTCTCCAGCCGGGAGGGGCCGCAGCGCCAGACCCCCCAGTGCCTCCTCGTCATCACCGCGACGGGCCGGGAGTCCGAGGCAGTCCGCTCGGCGATCTCCTCCTACATCCCCGAGGCCGAGGTGCTCGAGTTCCCCGCGTGGGAGACCCTGCCCCACGAGCGCCTCAGCCCGAGCGCCGAGACCGTGGGCAAGCGCATCCGCGCTCTCCGGCGCCTCGCGGAGTGGGAGAAGACCGAGAAGGTCGCAGGAACTCCGCCACTCGTCGTCGTCGCCGGCGTCCGGGCGGCCCTCCAGCCCCTCTCCGACAACCTCGCCGACGTCGACCCCGTCGTGCTCGCCACCGGCACGCGCGGCCACGACCTGTCGGGCATCGCCACGCAGCTCGTCGACCTCGCCTACGCCCGCGTCGACATGGTCACGCGACGCGGCGAGTTCGCCGTGCGCGGCGGCATCCTCGACGTCTTCCCGCCGACAGCCGAGCACCCCGTCCGCGTCGACTTCTTCGGCGACGAGGTCGACCAGATCCGTCCGTTCTCCGTGGCCGACCAGCGCAGCCTCGACTCCGAGGTGACCGAGGTCGAGTTGCCGCCCAGTCGCGAGATGCTGCTCACCGAAATCGTCCGACAGCGTGCGCGCGAGATGCAGCACGAGTTCCCGAGCCTGGCGCAGATGCTCGAGAAGCTCGGCCAGGGGATCCCCGTCGAGGGCATGGAGTCGCTGGCACCGGCGCTGGTGCACCGCCTGGTGCCGATCACGCACTATCTGCCGCAGAGTGCGGCCATCGCGGTGCTGTCTCCTGAGCGAGTCGTGTCGCGGGCGAAGAGCCTGGCCGAGACGAACCGCGAGTTCTTGCAGGCTGCCTGGATCGCGGCCACCGCCGGCGCCGAGGCCCCGATCGACCTCGACTCGGGCGACTTCCTCACCGTCGGCGACCTGCGGCTGAAGGCCGACGGCCGAGCCTGGTGGTCGATCTCGGGCTTCGACTCGGGTCTCGTGCTCACCGACGAAGAGAAGATCGAGGCCGCCGGCGACTACCGCCGCGTCGACGCCGAGACCGTCCCCAGCTTCGCCGGCAACGCCGAGGGCGCCGCCCTGCACGTCGCCGAGCGCGTCTCCGAGGGCTGGACCGTCGTCGTCACGGCCCGCGGCACCGGGCTCGTCGACCGCGCCCGCGACGTGCTCGCCGAGCTCGGCGTCGCGGCACGCGTTCAGGAGTCCCTGCCCGCCGACCCCGAACCCGGCGTCGCGCACCTCGTCACCGCCGGCGTCGAGGCCGGCTTCGAGATCCCGTCGGCGAAGCTCTCCGTGCTCAGCGAGTCCGACTTCTTCGGCCGGGCCGCCGGCTACGAGTCGCGGCAGGTCAAGAAGCTCGCCTCGCGACGCAAGAACGTCGTCGACCCCTTGCAGCTCAAGGCCGGAGACATCGTCGTGCACTCCACGCACGGCATCGGCAGGTTCCTGGAGCTCACCAGCCGCGAGGTGTCGACCGGCGGCCGCAACGCCGTCAAGCACAACCGCGAGTATCTCGTGCTCGAGTACGCGCCGTCGAAGCGCGGCCAGGCGGGCGACCGCCTCTACGTGCCGACCGACCAGCTCGACCTCCTCAGCCGCTACGTCGGCGGCGAGGCCCCGAAGCTCAGCAAGATGGGCGGCAGCGACTGGTCTCAGGCCAAGGGCAAGGCCCGCAAGGCCGTCCGCGACATCGCCGTCGAGCTCGTGAAGCTCTACTCCGCGCGCATGGCCTCGAAAGGGTACGCGTTCGGCCCCGACACCCCGTGGCAGCGCGAGCTCGAAGAGGCGTTTCCGTTCGCCGAGACGCCCGACCAGCTCACGACCATCGACGAGATCAAGGCCGACATGGAGCGGCCCATCCCGATGGACCGCCTCATCTCGGGCGACGTCGGCTACGGCAAGACGGAGGTCGCGATCCGTGCCGCCTTCAAGGCCGTGCAAGACGGCAAGCAGGTCGCCATGCTCGTCCCGACGACACTGCTCGTGAAGCAGCACATGGAGACCTTCTCGGAGCGCTTCGCCGGGTTCCCGGTGCACCTGCGCGCCCTCAGCCGCTTCCAGTCGGCGAAGGAGTCGAAGGAGACGATCAAGGGCATCGGCGACGGCACCGTCGACATCGTCATCGGCACGCACCGCATCCTGACCGAGGGCCTCGCGTTCAAAGACCTCGGCCTCGTCATCATCGACGAGGAGCAGCGGTTCGGCGTGGAGCACAAAGACCAGCTGAAGAAGCTCAAGACCAACGTCGACATCCTCGCGATGAGCGCGACGCCGATCCCGCGCACGCTCGAGATGGCGGTCACGGGAATCCGCGAGATGTCGACGCTGGCGACGCCACCCGAAGATCGGCACCCGATCCTCACCTTCGTGGGGCCGAACAGCGACCGCCAGATCGCCGCCGCCATCCGGCGGGAGCTGCTGCGCGAGGGTCAGATCTTCTTCGTGCACAACCGCGTCTCGTCGATCAACCGCATCGCCGCCCAGCTCGCCGAGCTCGTGCCCGAGGCGCGCATCGCCGTCGCTCACGGGCAGATGCCCGAGTCGGCGCTCGAGCAGGTCATGGTCGACTTCTGGGAGCGCAAGTTCGACGTGCTCGTCTCGACGACCATCATCGAGACCGGTCTCGACATCGCCAACGCGAACACCCTGATCATCGACCGCGCCGACCGGTACGGCCTCTCGCAGCTGCACCAGCTCCGCGGCCGCGTCGGCCGGGGGCGCGAGCGCGGCTACGCGTACTTCCTCTTCGACGCCGACAAGCCGCTCAGCGAGACGGCTCAAGACCGCCTGGAGACGATCGCCGCCAACAACGAGCTCGGCGCGGGCATGCAGGTCGCGCTGAAAGACCTGGAGATCCGAGGCGCCGGAAACCTGCTCGGCGGCGAGCAGTCGGGCCACATCGCGGGTGTCGGCTTCGACCTCTACCTGCGGATGATCGGCGAGGCCGTGAATGCGTTCCGCGGCGATGTGGCCGAGGGCCAGACCGAGCTGCGGCTCGAGCTGCCGGTCGACGCCCACATCCCCGAAGACTACGTCGAGAGCGAGCGCCTGCGCCTCGAGGCCTACCAGAAGCTGTCCACCGCCTCGTCGCCGACCTCCACCGACGAGCAGATCGACTCCGTCCTCGACGAGATGAAAGACCGGTACGGCGAGCCGCCCGCCGAGGTGCTCGCGCTCATCGAGGTCTCGCGCCTCCGCCGCATGGCCCAGAAGACGGGTTTGAGCGAAGTCGTCGCCATGGGCTCCAACCTCCGGGTGGCGGCGCAGGAACTCCCCGACTCCGTCCAGCTCCGCCTCGGCCGGCTGTTCCCCGGCGGCCGCTACTTCGCGCAGACGAAGTCCGTGTCGGTGCCAATGCCGCGGAAGAACGGCGAGCCCCTGCCGGACGCCGAGCTGATCGAGTGGGTCGAGCAGCTGCTCACCGCGATCTACGACGCGGCGCCGGCGAAGCCGGCCGGCAGCGCGGCGCCGTCGCCGGGGTAGGCGGCGCGCGACCTGCGGGGCGCTAGATCGCGATCCGCGTCGGGTCCGACCCGGGGCGGCGACGGGAAGTGCGATCTCGCGGCCGCGTCGTGGGGCGGTCGGGCGGCGGGTCCGGAGTTCCTGCGCCCGGGGCTGCCCCTCGGAATCGGCACGGAGAGACGCGGTCGGCTGCAGAGTCCACGCGCTCGGTGCGGCCGCGCGGCTGGCTTGGGCGCGAGATCGCGATTGGCGTCGGGTCTGACCCGGCGGGCGACGAGAAGTGCTATCTCGCCGCTGCGGCCTGCGGCCTGCGGCCTGCGGCCTGCGGCCTGCGGCCTGCGGCCTGCGGCCTGCGGCCTGCGGCCCGGTGAGGTGCGGCGGGCGCGAGGAGCGCGCCGGCGCGAGGAACGCGGCGGACGCGAGGAACGCGGCGGACGCGAGGAACGCGGCGGGCGCGAGGGGCGGCGCTCGGCGGGGCGCGGCGCGGGCCGGGCTCAGCGCACGCGACGTTGGTGCGCGCGCTTGAGCATGCTCACCAGAACGGCCGCGATGACGATCGAGATGCCCGAGCCGAGGAGCACGGCGAGCGTGCCCTCGTCGACGATCTCCTCCGACTGCTTGAAGGCGAGCTCGTTCATGAGGAGCGAGACGGTGAAGCCGATGCCGCCCAGCATCGCGACGGTGACGATCTCGACCATCGACAGCGTCTGACTGCGGCGGGCCGGGTCGGGGTTGCGGAAGATGCGGGAGGCGATCCCGCCGGCGAGAGTGATCCCGATGAGCTTGCCGACGGGGAGCGCGATGACGATCGCCCAGAACACGGGGCTGAGCTCGCCGAGCCCGACGCTCGGCACGACGACCGCCGCGGCGGCGAAGGCGAAGACGGGCAGCACGATGCCGTTGGTGAACGGCTCGAGCGCGTGGACGGCCTTGCGGGCCGGACCGAGCGGCAGCACCAGGCCGACGGCGACCGCGGCGATCGTCGCGTGCACGCCCGAGCGGTAGACGAGGTACCAGGTGACGACGGCCAGGACGGTGATCATCACGACGACGGCGACGCCGGCGGCGCCCGTGCGACGGCCGAGCAGCTTGCCCGCGGCGAAGGTGGCGATCACGGCCACGACGCCGAGCGCGAGAAACAGCAGGTTGCTGCCGTGGGTGAAGAACACCGCGATGATCAGGATGGCGATGAGGTCGTCGAGCACGGCGAGCGCCAGCAGGAACACCCGGATGCGACCCGGCAACGCCGACCCGAAGACCGCGAGGACGCCGAGGGCGAAGGCGATGTCGGTGGCGGTCGGCACCGGCCAGCCCGAGGAGTACCGGGTGCCGGCCGTGACGAGCAGGTAGACGCCGGCCGGGACGATCACGCCGCCGACCGCGGCGATCGCCGGCACGAGGGCCTTCGACACCGAGTTGAGGTCGCCGCGCACCAGCTCGTGCTTGAGATCGACGGCGACGACGAAGAAGAAGAGGGCGAGGAGGCCGTCCGAGATCCAGTGCCCCACCGACAGGTCGAGCCCGATGGACGGGAAGCCGAAGTGGAAGGCCTTGATGTCGAGCAGAGCGGGCCCGGTGGCGAGGTTCGCGAGGAGGAGGCCGAGCACGGCGGCGCCGAGGAGAATGCCCGCGGACGCGCGCTCCGAGCGGAAGAGAGAGCTCATGGAGTCCTGACTGATGAGGTCGAGCCCTGAGAAGGGGTCGACGGGGGAAGCGTCGACCAGACTTCCCGACTCACCGAGAAGCATTCTATCGTGAGACCACCGACATCGGCTGGGACAGGAGACACGTGACGGACCACGACGCGGGCACGGCCATCGAGGCTCTTCAGCACACGGTCGACGATCTGCTCGACCCGCCCGGCTGCGAGTGGAACCGCGCCCAGACTCACGCCTCGCTCGTGACCTACCTGCTCGAGGAGTCCTACGAGCTGGTCGAGGCCATCGAGGCGGGCTCGGCCGACGATCTCCGCGAGGAGCTCGGCGACGTGCTGTACCAGGTGGTGCTCCACGCCGGTATCGCCCAGCGCGCGGGGGAGGGTTTCGGCCTGGCCGAGGTCGTCGACGACGTCGACGCGAAGATCCGCAGGAGGCACCCGCACGTGTTCGGCCCGGACACAGCCGCCGACGTCGATGACATCGTCCGGCTCTGGTCGGCGGCGAAGGCCGTCGAGAAGGCGGGGCGCGAGAGCGCGTTCGACGGGGTCCCTCTCGGACTCCCGGCGCTGTCGCGCGTTCAGAAGATCGCGGGTCGCGCAGGCGAGGCAAGGGGCGCAGGAACTCGACGCGGCACCTTTGCCGCCGACACCGAGCTCGACTGGGGACGCCACCTGCTCGCCGAGGTCGACGAGGCATCGGCTCGCGGCTGGGATGCGGAACGGGCTCTGCGCGAGGCTCTGCGTGAGCGCGAGCAGGCGCTGCGTGCCCGAGAAACGTCGCTGCGCACCCGAGAAAAGTCGCTGCGCGGAGAAGAAGAGTGGCGGGGCGCCCCACAACCCGAATAGAGGGGACCCCGCCCGGATCAGTGATCAGCCGACCCGATCGCGCTTGTTCAGCGCGACGTGATCACTCTACACCAGACTGAAATGTCATCTGAACATTCTCGGTATTTCACCAGGTCGTTTTCGTGTGCGACTGCTCTGTTATCGTGATTCAGCTTGCTCGGGGGCGCAGGGTCTCCGGAAGCGGGCAATCGTGAAGGACGGCTCGTGCCCCGGAAACCCGACCCCACTCGCAAGCCGGAGCTCCTGGGGCGGATTCTCGAGCATCTCGCCGGCCGCACGCTCGCGACCGTGTCGTTCCGGACGCTGGCCGAGGCCCTCGGTGTCAGCACGTACGTCTTCGTCTACCACTTCGGCAACCGGGCGCAGCTCGTCGACGAGATCGTGCGCGCGATCGTCGCCCGCCAGGACGCCCTCCTGGCCGTCGACCCGGTCGACCTCGACGAGCCTGCGTGGCTCCAGTTCATCGAGACGGCCTGGGCCGAGGTATCGACGCCGTACAACCTGCAGCTGATGCGCCTCGAGTACGAGGCGGCGATGCTGGAGATGATCGACGGCGATGCCGGCGGGATCGCGCGCTCGGCCGTGTCGCGGTGGCAGGCCTTCACCAAGCACTGGTGCATCGCGCGCGGCCTCGACGTTGACGTCGCCGACGTGGAGTCGCGGCTGTTCACCGACACGATCTACGGGCTGCAGTACGACGCTCTGGCGACGGGCGACACCGAGCGGGTAACGGCGGCGTTCCGCCTCCACGTGCGCGCGTTCGCGGCACGAGTGCGGGCGACGGCCGCCGCGGCCGTCTGACCTGTCAGCCGTGAGATGAACGGTGCCCCGCGCTCTAGCGCGGGGCACCGCCAGCCTGGCCGGGATCGTCGCCGCAGGGAAGGGACGAGCCGCCAGGCAGACGAGCGCGCAACCCGATTCGCGCTCGTCGGTCTCGGGGAGCAGCAGTCACGAGGAAGGGGCGACTCGTGTCTGCTGCTCTGCCATGCGGGCGACACCCAGCGTACATGACATGTTACATGGAGACAAGTCACGGCTTCATCCGCCCATCTGGGAGGATTGATGCATGCCCTCTCCCGTGAACCCGCCCCGCGGAATGCGCGACTTCCTCCCGGCCGACAAGCGACGGCGCGATCTCGTGCTCGGGACCATCCGCGAGACCTATCGCTCGTACGGCTTCGACGAGATCGAGACGCCCGTCGTCGAGGAGAGCTCGCGGCTGCATGCCGGGCTCGGCGGAGACAACGAGAAGCTCGCCTTCGCGATCATGAAGCGCGGCCTGAGCACTGAGAAGCTGCAGAGCGCCGAAACGGCGCTCGACCTCGCCGATCTCGGCCTCCGCTTCGACCTCACCGTGCCGCTCGCCCGGTTCTACGCCACCCACCGCGCGACGCTTCCGACCGTCTTCCGCGCCATCCAGATCGCCCCGGTGTGGCGCGCAGAGCGTCCGCAGAAGGGTCGCTACCGCCAGTTCGTGCAGTGCGACATCGACATCATCGGCGAAGCCGGCCCGATGGCCGAGATCGAGCTGATCAGCGCGACCGCCGAGGTGCTCGGGCGCCTCGGCCTCGTCGGCACCACCATCCGAATCAACGACCGGCGCATCCTCCTCGGGCTGCTGTCGCACTGGAAGGTGCCGACGGCGCGATTCGACACCGCGCTGGTGATCATCGACAAGCTCGACAAGATCGGGATCGACGGCGTCGTCGGCGAGCTGGCCGAGATCGGAGTCCCGACCGACGACCTCGCGGCGCAGCTGGCGGAGCTGGCGGGGGCCACCTGGGAGTCCTCGGCGGGTGCTCGTTGGCTCGACGCCGAGGCCTTCGGCGACCTGCTGTCGCTGCGCGAGGCGCTTCCGGACGCCCGGCTCGAGTTCGACCCGACGCTGGTGCGCGGCATGGGCTACTACACGGGCACCATCTTCGAGGTGGCCCACCCCGACTTCGGCTACTCGCTCGGCGGCGGCGGGCGCTACGACGGGATGATCGGGCGGTTCCTCGGCGCCGACGTGCCGGCGGCCGGCTTCTCGCTCGGCTTCGAGCGGCTCGTCGACCTCGTCGAGCTGCCCGGCGGCTCGGCCGAGGGCTCCGTCATCCTCTACGACGCCACAGTCCCACCCGCCGAGCTGGTGCGCCTCCAGCACGAGCTCGCCGCCGACGGCACCCGGGTGCGCCTCGACAGGCGCGCGAAGAACCTCAAGAACCAGCTCGCCGGCCTGGCCGAGCTCGGCTACACGCGCTTCGCCACCCTCGCCGATGCGGCAGCGCCCTTGGAGTGGAAGCCGCTCAGCTAGACGGGGCGGCTACGGCCGAGCGGGGCCTGTGGAGAACGTCTCCTCCCCGATGAGGCCGGTGGGTAGGATTGGGGCCGGGTCAGCGCCGGTGACGCTCGCGGCCCTCGTAGTCAGTCAACCGAAGGAGTAATTCCGTGGCAGCAATCGACGCCGTAGGCGCCCGCGAAATCCTCGACTCGCGGGGCAACCCCACGGTCGAGGTCGAAGTCCTGCTCGACGACGGCGTGGTCGCCCGCGCCGCAGTGCCGTCCGGCGCATCGACCGGTGCCTTCGAGGCGTACGAGCTCCGCGACGGAGACAAGGCCCGTTACCAGGGCAAAGGCGTGCTCAAGGCCGTCGCCGCCGTCATCGACGAGATCGGCCCTGAGATCGAGGGCCTCGACGCCACCGACCAGCGCGTCATCGACGGCGCCATGATCGCCCTCGACGGCACCGACAACAAGGCCCGCCTCGGCGCCAACGCCATCCTCGGCGTCTCGCTCGCCGTCGCCCGTGCCGCAGCCGACTCGGCCGACCTGCCGCTGTTCCGCTACATCGGCGGCCCGAACGCGCACACGCTGCCCGTGCCGATGATGAACGTCATCAACGGCGGCTCGCACGCCGACAGCAACGTCGACATCCAGGAGTTCATGATCCTGCCGATCGGCGCCTCGACGTTCTCCGAGGCGCTCCGCTGGGGCACCGAGACCTACCACGTGCTCAAGGGCCTGCTCAAGTCTCAGGGTCTCTCGACCGGCCTGGGCGACGAGGGCGGCTTCGCGCCCAACCTCTCGAGCAATCGCGCCGCGCTCGACCTCCTCGTCGAGGCGATCACGACCGCCGGCTTCACCCCCGGCAAAGACATCGCGCTCGGCCTCGACGTCGCCTCCAGCGAGTTCTTCAAGGACGGCTCGTACACCTTCGAGGGCTCCGCGAAGTCGGCCGAGCAGATGTCGTCGTACTACGAGGAGCTCGTGGCCTCGTACCCCCTCGTCACCATCGAAGACCCCCTCGACGAAGACGACTGGGAGGGCTGGGCTCACCTCACGTCCGTCATCGGCTCGAAGACCCAGATCGTGGGCGACGACCTGTTCGTCACGAACCCGACGCGCCTCGCCAAGGGCATCGAGAACGGCGCCGCCAACGCGCTGCTCGTCAAGGTCAACCAGATCGGCACGCTGACCGAGACCCTCGACGCCGTCGCGCTCGCTCAGCGCTCCGGCTACAAGACGGTCATGTCGCACCGATCGGGCGAGACCGAAGACACCACGATCTCCGACCTCGCGGTCGCGACCGACGGCGGCCAGATCAAGACCGGCGCCCCGGCTCGCTCCGAGCGCGTCGCGAAGTACAACCAGCTGCTCCGCATCGAGGAGGAGCTCGGCGAGGCCGCGATCTACGCCGGCGCGTCGGCGTTCCCGCGCTTCACGGCGTAGTCACGAGCACCGGCAGGCCCGCCCCGCGCACGTCGCGGGGCGGGCCTTCGCCGTGTCGGCGGCGGGGTGGCAGTTCCTGCGCCCAGATCACTCTCAGCGACCCACCGCCGCAGCGGCTCGAGAAGCCGGAACGGTCGCCTAGGGTCGGAGCATGGCCGAGACACCCCGCACCCGCAGTGCGTCCGACAGGCGGGCACCCGTCAAGCGCGTCCCCGTCAGCCTGCCCGCGATGGAGAGCGCCGCCGGCGGGTGGCTCCGCGGCATGCGGTTCTCCGGCTTCAGTCTGCTCATGCTCGTGATAATCGTGCTCTTCATCGTCATCCTGGCCCCGAGCCTGCGCACGCTCATCCAGCAGCAGCAGCAGATCACGCAGCTGCAGGGGCAGGTCGACGAGCAGAAGCAGAACGTGGACGACCTCAAAGACGACGTCGCGCGCTGGAACGACCCGGCCTACATCGAGGCGCAGGCCCGCGACCGCCTGCTCTACGTCTACCCGGGCGAGTACAGCTACCTGGTGATGGACGACTCAAAGTCGAGCGGCACGACGTCGACCACGTCGACGGGCACGAAGATCACCAGAGACATCCAGACCCCGACGGTCGACTGGGTGAGCGCGATGCAGGCGTCGATCCTCGATGCGGGGCTGACCGACGAGCCGGCGACGAAGCTGGTCGCCCCCGACATCAGCGGCAAGAAGTAGCGTTTAGGCTTGGTGGCGAAATGACCACGCCTCCCTTCGCCGCCGTCGCCGAGCGCGACATCCAGATCGTGTCCGCCCAGCTCGGCCGCCCCGCGCGCAACGTGATCGGCATCGCAGCGCGGTGCGTCTGCGGCAACCCCACGGTGGTCTCGACGAAGCCGCGCCTCGCCGACGGGACGCCGTTCCCCACCCTGTACTACCTGTGCCACCCGGGCGCGACCGCCGCCATCTCGACCCTCGAGGCGAACGGCGTCATGGCCGAGTTCACCGACCAGATGGCATCGAGCCCCGAGCTCAAGCAGCAGTATGCCGCGGCGCACGAGGCCTACCTCGCCGACCGCGAGAGCATCGAGCACGTCGACGAGATCGCGCACGTGACCGCCGGCGGCATGCCCCAGCGCATCAAGTGCCTGCACGCGCTGGCCGGCCACGCGCTGGCCGCCGGCCCCGGCGTCAACCCGTTCGGCGACCTCGCCCTCGAGCGCGCGACCTGGAGCCCTGACGTCTGCACCTGCGACGACTACCTCCTCGAGAGCTGATCGGATGCGCCGGGGGAGCGCCATCGTGGCGTTCGTCGCCGCAGTCGCCCTTGCCCTCCTGCTGCCGGCCTCGGCGGCGTCGGCCGACTCGATCCGCGACCGCGAGTACTGGCTGAGCGACTACGGCATCGAGCAGGCGTGGGCGACGACCCGCGGCGAGGGGGTGAAGATCGCCGTCATCGACTCGGGCGTCGACGGCAGCGTCCGAGAGCTGCAGGGCGCCGTCGCGGGCGGCACCGACTTCTCGGGGTCGGGCGGAGCGAACGGCCAGACCCCGATCGGCGACGACTCCGCGCACGGCACGCTCGTCGCCTCCCTTCTCGTCGGGAGGGGCACGGGCGCAGGAACCGGCGTGATCGGCGTCGCACCCGACGCCCAGGTGCTCAGCATCTCCGTCGGGTTCGGCGCCCAGGCCACGGACGCCGACGACCAGATCGCCAAGGCGGTGCGGTGGGCCGTCGACCACGGCGCCAAGGTCATCAACATGTCGTTGACGCGCAACACGCTGGACTGGCCGCAGAGCTGGGACTCCGCGTTCCTCTACGCGATGAAGAAGAACGTCGTCGTCGTGGCTGCCGCAGGCAACCGGGGGAGCGGCACGGACGAGGTCGGAGCGCCGGCGACCATGCCCGGCGTGCTCGCCGTGGCCGGTGTCGACCAGTCGCAGAACGCCTCGTTCGACGCGTCGAGCCAGGGCATCACCATCGGCGTGGCCGCACCGAGCGAAGGCCTCGTCGGCGTCGGCCCCGGTGGGCAGTACCTGCTCTGGTCAGGAACCAGCGGTGCGGCCCCGCTCGTCTCGGGCATCGCCGCTCTCGTGATCGCGGCGCACCCCGGCATCAGCGCGGATGACGTGATCCAGCGCATCGTCTCGACGGCGACGCCGAAAGGCAGCCCGTCGCCCGGGCCGATCTACGGGCACGGACTGGTGAACGCCGAGGCGGCTGTCACGCGCGACGTCGCCCACGCCACCGAGAACCCTCTCGGCAGCCTGACCGACTGGGTGCGGCTGCACCGTCGGGCCGAGGCCGCGCCCATCCCGACCTCGTCGCCCGAGCCCTCGGCTCCTGTGACGGCGACGCCGACGACAGCTGTCGCCAATAGGGACGGAAACGCTGGGTTCCCCCCGTCAACCCAGGAGCTGCGCTCCACTGCCATCCCGCTGGCGGTTTACGCTGGTCTCGGTGTCAGTGTGATCGCCGTCGTCATCGGGGCCGTTCGGCATTTCAAACGCTTACGCAACAGGCACTAGCCTGTTTCTCGTCCACACCTACCAAGGAGTCAATCCCTCGTGCCCAAAATCCTGATCGTCGGCGGCGGCTACGCCGGTTTCTACACCGCCTGGAAGCTCGAGAAGTGGCTGCGCAAGGGCGAGGCGGATGTCACGGTCGTCGACCCCCTGCCGTACATGACCTACCAGCCCTTCCTCCCCGAGGTCGCCGCCGGCTCGATCGAGCCCCGCCACGCCATCGTGTCGTTGCGCCGTCACCTCACGCGCACCAACGTCGTCACCGCGAAGGTGACCAAGGTCGACCACGCCTCCAAGACCGCCACCATCACCCCCGAGGTCGGCGACGCCTGGGAGATGGAGTACGACCAGATCGTCATGACGGCCGGCGCAGTGTCGCGCACCTTCCCGATCCCGGGTGTCGCCGACGAGGCCATCGGACTCAAGACGATCGAAGAGGCCGAGGCGATCCGCGACAAGCTCCTCACCAACTTCCAGAAGGCGGCGAACCTCGACGCCGGCCCCGAGCGCGACCGCCTGCTCACGACCGTGGTCGTCGGCGGAGGCTTCGCCGGCATCGAGGTCTTCGCCGAGCTCCGCAGCTTCGCGACCGACCTCCTCAAGAACTACCCGAACCTCACCATCGACGACACGCACTTCCACCTCGTCGAGGCGATGGGCCGGATCATGCCCGAGGTCGCCCTCGAGACCAGCCACTGGGTGCTGAAGAACCTCGCCGAGCGCCAGGCGATCGTGCACCTCGACACGCAGCTCCAGTCCGCCGTCGGCGGCAAGGTCGAGCTCTCCACCGGCGAGTCGTTCGAGTCCGACCTCATCATCTGGACCGCGGGCGTCATGGCGAACCCCGTTGTCCGCAGCACCGACTTCCCGCTCGAGGCCCGTGGCCGCATCACCGTGCAGCCCGACCTCCGCATCGTCGCCGAAGACGGCACCGTCGTCCCCGACGCGTGGGCCTGCGGCGATGTCGCAGCGACCCCCGATCTCACCGGCGCCGGCGTCGGCGGCTTCTGCGTGCCCAACGCGCAGCACGCCGTCCGCATGGGCAAGCAGCTCGCTAAGAACATCACCGCGGTGCTCCGCGGCGAGAACACGAAGGACTACCGCCACGACAACCTCGGCGCCGTCGCGGGCCTGGGTCTCGGCATCGGCGTCTTCCAGAGCGGCAAGTTCGCGCTCAAGGGCTTCCCGGCCTGGGCCGCGCACCGCGGCTACCACGGCATGGCGATGCCGTCGTTCGAGCGCAAGATTCGCGTCGTCACCGGCTGGGCCAACAACATGATCCTCGGCCGCGACATCGCCTCGCTCGACAACGTGACCAGGCCGCGTGCGGCCTTCGAGGAGTTTGCGTCGCGCCCGAAGCCGGCCGCCCCGGCCGAGGCCTCTGCTCCGGCGCCCGAGATCGGTGCGCCGAAGGACGCCCCTGGTCCCGCATACGCGACGCCGGCCGACTCGTCCACCGAGGCTGCGCCCGTGAAGAAGGCTCCGGCCCGCAAGGCCGCCGCCAAGAAGGCTCCGGTCGCCGAGTAGCTGTCAGCTCCCGGAACGCCCCGCGTCGACATCGGTCGGGCGGGGCGTTCCTGCGTGCGATACATCCCCCGGCCGCTCGCACCACGATCGGGACTCCGCACCACGGCTTCGCGTGGTGCCGAGTCCCGATCGTGGGTCGAAGCGCGGCCGGGGTGGTGTTGAGTCCGGATCGTGGTGCGGCGGCGGGAGGCCGGGCGTCCCCTACGCTGGAAGCCCGCGCCCCCGTAGCCCAATTGGCAGAGGCAGGCGACTTAAAATCGCTTCAGTCAGGGTTCGAACCCCTGCGGGGGCACCGCGAGCGCGAGGTCAGACGTAGTCGTCGGTCGCCGGCTCGACGAACCGCACCCACGCCCACGCGCCGAGGGCGACCACGGCGAACGCTATCGCGGCGACGACCAGCGGGCCGATGGGGAAGGCCTCGGCAGGGCCCCCGGCGTAGACGACCGTGGCGGCGGCCACCCCGACGATCGCGAGCCCGACGAGGGTCGGCTTCGACCACGAGTAGAGCGCGCGGCCGGGCAGCCTGCCGACGGGCACGAGCAGCACGATGAGCGACCCGAGGCCCGCCAGGCACACGGTGGCCAGCGTCTCGCGGGTGATCTCGACGGCGAAGACGGCGTTGCCCGCGGGAACGAGGCCGTGGGCGACCCAGGCGACGAGCGAGACGAGGGCGAGGCTGCCGAGCTGCGCGGTGGCGACGATTCCGCCGCGCCGCACGTCGCCGATCTCATCGAGGTCGCGCCCGGCGGTGTCGACCAGGCCGGCCGCGAGGAGCACGCCCAGCACCATCGGCGGGTCGAGGTCGAGGATGCGCGTCGCGAGGCAGGCGAGGGCCGCGGCCAGCAGCAGGCGGGGCGACAGGGTGAGACGCAGGCGCAGGCCCAGTCGGCGCCCGGCGATCCACGTTGGCAGGACGATGCCGAGCCCGTTGATGAGGCCGAGCCCGATGACGATGGCCACGGCGAGGCGGACGTAGCGGACCTGGTCGTCGACCCCGGCGGCGAGGGCGACGAGGAGAGCGCCCGCCGCCAGGGCGGTGGCCACGGCGGCGGCCGGAGAGAGCGCAGGCTGCGCGGAGTCGTCGCGGCGGGAGCGGTTGCGGCCGGTGAGGTGCCGGGCCCGCATCGCGAGGCGGCCGCCGAGCGCCGACGCGGCGAGCCTCATCGGAGCGAGCACCAGGGCGACGAAGACCAGCCCGAGAAGGAGCGCCCACGCCCACGCGGAGCCGCCCACGCTCTCCGAGAGGGTCGGCAGACTGCGGCCGAAGCCCGTCGAGGCCGTCCAGGAGGAGGCCTCGGACAGGGCGGAGCCCGGTGCGGCGGCCGAGCCGTGAGTTCCTGCGCCGCCGTCACCGGGGACAGCCCCGCCGGAGCCCGGGCCTCCTGCGCTGCCGGAGCCGCCGCCGGTCGACCCGCCGCCGCCGGGCACGCTCGGTGCGGCGGTCGAAGAGGAGCCGGGGTCGCTCGGCGTCTGGCCGCTGCCCGGTGCCTGCCCCGGCGTGTTCGTCGAGGGGGCCGACGGCGTCGACGACGGGGTGGCCTTGGCGAAGTCGACCTTCACGGCAGCGCTCGGTGCGCCGTAGTTGCCGGCGGCGTCGCGCTGCGCGGCCTGGACGCTTCGCGTACCGGAGGGAAGCAGGAGCCCGGCCGAGGTGCAGCTCCAGTAGCCGTTCTTCACGACCGCGGTGCAGACCGGGTTGCTGTCGACGTAGGTGGTGACGGTCGCGCCGTTCTGGCCGTTGCCGTCGAACGTGAGGGGCTGCGTCGAGACCGTCGACCCGGCGGCGGGGTGCAGGAGCCGCGGGGCGGGCGGGGCCTCGCGGTCGATCGACACGGAGAGCGGCGACGACGCGCTCGACACGGGCACCTTCGGCACGGCCGTCGACGACTGGACGCCGGTGACCGAGTACGTGCCCGTCGGGACGGTCGACGCGGGCAGCACGCTCGACCACGAGCCGTCGGAGGCGACGGTCGTCCTGACCTCGGTGCTGTAGCCGCCCTCGACGAGGGTCAGCGTCACGGTCGCGCCGGCGAACGCCGTGCCCTGCAGCCGGGCGCCCACCGAGACACCGGCCGACGTCGAGACGGCGGGGGCCGCCAGGATCGAGAACGGCTCGGAGATGACGTCGGCGAACTGCGTGTTCGTGAGGTCGCGGAGGGTCAGGCGCTGATCGGCACCGCTCGAGACGGTCACCGAGCAGTACCAGGAGCCGTCGCTCGCCGCTGTGGTCGTGCACAGCGACGAGGCGGGGTGCGTCGGGTCGAGGATGCGGAGGCTCGCTCCGGGGGTCGCGGTGCCGGTCGCGCGCGTCGTCGATGACGGAGCGTCGGCGACCGTGATCGTGGGCGTGACCGGGGAGAGCGTGGGAGCCGCCGAGCCACCCGGGTTCGGGCCGGCGGCCGGCTCGGCGATGGCCGGGAACTGGCCGAGCACGAGTGCCCCGACGAGGCCGGCGAGAGCTGCGAGGCCGAGGAGGCCGACCACTCGGGCACGGCGACGACGCGGACCGGCGAGGGCCGCGGAGCATCGGGAGCTGGGGGTCGTGTCGGTGAGCACTGTCACCCAGTAAGCCAAGGAGCGGGGTACAAGTCAATCCACCCCAGGGCTGAACCGCGAAAAGTTTCACCAATCGTTAGATTGCGCGGTCTGCCACTTCGTGAGTTGGCTCCGAGAATGCCCAGGCCACATGAAGGCCGCACCCCGCCCGTTTATAGTGAATGCCGAATCAACAAGGAGCAACTCGAGCATGGATTCCGCCCTCATCGGCATTCTCATCGCGGTAGGCATCGTCGTCCTGCTGCTCGTCATCGTCGGCATCTACTTCTGGGCGACCTACAACTCGATGGTCACGCTGAAGGTGCGTGTCGACGAGGCGTGGAGCGACATCACGGTGCAGCTGAAGCGACGAGGCGACCTGATCCCCAACATCATCAGCACGGTCAAGGGATACGCGTCGCACGAGTCGGGCGTGTTCGAAAGCGTCACGAAAGCCCGCGCCGAGACTCTGAGTGCTTCGTCGCCCGCCGAGGCCGCTGTCGCCGAAGGGCACCTGCAGAAGTCGCTCAAGAGCATCTTCGCCGTCGCCGAGAACTACCCCCAGCTGCAGGCGAGCCAGAACTTCCTCCAGCTTCAGTCGGAGCTCGTCGACACCGAAGACAAGATCCAGGGCGCTCGCCGCTTCTACAACGGCGGGGTCCGCGAGTTCAACACGAAGACGACCGTCTTCCCGAACACTCTCGTGGCGAAGCGCCTCGGCTTCACGAACCGCGACTTCTTCGAGGTCTCCGAGCCGTCGGCGATCGCCGAGCCCCCGCGCGTCCAGTTCTGACGCGAGGCTGAGACGCCCCATGTACAACGCCGTCGCGCGGAACAAGCGCAACACCGTCTTCATCATCCTGATCTTCCTGGTCATCATCGGTGGTCTCGGCTTCGCCGCCAGCGCCATCTGGAGCAACCCCTCCATCGGCTTCACCGTCCTGGTCGTGGCCGCCCTCTACGCCCTCGTGCAGTACTTCTTCGCCTCGCGCCAGGCCATCGCGATGAGCCACGGCATCCGCATCGACGCGACGACAGAGCCTCGCCTGTATCGAACCGTCGAGAACCTCTCGATCACGATGGGCATGACGATGCCCGAGGTGTACGTCGTGCAAGACCCCGCACCCAACGCCTTCGCCACCGGGCGCGACCCGCAGCACGCCGTCGTCGCCGCCACGACCGGCCTGCTCGAGATCATGGACGACGCTGAGCTCGAGGGCGTCATGGCGCACGAGATGGGCCACGTCAAGAACTACGACATCCGCGTGTCGACGATCGTCTTCGGGCTGGTGGTGGCCGTCGGCTTCCTCGCCGACGTCCTCGTGCGGATGTCGTTTTTCGGCGCCATGTTCGGCGGGAGCAACAACGACCGGCGCGAGGGCGGGGGCGGAAGCAACCCCGTCATGATCATCCTCGGCCTCGCGGGCATGATCGTCGCGCCCCTGGCGGCCGCCGGCGTCCAGGCCGCCGTCTCGCGCCAGCGCGAGTACCTCGCCGACGCCACCGGAGCCCTGACGACCCGCTACCCCGAGGGCCTGGCCCGGGCGCTCGAGAAGCTCGGCGCCTACGGGCGGCCGATGCTGATGCAGAACTCGTCGATGGCCCACCTGTGGATCAGCGACCCGGCCCGACCGGGCCTGATGTCGCGCATCTTCTCGACGCACCCGCCGATCGAGCAGCGCGTCGAGCGGCTGCGGTCGAGCGCAGGCACCTTCTAGCCGCGAATTCGACGGGCACCCGCCGATTCGGCGCATTCCCGTCGAACAGACGGCGGGTTCCTGCCGATCCGGCGGGCCTGGCACGGCCGGTGCGACGCGCAGAACCAGGGCGCAGGAACTGCCCAGCCCCGCCGTACCGACGTCAGGCGGCCCGCAGCGCCGACGCCACTGCCGGCGCCAGGTCGCCGCGCCCGGTCACCTCGACGTCGCCGAGCCCCTGCCACGCCGCCGTACGCCGGAGGAGCGCCGCGAGCCGTTCCACGTCGACCGCCTGCCCGGCCTCGTGCCACGCGGCCTGGACGCGCAGGATGCCCGCCTGCCGGTCGGACTTCAGATCGATGCGGCCGACCAGAGCCTCGTCTTGGAGGATAGGCAGCACGTAGTAGCCGAAGACGCGCTTCGGCTGCGGCGTGTAGATCTCGATCCGGTAGTGGAAGCCGAACATCCGCTCGGCGCGAGCGCGCTCCCACACGATCGGGTCGAACGGCGACAGCAGCGCGTCGGAGGCGATGCGACGGGGGAGTCGCGCACCGGTGTGCAGGAACGCCTTGCGCTTCCAGCCGGGCACCTCGACCTCCTGGACGATGCCGGCGTCTTCGAGCTCGCGGAGCGCGGGGATGACGTCGATGGCCTTGAGCCGGTAGTAGTCGGCAAAGTCGGACGCCGTGCCGATGCCGTGGGCGGCCGCGGCGCGAGCTACGAGCTCGCGGTGGGCGTCGGCCCGCGACACCTCCCGCGACGCGATCTCGGCGGGCAGGACCTGCTCGGGCAGGCCGTACACGCGCTCGAATCGGCTGCGACCGGCGCTCACGACCTCGCCGGTGCGAAACAGCACCTCGAGGCCGCGCTTCACGTCGCTCCAGCCCCACCAGGGGCCGCGGCGGACGTTCGAACCCTCCTGCCCCATGAAGTCAGCCTCGATGGCACTCGCCGGCAGCGGCCCCGTCGAGCGCAGCTCGTCGAGCAGCCAGTCGAGCATCGGACGATTCGTGCGCGAGAAGGACGTCTCGTCGGCCTCCCATTTCGCCCGGTAGTCGTGCATCCGCCAGCGCCAGAGGGGCCAGGACTCGGTCGGCAGGAAGGCCGCCTCGTGCGCCCAGTACTCGACGTAGCGGCCGCCGCGTGCGAAGGTCAGCCGGTCGAGCAGGGACCGGTCGTAGGCGCCCAGTCGGGCGTACAGCGGGAGGTAGTGGCTGCGCTCGAACACGTTGACGGAGTCGATCTGGACGATGCCCAGGCGGTCGATGGCCAGGTTGAGCTGACGCGTCCCCACTGCGGCCGCCGGGGTCTGGCCGAACCCCTGCGCGGCGAGGGCGATGCGACGGGCGAGGGCGGGGGAGACGACGGACTTCGACACGCCCCGAGACTAGGGGGAACCAGTGACATCGGGCGGGGGTTCCTGCACCCTTTCGAGCCGTACACTCTTCCCATGCCTGACGTCATCCTTGCCGGACCCACGCTCGCGGACTTCCATGCGGCGCGGGAACGCGTCTCGCAGGTGGCACACGTGACGCCCATGGAGAGCTCGTCGTTCTTGAGCGCCGTTCTCTGCACGCCTGTCTATCTGAAGTGCGAGAACCTGCAGCGCACGGGGTCGTACAAGATCCGCGGCGCGTACAACCGCCTCTCGCAGCTGAGCGCCGATGAGAAGGCCAACGGCGTCGTCGCCGCGTCGGCCGGCAACCACGCTCAGGGCGTCGCTCTCGCGGCCCGCGAGCTGGGCATCACGGCCACCATCTTCATGCCCGTGGGCGTCGCCCTGCCGAAGCTGCAGGCCACGCGCGACTACGGCGCCGACGTCGTGCTGAGCGGACACTCGGTCGAAGACGCCCTCCGCGCCGCGCGGGACTTCTCGGAGCAGACCGGCGCCGTCTTCATCCCGCCGTACGACCACGCCGACGTCATCGCCGGCCAGGGCACGCTGGGCCTCGAGATCCTCGACCAGGTGCCCGACGTCGAGACGATCATCATGGCGATCGGCGGCGGCGGCCTCATCTCGGGCGTCGCCAGCGCCATCACGCAGACGCGGCGCGAGACCGGCGGAAGCATCCGAATCATCGGCGTCCAGGCGGCCAACTCGGCGCCCTACGCCGTGTCGATGAAGCTGGGAGAGCGCACCGGCGTCGTGCCGACCCCGACCATCGCCGACGGCATCGCCGTCGCCAAGCCCGGCGAGCTCAACTGGCAGATCGTGCGCGAGGTGGTCGACGAGGTCGTCACCGTCGGCGACGACGACACGGCCAAGGCGATCCTGGTGCTGCTCGAGCGCGCCAAGCAGGTCGTCGAGCCCGCGGGTGCCGTCGGCGTCGCCGCCGTGCTGACCGAGCAGGTGCAGGCGCTGGGCAAGACGGTGATCGTGCTCTCGGGCGGCAACATCGACCCGCTCATGATGGAGCGCGTCATCAGCCGGGGCCTCGCGGCCTCCGACCGCTACCTGCACTTCCGGGTGATGCTGCCGGATCGTCCCGGCCAGCTCACCCGTGTCTCGGAACTGATCTCCGAGGCCAACGCGAACGTCGTCGAGGTGCTGCACACCCGCCACGGCCGCGGCCTCCAGATCAGCGAGGTCGAGCTCGAGCTCAGCGTCGAGACGCGCGGGCCGGATCACGCTGAGCAGGTGCTCGCCCGGCTCGCCGACGCGGGCTTCACGCCGGTGCGCGTCGACTCGTAACCCGCGCTGACGCGAGAGGGGCCCGGGTTCGCGAACCCGGGCCCCTCTCGCGTCAGCGCGGCTCAGCCGTCGTAGGGCTCGACGCTGCTGATCGACACCGCGATGTCTTTGCCGTTGGGCGCCGTGTAGCTGGTGCTCTCGCCCGACTTCTTGCCGGTGATCGCCTCACCCAGCGGGCTGGTCGGGCTGTACACGGTGAGGTCGCTGCCGGGCGCGATGATCTCGCGGCTGCCCAGCACGAACGTCGACTCGTCGCCGGCGATCGTGGCGGTGATCAGCATGCCGGGGCCGACGATGCCGGTGTCGGCCGCACCCTCCGAGATGGTGGCGGTCTTCAGCAGGTTGGTCAGCGTGCGGATGCGCGCTTCGAGCTTGGCCTGCTCGTCTTTCGCGGCGTGGTAGCCGCCGTTCTCTTTCAGGTCGCCCTCTTCGCGCGCGGCGGAGATGCGGCCGACGATCTCGTCGCGACCCGAGGTGCTCAGGGTCTCGAGCTCGGCGACCAGGCGGTCGTGGGCCTCCTGCGAGAGCCAGGTGGTCGATTCGGCGTTGCTCATCGGTACTCCCATGAAACGGTTGCCGTGGCGTGCAAGTCTGCAGGCCAGGCCTAAAAAACGAGACCGGCCGTGTGGCCGGTCTCGAGGTCGATCAGACGAGCTTATGGCAGCCAGCACTTGTCGATCAAGCCCGTGACACCGCGGTTCATCGTGTTCAGGTCGGTCGTGTAGGTGTTCGACTGGCTGGTCGAGGCGGGGAAGTGGACGACCTTCCAGCCCACCACGTCGAAGCCGGAGTTGAGTACCTGGATGGCGCAGTCGACCCTCGTACCCGGCGCGACGCTGACTTCGGAGCGAACGGTCGCCGAGTGGGCGTCGTGGATGACGTAGCCAGCGTCGTCGGTCTCGATCGAGGCGCTGGTGCCGTCGAACGCGGCGAAGATCACCCAGGCACCGAAGACGACGACGAACGCGCCGCCGACGATCGCGGCGATCCAGCGACGACGCAGTCGGAACGCGCGTGTGCGCCCGTAGCGCCGGTCGAGAGCGGAGTCGGCGGGTCGCGAGTCGCGCTCACTCGTAGTCGAGGGGGTGGGGGCCACCGTGGAACTCCGTCCGATTATCCTTGGGAGAAGGTTAGCAACGCTGGCCGTGATCAAGATCCGAGGTAACCCCGTGCCCTTGCGCCTGCTGGCAGTCCACGCCCATCCCGACGACGAGTCGAGCAAGGGTGCCGCCACGTACGCCCACTACCGCAAGCGGGGCGCCGAGGTTCTCGTCGTCAGCTGCACCGGCGGGGAGCAGGGCTCGATCCTGAACGAGCACCTCGAGGCGAAGGCCCACGCCGAGCGCGACATCGCAGGCCTCCGCGTGTACGAGATGGCTCGAGCGCAGGAGGTCATGGGCGTCGAGCACATCTGGCTCGGCTACGCCGACTCCGGGCTGCCCGGAGAGGGCGAGCCGCTGGCGCCGAACTCGTTCGCCACGATCCCCGTCGAGATCTCGGCCGAGCCCCTGGTGCGCATCATCCGCCGCTTCCAGCCGCACGTCATCGTCACCTACGACGAGAACGGCGGCTACCCGCACCCCGACCACATCCGCACGCACGAGGTCTCGGTCGCCGCCTACGAGGCCGCCGGCGATCCGGCGAGGTACCCCGACGCCGGGCCCGCCTGGCAGGCGTCGAAGCTCTACTACGACCGCATCATGAACTCCACCAAGATGCGCGCGATCTACGACGTCATCAAAGACGAGACGCCCGACTCCGAGGTGCTGAAGCAGATGGACGAGATGTTCGAGCGCTGGGGCGAGCGGCCCGACCTGTCGACGACGCACGTGAACGTCGCGGACTCGTTCGCGGAGCGCGACGCCGCCCTGATCGCCCACGCCAGCCAGGTCGACCCGACCGGATTCTTCTTCTTGCACTCGCGCGATCTCCAGGCCCGCACCTGGCCGACCGAGGACTTCCAGCTCGTCGACTCCAAGGTCGAGTCGACGCTGCCCGAGACCGACCTGTTCGCAGGGATCGCCGAATGATGCTCGCAGCCGTGATCACGACCGTCCTGGCCGAGACGGGCGTCCCGTCTCCCAGTGGGCAGGCCGTGCCCGACAGCCTCGTCACACCCGGCTGGATCGGCTTCCTGGCCATCTTCGGGATCGGGCTGGCCACCGTCTTCCTGATCATCGACATGACCCGACGGGTGCGCCGCACGCGGTACCGCGGAGAGGTGCGCGAGCAGATCGAGCGGGAGCGCGACGAGGCCGCACGCGCTGCGGCGGGGCTCGACGACGAGCTGCGCGGGGGCGACGTCAAGTAGGTGGCGGGGTCGCGGTTCCTGCGCCCCTGATTTCTCGCATCGGGCACTGCCCGCTCACGGCGCGGTTCAGATCGCGACGAGAAGCACGGCGGTCCAGTGGCACAGGAACGCCGCCACCGTGAGCGCATGGAACAGCTCGTGGAATCCGAAGACGCCGGGCACGAGGTTGGGGCGCTTCGTGCCGTAGCAGACGGCTCCGATGATGTAGAGGAGCCCGCCGGTCAGCACCAGGATCATGGACGCCGGGTTGTTCGCGACCATCTCGCGGACGAAGAGAAGCGCGCCGACTCCGAGGAGCACGTAGAGCGGCGTGTAGAGCCAGCGGGGTGCGCTGGTCCAGAAGACGCGGAAGGCGATGCCGGCCAGGGCGCCGCTCCAGACGATCCAGAGGAGCGTCGTGGCCTGCGGACGGTCGAGGCTCAGCACGGCGATCGGCGTGTAGGTGCCGGCGATGAGCAGGAAGATGTTCGAGTGGTCGAGCCGCTTGAGCAGCAGCTTGGCCTTGGGCTTCCAGTTGAAGCGGTGGTACGTCGCCGAGATGCCGAAGAGCAGGAGCGACGTGCCGAAGTAGATCGCAGTGCTGGCCTTGGCGGGAGCGCCGTTGGCGAGGCACACCAGCAGCACGCCGAGAGCGATGGCCACGGGGAAGGTGGCGGCGTGGATCCAGCCACGCCAGGTGGGCTTGACCTCGAGGGCGGAGGGGATGACCGTCATGGGCCGAGCGTAGGGCGCGCGGCTGGCCGTTCGCCTTGCTCTGCCAGCTGAGGCATTGTCTCATTTGCATGTGAGATTTCGAATTCTCTAGTGTGGACCTACCTCGCCGACGAGGCTGTCTAGGAGATCGATATGTCTGTTCGCGTTGCCGCCGCCTCTGCCGCCGCCCTCGCCCTCGTGGGTGGCGCGATCGCAGTGGTGGCCAGCGCCCCGGATGCGTCGTCGGCACGCGCTTCTGCGGCTGCCGGGATGGACGTCGACAGCTGGCGCCTTCCGCTCGACCGGTACGTCGACGACTCGTCGGCGGACGAGCGCTACGCGGACGCGCTGCTCGTCGCGCGGTGCCTGAGATCGAAGGGGATCGATCGGCCGGTGCCTTCCCGGCCGCCGACCACGGCGGAGGCCAGAACGACGAGTGCGGCCGGGCTGACGCCTTTCTCCGAGGAGATCGCGGCTCGTTTCGGCTACCACCAGGCGCCGAGGTCCGATGAGTCTCCGAGCCGCGAGACCGCCCGAGACGCTGTCTCCGCGGCATGTCTGGACGAGGCTCGCACCGTTCTCGTCACCGATCATCCGGAGATCCCCCTGGCGCAGGCACTCGTCGCGGAGGCGCGCGACGCGACTTCCGCCTCGGCCGCCGTGAGGGAGGCATCCGACCGGTGGGCCATGTGCATGTCCCCGCACGGGGTAAGCGACCTCGGAACACGTCCTGTCGACATGCCCAGCGATTCCGTCTCGGAGCGCTTCGGCCTGGCGGGCCAGGCCGACCGAGGCAGTGCTCCCTCCTCCGCCGAGGTCGAGTTGGCGGTCGCGGACGCCACGTGCCGGGTCACGAGCGGGTACCGGGACGCGTACTACGCAGGGGAGTGGAGCCAGCAGGAGTCGCTCGTGCTCGCTAACGCTGACGAGCTCGAGCGCTCTCGGGTCGAGATCGAAGAGAAGAAGAAGCGGATCGCACGGGTCATAGACCGGCTCGCGCCATCCCGCACCACCGCTACCGAGGCTCCAGGAGGCCGTAGATGAACACAGTCCGAATCGCAATCGCCGTGGCGGCTGCTGCCGCCGCAGTCGTTCTCGTCGCCGGACCAGCAGTCGCGGCGCCTTCGGCAGCCCCGGCGAGCTGCGGGAAGGGCTACGCGTGCGTGTTCCGAGACCACAGCTACGGCGGCACGCAGGTCGCGTTCGAGTACGGGATCCCCGACCTCAGGAAGGTTCTCGTGGCCGGGCCCGGCAGCGCGAACGCCGACAACACGACGTCGTCGGCGTACAACAACGGCCGCACGCACACGGCGCAGTTCTGGGCCGACAAGAACTACAACGGGCCGTCGTTCCGCCTGCTGCCGGGCTACGGCGACAGCAACCTCAACAACTCGACCGGCACCGTCCCGGTCAACTTCAACGACCGGGTGAGCTCGGCGCAGTTCGTGCTGGGGTAGCGGATCTCGCTGCCTTTCTATCCTCCTCCCCCCCCCCAAAGGAACCTCAATGAAACGTCCACTGCTCGCTGTGGCTGCAATCGTCGCTCTGGTCGCCGGCCCAATCGCGGTAAGTGAATCAGCTCGCGCCTCGACTGCCTCGGACTCCCTGGAAGCCCGGGCCGTGTCGCCGGCTCCTGCGTCGTGCAAGAAGGGGTCCGCCTGCATCTGGCGCGACAAGAACTACGGCGGAGATCGGATCTCGTTCACGCACCGAATCGACAGCTATGCCGCGATTCTCATTGGCGACGTCGGCTACCGGCACGCCAACGACATCGCGTCGTCCCTTTACAACAACGGTCAGTACAACAGGGCGAAATTCTGGCAGCACAAAGACTTCACAGGTCCTTCGATCCTGCTCGAGCGGCAGAACGGCGACAAGAATCTCGCCGATGCCAATGGCACTGTAAAGAAGGTTTTCAACGACCGGATCAGCTCGAGCATGTTCGTCCAATGAGACGACGTCTGGCCGGGGTGGCAGCGATCGTCATTGCGACCGGGGTGCTCAACGGCTGCGCCTCCGGGTCTGGCGGCAGATCTCTCGAGCACCCGGAGAAGAACCAGGCCCGTTACCTCATGCCGACCGACGCGTATGCCGACAGCGAGTCCGACAACACGATGTATGCCGAGAATGTGTTCATCTCGAAGTGCTTCGCAGAGAAGGGGCTCGAGTACCCTGTCGAGCACCGCACGCTTCGCGAGGACGGCAATGCCAGTTGGAACACCGTGACGAGGCTCCTCTTCGACGAGAGCACAGCGCGGCAGTTCGGCTATCACCAGCAGGTCGGCACGGGCGGGATGACTCCCGAGGAGATCCGGCGGGGTTTCGAGGGGCCGGAGCTGACGCCAGAAGGAGAGCGCCTTTTCTCGAAGTGCCTGGGTGACGCGCGAGAGGAGCTGGGCACCGAACAGCAGATCGAGCAGTACGCGACGGAGCTCGCCGTCGACGCGTACGACGCGACACTCGTCGACCCCGAGGTGAAGGCGGCGACGGCGCGGTGGCGCGAGTGCATGAAGCCGCTCGGGATCAGCGGCCTGGACGCGTCGCCGTCGGGCCCACCGAGTGATGAGTTGAACGCGAGGTTCGGGCTGTCCGGCGACATCCTGCCGACC
The DNA here is from genome assembly GCF_057787745.1 of Frondihabitans sp. OV104. Taxonomy (NCBI): domain Bacteria; kingdom Bacillati; phylum Actinomycetota; class Actinomycetes; order Micrococcales; family Microbacteriaceae; genus Frondihabitans; species Frondihabitans sp. OV104. The sequence goes on from NZ_CM173541.1 coordinate 276,624, forward strand.
GAGGACGCCTCGGCCGAAGAGATCCGCATCGCGGTGTTCGACGCACGATGCCAGGAGTCGAGCGGCTACGCGAAGACGATCTACGACACGGAGTGGGCCTTTCAGCAGGAGCTAGTGGAGAAGAACGCCGACAAGCTCCTCCGCGTGAAGGCGCAGATCGATGCGAAGAACGCGCGCGTCCACGAGTACATCGCCGAGCATGCGCCCTCGAAGTAGACGCCTCGCGCGGGTGGGCGTCACCACCCTCGTGGCCGCCGCCGTCTTCGGCGGCGGCTGGGCGGCGGCATCCGCGGTGCAGTCGCCCGCCCAGCGGGAAGCGGCGGCATCGGCTCCGCCGAAGCAGCCTGTGACGGCCGCGGTCACGCGGGGCGACCTGGCCGACACGATCACGAGCGAGGCCACCGTCAGGCGCGCGGCGCGGGAGCGGCTCGCGCTGACAGCGGCGGAGGCGCCGGCCGTGGTGACGGGGACGCCAGTTCCTGCGGGCCAGGAGGTCGTCGCCGGGCACAGCCTGCTCGAGGTGAACGGTCGCCCGATCGTCGCGATGCCCGGAGCCTTCCGCTTCTACCGCGACCTCGAAGCCGGACGGAGCGGGCCCGACGTGCGGCAGCTGCAGCAGGGCCTCACCGCCGCGGGCTTCGCGGTGCCGGCCGACGGCGTCTTCGGCACGGGTACCGAGCGCGCTGCCCGCGATCTCTACCGTGCGATCGGATACCCGGCCCACGAGGTCGCCGACCCGGCCCCGGCGAAGGCCGACGCGGGTGCCAGCGACGCAGAGTCCTCACCGCCGACGACCCACATCGTCATCCCGCGCGCCGAGCTCGTCGTCATGGCGACGGATCGCGCCCACCTCGTCACGGGGCCCGGGGTCGGGGCATCCGTCGACGACGAGACCGAGATCGTCGTCGAGCGCGGCGAGATGATCGCGGTGGCGGAGGTCCCCTCGACCGTCGGCGTCCGGGTGCGGGCCGGAATGACCGGCACGCTGACGGCGGCCGGGAAAGACGCTCCCGTGAAGGTCACCCGGGTCGACGACGCCGCGAAACAGGGCGAGTCGACGATCGAGCTCGCCCCGACGGCGGCGGGTGCGACCATCTCCTCTGCGGCGGGCAGGGCGTTCCTGAGGCTCGACATCGAAGTCGTGCGCAGGAACTCCCTCCTCGTTCCCAGCACGGCCGTCGTGACGGGCGGCACCGCCGGCGGCCACGTCCGCAAGCGCCTCGCCGACGGCGGCTTCGTGCGGGTGCCCGTCGACGAGGCCGGGCAGCTCGGCGGCCAGAGCGCTGTCGTGCCGACCACGAGGGGGATGCTGCAGACCGGCGACCTCGTGCGGGTGGACTGAGGTGGTCGATCTCGACCTGCACTCGGTGCGGCGGCGCTACGAGCCCGGCGGCCCGGAGGCGCTCGCCGGTGTCTCTGCCGTGATCCGCTCGGGAGAGTTCGTGGCGATCGAGGGGCCGTCGGGCGGAGGCAAGTCGACGCTCCTCAACACGCTCGGACTCCTCGACAGCCCCGACGCGGGAACGTACTCGATCGACGGCATCGATGCGATGTCGGCGTCGCCGGGGCGGCTGGCCGAGCTCCGGTCGGACACGTTCGCGTTCGTCTTCCAGAGCTTCCACCTTCTCGACCGGCGTCCCGTCGTCGACAGCGTGGAGCTCGGGCTGCTGTACCGAGCGGTCACGCCGTCCGAGCGCCGTAATGCGGCGCTTGCCGCACTCGCCGCCGTGGGGCTGTCCGCCTTCGCCGACAAGCGCGCTGCCGACCTCTCCGGCGGCGAGCGCCAGCGGGTGGCCATCGCACGCGCCCTCGCGACGAACGCTCCGGTGCTCGTCGCCGACGAGCCGACAGGCAATCTCGACAGCGCCAACAGCCAGCGGATCGTCGAGAGCCTGCGGTCGGTGCACGAGCGGGGCGCGACGGTGGTCCTGGTGACGCACTCGCCCGAGGTCGCGGCGGAGGCCGAGCGGCGGCTGACCATGAACGACGGCCAGCTGACCGAGCGCGGGGCCACCCCGCCGGGGCGCGACCTGCCGGAGGTGCCCGCGCCGGCGGGACGGGCTTCGCGCCTGCGGCTTCGCGACCTCCTCGCCGACGCCCGCGCGTCGGTGCTGTCGCGGGCCGGCCGCACGGCAGGCCTCGTCGCGGCCGTGGCCGTCGGCGTCGCGCTCGCCGTCGCGACGCTGGGCATCTCCGCCTCGGCCTCATCGCAGGTCGCCGACACGTTCGACGCCCACGCGAACCGCGCTGTGACAGCGTCGTGGGGTGACGGAGACCTGTCGCCCGCAGCGGACGTCGACGGAATGCCGGCTCGGCTCCGGGCGCTCGCCGGGGTGGATGCCGTCGGCATCGTCACGGACCACGGGGGTGTCGACGTCCAGGCATCGCCGCGGCGGCCGATGCTCCAGGCCGGCGGGTACAGCACGGAGGACGCCGGGCTGTCGGCCACGGATGCGTCGATCCGGTGGGCCGACGGGCACCCGCGGGCTCTCGACAACGGCGAGGTGGTGATCGGCCGCAACCTCGCCGCGCAGCTCGAGCTGGCCGGCGTGGACGCGCGGCCGGCGATCACCGTGGCGGGACGACGAGCGATCGTCGTCGGCGTCCTGCGTTCGTCTTCCCGGATCCCGACACTCACCGGCTCCGTCCTGCTGCCGACCTCGGCGGGGCTTCCGGCTGAGTCGAGCCAGGTCTACGCGTTCGTGACCGTGCGGCCCGGTGCCGCTCAGCAGGTGGCGTCGCAGGTCTCGCTGGCGATCGATCCGTACACCCCGTCAGCGGTCGCGGTCGACGCGCCACCCGATCCATCGACGCTGCGGGCCGACATCCAGAGCGACGTCCGCTCGACGCTCCTGGCGTTCACGGGACTCGCGGTCCTCGCGTCGGTGGTCGGCCTCGGCAACTCGATGGTGCTGTCCGTGCTCGAGCGCCGGGCCGAGTTCGGTCTGCGTCGAGCCGTCGGGGCGCGTCCGGTGCACATCTCCGGGCTGGTGCTCGCGGAGTCGTCGATCATCGGCGCGATCGGCGGTCTCGCGGGCCTGGCGGTCGGCGTGGCCGGGATCCTGGGCATCACGATCGCACGGCAGTGGATCCCCGTCTTCGACCTCCGTCTCGCGCCGCTCGCCGTTCTCGGCGGGATGGCGATCGGGGCACTCGGAGGAGTGCTCGCGGCCGCTCGGGCGTCGCGGATTCTGCCGCACGAAGCCCTGCGGCAATAATGGCTGCGGTGCCGGCGCGGGGGTCCGCACGGACGACCCGGGTCCACCCGACGGCCGACGCCGACTCACTGGCGGGTGGGCTACCGTAGCTTCGTGACGACACGGCGACGAACCACGGGTGGCGACGCGGGCGAGAACCCGGTCGGCCGCGGGTTCGCCTACCGCCTCTACCAGCGTCGCATCCGGCGCGGCCTTGCGGGCCTGGAGCTGCCGCACCACGTCGCCATGATCGTCGACGGCAACCGGCGCTGGGCGAAGCAGCGGATGCTCGAGACGGCCGCGCACGGCCACCGGGCGGGTGCGGCGAAGATCCGCGAGTTCCTGACCTGGTGCGACGAGCTCGGCATCAAGGTCGTCACGCTGTACCTCCTGTCGGCCGACAACCTCACGAACCGCCACGACGCCGAGCTGGAGGCGCTGGTCGACATCATCTCGGAGCTGGCGCACGACCTTTCGCGCACCGGCGACTGGCGCGTGCAGCACGTCGGAGCCGTCGACGGGCTGCCCGGGTCGCTCGTCGACGCCCTCCACGATGCCGAGTCGCGCACTGCCGACCACACCGGCCTGCACGTCAACCTCGCCGTCGGCTACGGCGGCCGTCGCGAGATCGCCGACGCGATGCGCAGCATCGTGCGCGCTCACGGAGAGGGCGGCGGTACCATCGACGACCTCGCCGAGGTGCTCACCCCCGAGCTCATCGCCGACCACCTCTACACCGGCGGCCAGCCCGATCCCGACCTCGTGATCCGCACCTCGGGCGAGCAGCGCCTGAGCGACTTCATGCTGTGGCAGAGCGCCCACAGCGAGTTCTACTTCGTCGAGGCGTTCTATCCCGATCTGCGCGAGGTCGACTTCCTCCGAGCCGTGCGAGACTTCGCCAACCGCCATCGCAGGTACGGTAGTTAGGTTCAGTTTTCAGCAAGGAGCCCGATTGAGCAGCATCGACGACTACAGAGACGGCTTCTCTGAAGACCCCGGCTACCTCGACTTCGCCTCGTTCGGCCCCATGGGCCGCGCAGTGGTGGCGGAGCAGGCGGCCCTCGACGAGATCCACGTGCGCGCCCGCTACGGCGCGGCGAACGTCTTCGACGAACAGGACATCCGGGTGCGCGAGGCGGTTCGCCGCGTCACCGGGTTCCCGACCGAGCGCATCGTGTTCCAGCCGAACACCTCGATCGGCCTCTTCCACGCGATGTTCGGCCTGTCGGGCCAGGTGCTGTACTCGGCGCGCGAGTACCCGAGCATCCCGGTGGCCGCACAGCGCGCCGCTCAGGCGCTGCACGTGCTCGACCAGATCACGATGGAGCCCCCGGCGGGCGTCGTCACTCCGTCGGTCGTCCGCGACAACCTGACGCCGGCCACGACCGCCGTCGCGGTCAGCCTCGTCGACTACCGCACGGGCTACAAGGTCGATCTCGAGGGCATCCGCGACGTCATCGGCGACCGCCTGCTCATCGTCGACGCGATCCAGGGCTTCGGCGTCACCGAGGCGCCGTACGAGGTGGCCGACGTGGTCGTCGCCGGGGGCCAGAAGTGGGTCCGCGCCGGCTGGGGCACCGGCTTCCTCGGCCTCAGCGAGCGTGCCGCGACCGATCTCGTGCCTCTGATCAGCGGCGTGAGCGGCACGATCGTCCCGCTCGGCGGCTCGTACGACGAGGTGCCGCCGCCGCTCCAGGGCGCCGCGGCCTTCCAGGTGACCCGTTGCGACCCGATCGCGCAGGCTCGGTTCGCGACCGCACTCGAGGGCATCGCCGACGCCGGCGTCGGGCAGATCGCCGCCGCCATCGCCCTCACCGTCTCGGCCGTGATCGACATCGCCGACGAGTTCGCCATCCCGGTCGTTTCGTCGCGCGACGAGACCGAGCGCGCCGGCATCGTCGTCCTCCAGCCCGAGGCCGGTCACGTCACCGCCCTCACCGCCGCCCTCATCAACCACGGCGTCACCGCGACCGTGCGCGACGGGCTCGTGCGCCTCAGCGTGCACGTGTCCACCGGCGAAGAGACCCTCGGGGCCCTCCGCGGGGCGCTGACCTCGTACGGGTCGGCGATCCAGTACTGACGGGCGCGCAGGAACGCCGGCCCTCGCGTCGGCGGGGCGCGAGTTCCTGCGCCCTGTGACGCCTGTGACGGGGGTTAATCTGCTCGTAACCCCGCCGTCAGCGTGTCGCATTTGTGGGATGTCGGTGGGCTGACGTAGCTTCAACCCATCAGGTAAGGCACCTGATCGAGACGGCCACGTAAGTTCGTTTCGAAACTGCTCCACGGCCGTCTTGAGGGAAGGTACCGAGTGCCCACCGCACCCGGAGATGGAGTCGGTCGTGACCGCATACGACGTCGCAGAAACCCCCACCACCAGCGCCGAGGGGGTGAAGACCGGCCAGAAGACCTACGTTCTCGACACCTCGGTTCTGCTCAGCGATCCGCAGGCGATGTTCCGCTTCGCGGAGCAGTCGGTCGTGATCCCGGTCGTCGTCATCGGCGAACTGGAGAAGAAACGTCACGACCCCGAGCTCGGCTACTTCGCACGTCAAGCTCTCCGCCTGCTCGATGAGCTCCGCGTCAAGCACGACCGCCTCGATTTTCCGGTCGAGGTCGGCAAGGGCGGTTCGCTCCGCGTCGAGCTGAACCACTCGAACATGACCGTGCTGCCCTCGGGGCTCCGTCTCGACGACAACGACTCCCGGATCCTCGCCGTCGCGTCGAACCTGTCGAACGACGGACTCGAGGTCGTGGTCGTGTCGAAAGACCTCCCGCTGCGGGTCAAGGCGGCGTCGATCGGTCTCGCGGCCGAGGAGTACCGGGCCGAGCAGATCGTCGACTCCGGCTACACGGGGCTCGCCGAGGTCGACATCTCGAGTGAGCAGATGGCGAAGCTGTACGACGACGAGCACATCTCGACGCCTGCCGCGGAGCAGCCGGTCAACACGGGTCTCGTCATGCACTCCGATCGCGGTTCGGCCCTCGGCCGCGTGGTCTCGAAGGGGCACGTGCGCCTGGTGCGCGGCGACCGCGACGTCTTCGGCCTGCACGGTCGCTCGGCGGAGCAGCGCCTCGCGATCGACCTGCTCCTCGACCCCGAGGTGGGCATCGTCTCGCTCGGCGGCCGCGCCGGCACCGGCAAGTCGGCGCTCGCCCTCTGCGCGGGCCTGGAGGCCGTGCTCGAGAAGCAGCAGCACAAGAAGATCATGGTGTTCCGGCCGCTGTACGCGGTCGGCGGCCAGGACCTCGGCTTCCTGCCGGGCGACGCAGGCGAGAAGATGAACCCGTGGGCGCAGGCCGTCTTCGACACGCTCGGCGCGATCGTGTCTCAGAACGTTCTCGACGAGGTCGTCGAGCGGGGCATTCTCGAGGTGCTGCCGCTGACGCATATCCGCGGTCGCTCGCTGCACGACGCGTTCGTGATCGTCGACGAGGCCCAGTCGCTCGAGCGCAACGTGCTGCTCACGGTCCTGTCGCGCATCGGCCAGAACTCGCGAGTGGTGCTCACGCACGACGTCGCCCAGCGCGACAACCTGCGGGTCGGACGCCACGACGGAGTCGCCTCGGTCATCGAGACGCTCAAGGGGCACCCCCTGTTCGCCCACGTGACGTTGACGCGTTCGGAGCGGTCGGCGATCGCCGCGCTGGTCACCGAGCTGCTGGAGTCGAACGAGCTGGCCTAGTCGCCGTCGGGCGGCCTCGGGTCTCCTGCACAGTGCAGGGCTGTGCTCACACGAGCAGGACTGTGTGCACACAGGCAGGACCAGGGGCCGCTCTCCACAGATCGAGCCCGGGGTGACCGGGGGTGCATCGCCGGCTCCTACGGTCGACGCATGCATCCCCTCGTCGACGCCCTGGTCATCCTCGCCCTGCTCGGCGTGAGCGTCTCCCTGCCAGTGGCGGCGCTTCCGCTGGCCGTGTGGCTGGCCTTCACGACGCCGCTTCTGGTGCGGAGTGATGTCGCGTCGCTCCGCCTCCCCAACGCCGTGACGCATCCTGCTCTGGCAATCGCCCCGGTCGGCGGGGTGGTGGCCGTCGTCGCGGGCGCCTGGCCGCCGTCGGCCGCCGCCGTCGCGCTGGGCGTCGTGGTCGCCACAGCCGCCGTCGGCTGCCTGGCGGCCTCCCGCGGCGCCGTGGGGATGGGCGACGTCAAGCTGGCCACCGCCGTCGCCTGCGGGGCGCAGTCGGCGTGGCCGGGCGGGGCCGCCGTCGCGCTCGTCGGGTGCGGCGTCGCAGGTCTCGTCACCCTCGTCGTGTCCCGGCGCCGGCGCCCGGCGCCGCCCGTGGTGCCGTACGGCCCGGCCGTTCTCGCGGGCTTCTGGCTGGCCGCTGCCCTCGCACCGTGACGACGGAGTGCCCTGGAACGGCGGTTCCGGGGGCGCACGGGCAGCCCCAGTGGACGCCCATCGGTCGCGGCGCTTTCCGGGACGGCTCGGCTCAGCCCGGGTGGGTCATGCTGAGCACGTCGAGCGCCTTGTCGAGCTGCTCCTCGGTGACCTCGCCGCGTTCGACGAATCCGAGGTCGATGACGGCCTCGCGCACGGTCATCTTCGCGCTGACGGAGTGCTTGGCGATCTTCGCCGCCGCCTCGTAGCCGACGATGCGGTTGAGGGGCGTGACGATCGACGGCGAGGACTCGGCGAGGGCGCGGGCGTGCTCGACGTTGGCAATCAGCCCGTCGACAGCCTTGTCGGCGAGAGCGACGGTCGCGTTCGACAGCAGGCGGATCGATTCGAGCAGCGCGGTGCCCATGACAGGGATGGCGACGTTGAGCTCGAAGGCCCCTGAGGCGCCCGCCCAGGCGATGGTGGCGTCGTTGCCGATGACGCGGGCGCTCACCATGAGCACCGCCTCGGGGATGACGGGGTTGACCTTGCCGGGCATGATCGACGAGCCGGGCTGGAGGTCGGGGATGTGCAGCTCGCCGAGGCCGGTGTTGGGGCCGGAGCCCATCCAGCGGAGGTCGTTGTTGATCTTGGTCAGGCTCACGGCGAGCACGCGCAGGGCGCCGGACGCCTCGACGAGGCCGTCGCGGGCGCCCTGGGCCTCGAAGTGGTCGAGCGCCTCGGTGACGGGCAGGCCCGAGTCGGCCGCGAGGGCCGCGATGACGCGCTGCGGAAAGCCGATGGGCGTGTTGATGCCGGTGCCGGTGGCCGTGCCGCCGAGCGGCACCTCGGCGACGCGGGGGAGCGTCGCGGTGACGCGCTCGATGCCGAGGCGGATCTGGCGGGCGTAGCCGCCGAACTCCTGGCCGAGGGTGACAGGCGTGGCGTCCATCAGGTGGGTGCGACCCGACTTGACGACGCCCTTCCATTCGTCGGCCTTCTTCTCGAGGGCGAGGGCGAGGTGGTCGAGAGCGGGGACGAGGTCGTGCAGTAGGGCGCCCGTGACGGCCACGTGGACCGAGGTCGGGAAGACGTCGTTCGACGACTGCGACGCGTTGACGTGGTCGTTGGGGTGAACCGGCGAGCCGAGGATTCCGGAGGCCAGCGTGGCGAGCACCTCGTTCATGTTCATGTTCGACGAGGTGCCGCTGCCGGTCTGATAGACGTCGACAGGGAACTGGTCGTGATGCGAGCCGCCGATGATGAGGTCGGCCGCCTCGGCGATCGCCGCTGAGATGGGGCCCTCGAGGATCCCCATCTCGCCGTTGACGATCGCGGCCGCGCGCTTGATGCGCGCGAGGGCGACGATCTGCGCCGGCTCGAGCCCCGCACCCGAGATCGGGAAGTTCTCGACGGCGCGCTGCGTCTGGGCACTGTAGAGGGCGCTGGCCGGGACCCTCACCTCGCCCATCGTGTCGTGCTCGATGCGGAACTCGCCGGCGGCGCCGCTCGAGGTCGAGTCGGGCGTTGCGGTGGTCTCGGTGGTGGTCACGTCGCTGTGGTCCTTCCGTCAGGGGGTGTGGTGTGCGGGTCGGGCCTCAGAGATCGCCGACGACCGTGTGGAAGTCGACTCGGCCGTTGGCGAGGTCGTAGTTGGCTCCGACGACTGCCAATCTACCGCTGGCGACTGCGTCCGAGATCACAATCGAGCGCTCGAGGAGAGCGCCGACGGACGCCTCGATGTGCAGCCGGCCGACCTCCCGCGGATCGAGAGCGCCCGCGGCATCCGCGAGCTCGCGGTGCGCCCGCTTGACCGAGGGCACGATCATGTCGACGAGGCGCTGCAGGTAGAACGACTGCGACTCGGAGTTAGCATCGATCGACGCGATGGCGGCGGCCACGGCACCGCAGCTGTCGTGCCCGAGCACGACGATCAGCGGCACCTTCAGAGCGGTCACAGCGAACTCGAGCGAGCCGATCTCGTTGTCGCCGACGACCTGACCGGCGTTCCTCACCACGAAGAGGTCGCCGAGACCGCTGTCGAAGATGATCTCGGCGCCGAGGCGGCTGTCAGCGCACCCGAACACGGCCGCGATCGGCTTCTGACCGGAGGCCACCAGGGAGCGACGGTCGGCGTCCTGGTGCGGGTGCTCGGGGCGGCCCTCGACGAACCGCACGTTGCCGGCGGACATGGCCTTCCAGGCGGTGCCGGGGGTCGGGGTGGCTGTGGTGTCGGTCACGAGGGCTCTCCAGGGGTCGGGATCGGGAGGGTCGGGGGGCTCGGCTCGTCGGCTGCTCAGCCGGCCAGCTGCGCGGCGACGCGGGTGGCGAGAAGGTCGAACTGGGTGTCGCTGGCGGTGCCGGCGAGGACGACGGTCGAGTCGCCCTCGGTCGCGACCATCGCGTACGCGTTGTTGCCGGTGTTGTTCTCGGCGCGCTGGTCGTACACGGTCCAGGTCACGCCGCCGACGGTCTTCTCGGAGGTCTTGCGTGCCTCGTCGAGTTTGTTGCTGACCCACGTCGCATTCGCTTTGAAGCCCTGCGTCAGGCCGATGAACTGCGTGTCGGGGGTGAGGAAGCCGACGTACCAGGTGGCTACGCCGTCGGCGCCCGCGGGCGCGATCTCGGCGCGGTTCGACGTCCACTTCGAGGGCATCGCGGGTGCGGCGAGCTTCTCGGTCTGCTGGGGCTGCGCCTCGGAGGCCACCTTCTGGTAGTCGACGACCTGCAGGTGCGAGCCGTCGTCACGGGGCACAACCAGAACGAGCAGGACGACGATGGCCACCGAGACGATGATCGCGATGGTCAGGTTGAAGGCGGTCTGGTTCTCGCGATGCGCACGCGAGCTCGCGGCCTTGCGGGCTGCCGTCTCGCCGGGGGTCTCGGGGCGGCCGAGCTCGGCGACCACGCGGGGCGCGCGCTGCTTGCCGAGAGGAGGGGGCGGGATGTCGCTCATTCGGCGACCGCACTCGAGCGCGCCTTCTCGAGGCGCTCCTTGGCGCCCTGCAGCCACTCTTCGCACCGGGCGGCGAGGGCCTCGCCGCGCTCCCAGAGGGCGAGCGACCGCTCGAGCGTCGAAGCGCCCTGCTCGAGCTCGTTGACGACGGTCACGAGCTCGTCGCGAGCCTGCTCGTAGGTGTACGAGGAGACGGCGGGGAGATCGGCGACATCGGAGACGGGGGAGGTTGCCACGGTGAAATCCTATCGAGCGGGGGTGGGAGCGCCATCCGAGGCGCCGTCGGTGCGAGGCCCTCGGCTGACGGTGTCGAGCGAGCCGGAGGCGAGGGTCAGCAGCAGGGGAGTGTCGGGCGGCGCCTCGGACGAGTCGCGGAGCACCGCGCCCGAGGGGAGCTGGGCGATCGAGTAGCCGCGCTGGAGCGTGGACTCGGGCGAGAGGGCGCGGAGCTGGGCGGCGAGCTCCGAGACCCGGACGCCGGCGCGCTCGATTGCGCGTCGCAGGAGCTCTTCGCTCCGGGCGACGTACCGGACCAGCTCGTCGGCGCGGATGTCGAGGAGAGTCTGCGGGCGGGCGAGCACGGGCCGGCTGCGGATCTGGCCTAGCCGGTCGATCTCTCCGTTGATCAGGTGCGTGAGGCGGCCGGCCATGCGCCCGCGGGCCTGCTGCACGCGCAGGAGCTCTTCTCCGACGTCCGGCACGACGCGCTTGGCCGCGTCGGTCGGCGTGGAGGCGCGGAGATCGGCGACCTCGTCGAGCAGCGGGCGGTCGGCCTCGTGGCCGATGGCGCTGACGATGGGCGTCGTCGCGGCGGCGGCCGCGCGAAGGAGCCCCTCGTCGCTGAAGCCGAGCAGGTTCTGGAAGTCGCCGCCGCCGCGGGCGACGATGATGACGTCGACCTCGGGGTCGGCGTCGAGCGCCTTCACCGCCGCGGTCACCTCGCTCGGCATGCGCTCGCCCTGGACGGCGGCGTGGATCGTCTTGAACCGCACCGAGGGCCAGCGCAGCTGGGCGTTGCGGAGCACGTCCTTCTCGGCGTCGCTGTCCTTGCCGGTGACGAGGCCGATGCACTGAGGGAGGAAGGGCAGTCGCCGCTTCCGAGCCGGATCGAACAGCCCCTCGGACGCGAGCTGCCGACGCAGGCGCTCGAGCCGCTCGAGCAGGTCGCCGAGACCGACGTGCCGCATGTCGAACACCTGCATGGTGAGCGATCCGCCCTTAACCCAGTAGTTGGGCTTGATGGCGGCGATGACCCGGTCGCCCTGCTTGAGGTCGTCGGGGATCTTGCCCCGCACGCTCGACCAGATCGAGAACGAGACCGTGGCGTCCTGCTCGAGGTCTTTGAGCTTGCCGTAGACGTTGCCGCCGGAGCTGTTCCACTGCGTGATCTCGCCCTCGACCCAGGCCGTGCCGAGGCGGTCGATCCAGTCGCGGACCTTGGCCGCCAGCAGCCCGACGGGCCAGGGCGCGTCGGCTGTGGGAGGCGGGGTGACGATCGTCAAAGAAGCTCCTCCTGGGCGCCAGCGTCGAGAGACTCTCAGGCCGGTCGGACCAGGCCCGCCTAGAATCACTCCGTGAGCCGAATTACGAATGGCGCTCTCGCCATCGACCTTCCGACACCGCGTGTTCCCGCGGTGCGCAACAGGCTAAAGGATACCCCCGTCATCGGGCGCAAACGCGTGCTCCTGGCGGCCCCCCGCGGCTACTGCGCCGGTGTCGACCGCGCCGTGATCGCCGTCGAGAAGGCCCTCGAGCACTACGGCTCGCCGGTCTACGTCCGCAAGCAGATCGTGCACAACGTCCACGTCGTGGCCACGCTCGAGCAGCAGGGCGCCATCTTCGTCGACGAGGTCGACGAGGTACCCGAGGGCTCGCACATCGTCTTCAGCGCGCACGGCGTCTCGCCGGCCGTCGTGAAGGGCGCCGACGACCGCGGTCTGCTGTCCATCGACGCGACCTGCCCGCTGGTCACCAAGGTGCACCGCGAGGCCATCCGATTCGCGAAGCAAGACCAGCACATCATCCTCATCGGCCACGCCGGCCACGAGGAGGTCGAGGGCACCATGGGCCACGCTCCCGAGCGGACCACCCTCGTGCAGAACCCCGGCGAGGTAGACACGCTCGTCGTCGACGACCCCGACAACCTGGTCTGGCTGTCGCAGACGACCCTCAGCGTCGACGAGACGATGGAGACGGTCAACCGCCTCCGCCAGCGCTTCCCGAACATCCAGAACCCGCCGTCCGACGACATCTGCTATGCCACTCAGAACCGCCAGGTCGCGATCAAGAAGGTCGCGAGAGACGCCGATCTGGTGATCGTCGTCGGCAGCGCGAACAGCTCGAACAGCGTGCGCCTCGTCGAAGTCGCCCTCGAATACGGCGCCAAGGCGGCGTACCGCGTCGACTACTCCTCCGAGATCCAGCAGGAGTGGCTCGACGGCGTCGAGACCGTCGGCGTCACCTCCGGCGCCTCCGTGCCCGAGGTCCTGGTCGACGAGGTCCTGGCCGAGCTCTCCGACGCCGGCTATGCCGACGTGGGCGAGGTCAAGACCGCCGAAGAAGACCTGATGTTCTCGCTCCCGAAAGAGCTGCGCAAGGATTCCACCGGCGGGGTCGACTCCCGAGCCCTGGGCGGCCGCACCCGATGACCACGCCTCCCGAGCAGACCGCGCACGCCGAGACACCCCAGTCCGCGGCCGCCGAGCCCGTCCGGGTCGAGGGCCGTCCAGCCCCGGAATACGGCGAGTACGCCCCTCCGGGCTGGGTCAGCCCCGTCGCTCCGCCGCCTGAGCCGAGCACAGCCGAGACACCGGCGCAGCAAGTCAGGGCCTCCGCCGCACCGCAGCGTCCGGGTGCTCCGACCATCGACGCACCGCCGCCCACCGGCGCGCCCGTCCCCGGGGCTCCGCCCAAGGCACTTCGCAACGCGGCCTTCAACCGCTTCGCGACGCTCGGTCTCATCGTCTACGGGCTGTACGACGTGGTCCGCTCGGCCTTGGAGTCCGACACCTTCGTGACGACCTACGTCGCGGAGTTCCGCTCCCTCGGGTACCTCTCCGGCGCGTTCGAGAGCACGGCGGCGCTGCAGCTCGTCGGGGTCGTCAGCGCCGCCGCCTCGGTGCCGATCTTCCTGATCACGATGATCGTCGCGATCCGCCGGCTCCGGGCGGGCAAGCGCTCCTGGCTCGTGCTCCTGATCGTCGGACTCGCCGTCAACGTCGTGACCGGACTGGTCGTGGTGGGCGTCGTCATGGGCGACTCGTCGTTCGTCGGGGCCTGACGGGGCGCACCGGACGCAGGCGAGGCGGCCGCCGAGTGGCGACCGCCCCGTGATCCTGCGCAGGATCTGCTGACGAGCCCTGCGATCAGCCCTTGCTCTGGCCGTGCGAGCCCAGCTGCTTCGTCGCCTCCAGCACGCGGGCGGCCATGGCGGTCTCGGCGATCTTGCCCCAGGAGCGCGGGTCGTAGACCTTCTTGTTGCCGACCTCGCCGTCGACCTTGAGGAACCCGTCGTAGTTCTTGAGCACGGTGTCGGCGATCGAGCGCGAGAACGCGTACTGCGTGTCGGTGTCGATGTTCATCTTGACGACGCCGTTCGACACGGCCTCTGAGATCTCGGCGTCGGACGAACCCGATCCGCCGTGGAAGACCAGCTCGAGCGGCTTGGCCGCGGTGCCGAACCTCTCGGCGATGCCGGCCTGGATCTCGCCGAGGAGCTCGGGGCGCAGCTTGACGTTGCCGGGCTTGTACACGCCGTGCACGTTGCCGAAGGTGAGAGCGGCGATGTAGCGGCCCTTGTCGCCCAGGCCGAGCGCCTCGACCACGCGGGTCACGTCGCCGACGGTCGTGTAGAGCGCGTCGTTCGTGCCCTCGTGCTCGACGCCGTCCTCCTCGCCGCCGACGACGCCGATCTCGACCTCGAGGATCGCGTTGATGGCCTTGGTGCGCTTGAGCATGTCTTCGGCGATCGAGATGTTCTCGTCGAGGGGCACCGCGCTGCCGTCCCACATATGCGACTGGAAGAGGGGGTTGCGGCCCGCCTTGACCTCCTCCTCGGAGGCGGCGATGAGCGGCATGACGAAGCCGTCGAGAGCGTCTTTGGGGCAGTGGTCGGTGTGGAGGGCGACCGTGACCGGGTAGTTCTTGGCGACCTCGGTAGCGAACTTCGCGAACGCGATGGCGCCCGCGGCGCGGTTCTTGACCGTCTGGCCGGCGAAGTAGTCGGCGCCTCCGGTCGTGACCTGGATGATGCCATCCGACCCGGCCTCGGTGAGACCCTGCAGCACGGCGTTGATGGTCTGCGACGACGAGACGTTGATCGCGGGGTAGGCGAACCCCTGCGTCTTCGCTCGGTCGAGCATCTCGGCGTACTGCTCTGGGGTGGCGACGGGCATGAGTTCTCCTTCGATGACGGGCGCGTTCTCGTTTCACTCTACCGAGGCGCGATGGGCGCTCGCCGGGTCGATCCGGCGCTGCACATGTGTGCACCTGCAATCGCGCGACGGCGTAATGGCTCGGACTTCCGACCCGGGTAAAGTTCGCCTCATGACCATCAGCGATCCTGGCACCCTGTTCACCCACCCCGACCGGAACCTCGGAATGGAGCTGGTGCGGGCGACGGAGGCCGCGGCCATCCGGGCGGCACCGTGGATCGGCCGCGGTGAGAAGAACCTCGCCGACGGCGCCGCTGTCGATGCGATGCGCAAGTTCCTCGGCACCGTCGACTTCGACGGCGTCGTGGTGATCGGCGAGGGCGAGAAGGACGACGCCCCGATGCTCTTCAACGGCGAGCACGTCGGCACCGGCAACGGCCCCTCGTTCGACATCGCGGTCGACCCGATCGACGGCACCTCGCTCACCGCGACGGGCCGCATGAACGCCGTCTCCGTGATCGCCGTCTCGGACCGCGGCACGATGTACGACCCCAGCGCCGTCTTCTACATGGACAAGATCGTGACCGGCCCCGAGGGCCTCGGCGTGATCGACCTCAGCCTCCCCATCGGCGACAACATCCGCGCGCTCGCTGCGGCCAAGGGCATGCCGGTCGAAGAGATGCAGATCGCGGTCCTCGACCGTCCGCGTCACAAGCAGCTCATCGCCGACATCCGAGCAGCGGGCGCAGGAACGCGGCTCCTCCTCGACGGCGACGTCGCGGGCGGAATCAACGCCGCCCGCCCCGAGTCCCGCATCGACATGTGCGTCGGCGTCGGCGGCACCCCCGAGGGCATCATCACCGCCTGCGCAGTCAAGGCGCTCGGCGGCGTCATCCAGGGCAAGCTGAAGCCGAAGGACGACGCGGAGCGCCAGCGCGCGATCGACGCCGGCCACGACCTCGACCGCATTCTCACGGGCGACGACCTGGTCACGGGCGACAACACCTACTTCGTCGCGACCGGCGTCACCGACGGCGCTCTCGTCGCCGGTGTCTCCCGCAAGAACGGCCTGATCCGCACCGAGTCGCTGGTGCTCCGCTCGCACTCGGGCACCCAGCGCCGCGTGATCGCCGATCACCTCGAGTCGAAGTGGCTCGGCGAGGCCTAGGTCTCTAGCTCTCGCGCACGCGGTCGAGCTCGGCAGTGAGCTCGACCGCCGCGAGGTCGCGCGGCAGGTCGTCGATCGGCGCGGCCGGTGCCAGCACAGTCGCCTCGTCGAGCATCGACAGCCGTCGGGCCGACGGAAGCACCTGCCTCTCCAGCGAGCCGACGAACCTGTTGTAGTCGGTCACCGTGCCGCGGATGGAGCGCCCGAGCTTGTCGACGTGCCCGGCCATCGTCGACAGGCGGCCGTACAGCTCGCGACTGAGGTCGAAGAGCTGCTTGGCCTCTTGCGTCACGACGTCCTGCTGCCAGCTGAATGCGATGGTCTTCAGCACCGACCACAGGGTGACCGGCGAGGCCAGGGCGACGCGCTTCTGGAACGCGTAGTCCATGATCGACGGGTCGGCCTCGAGCGCCGAAGACACGAGCGACTCGCTCGGGATGAACGCGATCGTGAGCTCGGGCGACGAGTCGAGACCCGACCAGTACGCCTTCGCGGCGAGGGCGTCGATGTGGGCCCGGACGGCCTTGACGTGCGCGCGGAGCAGGTCGTCGCGGCGTGCACGGTCGGCGCCGGTCGCCGTGGCCGGGATCGTCGATGCCTCGAGGTAGGCGGTGAACGGCACCTTGGCGTCGACGGCGATGTTCTTGCCGCCGGGCAGGTGGATGACCATGTCGGGGCGGCGTGCCCCGGAGTCGGCCGCGATCGACGACTGGACGTCGAAGTCGACGCGCTCGAGGAGCCCCGCGGCCTGCACGACGTTGCGGAGCTGCGTCTCGCCCCAGACGCCGCGCGTGCTGTTCGACTTGAGGGCCGCCGCCAGCGACTCGGCCGTCGAGCGCAGGCGCTCCTCCGACTCGGAGGCGGAGCGCAGCTGCTCGCTGAGCTCGCCGTGCTGCTGTTGGCGCTGCTGCTCGAGCTCGGCGACCTTGAGCTGCACGGCACGGAGGCTCTCGGCCACGGGGCTCAGGGCGGTGAGCACCCGGCCGTCGGTCGACGAACGCGCCGTCTCGGCCTCTGCCGAGGCGATCAGCCGGTCGTGCAGCTCGTCGACCCGTTGCTCCTGCAGCTCGAGCTGCCGGGCGTGCTGCGCCTCCTGCGCGTCGAGGCGCTCGCGCAGGGCGGCGGCCGTCGACGCGGAGCCGGCGACGCGGCCGCGCGCCAGCGCGAGGCCGATGAGGATGCCGAGCGCGGCGCCGGCGAGGAGCCCGAGGAAGAGAGCGGCGGTGGAGGACATGCTGGGAGTCTGGCAGTGCCCACCGACAAAGGTCTCGCAATCCGGAGGCTTAATGTCCTGACATTAAGGCAAGAGACGTGTACGCTCGACATCACAGCACGGTTCCGCCTTCACACAGGAAGTTGTACATCGGAGTATGACCCAGACAGCAGGTACCCCCTACGACGTCGTGACCATGGGCCGGGTCGGCGTCGACATCTATCCGCAGCAGGCCGGAGTGCCTCTCGAGGAGGTCGAGACGTTCTCCAAGTCGGTCGGCGGCAGTGCGACCAACGTCGCCATCGCGGCCACGCGCTACGGCAACCGGTCCGGCGTCATCACCCGCACCGGTGCCGACCCGTTCGGCCGCTACGTCGTGAAGGAGCTCGAGCGCCTCGGCGTCTCGACGGAGTTCATCTCGACCGTCGCCGGGCTCAACACCCCCGTCACGTTCTGCGAGATCTTCCCGCCCGACGACTTCCCGCTCTACTTCTACCGGGCGCCCAAGGCCCCCGACCTGATGATCACGGTGCAGTCGCTCGACCTCGCCGCCATCGAGCAGGCCCGGGTCTTCTGGACGACCGTCACAGGCCTCTCCGAGGAGCCCAGCCGATAGGCCCACCACGTCGCCTACCAGGCGCGCGGCCGACGCCCCCTCACGATCCTCGACCTCGACTACCGTCCGATGTTCTGGTCGTCGGCCGAGGTGGCCACCCGCGAGGTCGGGCGTGCCCTCGAGCACGTCACGGTCGCGGTGGGAAACAGGGAGGAGTGCGAGATCGCCGTCGGCGAGACGGAGCCCGAGCGCGCAGCCGACGCCCTCCTCGAGCGCGGCGTCGAGCTCGCGATCGTCAAGCGGGGCCCGCGCGGGGTCCTCGCCAAGACGCGCGACGAGTCGATCGAGGTACCCGCCCACCTGGTCAAGGTCATCAACGGCCTCGGCTCGGGCGACGGCTTCGGCGGCGCCCTCATCCACGGGCTCCTGCAGGGCTGGGAGCTCGAGCGCGTCCTGCGCTTCGCCAACGCCGCCGGCGGCATCGTCGCCACCCGCTTCGAATGCTCGACCGCGATGCCCACCGCGGCCGAGGTCGAGGCAGTCCTCGAGGAGGCCCTCCATGTCTGACGCATCCTCGTCGTTCGCCGACAGGGTCGCGCGTCTGCGCGACATCCGCGCCGCCGAGCCGGAGGCGATCGGCGCCGCTCTCGCGAGCCGCGTCCGGCGCCCGCTCCTGGAGGGCGACGGCCGCCTGTTCATCGTGGCCGCCGACCACACGGCCCGCGGCGCCCTCGGAGTCCGCGGCGACTCGCTGGCGATGTCCGACCGGGGCGAGCTGCTCCGCCGCCTCGTAGTCGCTCTCGAGCGACCAGGAGTCGACGGCGTGCTCGGCACCCCCGACATCCTCGAGGACCTGGCCCTGCTCGGCGCTCTCGACGGGAAGGTCGTCGTCGGCTCGATGAACCGCGGCGGCCTCCAGGGCGCCACGTTCGAGATGGACGACCGCTTCACCGCCTACTCGTCCCGGGGCATCGTCGACGCCGGGTTCGACTTCGCAAAGCTGCTCGTGCGCATCAACCTCGAGGACGCCGGCACCGCGACGACCATCGAGGCGACCGCTCGTGCCGTCAGCGAGTCGGCCGCTCTCCACCTGCCGATCATGCTCGAGCCGTTCGTGTCGAACTGGGTCGACGGCCGCATCGTCAACGACCTCTCGACGGAGGCCGTCATCAAGTCGGTCGCCATCGCGTCGGGCCTCGGCGAGTCGACGGCCTACAGCTGGCTGAAGCTCCCGGTCGTCGACGACATGGAGCGCGTGATGGCCGCGACCACCCTGCCGACGCTCCTCCTGGGAGGCGACCCGGCCGAGAACCCCGACGAGACCTACGCGAAGTGGGGCGCCGCCCTGGCGCAGCCCGGCGTGCGCGGCCTCACCGTCGGCCGGACCCTGCTCTACCCGTCCGACGACGACGTCGTCGCAGCCGTCGACACGGCGGCCGGGCTCGTCCACTCCACTGTCCCGGCGCAGGCCCAGAACGCCTAGACCGAACGCTCCGCTCAGAAAGAAGAAGCAGATGACCACCACCGCTCCCACCGCCGGCGCGACCGCGACCGAGCTTCCCGAGATCACCCACTGGATCGACGGAGCGCGCGTCTCGGGCTCGTCGGGCCGCACGGCCCCGGTCTACGACCCCGCGCTCGGCGTCGCGACGAAGACCGTCGCCCTCGCCAGCCAGGAGGAGATCGACCGCGCCATCGCGAGCGCCAAGGCGGCGTTCCCGAAGTGGCGCGACCTGTCGATCACGAAGCGCCAGCAGATCATGTTCCGCTTCCGCGAGCTGGTCAACGAGCGCAAGGACGAGCTCGCCGAGATCCTCACCGCCGAGCACGGCAAGGTCATCTCCGACTCGCTGGGCGAGATCCAGCGCGGCCTCGAGGTCCTGGAGCTCGCGACCGGATTCCCGCACCTCATCAAGGGCGAGTTCAGCCAGCAGGTGTCCACCGGCGTCGACGTCTACTCGACCAAGTCGCCGCTCGGCGTCGTGGGCATCATCAGCCCGTTCAACTTCCCGGTCATGGTGCCGATGTGGTTCTTCCCGATCGCCATCGCGGTCGGCAACACGGTCGTCCTCAAGCCCAGCGAGAAGGACCCGTCGTCGAGCATCTTCCTGGCGGAGCTCTTCAAGGAGGCCGGTCTGCCCGACGGCGTCTTCACCGTCCTGCAGGGCGACAAGCTCGCCGTCGACGGCCTGCTGAACAGCCCCGACGTCGCCAGCATCTCGTTCGTCGGCTCGACGCCGATCGCGAAGTACATCTACGAGACCGCAGCCAAGAACGGCAAGCGCGTCCAGGCCCTCGGCGGCGCGAAGAACCACATGCTCGTGCTGCCCGACGCCGACCTCGACCTGGTGGCCGACTCGGCCATCAACGCGGGCTTCGGCTCGGCCGGCGAGCGCTGCATGGCGATCAGCGTTCTCGTCGCCGTCGGCGACGTAGCCGACAAGGTGGTGCCGATGATCAAGGAGCGCATGTCGAAGCTCGTGATCGGCGACGGTCGGCGATCCTGCGATATGGGCCCTCTGGTCACCGAGCAGCACCGTGACAAGGTCGCCTCGTACGTCGACATCGCGATCGCCGACGGAGCCGACGTCGTCGTCGACGGCCGCGGCATCGAGGTCGACGGCGACAAGGCCGGCTTCTGGTTCGGCCCCACCCTGATCGACAGGGTGCCGCTGACCAGCCGCGTGTACACGGAGGAGATCTTCGGACCAGTGCTCAGCGTGGTCCGCGTCGACACCTACGAGGAGGGCGTCGAGCTCATCAACTCGGGCGCCTTCGGCAACGGCACGGCGATCTTCACCAACGACGGGGGAGCTGCGCGTCGCTTCCAGAACGAGATCGAGGTCGGCATGATCGGCATCAACGTGCCGATCCCCGTCCCGGTCGCCTACTACTCGTTCGGCGGGTTCAAAGACTCGATCTTCGGCGACTCGAAGGCCTACGGCATGCAGGGGTTCCACTTCTTCACGCGCGAGAAGGCCATCACGTCGCGCTGGTCCGACCCGTCGCACGGCGGCATCAACCTCGGCTTCCCCCAGGCGTGACGCACCCATGACCACCTGGTTCCACCCCGCACAGAGCCTGGCCCGCGATGGCTGGCAGTCGGTCGTCGACGACACCCTCGAAGGCTGGCAGCACACCGGCCTCCGGGTCGGCGAGCTGGCGGCCGGCGAGCTGACGCTGACCGCCGGCGATAGGGAGCGCATGATCGTGCCGCTGACCGGCGACGTCCGCATCGAGTGGGCGTCCGCCGGCGACGGCGGCACGATCGACCTCGAGGGCCGCGCCTCGGTCTTCGACGGTCCGCCCGATGTCGCCTACCTCGGCGTCGGCACCTCGGCGACCCTCTCCGGCTCGGGCCGGGTCGGCGTCGCCGAGGCGCCCGCGACCGAGGTGCTCTCGGTGCAGGTGCTCCGCAGGGCCGACATCCCGGTCGAGATCCGCGGGGCCGGCCGCTCGACCCGCCAGGTGCACAACTACGGCACGCCCGCGGGTCTGCACGCGCAGAAGCTCATCGTCTGCGAGGTCATCACACCCGCCGAGAACTGGTCGTCGTACCCGGCGCACAAGCACGACGAGGCCGTGCCCGGCGTCGAGTCGCGGCTGGAGGAGATCTACTACTTCGAGTCCGAGGTCACCCGCGGGGCAACCGCTCCGGCTGAGGCGCAGCCCTTCGGCATGTTCGCCACCTACTCGTCGCCCGCCGGTGCGATCGACATCAACGCCATGGTCCGCACCGGCGACATCGCGCTGGTGCCCTTCGGCTACCACGGCCCTGCCGTGGCCGCCCCGGGCTACGACCTGTACTACCTGAACGTGATGGCCGGGCCCGACCCGGAGCGCGTCTGGAACATCACCGACGATCCGGCGCACGGGTGGGTCCGCGCCGAATGGTCGGAGCAAGAGACCGACCCCCGCCTCCCGTACGCCGCCGCAGAGCCGCACACGCTCAACCAGAAAGCATCAGGTCGATGACGACTTCCCCAGCACAGACCATCCGGATGACCGTGGGCCAGGCCCTCGTCGAGTTCCTCGCCAACCAGTGGACGGTCGACGGCGATGTGCGCGAGCGCACGATCCCGGGCATCTTCGGCATCTTCGGCCACGGCAACGTGGCGGGCGTCGGCCAGGCGCTCAAGCAGCTGCACGAGACCAAGCCCGGTCTCATGCCGTACCTCCAGGCCCGCAACGAGCAGGCCATGGTGCACCAGGCCGTCGCGTACGCGCGCATGCACCGCCGCCGCGCGACGTATGCGTCGACCGCGTCGGTCGGCCCCGGCGCCGCCAACATGCTGACCGCCGCGGCCCTCGCGACGACGAACCGCCTGCCCGCGCTGCTCCTCGCCAGCGACACCTTCGCGACCCGGGTCTCCGACCCGGTGCTGCAGCAGATCGAGATGCCCCACGACACCTCGATCAGCGTGAACGACGCGTTCCGGCCGCTCTCCCGCTTCTTCGACCGGGTGGTCCGCCCCGAGCAGCTGTTCTCGATAGCCCTGTCGGCCATGCGCGTTCTGACGGATCCGGTCGAGACGGGAGCGGTGACGATCGCGCTTCCCGAAGACGTGCAGGCCGAGGCGATCGACGTCCCCGTCGAGTTCCTGCGTCCCCGCGAATGGCACGTTCGCCGGCCCGTCCCCGAGAAGGGCCCGCTCGAGCGCGCGATCGCCGCGATCCGCGGCGCCGAGCGCCCGTTCATCGTCGCCGGCGGCGGAGTTCTCTACTCGGGCGCCGAAGAGCAGCTCCGCGCCTTCGCGGCGGCGACCGGCATCCCGGTCGGCACGACGCAGGCCGGTGGCGGCGCCCTCGACTGGGACCACCCGCAGTACCTCGGCGGCGTAGGCGCCACCGGCTCGCTCGCGGCGAACGACCTCGCGGCCGAGGCCGACGTCGTGATCGGCATCGGCACCCGCTACAGCGACTTCACGACGGCTTCGCGCACCGCGTTCCAGGACCCCGACGTGACCTTCGTCAACATCAACGTCGCGTCGTTCGACGCCTACAAGCACGGCTCGCAGCTGCCGATCATCGCCGACGCCCGCGAGAGCATCGATGCGCTGTCGCACGGCCTCTCGGAGTTCGCCGTCTCGAGCGACTACGCCGCGCGCATCGCGTCCGAGAAGGCCGCGTGGGACGACCTCGTCGACGAGGCCTTCCTCCCCAGCGGCCTCGCGCTGCCGGGCCAGCCCGAGATCATCGGAGCCGTCCAGGCGGCATCCGACCCGACCGACGTCGTGGTCCAGGCCGCGGGCTCGCTCCCGGGCGACCTGCACAAGCTCTGGCGCACCCGCGACGCCCTCGGCTACCACGTCGAGTACGCGTTCTCGTGCATGGGCTACGAGATCGCCGGCGGCATCGGCGTCAAGCGCGGCGCCCCCGACCGCGACGTCATCATCATGGTCGGCGACGGCTCGTACCTGATGCTGCACACCGAGCTGGTCACGGCGGTCGCCGAGGGCATCAAGGTGATCGTCGTCCTGATCCAGAACCACGGCTACGCGTCGATCGGCCACCTCTCCGAGACGGTCGGCTCGGAGCGCTTCGGCACCCTGTATCGCAAGCAGGACAAGGCGACGCTCGACTTCCAGGGCTCCGAGATCCTGCCGGTCGATCTCGCGATGAACGCGCGCAGCTACGGCGTCGACGTCATCGAGATCGAGCCGACGACGAACGCGATCGCCGACCTGTCGGCGGCGCTCGCCACGGCGAAGGCGTCCGAGACCTCGACCCTGATCCACATCAACAGCGACCCGCTCGTCTACGCGCCCGACGGCGCCGGCTGGTGGGACGTCCCGGTCGCTCAGGTCTCGACCCTCCCCTCGACGCAGAAGGCCTACGACGACTACCTCGTCGAGCAGGCGAAGCAGCGGCCCCTCCTCGGCTGAACCCCGACAACCTCCTACCACGAAAGAGACAGCGCAGTCATGACCGTCACCGACACCCAGGGCATCCGCATCGGCACCGCACCCGACTCGTGGGGCGTGTGGTTCCCGGAGCACCCCAGCCAGATCCCCTGGGACCGCTTCCTCGACGAGGTCCAGAAGGCCGGCTACGAGTGGATCGAGCTGGGGCCGTTCGGCTACCTGCCGACCGACCCGCACCAGCTGGAGGACGAGCTCGGCAAGCGCGACCTCAAGCTCTCGGCGGGCACCGTCTTCACGGGGTTCCACAAGGGCGAGGAGCAGTGGAAGCGCGCGTGGGACCAAGCGCTCGACGTCGCCGGCCTCGCCTCCAAGCTCGGTGCCGAGCACCTCGTCGTCATCCCCGACCTCTGGCGGAGCGATGCCACCAACGAGGTGCTCGAGGCGCGCACCCTGACCGACGAGCAGTGGGCGAAGCTCGGTGCCGGCCACGACAAGCTCGGCAAGGCGCTGCTGGAGGAGTTCGGCATGCACCAGCAGTTCCACACGCACGCCGACAGCCACGTCGGCACCTACCAGGAGACCGAGCGCTTCCTGCAGGTCACCGATCAGCAGTTCACCAACCTGTGCCTCGACACCGGCCACTTCGCCTACTACGGCGGCGACAACGTGCGCCTCATCGAGCAGTACCCGGAGCGCATCGGCTACCTCCACCTCAAGCAGGTCGACTCCGACCTCCGCTTCACGGTGCTGAAGAACGACATCCCCTTCGGCGAGGCCGTCGGGATGGGCGTGATGGTGGAGCCCCCGAAGGGAGTTCCTGCGCTGGCCCCGATCATCGAGGCCGTGGCGAAGCTCGACTCGAACATCTTCGGGATCGTCGAGCAGGACATGTTCCCGGTGGCCTCGATCGACCTGCCGCTCGGCATCGCCACGCGCACCCGCGAGCACATCTTCGGGTGCACCCACCTCGCCCGAGTCAACTAGTCCCGCTGACATCCAGAGCACCAGAGAGAGAAGAGAACCATGAGCACGCAGGAACTCCGCGTCGCCGTCGTCGGCGCCGGCATGATGGGCGCCGACCACGTCGCCCGCATCACCCAGCGCATCTCCGGCGCCCGCGTCACGGCGGTCGTCGACCCCGACACCGCCCGCGCCACCGCCGCCGCGGCCCTCGCGCCCGGCGCCCAGACGTTCGCCGCCTTCGAGGACGCCCTCGCGGGCACCGAGATCGACGCCGTCATCATCGCGACCCCCGGGTTCCTGCACGAGCCGGTGATCTTGCCCGCGCTCGAGAAGGGCCTGGCGATCCTGAGCGAGAAGCCACTGAGCGACACCGTCGAGTCGAGCCTCCGCATCATCGAGGCCGAGCAGAAGCTCGACCGACCGCACATCCAGGTGGGCTTCATGCGCCGCTTCGACGCCGGCTACCTCCAGCTCCGCGAGCTCGTGCGGTCGGGAGCCAACGGGTCGCTGCTCGCTCTCCATTGCGCTCATCGCAACGCGTCCACGCCTCCGAACTACTCGGAGTCGGCGCTCATCACCGACTCGGTGATCCACGAGATCGACATCGTGCCGTTCATCGCCGGCGAGCCGATCGTCTCGGTCGAGGTCAAGAAGCCGCGTCGCAACTCGCTCGCGCCCGACGGCCTGGTCGAGCCGCAGTTCGTCCTGCTCGAGACGCTGTCCGGCACCCTCGCGATCGTCGAGATCAGCGTCAACATCCAGTTCGGCTACCAGGTGACGACCGACGCGGTCTTCGAGTCGGGCGTGGCGTCGATCGGCCGCGCCGAGACCATCCAGGTCGCCAGCGCGGGCCAGATCGGCCAGAGCGTCACCCCGTCGTTCAAGGAGCGCTTCGGCGCCGCCTACGACGTCGAGATCCAGCGCTGGGTCGACGCGGCGCACCGCGGCGAGATCGACGGACCGTCGGCCTGGGACGGCTACCTCGCCAGCGTCGTCGCCGACGCGGGTGTGCTCGCGCAGTCGTCGGGCGAGAAGGTCGTCGTCGAATACGCCCTCGAGAAGCCTGCCTTCTACGAGACGGGCGCCCGCGAGGCGGTCTCGGCCTGATGGTCAAGATCGCCCTCGATCCGACGCCGTTCCACCACGACTACTCGCTCCTCGAGCTGCCGCAGAAGATCCGCGACCTCGGGTACGACCACCTCCAGCTGACACCGCACAGAGACTTCATCCCGTTCTTCCGGCACCCGAAGGCCGACGACGACCTCGTCGACGCCTTCGCCGCGGCCTGCCGCAATGCCGGGGTGACGGTGGCATCCGTGCTGCCGGTGCTCCGCTGGTCGGGTCCGTCCGACGACGAGCGCCGTGCCGCCGTCAAGCAGTGGAAGCGCGTCATCGACATCACGGCCCGTCTCGGCGTCGACCTCATCAACACGGAGTTCTCCGGGCGGCCCGAGCTGCAGGAGGAGTCCGAGCGCCAGTTCTACTGGTCGATGGAGGAGCTCCTGCCCCTGTTCGAGCGCGAGGGCATCCGGGTGCTCATCGACCCGCACCCCGACGACTTCGTCGAGGACGGCTTGGAGGCCGTCCGTGTGATCCGCGGACTGAACTCGAAGCAGGTGGGCATGGCGTTCGTCTCGTGCCACACCTTCCACTACGGCGACCAGACCCCGGCGATCTTCGAGGCGGCCGGCCAGTCCATCGGCCTCGTGCACATCGCCGACACGTTCGACCACCACCGGTCGCACGGGCTCCGCTACATCACCAACCCGCCCGGCAATCCCGTGCGAGTGCATCAGCACCTGCCGATCGGCCACGGCGACGTCGACTGGGCCGAGTTCTTCGGCGGTCTGGGCGGCCTCGGATTCTTCGACCGCGACGACACGGTGGCCGTGTCGAGCGTGTTCGCCGAAGACGAGAACGCCGACGAGGTCTCGAAGTTCCAGCGCAAGCAGATCGCAGCCCGGATCGCCGCCACCCGCACCCCGCAGTCCTCTCGCCCGACGCTGTCGTAACCGGCACGCGGTCGACTCACACGATCAAGGAGACATCTCATGACGACAGTTCTCGCCGATACCCGGCCGAGCACCCTCCGCGCCGCGCAGGACACCCCGACGAGCCTCTGGAACGACTCGGCCGACCCGCAGGAACTCGCGCGCTCCATCGCCGAGTTCGGCGCCGTCGGCGCCACCTGCAACCCCGTCATCGCCCTTACCTGCATCAAGAACGACCCCGGCACGTGGATCCCGCGCCTGCGCGAGCTCGCCGCCGAGAACCCGACGATGGGGGAGTCCGAGCTGGGCTGGAAGGCCGTCGAGGAGCTCTCGATCGGCGCGGCGAAGCTGCTCGAGCCGGCGTTCGAGGCGTCGGGCGGTCGCAACGGCCGTCTGTCGATGCAGACCGACCCGCGGTTCCACCGCGACAAGGACGCCCTCGTCGAGCAGGCCGTCTCCTTCTCGGGTCTCGCGAAGAACATCATCGTGAAGATCCCCGCCACGAAGCTCGGCATCGAGGCGATGGAGGAGGCCGTGTACCGCGGCGTCTCGATCAACGCGACCGTGTCGTTCACGGTGCCGCAGGCCGTCGCCGTCGGCGAGGCTCTCGAACGCGGCCTGGCCCGCCGGGCCGCCGACGTGCTCCCCGCGGCCCTGCACCCGGAGAAGACGGAATTCGGCAACGTCGTCACCATCATGGGCGGACGCCTCGACGACTGGCTGAAGGTCGTCGCCAAGCGCGACGGGATCCTCATCGATCCGGGCTACCTGGAGTGGGCCGGCGTCGCCGCTCTGAAGAAGGCGCACCACGTCTTCGTCGAGCGCGGCTTCTCGTCGCGCGTGCTCTCGGCCGGGTTCCGCAACTACATGCAGTGGTCGGAGCTCGTCGGAGGAGACCTCGTCGTGTCGCCGCCGTTCCAGTGGCAGGTCGACATCAACGCGAACGAGATCCCCGCCGAGAACCGCATCGACGTGCCGGTCGACCCGGAGATCATCGAGACGCTCCGTGCGAAGATCCCCGACTTCACCCGCGCCTACGACGTCGACGGCATGGAGCCGGCCGAGTTCGACCGGTTCGGCGCCACCGTCACGACGCTCCGTCAGTTCCTCGACGCCGACGCCCAGCTCGACGCACTCGTGCGCGACGTGATCGTGCCGGGGGTCTGAGCGCGCATGCCCCTCGTCAGAATCGACGTCACCGCCGGCCGTCCCGACTCGGAGGTCACCGCGATCGCCGACGCCATCCACGAGGCGATCGTGGAGGTCTACGGCATCCCGGTGCGCGACCGCTTCCAGATCATCACCGAGCTCCCCGCCAGCCGCATCATCGCGCAGGACGCCGGGCTCGGCTTCGAGCGCACCGACGGCGTCGTCATGATCCAGATCGTCACCCAGCGCGGCCGCACCGACGAGACGAAGGCGGCGCTCTACGACCGCATCGCCACCGGCCTCGCCGCCGTCGGCGTCGCGGGCGAGAACGTCTTCATCGGCTACGTCGAGAACGGCCCGCAGGACTGGTCGTTCGGCTTCGGCGTCGCCCAGTACATGACCGGCCAGCTCTCCGTCCCGAAGGCGTAGCCGACTGCCATCAGCGGGAGTGCTCGGGTGCGTGAGATGCAAGGCGGAGCCCCGCCGGCAATAGCGAAGCTATGCCGGCGGGGCGACAACGCCGCAGATTGCGCGTCCGAGTGCTCCCCTACTTCTCGACGAGGGTGATCGAGAACGAGTACAGGTCGGGGCGGTAGCAGTGGTAGCCGACCTCGACGGCACGGCCCGACGCGTCGTAGGCCGTGCGGCTCATGGTCAGCACGGCCCCGTGCTCGTCGATCTCGAGCAGCGACGCCTCGTCGTCGACGGCGGCCCGAGCCCCGATGGTCTGCTTGGCGACGCGCATCGTCACGCCGCGGCCGCGCAGCACCTGGTAGAGGCCGAACTCCTCGAAGTCGATGGCCGAGAGGTCGGCGACGACCGTCGGCAGGTAGTTCTCGAGAAGCGCGACCGGCACGTCGTCGGCCAGCCGGAGGCGTCGGATGTGCGTGACGGGATCGCCCACCGCGATGCCCAGGGCCTCGGCGATCTGCTCGTCGGCGGGGAGGACGCTGTGCGACAGCACGCGCGTCGTCGGGTGCTGGTCGCCCGAGCGGAGATCATCGAACAGGCTCGTCAGCTCGACCTTGCGGCTCACAGGCCCGTGCACGACCTGCGTGCCGATGCCGCGCCGACGCACGAGCAGGCCCTTGTCGACGAGCTCCTGGATCGCACGGCGGATCGTGGGGCGCGACAGGCCGAGGCGCTCGCCGAGGGCGACCTCGTTCTCGAGGCGCGATCCTGCCGGAAGCACTCCCGTGGCGATCGCGTTCTCGATGCGGCTCGAGACCTGGAAGTAGAGCGGCATGGGCCCCGAGCGGTCGAGGTCCATGAAGAGGTCGGGCGGCAGCACGCCATCGTGTTCGGTCATCGAGTCTTCCCGGTACAGGCGGCGGCCCGAGGCCGTCGCGCGATTGTTCAGACATTATCATCGGCGATGCGCGGCCGGTGCGGTCCGCGCCTCTCAGACGCGCGGGGTTCTGTCGGTTCCCTCTTTGGGGGACTGACGGGGGAGGGGGCGGCACGTAGCGTGGTCGTCAACCGATCACTCTGGAGGCCCCATGCCCCGCCCTCTGCTTGCGCGTGCCATCGCGACGACCGCGGCCCTCGCACTCGGGACCGCCGCTCTCGTCGCCGCGCAGCCCGCCGCCGCTGCGACGACGGGCGTCCACGTCACCGGCACGACGGGCCACTGGTCGCTCACGGTCGACGATCAGCCGTACACGGTGAAGGGCGTCACCTACGATCCCAAGGTCAACGCCCCGGCGAAGTACCTGCCCGACGTGCACGCGATGGGCGCCAACACCGTGCGCGACTGGGGTACCGACATCTCGTCGACCACCCACGACCTCTTCACCGCCGCCGAAGACAACCACCTGCGCGTCATCGCCGGCTTCTGGATCGACTACGGCCAGGACTGGACCACGAACTCGGCCTACCAGTCGCAGATGATCAGCGAGATCACCAAGACCGTCACGTTCTACAAGGACAGCGACGCCGTGCTGATGTGGGACGTCGGCAACGAGGTCATGCAGAACCTCCCGTCGAGCGCCCAGCGGGCCGCCTACGCGAAGTTCATCGAGAAGGCCGCGAAGGCGATCCACAAGGCCGACCCCGACCACCCGGTCACGTCGACCGACTCGCAGACGTCGTTCTGGCCCGCGTACGAGAAGTACGCCCCGTCTCTCGACCTCTTCGCCCTGAACACGTACGGCGGCATCACGTCGGTAAAGAAGGCCTGGGGCGCAGGAACGTACACGAAGCCGTACATCCTCACCGAAGCGGGTACGGACGGCTACTGGGAGGTCCCCGCCGACCGCAACGGTCAGCCGACGCAGCCAAGCGATGCGGCCGCCGCCGCCGACTACACCGCCGCATGGAAGGCCATCGTCGGCGACCCGGGCGTCGCCCTGGGCGGCACCATGTTCCACTACTCGAACGAGACCGACCAGAACGCGATCTGGTTCGGCCTCCGCCCCGGTGACCTCAAGCGGGCGTCGTACTACGCGCTCGTCAAGGCGTGGGGTGGGAGCGTCGGGGCGAACCGGCCGCCGGTGGTGTCGCAGATGAAGTTCTCGACGTACGCGGTGAAGGCGGGCAAGACGTTCATCCTGGCGGCTCCCGCCACCGATCCCGACCGCGACGCCATCGCCTACGCGATCACGCGCACGCCCCTGGCGATCGGCGCCAACGGGATCCCGCCGGCCGCGCATGCCACGAAGCTGACACCCGGGCGCTACACGGTCAAGGCGCCGGCGACACCTGGGGTGTACCGGTTCTACGCGCGCGTCAGCGACGGGCATGGGAACGCCGACTACGAGTCGAGGACGATCCGCGTCACGCGGTGACGACGGCGCTGCGAGCCCGACGCGGTCTCGTTTGGAAGCCGTCTCGTGTCGACGCCGTCCTGTCTCGACTACATCTCGTCTCGACTACACGAAGCGGACGGTGCGCTTCGGCTCGAGCAGGTTGACGCGGACGCCCGCGGCCGTGGCCAGCTCGTCGACGGTCGTCGCGCCGTGACGCTTCGCCGCGTGCACGATGATCGCCGCGCACGCTTCGGCGTCGGCCAGGGCGTCGTGGTGCGTGAACTCCTCGAAGCCCGCGGCCCTGGCGGCCACCGGCAGGCGGTACGACTCGAGGGCGTACGTCTTGCGCGCCACCTGGAGGCTGCAGAGGTAGCGGGACGCCGGCGGCTCCTGGCCGGTGGCCTCGCACGCGCCGCGGATCACGCCCATGTCGAAGCCCGCGTTGTGAGCCACGAGCACGTCGTCGCCGGCGAACTCGACGAGGTCGTCGAGCTGCTCGTGCCAGCCCAGCGCGTCGATGACGTCGGACTGCCGGATGCCGTGGATGCGGGTGTTCCACTCGCTGAACTCGTCGTGCCCGGGCGGCGGCTTGATCAGCCAGTACGCGCGATCGACGACCCGGGCGTCGCTGACCCGCACCATGCCCACCGAGCACGCGGAGGCACTGGACGAGTTGGCGGTCTCGAAGTCGATGGCAACGTAGTCGAGTGGCATGGCGACATCGTGTCACGGGGTGCCGACATTGCCGGAACCCACGCGGGCGGTCCCGCGGTCGGCCCTCCGTCTGTCCTGCGGGCCCTCCGTCCGTCCCGTCGGGCCGGCTCCGGTTAGGCTCTATGACCGTGGCTCTCACTATCGCGATCGTCGGACTCCCCAATGTGGGCAAGTCCACCCTCTTCAACGCCCTGACCAAGAACCAGGTGCTGGCGGCGAACTACCCGTTCGCGACCATCGAGCCGAACGTCGGCATCGTGAACCTGCCCGACCCGCGCCTGCAGGTGCTCGCCGACCTCTTCAGCAGCGAGAAGATCCTGCCCGCGCCGGTGTCGTTCGTCGACATCGCCGGCATCGTGAAGGGCGCGTCGGAGGGCGAGGGGCTCGGCAACAAGTTCCTGGCCAATATCCGCGAGGCCGACGCCATCGCCGAGGTGGTCCGCGGATTCGCCGACCCCGACGTGGTCCACGTCGACGGCGTCGTCGACCCGGCGGCCGACATGGGCACGATCAACACCGAGCTGATCCTCGCCGACCTCGAGACCGTCGAGAAGGCGCTCGTGCGGTACGAGAAGGAGCTCCGCCTCAAGCGCGTCGAGCCGATCGTGCACGACACCGCGGTCGCCGCCCGCGACGCGCTCCAGCGCGGCGAGGCCCTCTCGTCGACCACGATCGACCTCGAGCCGATCCGCGAGCTCGGCCTGCTCACGGCCAAGCCCTTCATCTACGTGTTCAACGTCGACGAGGCCGTCATCGGCTCGCCCGAGCGCCAGGCTGAGCTCTCTGCCCTCGTGGCGCCGGCCGAGGCGATCTTCCTCGACGCGAAGATCGAGTCCGAGCTCATCGACCTCGATCCCGCGGACGCCGCCGAGCTGCTCGCGTCGACGGGTCAGGAGGAGTCGGGCCTCGACCAGCTCGCCCGCATCGGCTTCGACACGCTGGGCCTGCAGACCTACCTCACGGCCGGCCCCAAGGAGACCCGCGCCTGGACCATCGGCAAGGGCTGGAAGGCCCCGCAGGCCGCCGGTGTCATCCACACCGACTTCGAGAAGGGCTTCATCAAGGCCGAGGTCATCTCGTTCTCCGACCTCGTCGAGACCGGCTCCATCGCCGAGGCGCGCAGCCACGGCAAGGCCCGCATCGAGGGCAAGGAGTACGTCATGCAGGACGGCGACGTGGTGGAGTTCCGCTTCTCGAATTGAGTCTCTGGAAAGCTGGATCCATGCGAGGTGGCTACCCGCAGCGGTTGTCCGGTTTGGTCGTCGATGACTGAGTTGCCCGCCCAGGTCTCGTTCGCGTAAGCTGAACTCACTAAGACCGGTTCCGCCTACTTCGGTAGGTCCAGGGCCGGTCCTCATTTTTGTCAGGCGGTGTTCGTGAGAGAAGACGTCAAGGCATACAAAACGTATGCCGAGCAGGTGGCGCTTCTCGAAAGTCGTGGCATGGACGTGGGCGACCGCGACTCCGCAATGTCGACCCTACGTAGGGTGAATTATTACCGTCTGAGCGGCTACTGGTATCCCTTCCGGAAGCTGTCGTCGAGTGGGCGTCAGGATGACTTCTACCCTGGCACGCGCTTCAGTGACGTCGTCGCTCTCTATGACTTCGATGCCCGGCTCCGTGCAGCGACGTTCACCGCGCTGATGCCGATTGAGTTGGCTGTCCGTGCGCTGCTGGGGCATGAGCTGGGGCGGATCGACCCTTGTGCTCACCTCGAGCCCGCCAAGCTTGGTCCCACCGCGCGACGAGGGGATCAGTACGTCAGGTGGGTGCAGGGGACTGCTGAGGGTTTAGTTGACTCGGTTTCCTAGGCCGCGATTGCGGCCTGTGGGTTGATTATGGCTTCGTACTCGACCGGTGTCAGCTTGCCGAGGCCACGTTGGCGCCTTTTCCGGTGATAGCTGGCCTCGATCCAGGTGATTATCGCCAGCCGCAGCTGCTCCCTTGTAGCCCATTTCCGCTGGTTCAGAACGTTCTTCTGCAGGAGCGCGAAAAACGATTCCATCGCAGCGTTATCGGCGCACGCACCGACTCTGCCCATCGAGCCGAGCAGCCCCGCCTCGCTCAAAGCGCGGACGTATGTCTTGGACCTGAACTGGCTGCCCCGATCGGAGTGGACCACAGTGCCGGCCGGGCTCCGGCGGTCGACAGCCATCCGAAGTGCGTTGACAGCGAGGGACGCTTTCATTCGGTGGTCAATCGAGTAGCCCACGATCCGACGGGAGCAGGCGTCCTTCACAGCGCACAGGTAGAGCTTGCCCTCGGCCGTCTCGTGCTCGGTGATGTCGGAGAGCCAGAGCCGGTTCACATCCGGAGCGGTGAACTCTCGTTTGACCCTGTCGTCGTGCACCGGTGGGCCGGCTTTGCGGTTCAGGCCGCGTTTCTTCGAGTGCAGCGACCAGAGCCGCTGCTGGGAGCACAACCGCCAGACACGTCGCTCCGATGTCCGATGCCCGGCGGCCTTCAACTCATCGGCGATGAACCGATACCCAAACGTCGGGTCGTCCTCGTGAACATCGAGAGCCGCGTTCGTGAGATGGGCGTCGTCCCAATCGCGCTGACTGACCGGGTTGCTCCTCCACCGATAGAACGCCTGCTTGGAGAAGCCGAGCACCCGGCAGGCCACCGTGACGGGGACTCCGTCAGCGGCAAGGTCAAGGACCAGCGGGTAACTCATTTTGGGAGTTGAGACTGGGCGAAATACGCCGCCGCCCGGCGCAGGATCTCGTTCTCCTGCTCGAGCAGCCGGATCCGTTTCTGCGCCTCTTTCAGCGCCGCTTGCTCGGCCGCCTTTGCTGCTGCGGTTGACGCTGACGCCGGATCGAGTCCCTCGTCACGGTCTGCTACTCGAAGCCACCGTTGCAAGCACGTCTCGGAGATCCCGAAGTCTTTCGCGACTTGTCGATGCGATGCCTCGCCTCGGCGGGCGACCGCGATCACGTCACGTCGGAACTCCGGTGGATAGGCCTTCACCATGTTGAACATCCTTCCAGCAAGGGCGAATGCCCCTACCGATTGGAGTCAACCGAACCCTCAGCAGTCCCCAGCGATACGAAAGTGAGCTCGCCCAATCCCGTGAGGACTTCGTGGAGCATCACAATCAGAAGTACGGAGGACGTCTGCCTGTGTGGGCGGCGACAGAGCTTCTGGATTGGGGGAGCCTCACCTACCTCTACGGGTTCGCTCCCCGCGACGCGCAAGACGTGGTTGCCGATGCCTGCGGACTCACCGCTCCACAGCTGACCAGCTGGTTCAAAGCCCTCAACCTCGTGCGGAACACATGTGCCCATCACGGACGTCTCTTCAACCGCGTCCACACCATTTCGCCGAAGCTTCCGCGACTTGGCCGGCATCCCGATCTCGATGCGGTTTCCACGGACTGGAGCCGCACGTTCGGGCAGCTCACGCTCGTCCAGTTCCTTGCTGACCGCCTGGGCCTCGGACGCAGCAAACTGGTGCCTGCTGTGATGAAGAGCTTCCCAACGGTTCAGATCGTTCCCATCTCGCACGTCGGGGTGCCTGACGGTTGGCAGAGTTCGAGTCCCCTGTGGTCATGAGGAGCATGATTCAAAGCGCCAATTGAGACGTTTCTTTGTGGCGAAACTCGGTGGAGTTCCGCTTCAACAACTAGGCGTTCTTCGCGGTGTGGACGAGCGCTCTCCGGGCACCTGTGAACTCGTCGTCCGCGGTGCTTCACTGGGTTATGGCCGTCTCACCGATGTTCCCGCTGGGTTCAGTGCTGTTCCCATTCGTGCCCATCCAGCTGCGTATCTTCGAGCCTCGGTATCTCACGTTGGTCGGCCGCTTGCTCGACGAGGATGAACCCGAGTTCGGCGTCGTCCTCATCGAGCGCGGATCAGAAGCCGGGGGTGGCGACCAGCGCGCCTCCGTCGGGACTATGGCGCGTCTCGTGAGCGCCGCCGCGGGCGCCGACGACCTGTTCATCGTCGGCCTGGGGACCCGGCGGTTCACAGTCGAACGTTGGGTCGACGAGGATCCGTACCCGCAGGCCGAGCTCTCGATTCTGCCGGATCTCGAGTGGTCCGAGAAGCTCGCACCCCTGCGGGACCAGGCCGAAGCAGCTGTCCGCCGCTTGATTGCTCGCGCCGCGGGGCCCCAGTCAGATGACGACATCAAGCTCTCGGACGATCCAGTCGCAGCCGTCTGGCAACTGGCGGCGATCGCCCCGCTGGGTGATTACGACAGCTACACCCTGTTGAGGTCGACGACCTTGGGGGGTCTCCTGCGTCAACTGATCGATCTGGTCCTCGAGGCCGAGGAGCTCTGGTCCGCCGAGTGAGGCTTCTCACCACCGTTCACTTCGGGCGTGAGGACTGTTTTGGACAGAGACGCCCCTCGCATCTGTAGCGAGACGACGTGCCAGGGTGGGGGCATGACGCAGGACGAGCCGACAACCGTGTCCCTGTGGCGACCGACTGGTCCCGAGGAGCTCGAGCTGGTGCGCGAGTCAGGAGGGTCAGCGTGGCCGCCGCGCCTCCCGGAGCAGCCGATCTTCTACCCGGTGCTGAACGAGGACTACGCGATCCGGATCGCGCGGGACGGGAACGTGCGGGCGTCGGGGGTGGGGCACGTGACGAAGTTCGAGGTCGACGGCGAGTTCCTGCGCCAGTTCGATGTGCAGCAGGTCGGCGGCGAGATCGTGGAGACCGTCGGCCAGCCCTAGGTGGTACGCGCGAAACGCGACGCGATTCGAGAAACGCGGCGACACGGGGGCGCGCTAGCGTTGCCCCACCGAGAACACCGAGGAGCCCCATGCCGTACACCGTCGACTTCGTGAACGTCTCCACGACCGGCCTCGAGACGTCGCCGGTCGCGGACGCGCTCGCCGGCCTCCGCGCCAACGAGGCCCGCTACTTCAAGAACAAGCACGACCACGTCTTCGTCACGTCGACGGTCGACGAGGCTCCCGAGACGCTTGCCTGGATCACCGACATCCTGAAGACCGAGCGCGACATCGAGATCGCGTCGAAGCCGCTCGAGGTCACCGAGTTCGAGGTCGAGGGCATGCGCATGGCATATGTCTTCTTCGAGTCGGGGCTCTCGATCAACGTCATGTACACGGTGGCCGACGCCGGCAAGCGCGCCGTCGGCATCAAGCTCTCCGACGGCATGGAGGTGCCCGACGAGCTGGTCGAGCGCTTCAAGTTCGCGCGCCAGAAGTCGAAGCTCGCCGGAACGATCCGCGGCTCCTTCTTCGTCATCAAGGGCGAGCACTAGCGCGACCGCGACGACCGCCGGGTACATCCGGTGAGCCGCACATCTTCGGTGGAGTGTGCTGGGGTCAACTCCTTGCTCCATCTCAACCGAAAGGCTCCACCATGAACCCCGTCAAGTTCGTCCACGACCTCGGCTTCCGTAGCGAGCACATGTACCTCGGCGGCTTCGCCTCCATCATCATCGCCCTGCTCGCATGGCTGGTGTCGCGTGGCAAGAAGTCCGACGACAAGGCGCAGTCCGACCGCTGGGGCATCTTCGTCGGCCACTGGGCGCCGACGTTCTTCGCGCTCGGCCTCGCCCTGAAGAACGAAGAGTAGCCGCCTCCGGGTGGGCGCACCTCGTCGAGGCCGCCCACCCGTGCCACGGGCGCAGGAACTGCAGCTCCCCGGGCTCACCCGATGCGCCAGTCCACCCGATGCGCCCGCGCACCCGATGCGCCCGCGCACCCGATGCGCCAGTTCACCCGATGCACCCGCTCACCCGATGCGATAGACCACGCCGTGGCCGGCCGCCGCGGTCCGCGCCGTGAACTCCTTCGCCTTCTCGAGGTAGTGCCCCACGTACGAGACGTCTTCGCGGAGACGGTCGGCCGCGTCGTCGTCCATTCGTCCGCGCCAACGCTCGGAGGCGAGGAACATCGCGAGGACGTCGACCTTGTCGACGTGAGTGATCCAGAGCGCGATCTCGGCTATCTCGGAGGGCTCCAGCACGGCGTAGTGGCAGCGGTACCCCTCCGCATAGCCGTTGGGATACTGCACCTCGCCCTGCACGAGCTTCAGACACGGGTCGTCGGGGTAGCGGTGGGGCCAGACGAAGAGCCGCTGGAAGTACTGCCAGGACTTGTCGAGCTCCAGAACCAGGCGGTCGTCGTCGGGATCGTCGTGGTCGACGATCGGATTGTTGTTCATGTAGTCGAGAGGGTTCTGGCGAGCGAGCGCGATGTCGTCGGCGAGGACCGGATAGGCGTAGTAGCGAATTCCCATGCCGACGATCCTGGAGTCGGAGCGGCGGTGTCCGCTGGCGTTCTCCACAGGCCCAGTGGCAATCGTTCTGCCCTGGGCGGACTGGGAAGAATCCTCCACAGGTCGAGGCATAGGCTCCGACCATGCCGCACATCGTCTACGCCGGAGTCCGCACCGCCATCTCGTCGTCGCAGCTCGTCGACCTGAAAGACAAGCTCACCGCGGCCGCAGCCGCGGGCGAGCCGCTCGAGATCAGCCTGATCGACGCCGAGGGCAGCGCCTCATGGCTGTTCTGGACGCCAGGTGCGCCCATCGTCCTCAACGACGCCGACGTGCCGCCGGTGCCGGAGTTCCCGTTCCCCGACCTCTCGTCGCTCGGGTTGCCCGGGTTTCCGGAGGCGCCGCCGCAGCAGCAGCGGCGCGTGGGGTTCTGAGGCGCGGGATCCTCAGCGGAGGACGCCCCGCGGGCGCACAGGGATGCGGCCGCGGATCTGCACGCCCAACAAGGAGAAGACGGTCGCGCCGCATGCCTCACAAGGATGGCCAGGGCCTGAATCCTTGTCAGTCACCCCGCGAGTCGCGCCGCCAGAGCCGCCTCGTCGCGCACGAACCACACCTTCGAACCGGTGTTCGACTCGCGGATCCAGTCGCGAAGGGCTGAGCTCGACGCCTCGAACGCCGAGACGTCGCCCAGCACGACCAGGCGGACGCGGTAGTTCACGAGCTTCTGCGCGAAGTGGCCGGCCAGCCGTGTCGACAGGTCGAAGAACGCCGGCTCGAAGCGCCCGACCGGAATGGCGATGACCTCGGCCTCCGCACCGAACGCCTCGCCGAGGAGGTCGACGGCGTCGCCCTCCGTCGAGAGCGGCGGGCCGTCGTCGTCGGCGAACAGCACGCGCCCACCCGGGAAGTCGTCGATGCGCATGCCGCCAGCCTAGGTCGGGTTTGCGGCAGAGCCGGCGATCCCGTCGAGCGCCTCGACGAGCGACGTCGGCAGGACCACGTCGGCGACCGCGAGGTTCTCGTCGAGGTGGGCGACGGTGGCGGGGCCCGGGATCAGGAGGGTGGTGGGGGAGTGCTGCAGCAGCCACGCGAGGCCGACCTGCGACGGGGTGAGGCCGAGTTCCTGCGCCCCGGTGATCACCTCGGGCCGGTCGACGACCCTGGGCACCTGCAGAAACCCGCTGCCGAGCGGGAAGAACGGCACCCAGGCGATGTCGTTCGCGGTGCAGACGTCGAGGAGGTCTTCGGCCTCGCGGCTGATCAGGGAGTAGCTGTTCTGCACGCAGACGATGCCGGCGGGGAGCGCGTGGCGGAGGGTGTCGGCGGTGATGCTGGAGAGGCCGATGGCGCCGATCGCTCCGGAGTCGCGCAGGCCGACGAGCACTTCGAGCTGGTCGTCGACGTCGACGACCTGATCGCCCTCGGCCGAGATGCCGGGGCCCACGTCGAGGCGGCGCAGGTTGACGACGTCGAGACGGTCGACGCCCAGGCTGCGGAGGTTGGCCTCGACCGCGTCGCGGATCTCGTCGGGCCTCTGCGCGGGGCGGAGCGGGATCGGGCCGCCGGGGCTCGGAGCAGCGCCGACCTTGGTGACGACGACGGCCTCGGAGGATCGCGCCGCCGTCTCGCGGAGCAGGCCGTTGACGAAGCCGTCTCCGTAGAACTCCGCGGTGTCGAAGTGGTCGACGCCGTACGCGAGAGCGTGCTCGAGGAGGGCGATCGCGGCGGGGCGGTCGTCACGGAGCTTCTCGAGCTGCATCGCTCCGTAGCCGACGCGGCCGACGGTGTGGTCGCCGAGGCGGCCGGTGGAGGTGCTGGTCATGGTGCGTCCTCTCGTGGTGTGCGAAGATGAAGCTGTTCCGGAGATGCCTCCGGTTTGTTCACCGTAGCATTAACGGAGGTGCCTCCGCTTGCCAGCCGAGACGACCCGCGCCCAGTCGACCCCCGCCACCCCCCGCCGCTCGCGCGCCGACGGCCTGCGCAACCGCGAGCTCCTCCTGAGCGCCGCACACGATGCCTTCGCCGCCGCCGACGGCCGAGCGGTGTCGCTGGAGGGCATCGCCAAGGCCGCCGGAGTCGGCATCGGCACCCTGTACCGGCACTTCCCGACGCGCGAGGCGCTCGTCGAGGCGGTGTACGAGTCCGAGCTGTCGTCGCTGACCGACCCGGCGACCCTGCCGTCCGGGCCGGCCGACCGGGCGCTGCGCCTGTGGATGGAGCGGTACGCCGTGTTCGTCGCCACCAAGCGGGGGATGATGGACGTCCTCCGCGCGGGCTGGGCGTCGGGCTCGATCGCGACCCCGTCGACGCGCGAGCGAATCAACGGCGTCGTCGACGGCTACCTGACGGCAGGAGCCGACGAGGGAGTGCTGCGCGCAGGCATCCTGGCCGACGACGTCACGGCGGCGCTGCTCGGCGCGTTCCAGTCGACGGCGACGAGCGACGACCCCGAGCAGATCGGGCGGCTGCTCGACCTGCTGGTCGCGGGGGTGCGGGCTTGACGCGGGCGGGCCTGTCGCTGCCTTGGATAAGGACCGCGCGCACGCTGGCAAGGAGATCGCCGCCTACCTGCACGCTCCACAAGGAGAACGGCCCCTGCCAGCACCGCTGACAAGGACCGCCCCCTCGAAGTTCCTTAGCGAAGGACGCGCGCTAGCTCGCGACGCTCGCATCCCGCGCCGGCAGCCGCCACCCCGGCCGCACGTAGTGGCACGTGTACCCGTACGGGTCCTTCTCGAGGTAGTCCTGGTGCTCCTCCTCGGCCTCCCAGAAGTCCGACGCCGGTGTCACCTCGGTGACGACCTTGCCCGGCCAGAGACCGGACGCATCGACGTCGACGATGGTGTCGAGAGCCGTCTCGCGCTGCGCCTCGGACGTGAAGAAGATCGCCGAGCGGTAGCTCTCGCCGACATCGTTGCCCTGGCGGTTCTTCGTCGACGGGTCGTGGATCTGGAAGAAGAACTCCAGGATCTCGCGGTACGACGTCAACGCCGGGTCGAACACGATCTCGACTGCCTCCGCGTGACCGGCGTGGTGCCGGTAGGTGGCGTTGGCCTGCGTGCCGCCCGAGTACCCGACGCGCGTCGAGATGATGCCCGGACGGCGGCGCAGCAGCTGCTGCGCGCCCCAGAAGCACCCTCCGGCCAGCACGGCCGTCTCACGCGCCGATGAGCCGATCGGGGTGGTCGGCGACTCGAAGAGGTGCGAATACTCGCCGTAGCCCTCCGACTCGAGCGACCCCGCCGGCACGAACCGGAGAGCCGCGGAGTTCATGCAGTAGCGCTCGCCGCCGGCGGCCGTCGGGCCGTCCGGGAAGACGTGGCCCAAGTGGCTGTCGCCCGTCGCCGAGCGGACCTCGGTGCGCTTCATGAACAGCTTGCGATCGGTCTTCGTGGTGACGCTCTCAGCCGCGATCGGCTTCGTGAAGCTCGGCCAGCCGGTGCCGCTGTCGTACTTGTCGGTCGACGAGAACAGCGGCTCGCCGGTCACGACGTCCACGTAGATGCCGGGCGCCTTCTGGTCCCAGAACTCGTTATCGAACGCCGGCTCGGTTCCGCCCCGCTGCGTGACACGGAACTGCTCGGCGTTCAGGGCCTTCACGGCCTCGTCGGTCTTGCTGTATGAGTTCGACACTGTGCCTCCAATGGTCGGTATCTGGTCTCTACAACACGCACCGGGGCCGATACGTTCCCTGTCAGACTGAGTCCATGAGCCTGCTCCGCCTGAACGACGTCACCGTCCGATTCGAGAACCGTCCCGTGCTCCGCGAGGCCTTCCTGAAGCTCGAGCAGGGCGATCGAGTCGGCCTGATCGGCCGCAACGGATCGGGCAAGACGACGCTGCTCAAGCTGATCCTCGAGCAGGTGCAGCCCGACGAGGGCACGGTCGCGGTCGAGCAAGGTGTCACCGTCGGCTACTTCTCGCAGTTCTCCGAGCTGAACGGCGCCAACACCATCGTCGCGGAGCTCGAGGGTCTGTTCACCCACGTCACCGACATCGAGCAGGAACTCGCGGCCATCGACGCCCGCATCGCCGTCGTCGCCGTCGATCCCGATGCGGGCGACGAGCTGACGCGCCTCATCGACCGCCAGGCCGAGCTGTTCGCCGAGATGGACCGTCTCGACGGCTGGGAGTACGGACGCCACATCGACACGGCCCTCAGCGTGCTCGGCTTCAGCGACGCCCACCGCACGAGCCCGATCGACGACCTCTCGGGCGGCTGGCGAAACCGCGCGGCCCTCGCGAAGCTCGTGCTGCAGAAGCCCGACGTGCTGCTGCTCGACGAGCCCACGAACTTCCTCGACGTCGCGGGCGTGGAGTGGCTCGAAGCGTGGTTCCGCGACTTCCGCGGCGGCGCGATCGTCGTCTCGCACGACCGGTCCTTCCTCGACGCCATCGCGACCCGCATCGTCGAGGTCGAGAACTTCCACCTCCACGAGTACGCGGGCAACTTCGCCGAATACATCACGCAGAAGACCTTCCGCCTCAAGACCCTCGAGTCGCAGTACCAGCACGAGTCCGAGCTGCTCGCCTTCGAGTCCGAGGGGATCGCCGACCGCCGCGAGGCCGCGAAGGCGGCGAAGGCGGGCACGACCCTGTCGAAAGAGCTGGCGAAGATCAAGAAGTCGCGGACGCCGCGCCCCGTCGACCAGATCATCACCGAGATCTACGGCGGGCTGCACGTCAAAGACGTGCTCGGCCGCGTCGAGGGTCTTGCCAAGTCGTACGGCGACCGCACGCTCTTCCGCGACGTGTCGTTCGAGGTCCATCGACGCGAGCGCATCGTCGTGCTCGGCGCCAACGGCAGCGGCAAGAGCACCCTGCTGCGGGTGCTCACGGGCGAGGAGGCGCAGGAACGCGGGTCGGTCACCTGGTCGGCCGGCGCCAAGGTCGTGTCGTACAACCGCGTGCTCGACGAGCTCGACGGCGACGACACGGTCACCCACGCCGTCAACGCGATGCCCGACAGCCTGGCGCTGACGGCGACCCGCAAGTCGGTCGGCCGGTTCCTGGCGATGTTCCAGTTCTCGGAGGCCGACCTGCAGTCGCGGATCAAGAACCTCTCCGGCGGGCAGCGCGCCCGCGTCGCGATGGCGCAGTGCCTGCTCTCGGGAGCGTCGGTGCTGCTCCTCGACGAGCCGACCAACCACCTCGACCTGGCCAGCACCCAGGTGATGGAGCGGGCGCTGGAGCACTTCCCCGGCGCGGTCGTCGTCGTGTCGCACGACCGCTTCTTCGCCGAGAAGGTCGGCACCCGTCGGGTCGTCTTCGGCGCCGAGGGCGCCGAGGCCGGCGAGCTCGAGATCACCGCGGCCTAGGCGCCTCGACATGACGATCCTCATCGCCGGAGCCGGCGACCTCGGCACCGAGGTCGGCCTCCGC
This sequence comes from Frondihabitans sp. OV104, assembly GCF_057787745.1. Lineage (NCBI taxonomy): Bacteria > Bacillati > Actinomycetota > Actinomycetes > Micrococcales > Microbacteriaceae > Frondihabitans > Frondihabitans sp. OV104. The sequence continues at coordinate 319,425 of NZ_CM173541.1, forward strand.
TTCGTCGCGCAGGGCGAGCACGTCGTCGCCGTGCGACGTCGGGCCGATCTCCTCCCCGCCGCCCTCGACTCCGTGTCGCTCGATCTCCGGAGCGATCGGCTCGTCGTCCCGCCGGACACCACCGTCATCGTCGTGGCTCTGACCGCGGGGGAGCGCTCGCCGGAAGCGTATCGAGCCACCTATGTCGACGGGCTCGCAGCGGTGCTCGACGCGGTGGACGCATCGGAGGCCGATCCGCGGATCCTGCTGGTGTCGTCGACAGCCGTGTACGGCGTGGACGACGGATCGGAGGTGACGGAGGCGACGGAGGCCCAGCCATCGACGCCGACCGCCGAAGTGCTGCTGGAGGCCGAGGCTCTCCTGAACCGGCGGGCAGCGCACCCCGTCGTGGTGCGGGTGGGAGGCATCTACGGGCCCGGGCGCGAGTTCCTGATCGATCAGGTGCGCAGCGGTGCGTCGTCCGTGCCGGAGGCGTCGCCCTTCACGAACCGGATCCACCGCGACGACATCGCCGCGGCCCTCGTCCATCTCGCCGGGCTCGAGGCGGCGCCGCCTCTCGTGCTCGCGGTCGACGACGAGCCCGCGCGCCTCGGCGACGTCTTCCGCTTCCTGGCCGCCGAGCTCCAGGTCGCCCCGCCCGACGAGACGCGGAAGGAACTGCGCGGGGCCGGCGACAAGCGGATCAGCAACGCGCTGCTCCGGTCGACGGGGTTCCGCTTCGTCTACCCGACGTTCCGCGAGGGCTACCGGGCCGTGCTCGCGGGCGAGGGGATCCGGCACCCGTAGGGAAGGCCGGCTGCCCGGGGTGGCGGACGCTATCCGATGGGGATCGCCGACGTCGTCGCTCAGCGGAGCTGCTCGACGACCGCCTTCGTCGCGTCAGCGAGCAGGCCGTCGTCGCTGGCCGCGCCCTCGACGCCGCGATCGCTGAGGAGGGCGAGCACGATCGGGTCGCCGGTCGGCGGGTAGACCACCGCGATGTCGTTGCGGGTGCCGTAGGAGGCGTTCCCCGTCTTGTCGGCGACCCGCCACCCGGCGGGGACCCCGGCGCGGATCCAGGGCGCCCCGGTGGTGTTGCCGAGAAGGAGGTCGCGGAGTTCCTGCGCCCGGGTCCGCGAGAGGGTGCCGCCGAGGACGAAGCCGCGCAGGTCGCCGGCGATGGCGGCGGGCGTGGTCGTGTCGCGGGGGTCGCCCGGCGTCGCGGTGTTCACGTCGGGCTCGGTGCGGTCGACGTTCGTCACATCGTCGCCGAGCGACCGGAGCGCGCTGGTCAGGTTCGCCGGGCCGCCGAGCTGCTCGAGCAAAAGGTTCGCGGCGGTGTTGTCGCTGTACTGGAGGGCGGCGGCGATGATCGCGCGGACGGTCATTCCGCTGGCGACGTGCTTCTCGGTGACGGGGGAGTAGTCGACGAGGTCGCTCGCGGAGTACCGGACCACCGCGTCGAGCTCGGCATCGGTCTGCGTCTTGAGGAGGACGCCCGCGGCGAGGGCCTTATACGTCGACGCGAAGGCGAAGCGCTCGCCGGAGCGGTACTCGACGGTGCGGCCGGTGCCCGTGTCGACGGCGTAGACGCCGAGCCGGGCGGAGTAGCGGGACTCGAGGGCGCGGAACGGGGCGGCGTCGGCGCTGGGGGATGCGGTCGGGGCGGCTGTCGTCGAGGCCGATGTCGTCTCGGTCGGCATTGTCTGGCCCGCGGTCGGCGGCGGGGCCGTGCAGCCGGCGAGGAGGAGGGCGGACGAGGCGAGGGCGATCAGCGGGAGGGCACGCACCGTGCCAGTGTGCGCGGGCCGACCTGGGTGTTCCGTGGTGGCTTGGCCGCTCGCGCGCGCGAGGTGGCCCTCGTCGTCGGAGGGCCCGGGCCGGGGCGACGCCGAGGGCCATCTCGCGGGCGGCCGGGCAGCCCGCCGGCGGGGCTGCTGTCCGCGCCGCGTCGCTGTCGCGCGCGAGGTGGCCCTTGTCGTCGGCGCGCTCGGGCCGGGGTGACGCAGACGGCCATCTCGCGGGCGGCCGGGCAGCGCGAAGCGACGCGGACGGCCACCTCGCGCAAGAGCGTCGGCCGCCCCGGCTACCCTGGGAGCATGAACCACGAGACCGAGCCCACCCCCGCCGACGTCGCCGGGATCGTCGACCACACCCTCCTCAAGCCCGAGGCCACGCGCGCCGACGTCGACGCCCTCATCGCCGAGGCGGCCGACCTGGGCACGTACTCGATCTGCGTCTCGCCGTCGATGCTCCCCGTCACCCTGCCGGAGGGCAGCGGGCTGAAGGTCGCCGTTGTCTGCGGCTTCCCGAGCGGCAAGCACACGTCGGCCGTGAAAGCGTTCGAGGCCGCCGAGTCGGTGCGTCTCGGCGCCGACGAGATCGACATGGTCATCGACGTCGGGGCCGCGAAGGCGGGCGAGTTCTCCGCCGTCGAGGCTGACATCGCCGCGGTGCGGGCGGCAGTTCCTGCGCCCACGGTTCTCAAGGTGATCATCGAGTCGGCCGTGCTCACCGACGACGAGATCGTCGCCGTCTCGAAGGCCGCCGAGGCGGCCGGGGCCGACTTCGTCAAGACCTCGACCGGTTTCCACCCCGCAGGCGGCGCCACCGAGCACGCCGTCGCGCTCATGGCTCAGACCGTCGGAGGCCGACTCGGCGTCAAGGCGTCGGGCGGGGTGCGGAGCCTCGCTGACGCACGCCGCTACATCGCCGCCGGTGCCACTCGCCTCGGCGTCTCGGGTACGCGTGCGCTGCTGGCCTCAGGTGACGATGCGGGCGCAGGAACGAGCGCTTCGTCGTCTTACTGAGCACCGCCCGCCGTCAGATGCGGCACGGTCTCCGCCACCCCCGACAGCATGAGCCCGTCGGCCCCGAGCGCCAGGGCGGCGCGCGCGGCCTCGAGGGAGGGCACGACGTGAGCGATCACGGGCTTGCCCATCGACCGCACCGCCGCCCACTGGCCGGAGGCGCCGCCGTAGTCGAGGCCGAGCACCGACCAGTAGTCCTGAGTGTCGGCGAGCAGCGACGGCTTGGCCGCGATCTCGTTCGCGTAGTAGAACCCCCAGCCGCGGTAGCCGCGCGAGCGGGACTCCGTCGCCCAGGGGATGCTCGTGCAGTAGCCCTTGGCGATGATCGACTCGGTCGGCGCCGAGACGCGCTTCTCGATGATCGCGAACACCTCGCCGAAGCGTGACGGGTCGGCTGCCTTCGGGTCGACGAAGAGCGTGTGCGTCGCCGCGTGCGCGTCGAGGATGCTCTCGAATCGCGCGTACGCGCGGGTCGCCTGGCCGGGAGTTCCCGTGCTCGGCGGCTTGATGCGGAGCGCGTTGATCTCGGCCCAGGTGTAGTCGGCCGCGTCGATGTGGAAGGTGCCCGACGTGCGGTCGAGGGTGGTGTCGTGGAGGCCGAACCAGACGCCGTCCGACGAGCGCGCGAGCGACACCTCGAGGGCGTTGATGCCGGCGGAGACCGATCGCTTGTAGGCGTACAGCGACTCCTCGGGCCAGTCGCGCGATCCGCCGTGGTGGGCGACCGTGAACCCCGGGGTGTCGAGGAGCCGAGTGGCCAGGCGCCCTGCCGTCTCGGCCGCTTCGGCGGGTTGCTCGGTGGCGGCCGGTGGACGCAGTGCGAACGCCGCGCCGGTGCCGGCCCCGGCCAGCGCGACCGCGCCCGCGCCGATCAGGACCGCCCGGCGAGACGGCCCGCGCTTCGGTTCGGGTCCGGCGCTGGACATATCGCAAGTATGAGCATTCGTCACGCCGATCGATAGGGGGTCGTCGAAGTTCGCTGGCCCATCGGCGTCGGCGTGTGCCGCGGCGTACCCTGCGGGCATGACGACACGACCTTCGATCCGCCTCGACCTGACGGTGCTGGACGCCGCCGACATCGCAGGCCTCGCCGACTTCTACCGGACGATCCTCGGCTGGGACTTCATTGACGCCGACGACGACTGGATCACCATCCGGCCCGCCGAGGGCGTCGCGCCGGGCATGGCCTTCCAGCTGGCGCCCGACCACGTCGCACCGACCTGGCCCGACGGGGCCGTGCCGCAGCAGAGCCATCTCGATCTCGACGTGGTCGATCTCGACGAGGCCGAGGCGTTCGTGGTCGAGGCGGGCGCGACTGCGACGGGGCTGCCCGAAGGAGAGGGGCACACGTTCCGGGTGTACCTCGACCCGGCGGGGCATCCGTTCTGCCTGTGCCGCGAGTCGGCCTGACGGCGGCGGGGCGGCCGCCCCTCAGCTCAGGATGTCCTTCGTCGAGAACCGGCCCCACGCCAGGAACCCGAACACGACGATGTAGCCCGCCTGCAGCAGCGCGTTGTCTCCGAACGACTCCCACGAGATCGGCGCGCGCAGCAGGTCGCCGAACTCCAGCCAGTGGTCGGTGAACAGCCACGGGTGCAAGAACTCCAGCTGCGGCAGCGACCCCAGGATCTGCGCCACCGTCGAGAGCACGATCGTCGCGGCCATCGCTCCGACCGGCACCGACGTCATCGTCGAGATGAACAGGCCGATCGCCGACAGGCCGAGCATCGACACCGTCACGTAGAGCGCGAGCAGCAGCAGCCGGGCGAAGTAGGCGCCCAGCCCGACCGTCTGACCGGAGAGCAGTGTCACGGGCCCGATCGGAAACAGGATCGCCCCGATCGCCGCCCCGACGATCACGATCACGAGAGTCGACGCGAGGCAGAACACCGCCGTCGCGAGGTACTTCACGACGAGCAGCCGGACGCGGCCCGCGGGCGCCACCAGGAGGTACCGCAGCGTCCCGAGCCCGGCCTCGCCGGCCACCGTGTCGCCGGCGACCACGCCGACCGTGAGCGGCAGGAAGAGCGGGATCGCCACGACGAGCGAGGTCAGGGCGACGAACAGCCCGTTCTGCGTGATGTCGCCCAGGAACGCCGGCCCCCGACCGCTCTCACCGCCGGTCGTGATGCGGACGGCGACGGCGAGCAGCACCGGCACCGCCGCCAGGGCACCCAGCATGGCGATGGTCCGCGCGCGGCGGAACAGCGTCTTCATCTCGGACAGCAGGAACTCGAGGCCGAGCCGCCCACCCCGAACCCGCGCCTCAGCCTGCGACATCGAACCCCTCCCCGGTCAGGTCGACGAACCGATCCTCGAGAGTGGCCCCGGTGACCTGGAGCCCGCGAACCCGCACACCCGCCGCCACCAGCGCGGCGGTGATTCGCTCGGGCTCGGTGTCGTCGACGGGGAGCTCGGCCGAGACTCCGGCGGGCGTCGTCGCGGCTTCGAGCCCCAGCCCCGCCAGGACTGCGGCGGCCTCGGCGCCGTCGGGCGTCGTGACGACGATGCGCTGGACACCGTGGCGCCGCACTTCGTCGAGAGTGCCCTGGGTGAGCAGGCGCCCGGCGCTCATGACGGCGACGTGCGAGCACATCTGCTCGATCTCGCTGAGCAGGTGGCTCGAGACGAACACGGTCGTGCCGTCGTCGGCGAGGGAGCCGATCAGCGACCGGACCTCGCGCGTGCCCTGGGGGTCGAGCCCGTTGCTGGGCTCGTCGAGGATGAGCAGCTCTCGGGGCATCAGCAGGGCGCCGGCGATACCGAGGCGCTGCTTCATGCCGAGCGAGTACGCGTGCGCCTTCTTGTCGGCGGCGTGTCCGAGACCGACCCGGTCGAGGGCCGCGTCGACTCTGTCGCGGCGGCTGGCCGACGGGGCGTCGCGGTCGGCGGTGTCGAGGCGGTGCAGATTGGCGCGTCCCGAGAGGAACGGCGCGAACGCCGGACCCTCGACGAGAGCACCCACCCGCGGGAGGACCCGGCGCAGGTCGCCGGGCATCGGCGCACCCAGCAGGCGGATATCGCCGCTCGTCGCCTGCGTCAGGCCGAGCAGCATGCGGATCGTCGAGGTCTTACCCGACCCGTTGGGCCCCAGGAAACCGAAGACGCTGCCCCGAGGAACCCGCAGGTCGACGCCGTCGACGGCGCGCTGCCGACCGAACGTCTTGGTGAGAGCCGTCGTCTCGATGGCGGCCTCTGTGCTCGCCGAGCTCTTCGGCGCTGTGCTGTCGGGCACCCCTGTCGCAGTTACTCGCCGGCGGCGGCTTCGAGGGCGGACGGCTTGACGGCTCCGACGTAGACGTGGCCGTCGTCGGTCAGGAGAACCGACACGAGCGAGGTCTGGAGCAGGCGGCCACCCGCGACGGCCGTCGTGACCTGATCGAGCATCCCGGCCTGAGACCCGCTCAGCGCCGAGGTGTCGCCAGCTGGCAGCGTGAGCCCCACGACGGTCGACCAGCCGGTGCCGGTCACCGTCGGCTCGGCCTCGGACTTTGCGACTCTGTCTTCGCGGGAGACCGCGCCCGGGTGGACGAAGTGCTTCGACGACGAGGCCGACGTCGGGGCCGTGATCGTCTTGACGGCGGTGCCCTTCGGCGGCGTGAACGCGAAGGTCGACGCCGAGGGCGTCGAGTAGTCGATCGACGTGAAGGCGACCGAGTAGGCGGGGTCGCTCTGGCCCGCGGCTGTGATGGCTGCGCGGAGCGGGATGCCGGTCGAGGCGTCCACGGCTAGTGTCACGTCGCCCACGAGCGTGGTGGTGTCGTTCTTCGGCGTGAGCGTGATCTGGTACGCCTTCTGGCCGGCGACGCGGACGTTGCTGCTGGTGGTCACGGTCGTGTAGTCGTCGATCTGCGCGAGGACCTGGTCGGCGATGTCGGTGGGCGAGGAGGGGACGGCGCTCGGCAGCGAGCGGTCGCCCGAGGACGGGATCGTCGCGTGGACGGCCTTCTTCGACGACGAGTCGTAGGCCCAGACGGAGTCCCCGTTGCGGATCACGTCTCGCTCGGACAGCTGGTCGAGGGTCTGGATGCGCGAATTGGTCGAGCCCGAGGCGAACACGCGGGCCTTGTGGGTGCCCGACAGCTGGCTGACGATGTCGCTCACGCTGCCGGAGTCGCCGCTGCCGCCCTGCGCGCCCTGGAGGGACGACAGGTCGGGAAGGCCGAGATTTGCGGTCTGCTCGACCGTGCCCGAGAAGGACGACCCGCCGCTCTTCTGCGCCAGGGCGACGATCTGCGCCGCCGACTTGTGCGGGAGGTTGACCGACGCAGTGGCCATGGCAGGGACCGCCACGGCGCCGGCGACCACGAGGGCGGGCACGGCGATCGCGGGGATCCAACGGAGCTGCTTGTTCATCTCAGGACCTTCTTACGCTGTTCGAACTTCCGAGAAGGGTACGTCCGCAGACTGCGAGCCCGCCGGGGAGATCCTGCTCAGGCCGTCTTCATGATGTCGGCGGTGAAGTTCTGCACCCGCGCGAGGAGCCCGGCGGCGCGCTCGGCGATGCGCTCGGGAGGGTTCAGGTGCGGGGGAGCGACGCGGATCAGCAGTGAGCACGCAAGGTCTTCGCAGATGTAGGTGCCGACGGTGTTGCCGTTGAGGCCGGCCTCGCCCGCGCGCGGCGCCGTGAAGAGACGCACCTGAGTGGCCGGCTGCGGCGAGTGGCAGAGCGAGCACATCGCGGCGATGCCGGGGCGCAGCGAGGTGGACGAGGTGCGGACCACGAGACCCGTCGGCTTGTCGTCCATCCAGACGACGATGTAGCCGCGCAGGTGGGCCTGGCTGTCGCGCCAGCCGAGGAACTCGCGCTCTTCCCACAGCATCTCGTGGAGACCCGGGATCGGGAGCCGCTCGAGGTCGCCCGGCATGGCGTTCACGAACGACGAGCGGATGTCGTCTTCGGTCAGGGGCTTCACGCTTCCAGCCTACCCACGCGCCCTGCTTGCGCGGCGAGCTCAGCCGGATCGGTAGGGTCGGGGCATGAGCACCGAGCGCGCCATCGACGGCAGCGCGGGCGACGCCGACTACGGGCGCATCGGCCGCGGGTACACCGACTACCGGCAACCCGATCCGCAGATCGAGAGAGCCATCGCGCAGGAACTCGGCGATGCCGCCACGATCCTCAACGTCGGGGCCGGCGCGGGCTCGTACGAGCCCCGCCGCCCGGGCGTGACCGCCGTCGAGCCCAGCGCGGCGATGCGCGCCAACCGACCGCCCGACCTCACGCCCGCCGTCGACGCGACCTCCGAGAGCCTGCCGTTCGCCGACGAGTCCTTCGACGCGTCGATGTCGACGTTCTCGATCCACCAGTGGGGCGACCTGGGCGCTGGCCTCGCCGAGATGCGGCGCGTCACCCGCGGGCCCGTGGTGCTGCTGTCGTGCGACCCCGCCGCGCTCGACCGGTTCTGGCTCGTCGAGTACGCGCCGGAGGTGATCGCGGTCGAGGGGTCGCGGTATCCCGCACCGGCGGCGGTCGCCGAGCTGCTCGGCGGAGACGTGTCGGTCACGAGCCTGCCGATCCCGCTCGACTGCACCGACGGGTTCGGCGAGGCGTACTACGGGCGTCCCGAGCGGCTGCTCGAGCCGGGCGCGCGCCTCGCGAACTCGGCGTGGAGCTTCGTCGAGCCCGGCGTCGAGGAGCGCTTCGTCGAACGGCTGTCGGCCGACCTCGAGTCCGGCGCCTGGGACGCCCGCTTCGGGCACCTGCGCACCCAGCCGTCCTTCGACGGCTCGCTGCGGCTCATCGTCGGCCGCCCCTGACCGGTGCGGGAGGGTCAGGCGGGGGAGACGGCACGGGCCCCGCGGCGCCGACGCGGGAGCGACGACAGCAGCGCCGCCCCGATGATGAGGCTCCCGAACCAGCCGGCGACGGCCGCCGGGATCGGCACGGCGAGGCTCGCCCACAGCAGCACCGACAGCACACCCAGCACGTAGGCCGCCCCGGCCTTGAGGTAGCGCAGCCGCGTGAGCCCCTGGTGGGAGTCGACCGTGGCCGTCAGGCGGGCGAGGAAGACCGCGCCGACCCCGACTCCACCCGCGGCGACGAGCGCCTGGTCGACCTGGCTGAGGCCCGACTCCGGCGACGGCGACGAGAGCGTGTAGGCCCCGTCGAGGATCTCGAACAGCATGAACACCGTGAGGCCGCGCTCGAAGACGACGGTGGCGGCGTGCACGTGCAGGCGCCACGGCGGCGCGGCGTCGCGCTTCGCCCAGGCCTGAGCGAGCTTGACGCCGAGGTACGACGCCAGGCCGGTCGCGCCCCCGACGGCGATGGCGGCGCGCTCGCCGGGGGTGCCGAGGAGGGCGGCGGCAGTTCCTGCGCCCGCAGCGATCGTGAGGGCGGCGATCCGGGGGAACCTCACGACGGCCAGCACCGCCTCAAACCTCCCGAGCCAGGCGCGGCGCGGGGCGCGGTCGACGTTGAAGAGGTACTCCGAGAAGACCAGCCAGATGAAGACGGCGCCGAAGGCCGCGATCCCGGGGCGCGCCATGGCGAGGTGCTCCGCGAACAGGCTGGGCTGCAGCACGGCTTCGGCGGCCGCGTCGGCGGGCGACTCGGCGAGCGACACCGCGACGGCGGCGGGCGGCAGGATCAGGCGCATCGCCAGCACTCCGGCGACCAGCCCCACCGACAGGAATATGCGTCTCGCCGGGTGATGGATCCGCGACGCGATCCCCGCCATCGGCACCGACGAGTCGGCCGCCATCGCGATCTCGAGCACGGCGAGCGCGATCAGGGCCAGCGCGGCGGCGGGCGAGATGAGCAGCCACGCGGCGACCACGGCCCCGGCGAGCAGAGCGAGCGGCAGGGTGAGGCTTCGACGGACGAGCGGGCGCATCGGGGCTCCTCGGGTTCGCGAGGCGGCGGCGCGTCGTCGGGCCCGGGCGTCCAGTCACCCACCCGACCCTGGGCGGGGCCTCCGTTGTTGCACGCGGCGCAGGAACTCCGGACCGCCGTACCACCTGAGCGCCCGACGCGAAATTGTGCGATCCGCCCCCATCCCGGGCAGAGTGGTGCGATGACTTCCTCTGAAGACACCCCCACGACTCCTGATCTCGCGGCCGATGAGACCGTTGCCGACGAGACGAGCACCGACGAGACGAGCACCGACGAGACCGGCACCGACGCGCCCGAGCGCGAGGCCACGCCCCTCGAGGCGTCCATCCTGAAGGGGCAGACCGGCGAGGGCGACATGAACGAGGTCATCGGCCAGTTCGTCAACGCGCTGATCGTCGTCCCGACGGCCACCGAGGTGACCGACGACCTCAACGCGCTCGAGCCCGTGCTGTTCGACCGCGAGGGCATGCCCATGCTCGCCGTGTTCTCGCACATCGACCGCGTGCCCGAGCAGGTCGCGCAGGTCGCGGGCTATGCCGTGCAGATGCCCGCCGCCGAGCTCGTCCAGGCGATCCCCGAGGGGACCGGCCTCGTCGTCAACCCCGGCCACACCGCCGGCTTCGAGATGCTCGCCGAGGGCGTGCAGCAGCTCGCCCACGACGTGCGCGGCATGCTCGAGGCGATGGAGCAGGGTCAGGCGGCCGCCGGCGCCGGAGGCTCGGGCGAGCCGGCCGCGCCGAAGAAGGTCGACCCGTCGGGCATCCCGAACTTCTGAGCCGCGGCGCCGGCACCTCCGGGTGTCGGCGCCTCTTGCTAGGCTTCACGCACAATCGAACATCGGGCCATTTCCACTGCGCGGGAGAGTGCCCGGCCATGCGGCCGGCCACCGAAGGAGCAAGCTTCCCCGCCAATCTCTCAGGTAGACGTACCGCGCGGTGTGGGCCACTCTGAAAAGCAGGAGCGCGCTGTCGCACGCTCCTCGCCCACGGTGAAAGTCGCGACCACGGACGCGGTGAAGCTCTCAGGCCTATGACAGAGGGGGAGCACGACTGCGAGTCCGCGGTCGTCTGCCCTCGATCATCCGGAGCCCTGAGATGTCCGACGCACCCGAACTGCCTTCCGAATCCGAACCGCGCGACGACGACCTGCTGGCCGAGGTCGCAGCCACGGACGCGCCGGAGGCCCGATTCAGCCCCCTTCACGACGTCCACGTCGCGGCGGGTGCCAGCTTCACCGACTTCGCCGGCTGGCAGATGCCGGTCCGGTACAGCTCCGACCTCCAAGAGCACCATGCCGTGCGCCAGGCCGCGGGGCTGTTCGACCTCTCGCACATGGCCGAGATCGCCGTCGTCGGGCCGGAGGCGGGCGCGTTCCTCGATCACGCCCTCGCCGGCACTCTGTCGTCGATCGCGATCGGCCGGGCGAAGTACTCGCTCCTGCTCGCCGAGGCGGGCGGCATCGTCGACGACCTCGTCGTCTACCGGCTCGACGAGCACGACTTCCTGGTGGTCGCCAACGCCGGCAACCGCGAGGCGGCCTTCGCCGCGCTCGCGCAGCGCGCCCACGGCTTCGACGTGACGGTCGACGACGAGAGCGACGACACCGCGCTGATCGCCATCCAGGGCCCCGAGTCGGCCGGGGTGCTCGACGAGCTGATCACCTCCGACCGCCTCGCCCCCGACGAGCCGCTCTCCGAGCTCCGCTACTACCGCGCCCTGCAGGGCACCTTCGACGACGTGCCCGTGCTCCTGGCCCGCACCGGCTACACCGGCGAAGACGGCTTCGAGCTCTACATCGACGTCGACGACGCCCCCGCGCTCTGGCAGGCGCTCGCCGAGGCGGGTGCTCCGCGTGGGGTCGTCCCGGCCGGGCTCGCCAGCCGCGACACGCTCCGCCTCGAGGCCGGCATGCCGCTCTACGGCCACGAGCTCGGGCTCGACACGAAGCCGGCCCAGGCGGGTCTCGGCCGCGTCGTCGACCTCGGCAAAGACGTCTTCGTCGGCCGCGATGCCGTCGAGCCGGCCGAAGGTGCTCGCGTCCTCGTCGGCCTCGCCCTCGAGGGCCGCCGTGCCGCGCGCGCCGAGTACCCCGTGCTCGACGACTCGGGCGCCGAGGTCGGCGTCGTGACCAGCGGCGCCCTCTCGCCGACCCTCGGCCATCCCGTGGCTATGGCCTACGTCGACCCGTCCGCCTCTGCCGTCGGAACGACGCTCGGCGTCGACGTCCGCGGCACCACGATCCCCGCGACCGTCGTCGCGCTCCCCTTCTACAAGCGCTCCTGAAAGGTGCCGACCGTGTCAGACCTCACCTCCCTCCAGTACACCGCCGAGCACGAGTGGCTCCTGATCGACGGCGACACCGCGACCGTCGGGATCACCGACTACGCCGCCGACAAGCTCGGCGACGTCGTCTACGTCGACCTCCCCGCCGTGGGCACCGCCGTCGAGGCAGGCAAGGTCGTCGGCGAGATCGAGTCGACGAAGTCGGTCGGCGAGCTCTTCGCGCCGGTGCTCGGCACCGTCACCGAGATCAACGACGCCGTCGTCGACAGCCCCGACCTGGTCAACTCGGCGCCGTTCGGCGACGGCTGGCTCGTGAAGATCACGCTCTCCGGCGACCTCCCGGCCCTCCTCTCGCGCGACGAGTACGTCGCCCTGACCGCCGAATGAGCGGCCTGATCCCCGGCACCGCGGCGAGCGGGTTCGTCGACCGCCACATCGGCACCACGCCCGAGGCGCAGGCGCAGATGCTGGCCGTCACCGGCCACGCGAGCGTCGACGAGCTGGTCCGCACGGCCGTCCCCGACAGCATCCGCGCGGCAGCCCTCGACTCGACGTCGCTGCCCGAGCCCGCCTCCGAAGAGGAGACCCTCGCCGAGCTCCGCCAGATCGCACGGCGCAACACGGTCAGCCGCTCCTTCCTGGGCCTCGGCTACTACGGCACCATCACGCCCGCCGTCATCCAGCGGAACGTGCTCGAGAACCCCAGCTGGTACACCGCGTACACGCCCTATCAGCCCGAGATCTCGCAGGGCCGCCTCGAGGCGCTCATCAACTTCCAGACGATGGTCTCCGAGCTGACCGGCCTGACGACGGCGAACGCCTCCATGCTCGACGAGGGCACGGCCGTCGTCGAGGGCATGCTGCTGGCGCGCCGCGCCTCGAAGGCGTCCTCCGACGTGTTCGTCGTCGACTCCGACGCCCTCCCGCAGACGAAGGCGCTCCTCGCCGGCCGCGCGGCCGCCGTCGGCATCCGCCTCGTCGAGCTGCCGCTCGCGTCCGTCGACCCGGCCGACGTGCCCGAGGCCTTCGGCGGCTTCGTGCAGTACCCCGGCGCCTCCGGCCGCGTGTGGAGCCCAGCCGCGATCGTCGACCGGCTGCACGAGAGCGGCGGACTCGCCGTCGTCGCCGCCGACCTCCTCGCCCTCACGCTGCTCGTCGCCCCCGGCGAGTTCGGCGCCGACGTCGCCGTCGGCACCTCTCAGCGCTTCGGCGTGCCGATGGGCTTCGGCGGCCCGCACGCCGGCTACATGGCCGTCCGCACCGGCCTCGAGCGGCAGCTGCCGGGGCGCCTCGTCGGCGTCTCGCAGGACGCCGTCGGCAACCCCGCTTACCGCCTCAGCCTGCAGACGCGCGAGCAGCACATCCGCCGCGAGAAGGCCACCTCGAACATCTGCACCGCGCAGGTGCTGCTCGCCGTCATGGCCTCGATGTACGCGGTCTACCACGGGCCGTGGGGGCTGAAGCACATCGCCGGGCGGACGCACCAGCACGCCGTCGACCTGAGCTCGGCGGCGAAAGCCGCAGGGCTCGCCACCGGTTCCGACGTGTTCTTCGACACGGTGACCCTGACGGTGCCGGGTCGCGCGCACGACATCGTCGCCGCGGCCCACGACAGGGGCTACCTGCTGCTCGAGGTCGACGCCGACACGGTGGCGATCTCGACCGACGAGACGACGACGGCGGACGACCTCGCCGCCCTGGGCGAGGTGCTCGGGTTCGAGGTGCCCGCGGGGGCGGAGTCGCCGCTGGCGGGCGAGTTCCTGCGCACCAGCGACTACCTGACCCACCCCGTCTTCAGGACGCACCGCAGCGAGACCAGCATGATGCGGTACCTCAAGCACCTCGCCGACAAGGACTACGCGCTCGACCGCGGCATGATCCCGCTCGGCTCGTGCACCATGAAGCTCAACGCGGCGACCGAGATGGCGGCCGTGACCTGGCCGGAGTTCGCGAACATCCACCCGTTCGCGCCGACCTCCGACGTCGAGGGCTACCTCGGCCTCATCGGGCAGCTCGAGGGCTGGCTCGCCGAGGTCACCGGCTACGACACCGTCTCGCTGCAGCCCAACGCCGGCAGTCAGGGCGAGCTCGCCGGGCTGCTCGCGATCCGCGGCTACCACCTCTCGCGCGGTGACGACGCGCGCACGGTCTGCCTGATCCCGCAGTCGGCGCACGGCACCAACGCCGCCAGCGCCGTGCTCGCGGGGCTCCGTGTCGTGGTGGTCGCGTGCGACGAGCTCGGCAACGTCGACCTGCCCGACCTCCGAGCGAAGGTGTCGGAGCACGCGCAGGAACTGGCCGCCCTCATGATCACGTACCCGTCCACGCACGGCGTGTACGAGCACGACATCCGCGAGATCACCGACGCCGTGCACTCGGCCGGCGGCCAGGTCTACGTCGACGGCGCCAACCTCAACGCGCTGCTCGGCTACGCGCGCTTCGGCGAGTTCGGCGGCGACGTGTCGCACCTGAACCTCCACAAGACGTTCTGCATCCCGCACGGCGGGGGCGGCCCCGGCGTCGGCCCGGTCGCGGCCAAGGCGCACCTCGCGCCGTTCCTGCCGGGGCACCCGCTGGCGCAGCAGGCCGACCGGCGGCCGGGGAGCGTCTCCGCGGAGCGGCTCGCCCACGCCGGTGTCCCGGTCTCGGCGGCGCCGTACGGCTCGCCCAGCATCCTGCCGATCTCGTGGGCCTACGTGCGCATGATGGGCACCCGGGGCCTCACCGAGGCCACCGGAGCCGCCGTGCTCGCCGCGAACTACGTGGCTGCGCGCCTCCGCGACCACTACCCGGTGCTCTACTCGGGCGAGGGCGGACTCGTCGCGCACGAGTGCATCCTCGACCTGCGGCCCCTCCGCGACGCCACCGGTGTGACCGTCGACGACGTGGCAAAGCGCCTGATCGACTACGGGTTCCACGCGCCGACGATGTCGTTCCCGGTCGCGGGCACGCTCATGGTCGAGCCGACCGAGAGCGAGGACCTCGCCGAGATCGACCGATTCGTCGACGCGATGATCGCCATCAGGGAGGAGGCCGACCGGGTCGGCGCGGGGGAGTGGGCAGCCGACGCCTCACCGCTGCGCGGCGCCCCGCACACGGCCGAGTCGGTCATCCTCGGCGAGTGGTCGGAGGCCTACAGCCGTGAGGAGGCCGTCTACCCCGTGCGCTCGCTCGTCCGCTCGAAGTACTGGCCGCCCGTGCGCCGTATCGACCAGGCCTACGGCGACCGCAACCTGTTCTGCGCGTGCCCACCGGTCGAGGCCTTCGCCTAGCGCCGCGCGAGGCTCGGGGCGGCAATCTGCCACGTTGTCGCCCCGGGGGCATAGCTCCGCTATAGCCCCCGGGGCTCCGCCTTGCATCTCACCGCTCCGAGCGACGCGCGCCCGACTCGATGGGCGACACCGCTTTCGCCGCGCGACACCGGCGATAACCGGCGTCACGAGGCGAAAGCGGTGTCAGCTGCCGAAGAGGGCGGGGAAGGCGGCCGCCGCCCAGGGGTAGCCGACGAACACCGCCGCATCCATCAGGAAGTGCGCGATGACGAGGGGCAGGATCCTGCCGAAGCGCATGTAGAGCCAGCCGAAGACGAGGCCCATTACTGCGTTGCCGATGAACGCGCCGAAGCCCTGGTACAGGTGGTAAGTGCCGCGGAGCAGAGCGGCGGCGAGCAGGATCCAGAGCGGCCGCCACGACAGATCTTTGAGCCGAGCGAAGAGGTAGGCCACGACGATGACCTCCTCGGTGATGCCCGAGCGGAGAGCCGAGAAGAGCAGCACGGGCACTGTCCACCAGTGGGCGGCGAGGTTCGTGGGAACGACGTCGACGGTGATCCCGATGGCGCGGCCGGCGAAGTACAGCGCCAGCCCCGGGATGCCGATCGAGAGGGCGAGGGCCGCGCCGAGCAGGGCGTCTCTGCCGAAGCGCGAGAAGTCGACGCCGAGACGCCCGAGGTGGGGCCTGGCGGTCTTCCAGAGAAGGAAGCCGACCAGCACGACGGGCACGAGGTCGAAGCCGTTGCCGAGCACCTGGTAGATGAAGTCGAAGATCTCGCGGCTGTCGAGCGAGGTGTTCAGCTGCGCGGTCTGGTTCGACAGGGGAGCCGACCGGGTCAGGAGGTCGAGGATCTGAACGACGGAGTACACCGCGCTGGCCCCGAGCGACAGGGCGAGGACGATGAGGATCTCGGCTCGGACCCGCCCGCGCGTGTTTCCGGAGCCCAGCGGTTCGGCCACAGGGAACGGCAGCGGTCGGCGGAATGGCAGCGGCTGGCGGATCGGCACCGGCCCATGATGTCAGACGATGACGGGGAAGTTGCGAAGCTTGGGCGCACCTGCATACTCCCTGAAATGACGGATTGTTGCGCGTAAATGCGAATCCACGCAAGGAACTGACCGACTTCGCAACAAATGCGCTCCGCGTGTTTCCAAGTCGTAACGCTTTGGTTCGCGGTTTGGCGTTTCGCAACCGTTTACTTATGGTCTTCTTATCCAGAGCCGTTCGGCGTGCCCCTTGCGCGTTGGCTCGTGTGCGTCACATTCCATCAGGAGGAACATTCAGTGAAAATCACTGGTAAGCGTCTGCGCCCGCTCTTCGGCGCCATTGCGATCGTGGGTGCGGCCAGCATGGTCCTCGCCGGTTGCAGCTCGTCCGGCGGCGACTCGGCGACGAAGTCGGCCGCGGCCGGCGACGCGACCGCGATCATCTCGGCCAACGGAACCGAGCCGCAGAAGCCGCTCATCCCGTCCGACACCACCGAGACCGGCGGCGGCAGGATCGTCACGCAGCTCTTCGACGGACTGGTCAGCTACGACGCCAAGGGCGCGATCGTCAACGAGGTCGCCAAGAGCATCACCTCCGACGACCAGCAGAACTGGGACATCAAGCTCAACGACGACTGGACCTTCACCGACGGCACGAAGGTCACCGCCGAGTCGTTCACGAAGGCGTGGGCCTGGGCGGCCGACCTCAAGAACGCTCAGACCGCGTCGTCCTTCTTCGCGAACTTCAAGGGCTATGACGGCGCGAAGAGCTCGCAGCTCGACCTCACCGTCGTGAGCCCGACCGAGTTCAAGGTCGCTCTCCTCGCGCCGCAGGCGGACTTCCCCCTCAGCCTCGGCTACTCGGCCTTCTACCCGCTGCCTTCCTCCTTCTACAAGGACACCAAGGCCTTCGGTCAGGACCCGATCGGCAACGGCCCCTACAAGCTCAAGTCGGCCACCGCGTGGAAGCACAACGTGGGCATCGACCTCGTGACCAACAAGGACTACGCCGGCTCGCGCAAGCCCGTCAACGGCGGACTGAACTTCTCCTTCTACACCGGTCTCGACTCCGCCTACGCTGACGCGCAGGCCGGCAACCTCGACATCGACGACACCGTGCCGGACGCCAACTTCGCCACGTACCAGTCCGACTTCCCGGACCACTTCTCCAACTCGCCTGCCGCGATCTTCCAGTCCTTCACGATTCCGAGCAACCTCGCTCACTTCAAGGAAGACAAAGAAGGCAAGCTGCGTCGCGAGGCGATCTCCCTCGCAATCGACCGCTCGCAGATCACCAAGGTGATCTTCCAGGGCACCCGCACGCCCGCCAAGGACTTCACCACCCCGGTGATCGACGGCTACTCGGCTGACGTCGAGGGCAACGACGTCCTGAACTACAACAAGTCGAAGGCTGTGGAGCTGTGGAAGGAAGCTGACGCGATCTCGCCGTTCACCGGCACCTTCACCATCGCGTACAACGCCGACGGCGGCCACAAGGGCTGGGTCGACGCAGTCACCAACGGCATCACCAACGTGCTCGGCATCAAGGCCGCTGGCCAGTCGTACCCGACGTTCGGCGGATTCCGCGATGACGTCGCGGGTGGCAAGACCAGCGGTGCCTTCCGCTCTGGCTGGCAGGCCGACTACCCGTCGCTGAACGACTTCCTCGCCCCGCTGTACGTCACGGGTGCATCGTCGAACGACGGCAAGTACTCGAGCTCCGAGTTCGACGCCCTCGTCAAGAAGGGCAGCTCGCAGGCCACGGTCGCGGACGCCAACAAGATCTACCAGCAGGCGCAGACCGTCCTCTTCCAGGACCTCCCCGCCATCCCGCTGTGGTACTCGAACGAGGTCGGCGTCTGGAGCACCAAGGTGTCCAACGTCAAGTTCGGCTGGGACTCCACGCCGCTGTACTACGCGGTCACCAAGAACTAGCCAGTTCGCGTAACCTCACTACAAACAACTGAAGGGTCCGGGGTGGGTTTCTCACCCCGGACCTTTTGGTGAGTTCCCTCCATTCCCCATGATTGCGACACGAATGACTTCGCAGATAGACCTCTTGCTTTCGCAGACCGGGGAGGACGACTGATGCTCTGGTACATCGGCAAGCGCCTCCTCCAACTGATCCCCGTCTTCTTCGGGGCGACGTTCCTCATCTACTTCATGGTCTTCGCCCTGCCAGGCGATCCGGTCGCAGCACTGTACGGCGACAAGCAGCCCAGCCCTCAGGTCATCGCCGAGATCCGTGCTCAGTTCAACCTGGACAAGCCGTTCATCGTCCAGTACCTGATCTACATCGGGCACCTCTTCCAGGGCAACCTCGGCACCACCTTCTCGGGCATCCCGGTCATCGACCAGCTCAAGCAGGCCTTCCCCATCACCTTCCGACTCTCGATGCTGGCCCTCCTCTTCGAGGCCGTCGCCGGCATCCTGGTCGGTCTGATCTCGGGTCTGCGCAAAGGCAAGATCTTCGACAACTCGGCGCTCGTCGTCAGCCTGCTGCTGATCTCGGTCCCGACCTTCGTCGTCGGCTTCCTGCTCCAGTTCTTCCTCGGCATCAAGTGGGGCCTCTTCGCGGTCACGGTGAGTCCCGAAGCGCCCTGGGGCGACCTCGTCCTGCCGGCGATCGTGCTGGCCACGGTCTCGTTCGCCTACATCGTCCGCCTCACTCGGGCCTCGGTCTCCGAGAACATGAGCGCCGACTTCGTGCGAACCGCCACAGCGAAGGGCCTTCCGCGCCGTCGCGTGATCTCGGTCCACATCCTGCGCAACTCCCTGGTCCCCGTCGTCACCTACCTGGGCGTCGACATCGGATCGCTCATGGTCGGCGCCATCGTCACCGAGGGAATCTTCAACATCCAGGGCGTCGGAGGAACCGTCTACAAGGCGATCCAGCTCCAGCAGGGGCCGACAGTCGTCTCGTTCGTCGCCGTGATGGTCATCATCTTCATGCTGGCGAACCTGCTCGTCGACCTCCTCTACGCTCTCCTCGACCCCAGGATCCGTTATGCCAAGTAGCACGACTCCGGGCCAGCTGTCGCCCGACCACTACGTCGCCGACCTCGAGGAGACGCCGCTCAAGGCCGTCGACGCGGTCGACGAGTCCGAGAAGCCCCGCTCCAGCGCGCGCGACGCCTGGGACTCCATGCGCACCCGCCCGCTGTTCTGGATCTCGGGGGTCCTCATCGTCCTCGTGATCGTGATCGCTCTGTTCCCCGGACTCTTCACGCACGTGAGCCCGCAGGCGAACAGCCTGTCCAACAGCAACGCCGGGGCCCGGTCCGGTCACCCGCTGGGCTTCACGTTCCAGGGCTACGACGTCTTCTCCCGAGTGATCTACGGCACCCGTGCCTCGCTCCTCGTCGGCATCCTCGCAACGGTCCTCGTGACCGTCGTCGGCGTGGTCATCGGCTCGCTCGCCGGCTACTACGGAGGCTGGCTCGACGCGGTCGTCTCGCGCATCGGCGACATCTTCTTCTCGATCCCCACCGTCCTCGGTGCGATCGTCGTCATGTCGACGATCACCGATCGCAATCCGCTCACCGTCGCGCTGATCCTCGCCCTGTTCGCCTGGCCGCAGATCGCGCGCATCATGCGCGGCTCGGTCATCAGCGCGACAGCGACGGACTACGTCATGGCCTCGACCGCTCTGGGCGTCTCCCGGTTCCGGATCCTCCTGCGGCATGTGGTGCCGAACGCCATCGCGCCGGTCATCGTCGTCGCCACCGTCTCGCTCGGCACGTTCATCGTCGCCGAGTCGACCCTGTCGTTCCTCGGCATCGGCCTGCCGGGCACGACCGTCTCGTGGGGTGGCGACATCGACAACGCTCGCACGACGCTCCGCACGGCACCGCTGCCGCTGTTCTGGCCGGCCGCCGCGCTGAGCATCACCGTTCTCTCGTTCCTGATGATGGGCGACGTCGTGCGCGACGCCCTCGACCCGAAGGCGAGGGCCCGCCGATGACCACCACGACCGACACTCAGACCCAGGCTGCGAACGGCGTGGTGAAGGGCGCTCCGCTGCTCGAGATCAAAGGCCTGAACATCGGGTTCAAGACCCAGTCGGGCTACGTCGAGGCCGTCCGCGGCGTCGACCTGACCCTCGGTCAGGGCGAGACCCTCGCGATCGTCGGCGAGTCCGGCTCGGGCAAGTCGACGACCGCGACGAGCATCATCGACCTGCTTCCCGGGACCGGCAAGGTCACGGCCGGCGAGATCTTCTTCGAGGGCCGCGACCTCGTGAAGCTGCCGAAGCCCGAGATCTCGGACATCCGCGGTCGTCTGATCGGCTACGTGCCGCAAGACCCGATGTCGAACCTCAACCCGGTCTGGTCGATCGGCTTCCAGGTCGAAGAAGCCATCCGCGCCAACCGCGTGGCCTCCGGCAAGGACGTCCGCAAGCGCGCCATCCAGGTCCTCGAAGAAGCCGGTCTCCCTGACGCAGGAACCCGCCTGAAGCAGTTCCCCCACCAGTTCTCGGGCGGTATGCGCCAGCGCGTCCTCATCGGCATCGGCCTCTCGGCCCGGCCGAAGCTCCTGATCGCCGACGAGCCCACCTCGGCTCTCGACGTGACGGTGCAGCGCCGGATCCTGGACCACCTCGGGACCCTGACCCGCGACTACGGCACCTCGGTGCTCTTCATCACGCACGACCTCGGCCTCGCCGCCGAGCGTGCCGAGAAGCTCGTCGTCATGTACAAGGGCCGCGTCGTCGAGTCCGGCCCGTCGCAGGAGATCCTCGCGAACCCGCAGCACCCGTACACGCAGCGCCTGGTGGCTGCGGCTCCGAGCCTCGCGAGCCGCCGCATCCAGTCGCAGATCGCTCCGTCGGCCGTCCACGGCGACGCCGTCGCCGAAGCGGGCTCGGACGACGCGCGCCGTCTCCAGGCCGCGCACGAGCGCGAGCAGATCGCCAAGCACGAGGCGCCCGACTTCATCAAGGTCGAGAACCTGACCAAGGTCTACAAGATCCGTCAGGGCGGCTTCAAGTCGACCGAGCTGAAGGCCGTCGACGACGTGTCCTTCGAGATCCCGCGCGGCACGACGATGGCGCTGGTGGGGGAGTCCGGCTCGGGCAAGTCGACCGTCGCGAAGCTGGTGCTGCAGCTGGAGTCGATCACATCCGGCACGGTCACGGTCGGCGGCAGCTCCGTCGGCGCTCTGGCCGGCAAGGACCTGTTCAACTTCCGCCGCCGCGTCCAGCCGGTCTTCCAGGACCCGTACGGATCCCTCGACCCCGTCTACAGCGTCGGCAACACGATCGCGGAGCCGCTCATCACGCACGGCGTCGGCGACAGCGCGAGCCGTCAGGCTCGCGTCCGCGAGCTCCTCGAGCAGGTGTCGCTTCCGATCTCGATGATCAACCGCTACCCGAACGAGCTCTCCGGCGGTCAGCGCCAGCGGATCGCGGTCGCGCGCGCCCTGGCGCTCAAGCCCGACGTGATCGTGCTCGACGAGGCCGTGTCCGCCCTCGACGTGCTGGTGCAGGGCCAGATCCTGAACCTGCTCACCGACCTCCAGTCGGAGCTCGGCCTGACCTACCTCTTCATCACGCACGACCTCGCGGTCGTGCGCCTGGTGGCCGACAAGGTCGCAGTGATGCAGAAGGGCCGGATCGTCGAGAGCGCGTCGACCGACGAGGTCTTCAGCAATCCGTCGAAGGAGTACACCCGCGATCTCCTCGAGGCGATCCCGGGCGCGAACTTCGCGTTCGGCAAGTAGGCGCAGCCTCGTCCGGCACCCCGCGAACCCCGGTTCGCGGGGTGCCGCCCGTTAAGCCCTCGGAGGACGAAATCTGCTGTTCACCCGTTGGCAGGTAGACTCTTGAGGTCGGGGCCATGATCGCCCCTCTCGACTTTCTCCCAAATCCCTCTTCCAAAGGACGTACAACTATGGCGACTGCCATCCGCAGTGACCTGCGCAACGTGGCAATCGTTGCCCACGTCGACCACGGCAAGACCACTCTCGTCGACGCGATGCTCAAGCAGACGAACTCGTTCGACGCGCACTTCGACACCGAAGACCGAATGATGGACGGCAACGAGCTCGAGCGCGAGAAGGGCATCACGATCCTCGCCAAGAACACCTCGGTGCTCTACAACGGCAAGCACGCGACCGACGGTGCCATCACGATCAACGTGATCGACACACCGGGCCACGCCGACTTCGGCGGCGAGGTCGAGCGCGGCCTCTCCATGGTCGACGGCGTCGTACTGCTGGTCGACGCGTCCGAGGGCCCGCTGCCCCAGACGCGCTTCGTGCTCCGCAAGGCCCTGGCCGCGAAGCTTCCCGTGATCCTCCTGGTCAACAAGACCGACCGCCCCGACGCGCGCATCGACGACGTCGTCGCCGAGTCGCAGGATCTCCTGCTCGGTCTCGCCTCCGACCTGGCGGAAGAGGTCGAAGACCTCGACCTCGACGCGATCCTCGACGTTCCCGTCGTCTACGCCTCCGGCCGCGCCGGTGCCGCGTCGACGAACAAGCCCGAGAACGGCTCGCTGCCCGACAACGACGACCTCGAGCCGCTCTTCGAGGCGATCCTCCAGCACGTCCCGGCTCCGACCTACGACGACGAGCACCCCCTTCAGGCGCACGTCACCAACCTCGACGCGTCGCCGTTCCTCGGCCGCCTCGCCCTCCTGCGCGTCTTCCACGGCACGCTGAAGAAGGGCCAGACCGTGGCCTGGGTGAAGTCCGACGGCACCGTGCAGAACGCCCGCATCACCGAGCTCCTCATCACCAAGGCTCTCTCGCGCTACCCCGCCGAGAGCGCGGGTCCCGGTGACATCGTCGCCGTCGCCGGGTTCGACACCATCACGATCGGCGAGACCCTCTCCGACCCCGACGACGTGCGCCCGCTGCCGACCATCACGGTCGACGACCCGGCCATCTCGATGACCATCGGCACGAACACCTCGCCCATCATCGGCAAGGTCAAGGGCCACAAGCTCACCGCCCGCATGGTCAAGGACCGCCTCGACCGCGAGCTCGTGGGCAACGTCTCGCTCAAGGTCGTCGACATCGGACGCCCCGACGCGTGGGAGGTCCAGGGTCGCGGCGAGCTCGCGCTGGCCATCCTCGTCGAGCAGATGCGCCGCGAGGGCTTCGAGCTCACCGTCGGCAAGCCGCAGGTCGTGACGCGTCGCGTCGACGGCAAGCTGCAGGAGCCGTTCGAGCACATGACCATCGACGTCCCCGACGAGTACCTGGGCGCGATCACGCAGCTCATGGCGTCACGCAAGGGCCGCATGGAGAACATGGCGAACCACGGCTCGGGCTGGGTCCGCATGGAGTTCATCATCCCGGCGCGCGGCCTCATCGGCTTCCGCACGCAGTTCCTCACCGACACGCGCGGCACCGGCATCGCCAACGGCATCAGCCACGGCTACGACGCCTGGGCCGGCGAGATCCAGACCCGCACGAACGGCTCGATCATCGCTGACCGCTCGGGAGTCGTCACCCCCTTCGCGATCATCAACCTGCAGGAGCGCATGTCGTTCTTCGTGCAGCCGACTGAAGAGGTCTACGAGGGCATGGTCGTGGGCGAGAACTCGCGCGCCGACGACATGGACGTCAACATCACCAAAGAGAAGAAGCTGACCAACATGCGTCAGTCGACCGCCGACAACTTCGAGTCGATGACGCCCTCCAAGGTGCTCTCGCTCGAAGAGGCGCTCGAGTTCGCCGGTGACGACGAGTGCGTCGAGGTCACCCCCGACGCGATCCGCATCCGCAAGGTCGAGCTCGACGCGTCCGCGCGCCAGCGTTCGACCGCCCGCCTCAAGAAGCAGAACGCCTAGGCGCACCCCGCCGGCGCAACGCGACGCCCCGCAGTTCCTGCGCAGATCTTCTGACGCAGGAACGGCGGGGCGTTCGTCGTACGCGGCGTCTCTGGCGCGGCACCCGCACGCGAAACGCCCCCGCCTCAGGAAGAGAGCGGGGGCGTTCCGGGTCGTGCTGGCCGGTCGGCTACTTCTCGAAGCCGATCTTGGTCCAGTCGAGGTCGGTCGCACCGGGGCGGGCGCCGTAGTTGGCGAGCTTCGGGCTGGACGCGATCACGCGAGGCTGCTGCGTGATGGGGAGCGAGTGGCCCTCTTCCCAGATCAGCTTGTCGGCGTCGTTGTAGTCCTGGTTCGACTTCGTCGTGTCGGGCTCGGTGATGGCCGAGGCGAGCAGCTTGTCGACGGCCGAGTCGCTGACGCGGCCATAGTTCTGTCCCTGCTTGGCGGAGGTGTAGATGCTGACGCCGGCGGCGTGGTAGCCGGTGCCGCCCCACGAGAACATCGTCAGGTCGTACTTGCCGGGCGTGATGTAGTCGGAGAAGAACGTGTCGACGGGAACCGTGTTGATCGTCAGCTTGATGCCCACGTCCGCGAGCTCGCTCTGCACGATCTGCGCGATCTGCGACGACGTCGGAACGCCGGCGGGGATGGTGACGGCCATGGTCAGCTGCTTGCCGCCCTTCTCGCGGACGGACCCGGAGCCGGTCTTCCACCCGTCGGCGTCGAGGATCTTCTTCGCCGAGTCGGGGTCGGACTTGCCGTAGTCGCCCGCCTCGTCTTTGTAGCCCGCGTCGGTCGACAGGAAGATGTGGTTGTTCAGCAGAGACACCTTGTAGGGCAGCGTGCCGTAGATGACGCCGGCGATCGCCTCGCGGTTGATGGTGCTCTGCACGGCGAGTCGGAGCTGCTTGTCTTTCAGGATGCCCGACGACGACATGTCGATGTGGAAGAAGTTGGCACTGGGAGCGGCGCGGAGCACGCTGTTCTTGGCCTTCTTCACGCGGTCGTAGCGGTCGGAGGTGGCGGCCGAGACGACGTCGATCTCGTTGTTCAGGTAGGCGTCGATGTCGGCGTCGCTGTCGAGGGCACGGAACGTGACCGAGTCGAGCTTCGGCTTGTCACCCCACCAGCTGTCGTCGCGCACGACGGTGACCGTCTGGGCGGTCTTGTCGATCTTGCTGAGCTTGAACGGCCCGCTGGTGACGGGGATCTTGTTCAGGTAGCCCGTGTTGAAGCCGTCAGCTGTGCTGATGACGCTGGCGGGGTAGAGGTAGTTGAACATCGACTTCCAGTCCGCGAAGGGAGTGGAGTACGTGACGATAGCCTGCTTGGCGCTGGTGCCCTGCGTGACCGACTTCATCTGGTTGTAGCCGGTGGGGTCGGCGATCTGGTACTTGGAGTCCTTGCCGTTCAGGGCCTTCCAGTTGGCCTCGAAGTCCTTCCAGGTGATCGGCGTGCCGTCGCTCCACTGCGCCTTGTCGTTGATGTTGTACGTGATCGTCAGCGGGTCGTCCTTGACGTCGACGCTCGAGACGAGGTCGGTGTCGAGGGTCGGCTCTCCCTTGGCGTTGATCGTGTACGGCGACAGCATCATGGTCTTCATGACGTCGAAGGCGTCCTGCAGGGTGCCGTCGACCTCGCCGTAGTTCCAGTTCGCCGGGAACGACGAGAGCGGCACGCGGAGGGTTCCGCCGTCTTTCAGTGCCGATGCGGGCTGGATGTTCTGGTCACCCGAGGACGACAGGGTCTGCTTGCCGTCCGAGGTGCTCTTCGTATCGCCGCCACCCCCGCTGCACCCGGTCAGAACCAGGGCGACCGCGACGGCCCCGGCGGCGAAAACGGCAGATTTCTTCAGTTTCATGGCGCTCCAAGAGTGATCTAATTGCTGATCAGCGGTTGGTTTTCGCCGTCATTCCGAGTGTCTGCCCCCGGCGGCGAAACCGCGTTGTGAATCGGCAATGACTATGACCCTACCGATCCTGAGAATTTCTGCACTCACAGCACGATCTTTTAACGTGTCGGAAACTTGCCGTGCGCGATCGGCTCGGGGGTGCGTCTAGTGTGAGTCACCATGATCCGCTACCTCTCGCGGCGTCTGGTCTATTACGTGATTCTCGCGTTCATCGCCACATCGCTGACGTACTTCCTGGCTTCGGCCACGTTCGACCCCCGGGCCCAGTACTCCCAGCGAAACCCGGCACCGCCCGTGTCGGTCGTCGACGCCAAGCTCGATCACATCGGAGTGAACGACAAGACGCCGATCCTCGTCCGCTACGGGCACTGGGTCGGCGACCTCGCGCACGGCGACCTGGGCCAGACCATCCAGGACACCTCGGTCAACCAGGAGTTCTGGCCGCGTCTGGGCGTCAGCCTCCGGTTGCTGCTCGCGGGCTCGATCGTCGGCATCCTGCTCGGTGTGCTGGTCGGCGTCTGGAACGCGGTGCGGCAGTACAAGCTCTCCGACCGCGTGACGGCGGTGCTGTCGTTCATCCTGATCTCGACACCGGTCTTCTTGACGGCGGTGTTCCTCAAGATCGGAGCGACCCAGCTCAACTCGAGCCTCGGCTTCCAGCTCATCAGCTTCACCGGCGAGGCGACGCCGAACCTCCAGGGCGGGCTCGCCGCCATCGCGGCGGACCGCTTCGTGCACCTGCTGCTGCCGACCATCTCGATCGCCCTCGGCTCGATCGCGATCTACAGCCGGTACCAGCGGGCGACCATGCTCGACGTGCTGCAGGCCGACTACATCCGCACGGCGCGGGCGAAGGGCCTCCGCCAACGGCCGGCGATCCTCAAGCACGGCCTCCGGACCGCTCTGATCCCGATGACGACGCTCTTCGCCTACGGCTTCCTCGGCGTCCTCACCGGCGCGACGTTCACCGAGAAGATCTTCGGCTGGAACGGCCTCGGCGCCTGGTTCATCGACTCCGTCAACGCGAACGACGTCAACTCGGTCGTGGCCTACACGCTGTTCAGCGCCTTCGTGGTGCTGCTCGCCGGCTTCCTGTCGGACGTCCTGAACGCCATCCTCGACCCGCGCGTGCGCACCCAGAGCTGAGGCACACACCATGACTCGATTCAGTCCCGACCTCCTGCAGGGGTCGAACGACGAGACGCTGCCCGAGACGCCCGAGGAGGAGGTCGCCGCGTCGCCCAACCGCGCCGTGCTCACCATCCGCCGCCTCTTCGCGAACCGCGGGGCAGGCGTGGGCCTCGTCGTGCTGATCCTGCTGTTCGTCTTCGCGTTCATCGGCCCGCTCGTGACGCCGTGGAGCTTCTCGCACATCGACTACCTGAACCTCTCGAAGCCGCCGAGCGGCACGCACTGGTTCGGCACCAACACGATCGGCCAGGACGTCTTCGCGCAGACCGCTCGAGGCATGCAGAAGTCGCTCCTGATTGGTCTCTTCGTGGCCCTGTTCTCGACGGTGATCGCCGGCCTGCTCGGCTCGATGGCCGGCTACTTCGGCGGCTGGACCGACCGGATCATCATGTTCGTCGTCGATCTCATGCTGGTGCTGCCGTCGTTCCTGATCGTCGCGATCCTGTCGCCCCGCTTCCGGCAGTTCGGCTGGGTCGCCCTGATCGTCCTGCTCGCCGTCTTCGGCTGGATGATCACGGCGCGCGTGGTGCGCTCGATGACGCTGAGCGTGAAGGAGCGCGAGTTCGTGCGTGCCGCTCGCTACATGGGCATCGGGCACTTCCGCATCATCCTGCGACACATCCTCCCGAACGTGGCGTCGTTCCTCGTGGTCGACGCGTCGATCGCGATCGGCTCGGCGGTGCTGACCGAGGCCGGCCTGTCGTACTTCGGCTTCGGCGTGCAGTCGCCCGACGTGTCGCTCGGAACGCTGATCGCCAACAACCAGGACGCCGCCCTGACCAAGCCGTGGCTGTTCTACTTCTCGGCCGGCGCCCTGGTCGTCTTTGCCCTCGCCAGCAACCTGCTCGGCGACGGCCTCCGGGACGCCCTCGACCCGACCTCCACCGCGGGCCGCAAGGGCCGTCGACGTCGTCGCACCGGCGTCGACTCGAAGCCCGCCGGCCGCGTGACCGCGATGACCGCGACCGACACTCCCACCCCCGAGAAGATCCGCAAGGCGGGACGAGACCGATGACCCTCACCGATTCCAGCACCAGCCGCGCCGCCGGCGGCGATGTCCCCCTCCTCGAGGTCAGCGGCCTGACGGTCGGATTCCCGACGCCCGACGGCGTCGTCGAAGCCGTGCGCGGCATCGACTTCACGCTCCGCCGGGGCGAGGTCCTCGGCATCGTCGGCGAGTCCGGCTCCGGCAAGTCGGTGACGAGCACCGCCATCCTCGGCCTGCTGCCGCCGACGGCCCGCATCGGCGGCTCGATCCGCCTCGACGGCACCGAGCTCGTCGGCGCCGACGACCGCTCGATGTCGGCGATCCGCGGCAAGCGAATCTCGATGGTGTTCCAGGACCCGCTGTCGGCGTTCACGCCGGTCTACACGGTCGGCCAGCAGATCGCGGAGACGGTGCGGATCCACCGGGGCTCCTCGAAGGAGGAGGCCCGCGCCCGCGCCATCGAGCTGCTCGAGATCGTCGGAATCCCCGATGCGCCCCGACGCGTGGACTCGTTCCCGCACGAGTTCTCGGGCGGCATGCGGCAGCGTGCGATGATCGCGATGGCCATCGCCAACGACCCCGACGTGATCCTGGCCGACGAGCCCACGACGGCTCTCGACGTGACCATCCAGGCGCAGGTCATCGCGGTGCTGCGCAAGGCGCAGCAGGAGGCGGGCGCGGCTCTCGTCTTCGTGAGCCACGACCTCGGCGTCATCGCCGGGTTCGCCGACCGCATCGCCGTCATGTACGCCGGTCGGATCGTCGAGACGGCCACCGCCGAAGACCTGTTCACGAAGCCTCGGATGCCTTACACCGTGGGGCTCATCGGGGCGCTCCCGCGTCTGGATCAGCGCTCCGACCAGCCGCTCGTGCCGATCCCCGGAACACCGCCGTCGCTGCTGAACCTGCCGACCGGCTGCCCGTTCGCGGCGCGCTGCCCGCTCGTCACCGACGAGTGCCGGTCGTCCGAGCCGCCGCTGGCCCAGGCCGAGGGCGTGCTCGGCGGCCACCTGGCCGCGTGCCACCACTCCGACGAGCTCGCGCGCACCGGCGCCGACCCCGACGAGGTGTTCGACCTCCCCGAGCTCGAGGCGGGTGCGCTCGACGGCGTGCCGCGCGACGAGCGCGAGACGGTGCTTCACGTCGACGGCCTGGTCAAGACGTTCCCGCTCCGCCGCGGCGCCGTGTTCAAGCGCACGGTCGGCCAGGTCTGGGCGGTCGACGGGGTCGACCTCGACATCAGGGAGGGCGAGACGCTCGGCCTCGTCGGCGAGTCGGGTTCGGGCAAGAGCACGACGCTGCACGAGATCATGGACCTCCGCCGCCCCGAGCAGGGCTCCATCCAGGTGCTCGGCACCGACCTGGGGGCGGGGCAGCTCGACGGGGCAACCGTCCGCCGGCTGCGGTCGACGGTCAGCATGGTGTTCCAGGACCCGATGGCCAGCCTCGATCCTCGGCAGCCGGTCAGCGACATCATCGCGGAGCCGCTGCTCGCGGCGGGGACGCCGGCGGGTGATGTCGCACGCCGAGTTCCTGCGCTCATGAAGATGGTGGGCCTCGACTCGTCAGCGGCCAGCCGGTTCCCGCACGAGTTCTCGGGCGGTCAGCGTCAGCGCATCTCGATCGCGCGGGCCCTCGCCGCGTCGCCCCGCCTCGTCGTGCTCGACGAGCCGGTCTCGGCGCTCGACGTGTCGATCCAGGCCGGCGTGCTGAACCTCCTCCGCGAGCTCAAGGCGAAGCTCGGTCTCTCGTACTTGTTCGTCTCGCACGACCTCAGCGTGATCCGGCACGTCGCCGATCGGGTGTCGGTGATGTACCTCGGCCGCACGGTCGAGACCGGCGCCGTCGACGAGGTCTTCGAGCACCCGCTGCACCCGTACACGCAGGCGCTCCTGTCGGCGGTACCGGTGCCCGACCCGGCGCGGGAGCGCGCCCGCGAGCACATCCTGCTGCCGGGCGACCCGCCGAACCCCACCGAGAAGCAGGTCGGCTGCCGGTTCCGCGGCCGGTGCCCGGTGTTCGCGATGCTGGGCGCCGCCGAGAAGGAGCGCTGCGCGACCGAGGTGCCGCTGGCGCTGCCGCACGGCCGTGACGGCCAGGACCACACGGCCGCCTGCCACTTCCCGCAGGAGAAGCAGCTGGTCTAGACGACGAGCGAGCCGTCGACGGGACGCTACGCGAAGAGCGTCTCGCCGACGTAGCCTCCGGCCGAAGCGCCGGGCGGCACCGCGAAGATGCCGCTCGACACGTGCTGCACGTACTCGTTCATGGCGTCGTTCGCCGCCAGGGCGCTCTGGATGCGCACGAACTGGTTCTCGGGGTCTCTCTGGAAGCAGATGAAGAACAGTCCGGCGTTCAGGCGCCCCAGATCGTCGTTGCCATCGACGAAGTTGTAGCCCCGGCGCAGGATCTGCGCACCGCCGTTGTGCTTCGGGTGCGCGAGCGAGGCATGGGCGTCGGCGGCCACCAGCGGCGCGCCGTGCTGCTTCTTCGAGAAGTCGAACGCGGTGAACTCGGTGCCTCCCGAAAGCGGTGCCCCCTCGCCCTTGTCGCGGCCGATGACCGTCTGCTGCTCCTTGAGCGACTGGTGATCCCAGGTCTCGATCTGCATGCGGATCTTGCGCGACACGAGGTAGGTGCCGTTCGCCATCCAGTCGGCCCCGTCGGCGGCGGACGCCCAGACGTCCTGCTTCACGAGCGAGGTGTCCTCCGCCTTGAGGTTGGCGGTGCCATCCTTGAAGCCGAACAGGTTGCGCGGCGTCGTCTGGCCGCGCGTGGTTGACGAGGTACGGCCGAAGCCGAGCTGCGACCAGCGGAGCGACGCGCGGCCGAAGGCGATGCGCGACAGGTTGCGGATGGCGTGCACGGCCACCTGCGGGTCGTCGCTGCAGGCCTGGATGCAGAGGTCGCCGTTCGAGGCATCCGCCCGGATGTTGTCGCCCGCGAACTCCGGCAGGTCGATCAGGCGCGCGGGCTTCTTCGACGCCAGGCCGAAGCGGTCGTCGAAGAGCGACGGTCCGAAGCCGATGGTGATGGTGAGGCCGGCGGCGGGAAGGCCGAGCGCCTCGCCGGTGTCGTCCGGGGGAGCGTAGAGCGAGCCGCCGACGGCACCCGACTTCGAGACCTGCTCGCCCTGGGTCATCCGACCGGCGGCGTACGACCAGTCTTTGAGGAGGTCGACGAGCTCGGCGCGCGTCATCCCCGACGTGACGTCGAAGGCGGCGAAGTGGAGGCGATCCTGCGCTGCCGTGATGATCCCCGACTGGTGGGTCGCATAGAACGGGTACGTCTCGGCGGCGCCCGAGGTGCCGGTCGCGCCGCTCGTCACGGCGGTCTCGATGCCGAGAGCGGCACCGGCGCCGACGACTCCGGCTCCGAGGCCGACGCCCGCGAGGCCGAGCAGGCCTCGGCGGGACAGCCCGCGGGAACGGGCCACGCCCGAGTCGTCGATCGACTCGGGCGGGGCCGCGTGCTGGTCTTCCGTCACAGGTGGATCATCCCAGGAGCGCTGCCGTGAGCTGGCTGAGGGGCTCGCTCAGGGCGTTGACGCCGTCAGAGAGAGCCTTCTTGTCGGCGGTCGTGAGCGTCGTGTAAGACGGGTAGCCCTTGTCCAGCGAGCCGTACTTCGCGAGAAGCTCGTCGAGCGAGGTGAACTCGGCGTCGAGCTCGGTGGCGAGCGCCTTGTCTTTCGTGAGGAGGATGGAGCGCACGCCCTCGTAGGCGACCTGGGCGCCCTCGAGGTTGGCCTGGAAGTCGTACAGGTCGGTGTGCGACCAGGTCTCCTCCTCGCCGGTGATCTTCGAGGTGGCGACCTCGTCGAGCAGGCCGACAGCGCCGTTGCCGATGGTGTCGAGCCCGACGGTGAAGTCAGACGCATTGACCTCGTCGTACAGCTGCTTCGTGTTCTTCGTCAGCTGCGCGCCCATCGTCTTCTTCTCGGCGGCGGTCAGTGCCGGGTAGGACGTCGACGAGCCGGGGACGGCCGCGGAGGGAGCCCACAGGTCCTTCTCGATGCGGTGCCAGCCCGTCCAGGTCTCGCCCTTCTCCAGGTCGGCCGCGCGGTTGTCGAGCTCGGGGTCGAGGTCGCCGAACGACTCGGCGACGGGCTCGATGCGCTCGTAGTGGGCGCGGACGGTCGGGTAGAGCTCCTTGGCCTTCGTGTCGTCGCCCGAGAGGTAGGCGTCGAGGAACTCCTGCGTGCCCGTGACGAGCTGGCCGGTCTGGTCCTTGACGTAGCCGACGTACGCCGCGTCGGCCGCGTCGATCTGCTGCTTCTCGGTGCCGGTGGCCTTGACCGTCTTGCCGGAGTCGGTGACGGTGAACTTCGCGCGGACGCCCTCGCCGACCAGGCCGGGGATGCAGGCGGTGTAGTAGTCGCCCGCGGCGAGCTGCGTGGTCAGGGTGCCCGACGTTCCGGGGCCGATGTTCTCCTTCTCGGAGACGATGCGGAGGCCGTCGGAGGCCAGGACCTCGAACTCGCTGTTGTCGGAGCCCTTGTTGGCCATCGTGAACGTCACGGTGCCGCTGGGGGCCGTGGTGGACGAGAGCTCGCAGGTGGTGTCCTTGCCGGTGACGGCGATCGTGCCGGCGGCGGAGGACGAGCCGCCGCCCGGGTTGTTCTCGACGCAGCCGGTGAGGGCGAGGGCGGCGATGGCGACTCCGGCGGCGATACCGAGGGGACGGAGGGTCATTCGGGGGCTCCTGTGGTGAGGACGGGCTCGGGGGTCGAGCGCTGCGCGATGGGATCCGCCGGTGAGCGGCGGCGGGTGGCACGGAAGAAGAGGGGCAGGACGACCGCGAGGTACCCGACCCAGACGGCGGACTGCAGCCAGGTCGGCCGCGGCGTGAAGTTGACGAGGCCCTGCAGGAGGGTGCCGTACCAGCTGGTCGGGGGGATCGCCGCCGAGACGTCGAAGGCGTAGTGCCCGACACCGGGGATCACGCCGGCCTCCTGGAGGTCGCCGATGCCGTAGAGCAGGACGCCGGCGGCGACGATCACCAGGAAGAAGCCGGTGATGGTGAAGAAGCGCGCGAGGTTCAGGTGCACGAAGCCGCGGTAGATGCCGATCTCGATGACGACGGCGCTGACGATGCCGAGCAGCGCGCCGATCGCGGGGAGGGCGGTGCCGCCCGCTGTCGAGACGGTGGCCCAGACGAACAGCGCGGTCTCGATGCCCTCGCGGCCGACCGACAGGAAGGCCAGGCCGACGATCGCCCACGCGCCGCCGGCCAGGGCCTTGGCGAGGCTCGACTGGAGGTCGTGCTTCATGTGGTTGGCGGTCTTGGCCATCCAGAACGTCATCGTGGTGACGAAGCCCACGGCGACGATCGAGAGCCCGCCGCCGATGATCTCCTGCGCCTGGAACGACAGGCCATACTTGCCGAAGGTCAGCAGGGCGCCGAGGCCGAGCGAGAGCACGGTGGCGAGCCCGACGCCGACCCAGATGCGGGGCAGGACGTCTCGGCGCGAGACCTTGACCAGGTAGGCGATGAGGATGCCCACGACGATGGAGGCCTCGAGGCCTTCACGGAGGCCGATGAGGTAGTTGGCGAGCACGGGTGAGCCTTTGGCATTTCGGCGGCCGGAGCCGGTTCGGCGGGGACAGTGGCCCGAGCCGGGTAGGGGAGCCTAATCAAGGTAAGCCTTGCCTAACCAGAGATGACGATAACGGGCGCTCGCCTATCCTGTCCAGTGATGAGCCTCACCGATCCCACCCCCCAGAACCCCGTTGTCTCGATGTCGAACGACATCGAGCGCGTGCTCGTCGTGCACGCCCACCCCGACGACGAGACGATCGCGACCGGAGCGCTGCTGGCGACCCTGGTCGACGACGGCGCGCGCGTGACCGTCGTCACGTGCACTCGGGGCGAGCTGGGCGAGGTGCTCGACATCCCGATCCCGGCGCAGGAACTCGCCGCCCTCCGTGCCGATCCAGCCGCACTCGCAGTGCACCGCCAGGGCGAGCTCGCCGCCGCCATGCGGGAGCTCGGCGTCTCCGACCACCGCTTCCTCGGCGCCGAGGCCGCCCGCACGCCGGGCCTCCCGGTGCGCGCATACCGCGACTCGGGCATGGAGTGGGGGGCCGACGGCATGCCGATCCCCGTCATCGACGTGCACCCGGCCGCGTTCTGCTGGGCGCCCTTCGGCGAGATCGTCTCCGACCTGGCGGCCGTCATCGCCGACGTGCACCCGACTGCGATCGTGAGCTATGACGCCGACGGCGGCTACGGCCACCCCGACCACGTGCGCACGCACCGCGCTGTCCTGCGGGCCGCCCGGCTCGCCGGTGTCCCGTTCTACGCGATCACCGGCGGTACCGCGCACCCCGGGGCCGAGCTGGTCGCGGCGGGCGGCGACCTGGTCGTCGACGGCACTCCGGTGCTCGACCGCAAGGTCGCGGCGCTGGGGGAGTACCGCTCGCAGGTGACCCTGGTGTCGACGCCCGGCGGCCCGGCGCTCGAGTTCCCGCACGGGGCGATCGAACCGGTGACGGTGGTCGAGACCTTCCGCCACGTGCCCGACCAGGCCGACGAGCCGCCGGCATTCCCCGGCCTCGGCGGCCCGGACGAGCTCGGACCGCTCGGCAAGGGAGTGACGCTCGCCGCCTCGCTCGTCGTCGGCGCGCTGTTCGGCGCCATCGGCACGGTGGCCCACCAGGAGGCGCAGGGAGCCTTCCCCTACGGCGTCATCATCGCGCTCGCCATGGTGGCCGCCCTGCTCGTCGGCTTCCGCCTGCAGTTCTCGTCGCGTCTCGCCGGCGTGCTGGCCGCGGTCGGCATCGTCGGCATCATCGGGCTGCTGTCGCTGCCGCAGTCGAGCGGAACCGTGCTGATCCCGGGCAACGCGCTCGGCTACACCTGGCTGTTCGGACCGACCCTCATCGCCCTCGTCGTGCTGGCGTGGCCCAGGTTCCCCGCCCGCCAGGGCGATAGGATTGCCGGATCGCCGCAGCGCCCTCAGGCGCAGCCCGACGCGAAGGAACAGACAAGCCCGTGACGTATGTGATCGCCCTCCCCTGTGTCGATGTCAAAGACCGCGCCTGCATCGACGAATGCCCGGTCGACTGCATCTACGAGGGTGAACGCTCGCTGTACATCCACCCTGACGAGTGCGTCGACTGCGGTGCGTGCGAGCCGGTCTGCCCGGTCGAGGCGATCTACTACGAAGACGACCTCCCCGACAAGTGGTCCGACTACTACAAGGCCAACGTCGAGTTCTTCGACGAGGTGGGCTCGCCCGGCGGTGCGGCCAAGGTCGGCGTGATCGCGCACGACCACCCCGTGATCGCCGCGCTGCCCCCGCAGTCCGCCGAGCACTGATCTCCGCCTCGTGCCTGTGAACGCCGTGCCGCTGAAGCTCGTGCCCCTCACTCTCCCCGACTTCCCCTGGGACTCCCTGGCCGACGCCACTGCGACGGCCCGGGCGCACGCCG
Organism: Frondihabitans sp. OV104; assembly: GCF_057787745.1. Classification (NCBI taxonomy): domain Bacteria; kingdom Bacillati; phylum Actinomycetota; class Actinomycetes; order Micrococcales; family Microbacteriaceae; genus Frondihabitans; species Frondihabitans sp. OV104. Next base: position 354,898 of record NZ_CM173541.1, read on the forward strand.
ACGGCATCGTCGACCTGTCCGTGGGCTCGCCCGTCGACCCCACGCCCGCTCTCGTGCGCGACGCCCTCCGCGAGGCGACCGACGCCCACTCGTATCCGCAGGTCGCGGGCACGCCGGCTCTCCGGGCCGCGATCATCGAGTGGTACGAGCGCCGACGTGGCGTCAGCGGGCTCGGCGACGCGAACGTGCTGCCGACGATCGGCTCGAAGGAGCTCATCGCAGGCATGGCGCTCTGGCTCGGCCTCGGCCCGGGCGACACGGTCGTCTACCCGCGCAACGCCTACCCGACCTACGAGCTCGGCGCCGCCCTCGTCGGCGCGAGCGCGCTCGCCTCCGACGACCCGGCCGAATGGCCCGAGTCGACGAGGCTCGTCTGGCTGAACAGCCCGGGCAACCCCGACGGCCGCGTGCTCTCGATCGACCGGATGCGCGCCGCTGTGACCCGGGCGCGCGAGCTCGGAGCCGTCATCGCGGGTGATGAGTGCTACGCCGAGCTGGGCTGGACGCCGGAGTTCGAGACGGACGCGACCCCGTGCATCCTGGACCCCCGCGTCATCGGCGACAGCCGTCGCAACGTCATCTCGGTGTACTCGCTGTCGAAGCAGTCGAACCTCGCCGGCTACCGCGCGGGCTTCATCGCCGGCTGCGGAGAGATCGTCGGCCAGCTGCTCGGCGTCCGCAAGCACGCGGGCCTCATGCCGCCGGCACCGGTGCAGCAGGCGATGATCGCCGCCCTCGCCGACGAGGAGCACGTGCGCGCCCAGAAGCAGCTCTACCGCGGCCGTCGCGACCGCCTGTCGGCCGCGCTCGTCGCCGCCGGCTTCCGCATCGACCACAGCGAGGCGGGCCTGTACCTCTGGGCCACGCGCGACGAAGACGCCTGGGCGACCGTCGCGTGGCTCGCCGAGCGCGGCATCCTCGTGGCGCCGGGCACCTTCTACGGCACTGACGGCGCCCGTCACGTACGGGTCGCGCTCACGACGACCGACGAGCGGATCGACGCAGCGGTCGAGCGCCTCTCCGCCTGAGGCGTGTCGTTCCGGCCTGCGCGCCTATTAGGCTGGACAGGTGACTGACACTGCCAATGACGCTCAGAAGGCCACGCTCTCTTTCCCGGGGGGATCAGCCGAGTTCCCGATCATCCCCGCGACCGCCGGGGCTTCGAGCGTCGACATCTCGACGTTCATGAAGCAGACCGGATTCTCGACGCTCGACTCGGGCTTCGTCAACACGGCGGCCACCAAGAGCGCCATCACCTACATCGACGGCGACAAGGGCATCCTGCGCTACCGCGGCTACCCCATCGAGCAGGTCGCCGCGAACTCGACCTTCCTCGAGACGGCCTGGCTGCTGATCTACGGCGAGCTCCCGACGGCCGACGAGCTCGCCCGGTTCGACGCCCGGATCCGCCGCCACACGCTCCTCCACGAAGACCTGCGCCGCTTCTTCGACGCGCTCCCCGCGTCGGCGCACCCGATGTCGGTGCTCTCGTCGGCCGTCGGCGCCCTGTCGACGTTCTACGAGGACGACACCAACGTCCACGACCCGGAGCAGGTCGAGGTGCAGATGATCCGCCTGCTCGCCAAGCTCCCGGTGATCGCGGCCTACGCGCACAAGAAGAGCCTCGGCCAGGCGTTCCTCTACCCCGACAACAGCCTCTCGTTCGTCGACAACTTCCTGCGCCTCAACTTCGGCACCATGGCCGAGCCGTACGTCGTGAACCCCGTGCTGTCGAAGGCGCTCGAACGCCTGCTCATCCTGCACGAGGACCACGAGCAGAACGCCTCCACCTCGACCGTCCGGCTGGTCGGGTCGACCGAGGCCAACATCTACTCCTCGATCTCGGCCGGCATCTCCGCCCTCTACGGCCCGCTCCACGGCGGCGCGAACGAGGCGGTGCTCACGATGCTCGCCGAGATCCGCGACTCCGGCCAGGGCGTCGCCCGGTTCGTCGAGCGCGTGAAGAACAAGGAGGAGGGCGTCAAGCTCATGGGCTTCGGCCACCGGGTCTACAAGAACTACGACCCGCGCGCGAAGCTCGTGAAGGAGAGCGCCGACGAGGTGCTCGCCGCCCTGGGCGTGAAAGACGAGCTGCTCGACATCGCCCTCGAGCTCGAGCAGGTGGCCCTGTCGGACGAGTACTTCATCTCGCGCCGCCTCTACCCGAACGTCGACTTCTACACCGGCATCATCTACAAGGCGATGGGATTCCCGCCTCGCATGTTCACCGTGCTCTTCGCCATCGGGCGTCTGCCCGGGTGGATCGCGCACTGGCGCGAGATGAACCTCGACGCGTCGACGAAGATCGGCCGCCCGCAGCAGCTGTACACGGGCTCGCCGGCGCGCGACTGGCCCGAGGGCCGCTAGCGCGGCCTCGTTCGGCGCCGTCAGGCGTGCAGCGCCTCGTTGAGCGCGACGCCTGTGCCCTTGCGGGTCAGTACCTCGACGGCACCCGTGAGCGAGTTGCGGCGGAACAGCAGCCCCGGCCTGCCTGACAGCTCGACGGCTTTGACGGTCTGCGCCTTGCCGTTGCTGTCCGACGCCGAGCCCACGACGACGACCTTGGTGCCGGCGGTCACGTAGAGGCCGGCCTCGACGACGGTGTCGTCGCCGATCGAGATGCCGATGCCCGAGTTCGCGCCGAGCAGCGCGCGGTCGCCGATCGAGACGCGCTGGGTGCCGCCGCCCGAGAGCGTGCCCATGATCGACGCCCCGCCGCCGATGTCGGAGCCGTGGCCGACGACGACGCCCTGCGAGACGCGCCCCTCGACCATGGACTCGCCGAGCGTGCCGGCGTTGAAGTTGACGAAGCCCTCGTGCATGACCGTGGTGCCGGGCGCGAGGTGCGCGCCGAGGCGGACGCGCGAGGCGTCGGCGATGCGCACGCGCTCGGGCGTCACGTAGTCGAGCAGGCGCGGGAACTTGTCGATGCCGCTGGTGACGATGCCGGCGCGCTGGAGCGTCATCCGCAGGCGGCTGAAGTCGTCGGGGTGCACCGGCCCCGCGTTGGTCCAGGCGACGATCGGCAGGTGCCCGAAGATGCCGTCGAGGTTGATGGTGTTCGGCTTGACGAGCAGGTGGCTCAGCAGGTGCAGGCGGAGGTACGCATCCGGGGTCGAGGTGGGAGCGGCATCGAGGTCGATGCGGACGGTGAGCGGTTCGAGACGGACGGCCCGGCGCTCGTCGCGGCCGGCGAGCTCCTCGACCCAGGCGGGGGCGAGCTCGGGGTCGCGCTCGGCGGGGAAAGCGCCCAGGGTGGGCTCGGCGAACCAGGTGTCGAGCACGGTGCCGTTGTCGGCGACGGTGGCGAGGCCGTAGCCCCAGGCGCGGGTGGCGGCGGTGTCGTCAGGACTCATGGCAACGACTGTACCGGTGGAGGCAGGCTCTTCAGGTTCGATGTCGGGCCCCGCAGGTTCGATGCGGGGAGCCCCGGATAGGCTGTGCCCATGGCAGCTCTCGACCTCTCCGTCTCGTCGACCGACCTCACGCGCCAGCTGTGCGACATCCCCTCCGAGTCGGGCGACGAGAGGCGCGTCGCCGACGACATCTGGGACGTCCTGTCGGGTGTCGCGCACCTCGAGCTGTTCCGGGACGGCGACGCGATCGTGGCCAAGACGAACCTCGGTCGCGAGAAGCGCGTCGTGATCGCCGGGCACATCGACACGGTTCCCATCAACGACAACGTCCCGACCCGCTACGAGACGATCGACGGCGTCGACTACCTCTGGGGCCGCGGCACGGTCGACATGAAGGCCGGCTGCGCCGTCGCGCTCACGCTGGCCGTCGAGCTGTCCGAGCCCGCCGTCGACGTGACCTGGGTCTGGTACGACCACGAAGAGGTCTCCGACGCCCTCAACGGCCTCGGGCGCCTCACGCGCGAGTTCCCCGACATGCTGCTCGGCGACTTCGCCATCCTGATGGAGCCCTCGAACTCCAGCGTCGAAGGCGGCTGCAACGGCAATCTCCGGGCCGAGATCCGCACCTTCGGCCTCCGGTCGCACAGCGCCCGCTCCTGGATCGGCGACAACGCTATTCACAGGGCCGCCCCCATCCTCGACCGGCTGGCCGCGTACGAGCCCCGCCAGGTCGAGGTCGACGGCCTCGTCTACCGCGAGGGCCTGAACGCCGTGGGCATCTCCGGCGGCATCGCCGGCAACGTGATCCCCGACGAGTGCATGGTCCACATCAACTACCGCTTCGCCCCGAGCCGCTCGGCCGACGAGGCCGTCGCGCACATCCACGAGGTCTTCGGCGAGTACGACGTCACGATCGTCGACCTCGCCCAGGGTGCCCGGCCCGGTCTCGACGCGCCCCTCGCGCAGGAGTTCCTGGCCGCCGTCGGCGGCGAGGCCAAGCCGAAGTACGGCTGGACCGACGTCGCGCGCTTCGCCGGCCTCGGCATCCCGGCCGTCAACTACGGCCCCGGCGACCCGATGAAGGCGCACGCCGACGACGAGCGCGTCGCAGTGGAGCAGATCGTCGAGTGCGAGCGCGGGCTGCGGGCGTGGCTGACGGCCTGATCACCGGACGGCCGGGGGTGGCCGACGAGGTCGAGGCGCCCGAGCGGCCGATGCGCGAGAAGGCGGGCGAGTTCCTGCGCGCGCTGCCGTGGTGGGTCCGTGTGCTGGCGATCTTCGCGGCCTCGCGGCTGGTCAGCACGGCGCTGCTGCTGGGGTTCGCACGGGTGCAGGCCAACAACGCGTGGACCCTGGCGCACCCCGTCTACGCCGACTACGCCAAGATCTGGGACGGCCAGTGGTACTACATCGTCTCGCAGGTGGGGTATCCGACGACTCTTCCGCTGACCGACGCCGGCCAGGTCGCGCAGAACGCCTGGGCCTTCCTGCCGGTGTTCCCGATGCTGATCAAGGGGCTGATGGTGCTCACGGGCGCCGCGTTCGCGCCGACGGCAGTCGTCGTCTCGGTCGCGGCGGCGGCGGTCACGTGCGTGGTGTTCTTCCGGATCCTGCGCCGGTTTCTGCCGGCGTCGACCTCGTACTTCGCCGTGCTGCTGTTCTGCGTCGCTCCGCTGTCGCCGCTGCTCCAGGTCGCCTATGCCGAGTCGCTCTTCCTGCTGCTGATCGCGGTGGCCCTCTGGCTGCTTCTCGAGAGGCAGTACTGGCTGATGCTGGCCGTGCTGGCCGTCGCGTCGTTCACCCGGCCGGGCGTCGTCGCCTTCGCGCTGGCGCTGGCGCTGCACTGGGGGCACCGGTGGCTGGTGCGCGAGCGCGAGCCGTTCCCGCCCGCGGAGCGCCTGAAGGTGGGCATCGTCGCCGTGGCGACGGGCCTGCTGGGCTTCGCCTGGCCGGTCGTCGCAGCGCTCGCCACAGGACGCCTCGACGCGTACACGGCTACCGAGCTCTCGTGGCGGGCCGACTACGTCGGGTACGGGCACCTGCTGCCGTTCACGCCGTGGGTGCAGGGTGCGAACTGGTGGGTGCCGGGCGGCGCGGGCATCGTCTTCCTCGTGGTGGCCGTGGCGTTGTTCGTGCTGCTGATGCTGTCGCCGTGGGTGCGCCGGCTGCCGCTCGACCTGCGCTTCTGGATCGTCGCCTACGTGGTCTACCTGCTCGCCGTCTTCTTTCCGCAGTCGTCGACCTTCCGCGTGCTGATGCCGATCTTCCCGCTGCTCGGAGCCCTGGCGATCCCGCGCTCGCGCGTCTACCGGGTGCTGATCGTGGCCGGCGGCATCGTCGGCCAGTTCGCGTGGCTGTACATCTGCTGGTGGGTGAACGGCTACGACTGGACCCCGCCGTGAGCGGGCGGTTCCGCCGAGATCACCCCCTTCGTTTAGGGATAGTCAGCTAAATCATCGATAATGGTACGAAGCATTCCGCGAAAGGGGACTATCTGATGGCAGCCATGAAGCCGAGAACCGGCGACGGACCAATGGAGGCTGTCAAGGAGGGTCGGCTCATCATCGTGCGGGTTCCGCTCGAGGGTGGTGGGCGACTTGTGGTCTCGGTCAACGACGACGAGGCCAAAGAACTGCACGACGCCCTCGCCGGCGTCGTGAAGGCCGCCTCCTAGGCATCCCACCGACGCCCCGTCTCTCACCCTCGCGGGTGGGCGGCGGGGCGTCGCTCGTTGAGGCGACGTGAGAATCGGGCGCAGGAACTGCCCGACCATCGCCCGGCTCAGCGCTTGACGAGCTGCAGCAGGCCGTCGCCCGCGGTCGCCAGGGCGCTGAACACGGCGGGTGACGTCGACACCTCCGTGAGGAGGGTCCGGAAGCCCGTCGTGGTGGCCTCGCGCGCCGCCGGGTTCGCGACGCGGCCGTTCCACAGGGCGTGCGCGACGAGCACGACGCCGCCGGTCCGGGCCAGGCGGAGCCCGTGCTCGACGTACTCGATGACGCCGTCGGGGTCGGCATCGATCAGCACCACGTCGTAGGCGCTCTCGTTCATTCGCGGGAGCACCTCGGAGGCGCGGCCGGTGATCATGCGCACCCGGTTGGCCGGGATGCCGGCGAGCACGTAGCTCTCGCGGGCGGTCTGCTGGTGGTCGACCTCGATGTCGATCGAGGTGAGGGTCGCGCCGGGCGCGCCCTGCATCAGCCAGAGGCCCGAGACGCCGAGACCGGTGCCGATCTCGATGATGCTCTTGGCCGACACGAGGGCGGTCGTGAGGGCGAGCTGAGCGCCGACTCCGGGGGAGACCGCGTCGACGCCGGCCTCCAGGGAGTGCTGCCGCGCTAGGCCGATCGCGTCGACCTCGGTGACCAGTTCTTCGGCGAACTTCCAGCTGGACTCTTTGTGTGGCACTCGTCACTCCTTGTCGCCCAAGTCTAGGGCGCGTTTTGAAGCGAAAGCGGTTACTCTCATCACGTGCCTGCCGGATTCGACAAACTGATAGTGATCGCGCTGATAGCGGTCCTGCTCCTCGGTCCGGCGCGCCTTCCGATCTACGCGTCGAAGCTGGCGCAGCTGGTCAAGACCGTCCGCGGCATGGCCGACACCGCCCGAGCCCGCATGCGCGAGGAGATGGGCGACGAGTTCGACGACGTCGACTGGCAGAAGCTCGATCCGCGCCAGTACGACCCGCGGCGGATCATCCGCGACGCTCTGCTCGAAGAGCCCACGACGGCCATCAGCACGCCGGCCTCGGCGGCTGCCGCGGTGAGCGCCGGGCTTCCGGCCTCGGCGCACGTCCGGTCGGCCATGGTGCCGCTCGCCGCGGGCGAGACGCCGCCGTACGACAACGAGGCGACGTAGGGCAGTTCCTGCGCTGTGGCTCGGCCGTCTGGCCGCTCGGCGAGATGCCCGGACCTGGGTGTTCTCGGCGGCGAGATGCCCTCATCTGGGGCAGTCGCGTGGTCAGATGGTTCCGTGCAGCGCCGCCACCCGCGTGGCCTCGGCCCGGAGGGCGTCGACGACGCGCCGGACCGACGGCCGCTCCGCCCGGTCGGGCCGCATGAGCACCGACAGATAGCGGACGGCGCGGATCCCCTCGAGCGGCGTGAGGACCATGTCGTCGCGCACGCCGGACGACGTGAAGCGGGGGAGCACGGCGATGCCGAGACCGGCCCCGACGAGCGACTCGGTGATCCGGGTGTCGCTGAACCGCTGCGACACCCGGGGTGCGGAGCCGGTGACGCGCTCGATCTCTCGGTAGATCCAGTCGTAGGGGTAGCCGTCGGGCACGCCGACCCAGGTCTCGCCGACGAGGTCGGCGGGCGTGAGAGCCGGTCGGCCGGCGAGGCGGTGGTCGGCGGGCAGGGCGACGTCGAGAGGCTCCCGGAGCAGCGGGACGACCATGAGGTCGCGGCTCTTCCAGCTCCGGTCGCCGTCGGGGGAGTGGGCGATGACGACGTCGTGATCTCCGGTGAGGTCGGGGAACGCGGCCGTCGCGGGGTCGTGGTCGGTCGCCCGCACGACCAGGCCGGGGGTCTCGGAGACCGTGCGCAGCAGGCCCGGGAGCAGCATCTGGCCGGCCGTCGGGAACGTGGCCAGGGTCACCTCGCCCTGCGGCGCCACCACGAAGTCGTCCCACACCGCCTGTGCGCGTTCGAGGGCGACTGCGACGTCGGTCGCCGTCTGAGCGAGCACGCGCCCGGAGCCGGTCAGCACGATGCCGCGCCCCACGCGCTCGGTGAGGCGCGTGCCGGCCTCGCGCTCGAGCACCTTGAGCTGCTGCGAGACGGCCGACGGCGTGCGGTGCGTGGCCTTCGCGACGGCGGCGATGCTGCCCCGCTCGGCGAGCTCGCGAAGCAGTTCGAGGCGCTTGACATCCATGAAGTAAAACTACATTATCGGGCGAGAAAAGATCGATTGTTCTTTACTGTTGATGAATTCATACTCGTATTACACAGTTTGAATCAACCCCCAGGAGCACTCATGTTCATCGGTCTCGGCATCTTCATCGCCGCTGCCGTCGCTGCCGTCGCCGGCACCGTCGTCAGCACCGCCCGCGACGGCTACCACCGTCAGCCCACGCGCCTCTTCGACTGAGAGGTCGGCGCGCGCCAGGCCCGTCCGGGTCGGCGCACCAGCACCAGGCGACCCTCGCATCTGCGGGAGGTCGCCTTCGCTGTCTCCCGGCGTCTGTCGGGGCGCGTGAGCAAGTCAGCAGACCGATGGGGCGCAGGAACTCCGGCTAGCCGACGCTCAACCCGAGCTTGCGCCCGGCCAGGCCCCGCTCGCGCACGGCCAGACGCGCCGCCAGCCGGTCGATGGCCAGCGCCGCGGGGTCGGCGGGCTCTCTGAGGACGACGGGCACGCCCTCGTCGCCGCCGGTGCGGAGCCCCACGCTGAGCGGCACGCTCGCGAGCAGCTCGACGGGGGCGTCCTGTCCCGCCGAGAGGCGACGGGCCGTCTCGGCGCCGCCTCCGGTGCCGAACAGCTCGAGAACGCTGCCATCGGGCTGGACGAGCCCTGCCATGTTCTCGACGACGCCGAGGATCTTCTGGCCGGTCTGGCGAGCGACGAGGCCCGAGCGCTCGGCCACGTCGGCGGCGGCCGGCTGCGGGGTCGTCACGACCAGCACCTCGGCGTTGGGGAGCAGCTGCCCGACCGAGATGGCGACGTCGCCGGTTCCCGGGGGCAGATCGAGCAGGAGCACGTCGAGGTCGCCGAAGTAGACGTCGGTCAGGAACTGCTGGATGGTCCGGTGCAGCATCGGCCCGCGCCACGCCACCGCCGTCGACGTGTCGTCGACGAACATCCCGATCGAGATCACCTTCACCCCGTGCGCGACCGGGGGCAGGATCATGTCGTCGACCTGCGTCGGCTTCACGCTGGCGCCAGAGGCATCGACGAGGCCGAGCAGGCCGGGGATCGAGAAGCCGTACACGTCGGCGTCGACGATGCCGACCGCGAGGCCGCGTGCGGCGAGGGCGACGGCGAGGTTCGCGGTGACGGTCGACTTGCCGACGCCGCCCTTGCCGCTGGTCACGGCGTAGACGCGGGTCAGCGAGTCGGGGCCGAACGGCATGACGCGGCCGGCGCGACCGCCCTTGAGCTTCGCGGTCAGCGCGGCCCGCTCGTCGCGGGTCATGACGGTGACCCGGACGTCGACCTCGCTGACGCCCTCGACCGATGCCGTCGCGGCGCGGACGTCGCGCTCGATGGTGTCGGCGGCGGGGCAGCCCACGATGGTGAGCTTGACGCCCACGGTGGCGGTGCCGTCGGCCGTGACCTCGACCTCGCCGACCATGTCGAGCTCGGTGATGGGCTTGCGGATCTCAGGGTCGATGACGCGGGCGAGCGCCGTGCGGATCCGCGTGGCGACCGCGTCAGGCACGGGCCGGGCTCTCGCCTCCGGGCTCGTCGCGGCGGTCGAGCTCTTCGAGGAGGGAGCGGAGCTCGTCGCGGATGAAGTCCTTGGAGGCCATGTCCTTCATCGCGAGGCGGAGCGCGACGACCTCGCGCGCCAGGTACTCGGTGTCGGCGAGGTTGCGTTCCGCCCGCTGGCGGTCCTGCTCGACCTGGACCCGGTCGCGGTCGTCCTGGCGGTTCTGCGCCAGCAGGATGAGGGGAGCGGCGTAGGAGGCCTGCAGCGAGAGCACGAGGGTGAGCGCCGTGTAGCCGTTGGCGGCGGAGTCGAAGCGCACGGAGAGCGGAGCCAGCGTGTTGAAGGCGATCCAGACGAGGCAGAAGAGCGTCAGCGCGATCAGGAAGTACGGCGTCCCCATGCCGCGGGCGATCGCCTCGGTGGCTCGACCGAAGCTGTCGCGACTCTGGCGGCCACGGCCTGGAAGCACGCGGACGCGGAGGCCCTTGGGGGAGTCGAGACGGACGTCGCTGCGGCTATCGCGTGCCATTGGGCGTCCTCCTTCCGGTTGGGGTCACGGGTGCTCTTCTGAGGCGGGGCCGCGTTCGGCCCAGCGGTTGCTCGGGATCCTGGCTGCGCCAGTCGTCGGGCAGCACGTGGTCGAGGACGTCGTCGATTGTCACCACCCCGACCAGTCGGTGGTTGTCGTCGACGACGGGGACGCTGACGAGGTTGTACCGCGCCATGACGCGCGTCACCTCGAGCGCGGAGGCCCCTACGTGGACCGGTTCGGTCTGGGCGTCGAGAAGCGTGCCCAGACGCTCGTTCGGCGGATACCGGAGCATCCGCTGGAAGTGCACCATGCCCAGGAACCGGCCGGTGGGCGGCTCGTAGGGCGGCAGGACGACGCACACGGCCGCGCCGAGCGCGGGAGCGATCTCATGCCGTCGGATCATCGCGAGCCCCTCGGCCACGGTGGCGTCGCCCGACACGATCACCGGCTCGGTGGTCATCAGACCGCCGGCGGTGTCGGAGTCGTAGCTGAGCAGCATGCGGACGTCTTCGGCCTCGTCGGGCTCCATGAGGCCGAGGAGCGCCTCGCCGCGCTCGTCGGAGAGCTGAGCGATCAGGTCGGCGGCGTCGTCGGGCTGCATCTGGTCGAGCACGTCGGCCGCGCGGCTGTCGTCGAGCCGGTTGAGGATCGACACCTGCTCGTCTTCGGGCATCTCCTCGAGCACGTCGGCGAGCCGGTCGTCCGAGAGCTCCTCGGCCACCTCGAAGCGGCGCTCCTCGGAGAGGTCGAGCAGCGTGTTCGCGAGGTCGGCCGGCAGGAGATCGGAGTAGGCCGCGATCACGTGCTCGGCGCTCTGCGCCTCGCCGTCGGCGGTCTCTTCGGTGACATCGCTCCAGGCCGCGAACATCGTCGGACCCTTGCCGAACGGCGACGGGCTGGTCTTGGGCTTGCGGACGAAGACCTGGCCGATCTCCCAGCCGCCGTCGGCGGTCTCGTCGATCGCGACGTCCTCGATGGTGGCGCGGGCGTTGTCGTGGCGCAGGCGGACGCGTCGGCCGAGGAGCTCGGCGATGACTCGCACCTCCCCGCCTCGCTGCTCGAAGCGGCGCAGGGTGATCGTGCCGGTCGTGATGATCTGGCCGGAGCCGATGCTGGTGACGCGCCCGATCGAGACGAAGACGCGGCGTTTGCCCGGGACCTCGACCACGAACCCCACGACTCGCGGGGACTCGTCGGCCCGGTACACCACGAGGACGTCGCGCACCTTGCCGACCCTGTCGCCCGCGGGGTCGAAAACGGAGCACCCGGCGAGCCGGGCGACGAAGACTCTCGTGGCGCTCACGGAACCAATTTAGCCTGTGCGGGAGGGCGACCCGCGCAGATCGTCAGGTTGAGCCGACTTATCGGCGCCCGGCGATCCACGCCTCGACGTCGGACGCCGTGCGGGGGATCGACACCGAGAGGTTCTCGGCGCCGTCGGCGGTGACGAGGATGTCGTCCTCGATCCGGACGCCGATGCCTCGGAACTCGGCGGGCACGCTCAGGTCGTCGGGCTGGAAGTAGAGGCCCGGCTCGATGGTGAAGACCATGCCCTCCTCCAGGACGCCGTCGAGGTAGAGGTCGCGGCGGGCGGCGGCGCAGTCGTGAACGTCGATGCCGAGGTGGTGGCTGGTGCCGTGGACCATGTAACGGCGGTGGAACTGGTTCTCGGGCTTGATCGACTCGGCGGCGCTGACGGGCAGGAAGCCCCACTCGGCCGTCTTCTCGGCGATGACGGCCATCGCGGTGGCGTGGATCTCGCGGAACCTGATTCCGGGCCTCACGATGGCGAAGGCGGCGTCGGCCGCCTCGAGCACGGCGTCGTAGACGAGGCGCTGGATCTCGGAGAAGCGGCCCGAGACCGGGAGGGTGCGGGTGATGTCGGCCGTGTACAGGCTGTCGAGCTCGATGCCGGCATCGATCAGGATCAGGTCGCCGGGGCTCACGTGACCGTCGTTGCGCGTCCAGTGCAGGATGCAGGCGTGGTCGCCCGACGCGGCGATGGTGTCGTAGCCCACCGTGTTGCCGTCGGCACGGGCGCGCCGGTTGAAGGTGCCCTCCACGATCCGCTCGCCGCGGGGGTGGGCGAGCACCTCGTCGAAGTCGGCGATGATGTCGCGGAAGCCGTCATTCGTCGCGGCGACGGCGGCCCGCATCTGCGCGACCTCGTACGCGTCCTTCACGAGGCGGAGCTCGCCGAGGTCGCGGGTCAGGACGTCGAGACTCGCTGCGCGGTCGGCGACGGTGTCGACGCTCTCGTCGGCGGGCTCTGTGGGCAGAAGCGCGTCGATGCGGCGGGTCAGGTCGGGGTCGGCGTCGCGGACGAGCATCGTCTCGGCGTCCGAGGTCGTGACGACCTCGTCGAAGTCGGCGAGGTCGCGCGTGGCGACGCCGAGGTCGACGGCGACGTCGGCGAGCGACGGACGAGGCCCGATCCAGAACTCGCCGATCTCGGGGTTGGCGTAGAACTCGTCGGAGTCGCGGCCGGCGCTGGCGCGCAGGTAGAGGGTGGCCTCGTGGCCGGAGTCGGCGGGCTCGAGCACGAGCACCGAGCCGGGCACGGTGTCGGAGGCCCAGCCGGTGAGGTGCGAGAAGGCGGAGTGCGCGCGGTAAGGGTAGTCGGTGTCGTTCGACCGGACCTTGGCCTGGCCGGCCGGGATCACGAGGCGCTTTCCCGGGTGCAGGGCCGAGAGCGCCGCCCGGCGCTGGGCGGCGTACGGCGACTGCTCGCGGGGCTCGGTGACGGTGTCGGGACGCTCGGCCCACTGCGACGAGATGTACTCCTTGAAGGCATCGGAGCCGGGAGTGGTGGAGCGGTTCGAAGTGGCGCGAGGTGCCTTCTGATCAGCCATGCTCACCATTATGCAGGCGCCGCACTGAACGAGCCGTGGCTGATCCTGCCGGCTACTGGTTCTTCGAGACCAGCTGCGCCAGCACGGGCCGGTGGTCGCTGCCGGCATCGTCGCGGCCGCCGATCACCTTGAAGCCGGTGACCTTCCAGTCGGGGGTCGCCATGACGTGGTCGATCGGCGTGGCGAGGAGCTCCGGAACGTTCGTCGGCCACGTGCCGACCGCGGCGTTTCCCGTCGCCTTGGCGGCGTCGCGGCAGCTGCCGAGGGCCGACGTCGCGTCCTTGCCGAGGCCGGACTCGTGGTCGAGCGTCGAGTTGAAGTCGCCCGCCATGATCATGCTCTCGCCGGAGCAGAGCTTCGCGAGGTACTTGAGGTCTTTGCTCCAGGCGGCCATGTGCGCCTTGACGGGGGCGACCGGGTGCGCGGCGACGATGACGGGGCCCGTGCCGTCGGCGGGTCGGGCGACCACGGTGGGAAGCACGTCGGTCGTCGTCTTGTCGGTGGAGGTCGTGTACGAGCCGAGCTTCGTCGAGATGAGGAGCGACGTCGAGTCGGCCGACGACGTCTGGTCGTAGGCGAGCACCAGCACTCTCATCGGGCGCCCCGCCTTCTTCATAGCGGCGGCCACAGCTGCGGCGGTCTTCTTCTGCGTCTCGGGGAGGCTGACGATGTCGGCCTTGGTCGAGATGGCGAGCGAGGCGATCGCGGCGGCGCCGGGTGCCGCACCGCGCGTGTTCCAGGCGAGGACGCGCAGGTCGCCGGTCTGGCGCTTCGCGAACTCCGTCGACCCCGTGCCGCGCTCGATCAAGACGCCCGCCGACACCGCCGCGAACGCGACGAGCAGCACGGTGACGCCTGTGAAGAGGCGGCGGAGCGGGCGCGCGGCGAGCCCGACGACGAGCAGGATCACCGCCAGGACGAGCGCGACCACGCCCATGACGCCCCGGAAGGCGATGATCTGGGCGACGTAGTAGTGCTGCTGGAGGCCGAGGGCCTGGGGGAATGCGGCCACAGCGAGCACCGCCGCCACAGCGAGCAGGAGGACGAGGGTCACGAATCGGCGAAGCACAGTGGACCGATCCTAACGGCTGCGGCCCCCGGGACTCGCGGCGCTTACGATGGGGGAATGTCTTCCGGTCAGATCGACCTGCACACTCACAGCAGTGTCTCGGACGGCACCGAGACCCCGCGCGAGCTCGTCGACTCGGCGGTCCGCGCGGGGCTCGGCACCGTCGCACTCACCGACCACGACTCGACCAGCGGCTGGGCCGAGGCCGCCGAGGCGGTCGAAGGAACCGGTCTCACGCTGATCCGCGGCATGGAGCTGTCCACCCGCGTCGGCTACAACAGCGTCCACATGCTCGCCTACCTGTTCGATCCGGCTGCCCCGGGTCTCGTCCGCGAGACCGAGCGGCTCCGCGAGGACCGCCTGCACCGGGCCGAGCGCATGGTCGCGCGCATCGGCGCCGACTACGACCTCGAGTGGGGCGACGTGCTTGCACAGGCGACCGTGGGCGCTACGCTCGGCCGCCCCCACATCGCCGACGCACTCGTCGCGAAGGGGTACGCGCGCGACCGCAGCGCCGCCTTCGCCGGCATCCTCCACTGGCGCAGCGGGTACTACGAGCCGCACGAGGCGCCGAGCCCGCTGACCGGGGTCCGTCTGATCCGCGAGGCCGGCGGCGTGCCGGTCCTCGCCCACCCGGCGACCCGTGGTCGGGATGCGAACCTGCCGATGACCGACCTCCTGGAGCTGATCGAGGCGGGGCTCGGCGGGGTCGAGGTCGGCCACCGGGAGAACACGGATGCGGGCCGCGAGTTCCTGCGCCGGCTTGCTCGCGAGCACGATCTCATCATGACCGGCTCGAGCGACTACCACGGCGACGGCAAGCCGAACCGGCTCGGCGAGAACTCCACCGAGCCGTCGCAGCTCGCGCGCATCGTCGAGCAGGCGACCGGCGCCGCGCCCGTCGTCGGCTAGCAGGGCCCGCGGCGCATGCGAAAGCCCCGCACCCCTCGTGGCGAGGAGATGCGGGGCCGGCAGGACTGCGACTAGGCCTGAGCCGGTGACGAGCCCTCGCCGGAGGGCCGGCGGCGACGGTTGCGGCTGCGGTTGCGGGGCGGCCGCGACTCGCCGTCGGCGGTCGACTGCGACGGAGCGGTGGTCGACGCGGAAGCCTCGGACGACGAGCCCGTCTCCGAGCCCTGGCCGCCGCGGGTGCGACCCCGGCAGCCACCGTCACCGGAGGAGCGCTGGCCGTCGCCCGACGAGCGCTGGCCCTCGCCCGATGAGCGCTGGCCCGAGCGGCCGGACGACGAGCGGCCGGAGGAGGCGGGTGCCTGCGTGCGGGGAGCGGCCTCGCGCGAGGTCGGCTTGAGGCGGCCACGCGTGCCGGCCGGGATGTCGAGGTCGCTGAACAGGTGCGGGCTCGACGAGTAGGTCTCGACGGGCTCCGGCATGTTCATCTCGAGCGCGCGGTTGATGAGGGCCCACTTGTGCAGGTCGTCCCAGTCGACGAAGGTGACCGCGATTCCGGTCTTGCCCGCGCGGCCGGTGCGGCCGGCGCGGTGCAGGTAGGTGTCGTGGTCGTCGGGCACCGTGTGGTTGATCACGTGGGTGACGTCGTTCACGTCGATGCCGCGAGCCGCGACGTCGGTGGCGATCAGGATGTCTTTCTTGCCGGCCTTGAACGCGGCCATGGCGCGCTCGCGCTGCTCCTGGTTGAGATCGCCGTGCACGGCGGCGGCGTTGAAGCCGCGGTCGTTCAGCTCTTCGACCAGCTTGGCCGCCGCGCGCTTGGTGCGCGTGAAGATGACGGTCTTGCCGCGGCCCTCGGCCTGCAGGATCCGGGCGATGACCTCGTCTTTGTCGAGGTTGTGCGCGCGGTAGACGACGTGCTTGATGTTCGCCTGCGTCAGGCCCTCGTCGGGGTCGGTCGCGCGGATGTGGATCGGCTTCGACATGAACCGGCGAGCCAGGGCCACGATCGGGCCGGGCATCGTGGCCGAGAACAGCATGGTGTGCCGGGTCGGGGGGATCTGAGCGAAGATCTTCTCGATGTCCGAGAGGAAGCCGAGGTCGAGCATCTTGTCGGCCTCGTCGAGCACGACCTCCGTGACCTTCTTCAGGTCGAGGAGGCGCTGGCCCGCGAGGTCGAGGAGACGGCCGGGCGTGCCGACGACGATCTGGGCGCCGTCTTTGATCTGCTCGACCTGGCCCTCGTAGGCCTTGCCGCCGTAGATGGAGACGATCTTCACGTCGGGGCGGTTGGCGATGGCGGTCTGCAGGTCTTCCGTGACCTGGACGCAGAGCTCGCGGGTCGGGACGACGACGAGCACCTGCACGCCGGGCGTCGGGTGGAGGCCGATGCGCTGGATGATCGGGAGGCCGAAGCCGAAGGTCTTGCCGGTGCCGGTCTTCGCCTGGCCGATGATGTCCTGGCCGGAGAGGGCGAGGGGAATGGTCTGGGTCTGGATGGGGAAAGGCTCGATGATCCCCTTGGACGCCAGTGCGTCGACGATGTCTTCGTCGATCGAGAGGTCGCTGAATGTCAAGTGTGGCCCTGTTTCAAATAGAGGGGTAAGCCTGCAGTTTAGCCGGTCCTCGTCCGGGGCCGACTGTCCTCGCCCGGCCGACCCTCTAAGGTGGTGCCGTGGTGTCGTGGAAGGGGTTCCGAGTCGGTCGTTCGAAGACCGCTGGTTCCCGCCCCCGGCAGACCCCCCGCCCGCTCCCCGTCAGCCGGGTCGAGCTGGGCGACTTCACTCCGGATCTCGACGTCTACCTCGGTCTCGTGGCCTACCTGCAGCTCGCGCTCTTCGAGTCGCTCGGCCGCGCGTCGAGCATCACGCCGAGCACGCGCGCCAAGGCCCTGACCGGGGTCGTCGCGACCTCCACCCTCGAGCGCCACAAGGCCCTGCTGGCCGAGATCGAGCGCCAGGGCGGCGACGCGGCCGACGTCATGCAGCCGCACTCGGCGCTCATCGACGACTTCCAGCGGCGCACCGGGGGAGGCGACTGGCACGAGTCCATGCTCGCCACCTACGTGGCGGCCGGTCTGCTGAACGACGTCTTCATCCGTCTCGCAGCCGGGCTCTCCGGCGACTACCGGGAGCGTGTCGTCGCGGCCCTCGAGCTCGGTGCCGAGACCGACGAGAGAGAACTCGTGGCCGAGCTGTCCCTCGCCATCGGCGCCGACCCGAAGCTGGCGTCGCGCCTGGCGCTCTGGGGGCGCCGTCTCGTCGGCGACACCCTCCTCGTGGCGCGGGCGGCGATCTCGGCGTCGCACCAGTCCGCCGACGACGAGCGCCTCGAGCCGGTCTTCACCGAGCTGATCGCCGCCCATACGCGCCGCATGGACGCGCTGGGGCTGACGGCGTAGCGAACCGCCGCACGCGGCGAGGCCGCGGAGCGAACCGCCGCGCGCGGCGTGGCCGCGGAGCGGGCCGCTCTACGCGGCCTGGCCGCGCAGCAGCGCGTCGAAGAGCTCGCGATCTCGGTCGGCTCGGCGACGAGCGCCGATCCGGGCCACGGCGGCGCCGGTCAGGGCGGCGACGACCAGGGTGACGGCCCAGATCCATCCCCTGTCGGACTTCCACTCGAGCCAGGTCAAGGCCTCCCACACGACGATCGCCGCGCAGGTCGCCCAGCCGGCCGTCCAGAACAGCCCGCGGCTGTCCTGGCCCGGGAGGGCGAAGTGGACGATCAGGCCGAGGATCGCGCCGCCGAGCGCCGCGAACAGGAGTTCCATGTCGTGCCTAGTTGACGAAGCCGACGCGGCCGCGCTCGACGCTGCCGACCTCGACGTAGGCGAGGCCCGCGGTCGGGATCAGGTAGACCTTGCCCTTGTTGTCCTTCAGGGTGAAGTAGGTCTTCGAGCCGTCGAGGGCGTCTGCGATGACCTTCTCGACGTCTGCAGGCGAATCCGTCGACTCGATTGCGATCTCACGGGGGCTGTTGGCGATACCGATGCGAATGTCCACGTCATGACGATATCCGACTTCGCGAAGCGCGTGCGCGGGCGTTCACTGTCGGCAGATTTTCGTCGGCTACCGGGCGCAGGAACTCCCTGCCGGCTCCCCCGAGCGACGGTGGCTCCGACTAGCGTCGTTCCCGTGACGCTGACACCTGCCGCCCTCGACCCCTTCCAGCGCGCTGTCGTCGCTCTCGGCGACGGCGAGTCGGCCGCCGTCATCGGGGCACCCGGGTCAGGCAAGACCACGGCCCTCGTCGCCCTCGTCCTCGATCGGGTCCACCGCGAGGGATGGGGGCCGCAGGCGGTCGTCGCCCTCGCGCCGACCCGTGCCTCGGCGACGGCGCTGCGCGACGTGCTGGCCGCCGGGGTGGATGTGCCGACGCCCGGCCCGCTCGCCCGCAGCGTGGCCTCGCTCGCCTTCGACATCGTCGGCCACGCCGCCCGCCTCGCCTCGGCCCAGGCGCCGACGCTCCTGACCGGCGGCGAGCAGGACACCCTGATCCGCGACCTTCTGAAGGGCCACCTCGACGAGGGCGCGGGGCCGGTCTGGCCCGAGCACCTCGGCGCCTCGGTCCGCGAGCTGCGCGGCTTCCGCACCGAGCTGCGCGAGCTGATGATGCGCGCCACCGAGCACGGCATCACGTCCGACCGGCTGCGGCAGCTCGCCGTCTCGGCAGAGCGACCCGAGTGGGCGGCCGCCGCCGACTTCCGCGACGAGTACCTCCGGGTGGTCGACGGCCTGCAGGGCGCCGCACTCGACTCGGCCGAGCTCGTCGACTTCGCCGTCGCCGCACTGGACCGCGGCGAGTCGTCGCCGCTCGTCGAGCCGCTCCGCGCCGTGGTGGTCGACGACGGGCAGGAGGCGACCGAGTCGACGCTGTCGCTGCTGCGGGCTCTCTCCCGCCGAGGGGTGACAGTCGTCGCGTTCGGCGACCCCGATCTGGCGACGACGGCCTTCCGCGGGGGATCGCCGGACGTCCTCGGCCGTTTGGCCGTGCGCCTCGGCCTGCCGTCTGTGACGACGCTGCACCTCGGCGCCGTGCACCGCCACGGTCCTGCGGTGCGGGCGCTCGTCGGATCCGCGACGGAGCGCATCGGCGCCGCCGGAGCCGGCCGCCAGCATGCCGCGGGATCCGCCGTGGCCGACGTCGGCGGCGTTCAGCCGCTGGTGCGGATCGAGTCCGACAGCCCGGCGCACGAGACCGCCGCCGTGGCTCGCCTGCTGCGCGAGCATCATCTGTTCCGCGACGTGCCGTGGTCGCGGATGCTCGTCGTGGTCCGCAACGGCGCCCTCGTGCCGACGGTGGCCCGGGCGCTGCAGCTGGCCGAGGTGCCCACGCGCACGCCGGTCGCCGGCCGCGCGGTCCGCGACGAGTACGGCGCCCGTCACCTCCTGCTCGCGGCGTCCGTGGCGACCGGTCGCGTCGAGCTGACGGCCGACGTCGCCGGCGACCTCCTCTCGGGGCCGCTCGCCGGCTTCGACTCTCTGTCGCTCCGCCGACTGCGCCTCGCGCTCCGTGCCGAGGAGCTCGCCGGCGGCGGCTCGCGCTCCAGCGACGACCTCCTCGTCGAGGCGCTCGCCGGCCCGGGGCGCTTCGCCACCATCGACTCGCGGTTCGCCGCGCGCGCCGGCCGCTTCGCCGCGAGCCTGAACACCGCCCGGGGCGACGCCCAGGGAGGCGCGACCATCGAGGAGATCCTCTGGGGTCTGTGGGAGCGCAGCGGGCTCGCCGACGAGTGGAGCACCCGCTCGGCCGGTCACGGCATCCTCGCGGCCGAGGCCGATCGCCACCTCGACGGGGTCGTCGCCCTCTTCACGTCGGCGAAGCGCTTCGTCGAGCGCTCGCCGGAAGCCGAGCCGGAGGAGTTCCTGGCCGCGATGCTCGACGCCGACGTGCCCGAAGACACCCTGTCTCCGCAGGCGCTGGCCGAGTCCGTGCTGGTGTGCACGCCGAACGGCGCCATCGGCCTGGAGGCCGACGTGGTGGTGGTGGCTCGCCTGCAGGACGGCGTGTGGCCCAACCTCCGCGTCCGCGGCGGCCTCCTCGGCCCCGACGATCTGGTCGATGCGGCGGACGGCCTCGTCTCCGACCTCAGTCCCGTCGACCGGCGCGCCGGGGTCCTGTCCGACGAGCTGCGCATGTTCACCCTCGCCGTCTCGCGGGCGACCACCCAGGTCGTGCTGGCCTGCACGGCGAACGACGACGAGTCGCCGTCGATATTCCTGCGCCTGCTGCCCACCGACCTCGAGCCCACCGAGGTACGGCCGCCGCTGTCGCTGCGCGGGCTCGTGGGCCACCTCCGGCACGTGGCCACGACCGCCGAGCCCGGCGGCGTCCGCGGAGCCGAGGCGGCGGGCGGCTTGGCCCGACTGGCCGAGGCCGGCGTGACCGGGGCGTCGCCCGACGACTGGTACGGACTCCTGGAGCCGACGACCGTCGACCCGCTCGTCGACCTCGCCGCCGACCCCGAGGCCCGCGTGCGCGTCTCGCCGTCGGCCATCGAATCGTTCGAGACCTGCCCCCTGCACTGGTTCCTCGATCGCTTCGGCGGCACGCAGGCCACGTCGGCCATGGGCATCGGCACCGTGATCCACGACGTCATGGAGCATGCGACCGACATCGACCCCGATTCGCTCTGGGCCCAGGTGGAGGCGCGCTGGGGCGAGCTCCAGTTCGAGTCGCCATGGATGTCGGCGGCCGAGAAGCGGAAGGCGCGAGTACTCACCGAGGGTCTCTCGGGCTACCTGCGCGACTTCCGAGCGGCCGGTGCGACCCTGCTCGGCGCCGAGACGGAGTTCACGCTGTCCGTCGGCCAGGCCGAGCTCCGCGGCAAGATCGACCGCGTCGAGCAGCAGGCCGATGGCAGGGTCGTCATCGTCGACCTGAAGACCGGCCGCAAGACCTTCACTGCGATGGAGATCGAGGAGCACGCTCAGCTGGCCGCCTACCAGCTGGCTCTCGCCGAAGGGCAGGTCGACTCGGCCCCGGAGGTGCACGAGCCCGGCGGCGCGAAGCTCGTCATCGTGTCGTCCGGCGTCAGGGGCAAGGCGTATCGAGAGCCCGCCCAGGCCGCCTACGGTCCCGAGGAGCTGGAGGCGTTCCGCATCCGCGTGCAGGGTGACGCGGCCGGGATGGCGGGGCGCACCTTCGTCGCCCGCGTCGAAGACCACTGCCTCGGCCGCCTGGGCGGCTCATGCCGGATCCACGTCGTCGGAGAGGTGACCCAGTGAGCGCGAATCCAATGGCGCCCCGTGCGGCGCTCTCGGCCCTCGACATCGCCGAGGTGCTGGGCCTGCCCGCACCCACGCCCGAGCAGCAGGCCGTCATCGAGGCGCCGCTCGAGCCCGCGCTCGTCGTGGCCGGTGCCGGGAGCGGCAAGACCGAGACCATGGCCGGCCGCGTCGTCTGGCTCCTGGCCAACGGCCACGTCTCGGTCTCCGAGATCCTCGGTCTCACGTTCACGCGCAAGGCCGCCGGCGAGCTCCAGAAGCGGATCGAGAAGAGGATCGCCCTCTTGAGCGAGCGCGGACTGCTCGGTGCCGACCCCGACCCGTTCGACGCGCCGACGGTGTCGACGTACAACTCGTTCGCGAGCACGATCTTCCGCGACAACGCCCTGCTCGTCGGCCGGGAGAGCGAGTCGCAGGTGCTGAGCGAGGCGTCCGCCTGGCAGATCGCGCGTGCCCTCGTGGTCACCAGTGGCGACGAGCGCCTCGCGTTCCTCGACCGCTCGGTCGACGCCATCACTCAGGCCGTCATCGACCTCAGCCACGCGCTCGCCGAGAACGTCGCGTCCTCCGGCGACGTCCGGCGCATGGCGCGGCAGTTCGAGAGGCTGATCGACCTCCCCGCGACCAAGGCGTCGCCCTACAAGAGCGTCGTCGACGCGGTGGCCGACGTCGGCTCGCTGGCGCCCATGCTCGACCTCGCCGACGCGTTCGCCCGCGAGAAGGCCCGCCGCGGGCTCGTCGAGTTCAGCGACCAGGTCGCGCTGGCTCTCGCCGTCTGCGAGACGGCGCCGCGCGTCGTCGAGGAGCTGCGCACCCGCTTCCGCGTCATCCTGCTCGACGAGTACCAGGACACGAGCGTCGTCCAGACGCGTCTCCTGGCACGGCTGTTCGCCCGTACCGGGGTGATGGCCGTCGGCGACCCGCACCAGTCGATCTACGGGTTCCGCGGTGCGAGCGCCGCCAACCTGGGCCGCTTCCCGGTCGACTTCGGCGCCGGTGCCGGTGCGCACTACACGCTGTCGACCAGCTGGCGGAACGCGAAGGTCATCCTCGACTCGGCCAACGCGGTGGTGCACGAGCTGGCTGCGGGCGCCGGCGTCGGCGCGCTTTCCGCGCGGCCGGGCGCACCGGACGGCCGCATCGACATCGCGTACGAAGAGACCCTCGTCGACGAGGCGGCCGCCGTGGCCGACTGGTTCGCCCGCGAGCTGGAGACCCGCACCGCCGAGGGCCACCTCAAGACCGCGGCACTGCTGTTCCGCTCGAAGAAGACCGTGGCGGTGTTCGCCGACGCCCTGCGCGATCGCGGCGTCCGCTACCGGATCCTCGGGGTCGGCGGCCTGCTGCAGCGCCCGGAGGTCGTCGACCTGGTCAGCTGCCTGCGGGTCCTCGGCGACCCGGCGGCCGGCTCGGAGATGATCCGCCTCCTCGTGGGGGCTCGCTGGCGGGTCGGCCTGCGCGACATCGCGGCGCTCCGTGACGTGGCTTCCTGGCTGTTCCGGCACGATCACGCCCAGAAGCTCCTCGACGACGACGTGGCCACGGCGCTGCGGTCGTCGGTCGCACCCGGCGAGCAGGGCTCGATCGTCGATGCTGTGGACTTCGTGGCGACCGCGCCCGCGACGCACCGTCAGCTCGCCGGGTTCACCCCGGCGGGGGTCGAGCGGATCCGCACGCTGGGGCGGCACCTCGCGTTCCTGCGCAATCGCATCGGGCTGGACCTCGTCGACCTCGTCACCCTCGTGCAACAGGAGATGCTGCTCGACGTCGAGGTGGCCGCGGCCGGCGGATCGCTTCGCGGAGGCGCCTACCTGCAGGCGTTCGACGACGAGGTCGCGGGCTACGTGGCCACCGACGAGTCGGCGAGCCTGCAGGGGTTCCTCTCGTGGCTCTCGGCCGCCGAGCGCCGCGACGACATGGGCCCGCGCTCGGACGAGGGCGAGGACGGCGTCGTCCAGCTGCTCACCATCCACGGGTCCAAGGGGCTCGAGTGGGACCTCGTCGGCGTTCCGCGGCTCGTCGCCGACGAGCTGCCGGGAGCCTCGCGCGCCGGCAGGGGCTGGCTCAACTTCGGGCAGCTGCCCTACGAGTTCCGCGGGGACTCCGCCGAGCTTCCGGCGCTCGCCTGGCGCGGCGTCGACGACCAGAAGCAGTTCGACCAGGGCAAGCAGGCGTTCGAGGCCGAGCTGAGGGCGCGCCACTACGACGAGGAGCGCCGCCTCGCCTATGTCGCCTTCACCCGCGCCAAGGAGGCTCTGCTGCTCAGCGGCTCGTTCTGGGCGACCCAGTCGAAGCCGCGGGCACCCAGCCGCTACCTCGTCGACCTTGTCGAGGCGGGCGTCGTGCTGCCCGACGCCCTGCCCGACGCGCCCCGCTCCGACGAGAACCCGCTGAGCGAGAGCAGCCTCACCCTGAGCTGGCCCGTCGACCCGCTGTCGACCCGGCGCGACGCCGTCGAGTACGCGGCCGCTCTCGTCCGCACGACGGGCGCGGCCGGCGGTGCGCGGTCGGCCGACATCGACCTCCTGCTCGCCGAGCGCGACTCCTCTCGCGACCGCGCCCTCCAGGTCGCGCTGCCGCAGCGCATCCCCGCATCGCGTTTCAAGGACTACGTCGACGACGCCGCCGCCGTGGCGAGGTCGCTGCGGCGGCCGCTGCCCGAGCGCCCCTACCGCGCCACCCGGCTCGGCACGCTTTTCCACGCCTGGGTCGAAGACCGCTACCAGCCCACGGGAGCCGGCGAGACGCTCGACGCCGCCGCGTTCGACCAGGAGGCCGCCTTCGCGCTCGACTACGACGCCGACGAGGCGGCGCCTCTGGGCGGCGGTCGGAGCGGGCCGGTCGACCCGGACGACGCGCGACGCCTGGCCGAGCTGCAGGCGACCTTCGAGGCGTCCGAGTGGGCCGACCTCGATCCGGTCGACGTCGAGCTCGAGATCCACCTGCCCCTCGGGCCGCGCACGGTCATCTGCAAGATCGACGCCGTGTTCGTGCGCGACGGGCGATACCAGGTCGTCGACTGGAAGACCGGCAAGGCGCCGCGCGACGCCGACGACCTGCGGCTGAAGCAGCTGCAGCTGGCGCTGTACCGCGAGGCGTATGCGTCCTACCGCTCGATCGACCCCGCGATCATCGATGCCGTCTTCTACTTCGTGGCCGACGACGAGGTGGTCCGGCCCGAGAACGTCAGCAGCCGGGCGGAGCTGGAGCGGCTCTGGGCCGGGGTCGAGGGCGGCCTGGCTGGGTAGCCCTGCCGGTCCGGGCTGGCCCCGCCGGTTCGGGCTGGCCCCGCCGGTTCGGGTTGGCCCCGCCGGTTCGGGTTGGCCCCGCCGGTTCGGGTTGGCCCCGCCGGTTCGGCACCGCCGATTCGGTTCAGTCCCGCCGATTTGCGCGGGCGACCCGCCGAATCGGCAGGATCCCGCGGAACCTTCTGCGGGGTTGTGCCGATTCGGCGGGCATGGCGGCGGCGGGCTCCGCGGCGGCGGGTACGGCGACGGCGGGCCGGCCGCCGGCAGCGGCGAACGGCGGCGCTGCCGACCCGCTACGGCCGGTGGCGCTCCGTCGCCGCGAGCAGGTCAGCCACCCCGTCGACGTCGAGCGCCTCGGTGGTGCCGACGACGAGCGGGCGCTCCTCGTCGTGCTGGACCGCGTCGACCAGGCGCGACATCATCTCGACGGCGTCGTCGACGACGTCGGCGTTCTTCGTGTGCGTCCCGTGGAGCAGCCACTTCGCGAGGTCGAGCTCGTGGTAGAGCGTCGCGCGGTTGCGGAGCTGCCGCTCGCTGGTGCCGCGGGCTGCGGCGTAGGCGTCGAAGACGGCGTCCACGGCGTCGGTCGTCGGGGCGCCGAGCACCCAGGCGAGGTCCTTGGCAGGGTCGGCGATCTGGAGTTCCTGCCAGCCGAGGATCCCGGTGATGCGGTCGCCGGACACGAGCACCGACGACGACTCGAGCGAGCCGTTGATGACGGTGGGCTGGAACTGCCACAGCTGGGAGTCCTGGATCGCCGTCTCCCAGCGCTCGAGGAGAGCGGCCGGGAGCAGGCCCGTGGAGGCGGCGCGGTCGACGACGCTGGCCGACGACCGCATCGCCTCGAACGGCGTGTGGCTGGTCAGTCCGGCGTCGGTGACGAAGCTCGTGGGCAGGGAGTGGATCGCCGCGACGGCACCGCCGACGGCGGACGGCAGACCCGATCCGACGACGACGTCGGAGACCGACAGGGGCGAGCCGTCGACGAAGTCGTAGAGGATCGCACGGGTCTGAGCGACCGGCGCCTGGCCCCGGTACGCCGGCACCTGGAACGACAGGCGACCGCGGACGCCCGGGCTGAGAGCTCGGAGGGCGACGAGGTCGGCCGACTGGACCGCCTCGGCACGCTGGGTGCGCGGAACGCGGATGATCCACTGCTCTCCGGCGCCGCCGGCGAGGCGCGCGGAGTCGAAGTCGCCCGCGCCGACTGAGCCGTGCGGCCCCGTCGATCGGACGTCGAGGTCGGCGACGGCTGCGGTCGCCAACGCGGCTAGAGTGAGGTGGGATCTGGCCATGCCGCAAGGGTAGGTCGGAGGACGCGATCTCCGGGCCTCCGCCACGCACGATCATCAAACAAGCACAGCCTCAAACAAGCACAGCCTCAAACAAGCACAGCTCGCGAATACAGCGAATCCCAGACGATTGGTGGTCGGATGCCTGCACGCCCCACGGTTCCGCAACGTGACTCCGGCTCCCAGGCGTCGTTCTCGGCGAAGCTCCCGCTCTCTCGGCACCAGATCGACCGCGACTACCTCGCGCGCGACGACGAGGAGCTCTTCGCCCGCCTGCTCGGCGACTCGGCGACGCGAGTGCTCCCGGTGTGGAAGGGACGAGCGCTGTTCCGCGGCGACGACGCCCTGGCCCTCCTGGCGCCGGCCGACGTTCCTGCGACCGCGCACTTCATCTACCTGGGGCTGTCGACGGCTGACGATGCACCGGAACCCGTGGGCACGCCGATTCTCGCCGCGATCCTCACCGACGAGCAGGCCGAGGCGGTGGCATCGGCCGACGAGTGGGGCAACCTGCGCATGTTCGCGACCGAGCTGAGCGACCGCGACGCCGGGCTCGCCACCGAGGCCATCGCGATCGCCAACTGGCACGCCTCGCACCGCTTCTCGCCGCGCACCGGGCGCCCGCTCGTCTCGACCAAGGGCGGGTGGGTGCTCGTCGACGCCGACGACGGCCACGAGATCTTCCCGCGCACCGACCCGGCGATCATCGTCGGCGTGACCGACGCCGACGACCGCCTGCTGCTCGGGTCGAACGCGATGTGGGAGAAGAACCGCTACTCGCTCCTCGCCGGGTTCGTCGAGCCCGGGGAGTCTCTCGAGCAGGCCGTCGAGCGCGAGATCTTCGAGGAGTCGGGCGTGCGCGTGCACGACGCCGTCTACCTCGGGTCGCAGCCGTGGCCGTTCCCGGCGTCGCTGATGCTGGGCTTCCGCGCCACCGTCGACGCGGCGAACCCCGGCAGCCTCGAGCCCGACGGCGCCGAGATCGTCGACCTGCGCTGGTTCACCCGCGACGAGCTGATCGCCGCCGGTGACGAGGTGATCCTGCCCGGCCGGTCGTCGATCGCCCGCGCGATCATCGAAGACTGGTACGGCTCCGAGATCGCCGACTGACGTGGAGGCCGCCGATCTCATCGCCGGCCTCGACGAGCAGCAGCGCCGCGCCGCCGAGACGCTCCTCGGGCCGGTCTGCATCCTCGCGGGCGCCGGCACCGGCAAGACGCGGGCCATCACGCACAGGATCGCCTACGGGGTCGCGACCGGCGTCTACGCGCCGAACCGCGTCATGGCGCTCACGTTCACCAAGCGGGCGGCGGGGGAGCTCCGCAGCCGTCTCCGCGCGCTCGGCGCCGGGGGCGTGAGCACCCGCACGTTCCACTCGGCCGCGCTGTCGCAGCTCGCCTACTTCTGGCCCGACACGATGGGCGGCACCATGCCGCGGCTCGTCGACGGCAAGGCCAAGCTCATCGCCCACGCCGCCGAGACGCTGCGCCTGCGCCTCGACACGGCGACCCTCCGCGACCTGGCGGCCGAGATCGAGTGGCGCAAGGTCTCGCGCCTCACCTACGAGGAGTACGAGGCGGCCCTGCCGACGCGCAGCCTGCCCCAGAACGTGTCGGTCGACCAGGCGGTGGCGGTGCACAAGGCCTACGAAGACCTGAAGGACAGCCGACGCCAGCTCGACTTCGAAGACGTCCTCCTCGCGACCGCCGGCATGCTCGAGCTCGAACCTCGGGTGGCGCAGCAGGTGCGCGAGCAGTACCGCTTCTTCGTCGTCGACGAGTACCAGGACGTCTCGCCGCTCCAGCACGACCTCCTCGACCTGTGGCTCGGCGACCGCAACGACCTCTGCGTCGTCGGCGACGCCAGCCAGACCATCTACTCGTTCGCCGGCGCCTCGGCCGACTACCTCCTCGGGTTCGGCTCGCGTCATCCCAACGCCGACGTGCTCCGCCTCGAGCAGAACTACCGCTCGGCCCGGCCCATCGTCGAGACCGCCAACGAGCTGATGCGGGGGAGGCCCGGTGCGCTGCACCTGCACCCCGTCGACACCGAGCCCGGGCCGGCGCCGCGAGTCACCGACCACGTCACCGACTCGGCCGAGGCACGGTTCGTCGCCGAGAGCATCGCGGCCGAGATCCGCGCCGGTGCCGCTCCCGAGAGCATCGCCGTGCTGTTCCGCGTCAACGTGCAGGCACCCGCTCTCGAGCGCGCCCTCGACGACCTGGGCGTCACCACCCGCCTCCACGGCAGCGCCCGCTTCTTCGACCTGCCCGAGGTCAAGCAGGCGATGATGATGCTGAAGGGCGCGGCGATCAGCATCGTCGACGAGCCGCTGTTCAAGACGGTCAGCGACGTGCTGCGCTCGCTGGGCTGGCTGCAGCAGGCTCCCGAGCAGCGCGGTGCCGTGCGCGACCGGTGGGAGTCGCTCAACGCCCTCATGGGCCTCGCCGAGGCCGCCGGCCCGCAGACCACCCTCCGCCAGTTCGTCGACGAGCTCTTCGCCCGCCAGGCCAGCCAGCACGAGCCGACGATGGCGGCGGTCACGCTCGCGACCCTGCACTCGGCCAAGGGGCTCGAGTGGGAGAGCGTCTACATCGTCGGCCTCACCGAGGGGCTGCTGCCGATCAGCTACGCCCAGACGTTCGAGGCGGTCGACGAGGAGCGACGCCTGCTGTACGTCGGGGTCACGCGAGCGCGCCGGCGGCTGAGCCTGTCGTGGGCGCGGCAGGGGCAGAGCCGAGCGACGATGGAGCGCCGGCCGAGTCGTTTTCTGGAAGAGCTGCGCATCCGCACGCCGGATGGGGTCGGCTCGTCGATCGCGTGACACGGCCCGTGTCGAGCTCGACCATCTCGAGATCGGCGTGATCCACGTCGGGCGGCCCGTCGCCATCGCCCACCTCGGCGAGAACGCGCCGCGCGATCTTCGACGAGAGCTCCCTCCGCAGCACTGGCCCCGGCGCGGTGCCGCGTCGACCCCAGAGCTGAGCGGCGATCACGCCCCACCGGTCGTCCACCTCGGCGCGGAAGAGGTCGAGGCAGTGGGCGCAGGCCGTCTCGCCCGGCACGACGACCGGGCCGACGCGGCACAGGGAGTCGCCGACCACGACCTGCAGGTGCGGGATATCGCGCCACAGCCAGGCCCCCGAGACCACGGGGTCGTGCACGTGGTCGCCGATGGCGATTCCGAGCGCAGGAACGGGCCACCCCTCACCGAGGTCACCCGACCGGCGACGTACCTCCAGGCCGCACTCGCCCAGCACTTCCGCGACATCGTCCGCCACGTCGCCGGCGCCGGCGAGCTCGACGACCGGCGACGGCACCGCGCGCGTCGTGACCAACGCGGGCGCCAGCTGCTCGAGCAGCTCGATCACCTCGCGTTCCAGGCAGCCGATCTGCTGGGCCAGAACGGCGGTGCCGGCTCGCCCGTGGCCGGACGCGATCGCGGCGACGATCCGCTCGTCGCGCGCGGTCAGGTCGGCGACGACCACGCGGGGGCGGTCGACGCCGATCTGCAGGGTCTGCGGGTCGCGCCAGACGAGGGGGAGGCGGGGGTCGAAGCGGATGTCCATCCGAGAATGGTGGCCCGGATCCTGCCCGCGCCGCTCCGTCTGTCCACAGGCCCCGCGGCGTGCGCTTGGGCTACGCCTCGGGCTCCTCGGCCGATCCGTCGTCGCCTTCGCGCGGTCGGTCGTCGCTGACGTCGTTGAGGAGGTCCTCGATGGCGCGGTCGACGTCGTCGAGTGCCGGCTCCGTCGAGGTCAGGCGTGCGATCAGACCGGTCGGCGAGTCGATGTCGTCGCTCGTCGGCACGATGTCGGGGTGCGCCCAGAGGGCATCCCGCGCCTCGCCGCCGACGGCGTCGGACACGGCCTGCCACATGGCGGCCGCCTCGCGCAGGCGTCGCGGCCGCAGCTCGAGGCCGACGAGCGTGGCGAACGCCGACTCGGCGGGGCCGCCGGCCGCGCGCCGGCGGCGAACCATCTCGGCGATGGCGTCGGACTTCGGCAGTCGCTCGGTCGCCTTGGCCGTGACGACGTCGACCCACCCCTCGATGAGCGCGAGGGTCGTCTCGAGGCGCGCCAGGGCAGCCATCTGCTCGTCGGTCTTCGGCGGGATCAGCGCACCGGAGGCCATGGCCTCGCGCAGCTCCTCGGGGTTCGAGGGATCGAAGTCGGCGGCCAGCTCTTCGAGTCGGCTGGTGTCGATCGAGATTCCCTGGGCGAACTCGCGGATCGACGAGATGAGGTGCAGGCGCAGCCACCGGGCGTGGCGGAAGAGCCGAGCGTGGGCGAGCTCGCGCACCGCCAGGTAGAGCTGCACCTGGTCGGAGGGCACGTCGAGGCCCTCGCCGAAGGCGAGGACGTTCTGGGGCAGGAGCGCGGCCTGCTGGTCGTCGAGGAGGGGGATGCCGACGTCGCCGCCCGAGACCACCTCGGTCGACAGCTGCCCGACGACCTGGCCGAGCTGCATGGCGAACAGGGCGCCGCCTACGTTCCGCATGACCTGGCTGGCACCGGTCAGCATCTCGCGCATCTCTTCGGGGGCCTGGTCGCGGAGGACGGTCGTCAGGGAGTCGGCGATCGAGTCGGCCACCGGCTCGGAGAGCTGGCTCCACACGGGCATGGTCGCCGCGGCCCACTCGGCTCGCGTCATGAGTCGGGGGGCCACGGTGAGCTCGGCCACGTAGGCGACCTCGTCGAGCCAGAGGGCCGCGACGTGGAAGGCCTGCTCGAGTGCCGAGGTGGTGCCGGGCGCGGTGGCCACGGCGGACTGCGAGCCGATGCCCGTGGCCTGCTCGGTCGCGAGCGACCAGTCGATGCCGTCGCCCGACCGGCTCACCGCGGCCTGGAGCTGGCTCATCAGCCGGGCCATGAACGCCGGGTCGTTGGGCAGGCCCGCCGCCCCGACCAGCTTGGCGGGGTCGATCTCGGAATCGCCGGACAGGAACTGCCGCAGCATGTCGCGGAACTCGTCGTCCGGCCCCGGCTGCGCATCTTCAGACATGCCAACTACGCTAGCCTCTGGCCACTCGATGAGCCTGGGATTCCACCGCTTCTCGGGGCCCGAGACTGCGCCCACGGCGAACACGCCGGAGCCTCCCGAGGCGGGCCACAGCTCGTCTCGAACCCGTGTGTCCTGAAAGGCAGCATCCGACTTGGCTCGTTTCACCGCCCCCGCCTCCGCTCCCAGCGCCCCGCGGCGTCGTCGGGGAGTCCTGGGGCCGGCGCTTCTGGGCGGCGCCGTCGTGCTCGCGGTCGTGCTGTCCGTCCTGCCCGCGCCCTACCTGATCGAGCAGCCGGGCCCGGTCTTCAACACCCTCGGCACCAACGAGTTCGACGGCAAGCAGACTCCGCTGATCTCGGTGAGCGGCCACCCGACCTATCCGACCGGCGGCACCCTCGACCTCCTGACGGTGAGCGTCGTCGGCAACCAGACGCAGCGCCCCAACTGGGCTGAGATCGTCGGCGCCTGGTTCGACCCCAGCAAGGCCGTCATCCCGGTCGAGGCGATCTACCCGACGGGCGTCTCGAACACGCAGGTCGACCAGCAGAACACCATCGACATGGAGCAGAGCCAGAAGTCGGCCGTCACGGCCGCCCTCGCCCACGAGGGCTACGACGTCGGCACCTCCATCTCGGTCAGCACCGTCTCGAAGGGCAGCCCCGCCGACGGCGTCCTGAAGAAAGGCGACGTGATCCGCTCGATCAACGGCGTCGACCTGACCGAGAACAGCGACGTCGACAGCCTCCGTGCGCTCGTCGCGAAGAACAAGAGCGCGAAGGCGACGATCACCTACACGACCGGCGGCTCGACCGACCCCGGCCCGGTCAAGACCGTGACGATCGCGCCCGAAGAGGTGCAGGGCAGCTACCTGCTCGGCATCGGCGCCACCGTCGCCTACACCTTCCCCTTCTCCGTGACCCTCAAGCTCGCCGACGTGGGCGGCCCCAGCGCCGGCCAGATGTTCGCCCTCGGCGTCATCGACAAGGTCACCCCCGGCGAGCTCAATGGCGGCAAGAAGGTCGCAGGAACGGGCACGATCACCGCCGGCGGCACCATCGGGGCGATCGGCGGCATCCGCCAGAAGATGTACGGCGCCCGAGACGCCGGCGCCACCGTCTTCCTCGCTCCCGAGAGCAACTGCAACGAGGTGACCGGCCACATCCCGTCGGGTCTGTCGGTCTACGCCGTCAAGACGCTCGACGACTCGGTGACCGTGCTCGAGACGGTCGCCTCGAAGGGCGACACGTCGAAGCTGCCGACCTGCCCCGCGTCCTGACACACGGCTCATCCAGGGGTTGTCCACAGGCTGACGTACGCCCGGACTGACATGGAGGTTGGGCACATAGGATGACAGCTCATCCTCTCCACCAGCCAGGAGCACCCTCTTGACTTCCTCTGCATCAGCCCCGTCCGGGCCTGCGCGTTCATCGTCGACGCGACCCGGGCGCCGCTCGCCCCGGGTCCCCGTCCTCGTCACCATCGCGATCCTCGCGGCGTTGGTGATCCTCTTCTTCATCTTCTCGGGGCTGGCCACCGACTACCTGTGGTACCAGCAGCTCGGCTACACGCGCGTCATCATGACCCAGTGGATCACCGGCGTCTCGCTGTTCTTCATCGGCTTCCTCGGCATGGCCGTGCCGGTCTACGTGAGCATCGACATCGCGTTCCGCTTCCGCCCTGTCTACGCGAAGCTGAACTCGCAGCTCGACCGCTACCAGCAGGTCATCGAGCCCCTCCGCCGCACGGTCATGCTCGGCATCCCGATCATCCTCGGCCTCTTCGGCGGCATCGCCGCCTCCAGTCACTGGTCGATGATCCTGCAGTGGATCAACCGCACGCCGTTCGGCAAGGTCGACCCGCAGTTCCACCTCGACATCGGCTTCTACGTCTTCTCGCTGCCCTTCTACCAGGGCATCGTCGGCTTCGCCTCGGCCGTCGTGCTGCTCTCGGCGATCGCCGCGCTCGCGACGAGCTACCTGTACGGCGCGCTGCGCTTCTCGGGTCGCGAGGTCCGCATCTCGAAGGTGGCGCGCATCCAGATCGCCGTCACGGCCGGTCTGTACCTGGCCCTCCAGGCTGTCAGCCTCTGGCTCGACCAGTACGCGACGCTGACCGACGGCTCCAACAAGCGCTTCGTCGGCGCCACCTACACCGACGTGTTCGCCGGCATCCCGGGCAAGCAGATCCTGGCCTACGCCGCCGCCGTCGTCGCGATCCTCTTCATCGTCACCGCGGTCATCGGCCGCTGGCGCCTGCCCGTCATCGGCACCGCGCTGCTGATCATCATTAGCCTCATCATCGGGGCGATCTACCCGTGGATCGTCCAGCGCTTCACCGTCGACCCCTCGGCCAAGACGGTCGAGTCGTCGTACATCCAGCGGAACATCAACGCGACGAGAGACGCGTACGGGGTCTCGGACGTGAAGGAGGAGACCTACCAGGCGAAGTCCGACGCCACCGAGGGGGCTCTGGCGAGCGACGCCGTCACCACGGAGAACATCCGGATCATCGACCCGTCCCTCGTCACCGAGACGTTCGCCCAGCTCCAGCAGCTGCGCCAGTACTACTCGTTCCCCGACGACCTCGACGTCGACCGCTACACGATCGACGGCAAGGTGCAAGACACCGTCATCGGAGTCCGCGAGCTGAACACGCAGGGCCTGGGCTCGGCGAACAACGCCTACAACTCGACCTTCGTCTACACCCACGGCTACGGAGTCGTCGCGGCCTACGGCAACGAGCGCGCCTCGGACGGCACGCCCGTGTTCCTCGAGTCCGACATCCCGGTGAAGGGCAAGCTCGGAGACGCCTCCGACTACGAGCCCCGCATCTACTTCGGCGAGCAGAACCCGGCGTACTCGATCGTCGGCGGCAACTCCAAGAAGCAGATCGAGCTCGACTACCCCTCGGGTACGTCCGACGACACCGGCAACCCGACGACGAACTACACCGGCGACGGCGGTCCGAAACTCGACAGCATCTTCAAGCGCCTCATCTACGCGATCAAGTTCCAGTCAGAGCAGGTCGTGCTGTCGAACGCGGTCAACAACGACTCGCAGATCCTCTACGACCGCGACCCCAAGACGCGCGTGCAGAAGGTCGCCCCGTACCTCACTCTCGACAGCGACCCGTATCCTGCGGTCGTCAACGGGCACGTGGTCTGGATCGTCGACGGCTACACGACGTCGAACGACTACCCGTACTCCGACCAGCAGAGCCTGACGAACACGGTCGAGGGCACGACGACCGCGCAGAGCGCGTTCGCGTCCGATCAGATCAACTACATCCGCAACTCGGTGAAGGCGACCGTCGACGCGTACTCGGGCAAGGTGACCCTCTACGCATGGGACAAGACCGATCCCATCCTGAAGACGTGGGAGAAGGTCTTCCCGACCACGGTCACGCCCATGGCCGACATGAGCGGCACGCTGCTCAGCCACGTCCGGTACCCCGAAGACCTCTTCAAGATGCAGCGCTCGATCCTCGCCACGTACCACGTGACCGACGCCGGGTCGTTCTTCTCGGGCGACGACGCGTGGGCTATCCCCAGCGACGCGTCCGACTCGACGAGCACCGCCTCGGCCGAGCAGCAGCCGTACTACCTCACGATGAAGCTGCCCGATCAAGACGCCGCGTTCCAGCTGTACACGACGTATATCCCGCAGCAGTCCTCCGAGGCGAACGCGCGGAACGTCTTGACGGGCTATCTCGCGGCCAACTCCGATGCCGGCAACACCAAGGGCAGCGTCTCGAGCGACTACGGAAAGCTCACGCTCCTGACCCTGCCGAAGGACGACAACGTCGCAGGCCCCAACCAGGTGCAGGCGAGCTTCAACTCCGACACCGACGTGGCGAACGCGCTCGCGCTCCTGCGCCAGGGCGACACGTCGGTCAAGAAGGGCAACCTGCTCACACTCCCGGTCGGCGGCGGACTGCTCTATGTGCAGCCGGTGTACGTTCAGTCGAACTCGAGCGGGTCGTACCCGATCCTGCAGAAGGTCCTGGTCTCGTTCGGTGGTCAGATCGAGTTCGAGGACACCCTGCAGGAGGCGCTCGACAAGCTGTTCGGCGGCAATGCCGGTGCGTCGGCCGGTGACAGCGGCGTGCCGTCGGCTGGCGACGGCACGGGCACAGGGACGGGGAGCGGCTCGGGCACCGGCTCGAACACCGGCTCAGGCTCCGGTTCGGGTTCTGGCACCGGGTCCGGTTCTGGCGGCACGTCCAGCGCGGCCCTCAAGGCGGCCCTGGCGGACGCGCAGACGGCTCTCGACGACCGTGCTGCGGCCTACAAGGCCAACGACCTGGTGGCCGCCGCCGAGGCCGACAAGGCGCTTCAGACAGCCATCGAGGCCGCGGTGAAGGCGTCGCAGTAGGCCTCGATTAGACCGAATCCAATCCGCGTGATAGAGTCATTTCTTGTGCCGCGGGGTGGAGCAGTTCGGTAGCTCGCTGGGCTCATAACCCAGAGGTCGTAGGTTCAAATCCTGCCCCCGCAACAAGAGAAAGGCCCCCTGATCAGGTAATACCTGATCAGGGGGCCTTTCGTCTTTCCCCGCCGCCGCGCTCATCCGGAGCGCGGAGCGCGGTGGTCAGACGATGTCGACGGTCGGGTCGGGGCCGTCGAACTCGAGTCGCGTGGTGGCCAGATACCAGGTGCGTCCGTCGTCGGGATTGCCTTGGAACGTGAGGTACTCCTGGCCGTCGTGGTCGCGGAGGTACCCGGGGTGGCCTGACTCCGAGCTGTTCCACTCGCCGTCTCGGCCGGCGGGGATGAGCGGTTCGTCAGAACCGCGGGTCCACGTGCGGCCGTCGGGGCTCGTCGCCCAGCCGATCTGCTGGGGCCGGTTGTTGTAGGCGCCGGCGTAGAACATCGTGAAGGTGGTGCCGTCCCACCGGAGGGCGGGCGCCTCGATGCACTCCTGCTCCCAGGGCAGCTCGGGGGCGAGAGCGGGCCCGTCGACGGACAGCTGCTCCCAGTCCTCCGGCCCGTATGCGCTGTCGAGCGGTGCTCTCGCGGTTCCGACCATCTGGATTCGCATCTCGGGATCCCGAGTGACCCAGGCCATCAGGAGGTGGTCGCCGGCTGCTACCAGGTCGGCGTCGATGGCGCGCCCGCAGGTCCAAGCGCCCGTGGGGGAGAACACGGGGTTCTGCGGGTTCGCGGTGAAGACGGTTCCGTCGTCGCTCGCGGCATGGCAGATCGCGTCGTCTCGGCCGTTTCCGTAGGTCTGGAAGAACAGGTGGACCCTGCCGTCGATGACGACCGCTCCGGGGGCCGCAGCACCGGTGGCGTCGTAGTCGCCGAACGCGGGCAGGACGGCGATCGTGTTCCAGGCCACGAGGTCGTCGCTCTCAGCCACGGCCACCGACCAGCCCTCAGCGCGGTCGTCGTCCTGCGACGGCAGCGAGAAGTACATCAGGTAGCGGCCCTGGAAGCGGACGACCGACGGGTCCTTGGCGTAGGGGCGTCCTCGTCGTGAGCTGTCGCCCCAGGGAGCCCCCAAGATCCGAACGGATCCAGCCCGGTTGAAAGTCGCCTCGTCGTCGATGTGCATGCCTTCCAGCATGCGCCGGCCCCCCGCAGAAAGGCCCTCTCAACACGAGTCGTCTCGGTGAGGGGGCCCTTCTCGTTCTCGCGGGGTCGACGCCGCGCCCCGTCTCAGGACTCAGGCGGCCTTGCCGTCCAGGTACCCGTTGGGGTTGAGCACGTACTTCGTCGCGGCTCCCGCGTCGAACTCCTTGTAGCCGCGGGGGGCGTCCTCGAGGGTGATCGCCGTGGCGTTCACGTTCTTGGCGATGTGGACGCGATCGTGCAGGATCGCGTTCATCAGTCCGCGGTTGTACTTCATGACGGGGCACTGGCCGGTCGTGAACGAGAGCGACTTCGCCCACCCCGTGCCGAGTGACAGCGAGAGGGAGCCCTTCTTTGCCGCCTCGTCGGACGCACCCGGGTCGCCGGTCACGTACAGCCCGGGAATGCCCATCGCACCGCCGGCGGCCGTGATGTCCATGAGCGAGTTCAGGACGGTCGCCGGCGCCTCCTTGGCGTCGTGTCCATGCCCCTTCGCCTCGAACCCGACCGCGTCGACCGCGCAGTCGACCTCGGGTACCCCGAGGATCTGCTCGATCTGCTCGGCCGGGCCGCCCTGGCTCAGGTCGACCGTCTCGCAGCCGAAGCTCCTGGCCTGGGCGAGCCTGCCCTCGTTCATGTCGCCGACGATGACGGCTGCGGCGCCCAGGAGCAGCGCGCTGGTCGCCGCGGCCAGGCCGACGGGACCGGCGCCGGCGACGT
This sequence comes from Frondihabitans sp. OV104, assembly GCF_057787745.1. Classification (NCBI taxonomy): domain Bacteria; kingdom Bacillati; phylum Actinomycetota; class Actinomycetes; order Micrococcales; family Microbacteriaceae; genus Frondihabitans; species Frondihabitans sp. OV104. The sequence goes on from NZ_CM173541.1 coordinate 392,055, forward strand.
AGACGGTGGAGCCCACGCCGACACCCGCGGTGACAGCGCCGTGGAACCCGGTCGGGAAGATGTCGGACAGCATCGTGAGGTCCATGATCTTCTCGAGCGCCTGGTCCTTGTCGGGGAACTTCAGCAGGTTCCAGTCGGCGTACGGCACGAGCACGTACTCGGCCTGCCCGCCGACCCACCCGCCCATGTCGACGTAGCCGTAGGCGCTGCCGGGTCTGTCCGGGTTGACGTTCAGGCAGATGCCGGTCTTCCGCTCGATGCAGTTCTTGCAGCGCCCGCACGAGATGTTGAACGGCACCGAGACGAGGTCGCCGACCTTGATGAACTCGACTCCCGGCCCGACCTCGACCACTTCGCCGGTGATCTCGTGCCCGAGCACGAGGTTCGCAGGTGCTGTGGTGCGACCTCGGACCATGTGCTGGTCCGAGCCGCAGATGTTCGTGGCGACCGTGCGCAGAATGGCGCCGTGCGGCACCTTGCGGCCCACGTTGGCCGGGTTCACCCCCGGTCCGTCCTTGAGCTCGAACTCGGGGTAGTCGGTGTCGATGACCTCGACCTCGCCCGGGCCCTTGTAGGCGACTGCTCTGTTTCCTGACATGAATCCTCCTTGATCCATCGGCCTCTGACGGCCGTCGCGCTGATGCTACGTCCGCTGCCCACATGTTCGCCGGTTTCCTCCCAGGTCCGCTGGCAGACGGATGGAGCCAGACAGCGAGCCTGCAGGCGAGCAGGATGGGTCACATGCCACTCGCGTTCGACGCCGTCCTCCTCGCCGGAGGCCGGGCGTCCCGCGTCGGCGGTCTCGACAAGACGGCATTCACGACCGGCGGGTCGACTCTGCTCGATCTGGCGGTCGAGGCGGCGGGTGCTGCGGCCGCTCGAGTCGTCGTGGGGTTGCGCGACGGCCGCGAGACGCCGGCCGGTTCGGTGGCGACCCGGGAGCACCCGCCGTGGTCGGGCCCGGTCGCCGCCGTCGCCGCGGGTCTCGCGGCGGTGCCCGAGGCGGCGTCGGAGTTCGTCCTCGTGCTGGCGTGCGACCTTCCCCGCGCGCCGGAGGCGGTACGGGTGCTCCTGGACGGCGCGTCTGCGGGATCCAACGGCGGGATGGCCGACGGCTGGATCGCCGTCGACGACGATGTCCGCCGTCAGCCCCTCCTCGCCCTCTACCGCCGGGCTGCGCTCGACGAGCGCCTCGCCGCTCTCTCCAGCTCCGTCGGCCTCGCGAACCTCTCCCTTCGTCGCATGCTCGACGGCGTCGGACTGATCGACGTCGCGGTGCCGACCGAATTGTGCGCCGACGTCGACACGGTCGACGATGCCCGGCGATGGGGTGTCGCGGGCGCGCCCGAGTCGACGGCTGGTTAGGTGGAGGCCATGACCGAGACACCTGCCGAGCTCGAGGCGTGGGCGAAGACGCTCACCGAGGCTCTCCCTCTGCCGCCCGGCTTCGCCGCCGACATCCCCGCCGTGCTCGACCTGGCCCGGGATGCAGCGCACGGCGTCGCGCGCCCGGCCGCACCTCTGACGACATTCCTCGTCGGTCTCGCAGCCGGTCTGGACGGCGGCTCACCGGAGGCCCTCGACCGCGCGTTCGCGACCGCGCGGCGCCTGGCCACGGCCGACCCGGAGTGACGCTGGCGGGCGGTACGTGGAGCGAGGTTCGCTGCGCGGCCTTCGATGCAGGATCAGCCCTCCGGGCCACCGCCGAGACGGTTCCTCTAACCTCCGCGGCCTTCCGCACCCTCGCCGCCCCTCTGCGCTCGCCCGGGCTCGTGCCGGGCTTCGATGCCGCCGCCATGGACGGCTGGGCCGTCTCGGCTGCCGGGCCCTGGATTCTCGGCGAGCCGATCGTCGCCGGACCCGTGATCGACTCCCGACCGCTGGCGCCCGGCGTCGCTCGCCCCATCACGACCGGAGCAGCCGTTCCCCTCGGCGCGGAACGCGTCCTGCGTTCGGAGTCCGGGCGGGTAGCCGACGGCCGTCTAATCGACGACGGCCCTCCCGCGGCTCCGCGCCACATCCGCGTCGCGGGCGAGGAGACCACGCCCGGCGATCTGCTGTTCGAGGCGGGTGTCGTCCTCACGCCTCCGCGCGTCGCGGTCGCCGCCGTCTGCGGGCTCGACACCGTGACCGTCGCGACCCCGCCTCGGGTGGGCATCGCGGTGCTCGGCGACGAGATCGTGTCCGAGGGCGTGCCCGCCCCCGGTACCGTCCGGGACGTCTTCACCGTGCAGCTGCCCGATGTCCTGCGCCGTCTCGGCGCCGTTGCGGACTCGGCCGTCCGGGTCGCCGACGACCTCGATGCCACCGTCGCGGCTCTCGACCGCCCCGATCTCGCACTCGTCATCACGACCGGGGGCACGGCGCACAGCAGCACCGACCATGTCCGAGCGGCCCTCGCACGCCTCGGCGCCGAGCTCGTCGTCGACCGCGTCGCGATGCGCCCCGGCCAGCCGACGATGATCGCGCGCCGAGGCTCGACCCTGCACCTCTGCCTCCCCGGCAACCCGATGGCGGCCATGGTCGCCCTCGTCGTCGTCGGCGTACCGCTGATCGACGGCCTGCTCGGCCGTACGGTGGCCGTGCCGAGCACAGTGGACCTCGCCGCCGACGTCAGCCACCCGCGAGGGGGAGTGCTCGTGCAGGCCTACCGGCAGACGCTCGCAGGTGCGCTTCCGCAGCCCCGCCAGTCGTCGGCGATGCTCCGGGGGCTGGCCGACGCCGACGGGATCCTCCTGGTCCCCGAAGGCGGGGCCCGCGCGGGTGATTCCGTGCCCTCACTGGATCTTCCCTGGTGAGCCGTCTTCCCAGACCGTGCCCCGGAGGGGTAGACCATGAGTCATGGGACGCATCACCGCACGCAAGCACGTGACACGCCTGACCGTCGGCGGCGAGAGGCGTTCGACGACGGACACTCTCGCGGTCGAGGAGCCACTCGAGATCCGCGTCGGCGGGCAGTCGCTGGCCATCACCATGCGGACGCCCGGCCACGACTTCGACCTGGCTGCGGGTTTCCTGGTCTCGGAAGGCGTCATCTCGCGCGGAGACGAGTTCTCGGCGGCCCGCTACTGCGCCGGCGCGACCGACGAGGGCCTGAACACGTACAACGTGCTCGACGTGACTCTGGCACCGGGCGTTCCCGCCCCGGATCCCTCCCTCGAACGGGCCTTCTACACCACCAGCTCCTGCGGGCTGTGCGGCAAGGCGTCGATAGACGCGGTGCGGACGAAGTCGCAGCACGGCGTGCTCCACGACCCGCTCGTGGTCGACCCTGAGCTGCTTGCCACGTTCCCGGACCTCCTCCGGGCCGGTCAGGACGTGTTCGAGAAGACCGGAGGCCTCCATGCGGCTGCGCTCTTCGACGGGCGCACCGGACGCCTGCTGGTTCTCCGCGAGGACGTCGGCCGGCACAACGCTGTCGACAAGGTGGTCGGCTGGGCCGTCAAGGAGAACCTGCTGCCGCTGACCGGCATGGTGCTCATGGTGTCGGGACGAGCCTCGTTCGAGCTGACGCAGAAGGCGTCGATGGCGGGCATCCCGATGATGGCGGCTGTCTCCGCACCCTCGTCACTGGCCGTCGATCTGGCGACCGAGCTCGGCGTGACCATCGTCGGGTTCCTGCGCGGTGCGAGCATGGTCGTCTACTCCCGCCCCGATCGACTCGCCGCCACGGCGACTGCTGAAACTCGACCGATGGAGAGCATCGCATGACCGAGAAGCCTCCCGTCCACGACGTCAGCGACGACCACCTCGAAGTCGGGGAGCCCCGCGAGTGGGCCGCCGGAGTGCCGGGGGTGCTCCACTCGATGGAGCCGGCGATCAAGCAGCTCGGCCTCGCCCGCACCGTGAAGCTGATGACGTCCTTGAACCAGAAGGACGGCTTCGACTGCATGAGCTGCGCCTGGCCCGATCCTGCGCATCGCAAGGTGGCGGAATTCTGCGAGAACGGGGCCAAGGCGGTCACCTGGGAGGCGACGCCCGTCCTCGTGCCTTCGTCTTTCTGGGCGGAGCACTCCATCGACGACCTGCTCGACAAGTCGGAGTACTGGCTCGGGATGCAGGGACGCCTGTCGAAGCCGGTCTACAAGCCGGCCGACAGCGAGCACTACGAGGAGGTCAGCTGGGAGCACGCCTTCGAGGTCATCGGCGAGAAGCTCAACTCGCTGGCGAGCCCGGATGAGGCTTCCTTCTACACCTCCGGTCGCACCTCGAACGAGGCCGCCTTCGCCTACCAGCTCTTCGTCCGTGCCTTCGGCACGAACAACCTCCCCGACTGCTCGAACATGTGCCACGAGTCGACGGGCACGGCGATGAGCGAGGTCGTCGGCATCGGCAAGTCGACCATCGCCTACGACGACTTCGAGAAGGCCGACCTCATCATCGTGATGGGCCAGAACCCGGGAACGAACCACCCGCGGATGCTCACCGCGCTCGAGGACGCCAAGCGGAACGGCGCGAAGATCGTCGCGGTGAACCCGCTCCCCGAGGCAGGTCTCCGCCGCTACAAGAACCCGCAGCGAGTGGCCGGCGTCCTGGGCCGCGGCACGGAGATGGCCGACCAGTTCGTTCAGATCCGGCTCGGAGGCGACATGGCCCTCCTGCAGGCCGTGTCCAAGCGCGTGCTCGCCGCCGAGGCGACAGCGCCCGGGACCGTGCTCGACCACGACTTCATCGACGAGTACTGCGGAGGATTCGACGCGTTCGCGGAGCACATCGCCGCGGTGGACGACGACGAGGTGCTTCTCGCCACCGGCCTCTCGCTTGCGGAGATCGACGAGCTCGCCGACCGCTACATCCACTCGGAGCGCGTGATCATCACTTGGGCGATGGGCATCACCCAGCACCGGAAGGCCGTCGACACGATCAAGGAGATCCTGAACCTCCTGCTGCTCCGGGGCAACATCGGCAGGCCGGGCGCCGGCGCGTCGCCGATCCGCGGGCACAGCAACGTGCAGGGAGATCGCACGATGGGCATCTGGGAGCAGATGTCGGACACCTTCCTCGACGCCCTCCGCGACGAGTTCCACTTCGAGCCGCCGCGCAAGCACGGCGTCGACGCGCTCGACGGGATCAAGGCGATGCGCGACGGCGACATCAAGTTCTGGATGGGCCTCGGCGGAAACCTCGTCGCGGCCATCTCCGACACGCAGCTGGCCGAGAAGGCCATGCGGGGCACCGAGATGACCGTCCAGGTGTCGACGAAGCTGAACCGCTCGCACGCCGTCGTCGGTGCGGAGGCGCTCATCCTGCCCACCATGGGACGAACGGAGATCGACATCCAGAAGGCGGGCCCGCAGTTCGTGTCCGTGGAGGACACCGTCTGCTCCGTGCACGGCAGCCACGGCCAGGTGCCTCCGGTCGCGGCCGACCTGCTCTCCGAGGTCGCCATCGTCGCCCGCCTCGCGCGGGCCACGCTCGCGGACCGCGTGCCGGTCGACTGGCAGTCGTTCGAAGACGACTACGACGTGATCCGCGACCACATCAGCCGTGTCGTGCCCGGCTTCGAGCGGTACAGCGAGCGTGTCCGCAGCCGTGACGGCTTCGTGCTGCCGAACGGCCCGCGCGACTCCCGCACGTTCACGACCGCGAGCGGCAGGGCAGAGATCACGGTCAACCACCTCGAGCACGTCGAGCGGCCCGAGGGGCGGCTGCTGCTCCAGACCCTGCGGTCGCACGACCAGTACAACACGACCATCTACAGCCTCAACGACCGCTATCGCGGCATCAAGAAGGGCCGCGAGGTCGTGTTCGTCAACCCCGCCGACCTCGCCGACCTCGGCCTCGTCGACGGACAGCGCGTCGACGTCATCACCGACTGGCCCGACGACGTCGAGCGGGCTCTCCGCGGCTACCGGGCGGTCGCCTACCCGACCGCCCGCGGGTGCGCGGCCGCCTACTTCCCCGAGGCGAACGTGCTCGTGCCTCTCGACAGCGCCGCTCTGGGCAGCAACACCCCCGTGTCGAAAGCCGTGCTGGTCAGCGTCGTGGCGTCCTCCGACTAGACGGGCTCCGGCCGGGCCGGCCCGAGGGCGACCGGCGACCCGGCCGTCGCCTCAGCGCGGCCGCGAGGCCGATGCTCGGCCGCCCGCGAGTTCGGGAAACTGGCTGTCGCGCCACTCGTCGGCCAACGGCTCGGCACCGGTTAGCGCCGCCTGCTCTTCGCGGTCGCGCAGCTCCACTCGGCGGATCTTGCCCGAGATCGTCTTCGGCAGCGGCCCGAACTCGACCCGCCGCACCCGCTCGTAGGCGGGGAGGGCCGTCCGGGCGTGGCTGAGGACTGCGAGAGCGGTCTCCGCGCTCGGTTCCCAGCCCGCCGCCAGAGTCACGTACGCCTTTACCACGTTCAACTTGACGTCGTCGGGTGCGGGCACGACCGCCGACTCGGCCACCGCGGGGTGCTCGAGCAGGACGCTCTCCACCTCGAAGGGCGACACCTTGTAGTCGGACGACTTGAAGATGTCGTCGGTGCGGCCGATGAACGTGATGAATCCGTCCTCGTCGCGTGACGCGACGTCGCCGGTGTGGAAGAACCCGTCGCGCATCGAGTCGGAGGTGCGCGCAGGATCGCCGAAGTAGCCCGCCATGAGGTTGACGGGCCGATCGGCGAGATCGAGGCAGACCTCGCCCTCGTCGCCGGGCTCGCCGGTGAGCGGGTCCAGGAGGGTCACGGTCACGCCGGGGAGCGGGAGTCCCATCGAGCCGGGCTTGACGGCCGACCCCGGCGGGTTGCCGATGATGGCGGTCGTCTCGGTCTGTCCGTAGCCGTCGCGAATCGTCAGACCCCACGCGTCGCCCACGCGGGCGATGACCTCCGGGTTGAGGGGCTCGCCGGCCGACACGATCTCGCGGAGAGCCGACGGGCGGGGGCCCAGGTCGGCCTGGATCAGGAGGCGCCAGACCGTCGGCGGCGCGCAGAACGTCGTCACCTGCGCGCGCTCGAGCTGCGCGAGGAGGCCCTTGGCGTCGAAGCGGCCGTAGTTGTAGACGAAGACGGTCGACTCGGCGATCCAGGGCGAGAAGAAGCAGCTCCACGCGTGCTTTCCCCAGCCGGGCGAGCTGATCGCCAGCTGCACGTCGCCCGGCGCGAGCCCCAGCCAGTACATGGTGCTGAGATGCCCCACGGGATACGACGTGTGGGTGTGGACGACCATCTTCGGCTTCGAGGTCGTGCCCGAGGTGAAGTAGATCAGGCACGGATCGTCGGCTCGGGTCAGGACGCTCGGGCGTGCGGGCCCCGCCTCATCCGGCTCGACGAGCGAATCGGGATAGTCGCTCCAGCCGTCGACTGCGCCGCCGATGACGATGCGGCCGAAGTCGCCGTCGACGGCATCGAACTTGGGGGCCTCGCCGACGGTGGTGATGACGTGGGCGACGCTCCCGCGGACGACGCGATCCTGCAGATCGTGCGCCTCGAGCATCGTCGACGTGGGCAGGATCACGGCGCCCAGCTTCATGACGGCGAGCATGGTCTCCCAGAGCTCGGCCTGATTGCCGAGCATCAGCAGCACGTGGTCGCCCTGAGCGACGCCGAGACGGCTCAGGTGCGTGGCCAGCCGGTCGGAGCGCCGGGCCATCTCGGCGAACGTGGTCGTCGACTCGGTGCCGTCCTCCTCGACGATCCAGAGCGCGACTCGGTCGTTGCCGTCGGCGATGACGTCGAACCAGTCGGTGGCCCAGTTGAACTCGGGGCCGACGTCGGGCCAGCGGAAGCTCGCGGGCGTGCCCTCGTCGAGGGCGCGGAGGAGCTGATCTCGGGCGGCGCGGTAGGCATCGGTGCTCGGTACGGAACGCATGGAACGATCATGCTCCAGGAACGATGGGAGCTCGCGAGCCCGACGAGGTCGTAACCTGATCCGATGCTGCCGACCCGATCCGCCCGCCTCGTGACGGCCGCGCTCGCCGCCCTCGTCGTTCTGACCGCCGGCTGCTCCAGCGCCCAGGCCGCCACCCCGCCCCAGGTCGTCGGGTACGCCGAGGCGGGCTCGACCAGCACGGCGAAGCTCGACGCGAGCCGGTCGGCGCTGACGACGATCGGCATCGACGGCGTGAACGTCACCTCCGACGGGGGCTCGATCACGCCGGTGTCGACCGAGGCGCTCGACCTCGTGAAGGCCGCTCACGCCCGCTCCGAGAAGGCCGAGCTGCTGGTGGGCAACTTCGACGGCGATCTCGGAGACTTCTCGCCCGCCATCGGCGACGCCCTCCTCGGCTCCCGCACGCACATCGACGCAGTGGTCGGCGACCTGGCGGCCGAGGTCAGGGCCCACGGCTGGGACGGCGTCACGGTCGACCTCGAGAGCCTCTCCGACGCGCACGCGGCCGGTCTGACGCGGTTCGTGTCCGAGTTGAACAAGGCCCTGGGTGCCGGCACGAGCGTCTCGGTCTGCATCATGGCGTCGACCGACGGGTACGCCGCCCTCGGCTACGACATGGCGCCCCTCGGGCGCGCCGCCGACCACATCGTGCTGATGGCCTACGACGAGCACGGACCCGGCTGGTCGGGCGCCGGCGCTGTCGGCGGCCTGCCGTGGGTGAAGGAGTCGCTGGCACCCCTCCGCAAGGCCGTGCCGGCCTCGAAGCTCCAGCTCGGCATCGCGGGCTACGGCTACACCTGGCCGGAGCATGGCAACGGCGAGCAGCTCTCGGACGCCCGCGCCCGCGCCATCGTGAAGCGCGACCGCGCCACCGCGAAGTGGAGCGCCGCGCAGGCCGAGTGGCACGCCACGCTGTCCAGCGGCACCACGATCTGGTGGTCCGACGCCAGGTCGTACCGAACGCGCCTGGCGTACGCGAAGCACCTGAAGCTCGGCGGCGTCGCGGTCTGGAGCCTGGGGCTCTCGGACGCCCTCACCCGCTGACCGCGACGGCACTCTCGCCGTCTTGCCCCGACGGCTACAGTGGCCGCATGAGCGACGATCCCCGATCCAGCGACAGCATGCTCGTAGCCGTCGGGCAGTTCGCCCCCGGCGCGGACCCCGAGGCGAACCTCGCCGAGATCGAGCGGCTGGCCGAGCGGGCAGCGGCTCGCGGCGCCGCCATCGCGGTCTTCCCCGAGTACTCGTCGTTCTTCGAACCCGACCTGGGGCCGCGCTACGTCGAGCTCGCGCAGCCGCTCGACGGGCCGTTCGTCACGGGGCTGGGGCGGATCGCCGCGCGTCTCGGCATCCACGTCGTCGCCGGTCTCGTCCAGTCGACCGGCGCCGACCGGTTCTCGAACACGCTCGTCGCGGTCGCTCCCACCGGCTCGGTCGTGGCGACGTACCGCAAGCTGCACCTCTACGACGCGTTCGGATCGACGGAGTCCGACTGGGTCGTCCCGGGCGACATCGAAGCGCCCGAGACGTTCGAGGTCGGCGGCTTCATCGTGGGGCTGCAGACCTGCTACGACATCCGCTTCCCCGAGGTGACGCGCACGCTCGTCGACGCCGGAGTCGAGGTGGTGCTGCTGCCCGCTGAGTGGGTCCGCGGCCCGCTCAAGGAGCACCACTGGCGCACGCTCGTCACTGCGCGGGCCATCGAGAACACCGTGTACATCGCGGCCGCCGACCACGTGCCCCCGGTCGGCGTCGGCAACAGCATGGTCGTCGATCCGTTCGGCGTCGAGATCGCCGCGATCGGCGACGAGGCCGGCATCGCGCTCGGCGAGGTGACTCGCGCGCGGATCGACGGCGTGCGCCGGGTGAACCCCGCTCTCGCGCTGCGACGCTTCCGGGTCGCCGAGGGCGCGCCCGTCGTCACGGGGTAGCCCCGCGATGAGACGCAGGAACCCGAGTTCCTGCGTGCCGAAGAAGAGCTACGCGCCGAGCGAGGCGAGCTGCCGAGCAGCCTGCTCGAGCACCTCCGTGCGCTTGCAGAACGCGAACCTCACCAGCGACGAGTACTCGTCGGCCAGGTCGGCGTGGCAGAACGCCGAGATCGGCACCCCGACGACTCCGGCGAGCTCGGGCAGGCGGCGGCAGAGGTCGACCGCGTCGGTGTAGCCGAGCGGGCGGGCGTCGGCGACGACGAAGTAGGAGCCCTGGGGGCGCGACACCGTGAACCCCGCGGCCTGGAGGCCCGTGCGCAGCAGGTCTCGCTTGTGCTGGAGCGTGGCGGCGAGCTGGTCGAAGTAGGAGTCGGGGAGGCCGAGGCCGACCGCGATCGCGGGCTGGAACGGGGCGCCGTTGACGTAGGTGAGGAACTGCTTGACCGCGAGGATCTGGCTGACGAGCTCGGGTCGAGCGCTGAGCCAGCCGATCTTCCAGCCCGTCGTCGAGAAGGACTTGCCCCCGCTCGAGATCGTGACGGTGCGCTCGGCGGCGCCCGGGAGAGTGGAGATCGGCACGTGCTTCGCGCCGTCGAACAGGAGGTGCTCGTAGACCTCGTCCGAGACGATGGTGACGTCGTGGCGGTTCGCCAGCTCGACGATGAGCGCCCTCGTGTCGGCGTCGAGCACGGAGCCGGTCGGGTTGTGCGGGTCGTTGAGCAGGATCACCTTCGTCTTGTCGGTGATCGCGCGGCGCAGCTCGTCGGGATCGACCCGGAACTCGTCACCCCGGAGCGGGACGGTGCGGTGCTCGCCGCGGGCCAGGCCGATGACCGCGCCGTACGAGTCGTAGAACGGCTCGAGCGTGACGACCTCGTCGCCGGCGTCGACCAGGGCGAGGAGGGTCGCCGCGATGGCCTCGGTCGCGCCCGCCGTGACCAGCACCTCGCTGCCCGGATCGACCTCGATGCCGTAGAAGCGCTTCTGGTGCGCCGCCACCGCTTCGAGGAGGACGGGCATGCCGCGCCCCGGCGGGTACTGGTTGATGCCGTCCGTGATCGCCTGACGAGCGGCCTCGAGCACCTCAGCCGGGCCGTCCTCGTCGGGGAACCCCTGCCCCAGGTTGAGGGAGCCGGTCGCCTGCGCCAGCGCCGACATCTCGGCGAAGATCGTGGGGGCCATGCGGCCGGACGAATCGAGGAGCATGGCGCCACGGGCTGCGCGCTCCCAGGGGGCGAGAGTGGTCATCTGCCCACCGTAACGTCCTTCTCGGCTGACCCTTACGCAGCCCGCCTATGATGTGGCACCATGACCGATCCCACCGATCCGCAGACCCCCGACAACGCCGCCGGCAGCGAAGCGGGCAGGGGCTCAGAGAACGGTCGGAACGCCTGGCGGGCACCTCACGAGGCCTCTCGTCAGACGGGGGAGCAGCCGACGGCCGCGCCCGGGGCCGAGCAGCCGACCGAGCCGATTGCAGGCGAGACGCCGACCGGGCCCGCCGAGCCGACCGCACCGTCGGCCCTCGGCGCCCCGCCGCTTCCCGGCGAGACCCCGGCGCCCCTCGCCGACACGAAGCCGTACACGGGCTTCGCCGCGCCCGACGGCGCGCACCACGCCCCGCCGTCGCTCGACCATGCCGCCTACGCCGGCTCGAACTCGGCCGCGTACGCCGGACTGTCGAACTCCCCGCAGGCCGACGTGAACCCGGCCGCCCCGGGTGCCTGGTCGTACGACGCCGCGACGGCCTCGGCCGCGCCCTCCGGCTGGCAGGCGCCCGACGCCCGCCGTCCGCGCCGCCGCGGCCTGGGCGGCTTCGTCGCCGTCGCCGTCGTCGCCGCGGTGATCGGCGCCCTCGTCGCCACCGGGGGCTACGCGCTGTTCGGCGCTCGCGGCTCGAACGACGCCACCGGCGGCACCTCCGACACGCTCTCGATCGGCCACTACAAAGACGCCTCGCTCATCACGGCCGTGGCGGCGAAGGCCACCCCGTCGGTCGTGACGATCGACGTCGCCGCCGGAACCTCCGCCGGCACCGGCTCGGGCGTGGTCCTCACCAGCGACGGCTACATCGTGACGAACACGCATGTCGTCACGCTCGACGGCGCCAGCGCCAAGGGCACCATCCGGGTCACGACCTCGGGCGGCCAGCTCTACTCGGGAAAGCTCATCGGCACCGACCCCCTCGTCGACCTCGCCGTCATCAAGATCGACGCGACCGGGCTCACCCCGATCGCCTTCGCCGACTCGTCGAAGCTCAACGTCGGCGACACCACCGTCGCTATCGGGGCTCCTCTCGGCCTCTCGAACACCGTCACCGACGGCATCGTGTCGACGCTCAACCGCAGCATCACGGTCGCATCGTCGGCCGCACCCGACTCGAGCGACGACTCGTCGTCCGGCAGCGAGAACAACGGCCAGGGCCCGTTCAGCTTCGACAACGGCAGCGGCTCGTCGACCTCGACCAGCTCGACCATCTCGCTCCCCGTCATCCAGACCGACGCCAGCATCAACCCCGGCAACTCGGGCGGCGCCCTGCTCGACACCGACGGCAAGCTGATCGGCATCAACGTCGCGATCGCGAGCGCGGGCAGCTCGAGCTCGTCGTCGAGCGCCTCGGGCAGCATCGGCGTCGGCTTCTCGATCCCGGCCAACCTGGTCGAGCGCGTGGCCAACGACATCAAGGACACCGGGTCAGCCACTCACGGACTCCTCGGCGCGAGCGTCGACGACGCGACCAACGACACCTCGGCCACTCACACCGGCGCCCTCATCAAGTCGCTGACATCGGGCGGCGCCGCCGAGACCGCCGGCCTGCGCGCGGGCGACATCGTCACCAAGTTCGACGGCATCCCGATCACCGGGGCGACCGACCTCACCGCGCAGGTGCGCACGCTGGCGGGCGGCTCGACGGCGTCGCTGACGTACATCCGCGACGGCAGCACGAAGTCGCTCACGGTCGACCTGGGAACCCTCAAGGCCTGAGGCGTCCTGATAGGCTCGTCCGGATTTCCGCGGACGGCGACCGGCCGGTCGCGTGGTCCATGCCCGCGCCGCCGCCTGGTCGCGCTTCGAATCCCAGGACGCCATGAGCAGTGAAGACAGCCGCACCGTCGGGGTCTCGTACGTCATGCCCGTTCTGAACGAGGTCCGCGAGATCGAGTCCGCTGTCGCGAGCCTGGTGGCGCAGGATCACGAGGGCCCCTTCGAGGTCATCCTCGCGCTCGGCCCGAGCGTCGACGGCACGAACGAGGTCGTCGCGCGTCTCGCCGCCTCCGACCCGCGCATCCGCAGCATCCCGAACCCCGTCGGGTCGACGCCGGCCGGTCTCAACGTCGCCATCGGGGCGTCGAAGCACCCGGTGACCATCCGCGTCGACGCCCACTCGGTGCTGCCGACCGATTACACGCGCGTCGCAGTCGAGACGCTCCTGCGCTCCGGCGCCGACAACGTCGGCGGCATCATGCGCGCCGAGGGCCGCACGCCGTTCGAGAAGGCCGTCGCCCGCGCCTACGGCAGCCGCGTCGGGCTGGGCGGCACTCCGCACCACGTCGGCGGCAAGGAGGGCCCGGCCGAGACGGCCTACCTGGGCGTCTTCCAGCGCCATCGCCTGATCGAGGTCGGCCTGTTCGACGAGAACATCAAGCGCGGCCAGGACTGGGAGCTCAACCGGCGCCTCCGGGCGACCGGCGGCACGGTGTGGTTCACCCCGCACCTGACGGTCACCTACCGCCCTCGCCCGAGCCTGCGCACCCTCGTGCGGCAGTTCGTCGCGACCGGCATCTGGCGCGGCGAGCTCGTGCGGCGCTTCCCCTCGTCGAGCTCCCTGCGGTACCTCGTGCCTCCGGTCATGGTCGCTGCCGTGACCGTGGGCCTGATCGCCGGCCTCGTCGGGATCGTGGGCGCAGCCACGGGTTCGTGGGCCGGCTGGCTCCTCCTCGGCTTCGTCGCGCCCGCCGTCTACGCCGTCTTCGTCGTGGCGGCGACCTTCACCGCCGCCCGAGACGAGAGCGGCCGGGCCAAGCTCTGGTTTCTCGTAGTCTTGCCGTGCATCCACTTCGGGTGGGGAACGGGCTTCTTCGCCGGGTTCCTGAAACTCACCAAGAACATCACCGCGCACGTCGGAAGATAAGCAAGCATGTCGACACCCACACGATCGAGACCGTCGTCGATCGCCGAGCTCAAGCGCGTCGCGCAGCCGCCCGAGGTCCGCAGCCGGGCGAACGCCGAGCACTGGACCGCGTCGCTCTACCTCCGCGACGTGTCGCCCTACCTCACCTGGGTCTTCCTGAAGACGAGCATCACGGCGAACGGCGTCACCGGCTTCATGATCCTCGCCGGCTGGGCGACCGCCTTCTCGCTGCTCATCCCCGGCATCGCCGGTCCGGCGCTCGCGCTGGTGCTCGGCCAGGTGCAGATGCTCATCGACTGCTGCGACGGCGAGGTCGCGCGCTGGCGCAGCACGTCGTCGCCGGCGGGCGTCTTCCTCGACAAGGTCGGCCACTACACGACCGAGGCGCTGATCCCCGTGATGCTGGGCATCCGCGCGGCGGGCTTCCCGTTCCAGGTCCCGGCCGACTACCGCTGGACCACCCTGGGCCTCGCCCTGGCGCTCATCATCGTGCTGAACAAGGCCCTGAACGACATGGTCCACGTCGCCCGTGCGAACGCCGGGCTCGACAAGCTCGAAGACAAGCGCGGCGGCATCACCGTCCCCAGCGGACGCCTGCTGGCCCGGGCACGTTCGGTCGCGCGCTTCGTGCCGTTCCACCGCCTGTACCACTCGGTCGAGCTCACGATCATCATCTTCGCGATCTCGGTCGTCGGCCTGTTCGCCGGCCAGATGACGGTCGACCGCATCGCCCTCCAGGTGCTCGTGCCGCTGTCGCTGCTCGCCCTGCTCGGCCACTTCGTCGCGATCATGTCGTCGAAGCGGGTGCGCTCCTGACCCCTGTCGCAGGGCGGCCCTCGATCGGCGTGGTCAGCCTGACGCAGGGTCGCCGACCCGACGACCTCCTCCGGGGCCTCGCGTCGGTGCAGTCGCAGGAGGGCGTCGAGCTCGACGTGGTCTGCGTGGGCAACGGCGCAGGAACGGGGCCGCTGCCCGCCGGAGTCCGCGCCCTGGTCCTTCCCGACAACGTCGGCATCCCCGCAGGGCGCAACCGCGGCGCCGAGACCGTGTCAGGCGACTGGATCTTCTTCCTCGACGACGACGCCTCGCTCTCGTCGCCGACCTTCCTCGCCGACGCCGTTCGCCTCGTCGAGAGGGCGGGCGATATCGGACTCCTCCAGCCCCGGGTCACCGACCCGGCGGGAGCGGGAGACCCGAGGCGCTGGATCCCGCGACTGCGGAAGGGCTCCGCCACCGATTCGAGCGACGTGTTCTCGGTGTGGGAGGGAGCGACCCTGATGCCGCGAGCCGTGTTCGACGCCTGCGGCGGCTGGGGCGAGCCGTACTTCTACGCGCACGAGGGAATCGAGCTCGCCTGGCGCGTCTGGGCCCAGGGCAAGCGGGTCTGGTACGCCGGCGATCTGACCGCGCACCACCCGGCCATCGATCCTGCCCGCCACAGCCAGTACTACCGCCTCAACGCGCGCAACCGCGTCTGGCTCGCCAAGCGCAACCTGCCGTGGCCGCTCGTGCCCGTCTACGTGGCGTCCTGGACGGGCGTGCAGGTGCTCCGTTGGGCGCGCCGCCCCGATCTCCTGGGCCCGTGGTTCGCGGGCTGGCGCGAGGGCTGGGCGACCTCCCCGGGTGGACGGCGTTCCATGGGGTGGCGGACCGTCCGACGAATGGCCCGCGCAGGCCGCCCGCCCGTCCTGTGACGACCCACCCCGCCGTCCCCACCACCGCCCGCTGACACCCCCGATTCGAACGGAGCCCCAGTGCCTCTTCTCCGAGATCTCGGACTCGGCATCGGTCTCGCCCGACGCCTGCTCGTCTCGCGCAGGAACCGCCGCGATCTGGCCCGCCGCGACGTCCGGGCTGTCGCGCCCGCTCCAGGGACGGTCCGCGTCGCCGTCTACTTCGCCGACGGCGCCGTGAACCTGTACCAGATCCGCCAGTGGTACGGACCTCTCGCGCATCTGGCCGAGACCGTGCCGGTGGCCATCGTCGTGCGCAATCCTGCCACCATGCTGGCCCTCGTCGACGAGTCGCCGGTGCCGGTCGTCTACGCCCGCCAGGTCGTCGAGCTCGAGGCATTCGTCGAAGCCCACCCGATCGCAATGACGCTGTACGTCAACCAGAACTCCCGCAACTTCCAGATGATGCGGTACGGGCGCATGTGGCACGTCTTCGTCAACCACGGCGAGAGCGACAAGATGTACATGACGACGAACCAGTTCAAGTCGTACGACTATGCGTTCGTCGCCGGAAAGGCGGCTCTGCAGCGCCTCGGCGCGAAGCTCTGGGACTACGACCTCGACCGCAGGGCGATCATGATCGGCCGCCCGCAGGCCGACCACTTCGCCGGCGTCCTGCCGTTCACAGCCGACGACCGCATCGTCGTGCTCTACGCGCCGACGTGGGAGGGCGACCGCGCAGCGGCCGCCTACGGGTCGATCGCGACCCACGCGGCGCTCGTGCCCGCCCTGCTCGCAACAGGACGCCATCGCGTCGTCTACCGCCCTCATCCGCGCAGCGGCGTCCTCGACGCCGGGTACAAGGCCGCTCACGAGGGCATCGTCCGGGCGATCGACGAGGCCAACCGCCGTGATCCGGCCGCCCAGCACGTCTACGACGACGGCCCGGAGCTCGGCTGGCAGCTCGCCGTGGCCGACGTCGCCATCACCGACATCTCGGCGATGGTCTACGACCGGCTCGCGACCGGCAAGCCCCTCCTCGTCACGCGGCCGGTCTCGCCGGCGGCAGAAGTCGACGAGGGCGGCTACCTCGGCTCGGCGGAGTGGGTCGCCGCCGACCAGGCCGGCGATATCGCGCAGCTCGTCGCGGCCGTCCTCGGCGACGAGGACGCCCGCTCGCGCCTCGACTTCTGGGCTGAGCACCACTTCGGCGACACGACCCCAGGTGAGGCCACCCGGCGCTTCGAGGCCGCCGTCGACGTTCTCGTCGACCGCTGGCGCGAGTACGACCGAGCCCAGCCCCTGGCGGACGACGCGGCAGGCTCGGAGATCGGCACCGGCGAGGATTTCCTCGCACGCGGTGATGACGATCTCGACTCCCTCTGACCCCCTTAAAAAGGCATATATAAATGAGGCATGAAGCGCCTGATTCTATATAGTCTGGACATGCGAGAGCCGGTCGCGTATTCATGGGGTGTGCCTGATCCAGCGTCTGAAGCCTCGCGACTGTTCGGTGAGCGTGTTCGCACCGAGCGCCTCCGCCTCGGCCTGAGCCAGGACGAGGTGGCGCACCTTGCCGGCATGAACGTCTCGAACTACGGCAAGATCGAGCGCGGCATCGGCAACCCGGTGCTCCACACGATCGTGCGGCTCGCCGCAGTCCTCGACGCCGACCCGGCCGCGTTCGTCTCCGGGCTCGGCGCCGACCACCTGCCGCCCCTTCTCGAGGCGTTCAGCGCCGCCGACTACGTCCGCGAGCAGCGCCGCCGCCGCTCCTGAGCGTGCAGCAGACGAGGACTCGGCGCGCTCACGCCGCTCCCGCCGCAGACTCCACGCCCCCGGTGGCCCGCGTCTCGCGCCCCTAGAACGCGAATCGCCACACGTACTCGTCGCCGTCGGGCCGAAACCAGCGCACCACAGCGATCGAGTCGCGGCTGTCGACGGCCAGGAGCGTCAACGTCAGCGTGCGCCCCGGCGGCAGAGGCCGGGGGTCCACGGGCACGAGGTGGCCCGACCCGAGCAGCGTCACGCGGACGCCCCGGACAGGCTCGTCGCCGAGGTTGACGAGTCGATAGACGTGGGGTTCATCAGTGCGGTCGACCCAGAAGGGCACGGCGTAGGCCGAAGGAAGAGTGCTCATGACCGAGACCCTAGGAGGGGCATCCGACGTCGCGACCACGGACCCTGTGGACAACGTCCGATCGGTGGATAACCCCGGTCGAACGGCACCTGTGGAGGAGCAGTCGGCGCTACTGGTCGGCGTCGCCGCGGCGCCTGCGTCCGATCGGGAACGGGAGCCGCTGGAGCAGCGATCGGTGCTCGGGCTTCGACTCGAGCTCGCTCGGGAAGGCGGCCGGCGCGGGGCCGAATGCGGTCCGCGAGCTGGTGACGACCTTGCGGCCGAGCGTGTGGTTGCCCACGCCGCCGACGACGGCGCCGATGCCGAAGGGAATCGCCCGGCCCACGATGGTGGCGCTCTGCATACGGACGAAGCGCTTCGTGAACTCCTTGCGGACCATCCCCGACAGGTTCGACATGGCCGCCTGCGGGAGGCGCTTCGCGACGAGGTCGCCCCAGAAGGCCGAGCGGGCCGGGCCCGTGCCCATGGCCTCGCCGGCGAGCTGGCGTACGAGCTCGCTCCCGGGGCCTCCCAGCATCATGGCCATGACGATCGTCCGCGCACGCTCGGGCTCGGTGACGGCGATTCCGTGCACCTCGGTGACGGACTGCGCGAACAGGGCGGTGGCCTCCAGGAAGTAGGCCGTCTCGGCGCCCGACAGGGCCAGCGAGACGCCGATGCCGACGCCGGGGATGACGGCGCTCGCACCGACGGCGGCCCCGCCGGTCGTGACTGCCGTCAGGTACTCGCGCTCGAGGGTGTGCAGAATCTGCTCGGGGGAGTGGTCGGGGTGGCGGCGGCGGAGCGCCCGCACGTGCGACTCGACCACGGGGTGCTGGACGGCGAGGACCCGGTTCAGGCTTCGCTGCCAGACGGGGCTGTCGACGTCGGCCGTGAGCTCGCGCCCGGTCTCGCGCAGGGCCTCGCCCTTCAACGGCAGGGCCTTCTCGAGGTCGGTCGTCTCGGGCTGGTCGACCGGAGGCTTCTTGGAACGTCGCATTGCGCGACCCTACGCCTGAGACTTGCGAGCGAGATCGGCGTTGTACCTCGCCAGCGCCTCGTCGATCGGCCCGTCGAAGACGAGGGCTCCCTTGTCGAGGTAGAGGCCGCGCGTGCAGAAGCGACGGAGGTCCTTCTCGTTGTGCGAGACGAAGAACAGCGTGCGGCCTGCTGTGAGGAGCTCCTCGATGCGGCGGTAGCACTTCTCGCGGAAGGCCCGGTCGCCGACGGCCAGGACCTCGTCGACCAGGATGATCGGCTCGTCGAGGCGGGAGATGACCGCGAACGCGATCCTGACCTTCATTCCGCTCGACAGGTGCTTGTACGGCGTGTCGATGAACGACTCGATCTCGGCGAAGCCGATGATCTCGTCGAAGGCCTCGTCGATCTCGGTGCGGGACATGCCGTGGAGCCCGGCGGTCAGGTAGACGTTGTCGCGGACGCTGAGATCGCCGACGAAGCCGCCGGTGATCTCGATCAGGGGGGCCACTCCGTCGGCGACCGCGATCGCGCCCTCGTCGGGCAGCATGACCTCCGCCACGAGCTTGAGCAGGGTCGACTTGCCCTGGCCGTTCCGGCCGACGACGCCGATCGACTCGCCGGGCTGCACGTCGAACGTGACGCCCCGGAGAGCCCAGAACTCGCCCGGCCGCGAACGCCGGCTGCTGTCGGCGAAGAGGTCTTTGAACGACCGGCGCGCCCTCTTGTTGCGACGGAAGCGGATGCCGGCATCGGCCACGCGGATGACGGGAGACGTGGTCGACATCAGATCTCCTTCAGCACGGCGCGCTCGCACGCGCGGAACACCAGGACGCCGACGCCGAGGACGACGAACGAGAGCAGAGCGCCGATGACGACCTCCCACAGCGAGAGCTGGTCAGGGAAGAACGCCGACCGGTAGAGCCCGAAGATGCCGCTGAGCGGATTGAAGGCTGCGACGAGGTGAAACGATTCGGGAAGGCTCTTCGTGCTGTAGATGATCGGCGATGCGTAGAAGAGGAAGCGCAGGATCAGCTTCACCGCTCGCTCGAGGTCGCGGAAGAACACGACGAGCGGCGCGATGATGAGTCCGAGTCCGGTGACGAGGACCGCCTGCAGCACGATGGCCAGCGGGAAGTAGACGACCTGCCAGTGCACGGGCGCGCCCGTGACCAGGGCGAAGATGACGAGGACAGGCAGGCTCAGCAAGAACTCGATGCCCTTCGACATCACTATCCGGCCCATCCAGATGGTCCGCGGGATCTTCGTGGAGCGCACCAGCTTCGCATCGGACGTGAACGCCTTGGTGGCATCGGAGACGGTTCCGTTGAACCACTGCCAGGCGAGCAGGCCGCTCAGCAGGAACACGATGTACGGCTTCTCGCCCACGTTGCGGTGGAACACCTGCGTGAAGACGAAGAAGTAGATCCCGCTCATCAGCAGCGGGTCGAGGATCGACCACAGGTAGCCGAGCACGTTGGTCGAGTAGCGGACCTTGAGATCGCGCTTCGTCAGCAGCCACAGCACCTGGCGGTACCGCTCGAACCCCCGGGGTCGGGGGCGCGCGGGGGCGCTCGGCTGAAGGGTTGGTGCAGTCACGGGAGTCCTATTCGATCACGGGCACCCGCCGGGATCCGAGCGGAACCCGCATCGGACGGAGTCAGACGAACAGGTTGGCGCGCTCGAGATCTTCGGCGAAGTCGACCTCGACAGCGTAGAGGTCGGAGATGTCGACCGGGACGAACCGGAGGCCGTTCTGCTCGATGCCGAGCTCGATGCCGCGCTCGAAGTAGTCCTGGTTGTCGACGCGGCCGAGCTGGCGGACGAGGTCGGCCTTGTCGCGCTTCGACACGAAGTTGATGCCGACGGCCTCGCCGAGGCCGTTCTTGACCTGCTTGGAGAGCTCGTCGATGAATCCCTCGGCGTCGGTCGTGTACTTGACCTCCTCGTCGGAGACGCTGGAGGTGTTGACCGAGACGAACGACTGGTCGGAGGCGATGTACGGGGCGGCGCGCTTCAGCGCGGCCGGGTCGAAGACCACGTCGCCGTTCATCCACACGACGCTGGAGGAGCCGGTCGCCTTCAGGGCGCGCAGCAGGCTCTTCGACGTGTTGGTCTGGTCGTACTGCTCGTTGTAGACGAAGCTCGCGGTCGGGAAGGCCTCGACGATGTGCTCGTACTTGTAGCCGACGACGACGGTGATCTTCACGTCGGCGCCGAACGCGCTGCGGATGTTCTCCATCTGCTGCTGCATGATGGTGCGGCCGTCGGCGAGCTCGGTCAGGCACTTGGGCAGCGAGCGGCCGAGGCGCGTGCCCATGCCGGCTGCGAGAATCACGATCTGAGTGCTCACGGTTGTCTCCTCGTTCGAAGGCGGTTCATCGACTGTTCATCGTCGAGATGCCCCGGGTTGGTCGTCTGTGGCACGGCAGTGTGCATGCACACCATACGCCGCAACCCCTGGCAGATCGCGGATTGTCAGCCAGTCGTGTCCTTTTCGTGACACCCCCGGATTCGTGACACAGGGGTACGTCGCGTCGTCCGGGACGGGGGACGGTTGGTACGGTTGTCCGACGAAGCGGCCATTCAGGGCGGCCGTTTCGGGCAAGGGGACGAAGTGACAGAAGCCGACGACGGTGACGACACCGTGATCGACGCGCCCGAGGCCGAGGGGAAGGCCGAGGCGGCGGTGAATCGGGGTACGCCGGCGCGCAAGCCGACGCCGCGCACGCCGACGCCGCGCACGCCGGCCCGCAAGCCGGCCGCGCCGGCGGCTCGGAAGTCCGCGGCGACTGCGACTCGCAAACCCGCCCCCCGCAAACCGCCGGCGACTGGGCGGAAGAAGGCGCCCGTCGTCGTTCCCGAGCCCCCGAAGGCGCCCGAGGGCCCCGTCGTCCTCGCCATCCGCGGCCTCGGGAAGCGCTACGGCTCGACGGTGGCCGTCGAAAACCTCGACCTCGAGGTCCGAGCCGGCACGTTCTACGGCATCGTCGGCCCGAACGGCGCCGGCAAGACCACCACTCTGTCCATCGCGACGGGGCTGCTCCGGCCCGACAGCGGCACGGTCGAGATCCTCGGCAGCGACGTCTGGAGCAGCAAGGACTCCCGTCAGGCCAAGCGTTCGCTCGGCGTGCTGCCGGATCGCCTCCGCCTGTTCGACCGCCTCACGGGCGCGCAGTTCCTGTACTACGCCGGCACCCTCCGAGGGCTCGACGGTGCGACCGCGCGCAAGCGCTCCGCCGACCTGGCGGAGGCCTTCGGCCTCCAAGACGCACTCGGGCGCCTCGTCAGCGACTACTCCGTCGGCATGACCAAGAAGGTCGCGCTGGCGGCGGCCATCATCCACTCGCCGCGTGTGCTGGTGCTCGACGAGCCGTTCGAGTCGGTCGACCCGGTGTCGGCGGCGACCGTGACCGAGATCCTGCAGCGGTACGTCCGCGGGGGCGGCACGGTGTTGCTGTCGAGCCACAGCATGGACCTCGTCGAGCGCATCTGCGACAGCGTCGCGGTCATCGTCGACGGGCACGTGCTCGCGCAGGGCACGGTGCACGACGTCCGCGCGGGCCGCTCGCTGCAGGAGCGCTTCGTCGAGCTGGCCGGCGGGCAGGCCGCCACGGAGGGGATGGAATGGTTGCACGCCTTCTCCGACTGAGGATCGCCGGAACTGCGAACCGCCTCCGCTTCGGCCTCCGACCCGCGTTCACCGCCGTCGTGGCCGCGCTCGTCGCCGTCCTGGCGTCCATCGCGGTGTCGACGCTGACCAGCCGCCTCCGGGACGACCCGCTGGGCGAGGTCCAGGCGCTCGTCGTCGGGGGAGGCGCGCTGCTGCTCGTGGGCTTCGTCGTAGCGCCCTTCGCGTCGTCGCGGCCGCCGTGGGGCGACCCGCGGCGCCTGTACGGCTACGGCGCGCCCGTCGACCGTGCGGCCATCGGCCTCGCCCTCGGCTCCGCCCTCGGCGTCCCCGCCCTCTGCCTGCTGATCCTCGGGGTGGGCTACGTCCGCTCGTTCGGGCTGGGGTCGGGCATCGCCTGGCTGGCCGTCCTCGGCTCCGTGCTCGCCGGGGCCACCGCCCTGCTGCTGGCGCTCGTCGCGGGGACCGTCAGCGCCTCGATCACCGGCCGCCGGGCCCGCGACTTCCTCGCGGCGGGCGGCGTCGTGGTCGGGCTGCTCATCATCCCGCTCGTCGTCGACCTCGTGCGCGTGCTCCTGCCCGGCGGCTACCGGGGATCGGGGGTCGCCACCTCCGGTCTCGCCTGGACGCCCTTCGGCGCGGCACTCGCCCTGCCGGGACACGCCGCCTCGGGTCAGACCGGGCGTGCGGTCGCGGACCTCCTCGTCGCCCTCGTGACCCTGGGTCTGCTGTGGTGGGCGTGGCGCACGCTCGTCGAGCGCGGCCTCCGTCGCCCTCCGGCTCCGGAGGTGGCGGCCGACCGCGTCGGGCTGGGCTGGTTCGACCTGCTCCCCGGCACCGCGAGCGGCGCCGTCGCCGGACGGAGCCTCACCTACTGGGTCCGCGACGCCCGCTACCGCTGGTCGCTGGTGATCCTGCCGTTCCTGCCGCTGCTGGTGATCCCGCTGGGGATCGCGGGGGTGGACTGGCGGATGCTCGCCCTGGCTCCGGTGCCGCTGATGTGCCTGATCCTGGGCTTCCTGCCGCACAACGACGTCGCGTACGACAACACGGCGCTGTGGATGCACGTGTCGGCCAACACGCGGGGCCTCGCCGATCGGCTCGGACGCCTGGCGCCGGCGCTCGTCATCGGCGTGCCGCTCGCCCTCGTCGGGTCGTTCGCCGCGGTCGTCCTGCACGACGACATCGCCGTCTTCGGAGCCGAGTTCGGCGTCGCAATCGCCCTGCTCCTCACCGGCCTCGGCCTCGCGAGCATCCTGTCGGCGGCCCTGCCCTACGCTGCGGTCCGGCCGGGCGACGACCCGTTCCAGCAGCCGCAGAGCACCGGCGCGGCTGCGGGCTGGTCGCAGTCGCTGATGATCGGCGGAGCGGCGCTGCTCAGTGCCCCGACGGGGATCCTCGCCGTCATGGCCGCCGTCGAGGGGCGCACCGACCTGGTCGCCGCCGCGTTCTGGGCCGGGACCCTCACCGGGGTCGGCGTCCTGGTCGCCGGGGTCGCGATCGGCTCGGCCGTCTACTCGCGCCGCGCGCCCGAGCTGCTGGCGTTCGCGCTGCGCAGCTAGAGAAGGGCTGCGCAGCCGGTCGCCTCGGCGGGCACGGCGCTGTCAGCGATCGCCCGGGTGTGCTCCGCCCGGTTCGGCGTACCATGGTGGCCATGAGCGACACGGGATTCCAGGGCGACGGCATCGGCGGAGGCACGGACGTGCTCGACCGCGAACTCGAGAAGCTCCTCAACGAGGAGGCGATCGAGCCGGGCGATCACGAGCGCTTCTCGCACTACGTGCCCAAGAACAAGATCATGGAGTCGGCCCTGAGCGGCAAGCCCGTCAAGGCGCTCTGCGGCAAGAAGTGGACGCCGGGCCGCGACCCCGAGAAGTTCCCGGTCTGCCCGAGCTGCAAGGCCATCTACGAGAAGATGAAGTCGGAGTAGTCCTTCATTCGTAACGGGTGGGGATGATCGCCTCGCCCCGACCGAGGCTGAAAGCCGCCTCCGGCAGCTCGCCGATCGCGGCCTCGCGGTGCTCGCGTGCCAGCAGCACTCCACCCGGGCCGGTCCAGCGCTCGTCGACCACTCCGGCCGTGACCAGGGGCACGAGCAGCGGCCGCTCCGACGGGCCGACATCCTGCGAGCCGACCCGCACGATCTCCTCCGCCGCGACCCCGCGGCGTCGCGATCGCACTGGGAACTTGCGCCCGCCGACTGTCGCCTTCTCGGCCGACTTCTTGCCGACCGACACCCATCTGCCGGCGGCGTCTTGGTGCGCCACGAGCTTGAACACCATCGACGCCGCCGGATGGCCCGAGCCCGTCACGACCGACGTGCCGACGCCGTAGCTGTCGACCGGAGCCGCGCGGAGGGCGGCGATCGTGAACTCGTCGAGGTCGTTGGTGACGGTGATCTTCGTGCCGGTCGCGCCGAGCGAGTCGAGCTGCGCGCGCACGGCGGCCACGAGCGAGGGCAGATCGCCCGAGTCGATTCGCACCGAGCCCAGCTCCGGGCCGGCGACCTTCACGGCCGTCTCGACCGCGGCCGCGATGTCGTAGGTGTCGACGAGGAGCGTCGTCGACGGGCCGAGGGCGGCCACCTGCGAGCGGAAGGCCTCCTCCTCGGTGTCGTAGAGCAGCGTGAACGCGTGGGCCGCGGTGCCCATCGTGGGCACGCCCCAGTGCCGACCGGCCTCGAGGTTGCTCGTGGCGCCGAATCCGGCGATGAACGCGGCCCGCGCGGCGGCGACGGCACTCCACTCGCCGGTGCGGCGCGAGCCCATCTCCGCGAGAGGCCGCCCGTCGGCGGCCGACACCATGCGCGCTGCGGCGCTGGCCACCGCGGAGTCGTAGTTGAAGACGCTCAGCGCGAGGGTCTCGAGCAGGACCGCCTCGGCGAAGGTGGACTCGACGACGAGGATGGGCGAGTTCGGAAAGAACACCTCGCCCTCGCGGTACCCGTGGATGTCGCCCGAGAAGCGGTAGTCGGCGAGCCAGTCGATGGTGGCCGAGTCGACGATGGCACCGGCGCGGAGCCACTCCAGCTCGGGCTCGCCGAAGCGGAAGCGGCCGAGCTCTTCGAGGAAGCGGCCGGTTCCTGCGACCACTCCGTACCGTCGCCCCGGTGGCAGGCGGCGGGTGAACACCTCGAACACGCTCCGCCGGAGGGCCGTCCCGTCGCGGAGACCCGCCTCGAGCATGGTGAGTTCGTACCGGTCGGTCAACAGCGCGCTGGTCACGCCGCCAGCCTAGGCCCGCCCGGCCCGGGTAGGCTTGACGATCGTGACGGACGCACCAATCGGAGTCTTCGACTCAGGCGTCGGCGGCCTGACGGTGTCGCGGGCTATCATCGACCAGCTTCCGCGCGAGTCGATCCTCTACGTCGGCGACACCGAGCACTCGCCCTACGGCCCCAAGCCGATCGCGGCCGTCCGCGAGTATGCGCTCGCCGTCATGGACGACCTCGTCGCGCAGGGCGTCAAGGCCCTCGTCATCGCTTGCAACACCGCCTCGTCGGCCGTGCTCCGCGACGCGCGCGAGCGCTACACCGGGGCGCACGGGATCCCCGTCGTCGAGGTCATCCAGCCCGCCGTCCGCGCCGCGATGAAGCAGACGCGCTCGAAGCGGGTCGGCGTCATCGGCACCGAGGGCACCATCAACTCGCGCGCCTACGAAGACGCCTTCGCCGCCGCCCCCGACCTCACCCTCGTCACGCAGGCCTGCCCCCGGTTCGTCGAGTTCGTCGAGGCCGGCGACACCTCCAGCCCGGAGCTGCGAGCCGTCGCCGAGGAGTACCTCGCTCCGCTCCGCGACGCCCGCGTCGACACGCTCGTGCTCGGCTGCACCCACTACCCGCTGATGTCGGCGGCCATCCAGTACGTCATGGGCCCCGGCGTCACGCTCGTCTCCAGTGCCGAAGAGACGGCGAACGACGTCTACTCGACCCTCGTCGCGCACGAGCTCGAGCGCCGCTCGGCCAGTGCGCCCACCTACGACTTCCAGGCGACCGGCCCCGATCAGCAGGGCTTCATCCGCCTGGCCAAGAGATTCCTCGGCCCCGAGGTGGCGACAGTGAGCCACCTCGAGACCGGCACGATCGACCTTCCCCCGGGCTTCCGGGTGACGAGAACCAAGGAGAGCACCCCATGACCGAACGCGCCGACGGACGACAGAACGACCAGCTCCGCGAGGTCACCATCGAGAAGGGCTGGTCGAGCCAGGCCGAGGGCAGCGCGCTCGTCAGCTTCGGCGACACCAAGGTGCTCTGCACCGCGTCATTCACGAACGGCGTGCCGCGGTGGCTGACCGGCAAGGGCAAGGGCTGGGTCACCGCCGAGTACGCGATGCTGCCCCGCGCCACGAACTCGCGCAACGACCGCGAGAGCGTCAAGGGCAAGATCGGCGGCCGCACGCACGAGATCTCGCGCCTCATCGGCCGCAGCCTCCGTGCCGTCGTCGACATGAAGGCGCTCGGCGAGAACACCATCGTGCTCGACTGCGACGTGCTGCAGGCCGACGGCGGCACGCGCACCGCGGCGATCACCGGCGCCTACGTCGCGCTCGCCGAGGCCATCGAGTGGGGCCGCGCTAGCAAGTTCATCGCGCAGAAGGCGACGCCCCTCAGCGACAGCGTCTCGGCCGTCTCGGTCGGCATCATCGACGGTGTGCCGATGCTCGACCTGGCCTACGTCGAAGACGTCCGCGCCGAGACCGACATGAACGTCGTCGTCACGGGGTCGGGCAAGTTCGTCGAGGTGCAGGGCACGGCCGAGGGCGCGCCGTTCGACCGCGACGAGCTGAACTCGCTGCTCGACCTCGCCCTCGGCGGCGCCGTCGACCTCTCCCGCATCCAGCGCGAGACCCTGGGCCTCTGACCGTGCAGCGCGTCGTCCTCGCCACCCACAACGCCCACAAGGTCGACGAGCTCCGCCGCATCCTCGGTGACGCCCTCGAGGGGATCGAGCTGGTCGCCTACGACGGGCCCGAGCCGGTCGAAGACGCCGACACGTTCGAGGGCAACGCGCTGATCAAGGCCCGTGCGGCCGCAGCGCACACGGGGCTCCCGTCGCTGGCCGACGACTCCGGAATCTCGGTCGACGCCCTCGACGGCGCCCCCGGCATCCACTCGGCCCGCTACGCAGGAACTCGCGACGACACCGACAACCTCAACCTGCTCCTCGCCAACCTGGCTGCGCTGGGGCCCGACTCGGCTCGCGGCGCGGCGTTCGTCTGCGCCGCCGCTCTCGTCGTGCCCCCGTGCGACGGAGCCGTCGGGCCCGACGGTCCGGCCGTCGCGGCCGAGTCGGCCGAGCTCGTCGAGCTCGCCGAGTGGCGTGGCACCGTGCTCGACGCCCCCGCCGGAGCCGGCGGCTTCGGGTACGACCCGATCTTCCACCCCGACGGCGCGCCCGGCTCGGCCGCCGAGCTGTCGGTCGCCGAGAAGGACGCCACGAGCCACCGGTCGCAGGCGTTCCGGGCGCTGGCGCCGCGCCTGCGCGCCGCTTTGGGCGCGTAGCGCGCCGGCGCACCGCCCCTCGTCCGCGAGATGGCCCTCGCCGTCGGGCCGCGCGGGCCGGTGCGACGTGCGCGGCCATCTCGCGGCCCCCGGCCGCCCGCTTCGCAGCCGCCCGGCCGTCTCATTCGGGCCGACGGGCCATGCGGCGTCCCGAATGCGGATGCTGGGCGTCGTGCGGCCCCTCACCCGCGAGATGGCCCTGGCCGTCGGGCCCGGCGGGTCGGTGCGACAGGCGCGGCCACCTCGTGGCCCCGGCCGCCCACTTCGCGGCCGCCCGGCCAACCGCCTCCGGGCCGCCCGGCCGTCTGCCTCAGGCCGCCGGGCCACGCGGCGTCCCATGGGCGCGCCACACGGCCCCTCACCGGCGAGATGGCCCTCGCCGTCGGGCCCGGCGGGCCGGTGCGACAGGCGCGGCCACCTCGCGGGTAACGCCGGGTCTCCCGGGCCGCCGGGCCTCGGGGCCGCCGCGCCGTGCGTCCGCGAGATGGCCGGCGCCGTCGGGCGGGGTGCGGCGGCGCGACAGGTGCGGCCATCTCGGGGTGCTTCGGCGGCGCGGGGGACTCCCGGCCGCGAGATGGCCGGCGGCGTCGGGCGGGGCGCGCGGGCGCGACAGGTACGGCTACCTCGCGGCCGGCACGGGCGGGCGCGGGCGCCCCGGGCCCTGGGCCGAGCGGGACGGCCGCCGAAGCCCCTACGGCTGGGTGCGCGCCTCGCCGTTAGCCGGCGTGGACGCCGCAGCCTCGGCCTTCTTCGCCTTGCGCGACGTGCTGAGCACCTTCACGAGCACCGGCACGACGGTCAGGACGACGGCTCCGAGCAGGATGATGTCGATGTAGTTCTCGACGAACGTGGCCACCGGCGGGATGTGCCCGATGCCGTAGCCGATCATCGTGATGCCGAAGCCCCAGGCGACGGCGCCGATGGCGTTGAACAGCGAGTACTTCTTGTAGCGCATGTGCGCCACACCCGCGGCAATGGGCAGGAACGTGCGGATCACCGGCACGAACCGGGCCAAGATGACCGCGCCCGAGCCGAACCGCTCGAAGAACTGGTTCGTCTTCTTCACGTTCTCAGACGAGAAGATGCCGCTGTCTTTGCGCTCGAAGATGCGCGGGCCCACCTTGTGCCCGATGAGGTAGCCGAGCTCACCGCCGAGGAACGCCGCGATGGCGATGAAGAACGCGATCAGCACGATCGGCATGCCGAGGCCGTAGCTGTCTTTGGCCGCGATGACGCCGGCGAGGATGAGCAGAGTGTCGCCCGGGAAGATGAAGCCGATGAGCAGGCCCGTCTCGGCGAAGATGATCGCGCAGATTCCGAGCACGGCCCACGGCCCGAAGGCGTGGATGAGGGCCTCGGGATCGAGGAAGGGAATTGCTGCGAGCGGGAGCATCGGTGTTTCTCCAGGGAAGCGACCCGGAGCCGACTGAGTGCGAGCTTCGTGATCGGTGCCAGCGTAACCGACGGACGTGAGCGGTTCTCTGGGGGTAGCCACCCAGTCTGCGGGGGCCATCCCCCCTGCGCGGGACGGAGCAGTCCCCTTCTTCGGGACCCCTCGGCACGTCGGCGCGGCCCCGTCGGCGCGGAGACGCGGCCGCGGGCGACCTAGGATCGGGGACGACGAGGGGGTCGCGATGGACGACGGACGACAGGACGAGCGCACACGACTGGTGGAGCGGGCGTTCGGGCCGGAGGCGACGCGCGAGGACCGACAGGCGCTGGCCCGGTTCGACGGCGTGGAGGCCGAGCGGTCGGCGGCGGTGGAGCGGGCAGCGGCGGCGGAGCGCGCAGCGGCGGAGCGAGCGGCAGCGGCGGAGCGGGCGGCGGCGGCATCGCCAACGGCGGAGGCCGGGCAGACGGCCGAGGCCGATCCGGTTGCAGCCGCGCCCACGGAGCAGCCGCCCGGGGCGGGGCCCGGCGCGAGGAGGCCGAAGCGCCGGAGACTGGTTCTGGTCGCCGGGGCTGCCGCGTTCCTGCTGGCGGGATTCGGGGTCGGGCTGTCACTCGGCCAGCATCGGACGGCGGCCGACGCGCAGGCCGCCAGAGTCACAGCCGCCGAGAGGAACCTGCGGGCGGTGCAGACGCAGCTGCCGAAGGCCGACTTCTCGGACTGGTACGACACCCCGCAGTCGAACCTCGACGTGCCGAAGATCGACATCCCGGGGACGCTCGTGAAGACGTCGTTCCGCAGCGTCGGCATCACCGATGACTCGGCCGGCGTGCGCTACTACCTCGCGAAGGACACGTCGAACTACGATTGCCTGGTGGTCGTCCACGGCAACTCGCTGTCGTCGGCCTGCGTCTCGGAGCAGTACTTCCCGGCGAGCGGTCTCACGGTCGACTGGACGACCGACGGCCAGCCCGGCAGCATCACGTGGCTGCCCGATGGGAGCTTCACCCCGGGTGTCGGCGGCTAGCCGCGACGAGAAGCGGACGGGAACTGCGACCTCAGTGCGAGAACTGCCTACCTGGTGCGGGAGAAGGGACTTGAACCCTCACGCTCGAAAGCACAGGAACCTAAATCCTGCGTGTCTGCCAATTCCACCACTCCCGCGGGCGTGGCAATCCTAGCCGCGACCGGCGCCGGCTAGCGCTTCAGGTGCGGCTGGTGGGGCGAGTACCGGGGCACGTACCGCAGCAGGATCGCGGCCCCAACGAAGCCGAGGACGCCCATCACGCCCGACGCGAGCGAGATCGTCGCGATCGCGGTGATGCCCGAGATGAGCAGGGGAGCGGCGGCGCTGCCGAAGTCGCCCGTGAACCGCCAGGCACCGAGGAACGGCGCGGGGTCGGACTTGTCGGCGAGATCGGCACCGAGCGTCATGAGGATGCCCGAGCCGACGCCGTTCGCCACCGACATGAACATCGCGACCCCGACGAACCAGGCGACGTTCGTCGGCAGCGCGTGGGTGAACGACAGCACGACGTACGAGATGCCGAGGCCCACCATGCAAGGCATGGCGCTCCACATGCGGCCCCAGCGGTCCATGATCTGGCCGCTCGTGTAGAAGAGGCCGAAGTCGATGGCGCCGGCGATGCCGATGATGAGCGCGGTCTCGCTCGACCCGATCCCGATCGAGACGGCCCACAGCGGCAGGATCACCTGGCGCCCGGCGCGCATGGCCCCGATCAGTGCTGCGCCGCTCCCGAGCTTCACCAGCACGCCGCGGTACTTCACCAGCGTCGCGAACAGCCCTTGGGCCTCGCGGCGCACCTCCTGCTCGCCGGGGGTCTCGGCGTGCGGGGCGCGGGGCGTCGGCCTCGCGAGCTTCGACGCGGGATCCTTGATGAACAGCAGCACGGCGGCGGCCGAGAGGCACCCGACGATGTGGATCCAGAACGCCGACTGCACCGAGCCGGTCAGGTGGATCAGGCCCGCCGACAGGAAGGGCCCGACGAAGTAGCCCAGACGGAAGACGCCGCCGAGGCTCGACAGCGCCCGGGCGCGGATCTCGGGCGGCACGAACGACGTCATGAACGCGTGCCGCGCCAGCGCGAAGACCGCGGTCGAGAGGCCGATCAGGAAGACGCCGATCGCGAGCACGACGAAGTTCGGCGACACCAGGCAGACGACCAGCCCGATCACGCTCACCAGGGCCGCGCCGAGCATGGCCCGGCGCTCGCCGACCCGCGAGACGAGCCAGCCGCTGGGGATGTCGCCGATGAGCTCGCCGACGAGGATCAGCGAGGCCACGAACGCCGACAGGGCCAGGGTCGCGCCGAGGTTGTCGCTGGCGACCGGGATGATCGGGATGATGGCGCCCTCGCCGATCGCGAAGAGCGCGGCGGGCAGGAACGCGGAGAGTGCGACGGACCGCATCGAGAAGGAGGCGGTCTGCTGAGTCATCGCTTTGGAGCCTAGACCCGACTCGAGCGCGGAATCGCGCGTTTACACTGGAGCACATGAAGGTTCTGGCAGCGATGAGCGGCGGCGTCGACTCCGCCGTGGCGGCAGCTCGGGCCGTCGATGCCGGCCACGACGTCGTCGGGGTGCACCTGGCGCTCAGCCGGATGCCGGGCACGCTCCGCACCGGCAGCCGCGGCTGCTGCACCATCGAGGACTCGATGGACGCCCAGCGCGCCGCCAACATGATCGGCATCCCGTACTACGTGTGGGACTTCTCGGAGCGCTTCAAGCTCGACGTCGTCGACGACTTCGTCGCCGAGTACTCAGCGGGCCGCACGCCGAACCCGTGCATGCGCTGCAACGAGAAGATCAAGTTCGCCGCCCTCCTCGAGAAGGCGATCGCCCTCGGCTTCGACGCGGTGGCGACCGGTCACTACGCCTCGATCGTCGCCGACGCCGACGGCAACAAGGAGCTCCACCGGGCAAGCGCCTGGGCGAAAGACCAGTCGTACGTCCTGGGCGTGCTGACCAAGGAGCAGATCGACCACTCGATGTTCCCGCTGGGCGCGACCCCGTCGAAGGCGGAGGTGCGCGCCGAGGCGGCCGCCCGCGGCTTCACGGTGGCCCAGAAGCCCGACAGCCACGACATCTGCTTCATCCCCGACGGCGACACCCGCGGCTGGCTGGCTGAGCGTGTCGGCGCCGAGCAGGGCGAGATCCTGGATCGCACGGGTGCCGTCGTCGGCACGCACGAGGGCGCTCACGCGTTCACCGTGGGCCAGCGCAAGGGCCTCAACATCGGCTTCCCGTCAGACGACGGCAAGCCCCGCTTCGTGCTCGAGGTGCGTCCGAAAGACAACGCGGTCGTCGTCGGGCCCAAGGAGGCTCTCGACATCGCCGAGATCGCCGGCGAGAAGTTCTCGTGGGCAGGCCTCGCGCCGCTCGACCCGACCGAGGTGTTCGACTGCGACGTGCAGATCCGCGCGCACGCCGATCCGGTCCCCGCGGTTGCGCGAGTGTCGGTGGATGGCGATAGAACAGAGTTGGTCATCACCCCGCACGAGCCCCTCAACGGCGTCGCGCCCGGTCAGACCGCGGTCGTGTACGCGGGCACTCGAGTGCTCGGGCAGTGCACGATCGACCGCACCATCAGCGCGGTGCCTGTTCCCATCCCCGCATAACTCTCCGAGGAGCTCCGCATGACCACCTCCGACACCACTCTCGAGGCGGCACGCGACGAGGCGCAGGCGCTGACCACCCGGATCCTCGGGCTCCGCGACCAGTACTACGAGGGCAACGCGTCGACGATCGCCGACTCCGAGTACGACGCCCTGGTGCGGCGCCTCGACGAGCTCGAACGCGAGCACCCCGAGCTGCAGTCGCCCGACAGCCCCACCCAGACGGTCGGCGGCCGTGCCGAGACGACGCAGTTCGCCCCCGTGCAGCACGCCGAGCGCATGCTGAGCCTCGACAACGTCTTCGACTTCGACGAGCTGCGCGAGTGGGCCGGCAAGGTCGAGCGTGACGCCGGTGCCGGCACGGTGCGCTTCCTCTCCGAGCTCAAGATCGACGGTCTCGCCATCAACCTCCGGTACGAGAACGGAGTGCTCATCACCGCGGCGACGCGTGGCGACGGCGTCGTAGGGGAGGACGTCACCGGCAACGTGCTCACGATGGGCACGATCCCCGAGCGCCTGAAGGGCACCGGCCACCCGCCCCTCGTCGAGGTGCGGGGCGAGATCTTCTTCCCGGTCACCGAGTTCGACGCGCTGAACGCCGCGCAGCGGGACGCCGGCGAGCGGCTCTTCGCCAACCCGCGCAACGCCGCAGCCGGCTCCCTCCGCCAGAAGGAGGAGGGCAAGAGCGTCGAGAAGAAGGCGCTGATGGTCCGGCGTCTCACGGGCCTGCGGATGCTCGTGCACGGCATCGGCGCCTGGCCGGTCCGCGAGCTCGAGGCCTCGACGGAGGTGACGAGCCAGTCCGAGATCTACGGCCTGCTCGGCTCGTGGGGCCTGCCGATCTCGACGCACTTCCGGGTGTTCGACACGATCGACCAGGTCGAGAGATTCATCACGCGCTACGGCGAGCAGCGCGCCTCGGTCGAGCACCAGATCGACGGCATCGTCATCAAGGTCGACGACCTCGGCCTGCACGAAGAGCTCGGCGCCACCAGCCGCGCCCCGCGCTGGGCGACAGCCTTCAAGTACCCGCCCGAAGAGGTCAACACGAAACTCCTCGACATCGTCGTCAGCGTCGGACGCACCGGTCGCGCGACGCCGTTCGCCGTCATGGAGAAGGTGGAGGTAGCGGGCTCCGAGGTGCGCCAGGCGACCCTGCACAACCAGCAGGTCGTCAAGGCGAAGGGCGTGCTGATCGGCGACACCGTCGTGCTCCGCAAGGCGGGCGACGTGATCCCCGAGGTGCTCGGACCGGTCGTCGAGCTCCGCGACGGCACCGAGCGCGAGTTCGTCATGCCCGAGAACTGCCCGGAGTGCGGCACGAAGCTCGCTCCGGCCAAGGAGGGAGACATCGACCTCCGCTGCCCGAACAGCAAGAGCTGCCCGGCGCAGGTCCGCGGTCGCGTCGAGCACATCGCCTCTCGGGGTTCGCTCGACATCGAGGGCCTCGGCGAGGTCGCCGCGGCCGCGCTCACGCAGCCGCTCGAGCCGAAAGAGCCGCCGGTCGTCACCGAGGCCGGTCTGTTCGACCTGACGATCGACGACATCCTGCCGATCCGCGTGATCGTGCGCGACTCCGAGACGGGCATGGAGAAGCTCGAAGACGACGGCAAGCCGAAGGTGATGTCGCCGTTCCGCATCGCCAAGCTCCAGGACGACGGATCGCCGACGCCGTCGAAGCGGGCCGAGCTGCTCCTCGAGAACCTCGAGAAGGCGAAGACGAGCCCGCTCTGGCGGTTCCTCGTCGGACTCAGCATCCGCCATGTCGGTCCGGTGGCGGCGCGAGCGCTCGCCGACTACTTCGGCTCGCTCGACGCCATCCGCGCCGCGTCGCGCGACGAGCTCGCCGCCGTCGACGGGGTCGGCGGCATCATCGCCGATGCCCTCCTCGCCTGGTTCGAGGTCGACTGGCACGTCGAGATCATCGACCGCTGGACAGCCGCCGGCGTGCAGTTCGCGACGCCCGGCCACCCGGGTCCGGGTGCCGCCGAAGCGGCCGGGGGAGTCCTCGCCGGCCTGACCGTCGTGGCCACCGGCTCGCTCGAGGGCTACAGCCGCGAGGGCGCGCAGGAGGCCATCCTCGCCGCCGGCGGCAAGGCCGGCAACAGCGTCAGCAAGAAGACCGACTACGTCGCGGCCGGACCGGGGGCCGGATCGAAGCTCACGAAGGCCGAAGCCCTCGGGGTACGGATCATCGACGCGGCAGAATTCGCACTCCTCGTCACTGTCGGGCCGAGCGCCCTCACTGCCCCCAGTGAGGGGGACGAAGCGGCCCCCATTTCGGGGGACGATTCCTGATGAATTCGGCCCATCACTGGTCAACCGGTCAGCGGGCCTCCTAGGATGTGTGCTAGCGCATCGATCTCGTCTGTAGGGGTACGGGACCCAGGTGCGCTAGTAGGGGAACCCCGACGTGCTGTTCTTTGCCGCAGCCATCCTGTATTCCTCGGTCAACGTGCTAGGCGTGACCGGGCCTGTCGCCGTGCCACCGCACGTCGACGTGGCGTCCGTGTCCGCGACCCAGCAGTCCTCCGAGTCGGTCCGGTCGCACGACGACGCGGCCTCCTCGGTCGACGTCACGACCGGCGCTGACGCCACCACCGCGGCTGACGCCACGACCCCGGCAGACGTCTCGACGCACTCCGCAGCCGTCGAGGGCCTGCCGATCTCGTCGTTCGCGACGCTCCGCTCCTGCGGAGCCGACAGTGACGGCCGTGCGCCGGCGAGCCTCCCGGCCGATCTCGACGCCCCAGCCTGCCTCTCCGCTCTGGCCGGCGCGTCGTCTCTGACCCTCGGCGAGTTCGGGGAGTCGCTCGACGTCGACTCCGGTGCCGATCTGACCCTGGCGCAGGAACTCGGCGCCGGCGCCGACGAAGCCACCGCCGTTCGCGCCTGGTGGAGCACCGTCCCCACGGCCCAGCGCACCGTCCTCCTCTCGGCCGTCCCGAGCATCATCGGCAACCTCGAGGGCGTCCCGTACTCGCAGCGCAACCTCGCCAACCGCATCACGCTGAGCCGGACCATCGACGACCTCGAGCAGAACCCGGGCGGCACCGTCGTCGGCGCCCCGACCCAGGGGCAGCGCCTCGCCATGCTGCAGCAGGTGCAGCAGTCGCTCGTACCCGGCTACGACGGCAACGACACCGCTCGCAGCCTCGTCTCGCTCGACACCGTCTACCCGGGTCGTGCCGCCGTCGCCATCGGCGATCTCGACACCGCGAAGAACGTCAGCCTGATGGTGCCGGGCATGATGTACACCGTCTCCACGCAGATGGTCTCGTTCACCAACGCCGCAGCGGCGGTCCAGAGCTCCGAGACCTTCTGGTCGAACACGCTTGCCACCACGACCTCCGCCCCCGAGTCGTCCGCCGTCGTCTCGTGGATGGGCTACCGCACCCCGGTCATGACGAACGTGCTCGGGCTGAGCCTCGCCAAGGCCGGCGCGGTGCACCTCGAGAACGCCGTCGAGGGCCTGGACGCCGTCCGCCTCGAGGACGAGCCCCGCACGACGATCATCGGCCACTCGTACGGCTCCACGACGGCCACCATCGCCCTGTCGTCGGGCACGATCCGCGTCGACGACTTCGTGGCCCTCGGATCGCCCGGCAGCGTCGTGGCCGACGCCGGCGACCTCGCCGTCACCGCGGGCCACGTGTTCGCCGGAGCCGCGGCGCTCGACCCCGTTGCCGGCAGCGGCGTCTTCGGCGCCGACCCCGGCTCGGTGGTGTTCGGCTCGAAGCTCCTCAACCTCGGCTCGGCCGTCGACCCGTACACGTCGCAGAAGCTGACCGCCGTCGTCACGCACAACGAGTACTTCACGACCGGCAGCCACGCCATGCGCAGCCTCGCGCTCATCGGCATCGGCCGAGGCGACCTCGCCGACGGCCGCGACCCCGTGCCCGACGGGCCGCAGCTCGTGAACGGTCCGTCGCTGGAGTACGTGCGGCCCCAGGACGTCAGTCGCGAGTCCGTCCACAGCGCCTAGTCGCGCCGCTTCGACCCGAGGAGCCGGGCGCCCCGAGATCCTGCGCCCACCTTGTGTCCTGCAGGTTCTCAGACGGGCGCCGAATAGACTCGTGGGCATGTCTGAAATCACGCGCGAGCAGGTGGAGCACCTCGCAGGGCTCGCCCGGATCGCCCTCACCCCCGACGAGATCGACAAGCTGACGGGCGAGCTCGGCCACATCGTCGACAGCATCGCCAAGGTGTCCGAGGTCGCGAACGCCGACGTGCCGGCCACGAGCCACCCGATCCCTCTGTCGAACGTCTTCCGCGACGACGTGGTCGGCGAGACCCTCACGCAGGAGCAGGCGCTGGCGGGCGCACCCGAGCACGACGGAACCCGCTTCAAGGTGAGCGCGATCCTGGGAGAAGAGCAGTGACCGACCTCATCCACCTGTCAGCCGCCGACCTCGCGTCGAAGCTCCAGAGCCGCGAGGTGTCGAGCGTCGAGGCGACGAAGGCGCACCTCGACCGCATCGCCGGCGTCGACGGCGACGTCCACGCGTTCCTGCACGTCAACGCCGAGGCCCTCGCCACCGCGAAGTCGATCGACGAGCGCCGGGCCGCGGGGGAGACCCTGGGCGAGCTCGCCGGCGTGCCGATCGCCGTCAAGGACGTCCTCTGCACCATCGGGATGCCGTCGACCTCGGGCTCGAAGATCCTCGAGGGCTGGATCCCGCCCTACGACGCGACCGCCGTCGCGAAGGTCCGTGCCGCCGGCCTGGTGCCGCTCGGCAAGACCAACATGGACGAGTTCGCGATGGGTTCGTCGACCGAGTTCTCGGCCTACGGCCCGACCCACAACCCGTGGAACCTCGACCGGATCCCCGGCGGCTCGGGAGGCGGCTCGGCTGCGGCCGTCGCGGCCTTCGAGGCGCCCCTCGCCCTCGGCAGCGACACCGGCGGCTCGATCCGCCAGCCCGGCGCGGTCACCGGCACGGTCGGCGTGAAGCCGACCTACGGCTCCGTCAGCCGCTACGGCGCGATCGCCCTGGCGTCGTCACTCGACCAGATCGGCCCCGTCAGCCGCACCGTGCTCGACTCGGCGCTGCTACACGACGTGATCAAGGGTCACGACCCCCGCGACTCCACGTCGCTCCGCGACGAGTGGCCGTCGTTCGCCGACGCCGCCCGTGCGGGACTCGCGCCCGGCTCGCTCCAGGGCGTCAAGGTCGGCATCGTCAGGGAGCTGAACGGCGACGGCTTCCAGGCCGGCGTGAAGGCCCGCTTCGCCGACGCCGTCGCGCTCCTCACCGCCGCTGGCGCCGAGATCGTCGAGGTCTCGGC
This sequence comes from Frondihabitans sp. OV104, assembly GCF_057787745.1. Taxonomy (NCBI): domain Bacteria; kingdom Bacillati; phylum Actinomycetota; class Actinomycetes; order Micrococcales; family Microbacteriaceae; genus Frondihabitans; species Frondihabitans sp. OV104. The sequence goes on from NZ_CM173541.1 coordinate 430,147, forward strand.
CCCCAGCTTCGAGTACGCGATCAGCGCCTACTACCTGATCCTCCCCGCCGAGGCGTCGTCGAACCTCGCCAAGTTCGACTCCGTCCGGTTCGGGCTCCGCGTCACGCCCGAGGGCGGCGGAACCGTCGAGCAGGTCATGGCGGCCACGCGTGAGCAGGGCTTCGGCCCCGAGGTGAAGCGCCGCATCATCCTCGGCACCTACGCCCTCAGCGCCGGCTACTACGACGCGTACTACGGCTCGGCGCAGAAGGTGCGCACGCTCGTGCAGCGCGACTTCTCGCGCCTCTTCGACGAGGTCGACGTGCTCATCTCGCCGTCCGCGCCCACCACGGCGTTCCCGATCGGCGAGAAGATCGACGACCCGCTGGCGATGTATCTGAACGACCTCACGACGATCCCCGCGAACCTGGCCGGCATCCCCGGCCTGTCGCTGCCGATGGGCCTCGCCGACGAGGACGGCCTGCCGACCGGGATCCAGCTGATGGCGCCAGCCCGGGAGGACGCCCGCCTGTACACCTACGGCGCCGCGCTCGAGCAGCTCTTCGAGTCGACCTGGGGCCACACGCTCATCTCGAAGGCGCCGAGCCTCAGCGTCTCCGAACAGTCCGCCGCAACCGAAGGAGTGGTCTGATGGCCGCCCGCCCAGAACTGATGGACTACGACAAGGCGCTCGAGATGTTCGAGCCCGTCGTCGGGTTCGAGGTGCACGTCGAGCTGTCGACCGCGACGAAGATGTTCTCGGACGCCCCGAACGAGTTCGGCGGCGAGCCCAACACCAACATCACGCCGGTCGACCTGGGGCTGCCCGGGTCGCTCCCGGTCGTCAACGGCCAGGCCGTGAAGTACGCGATCAGCCTGGGCCTCGCGCTCGGCTGCTCGATCGCGCCCACCTCGCGCTTCGCCCGGAAGAACTACTTCTACCCCGACCTGGCGAAGAACTACCAGATCAGCCAGTCCGACGAGCCGATCGCCTTTGAGGGCTCGGTCGAGGTGGAGATGCCCGACGGCACGCTGTTCACGGTGCCCGTCGAGCGCGCCCACATGGAGGAGGACGCCGGCAAGCTCACGCACGTCGGCGGCTCCACCGGCCGCATCCAGGGCGCCGAGTACTCCCTGGTCGACTACAACCGCGCCGGCGTCCCGCTCGTCGAGATCGTCACGCACCCGATCATCGGCGCCGAGGCCCTCGCGCCCGAGCTGGGTGCCGCGTACGTCGAGACCATCCGCGACATCGTCCGCGGCCTCGGCATCTCGGAGGCGCGCATGGAGCGCGGCAACCTCCGCTGCGACGCCAACATCTCGCTGCGCCCCCGCGGCCAGGAGAAGCTCGGCACCCGCACCGAGACGAAGAACGTCAACTCGTTCCGCGCCGTCGAGCGCGCCATCCGCTACGAGATCCAGCGCCAGGCCGCCATCCTCGCCAGGGGCGGCACGATCACGCAGGAGACCCGCCACTGGCACGAAGACACCGGCCGCACCTCCGCCGGCCGCCCGAAGAGCGACGCCGACGACTACAGGTACTTCCCCGAGCCCGACCTCCTGCCGGTCGAGCCCTCGCTGGAGCTGATCCAGGAACTCCGTGCGGCTCTTCCCGAATCGCCGGCCGTCATGCGCCGCCGCCTCAAGGCCGAGTGGGGCTTCACCGACCTCGAGTTCCAAGACGTCAAGAACGCGGGCCTGCTCACCGAGATCGTCGAGACGGTCGCCGCCGGCTCGACGCCGGCCAGCGCGCGCAAGTGGTGGACGGGCGAGATCGCCCGTCTCGCGAACGCCGCCGAGGTGGACGCATCGTCGCTGGTGGAGCCGTGGCAGGTGGCCGAGCTGATCGCCCTGATCGACTCCGGAGAGCTGACCGACCGCCTGGCCCGCCAGGTGCTCGAGGGCGTCATCGCCGGCGAGGGCACTCCCGCCGAGGTCGTCGAGAAGCGCGGCCTCAAGGTCGTGTCGGACGTCGGCGCGCTCATCGCCGCCATCGACGAGGCCCTGGCGTCGCAGCCCGACGTGCTCGAGAAGATCCGCGACGGCAAGGTCCAGGCCGCCGGTGCGGTCATCGGAGCGGTCATGAAGGCCATGAAGGGCCAGGCCGACGCTGCTCGCGTGCGCGAGCTCGTCCTCGAGAGAGCGCAGGCCTGATCTGGCTTCCGACGTGAGCTCCGGCACAGCGCGGGGAGCGGCATGGTGGCTCGCGCCCCTGCGGCCCGCGGCGATCGGCATGGCAGCCGTCGTCGTGGCGCTCCTCGTCGCCTCCCGGCAGCTGCCCGCGCACACGATCCTGATCTGGTCGTCGGCCGGGAAGAAAGGCCTCGCTGCCTCCCGGAGCGACCTCGAGATCGTGGTCGTGATCACCGGCCTGATCGTGATCGGCATCTGGGTGGTGGCCTCGGCCGCGCTCGCCTTCATGCCGGCACGCCACATCCTGGTTCCCCATGCCGTCTACTGGAAGGGCGGCGGACGCGACCGCATCCGCGAGATGCGCCACCGGTTCGCGATCTACGTGTCGCGCGCCATCGGCATCACCTTCTGGTTCCTGGCGGCGGAGGTCGTGGCCGCACTGGTGTCGCAGAAGAACGGCCTGCTGGAGTCGCCGTGGCTGCCGGTGATCATCTCGATCCTCTACATCATCGCGCTCCTCGTGTTCGCGGTCTGGGCGTTCGCCGACGGCTTCCAACCTCCGTCGCGAGCCGCGCAGGAGCAGGCCCGGAGGCGCACGGCATGACCGACTTCGACCGCTACGGCGACGACGTCCTGGCGGGAGGCGCCTGGAAGAAGTCGAAGCGACCGGAGCCCCGCGTCGTCGACGCCGTCCGCGACCTCGTGGTGGAGGAGACGGTCTCGGGCTTCACCGGTGCCGTCGTGCGCGTCGAGGCGCAGACGGTCGAGCTCGTCGACTGGAAGGATCGGGTGCGGGCCTTCCCGTTGACCGCGTCGTTCGCCATGGACGGCGAGCCGGTGCGCCTGCGCTACCCGCAGGCGGCCCCGCAGGGGCGCATGAGGTCGGCCTCCGGGTCGTTCGCCGTGCAGGACGCCAAGGCCCGTACAGCGCTCCCCAGTCGCATCTTCGTCGAGGGGCGACACGACGCCGAGCTGGTGGAGAAGGTCTGGGGCCACGACCTCCGGGTCGAGGGTGTCGCGGTCGAATACCTGGAGGGCGTCGACAACCTCGCCGACGTGCTGAAGGAGTTCCGGCCCGGTCCCGGCCGTCGTGTCGGCGTGCTCGTCGACCACCTGGTGAAGGGCTCGAAGGAGAGCCGCATCGCCGCGGCCGTGTCGGATGCCAACGTGCTCGTGGTCGGGCACCCCTATGTCGACGTGTGGCAGTCGGTGAAGCCCGCCCGCGTCGGATTGGCGGAATGGCCGGTGATCCCGCGCTCGATCGAGTGGAAGCACGGCATCTGCCAGGCCCTCGGCTGGCCGCACGAGGAGCAGGCCGACATCGCCCGCGCGTGGCAGAGGATCCTCGGGCAGGTGCGCACCTTCGCCGACCTCGAGCCTGCCTTCCTCGGCCGCGTCGAGGAGCTCATCGACTTCGTGACGGCGCCCTAGCCCCCCTGCAGGGCAGGCCCCCTGTCGGCCAGCCCCCGTCGGCCAGCCGCGTCGGCTCGGTCCCGTCAGCTCTGGTCGCGCCGCGATCGGCGGATGCTGCGCGCCACGAGGAGCACGATCGCCGCGAACACGACGACGATGCCGGCGAGCACGAGCCACACCAGCGGGAATCCGCCCGCATCGGCCGTTGCCGGTGACGCGGGCGGCGTCGTGGCGGCCGCGCGGATCGCGTCGGCCGTCTGCGTCGCCAGGTACCGGGTGCCGCGCTCGTTCGGGTGCAGGGCTCCGTCGGCCAGAGTGATCGACGAGAACGTCGAGTCGGCTGACAGCGTGATGCCCTCGAGGTACGAGTCGGAGGTGGCGCAGGCGGAGTGCGCGTAGCTGCCGGCGAGAGTCGACACGTAGGTGAACCCGGCGCGCTGCGTGGCGGAGCGCAGAGCGCCGTCGAGGTGCGACTGCATGCCGCCGAGGAACGCGACGTCGGTCGTCGTGAAGGGGAACCCGTCGCCGACGAAGCCCGATCCGTCGGCCACCGACCGGAAGCACCCGCCAGCCGGGACGCTCGCGGCGTTCGGGAACAGCGCCGGGTAACCCACGACGAACACGCGCGCGTTGGGCGCCGCACGAGCGATGTCGCGGAAAGCGGCACGCACCTTGGGCACGACCGTGTCGTCGATCGACCGGTTCAGCGTGTTCACCCCGTCTCTCTCGAGCGTCGCCTTGCAGCTGTCATCGCCGGTGGAGAACACGGGGCCGTTCGCGGACACGGCGATGCATCGGGCGACGGTTCCGATCAGGTCGGCGTCGTTGCCGCCGATGGTGATGGTGACGAGCCTGGTGGAGTCGCTGAGGGCGGCGACCTGGGGCTGCGCGCCGAGCTGCCGCCGGCTGACCACGTCGGAGGTGGTGGCGCCGGCGCACGTGACGTCGGTGAGGGGGAGGGCCAGTTCTCGCGCCAGGAGATGCGGGTAGTCGAGACGCGACTGGCCGCATCCGGACACGGGCTCGCCGGTGGCCTCAGGGAGGCCGTAGCCCGACGCGTACGAGTCGCCCAGGGCGACGTAGGGGCCGGTGGCGGTGGAGGCGCTGGCTGACGTCGGAGCCGCGACGACGGAGATCATCACGAGGGCCGCGACGAACGCCGCCCATCGTCTCGCCACCATCAGCCCATTCTAGGTCGGCTAGCGGAGGGGGAGGTGCCCGCCCAGCTCGCTGTCGACCTCGGCCTCGGCCGGGTTGTGGAAGGGCGTCGTGTCTTCGGCGTCGACCGTGTCGACCTCGTCGGGGCTGTCGCCGTGCTCGGCGGCGGGGTCGGGCTCGGGGCGCTCGGCGTCGTGGCCGTGGATGTCGCTCATGGGGGGCTCCTTCGATGGTGTCCCGCACGCTACGCTCCGTTCGCGGCGCGCGCCCCCACGGATTCCCGGGCGCGTCGGCCTACCATGAGGCATGGCCGATTCGATCGAGGGGCGCGTCCGCAGCGGAGTCGACGCGTTTCTCCGCTGGCTTCCGCGCTGGCAGGTCGGCACCTCCCGGGCGCGCACCCGCGTCTGCCGACAGTGCTTCGGCTCGCCGATCGCGACGGCCGCCGGCTTCGACCACGACGTGCCCCACGCCGTGCAGCACGCACTGCTGAGTCGCATGCAGGCGATCATCGACGAGGCGGTCGACGACTACACCGCCAGGAACCTGCCGATGGTCGCGCGCGAGCTCGCCAAGGCGGCCGAGCCCGAGACCGGCGGCTACAAGCCCGACGAGGGTCTCGCCCTCGAATTCCAGGGCCTCGAGATCGATCCGGAGCCCGAGCCCGGCCAGCCCTTCCTCTTCACGCTCGCGGAGCTCGCCGAGAGAGACCGGCCCGTCGCTCCGCCCGCCGCCGAACCCCCCGCCCCCTACTCCGAAGAAGCGAAGAAGGCCTTGCGCACCGAACTCGAACTCGCCGACGACCACGCCCGTCAGGTCGGCACCTCCGTCTGCCTCGCCCTCGTCGAGCACCGCCGCCGGATCTCCGACGCCGTCGACCGCCTCGTCGAACCGCAGATCGACGAGCTCCTCGCCGAGCTCGCGCAGGCCCTCGAGAACCCGCGGTCGCGCTGATGATCCCGAAGTCGGTCTACCCCCGCGCGCCGTGGTGGTCGTTCGTGTTCGACCTCGCGCTCGTGCTCGCCTTCGTGCTCATCGGCCGCCGCAGCCACGACGAGTCGAACGCGCTCGTCGGCATCGCGACGACCGCGTGGCCGTTCGTCACCGGCCTCGTGATCGGCTGGCTCTTCGTGATCGGCTTCCGCTGGCCGTTCGTCACCGTCTACTCGGGCGCGATCATCTGGATCGCCACGGTCGTCGGCGGAATGCTGCTCCGCAACGTCAGCGACCAGGGCGTCGCGACGAGCTTCGTGATCGTCGCCCTCATCGTCAACGCCGTCTTCCTGATCGGCTGGCGCGCCCTGGCGATCGTGCTGAAGAAGAGGTCGGCCGCCCGCGCCTGATCGCGGGGCCGCGCGTTACGGCTTGGCGCTGTTGTCGAGCGACGGCTCGTCCGAGAGCACGAGGCCCGACGAGCTGTTGGCGCTCGCGGTCAGCTCGGCGAGCCAGCTGCGGCTGATCGACGGCACCCGGCCGCCGTTGTACTTGAAGTAGAGCGGGATGCCGGGGTCCATCCAGAGGCTGGAGCGGCCGTCGCCGACCTTCTGCGGGTCGCGCCACGAGAAGAAGAACGATTCGCGACGGCGGAGCTTCGTGGCGATGACGATCTGGAGGTGCTCAAGAGTGCGATCCTCGAACTCGATCTCGATCGAGGTGGAACCGTAGATGAGGGATCCCAATGTCTCTCCTTGCTGAACTGGGCGCTCCAGGGTCTCGGGAGTGCAAGCAGTAGAGCGTACCTTGCCAGACACGTCGTGCGTGCGTTAGGTGTGCCTATCCTGCTCGGGCGCAGCGCAGGGCCGTCGGCTACCGTGACCCGCATGACCGACTCGACGATCATCGCGAACCCCGACAGCCCCGACGTCGCCGTGCTCCTGCCCGGCACCGGCTACACCGCCCAGGCGCCTCTTCTCTACTGGTGCGGCCGGCTCCTTGCCGAGCGCGGGTGGCAGGTGCGGGCCGTGTCGTGGATCGTCCCGGACGACGTCGACCCCGTCTCGTTCGTCGAGCGGGCGACCGAGCAGGCCTTCGTCGGCGCGACCGCTCGGCGCCTCGTCGTCGCGAAGTCGTTCGGCTCGTTCGCGCTGCCGTGGGCCGTGCGCGAGAAGGTCCCCGGCATCTGGCTCACCCCGGTGATGACGGCCGAAGCCGTGACGGCGGCGATGCAGGAACTCGACACCACGGGCCTCGCCATCGGCGGCGATGCCGACGCGATGTGGCTGCCGGCCGAAGCCAGCGACGCTGCGGCCGACCTGATCACCATCAAGGGTGCCGACCACGCGCTCACGCACGTCGACGGCTGGCGGTCGTCTCTCGACGCCCAGCGCCGAGTCTACGACGCGGTGTCGCGCCACCTCGACGACATCGAGGCGGCTGCTACTTCTTGAGCAGCTGCTCCTTCACGTGGCGGCGGATTACCTTTCCGATGAGCGACTTCGGCAGGTCTTTCACGATGACGATGCGGCGCGGCACCTTGTAGGCGGCGAGGTTCTCGCGGGCGAACTCACGCAGGCCGGCCTCGTCGAGCGTGACGCCGGGCTCGACGACGATGGCAGCGGTGACCTGCTCGTTCTCGCTGCTGCCGAGACCGACGACGGCGACGTCGGCCACACCGGGGAACTGCCGCAGAGTGTCTTCGACCTCGGAGGGCGAGACGTTGAAGCCGCCGGTGATGATGAGGTCCTTGATCCGGTCGACGATGGCGACGAATCCGTCGTCGTCGATCGTGATGATGTCGCCGGTGCGGAACCAGCCGTCGACGAAGACCTCGTCGGTCTCCTCGGGGCGGCGGTAGTAGCCGCTGAATACCTGCGGCCCACGGACGATCAGCTCGCCGCGCTCGCCCTTGGGCACGTCGTGCGTCGGGTTCTCGGGGTCGACGGCGCGGATCTCGGTGCTCGGAAGCGGAAGACCCACGGTGCCTGCGCGGCGGGCGTCCGACACCGGGTTGGCCATCAGCACCGGCGACGTCTCGCTGAGGCCGTAGCCCTCGATCAGCCACCCCCCGGAACGCTCCTCCCACGGCTCGACCACGGAGGCCGAGAGGGGCATGGCACCCGAGATCGCGATCTCGATGCCCTCGAGCGACGCGCCCGCGTCGTCGGCGGCGCGCTGCAGCCGCTGGTAGATCGGCGGCACGGCCGGAAGGAACGTCGGCGGGTGCTTCTTCATCGCGGCCAGCACGAGCGCGGGCTCGAAGGCGGGGAAGAGCACGAGGCGCGCCCCCATGCGCATGGCGAACGTGAGGCAGAGCGTGAGTCCGTAGGCGTGGAACATCGGCAGAACGGCGTAGACGACGCTCTCGCCCTCCTTGACCTGCGGGATCCATGCCTGGCACTGGGCCGCGTTGGCGAGCAGGTTGAAGTGCGACAGCATGGCGCCCTTGGGGCTGCCGGTCGTGCCGGACGTGTACTGGATGAGAGCGAGGTCGTCTGTGGCCGGACGAGGGTGGTCGGCCGAGATCCTCGGCGACGACATGAGCTTCTCGAAGGTCGTCGTGCCGGTGACCGTCGTGGTGAGGCGGGCGCGCGACTCGCGCGCGCGCTTCACCGGAAGGCGCAGGGCCAGCTGGGTCTTGAGCGGCATCGCCTTGGTCACGTCGACGGAGACGATCGCCTGGATCGGCACCTCGGCCGGGAACTTCTGAATGGTGGCCACCACCTTGTCCCACGCGATGGCGAACTGGGCGCCGTGGTCGACGAACTGGTGCTCGAGCTCGCGGGGCGTGTAGAGCGGGTTGTGCTCGACGACGATGGCGCCGAGGCGCAGGATTGCGTAGAACGCCACGATGTGCTGCGGGCAGTTCGGCAGGATCAGAGCGACCGTGTCGCCCTTCTTCACGCCCAGCTTCCGCAGGCCCTCGGCGGCCCGCTGGATCTGCTCGACCAGGCTGCTGTAGTTGGTCTCGGCGCCGAAGTACTCGAGCGCCGTGGCCGACGGGTACTTCGCGGCCGTGTCGCGCACGAGGTCGATAAGGGACCCCGTCGGCGGTTCGATGTCGTGCGGAATGCCGGGGGCGTAGCTGTCAAGCCAGGGACGCGCGCTGTCGATGCTCACCAGGCCACTCTAGAAGGTTCGGAGTGCAAGTTAGCGGAGCAGCGCCCAGCGTGCGGGAGTTGACTGCTCGGAACACCACCCGAGAGGACACATTGTGAGCAAGGTCTGGTTCATCACCGGAGCATCGAAGGGCTTCGGCCGCGAGTGGGCCGAGGCGGCCCTGGAGCGCGGCGACAGGGTCGCAGCGACGGCGCGCAAGATCGACACGCTCGACGAGCTGGTCGAGAAGTTCGGCGAGAACGTGCTGCCGCTGACGCTCGACGTCACCGACCGCGACGCCGACTTCGCAGCCGTCGCGCAGGCGGCCGAGCATTTCGGACGACTCGACGTCGTCATCAACAACGCCGGCTACGGCCACTTCGGAATGATCGAGGAGGTCACCGAGGAGGAGCTCCGCGCCCAGCTCGAGACGAACCTCTTCGGCGCCTTCTGGGTGACGCAGGCGGCTATTCCGATCATGCGCGAGCAGGGGTCGGGCCATGTCATCCAGGTCTCGAGCATCGGCGGCATCAGCGCCTTCCCGACGGTCGGCGCCTACCACGCCTCGAAGTGGGCCCTCGAGGGCTTCTCGCAGTCGCTCTCGCAGGAGGTCGCCGGCTTCGGCATCGACGTCACCCTGATCGAGCCCGGCGGCTTCTCGACCGACTGGTCGGGCCCGTCCGCCTCGCGCAGCGACGAGATCGCCGCCTACGCCGAGGTCCGGGAGGCCGCGTCGAAGCGTCCGTCGGCCGCCGACCCGGGCGACCCGAAGGCCACCCGCACGGCCATCCTGAAGGTCGTCGACGCCGACAAGCCGCCGCTCCGCATCTTCTTCGGCAAGGCACCCCTCGGCATCGCGACCAAGGACTACGAGTCGCGCCTCGCGACGTGGAACGACTGGAACGACGTCTCCGTCGAGGCCCACGGCGACTAGCGGTCGCGTTCTCCCAGGTGGCTGGCATTCACTGAGTGGGTGCCAGCCACCTCGTTCATGAAAGCGGCGACCGAGCCGATCCGGTCCCGCCTGCAGTTCACGTTCAACGGCCAGCGCACCGGTACCCCGCAATGGGTGCAGGATCTCGGCGTCGGCGACGATCCCGGCCTCTTCGGCCCCGGCTCAGCGGTCTGGTCCGTTCACGGCGGAATGTCGACGATCCCCGCCGGTGTCCGCGCCCTCCTCGTGCAGGCCCTCCACCCGGGTGCGCTCGCCGGGGTCCACGACCACTCCCGCTACCGCGAAGACCCGCTCGGCCGCCTGGCGGGCACCATCCGCTGGATCTTCACGGTGTCGTACGGCAGCCGCGCCGACGCCGTGGCCGCCTCGAACTTCGTGCTCAAGATCCACGAGCGCGTCACCGGCTCGTACCACGACCGCCACGGGGTCTCGCACGACTACGCCGCCAACGACCAGGACCTCCTGTCGTGGGTGCACATGGCCTTCGCCGACTCCTTCCTGCAGGCGGCTCTGGCCTGGGGCGAGCCGATCCCCGGCGGGCCGGACGCCTACGTGCGCGAGTGGGCCGTCGCGGGCGAGCTGATGGGGGTGGAGAACCCGCCGCGCTCCGTCGACGAGATGCAGGCGCAGCTGGCCGGGTTCGACGAGCGCGGGGTGCTCGAGCGCAGCGGGCGGACCGACGACGTGGTGAAGTTCCTGCGCCGGCCGCCGCTCTTTCCGGTGCTGCGGGCCGGCTACCCGGTGCTCTTCGACGGCGCCGTGACGACCATCTCGCCACGTTTTCAGGAACTGCTCGGCGTGCGCCCCAACCGCGTGCTGCCCGGCCGTGCCGCGACCGGCGTCGTGCTGAAGGGCATCGGGGAGCTCCTCGGCCCGGAGCCCGTCGCCGCGAAGTACGCGCGGGCTCGGCGTGCGCGGCTCGGCATCGTCGATACGGACTGACGCGCGAGGGTCGTTCAGGTGGCGAGGCGGGGCGGCGTGGGCTCGAATCCGATCCACCCGCACGCCGGACAGACCAGGAGGACCCGGTGCACGGAGAGGGCAGTGCCGTAGAACCGGTTCAGCTCCTTGCGGGTCGTGGCACCGCACGCCGAGCAGGGTCGCGCCGGGGGAGCGGGCTCGCGAGCTGGACCGCGGCTCGAGGTCGGCGGCATGGAACGCTCCGTAACCGGGGACCGTCTGCGATCACCCTGCGACAACTCAATCAACCGCCGGGCGAAACGACACACCCCCGTGCTGGGGCTGTCCCGGGGCACGGCGATCAGGCACGCTGGAGTCTTCGATCCTGGGAGATACGCATGCTGTCACTCGTGTACACGAGCACCGCCGTCGACACCTTCGACGACGACACCCTCGCCACGCTCCTGATGAACAGCCGGTCGAACAACCGGCGCCTCGGCCTCACGGGCTTCCTCCTCTACCGGGACGGCCAGTTCATCCAGGTGCTCGAGGGAGACGACGAGGTCGTCCGCGATCGGCTGCGCGTCATCTCGGCCGACCCCCGCCACACCGACGTGTCGGTCCTGGTGGAAGACGAAGAGGGTGAGCGCCTCTTCCCGTCCTGGTCGATGGGCTACGAGCCCGCCTCGGACGACCTCGCCGACCAGATCCCCGGCTATCGAGCCACCTTCGACGACCTCGCCGACAGCACACCGGGCTTCGGCAATCAGCCGGCGCTGAGGCAGATGCTGCAGTGGTTCCAGATGCGGGCACCGCAGGCGGCTTAGAGCGCTCGCCGGGCAGACGTCGTCGGGCCGGTGATTCGGCGTCGGGCGGGCCGCGCCTGGCCGTCAGCTGTCGCGGTCGGTGCTCGTCAGGAAGAGGCGGTGGCTGGTCACGATCAGCGACAGCCAGCCGGTGCCGGTGGTCCAGCCGACGGCGACGTCGGTGAACCAGTGCGCGCCGAGCAGGACTCGAGAGAGCCCCACGGTGACGGCGGTCGCGGCCGCCGCCCCGATGACGGCCGTCTGGGGTGCGTTGCGCTTCTGGTTCAAGGCGTACAGGTAGGCGACGGTGCCGAGCACCGTCGTGGCGTTCAGCGTGTGGCCCGACGGGAACGACGGCGACTTCTCGTACGGCGCGATCGCGTCGCGGCGGTGCGGGCGGTTGCGGTGGATGATGTTCTTGCCCGCGAGCGTCATCGCCAGCGAGCCGGCTCCGGCTGCCGTCATCAGGATCACCGGTGTCAGCTCGCGTCGTCGCGCGGCCAGCGCGGCGGCTGTGCCGAGCGCGAGGACGGGCATGCCGACGGGGCCGAAACCTCGGGCGATCGCCGCTGCGGCGGCGTTCGCCGCCGGTGACCGCAGGCTCTTCGCCAGCTTCAACGCGGGCCCGTCGAGGCTCTCGATGCCGTTACGGCTGGTGACGCCGTCGTAGATCCAGGACGCGCCGACCGACGCGACGACTGCGACGCCGCCGCCGATCGCCAGCGTCGCGACGAGCGCTCGCCTCGCACCGACGCGGGACGCGAGGCGGTCGTGACGCTCGGCCAGCCGCCTGCCGGTCTTCGTGCGCCAGTCCCGGACGTCGCGGCGGCCGACCTTCCGGTCGTAGCGGTCGTCGTGCGTGGCTGCGTCGGTCGTCATCAGGACAGTGTCCCGCACCCTGTGCGGTGGTGGTCGCTCCTTCGTCAGTCTCGGAGGCGTGCGAGAACGGCGCCGTGCGGCCGCGGGCCCGGGTCGGGCCCGGTTCGCGTGTGCGTCTCGATCACCTCGAACCCGGCGTCGCGCAACTCGATGCCGAGAGCATCGGGAGGCCAGCGGTAGGCCGTCGTGATCGCGTGGTCGAACGCCTCGACCTCGGGCCCGGTGAAGAAGCCCACCAGGAGCGCGCCACCGGGTTGCAGGACTCGGGCGAACTCGCTCAGAGCGCGCCGGATGCTGCGGGGCTCGTGGTGGATCAGCGAGTACCAGGCGAGCACTCCCGCGTAGCTGTCGGGAGCGTCCGGGAGAGCATTGAGAGTGGCGACGACGAAAGGAATGTCGGGGGAGTTCCTGCGAGCATGGTCGATGAACTCGGGCACCTGGTCGACGCCGCGGACCTCGCATCCCTGGTCGGAGAGGTGCGCGGCCCAGTGACCGGGGCCGCATCCCGCGTCGAGGAGGGGTCCGTTCAGCTCGACGGCCCACGACGTCACCAGGTGCGCGTCCGCCCGGTGGACCGCCCTCATCGTGCCCAGCTGCTCGGCGTATTCGACGGCCCGCCGCGAGTAGGAGGCCTGTGCATCTGACACCACAGCGTGATCTTAGGAGCCGGCCCGCCTAGGGTCGGATCATGAGTGGACACGGCGATTCGCCTGCGGACGACGATCGACTCGGCCGCGGAGCGCCTGTCGAGCACGAGCGATCGACCGGCCGGCCCCGCGCCGTCCTCCTCGATTTCCACAACACGACGGCGGTCGTGGGATCGATGGAGAACTGGATCGCCGAGGCGGGGGCGCGCGTGGCGAGCCGCCCCGCGTCGAAGTCGGCGGCCGTGGGGAGGATCCGGACGGTCTGGGGCGATGCGAGAGAGCTCTTCCCGACCCTGGACTGGGATCTCGATGCCGCAGCGCACAGGCACGCTTTCGTCTCGACGGTGACCCGCGGCCAGGCCATACCGCTCGACTTCGCCGAGGCGCTCTACGAGACGATGCCGAATCAATGGGTGCTGAACGACGGGGCACGGGACTTCATCGTCCGGGCGTCCGGTGCAGGGATCCGTCTGGCGATCCTGTCGAACATCGCGCTCGACATCCGCCCCGCGTTGGAGGGCTGGGGGATCGCCTCCGCGCTCGACGCGGTCGTCCTGTCGTACGAGGTCGGCTCTGTGAAGCCCGATCCGCGGATCTTCCAGCTCGCGGCCGATCGGCTCGACAGCGACCCGCGAGATTGCCTGATGATCGGCGACTCCGCTCACGACGACGCCGGCGGCGCGGCCCTGGGGATGCCGTGCCTGATCGCCCGGCCCGATCAGATGTGGAGGGCGTTCGAGCTCGTGTGCCCGAGGTGAGGCCGGTCCTGCGGCCCTGGCCCCGGGAGCGCCAGGTCATCCGGCCCTGCCGAGGGCATGCGGAGTGCAGTCATCGGCTCTGCCGTGAAGGTGCGAGCCGGTATGACCTACAGTGAGCACCGGCGAGGGAGCCCGAATCTTCCTCAGCTATTGAACTCGAAGGGGGAGTGCCATGTCTGATGGATCGCGTCCGGAGGTGGGCCCCGGGTGGTACGCGGATCCTGAAGGGGGTCCTGGCACCCGGTGGTGGGACGGAGTGGTGTGGACGGCTCTGACTGCTCCCGCCGGCGGGCCGCAGGCCGTGGCGATGGCGAACCCGGTGAGACCCGAGCTCGCGCCGGGTGCGCCGATCTACGGGGCGTTGATCTGGGTGATCGTTCTGCTGCCGCTCGTGGTGTGGCCCCTGACCCTGTCGTACCGGCCGAAGTTCCGGATCATCGAGGTCGGGCCGTCCGGCACGCCGACTGTCGATCCGTCGTCGATCTACACGCCGCAATACATCGCCGTGCTCCTGGCCAGCCTTGCCCTGTACGGGGTGAGCGTCCTGCTCGCCGTGGCGGACTATCGGCGGCTGCTCCGAGTGGGCGTCGTGAGGCCGTTCCACTGGGCCTGGAGCTTCCTGTCGTCGCCCGTCTACGTGATCGGCCGGTCGGTGATCGTCCGCCGAGTCGCACCGGGCCGCGGGCTCTGGCCGGTGTGGGTGCTCATCCTCATCGAGGTCGTCGGTCTCGTGCTCAGCTCGATCAGTGCGGTCGGGTACTTCCAGCAGCTGACGGATGCGCTCCAGTCGCAGACCTGAGTCGAGGTCGTCGGTCTCGTGCGAGCCGCTCGGTCATGACCTCGCCTCGACCGGGTCTTGGCAGTGGCTGTGCGCCTGATTAGAGTCGTTTCTGAGCCAAGGCCGGCTCGTTGCGATCAGAGAGCAACGCGATGTCATCGACCGAAGCAGTGGATTCTCCGACCCCACCAGCGGAGAACGACCAGAGATACGGAAAAGCGATAGAGAGGCCTGACGGCCGGGATTTCCCGTTCTACAACGGTGTCCCGTTCGAGCTGGCGACCTGGAAGTGGATCGTCGTCATCCTCGGTTGCGCCGCAGGATTCGCGGTTCTCATCTTCTATCCGGCGACTAGCAACGTGCAGGCGCTGGTCTCGAGATTCCTTTTTCCGGCTGTCCAACTGGCTGTTTTCATTGCCTTCACCCGCCGCCAGTGGTCAAGCATCTTGCGGCGTATCCGCCCCCGCGACTTCGGCCTCATGGTCGTGTTCGCCGTGCTCAACTTCGTCGTGTCGTTCCTGGTCGGGATCATCGTGAAGGCGTTCTTCGGCGCGAACGCCAACCCGGCAGCGGACGGCATCCACAGTGCCGGGGAAGCATTCGCCTTCTACCTCGGAACAGCCGTGCAGATCTTCGGCGAGGAACTGTTCACGATCCTGCCGTTCCTGGCGGTGATGGCGTTCTGCACGAAGGCCGGACTCTCGCGGAAGCACGCGCTCCTCATCGCCTGGTTCGTGACGGCCGCGTGGTTCGGCGCGGCGCACCTGCCGACGTACCAGTGGAACTTCGCGCAGGCGTTCCTCATCATCGGCGTCGCTCGACTCGTCCTGACGCTGGCCTACATCCGGACGAAGAACATCCTCGTCAGCACGGGCGCCCACATCCTCAACGACTGGGCGATCTTCACTGTGGCGCTCCTCGCGGCATCGGCGGCGGCGGCGCGATGAGCGCGACGGCGACGCGAGAGGCCCGCGGATGGCGCGGTACGGTGCCGGTGGCTCCCAGAGGCCTCTCAGCGCGGGCGCGACGCGCCGGTCAGTCGTCGGAGGTGCTGGTCGACGTGGTCTCCTCGTGAGTCGTCGTCGTGGTCTTCTCGGTGGTGCCGTCGCCGTCCGAGGTGTGCGTGGTCGTGGTGGTCTTCTTGTCGTCGGTCATTGGTGCACCGTACTCGGTTCGTGACCATCGTCGTTCCCAGGCAGGCGCGCCGACGGCTCAGGCGCGCCGCGCGATGAGCTCCTCCCGCACCTGCCGGCGCAGCACCTTGCCGATGAGGTTGCGCGGCAGCTCGTCGACGACGAACAGGTGCCGCGGCACCTTGTAGCCGGCGAGGTGCTCACGGAGTGCCGCCCGGGCGGCCGCCTCGTCGAAGCGCGCGCCCGGTTCGAGCACGACGACGGCGGTGACGTCCTCGCCCCCGGCGTCCTTCGGGAGCCCGACCACGGCGGCGTCGAGCACCCCGTCGAGGTTGCGGACGGCGTCCTCGACCTCGGAGGGCGCGACGTTGAAGCCACCGGTGACGATGAGCTCCTTGATTCGGTCGACGATGGTGACGTAGCCGTCGTCGCTCAGGGTGACGATGTCGCCGGTGCGGAACCAGCCGTCGCCGGGCAGCACGGCGGCGGTCTCGTCGGGGCGGCGCCAGTAGCCCTGGAACACCTGCGGTCCCTTGATCATCAGCTCGCCCGGCTCGCCGCACGGCAGCTCGACGGTGATGTCGTCGCGCCGCACGACCTTGATGTCGGTCGACGGGAACGGCAGCCCGACGGTGCCGGGGCGCCGTGTCGGGCCGAGCGGGTTGCCGAGCGCCACCGGCGACGTCTCGGTGAGGCCGAATCCCTCGACGAGGATGCCGCCCGAGACCGCCTCCCACGCCGTGATCGTCGACGCGGGGAGGTTCATCGCGCCCGAGATGGCGACGCGGCACCTGCCGAGACGCGACCCCCGCGAGCCCGCCTCGTCGGCGAGCCTCTGGTAGATCGGCGGCACGGCGGGCAGGAATGTCGGCGGGTGCTTCTTCGCCGCCTTCAGCACGAGATCGACGTCGAACTTCGGGAACAGCACGAGCCGGGCGCCGATGCGCATGGCGAACGTCAGGCACAGCGTCAGCCCGTAGGCGTGGAAGAACGGCAGCACGCCGTAGATCGTCTCCGCGCCGTCTTTCAGCTCAGGCACCCAGGCGCGCCCCTGCTCGACGTTGCTCCGGAGGTTGCGGTGGCTGAGGATGGCGCCCTTCGGCAGACCGGTCGTGCCGCTCGTGTACTGGAGGAGGGCGACGTCGTCGAGCTTCGGCCGTTCGTGCCGCTTGCTGAGACGCCGGCCGCCGACGAGCTGCTCCCACGTCGAGAGGGGCCCGCGGGAGCGCACCGGCCGTGCCGTGGTCAGTGCGGCCCGGGATTCCCTTGCGCGTCGCACGGGGAGCCTCAGCGCCGCCCGGGTGGCTGCCGACATCTCGCGCGTGAGGTCGACGGCGACGACGCGGTCGAAAGCGAGGTCGTTGGGCATGGCGCGGAGGCGGTCGGAGAGCTTGTCCCAGGCGATGGCGACCTTGGCCTCGTGGTCTTCGAACAGGTGCCGCAGCTCGCGGTCGGTGTAGAGCGGGTTGTGCTCGACCACGATGGCCCCGAGCCGCAGCACCGCGTAGAACGCCACGACGTGCTGAGGGCTGTTGGGAAGCAGGATCGCGACCCTGTCGCCACGCCGCACTCCGAGGCGCCGCAGCCCCTCGGCGGCCCGGAGGATGTCGTCGTGCAGCTCGCGGTAGGTGGTCTCGCGCCCGAAGAACTCCAGCGCCACGTGGCCGCGGTACCGGTCGGCCGCCCCGTCGATGAGATCGACGAGGGTGCCGACGACCGGCTCGATGTCGGCGGGCACGCCGTGGGCGTAGTGGGCGAGCCAGGGGCCGTCGGGCGAGCCGGCTTCGTTGTCGGTCATGCGCCCACCTAACCATGGAGGACTGAGGGTCAGCTCGCGTCGCGGCCCGTCAGCGCGAGCAGGCGGACCCGGAGCGATGCGTCGGCTGAGACGGGAACGACCGGCGCGTAGAGGCCGCTCGACGCGAGGGCGTCGGCCTGCGGCTCGAAGACGGTCCACACGGCGTCGACGAGGTCGTCGTCGAGGTCTTCGTTGGTTCCGGTGGCGCGGGAGAGGTCCCAGGTGTGGATCGTGACGTCGCCGACCTGCTCGGCGAGGTACTCCGAGGCGCGGACGGTGTCGTACGAGAGCTGGACGGCTCGGGCCAGGTCGACCGACTTCCAGGCGTCGAGGGCCGCGGGCGCGTACCGGCGCCACTCGGCGGCGAGGTCATCGCCCAGCGGGGCGATCGCGAGCTGCGCCTCGGCGTGCGACTTGCCGGCGAGCAGGAGCGGGACCCACTGCTGGTCCTCGACGACGTGCGCCACGAGGTCGCGGGTCGTCCAGTCGGTGTCGGGGGTAGGGGCGTCCCAGTCGCGGACGGCTGCGATGCGCGCGGCGAACTCGGAGTGCGCGGTGCGGAGGAGGGAGATCCAGTCGGTGTCCACGGGTGTCCTCTCGGGGGTGGGGCGGGATCAGGGACAACTCCGCATGTGCGGAGTGTGTTCCCAGGTGCTGTTCGCTGTCGGCGGATGATCCGAGCTCGGGCACGCGAAAGGGCCCGCGCCGACGGCGCGGGCCCTTCGTGTGCGACTGCTTACGCCGAGGCGAGAACGACCTGGATCTCGAGGTCGAACGAGATGTCGTTTCCGAGCAGCACGCCGCCCTTCTCGAGGTTCTGGTTGAACGAGATGCCGAACTCGGTGCGGTCGATCTTGCCCTTGGCCGAGAAGCCGGCCTTGGTCTGGCCGTAGCCGTCCGTGACGATTCCGCCGAACTCGGCCTTGAGCGTGGTGGGCTTGGTGACGCCCTTCATCGTGAACTCGCCGTCGATGAGGAGGTCGTCGCCGTCTTCCGTGACCTTGGTCGACTTGAAGGTGGCGGTGGGGTGCGACTCGGTCGAGAAGAAGTCGTCGGAGTGCAGGTGGCCGTCGCGGTCGGCGTTGCCGGTCGAGATCGAGGCGATGTCGATGGTGGCCTCGACGGTCGAGTCGACGATCGACTCGCCGGTGGTCAGGGTGACGTCGAACTTCGAGAAGTTGCCCTTGACCTTCGAGATCGCGAGGTGGCGCACCGAGAAGGTGAGCTCGGAGTGCATCGGGTCGATGTTCCAGGTGCCGGCGACGTATCCGGGAATGGTTTCGGTGGTGATGGCCATGGGGGGCTCCAAACGTGTGAGGTGGTCTGAGGTCTCGTCGGTCGGTGTCATGTCACCGACCCACGAATACATGCAATCGTATCTATAGCCGGACTATTCCCGGTGACGCGAAACGGAACAGAGAGAAAAGACGACCCGGTTCAGGCGGGGCGCTGATCGGGCGACACGGTCTTGGCGGGGTCGCGCTCGGCGATCGATCCGACCGCGGCGTCGATCTTCGCGAGGACCTCGGCGGGCAGCTTCACGCCTGCGGCCTTGACGTTGTCGACGACCTGCTCGGGCCGCGAGGCGCCGATGATGGCCGACGCGACGTTGTCGTTCTGCAGCACCCAGGCGATGGCGAGCTGGGCCATCGTCATGCCGAGGTCGGCCGCGATCGGCTCGAGCCCCGCCACGGCGGTCAGCACGTCGTCGTTGAGGAAGCGCTTCATCGCGGAGGCGCCGCCCTTCTCGTCGGTGGCGCGGGAGCCGGCAGGGAGTTCCTGCCCCGGCTTGTACTTGCCCGAGAGGATGCCCTGCGCGACGGGAGACCACACGATCTGGGAGAGGCCGTACTGCTTCGACGCCGGCACGACCTCCGACTCGATGACGCGCCACAGCAGGGAGTACTGCGGCTGGTTCGAGATGAGCTGGATGCCGTGCTTCTGCGCGAGCTCGTGTCCGGCCTGGATCTGGGCCGCGGTCCACTCCGAGACGCCGATGTAGAGGGCCTTGCCCTGGCGGACCACGTCGGCGAACGCCTGCATCGTCTCTTCGAGAGGCGTCTCGGAGTCGTAGCGGTGCGCCTGGTAGAGGTCGACGTAGTCGGTTCCGAGGCGCTTCAGCGACCCGTCGATCGACTCGAGGATGTGCTTGCGGCTGAGTCCGGTGTCGTTGTGGCCGCGAGGTCCGGTCGGCCAGTAGACCTTCGTGAAGATCTCGAGCGACTCGCGGCGCTGGCCGTGGAGAGCGTCGCCCAGGACCTTCTCGGCGGCGGTGTTCGCGTAGGCGTCGGCCGTGTCGAACGTCGAGATGCCGACGTCGAGCGCCGCGCGCACGCAGGCGGTCGCCGCGTCGTTCTCGACCTGCGAGCCGTGGGTGAGCCAGTTGCCGTAGGTGATCTCGGAGATCTTGAGGCCGGAGTTGCCGAGGTATCTGAATTCCATAGGCCCAAACTACGCGCGCGTCGACCCGGGCCGCATGTGAACAGCTCGTGTCCGGTTTCTGGCAATCGCAAGAAAATGCCGTACCCCGACCAAACCCCTGCTCCGTGGCCCCCGAACGAGTCGCATACCCAAGGAGCGTCCCCCGAACAGGTGACGTGGCCCGGGGCCGGGACCCAGACCCGCCCCGCACACCCGAAGCACCACTCACAATCCACCCGAAGGAGAGTGACGCCCGTGTCCTTTGATCCGACACGCCTCACCACCCTCGCGGCAGCCGGCGACCCCGCACCGCTGCTCACCCCGCAGGCCCCTCAGGACGGCTCGTTCGTCCCCAACCGCGGCGCCTCCACCGGCGTCGACCCCTCGGCCGTCGGCTTCCATCTGCCGGCCTGGACCCCTCTCGAGTGGGTCGGCTACTCGGCCATGGTGATCGTGGCGCTCCTGCTGACCGCGGTCGCGGTGTCGACTCTCTGGTGGATGCTCCACGCCTGGCGCTCGAAGGACAACCTGTCGGGCACCGCCTTCAGCGAGAACCCGCTGAAGGCCGAGCACACCTTCACGCTGCTCGTTCCGGGCCGCCACGAGGAGGAGGTCATGGGCCAGACCCTCGACCGCCTCGCGCAGCAGGACCACCAGGGCTTCGAGATCATCGCCATCGTCGGGCACGACGACCCCGGCACCGAGCGGGTCGCCCGCGAGGCCGCCGCTCGGCACCCCGAGCTGATCCGCGTGATCGTCGACGACTCGGTGCCGAAGAACAAGCCGAAGGCGCTCAACCTGGCGCTCCAGACCGCCAAGGGCGAGATCGTCGGCGTGTTCGACGCCGAAGACGAGGTGCACCCGCGCCTGCTCAGCCTGGTCGACTCGAAGTTCACCGAGACCGGCGCCGACGTCGTCCAGGGCGGCGTGCAGCTGATGAACTTCCAGTCGTCGTGGTGGAGCCTCCGCAACGTGCTCGAGTACTACTTCTGGTTCCGCTCGCGCCTCCACTTCCACGCCAAGTCGAAGTTCATCCCGCTCGGCGGCAACACGGTCTTCGTGACCAAGAAGTGGCTCGACTGGTCCGAGGGCTGGGATGCCGGCTGCCTTGCGGAAGACTGCGAGCTCGGCGTGCGCCTCTCGAGCGCTGGCGCCAACGTCGTCGTGGCGTACACGCCCGAGGTCGTCACCCGAGAAGAGACCCCCGGCTCGTTCACGTCGCTCCTCAAGCAGCGCACCCGGTGGAACCAGGGCTTCATGCAGGTGCTCGGGAAGGGCGAGTGGAAGAAGCTCCCCACCTTCCGCCAGCGCTTCTACGCCCGCTACCTGCTGACGATGCCCTTCATCCAGGCGGTCACCGGCCTCCTGATCCCGGTGTCGATCATCCTGATGCTGACCGTGAAGGTGCCCACCGGCGTCGCGCTCATCTCGTTCATCCCGCTCGCGCCGACCCTGGTGCTCCTGGCTGTCGAGATCACCGGACTCGCCGAGTTCGGCCGCACGTACGGCATTAAGGTGCGCGCTCTCGACTACTTCCGCCTGATCTGGGGTCTCATTCCCTACCAGGTGTTCCTCGCCCTCGGAGCCGTCCGCGCGGTCTACCGCCAGCTCCGCGGCCAGAACGGCTGGGAGAAGACCGAGCACACCGGCGCCCACCGCGACGCCGACGTGCCGACCGAGACGGGTGCGACCGTCACGCCCATCGGCGCAGGCCGCACGGCCGAGCCCCAGCCCGCTTATGCCATGGCGTCAGGAGACGAGCGATGACGACGACGCAGGAACGCCCTTCGGTCCGCACCCTCCGCCCCGAGACCCCGCCCGTCGAGGTCCGGCCGCCGTCGCGCGCCGGCGGCTGGCTTCGCCGCCACGCGGCCTCCCTCCTCGTGCTGCTGCCGATCCTGGCGATCGGCGGCGTGGTGCAGCGCCTCAACATGGCGGGCTCCCCGCAGCGGATCGACGACGAGGGCACGTACACCGCCCAGGCGTGGGCGATCGGCCACCTCGGCGAGCTCACGCACTACACGTACTGGTACGACCATCCGCCGCTCGGCTGGATCCAGATCGCCGGCTACACCGGCCTGACGAACGCGTTCGCGCGCTACGACCAGGCGGTCATGGCGGGCCGCGAGGCCATGCTGTTCTTCACGCTCGTGTCGGCGATCCTGATCTGGCTGCTCTCGCGCCGTCTGAAGCTCAGCCGCGCCGCAGCCGGCGTCGCCACCGCCGTGTTCGCGCTGTCGCCCCTCGCCGTGCAGTTCCACCGCACCGTGTACCTCGACAATGTGGCCGTCCCGTGGCTGCTCCTCGCCTTCCTCCTGGCTCTGAGTCGCAAGAACCAGCTCGCGGGCTTCATCGGGTCGGCCTTCGCCTTCGGTGTCGCCGTCCTGACGAAAGAGACGTTCCTCCTCGCCCTGCCGTTCCTGGCCTGGGTCATGATCAGGAACTCCGACCGCTCGACGCGCCGCTACACGCTGGCGACCTCCGGCGCCGTCCTCGCCCTCGTCGGCCTGGCGTACGTCGTGTTCGCGGCCGTCCGCGGCGAGCTCATCCCGGGGCCCGGCCACACCAGCCTGATCTCCGGCCTCAGCTTCCAGCTCGGCACCCGCGACTCGAGCGGCTCGATCCTCGACACCGGCAGCCTGTTCTTCAAGGTCGTCAACCAGTGGTGGATCCTCGACCAGGTCTTCATCGTGATGGGGCTGCTGTCGGCGATCGTCGGCCTGTTCCTCCGTCGCACGCGACCGTTCGCCGTGCTCGTCCTCTTCGCCGTGGCGGTCATGTTCCGCCCGAACAGCTACGTGCCGGTGCCCTACGTCATCATGCTGCTGCCGTTCGGCGCGCTCCTCGTGGCCGCGGTCGGCGACACCGCGGTGAAGGCGTACCGCGCTCGCCGTGCCGGGGCGGTCACGACCTCGCTCACGCGCATCGGCGCGACCGCCTGGCTGGTGGCGTCCGCGGTCGCCATCGCCGCCCTCGTGCCGCTCTGGACCGTGCAGCTGCGAGGCTTCCTGCTCTCCGACCTCGATCAGCCGATGGTGAGCGCCGAGCAGTGGGTCGACGACAACGTGCCGCACGACTCCCGCCTCCTCGTCGACGACTCCATGTGGGTCGACCTCGTGAAGGACGGCTTCGCCCAGGACAACGTCATCTGGTTCTACAAGATCGACACCGACGGCGCCGTCGAGGCCCAGTCGCCCAACGGCTGGCGCGACAGCGACTACCTCGTCACGACCAACTCGGTCCGCACCTCGGCGGCCAACAGCCCCGACGTCCAGGACGCCCTGAAGAACTCCACCGTCGTCGCCTCCTTCGGCGAGGGCACGGAGCAGGTCGACGTGCGCCAGATCCACCCGCAGGGGGAGGCCGCCGCGAAGCAGACGGCCGAGACCGAGAACGCGGCGCAGATCGCAGCCGGCACGGAGATCGCCGCCAACCCGAACTTCACGGGCTCGGACGCGGTCAAGAAGCAGCTCGAAGCCGGCCAGCTCGACTCGCGGGCGCTGGTCGTCCTGAGCGAGCTGCTCGCGACCGGTCCGGTCGACATGAAGACGCTCGTCCCGCTGCCCGGCGAGGAGGGGCTGGACTTCCGCAGCCTCGTCATCACCTCGAGCGGGGCCGGCACGCCGGCCGAGCTCAAGACCTGGCTGACTTCGGTCGGCTCCAAGTACGCCCCGTCGACGGTCACCCAGACCAGCGGCGGCACCACGGTCGTGTTCCCGGCGATCGAACCCTCCGGTCTCCTGGGCTGACCCTCAGCCGCTACCGGGATTCCACCCGCACCACCGCACCACACCCGAGAAAGGTTCCGCCATGGCAACCCTGATCCACTCCTCCCGCTCGCCGCAGAGCGTGCCCCGAGACGAGGCCAAGCGCCTCGTCCGCCTCCAGCGCGTCGCGATCGTCCTCGCCCTGTTCGTCGCCGCAGCCCTCGCCCTGGGCTCCGCCCTGTTCGGCGGCTCGTCCGCCGACGCCGCCCCCGCCGCCGGCAAGGGCTGGGTGCGCGTCGGGCACCTCTCGCCCGACACCAAGGCCGTCGACGTGCGCCTCACGGCGTTCGCCGGAGGCCAGACCGTCTACGAGCTCGACGGCGTCAAGTACGGCCAGGTCAGCCCCTACAAGCAGCTCCCGACCGGCCGCTACACCGTCGCGATGACCGCGTCGGACGCCCCGAAGTCGGCCAAGCCGGTCATCAGCGCCTCGATCACGGTCGCGACCGACAAGCCGATCACCGTCGTCGCGTACGGCACCAACGACGACCTGCAGACGAACGTCTTCCAGGACGACCTGACGAAGCCGGCGGCCGACAAGGCTCGCGTGCGTCTCGTTCAGGCGGCCACGGTGTCGAAGACCGTCAGCGTCGCCACCAGCACGGGCACGGCAATTGCCGAGGACGCCGCGTTCGGCAGCGCCTCCGGCTACGCGTCCGTCGGCGCCGGCACGTGGAAGCTCGACCTGGACGGCCGTGACAAGAAGGCCGAGGCCACGAAGACGCTGAAGCTCGCCTCGGGCAGCATCAACACGCTGTTCGTGCTCGACAACGCCTCGAACGGCATCACGATCGTGCCCGTCGTCGACAGCGCCGCGACCACCACCACCCCGAAGGGCGGCGTCCAGACCGGCGGCGGCTACGAGGCCACGCACCCCGAGCTGATCCCGACCGCCCTCCCGTTCGAGGCGGTCGCGCCGTAGCCCCCGCGCGCAAGGTCCTGCTGGCCGTCGGCATCGCCGCGGCGCTGGTGGCGACGGCGACGGTGGCGGCCTTCGCGACCGGCGTGCTGCCGGGAGGCCGTGCGCCGGCGCCGGAGGCGGCCTCGACGCCGGGTGCTTCCGGCTCCGCAGTTCCTGCGCGGAGTGCCACCGAGATCGGCACGGCGTTCCTCGCCGACTACGTGCAGCAGGGCGGAGACGATGCCGGTCGCGTCGTGCGCCGCGACCAGGGCGACGACACGGTCAGCGAGGGGCAGGCCTACGGCATGCTCGTCGCGGCCGCTCTCGGCGACGAGAAGTCGTTCGCGTCGATCTGGACGTGGACGAAGACGAACCTCCAGCGATCGGACGGCCTCATGGCGTGGCAGTGGAAGGACGGCGCCGTCGTCGACCCGATGCCCGCGTCGGACGCCGACGTCGACATGGCGCACGCGCTCGTGATGGCGGGCGCCACCTTCGACCATCCCTCGTGGACGACCGCAGGAGAGACGCTCGCCGGTCACATCATCGACGACCTGACGGTGCAGACGCCCGACGGGCGCATCCTGCTCCCGGGCCCCTGGGCGCAGGGCGACGGCCCCTGGTCGTACAACGCCTCGTACGCGGCGCCATCGAGCTTCCAGGCGCTCGCGAAGGCCACCGGAGACGACCGCTGGTCTCAGCTGCTCGCAGGAACTCGCACGGTCACCACGAAGATCCTCGATTCGAGCGCCCTCCCCAGCGACTGGTCGCAGGTCGCCGCCGACGGCTCGGTCACTCCGCTGCCCGGCCCCACGGGCTCGTCCGGGACCGTGCAGTACGGCTACGACGCCGGCCGCGTCGCCATCCGGTTCGCTCAGTCGTGCCAGCCCGCCGACACTGCGATCGCTGCCCGCCTGGCGGGACCGCTCGCCGACAAGGACCCCCTGCCCATGCAGCTCGACCTCGGCGGGACGGCCCTCAACAGCGATCAGAGCCCGCTCGGCTACGTGGCCCGTGCGGCCGCTCGGGCGAGCGGATCGGACCGCGCAGGAGCCCAGGCCGACCTCGCGGCGGCCGACCGGCTCGCGCAGTCGACGCCGACCTACTACGGCGCCGCGTGGGACGCCCTCGGAGCGCTGTCGCTGCAGACGGACGCGATGGGCTCGTGCCCCCTCTTGAAAGGCGAATGACATGAGACTCCCTGCACGCGCGAGCGCCGCGCTCGCCGCCGCCGCCCTGGTCGTCGCGGGCCTCGCGGCCTGCTCGACCGGCGCGACCACCGAGGCGGCGCCCACCGCGACCGCCACCTCGACGCCGACCCCCGGCCCCGGAGCCGCGGGACGCCTCCAGGACCCGGACGAGAGCTCGCTCTCGAGTGCTCCGGCGGCGGGCGTGGTGCCGACGAAGATCGCCATCGCGAAGCTCGGCGTGTCAGCGGGAATGCAAGACCTCGCGATCGGCGCCCAGGGGGAGCTCGACCCGCCCACCAACGCGACCGACGCCGGCTGGTACGCCAAGGGCGTCGTGCCCGGGGCTGTCGGACCAGCCATCATCGCCGGTCACATCGACTCGACGACCGGGCCCGGTGTCTTCCTGCACCTGGCGCAGCTCGCCGCCGGCGACACCGTGAAGGTGACGCTCTCGTCGGGCGCCGTCCAGACGTGGAGCGTGACCGGAAGCCGCGCCGCGCTCAAGTCGGAGTTCCCGACCAGCGACGTCTACGGCACGTCGCCGACGCCGCAGCTGCGCCTCATCACGTGCGGCGGTACCTTCGACGCCTCGATCGGGCACTACGACCAGAACACGATCGTGTTCGCCGACCTGGTGTCGACGACGGCCTAGCCGCCCGGCCCTCTACAGTTGCTGGCGTGTACCGCTTCCTGCGCTTCTTCGTCGTCCGGCCCGTCATGTTCGCGTTCTTCCGGGTGAGGGTGAGCGGCCTCTCGAACATCCCGAAGCGCGGGGGAGTGATCCTCGCCGGCAACCACATCGCCTTCATCGACTCGGTGTTCGTGCCGGCCGTCGTGCTCCGGCCGATGACCTACCTGACAGCCAGCGACTACTTCACGAAGACCGGGTTCGGCGGGCGACTGCTCGGCTGGTTCCTGACGCAGATCGGCCAGCTCCCCATCGACCGGGCGGGCGGCTCGGCCGCCAAGGCCGCGCTCCAGACCGGCCTCGGGGTCCTCGCCTCCGGCGGCGCCCTCGGCATCTACCCCGAGGGGTCCCGGAGCCGTGACGGCAGCCTGCACCGGGGCCGCACCGGGGTGGCGCGGATGGTGCTGTCGTCGGGCGTGCCGATCGTGCCGTTCGGCATCCAGGGGAGCGACCAGGTGATGGTGAAGGGCTCGAAGCTGCCGAGGCGCGCGCGAGTCACGGTCGTCTTCGGCGAGCCGATCCACTTCGAGAAGGTCGAGGGCGACTACGACGCGACGCGGCTGCGTGCGGTCACCGACGAGGTGATGGCCGCGATCGCGGCGCTGACGGCGCAGGAGTACGTCGATTCGTACTCAACGGGTCGAGGAGCATAGGCGCAGCCTCGACTGGTCGAGGAGCATAGGCGCAGCCTCGACGGGTCGAGGAGCATAGGCGCGACCTCGACGGGTCGAGGAGCATGGGCGCAGCCTCGACGGGTCGAGGAGCGTAGGCGCAGGGCGGCGCGGGCGGCGCGTCGCTCAGCGCACGACGGCGACCGAGTGCGGCGGCAGCGCGAGCGACCGGCCGGGCTCGACGGCGGCCGAGCTGGCGAAGAGCACCTGCTCGGAGCGGATCGGGAGCTCGCGGAGTTCCTGCGCGAAATTCACCGCCACACGGAGGCTGCCGCGCGTGATGACCAGCCAGCGGGCCTCCTCGTCGAAGTCGACCGACAGCGTGGCGCCGCCGAGCGACGGGTCGGTCAGCTCGGGCTCGGCCCGCCGCAGCGCCAGGAGGGCGCGGTAGGCCTCGAGAACGACCGCGTGGCGGCCCGACTCGACCTCGGTCCAGTCGAGCTTCGAGTCGGCGAACGTCGACTGCTCTTGCGGGTCGGGCACGGCGGACTCGTCCCAGCCCATGCGGGCGAACTCGGCGATGCGGCCTTTGGCGGTGGCCTCGCCGAGATCGTGCTCGGGGTGCGACGTGAAGAACTGCCACGGCGTCGAGGCCGCCCACTCCTCGCCCATGAAGAGCATCGGGGTGAACGGCGCGGTCAGCGTCAGGGCCGCGGCGATGATCAGCTGGCCGTCATCGAGCGTCGCGGCCAGGCGGTCGCCGATGGCGCGGTTGCCGATCTGATCGTGGTTCTGGTTCGCGACCACGAGGCGCCAGCCGGGCATGCGCTCGGTGTCGATCGGCC
Source organism: Frondihabitans sp. OV104 (assembly GCF_057787745.1). Lineage (NCBI taxonomy): Bacteria > Bacillati > Actinomycetota > Actinomycetes > Micrococcales > Microbacteriaceae > Frondihabitans > Frondihabitans sp. OV104. Next base: position 457,942 of record NZ_CM173541.1, read on the forward strand.
GGCCGTGGTACGCGTCGCGGAACGACGACCAGGTGCCGTCGTGGAAGAACCCGCGCGTGAGCACCTTGGCCAGGGCGCCGAGGTGCTCGAAGTCGGCGTAGTAGCCCGAGATCTCGCCGGTCAGCGCCACGTGCACCGAGTGGTGGAAGTCGTCGCTCCACTGCGCGTCGAGGCCGAAGGCCGAGCCTCCGCGACCGGCCGCCTCGCGGGGAGCGACGAGCGACGCGTCGTTCTTGTCGCTCTCGGCGATGAGCCACTTCGGGCGGCCGACGTGGGCGGAGAGGCGGGCGGCGCGGATGCCGATCTCCTCGAGCAGGTGCACCGGCGAGTCGTCGACCAGGGCGTGAACGGCATCGAGTCGGAGACCGTCGACGTGGTAGTCGGCGAGCCACAGGGCCGTGTTGTCCGAGATGAACGAGCGCACCTCGTGCGACCCCGTGTCGTCGAGATTGACGCCGGTGCCCCAGGTCGAGGCGTGCTTGTCGGTGAGGTACGGACCGAGCTGCGGCAGGTAGTTGCCGCTCGGGCCGAGGTGGTTGTAGACGACGTCCTGGATGACTCCGAGTCCGCGGTCGTGAGCGGCGTCGACGAAGCGCTGGTAGGCCTCGGGGCCGCCGTAGTTCTCGGTGACGGCGAACCAGTCGACGCCGTCGTAGCCCCAGTTGTGCGTGCCGTTGAACGCATTGACCGGCAGCAGCTCGACGAAGTCGACGCCGAGGTCGACGAGATGGTCGAGGCGGTCGATCGCCGAGTCGAGAGTGCCGGTCGGCGTGAAGGTGCCGATGTGGAGCTCGTAGATGACGGCGCCGGCGAGCGGTCGCGAGGTCCACTCGTCGTCGGTCCACGCGAAGGCCGCCGGGTCGTAGGTCTCGCTCAGGCCGTGCACGCCGTCGGGCTGGCGCAAGGAGCGCGGATCCGGAATCGGCGTGGTCTGGTCGTCGAGCAGGAACCCGTAGCGGCGTCCCGCTGCGCGGTCGAGGCCGGCCGGGGCGCGCCACCATCCCTCGTCGTCCTGGGCGAGGTCGTGGACCTCGCCGTCGAGCTGGAGTCGGACGCGCGCTGGCAGCGGGGCCCAGACGTCGTAGAGAGCCACGGTCATACCTCGGAGTCGGGGGTGGATGAGTCGTCGGGAGCAGGGATCAGCAGCGCCACCGGGTACGTGGAGAGCACATCGGCGAGCCGCAGGCGCGAGCCCGAGTGCCGACGGCCGGTGAGCACGTCGATGCGGTCGCCGCCCGAGAGGTGCAGCACGGTGTCGCGCCAGCCGCCCGATTCGGCGAGCCCGACCGGGAGCCTCGTGGCGACGGCGATGGCCCCGCCGCGATCGACGGCGACGGCCGAGGAGGCCGCCTCGCCGAACACGGGCAGCGGCGCGTACCGCTCGAACAGCTCGGACCGGTCGCGGCGCAGCGTGAGCGCGCGGTGCGTGACGAGCAGCTTGGCGGCGCCGCTCTCGTCGACAGCCGGCGTCTCGCCCTCGTTGATCGCCGCGAGGTACAGGCGGCGCAGGTCGAAGTCGACGGCGCGGCGGTTGTCGGGGTCGACGAGCGAGTAGTCCCACAGCTCGCAGCCCTGGTAGACGTCGGGGGCTCCCGGGCCGGTGAGCTGCAGCAGCTGGAGGCTCAGCGAGTTGCTCCAGCCGGCATCGCGCACGAGATCGACGACGCGGTGCAGCTCGGCCTCGACGCGCTCGTCGTCGAAGCACGAGTCGACGAGGGCATGCATCTTCTCTTCGAACTCGGCGTTCTGGTCGGTCCAGGCGGTCGAGGTGCCGGCCTCCCGCGACGCCTTCTCGGCGTAGTCGTGAAGTCGTTCGCGCGACGCGGGCCAGACCCCGACGATGCTCTGCCAGAGGAGGTTCTCGAACGGCCCGTCGCCGAGCGGCGCCAGTTCGCGAAGGCGTCCGAGCGCGGCCGCCCACTCGACGGCGACTTCCGACAGCACGCTGATGCGGGCACGGACATCCGCCGACCGCTTGGTGTCGTGCGTCGACAGGGTCGTCATGGCGTGCGGGTACGTCGCGAGCCGCTTCTGCTGCCGCTGGTGGAACTCGGCCTGCGAGAGCGCGAAGACGTTCGGCTCGGCACCCACCTCGTTCAACGACACCAGGCGGCTGTAGCGGTAGAAGGCCGTGTCTTCGACGCCCTTGGCCATCACCATGCCGCTCGTCTGCTGGAAGCGCACGGCGGCGGGGTCGCTCGGGTCGCCCAGACGGGCCACGACGTCGGCGATCGCGTCGGTGAGGTCGGGGCGGGCCCGCTCTGCGATGGCCGCGGCTTCGGCGAGCTGCTCGCCGCCCTGCGGCAGATAGCTGCGGTACACGGGGAAGGCGGCGGCGAGCTCGGCCAGAGCTTCGACGGTCGCAGGAACCGGCGCGCCGCCATCGGGCGCGAGCATCCGCGCCAGCCGGTTGATCTCGCTCCCGAGGATCCCGTCGGCGATCCCGAGCTTCGTGCCCAGGATCATGTCGTGCCAGTCGACGGGCTGGCTGCCGTCACGGACGGACGCGTCGAGCGCGCCCAGCGCGGCGGCGCCGTCGGGGTCGACCAGCACGCGGTCGAACTCGCCGAGCGCGTCGTAGCCCGTCGTGCCGGCCGTGGCCCAGTCGTGAGGCAGCTCCTCCGGACCCTCGAGGATCTTCTCGACGAGCACGTGCGCGCCGCCGGTCAGCTCGCGCAGACGGTCGAGGTAGCCCGCGGGGTCGGCGAGGCCGTCCGGGTGGTCGACCCGGAGGCCGTCGGCGATCCCGTCGCGGAACCAGCGGCCGATCTCGGCGTGCGACTCGTCGAATACCCAGGGCTCCTCGACGCGGATGCCGGCGAGGGTGTTGACGGCGAAGAAGCGCCGGTAGTTCAGGTCGGAGTCGGCGCGCTTCCAGTACACGAGCTCGTAGTTCTGGCGAGCGTGGACGTCGACGGGGGAGTCGCCCTCCGAGAAGGTGCCGGGCGCCAGCGGGTAGCGGTTGTCGAAGTAGCGGAGCTCGTCGCCCTCGATCCTGAGGTCGTCGAGGCGGTCGTCGCCGCCGTCGCCGAGGACCGGTATGAGCACCTTGCCGCCGCCCGCCGCCCAGTCGACGTCGAAGGCGGTCGCGTAGCGCGAGTCGGTGCCGTGCTTCAAGAGGTCCCACCACCACGAGTTCGTCGCCGGCGAGGCGACTCCCATGTGGTTCGGCACGATGTCGATGAGCACGCCGAGCCCAAAGAGGTGCGCGCGGTCGGCCAGCGAGTGGAGGCCGACCTCGCCGCCGCGGGCGGGGTCGATGCGCGAGTGGTCGACGACGTCGTACCCGTGGTCGCTGCCCTTCTCGGCTTCGAGCACGGGCGACAGGTAGACCCAGTCGACGCCGAGGTCGCGGAGGTACTGCGTCACGTCGGCCGCGGCGGTCAGGTCGAACGACGCGCGGATCTGGAGCCGGTACGTGGAGAGCGGCCCGTGCTCGCGGGTCATCGGGCGACCTGCTCGATCGCGCGGAGGACCACCATCGAGCGGCCGGCGACAGGCAAGCTGTCGCCGGGCTTCACGGGCGTGGCGGGTCGCTTGGGCAGAACGGTGTCGATGACGACCTCCCATTTATCGGCGTACTCGTCCGTCGGGACGGTGAACGTCACTGTGTCGTCGTGGGCGTTGAAGTAGAGCAGGAAGTTCACGTCGGTGATCCGGCCGCCGCGGGAGTCGCGCCCGTGGATGCCGTTGCCGTTCAGGAACATCCCGATCGAGCGGCCGAAACCGGAGTCCCACTCCTCGGGCTGCATGGCGTCGCCCTCGGGCGTCAGCCAGACGATGTCGGGCAGCGGATCGCCCTCACCCCGGCGGACCGATCGGCCGTCGAAGTAGCGCTGGCGGCGGAACGTCGGGTGGTCGCGGCGAAGGTGGACAAGCTTGGTGGTGAACGCGATGAGGTCGTCGTCGGCGTTCTCCCAGTCGATCCAGCTGAGCTCGTTGTCCTGCGCGTACGTGTTGTTGTTGCCGAGCTGGGTGCGGCCGAGCTCGTCGCCGTGGACGAGCATCGGGACGCCCTGGCTGAGCATCAGCGTGGCGAGGAAGTTGCGGACGCGCTGGCGACGCAGCTGCTCCACCTTCTTGTCTTTGGTGGGGCCCTCCGCGCCGGAGTTCCACGACCGGTTGTGGCTCTCGCCGTCGTTGCCGTTCTCGCCGTTGGCGTCGTTGCGCTTCTCGTTGTACGACACCAGGTCGCGCATCGTGAAGCCGTCGTGCGCGGTGACGAAGTTGATCGACGCGATCGGGCGACGGCCGTCGCGCTGGTAGAGGTCTGCTGATCCTGTGATGCGAGAGGCGAACTCGCCGAGCGTCGCCGGCTCACCCCGCCAGAAGTCGCGCACGGTGTCGCGGTACTTGCCGTTCCACTCGGTCCACTGCGGCGGGAAGTTGCCGACCTGGTAGCCGCCGGGCCCGACGTCCCACGGCTCGGCGATGAGCTTGACCTGCGACACGATCGGATCCTGCTGCACGAGCTCGAAGAAGGTCGAGAGCCGGTCGACCTCGTAGAACTCGCGTGCGAGAGCCGCCGCGAGGTCGAAGCGGAAGCCGTCGACGTGCATCTCGGTGACCCAGTAGCGGAGGGAGTCCATGATCAGCTGGAGCGAGTGCGGGTGACGGACGTTGAGGCTGTTGCCGGTGCCCGTGTAGTCCATGTAGTACTGCTGGTCGTCTTCGACGAGCCGGTAGTAGGCGGCGTTGTCGATGCCCTTGAACGACAGCGTCGGGCCCAGGTGGTTGCCTTCGGCCGTGTGGTTGTAGACGACGTCGATGATGACCTCGATGCCCGCGTCGTGGAGCACGCGGACCATCGTCTTGAACTCCTGCACCTGCTGCCCGTGGTCGAGCACGGACGAGTACTGCTGGTGCGGCGCGAAGAAGCCGATCGTGTTGTAGCCCCAGTAGTTGCGGAGGCCCTTCTCGAGCAGCGTGTTGTCTTGCACGAACTGGTGCACCGGCATCAGCTCGATCGCCGTGACGCCGAGGCTCTTCAGGTGCTCGATGATCACCGGGTTCGCGACGCCGGCGTAGGTGCCGCGCTCGTGCTCGGGGATGCCGGGGTGCGTCTCCGTCAGGCCCTTGACGTGCGCCTCGTAGATGACCGACTCGTCGTAGCTGTACTTGGGCGGCCGGTCGCCCTGCCAGTCGAAGTACGGGTTGATGACGACGCCCATCATCATGTGCGGGGCGCTGTCCTTGTCGTTCCGGGAATCGGGCGCGCCGAAGTTGTACGCGAACAGCGCCTCGTCCCAGTCGATCTCGCCGGCCGTGGCCTTGGCGTACGGGTCGAGGAGCAGCTTGTTCGGGTTGGCCCGGTGCCCCGTGGCGGGGTCGTACTGGCCGTGGACGCGGTAGCCGTAGACCTGGCCGGGCTGCACGCTCGGCAGGTAGGCGTGCCACACGTAGGCGTCCACCTCGACGAGGTCGACGCGCGTCTCGACGCCCTGATCGTCGAACAGGCACAGCTGCACCAGATCTGCCGCTTCGGAGTAGATCGCGAAATTGGTACCGCTGCCGTCGTACGTCGCACCCAGGGGATAGGGGTTGCCGGGCCAGGTGATCATCGAACCTCCGTCAGGACTCGTTACAGCCTAGGGGCGTTGGCTGTGCCTGTCCGGGCGTATGGTCGGGTTCCGGACCGCGACACCCGCGCGTCGCATCCGTCGCGACGTGCTCGCGGCGCACGCGAAGGAGCTGGCATGAAGATCGTCGTCATCGGAGCAACGGGGCACGTCGGGGGCTATCTCGTGCCGAGGCTGGTGCTCGCCGGGCACGACGTCGTGGCCGTCAGCCGGGGCGTCAGCGCCCCCTACCGGTCGGACCCGGCGTGGAACCGCGTCGAGCGCATCGTCCTCGACCGCGAGGCCGACCCCGGCTTCTCCACCGCCATCCGCGACCTGGGTGCCGACGTCGTCATCGACATGGTCTGCTTCACGCCCGAGTCGGCCCAGCAGCTGGTCGACGCCCTTCGCGGCACCGGCGCGTTCCTGGTGCACTGCGGAACGATCTGGGTGCACGGGCCGAGCCTCGAGGTCCCGATCACCGAAGACGCCGAGCGGACGCCCTACGGGTCCTACGGCGTCGGCAAGGCCGCGATCGAGAAGCTCCTCCTCGCCGAGGCGCGCAGACCGGGCGGTCTCCGCTCGACCGTCCTGCACCCGGGTCACATCACCGGGCCGGGCTGGCCGATGATCAACGCGCAGGGCAATCTCGACCTCGGCGTCTGGAACGACCTCGCCGCTGGCCGCGAGGTAGCGATCCCGAACTTCGGCCTCGAGACCGTCCACCACGTCCACGCCGACGACGTCGCTCAGGCGTTCCAGCTCGCGGCTGAGCGGCAGCCGACCGGGGAGTCGTTCCACGTCGTCTCGGAGCGAGCGATGTCCCTCCGCGGCGTCGCGACCGGCATCGCCCGGTGGTACGGCGTCGAGCCGAACCTCACCTTCCTGCCGTTCCGCGACTTCCGCGCGACGACGACGGCCGAGCACGCCGACGCGAGCCACGAGCACATCGGGCGGAGCCACTCGGTCTCGATCGAGAAGGCGCGGCGGCTGCTCGGCTACGCACCCCGCTACACGTCGCTGCAGGCGATCCAGGAGGGGCTCGACTGGCTGAGGGCGGACGGACAGCTGGAACTGCAACCGGCCTGACGCGGCATCACTTCGCGAGGGAGCCGGCCTTCTCGGCCTTCTCCTCGACCGCCGCGGGGCTCTGCGGGTCGACGTACAGCCGCGCGAGCATCCACTTCCAGACCGGCTCGAACACGGGCGTGCCGTCGGCGTCGAGCGGGGTCGAGTCGGTGATGGTCCGCAGGTGCGAGAGGCGGCCGTCGCCGAGGTAGAGCGTGGTCACGAGGCGGTGCACGCCGGTATCGGAAGCGGCGGGGACCGGCACCCTCGAGCGAACCACGGGCCCGGCGAGGCCGAGTTCCTGCCAGGAATTCAGGATTCGCCCGTAGAACGCGTCGCCCCACGAGTCGAACCCGTACATGCGGCTGGCAGGGGTCGCGCTCCGGGTGTCGAGCCACGACGCCTTGGCGTCGGCGTCGGTGATGATCGGAGACGCGAACGTCAGCTGGCCCTTCACGTCGTGACGGTGGGCGATGTACGCCGACTCGCCGCCACCCTGGGAGTGGCCGGCGACGACGATGCTCTTCCACTTGATGAAGCCGTCGTCGCTGTACTGGCCCCAGCCGCCGTTCGGGTCGGCCTTCTGCAGGTACGCGAGGGACGCGCGGAGGCGCGCGAGCACCGAGTTGGCGGCGCCAATCTTGCTGAAGTGGTTGGGGGCGCTACCGTTGAAGCGGTTCTGCTGCACCATCGTGTAGCACCGGGCGTCGACCCCGCAGGTGGTGGCGACCGACTTGCCGCGATTGAAGTAGTCGAGCCCGAGCACGTGGTAGCCGGCCTCGGCCGCCGTCGTCAAGAACCTGCGGTAGTCGTTCGGGATGTGGCCGGTCGCGGGCAGGAAGAGCAGCAGCGGGCCGTCCGCGACCGAGCGCGCCGCCCAGTTGCGGGCGTCGGGCTCGACCACCGTGCCGGTGATCAGGCCGAGGTGGAAGCTGTACGGGTTGACGGTCAGCGCATCGCCGGCCGGGCCTGCGTCTCCCGCCGCGATGCTGCTCGATCCGCCGCCCGTCGCCACCTGCGACCGGTCGCTCTGCCGGTCGCGCGATGCCGCCGGCGGAGCCGTCGTCGACGCGGTGGGCTCGCCCTCCGGCCCCGCGGCCGTGACGTCGCCCGCCTTGCGGCCGCCTGAGCCGGGCATCGGGAAGTCGGGCGTGGCCGGACTCGCGATCGCCAGGCCCGCGGGAAGCCCCGGCGCGTGGCCGGCGGTCTGCCGAGTGTCGGAGCCGGTCTCGACCGACACGAGCACCAGGACCGCCACGCCGAGGACAGCGAGCAGGGCGAGACCGCGCGTCACCCTCCCCGACTTCATCCTCCATTGCTAACACAGCAAGGTGGACGCCCCATGGCTGCCGTGTGGCTCGGCGCGCGTCGGCCGGGCCTGGCGCGCGCCGGCCGGGCCTGGCGCGCGCCGGCCGGGCCTGGCGCGCGCCGGCCCGGTCGCTTCGGCGGGTGCTCGTCGGTCTCGGCGCGTCGCCGGGGACGCGCCCACGCCGACCAGCCCCCGCCCTCACTCCCGGATCACTAGATCTGCCCGAAATTCCCGGGTGCCGATCCGCCGGAAGCAGCCGAGGCGTCCACTTCGAGAAGGTCGCCGGTGCGGGCGTCCACCGTGATCTGCGTCGAATTCGCGGCTACATGGTTCTCGAGCTGCGCCAGCGATCTCATGCTGGGGAGGCCCCTGACCATCACGCCTTCGATCGACTGCGTCGAGACAGCCGACGGCGCAGAGGAGTGCGGGCTCGGATCGGCAACGACGGGGGACGCGGCGGCTACGCAGAGGGCGGCGGCACATACCGCGACGAAAACGGTAGCGGGACGATTCATTCGATTCTCCTCGTCGGTTTCGGGTTGTGTGTACAGAACCTTACATTCAAATTCGATCTCAGGAACCACGGCGTGGCAAGCCGCGCTAGAGTGGGCGCCACAACACACGGGAGTCCGGTGAGCCGGGCTGAGAGGAAGCGATCCACGCTTCGACCGTCGAACCTGATCCGGATCATGCCGGCGCAGGGAGGAGATCTGACCATGTCTGTTTCTGCACGCACTCGCGAGGCCTCGACTGCCACGACGACGAAGCCCGCTCGCCGGTGGCGGGTCGTCGACATCGTCGTCGCCAGCGTCCTCGGAGTCGCCTCCGGCGTCATCTTCTGGGCGTGGGGCCTCGCCTGGACTCCGCTCAGCGGCGTCCTGGCCTTCTCGCCCGGGCTCGACGGTCTGCTCGCAGGCGGCTGGCTGTTCGCCGGCGTGCTCGGCGGGCTCGTCATCCGGAAGCCCGGCGCGGCGCTCTACACCGAGATCGTCGCCGCCGTGGTCTCGATGCTCGTCGGCACCCAGTGGGGATTCTCGACGCTCATCTGGGGCATCCTGGAGGGCCTCGGAGCCGAGCTCGTCCTCGCGCTGTTCCTGTACAAGTCGTGGCGTCTCGGCACCGCCCTCCTGGCCGGCGCTGGAGCGGGACTCGTGACCGGCCTGCTCGACACCAACTTCTCGAGCGTCGCCGCGCTCGCCGCCGAGTTCAAGGTCGTCTACATCGTCTCGGCCGTCGTCTCGGGCGTCGTGCTCGCCGGCCTCCTGTCGTGGCTCGCCGTCCGCGGCCTCGCCGCGTCGGGCGCCCTGTCGCGATTCGCGTCCGGGCGGTCGGCGAAGAAGCTGGTCTGACCGGTGGCCTCCGCAGGCGGGGGCGGGGGCTCCAGGGTCGAAGCGCGCGGCTGGTCGTGGCGGCATGCGGGGAGGCGAGTTCCTGCGGTCCGGGATCTCGACCTCGTGATCGAACCGGGGGAGCGCGTCTTGCTGCTGGGCGCGTCGGGCGCGGGCAAGTCGACCCTGCTCGCCGGGCTGGCGGGCGTGCTCGGCGGTGACGACGAGGGCGACGAGACGGGCTCGCTGACTCTCGACGGCGCGTCAGCCGCCTCGCAACGCGGGCGCGCCGGGCTCGTGCTGCAGGACCCGGACTCGCAGGTGATCCTCGCGCGTGTCGGCGACGACGTGGCGTTCGGGCCCGAGAACCTCGGGGTGCCGCGCGACGAGATCTGGCGTCGGGTGCGCTCGGCCCTCGATGCCGTCGGGCTCGACCTGCCGCTCGATCGCTCGACGTCGGAGCTCTCGGGCGGCCAGAAGCAGCGGCTCGCGCTCGCCGGAGCCCTCGCCATGCAGCCGGGCCTCCTGCTGCTCGATGAGCCGACGGCCAATCTGGATCCCGCCGGAGTCACGGAGGTGCGCGACGCCGTCGCCCGGGTCGTCGCGCAGACGGGAGCCACCCTGGTGGTCGTCGAGCACCGCGTGTCGGTCTGGCTGCCCGTCGTCGACCGGGTCGTCGTGCTCGCACCCGGCGGGGGAGTGGTCGCCGACGGCCCCCCCGATGCTGTGCTCGCCGCCCGCGGTGCCGAGCTCGCCGAGTCGGGCGTCTGGGTGCCCGGCGTCGCTCCCGCCTTCCCGGCACGAGTGCCGTCGCCGTCGTCTCCGCTACTCGAGATCGACAGCCTGTCGGTCGGCCGTCGACCTCGCGTCGCCGTCGCCGACGGCATCACCGCGACGGTCTCATCGGGTCGCGCCCTCGCGGTCACCGGCCCGAACGGCGTGGGCAAGTCGACGCTCGCCCTCACTGCGGCCGGGCTCCTGCCGCCCGTCGGCGGCCGGCTCCGCGCCTCCGGACCCCTCAGCCTCGGGGCTTCCGACCACCCCGTCGACTGGAAGTCGCGCGAGTTGCTGACGCGCATCGGCACCGTCTTCCAGGATCCCGAGCACCAGTTCTTAGCGTCGACGCTGCGGCAGGAACTGGCGACCGGACCACGGGCCCTCCGCCTCGCGCCGCGCGACATCGCCGACCGCACCGACGAGCTCCTCCACCGCCTGAGGCTCGACCACCTGGCCGAGGCCAACCCGTTCACGCTGTCGGGGGGCGAGAAGCGCCGGCTGTCGGTCGCCACCGTCCTTGCGACGAGACCGCGGATCGTCGTGCTCGACGAGCCGACCTTCGGGCAGGATGCCCGGACCTGGCGCGAGCTCGTCGCGCTGTGCGCCGAGCTGCTCGACACCGGCAGCGGCATCGTCGCCGTCACGCACGACGCCGACTTCGTCGACGCGCTCGCTGACGAGGTGCTCGAGCTCGGGGGCGCCTCCGCCCACGCGGTCTCGCGCGTCTCGGCGTCGATCGGGGCGTCGGCATGACCGTGCTCGCGACCATCGCCACCCAGCGGGCTATCGGCCGCGTCAACCCGGTCGCGAAGCTGCTCGCCGCCGTCGTGCTCAGCCTCACGCTGCTGCTGTCGATCGACTGGGTGTCGGCCGGCGTCGCCCTCGTGCTCGAAGCCGGGCTGCTCGCATGGGCCGGCCTGACGCCCGGGCAGCTGCTCCGCCGTACGGCCCCGCTGTGGATCGCCGCGCCCCTCGCCTCCATCACGACCTGCCTCTACGGCCGGGATTCCGGCGCGGCGCTCCTGACGTCGGGATTCATCACCGTCACCCAGGGCTCCGTCGCCCTCGGCCTGGCCATCGGACTGCGCATCCTCGCCATCGGAATCCCCGGCATCGTGCTCTTCGCCACGACCGACCCGACCGATCTCGCCGACGGCCTCGCGCAGGTTCTGCGGCTGCCCAGCCGGTTCGTGCTCGGGGCGCTCGCCGGCATCCGCCTGGTGGGGCTGTTCCAGGACGACTGGCGCCAGCTCGGGCTGGCTCGCCGCGCGCGCGGCGTCGCCGACGTCGGCGGTCTCATCGGCCGCATCCGCCGCGGGGCGGGCATGGCCTTCGCCCTGCTCGTCCTGTCGGTGCGACGCGGCAGCAAGCTCGCCACAGCGATGGAGGCCCGGGGGTTCGGCTCGGACATCGAGCGGACCTGGGCCCGGCCCTCGACCTTCGGCCGGCCGGAGTGGACGCTCGTCGCGATAGCAGCCCTGATCGCGGCTGTGGCCGTCGTCTGCGCTGTCGGCGCGGGCACCTGGGAGATCGTCGTTGGCTGACCTGACGGCGCCGGGTGTCGTCGATAAGCTCGCCCGCCGCGCCCTCGAGTCGGCCTCGAGGCCGGTGGTGCTCATCGACGGCCGCTCGGGCTCGGGCAAGACGACACTCGCCCGGGCTCTCGCTCCGCTCGTCGACGGCTGCCAGCTGGTGGAGCTCGACGACGTGTACCCGGGATGGCGCGGACTGGACGCCGCCTCGCGCGCCGTATCGGAGACGATCCTCGCCCCGGAAGGGCCGGGCCACCGTCGCTGGGACTGGGACGCCGACACGGCGACCGACTGGCGCGCGCTCGATCCGCTGCTGCCGATCGTCGTCGAGGGCGCCGGGGCGATCACACCGGCGTCCGCGGCCCTGGCGACCCTTCGGGTCTGGGTCGAGCTGCCCGACGACGAGCGCTTCGCCCGCGTGCTGGCGCGATCGGACGGCGACGCGTACGCCCGGACCGAGTGGTGGACCATCTGGGCGGCGCAGGAGGACGACCACCTGCGCCGCAACCACCCCCGGAGCCTGGCCGACGTCGAGGTCATCGGCTAGCTCCCCTTTTTCGCCGGCAGCGCTCCCGCCTCGCGGAGCAACTCGTCGAACGCCGGCACGATCTTCTTCGCGAACGCCGTGGTCAGGTGCACGCGATCCTCCTTCACCGGCGCCGTGCCGATGAACGCGGGGCAGAGGTCGGACGCGCACAGCATCGGCCGGGGGTCGACGACGACACCCGTGCGCTTCTCGATCACGGTGGAGTCGGAGGCGAACCGAGTGAACCACGTCTTCTGGGTGCGAGTCAGGCAGTTGGCGGGGGTGCTCCGCGGCGTGTAGCACGCCACGATGTCGGCTTCGTCGGGCGGCGGAGCCAGAAGGGCGATCTTCGACTCGTCCGGGATCGCGCCGAGGTGCTCGGCCAGCCCGCCCGACCAGCGCTCCGCCGTGACGGGTGCGCCGGTGTCGTCGTCGGTCAGCTCCTGGTACGAGTTGGTCACGATGACGAGATCCGGCTTCGACTGGCGCAGGAACTCGACCGTCTCGGAATTGTGCTGCGCGCACCTCGCCAGGATTCCGGCCGTGTCGTTCTGGATGGGTACGGCGACGAAGGGGCACGCGAACATGGCCCGGTTCTGCAGCCGCAGCCCGCTGTTCTCGGAGGTCGCGACGCCGACGAGGGAGTCGAGGTAGTGCATCGCCGTGGAGTCGCCCACGAGCACCGCAGTCGTCTCGGCATCGGCCGCGCCCCACGTGCACTCCTCCTGGGGGATCCCGCGCTCGTCGGCCTCGCCGCAGCGCAGCACGTCGCTGCCTTCCCGGCTGCCGTCGAGAACCGAGTCGAGGCTGGGGTCGAGCGCGGGCCAGGCATTCGCGGCGAGAGCCGCGCGGATCTCCGTCTGGAGGGCGGCGACCGCGGGGCCGGCTGTCGCCTCGGCCGCCGCGTCAGCCGTCGCCGACGGGTTCGGCGTCACCGCCCCGGCCGCCGCCGCCGCGGGCGGGAGGACGGGCGCCACCGGGGACTCGCCAGGCAGCAGCGCAGCTGCGAGGCCGAGCGTCGTCGCACCGACGAGCACGCCCAGCCCGGCACGGCGGACGCCCGGCCCGACCTCGGCCCGCCACGCCGACCACCGCCTGCGCCGCCGCTCGGGAGACAGCCCCGTCGTCGGCCACGGTGATCGGAGCGCGGGCATTTCGATCAGGGCGTGCGAGGCCGCGGAGAGAACCACGCTGAACGCGATCAGCACTGCGGAGGCCCACGGAGCGTCGGGCAGGAGCGTGGCTCCGAGGATCACGACCGGGAAGTGCCACAGGTAGAGCGCGTAGGACAGCGTGCCCAGTCGCTGAGCGAGCGGATTGGACAGGAGCGGGCACCACGGCTGGCTGCTGCCGGTCGAGCCCGTTCCGGACGCAATCACCGCCGCCGTAGCGAGAACCGGCGCCAGCGCCCACGGTCCCGGCAGGGGGAAGGAGTCGTCGAGGAGGAACAGGCTCGCCCCGATTCCGGCCAGGCCGCTCCAGCACAGTACCGTGCGAGCCGCCCCGGGCAGGCCCGCGAGAGCAGGCCCCATCACGGCGAGGAGCGCGCCCGCCCCGAGCTCCCAGGAGCGAGTCGCCGTCGAGAAGTACGCGCTCGTCGGGTTGGCGGCCGTCACGACCACCGCCACGACGAACGAAGCGGCCACGCCTGCCCCGAGGACCCCGCCCAGCGCGAGGCGACGAGCGCGGTCGGACGCCCTCCTGGTAGCCACGAGCACCACCGCGATGACGGCCGGCCAGACGAAGTAGAACTGCTCCTCGACCGAGAGCGACCAGAAGTGCTGGAGAGGGGAGACCGGTCCCTGCGACTGGAAGTAGTCGGTGCCGGCTCGCTCGAAGCGCACGTTGGCGCCGAAGGCGGCGGCCCAGAGCGCGTCGACACCGATCTGGCCGGCGCGCGCCGCATTCGCTGTGAGGCGGGCGGCGACGACAGTCGCCGCGAGGACGACGACGGCCAGCGGCAGGATCCGCTTCACTCGACGGACGTAGAACGCGCCGAAGTCGATCCGCCCCGATCGCTCCGCCTCGCGGATCAGCAGGCCTGTGATCAGGAAGCCCGAGATGACGAAGAACACGTCGACGCCGAGGAACCCGCCGGACGGCCAGGCCACGGTGTGATCGAGGACGACCGCGCCGACGGCGACGGCCCGCAGGCCCTGGATGTCGGCGCGAAGGACGGTCGGGGCTGTCATCGGGCTCCTCCCGTCGGGGTCGTCGTGGACTCTCTCGACGAGAGGATGCCGCAGGTCGGCGGCATACCGCAGAATTTGTCCACAGGTGATGAAAGCATGAGGCATATAGTACTGATATGGTTCAACTCATGCCCTCACCCACCCCGTCCGACAGCCGACGCGGCTTCCTCGCAGCGGGCGGCCTGGCCGCGGCCGGCGCCGTCGTCGGCAGCCTCTCGTCCGCAGGGCCGGCCGTCGCAGCCGCCGATCCGGAGACCTCGCCCCGGGTCTCCGTCGACGTGACCGAGCACGGAGCCAAGCCCGACGGCAAGACCGACTGCACGAAAGCCTTCGCCGCCGCTATCGCCGCGGCCGCCGTGGTGCGAGGGCGCGTCGTCGTCCCAGCCGGCGACTACCTCATCGAATCCGTGACCGTTCCGAGCCTCGTGAAGATCCAGGGGCTGGGCGCCGATGTCAGCCGCTACGGCGCGAGCACGTCGGGCGGCGTCAACCTGAAGCACCGGGCCGCCTCGACCCAGCCCATGATGATCGTGAACGGCAACGGCATCACTCTCGAGAACCTCGGCCTCCAGGGGAACGGCTCGGCCGCCCCGCTGATCCGCGTCGACAACGGGTTCGAATCGCGGTTCGAGCGGCTCCAGCTCTCGGGAGTCGCGGGCACCGCACTCCAGGTCGAGCGGGTCAACAACAACCTCTGGACTGACGTCTTCGTCAACAACAGCGGCTCCGCCTCGGCGGCCGCGGTCGTCTTCAAGTCGCCCAAGACGGGTACCAACTCGAACACGATTACGTGCGTGAACCTGACGATCGAGGGCAGCCCCGGGCCCGCGCTCGACCTGGGCTACGGCACGTCGTCTGACTACTTCGTCGAATTCGTGCGGCTCATCGCCCTCCACGTCGAGGCGCTCCAGAAAGGAGCGGATCCGGCAGGCCTCGTCCGCATCGGCAACGTCCGCCAGGTCGAGCTGATCGCCCCGGTCATCTACGGCGGCCCCGGGCCGCTGATGGTCCACGACGAGCGGGCGGCGCGCGGCATCGAGCTGTGGGGCGGCATTCGCGTGATCGGCGGCGCGCTTCTCGGCGTCGATCCCGCCCAGGTGAGCGGACCGAGTCCTGTCCTCGTCAAGCTGGCCAGAGGGGCCGACTTCTCGCTCGCGGGCACCCGCCTGGGCCGCTTCACGAAGGCCGGCGTCGAGCTCGACGCGACCTACGGGTCTCGGTTCCTCGTCGACCCGACCTGCCGCATCCAGAACTGGGGTGGCTCGGTGCCGCTTCTCGACCACCGCGCGAACGGGTCGGACTTCGCATGGGCGTGGCCGGCTGGCCTCTCGGTGGGCGGCGACGCCTCGTTCGCGGGACGAACGACGATCAGCGGGCATCTGTCGACGCCAGCCACACCCGAGGCATCGCCGACCGCGGCGGCCCTCGCCGGACTGGGCAAGCCGACAACCGCCCCCACGGTGGCCGGAACCGATACGGCGGGCCGAATCTCGGTGACTGCAGGGGCGTCACCGGCGAAGGCCGGTCAGGTGCGGGTCACCTTCGCCGAGCCGTTCGAGCGGCGTCCGACAGTGATGGTGACACCGGCGACGTCATCGGGCGGTCCGCGCGGTGTCTACGTTCAAGCGTCGAAGTCGTTCTTCGACGTCTGCCTGAGCTCCGCCCTCCCAGCGCGCGGCTCGGCCGACTTCAACTACGTCGTCATCGGATGATCGACTTGCCGGGGTCAGGCCCAGCCCAGCTCGTGGAGCTTGGCGTCGTCGAATCCGTAGAAGTGGCCGATCTCGTGAACGAGGGTCACGTGGATCTCGTCTTTCAGCTCCTCGATGTCGTCGACCGCGGCCAGGTGCGGCTCGCGGTACAGGATGATGCGGTCGGGCAGTTCTCCGAAGCCGTACTGGCCCCGCTCGGTCAGGCTGACCCCGTCGTAGAGGCCGAGCAGGTCGAGCGAGCCGTCTTCGGGGCGGTCCTCGGTCACGAACGCGACGTTCTCGAGCCCGTCGACCATGTCATCGGGCAGCTGGTCGAGCTCGTCGACGACGAGCCGCTCGAACTCGTCCGCGCTGATGTCGTGCATGACGTCACTCTGTCACGGAGAAGCCGTACGCCCGGTCGGAACATCGGCCTCGAGCAGGAGTTCGAGCAGGGCGCCGGCGATGACGTGCGCGTAGGCGGGCGTCATGTGAACGGCGTCGTCTTTCACCGGCGTCGTTCCGATAAAGGCCGGGCACACGTTCTGAAGACAGAACAGCGGTCGAGAGTCGACGACAGCTGCGCGGACTCCATCGAATGCGGAGCGCGTGGCGGCGGCTGCCGTCAGCCAGGCCTCGGAAGTCCGCGTGATGCACGACTGCGGAGAGCTGCGTGGCGTGTAGCACTCCTGGAGGTTGGCACCCGCCGGCGGCGGCGTCAGCGCGACGACCCTCGAGCCCGCTTCAGCGATAGCGCTGGCGAAGGATGCGGTGCCGGCTGCCCATTCGGCCGACGTCACCGCGGCGTCCGTGTCGGAGTGAACCCGCTCGACCCACGTGTTCGCGACGATCACGACGTCAGGCCTCGTCTCGGCGAGGGACGCCGCCACGGTCCGGTTGTGCCGGTCGCACTCGGCAGTCCGGCCAGTTTCGTCGGCGAGGGAGATGTC
Organism: Frondihabitans sp. OV104; assembly: GCF_057787745.1. Classification (NCBI taxonomy): domain Bacteria; kingdom Bacillati; phylum Actinomycetota; class Actinomycetes; order Micrococcales; family Microbacteriaceae; genus Frondihabitans; species Frondihabitans sp. OV104. The sequence goes on from NZ_CM173541.1 coordinate 474,873, forward strand.
GACGAACGAGCAGCCAAAGCGTGCCAAGGCGGTGAGCTGCCAGTCGGTCGACGGCTTCTCGGCAATGTCGACGAGCGTGTCGAGGTAGCGCATGGCGACCGAGTCGCCGACGAGCGCGACAGTGGTCCCGGCACCCTCGGAGCCCCAGGTGCATTCCGACAACGGCAGGCGGGTGTCGTCGTCGGCACCGCACCGCGCGAGGCTCGTGCCCGCGCGGGTGCCGTCGAGAATGCTGTCGATCGTGGGGTCGAGCACGGGCCACGAGGTGGCGGCGAGGGCGGTGCGGATCTGCGCCTGGATCGCGTCGACGGCCGGTGTGGTCGACGGTTCCGACGTTCCTGCGGCCGTCGGTTCTGACTGGGCAAGCGGGACGACAGGCGCTTCGTCGGTCGAGCGGGGTGCAACGGCGGCAACACCTATGAGCGCGCACGTCGCCAGGGCGAGGAGGCTCAGGCCGACTGGCTTGGCTGTCTTCCCGGTGCTAGCCCGCCATGCCGCCCACCGTGCCTTCTGCGCCGACCGAGACCGCGAGGGCTGCAGCCACGGCGACGTCATCACCGGCTTCTCGACCAGGTGGTGCGACCCGACACCGAGCACGAGGGCCGCAGCGATCGAGGTGATGACAGTCGCTGCCGTGCCTGCGCCGAGCAGCGTCGCCGCGAAGATGAACACGGGGAAGTGCCAGAGGTAGAGCGAGTACGAGATGTCGCCGAGATAGCGGGCGACGGGGTTGGCGAGGACGATCGGCACGGGGGCATCGCTTCGGCTGCCAGCCACGATGACCAGCGCCGTCGCTCCCACCGCCGTCGCGGACCAGGGGCCGGGCACACCGGCGTCTTCCGTGACCAGCAAGAACGAGGCGATGATCCCTGCGAGGCCCAGCCATGAGGCCGCACCGACCAGCTGCCGAGGTATTCGCCGTGCGAATCCCCGGGGTACCACCTCGTGGAGCACCGCGATCAGTGCGCCGACGCCGAGCTCCCACGAGCGGGTGAGAGTCGAGAAGTAGGCCGATGCAGGGGTGGCCTGGGTCGCCTGGACCGCGTACCAGAAGGAGGCGACCACGATCACGGTCATGACGATGGCCAGTCCGGTGACGAGTGCCCGACGACTCACGCGGCCGAGCACGGCGGCGGCGACGATCATGACCACGGGCCAGACGACGTAGAACTGCTCCTCGACGGACAGCGACCAGTAGTGCTGCAGGGGCGAGACGGGCCCCGCCGCCGCGAAGTAGTCGCTGCCGACGGCGGCGAAGTGCCAGTTGGCTGCGAAGAACGCGGCCCAGACGGCATCGACGCCGACGGAGTCGGCCCGCGCCGCATTGAACAGCCCAGGCGCGATGGCGACCGTCGCGATGAGGACGAGAGCGGCCAGGGGCAGGATCCGCTTGACCCGGCGCCGGTAGAAGTCGACGAGCGAGATGCGGCCGGCCTTCTCGTGTTCGCGAAGCAGCAGCGAGGTGATCAGGAAGCCCGAGAGGACGAAGAACACGTCCACACCGAGGAATCCGCCGACGGGCTTCTCGGTGAGGTGGTTGGCGACGACTCCGACCACGGCAAGGGCTCGGAGACCCTGGATGTCAAGTCGGACGCGTCGGGGCGCAGTTGTAGTCACAACTCAAAAGAATATCACTCACAAATCCGATATTCTACTTCGTCGCAGTCAGACGTGTGCCCCCTGTTGCGTTTTTCAGGCGCTCGCGCCTGAAAAACAAAACCAGCACGGAACCCGAAAAGGTCCCGTCCCTACGGGACAGGACCTTCTCATTCGGGTGAGTAACGGGGCTTGAACCCGCGACCTCCTAGACCACAACCAGGCGCTCTACCAGCTGAGCTATACCCACCATGCGGCTCCGCCCGTCGAGCTGGCGAGAGCTCTTCGAACGAAGCAACTCCGAAAGTCTATTACAGTCTCGGAGCCCATTTCGCCACAACCGCGTTCGAGATGCCCTGGACGTCCTCCGTGGAGGGTCCCGGCTCGGCCACGAAGCCCGCGAGTCGGTAGTACTCGAGCTCGCGGATCGACTCGAGGATGTCGGCGAGGGCGCGGTGTCCGCCGTTCTTGGCGGGGGCGTTGAAGTACACGCGGGGGAACCAGCGGCGGGCCAGCTCCTTAATGGACGAGACGTCGACGCTGCGGTAGTGCAGGTGACCGTCCACTCGCGGCATGTACTTCGCGAGGAAGGTCCGGTCGGTGCCGATGGTGTTCCCCGCGATGGGCGCGGTACCGGCGTCGGGCACGTACTCGAGGATGTAGTTGAGCACCTCGTACTCGGCTTCGGCGAGGCTCTTGCCGTTCGGGATCTCGGTGATGAGGCCCGACGAGGTGTGCATGTTCGTCACGAACTCGCCCATGTTGTCGAGGGCGGCCTGGTCGGGTCTGATGACGATGTCGAATCCGGGGTGCACCGGTACGAGGTCGAAGTCGGTGATGACGACGGCCACCTCGACCAGTTCGTCGATGCCGAGGTCGAGCCCGGTCATCTCGCAGTCGATCCAGACCAGTCTGTCGCTTGAAGCCATGTCGCGAGTCTAGCGACGTGGAGACGACCTTCCCAGGCGGGGCCGGTGGCCTTCCTGCTGCATCCTGAACCTGGGCTGGACTCCGGCTGGTAGACATGACGAATGACTGACAACAAGCTCACCGTGGCCGAAGGCGCAGAATACGTCGTGTTCTTCGAGGGCGGCCCGAGCGACGGGCGCACCGACAAGCGCGTCTCGACCACCGGCACCTACGACGACGAGATCACCGACTTCGTGCTGATCGACGGCACCGAGACGGGGATCGTGTACACCGCGACCTCGGCGAAGATGGTCGGCGAGCAGCTCCAGGTGCACTACGCGCTCGATGCGAAGGACAGCGACCCGGTCGAAGACCCCGAAGACCGCCGCGAGAGCACCAACTGACCACCTGACCACGCACTGAACGGAATGCCTGACGGGCCCACGGAGTTGGGCCCGTCATGCGTTTAGAGCTGTACACGTCGGCGTTCTGCGGGGCGTGCCATGCCGCGCGGGGTGCTGTTGCGGAGGCGGTGGGGCTCGTTCCTGCGCTCGAGGCCTCGGAGAAGGACGTCGCGTTCTTCCCCGACGAGGCTGAGGCTCGGGGCATCGAGGCGACGCCGACGATCCTGCTGACCGATGACGACGGCGCGGAGCTCTTCCGGTCCGCCGGAGTGCCCACCGTTCCGCAGCTGCTCACGGCCGTCGCCAGGCATCTTCCCGGTTCATAGCCGTCTCTTGGGGTTCGTGCGACGACCTCATTGAGTCGTTCCGCATTCTCGGTGCATGCCCGAATTCTCCGAGCCTCTCGACCTCGACATCGTCGTGCCCGTCTTCAACGAGCAGGCGACTCTCGTGCAGAGCGTCACCGCGTTGCACGCCTTCCTCTCGCGCTCGATGGCGGAGACCTGGCGCATCACGATCGCCGACAACGCCTCGACCGACGCGACGCCCGCGCTCGCCGATCGACTGGCGCAGGAACTCGAGGGGGTCACCTCGGTCCACCTGCTCGAGAAGGGCCGTGGCCGGGCCCTCAAGCAGGTCTGGTCGCAGTCTGACGCGACCGTGCTCGTGTACGTCGACGAGGATCTCTCGACCGACCTCTCGGCGTTGAGGCCGCTGGTCGCCCCGTTGCTCTCGGGGCACTCCGACCTCGCGATCGGCACCCGGCTCGACCGCTCGTCGCGCGTCAACCGCGGCGGCAAGCGCGAGTTCATCTCGCGCACCTACAACCTGCTGCTGCGGCGCACGATGGGTGTGTCGTTCAGCGACGCGCAGTGCGGCTTCAAGGCGATCCGCCGCGACGTGGCGCAGAGGCTGCTGCCGCTCGTCGAGGACACGGGGTGGTTCTTCGACACCGAGCTGCTGATCCTCGCCGAGCGGTCGGGTCTGCGCATCCACGAGGTGCCCGTCGACTGGGTCGACGACCCGCAGTCGTCCGTCGACATCGTGGCGACGGCCAGCGCCGACCTGCGCGGCATGGTGCGGGTCGCGAGCGGCATCGCCCGCGGGACGATCCCTGTGGCGGCGATCTACGAGGAGATCGGCCGGCACCCGTACGAGCGGACGCAGCAGCCCACGTTCTTCGGGCAGGTGGTGCGCTTCAGCGTGGTGGGCGCGCTCTCGACGGCGGCGTACGCGCTGCTCTACCTCCTCTTCCAGCACGTCGTCCCGGCGCAGGCCGCCAACTTCCTGGCCCTGCTCGTGACGACCATCGCGAACACGGCGGCGAACCGGCGCTTCACCTTCGGCGTTCGCGGCGGCGGTGCGGTCAAGCACCAGGCGCAGGGCCTCATCGTGTTCGGCATCGCCTGGCTGATCACGTCGGGGTCGCTGTTCGGCCTGCACCAGGTCTCGCACGACGCCTCGGCCCACGTGGAGCTCGTCGTGCTGACGGTCGCGAACCTCGTCGCCACCGTCGTGCGGTTCGTGCTGCTGCGCGTGTGGGTGTTCCGGCGGCAGGCGAGGCCCGCGCCGGTGATCAGCCCCCGCAGAGTCAGCGATGATCCTGCGCCGATCACCACCCCCACCACCGAGATCCTGACGAAAGCGAACCAGTCATGAGCACGGCGACTCTCCATCGTCCGTCCGCCACCGCAGAATCCGCCCCCGCCGGCTCGCGCGCACGTCGCGCGGGCCGCTGGCTCGCCTTCGGTCCGACGACCGCGCCGCGCTGGGAGCGGCCGGCCCTCTGGGGTCTGCTCGTGGCGTCGGGCTTCCTCTACATCTGGAACCTGGCGATCTCGGGCTACGCCAACACGTTCTACTCGGCGGCGGTGCAGGCCGGCGCCTCGAACTGGGAGGCGTTCTTCTTCGGCTCCTCGGACGCTGCGAACTCGATCACCGTCGACAAGCCGCCCGCCTCGCTCTGGATCATGGAGCTGTCGGTGCGGCTCTTCGGGCTGTCGTCGTGGAGCATCCTCCTGCCCGAGGCGCTCATGGGCGTCGCCACCGTCCTGCTGGTCTACGTCATCGTGCGGCGCCACTTCTCAGCGGCGACCGCCCTGATCGCGGGCGGCGTGCTCATGCTCACGCCGGTAGCGGTGATGATGTTCCGCTTCAACAACCCGGACGCGATGCTCCTGCTGCTCATGGCGCTCGCCGTCTACCTGACGCTGCGCGGTATCGAGTCGGGCCGGCTGCGCTGGGTCGTCTGGGCAGGCGTCATCGTCGGCTTCGGGTTCCTGACCAAGCAGCTGCAGGCGTTCGTGATCCTGCCCGAGCTCGCAGCGGTCTACTACCTCTGCGCGCCGAGGCGCTGGCTTGCTCGTCTCGGCCACCTGGCCGCGGCCCTGGGCGGTGTCGTGGCCGGCGCCGGCTGGTGGGTTGCCATCGTGTCGCTCTGGCCGGCCGACTCGCGGCCCTACATCGGCGGCTCGCAGACCAACTCGTTCCTGGAGCTGACCTTCGGCTACAACGGCTTCGGCCGCCTCACCGGCGACGAGACCGGCAGCGTCACCGGCGGCACGGGCACCGCGGGCGCCGGATCGTGGGGTGCCACGGGCATCACGCGCCTCTTCGGGTCGGAGATCGGCGGCCAGATCACCTGGCTGCTGCCCGCCGCGCTCATCGTCATGGTGGCCGCCTTCGTGGCCCTCGGGCCTCGTCAGCGCATCGACGCCCGGCGCGCGACGCTCCTGCTGTTCTCGTCGTGGCTCGTCGTCACCGGCCTGGTGTTCAGCTTCGCCGGTGGGATCTTCCACCCGTACTACACGGTCGCTCTAGCCGCACCGATCGCCGGGACCCTCGCCATCGGCGGCTCGATCCTCTGGAAGGCCGGGACCGCGCACTGGTGGCCCCGTGTCGTGCTGGCCGTCGCCATGCTCGTCACGGCGGCCTGGTCGTACGCGCTGCTCGCCCGCGCCGCGGACTGGCTGCCGTGGCTGAAGTTCGTGGTGGTCGCGGGGTGCGTCGCGGCCGCGGTGCTGCTGCTGGTACCGGGCGTGCGGCGTCGTGACGAAGTCGCGGTGTCGGCAGGTTCCGGGTCGGGAGGGGCCTCGTCTGCCGCGACGCCTGCGCCCGCACCGGGGGAGTACCCGGCTCCGGTGGGCCAGGCTCCGGCCGGCGGCATCGCGCCTCCGACGCCACCGCGGGTGCGTGGCCGCGCGCTTGCCGCCAGCACTCTCGTGCTCATGCTGGTCAGCGGACTCCTCGGCCCTCTCGCCTACTCCCTCGAGACGGCGTCGACGGCGCACACCGGCTCGATTCCGTCGGCCGGCCCGGCGGTGGCCTCGTCGCGCGGCGGGTTCGGCGGCGGCGGTCCTGGCGGTGGCGGCAACGGCGGCGGCTTCGGCGGTCAGCGCGGTACTGTCGGCGGCGGCACCGGCACTGCCCCGCGCGGGTTCGGCGGCGCGGGCGGAACCGGCGGCACCGCGACCGGCGCGACCGGAGGCACGGGCGCAGGAACCGGCCCCACCACCGGCGGCTTCACCGGTCGGGGCGCCGGGGGCTTCGGCGGCGCCGGCGGCATCTTCGGCGGCACCTCGACGGTCTCCTCGGCGTTGACGAAACTCCTCCTGGCCGACGCAGACAAGTACACGTGGGTCGCAGCCACCGTCGGATCCGACAACGCCGCGAAGCTCCAGCTCGCGACCCTGCACTCGGTGATGCCGATCGGAGGCTTCAACGGGAGCGATCCGTCGCCCACCCTGGCGGACTTCAAAGCCGACGTCGCCGCCGGCAGGATCCACTACTTCATCGGCGGATCGGTCGGCACGTCGAACGGCGGAAGCGACGCCTCGTCGACGATCGCGGCGTGGGTGCGGTCGAACTTCGCCTCGCAGACCGTGGGGTCCGACACCGTCTACGACCTGACGAACCCGCTCACGGAGTGATGCGCTCGCTCGATTCCGAGGGCCACCTGGCGCGCACGGTATCGTGGAAGCCGACGCCCTCGTAGCTCAGCGGATAGAGCAGGAGCCTTCTAATCTCTTGGTCGCAGGTTCGATTCCTGCCGAGGGCACCGGACTCCAGGCGCGGCCACGCCGCTTTCGCCTCGCGACACCGGCTTTCGCCGGTGTCCTGCGGCGAAAGCGGTGTCGCCGGTCGTCCGAGCCTGCGTCAGGACGTCGGCTGCTCCGCCGCCTCCGGGCTGGTGCGTCGGCGCACATCGTGCGCGCTCACGGGCGAGCTGTAGACGGGCTCGCGCAGACGCTCGACCTCGGCCGTGTCGGTGTGGTCGGCGGGCTCGTCTGCGGCGACCGGGCTCGCGGATGCGGCACTGGAGGTGGAAGCCGTCGTAGCCGACACGGTGGCCGTCTCCGCGGAGACCGGGGCGGCGCTCGTCGCGTCGGCGGACCCGGGCGTGGGCGCTGGGGTCGGCGTGGCAGCCGGGTTCGGCGCGGCAGCCTCGGTCGGCGTGGCAGCCAGGTTCGGCGCGGCCGCCGGGGCAGCGAACGACGGCAGGTCCGTGCGGCGCGCCGACGCCTCCGCCGACAGCCCCGACGCCTCCGCCGACAGCCCCGACGCCTCGGCCGACGGCCCGGCGGCCGCGATCGGCGCGGCTTCGGGCTCCTCCGCCTTCCATCGCTCGATATCGCCCTGGAACAGCCGCTTCGCCCGGCTCGGCTTGGCCTGCCACTCGACGAGCCGGTCTCGCACGTCGGCGAAGGTCTGCTGCGACTGGAAGCTGAACGTGGCCGAGTTCGAACGGATCGACGCGATCTCGTGCTCCGACCAGGCGGCAGCGAGGCCCGCACCCGAGACCGGGAGCAGCCGGAGACGGATGCCGGCCTCGTCGGCGAGCAGTGTCGCGTGCGAGCGCTCATCGGTTCCGAGCGTCGACCAGTCGACCGAGCGGCGCGCGGCGGCTACCAGTGACGTCACGGTCGCCGCCTTGGCCTCGCGCTCCCGGACGTCGAGGATGCGCTTCGACATTCCGCGGCCGATCAAGGCTGCCACGATGCCGGCGACGACGATCGCGACGAAGGGAAGGACCGTGGTGGTGATGACCCGCGTTCCGTCGGCGGACGAGATCCAGTCGATGGCGCTGTTGAACCAGTTCATGCCGCGCAGGCTAGCCCATTCGTACCCCGGTGGCGGGGAACGGAGGCCGCGGTGTCGCGATTAGGCGACCGCCCCGAGTTCCTGCGCTGGATCGGCCCTGTACCCCGAAAGCGACGAGGGGATCAGGCGAAGCGGAAGCAGTCGGTCGCGTCGGAGCGGCTCCAGAACTCGCCGATCTCGATGAAGCGGCGCTGGCGCGGCAGGAAGCGTTTGGCGCGGAACCGCTCGCCGTCGGGGTGCTGGAAGCTCTCGACGTAGCCGAGCACCTCGCCTGTCGGCCGGGTGACCCGTACGAGGCCGTCGTGAAGCTGCACGAGCTTGAGCCCGCTGCGAACCTCGGAGAGGCTGTGCACGTCGGCCCCGGCTGGAGCTGAGACGGCCGGCGCCGTCGCGTATGCGCCCTGGGGAGTCGTCGTGGTGAATTCGATGGTGGTCATGGGTGCCTCTTCTCGCTGTCTGCCGGCCGCCTGGTGGGAACGGTTCGAACATACGTGCGACCACCGACATTCGAAGAGCAGGCGAGGGAGAGTAGGTTCGACGCATGACGACTTTCACGCTCGCTGGTGGCTGCTTCTGGTGTCTCGACGCGGTGTACCGCTCGCTGCAGGGCGTCTCCGACGTCGTCTCGGGCTACACCGGCGGCGTCGCGGCGAACCCGAGCTACGAGGCCGTCTGCACCGGTTCGACCGGCCACGCCGAGGCGGTCCAGGTCACCTTCGACGAGTCGGCGATCCCGGCTGACGTCATTCTCGACGTGTTCTTCACGCTGCACGACCCCCGCCAGCTCAACCGCCAGGGCGCCGACGTCGGCACCCAGTACCGCTCGGCCATGTTCTACACCGACGACGCCCAGAAGGCCGTCTTCGAGGCCGCGCTCGAGCGCGCGTCCGAGGCGTGGGACGGCGGTATCGTCACGACCCTCGAGCCGCTCGGCGACTGGTACGACGCCGAGGAGTACCACCAGAACTTCTTCGCCAAGAACCCCGGCCAGGGCTACTGCCTGGCCGTCGCGCTGCCGAAGGTCAACAAGATCCGCAAGTCGTACGGCAAGTACGTACTCGCCTCCTGAGGCGCGGCATCGGGCCGCGCCCGACACAGTAAGGAGCTCAATGATGAGCAGCAGCAGCAGCAGCAGCAGCAGCAGCACCAGCACCACCAGCCCCACGTGGGTCGCATTCGGTCCCGCCGGCGTCGTCGGGTCCATCCACCGCACCGACGACGGCTTCGCCATCCGGATGTCGTCCGAAGGCGCGTATCACGGGGCGTTCCCGACGCTGGACATCGCCAAGAGCGCCGTCCACGCGGCGCTCGGGCCGGGTGTCGACCGTCCGGAGTTCAGCGAGCACTGATCGACTCCACGGCGAATCCTTCTCCACAGGCGGCCGACGGGCCCGATTCATCCACAGATCGGATCGGATCCCGTCGGCCGTCGTCGCGTCCGGCGACGCTTGATCCATGACAGACACGATCTCGCTCACCGGCACCATCGCCACCCAGCTCAAGAGCCTCCGCACCCCCTCGGGCATCAGCATCGCGCGCTTCCGGCTCGCGTCGAGCCAGCGCCGGTTCGACCGGTCGCGCAACGAATGGGTCGACGGCGAGACCAACTGGTACACGGTCACGGCATTCCGGCAGCTCGCCGACAACGCCGGGGCCTCGCTCGGCGTCGGCGACCGCGTCGTCGTCGCCGGCCGCCTCCGCATCCGCCAGTGGGAGAAAGACGGCAAGAGCGGCACGGCCGTCGAAGTGGATGCCGAGTCGCTCGGCCCCGACCTGCTGTTCGGCACCACGACCTTCAGCCGCATGCAGCGCCCCGAGGCGTCTCCCTCTGAGCACCCGCAGGCGCAGGAACCCGACTCCGCCGCCGATCCCGCCGCCGCCACGACCCCCACCCCGCCGGGCCCGGGCGCGGAGCCGCCGTCGGCCTTCCCGTCCGCGCCGCCCGCCGACCCCGCCTCCGCCTCCGACTGGGGTGCGCCCCGTGACGACGAGCAGCCGTTCTGAGGCGCGCGGGGCCCGCCCCCGTACACTCGGAACGTGGCTCTTCGACTCTCGCGCGCTCGCACGGCTGGCCTTGCGGCTGTCGCCGCGGCCGTCGCCCTCGGAGTGGCCGGCTGCACCGCGGGCCAGCAGACAGTCGACCCGACGACCACGTCGCCGCCCACCGGCTCGTCGAGTGCGATCTCGGCCCCGACACCGAGCGCTGTGCCGACCTATTCGGCTGATCTCACGTCGGCGGAGGCCCACACGCTGCTCGATCGCACGATCAAGCAGCTGCTCGCGAAGAACGACAACCCGGACGGCCGCACGGTCGTCGACACGCTGACGACGGCCGGCTTCTCGAAGGCGTCGATGGAGCTGACGCCCGATACGACCTCGATCGGCCGGACGGTCGATTCGATCGAGTTCTCGGTGCTCTGGAAGAAGAAGGTCTGCCTCCTCGGGCAGGTCGGCACCGCGGGCTTCTCGGGCGGCACGGCTCCCGTGCTCTCCACCGGCAAGTGCCTCGTCGGCACGACCCGCGCGATCGACTGGTAGCACTCCGGAGCCTGCTCGTCGACCGGGTCCGCATCCGCCCCGGCGAACCCTCACTGCAACCCCGAATAGACTGGTGCTCATGGCCGAATACATTTACTCGATGGTCCGCGCTCGCAAGACGGTCGGCGACAAGCTGATCCTCGACGATGTGACGATGTCCTTCATCCCCGGCGCGAAGATCGGCGTGGTCGGCCCGAACGGCGCCGGCAAGTCGACGATCCTCAAGATCATGGCGGGCCTCGACACGCCCAGCAACGGCGAGGCGAAGCTGACCCCCGGGTTCACCGTCGGCATCCTCATGCAGGAGCCCGAGCTCGACGAGTCGAAGACGGTGCTCGAGAACGTCCAGGAGGGCGTCGGCCCGATCAAGGGCAAGATCGACCGCTTCAACGAGATCTCGCTGGCCATGGCCGAGCCCGACGCCGACTTCGACGCGCTGCTCGAAGAGATGGGCGGCCTGCAGGAGGAGATCGACGCCGCCGACGCCTGGGACCTCGACTCGCAGCTGGAGCAGGCGATGGACGCCCTCCGCACCCCGCCGGGCGACGCTCAGATCGCGAACCTCTCCGGTGGTGAGAAGCGCCGCGTGGCGCTCTGCAAGCTCCTGCTTCAGAAGCCCGACCTGCTGCTGCTCGACGAGCCCACCAACCACCTCGACGCCGAGAGCGTGCTGTGGCTCGAGCAGCACCTGAGCCAGTACCACGGCGCTGTCCTCGCCGTGACCCACGACCGGTACTTCCTCGACCACGTCGCCGAGTGGATCGCCGAGGTCGACCGCGGACGCCTCTACCCGTACGAGGGCAACTACTCGACCTACCTCGAGAAGAAGGGCGAGCGTCTCAACATCCAGGGCAAGAAAGACGCCAAGCTCGCCAAGCGCCTGTCGTCCGAGCTCGAGTGGGTGCGGAGCAACTCGAAGGGCCGCCAGGCCAAGTCGAAGGCTCGCCTCGCCCGCTACGAAGAGATGGCGACCGAGGCCGAGCGCACCAAGAAGCTCGACTTCGAAGAGATCGTGATCCCCGTGGGTCCGCGCCTCGGCAACCAGGTCATCGACGCCATGGGCCTCGAGAAGGGCTTCGACGGCCGCGTGCTGATCGACAACCTCTCGTTCACCCTGCCGCGCAACGGCATCGTCGGAGTCATCGGCCCGAACGGTGTCGGCAAGACGACGCTCTTCAAGACCATCACCGGTCTCGAGCCCCTCGACGGCGGCGACCTGAGGGTCGGCGAGACGGTCGACATCTCATACGTCGACCAGAACCGCGGCGGCATCGACCCGAACAAGAACCTCTGGGAGGTCGTCTCGGAGGGCCTCGACTACATCCAGGTCGGCAAGACCGAGATCCCGTCGCGCGCCTACGTCTCGCAGTTCGGCTTCAAGGGCCCCGACCAGCAGAAGAAGGCCGGCGTGCTCTCGGGTGGTGAGCGCAACCGCCTCAACCTGGCGCTCACGCTCAAGCAGGGCGGCAACCTGCTGCTGCTCGACGAGCCCACCAACGACCTCGACGTCGAGACCCTGGGCAGCCTCGAGAACGCGCTGCTCGAGTTCCCCGGCTGCGCCGTGGTCATCACCCACGACCGGTGGTTCCTCGACCGGATCGCCACGCACATCCTCGCCTACGAGGGCACCCCCGAGAAGCCGGCCAACTGGTACTGGTTCGAGGGCAACTTCGAGGCGTACGAGGAGAACAAGGTCGAGCGCCTCGGCGCCGACGCAGCCAAGCCGAGCCGCGTCACCTACCGCAAGCTCACGCGAGACTAGGCGTGGCCCGCCTTCAGGTGCCCACCGTCCTGCGGTGGGGCGACCTCGACGCCTACGGCCACGTCAACAACGCCGAGATGCTGCACCTCCTCGAGGAGGCGCGCATCCAGGCGTTCTGGTCGGCGGGCGAAGAGTCCGGCGACCACGGGGCGACCGCGATCCTCGACTCGAGCCCCGGCACGCAGACGTGGTCGCTGATCGCCCGCCAGGAGGTCGAGTACCTGGCACCGATCGCGTACACGCGCCAGCCGCTCGACATCCAGCTCTGGATCGGCCACATGGGCGGCGCGAGCCTCGAGATCTTCTACGAGGTGTTCTCGCCGGTCGGCGTCGAGCCTCGAGTCCTGCACACCCGTGCGGCCTCGACGCTCGTGCTGGTCGATGCCACGACCCAGCGCCCGCGCCGGATCAACGACGCCGAGCGCGCGGCGTGGTCGCCGTTCGTCGACGAGCCGCTCCAGTTCCGGCGCCGGTAGCTTTCGCTCGCGGTCGTTCTCAAGGACTCCCGCACTAGACGTCCTCGTGGCGGGCGCAGGAACTCCGCGCCCTCCTTGCCGGGCTGTCAATGGCAGGGAGCAATCCTCGCTGGCGCCCTCCCCGTCCTTACCTGAGTGACGACGGCGGGCGCACGTCGGGCCGCGCACGGGCGCACGTCGGGCGGTGCATGCACGCGGCGGGCGGCGCACGCGAGCGGCTAGTCGCCCACGCCCTCCGGCACCCGCACCATGCCCTCCTGGGCGACGCTCGCCAGCAGTGTCCCCGACCGGTCGTAGAAGCGCCCGGTCGACAGGCCGCGGCCGCCCTGCGCCGTCGGCGACTCCATCGCGTACAGCAGCCACTCGTCGGCACGACCCGACCGGTGCCACCACATGGCGTGGTCGAGGCTGGCTATCTTCATCTCGCGCGTGGCGAGCGGCACTCCGTGGCGGCGCAGGATCGGCTCGAGGATCCCGAGGTCGCTCGCGTAGGCCAGCGCCGCGCGGTGCACGAGCTCGTCGTCGCCGAGCGGCCCGACCGTCTTCATCCACAGCGCCTGGTGGGCGACGTGGGCTCCGTCGACACGGAGGAAGATCGGCGACGGCACGTGCCGGATGTCGAACGGGCGGCCGTGGGCCCAGAACTGAGCGGCCGGGTGGGCGATCCCGGCGAGCGAGTCGGCCATCGTCGGCAGCGACTCGGGCTCGGGCAGGCCGGCCGGCGGGTCGATCTGGTGGTCGATGCCGTCGTCGAGACTCTGGAACGACGCCATCGTCGTCATGATCACGGCGCCGTTCTGCAGGGCCTCGGTGCGCCGCGAGGCGAACGAGCGACCGTCGTGGCTGCGGTCGACCCGGATCGTCACGGGGTGCTCGACCTTGCCTGCGCGCAGGAAGTACGCGTGCAGCGAGTGGGGCGGCCGCGCGCCGTCGACGGTCCGCGCGGCGGCGATTAGAGACTGGGCGAGAACCTGCCCGCCGAAGACGCGGCCGTTCGGCATCCACTGGCTGGGCCCGTCGAAGGTGTCGGGAGCGTCGCCCGGCGTGAGGTCGAAGGCTCGCAGGAGGTCGTCGAGGGGGTCGGTCGGCGTGCCGCCGACAGGCGCGGTGTCGGTCATCAGCGGTAGTTTAGATCGCTCATGAGTACCGACTTCGCACTTCCCGACTCCCTCTCGCTCGACGATCTCCACACCTTCCTCGCGCGGGCCTCCGCTGTCGACGACGGGGCCGTGCGCCTCATCGGCACCGGGGGAGTCCTCGCCGCCTACGTCGGCGTCCTCAGCCCTGCCGGCCTGCTCGACACCAGCCCGACGGTGCTCGGCCTCCGCACCTACGCCCTGGCGGCCGAGTCGACGTTCGATGCCGTCGTGTCGCTGCGGAGCGTCGTCGAGCGCCTGGTGCGTCTGCAGAACGAGATCGTCGACCCGACGGCGCCGGTCGTCGTGCCGCTGCCGCCGTCGGTCATCGCCGCGTCGTGGGCTGCGATCTCTCCGCCCCGGGGCGGATGGACCGCGCAGACCGCGCTCGAGTCGGCCGCCCTCGAGGCCGTCGCCAAGGCGGGCATCGAGGAGGTCGCGGGCGTCATTCCGGCGGGAACAGGCGAGCAGATCGTGCAGAGGGTGCGGTCGGGCGTGTGGTCGAGGCCCGTCGAGGGTTCCGACGTTCCTGCGGGTGCCGCTTTCGCCGCTCTGACACTCGGGTTCCTCGTCGACGACGAACCCGCGCGGGTCTTCGCCGTCGGAGCGTGGACGCGCCTGAGCACCAGCCGAGGCCACGTGCTCGTCAAGCGGAGGTCGGGCCTGCTCTGACGGGTGTCGGCGGCCCCCGCTACCGTGGGGCCATGGCAGTTCTCCTCACCGGTGCGACCGGGTACATCGGCTCAGCCGTCCTCCGCGCCCTCCGGGCTCGCGATCACGACGTCACCGCCCTCGTGCGGTCCGAGGCGAAGGCCGAGGCCGTCCGAGCGGCGGGTGCGACCGCCGTCGTCGGCGACGCGACCGACCTCGACCTCCTCACCCGGCTGGTGCGCGAAAGCACCGGCGTCGTCCACACGGCCGCGACGGGCGACTCGTCGAGTGCCGCCCTCGACGAGTCGCTGGTCGAGATCGTGTCGCGCGAGTTCGCGGAGGACGACCGGCCGTACCTTCACACCGGGGGCGTCTGGGTCTTCGGCGCGGGCGACGGCCTCAGCGAGTCGAGCCCGATGCGTCCCGAGACCATCTCGGGGTGGCGCATCCCCATCGAGGCGGCCGTTCGCCGGGCCCCGGTCCGCACGACGATCGTGGCCCCGGGAATCGTCTACGGGCACGGCGGCGGCATCCCCGCCGACTTCGTGAGCAGCGAGGAGGTGCGCCTGCCGGGCGACGGGTCTCAGCGCTGGACTCTCGTGCACGTCGACGACCTCGCCGAGCTCTACGTGCTCGCACTCGAGGCCGCGGCCGACGACGACTACGTCTTCGCCGTGTCAGACGAGCAGTCGACGGTCCGCGAGCTCGCCGAGGCCGCGGCACACGGTCGGCCCGTCATCGACGAGTCCGCCGACGAGTCGAGGGCTCGGCTCGGCTCGGCCTACGCGGACGCCCTGCTGGCCGACCAGGTGGCCTCTGCGGCGCACGCCCGAGACGTGCTGGGCTGGCGACCGGGCAACCCCCGCCTCGTCGACGAGCTGCGGGCGGGTTACGCCGGCTGACCGACGCCGCTCTCGTGGCCGTGGCTGGGACGAGCTCTATTCGCCGGCCGTGTTGGTCATCGCGTGCGCGGCCCGGTCGAGGTACCCCCAGAGCGTCGCGTCGTCGAGCGGGGACAGCTCGAGCGAGTCGACCGCTGCCCGCATGTGCACGAGCCAGCGCTCGCGGGCCAGAGGTGTGATCGGGAACGGCGCGTGGCGCATGCGCAGCCGCGGGTGGCCGCGCTCGTCGCTGTAGGTCGTCGGGCCGCCCCAGTACTGCTCCAGGAAGCCGGTGAGACGCTGAATCGCACCCTCGAGGTCGTCGGCCGGGTACATCGGCCAGATGACCTCGTCGGACTGCACGCCCTCGTAGAAGCGACGGACCAGCTTCTCGAACGTGGGCCGACCGCCGACCTTCTGCCAGAAGTTGCCCTGCACGTCGTCGTCGCCGAGTCCGCGGCGGACGGTGATCGGCTGGATGAGGGGGCGGGGGGTCTCGTCGGTCATGCTCGATTGTCTCCCGGACCATCGAACGGCGGAGCCGTCGGGGTGCTCGGTCGACGCGGTGCTCGGCGTGCTCGCGGAACAGTGGGGGTCGGCTGCGTCTCGACCGGGCGGGCGCCCTTGATGCTGTTGGCCTCGTCGAAGCCGCTCAGGATCACGCTCGAAAGCGACGGAAGGCTGATCCCCTCGGCCTCCAGGGCCTTCTTGAGCCGGATGCGGAGCTCGCGGGCAACGTTGTCGCGCTCTGCCGAGCGCGTCCGGACGGCGAGGCGCACGATGACGTGCGAGTCCGAGATCGACTGCATGCCCCAGAGCTCGGGCTTCTCGAGCATGCGGGTCTTCCAGCGCGGCTGGGCCTTCAGGTCGACGGCGGTCTTGAGGATGATCGACTCGACGAGATCGATGTCGGAGTCGTTTGGCACAGCCGTGTCGATGATGGCGCGTGCCCAGCCCTGCGACATGTTGCCGACGCGCAGGATCTCGCCGTTCCGCACGAACCAGAGGGTTCCGTTCACGTCCCGGATCTGCGTGACCCGGATACCGACGGCCTCGACGACTCCGCTGGCAAGCTGCACGTCGACGATGTCGCCGACGCCGAGCTGGTCTTCGAAGACCATGAACAGGCCGCTCAGGAGGTCTTTGACGACGTTCTGGGCGCCGAAGGCCAGGCCGGCCGCTATGACCCCGGCTGCGCTGACCACGCCGACGACGGAGACTCCGATCTCGCTCAGGATGCTCGTGAAGGCGATGAGGATGATGACGACCGACGCGATGTTGTTGAGGACGCTGCCGAGCGTGCGGGTGCGCTGCACCACGCGGACTGCCTTGAGGGGCGAGTCGAGGGCCTGCGTGTCGTCGATGTTCTGCTTTCTCTTGACACCGTTGACAACCTGGTCGACGACCCGCCGGATCACGAAGTGGATGATGATCCGCAGGATGATCGCGCCCACGATGATCCCGGCGACGGTGATGGCGACGCCCCACATGCCCCAGAACGTCGAGGCGTCTTTGGAGAGGTCGGTCGCGGCTGCGAGAGGAAGGGTAACCATTCGCCCCATGCTACGAGGCGGCGTTTCGGTGCGGGCTGAACGACGCCGCGGCTGAACGATGCAGCGGGTGAACGACGACGGCGGTGCTCCGAGGAGCACCGCCGTCGTCCGTTCGACCGGACCGCCTAGCTGTCGGCGGCCTGGACCTTGAGCGCACGCTCCGTGCCGGCGCGATTCTCGCTGATGATGCGACGGAGAGCCGGCGTCTCGGGGTTCGCGTCGAGCCAGGTCGTTGCCGCCGACTCGAGGGCCTCGTTCGCGAGACCCGCCGGGTAGAGGCCTGACACCAGCGTGTCCGCGATGTGGTAGCTGCGGCTCTCCCAGATGCCGGTGAGCGAGTCGAAGTAGCGGGCTACGAGCGGCTCGAGGATCTCCGGGTCGTTCGTGTGCTGGAAGCCCATCGCGGTGGCGCGCACGATGGCGTTCGGCTGGTCGTCGGAGTCGACGATCGAGGCGAACGCCGCCAGCTTGCCCTCGGTGGTGGGGATGGTCGCGCGGGCGCGTGCAGCGGCCTGAGCGCCGTTGGCGGTGTTGTCGGCAGCCAGCGCGGCGTCGATCTCGGCGGCGCCGGCGCGGCCGACGAGCACGAGGCCCTCGAGGAGCTCCCAGCGCAGGTCGGTGTCGATCGTCAGCTCGGGCAGTGTGACCGTGCCGTCGACGAGGCCCTGCAGGGCGTCGCCGTGAGCGTCGGTCGACGCGATGTTCGCGAAGAACTTCACGAACTGGAACTGGGCGTCGGACCCGGCCTGCGCCGACTGGGCCAGTGCCCACAGGGCGTCGCCCACCGCCGTGATCGTCTCAGCGCGCTTCGACGGTGCGACGTAGCTGCGGGCGGCCTGGGTCAGCTGGGTCAGCGTCGTGCGGATCGTCGTCGACTCGGTCTCGCTGGCGATGTTGGCGAGCACGAGCTTCACGTAGTCGGATGCCGGGCTCTCGGCATCGCGGGTGGCGTCCCACACCGAACCCCAGACGATCGCGCGGGCGAGGGGGTTGTGGATCTTCGCGAGGTGCTCGATGGCGGTCGCGAGCGAGCCCTCGTCGAGGCGGACCTTGGCGTAGGCGAGGTCGTCGTCGTTCGTCAGGACGAGCGCGCCCTTGGGGAGGCCGACCAGCTCGGGCACCTCGGTGCGCTCGCCGTCGACGTCGATCTCGACACGGTGGCTGCGGACGAGGTCGTCGCCCTGCAGGTCGTAGAGGCCGATCGCGAGGCGGTGCGGGCGGATGGTCGGATAGTCGGCGGCGGCGGTCTGAATCACCGCGAACGAGGTGATGACGCCGTCGGCGTCGGTCTCGATCTCGGGCCGGAGGGTGTTGACGCCGGCGGTCTCGAGCCAGAGCTTCGACCAGGAGGTCAGCTCGCGGCCGCTCGTGACCTCGAGCTCGGCCAGGAGGTCGGAGAGCTCGGTGTTCGAGTGGTGGTGCTTCTTGAAGTACGCGGCGACGCCGGCGTAGAAGGCGTCGATGCCGACCCAGGCGACGAGCTGCTTGAGCACCGAGCCGCCCTTGGCGTAGGTGATCCCGTCGAAGTTGACCTGGACGTCCTCGAGGTCGTTGATCGTGGCGACGACGGGGTGGGTCGACGGCAGCTGATCCTGGCGGTAGGCCCAGCTCTTCTCCATGGCCTGGAACGTGGTCCACGCCTCGGTCCACTCGGTCGCCTCGGCCGTCGAGATCGTCGACGCCCACTCGGCGAACGACTCGTTGAGCCAGAGGTCGTTCCACCACTTCATCGTGACGAGGTCGCCGAACCACATGTGCGCGAGCTCATGCAGGATCGTGACGACGCGACGCTCCTTGATGGCGTCGGTGACCTTGCTGCGGAAGACGTAGGTCTCGGTGAAGGTGACCGCGCCGGCGTTCTCCATGGCGCCCGCGTTGAACTCGGGGACGAAGAGCTGGTCGTACTTGTCGAAGGGGTACGGGTAGTCGAACTTCTCCTCGTAGTAGGCGAAGCCCTGGCGGGTCTTCTCGAAGATGTAGTCGGCGTCCATGTACTCGGAGAGCGACTTGCGCGTGAAGATGCCGAGGGGGATCTCGCGGCCGTCCGACGAGGTCAGCGACGAGCGGACGACGTCGTACGGGCCGGCGACGATCGCGGTGATGTAGCTCGACATGACGGCGGTGGGCTCGAAGGCCCACGTGGCGACCTCTCCGTCGACGGTCGGCTCGGGCGTGATCGAGTTGGACACCATCTGCCACCGCGCCGGCGCGGTGATCGTGAACTGGAACGTCGCCTTGAGGTCGGGCTGCTCGAAGACCGCGAAGACGCGCCGGCTGTCCGGCACCTCGAACTGCGAGTAGAGGTACACCTCGCCGTCGACCGGGTCGACGAAGCGGTGCAGGCCCTCGCCGGTGTTGGTGTACTCGGCGTCGGCGACGACGGTGAGCACGTTCGACGAGGCGAGGCCGTCGAGCTGGATGCGGATGCCGTCGCTGACCGCGGCGGGGTCGAGCTCGGTGCCGTTGAGCGTCACCGAGTGGACGGTGCGTGTGAACGCGTCGATGAAGGTCGAGGCGCCCTCGGTCGCGGTGAACGCGACCGTGGTCGTGCTGCCGAAGACCTCGTCGCCGCGGGTGAGGTCGAGGTCGACCAGGTAGGACGACACGTCCAGAATGCTCTTGCGCTCCTGCGCCTCGATACGGGTGAGATTCTCTCCAGGCACGGCAGTGCTCCATCCATCGTCGGTTGTGTGCGTTGCGGGCTCGTGGCCCTCGACAACCCTACTGGTGAGCGGGAATCGGCGTCCCCGAGAGCACCTCGGCGACGGTCGTGATCTCGATGAGCGGAGCGTAGAGGGCCATCACCTCGAGAGCACGCCGGTGGTCGGTCTCGGTGGCGCCGGCGCACGCGTCGGCGGCGATGCGCACGCGCACGCCGGAGTCGGCGGCGGCCAGGGCCGTCGAGAGGACGCAGCAGTCGGTGGAGACGCCGCACAGGACGATCTCCGTCGTGTCACCGAGGGCCGCGGCCGTCTCGGCGTCCCACTTGCCGAACGTCGAGCGGGTGATCACGGTCGCGTCGCGCACCGGGAAGTCGGGCATCAGCTCGTAGAGCGGATCGGAGTCGGGGACCAGCGCGAACGGCCAGTCCTCGTAGTACGGCACCCACGCGCCGGCCGGCGTCTCCGGCGCGACGAAGCGGGTCAAGGCCACCCTCGACCCGAACGCCTCGCGGAGCCGCGCCGCGCCGGTGCTCGCCGAGGCGAAGTCGGGCGTGAACCAGTCGCTGCCCGGCTGGCCGAAGATCCGCTGCATGTCGACGACGACGAGCCAGGGCGCGACCTCGCCGCTCACGCGAGGTTCTCCTGGCGGCGCACGGTGCGACGGGTGAAGAGGAGCGTGCCGACGTACCCGAAGGCGAGGGCGGCGAGCACCCCGAGGTTGGCGCCGCTCCAGTCGGTGCGGAACGCGCCCTTCTCAGGCCCGAGCAGATAGCCCTGCCAGCCGAGCCAGCCGGCGTAGAAGCTGTTGTCGACGAGGCCCCAGCCGATCATCGTGCCGACGACGATGAGCGCGATGGTCGGCCACTGCACGCTGCCGTAGCGGCCCTTGGCGTCGAACAGGTCGGCCGTCGAGTAGTCGGTGCGGCGCAGCTGGATGTCGGCGAGGAAGATGCCCGCCCACGCGGCGATCGGGACGCCGAGCGTGATCAGGAAGCCCTGGAACGGGCCGATGAAGGAGGTCGCGAAGAAGGCCACGTAGATCGTGCCCGCGATCATCACGACGCCGTCTACAGTCGCGGCCGCGTAGCGCGGGATCTTCACTCCCATATTCAGGAACGAGAAGCCCGACGAGTAGATGTTCATGACAGACCCGCCGACGAGCCCGAGGACTGCGACGACGGCGAAGGGGACCAGGAACCACTTCGGCACGACTGTCACGAGGGCCCCGATGGGGTTGTCGTTGATGGCGCCGAGGAGGTCGGTCGAGCTGCCGGCCAGGAAGAGACCGAAGACGAAGAGGATGATCGGCGCGAGGGCGGCGCCGAACGTGGTCCACCAGACGACGCCGGCGCTGGAGGACGACCGCGGGAGGTAGCGCGAGTAGTCGGCCGCCGCATTGACCCAGCCCAGGCCGAAGCCCGTCATCATGAAGACGAATCCGCCGATGACCGAGGGCAGCGGCCCGCTCGGGAGAGCGGCCACCGCCGCGAAGTCGACCCGCTGCAGCGTCAGGATCACGAAGACGACGGTGAGCACAGCCGTAGCCAGGGTGATCCATTTCTGCAGCCGCATGATGAAGTCGAAGCCGAGGATGCCGGCGACCACGACCAGGGCCGCGATCACGACGAGGGCGACGATCTTCGTCGGGACACCCGCCGCGAAGCCGAGCTCGGTGAAGATGGTCTCCGTCGCCAGCACGGCCAGCGAGGTGAGCGCCGTCTCCCAGCCGACCGTGAGCACCCAGGAGATGACGGACGGGACCCGGTTGCCGCGGACGCCGAAGGGCGCCCGACCCAGGGTCATCGTCGGTGCGTTGCCGCGCTTGCCGGCCAGCGCGATCAGGCCGCAGAACAGGAACGAGATGGCGATGCCGAGGACTCCCACGACGATCGCCTGCCAGAAGGACACGGCGAAGTTGAGCAGGTAGGCGCCGTAGCCGATCCCCAGGACCGAGATGTTGGCCGCGAACCACGGCCAGAACAGCTGCCGCGGCGTGCCCTTGCGCTCGGACTCGTCGATGGCGTTGACGCCGTTCGCCTCCACGCCGCGCGGTGAGGCGTCGGGGGTCGCTTCTTTGATGGACACAGGCACTCTTCTCGACGCGGGGCGGGGGTCTTAGGCTCAACCTATGACCGACACCGTAGCTTCCACCACCGTCACCCCCGTCGACTTCTGGTTCGATCCGTCGTGCCCCTGGGCGTGGATGACCAGCCGCTGGATGGACGAGGTCGCCGCCCACCGCGACCTGGCCGTCACCTTCCACGTGATGAGCCTCGGCATCCTGAATGAGGACAACGAGGGAATGGACCCCGCCAACCTCGCGAAGCTGATCCGCTACACGCGCGTCGTCACCGCGGCCACCGAGCTGCACGGCCAGGCCGTCGTCAAGCCGCTCTACGACGCGCTCGGCACGCGCATCCACGTCGAGGGCCGCAAGGACGACCAGGACGCCGTCATCGCGGAGGCGCTCGCCGAGGCGGGACTGCCGGCCGAGCTGGCCGCGTTCGCGGACACGGACGAGTACGACGCAGCCATGCGCGCCAGTCACGTGGACGGCATCGACCGCGTCGGGCAGGACGTCGGCACGCCGGTCATCGCCGTCAACGGAACCGCGTTCTTCGGCCCGGTCATCTCTCCCGCCCCCAAGGGCGAGATCGCGCTGACCCTCTGGGACGGCGTCGTCGCCGCGGCCTCGTACCCCGGCTTCTTCGAGCTCAAGCGCTCCCGGACCGTCGGCCCCATCTTCGATTAGGCGAGGCGCTCGGCTGGGGCTCGACGGCCATACACTGACGGTCATGCGCATCCACGTTGCGACCGATCACGCCGGCCTCGAATTCGCCCAGACACTCATCGCCCACCTCGCCGAGCAGGGCCACGAGGTCACCGACCACGGCCCCGAGACGTACGAGCCCCTCGACGACTACCCGTCGTTCTGCATCGCCGCGGCCCGTGCCGTCGTCAGCGACCAGAGCGAGGGACTCGAGAGCCTGGGCGTCGTCTTCGGCGGCTCCGGCAACGGAGAGCAGATCGCCGCGAACAAGGTCGAGGGCGTCCGGGCGGCACTCGCGTGGAACATGTCCACCGCCCAGCTGGCCCGCCAGCACAACGACGCGAACGTCGTCGCGATCGGCGCGCGCCAGCACAGCGAAGACGAGGCGATCGCCGTGATCGACGAGTTCATCAAGACGCCGTTCTCGTTCGAGGAGCGCCACGAGCGCCGCATCGCCCAGCTCGCCGAGTACGAGACCACGGGCGCCATCAAGGGCCACCCCGTCGACTGGGTCACGCCGACCCAGACCCCAGCCGCCGACTGAACGGCGCCCTCCCTGAACGGTCGTGTCGGCGGCCCCGGGTAGCCTCGGAGAGTGCCTGAAGGTCATTCCGTCCACCGCATCGCCAACCAGTTCCGAGCGAGTTTCGTCGGCGAGCCCGTCGCCGTGTCGAGCCCCCAGGGGCGCTTCGCGGCGGGTGCCGCCGTGCTCGACGGCCGGGTCATGGTCGATGCCGTCGCAGTCGGCAAGCAGATGTTCCTCGAGTTCGAGGGCCGAAAGTTCCTGCAGGTGCATCTGGGGCTGTACGGCTCGTGGGACTTCGCGGGCGACTTCTCGACCGACCCGACCATCCAGAGCGCGTCGGGGCGGATGGGTCAGACCAATCAGCGCGGTACCGACCTGACCGACGAGGCGGGGGAGGACAGCTGGAAGAGCATCGGCGCCCCGCGCAAGGCCCGCATGGTGCGCGTCGGCAAGCCGCTGAGTGCGGCGCGGCTGCGGATCTCCGAGCAGGAGACACCCGAAGACGACATCGACCTCGAGGCGTTCCCGCCCGAGCCCGTCGGCGCGGTGCGGGTGAGGATCCTCGCCGAGACCGTCGTGGCCGACCTCCGGGGGCCGACGAAGTGCGAGGTGCGGACGGCCGAGGAGGTCGATGAGATCATCGCCAAGCTCGGCCCCGACCCGCTGGTCGACTCGCCGAAGAAGGGGTCCGACCGCTTCTTCGAGCGGGTGCACAAGACCAAGACGATGATCGGGCTCCTGCTGATGGACCAGTCGGTGGTCAGCGGCATCGGCAACGTCTACCGGGCCGAGATGCTGTTCCGCGCACGGCTCAACCCGCACACGCCCGGTGTCGACGTGCCCGAGGAGACGGTGCGCGCCCTCTGGAAAGACTGGACGAAGCTGCTCAAGAGCGGCGTCAAGCTCGGCCAGATGATGACCATGGACGGCTTGAGCAAGAAGCAGTACGCCCAGGCGATGGCCAAGCGCGACGACCGGCACTGGGTCTACCACCGCGAGGGGCTGCCCTGCCGGGTGTGCGGCACGAACATCCTGATGGAGGAGGCCGCCGGGCGGAAGCTCTACTGGTGCCCCGTCTGCCAGGCTTAGCTGCATGCGCCACACCCCTCACTTCATCATCGACGACGCCGACGAGGTAAAGCGCCTCATCCGCGAGAACCCGTGGGCGACGATCGTCTCGAACACGGCCACCGGCCTCGTCGCCTCGCACTACCCGGTGGTGCTCGAAGAGACCGATGACGACACGATTTGCCTGGTCAGCCACGTGGGCCGTCCTGACGAGCAGCTGCACGAGCTGGGGCAGCACGAGATCCTCGTCATCGTCCAGGGTCCGCACGGCTACATCTCGCCCAGCTGGGCTCTGTCGGCCGGGATGACGTCGGGCGGGATCGTTCCGACCTGGAACCACGTCACGGCCCACCTCTACGGCACCCCCGAGATCCTCGACGACGCCGAGAACTTCCGCGTGCTCGGCGAGCTGGTCGACCACTTCGAGCAGCGCCTCGAGACGCCGGTGTCGCTGGAGCTCGACGAAGAGGGCTCCCGCCGCGTCGCCAAGGGCACCGTCGGCATCCGCCTGCGCGTGACCCGGTTCGACGCGCGCGCCAAGCTCAGCCAGAACAAGGCGCCCGAGGTCGTCGACCGCATCGTGTCCGAACTCGAGGGCGACGGCCCCTACGCGCATCCGGGGCTCGCCGCTGAGATGCGCCGGGCCCGCGAATGAGCGACCTCCTCCTCGCGAACGCGCGGATGGTGGGCCGCGACGGAACGCCGACAGACGTCTTGATCGAAGACGGCCTCGTCTCGGCCATCGCACCCGCGATCGCACCCGGCGACCGGGAGGTCGTCGACCTCGGCGGCCGCTTCGTCGCCCCCGGCCTCTGGGACAACCACGTGCACATGGAGCAGTGGGCGCTCGTCCGCCAGCGCCTCGACGTGTCGGCCGCCTCGTCCGCCGCCGAGACCGTGGCGCTCGTGAAGGCGCGCATCCGCGAGGACCGCCCGGCCGACCGCGACCTGCTGGTCGGCTACGGCTTCCGCGACGCGCTCTGGAGCGACGCTCCCACCGCCGAGACGCTCGACGCGGCCGGAGCGTTCCCGGTCGCGCTGGTGAGCGCCGACCTGCACGCCGTCTGGCTGAACCGGGCGGGGCTGGCGCTGGTCGGTCAGCCCGACCATGCGACGGGGCTGCTGCGCGAGCAGGCCGCCTTCGACGCGTCGGGCGTCATCACGGCGATCGACAGCTCGCGCATGGACGAGTGGGTCGGCGAAGCGGCGGCGGCGGCAGCCGCCCGCGGGGTCGTCGGCGTGGTCGACCTCGAGATGACCCTCTCGATCGACGCCTGGGCCGAGAGAGTGGGCGCAGGAACCCGCGCCCTCCGCGTCCGGCCCGGCGTCTACCCCGCAGACCTCGACGCCGTGATCGCCCGGCGCCTGCGCACGGGCGACGTCATCCCGGGCACCGAGGGCCTGGTGACCATGGGCCCGGCCAAGATCATCACCGACGGCTCGCTCAACACCCGCACGGCCTACTGTCACGACCCGTACCCGGTCGGCGGCGGAGTGGGGATCCCGTCGTTCTCCGTCGACGAGCTGACCGGCCTGATGGGCCGGGCCCACGAGCACGGCCTCGACCTGGCGGTGCACGCCATCGGCGACCGCGCGAACACCGTCGCCCTCGACGCCTTCGCCGCCGTCGGCTGCCGCGGGTCGATCGAGCACGCCCAGCTGCTGCGTCCCGCCGACGTGGCGCGGTTCGCCGCCCTCGGCATCGTGGCGAGCGTGCAGCCCGAGCACGCGATGGACGACCGCGATATCGCCGAGGTGTACTGGGCCGGCCGCACCGGCCGGGCGTTCGTGCTCGACTCGCTCGTGGCGGCGGGGGTGCCGCTGCGGCTGGGATCGGACGCCCCGGTCGCGCCCCTCGACCCCTGGGTCGCGATGGCGGCCGCGGTGACGCGGGCCCGCGACGGCCGCGAGCCGTGGCACCCCGAGCAGCGCCTGACCCCGGCGGTGGCACTCGCGTCGTCGACCGACGGGCGCGAGTCCGTCGTGGCCGGCAGCCTCGCCGACCTGGTCGTGGTCGACGCCGACCCGCTGGCGGGCGATCCCGAGGCCCTCCGCACGATGCCCGTGGCGGCGACGCTGCTCGGCGGGCGGTTCACGCACCGCGCCCTGTAGTCGGCGCGTCATCCGGACGGCCGACCGATCTCGGCGGTCCGGGGCGGGGTCGATCTCGGCCGTCCGATGCAGGGCCGATCTCGGCCGTCCGATGCAGGGCCGATCTCGTCCGCGCGGACGACGGAGTTCGGCCGGACGGACGTGGTCCCGTTCCTGCGCCCCCGACAGCCTTGATGTCATGGGGGAATCACAGGAACGCGCACATCTGGCGGGGCTCGACGGGCTGAGGGGACTGGCGGCCGTGAGCGTCGTGGCGTACCACGTGTCGAACGTGCTGTCGCCGGGGGTCCGGCACCGTGAGCCGGGTCTCGTCTTCGCGCTGCATCAGGGGCTCGGGCTCTTCTTCGTGCTGTCCGGCTTCCTGCTGTATCTGGGCTTCGCCGGCCGGCTCGTCGACGGGAGGCCGCTCCCGTCGCTGCGGCGGTACGCGGCCAATCGCGCATTCCGGGTGTGGCCGGCCTACCTCGTCGTGCTCCTCGTCACGAACTGCGTGCTCGGCCTCTCGTTCGTCTGGCCGCGTGGCATCGGCCGGCTCGACGCCCCCGGTCTCGCCGCCGACCTGACGATGATGCAGGCCTACTCGCCACACCACATCCGCACCGGCCTCGAGGTCGCCTGGACCCTGACCGTCGAGCTGACGTTCTACGCCGTGCTGCCGCTGGTCGCGCTGCTCGCGAGCCGGGTCGGCCGCAGGCTCCACGGGTGGCAGCGCGCCTCGCTGCCGCCGCTCGCGCTGCTCGTCGTCGGGGCCGCCGGCGCGCTCGTCCGAGCCGTCTTCCACGCGACGCACGGTCGCGAGCTCCACGGCTGGAGTCGCGACTGGGAGTCCGTCGTCAGCCGTAGCCTGCTGATGCACGGCCAGCTGTTCGCGTTCGGCATGGCGGCCGCGCTCGTGTACCTGGCCGTGCGGCGGGGTGCCGTCAGCGCGACCGTCGCCCGCTTCGGCGCCGTGACCGGCGGGGTCGCCGCGGGTGCCCTGGCGCTGAGCCACCGCCGCTGGGAGTCGGCCGACACGCTCGCCGCCCTCGCGTTCGCGGCCGTGCTCGTCGTCGCCGTCACGCCGACGCGCACCGGAGCGACGAGCCTGCTCGGCCGGCTGCTCGACGCGTCCGTGCTGCAGCGGCTCGGACTCGTGTCGTACAGCGTCTACCTCTGGCACATGCCGGTCGTGCGGGGGCTCGCGGCGTGGGTGCCCGGGTTCGGTGCCAGCGGCGGGTGGGCGTACGTGTCGGCGACGGCCGCGGTCGTCGGGCTCACGCTCGTGCTGGCGAAGCTGACGTACGTGCTGGTGGAGCAGCCGGCCCTCTGCCTCCGCTCCATAATTTCAAGGAGAATGTCGGCGCAGCGCCCCCGGATCGGCGTCGAGCCGTCGTCGAGCGACCGGAACTCCTTGATATTCGAGGCGAGCGGCGCAGGAACTCCGCAACGCGACGAGGCCGCCACCCCGAAGGGCGACGGCCTCGTGACGCTGCACCCCGCCGTGGCGGAGCGGGCTCGGTCTACTGGCTGACGTGAGCCGAGAGGAACCAGCGGTCCTTGTCGAGGCCGCGAGCGATCTCGATCGCGACGTCCTGCGACGAGGCGTCGATCTCGCCGAGCTCGTCGATGGCGATCTGGACGGAGGCGCGAGCCGAGTCGATCTGCGCGACGATGCCGGCGATGGTGGCGTCGATCTGCTGGAAACCGGCCTTGAGCGGCGGGTTGGTCGTGGTGGCGGCGACCGTCTCGAGGCGGCCGTCGACGGGGAGGCCGAGGGCGACGATTCGCTCCGCAGCGAGGTCGGCGTACTCCTGCGCGTTGCCCACGACGGTGTCGAGGAGCTCGTGCACGGCGATGAAGCTGATGCCGCGGACGTGCCAGTGGGCCTGCTTGCCGTTGACGGCGAGGGCGGTGAGGTTCGTGACGATCGGGGTCAGGAACTGGGCGGTGGCGGCGGCGACGTCGGGGTCGACAGACGACTGGGTGACGGTGATGGCGTCGGACATGGTGGAGTCCTTTCGTAAGCGGGCTGGGGCCTCGGAGGCCCCTCGATGCACCCAACGCTAGACGTCTGCGAAAATTCCGCAAGCAAGCTGAGGCTCGGCTAATTGAGGTGAGCCTGGGCTTCCCACGGGGCGCAGGAAGGGGGATAACCCCCGCCGGAATGCGGCCGGTGGCACCATTGGGCCATCCCTCGCGCTCCGCCACGCTGGATCCATGACCACCACCGAGACGAGTTCCATGCACTTCTCCGCGCCTCCCGCGGCTCCCGCCAAGCAGCGGGCGCTCTACTGGCGGCTGTGGGCGGCGTTCCCGCGCGACATCGGCTACCTCGCCCTCACCGGCGTGCTGGTCGTCATCGCCGCGGCCCTCTACGGAATCGTCGGCAACATCCTGACGAGCTTCGGAGGCGGTCTGGCCGCGTTCATCGCCTTCGCCGTCCTCCTCGTCGCGGGCCTCTACTTCGGGCGGCTCTTCGGCACCATCGAGCTGACGCGTCTCGGCTGGGCGCGCGAGCCGGCGCCACGGCCGGTCGTCTGGCGCCGCAAGACCTCGGCGAACCGCTTCGTGCGCTTCGTCGAGGTCGCGGCCGATCCGCACTACTGGCTCTACTTCGCCTTCACGGTGGTCGTCTTCCCCTGGGTCGGCTTCCTCGTCGTCGCGGTGACCGTCGCCGTGGCGAGCACCGCCCTCGGGGGAGTGTTCGGCAGCATCGCTCTCGCAGTCCTGACCAGCAACGGTGCCACCTACGGGATCCCCGGCGGCATCTGGCAGTACTTCTTCAACGATCACGCCGCCATGACGTCGACCGCCGCCGTCGTCGTCGCGGTGATTGCCGCTGCCCTCCTGCCGTTCATCACGCGCGGCGCCGTGCTCGTTCAGGGCGCGATCGCCGGCTGGATGCTCGGCGGCTTCCGCTCCGAGCAGCTGCAGGCCGAGGTCGCCGGGCTCGAGGTCTCCCGGAGCGCGGCCGTGTCGGCCGAGGGCACCGCTCTCCGCCGCCTCGAGCGCGACATCCACGATGGCCCGCAGCAGCGCCTGATCCGCATGCAGATGGACCTCTCCGCTGCCTCGCGCGCCGTCGAGACCGACCCGGAGAAGAGCAGGCGCCTCATCGTCGAGGCCCAGCAGCAGGCGAAGGAGGCTCTCGAGGAGCTCCGCGCCCTCTCCCGCGGCTTCGCTCCGCCCCTGCTGCTCGACCGCGGACTCGCCCCGGCTCTCGACGCCGTGGTCGACCGCGCGACCGTGCCGACGCGCTTCACGGACGAGCTTCCCGAAGGCCTCGAGATCCCGGTCGAGACCGAGCGCAACGCGTACTTCATCGCAGCCGAGCTGCTGACGAACGTGGGCAAGCACTCGGGCGCCGGCCGCGCCGAGCTCATCCTGTCGGCGCCGAAGACCATTGCCGGCGACGAGCTGCGAGTGGTGGTGACCGACGACGGCCGCGGGGGCGCGACGGCTCGGCCCGGGCACGGCCTGGCGGGGATCGAGCAGCGGCTGATGGGGCTCGGCGGGCGGCTGGAGCTGCGGAGCCCCGAGGGGGGCCCGACCCACGCCAGCGTTCACCTGCCCCTGGCCGCGCCCGACGGCTCGACGGCACGGGGCCCGGAGGCGCGGGCTGAGACGGCGGCCGCGACGCCGAACCCGACGCTGCCGTACCCCACGGAGGATCTGTCGGCCGGGGGCGGGGGAGTTCCTGCGCCCGGGTCGGCGAAGCCGCGCACCACGGAGGACGAAGCCGCGCGCACCGACGGCGACTCGTAGGCTCGGCGGGTGACCACCACCACCCCGCCGACCAGCGAGCGCCCGTCGACAGAGCCTCCGCGTCGGAGGGTCGTCGTCGCCGACGACTCCGTGCTGCTGCGAGAGGGGCTCGTGCGACTGCTCGACGAGCTCGGCACCGACGTCGTCGGGGCGTACGGCGACGCGGACTCCCTGCTCCGCGATCTCGACCGGTCGCGCCCCGACCTCGCGGTGCTCGACGTGCGCATGCCGCCCACGCACCGCGACGAGGGGGTGCGGGCGGCGATCGAGCTGCGGCGGGTGCGGCCTCGGACGGGGATCCTGCTGCTGTCGCAGTACGTCGAGGTCGCCTACGCGAGGGAGCTCCTCACCGCAGGGTCGGACGGCGTCGGCTACCTGCTCAAAGACCGCGTGACCTCGATCGACGAGCTCGGCAGCGCCATCGAGCGGATCGCCGACGGGGCCACGGTGCTCGATCCGGAGGTCGTGGCCGCTCTCCTCGGGCGCCGCAGCGACCCCCTGGCGGCGCTGACCCCACGCGAGCGGGAGGTGCTCGCGCTGATGGCCGAGGGGCGCACCAACTCGGCGATCGCGGCGGCGCTGTTCATCGGGACGGGCGCGGTCGAGAAGAACGTGACGTCGATCTTCCAGAAGCTCGGGCTCGACGACTCGGGGAGCGACCACCGGCGGGTGCTGGCGGTGCTCGCCTTCCTGCAGAGCTGACGCACGGTGGGCAGCCGGCGCAGCGGGCTAGCCGCTCAGCCCTTCTGGGGCGTCGAGGAGACCCGCAGGATCGCCGCCCGGAACGCCAGCCCGACCTTCTTGTAGCCGGCCGTCGTCGGGTGGATGCCGTCGACCGTCGTGCCCGTGGCGTAGACCAGGCCGTGGCGGGCGAAGCCCCACGGGTCGACGAGGTCCCAGCCCTTCGCGCGCGCGTACTTCTCGAGCTGCTCCTGGTAGTGCTCGGCCGCGACCGGGTGCCTGTCGTTCGGCGGTATCGCTCCGATGATGACGTGCTTCGGGTGCATCGTCGCGACGACCTTCTCGTAGCTGGACGCCGTCTGGCCGAACGAGATGCTCTTGCGGACGTCGTTGGTGCCGCCCATGAGCACGAGCACGTCGACCTTCGAGATCGGCGCGGCGTACTCGGCCATCTGCTGCACAGTGCGCCCGCCGACCGCCCAGCCGCCGACGTAGTCGATGCCGTCGCCCTGCGCGTACGTCATCCACGTGTTCGCGGTGAGGCCCGAGGCGAGCGAGCGCCCGCCGCCCGCGGTCAGCGAGTCGCCGACGATCGCGACGCGGATGCCGCCCTCCGCACCGCTGGTCGGCTGCGGTGTGGCGTTGGCCATCGAGACGGCCTCCGGAGTGCTCTCGGGCGTCGTCGCGCAGCCCGCGAGCAGGCCGATGGCGACGACGGCCACACCCAGGGCCAGCACTCGAGCACGAATTCGCATTGCACAATTCTCACCCGAAAACGGCGGCCCGTCTGACACCCCTTCTGGGCGCGGGGCCGGCCTTCTTCTGGGCGCAGGAACGGGCCGCCCGCCGCCCGCCCCGCCACTACTGTCGCTGATCGTGCTGGGCGAGTCGATCCTCGCCTCGAGCAACGCGGTCGTCGAGGTCGGCCGCGAGACCGAGCACGTCGGGCAGCTCGTGCTGCTGGCGGCCACGTCGCTGGTGATCATCGTCTGCTTCTGGTGGATCTACTTCGCCTTCCCGCAGCACGGCCTCCTCACCTCGCTGCGGACGGCCCTCGGCTGGGGCTACGGCCACTACGCGATCTTCGCCGCGGCCGGCGCCCTCTCGGCGGGAATCGAGATCGCCATCGACGTCGAGGGCGGGGACGTGGCGCTGACCCCGGCCGCGGCGGCAGCGACGCTTGCCGTGCCCTGTGCGGTGTATCTGCTCTTCGTCTGGCTGCTGGTGCTGCGGCGGCAGTCGTCGCCCCGGGTCAACGTCGCCGTGCCCGTCATCGCCGTGGTCGTGGCGCTCGCCTCATTCGCGCCGCACTCGCTGCAGGTGGTCGCGGCGCTCATGGTCGTCGCGGTCGCGGTCGTGGTCGTGGTAGCCGGGCGCGATCGGTCGGCGGTGCCTGTCGACAGGGTCGAGGTCTGAGATGCCCCGCAGGAACGTAGCCCTCCGGCTGCTGGACTCCCTTGTACTGGCGGTCGTCGCACCGACCGGCCTCCCCGACTACCTTCGGGTACTCGGCCTCGCACTCATAGCCGAGGGTCTCTTCTTCCTGGCCATCTCGGGCACGGCACCCGTCGGGCAGCTCGCCTGGTCGAGCCTCCTGACCGGTGAGATTCTCTTCGTCGCCTCCTTTGCGCCGCTCGGTGATTAATATTTCGGATTGACAATCTGAAGTCCTTAATGGGTGAATGGACAGGTCCGTATCTCTTGCTTCCCTGACAAAGGTCTTCAATGCGAATTCGATTCCTCCTCTCTGCCTTGACTCTCTCGGCCACTCTCATCGTCGGGCTAGGGGCGACCCCAGCCGTCGCAGCGGGGTCACCGACGGCAGTGGCCTCGGTTGCGTCCGTGTCCAGCGAACGGCTGGGAAGGACTGGACTGGCGCCAGGCACTGGCGATTCGCGCGTCCCGAGCTCGCCCACCTCGTCGGTGCCAGTCGAGACCCGCGGCATCGCTAGCGTCGTGATCGCGGCCATCAAGAAAGTACCTGGCCTGTTTGGTTCCCTTTCCAGGGCCGCGAAGAAGGGCTACTCCTCGTTCGCCACGGCGTGGCGCAAAGTGCCGGCTCCCATCCGATTCCTGCTCGGAGACATGTCCGTCTCCACCATCTACGACCTGCTTAAGGGCTTCCTCCTGTGACCGTCTATTTTCGCCGGGTCGCATTTGAGCTCCGCCTCCGCGGTGTGCCCGAGGCAACGATTCGTAATGAGCTAGACCGATTGAGCAGCGCTAATTCTGGTGGCGACTTGGAGGCCGTCCTGGGACCTCCCCAGGACGTCGCTAGTGCCTTCGGCGGCGAACGGCGGACGGGGATGTCCAAGAATCTTGTGTGGATCGGCGGGGGAGTCCTCGTGCTCGCCGTCCTCGTTCAGATAGCGGGCTTCGGCTTCTTGCACCAAGATCTGCGGGCTGGGCCTTTCCCACTCTTCTCGGTCGCGCTCCCAGTGTTCGGGTTGTTGTTTGCTGCGTCAGTGGCAGTCGACCACCGGCTACCCCGTGGGTTCACGCGCGCGAATCCCGATGGGCAGTTGACATAGGGCCGGTCAGTTTCGATAGCAAGGCTGGCGGTGCCTGGCACTCGCGCTAGCGAAGGCCAGGCACCGCCTGTCTTGAGTCGGCGACGACGCATCTACGGCAGGGAACGGACCGGCTTGGTGAGTAGCGGCCGAGATCGCCGCCCCCGCCGTTGACTGGTGGGCTGACGCGAGGGCCGCGGAGGGTCCTGATGGCCCATCGCCACTCCAACGAGCAGATCGCTCTTTTCGACGCCTTTGTGCTGACCCGTGTAGCGCGATCCGGCCTCATCGAGCTTCCAGATCACTATCGGGTTTGAAGGGAGGGGATGACGGGAATCGAACCCGCATCATCAGTTTGGAAGACCCTCTATTGACCTGAACTACCTCAGACGACATTGCGCGCTCTCAGACGAGCTTCGCCGCTGATAGCCGCTGATTCCTCTGCAATTGCAGGCTTCTCAGGGTCGGGAATGCGGCTGAAAACGCCTGAGATCGTTTGAGCTCGTAAGAGATCGCGTGGCAGGGATGGAGGGGTTTTTCCAGTCGAGGGGATCTGCGCAAACAGTTTCGGGACAGGGAGAAGGCTGTATCGGAACGTTGGGGGAACGTGTCCGGTGCCGCCTATGGATGGAGCTTAGATATCCCCGTCGAGTTCCCGCTGGACGGCTCGCAGCCACGCGTCGGGGTTGTCCGCCTTGTTGACCGTGATGTTGTTGGTGACCGTCTTGGTGCTGGAACCCGTGACCGTTGCGACGGTCGGAGTAATTGCACCGGTTGGACCCGGAACGTCGACTGCGGGGGAGTGCGGGCGTACTACCTGGTGCCAGTGGCAACCGTCTCGGTGTTGTAGAGCACGTGCGCTTTCACGACCTCCGGCACACCTATGCGTCGATGATGTTCGCCGCCGGGTTCGAGCCCTACGAAGTCAGCCGGTGGATGGGGCACACCAACGTCTCCACTACGGACGGCATCCAGGCCCACCTGTACCCGAGCGACTACAACGAGCAAATTGCCCGGTTCGAGGCGTTCATTGCGACGGGCACCGACGAGTAAGAATTGCACCAGACCTCTACGCCAACTGGCAGAGCGGGCTGACTTAAATTCAACCGGATGCGGGTTCGAATCCCGCGAGGTCTACTCCACGCGTTTGATGGTTCGCCCGTAACCGAACCGGTCGGCTATTGCTTGCAAAGCGACATCGTCTGGGTGTTTCGGATCGATCAAGTCCCAGGCTGACATTGCCAGGCTAAGCATGGCGACGTGCATGGCCATTGCCTCATCGGTCATCTTGTAGGCGGCGCGCTCTAAGAACGCCCATCCGTCAGGTGCGGTTTCTGTCTTCGCAGTCTGCGTCACGTACAGGTCGGCAAGACCCGGACCGGCATGCACGTATCCGGACAGGGCTCGGTACACGCCGTAAAGCTGACCCCCACCGATGAGCTGACCGCAAAGCCGTTGAAAGTTACGAGCGGCGGCAGACGCATCCTCTCGCCAGTCGAGCATCATCTGTTGCGCTTCTTCGATGTCCGGCGAAAGGTCGAGCGCCGTATCCATCGCCCAGGCCTCGAACAGATTTTTACGGTTCCTAGCCCACTCGTGAGCAACGGCGTTCCCGGCCTTCGGCGTGACTGACATCCACGCTGCTGTGACTGCACACTCCATGGTGCTTCGGCTCAAGCCAGCGGCCTGGGAGAAATGGCCATGCTCGGCAAGCAGGATCACGGAGTCTGTAAGGGAGACGGCATGTTCGACCAGCGCCCGGATCGTGACGGCAGGAATGAGGCTGTCGTCGATTATCGGTACGTCGATCGATTTGCTGGCCCGCCAGATGACCAGCAGCTCCCGCATTGCGACGATCGACTCTTCGACTGTAGGGACGCGCTCCGTGAGCGACCCCTCGCCTCCGACCATGCTGTGATCGTAATGAACGCCGAGGGGTTTTGGAGGGGTTTTCGCTCTGGGCCGACGTGGCTGACTGGTCGCGATCCCAGCGTTTGAAGGGAGGGGATGACGGGAATCGAACCCGCATCATCAGTTTGGAAGACTGAGGCTTTACCACTAAGCTACATCCCCGCAAAGCTGGCCCGGAGGCCGCTGTGCGTTAGTAAGCATAGGGCATTGTCAGAGCCGCTCAGTTTCCCCGGCGCACGACGGGCTAGACTTCACAAGGCTCTTTTCGCCCCGACCTCAACGGGGGCACCGGCAAGAGCCGCGCACGACACTGAAATACCGGGGCGTAGCGTAGTGGCTAGCGCGTCCGTTTTGGGGGCGGAAGATCGCAGGTTCGAGTCCTGTCGCCCCGACGTGCAGTGCTAGCAACACGAGTGCCAGGCTGATACCACGACGGCCGGGCTGAGAATTCGACGGCCAGCACGCCAGAAGATCCGCACGATCCACCAACACAGGAGAAGTACGACATTGGTCAAGACCACGGTTGAGCAGCTCAGCCCCACGCGCGTCAAGCTCAACATCGCGGTGAGCCCCGACGACCTCAAGCCCGGCATCACCCACGCCTACGGCCACATCGCCGAGCAGGTGTCGATCCCCGGCTTCCGCAAGGGCAAGGTCCCGCCGCCCATCATCGACCAGCGCGTCGGCCGTGAAGAGGTCCTGAACCACGCTGTCAACGAGAGCATGGACACCTTCTACCGCGCCGCAGTCGAGGAGAGCGAGATCCGTCCGCTCGGCCGTCCCGAGGCGGACGTCGTCGGATGGCCTGACGTCAAGGACTTCTCCGGCGACCTGCTCCTCGCCATCGAGGTCGACGTGCGCCCCGAGTTCGACCTTCCCGACTACGAGGGCCTCGCGCTCACCGTCAAGTCGGTCGACGTCACCGACGCCGAGGTCGACGAGGAGCTCGACAACCTCCGTACGCGCTTCGGCACGCTGATCACCGTCGACCGTCCCGCCACAAAGGGCGACTTCGGCCAGATCGACCTGACCGCCACCATCGAGGGCGAAGAGGTCGACAACGCCAAGGGCATCTCGTACGAGCTCGGCTCGGGCGATCTGATCGAGGGCATCGACGAGGCCCTCGAGTCGTTGACCGCAGGCGAGACCACCACGTTCGAGTCGAAGCTGCTCGGCGGCGACCGCGAGGGCGAGACCGCCCTCATCGAGGTCACGCTGACCGCCGTCAAGGAGCGCGAGCTCCCCGAGGCCGACGACGACTTCGCTCAGATCGCCAGCCAGTTCGACACCATCGACGAGCTCAAGGGCGACCTCAAGGAGCAGCTCGGCCGCTCGAAGACCTTCGGCCAGGGTGCCGAGGCTCGCGACCAGGTCGTCGAGAAGCTCCTCGAGCTCGTCGAGATCCCCGTCCCCGAGAAGCTGGTCGAAGACGAGGTGCACCGTCACCTCGAGCAGGAGAGCCGCCTCGAAGACGACGAGCACCGCGCCGAGGTCACCGAGTCGTCCGAGTCGGCGTTCCGCAACCAGATCCTCCTCGACGCGATCGCCGAGAAGGAGGCCGTCAAGGTCGAGCAAGACGAGCTGACGCAGTACCTCATCCAGGGTGCGGCCCAGTACGGCATGGAGCCCGGCGAGTTCATCAAGGTGCTCGACGAGAACGGCCAGATCCCCGCCATGGTCGGCGAGGTCGCCCGCTCGAAGGCCCTCGCGGTCGTGCTGTCGAAGGCCAAGGTCACCGACGACAAGGGCGCCGACGTCGACCTGTCCGCTTTCACGGCCACGGCCGGCATCGGCGGCGAGACCGAAGACGAGCACGCCGGTCACGACCACGCGTAGTCCGCACGAGCGCAGAACCACTGCGTGACGAGAAGGCCGGGTGCAGACGCGCCCGGCCTTTTCTGTCGGCTGCGCACCCGAGTTCCTGCGACCTCATGCGCATGGATGGTCTGCCGTGGGCGAACAGCCCGGAATCCGTGCGTTGCACCCCCTAAGTTCGTATGCAAGCGACAACTGAATGGGAGCACCACATGGCCGACGTAACACTGCCCAACAGTGTTTTTGACCGACTTCTCAAAGACCGCATCATCTGGCTCGGTTCCGAGGTGCGCGACGACAACGCCAACGAGATTGCCGCGAAGCTTCTCCTGCTTGCCGCCGAGGACTCCGAGAAAGACATCTACCTCTACATCAACTCGCCCGGCGGGTCGATCACGGCGGGCATGGCGATCTACGACGCCATGGAGTTCGTGCCGAACGACATCGTCACGGTCGGCATCGGCATGGCCGCCTCGATGGGCCAGCTGCTGCTCACCGCGGGCACCAAGGGCAAGCGCTACATCACGCCCAACGCGCGCGTTCTGCTCCATCAGCCGCACGGCGGCTTCGGCGGCACCTCGTCCGACATCCAGACGCAGGCCCAGCTGATCCTCTCGATGAAGCAGCGTCTCGCCGAGATCACCGCGGCCCAGACCGGCAAGACGGTCGAGCAGGTCAACGAAGACGGCGACCGCGACCGCTGGTTCACCGCCGAAGAGGCCCTCGAGTACGGCTTCGTCGACCACATCCGCTCGTCGGCCTCCGACGTCATCGGCGGCGCCGGAACCGACCAGGAATAACCCCTCTCCCCATACGAGTAAGGAACGAAAATGGAACTGCCAATGATGGGTGGAGCGGGTCGGTTCGAGACCCCGAGCTCACGCTATGTCCTGCCCTCCTTCGAGGAGCGCACCGCCTACGGCTACAAGCGCCAGGACCCCTACGCCAAGCTGTTCGAAGACCGCATCGTCTTCCTCGGCGTGCAGGTCGACGACGCGTCGGCCGACGACGTCATGGCTCAGCTGCTCGTGCTCGAGTCGATGGACCCCGATCGCGACATCACCCTCTACATCAACTCGCCCGGCGGCTCGTTCACTGCGATGACGGCCATCTACGACACGATGCAGTACATCCGACCCGACATCCAGACGGTCTGCCTCGGTCAGGCGGCTTCGGCTGCTGCGGTGCTCCTCGCCGCAGGAACCCCGGGCAAGCGCCTCGCGCTGCCGAACGCCCGCGTGCTCATCCACCAGCCGGCTACCGGCGGATCGAGCGGCGGCCAGGCATCCGACATCGAGATCCAGGCGGCCGAGGTGCTTCGCATGCGCACCTGGCTCGAAGAGACGCTGTCGAAGCACTCGAACAAGACACCCGAGCAGGTCAACCGCGACATCGAGCGCGACAACATCCTCGGTGCGTCCGAGGCGCTCGAGTACGGCCTGATCGACCAGGTCCTGACCTCGCGCAAGAACCTGGCTCTCGCCAAGTAGTCCG
Source organism: Frondihabitans sp. OV104 (assembly GCF_057787745.1). Classification (NCBI taxonomy): domain Bacteria; kingdom Bacillati; phylum Actinomycetota; class Actinomycetes; order Micrococcales; family Microbacteriaceae; genus Frondihabitans; species Frondihabitans sp. OV104. Next base: position 513,173 of record NZ_CM173541.1, read on the forward strand.
CTGATCGAAGCCCCGAGCACCGTCGTGCTCGGGGCTTCGTGCGTCCCGCGCCGCCGCACCTCCGCGGGGGCCGGGGCGCAGGAACTCCGGAGCCAATCGCTCCCGACCTCCGCCCCGAACCACTGTCACGCCGCCACCCGGCGATTCGCGCGTCTCGATGCCGACACTGTCGGCGGTTCGGGTTAGGCTCGTTGAGCAGTCGAACCGGAGATCACAGGGGATCATCGGGTGACTGCACCACACGGCCGCGACAGGCGGCACGGCAACAACTCTGATCACGACTATTGGCTGAGGGAGGCCGCTCATGGCCCGCATTGGTGAGAGCGCCGATCTGCTCAAATGCTCGTTCTGCGGCAAGAGCCAGAAGCAGGTCCAGCAGCTGATCGCCGGCCCCGGCGTCTACATCTGCGACGAGTGCGTCGAGCTCTGCAACGAGATCATCGAAGAGCGTCTGGCCGAGGCCGGCGAAGAGCCGTCGAGCGAGTTCGACCTGCCGAAGCCCCGCGAGATCTACGACTTCCTCGAGGAGTACGTCATCGGGCAGGCACCGGCCAAGCGCTCGCTGTCTGTGGCCGTCTACAACCACTACAAGCGCATCCGCTCGATGAACACCCTGACGTCGGCCGACTCGCTCGGCGACGACATCGAGATCGCCAAGTCGAACATCCTGCTCATCGGGCCGACCGGCTGCGGCAAGACCTATCTCGCCCAGACGCTGGCCAAGCGCCTCAACGTCCCGTTCGCCGTGGCCGACGCGACGGCGCTGACCGAGGCGGGCTACGTCGGCGAAGACGTCGAGAACATCCTGCTCAAGCTGATCCAGGCCGCGGACTACGACGTCAAGCGGGCCGAGACCGGCATCATCTACATCGACGAGATCGACAAGATCGCCCGCAAGGCCGAGAACCCGTCGATCACCCGCGACGTGTCGGGCGAGGGCGTGCAGCAGGCGCTGCTCAAGATCCTCGAGGGCACTGTCGCATCGGTTCCGCCGCAGGGTGGTCGCAAGCACCCGCACCAGGAGTTCATTCAGGTCGACACGACGAACGTCCTGTTCATCGTCGCCGGTGCCTTCGCGGGGCTCGAAGAGATCATCTCGTCTCGTGCGGGCAAGCGCGGCATCGGCTTCGGCGCCCCTCTCTACGAGAAGGGCAACGACGTCAACCTCTTCAGCGAGGTCCTGCCCGAAGACCTGCACAAGTTCGGGCTCATCCCCGAGTTCATCGGCCGCCTTCCTGTCGTGACCACGGTGTCGCAGCTCGACCAGGTCGCCCTGATGGAGATCCTGACCAAGCCGAAGAACGCCCTCGTCCGCCAGTACCAGCGAATGTTCGAGATCGACGGCGTCGAGCTGGAGTTCGAGCAGGCCGCCCTCGAGGCCATCGCCGACCTCGCCGTTCTGCGCCAGACGGGTGCCCGCGGCCTCCGCGCCATCATGGAAGAAGTGCTCGGGCCGATCATGTTCGACGTGCCCTCCGACGAGACGGTCGGCCGGGTCGTCGTGACCAAGGCGTCGGTGCTCGAGAACGCGGCGCCGACCATCGTGCCGCGCCAGACGGAACGCGCCGAGAAGAGCGCGTAGCCGCGACGCCCGGCGGCCCGATCTGCGGCGTTGTCGGTCGCCGCGCATGGCTCCGCTGTGGCGGTCGGCCCGTCGGCACGGCGAGGTGGCCTTTGTCGTCGGGTGGCGCCCCTTGCGTTCGTGCGCCGAGGTGGCCGCGGGTGTCGCGCCGCGCGGGCGGAGCCGACGTGCGAGACCATCTCGCGGGACGCAGGGGACGGCGTTCCCTGCCCCGGTGTGCCGAGGTGGCCCTCGGCGTCGCGTGGCGGGGGCGGGGCGACGCGGAGGGCCATCTCGCGGGGGCCGCGGGGCGGGCGCGCCTTGCGCTCGTGTGCCGAGGTGGCCGCGGGCGTCGCGCCGCGCGGGCGGAGCCGACGTGCGGGGCCATCTCGCGGGACGCGGGGGACGGCGTTCCCTGCCCCGGTGCGCCGAGGTGGCCGTCGTCGTCGGGCCGGTGCGGCGCGGGCGACGCTGAGGGCCATCTCGCGAGGCCGCGGGGCCGCGGGGCCGCGGGGCAGGCGTACCTTGCGCTCGCACGCCGAGGTGGCCGCGGGCCTCGCGCCGCCGGGGCGGGGGCGACGCGGAGGGCCACCTCGCGGGGCCACGCGCGACGCGGCCCGACGGCGGCGTACCCCGACGCCGCGCTACTGCAGGCGGCGGCGCACCAGGAGCGGCGCGACCTCGGCATCGCGGCCGCGGAAGTCGCGGTAGGCCTCGAGGGGGTCCTTGGCGCCGCCGACACCGAGCAGCCGCTCCGCGAAGCGGGCCCCGTTCGCCCGGGTGAGTCCGCCGTTCGCCGTGAACCACTCCACGGTGTCGGCGTCGAGCACCTCGCTCCAGATGTAGGAGTAGTAGCCGGCGTCGTAGCCCCCCGAGAAGGTGTGCGCGAAGTAGGTGCTCGCATAGCGGGGAGGGACCGCGGGGTTGTCGAGGCCGGCGGTGGCGAGTTCCTGCGCCTGGAACGCGGCGACGTCGTCGACGGCCGAAGCGGCCTCGAACGTCAGGGAGTGCCACGACTGGTCGAGGAGGGAGGCTGCGAGGTACTCGGAGGTCTCGAATCCCTGGTTGAAGCCCTCGGATGCCGTGAGCTTCTCGACGAGGTCGGCAGGCATGGGCTCTCCGGTCTCGTGGTGGAGGGCGTAGTGCTCGAGCACCTCGGGCCAGAGCAGCCACATCTCGTTGACCTGGCTCGGGAACTCCACGAAGTCGCGGTACACGTTGGTGCCCGAGAAGTACGGGTACTCGGTGCGTGCGATCAGGCCGTGCAGGGCGTGGCCGAACTCGTGGAACATCGTCGTCACCTCGTCGAGCGTGAGCAGCGTGGGGCTGCCGGCCGGCGGCTTCGAGACGTTGAGGTTGTTGACGACGACGGGCAGGGTGCCGAAGAGACCTGACTGCGAGACGAGCGGGTTCATCCAGGCACCGCCGCGCTTGGAGTCGCGCGTGTAGAGATCGAGCACGAAGAGCCCGACCGGCTCGCCCTCGTCGCCGGCGACATCGAACACGCGGGCATCGGGATGGTAGGTGACCAGATCGGTGCGTTCGGTGAAGGTCAGGCCGTACAGGGTCGATGCGGCGTAGAGCACGCCGTCGCGAAGCACGCGCTCGGCGTCGAAGTAGGGGCGCATCTCGGCGGCGTCGAAGTCGTACTTCTCGGCGCGGACCTTCTCGGTGTAGTACGCCCAGTCGTGGGCGGCGACGTCGGCTCCGTCGGGGAAGGCCGGGTCGGCGTCGGCGAGGCGCTGCAGGTCGGCCCACTCGGCCCGGGCGTTGCGGGCCGCGGGTGCCGCGAGGCGCGTGAGCAGATCGTGCACGGCCTCGGGGGAGCCCGCAGTCTGGCCTGCCGTCACATACGCCGCGTGCGATTCGAAGCCGAGCAGCGCCGCGCGCTCGGCCCGCAGCCGCACGATCTCGAGGAGCACAGCGCGGTTGTCGAACTCGCCGCCGTGGGTGCCGCGCGCCATCGAAGCCGCAAGGAGCCGTTCGCGCAGCGGCCGGTTCGTGAGCGAGGCCAGAAGCGGGTGACCGGTGAAGAGCACGAGCGAGATCAGGAACTTCCCGTCCAGCCCGCGCTCGGCCGCCGCCTGGGCGAGGCCCGCGATCTCGCCCTCGCCCAGTCCGTCGAGCTCCGCGACGTCGTCGACCACGACGGCGAGCGCGTTCGTGTCGGCGAGAAGGTTCTTCTCGAAGCGGGTGGTCAGCGTCGAGAGTGCGCCGTTGAGCTCGCGCAGGCGTCGCTTCGCGTCGTCGCCGAGGCCGGCGCCGGCCCGGCTGAACTCGTCGTGCAGGCGCTCGACGAGGTAGACCTCCTCCGGCGTGAGGTGCTCGGTCGCGGCCGTGCCGAGCTGCTCGTAGACGGCGGCGACGCGACCGGAGAGCCGCGGGTCGAGGCGGATCGTGTCGGCGTGCGCGGCCAGCCTCGGCGCCAGCTCGAGCTCGAGCGCGTTGGTGGCGTCGTTCGAGTCGCTGGAGGACTTGTTGAAGAAGACGTGCTCGACTCGCGACAGGATCTGGCCGCTCCGCTGCAGCGGAACGACCGTGTTCTCGAACGTCGCCGGTGCCGGGTCGGAGGCGATGGCCTCGATCTCGGCGAGCTGCTCGGCGAAGCCGGCCTCGAAGGCGGGCAGATAGTCGTCGTCCGAGATCCGCTCGAACGACGGGAGAGCGTAGGGGAGAGGGCTCGGTTCGAAGAACGGATTCGTCATTCCTCCACCCTAGGCCGCAGATGCAAAGACATGCTTGCAAAGAAATGCTTGCAAAGATTTCTTTGCGGTCGTACGATAGAGACGTGAGCGACAAGCCGAACGACAGAGCACTCGACGCCGGTGCCCTCCGCGCCATGGCGCACCCCCTGCGGGTCGAGCTCTACGAGGCGCTCTCGAACTACGGCCCGGCCACCGCCAGCGGCCTGGCCGAACGTCTCGGCGAGTCGAGCGGCTCGACGAGCTACCACCTGCGTCAGCTCGCCCGGCACGGCCTCGTCCGCGAGGTCGAGGGCCGAGGCTCGGGTCGCGAGCGCTGGTGGGAGCGCTCTCCGGGCAGCGTCTCGGTGTCGGTCTTCGACCATGACACCGCCGCCGGCCGAGCAGCGGCCCAGATGGTGGGCCGCGAGTGGGAGCGCGTGCGCGCGGGCCTGCTCGCCCAGTTCCAGGACCGCGCCGAAGACGTCGGCAAGGACTGGTACGAGGCCTCGACTCTCGACACCATGAACCTCTCGGCCACCCGCGACGAGCTGCGCGAGATCGGCCAGGCCTTCACGGCCTTCTACGAGCAGCACATCGCACCGCTGCGTGCGCGCGAGCCCCGTCCGGGTGCCCGCCGCGTCCAGATCCACTTCAACGCCTTCCCGATCGCCGACGCACCCCACGTCGAAGGAGAACACCGATGACCGCCGCACTCCACTCCACCCGCCCCGGCTCGCCGTTCGACCGCCTCCTTCTGCAGGCCGGCCTCGCACTCGTGGCCTGGTCGCGTCGCCGGTCGAGTCGCGTCGCGAGTCTCGCCGAAGCGCCGAACCGCTCCGACGGCGATCCGTTCGCCGACATGCTCGTGCGCGACGGCATCCGGCACACGACGTTCCGCTGACGCTCGTCGACACCCGCTGGTCCGCTAACGTCAGGGCATGAGCAGCGGCGAGAAGTACACCCACGGCCACCACGAGAGCGTCCTGCGCAGCCACACCTGGCGCACCGCCGAGAATTCCGCCGCGTACCTCCTCCCGCACCTCGCGCCCGACATGACGCTCCTCGACGTCGGAGCCGGCCCCGGCACCATCACGGTCGACTTCGCCCGCATCCTGTCAGCCGGTCGCGTCGTCGGAATCGACTCGTCGGCCCAGATCGTCGCCGCGGCCACCGAGCTCGCCTCGGCGCAGGAACTCGCCAACGCCGTCTTCCAGACCGCCGACCTGTACTCCCTGCCGTTCCCCGACGACACCTTCGACGTCGTGCACGCCCACCAGGTGCTGCAGCACGTCGCCGACCCGGTAGCCGCCCTCGTCGAGATGCGCCGCGTGGCGAAGCCCGGCGGGCTGATCGCCGTGCGCGACGTCGACTACCGCGGCACGATCTGGGCCCCCGAGAACCCCGGCCTCGACCACTGGATGACGGTCTACCAGCTCGTCCACCGCGGCAACGGCGGCGAGCCGGACGCCGGGCGCCACCTCAAGGGGTGGGCGCTCGAGGCCGGCCTGACCGACTTCGAGTCGTCGGCGTCGATCTGGTGCTACTCGTCTGACGCGGAGCGCACCTGGTGGGGCGAGTCGTGGGCCGCGCGGGCGCTCGAGTCGGCGTTCTACGCCGACGCGATCGAGAAGGGCGCCGCCACCGACCTCGAGCTGCGGGCGATCTCCGACGCCTGGCTCGCGTGGCGCGACGCCCCCGACGGCTTCTTCGCGATGCCCCACGGCGAGCTCCTCGCCCGCGCGTAGCCCCTGCGAAGCGGCACCCGACCAAGGCCGCCGCGTTGCGCGGGTGCCGGAACGCGGGGTGAACGGCGGCGGGAGCGGCAGACCGTTACGGGACCGTGATCGGCGGGGTGAAAGGAGTAGCCGATGGATGCAGTGGGGCGGCGCAGGTTCAGCCGAGCGGCCTATACCCTCCGGGTCGGGCGCGGAGCACGATGGACGCATCGGCTCCAGGGGGGAGCCGCACAGAGAAGGATCACCATGCGCACCACACGCATCATCGCCGCACTCGTGGCCGGCACTCTCGCCGCCGGAGCGCTGCTCGCGGCGCCGCTCGCCGCCAACGCCGCGACGCCGACCGACGGTCACGTCGACTCGGTCACGTTGTCGGGACTGAACGCGGTCCGTGTCCGGGGCTGGGCAGCCGTGGACGCGAAGACGACCACGGTCGCGATCAGCATCCAGGGCACCGTCATCGAGAAAATCAAGGCAGACAGGCCGCGCGCAGACGTAGCCGCGGCACTCGGGACCACGTCGAAGGCCTACTGCTTCGACGAAGTCGTGCCCGTGCCGCCGGGGCGCGACTCGGCCGGCCGCGTCACGGTCGCAGCGAGCATCACGAGTTCGACCGGAGCCACGAAGGTCCTGAACCGCCAGTACCTCATCGGCGTGCCGTCGTCGGCGATCTCCCACCTCGACTCGGCCGTCGGAGCGTGCCCCACGCCGGGAACCACCACGCCGCGCATCCGGCTGACCGGCTGGTCGTTCGACCCGCAGAAGTCCGCTGGTCCGGGTACCGTCGACGTCTACACCGTCTCGACCACCGGCGTGACCAAGGCGTTCCGCCACACGGCGAACCTCTCGCGGGCTGACGTGAAGAAGAAGTACGGACTCTCGAACGCCACCGTCGGCTTCTCGTTCGAGATCCCCGCCGACAAGCTGTCGCAGTTCGTGGTCTTCGGCATCTCGCAGGGCCCGTCGAAGGCGATCAAGACGGTGACCCGCGAGGAGATCCCTCTGGCCACCTGCTGACGGACGGACGCGCGGAACCGCTTACTGGGGCTGCGCCACCCGCCGAAACGGCTCAGCCCCTCCGTGCAGACGGAGGGGCTGAGCCGTTTCGGCGGGGCGAGCCCGATGGGGAGCGGCGGAGGGCTAGTCGAGCTCCTCGCCGTCGACCGGCTCGTGCACCGACGCCGTGTCGGCCGCGGCGTCGTACCGGATGACGGTGCCGTCGTCGAGCTCGACGACCGGCTTGCGCTCGAGCCAGGTGAGCGTCCAGCGCCAGGTCGACGCATCGACGGCCTGCTCGTCGAGCTCGGCCTCGACGCGGGCGACGGCCTCGACGACCGCGGCCGGGAGCCGGTCGGGGGTCTGGCCCCCGACCGACCAGCGCGTTCCCAACTGCATCAGACTGCCGAGTCCGTCGACGACGGCTGCTCAGCCAGCACGATGTCGCTCACGGCGAGCTCCTCGCCGGCCGCGAAGGTCAGCGTCTCGATGCGTCCGACGGCCGAGAGGTCGGCCGCGGCCGTCCGCAGCAGCGCGAGCGACGCCTCGGGGGCCACGACGACGGCCGACGTCACCGGCGTCTTCTGCGACGCCTTGGCGTCGGTCTTCGCGCGGCGGATCGAGATCAGCGCCTCGCCGACGAGCTCGAGGAGCCCGGACGGGGAGGTGACCGCCCCGAGTTCCTGCGCCGTGGGCCAGGCGGCCGTGTGGACGGAGGTGTCGTGGGTCCACGACCAGACCTCTTCGGTGGCGAAGGGGAGGTAGGGCGCGAGCAGGCGGAGCAGGCCGTCGATGGTCGAGCGGAGCGCGAGCACCGCCGACGACTGGGCCTCGGGAGTCGAGGTGGCGCCGTACGCGCGCTCCTTGACGAGCTCGAGGTAGTCGTCGCAGAACGTCCAGAAGAACTTCTCGGTCGTCTCGAGCGCCTTCGCGTGGTCGTAGTTCTCGAGAGCCGTGGTGGCTGCCTGGATGACGGCGGCGAAGTTCGCCAGCAGGTCGACGTCGAGGGCCTCGGTGACAGCGGCGCCCTCGACGGGCTCCGGGAACGAGTAGACGAACTTGGCGGCGTTGAGCACCTTGATCGCGAGGCGGCGGCCGACCTTGATCTGCTTCGGGTTCTGCGGGTCGAACGCCGCGTCGGTGCCCAGGCGCGACGAGGCGGCCCAGTAGCGGACCGCGTCGGAGCCGTGATCGTCGAGCATGGCCGCGGGCGTCACCACGTTGCCCTTCGACTTCGACATCTTCTTGCGGTCGGGGTCGACGATGAAGCCCGAGATCGAGGCGTTCTTCCACGGCACGGTGTCGCCCTCGAGCTGCGCGCGCAGCACGGTCGAGAACAGCCAGGTGCGGATGATGTCCTGGCCCTGCGGGCGCAGCGAGTACGGGTAGACGAGGTCGAACAGCTCGGGGTCGGACTCCCATTTGCCCGCGAGCTGCGGGGTCAGCGAGGAGGTCGCCCAGGTGTCCATCACGTCGACCTCGCCCTGGAAGCCTCCGGGCACGCCGCGCTGCGACTCGTCGTAGCCGGGGGCGGTGTCGCTCGACGGGTCGACGGGCAGCTGGGCCTCGCTCGGCACGATAGCGCTGTCGAAGACGGGGTTGCCGTCGCCGTCGAGCGGGTACCAGACCGGGATCGGCACGCCGAAGAAGCGCTGGCGTGAGATGAGCCAGTCGCCCGAGAGCCCCTTGACCCAGTTCTCGTAGCGAACCCGCATGAAGTCGGGGTGGAACGCGACCTCCTCGCCGCGGGTGAGGAGCGTCTCGCGGAGAGCCTCGTCGCGGGCGCCGTTGACGATGTACCACTGGCGGGTCGACACGATCTCGAGCGGCTTGTCGCCCTTCTCGAAGAACTTGACCGGGTGGGTGATCTTCTCGATCTCGCCCTGCATCTCGCCGGACTCCTGCAGGAGGGCCACGATGGCGGCCTTCGCGCTGAACACGGTCTTGCCGGCGAGCTCGCCGTAGGCGGCCTTGCCGGCCTCCGACACGATGACGTCGGGCGCCTCCGAGACGAAGCGGCCGTCGAAGCCGATCACCGAGCGGTTGGGCAGGTCGAGCTCGCGCCACCACACGACGTCGGTCGTGTCGCCGAACGTGCAGACCATGGCGATGCCGGAGCCCTTGTCTTTCTGGGCGAGGTGGTGAGCGAGCACCGGAACCTCGACGTCGAACAGCGGCGTCTTCACCGTCGTGCCGAACAGGCCCTGGTAGCGCTCGTCGTCGGGGTGCGCGACCAGCGCGACGCAGGCGGGGAGCAGCTCGGGGCGGGTGGTCTTGATGAGCACGTCGCCGGCCGGTCCATGGAACGCGAGCGTGTGGTACGCGCCCGGCATGTCCTTGTCTTCGAGCTCGGCCTGGGCGACCGCGGTGCGGAAGGTGACGTCCCACAGCGTGGGGGCCTGCGCCTGGTAGGCCTCGCCGCGCGCGAGGTTGCGGAGGAACGCCTTCTGCGCGACGGCCTGCGAGTCGTCGCCGATGGTGCGGTACGACTGGGTCCAGTCGACCGACAGTCCGAGCTTGCGCCAGACGTCTTCGAACTGCTTCTCGTCTTCGACAGTGAGGCGCTCGCAGAGCTCGATGAAGTTGCGGCGCGAGATCGGGATCTGGTCGGCGGCCTTCGACGACTTGTTGTCGCCGCCCTCGAACGGCGGCGTGAAGTCGGCGTCGTAGGGGAGCGTCGGGTCGCAGCGCACGCCGTAGAAGTTCTGCACGCGACGCTCGGTGGGCAGGCCGTTGTCGTCCCAGCCCATGGGGTAGAAGACGCTCTTGCCGCGCATGCGCTCGAAGCGCGCCTTGACGTCGGTGTGCGTGTAGCTGAAGACGTGGCCGATGTGCAGCGACCCGGAGGCCGTCGGCGGGGGAGTGTCGATCGAGAAGACGGTGGCCTTCGACGCGCTCGCCCGGTCGAACTTGTACGTTCCCGCGGTCTCCCAGGCGGGGCCCCAGACCCCTTCGAGGCCTTCGAGGGCGGGCTTCTCTGGCATGGGTCTGGGCATCGCGTACTCCTTCGATATGGGCGGCACCGTGTCGGTGGTGAGGTGCCTGAATGTGCTGCGGGCCAGTCTACGTCAGGGCAGTTCCTGCGCCCCGAGACGGGCCTCGGGAGTGCAGTCCCTGCAGCGAAATACTGACATCTGGTAAGCTTTCGGAGTTTTTTGTGCCGCCGTGCCGGTGGCGCGTGTCGATAACTGGAGTGAACCGCGTATGAGAAGAAGACTGACGAATGATGACGTGACCGTCGTCGAAGAGCCCCTGCTCAAGCGAGCCGTCGCCGCCGCCGCCCTCGGGAACGGCATGGAATGGTTCGACTTCGGGGTGTTCGCCTACCTCACCACCACCCTCGCCCGAGTCTTCTACCCCTCGCTCAGCCCGACGCTCAGCGTGATCCTGACCTTCGCGACGTTCACGGCGGCGTTCGTGGTCCGGCCCATCGGCGGCGCGGTCTTCGGCCCGCTCGGCGACCGCATCGGCCGTCAGAAGGTGCTGGCCGTGACGATGATCATGATGGCCGCAGGAACTTTCGCCATCGGCTTCCTCCCCGACTTCAACACCATCGGCGTCTGGGCACCCCTCCTGCTGCTCGTGGCCCGCCTCGTGCAGGGCTTCTCGACCGGCGGGGAGTACGGCGGGGCCGCGACGTTCATCGCGGAGTACTCGCCCGACAAGCGCCGCGGGTTCATGGGCTCGTGGCTCGAGTTCGGCACCCTCGGCGGCTACGTGCTCGGCGCCTCGCTCGTGACGGTGCTGCAGTTCGCCATGTCGGAGGAGGTGCTGCTGAGCTGGGGCTGGCGGATCCCGTTCCTGGTCGCCGGGCCCCTCGGCCTCGTCGGCCTCTACCTGCGCCTGAAGCTCGAGGAGACGCCGGCCTTCCAGAAGCAGCAGGAGGAGGCCGCGTCGCGCGAGTCGGCCAAGACGCCGTTCTTGCGCCTGTTCGCCGAGAACTGGCGCGCGCTGCTCGTCTGCATCGGCCTCGTGCTCGTCTTCAACGTCACCGACTACATGCTGCTGTCGTACATGCCGACGTACCTCACGTCGACGCTCGGCCGCGATGCGACCAACGGGCTCATCCTCGTGATCGTCGTGATGGTGCTGATGATGGCCGTCATCGGGCTCGGCGGGCGCCTGTCGGACCGCTTCGGCCGCCGACCCGTTCTGTTCGCCGGCTGCCTCGGCTTCCTGGTGCTCTCGTGGCCCGCGCTCAAGCTGGTGCAGACCGAGTCGACCGTGCTCGTCTTCGTCGGCCTGCTGCTGCTCGGCCTCGTGCTCGTCACCTTCACGTCGACGATGCCCTCCACGCTCCCGGCGCTGTTCCCGACGATCATCCGCTACGGCGCCCTGGCCATCGCGTTCAACGTGTCGGTCTCGCTGTTCGGCGGCACCACGCCGCTGGTCACCGAGTCGCTCGTCGCCTGGGCCACGAAGAGCGGCTTCGCGTGGGCGAACGACATCCCGGCGTTCTACCTGATGATCGCGGCCGTGATCGGGCTCGTCGCCGTCTGGTTCACCAAGGAGACGGCCAACATCCCGCTGCTCGGGTCGGGCCCCTCGGTCGCCACCGAGGAGGAGGCCGAGGAGCTCATTGCCGCGTACGCCGACGAGTCGAGCGAGGTCGCGCAGGCCGACTGGGCCGTGGAGTTCGCGGCGTCCGGGCCGATCGACATCGTGCCGGCGGGGCGCTAGGCCCACGATCGCGACATGGCACCACGGGAAACCGTGGTGCCATGTCGCGATCTCGGTCCCGGATGTCGGGATCGTGGTGCGGCGGGGCGGCGCAGGGCGGCCCAGGCGCCGGGCGGGCAGCTAGGTGGCCGCGGCGAGGAGCGCGCGCGTGTACGGGTGCTCGGGCGTGGTGAAGACTTGCTCGGTCGGGCCCTGCTCCACGACGCGGCCGGCCGACATCACGGCGACGCGGTCGCTCTGGTGCCGCACGACATCGAGGTCGTGCGAGATGAAGACGTAGGCGAGCCCGCGCTCGCGCTGCAGCTCGTCGAGCAGGTCGAGCACCTGCGCCTGCACCGTGACGTCGAGCGACGACACCGGCTCGTCGCACACGACGACGCGGGGTGACGGCGCCAGCGCCCGGGCGATGGCGACCCGCTGGCGCTGGCCTCCCGACAGGGTGCGGGGCAGCCGGGCGGCGACGGCGGGGTCGAGCCCGACCTCGCGGAGCATGCGCTCGACGTCCGGGAGGCGGGCCCGGCCCGGCCGGGTCGCGCGGCCGGCGGTGAGCGCGTCGACGAGGATGCGCCCGACGGTCATGCGGGGGTCGAACGACGAGAGGGCATCCTGGTAGACGGCGCCGAGGGCGGCCCGGCGAGGGCGGCGCTCCCGCTCGGGCAGGGGGTTCCACGGGGCGCCGAGCAGGGCGACCTCTCCGGCGTCGGGAGCGTCGAGGCCCAGCAGCAGGCGGGCCGTCGTCGTCTTGCCCGACCCGGACGCGCCCACCAGGCCGAGCGTCTCGCCGGCGCGGAGCTCGAGCGACACGTCGTCGACGGCGGTGAAGTCGCCGAAGCGTCGAGTGAGGCGGCGGGCGCAGAGCACGACGGGGGAGCATTCGGCCGTCGGCGCTGGAGGGGTCGGCGTTCCGGAGTTCCTGCACCCCGCTGCGACGACCGACAGCCGCGTGCCGCGGGGCTTGCCATGCGGGAGAGCCGCGACGAGGGCCTGCGTATACGGATGGGTCGGCGCGTCGAGGATCTGCTCGGTCGGGCCCTGCTCGACGGCTTCTCCGTCGCGGAGCACGACGACACGGTCGGCCAGGCGGCGCACCGCACCGAGGTCGTGGCTGATGGCGAGCACCGATGTTCCCTCATCGCGGAGCCGTGCCAGCCGGTCGACGACCTGCCGCTGCACCTCGGCGTCGAGCGCGGTCGTCGGCTCGTCGGCGATCAGGACGCCGGGCCGCAGCGCGAGCGCCGCCGCGATCAGGGCGCGCTGCCGCAGGCCGCCGGACAGCTCGCCGGACCGCTGCCGTGACCGTGTCTCGGGCGAGGGCATGCCGACCTCGTCGAGCACTTCCAGGACGCGGGCGGCGCGCTCCTGGCGGGTCAGGCGGGAGTGCAGCCGCAGCGGGTCGTCGATCTCGCGGGCGATCGGGCGGAGCGGGTCGAGCGAGACGAGGGCGTCCTGGAGCACGAGGCCGATGCGGGGGCCGCGGATCCGGCGCCAGTCGCGCTCGCCGAGGGTCGCGAGGTCGGTGTCGTCGAGGGTGAGGGCGTGGGCGGTGACCGTGCCGCCGGCCAGGCCGAGGAGGGCGCGCGCCGTCACGCTCTTGCCCGAGCCGGACTCGCCGACGAGGGCCACGCACTCGCCGGCGTCGAGAGTGAACGAGACGCCGCGGACCACCTCGACGCCGCCGAACGCGACCCGAAGGCCGTCGACGGTGAGGCGCCGCGAGCCGGCCATCAGGAACGCCCCCGCGCCGTCAGCGCCCGCCCGAGGACGGTGGTCGCAGCCGCGGTCGCAACGATGGCGAGCCCCGGGAACACCGTCATCCACGGGGCCACGGCGAGGTAGGTGCGCCCGGCCTCGAGCATGGCGCCCCACTCCGGCGCGGGCGGCGGCGAGCCGAGGCCGAGGTACGACAGCGACGAGGCCCAGACGATCGCCTGCCCGACGCCGAGCGTGGCGAGCACGACGACCGGCGCCAGCGCGTTCGGGAGCACGTGCCGCACGAGCAGCACCGACGGCCGGCGCCCGAGCACGCGGGCGGCCTCGACCATCTCCGAGGAGGCGACCGCGCGGATGCGGCTGCGGAAGATCCGGGCGTATCCGGGCGCCGTCGCCAGCCCCACGGCCACGGTCGCCGGGATCGGCCCCGGCCCGGCGAACGCGATGATCACGAGCGCCAGGAGCAGCCCGGGCAGCGCGAACAGCACCTCGAGCAGGCGGCTGACCGCGATGTCGGTGATGCGCGAGCCGACGGCGGCGGCGATGCCGAGGACGAGGCCGAGGGCGACTCCGATGGCGGTGGCCGCGACGCCGATCAGCAGCGAGGCGCGGGCGCCGTGCACGACGCGGGCGAAGAGGTCGCGGCCCGAGTCGTCGGTGCCGAAGGGGTGCGCGGCCGACGGCGCCTGGAACGCGTCGGCGGGGTGGATCGCCAGCGGGTCGACAGGGGCGATCAGCTCCGGCCAGACGGCGGCGACGAGCACGGCGAGCAGCAGCACAGACGCCACGAGCGCAGGAACTCGGGGCGCGAACCTCACCCGCGGAAGCGCGGCGATCATCGTCATGCCCGGCCTCCCCGCGGGTCGACGAGTCGCTCGGCAAGGTCGCCCAGGGCCACCACGAGCACGTACGCCAGGGCCGACACGAGGGCCACGCCGGTCACCAGCGGGATGTCGCGCAGGGTCACCGCGTCGAGCAGCGTGCGGCCGAGACCGGGCCTCGCGAACAGCGACTCGACCACGATCGCTCCCGACAGCAGCGAGCCGAAGGCCCAGCCCGACAGCGCGAGGCCGGGGAGGGCAGCGTGGCGGAGCAGGTGCCGCCAGAAGACGCCGGAGCGCGACTCGCCGCGGGCGCGAGCGGTGAGGGCGAACGGCGCCGCGGCCGCGTCGAGCAGGGAGTCGCGCGTGACCTGGCCGAGGAACCCCGCCACCGGGATCGCCAGCGTGATCACCGGCAGGACGATCCCCGACGCGGTTCCGGTGCTCACCGGCGGCAGGAGCCCGAGCGAGGTCGAGAGCACGACGATCAGCACGCTCCCCAGCAGGAAGTGCGGCACCGCCGACGCCACGACCTCGAGCCCCGACGCCACCGCGTTCGCGACCCGGCCCGAGCCGGAGCTCCACCAGGCGACGCCGATCGCGAGCAGCCACGCCGCGACGAGCGACAGGGCGGCGAGCGTGAGCGTCGGCGGCACCTGGGCGGCGAGGACGGCCGCGACGGGCTGCTTCAGCGAGTACGACTCGCCGAGGTGGCCCGTCGCCAGGCGGCCGAGCTGGTCGAGGTACTGCACGAGGAGGGGCCGGTCGAGGCCGTACTCGCGCCGGACCAGGTCGAGCGACGCCTGGGAGGCCTGCGAGCCGGGCCCGCCGAGGATCGCCTCGGCGGGGTCGCCGGGCACCAGGCGGATCGCGAAGAAGATGAGGGTCGCGACCGCCCAGAGGACGACCACGGCTCCCACCACGCGGGAGCCGACCCAGCGGACGGCCGGCACCGCTACTTCTGCAGCCAGGCGTCGTAGAGGCTGGGCGTCGAGACCGTCGGCATCGCGCGCAGGCCGTGCACGGCCGTCCGGTACAGGTAGTGGTTCTGCTGGTCGTAGAGCGGGAGCACGTAGTAGCCCTCGAGAACGATCTTCTGCACCTGGTCGTACAGGTCGTGGCGCTTCGTCTCGGACGGCTCGGCGCTGGCCTCGGCGAGCAGCGAGTCGACCTGCTTCGAGTCGACCTGCGCGTTGTTCGCGAAGTAGCCGCTCGGCGCCGGGGTGATGCTCGACGAGTTGTAGAGGATGTCGAGCACTCCGGGGCCGACCTTCGTGTACGGGGCGCTGACGATCTCGTACTTGTGAGCGGCCAGAGCGCCGTACCAGCTCGACAGGTCGAGCTGCTGGATCTCGACGTCGAAGCCGAGGCCCTTGGCCTCCTGCTGGATCTGCTCGAACAGCGAGCGCTCGGCGGGGATCGACTGGTTGGTCGAGACAGGGAAGCGGACGGTCAGGCGCTTGCCGTCCTTAGTGCGGTAGCCGTCGCTGTCGCGACCGGTCCAGCCGGCCTGGTCGAGCAGCTTCTTCGCGTTCGCCGTGTCGATGGCGAACAGCGAAGGGTCGGAGTAGGAGTCTTTCTCGACGCTCGACAGCAGCGAGTAGGAGCGCTTCGCGGTGCCGAAGAAGAGCGACTTGATGCCGGGGTTCACGGCGACCCCGGTGATGAAGGCGCGGCGGACGTTCTCGTCGTCGAACGGCGCCTGGCTCGAGTTCAGCTCGAGGCGGTCGCTCGCGCCGGGGCGCGGGGCATCGATGGCCTTGAGCTGGCTGCTCTTGGCGGCCGCGACGAGGGAGTCGGGCTGCGCGTTGTCGATGACGTCGACCTCGCCCGACTGGAGGGCCGCGTAGCGCGAGGCCGAGTCGGGCAGGAAGCGCCAGACGATCTTCGAGAGGTACGCCGCGCCGGTGTGCGCGGCGTCCTTCGGCGGCGACGTGTAGTCGGAGTTGCGGACGAGGGTGATCGACTCCTGCTTGACCCACTTCTGCACCTCGAACGGCCCGGTGCCGACGGGCGACTCGCAGTTGACCGCCTGGCTCCGCTTGAGGGCGGTGGGCGATTCGATGGCGAGCCAGGGCTGAGACAGCGAGTCGAGCAGGGAGCTGTCGGGGCTCGACAGGTCGAAGCGGACGGTCTGCGCGTCGACGGCCGTGGCCTTGTCGACCTTGCCGAGGGCGAGGTAGCCGGTCGACGACAGCGTCTTCGGGTCTTTCACGTGCTCGACGTTGGCGACCACCGCGGCAGCGTCGAAGGCGGTGCCGTCGGTGAAGGAGACGCCCTTCTTGAGAGTGAAGGTCCAGCTCAGGCCATCGTCGGACTGCTTCCAGGCCGTCGCGAGCCAGGGGATGACGTCGCCGTCGGAGTTCTTCGAGACGAGCTCCTCGAGGTACTGCGTCGAGACGAGCGCCTGCGGGTAGTTGCCGCCGACGTGCGGGTCGAGGCAGGTCGGCTCGGCGTCGCCGGTCGCGTAGGTGAGGGTGCCGCCGCTGACGGGCGTGGCGGTGCCGGTGGCGTCGCCGCCGGTGGCCGTGCAGCCGGCGAGGACGAGGGCGGCCGCGGCTGCCGTGCCGACGACTGCGAGAAGCGGGGTGCGCACAAGGGCTCCGAACGTAGTTTCTAGACTGAGTACAATAAACAGCGTGACCGAGTCTAGTAGAGCCGGGCGGCCTCGTCGCTCGTCGGCCGACATCCTGGCCGACGCCGCCTCCGAGCTGTTCCTCGAGAACGGGTATGCGAAGACGACGGTCGACCAGATCGCTCAGCGGGCCGGCGTCAGCCGGGCGACGTTCTTCAACTACTTCGGGGGGAAGGCCGACCTGCTCTGGGTCGACCTCGACCGGAGCCTCGAAGCGCTGCCGGGGTGCCTGCGTGCCGTACCGCGGGGAGTTCCTGCGCGCGAGGTCGCCGAGGCGCTCACCGCCGTGGCCCGCGCGCATGACGACTCCCGCGTGCCCTGGGCGCTCACGCAGGGCGAGACGATGCGGCTGGGCGACGACCTCGTGGCATCGGGGGCCGCGCGGTTCGTCGCCCACCAGGCCGTCATCGGCACGTTCGTCGCCGAGCGGCTCGGCCTGCGGCCGGACGACCCCCAACCCCGTCTCATGGCTGCGACGCTGCTGGTGGCGGCGGGTGCGGCGACGGTGGCCTGGGCACGCGCGGGCATCGGACGCGGCGAGCTGGCGTCGCACGTCGCGCCGGCCGTCCACGCCGTGGCGCTCGGCCTCGGCTGAGTCGACGCAGACGGTCGCGCGGCCAGGACATCGGACGCTGTTGAGGAAGTGTTATGTTCGCAACACCGCTCAGATCACGGGGCGGTCTTCCTCGCTCGCGGTGGGCCGGAGCGCGGGGCTGTTCCCGCGACCCACGCCGAGAGCCACCCGACACCCGTGAAGAACCCGAGCTTCCGGGCCGCCGTCGCGCTGCCCGCCGTACTCCTGCTGGTCTTCGGCGCGAGCGCGCTCGGCGCCGTCTCGGCCTTCGCCGAGTCGGGCGATCCGGCGGCTGCCGTGACGCGAAGCCCGACGGCCGCGGCATCGAGCGGCCCGACGGCACCTGCCGCCGCATCCGCGCGGACGGCGCCCTCCGCCGCATCGGCACGGACGGCGCGCTCGAGCGCAGCCGCACCCGCCACTCGCCGTCCCGAGCTCACGGTCACCTCCCCGCTGACCGACGAGGACGGCCTCGTGCAGAGCCCCGACACGCGCACAGTGGTCGTCGAGGGGCGCGCCCCGGTCGGCGCCGCCGTCAGTGTGGGGGAGGCGTTCTCGCGGCGCGACACCCCCTACGCGAGCATGACCACGACAGCGAGGACCTTCTCGCTGACGGTGACCTTTCCCGCCGACGGGCCCTACGACACCCTCGCCGTCGTGAACGCGAGTGTCGGCACGACCGACCTCGTGCCGACGTACCTCGAGTTCGTCTTCGATGCCGAGCCGAGCGCCGCGCCCGCTCTCGGCGCGCCGGCCGACGGATCGGGCTTCACAGTGAAGCCGCTGCCGTTCGGCTACTCGGCCTACTCGTCGATCCTCCAGGTCTCGGGCACCGGCACCCCGGGCGACGACATCCTGCTGATGTTCGCCGACGCAGGAACTGCGCCCTCCTACGACGAGTACGGCCAGCTCGACAGCCAGCCCCTCGGCGGCCAGCTGAACGACATCACCGTCGGGGACGACGGCACCTGGCGGGCCGACGCCGCCGTGCTCTACGGGACGGTCAGCATCTCGGCCGCCCAGGTCGAGTACTGGCCCGGCGACTTCTACGAGCCGGTCACGCACGCGTCCGACCTGTCGAATGCGCACACGATCACCGTCGTGCCGCCGGCCGGGACGGTCGTGGCACCCGACATCACGCGCCCGTCCTCCTTCGACGATGTGACGTTCGGCGACCCGGGCTCTGACGGGTCGCTGGCACGCCTTCTCGCGGCGCCGACGCTGACGGCCCACGCCGACGCCGTGCGGGCGAAGCGCCGGTCGCACCCCGCAGCCGATCCGACCGGCGCTGCCGCGCGGGTGAAGCGGGTGCAGACCGAGAGCCCCGTCGGCCTGGTCGACCTCGTCCGCGACGACGGGATCCAGCTCCGCGGCGCCCCCGTCGCCGGCCGGCCGGGCTATGTCTCGACCACCGTGTCGGGCACCGGCACACCGGGGGACCACATCGTGCTGCTGCAGGGCCGGCCCGAATCCGCGTTCGCGCGCCTCGCGACGATCTACCCGACGTTCTTCGCGTCGATCGAGGCGGGGGAGATCCCCACGCGCGCCGGAACGGTCTCGAGACGCCTTCCGACCGACCACGGCCGGATCACGGTGAATCGCAACGGCGAGTGGTCGACCCGGGTGACGCTGAAGGCGGGCCCTTACCTCCTGACGGCCTTCGCCACGGAGCCGTCCGCGTCGAAGACGCCGAGGTACTCGGTCGCCGGACCGCTCGTCGCGTACGACCTCATCGGCGGTCGGGCCGCGGCGGCGACCCCGGCAGGGGCGACCCCGACGGGACCGATCGCCGGGGCGGCGGCCGACCCCGCCGAGCTGGCGATGACGGGCACCGGGACGCCGGTCGCTCCAGCGCTCGCCGCGGGCACGGGCCTCGTGGCTCTCGGGGTCGCGCTGATGGTCGGGGTGCGGCGGCGGAGGGCGCAGTTCCTGCGCCTGCGACCCGCTACGAGAGCGACCCCGGCCTGGCCTCGTCGTGCGTCGGCACCAGGCTCGACTCGTCGGGCGTGGAGAGGGTGAGGACGGCCTCCTCGACGATGTCGTGCTCTTCGAGCGCGCGCTCGACGCGGCGCAGGGCGACGGCCACGTGCTCCTCGTCGGCGTTGCCCACCATGTCGACGGCTGCCACCAGGTAGAGACGGCCCGGCCCGACGAACTCGGTGTGCAGGTAGGTGACCCGGTTGATGTCGTCGCGTTCGAGGAGGCGGCGCAGCACGGTCGACTCGACCTCGTCGGAGGGGCTCTCGCCGATCAGGAACCGGCGGTTGCGGTCGATCAGCACGACGGCGACCACACCCAGCAGCACGCCGACCAGGATCGACCCGATGGCGTCGAACACGGCGAGGCCGGTGAGCTGGTGCAGCAGGATCCCGAGGAACGCGAGCACGAGGCCGATGAGGGCCGCGGCGTCTTCGAAGAACACGGCGCGCAGCGTGGCGTTCGACGAGCCGATCACGTGCCGCAGCACCGGGATCCGGCGCTTCGCGGCGACGCCGCGAGCCTGGCGCAGCGCCTGCAGGAAGGACGTGCCCTCGAGCACGGCCGCGACGCCGAGGACGATGTAGTTGATCAGGAAGTCGCCGTCGGCCTCGGTCGCCCCGAGCTCCGAGATGCCGTGGTAGATCGAGACGACCGCGCCGACCGTGAAGAGGCCGAACGCCGCGAACATCGACCAGACGTACGTCTCTTTGCCGTAGCCCAGGGGGTGGTCGTCGTCGCGGGCCCGCGTGCCACGTCGGTCGGCGACGAACAGGAAGATCTCGTTGCCGGTGTCGGCCCACGAGTGCGCGGCCTCCGCGATCATCGACGCGGAGCCGGTGATCAACGACGCGACGGTCTTCGCGATCGCGACCAGCAGGTTCGCCAGGAAGGCGATGATGACGGTCGTGTTGCTCTCCGGCTTGGACGTGTCGGGCGAGGCATCAGGTGTCGTCATGCAGACGAGTCTGCACCCGGTCGCGAGCGGCCGGGTGCAGACAGTGCAGGATGACTCCTCCTTCGACGCTGTGCCTACTTGGACATCGTGATCGCGGCCTTCGAGTAGGCGAGCGCAGCGGTGCCGTCCGGGTGGTTGAGGGTGACCTGCACGTGGTACGCGCCAGCCGAGAGCGAGCCGAGCTTCCAGGCGAACGAGTTGACGCCCTTCGCCACCGAGATCTTCGAGGCGACGGTCTTGTAGCCCGTTCCGCCGGGGGCGTTCTTGCCGACCTTGATCGTGGCGGTGGTTCCGGCGACCCAGCCCGCATCGTGGAACTGGATCGTCGTCTTGGCCTTCGCCGCGGGAGCCGCACGGAGGTGCAGCGCGAGCAGGTGCCAGGTGGCGGCGCCCGGATCTTCATTGGGGTCGAAGCGGAGCGACGTGATCGTCTTGCCCGCCCAGCCCTGGCGCGGAGCCTTCGAGTTCTCGTCGAGCACGGAGCCCTTGGCGAGGTCGACGTTGATCGTGCCGGCGTTCGCGCCCGAGTAGGTGACGATGTCGTTGCTCTCCTGCGAGACGGAGGTGCCCTTGACGCCCCAGATCCAGCGGGCCATCTTGCCGCCGCCGGAGTTCGACGAGAGCGAGAAGCCGCCGTCGTACTTCATGGCGATGGACAGGTAGCGGTACTTGCTGCCGGGGAAGGCGCGCGACGCCAGGAGCACCTCGGGATCGTTCCGCTTCGAGCCGGAGTTCGTCGCGGTCATGCCCTTCGAGCTGTACGACTTGACCGTGGCGTTCTTCACGCCGACGCCGGCGACGCGGCCGCCGGTGAAGACCCACTGCTGCAGGCCCTCGGCCGAAGTGATGTCCTTGCCCTGCGTGGTGTTGGGGCTGTCGACGACCGGCTGGGGGCGCGGCTTGACCGAGAAGTCGTCGTAGGTGCCGGGCGGGTAGGCGCCGTGCGTGGTGACGTCGTCATAGATGCGCATCCAGTTGAACGCCGTCGAGATGACCTTGGTCTTGGATCCGGTCACGGAGGGGACGACGCGCATGCCGACGACGCGCGAGCCCTTCCAGGCCTTCTTGGCTCCGACGGTCGACTTGGCGGTGAGGTCGAAGTCGTAGACGTGCGTGCCCGGGTAGAGCTTGAAGGTCTGCCCGCCCGCGCAGGTGGCGAGCATCGAGGTGCAGGTGAACCAGTAGATGGCGCCGACGCCGTTGTCGGGCTGGGTCATCTCGAACGACATGTGGTTGTAGCGGCTCGTGCTGACGGGGCTCTTGTTGCCGTCGCGGCCGTACGAGAGGGCGCCGGGCACGGTGTTGACGGGCGAGAAGTAGTCGCCGCCGACCACCTTGACGTGCAGCTTGCCGCCCGACACGCTCATGCCGCGGGTGCGACCGGCGTTGGTGTTCACGTCGCCGGAGTTGCTGTAGTCCCAGGCATCGCCGTAGACCTCGGACGCGAAGTCCGGAGACTCCTTCTCGACGGTGGCCGCCTCGGCGCGCGGGGCGGGGAGCGCCAGCTGCACGCCGCTCGCCAGCGGGGCCGCGACGAGGATCGCCAGGCCGAGCGCGAGCGCGCTTCGCTTCGTGCGCCGCTTCATCTCGAAGGGCTGTTTCTTGTCAAAGCTCACGGAAGTGTCTCCTAGCTGGGCGCGCCCGAACGCGCCGCGAGGTCACGCGCCTGATCCAGCGCGACAAGTGAAGGCGAAGCGTGGTGAGCGCCTCGTTGATCGCTCAACCTTAGACATGGGGTGAAAGGTGAACAAATCCCCGCTTTGGGGGACTGATACGGGCTGTCTGTCGTACTTTTCGGGGACAATGACGCGCGATATGTCCGTGCTTCGGGGGACATCCGCCGCCCCCGTTCCGCTCTCGGCGTAGCGCCGAGGTGGTAGCCGCGGACCGCCGAGAGCTGAAGTCACGCCCCTCCACGAGGGTCACCTCGTCTCAGGTAGACTCGGGCGAGCATCGATCCGGCCATCACCGGGGAGCACTCGGAAGAACGCGTACGCCGCACCAGGCGTGCTCCATTAGACCCGAGCGGGGCAGGCCCGTCACAGCCGCAGAAGAAGGGGCCCTCGCCACCGCGGGAGGGCAAGCGGGGTGGTACCGCGACCTCCGGCAGTCTCCGGCGGGCGTCCTCGTGCGAGAAGCAAGAACCACGCATCTGCACTGGAGTTGACCATGGCCGACCGTAAGAACGTCCCCGCGCGAACCGTCCCGGCATCGCCGAGCTTCCCCGCCATCGAGCAGGGCATCCTCGCGTTCTGGAAGGGCGACGACACCTTCCAGGCGTCCATCGACCAGCGCCAGGGTGCCGACGAGTGGGTCTTCTACGACGGCCCGCCCTTCGCCAACGGCCTGCCGCACTACGGCCACCTGCTGACCGGCTACGCCAAAGACGTCTTCCCGCGATTCCAGACCATGCGCGGCAAGCAGGTTCACCGCCGCTTCGGCTGGGACACCCACGGACTCCCCGCCGAGCTCGAGGCGATGCGCCAGCTCGGCATCACCGAGAAGCACGAGATCGACGACATGGGCGTCGCCGAGTTCAACGCCGCCGCCCGCAGGAGCGTGCTCGAGTACACGGGGGAGTGGCAGGAGTACGTCACCCGCCAGGCGCGCTGGGTCGACTTCGAGAACGACTACAAGACCCTCGACGTCACCTTCATGGAGAGCGTGCTCTGGGCCTTCAAGACGCTCTACGACAAGGGCCTCGCCTATGAGGGCTTCCGAGTGCTGCCGTACTGCTGGCACGACGAGACCCCGCTGTCGAACCACGAGCTGCGCATGGACGACGACGTCTACAAGATGCGCCAAGACCAGACGGTCACCGTCACCTTCCCGCTCGACGGCGCGAAGGCGGAGGCCCTCGGTCTCACCGGCGTGAAGGCGCTCGCCTGGACGACGACCCCGTGGACGCTGCCGACCAACCTGGCGCTCGCCGTGGGCCCCGCCATCGAGTACGCCGTGCTGCCGTCGGGGCCGAACGGCGCGTCGGACGGATCGGAGGACGGGGTCAGCCAGTTCCTGCTCGCGACCGACACGGTCGCCGCGTATGCGAGAGACCTGGGCTACGACTCGGCGGACGACGCCCTGGCCGCTGTGACGCGGACGCTGCCGGGTGCGGAGCTCGAGGGCGTGCGCTACGACCGCCTGTGGGACTTCTACGCCGACACCGAGAAGTGGGGCACCGAGAACGCGTGGCAGATCCTCGTCGCCGAGTACGTCGCCACCGGCGAGGGCACCGGAATCGTGCACCAGGCGCCCGCCTACGGCGAGGACGACCAGCTGGTCTGCGCGGCCGCGAGCATCCCCGTGCTGATCTCGGTCGACGACGGGGGCCGATTCCTGCCGATGTTCGGCGACGTGGCAGGCCTGCAGGTGTTCGACGCCAACAAGCCGCTCACGCAGCAGCTGAAGGCCGAGGGGCGCCTGCTGCGCCAGGCCAGCTACGAACACAGCTACCCGCACTGCTGGCGCTGCCGCAATCCGCTGATCTACAAGGCCGTCTCGTCGTGGTTCGTGCGCGTCACCGACTACCGCGACCGCATGGTCGACCTGGGCGAGCAGATCACCTGGGTTCCCGAGAACGTCAAGCACGGCCAGTTCGGCAAGTGGGTCGAGAACGCCCGCGACTGGTCGGTGTCGCGCAACCGCTACTGGGGCTCGCCGATCCCGGTCTGGCGCAGTGACGACCCCGAGTACCCGCGCGTCGACGTCTACGGCTCGCTCGCCGACCTCGCGCGCGACTTCGGGCGCCTGCCGCTGAACGCCGAGGGCGAGCCCGACCTGCACCGGCCGTTCATCGACGACCTCACCCGCCCGAACCCCGACGACCCGACCGGGCGCTCGACCATGCGCCGGATCGACGACGTCTTCGACGTCTGGTTCGACTCCGGCTCCATGCCGTTCGCGCAGGTGCACTACCCGTTCGAGAACCAGGAGTGGTTCGACAGCCACAACCCCGCCGACTTCATCGTCGAGTACATCGGCCAGACCCGCGGCTGGTTCTACGTCATGCACGCGCTCTCGACGGGCCTGTTCGACCGCCCGGCGTTCTCGAACGTCATCAGCCACGGCATCGTGCTCGGCTCGGACGGTCAGAAGATGTCGAAGAGCCTCCGCAACTACCCCAACGTCAACGAGGTGTTCGACCGCGACGGAGCCGACGCGATGCGCTGGTTCCTGATGTCGTCGAGCGTCATCCGCGGCGGCAACCTCGTCGTCACCGAAGAGGGGATCCGCGAGGGCGTGCGGCAGTTCCTGCTGCCCCTGTGGTCGACGTACTACTTCTTCACGCTGTACTCCAAGGGCCACGAGCCGACCTGGCGCACCGATTCGACCGACGTGCTCGACCGCTACCTGCTCGCCAAGACGCACGACCTGATCGTCGACGTCGCCGCCGACCTCGAGGCGCTCGACTCCCCGCTCGCCACGGCCAAGCTGCGCGACTTCGCCGACGTGCTGACCAACTGGTACGTCCGCCGCTCGCGCGACCGCTTCTGGTCGGGCGACGACCGAGACGCCTTCGACACCCTGTACACGGTGCTCGAGACGGTCACCCGGGTCGCCGCGCCTCTGGCTCCGCTCGTGACCGAGGAGGTCTGGCAGGGGCTCACGGGCGGGCGGAGCGTGCACCTGACCGACTGGCCCGACGCCGAGCTCTTCCCGCAGGAACGCGCACTCGCCGCCGCCATGGACGGCGTCCGCGCCATCGCCTCGTCGGGCCTCGCCCTCCGCAAGGCGACCGGCCTCCGCGTGCGCCTTCCCCTGAGCGCGATCACCGTCGTGACGCACGACCCCGACGCCCTCGAGCCGTACGCGGCGATCCTGCGCGACGAGCTCAACGTCAAGGCCGTCGTGCTCGACCGCCTGAGCGAGGAGTCGCTCGGGGCCTATGGCGTGACCCGCAAGCTCACCGTCAACGCGCGCGCCGCCGGCCCGCGCATCGGCAAGCAGGTGCAGCAGGTCATCCCGGCCGCCAAGAAGGGCGATTGGAGCGCCGCCGGCGAGAACGTCGTCGTGGGAGGCATCGAGCTGCTCCCCGGCGAGTTCTCGCTCGAGCTCACCGTCGGCGACCCGACGCGGGCGATCGCCTTCGTCGGCGACGGCGGCTTCGTGCTGCTCGACACGCAGACCACCCCCGAGCTCGAGGCCGAGGGCCTCGCGCGCGACGTGATCCGCGCCGTCCAGGCCGCCCGTAAGAGCGCCGGCCTCGACGTGAGCGATCGCATCCGCCTCACCCTCGGCGTCGACGCCCAGGCCGAGGCGGCCGTCGAGGCCCACCGCGAGCTGATCATGCGCGAGACGCTGACGCTCGGCCTCGAGGTCGACCTGCTCGACATCTCCTCCTCCGGCACGGCCTCCGATGCCGTCCCGGTGGGCTCCGATTCTGCAGTGACTGTGAAGGTCTCCCGCCATGAGTGACACCCCCGGCCGTTTCGACCACGACGACGACGAGACCGTCGACCCGGGCTCGCTGCCCGACGTCTTCGGCACGCGCGACGACTTCGGCGACTTCGCCGACATGGGCGACGACGACGAGCGCGACCACGACGACCGTGCCGACGAGGTGCCCGTCGACGAGTCCGAGGACGCCGCGGCCGCGCGCCTCGTCTACGAGGAGCTCCTGGCCCGCGTCGGCGAGAACGCGCCGCAGCCGCGCCTCGGCGCCACCCGCCGCGCCGTCGAGCTGCTCGGCGACCCTCAGCGCAGCTACCCGGTGATCCACATCACCGGGACGAACGGCAAGACCTCGACCAGCCGCATGATCGAGAGCATCCTCCGCGCCTACGGTCTCCGCACCGGCCTCATGACGTCGCCTCACCTCGTGCGGGTCAACGAGCGCATCGTCATCGACGGGGAGTCGATCAGCGACGCCGCCCTCGCGGCTAACTGGGCCGACATCCAGCCCTACCTCCTCATGGTCGACACCGAGCTCACGGCCGCGGCCGAAGCGCCCCTCACCTTCTTCGAGGCGCTCACCGTGCTCGCGTTCGCGTCGTTCGCCGACTCGCCTGTCGACGTCGTCGTGCTCGAGGTCGGCATGGGGGGCGAGTGGGACAGCACCAACGTCGCCGACGGCCAGGTCGCGGTGTTCACGCCGATCGCGCTCGACCACACCAAGCGGCTCGGCTCCACCGTGCTCGAGATCGCCCGGACCAAGTCGGGCATCATCAAGCCCGCGGCGAACGTCGTCTCGGCGGCCCAGGTGCCCGAGGCCCTCGCCGAGCTGCAGCGCGCCGCCGAGCTCACCGAGTCGACCTTCGCGTCGGAGGGTGCCGGATTCGAGGTGCTGTCATCGGCGGTAGCCGTCGGCGGTCAGGTCATCTCGGTGCAGGGCATCGCCGGCCGCTACGACGACGTTCCGCTTCCGCTGTTCGGACGCCACCAGGCGCAGAACGCGGCCGTCGCCATCGCCGCCGTCGAGTCGTTCCTCGGCAGCGGTAGCCAGCCGCTCGATGCCGAGATCCTCGCCGCGGGCCTCGCCGATGCGACCTCGCCGGGCCGCCTGCAGATCCTCGCCACGTCGCCGACGATCCTCGTCGACGCGGCCCACAACCCGCACGGGGCGCACTCGCTGGCGCAGGCACTGGGGGAGTTCTTCGACTTCGACCGGGTCGTCGCCGTGCTCGCCGTGCTGGCCGACAAGGACGCCGCCGGGATCATCCGCGCGCTCGCGCCCGTCGTCGAGCAGTTCGTCATCACGCAGACCGACTCCGATCGCGCCATCGATGCCGACGACCTCGCCCAGGTCGCAGTCGGTATCGTGGGGCCCGACCGGGTCACGGTCGAGACCAACGTCGTCTCGGCGCTCTCGATCGCCCGTGATCTCGCCGACGAGTCGGAGAAGGGCGGCGTGGTCGTGACCGGCTCCATCACGCTGGTGGGCGAGGTCATCGCCCTGACGGCAGAAGAGCGAGAGAAGTGAGCACCGTGACCAGCGAGCCGCAGTCCACTCCGCAGGGCAGCCCGCGCGGCCGGACTCCCCGTGCTCGTCGCGACCGCTCGCTGACCGAGAGCCTCCTCTCGATCATGCTGGTGCTCGAGGCGTGCGTGCTGTTCTTCGTCGTGCTGAACGTCGGCGGTGCCGGGATCCTGCCCTGGTCCGTCGCCATCGGCGGTGGTCTGGGATTCTTCGCGCTCATGATCGTGACCGCGGCCACCTTGCGCTACCGCGCCGGCGTCGTGCTCGGCTGCGTGCTGCAGGTGCTGCTCGCCCTCACGGGCCTGCTCGTCGTGCTGATGTGGGTCGTCGCGGCGATCTTCATCGCCATCTGGATCTTCTGCCTCTACAAGGGCATCACGATCGACCGCCGCAACGCGGCCCTGCGTCAGTGGATGGCCGAGCACCCCGGCATCGACCCGCGCACCTACCAGGCCTGACCCTCTCCGGCCGACCCACCGCAAATCCGACCCCTCACAAAGGAGCCACAGTGTCCGATCTCGAAGAAACCCTGGTCCTCGTCAAGCCCGACGGAGTAGCCCGCAACCTGACCGGCGAGATCCTCCGCCGCATCGAGGCGAAGGGCTACGGCCTCGTCGACATCAAGCTCGTCGAAGCCGATCGCGAGCTCCTCGCCGCGCACTACGAGGAGCACGTCGGCAAGCCGTTCTACGAGCCGCTCGTCGAGTTCATGGAGTCGGGTCCGATCGTCGCCCTCCGCATCGAGGGCAACGGCGTCATCGCCGGATTCCGCTCGCTCGCCGGTGCCACCGACCCGACGACGGCCGCGCCCGGCACCATCCGCGGCGACCTGGGCCGCGACTGGGGCCTCAAGGTGCAGCAGAACCTCGTGCACGGCAGCGACTCGGTCGAGTCGGCCACGCGCGAGCTCGGCCTCTGGTTCACGTAGGCCACCCGCTCGGCAGAAGGCCCCGCACCTCCTCGGAGGTGCGGGGCCTTCTCGTAAGTCACCCGACTCAGTTCGTCGAGGCCTGACTGGCGACGAACGAGGAGAACGTCGAGGCGTCGGTGAGCGAACCCGAGTACTGGGCGCCGTTGACGATGACCGTCGGGGTGCCGGTGAGCTTCGCGATCGACGAGTTCGGCAGCTTCTTGCTCAGGGCGTCTGTAGTCTGCTGACTGACGAACGACTTGAACGACTCATCGGTGATGCACGACGAGATACCCGAGGCTGTCGCCCCGGCCTTGCTGATGATGCTCTTGAGCTTCGTATCGGACATGCCCTTCGTCTGCTCCGCAGGCTGGTTCGCGTAGAGCGCCGTGTTGACGTCCAGGAACTTGTCGGGTTCGAAGTTGGCGACGCACATGGCGGCGTTGGCCGCGCGGGTCGCGTACCTGTTGCCGAGCGAGGAGGCGTCGAGGATCGAGATCGGGTGGACCTCGTAGGTGATGGCGCCCTTCTGGAGCCAGGTCTTGATCTGCGACTCGTTGGCCGTCTCGAACTGGTTGCAGTACGGGCACTGGTAGTCGAGGTACACCGTGATGTTCACCGTGTCTTTGAGCTTCGACTGGTCGGTCGCCGTGGTGGATGCGCCGGCGGCGACCGCCTTCGTCGTGACCGCGGAGATCTCGCTGGTCTTGGCGTCGCCCTGCAGAAGGATGCCGCCGGAGGCCATGTTCTTGGGGCCGGGGCCGGCCGGCGTGATCGAGTTCATGATGACGAGCGTCACGATGACCGCGAGGGCGACCACGCCCAGGCCGATGCCGCCTCCGAGGAAGAAGCGGTTGCGTCGGCGCTTGCGGGCGGCCGCCTCGCGGGCGACGCGGGCCTTCTCGCGGGCGTCTTCGCGGCGGTCGCGCTTCGTGGGTCCGTTTTCAGGGGGCGGGGTCATTGGTCCTCAGATCTGCGGAATTCGTCGGCTGTCCAGCAACGAGCGTAGCCCGGAGCCAGCTCGGGCAGGACCCTACGGTGACGGGTGATGGATTCGCTGGCAAAAGCCTCAGTGCCGATGTCGACTAGGAGAAGAGCACCGTGAGCAGCGTCGGGAAGTGCGTGATGATGATGACCGCGATGACCGCGTAGTTCACCAGCGGGATCACCCAGGAGAACGGCAGGAACGCGCGCATCGCGGTCCGGACACGCTGGTTCTTCGTGATCCGGCCGTTCGCCAGGTTCCAGACCGTGAAGATCCAGAACAGCGGGATGGTCGCCGACCAGACGAGCATGCACCAGGGGCACAGAGCGCCGATGACGAACACGGTCTGCGTGAACAGGAACGTGATGAACGCCCAGGCCAGGAAGAAGCCGACGTTCGCAGCGTTCCAGAACCAGCGCGAGAACGTCGCGCCGGCCAGCATCGCGGCGCCGAGGGTGATCGGAATCATGAAGCCGGCGACGCCGATGATCGGATTCGGGAACCCGAAGAGGTGCGAGACCGTCGAGTCGATGACCGTCGAGCACGACACGAAGGGGTTGATGTCGCAGCCGAGGGCCTGGTTCGGGTGCTCGAGCAGCTCGTACTTCTCGACCACCAGCTTGAACGAGCCGAAGAAGCCGATCAGCCCGGCCACGATCAGCAGGATCGGGGCCAGAACACGGACGCGGGCAGGGCTTGGTGACGACACCCTGGGATTATGACATGCGCCGAATCTGCCTCCGGAGGCCTTCCGTGCGATAATCGGGACAGTCCCAGGGTGAGAGCCGGGAAGGTTTCCGACCGTGGCGCCGATAACGGTGGCAGTCGGTACTGAAGTGACACACAGATTTCCACCGGGCCGAGCGGCTCGCGTGACAGACGAGATTTCGCAGGGGAGCGACTCGCATCGACCAGGGGTCGATCGACATCGCACAGACGCTGCGCACACGAATTCCCGAAGGCGCCTTCGGCACTAGAGAAGGCGACCCGGGGCGAGGAGTTGCACCACCGATGGTGGACAAAAAAGAGAACACACCCAAGAAGCGAAGCCGCTTGTTCGCCGGCTTCCGGTCGCGCCAGGCCCAGCCGCCCGCGCAGCCCGCTTCCGAATCATTCGCTGCCCTGGAGGCCGCCACGGCCCCGGCCGCGGCTCCACACGTGCCCCAGGAGGCAACCGCAGTGACTACCGACACCGAGGGCGCGCAGACGCCCGAGCACCTCATCGACACCGAGACCATCGAGCGCGACGAGGCCGACTCGTCGCCCGTCGTCCCGGCGGTCTCGACGCCGGCCTCGACGTCGCCCTTCGAAGCGCCGCTCACCACGACGAGCCTCTTCTTCCACGCCCCCGAGATCTCGCCCCTGCCGGCGCTTCCCGAGCCGGACGACGACTACGAGCAGGGCGGCCCGCGCCGTCGCTCGCGGGGCCGCACCGGCGGGGCCGGCGACGGCTCCGACGAGGTCACCTCCAGCCGCACCCGCTCGCGGGCCGGCCGGGAGCCGCGCGAGCGCCCTGAGCCCGAGCTCATCACCGAGCCGCAGCGTGTCAAGGGCTCCACCCGCCTCGAGGCCAAGAAGCAGCGCCGTCGCGACGGCCGCGACGCCGGCCGCCGCCGTCCGGTCGTGACGGAGGCCGAGTTCCTCGCCCGCCGCGAGAGCGTCGACCGCAAGATGGTCGTCCGCTCGCAGGGCGACAGCATCCAGATCGGCGTGCTCGAGGACGGCATCCTCGCGGAGCACTACGTCGCCAAGTCGCAGAACGTCTCGCTCATCGGCAACGTCTACCTCGGCCGTGTGCAGAACGTCCTGCCGAGCATGGAGGCCGCCTTCGTCGACATCGGGCGCGGCCGCAACGCCGTCCTGTACTCGGGCGAGGTCGACTGGGACAACGTCGAGCACGGCAACCAGCCCCGCCGCATCGAGCTCGCGCTCAAGCCCGGCGACCGAGTGCTCGTTCAGGTGACCAAAGACCCGGTGGGCCACAAGGGCGCCCGTCTCACGAGCCAGATCTCGCTGCCGGGGCGCTTCCTCGTCTACGTGCCGAACGGCTCGATGAACGGCATCAGCCGCAAGCTGCCCGACACCGAGCGCGCCCGCCTCAAGAAGATCCTCAAGGAGGCCCTGCCCGAGAACACGGGCGTCATCGTGCGCACGGCCGCCGAGGGCGCGACCGAAGAGCAGTTGACGCTCGACGTCAAGCGCCTCCTGAACCAGTGGGCCGACATCTCGAAGAAGGTCGAGGCCGGCAACGCCCCGAACCTCCTGCACTCCGAGCCCGACCTGCTGATCAAGATCGTCCGCGACGTCTTCAACGAGGACTTCCACGAGCTCGTCATCGACGGCGACGAGGCGCGCGAGACCATCGAGACCTACCTGACGGCCGTCGCGCCCGACCTCCTCGACCGCGTCAAGGCGTACGAGGGCGACAAGGACTCGTTCGACGAGTACCGGCTCAACGAGCAGATCGACAAGGCGCTCGACCGCAAGGTCTGGCTGCCCTCGGGCGGATCCCTCGTCATCGACCGCACCGAGGCCATGACCGTCGTCGACGTCAACACCGGCAAGTTCGTCGGGTCGGGTGGCAACCTCGAAGAGACCGTCACCAAGAACAACATCGAGGCGGCCGAGGAGCTGGTCCGCCAGCTCCGCCTCCGCGACATCGGCGGCATCATCGTCGTCGACTTCATCGACATGGTGCTCGAGTCGAACCGCGACCTCGTGCTCCGCCGCCTCATCGAGTGCCTGAGCCGCGACCGCACCAAGCACCAGGTCGCCGAGGTCACCTCGCTCGGCCTCGTGCAGATGACGCGCAAGAAGCTCGGCCTCGGCCTCATGGAGTCGTTCCAGGAGATCGGCGTCGACCGCCAGCAGGCGCAGGAGCAGCAGCAGCAGAACCGCCAGCGCTCGCAGGAGCGTCGTCGGGCCAAGGCCTCGAACGGCAGCACGTCCGGCTCGAAGGGCCCGCAGAACCGCGGCGGCTCGGAGGCTCACCCGGCCACCGGCACCATCCACGCCATCACCGACGACGTGAAGAACGCCCTCGCCAAGATCGCCGCCTCGACCGTCCCGCACGGTGACGAGGCTCCGACGAGCGTGTCCGAGGCGGCAGCCGCCGTCGAGGCCGCAATCGACGCGATCGTCGCCGAGGCGCCCGGGAACGAGGCTCCGGCGGCCGAGGCCGACGAGGCTCCCTCCGCCGGCTCGGGCCGCTCGCGCCGTGGTCGTGGTCGTCGTGCCTCCGCAGGCGGTCAGGCCCCCGAGTCCGATGCCGCCGTCGAGGCCCCTGCCGTCATCGACCTCCCCGTCGCGGCGTCCGCCCCGGTCGACAAGGTCGCCGAGGCAAAGGCCGCTCAGCCCGAGACCCCGGTGGCCGACGTCGCCCCCGAGCCCACGAGCACGGGTTCGCGTCGTTCGCAGGCCACGGTCGTCCAGCCCGAGGCCGCCACGGTCGCGATCCTCGACATCCCGCTGGCCAAGGTCGAGCGCGCCCCGCGCCGCATCTCGACGCACGACGCCGAGCAGATCCTGGACTCCGTGCTGGGCGCGCTGCCCGAGCCGAAGCAGCCCGGCCAGGGCCGCAGCCGCTCGCGCCGCGCCTCGAGCTCCGGCACCGTCTCGGCTCCTGCCGACGGCGACGGCGACGGCTTGATCTGAGCTGGCCCCACCCAGGCCGCTGAGGGGTCGCTCGTTGTCTGCCAGGCCCACCTGGCACGACAGGGAGCGACCCCTCAGCGGTTCAGGGGTGGGATAGTACAGGCGTGAGCAACAGCGACGACGAGCACAGGGCTCCGCATGCGCCGACCGGTCCGCGCGGGTCGTGGGCGCGCCGGCGTGCACCGTCCGGCCCGGGGGTGCGGCAGTGGGGTGCCACGGCAGAGACCATCGTGGCCGCGGCTGTCGCCGTGGGCGTCCTGATCGTGGTGCGGTTCCTCGTGGCCTTCGTCGACCTCATCGGCAACGCCGTCCACTACCAGCCGTCGTACTACGCCAGCGGCTTCGAGGAGTCGCCGATCGGGCTCTTCCTCGGTGCAGTCGTCCTGGATCCCCTCCCGTTCTACATCGCCGTCTTCCTCGCGGCGACCTTCGTCTACCCGTTCGCGCGCCCCGCCCGCCTCCCGCTCGTGCTCGTGCGCGCAGTCGCAGCCGGAGGGTGCGGCACGGTCGTCCTCGCCGTCGTCGGCCTGGCGACGTCGCTGCCGGAGGGGACCGCCTCGACCGTCGTCCTCGACTCCGTGTTCGTGCCGCTGTCGTCGGGCCTCGAGCTCACCGCCGTGTTCGCCGGGGGAGCGGTCCTCGCGTGGCTGTGGGGCGGGCGCCTCGACGAGCAGGCCCGCGACCAGCAGGCCCTCGACGAGCGAGGCCTCGACGCGCAGAGCCTCGAAGGGCAGCGGGTGCAGGAACTCGCGGCCGAGGCCGAGCCCGCCGCCGGACTGCCCGACGAGCAGACCGTCGGGGCACCCGCGGCCGGGGTCGGAGTTCCTGCGCCCGTGCCCGGCTCGGCGTCGGCCGCGGCCGCGCCCGTCGCGGTGCCCCTCTTCGCCGCGCCCTCGCTCGACGCGGCCCCGGTCGACGCGCCCGCGCCCTCGGCGCACCCCGCCCCCGACCTGTCGAGGTTCGCGCCGCCCGAAGGGCGCTGACCGCTGACCGCTGACCGCAGAGCGCGGATGCTCGCGGCTCGCGAGGCGTCTAGCGAGCTCGGCCGAGCTGCCGTTTGCGCCACTGCGGCACGCGGAGGCCGCTCGCCTGCAGGCGCACCGCGAGCTCCTTGCCGCCGACCGCGGTCGCGCCGGCGGTGACGAGCTCGTCGTAGCGGTCGGCCGGGACGTCGTAGTGGTCGTGGTCGAAGGCTCGCCGCGGGATGCCGTGAGCGAGCGCGAAGGAGTGCAGCTCGTCGTACGAGGCGTCGCTGACGATGTGCGACCACAGGGTGCCGTGGGCAGGCCACATCGGCTGGTCGATCAGGATGGTCACCCGGGCATCGTACCCTCAGTCGTTTGACTGCCCTTACGGGGGCCGGTAGCCTAGATCTTTGGTGTGCGCTCGCGGCGCCGCCCCCAGCCCGCTCTTTCGGGCATCGCCCCCATCTTTGGAGTACCCATGGCTTTCGCAATCGTGCGCGCCGGCGGCCGTCAGGAGAAGGTCGAGGTCGGAACGATTCTGACCGTCGACCGTCTCAAGGCCGCCGAGTCCGACACCGTCTCGTTCGTCCCCGTCCTGCACGTCGACGGCGACACCATCCTCTCGGGCGACCAGCTCGGCACGGTCACCGTCGAGGGCGAGGTCCTGAACGACCTCCGCGGCCCGAAGATCGTGATCCAGAACTACAGGAACAAGACCGGCTACAAGCGTCGCATGGGCTTCCGTGCCGACCTGACCCGCGTCAAGATCACCAAGATCACCACCAACTAGTCGAGGAGCTGACTCATGGCACACAAAAAGGGCGCATCATCCACCCGTAACGGCCGCGACTCGAACGCGCAGCGCCTCGGCGTCAAGCGCTTCGGCGGCCAGGTCGTCTCGGCCGGCGAGATCCTCGTCCGCCAGCGCGGCACCCACTTCCACCCCGGCGTGAACGTCGGCCGCGGCGGCGACGACACCCTCTTCGCCCTCGCCGCAGGCAGCGTCGAGTTCGGCGCCAAGGGCGGCCGCAAGGTCGTCAACATCACCGCGCTCTAGCGCGCGGACGCGCCATGCGGCGCCGGACCTTCGACAGGCTCCGGTCGACCGGCGTCGCAAGCCGGGTCTACGCGCCAGCACCCGCAGACGGATGGGCAGCGTGTTCGCTCGCCCATCCTTCTGCTTTTCGCATCACTCCAACAGACTGAGAAACCTCCCCATGGCCACATTCGTCGACCACGTGTCGCTCCACCTCAAGGCGGGCAACGGCGGGAACGGCTGCGTGTCGGTCAAGCGCGAGAAGTTCAAGCCGCTGGCCGGCCCCGACGGCGGCACCGGCGGGCACGGCGGCGATATCGTCCTCGTCTCGACCAACGACGTCACCACGCTGCTCGGCTTCCACCGCAACCCGCACCGGTCGAGCGCCAACGGCGGCCCCGGCATGGGCGACCACCGGGCCGGCAACAACGGCGAAGAGCTCGAGCTCGAGGTGCCGGTCGGAACCGTCGTCACCGACGAAGACGGCAACGAGCTCATCGACATGAACGAGGCGGGGCTCCGCTACGTCGTGGCCGAGGGCGGCATCGGCGGTCTCGGCAACGCGGCCCTCTCGTCGACCAAGCGCAAGGCCCCCGGCTTCGCGCTCCTCGGGACGCCCGGCTGGGGCGGCGACGTCCAGCTCGAGCTCAAGGTCGTCGCCGACGTCGCGCTCGTCGGCTACCCGTCGGCCGGCAAGTCGAGCCTCGTGGCGGCCATGAGCGCCGCGAAGCCGAAGATCGCCGACTACCCCTTCACCACGCTGCACCCGAACCTCGGCGTCGTCGAGTCGGCGGCCACCCGCTACACGATCGCCGACGTCCCCGGCCTGATCGAGGGAGCGAGCGAGGGCAAGGGGCTCGGACTCGAGTTCCTGCGCCATGTCGAGCGGTGCTCGGCGCTGCTGCACGTGCTCGACTGCGCCACGCTCGAGCCCGGCCGCGACCCGCTCACCGACCTCGAGACCCTAAAGCGCGAGCTGGCCGCCTACGAGGTCCCCGCCGGGCAGCTGCCGCTTCTCGAGCGCGCCCAGATGGTCGTGCTGAACAAGATCGACGTGCCCGAGGCCCGCGAGCTGGCCGACTTCGTCCGCGCCGATCTCGAGGGCCAGGGCTATCGGGTCTTCGAGATCTCCGCGGTGTCACGCGAAGGACTCCGCGAGCTGTCGTTCGCGCTGGCCGAGGTCGTCGAAGCCGACCGCGCCGCACGCGCCGCCGAGCAGCTGGCTCGCCCCCGCATCGTCATCCGCCCCAGGGCGGTCAACGAGTCGAAGTTCGAGGTCATCGTCGAGGGCGGCTCGTACGGCAACATCTACCGCATCCGCGGCATCAAGCCCGAGCGCTGGGTCATGCAGACCGACTTCAACAACGAGGAGGCCGTGGGCTTCCTGGCCGACCGCCTCAACAAGCTCGGCGTCGAGGACCGTCTGTTCAAGGCCGGCGCCGTGGCCGGTTCGACCGTCGTCATCGGCGGCGCCGGCGGCATCGTCTTCGACTGGGAGCCGACACTCACGTCGACCGCCGAGCTGATGACCGCAGCCCGCGGGACCGATCCCCGCCTCCACCAGTCGTCGCGCCAGACCCGCAACGAGCGCCGCGAGGAGTACTTCGCCCGCATGGACGCGAAGGCCGACGCCCGCGCGGAGCTGATGCGCGAGCGCGCCGCGGGGCTCTGGACCGACGACGACGGCTTCGAGGTCGACCCGGCCATCCGCCACGGCGAGGAGGGGTTCGACGACGAGTCCGTCGACGCGGCCGACGGGTCCACGGACGCCGCCGACGACACGGTCGACGCGACCTCAGGTCGAGAGGACGACGGTCGAGCGTGACCAGCAGCACCGACGCCGAGACCTCAAGGCCTGCCGCCGCATCCGCGGAGATCGGCCACGGCCCGATCCGGACGCGTGGTGACATCCCGCGGGCCCGTCGCGTCGTCGTGAAGGTCGGGTCGTCGTCGATCAGCGGTGAGAACGCCGACCAGATCGGCCCCCTGGTCGACGCCCTGGCCGAGGCCTACGGCCGCGGCGCCGAGGTGATCCTCGTGTCGTCCGGTGCGATCGCGACCGGAATGCCCTACCTGCGGCTCGACTCGCGGCCGACCGACCTCGCCACGCAGCAGGCGGCGGCGGCCGTCGGCCAGAACATCCTGATCTACCGCTACCAGGAGAGCCTGCGGCGGTTCTCGATCGTGGCCGGCCAGGTGCTCCTGACCGCGAGCGACATCGACAACCCGACCCACCGCTCGAACGCCCAGCGCGCCATGGAGCGGCTCCTCAAGCTGCGCATCCTCCCGATCGTCAACGAGAACGACACCGTCGCGACGCATGAGATCCGCTTCGGCGACAACGACCGCCTCGCCGCGCTCGTGTCGACGCTCGTCGAAGCCGACCTGCTCGTGCTGCTCTCGGACGTCGACGCTCTCTACACGAAGCCGCCCCACGAGGCCGGCGCCATCAGGATCGTCGACGTCGCGCACGGAGACGAGCTCGCCGGCGTCACCTTCGGCTCGGCCGGAGCGGCCGGGGTCGGAACCGGGGGAGCGGGCACCAAGGTCGCTGCCGCGCGCCTGGCCACCGAGGCGGGCATCCCCGTGCTCGTGACGTCCACTCCGCTCGTGCGGGAGGCCCTGCGCGGTGCCGCCATCGGCACCTGGTTCGACGCCCGGTCCGCTCTGCGGGGATAGACCCCCGGCAGTAAGATCTGCTCATGTCGCTCTCCGAAGCCTCCGCACCGGTCACTGACGCCTCGTCGACGCTGAACCCCGCGCTGGTCGCCACCCTGGAGGCGGCCCGAGGCGCCGCCCGGACGCTGTCGACAGCCACGGCCGACGTGAAGAACCGAGGGCTCGCCGCCATCGCCGCGGCCGTCCGTGGGCAGGCGCCCCGCATCATCGCTGCGAACGACCTCGACATCGCTCGCGGTCGCGACACCGGCATGAGCCAGGGGCTGCAAGACCGGCTCCGGCTCGACGAGAAGCGCCTCGAGGCGCTGGCCCAGGCCACCGAGCTGATCGCCACCCTCGTCGACCCCGTCGGCGAGGCCCTGCGGGGCAAGATCCTCCCGAACGGCCTGCAGCTCACCCAGGTGCGTGTGCCCTTCGGAGTCGTCGGCGCCATCTACGAGGCGCGCCCCAACGTGACGATCGACATCGCGTCGCTCGCCCTCAAGAGCGGCAACGCCGTCGTCCTCCGCGGCGGCAGCGCCGCCGAGCAGACCAACCGCGTTCTCGTCGACGTCATCCAGGACGCCCTCGAGTCGGCGGGACTGCCCCGCCAATCGGTCCAGACCATCGACGAGCTCGGCCGGGCCGGCGCGACCGAGCTGATGCGCGCCCGCGGCTATGTCGACGTCCTCATCCCGCGTGGCAGCGCCCAGCTCATCGAGACCGTCGTCGCCGAGTCGAAGGTGCCCGTCATCGAGACCGGCGCCGGAGTGGTCCACGTCTTCCTGGACGAGTCGGCCGACGCCCAGTGGGCCGTCGACATCGTCCACAACGCCAAGGTGCAGCGCCCGAGCGTCTGCAACGCGCTCGAGACCCTCCTCGTGCACGAAGCCGCGGCCGAGCGGCTGCTGCCGCAGGTGCTCTCCGACCTGCGCGACGCCGGCGTGACCATCCACGGCGACGAGCGCACGCGCGCTCTCTTCGCCGACGCAGTGCCCGCGACCGACGACGACTGGGCGACCGAGTACATGTCGCTCGATCTGTCCGTCCGCGTGGTCGACGGCCTCGACGCGGCCATGGACCATATCGCGCGCTACTCGACGCACCACACCGAGTCGATCATCACCAACGACCTCCGCAACACCGAGAGGTTCCTCGCCGAGGTCGACTCGGCGGTGGTGATGGTCAACGCGTCGACCCGCTTCACCGACGGCGGCGAGTTCGGCTTCGGCGCCGAGGTCGGCATCTCGACGCAGAAGCTGCACGCCCGCGGGCCGATGGGCCTGCCCGAGCTGACCAGCAGCAAGTGGGTCGTGCGCGGAGCCGGTCAGGTCCGCGGTTAGACTTGCCCTGTTGCACCGCACTGAATTGGAGAAGTGAATGATGATCACGGCCCTCACCACCAGCCTCGTGGCAGCCGAAGAGGCCCTCGCGCCCGTCTTCGCCCCCGCGCCCGTGATCGCTCTGACGTTCGGCGCCATCTTCTTCGTGCTCGGCGTCGTCGTCTTCAGCTACCGCAACATCGCCAACAAGAACTCCGCGACGGGCACTTCCGCCGACGCTCACTCCGACGCCGGCACCGGCAACGAGTACACCCCGCTCGACGAGTTCGGCCACGCCGACAAGCACTGAGCCGGGCCTGCAGATCAGTGGCCACGCCTGGAGGCGGTAAGCGTCGCATCGGCGTGATGGGCGGCACGTTCGACCCCATCCACAACGGCCACCTGGTCGCGGCCAGCGAGGTCGCCACCGAGTTCGATCTCGACGAGGTCGTCTTCGTCCCCACCGGTCAGCCGTGGATGAAGCACACGGTCACCGCCGGCGAGCACCGCTACCTGATGACGGTCATCGCGACAGCGTCCAACCCTCGCTTCACGGTCAGCCGCGTCGACATCGACCGCGAGGGCACGACCTTCACGATCGACACCCTCCGCGACATGCGCGCCGTCCACCCCGACGACGACCTGTTCTTCATCACCGGTGCCGACGCCGTCGCGCAGATCCTCGACTGGAAGGACGTCTCCGAACTCTGGGAACTCGCCCACTTCGTGGCCGTCTCCCGGCCGGGTCATGACCTCTCCGTCAGCGGACTCCCAGAGAGCGAAGTAAGCTTGCTCGAAGTTCCCGCACTGGCGATCTCGTCCACCGACTGTCGCAGCCGCGTCGGCCGTGGTTCCCCTGTCTGGTACCTGGTCCCCGACGGAGTCGTTCAGTACATCTCGAAGCACCACCTGTACCGAGCCGCATCACCTGAACCGAGCACTGACCCGGTCGCGACCGAATCCGTATCGGAGACTGAATGAGTTCGACCAACGGCCAGCCACCACTCACCAGGCGGCAGGTGCGAGACCTCGAACGGGCGAGAGAGGCCGGCGCCGCGATCACCGAGAGCATCTCGGCCGAGTCCGGCTCGCCCAAGCCGTCCTCCGTTCCGGTCACGGCGCCGACACCCGTCCAGCAGGCTCCGCAACAGCAGCCTGCCCCCTCGTCTGCGATGACGCCGGCACCCGGGTCGATCGTCGGACCCGGCGGGCTCACCCGCCGCGAGCTCCGCGCCCAGCGCCAGGCGGCCGAGCCCGTCGATGCCGCGCCCGTGCCGCTCCGCGCGCCCCAGCCGTCGTCGGCCGCCTCCCAGCCCGGCCGCAACCTCTCCGATGCCCTCAGCTACGCGGCCGACATCGAGGACGGAACGCCGGCCCCCATCGTCCCGCCGCGCGAGGCGCCCCGCGCCTCGGCCCCCGAGGCCCCTCGGCAGCAGTCCGTGCCGGTTCAGCCGGTGCCGGTCCGATCGGTGCCCGTGCAGAGCGTGCCGGTCCAGCCCCCGGTGCCGTCCGCCGCCGCCCCGGCCAGCGTCGACGAGGTCACGCACCCCGGCGCGCAGCCGACTCCGACACCACGCTCGGCCGGGCGAACGGTCGACGCTCCCGTCGCCGCGCCCGTCGACGACGCTGACTTCGCCACGACGGGCGGAATCCGCCGACGCGGTGGTGCGACGGCCGAGCCCGACGCCGAGAGCACCCTCGCGGCGGCGACCCCGCCGCCGACGTCGACGCCGACCGTGTTCCCGTTCCAGCTCTCGGGCGGCGCTGCGCCGGCGTCGCTCGACGCGCCGGCCCCGGCGGAGGCCGCGCGAGTTCCTGCGCCCTCTGCTGCGGCACCCGCGCCCGCCGTGACCGCGGCTTCATCGGCAGCGCAGCCCCCTGCGGCTGTCGAGGTGCCGATCTCGTCGACGCCCGAGCCCTCCCAGCAGCCCGCGGCGTCCCGCATCCCGGCATCGGTGCCCGAGCCGAGCGGCTACGTGCCGCCGACCGGCCACTGGTCGACGCAGGCCGAGCGCGACGACGACGAGCACTCGAGCGTCGGCAGCCACTTCAGCGGTGCGACCGGCCAGCACAACGCCGTCGTCATCGGCGACGACCGCCTGCTCGATGTCACGGGCGCGCTCAACGCGACCGGTGAGGTCATCATCACCGGCTCGATCGACCTGCCCCGCAGTCTGGCAGCCACCGGCTCGCACTCCGCGCAGCGGATCGACGGCGCCGACATCGACCGCATGCTCGAGGAGGGCGACCGGGAGCAGCCGGAGTCCGACGCCACGCCGGTCCGGGCGAGCCGCGCTGTGAGCGCGAACACGTCGACGCGGGCCGTGGTTCTGACTTCTCAGCCGAAGCCCAGCCGACTCCCAATGATCGCCACCATCTGTGTTGGAGTCGTAGTTGTTGTTATCGTGGGTCTGGTCGTCGCCGGTTTCGTCACCGGCGTTCTGTAGCACCACTCTCGCTGCCCCATCCGGGCGCACCCCATTTCTCCGTTCCCAAAGGAATCCGTGACCGCCACTTCCCGTGCCATCGAGCTGGTCCAGCTCGCCGCCCGCGCCGCCGACTCGAAGCAGGCCGAAGACCTCGTCGCCCTCGACGTGTCCGAGCCGCTCGCCCTCACCGACATCTTCCTGCTCGCCTCCGGGCGCAATGAGCGCAACGTCGTCGCCATCGCCGGCGAGATCGAAGACAAGATGATCGAGGCCGGCGTCAAGCCGCTTCGCCGTGAGGGCCGTTCCGAGGGGCGCTGGATCCTCCTCGATTTCGGCGACATCGTCGTGCACGTCTTTCATGAGGAAGACCGCCAGTTCTACTCGCTCGAGCGCCTCTGGAGCGACTGCCCTGCCATCGCCCTCGACGTGTCGCGCGAGCTGCAGGAGTCCTCGGCTCACGAGGGCTGAATCGTCAGTC
The DNA here is from genome assembly GCF_057787745.1 of Frondihabitans sp. OV104. Lineage (NCBI taxonomy): Bacteria > Bacillati > Actinomycetota > Actinomycetes > Micrococcales > Microbacteriaceae > Frondihabitans > Frondihabitans sp. OV104. The sequence continues at coordinate 554,858 of NZ_CM173541.1, forward strand.
GGCGGTCTCGAGTGACGGTGGTCATGAGTCGTCGAAATCTGTAGTAATCTTGCAGGGTTGCTTCGGCAGGGAAACCTCCTCGAGCGGCACTGTCTGGGTCTGTGGCGCAGCTGGTAGCGCACCTGCATGGCATGCAGGGGGTCAGGGGTTCGAGTCCCCTCAGATCCACCAGACGAGAATGGCCTCTCCCTTCGGGAGGGGCCATTTTCGCTGTAGCCGAGAGGCTCTTGCTACGGTGAGGCCGTGCTGATCCGCCACCGCGACGCCGAGCCCACCGTCCATGCCGACGCTGTCGTGTCGCCCGCAGCCACCCTCGTGGGCGCCGTCCACGTGGCAGCCGGCGCGCGCATCCTGCCCGGAGCAGTGCTCAGCGCCGAAGACGGCCGAGTCGACATCGGCGAGAACACCGTCGTGATGGAGAACGCCGTCGTCCGCGGCCGCGCGGGGTATCCGGCGCGCATCGGGTCGTCCGTGATGGTGGGGCCGAACGCCCACGTCAATGGCAGCGATGTCGCCGAAGGGGCGTTCATCGCGACGGGTGCGGCGCTCTTCCCGGGCAGTCGCATCGGGGCCGGCGCCGAGGTGAGGATCCACGGCGTCGTCCAAGTCAACACGACCATCGAGCCCGGCGTCGTCGTGCCGATCGGCTGGGTCGCCGTCGGGAGCCCGGCGGCGATCCTCCCGCCCGACCGGCACGACGAGATCTGGGCCATCCAGAAGGGCCTCGACTTCGTCGGCACGGTCTACGGCGGCGGAACCGACATGGCCGACATCATGCTCCGCCAGTCCGAGTTCTACGGCGCCCACCGCGCCGACGAGGTCGTCGGCGACTGACCCGCCCCCGCCAGGAGGAGGTCCGCACCACGATCGGAGCTCCGCCGACCCGGCCCAAGCGCCGCACCACGATCGGGACTCGGCACCAAGAAAAGAACTAGTGCGGAGTCCCGATCGTGGGCCGGGGGAGGCAGCCGCGGGGCGGTGGCGGTGTGGAGTCCCAATCGTGGTGTCCAGGGCAGGCGCGGAGCTCAGCACAGCGCCGATCCGCTACCGTCGAGCGATGGACAGACGGCTGCGCATGATCGAGTGGGTCGCTGTGCTCGTCGTCCTGATCGCGATCCTCGCCGTCACGTTCTGGCCGACGCGCGTCGACGCCGGCGCCGACGGAGCGCTCTCGGCGCTGTTCCGCCGCTGGCACGCCGACGGGGTCCCGGCCTTCGTCGACTACGACCTCCTGCAGAGCGTCGCGAACGTGGTGATGTTCCTGCCGTTCGGCGCTCTCGTCGCCTCCGTCGCCATGCGACCGCTCTGGTGGGTCTCGGGGGTCATCGGGCTCACCCTGTCGCTCGTCGTCGAGAGCGGCCAGGCGATGTTCCTGCCCGCGCGGCTCGCGTCGGTTGGCGACCTCGCGACGAACACGGCGGGCGCGCTGCTGGGCGGCGCGGTCGTCTGGGCTCTCCGCGCGGCGCGCGATCGACGGCGTCGCACCTCGAAGGGCATGCGGGCCTGACCCGGTCGCGCCACCCTGCACGCTCCCGCGGGCCCTCGCCCCGGCGAGCACCCCGTCGGCGCCGCCGCGTCAGTTGATGCAGGCGAGGGTGGTGGCCGCGGCCGCCTCGGTCTTCTTCGTCGAGGAGCCGCTCGTTCCTGCGCCCGAACCCGAGCCCGCCGACCCCGCCGACGACGAGCCGGACGACGCCTTCGAGCTGGCGGTCGCTCCGTCGGTGCCGAGCACGAGGGTGACGTTCGAGACGCCGGTCACCGCCTCGAGAGTGGCGCCGGGGACGTACTTCGCGAGCGTCTTCGCCTCCGCGGTCATCGACGCCGGGTACTGGATCGTGGTGGCGCTGCGCGTCGAGACGGTGCCCGGCGTCATGACGGTGAAACCGGCCGACGTGAGCGACGACGTGGCGGTCGCTGCGGCGCCGGCGACTCCGCCGCCGTTGAGCACCTGGACGGTGACCTGGGAGGGCTTGACCGTCGTGGGGGCGGCCGCAGCCTTCGTCGTCGCCGTGGTCTTCTCGTCGAGCGAGGCGACGAACGACGCCATCTTGTCGGTGTCGACCTGCACGATCGAGACCGCGGTGCCGTTGTAGTAGATCGTCGGCGTGCCCGTGATCGGAATGGTCGTCGACTTCAGGTTGCCGCCGGCGAGGTTCTTCAGCTGCAGCCCGAGGGTGATCCAGTTGAGGTCGGGGTCGGTCTGGATCGCGCCGCTGACCGCCTTCAGCGACTTCTTCAGCCTGCCGGGGTTGAGGAGGGTCGACGCCGAGAGGAAGTTGTGGGCCTCGGCGCTGAGGAAGTAGCGCTGGCGGGCCTCGCGGTCGATGTCGCCGTTCGGGAGGCCGTGCCGCTGGCGGACGAACGCCAGGGTCTGCTTGGCGTCGAGCTCGGAGACGCCGGCCGGCGCCTTGAACGTCGAGTAGGGGTCGTCGACGGCGTTGTTGAGGCAGACCTGGATCGGGCCGAGCGCCTTCGCCACGTCGTAGAAGCCGACCATCGAGATGCGCACGAAGTGGTCGATGTGCATGTCTGTGAGGTTCTCGATCGTCGAGATCAGCAGCTGGGCGCCGCCGGCCGCGCCGCCTTTGGCGCTGCCGTAGGCGAACGCGGCGTTGAGCTTGCCCATGCCGTAGCCGGGGATCGACACCCACGAGTCGCGGGGGAAGGAGACGAGCGATGCCTGGCCGCCGCCGTCCGGGATGTGGAGCACGAGCATCGAGTCGGTGTTGGTGCCGCCGCCGTCGGCGGTCGTGCCGAGCTCGGCAAGCTCTTCGGCCGAGGCGTTCGCGGGGCGGTGGTCGTCGCCGACGAGGAGGATGTTCTGGCCGCTCGACTTCGCGACGGAGGTCGTGGCGGGCAGTGCGTCGATGTGCGTGACGCCGCCGACGAAGGTCTGGTAGTTGTACACGGCGTAGGCGACGGTGCCGACGAGGAGCAGGACCACGACGATCGCGATCCAGCGGATCACGTGGCGCGGCCTGACGCGGAGGCGTGTTCGAGGCGAATCGGACATCCGGGAACCCAATCATCAAAAGCAGTGACGGACCCGAAGACTAGCTGAGCGGGAAGAGCGTTCCGGGGTGCCCGCGCCTGCGGGCGCCGCATCTCACCCGCGCGGACGAGGGGTTCGGTACCTGCGGCGGGGAAGGCCATACTGGAGGAGATGACGACGACGCGATCCGTGAGCCAGGTACCCCTGGCGCTGCTCGTCGCGGGGTGCTTCTTCATGGAGAACCTCGACTCGACCATCGTCACGACGGCCGTCCCGAGCATCGCCCGCGACCTCGGAGTCGATGCGACGAGCGTCGGCGTGACGATCACCGCCTACGTGCTGACCGTCGCCGTGCTGATCCCGGTGAGCGGCTGGCTCGCCGACCGCTTCGGGAGCCGGCGGATCCTGCTGGTCGCCATCGCGCTGTTCACCCTCGCCTCGATCGCCTGCGCCCTCAGCCCCGCCCTGCCGGCGCTGGTCGTCGCGCGCATCGTCCAGGGCGTCGGCGGCGCCATGATGGTGCCGGTCGGCCGCATGACCGTGCTGCGCGTCACCGCTAAGGCCGACCTGATCCGGGCCGTGGCGCTGCTGACCTGGCCTGCACTGGTCGCCCCCATCCTCGCGCCGTTCGTCGGCGGTCTGCTCACCACGTACGCGTCGTGGCACTGGATCTTTTTGATCAACGTGCCCCTGGGCGTCATCGGGTTCATCGCCGCGCTCCGGATCCTGCCCACCGGGGCCGCCGCGGACACCGGCATCGAGCCCACGCCGCCCGACTGGGTCGGCCTCTCGCTGTCGTCCGTCGGCATCGGGGCGCTCGTCTGGGCGGCGACCCTGCTCACCATCACCCCGGTCGACGTGCTGCAGGCGATCGTGTTCGGAGCGGCCGGCGCGATCCTGATCGGGCTGGCCATACGCCACCTGCTCACGACGCCGAAGCCGTTCGTCGACCTCCGCCTGCTCCGCATCCACACGTTCGGGGTCGCGCTCGGCGGGGGCGCGGTCTACCGGTTCGTCATCAGCGCCATCCCGTTCGTGCTGCCGCTGCTCTTCCAGAGCGCCTTCGGCTGGACGCCGGTGCAGGCCGGCTCGGCGATCCTCTTCCTCTTCGCCGGCAACCTCGCGGTGAAGCCCACGACGACGTGGATGCTCAAGACGTTCGGCTTCCGCCGACTGCTCGTGGCCGCGCACCTCGTCGGAGTGGCCTGCCTCGTCGGCATGGCCTTCTTCCGCGCCGATACGCCGTTCGTCGTCATGGTGATCGTGCTCGTCGTCTCGGGTGCGGCGCGCTCCGTCGGCTTCACGGCGTACAACACGATCACCTACGCCGACGTCGAGAAGGCTCAGATGACGCACGCGAACGTGCTCGACTCGACCATCTCGCAGATCGCGATCGGGTCGGGCATCGCGCTCGGGGCGATCGCGGTGTCGGCCGGGATCGCCTGGCTGGGCGGAGGGCAGGACCCCGCGGGAAGCGTCATCGCCTACGACTTCGCCCTCATCGTCATCGCCGTGATCCTGTTCGTCTCGCTCGTCCCGGCCTGGCGGCTGCCCGCCACCGCCGGAAGCGGCCTCACCAGCCGCTGAGCTCGACCGCGCGCCTTGCGGCCGGCGGCGCGCTCTGTGCCCTGCCGGGCGGCGAGATGGCCCTCGTCGTCAGCTCGGGGCGGCTCCAGCGACGCGGACGGCCATCTCGCGCGAACGAGAAGCAGCGGAGACTGCCGCTGACCGCGGCGTAACACGCCGCACTCTTCGTCGTAATGAGACGTTTACCGTCTGACCCGTTCGGGGGCGTACCTTTCGACGACTCGGGCGCTTACTCTGACCACATCAGATAACGGCACCGTAACGATTCAGGCTTCTGAGGCGCTGCGGAACCACTCGCGAAGCACGACGAAAGGGGTAAGACATGAGCACGACACACCGCTGGACCAAGGACGCCATTCTTGCCCGGCTCGAGGCGGCGAAGGCGATCGACTCCGACACGATCTTCACGGCGCGCGAGCGGGCCGAACGACGGCTGGACCTCGTGCGGGTATCGACGGCCGTCGACGACGGGCGCATGGACGCGCTCGACGCCGAGATCGAGTTCCGGCAGATCACTCGCCGGCTTCAGCCGCTGTCTCTGACCGCTTAGGGCTCACCGCGAAGACGCCCCCTGCCGCGAGGCAGGGGGCGTCTTCGTGCGTCGGCGGCTGCTGCGCAGCGGCTGCTGCGTGGGCGCCTGCTGCGTCAGCCGCTACTGCGCGGCGGCGAGGCCCTCGGCGAGCGGAGTCGTCGGGCGGCCGATGAGCGCCGTGAGGTCGCCCGAGGTGGCCTCGAGCAGGCCGTCGCGGATGTTGCCGTCGAGCGCGACGACGAAGCCGACCGTGCCCTCGTCGAGGCCGAACGACGCCAGCTGCGCGGCGTGCTCCTCGGGCGTCAGCGCGCGGTACACGACGGGCGTGCCGACGATGCCCGAGATGGTCTCGGCGAGCTCGTTCCAATTCCAGGCGGAGTCGCCCGAGAGCTCGTACGTCTTGCCCGTCGTCGACTCGTCGAGCGCGGCCGCGGCGGCGGCCTCGGCGTAGTCCTTGCGGCTGGCGCTGGCGACGCGGCCCTCGCCGACACTCGCCGTGATCTCGCCCGAGTCGCGGCCCTTGGCGACCTCGCCGGCGTAGTTCTCGGTGTACCAGCCGTTGCGCAGGAACGTGAAGGGCACGCCCGAGGCGGCGATGTACTCCTCGGTGGCCTTGTGGTCGGGCGCCAGGATCAGCGCGGTGTCGTCGGCCTTCGGGGCGCTCGTGTAGATGATGCGCGCGGCGCCGGCGGCCTTCGCGGCGTCGACGACGGCGGAGTGCTGCTCGAGCCGCTGGCCCACGGCGTCGCTCGACACGAGGATCACGGTGTCGCCGGCCCCGATGGCGCTGGCGATGGTCTCGGGCTTCGAGTAGTCGAGGGTCGCGGTGGTGATGCCGCGGGCGGCGAATGCCTGGATCTTGGCAGTGTCGCGCGCGGTGGCGACGACGCTGTCGGGGGCGGCGCCGCGGGCGAGGAGCGCGTCGACGATGAGGCCGCCGAGGTGGCCGGAGGAGGCGGTGACGATGTACGACATGGGGGAGTCCTTTCGAAGGGCGGCGGGCGAGTGGCCCGATGGTGGGGACAACGGTGAAGGTCGCACCTGACTTCCCGAACGCAGGTACGCACTTTTTTGTAAGCTACCCGCCATGGACGTCAGTTTTGCGGTTTCCCGGCCCCGCCCCGGCATCACCTCGGGAAAATACCCGGCCGACTGCCCCACTCGCACCGTACTCACCCACATCACGAGCCGCTGGGGTGTGCTCGTGCTCCTCGCTCTCGAGCAGGGCGGTCATCGCTGGGGTGAGCTGCACCGCGAGATCGAGGGCATCAGCGAGAAGATGCTGGCGTCGACGCTCCGCACCTTCGAGGCCGACGGGCTCGTGCACCGCGAGGCCCAGGCGACCATCCCACCGCGCGTCGACTACGAACTGACGCCGCTCGGGCGCGAGGCCGCCGAGCGCCTGTTGCCTCTCATGGACTGGATCGCCGACAACGCGGAGGCGATCGTCGCCCGCTAGTCCCGGGGTGCCGCCCGGGGTCTGGGTCCGCTCGAGCCGATCGCGGCGTCGCGCGTCAGCACCATCAGGTCCATGCGCCCCGACTGCACGACCTCGCCGCGCTGGTTCCGCAGGCTGACCGCCCGCTCGACGATGCCGGTCGTGCCCGACGAGGTCAGCCGCGTCGACAGGATCTCGACGGTGCAGGTCACGGTGTCGCCGATGAAGATCGGCGCCGAGAAGCGCCAGCCGTCGATGCCGAGCAGCGCGACCGCCGACCCCTCGAAGACGCCGGTGCGCGCGATCAGCCCGAGGCACAGCGACGTGCCGAGCAGCCCGTGCACGACGCGTCGACCGTATCGCGTCGACTTCGCGAACTCGGCGTCGGTGTGCACCTGGTTGTTGTCGTTGGTCCAGCTCGCGAACGAGACTACGTCGGCCTCGGTGATCGTGCGGCCGGGGGTGACGAACGTCTGACCCGCTTCGAGGTCGTCGAGGAAGTGAGGCACGCGTCTAGTGTGCCAGCCGCCCTGCCGCCGCTGCCCGCCTCGCCCGTCGGGCCAGCCGCGCGACAAGGCGCTCCGGGCGCAGGAACTGCCCCGCCACCGCCACACCCGACCCGATCACGGCGCCCCCGACCACGTCCGACACCCAGTGCGCGCCGACGTGCAGTCGCGAGTACGCCACGCCGACCGCGATCGGCGCGATCAGCGCCGCCCTGCCGGGGCTCTCGAGGGCGACGCCGGTGGCGAACGCGAAGGCGCTCGCCGTGTGGCCCGACGGGAACGACGCCGACTGCGGGAAGACCTTCAGCTGCCGCGCCACGGGGATGTCGGCGGCGACGGGGCGGTGCCCGCCGAACAGCGGCTTGGCGACGAGGTTGGCGACGGCGCTCGACCCGCCGAGCGAGAGCAGGCCGCGCACGGCCGCGCGGCGCCCGGTCGGGCCGGTCAGCGCGAGGGCGCCGGCGACCCCGTACCAGAGGAGGCCGTTGTTGGCCGCGGTGGAGAGGCCGAGGAGCACGCGGTCGAGGGCGGGGCCGGTGCCGGCCCCGTTGACGCGCCGCCCGATCCTGCGGTCGAGAGCCAGGATTCTCGGGGGCAGGATGCTGGGGGTTCGCGACGAAGACGGAGGTCGAAGGGGCACGCGCCCACTCAACCATGCGGATGTGTTCACCAGCAGTCAACCGGGCCGACCTAGCCTCGGCGCATGGCAAAGGATTTCGACCGGATCGTCGACGTGGCGATCGTCGGCGCCGGCATCGTCGGGCTCGGCCACGCCCTGGCGGCGGTCGACCGGGGGCTCAGCGTGCACGTCGTCGACCGGACCAGCAGGCCCAACGGATCGACGATCAGGAACTTCGGCCACGCGTGCATCAGCGTGCAGTCCGGGGCCGCTCAGGTCTACGCCGACCGCAGTCGCCAGCTGTGGCTGCGCCTCCGCGACGAGGCGGGGCTGTGGATGCGCGACGGCGGCGGGTACGTGGCGGCCCGCGCCGACGACGAGTTGCGCGCGCTGTCGGAGTTCGCCGCCCGGCGCCCCACGTCGGTCGAGATGATCGGCGCCGACGACACGGCCCGGCTCACCGGTGCGGCGTCCGCCGTCGGGGGAGCGCACCTGCTCGACGACCTGCAGCTGAACCCGCGCGAGGCGGCCGGCCAGATCGTCGCCTACCTCGAGTCGCGCGGTGTGACCTTCGCGTTCGCCACCGCGGTGCGGACCATCCGCTCGGGTCGACTGCACACCACCCGGGGCAGGATCGGTGCCGACCAGATCGTCGTCGCCGTCAACTACGACGTCGACCAGCTCTTCCCCGACCTGTCGGCCGCGTACGGCGTGCGCCGCTGCGGGCTCGACATGATGCGCGTGCGGATCCCCGGCCTGACCGCGCCGCTCGCCGGGCCCGTGCTCACCGGCTGGTCGATGCTGCGCTACTCGGGTTTCGCCACGGCGCCCTCGCTCGAGGCCGTGCGCGAGCGGCTGTGGGCCGGCGACCCGGAGTTCCGTGCCCTCGACATCAACCAGATGTACACGCAGCTGCCCGATGGAACGGTCATCGTCGGCGACACGCACTACCGCGACGACGCCATCGCGCCGTTCCAGTCGGAGGGGTCGTTCGACGCCCTGCTGCGCGGGACGGCCGACTTCTTCGGCCAGCCGGCGTCGACGCTCGAGGTCGTGGAGCGCTGGCAGGGCGTGTACGCGGTGGCGCCGGAGGAGTTCCTGGTCGAGGAGCCTCTCGATGGCGTGCACGTCGTCTCCGTGACGACGGGCATCGGCATGACGACCGGGCTCGGGCTGGCCGACCGTGTCCTGAGCGAGATCTACGAGCCCGTCGGGGTGTAGCGCCGGCGCTGGCGCCGGGCGGGCGCGGCTTGCGCGAGGTGGCCGTGCTTGTCGCCGCGGCGGGGCCGGCCCGACACCGCGGGCCATCTCGCGGGAGGGTCGGCGGGTTGCTCGCCAGCGCGGGCGGGCGCGGGGCGGCGGCGGGCGGCGCGCCGGCGTGGGCGGGCGCGGCTTCCGCGAGGTGGCCGTGCTTGTCGCCCCGGCGGGGCCGGCCCGACGGCGGGGGCCATCTCGCGGGTGGGGTCGGGGTGGCTGGTCGGGCGTGGGTGGGCCCGGCCTGCGCGAGGTGGCCGTGCTTGTCGCCCCGGCGGGTCCGGCCCGACGGCGGAGGCCATCTCGCGGGAGGGCGCGGCGGCGGGTGCGGGCGCGGGGCGGCGGCGGGTGGCGCGCCGGCGTGGGCGGGCGTGGCCTGCGCGAGGTGGCCGTGCTTGTCGCCGCGGCGGGGGCGCCCCGACGGGAAGGGCCATCTCGCGGGTGGGGTGGGGGTGGCTGGTCGGCGGGGCGGCCGACGGGAAGGGCCATGTCGCGAAAGGGAGCGGCGGCGTGAGGGGGCGGCGCGGACGCGCACGGGGCCGCACGCGGCGAGGACCCCGCGCTCGGCCGAGCCCGCACGCGGCGAGGCCCCGCACGCGTCGCACGCCGCGAGGCCCCCGCACGCGACGCGCGCGGGGGCCTCGCGGCGGCGCGGCTAGTGCGCGACGACCGGCTCGGCCGGCGACGAGTCGACGGTCGTGCCCTCGGCGGCGGCCTCCGCGTCGGCACGAGCGGTAGCGGCCTCGGCCCGGGCCCGGGTGTCGGACCGGGTGCGGAAGAGCAGCACGGCCATCACGGCACCGAAGGCGAAGAAGCCGGCGCCCCAGGCGTACGCGGTCGCGTAGCTGTGCACGGCGGCCTCGGCCGCGACCCGCGCGGTGGCGGGGGTGTGTGACGCGACGTAGTTCACTGCGGCGGTGGCGGCGAGCGTGTTGAGCAGCGCCGTGCCGATCGATCCGCCGACCTGCTGGCTGGTGTTGACCATCGCCGAGGCCACGCCGGCGTGGCCGCGGTCGACGCCGAGGGTCGCGGTCTGGATCGACGCGGGCATGATGGAGCCCATGCCGAAGCCGAGCACCATCAGCGCGGGGAGCACGTCGCGGGCGTAGGTGCTGTCCAGGCCCAGGCGGGTGAGGTAGAGCATTCCCGCTGCGCCGAGCACCATGCCGAACGGCACCATGATCTTGGGGCCGAAACGCGGAACGAAGATGTTCGTCGACAGCTGGGCGGCGAGCACGAGCATGCCGATCATCGGCAGGAACGAGACGCCCGTCTGGATCGGCGTGTACGCCAGCGACGTCTGCAGGTAGTACGTCACGAACAGGAAGATGCCGAACATGCCCGCACCCGCGATCGTGACCGACGCGTAGGCGGCGCCGCGGTTGCGGTCGAGGATGATGTGCAGCGGCAGGAGCGGGTGCGCCGCGCGACGCTGCCAGAGCACGAAGGCGATGAGCAGGATCCCGGCGGCCGACAGGAAGCCCCACGTGAGCGGCGACGACCACTTCTCGGTCTCGGCGTTCGAGAACCCGTAGACGAGCGAGAACAGCGCAGCCGAGACCAGGACGGTGCCGGGCACGTCGAGCTTCGGACGCGGCCCTTGGCGCTTGGGGCTGGTGACGAAGATCACGGCGCCGATGACGGCGATGACGGCGATGAAGACGTTGATGTAGAGGTTCCAGCGCCAGTTGAAGTTCTCGGTCAGCACGCCGCCGAGCAGGAGGCCGATGGCCCCGCCCGCACCGGCGATGGCGCCGAACACGCCGAACGCGCGGGCGCGCTCCTTCGGGATGGTGAAGGTCGTCGTGAGCACGGCGAGCGCGGTCGGGGCGAGGAGCGCTCCGAAGGCGCCCTGCAGGGCCCGGGCGAACACGAGCATGCCGAAGCTGCCGGCCGCGCCGCCGAGGGCCGAGGCGAGGGCGAAGCCGATGAGGCCGATGATGAAGGTGCGCTTGCGGCCGATGAGGTCGGAGAGGCGCCCGCCCAGCAGCAGGAGGCTGCCGAAGGCGAGGGAGTAGGCGGTGACGATCCACTGGCGTTCGCCGTTCGTGAATCCGAGGTCGTGCTGGGCGCTGGGGAGCGCGATGTTGACGACGGTCGAGTCGAGCACGACCATGAGCTGCGCCAGGGCGACAGTGGTGAGGGTGAGCCACCGGCGAGGCGCCACCACGGCGCTCGGGGCGCCGGTAACGGGGGAGGTTTGCGTCATGCGGGGAACTCTATCCGGTTCTGGCGAGTTTCGGAACTATGGAGTTTCACAATGTGCAGACGTACAATCGGCACAACGAGAAAAGGGGCGACGGCGATGACGCGAGTCGATCCCGACGAGAGAACCATGCCAGCGACCACCGACATGCCAGCGACCAGCGACAGCCCCGAGCGTGAAAGCACCGAGCCCGGCAGCACCGAGCCCGGCAGCACCGAGCCCGGCAGCCCCGAGCCCGCCAAGCTGGGCCGCAAGCGCGATCACACCCGCGACCCCGAGATCCTCAGCGCGGCCATCGACGTCCTCGCCGAGGAGGGCTACGACGGCATGACCATGGAGATGGTGGCGGCCCGCGCCAAGGCCGGCAAGGCGACGGTCTACCGCCGCTGGGGCTCCAAGAGCGAGCTCGTCATCGAGGCCATCGCCTGCATGAAGCGCGGCGTCGCTCCAGAGACCCTGCCCGACACGGGAACGCTGCGCGGCGACCTCCTCGCCCTCATCCGCCCGCACTCGATCGACGACGCCGACAAGAAGCTCAAGGTCATGGCGGGCATCGTGTCGCTCATCGCGCGGAGCCCCGAGATGTCCGACGCCGTCAACGCCGCGATGGTCGAGCCCCGAGCGAAGATCAACCGCGTGCTCTTCCAGCGCGCGATCGATCGCGGCGAGATCTCGGCCGACTGCGACGTCGAGGCGCTCTCGCTGATCTCGCCGTCGATGGCCGCCTACCGCACGCTCGTGCAGCGGAAGCCCGTCGACCGCGAGTTCCTCGTCTCGCTCGTCGACAGCGTCATCCTGCCGGCGGTGGGGCTCCGCGCCGGCGCACCGGCCTCCTGAGGCCGAGCTCGGCGGGGCGGGGCAGTTCCTGCGCCATGATGGACGGGTGAGCATCGTGACAGCCGAGGCCTCGGACGACGATCTCGAGGCCTGCGTCGCGCTGTGGCTGCACGCCCTCGAGGTGCGCGACGGCCATCCGCCCGTCGAGGGCACGGCCGAGCGCTGCCGCGGCAAGTTCGCCCTCGCGCGCGTCGCCTGGGTGGTTCTGCGCGACGAGCTCGCCGAGATCGCGGCCTTCAGCCTGGTCACGGGCGCAGGAACCGGCCGCCCCGCCGACCCGCCCGCCGCCGCCTACCTCTCGCTCTTCGCGGTCGCCCCCGGTCGCCAGGGGGCCGGCCTGGGCGGGCGCCTGCTCCGCGCCGTGCACGAGCGCATCGCGTCCGCCGGGTACGACGAGGCGGTGCTGCACGTGCTCGTCGAGAACGCCGTGGCGGTCGGGCTGTACCGCTCGCAGGGCTGGGTCGAGGTGGGGGAGCGATTCCCGCACCCGCTGAACGGCTCGGCGACGGGCACGTTCGTCTCCACGCCCTGACTCCCGGGCGGGCGGTGGCGCGTCTCGGAACGACCCGAACGAGGGGGCGACGACCCGTCTGCCCCCGAACGAGCGCGCCCCGAAGGTGGACTCGTGGCCTCCTGCCGACCTCAATTACCGTCAGACCAGGAGGTCGACCAATGGACAACGAACAGCTTCACGACGAAGGGCTCTCAGCGCTCTCGCTGGGCCAGCAGCATGACTTCGGAGACTACGGACGCGTCTCGGTCAGCGACGACTGGCTCGAGGAGCGAGTGCGCCAGTTCGGAGCGGACTGACCTCCCCCCCCAGACCGGTCCTGCGAGCCGCTGTGCGGCGACCATCCCCTACAGGTCGTCGCGCAGTGCGAAGCATCCCTCGTCAGGACCCGCCGAAGCCGCCCCCTCCGCCCTACCGGAGCATGGGGCGGCTTTTGGCGTTTGGGCGACGGTCGCGAGCGCCTAGCCCTTGGTTCAAGACGAAGACGAAGACGAAGACGACGACGAAGGCGCGGGCGGCTTCGGCGGCGTCGTCCGCTCGGCCATCAGCCCGCGCGGCAGCCCGAAGAACGACACCGCCGCCGAGATGACGAGCAGCACGGCGACCACGATGACGACGCGGTGGAAGCCGGGGACGTCGAGCACGCCTCCCGTGATGACGCCGACGAACGCGATCGCGACCAGGCCGGCGACCCGCGAGATCGCGTTGTTGACGGCTGAGGCGATGCCGGCCTCCGACGGATCGATCTGGCCGAGCACCGTGGAGGTCAGCGGCGTCACCGTGATGGTCATGCCGAGGCCGAACAGGGTGACGCCGGGCAGGATCTGCAGCCAGGGGTCGAAGTCGGTCGAGACGGTCAGCATCCAGAGGAAGCCGGCTGCTGTGATCAGCGGCCCGACCGCCATGAAGCGGCGGGGCCCGAAGCGGCCGGCCAGGGCGCCCACGCGCGATGACAGCAGCAGCGACACGACCGTCGTCGGCAGGGTGATGAGCCCGGAGACCGTCGCGGGCAGGTGGCCGATCTCCTGCACAGCGAGCGGGATCACGAGCGTGCCGAGGCTCACCGAGGCATAGATGCCGACGGTCGCGAGGTTGCTCACGCTGAACGCGCGCACCGAGAACAGGCGGAGCGGCAGCATCGGCTGGGTCGCTCGCCGCTCCCACCAGACGAAGGCGACGAGGCAGGCGACGCCGGCCACCAGCGCCGTCAGCACGAACGGGTCGTCGAAGCCGATCCGCTGGCCCTCGATCAGCGCGAAGACGGGGCCCGCGAGCCCGAGGGCCGCCAGCACGGCGCCGGGCACATCGACGTGGGCGCCCGTTCCGGCGCCTCCTCGATGGGCATCGCCCGGCAGTCGACCCATGACGACGAGCGTGACGACGACGGGGACCACGACGATGCCGAACACCCACCGCCAGCCGACCGTGTCGACCAGGCCGCCGCCGGCCAGCGGGCCGATCAGGAAGGCGACGCCGGTCCAGGCGGTCCAGGTGCCGATGGCACGGGCGAGGGCAGCACCGGAGAAGGTCGCCGTGATGACCGCGAGGCTCGACGGCACGAGGAGGGCCCCCGAGACGCCCTGCAGTGCGCGCGCGGCGATCAGGAGGCCGGCGCTGGGCGCCACGGCGGCCAGGATCGACGTCGCCGCGAATCCGGCCAGGCCGATGCGGAGGATGCGCACCCGGCCGAAGGTGTCCGAGAGCGAGCCTGCTGCGAGCATGAGCGAGCCGAGAGTCAGCAGGTAGCCGTCGACGACCCAGGCCTGCAGAGTCACGCCGCCGCCGAGGTCCCGGGCGATCGCCGGGAGCGCCACCGTGACGATCGAGCCGTCGAGGAAGGCCACGAACGACGCGAGGATCGCGACGACCAGAACTACGCGTTCGCCGGAGCGATTGGCCATGGGGTCAGGCTAGCCCTCGTGGAGGCCCGAGGGCGGGCGTTCCGGCCTCTCCAGGACGACGTCGACCGGGTCTTTGTCGGGCCGGAACCCCCTCCACGACGGCTGTCGGAGGCGGCCCGTCGACGTCCATTCCGCGAACTCGACCTCGCCGACGAGCGACGGGGTCACCCAGTGCGCGTCGCGGGAGTCGGCGGCGGGGACGTCGACGAGCGGCGAGGTCTTCCGGGCGAGACGCCCCAGGCGCTCCTGCAGGTCGTCGAGGTCGGAGTCGCGGAATCCGGTTCCGACTCGGCCCGCGTACCGGAGGCCGTCCGGACCGGGGATGCCGACCAGCAGAGATCCCACGCCGCCGGATCGACGGCCCGCTCCCGGGCGCCAGCCGGCGATCACGACCTCCTGGGTGGCGTGGTGCTTGATCTTGATCCAGGCGCGGCTGCGGCGTCCGGCCGTGTAGGTGCTGTCGCGGCGCTTGGCCACGACGCCCTCGAGGCGCAGCGACTTCGAGAAGGCGACGGCGCCGTCGAGATCGCCCTCGAACGCCGGCGGCACGTCGATGGTGCGGTCGGTGTCGACGAGGCTCTCGAGGGTCGCTCGGCGTTCGTCGTACTGCTCCTTCACGAGCGAGCGACCGTCGACCGCCGTGACGTCGAACAGCAGCAGTCGCACGGGCGCCGACTTCGAGACGCGCTCCACGTCGCGCGGCCGGGTCCGCTTCATGCGCGTCTGCAGGAGCCCGAAGTCGGGCCGCCCCGACGGGTCGACGGCGACGATCTCGCCGTCGAGCACGGCGTCGTCGGCTCCGGTCAGCCGCTCGGCCAGCGCGGCGAACTCCGGGTACGACGGCGTGAGGTCGTGGCCGTTGCGGCTGGCGATGGTGACAGAGCCGTCCTGCACGACGACCGTGGCGCGGAGGCCGTCCCACTTCAGCTCGTAGGCCCACTCGTCGGGCCCGCCGATGTCGGCGGCCGTGCCGGCGGTGGCGAGCATCGGGGCGGCGGGCGGCCCGGCGGCACGGTGCGACGGGGCGGGCTTCGACGACGGCTTCGGGCGCGCCCGCGGGTGGTCGGGTTCCTGCGCCCCGTGGTCGTCGACCGCCGTGTCGTTCATGCGGTGGATCAGCCAGTTCTGCTCGCCCGTGTGGATCAGCGCGACGCGCCTCGTGCCCCGCTGCTCGCCGTGGAGCACCGCGATGACCTCCTTGCCGTCGCGCCACTTCTCGAGCTCGTACTCGCCGGAGTCCCAGATCGACACCGTGCCGGCCCCGTACTCGCCCTTCGCGATAGTGCCCTCGAAGGTGCCGTACTCGAGCGGGTGGTCTTCGGTCTGCACGGCGAGGCGGTTGTGCTTCACGTCGGCGGGCTCGCCCTTGGGCAGCGCCCAGCTCACCAGCACGCCGTCGTGCTCGAGCCGGAAGTCCCAGTGCAGGCGCCGCGCGTGGTGCTCCTGGATCACGAAGCTGCGGCCGTCGGTCGAGACGGGAGCGGTCGCAGGAACGGGCTCCCGCGTCTTCGAGGCATCCCGCTTCGAGCGGTACGCCGTCAGGCGGTCCTCGGCCGCATCGCCGTCCTCCTCGTCCGCGGGCACGGGAGCGCCCGCCGACATGCCCGCCAGCGGGTCGCCGCGCCGCTTCACGGCCGTCAGCACGTCGCCGATCTCGAGCTGGCGCAGCGACTTCGACGCCAGCTCGCGCCAGGTGCGGGGTACCGCGACCGTCGGCCGCTCGCGTCCGCGCAGCGAGTACGGGGCGACCGTCGTCTTGCTGCCGTTGTTCTGCGACCAGTCGAGAAACACCTTGCCGCGCCGGTCGGCCTTGCCCATCGAGCTGAGCACCAGGTCGGGGTGATCGGCCTCGAGGGCGCGGGCCAGCTCGTGTGCCACCTCGCTGACGACGTCGGGCGGCTGCGACCCGTCGAGCGCCGCGTAGAGGTGGATTCCCTTGCTGCCGCTCGTCACGGGCATCGGGTCGAGGCCCATGCCGCGCAGGATGGGCCGGAGTTCCTGCGCCACGAACACGCACTCGGGCAGGCCGACGCCGTCGCCCGGGTCGAGGTCGAGCACGAGCCGGTCGGGGTTGCGCTGGGCACCGCGCGGGCCGAAGCGCCACTGCGGCACGTGAATCTCGAGGGCTGCCTGCTGGCCGAGCCAGGTGAGCGTCGCCAGGTCGTTCACCATCGGGTAGACGTTGTCGTGGCCCTTGTGCTCGATGGTGTGGCGGGGGATCCACCCGGGGGCCGACTCGGGGAGGTTCTTCTCGAAGAAGGGCTCCTCGCCGGTGCCGTTCACCCAGCGCTTGCGGGTGGCCGGCCGACCCTCGGCGTGCGCGATCAGGTGCTCGGCGATCGCCGCGTAGTAGGCGAGCACGTCGCCCTTGGTGGTGCCCGTCGAGGGATACAGCACCTTGTCGAGGTGCGTGAGGCGCAGCACGTGCCCCTCGACGGTGACGCGGTCGCCGGCAGCCACGATCAGAAGGCCGCGGTGCCGCCGGCGATCGTGATCGTCGCGCCCGAGGTGTAGCTCGACTCGGGGCTGACGAGGTGCACGTACGCGGCGCCCAGCTCGGCCGGCTGCCCGGGGCGGCCGTAGGGGGAGTCGGAGCCGAACTCGGAGACGCGCTCCGGGTCTTGAGACGCGGGCTGCAGCGGCGTCCACACCGGACCGGGGGCGACCGAGTTGACCCGGATCCCCTTCGGCGCGAGCTGCTGGGCGAGGGCCGCGGTGAAGACGCCGATCGCGCCCTTCGACATGGCGTAGTCGAGCTTGTCGGGGGAGGGCTGGCTGCCCTGGATCGACCCGGTCGTCACGATCGACGATCCCGGCTCGAGGTGGGGGATCGCCGCCTGGGTCAGCCAGAACAGCGAGTAGAGGTTGGTCTTGAACGTCGCGTCGATGCCGTCAGTCGACATCTCGAGGATGTCGGGGTGGCTCTCCTGGTGGCCGGCCACCATGACGAGGGTGTCGAGGCCTCCGAGCTCCTTGACGGCCGTGTCGACGAGAGCGCCGCAGAACCACTCGTCGCTGATGTCGCCCGGAACGAGAACGGCCTTGCGGCCCTCGGCCTCGAGCAGGTCGCGCACCTCCTCGGCGTCCTCCTGCTCGTCGGGCAGGTAGGTGAGCACGAGGTCGGCGCCTTCGCGCGACAGCGCGATCGCGGCGGCACGGCCGATGCCGGAGTCGGCGCCGGTGACGATTCCGCGGAACCCCTTCAGGCGCTCGAGGCCGACGTAGCTCTCCTCGCCGTGGTCGGGCTTCGGGCGCATCTTCGAGGCGCGGCCCGGCAGCGACTGATCCTGCTCCGGGAACGGCGGGGCGGGGTAGAGGCTGATCGGATCCTTCTTCTCGTACTGGCTCATCCGTCGAGTCAACTCCGCATCGGGAATCGTGTACCCCTCACCCCGCGGCGGGAGCACACTGGCCGCATGCGATCGATCTGGAAGGGCGCCATCACCTTCGGCCTCGTCAACGTGCCGGTGAAGGTCTACAGCGCCACCCAAGACCACGACATCTCGCTGCACCAGGTGCACGACGAAGACGGCGGGCGCATCCGCTACCAGCGCCGGTGCGAGGTGTGCGGCAAGGTGGTCGACTACGAGCACATCGACAAGGCGTTCGACGACGGCGACCAGACGGTCGTGCTCACCGACGACGACCTCTCGTCGCTGCCCGAGGAGCGCAGCCGTGAGATCGACGTGCTCGAGTTCGTGCCGAGCGACCAGCTCGATCCGATCATGTTCGACCGCTCGTACTTCCTGGAGCCCGACGGCTCGTCGGCGAAAGCGTACGTTCTGCTGCGGCGCACCCTCGAAGAGACGGACCGCACCGCGATCGTGCACTTCTCGCTGCGGCAGAAGACCCGGCTCGGCGCCCTCCGCGTGCGCGGCACGGTGCTCATGCTGCAGTCGCTCCTCTGGGACGACGAGGTGCGCGACGCCGACTTCCCGGCGCTGTCGAAGGGCATCCGCATCACCGACAAGGAGCTTGACATGTCGGCCAGCCTCGTCGACAGCCTCTCGGACGACTTCGAGCCCGCCGACTTCAGCGACGACTACCAGAAGGAGCTTCAGCAGCTCATCGACGCCAAGCTCGAGGAGGGCGAGACGCTCGACACCGACGCCACCTTCGGCGAGACGTCGGACGACGACGAGTCGGGTTCGTCGGCGGGGGGCGGCGAGGTCATCGACCTGATGGACGCCCTGCGCGCGAGCGTCGAGAAGAACCGGGCCGCCAAGGGTGCGAAGAAGCCCGCCCCCGCCGCGAAGAAGGCGACGGCGAAGAAGGCCGCGGCGAAGAAGCCGGCGGTCGCCAAGAAGAGCGGCACGGCGAAGAAGAGCGGCACAGCCACGAAGGACGGCACAGCGAAGGCCGGCTAGCCCGCCGCCAGCACGCAGAAGTCGTTGCCCTCGGGGTCGGCGAGGCACTTCCACGCCGAGTCGCCCTGCCCGAGGTCGATGTCGACGGCCCCGAGCGAGTGCAGCCGTGAGACCTCGGCCGCCTGGTCGTCGGCGGCGTACGGCTTCAGGTCGATGTGAAACCGGCTGGGCGCAGGAACTCCGGGCGCCTCGACGAACTCCACGAACGGCCCGACCCCGGCCGCCGACCGCAACCGCGCCGGGCCGTCGTGCTGGTCTCGCTGCTCGGGCCGCTCGACGGCGACCCAGTCGGTCGCCGCCGCCCAGAACGCCGCCTGGCTGCGCGGGTGGTCGCACTCGAGCACAATCGCCCCGATCGGCCCGGTCGCGCTCTCGGCGGGGCGGGGATCCTGCACCCGGAAGACATTGCCCTCGGGGTCGGCGAACCCCGCGTCGAGGCGGGTCGCCCCGAGCCCGAGCAGGCGCTCGATCAGGGCTGCGCGGTGCTCGAGCGATTCGGTGGCCAGCTCGATGCGCACCCGGTAGTGCACGGTCTCGGGGTCGGGCACGCTGACCGCGTCGATGCACACCGCCGACGCGTCGGGCCACTCGAGGCCGTCGGGGTAGGCGCTCGTGACGCCCGGGCCCTCGCTGTCGGTGCTCCAGCCGAGCGCGTCGGCCCAGAAGCGGCCGAGTGCCTGGTCGTCACGGGCCTTGACGTTCACGTTCACGATGCGGAGCGGCATGCCCCGAAACTACGCGATCAGCTGTCACGCTCCGACTTCGTCGCCCTCGTCCTCGCCCTTCTCTTTCGTCAGCTGGTCGATCGTGATGACCGCGTTGACCAGCGCGAGGTGGCTGAGGCCCTGGGGCAGATTGCCCAGGAACTCGCCGTTCTCCGAGATCATCTCGGAGAGCATCCCGACGTCGTTGACCTGCTCCACCAGCTCGTCCATCAGGGCCACGGCCTCGTCGAGCCGGCCCACGCAGGCCAGCGCGGCCGCGCACCAGAACGCGCACGCCGTGAAGGTGCCCTCCTCGGCGTCCATGCCCGAGTAGCGGTACAGGAGCGGGCCCCGGCCGAGCTCGTCGCGGAGCGCGTCGATCGTGCGCGACATGCGCTCGCCGCGGTCGAAGCCCGTGGGGGCGTGCAGGAGGACGGAGGCGTCGAGTTCCTGCGACCCGGGGTACATCAGGTACGCACCACGCGACTCCGACCAGCACTTCTCGTCGACGTACTCGCGGATCAGCCGCGCGTTCTTCTTCCAGTGCGCGAGATCGTCGTCGGAGGGGTGCAGCTGGCCGATGTCGGCGAGGTGGCAGGCGGCGTCGATGGCCTGCCAGCAGCCCATCTTGCTCGACGTGTAGTGCTGGAGGTCGCCGAGCTCCCACATGCCCGAGTCCTCCTCCTGCCACCGGCGGCAGGCCTCGTCGGCGAACGAGCACAGGAGTTCGTCGGTGGAGGCGTCGATGATGTTGCCGCCCGAGGCGTACTGGCTCAGGATCGCCAGGATGTCGGCGAACACGCCGAGCTGCAGCTGCCCCGACGCCGGGTTGCCGTCGTAGACCGGGCCTATGCCGCGCCAGCCCTCGGCCTCGGTCAGCGTCGTTCCGTCGGGCAGCCCGCCGTCGAGGGTGAAGAAGATGTGCATCTCGCGGCCGTGCTCCTTGAGGCAGCTCAGGATCCACGAGACGGCGGCGTGGGGCTCCTCGCGGAGGCCGAAGTTGAGGAGCGCCTGCACCGTGTAGGCGAGGTCGCGCACCCAGGCGAAGCGGTAGTCCCAGTTCTTGCGGCCGGTGAAGTTCTCGGGCACGGCGGCGGTGGCCGCGGCGGCGATCGCGCCGGTGGGGCTGTAGATCAGGAGCTTGAGCGCGAGGGTGGAGCGGGTGACGGCCTCCGACCACGGGCCGACCCAGGAGAAGTTCTTCGACCACAGCGCCCAGTTGTCGACGGTGCGGTCGACGCCCTGGTCGACGACCTCGGCGTTCGGGATGTGGACGGGCTCGTCGTCGGTGCCGCAGAGGCAGAGGATCGTGCGCGAGCCGGGCGTCGTCGTGAAGGCTCCGCGGAACTCCGCCGCCTCGTCGGAGACGCCGTCGCCGGGACCCGTCGGATCGGTGCGGCCGTGGTCGGAGCCGATGAGCACGAGGTTGACGTCGCCGGCCCGAAGGACGGGGCCGTGGACCGTGTCGACGCGCTCGACGTCGTGGGTGTCGAAGACGTTGCCCGGCACGACCGCCCAGGTCATCTCCACGCTGCCCTCGACGCCCTCGATGCGGCGCACCAGCTCCGACCAGGGCAGGCGGCCCGCGACGCCCGTCACGAGGGCGTCCGTGATCTCGACCTCGCCGGTCGCGGTGCGGAAGCGCGTGGTCAGGACGTTGGTGCCCTCGAGGTACGACCGGTCTACCTCGAAGTCGGCCGTGGGTCGCAGCTCGAAGAAGCCGCCGCGCCCGGCGTCGAGCAGCCCGGCGATCACCGGCGCCGTGTTCATCTCGGGCAGAGGCAGCCAGTCGATCTGACCGTCGTCGGCGATGAGGGCGACCGTGCGGCCGTCTCCGATCGCGGCGTACGAGCGGAGGGGCTGGTAGCCGTCGGTGCGCTGCGAGGGCGAGCGCCAGTCGCGGACGGTGGGCTGGTCGATCGTATCGGTCACGCACCCACGATGCTCCGGTGCCCCTGAGTGCGCACCGGCGGCGTCCCCCGCCTGATAGACCTGACCGGGTGACCTCCGAACCGCGCCTCATCGTCGACGCCCGCGCCATCCTCATCGAGAGCCCCGTGTGGGACGCCGACGCCCAGCAGATTCTCTGGTGCGACATCACCGCCGGCACGCTGCACCGGGCGAGCCCGGACGGGGCGCAGGAACTCGAGGCGGTGCTGCCGCCTCCACTGGCCTCGTTCCAGAGGCGCTCCGGTGGCGGCCTCGTCGTGGCCCTCCAGGATCGCGTCGTGCTCACCGACGACGCCGGCGTCTACGAGCGCGACCTCGTGCGCGTCGACCACTCGCACGCCGGCATCCGCTTCAACGAGGGCAAGTGCGACCCGTTCGGCAACTTCGTCGTCGGCGGCATGGATGCGACCCGTGACGACCCGGACGCGGGCCTCTACCGGATCACTCCGTCTGGCGAGGTCACGGTGCTCACCGGCGGCTTCGGCACGACCAACGGAATCGAGTTCTCCGACGACGGCAGCGTGATGTGGGTGACCGACACCGCCGTGCAGACGATCTACCAGGCCTCGTACGACGCCGACGGCACTCTCGGCGAGCTGGTGCCGTTCGCGACCGGGCGCACGCACGACGGGCTCGTCCGCGACTCGCTGGGGGAGTTCTGGAGCGCGATCTACGGCGACGGCGAGGTGGTGCACCTGTCGGCCACAGGCGAGCTGCTCGAGACGATCGCCCTGCCCGCGCCGAACGTGACCGGCATCACGATCGGCGGCGCTGATCTGACGACGCTCTACGTGGGGTCGGCGCGGGAGAACGCGACGGAGCAGCAGCTCCAGGAGTCTCCGCTCTCCGGCGGTCTGTTCGCCGTCGAGCTCGACCGACCGGGCGTGCTGCCCCGCCTCTTCGGCTGACGGGCTGGATGAGCTGCTAGATCAGGCCGACGAGGTTGTCGGGCGTGAGCGCCCGCGCCTCGGCGAGGATCTGACGCGCCTTGTCGGTGGAGTCCCACACGTTCCAGAGCAGCACGCCCACGGGCACGCCGCCTTCGAGGTAGTAGACGACGACGCTGTCGTCGTCCTTCCAGTCCTCCACCGTCTCGAGCGAGGCGTCGAGCCTGCCGACGGCCTCGTAGCCCAGGTCGAACACGTCGGAGTAGTACATCGGCGTATGCGTGTACTTCTCATCCGAGCCGGCCATGATCCGGCCGACCGCGGCTCCCTGCTCCTTCGCGTTGTCGACGTGCTCGACACGACGTCGACCCAGGATCGGGTCCGGGTACGACGCGACGTCGCCGGCGGAGTAGACGAACGGGTCGTCGGTCGCAAGACGCGCATCGACCAGGATGCCGTCGTCGACGGCGAGCCCGGCCTTCTCGGCGAGCTCGGTGTTCGGCTCGATGCCCAGCCCGACCGCGACGCCGTCGGCCCGGAGCGTCGAGCCGTCGTCGAGCACCAGCTCGAAGCTGTCGCCCTTGGCCGTGCCGCTGCGGAGACGGCTGTTCGCGCGGAGCGTGACGCCGTGCTCGACGAACCGCGACTCGAACTTCGCGTCGACCCGCTCGGGGAACAGCGAGGCACCGAGGTCGGGGTCGGGGAAGACGATCGTGACG
Source organism: Frondihabitans sp. OV104 (assembly GCF_057787745.1). Classification (NCBI taxonomy): domain Bacteria; kingdom Bacillati; phylum Actinomycetota; class Actinomycetes; order Micrococcales; family Microbacteriaceae; genus Frondihabitans; species Frondihabitans sp. OV104. Next base: position 577,868 of record NZ_CM173541.1, read on the forward strand.
GCCGTGTCGTTCTGCACGAGTGCCGCGGCCAGCTCCGACCCGATGTAGCCGCCGCCGATGACGGCGACGTGCTTGCCGGAGCCCGACAGCTCACGCAGATTCCGGTAGTCGGCCGCCGTGCGGAAGTAGATCACGCGGTCGTCGTCCGGCAGATCGAGCGTCTTCGGCCGTCCGCCTGTGGCAAGCAGGAGCCGGCCGTAGCCGATGGTCTCGCCGTCGGTCGTGGTGACGGTCCGGCCGGTGCGGTCGATCCTGTCGACCGAGGTGCGCAGGCGAATCTCGGCGCCCGTCTCGGCGGCCGTGCCCAGGTCGTTGTCGCTGGCGGTGAAGCTGTCATCGGTCCACAGCTTCTTCGACAGCGCCGGCCGGGTGTACGGCTGGTCGACGTCGTCGCTCAGGATGAGGATCGACCCGGTCGCGTCGCGCTCGCGGATGCCGCGGGCGGCCGCATCGGCGACCATCCCGCCTCCGACGATGACGTATTCGGCAGCCGCCGTCTCTGCAACGGCGGTGTCAGCGGGCGCAGTGTCGGCGTCGGCCATGGAAGCTCCAATCAGGGGTGAGCGGGCGGGTCGATCAGTTGGCGATGGCGCCGACGCGGTCGAGTCCGGCCTCTTCCGCCTTCTCGTCGCGCTCGCGCGTCGCCTTGCTCTTGGCGTCGGCGGCGGGGTGGCGGTTCTCCGCACCGGTCATCCAGGCGAGCTGCTCGAGCCGCTCGAGGATCGAGTGCAGCACGTCGGCGGTGGTGGGGTCTTCGTCATCGATGTCATCGTGGACCGTGCGCATGGTCTCGGTGGCCGCGTACATCCGCTCGACGATCAGATCGACGACGGCGGTCGTCTCGACCGGGCCCTCGGGGAACTCCGGCAGGGCGGTCGTCTTCGTGACGGTGCTCGTTCGGCCGTCCGGCACCAGGTAGACGGCGCGCATGCGCTCGGCCACCTCGTCCGAGAACCCGCGGGCGGCGTCGACGATCTCGTCGAGCTGCAGGTGCAGGTCGCGGAAGTTCGAGCCGAGCAGGTTCCAGTGGGCCTGCTTGCCCTGGACGTGGAGCTCGATGAGGTCGACGAGCACTTTCTGCATGCTGTCGCGCAGTTTCTCGGATCCTTGGAACATGGTTCCTCCTTGTGGTCGTCGTGGGGGCGCCGTGAATCGGCGTCAGAGTGGACGGTAGGCCCGTGACGCTCCGCGCTCCCGGTTTGTACCCCGCAGTTGTCCCTCAAATTGGGCGCAGAGAATGTACCCCTTTCGTGTAGTCTGCAGACACCCGCGGTTCCCGAAAAGCTGCGGGGCCTGAGGGGGCAGTCATGAGTGACGTGACGGCAGTTCGAAGCGCTGTGCGGGGGGCCAGGGTCCCGCGTGAGATCACCGACCTGGAGAACGCTCTGACCAGCGCCTTCCATGCGTTCGACGCGATCGAGGAGATGGACTTCGCGCACCGCGTGCGCGTCGTCGACGAGATCAGCGGGATCGTGCCGGAGGCCGCCGCGGCCGCCGCGCGGGCCGGGTACGGCGACTCGGCCGAGCGAGTGCTGCTCGCTGCCGCCGGATGCCCGCCGGCGTGGGCGTCGATCTGCCAGCGCTGGGACGACATGCTCGCCGAGAGCGCCGACATCGTCCTGACGACACCGTCGCCACTCGACCTCGGCGAGCTGCTCCGCGCCTAGGCTGGCGGCGTGACCCTGCCTGATCTGCGCAAGATCGTGCGGGCGCGAACCCCTCGGGGGAGCGTCCTGCACTACCTCGAGTTCCTGCCCGCCGACTACGCCTACGCGGTGCGAACGCACTCGCGGAGCCTGTTCGGCAACGCGTCGGTGCCTGCCCGGTACCGCGAGGGCGGCCTCGCGCCCGTGCTGCTGCTGCCCGGCGTCTACGAGTCGTGGCGCACGCTGCGCTGGTTCGCCGACCGCCTCAACGAGCAGGGCCACCCGGTCGTGATCGTGCCCGGGATGGCGCACAACGTACGGCCGATCGCCGAGACCGCCGAGCTCGCGCAGCGCGTGCTCGACGCCAACGACCTCCGCGGCGTCGTCGTCCTGGCCCACAGCAAGGGCGGCCTCGTCGGAAAGTCGATGATGCTCGACACCGACGCCAGCGCTCGCATCGACCGCATGGTCGCCGTCAACAGCCCGTTCTCAGGGTCGCGCATGGCACGGTTCGCTCCCGGCAAGACGCTCCGCGCGTTCCGCACCGACGATGCCGGTCTGGTGCGCCTCAGCGGCCTCGTCGACGTCAACGCCCGCATCACGTCGGTGTTCGCGCGATTCGACGGCCACGTGCCCGACGGCAGCCGCCTCGAGGGGGCGCGCAACGTCAGCGTGCCGATCGACGGCCACTTCCGCATCCTCGGCCACCCGGCCGGCCGGGCGGCGATCCTGGCGGCGCTCCAGGGCTGAACCCCGGAGGCGGGCGCAGGAACTCGCCGCTACTGTCGCAGCTCCTCGCGCACGCGGCGGAGGTCCTCCAGAAGCGACCCCACCAGGATCCAGTGGTCGGGGTCGGGGCGGATGACCTGCAGGGGCGCGGTCAGGGCGGGGAGGTCGTCGGGGGAGCCCGTTCCTGCGCCCTCGCCCCGCGCAGCGGTCTCCTCGCGGTCGTGCACGAGCAGGCGCACGTCGTGGGCGGCGCGACGGAGCTCCTCGGCGATTCCGGCGACCACCGAGTCGTCGACGAGCGCCGGGTCGTAGTTGTCGCGGAGGGTGCGGGTCATCGCGACGACGCGGTGCACCAGATTCGAGAGCGGGGCGAGCAGGGCTCGGTCGGCCTCGAGCACCCGGCGCTGCCGGCTGGCGCGCGGGTTGAGGGTGAGCGACTCCTCGCCCGTCTTGACGGCCGACGCGGCCTGGTCGCGGAGCACGCGGAGCTCGCGCGCCCGCAGGAGCATCGCGTCGAGGTCGGCCGTCGGCGTCGCCTGCTCGAGGGAGCCCGCCAGGTCGTCGAGGGCCGTGCCGAGGTCGCGAGCCAGCCGGCCGACGGAGAGGTGCGCCGGCCCGAGGAGCACCGGCGGGACGATCAGGGCGTTGACCAGCAGCGCCACCACCGCCCCGATCACCGTCTCGATGATGCGGTCGACAGCATAGCCGGGCGTGACGACCCCCACCGACAGCACGAGCATCGCCGAGATCGGCACCTGAGTGCTCGACGTCGGCGTCAGCTTCACGAGCCAGGCCAGCAGCAGCGCCAGCACGACGGCGACCAGCACCACCCAGGTGTGCTCGTGGCCGAGGACGGCCCCGACGACGTAGGCGAGGCCCACACCCATCACGACACCCGCGCTGCGCTCGAGGCCGCGGGCGAACGACTGGTTGACGCTCGGCTGCACCACCAGGAGGGCGGCGATCGCGCCGAAGATCGGCAGCGGCTGGCCGAGCGCCAGGAAGCTCACGACCCAGGCGACGACGACCGCGATCGACGTCTTGACCACCTGGAGCAGCGGCAGGCGCGAGGGCTGCCGAAGGCGGGAGATCAGCGGGACCCGGGGCACGTGCACGGTCTCCAGGGTACGGGCCGCGCTTTCGGCGCACCGGCCCGACGCCTGAGTAAATCTCGCCGTTCCTGCTTGACTGTGGCTCGTGTGGCCCAACTCAGGAGAGATCCTCCCCGCAGCGTTCGCGGACAGCGGGGTCCGAGTCGTGTCGTTCCGGCCGCACTCCGTCGAGCCGTCGGGCGGCGGCTACCTCTTCGGATACGAGGTCGACACGATCGACGCCGCGGGTGCCTCCTCGACCGTCCTGACGTTCGTCGACACCGACCCGTCCTCGGTCGAGGCGTCGCGCGCCGCCGGCGGGAACGTCGTCGCCGACCCGGGCAGCGGTCAGCTCGTGCGCGTCTGGGCCTACCCGGCCGACCCGGCGCTGCCGGCGCTCGCCGCAGTCACCTACCCCGAGCGCGTCGTCGAGCTCCTGGCCCGCATCGGCATCGCCGTCAGCGATCCGACCCTCAGCGTGGCCGCCTACCGCCCCGGCAAGCGCGCCGTCATCAAGCTCGAGAGCTCCGAGGCCACGCTCTTCCTGAAGGTGGTGCGACCCAGCCGCGCCGAGCCCATCGCCGCGCTGCACGCGGCCTTCGCGGAGGCGGGGCTGCCTGTGCCGACGGTGGTCGCGACGCAGCCGGACGGCCTCCTGATCCTGCGCCGCGTCGACGGCGTACCCGCCGGAACCCGCGTGATCGACCTCGCGGCCGGACGTGCGTTCGTCGACACCGTGGTCGGGCTCTCCGAGACCGTCGCGCGCGTGCACCTCACCCAGACGGCCCAGGCCGACGCCCTCGACAACGGCTCGTGGCACCGCCGCAGCCTCACCGGGTCGCTGCCCGACCGGGCATCGGGGATCGACGCCGTCTACGACGAGATCGAGGCGCGCACCTCGACCTGGTCATTCGACGAGATGCGGGTCGTCCACGGCGACCTCCACCTCGAGCAGCTCTTCGTCGATCCCGACCAGCCGGGCCACGTCACCGGCCTGCTCGACATCGACACCGCCGGCGTCGGGCACGCCGCGCGCGACGCCGGCTCGCTCGTCGCCCACCTCGTCGTCACGGCGCAGTGGCACCGCGGCAACGGCGACGAGGAGCAGGCCCGCGCCTGCGAGCGCATCGCCGACGCCGTGTCGGTCGAGTGGACCGACCGGCACCCCGACATCGCCGACCGGCTCGCGCCGACGGTCGCCTCCCAGCTGCTGGCGCACGCCGGCGGACAAGCCACCCTCGGCACCGACACCGGCCGCCGCAAGGCGCTCCAGCTGGTCGACGCCGCCGAGGGCGCGCTCTGGCCGCGCCGATCCGAGCCGCTGCCAGGAGACGGGCCTACCGTGGGCTCCGACACCTGATCCGACCGTCTTTGGAGGAAGCGTGACCTCGATCTGGCTCGACAAGGTCCGCGAGATCCCGACCGACGAGTTCGAACCTCTCGCGACCTACGACGACGTCGTCATCGGCGCCGGCCTCACCGGCCTCGTGACCGCCCTCCTCTTCGCCCGGCGCGGGCACACCGTCGCAGTCCTCGAGGCGGGCCGGGTCGGAGGGCTCGCCACGGCCAGCTCGTCGGCGATGGTCAGCCGCCTGCAGGGCGCGCAGCTGCAGAAGATCCGCCGCCGCACCTACCAGTCCGTCGTCGACGCGTACGTGGCGGGCACCGGCGAGGCCTTCGACTGGCTCCTGGGCTACGCCGCCGACGCGGGCGTCGACGTCGAGCGCCGCGACGCCTACAGCTACGCGACCGACCGCCGTGGACTCGCCCGCGTCGACGCCGAGTACCTCGTCGGCCGAGGCGCCGGGCTCGACCTCGAGAAGACCGTCGACGTCGACGCGCCTTTCGCGACCATCGGCGCCGTGCGCCTCCGCGACCAGGCGCAGCTCGACCCGCTCGACCTCGTCGCGGCGCTCGCCGCCGACCTGCGCGCCCTCGGCGGCGTCATCGTCGAGAACGCCCGCGTCACCGGCGTCGATGCCGGCGATCCCGCGACCACGCACACCGCGCTCGGCGACGTCTCGTCGGAGCGCGTGCACCTGACGACCGGCGCCCCCATCCTCGACCGCGGCCTGTACTTCGCGAAGATCGCGCCGCGCCGCTCGTTCGGCCTCGCGTTCTCGGGCATCGACGCGGCTGAGCTCCCCGACGCCATGTACCAGGGCGTCGACGACGGCGGGCGCTCGGTGCGCAGCTTCGGCAGCCAGCTGATCGTCGGCGGGGGAGCGCACGGTGTCGGCCGAGCCTCCTCGGAGGCGCAGATCGCCCACTCGCTCGAGCGCTGGACGCGGTCGCACTGGCCCACCGCGCACACCCGCCGGGTCTGGAGCGGGCAGGACTACGCGACGCCGCACGGCGTGCCGTTCGTCGGCTCCCTGCCGCGCGGGCGCGGGCGCATCTACCTCGCGACCGGCTACGACTCGTGGGGCATGACCGGTGCGGTCTCGGCCGCCCGCATGCTCGTGTCGGACGTCGTCGGCGACAACACTCCGTGGATGACCACCATCCATCACCGTGTCACGACCCCGGTCGCCATCGGAGCCGCGCTCGGCGAGAACGCCGCGGTGGCCTGGTCGTTCGCCCGCGGCTGGGGCAGGGCGCTGACCAACCCGCTCCTGAAGGGCGAGATCCCGTCCGAAGGGCACGGACGCGTCGGCATCGACGGCTTCACGCCCGTCGCGCGCTCGACCGTCGAGGGCGAGACCTGCACGCTCTCGGCCGTCTGCCCTCACCTCGCCGGCGTCGTCACCTGGAACGACCAGGAGCTCACCTGGGACTGCCCGCTGCACGGCTCCCGCTTCACCCGCACCGGAGAGGTCATCGAGGGTCCGGCCGGTCGCGGCCTCGCCCGTCACGACGACTGACCGGCCCGGCCCTCGACGACGGACACGCCCGGCGCGGACTCCGCTGGCCTTGGGGTCGAGCGGGGCGTAGCATAAGCGGGAACACGGCTTCGCCTTCCTGTGCGACTGTTCGTGCCAGCGACTTTCGGCCCCGGGTCCTGCCAGGTGTCCGACGGATCTCTCCGATCCGCCTGTCGCACCCGGGGGCCGCCACCGAATGCCGGTCTCTCAGCATTTCCGCATCCGGCCGAACCACCGGCCCCGATGCAGACCTTCCCGCCTCCCGGCGCGACACCACGGTGCCGCCCGACCGGAGGCCACACTAGGAGGAGCCTTGGCTCGACCAGGCCAGCGCCAGTCCGGCGGTACTCGAACCGCCACCCGCTCGAACCATCGACGCGTCCGCGACCTCGACAACGACGGCATCATCCCCGTCCTCGCCAAGGCCGTCCGCGAGGTCGAGGCCGCTGCGCAGCGCGGCCCCGTCAAGCCGTCCGGGCGCACCAAGTTCCAGGTGGTCGCGATCCTCATGCGCGAAGAGCGCGCCCGCGTCAAGGGCGACAAGACGGTCGGCGACGCCGACCGCGCCGAGCAGCTCAAGCGCCTCGACGGCGTAGCGACGATCCTCGCGAAGGCGGCCGCGCGCGACACCTCGCTGATCGCCCTGCTCGCCGAAGAGGTCGTGGTCTCCGAGACCGCGCGCTCGCTCAAGCGCGACATGCTCATGGCCGCCGGCGCCGAGATGAGCCCCGACGACCTCATCATCACCATCGAGGCCGCAGCGCCGACTGTCTCGACCGAGCGCCAGGTGATCCCGCAGTCGGTCATCTCTCGCCAGTTGGCGAACCCCTTCCTCGCGCCCGACTTCGCCCTCGCCGAGCAGCGTGAGGCGCACCCGCGCCGCCTGGCCAACTGGGAGCTCTTCGGCCCCCTGTTCAAGTCGTTCGAGTACGGCGCCGGCGGTGTCTCGGCGTGCATGGACCTCCCCGAGCCGACCACCCTCAGCGCCCCCGGCGGCGCCGAGATGATGCGCCACCAGGCGCAGGTCGTCGAGGCGGCGGCCGAGGGCCACCGCACCTTCCTGCTCGCCGACGAGCCAGGCCTCGGCAAGACCGCGCAGTCGCTCCTCGCCGCTCAGGCCGCGAACGCCTACCCCCTGCTCGTCGTCGTGCCCAACGTCGTCAAGACGAACTGGGCTCGTGAGGTCGGCCTCTGGACCCCGAATCGCACCGCCACCGTGATCCACGGCGACGGCGACACCATCGACGGCTTCGCCGACATCGTCATCGTCAACTACGAGGTGCTCGACCGCCACGTCGGCTGGCTCGGCGACCTGGGCTTCCGCGGCATGGTCGTCGACGAGGCGCACTTCATCAAGAACAAGGACTCGCAGCGCTCGCGCAACGTGCTGCAGCTCTCGGCGCGGATCCGCGCCCGCACGGCTCACCCCCTCCTGATGGCGCTGACCGGCACGCCGCTGATCAACGACATCGAGGACTTCAGGGCGATCTGGCAGTTCCTGGGCTGGATTGACGACAAGAAGCCCGGCGCCGAATTGATGGAGGCACTCGAAGAGACCGGTCTGACCCCGGCCGAGCCCGGCTTCTTCGCATCGGCCCGCGCCTCGGTGATCGACCTCGGCATCGTGCGCAGGCGCAAGGTCGACGTGGCCGCCGACATCCCGGCACGCAGGATCGCCGACCTCCCCGTCGAGCTCGACGACGAGGCGGGCCGCTCCATCCGCGAGGCCGAGCGCGACCTCGCCAAGAAGCTCGTCGCCCGCTACCAGACCGCTCTCGCCACCCGCACCTCCGGCGTGCAGGTCGAGGGCATCGACCACGACCTGGTGCGCCAGGTCGCCAAGTGGGAGCTCGAAGACGGCGACGGCGGCAAGACCGGCGAGAACGTCTTCAGCATGGTGCGCCGCATCGGCCAGGCCAAGGCCGGCCTCGCCGCCGACTACACCGCTCAGCTGGCGCGCAACGTCGGCAAGGTCGTCTTCTTCGCCAAGCACATCGACGTCATGGACGTCGCCGAAGACACCTTCAAGCGCCGCGACATCAAGTTCGCGTCGATCCGCGGCGACCAGTCGTCGACGGTGCGCCAGAAGAACATCGATGCGTTCGTGAACGACCCCTCGGTCGAGGTGATCGTCTGCTCGCTCACCGCCGCCGGCGTCGGCCTCAACCTTCAGGTCGCCTCGAACGTGGTGCTCGCCGAGCTCTCGTGGACCGACGCCGAGCAGACGCAGGCCATCGACCGCGTGCACCGCATCGGCCAGGAGGAGCCCGTCACCGCGTGGCGTGTGATCGCCGCCCAGACGATCGACACCAAGATCGCCGAGCTCATCGACTCGAAGGCCGGCCTCGCCGCCCGCGCGCTGGACGGCTCGGACGAAGAGGTGACCTCGTCGGCCGACGTGCAGCTCGGTGCGCTCGTCGCACTGCTCACCGACGCGCTGTCGGCGTCGCCCGCGGCGCGTCGCGCGGCGCCGCAGCGCCGCCGCTAGCCCCGCCCGCCCCGCCGCTGAGTCGCCCCGCTAACCGTTTCACGTACAGCTAACCGTCGCGGCGGTTAGCCCTGCGTGCAACGGTTAGCGCAGGCGAGGCCTCATGGCCGCCGACAGCAAAGCCGCCAGCCGTCCCGATGCCACCACGTCGTGCCACGTCCAGCGGACGAAGCCCCGCACGGCGGGGTCGGCCCTGATCCAGTCCTCGCGCACCTTCTCGGCGATCACCACCTCGTGCGGCTCGAGCCCGGACCACCGGCCCGAGTCGCGGTACTTGGTCATGCCGTCGAACTCCCCGACGAGCCCGAGGCCCGGCCAGAAGAAGTCGACGTCGGCATGTTGACTGTCGGGGCCGTCGAAGGGCGCCTGAAGCTCGGGGGCCTCGATGCGCGCCTCGAGCATGACCACGCGGCTCAGCGACTCGCCCGGTCGATTCGCCCGGTGGTCGGCGAAGTCGATGGCCCGAGCCGCTCTCACGCTGCCTCGCGCCGTCGGCTGACGCTCGAGGTCGCGTCGGAGACCGTCCTTCGTCACGAGCCCGGAGCGGAGGCAATGGTCGAGGACGACGACGGACTGCCGGAAGGACGCCGTCAGTGCGATGTCGAGAGCTGTCCGTGTTGGCGTCGTGACAAGTACTCCGAAGCGCTCGGCGACCTCGGCCGGGCCCAGTGAGCCCGCGTGCTTCACCGTGAACGCGTTCTGCACCGTCTGAGTGATCCTGCTATCTGTCACGTGAACTCGCTTGGGTGGCGCACCGAGGCGAGGCATGCCCCAGAGGGCCGCCGCAGAGAGGCGGGAGACCACCGCCGTGCCGTGCAGGGTCGTGACCGCTGCGACGACGCGCATGATCTCCTTCTCGTCGAGGGACAGCGACATCCAGTGCGCAGTCCGGACGTAGCGCCCGGGCACGACCCGGACGAGGTCGCCACGGAGACACGCGCGTCGGACTTCGGTGTCGTCATGTGATGAGTGGACGAGGAGATGAGGGCCGATCTGCACCCGACAAGCGTGGCGCACCGGCGACCACCGGGGGACGCCTCGCGACACGTCTGTGGAGAACTCCTGGAGGGCGGCAGGTGTTGACTGCAAGAGCCCGAACGAGCGCCCCATTTCGAACGAGCACTCGATTTCGAACCAGTACAGAGAAGTGAGACCCCATGCCCGAGTTCTCCGGCTACGCCCACGTCGCCATCACGGTCACCGACCACGCGAAGAGCCTCCCGTTCTACGAGATCGTCTTCGAGACGAAGCCGGTCGGCGAGATCGTGACCGACGACTTCGACCGCAAGATCTTCCCTGCCGGAGGGGGCCAGATCTTCGGTGTGACCGAGTACACCGAGAAGAAGGCCGGGCGCTTCGACCCGCTCGTTCCGGGCCTCGATCACGTCAGCTTCGCCGTCCCGAGCGGCTCCGACGTGGTGCGCATCCAGAACCGGCTCGCCGACGCGGGTATCCCGGGCGACCTCGTCGAGGTGGACTACGGCACCGTCCTCAACATCAAGGACCCCGACGGCAACGCGATCGAGTTCTTCGCGGCGCCCGACTCGACCGACTGATCCGTCGTGGGAGTCCGCGCCGACTTGAGCGCCGGGTGGCGGCTGTTCCTTCCGTACGCCCGAGAGGTCGTCCCTCCCCGCCGTCAGCGGATCCTGGCCGCCGTGGTCGTCGCGCTCGGTCTCGGCGGCTCCGCGGGCCTGTCTGCGGTCGGCGTCTTCGATGGCGTCCCGAACGTGCTGATCTCGCTGGCTGCTGGCGTGGCGCTTGCCAGCATCGCCGCGTGGATCCTCATGACACGCTGGCGCCCAAAGTCATCCAAGCAGGACCGCTACCGGTCGATCTCCGAATGGAATGACCCCCGACCGGCGTTCCAAGGCCTGATCCTGTCGTCGTTGGGAGCGTGCGGAATCGTGGTGGCCTTCATGATCGGGATGGTAGATGTCGTCATCGGAAGAGAGGGTAACGGCTTCGGCGCGTTCGGCGCGTTCGGCGCGCTCTTCGCGATGATGATTCCCGTGGTGAACGCTGTGACGTTCGTGAGGAAACTGGGACAGACACCGGACTCATTACCCGAGAAGAATCCGCGGCAGGATCAGCCACACGCCTCGAAGCCCTACCGCCAGCTCGGCACGGATCACCCCGACGACTACAAGCGCTGAGGCCTAGAGCCGCGCCTTCACCTCGGCCAGCGACGGGTTGGTCGCCGAGGTGCCGTCGGGGAAGATCACCGTCGGCACGGTCTGATTGCCGCCGTTGACGTTCTCGACGATCTCGGCAGTGCCGTCGACCTCTTCGATGTTGATCTCGTTGTAGGCGATGCCGTCTTTGGTCAGCTGCTGCTTGAGGCGCGCGCAGTAGCCGCACCAGCCGGTCGAGAACATCGTGATCGTGCCGGCCGCGGGCACGTAGTCATGGGCAATGGTGGTCATGGTCAAAGGGTACGCCGGGCGGGCCTGGAGTTGAGTGGAGATTCCGAACGAAAGGCTCACCCCCATGGCTCAGACCATCGCCGACCAGCTCGTCTCCCAGCTCGTGGAGGCCGGGGTGCGTCGCATCTACGGCATCGTGGGCGACAGCCTCAACCCGGTGGTCGACGCAGTCAGACGCACCGGCGGGTCGGCGAAGGGCGGTATCGACTGGATTCACGTGCGGCACGAGGAGGCGGCCGCGTTCATGGCCTCCGCCGACGCTCAGCTGACCGGCGAGCTGGCGGTGTGCGCGGGCTCGTGCGGCCCCGGCAACCTCCACCTGATCAACGGACTCTACGACGCGCACCGCTCCGGCGGGCCCGTGCTCGCGATCGCCAGCCACATCCCCGCGAAGCAGATCGGCATGTCGTACTTCCAGGAGACCCACCCCGACCGCCTGTTCACCGAGTGCTCGGGCTACTCCGAGATGATCTCGACCGCCGAGCAGGCGCCGCGCGTGGTCGCGAGCGCGATCCGGCACACGCTGGCCGGCGACGGCGTCAGCGTCATCACGCTGCCGGGCGACATCGCGGAGTTCGAGGCGGCCGGCCATGTGCCCGCGTACGTGGCGACGAAGCCGCCGACTCTCGAGCCGAACCCCGACGACCTCCAGGCCCTCGCCGACGCCCTCAACGCGGCGAAGTCGGTGGCGCTGTTCGTCGGGGCGGGCGCGGTCGGCGAGCACGATGCCGTCGTGGAGCTGGCCGAGTTCCTGCTCGCGCCTGTCGGCCACTCGATGCGCGGCAAGGACATCGTCCAGTACGACAACCCGTTCGACGTCGGGATGACGGGTCTACTCGGCTACGGGGCGGCGCACGCGGGCATCCACGACGCCGACGTGATGCTGATGCTCGGCACCGACTTCCCGTACGAGCAGTTCCTGCCCGACGGCGACAAGGTCAAGGTCGCGCAGATCGACGCCAACGCGGCGAACATCGGCCGCCGGGTCGACGTGCACCTGCCCGTGCACGCCGAGGTGGGCCCGGCGATCCGCGCTCTGCTGCCGCTGCTGAAGCGCAAGACCAACCGCAGATTCCTCGACGGCCTGCTCAAGAAGCACCAGAAGCTCATGACCGGCGTCGTCGGCTCGTACACGAAGGACGCCACCAAGATCGTGCCGATCCACCCCGAGTTCGCCGCCTCGCTGGTCGACCAGGCCGCCTCGGACGACGCGATCTTCACGGCCGACACCGGCATGTCGAACGTCTGGAGCGCCCGCTACCTGACCCCCAACGGCCGACGTCGCATCATCGGCTCGTACCTGCACGGCTCGATGGCCAACGCTCTGCCGCAGGCCGTCGGCGCCGCCTTCGCCTACCCGGGCCGCCAGGTCGTGTCGATGTCGGGCGACGGCGGGCTCTCCATGCTGCTCGGCGAGCTCGTGACCGTCGCCGCCTACAAGGTGCCGGTCAAGATCGTCGTGTTCAACAACTCGACGCTCGGCCTGGTCAAGGTCGAGATGCTCGTCGCAGGGCTGCCGGACTTCGGCGTCGACGTGCCCCCGACCGACTACGCGGCCGTCGCTCGGGCCCTCGGGATCCACGCTGTCCGGGTCGAGGACCCGGGCGACCTCGAGACCGCCCTCGAGGCCGCCTTCGAGCACGACGGACCCGCCCTCGTCGACATCGTCACCGACCCGCGCGCCCTCTCGCTGCCGCCGACCATCACCGGCACGCAGCTCAAGGGCTTCGCGCTGGCGATGTCGAAGGTCGTGATGAACGGCGGCGCCGGCGAGGCGGTCGCCATGGCGCGCTCGAACCTGCGCAACATCCCGAAGCCCTAGAGCCCGGGCGCAGGAACTGCGTGCCCGCCGCCGACCCTCAGGCCGCGGGCGCGCTCCGCGCCACCAGCCGCCCGATCGCCCCGAGCGGGATCCCGATCCAGTCGGGGCGGTTGCGCGACTCGTAGATGGCCTCGTAGACGGCCTTGTCGATCTCGAACGCGTCGAGGAGCGCGCGCTGCTGGCGCACGTCCGCGCCCGACGCCTCCACGTATCCGTCGACGAAGGCCCGGCGGGCGGCCGACGCCCAGGCGGTCGCGTCGATGCGGGGGCGCTCCTGCGCCAGCGACCCGGCGACGTAGTCGAACGAGCGCAGCATGCCCGCGACGTCGCGCAGCGGCACGTCGGGGCGCGAGCGCTCGGGCATCGGCCGGAGCGGCTCACCCTCGAAATCGAGCAGGATCCAGCCGCGCTCGGGTGACTGGAGCGCCTGGCCGAGGTGCAGGTCGCCGTGGATCCGCTGCAGGTCGGGCCAGGGGAGGTCGGTGACGGAGTCGTAGACGGCCTCGATGGCGGCGCGGTACTCCGCGACGGCGGGGACCTCGCGGGAGGCCGTCGCGATCCTGCGTCGCATGCTGGCGAGGGCGCCCTCGACCTCGGCGGGCCCGGCCGGAGTCGTCCCCAGGCGCTCGGCGAGGGTGTGGTGCACCTCGGCGGTGGCCTTGCCGAGCGCATGCGCCTGCTCGGAGAAGTCGTGGCCGTAGCGAGCGGCTTCGAGCGCGACGCGCCAGGCGTCCTCCGACCCGTCCAGGAACTCCTGCGCGAAGGCGAGGTGCCCGTGCGCCACGCCCTCGTCGCGGCCCGGGTCGGTCCAGCTCGCCGTGACGAAGCCGAACGACGACGGAACACGCGTCGAGCCTCCGGCGGTCAGCGCCGCCTGCGAGGTGACGTCGGGGTTCTCGCCGTGGTGCAGCACGCGGAAGACCTTCGCGATGACCTTCGAGACCGGCCCGTCGACGTCGTAGATGATCGACGTGTTCGACTGCTCGCCCTCGAGCACCCGCGTCCGCACGACCCGCCCCGGGTCCTGGAGCAGCACGCCGTCGGCCGTGAGGTCGGAGCCGTCGACATGACTCTGCTGGGCCATCGTGGTCAGAAGGCCGCGCGCGTAGATCGGGTCGCGCGGGCCGTCGTAGAGGTAGTAGCCGTCGCTCGAACCGATGAACGCGTTGTCGCCACCGGGCAGCGGCGCCGTCCGGGCGACCATCGGCACCTGGTACAGCACCGGCTGCAGCGGGGCCTCGTCGATCACCAGCAGGGTCATGACGAGGGTGTCCTCGACCATGGTCTCCATGCTGCCGATCACGCGGATGTTCGGGGTGGCACCCTTCGTGGCATACCAGCGCTGACGCGCCATCCAACCGGGGAACGACGGGGCAACAGTGCTCATGCCTCGCACAATACGCCCGGGTCCTTGCACGCGGCCTTCACCCGCATCCGATAGACAGGGTGAATGAGCACCCAGCAGATCGAGATCGAGCGCAAGTACGACGTCGGCACCGATGTGAGGGTGCCGGCCCTCGAGGGCGTGGGCCCGATCGCGACCGTAAGGCCCGACGAGCCCGTGAGCCTGCGCGCCGTCTACTACGACACCGCCGAGCACCTCCTCCTCGCGAACCGCGTCACCCTCCGCCGCCGCGAGGGCGGCCACGACGAGGGCTGGCACGTGAAGCTGCCGGCGGGCGGCGGCGCTCGCCGTGAGGTGCACGCGCCGCTGGGTTCCGCCGACGCGGGGGTGCCCGCTGAGATCCGCCGCCGGGTCGAGGCGATCCTGCGCGGTCGCCCTCTTCACCCGGTGCTCGTGCTCGAGACGACCCGCACCGCCACCGCGCTTCTGGACCCGGACGGTCAGCCGCTGGCCGAGCTCGCCGATGACGAGGTCACGGCGACCAACCCCGACACGGCCTCGATCCGCTCCTGGCGCGAATGGGAGGTCGAGCTGGCACCCGGCGTCGATCGGGCCGACGGCGAGGCGCTCCTCGACGAGGTCGGCGACGTGCTCGAAGCCGCCGGCGCATCCGTCTCGGCCTCGAAGTCGAAGCTCGCGCGCGGCCTCGGCGATCTGCCCGGCCTCGCCGCCGCCGTGCCGGCCCCCGCCGAGGACCCGATCGATCCGGACGACGGAACCGCCGGCGCCTTCGTGATGACCCGCGTCGCCGACCTCGTCGCCCGCATCGTCTCGCTCGACCCCTCCGCCCGCGACGACGAGGAGGACGCCGTCCACCAGTACCGCACGACCCTCCGTCGCCTCCGCAGCGTGCTTCGCGTGTACCGCGGCGTCGTCGATGCCGAGACGACAGCCGCGCTCGACGAGAGGCTGGCCGTGATCGGAGCGGCCGCGGGCGCCGTGCGCGATGCCGAGGTCGCCGAGCAGCAGCTCGCTGTCGACCTCGCCGAGGCCCCGCAGGGCTTCGTCTCTCACGATGTGGCGGGGAGGATCCGGGCGCAGTTCCGCGAGCAGGCCGTCGACGCCCGCTACCGCCTCGAGATCGCCATGACCGACACCTCGTACTTCGAGCTCCTCGACCAGCTGGAGGCGCTGCCGCGCGAGACTCCGGACGGCCCCTCGGCCGACAAGTCGGCGGCCAAGTACGCCGCCGCCCGCATCGCCAAGGAGTCGAAGCGGGCGCGCCGCGGCGCCAGGGCTGCCGCGGCCCTCGACGCGTTCGACGTCGTGCCGGTGCACCGGGCCCGCAAGGCGGGTCGTCGCCTGCGCTACGGCATCGAGGCCCAGAGGTCTGCTGAGCTCAAGGGCGGCGTCAGCCCGAAGGCGGCGCACGCGATCCAGCGCGTGCTCGGCGAGGCGCTCGACGCCCACGCGGCCATGGAGCGGTACCGCACCGTGGCCGACACCGCCCGATGGGCCGAGGAGGACACCTTCGGCTACGGCGTGCTCGCCACGGTCGCGCTCGGCCGCCGCGACGCCGCCTTCGCCCGCCTCCCCAAGCTCGCCGAGAAGCTCTAGCGCGGACACCCCTTGCGGGACGGGACCCTCGCGCTGGCCGGCGCCTCGCACTGGCCGGCACCTCGCGCTGGCCGACCGCACGGGGCCCGCGCGCTCACACGCAGCGGCTCGCCGTGCGAAAGAGTGCCGCGGCCTCGGGGTTTGCTCGGGAGCCCCATCAGGTTCGCGCGACCTCACGCGAACCCGCAGCAGCCGCAAACGGAAGCCCGGGGCACTTCCGTCTGGAGACGCTTTCCCTGGGCGTGAATTCACGCCCAGGGAAAGCGGCTCTGGAGAAGATCCCCTGACCCCGTGGCTCTGACCCCGTGGCCCGGCCCGCGTGGCCCGGCCCGCGTGGCCCGGACCCCGTGGCCCGGCCCCGGCCCCGACGCCGCGGCCCCTGAGCCTGTGGTCGCCGACACCGCGGGCGGGCTGCACATCGGGCCGGGCGGCGCGCTGCTCTCGGAGCGGCTCAGGCGCGCGCGTCGAGCAGCGCGACCAGCTTCTGGACCGTGGCGTCGTTGCGCGCGGTCACGGTCACGCCGAGTCCGCGCCACCACGCGGCCGGGACCTTCGTGGCGAGCTGTCCGTCGGGAAGCCACTGGTAGACGGCGGTCGCGGTCAGCGCGAGCTCTTCGGGCGCGAGCGCGGCCGGGTCGGGCACCTGCGACGTGGGATCGAGGGGTGCCGCGGGGAACGCGATGCTCACGCGATTGCCGGGTCGGCCCGCGGCGCGCAGGGGGCAGGCCTCGGCGACGGCGCGGAAGGCGTCGCCGCCGACCACGATCACCTCGCTGTCGACGCCGGTGCGCTCGCGCACTGCCCCGCGAATGGCATCCGCGCTCGGGCCGGCCTCGGCGCGGGTGTCGTAGACCACGTTGCCGCTGTTCAGCAGGGTCTTCACGTCCGTGCCGCCGAGGGACTCGACGGCCCCGCGCAGCTCGGCCATCGGCACCCGCTTGGCGGTTCCGACGTTGATGCCCCGCAGGAGCGCGACCCAGCTGCGCGTGTCGCTCACGACCGAGCCGCCCCGGCCTCGACGCGCGCCGCACGCGACCCGGTCCCGCTCACGACGCGGGCCCGCTCACGACGCGGGCCTGCTCACGACGCAGTCCCGCTCACGACGCCAGCCCCAGCACCTCGAGCAGCCAGGCGATCTCGAAGGCGCGCTCGCGCCACGACTCGTAGCGGCCCGAGACGCCGCCGTGTCCGGCCTGCATCTCGATCTTCATCGTGGCGGGAGCGCCGGCGTCGCGGAGGCGCGCCACCCACTTCGCCGGCTCGACGTAGAGCACCCGGGTGTCGTTGAAGCTCGTAACCGCGAGGATCTTCGGGTAGGCGCTGGCGTCGTCGGCCACGTTCTCATAGGGCGTGTACGTCGCCATGTAGTCGTACACGTCAGGATCGTGCAGGGGGTCGCCCCACTCGTCCCACTCGATCACCGTCAGGGGCAGATCGGGGTCGAGGATGGACGTGAGCGCGTCGACGAACGGCACTGCTGCCAGGATCCCGGCGAACCGGTCGGGGGCCAGGTTGGCGACGGCGCCCATGAGGAGCCCGCCGGCGCTGCCGCCCTCGGCGACCAGCAGCTGCGGGGTCGTGCGGCCCTCGGAGATCAGGTGGTCGGCCGCGGCGACGAAGTCGGTGAACGTGTTGCGCTTCGTCAGCGTCTTGCCGTTCTCGTACCACTCGCGGCCCATCTCTCCGCCGCCGCGGACGTGCGCGACGGCGAACACGACGCCGCGGTCGAGGAGCGAGAGCCGGGCGACGCTGAAGCCCGGGTCGATGCTGTGCTCGTACGACCCGTACCCGTAGAGGTGCACCGGCGCGGGCTGACCCGGCGCGACCAGGCCCTTCTTCCAGACCAGGGAGACGGGCACCAGGGTGCCGTCGTCGGCCGTGGCCCACTCGCGGGCCTGGTCGTAGTCGGCAGGGGAGTAGTCGCCGAGCACGATCTGCTGCTTGAGGGTGGTGCGAGTTCCTGCGCGGACATCGAGGTCGAGCACCGTCGCCGGCGTCACGAACGACGAGAACCCGAACCGCGCCGTCGCCTGGGTGAACTCGGGGTTGCCCGACCAGCCCGCCGTGAACAGGGCCTCGTCGAACTCGAGCACGTCGAGGTCGCCGTAGCCGGAGCCGTCGCCGGGCAGGCGCACGATGGCGATCTGCGAGAGGCCGTCGGCGCGGAAGTCGACCAGCAGGTGGCCGGTGAAGGCCTCGACCGACTCGAGTCGTCGGTCCGGGTCGTGGGCGAGGACCACGCGGCGGTCGCTGGTCGACTGCGGGTCGTCGGCCGGCACGTCGATCAGCTCGAAGCCGACGGCGCCCTCGTTGTGAAGGATCAGCAGGCGGTCGCTGCCGTCGACGATCGCGTGATCGATCTCGTACTCGACGCCCTCGCGGCGCGGCCAGACGACGCGGAAGTCGCCGACGGGGTCGGCTGCGTCGAGGATCCAGGTCTCGCTCGTGATCTTCGAGCCCGCCTCGATGAGGAGGTACTGCTTGCTTCGCGTGAGGCCGACGCCGATCCAGTAGCGGTCGTCGGGCTCGTGGAAGATCGAGACGTCGGCCTCCGTCGACCCGACGCGGTGGCGCCAGATGGTGTCGGGGCGCCACGACTCATCGACGGTCGGGTAGAAGAGGTAGCGGCCCGAGGCGTCGAAGGTCGCGCCGGGGGCGGTCTCGGCGATCTCGTCGGCCAGGTCGGCGCCGGTCTCCAGGTCGCGGACGCGCAGCGTGTACCGCTCGGAGCCGTCGGTGTCGATGGCGTACGCCAGCAGGCCGCCGTCGGGCGAGACGTCGAAGCTGCCGAGCGAGAAGAAGTCGTGGCCCTCCGCCTCGATGTTGCCGTCGAAGATGACCTGCTCGCCGGCGGCGGGGGCGCCGGGCTCGATGGTCGGCGGGGTCCAGTCGTCGGTGCCGGTGATCGGCAGGCGGCACTGGATGCCGTACTGCTTGCCCTCGGCCGTGCGGGAGTAGTACCAGTAGCCGCCCTCGCGGGTCGCGACGCCGAGGTCGGTCTCCTGGACGCGGCCCTTGATCTCTTCGAAGACCGTCTCGCGAAGGCCCTCGAGGTGGCGGTTCTCGAGCTCCGTGAAGGCGTTCTCGGCCTCGAGGTGCGCGACCACCTCCGGGTTCTGCTTCTCGCGGAGCCACTCGTAGTCGTCGATGAACTCGCGACCGTGGTGACGACGGGTGATGGGCTTCTTGGGGGCGTGCGGTGCCTCTGGTGCTGCCATGACCAAAGCCTAGTGACGCCGGGCTAGAGGTGGCCCGCGTCTTCGAGCTTGCCCATCAGCAGCCAGACGGCCCGCGAGAGCTCGGGGTGCCACAGGGCGATCCGGCGCAGGAACTCCAGCTCGCCGCCCAGGCTCATGCCCGAGCTGGCCCCCGCCCCGGCATGCCCGAACGCGTCCGCCCTCAGCGAGATCACGACCTGCTCGTCGACCGTCGGCAGCTCCGGGATGACCTCCCACGGGTCTTCGCCGGCGCGGCAGCGCAGCTCGATGAGCGTGCGGAGCTCGTCGTGGGCCTCAGCGCGCAGCACCTCCAGGCTGCGGCCGGCCCCCGAGAACTCGGGTGCGTCCGTGGAATCCATCTCGACAAGGCTACGCCCGTGCCGCTGGTGGCCTGCCATCCTGGACGCATGATCTCCGACCTGCGCCGCGTCTGCGTGGCCTACCTCCTCCGCGAGCACCAGGGCCGATCGCAGGTGCTCCTCGGCCGCAAGAAGCGCGGCCTCGGCGAGGGGCGGTTCGTCGGCCTCGGCGGCAAGTTCGAGGAGGGCGAGACCGAGCGCGAGGCCATAGTGCGCGAGATCGAGGAGGAGGCGGGCGTCGTGGTCGACCCCGCCGACCTCGATCGGCGCGGCGATCTGCACTACCTCTTCCCGGCCCGGCCGGCCTGGAGCCAGCGGTCGACGGTATTCGTCGTCACCCGCTGGGCCGGCGATCCGTCCCCCAGTGACGAGCTCGACCCCGAGTGGTTCGATCTCGACTCCGTGCCGCTCGACGAGATGTGGGACGACGCGAAGGCGTGGCTCCCCGGGGTACTCCTCGGGGGACACGTCTCGAGCGAGTTCGTCTTCGCCGACGACCTCGCGAGCGTGGCCTCGCACCGGACGGTTCCGTCCGGAACAGCGTAGATTCAGGCGTGTCCCCCCGGATGGGTGCCACCACGAAAGGGGGACGCGTCCGATCTGATCACTCACTAGATTCGATGTAGAGCCACCCGCCGGGTGACAAACGCATCGGGACAGATGCACGACCAAGCATTGCTGAGGGAGCATCATGAGCACGTTCGACAGCAGGATCGCGAACAACGTCCACCTTTCGACGGACACGAACCGTACCCCGGGGGTCGCCGCAAACCATGTCGGCTGGGTCGCCGCTCTCGTCTGGCCCGCTGTCTGGACCGCGGTCGTCGCAGGCAGCCTCCTCGGCTCCGAGGGCACCCTCCTCTTCTGGGCCGGCGTCGTCGGCGTGCTCGCCATGTTCGCCCGGCAGGCCGTGAAGGTCGCCCGGCGCAATGTGCGCCGCGCCAACTTCATCATCGACAACGCGCCGTTCGAGCGTGTCGCCCAGCCGTACGAGCGCCACTCGGCCTGAGGCCCTCCGCACTTCTCTCCACACGCAGACGCACCGCCCGGATCCCTCCCGGTCGGTGCGTTTCTGCGTGGAGCAGGTGTCAGGCGCCCGGCTCAGCCGTTGAGCGGGGTCTCGACGTCTCGCGAGCCGTCGGGTGTCGCCCGCATGACCGGGCGCACGAAGAAGTCGATGATTCCGAAGAGCACGGCGCCCATGAAGGCGACGATCGCGAAGCTGTCGAAGAGACGCGCCGTGCCGCCGCCGTTGCCCGCGAGCGCGATCGAGAGGACGTAGAGGACGACCGCGCCGACGACGAAGACGGCGACCAGGGCGAGGAGCAGGCGGTGCAGCTGAAGACGTGTCACGGGCCCAGGATACGCCGCCGCCGAGGGGTCACGAGCGGGTGCGCGCGACCGCCGACGTGTCCATCGCGAGCTCCTCGGCGTCGAGGCCGAGCAGCACGCGCCGCATCACCTCTTCGTCGAGGTTGCCGGCATCGCGCTCCCGCAGCACGACCTCGCGCCGCTTCTGCAGCAGCTCGCGCCGGATGCTCGCCAGCGCCCGAGCGTTGTTGCGCGTGGGGCGCGCCAGCGTCGGATCGGGCGTGATGTCCGGGATCGCGATGTGCGGGGTCGACCGCATGTCGGAGCCGCGCTCCGGCGACGGAGGCTCGACCTCCTCGGCGTCCGAGTCGGCTTCGGCTGCGGCGTCGCTGTCTTCGCGCAGCCCCTGGCGGAAGGCCTGGTCCTGCCGCTGGAGACGCTCCTTGAGGATGGTGATGCCGCGGTCGATCGGCTCCTCGCCCCACTCCTCGGCCCACGCGGCGCGACGGGTGTCGAGGTACTCGATGGCCTCCTGCGTGCTGTTGGACACCAGGCGCAGCTCGGCCTGCACGTCGCGCTCGTTCTGCTCAAGGTCTTGCACGCCGAGACGTCGGATCATCCAGGGCAGGGTCAGGCCCTGGAGCAGGAGCGTGCCGACTGTCACGACGAACGCGATGAGGAACATGACGTCACGGGCGGGCACCTCTCGGCCGGAGTCCGTCATGACGGGGATCGAGACGGCGGCAGCGAGGGTGACCACACCGCGCATGCCCGTCCACGACAGCACGAGCAGCTGCCGCCAGGACAGCTTCGGATCGCGGCGACCCCAGAGCAGACGTCGGACTCGCGCCTTGCGGAACCGGCGGAACCGCACGTAGACGAACCGCCGCATGCCGCGCGACCAGTAGTAGGTGACGAAGATGAAGATCGGTCTGACGACGATCACGACTCCGAGCACGACGAACGCGACGCCGACGCTCTGGCCCAGATCGCGGCCGCTCTCCGTGACGTCGTTGACGACCGTCGAGAGCTGCAGGCCGATCAGCGCGAACACGAAGCCCTCGAGCGTGACGTCGGCGGCGGCCCAGATGGGGCGCTCCTGGAGGCGCGACGCGTAGCCCGCCTTGGGCGAGTTGTAGCCGACGTAGAGCCCGGCGGCCACGACCGCCAGCACGCCCGAGCCCTGGATCTGCTCGGCCGTGATGTACGCGAGGAACGGCAGGATCAGGCCGATCACTATCTCGACGACGGGGTCTTTGACGTGGATGCGCAGGTAGTGCGCCAGCACGCCCAGCACCAGGCCCACGCCGACACCCACCCCGATCGCGAGGCCGAAGATGCCGAGGCCCTGCCAGCCGGTCAGGGCGGCTCCGCCGACGATCGCGAGGAACACCTTCACCAGGGTCAGCGATGCGGCGTCGTTGATGAGGCTCTCGCCCGAGATCACGGCCATCATCTTGCGGGGCAGCCCCAGCTTGCGGCCGATGGACGCGGCCGACACGGCGTCGGGCGGGGCCACCACGGCGCCGACGAGGATCGCCGCCGGCAGCGACATGTCGGGGATCAGCACGTAGGCGATCCAGCCGACGACGAGCGCGGTCACGATGACGAGGAAGATGCCGAGCCGCCGGATCTGCACGAGGCTCTCGCGGAAGTTCTGGAACGACACGTCGAGCGAGGCCGAGTAGAGCAGCGGCGGCAGGATGACGGTGAGGATCACCTCGGAGTCGATCTCGATCTCGGGCAGCCCTGGGATGAACGACACCAGGAGCGCGACGGCGACGACGAGCAGGGGCGCGGGCAGGCCTCGCCAGCGGGCGAACGCGGTCACCGCGAGCGAGCCCGCGAGCAGAAGGAGGAGTTCGAGGAGTTCCAGGGCGGATCCATCCGTCAGGCCGTGAAGCAGGGGATCACCATTCTGCCAGGTTCCGCCCAGGCGACACCTGTGCCCCGACTCGCTTCCGCGCCTAGCCTTGGAACGTGATTCAGCGGACGACGACCTCGGGGGCGGTCCGCGGCGTTGCCGAGCGCGACGTGCTCGCGTGGCGGGGCATCCCGTACGCCGAGCCGCCCGTGGGCGAGCTGCGGTTCAGGGCGCCGCGGGTTCCTGCGCCCTGGAGTGGCGTCCGCGCCGCGCGGCACTTCGGCCCGGCAGCACCGCAGGATCGCGGGCAGTTCGTCGGCATCGACGCCACGACGCCTCAGAGCGAGGACTGCCTCACGATCAACGTCGTCGCTCCAGGCGGCTCGCGACCCGGCGCCGGCCTGCCGGTCATGGTCTACATCCACGGCGGGGCGTACGCCGTCGGGTCGTCGCGCGAGTTCCCGCGGCAGGGCGAGGCGCTGGTGCGCGAGGGCGGCATCGTCTACGTGTCGTTCAACTACCGCCTCGGAGGGCTCGGCTACGTCGACTTCTCGGCCTGGTCGACGGCCGAGCGCCCGATCGAGTCGAACCTGGGCCTGCGCGACCAGCTGCACGCGCTCGAGTGGGTGCGCGACAACATCGCGGCGTTCGGCGGCGACCCCGAGCAGGTCACGGTGTGCGGCGAGTCGGCGGGGGCGAACGCCGTGACGACGCTGATGGCCGTGCCCCGGGCGGAGGGCCTGTTCCGCGCCGCGATCGCGCAGTCGTCGCCGGCCAACGCCATCTACGAGCCCGAGGTGACCGAGAGGTGGGCGGGCGACTTCCTCGAGATCCTCAGCCGCGTCGTGCGCGACGACGACCTGGAGTCGACCTCGCACGAAGACGCGCCGGCCCTGCTGCAGAGCGCGTCGACGCAGGCGATCGTGCGCGCGACGGCGAGGCTCTTCCTCCGGACGCCCGACGACGTGCCCGGGTCGATCTTCCTGTCGCCTGTGATCGACGGCGAGATCCTGCCGGAGCGCCCGCTCGATGCGTTCAAGGCGGGGCGCGCCCACCGGGTGCCGCTGATCATCGGCACCAACGACCGCGAGGGCTCCGTGTTCACGGGGCGCCGCGACATCCTGGCGACGACGCCGCTGCGCATCCGGTCGATCTTCGCCAACACGAAGAAGAAGGCCCGGAAGGCGATCACCGCTCAGTACCCGGGGCTGCCGTCGCGGCCCGCGGCGCTCGACTTCGGCGGCGACTTCTCGTTCTGGTTCCCGACGGTGAAGGTCGCCGAGCGGCACGCCCGGTTCGCGAAGGTGTTCTTCTACCGGTTCGACATCGCGCCGCGCATCCTGAGGGCGGCCGGCGTCGACGCGTTCCACGGGCTCGACCTCTACGCGCTCTTCGACCGGATGGACTCGGCGTTCGGCTTCGCCATGTCGGCGCTCGGCGGGCGACGCGCGTTCCAGCTCGCGGCCCGGCGGATGCGCCGCCGGTGGCTCGAGTTCGTGACGACCGGCGACGTGGCCGACTGGCCGTCGTACGACCCGTTCCGGCGCCGGACGCTCATCATCGACAAGGCCGACCGCGTCGAGTTCGACCCACGGGGCGAGCGCCGCCGGGTCTGGCAGTCGTTCGTGCCGCACATCTGAACCGGTTCGTTCACCTGGCGTTTGACGCGCGTTCATCGGACTGGAAGAGTGACGGCGGTGGATCTCACAGTCATAGTCGTCCTGGTCATCGTGTTGGCCGTCTTCTTCGACTTCACAAACGGCTTTCACGACACGGCCAACGCGATGGCCACGCCGATCGCGACCGGGGCGCTGAGGCCCCGGGTGGCGGTCACCGTCGCCGCGCTCCTCAATCTGGTCGGCGCGTTCCTCTCGACCGAGGTCGCCAAGACGATCTCGGGCGGGATCATCCGCGAGGGTCCGGGCGGCGTCGAGATCACGCCGACGATGATCTTCGCCGGCCTCATCGGCGCCGTGATCTGGAACATGATCACCTGGCTCCGCGGCCTTCCGTCGTCGTCGTCGCACGCGCTCTTCGGCGGGCTCATCGGCGCGGCGCTCGTCGGGGCAGGGACGGGCTCGGTCGACTTCGGAGTCGTGCTCTCGAAGGTCGTGCTGCCGGCGTTCCTGGCGCCTCTCGTCGCTGGGCTCGTGGCCTTCACCGCGACGCGCCTCGCCTACCGGATCACGCGTCGGCCGGTCGGCAAGAACCAGCGCGGCGGCTTCCGAGTCGGGCAGATGTTCACGTCGTCGCTGGTGGCCCTGGCGCACGGAACGAACGACGCCCAGAAGACGATGGGCGTCATCACGCTGGCCCTGATCGCCGGCGGCTTCCTCGACACCGGGGCCAGCCCGCCGTTCTGGGTGATCCTCGTCTGCGCCCTCGCCATCGCGCTCGGCACCTACACCGGCGGCTGGCGGATCATCCAGACGATGGGCGGCGGCCTCACCGACATCAAGGCGACGCAGGGCTTCTCGGCCGAGGCGTCCACCGCCGCCACCGTGCTCGCGTCGAGCCACCTCGGCTTCGCCCTGTCGACGACCCAGGTGTCGTCGGGATCGATCATCGGCGCCGGCCTCGGCCGCCGCGGCGGTGTCATTCAGTGGGGCACGGCGAGCAAGATCGTGATCGCCTGGTTCATCACGCTGCCGGCGGCCGGTCTCGTCGGCGCCGCCTGCGAGCTGATCGCCCGCGCGGGGACCATCGGCCTCGTGATCGACGCCCTCCTCGGAGCCGGCGTCATCGTGGCCATCTTCGTCGCGTCGCGCCGCAAGCCCGCCGAGCAGTCCAACGCGCTCGAGGTCGACGTCGCCATGAACTCCGTCCTCACCCGGCAGGAGCGCCGGGCCCGCGCGAAGAAGCGCGGCGACGAGATGCTGGCCGAGCGACGCCGCATGAGCGACGAGTCGTCGCTCTTCGAGATGGGTGCCGACGACGCCGTCGACGTGCCGGCCGAGGGAGGATCCCGATGATCGACTGGGGAGCATTCGTCGTCGTGGCGCTCGTCTCGCTGGTGTCGGCTGCCGCGCTCGTGAGCCTGTACGCCGCCGGGCTCCGCCTCCTGGCCGTCGAAGGACCGGTCCGGGTGGCCCGCGCCGGCGCCTGCGCCTGCTTCGTCGTGTGCGGGCTCGGCGTGCTGTTCGGGATCTACCTCATCGTTCCGGCGTTCCACGGCGGCTGACCCGCCGGGTCACTCGATGGCGACCGCCACGGCGCCCCCGTTGACGAGCACCTCGAACGTCCCGGCGCGCGTGGTCTGCGTGAACACGTAGCGGTCGACCATGGCGCGATCGGCGGGCACGCACGTCACCTGGTCCGTGACGTTGTCGAACGTGCCGACGAAGCAGAGCTGCTGGGGGTTCTCGCCGGTCCCGAGCCAGAGGCGCCACCGCTCGCGGGTCGCGCCGGCCCTGGGGTCGTCGTCGTAGAGCAGCCTGCTCGACCGGGCGTCGACGTCGCCGCGGAGCGCGGTCGGCAGGGCGTCGGTTTGCACCTGCACCCGGCCGAGGGCCCGGGTGATGACCGACACCGTCAGCGGTGCGTCGGCGGTGATGGTCGGGCTCGGCGTCGGCGCTGCCGTGCCCGGGCGCAGCGTCGCGCCGGCCGTCGTCGCCGCGATCCCGAGGCCGAACGCCGCCACGGCGACGCCGGCGAGCAGAGCGCCGGTGCGGCGCGCCGACGGCCTACGCAGCGCCGCCGGCGCGGTGGCGGGCGCGGGCACGGAGTCCGGGGCGGTGGCGGGCGCGTGCGCGGGCACCGTATCCGGCGCGGCGGCGGGCATGGAGTCGAGGTCGCGGAGAGCCCGCGCGGCGGTGGCCGACTCGGCGGGCGTGGCATCGGGGGAGTACGCGACCTCGATCAGCCGGCGGCGGGCGGCGTCGCGGTCGTCGGCCGCCGGGCCGTCGGCGTCGCCGGGGCCCGGGTCACGCTCCGCCTCGCCTCGTGCCACCGTCGGCCTCCCGTTCTCGTCCCGCGCCGAGCGTAACCCCGGCGGCCCGGCGGAGTCGCGCGCCGCTGCTCCCCGCCGGTCCAGGGCCGCCCCCGCCGAATCGGCACACTCCCTCCGGCGCGACGGCGGGGCTGAGCCGAATCGGCGGGGTGCCCGGCCCGGTTCGGCGGTGTCGAGCCGAATCGGCGGGATCGAGCCGACCCCGCGGTGCCCCGGCCGCCCCCGCCGAATCGGCACACTCCCTCCGGCGCGACGGCGGGGCTGAGCCGAATCGGCGGGGTGCCCGCCCCGATCCGGCGGTGTCGAGCCGAATCGGCGGGATCGAGCTGACCCCGCGGGCCCGAGCCCGGCCCCACGCCGCGACCGCATGCCATGATCGACGCATGACGACACCGACGCCGCGCAGGATCGCCGTCGCCATCAACCCGAGCGCCTCCTTCGGCCGCCATCGCCCGGTCGGCCCCGCCGTCGTCGACCGGCTGGGCGCCGCGGGCCACGACGTCGTGCCGCTCCAGCGGGGGTCGCACGCCGAGCTGCTCACCGCGTGCCGGGCCGAGCTGGCGGCGGGAGCCGACGCCCTGGTCGTCGTCGGCGGCGACGGCATGGTCAGCCTCGGCGTGGGGCTCGTCGCCGAGACCGGCACGCCGCTGGGGATCGTTCCCGCCGGCACGGGCAACGACTTCGCGCGCGCCCTCGGCATCCCCTTCGACGACCCGGAGGCAGCCCTAGACCAGCTCATCGGGCTGCTCGACGGCGAGCCGCGGGTGGTCGACGCACTCCGTGTCACGCACGGCGGCGGCGAGACCTGGGTCGCCGGGGGAGTGTCGGCCGGCTTCGACGCGTTCGTCAACGAGACCGCCAACCGGATCCGGCGCCCGCGCGGCCGCCTGCGCTACGACGTGGCGCTCGCGCTCGAGCTGGTGCGGCTCCGGCAGGTCGAGTACGAGGTGACCGTCGACGGCGAGACCCGGTCGGTGGCCGGCACGCTGGTGTCGGTGGGCAACGCGCGCTCCGTCGGCGGCGGGATCACCCTGCTGCCCGACGCGAGGATCGACGACGGCCGGCTCGATCTTCTCGTCGTGGACCGTCTGACTCGAACGCAGTTCCTGCGCCTGTTCCCCCGGGTCTCGAAGGGGACGCACGGCGACGATCCGCGCGTGCGGCTGAGCCGTGCCGAGCGGGTGCGCATCGATGCGCCCGGCGTCATCGCGTACGGCGACGGCGAGCGGATCGGCCCGCTCCCCGTCGACGTCGGCGTGGTACCCGGGGCCCTGCGGGTGTTCGCCCCGCGTTAGAAGAGCCGACCGCGCAGGAACTGGCGCTCCCGCCCGCACCCGCCGCCGCTCAGTACCAGTTGTTCGCGACCGAGTGCGCCCAGGCCGCGCAGGGCGTGCCGTACGAGCCCGAGATGTACCCGAGGCCCCAGATGACCTGGGTCGTGGCGTTGGAGGCCCAGTCGGACGACACGCTCGCCATCTTGCTGCCGGGCAGCGCCTGGGGGATGCCGGTGGCGCCGGATGCGTTGTAGGCCTCGTAGTTCCAGCCGGACTCCTTGGTCCAGAGGCTGACCAGGCAGCTGTACTGGTCGTCGCCCCAGCCGTACTGGCTGGCCATCAGGGCCTTCGCGGTGGCCTTGGCGCCGTCGGGCGTGTTCGCTGCGGCCTGGCGGATGGCGTCGGCCTTGGCCTCGGCGGCCTTCGCCTTCGCAGCGGTGGCGGCCTTCGCCTTCGCGGTGGCCTCGGCCTGGGCCGCCTTCTCGGTCGCCGCGGTGGCGGTCGAGACGGCGTCGGCGGCGTCCTGGGTCGCCTCGACGCGCGCCATGACGATGTCGGGGTCGGCGCGGCGGTAGTCCGAGAGCTTCGCGAGGCGGCTGCTGAGGGTCGTCGTGGATCGGCTCAGCGTCATCGTGGATCGGCTCAGCGTCGTCGTGGACACGGTGGCAGGCGTCTTCGTGGCGACGCTCTGCGCCTTGGCCTTGACGTCGTGGCCCGAGGCCAGCGCGATGGCGGCGACGGTGTTCGCCGTGTTCCGGGGCACGGCCGAGCCGGCGTGGACCGAGATGCGGTCGTCGGCGAGCCGGGTGATCGTCACTCCGGCGCCGGCGTCGATGGTCGGCGTGCCGCTCGGGTGGCCGGCGCCGATGCTGTCGGCCAGGGCCGATGTGCCGATCACGGGGGTGCCGGTCGTGGCGGAGACGACGACGCCGGTGCAGGCGAGGCCGGCGGCGACCGCGAAGGCGCCGAGGCCCGCCAGCCGGAGGCGGCGGGAGCGGCGGCGGGCGAGGGTCTGGCAGTGGCGGGTGGTGCTGGTGCTGGTGCTAGTGGCGGTGCTTCTGAAGGGCAAGGAGTTCCTCGTGCTCGACCGGTGTGCCACCACCTCGACGAAGACAGGGCGACGACGAATCGCGGCTCGCGCGGGGTCGCGGGAGCGCGCGGCCGTACCGGGCCGGGCCCCGGACGAAGCTCGGGACGCGCGTGCCAGGCGGATGGTGGGCCGGTTGCGGTTCTGCGAGGCGGCGAAGCCTCAGACGTGCCAGGCGCTAGGGCCGGCGGGCACGAAGTGGCGAGTATTGCCGGGGTTCCTGGAGAGAGCTGGTCAGAAGCCTGCGAGAACCCTCTGTCCACCCATGCGTTTGCATAGATCCGAACCTGCTGGTTCGTGCGTACCGGGTATGCAATACTGCGTAGGTACTTACGACGGGGGAATCGAATGTCCATACGCCAGAGCTTCCTGGCCATCCTCGACCAGGGCGCCTGCTACGGCTACCAGCTCCGGGCCGAGTTCGACCGGCGGACGGGGTCGACGTGGCCCCTCAACATCGGCCAGATCTACTCGACGCTCGATCGTCTGGAGCGCGACGGCCTCGTCGAGCGAACCGAGGCCGACGACTCCGACCACGTGTACTACGCGATCACGCCGACCGGTCACGACGAGGTCGCCCAGTGGCTGGTCTCGCCGGTCGTCCGATCGACAGCGGCGCCCCGCGACGAGCTCGCCATGAAGCTCGCGATCGCGATCACGCTCCCGGGCGTCGACATCACCGCCCTGATCCAGGCGCAGCGGCAGGCCACGCTGCGCAACCTGCAGGAGCTCACCCGGGCCAAGCGCGCCGGGGGCGACGGCGGTGCAGGAGACGACCTCTCCTGGCAGCTCGTCATCGACTCGCTCATCTTCCAGGCCGAGGCCGAGGTGCGGTGGCTCGGCCACTCCGAGACGCGCCTCGTGCGCGCGAAGGCCAGCGGCCTCGCCGCGCCGATGCCGATCGACGAGACGCCGGCACGGCGGGGTCGTCCGGCTCGCGGCGGCGTCCCCATCGACGGGAAGGCCCGCGCATGACCGAAGAGCTCCTCCGCCTCGACGGCGTCTCCATGCAGTACGGCACCGGCGAGACGCGGGTGACCGCGCTGTCGGGCATCGACCTGACCGTGTCCCGCGGCGAGCTCGTCGCCGTCATGGGCGCCTCCGGCTCCGGCAAGTCGACCCTCCTCACGGTCGCCGGCGGCCTGACCACGCCGACCAGCGGCGAGGTGATCGTCGAGGGCAACTGGCTCAGCCAGCTCTCGCCCCGCCAGCTCGCGACCCTCCGTCGCCGGAGCCTCGGCTTCGTCTTCCAGGACTTCAACCTGATCCCGTCGCTCACCGTGCTCGAGAACGTGACGCTCCCGCTCGAGCTCGACGGCTTCCCGGGCAGGCGCGCCAAGCGCCCCGGCCTCGACGCGCTCGCCTCAGTCGAGCTGCTCGACAAGGCCGACCGCTATCCCGTCGACCTCTCGGGCGGCCAGCAGCAGCGAGTCGCCATCGCACGGGCGGTCGTCGGCGGCCGCTCGCTGATCCTCGCCGACGAGCCCACCGGCGCGCTCGACTCGACGACGGGCGAAGTCGTGCTCCGCATGCTGCGCTCGCGCGTCGACGCGGGTGCCGGCGGCATCCTCGTCACGCACGACGCCCGCCACGCCGCCTGGGCCGACCGGATCGTGTTCATCCGCGACGGCCGCCTGGTCGACGAGGCGCAGACGCCGCCGGTCGCGACGCTCTTCGAGGGAGCAGACCGGTGACGAAGAGGGGGGAGGGGCTTCCGGAGACGAGCCGCGGGGGATGGCGGCTCGCCTTCCGGATGTCGCGCAGGATGGCGCAGCAGTCCGTGGGGCGCAGCGTCCTGGTGGCGGTGCTCATCGCCGTCCCCATCCTCGGCGTCGCCGGCATCGACACCGTCCAGGCGAGCCGCCAGGCGACGCCGTCCGAGTCGGTCCGGCTGCAGCTCGGCCAGAACGAGGCGATGGTGCAGGTGGTCTCCGGCCCCGGGTCGGGGCTCGAGCAGGACCCCGTCGACCCCTTCAGCACGAGCGGCTCGATCGACACCCCGGTGACCATCTCGTCTCCCGCCGAGGTGCTGCCCCCGGGCACGCGCATCCTGCCCGTGCTGGCCACCAGCGTCGTCGTCCGCACCGTGACCGGCATCGCCAACGTGTCGGCCGTCGAGGGGCCCGTCTGGAATCGCGCCTTCGCGGGCCGCGACGACGTGGTCACGGGGCGCTCGCCGACGACGGACGACGAGGTGATGGTCTCGCCCGGCGGGGTGAAGCGGTTCGGCGTCGCGGTCGGCGGCACGCTGCGGGTCACGCAGCCCTCCCCGCACACGTACACCGTCGTCGGCGTGCTCAAGAACGCCAGCTCGCCGGCCGACGACGCCGTCGTCTACGGCCGCACCGGCGCGTTCGCGACGGTGAAGCCGTCCGAGGCGGTCTCGCAGGCCGAGTACTACCTGCCCGACCTCCGTCTCGACTGGCCCCAGGTGCAGGCGCTCAACGCGAAGGGGCTGACGGTGCTGTCGCGCGCGGTCGTGCTGGACCCGCCGACGGACGCCTCCATCTCGTCATCGACAGGCGGAGACGGCCTGCTCGGCCTCTTCGTCGTGCTCCTCGCCGCTTTCGGCCTGTTCGAGGTCTGCCTGCTCGCCGGCGCCGCGTTCGCCGTCGGTGCTCGTCGCCGCCAGCGGGCTCTGGCCATCCTGTCGAGCGTCGGCGCCGATCGCCGCACCCTGTTCGGCATCATGTCGTTCGAAGGCGTGATCCTGGGGGCCCTCGGCGGCCTGCTCGGCACCGCTCTCGGCATCGCGGGGGCTGCCATCGCCGCCCCGATCCTGGCCGGCGGCGACCAGAGCAGGTACCCGGGATTCCATGTCGATCCGCTGGCCCTGGGCGCCACGGTTCTCGCGGCCACCCTGGCCGGCTGGATCTCAGCCGCGATCCCCGCCCGCGCGGCGTCCCGTGTCGACATCGTCGTGGCGCTGCGCGGTGCCCAGCGCCCGACTGCTTCGACGCTCCGTCGTCCGCTCGTGGGCGTCTTCATCGCGGCAGCCGGCTCGGTGATCGCGCTCGCCGGAGGACTCGTGATCATCTCGTCCCAGAACATCGAGGCCAACGGTCAGAACCGGGTGCTGACACTCGGCATCGTCCTCCTGGCGGCTGGCCCCGTGATCATGCAGATCGGCGCTCTCCTGACCGCGCCCCTCCTTCTCCGCTGGACGGCGCGCGGACTCTCCCGCCTCGGCACGGCCGCTCGGCTCGGGGCGCGCGATGCCTCGCGCAACTCCGGCCGCACCGTGCCCGCCGTCGCCGCGATCATGAGCTGCGTCTTCGTCTCCGCCTTCGCCCTCTGCATGCTGGCGGGTGGGCAGAAGCTCACGGTCGACACCTACAGCTGGACGGTGCCCGACAACACCGCCGTCGTCAACCTGACCGGCTACAGCGATGCCCAGGGCCGCTCGTTCCTGGTACAGCCCGACGGGATCGCCGCCGCGCTCGCCAAGAGCTACCCGGGATCGCAGGCTGTGGTCCTCTCGGGTGCGCTCGACGCGGGACTCGTGGGCGACTCGGTCTCGACGTACACGGTGCCGCGGCTCGTGACGACGAAGGGGCTCACCGAGTCGTATCAGCAGTCGAGCACCGGGACAGGTCATCTCATCGCGGGCGACCTCGACGACCTGGCGGTCATGCTGGGCGAGCCCGCGAACGCGACGTCCCGGGCCACGCTGGCCGCCGGTGGGGCGGTGTCGCTCTACCCGCAGTACCTCCACGACGGACGAGTCACCATCGACACCGTGACGAGCGCGTCGCTCACCGCGGACGACCCCGGCAAGCCGGTGCGCTCGCAGTCGCTTGCGGCGACCGTCCAGAGCGCATCGGTGCCGACCGACTTCGGAATCTTCGTCACGACCGCGACGGCTGATCGGCTCGGCATCCCGATCCATCCGACCGCCGTCGTGGCCGCTCTCGACCACGCTCCGACCGCCGCCGAGGACGACGCCGCGAGAGCCGCGGTGTCCGTCGCCAATCCGATCGTGTTCCCCTATGTCGAGACCGGTCCTCCGCGCTTCGCGGCGCTGTGGTCGTGGCCGCTTCTGGCTGTGACCACTCTCATCGCGCTGGTGTCCGCAGCCGTGGCGCTGGCACTGGCTCGGGCCGACGCCCGTCGCGACGACGAGGTGCTCGTCGCCGTCGGCGCCCCGCCGCGACTCCAGCGAGCCTTCGGCTTCTGGCAGGCGATCGTGATCACCGGCCTCGGATCGGTGATCGGCGTCGCCCTCGGCCTCGTACCGGCCGCGGCCCTGTCAGTCCACGGTGTGGACGGCTCCGCAGGGTACGTCCCGTTCGTGCCTCCGTGGCTCCTCCTGGGGTTGACCGCTATCGGCATCCCCCTGGTCATCGCCGGCGGCTCCTGGCTCGCGCTCCGCCGCCCGCGCGGCCTCTGGACGGTGCGGCGGCTGCCAGCCGTCTGAGTGGCCGGCGCCCGACCCGTTGCGGCGGGGCCGTGCCGAATCGGCGGGCCGGGCTTGCGCCACAACTAGTTACCGTGGAAGATACATCCATGGCAACCAAATCAGCTCCGGAAACACCGATCGACGTCTTCGAAGACCTCGTCCGCTTCCAGATCGAGGTCTGGAACGCCGTCGACGCCCGCCTCCAGCGCACCCTCGACCTGCCTGTGGCGATCCATCAGCCCTTGCGCATCATGGCCGAGCGGGGCGACTGCCGGGTCGCCGACATCTCCGAGCGCCTCGTGATTACGGTCGGCGGCGCGAGCAAGATCGTCGACCGGCTGGAGGCGCGCGGCCTGTGCGAACGGCGTGCCAACCCGGGCGACAGGCGGTCGTCGCTGCTCGGGCTGACGGCGGAGGGGGAGGCGGTGCTCGAGCGGGCGAACGTCGAGGTGGCCGCCGAGGTGGAGACCCGGATTGCGGAGCCGCTGGGCCCCGACGGGTTTGCCGCGTTCGGGCGGGCCCTCCAGTTCCTGCGCGCTGATGCGAAGGCACGCACCCAGACAGACACCGACACCGAAACAGCGACCGACCCCACCGAGAGGGCAGACCGATGACCGCACCCACCACCATGCGCGCAGCCGTGCTCGACGCTCCCGGCACCGAGGAGGCTCCCGGAGCGCTCGACGTTCGCGAGATCCCGGTGCCGGTGCCGAAGCCCGGGGAGGTGCTGATCCGCGTCAGGGCGTTCGGCCTCAACCGTTCCGAGCTGCACACCCGCATGGGGTTCGGCGAGGGCGTCACCTACCCGCGCGTGCTCGGCATCGAGGCCACCGGAGTGGTCGAGTCGGCTCCGGGCGGGGAGTTCGAGGCGGGGCAGCAGGTGGTCGCGATGATGGGCGGCATGGGGCGCACCTTCGACGGCGGCTACGCGGAGTACACGTCGGTGCCCGCATCTCAGGTCGTGCCCTTCTCGTCCGCGCTCGACTGGGCCACCCTCGGCGCCGTGCCCGAGATGCTGCAGACGGCCTACGGGTCGCTCACCGTCGGCATGGACGCCCAGCCCGGGTCGTCGGTGCTGATCCGCGGCGGGACGTCGTCGATCGGCATGGCGGCGGCGGTCCTGGCCAAGCGACGCGGCATGACGGTGTTCTCGACCACGCGGAGCGCTGCGAAGGCGTCGTCTCTCACGGCGATCGGGGTCGACCACGTGCTCGTCGACGACGGCGACGTCGCCGCCCAGGTGCGGGTGATCGCCCCCGACGGCGTCGGCTCGGCCCTGGAGCTGATCGGCGCCCCGACGCTCCGCGACACCCTCGCCGCGACGGGCTACCACGGCACCGTGTGCTTCACGGGGATGCTGTCGAACAGGTGGATCCTCGACGACTTCTACCCGAACGGCTGGCTGCCCCGCGGCGTGCGGCTCGCGGCCTACTCGGGCGACGCGTCCGACCTGCCGGCGGCCGTGCTGCAGGAGTTCCTCGACGCCGTCGCAGCGGGGGAGGCCGCCGTGCCGATCCAGGAGGTGTTCCCGCTCGACCGAATCGCCGACGCGCACGCCGTGATGGAGCGCGGGGGCGGCGCCGGCAAGCTCGTCGTCACCACCTGACGGGGCGGCCGCATCGGCTCGGCCGTGGCCCTGAGCGCCCCGGCCGCCCCCGCCGTTTCGGCTCGTCCCCGCCTGCGCGCCGGCGGGCCCGTGCCGATTCCGAGGGCGCCGCCCGCCGCCCGACGCCGCCCCGCGGCGGCGAGCCGCCCCTTCAGCACGACGCACACGCCGGTGCGACGGTCCGCAGGACAGATCTCACGAGCGGCAGCGCATCCGCCTCACCCCGCGGCGCAGCCGCCCGAGCGGCGCGGCTCAGCCGCTCGTCTCATCCGCATGCCCGGCATCCAGCGACGCCAGGTGCTTCGTGATCTGCTCGGCCGTGACCACCGGGATCGACGACGTGATCGCCTCCAGCCCCGAGAGTCGGGCCGGCGACAGCACGTGCTGAACCTGATCGTCGCTCATGAGGCCGGCGGCCACGACCAGGGTCGCGATCGGCGTGTCGGTGGCGAGAGCGGTGTGCGCGATCGACGCGGCGGCCGCGTAGCCGATGTAGGGCGTGAGCGCCGTGACGACGCCGATGTTCGTCTCGACCTGGGCGGCGAGCCGCGACGTGTTGGCGCGGATGCCGTCGATGCAGTTGACCCGCAGGGTGACGCAGGCACGCGACAGCCACGACACGCTCTGCAGGATCGAGTTGGCGATCACGGGCTCGAACGCGTTGAGCTGCAGCTGCCCGGCCTCGGCGGCCATCGTCACCGTGACGTCGGCGCCGGCGACGGCGAACGCGACCTGGTTCACGACCTCGGGGATCACCGGGTTCACCTTGCCCGGCATGATCGACGACCCGGCCTGGCGCGGCGGCAGCGTGATCTCGCCGAGGCCCGCCTGCGGCCCGCTCGAGAGCAGCCGCAGGTCGTTGCAGATCTTCGACAGCTTGATGGCGCTCCGCTTGAGTGCGCCCGAGACGGTCATGTAGACCCCGGCGTCGCTGGTCGCCTCGATGAGGTCGGGCGCCGTGACCATCTCGATGCCCGAGATGTCGCTGAGGTGGCGGCGCACGGCCTCGGCGTACTTCGGGTCGGCCGTTATGCCGGTGCCGATGGCGGTGGCTCCGAGATTGATCTCGGCGAGCAGCGGGAGCGTGTCGCGCAGCCGCTGCTGGTCCTCGCCGAGGGTGTGGGCGAAGCCGGTGAACTCCTGGCCGAGCGTCATCGGCACGGCGTCCTGCAGCTGGGTGCGGCCGACCTTCAGCACGTCGCGGAACTCGTGCCCCTTCTTCGCGAACGCCTCGGCGGTGCGGCCGAGCTCGGCGACGAACGGGGTGAGCGCGAGCGACATGGCCAGCTTGATGGCGGTCGGGTAGGTGTCGTTGGTCGACTGGCTGCGGTTCACGTCGTCGATCGGGTGCAGGAACTCGTAGTCGCCCTTGCCGTGTCCGAGAATCTCGAGTGCGCGGTTGGCGATGACCTCGTTGCTGTTCATGTTCGTGCTCGTGCCCGCGCCGCCCTGCAGCACCCCCACCCGGAACTGGTCGTGCAGCGCCCCGGCGCGGATCTCCTCGCAGGCCTGCTCGATCGCCGCGGCCTTCTCCCGCGACAGCACGCCGATCTCGACGTTGGCGCGAGCGGCGGCCTGCTTGACCACGGCGAGCGCGACGACGAGCTCCGGGTAGACCGAGATCGGGCGGTTGGCGATCGGGAAGTTCTCGACGGCCCGGAGAGTATGCACGCCCCAGTACGCGTCGGCCGGCACCTCCCTCGATCCGAGGGAGTCGGTCTCGAGCCTGGTCTGCTGCGTCGCATCCGTCATGCCGTCGAGACTAACCGGCGCTCCCCGAGGCGGTCCGGTCTGACACCCGCGCAGGGCTGAGGCGCTCGACACCTGTCCCGGTAGACTCGGCGCTGCACCACCTGGTCTGGCATCACCACCCACCCCCAGGAGAGAGCGAGCGCGTGTCTGTTCAGGAGACCGCGTCCGACCGGACGAACCAGCCGGCGGACGCCACGGGGCAAGCCCCCGCTCCTCATCGCGCCCGCACCTGGGTCTCCGCGCAGCTGCGTCGCCGACGGGTCGTCGCCGGTGTCGGCGTTCTCCTGCTGGCGTCGGTCGCCCTCACCGCCGAGCTCGCTCCGGGCACGTCGTCGGGCTTCACCGCGACGGTCGGCACCACCTCGAACACCGTCGGCACCGCGCCGAACTTCAGCCCCTCCGGCGGCGTCCTGCCCTACAACGACACGTGGGACGGCGGCGACAGCGGCTGGAACGACTACTCCGGCACCTGGGCCACGGCGTCCGCCACCTCCGGCTCGACCTACACCGAGTCGTCGTCCGCGGCCAACGGCCCGAAGGCCGTGACCGGCCAGACGAGCTGGACCGACTACACGCTCCAGGGCGACGTCAAGATCAACTCGGGCTCGCAGGCCGGCCTGCTGTTCCGCGTCCAGAGTCCCGGCGTCGGCACCGACACCCTGAACGGCTACTACCTGGGGCTCTACACGTCCGGCTCGATGACGCTCGGCCGCGAGAACAACTCGTACACGGCGCTCAAGTCGACGGCCGGGACCGTGGCGGCGGGCACCTGGTACCACGTCACGATCCAGGCGGTCGGCTGCGTCTTCACCTACACGATGCAGCCCCTCGGCCAGCTCCTCGGCACCGGGCCCGTCACGAGCGCCACCTACACCGACGCCGGCTGTCCGACCGCTGGCGCCATCGGGGTGCGCGAGTTCGGCAGCGGTGCGAGCTGGCGCAACATCACAGCGACCTCCGGCGGCACGACCTCGACGGCGATCGCCCCGTACCTGTCGCAGTTCGGCGCAACGACTGCCTCGACGTCCGGCTGGAGCACCTACGGCGGCACCTGGTCCACGAACACCGGCAACGAGACCTACGCGAACTCCAGCTCGACAGCCGGGGCGAAGGCCCTGACGGGCACGTCGACCTGGGGCAACTACTCGCTGACGGGCGACGTCCTGATGACGTCGGCTCCGACCGCGACGACGGGCGCGGGGTTCCTGGTGCGGGCGAGCGGCGCCTCCAGCGGCCTCAGCAACGTCGCGGGCTACTACGTCAACCTGTCGTCGACGAACCTCAGCATCACGCGCATCGCGTCGGGCACCGCGACGGTGCTCGATACCGACCCGCTCCCCGCGACTCTCGGAGCGAGCACCTGGTACCACGTGACGGTCGAGGCCGTCGGCTGCACGATCTCGGCGACGGCGCAGCTCAAGACCGGCAGCGTGCTGACCAGGTCGACGGTCGCCGACACCGGCTGCGCGGCGACGAGCGGCCTCGTCGGGCTGCGGACGCTGGGCACGCCGGCGACCTGGCGTGCGATCGCGGTGACGCCGAGGTAGGGCGGCCAGTTCCTGCGCCCTGGCGCTTGTCAGACGACACTGCCGCGAGGCGCGGAAGCCTACGAGCGGTCGTCGAGGTCCTGGTCGTCGATCTCGATGTGGCCGCGGCTCTCGTGCACCTGGAAGCGCGGCCGGATGTGCGGCCGCCCCAGCTCGTCGAGGGTCGGCTCGCCGTAGAGGCGCACCGCCTTCAGGCGCATCGTGCGCCCGTCGACCATGTCGAGCGAGTTGTGCCGGGCGAGCGCCAGGTTGCGCTTGCTGTCGCGCATCGGCAGCGGGATCAGACCCTCCGCCTCGACGCCCGACTGCAGGTAGCGCACCCGGATGATCTGCGAGTCGAGCTCGCCGCCCAGCACCAGCACGAAGTTCGAGATGAACGCGTAGACCAGCACGACGACCGCGCCGCCGAGCACCCCGTAGACCCGGTCGTACTTGGTGAAGGTCGTCACGTAGATCGCGAAGCCCGCCGTCGACAGGCCCCAGCCGCCGATGGCGAGCAGCGCGCCGTACGAGACCCAGCGCACGCGCGGATGCTTGATCGTCGGCGTGAAGTAGTACAGCAGCGCGACCGACAGCACCACGAGCCCGACCAGCACCGGCCACTTGAGCACGTTCCAGAGCGGAACGAGCAGGAACCCGATGCGGAGCTGCGACCCGACGGCTTCGGCGATCGTCGGAGTGATGAGCAGGATCGCGGCGATACCGGCGTACAGCACCATCAGAACGGCCGACAGCAGCAGCATCTGCGCCCGGAACCGGAAGAAGCGCCGCCCCTCCTGCACGTCGTAGATCGTGTTCATCGCGCGCCCGAATGCCGAGCTGTAGCCCGACAGCGCCCACAGCGTCAGCACCAGGCCGACACCGAGGGTCACGCCGGGGCTCGACAGGCTGAGCAGCGAGATCAGCGGCGACCGGAGCGCCGAGGCCGCGTTCGGCCCGATCACGAGACGCGCGATCTCGAGGATGTCGTCGACCGCATCGCCGTCGCTCTGGCCGAGCGACGCGGCCGACACGACCGCGAGGGCGCCGGGCAGGATCGCCAGGGTCGAGAAGAACGCGAGCGCCGCGCCGGCATCGACCGTCCGGTGGCGGAGGAAGCCGTGGTAGGTGCGGCGCAGGGCGTAGCGCCACGGGATCGGGTCGTCGGGGCCGACGACGAGCCAGGCGTTCCAGGCCTTCACGAAGGGCGAGGCCAGCAGCCGCAGCAGCGCGAGGACGGGCTCGAGTGCTCGTCCTGTCATACCCCGAGGATACCGGGCCGGTACGCTCCTCCTATGACAGAGGCGCCTCCCGACCGCGACGCCTGGGTGCCCGTTCCGACGGTGCTGACCCGCCGTCGGCCGTCGGCGAACTTCGCTGCCGTCGCGGTCGCCTTCGTGGTGGTCGCCTGCTTCGCGGTCGCCGTGTTCTTCTACTTCGTGCAGGTCCTGCCGACGCAGGTGCTCGTCATCGGCCTGCTGCTCGCGGCGGTCCCGCTGGTGATCGTGCTGTTCGGCGTGTGGCTCGTCGACCGCTGGGAGCCCGAGCCGCGCATCACCCTCGTGTTCGCGTTCTTCTGGGGAGCCGCCGTGTCGGTCGGCGCGGCCCTGCTCTTCGACTTCGCCGTGCAGACGGTGCAGAGCGTGTTCGGCGGCGGTCAGAGCGACGCGGCCGACGTGCTCGGCGCGGTCGTGCAGGCGCCCGTCGTCGAAGAGACGGCGAAGGGGTTCGGCGTGCTGCTGATCCTCTGGATCTTCCGCAAGCACTTCGACGGCCCGGTCGACGGCGTGGTCTACGCCGCGACCGTGGCGGCGGGCTTCGCGTTCGTCGAGAACATCCAGTACTTCTCGGTGCAGGCCGTCGATCAGGCCTACGGCGGCGAGAGCCTCGCCGGGGTCTTCGTCGTGCGGGCCCTGATGGCGCCGTTCGGCCACATCATCTACACGGCGTGCACGGGCTTCGCGCTCGGGCTGGCCGCTCGCCGCACCGGCGCGGCCGGAGCGATCGGCTACTTCGTGCTCGGCCTCATCCCGGCGATGCTGCTGCACGCCCTCTGGAACGGCGCCCTCGTCGTCGTCGGCGACCGCTTCTTCACGTACTACGTGCTCGTGCAGGTGCCGATCTTCCTCGCCTGCGTCGCCCTCGTCTTCGTGCTCCGCCACCTCGAGCGCCGGGTCACCCGCCTGCGCCTGGCGGAGTACGCCGCCGTCGGCTGGTTCGACCGCGACGAGGTGGCGATGCTGTCGAGCGGACCGGCGCGGCGCCGGGCCCTCCGCTGGGCGAAGTACAACGGCGTCGGTCCGGCGATGCGGGCGTTCGTCTCCGATGCCACCCGCCTGGCCTCGACCCGGCAGAAGATCCTGTCGATGGCGCATGCCCCGGCGGCGCGAGCGGCCGCCCAGGCCGACGAGCAGGAGCTCCTGGCGGCGGTCGCCGCCGAACGCGCGGCGCTCCGCCCCTAGGGCGGCGGCTCGCCGCAGCCGCGTCCCGTCGAGCGTCTCCGGTGGCGCAGGATCGACGGACGCCGGCGAGCCCGGCGCTACGGGGTCGGCTCGAGCGCGTCGTACCGCCGGAACGACGGCTGCACCCGCGCCAGCAGCCCGATGAGCGCGATGATGAGCGCTCCGCCGAGCAGGGGCGGCCACACGGTCCCGGCCACGGCGAGCAGTCCGACGAACAGGTCGCCGATGCGGGGCCCGCCGGTCACCACGACGACGAAGATCCCCTGGAGGCGACCGCGCATGGCGTCGGGCGCGGCCGACTGCAGGATCGTCGACCGGAAGATCGCCGACACGTTGTCCGCGGCGCCCGCGCCGGCGAGCGCCAGTGCGGCGAACGCGAGCGCCGGCAGGTTGGCCGACCAGAAGTCCTCCGTGAGGCCTCCGGCTCCGCGCGGGCCCGAGATCTGGGCGGCGAGCAGGGCGCCGCCGAAGGCGAGGATGCACGCGCCGTAGGCCGTGATGGCCCAGTTGACGGCGGCGCCCTGCTTGCGGACCTGCCCGAGCCGGCCCGAGAAGACGCTGCAGACCAGGGCTCCGACGGCGTAGGCGGCGGTGAGCACGCCGACGGTCACCGCGCCGCCGCCGATCAGCACGGCGCCGACGACGGGGTAGAGCACGCGAGGCTGGCCGAAGGTCATGGCGATGATGTCGACGATGAACGTCATCCGGATGTTGGGGGAGCGGCGCAGGAACCGCACGCCGAACATGAGCGACGACAGTCCGGGCCGCTGCGTCTCGCCCTCCGGCCGGATCGCCGGCAGCGTCAGGATGCCGAGGAAGGCGAACGTGAACAGCACGACGTCGACCGTGTACGTCGCCGGGAAACCCGCGGCGGCCACGAGGATTCCCGCGAGCGCCGGACCGACGGTGAGCTGGACTCCCGTGCCGATTCCGTTCAGCGCCGAGGCCGCGGGGAGCAGCCGCGCGGGCAGGAGCCGCGGGATGATCGCGGCCCTCGACGTCGTGATGATCGTCGCCGCGACGGCGTCGATCGTCGTCAGCAGGTAGAGCAGGCCGACGTTCTCGAGGCCGAGGTAGGCGTGCAGGGCGATGGCCGCCGTGGTCACCCAGGCGACGACGGCGGCGAGGAGCGCGACGAGGCGCCGGTCGAACGCGTCGGCCAGCATGCCGCCGTAGAGGCCGGCCGCGATCATCGGCACGAGCGAGATGACGCCGACGAGGGCGACGGCGAACGTCGACCGGGTGATGTCGTAGATCTCGAGACCGACAGCGACGAGGGTGAGCTGCGCGCCGATGCCCGAGATCGACGAGCCGATCCAGAGTCGGGCGAACGCGGGACTCTCGCGGAGCGGGGAGATGTCGACGAACAGTGTCTTGCGCGGTGTGGTGGTCAAGGGTCCATTCTGACGGATTCGCGCGTCGTCCGTCCGATCGCGTTTGCGCGACGGGTGTCGCAGGCGTAGCCTGCGTGCGTTCGCATCGATGACTCGATCTCGGTGCGGATTCCGATGGGCCGAGCATCCGTCTCCTCGCAGGGAGGAACCGGGCGCTCGGCCCGTCGCCCGTTTCCGGCCGGTCGCCGGATGGTGCTTGACTGGTGGCATGACTCACGACTCATCGACCAAGCCCGAGATCGACGCGCCGGAGGGCCCTGCCCCCTCGCAGCTCGAGAGCACCGACATCACCGTCGGCGACGGCGCCGAGGCGCTCGCCGGCTCCACCGTCAACGTCCACTACGTGGGCGTCGAGTACGACTCCGGCGAGGAGTTCGACTCGTCGTGGGGCCGCGGCGAGGCCATCAACTTCCCGCTCGCGGCTCTCGTGCGCGGCTGGCAGGAGGGCATCCCCGGCATGAAGGTCGGCGGCCGACGCAAGCTCGTGCTCCCGCCCCACCTCGCCTACGGCCCGGCCGGCGGAGGCCACCCGCTCAGCGGCAAGACCCTCATCTTCGTCATCGACCTCCTGGGCGTCAGCTAGTGGCCGAGCCCATCGCGGTTCCCACCCTCGCGCTGAACGACGGGACGGCCTTCCCCGCCGTCGGACTCGGCACCTACAAGCTCAACGGCGACGAAGGCACGGCCGCCGTGCTCTCCGGACTCGAGACCGGCTACCGGATCCTCGACACGGCGCTCAACTACGGCAACGAGGACGCCGTGGGGCGCGCCGTCCGCGAGACCGGCGTGCCGCGCGACGAGATCATCGTCACGTCGAAGCTCCCGGGCCGCCACCACGGCTACGAGGAGGCGCTGGCGAGCTTCGAGGAGACCCGGACGAACCTGGGCCTCGAGCACGTCGACCTGTACCTGATCCACTGGCCG
Source organism: Frondihabitans sp. OV104 (assembly GCF_057787745.1). Taxonomy (NCBI): domain Bacteria; kingdom Bacillati; phylum Actinomycetota; class Actinomycetes; order Micrococcales; family Microbacteriaceae; genus Frondihabitans; species Frondihabitans sp. OV104. The sequence goes on from NZ_CM173541.1 coordinate 621,021, forward strand.
CTACCGCGCATCGACAAGTACGTCGAGTCGTTCAAGGCCTTGAAGAAGCTGCAGGACGACGGGCTGGTCACCAGCATCGGCGTCTCCAACTTCACGAAGGAGCACCTCGAGCGCGTCCGCGACGAGGTCGGCGTCGTGCCGGCCGTGAACCAGGTCGAGCTGCACCCGTACTTCCCGCAGGCGGAGCTCCGGGCGGTCCACGCCGACCTGGGCATCGTGACCGAGAGCTGGAGCCCGATCGGCAAGCAGTCCGAGCTGCTCACCGAGCAGGTCATCCTCGACGTCGCGGCCGCTCACGGCGTGACACCGACGCAGGTCGTCATCCGCTGGCACGTCCAGCTCGGCGCCGTCCCGCTGCCCAAGTCGGGCGACGCCGGACGCCAGCGCGAGAACCTCGACGTCTTCGGCTTCGAGCTGTCCGACGAGGAGGTCGCCCGCATCTCCGGTCTCGAGCGCGGCCGCCTCTGGGACGGCGATCCGCTGACCCACGAGGAGTTCTGACCCCCGAGGAGTTCTGACCGCTCGCACCCTCTGGCCCCGCCGATTCGGCACGTCCCCTCGCACTCTCCAGCGGGGCCGTGCCGATCCGGCGGGGTCCTCCACGTGGGGCGGCTTCCCCTGTCGTCAGATTCGAAGCCGGCGAGTGATTAGAATCGTGTGCTGTCTTTCTCGAGGAGTGCCATCCCGTTGCCATCTGAACTCGACCGTGAACGTGACTACGTCCAGACGCTCTACGAGCGCCTCGACACCCTGAAAGACGAGGCACGAGCAAGGCTCGTCGAGACCCGTCGCGAGATGGTCGGCGGCAACCACCAGAGCCGCAGCGAGCGCGACGCCTACGCGCGCCTCTACGAAGACACCCTCGCGCAGCTGAGCGAGGTCGACGATCGCCTGGCCTTCGGCCGGCTCGAGCTCGAGAAGCCCGACGAGACCACCTCTCCCACGGCCGGCGACGGCGCCTTCCGGTACATCGGCCGCGTGGGGCTGCGCGACACCGACCACCACCCGATCCTGCTCGACTGGCGAGTCCCGGGCGCGAGCGCGTTCTACCAGGCCACGGCGGCGACCCCGATGGGTGCTCGCGCTCGCCGCCACCTCACTCTGAGCGGACGCGCGGTCACCCGCATCGAAGACGAGGTCTTCGACCCGACGCTCCTCGACCGCGGAGACGCGCAGCTGCAGGGCGAGGGCGCTCTCATGGCCGCGCTCACGGCGCAGCGCACCGGCCGCATGACCGACATCGTCGCGACGATCCAGGGCGAGCAGGACCGCATCATCCGCTCCGAGCTCGACGGCATCCTGGTCGTGCAGGGCGGCCCCGGAACAGGCAAGACCGCCGTGGCCCTGCACCGGGCGGCCTATCTGCTGTACTCGCACCGGGAGCGGCTCCGCGGCTCCGGAGTCCTGGTCGTCGGGCCGAGTCGCTCGTTCCTGCGCTACATCGAGCAGGTCCTGCCCTCGCTCGGCGAGAGCGGGGTCGTGCTGTCGAGTCTCGGCGGGCTCTTCCCGGGCGTCGAGGCGACGATCGACGACGCGCCCGACGTGGCTGCGCTGAAGGGGTCGGCGCGCATGGCCGACCTGCTGCGCCGGGCGGTCCGCTCCCGTCAGATCGTGCCGACGGAGCCGGTCGAGGTCGACATCGACGGAGAGCGCATGGTCGTGCAGCCGCAGCTCGTAGCCGAGGCCCTGCGTCGCGCGCAGGACCGCGGCAAGCAGCACAACGTGGGCCGCGTCACCTTCAACAAGCTCGCGATCACGGCGCTGTCCAAGCAGCTCGTGCAGCAGCTCCGTACCCGGGGCACCACCATCGACGAGGCCGACGAGCTGGTGCTGCGCGACGACATCCGCCAGTCGTACGACGTCCGGGTGCTGCTCAACACCGCCTGGCTGCCGCTGTCGCCGCAGAAGCTGCTCGAAGACATCTACGCGCGTCCGAACTGGCTGGCCACCATCACACCGCAGTGGACGCCCGAGCAGCGCGCCCTGCTGCGTCGCCCCCGCGGCGAGGCGATGACCATCAGCGACGTGCCGCTGCTCGACGAGGCCGCCGAGCTGCTCGGCGAGTTCGACGCCGTCGCCGACGCCGACAAGCGCGCCCGCAAGCAGCAGCAGAAGCGCGACATCGAGAACGCCGAGCGCGCGATCGAGAACATGCAGGTCGAGGGCATGGTGACGGCCTCCGACATCGCGGGCAACTTCGCCGAGCGCGCCGCGTCGATGACCACCGCCGAGCGCGCCGCCGACGATCGCACCTGGGCCTACGGACACGTGGTGGTGGATGAGGCGCAGGAACTCAGCCCCATGCAGTGGAGGCTCCTCGCCAGGCGCTGCCCGCTCCGCTCCTTCACCGTCGTCGGCGACATCGCCCAGGCGTCGTCGCCCGCGTCGGCCGACTCGTGGGAGCGCGCGATCCAGAGCCTCCTCGGCCGGCGTCGGCGCGAGGGCGCGTGGCGCCTCGAAGAGCTCACCGTCAACTACCGCACGCCCAGCCAGATCGTCGAGTACGCCGAGGCGGAGGCCCGCAGCACCGGCCTCCGGATCACGCCGAGCCGCTCGGTGCGCGCGAGCGAGTGGCCGGTGCGCGAGACCCGCTCGTCCGATGCGGCCGCCGGGGTCGTCGAGGCCGTGACGACCGACCGAGAAATCGACAGCGCCGGCACCCTCGCCGTCATCGCGCCGCCCGAGGTCGTGCCCGCGCTCGTCGAGGCGCTCGACGCCGCGTTCCCAGGGCTCGTCGCGCCCGGCACCTCGTCGCTGACGACGCCCATCAGCGTGCTCAGCCCGGCGACGTCGAAGGGTCTCGAGTTCGACTCGGTCGTGGTCGTGTCGCCGTCGCGCATCCTCGCGCTGTCGTCGCGCGGCAACGCATCGCTGTACGTGGCGATGACGCGGCCGACGCAGCGCCTGACGGTCGTCGACCTCGACGTCTGACGACGGGCGGCCCGACGTGTCTCGGCCCGGGGGCACGGCTGGAGCCCACCGGCGGCGGCCGTGGTTCGATGGGGCATGACCGTCGCGACCCCGTCAGCCATCCACTCGTTCATCGACACGACCAACCGTGAAGACGACACGGGGTTTCTGGCGTGCTTCGCCGACGACGCGACGCTCGACGACTGGGGCCGCGTGTTCCACGGCCGCGACGGCATCGCGCGCTGGAACGAGTCCGACAACATCGGCAAGCACTCCCGGTTCGACGTGGTCGAGGTCGCCGCGGGGTCGTCGGCCGACGAGTTCGTCGTGACGGTCGACGTGTCGGGCGACGGCTACAACGGCGTCGGCACCATGACGTTCGTGCTCGCCGGCGAGCGGGTGAAGTCGCTGACGATCACGTAGACCCCGCGACGCTGTCGACTCCCGCGCCCGTTGCTACTTCGCGCGGTGCTTCACCAGCGCCAGCGCGTACTTCTGCCACCACGTGCCCGCGGTCGGGCCGCCGTTGCAGGTGCCGTCGCTCGCGCCCGGCGTCTTGATCCAGAGCAGCGCGTCGACCTTCGACCTGCCTGAGGCGACTCGCGGCGTCACGCCGAGTCCGGCTCCGGTGGGGTTGCACCAGGTGCCCTTCCAGCCCTGGCCGTTGCGCGACGTGTCGATCACGAAGTGCGATCCGCCGGTGAGCTTCGACACGGTGAGGCCGTACGCCTTCTCGTCGGCGGTGGGGTAGAAGTTCGACACGTTGGTCGAGAAGCCCCGCGCCTCGGCGATGCCGGCCTGCTCCAGGCGGTCGGCCATGACGGCCGGGTCGACCCAGTGCGAGTTGCCCGCGTCGATGTAGGTGGTCACGCCCGCTGCGGCGAAGTCCGTGACGGCCGCCTTGATGAGGGGCAGTCGCACCGACGCCGTGCCGGGGCAGTTGCTGATCATCGCGAGCGCGTCCGGCTCGACGATGACGGTGGCGCGGTGCCCGTTCAGAGCCGTGGCGATCGTCTGGTTCCAGGTGCCGTACTCGTCGGCAGTGAGCCCGCCGGCCGAGTAGTCGCCGCAGTCGCGGTCCGGGATCGCGTAGGTGACGAAGGTCGGCGTGCGCTTCGCCTTCTCAGCGCTCGCCAGCGACTTCGCGACGACGGTCTTCAGCTGCGCGTCGGAGTACCAGTCGCCCAGCCACAGTGCCACCGGCTGCGACGAGATCTTCTTGATGGCTGCCGCCTCGGTCGTCTTCTTCGCTTTCGCGAGCCCGGCGTACATGGAGGCCGCCTTGGTGTCGGGGTGCACCGCGAGGCCGCCGGGGTAGAGCGTCGACGGCTTGGCGGCCTGGATCTGCGCGACCGTGAGCGGCTTGGCCGTGCTCGCAGCGCCGGCGGGCGCACCCAGGAGCAGAGCGCTCGACAGGGCGATGACAGCCGCCGAGACGGCCACGAGTGTCGCGTGGTGCGGTGCCATCGTTCCCCCGAGTCGCGGTCGTGGGAGCCCTCTGCGCTCCGGATCGACCGTGAGATCCACTCCAGCAGGAACTCCGCCCACCCGGGAGCGCCCATTCGGGGGCGGCGGCCACCCCACTCCTGGGGCCGCTACCGTAAAGGCATGTCTGACGCCTCCGACCTCGTCGACCGCCTGACGGCCGTCGTCGAGGACTTCCCGAAACCCGGCATCCTCTTCCGCGACGTGACGCCGGTGTTCGCCGACGCCGAGGGCTTCGCCGCCGTCTGCGTTGCGCTCGCCGAGCCGTTCGAGGGCGGGTTCGCCGCAGTGGCCGGCATCGAGGCGCGCGGGTTCGCACTCGCCGGGGGCATCGCCGCGCAGACCGGGACGGGCGTCCTCACCGTGCGGAAGGCGGGCAAGCTTCCCGGCGAGGTGCTCAGCGAGAGCTACGCGCTCGAGTACGGCGAGGCGTCGATCGAGCTCCGCCCCGGCCAGCTGCCCGCGGGGTCGCGCGTGCTCGTCGTCGACGACGTCCTGGCCACCGGCGGCACGGCCGAGGCCTCGATCACGCTGCTCGAGCGCGCCGGGTACGAGGTCGTCGGCATCGCCGTGCTGCTCGAGCTCGACGGGCTCGACGGTCGCGCGCGCCTCGACGGCCGCGTGCCGGTGCACGCTCTCTCATCCGCCCCGGCCTAGCCGCCGCCCGGCGGCCCGACCCCCGTCGGCGGCAGGAGACCGCCGCCGTGGCGGGGATCGTCCGCCGCCGCTGCGGGTGTGCGCCCTACAGCCCGGCGGGCACGGTCAGCACGCCGGCCGGCACCAGCATCCACGCGTCGGCGATCGCGCAGACCACGGCGACGAGCACGTACACGAACACCCAGAACAGGCCGGGGATGCGCGTCAGCCGGGCGAGCTGGTCGGCGTCGGACTGCCCCGATCTCGTGCGGCGGCGGCTGGTCTGGAGTTCCAGCGCCGCTCGGAGGGCACCCAGCCCGAGCACGACGGTGAGCACGTGCCCGAAGACGAGCTGCCACTCGGTGGGCGCGAACCAGGTGACGCCGAAGACGATGGCCGCTCCGACGAGGATCACCCACAGCCCGAACCAGTTGCGGATCTGCACGAGCATCAGCGCGAGCACCAGCAGGAGCGACCAGAGAAGGCCCGCCGAGTAGCCGCGGCTGAGCATCCACGAGGCTCCGAGCGCCGCGAGTGCGGGGGCCGTGTAGCCGGCCAGCAGGGTCATGACCATGCCCGGCCCGGTCCGCGGACCCTTCGAGACGGTCAGGCCGGAGGTATCGGAGTGCAGCCGGATACCGGTCAGCCGCCGCCCGGTCACGACGGCGGCGAGACCGTGGCCGCCCTCGTGGACGACGGTGACGGCATGCCGCACGGTGTGCCACGTCGCCGGGAGCAGCACCAGGACGGCGCCGACCACGAGGGAGCCGAGCAGCAGCGGGAGGCCGAGCGGCTCGGAGGTCTGGGTGACGCGCGACCAGAGCGCAGCAAGGAAGTCCACCCGCCAAGCGTAGGGATGCCCCCTGACAATCGATAAAGCACCGGCCGCCCGCCCCCCATGCCGCTGTTGTGCCCCGAAACGTACCCTGGCCCCCCAACTGGCGATTCCGCCGCGTCGGCGGTGCCGATTACCGTTCGAGGACCGCCGCCGACCCGCGCAGTGCTTCCGAGAGGCCCGCATGACCATCCCCGCACCGACCCGCGACGCAGCCACCGCCGTCCCGGTGGAGGCGGCGCCGGCGAAGCCGCTCGACCGGCTCTGGTCGGGCCACTCGGGCCGCCCGCCGCGCGGCCCGCTCGCCCGGGTGCTCGGTGCGTCGCCGATCAGCCCCGCCGACCGCTCCGCCTTCACCGCGGCGCTCGCCGAGGCTCAGGTCGCCGAGCGCCTGCGCACCCTGGCCGTGTCGGGCAGGTCGTGGCGGGTGCTCCACGGCGTCCCGGTCGGCGGCTCCGAGATCGACCACCTCGTCATCGGCCCCGCCGGAGTCTTCGCGATCACCGTCGGCTCTCCGGGTGACGCCGAGGGTGCGTCCGCTCTGCTCTCCCACGCACTGGGCCGCCCGATCGCCGTGTCGGGCGTCGTCGTCGCCACGAGCCCGCGCCGGCAGACCGCGATCCCGGGGGCGCAGGAACTGCCCGCCGCCACCGCGGTCTCCGCCGCGCGCCTGGCCTCCTCCCTGCGCGGCCTCCGTCCGGTCCTCTCCGTCGACGAGGTGCGCGAGATCACCCGGGCCGCCCTCCGGCCCCGCACCTGGCGCACCCGGCCGCTGGCGGCACCGGCCGCGCCCGCTCGGCCCGTCCCGGCGCGCGACGACCTGCACGCCTGGTTCGGCCGCGTCCGCACCGAGGTCGCCGCCGCCCGCCGGGTGCAGACCGCGTGGGCGCTGGGCGGCTGCGGCGCCATCGTCGCGCTCGCCGCCTCCGGCCCGGCGCTCGCCCAGTCCGTGCTGGGCTGAGACGGTCTCTGCCGGGCTCGCCGCAGCTCCTGCTCGGCTGACACCCCGGCGCCTGGCGGGTGCCGCCCAGGTGCCGTGCCTCACCATGGTCGGATGCGCTTCCGTCCGTGGCTCCTCGTCGTGACCGTCCTGTACCTGATGGCCGTCGCGTGGATGACCCTGCGTCCCGACGTCTACGGGCACCGCACGTCCGAGCTGCTGTGGCGGGCCCTCGACGAGTTCGGCCGTCACGGCTCGACGAGCTGGATCACGTTCTCGGTGGTCGAGTCGGTGTCGAACGCCGTGATGTTCGTGCCGCTGGGCTTCTTCCTGGCGCTGTTCTTCCCGAAGAGGCTGTTCGTCCTCGCCGTCGGGCTGTGCGCGCTGCTGTCGTACGGCATCGAGACCTATCAGGGCGCGTTCCTGTCGACGCGGGTCAGCGATCCGGCCGACGTCCTGCACAACACCCTCGGCGGCCTGGTCGGGGTCCTGATCGCGCTGGTGCTCCGCCTGCTCCTCCTGCCGTTCGCCTCGCTGGGCCGCCGGCCAGCCGGGCGGGCGTCCAGTCGCCGTCGCGCCGCCGGACTGGTACGCTAGGCAGGTCGCCGTCCAACGGCCGCGGATAAAGAGAGCCCACGCATCAGGCGTCGGGCGCCGCGCAACGACTGACAAGGGGATCCACCTATGGCACTTGCACCCGAAGTGAAGACTGCGATCATCGAAGAGTACGCGACCCACCCGGGCGACACGGGTTCCCCCGAGGTCCAGGTGGCCGTGCTCACGCAGCGCATCAAAGACCTGACCGAGCACCTCAAGGAGCACAAGCACGACCACCACTCGCGTCGTGGTCTGCTGCTCCTCGTCGGCCAGCGCCGTCGTCTGCTGGGCTACCTCAGCAACGTCGACATCAGCCGCTACCGTGCGCTCATCGAGCGCCTCGGCCTGCGTCGCTAGTGCGTCTGCATCGATAACTGAAGCAGAGTCCTCAGAGGCTCACACTCTTCACTGAACGGCCCGCCCTCTCCGGAGCGCGGGCCGTTCTTTTTTATCTCCATTCCGAGTTCCTGCGTTTCTCATAGGATCCTCATCGGGGGCTGCGACACAGTCGATACATCTGCATACAGGGAATGCGGAGTACAACGAGCTGACGACCCGAAGGTGACCACCCGAATGAGCCTGACCACTGAAGAGCCCGCCAAGGTGAAGGCGACCCCGATGCGCGGGCGCGTGCGCGGCAAGGTGGTCATCCTGCTGTGCGTCATGTACGCGATCTCGTACATCGACCGCACCAACATCTCGACGGCGCTGCCTGACATCAAGGCCGACCTGTCGCTCACCGACACGCAGCTCGGCATCGTCGTAGCGGCATTCTCGATCCCGTACGCGCTGCTGCAGATCTTCGGCGGCCGCCTCGGCGAGAAGTTCGGGGCGCGCAAGGCCCTCTTCGTCATCGCGATCCTGTGGGGGATCGCCACGCTCGCGACGGGCATGTCGGTCGGCTTCTGGTCGCTGTTCATCGCCCGCCTCGTGCTCGGCTTCAGCGAGTCGGCGGCGTTCCCGACGGCGACCAGCGCCATGACGCGCTGGGTGCCGGCCGACCGCAACGGCTTCGTGCAGGGCGTCGTGCACTCCGCCTCCCGCCTCGGCAATGCCGCCGCGCCCCTGATCGTCGCCTACCTCATCGTCGCCTTCGGCTCGTGGCGCGAGATGTTCTTCATCCTCGGCGGCATCAGCGTGCTGTGGGGGATCGTCTGGTACTTCTACTTCCGCAACCGCCCCGACGAGCACAAGAGCATCACCAAGGTCGAGCTGGAGGAGATGCCCGACCGTCCCAAGAGCGCCATCGCGCCTCCCGTGCCGTGGAAGCGCCTCGCCCGCACGATCCTGCCGGTCACCTTCGTCGACTTCGGCTACGGCTGGACCCTGTGGGTGTTCCTGACCTGGCTGCCCTCCTTCCTCGGCGACAGCTACGGCCTCAAGCTCACGACCTTCGCCCTCTTCACCTCGCTCGTCCTGCTCGGCGGCGTGGTCGGCGACACGTTCGGCGGCATGATGAGCGACGCGTTCTTCCGCCGCTCGCGCGACATGCGCACGGCCCGCCGCAACACGCTCATGATCGGCCTCATCGGGTCGGGGATCTGCCTCGTGCCGGTGTTCGTGTTCCACAGCCTGCCTGTCGCGATCGTCTCGCTGACCCTGTCGTTCTTCTTCCTCGAGCTCTGCAACGCCGTGCTCTGGGCGATCCCGATGGACACCGCCCCCGAGTGGTCGGGCACGGCCTCGGGCATGATGAACACCGGCTTCGGCATCGCCGGGATCTTCTCGCCCATCGTGTTCGGCGCCCTCGTCGACGCGACAGGCTGGCAGTGGCCGTTCGTCGCCTCGATCGTGCTCCTCGCGGCCGCCGCGTTCGTGGCCTGGCGCATGAACCCGCAGCGCATCTCGTCGACCGACGGTCTCGCGAGGCAGCCGAAGCTCGCCTAGGCCGCGGCGCAGGTGAGTGCGGTCGAGCGTCAGCTCCGGGTCACCGTCGCCGTGACGGTACCGGCACGCCAGCTGGCGGTGAAGCCGCTCTCGTCGAGCGTGATGCCCAGGGCGACGAAGGCCCCGACGTCGGCGCACGAAGTCGATCCGGGGCTGCCGTCGGGCGCCGAGACGCCGTCGTACGCGACCAGGCAGTAGCCGCCGCCCGCGTCGTCGGAACGCGCCACCCACAGTCGCCGGTCGCCGGTCGCCGTGGCCACCAGGCGCGTCGACGAGCGGAGGAAGCCGCTGAGGCCGGCTGCGGCCGGGAGGGCGTCGCCCTTCGTCGCCGGCGTCCTCAGCAGGATCTCGGCCGCCAGGATCGTCCGCCGCGAGTTGGCAGCGACCGCCGGATCGGACGCCTCGTCGCCGCCCCCGCCGAGCGTCGCGATGGGGGCGGCGGTCGCGCCAGCCGGTACGGCGGGCTGCGCCTGCTCCCGACCCCGGGCCAGGCCGAAACCCGCGACGCCGCCCATCACGAGCACCACCCCGACAGCGATCGCTGCCCGGGCCACCCGTCTCGGCCGGGCCGCGTCACTCGTCTGGGCCCCGCCTCTCGTCTGGGACCCGTCTCTCGTCTGGGCCCCGTCTCCCGTCTGGGGCGCAGGAACTCCCTCCGGCACCCCCGCCGACAGCCCTTCGGCCGCGTCGTCCCTCCGCCGCAGCTCGCGCACGGCCGCCGCGCTCGCCTCGGCGTCCGTCTCGGGCCCGAAGGCGTCGCGCTCGAGCGCCGCGCGCGTCCGGTCGTCGTCGCCCTCGGCCTCGCCCGCCGTGCTGCCGTCGCTCACGCGAGGGAGTCTAGGCCGTCGGCGCCTTCTTCTTCGCACCGGGGTGCAGCCCGTGGAACGGGCGCCCGGTGAGCGCCAGCGAGGCCGGAGTGCGGCGCAGGATCTCGACGAGCGCCACGGTGCCGATCACCACGAGCACGTAGAGCACGACGCTGAGCCACGGCGACGGGATCGCGTGCTTCAGCCAGCCGTCGCCGGCCAGAAGCAGGATCCAGATCAGGAACGGGTGGGCCAGGAAGATGCCGAACGACCGGTCGGACGCCGTGTCGACGAGCCGGGCCATCCGAGACGTGGCCACCCGCCGGTCGGCCCACTTCGTGCCGAGCGCGAGGAAGGCCAGCGCGATCGGGATCGACCAGACGATCACCACCGGCTGCAGCGCCTGCACGGCGTCGACGGCGCTCTGGCCGATGCCGAGGTTGATCACGTACACCGCGATCGACAGCACCGCGCCGGCCACGGTCAGCAGCCCGATCAGCCGCCGGTGGCCGCGCACCCAGGCGAGGAACCCGTCGACATGGTCGGCGGCGACCGCCCCGGCGATGATCAAGAACTGGTAGCTCCAGAACTCGATCCGGCTGTAGCTGTTAAACCAGTCGGTCGCGGCCGGGAAGTACTGGTAGCTGCCGGTGAGCAGCAGCTCGACGGCGAGCGAGACTCCGAGCAGCGTCCAGTGATGCCCCCGGGTCTTCCGGATCAGCCACACGACGACCGGCAGCAGCAGGTACACCTGCATCGTCACGAGCAGGAAGTACAGGTGGTACCACGCGCCGCCGGTGTAGAGGTCGTGCCAGAAGGCCGCGAGCCAGTCGAGCAGGGTGACCCCGTCGGGCTTCACGATCCACGCGAGAGCGTCGTAGACGAGAGACCACGTCACGTACGGCACGATGACGAGCAGGAAGCGCTTCGGCCAGAACTCGCGCAGCGGCCGCGGCTTCGTCAAGAACGAGTAGACGAGCACGAAGGCCGTCAGCGCGAAGAACACCTCGCGGGTGAAGTGCACGAGGATGAGGAAGCCGTTCTGCACGAGCTGGTCGGACGCATCGATCGCGTGGCTCACCGTGTGCACGGCGATGACGCAGACGAAGGTCAGGATGCGCAGGATGTCGACCTCGTAGAGATGCCGACGCCGTCCCGATGGGGCCGCTGCCGGCGGGGCCGTCGGCGCCTCGGGCATCGCGTCTTCCCGGCGCCCGGCCTCGTCGGGCGCCGCCCCGGCCTGCGACGTGGTCACGCGTTCGACGTGCCCGCGACCATGTCGCGGGTGCGATTGCGCTGCACCTTGCCGGTCGGCGTGCGCGGCAGGTCATCGACGACGGTGATCTCCAGGGGCCGCTTGAAGCGGGGCAGCTCGGCGTCGCAGCGCGTCGTGAGATCGGCGACGAGCGAGGCGCGGACGTCGTCCGGCAGCTCGAGGTCGGCCGGGATGACGTAGGCGACCGGGACCGATCCGAGGATCGGGTCGGGCCGGGCGACGACGACGGCCTCGCGGACGCGTGCGTCTTCGAGCAGGACGTCTTCGACCTCGGCGGGGTAGACCTTCTCGCCGCCGCGGTTGATGACGTCGTCGGTCCGGCCGGCGAGGTAGACCCAGCCGTCGTCGTCGAGGTGCCCCAGGTCGCCGGTGCGCAGCCAGCCGTCGTCGTCGAAGCGGTCGGCGGCCCGGCCCTCGAAGTACGCGGTCACGACGCCGGGCCCGCGGATCCAGAGCTCGCCGATCTCGCCTGCGGGCAGCGCTGCGCCGTCGGCATCCCGAGGCTGCACCTCGTCGCCGACCGGGAGGCCGACCGAGCCTGGCCGGGGCTCCTGGCCGAGCGGGGTCGCGGTGATCTGGCTGGCCCCCTCGGTCATGCCGTAGCTGACGATCATCGGGATGCCGGCGAATGCGGTGCGGACGGCCTCAGGCAGCGCGCTCGACGCGCTGCGGACGAACCGCAGGCCCTCGGGCGGCACGGCCGGGCCGGACTTCGCCAGCACAGCGAGGATCGCCGGCACGGCGTTCAGCCAGGTGATGCGCCGCTCGGCGAGGAGCTCCCAGAAGCCGGTGCGGTGGAACCGCTGGTCGAGCACCAGCGTCGCGCCGGCGACCAGCGTCGAGAGCAGGCCGACGACCTCGGCGTTCACGTGGAAGAGGGGCAGCGAGCTGAAGCCGCGGTCGGCGGCGGTCAGGCCGTTGTGCTCGGCGATGGCGCGCGCGACGAAGAGCAGCTGCTGCTCGTCGAGCTCGACGCCCTTCGGCTGGCCGGTCGAACCCGACGTGAAGAGGATGACGGAGCCCGGGCTCTCGGCAGTCGTCAGCGGCTCGGAGGCCGCGGCGGGGGAGCCCGCCGGGGCGAGGGTCGCGGCGTCGGGGCGGATCAGCACGACGTCGGCCTCGCCCGGCTCGGCGCGATCGGTGACGATCGCCTCGCAGGAGCCGAGCCCGACGGCTTTGAGGATCTCGCCCCAGGTGCCGCCCGGGTTCACCGGGACTCCGCGGCGGCCCGAGGCCACCACCGACAGGTGGGCGACGGCGAACGACAGCGGATCGGCGACATCGAGCACGACAGTCGCTCCGGGGGAGACCGAGTCGGCGTCGAAGGCCGCTGCCCACTCGCCGACGAGGCGACCCAGGTCGCCGAACGTGACGGTGCGCTCGGACCGGGCGTCCTCCAGGTAGGCGGAGGAGGGCGTCTCAGCGGCACGCGACCGGATCAGCGATGCGAGGGTGTCCATCCGCTCAGATTAGACGCGGACCCTATGACACGCCTATGCCGGTGCCGGTGCCGGTATCAATACCAGTTGTGCGCGACCTCGTGCGACCAGGCGCCGCACGGAGAGCCGTAGACCGACTTGATGTAGCCGAGGCCCCAGGTGATCTGGGTGCGGTAGCTGGTCTGCCAGTCGAGGCCGGCCGACGAGAGCTTGATGGCGGGCAGGGCCTGCGGAATGCCGTAGGCGCCGCTGGAGACGTTCAGCGCGCTGGTGCGCCAGCCGGACTCCTGGTTCCAGAGGGAGACCAGGCACGACATCTCGGACGACGCCCACCCGTACGACGGCAGCGCGCCGCGGGCGTAGGCCTGGGCGCCGGCAGGGTCGTCGACCACGCCGGATCCGAGGGATCCGCCGGACGATCCGCCGGAGCCTCCCGACGACACCGGCGTCCCGCCCGATCCCGACGATCCGGCGTCTCCGGAGCTCGACCCCGAGCCGGACGCGCCGGAGCCGGACGACCCCGAGGCGGTCTGCTCCTGAGCGGCGGCCGCGGCGGCAGCCCGGGCGTCCGCGGCCTTCTTGGCCTGGGCGGCGGCGTATGCGGCCTTGGCGGCCACGCCCTGGCGGTACCTCTTCTCGAGCGACGCCGTCGTGTCGTTGAGCGAGGCGAGCTGCGCGTAGAGGGTCTTCTGGTGGGCGGTAGCCGAGGCGACCTCGTCGTCAGCCGCCTGCTGCGCCGTCTGGGCACTCGCCAGGGTGCTGGCGGCTTTGCTCGCCAGGGTGTCGCGCTCGTCGGCCGCGACCTTCGCCTGGGCTTCGAGCGACGACACCGACCTGCTTGCCACGGTCGCCTGGTCGAGCACGGTCTGCCACTGGGTGGTCAGCTGCGAGAGGGCCCCGAGCTTGTACAGGGTCTTGTCGGCGTCCGTCCCGGTCAGGAGCTGGCTGTCGAGCGACGACCCGCCGATCCGGTAGAGGTGCGCGGCCAGCTGGCCCGCCTCCTGATGGGCCTCGTCGGCCTTCTTCTTCTGCGACGACACCTGAGCGGCCAGCGCCGATGCCTGCGCCTTCGCGACCGCGAGCTTCTGCTGGGCGGTGGAGTTCGCGGCGTCGGCCTTCAGCGCAGCCTCGCTGGCAGTCGCGGCCGTGCTCTCGAGCGAGTCGAGAGAGGAGGTGATCGTCTGCACCTGCCGCTTGGTGGCGCTCGCGTCGCCCTTGGCGGCCTCGACCTCGGACCATGTCGGGTACGCCGACGCCGACAGGGGGGCGATCAGGACGCCGCACGCGATGAGCACCACGGCGGCACCGCTCACGGCTGCCAGACCCCGGTTCCGGGGCGTGCGAGAAGGGCGCATGAAGCCGACTGTACTGCGAATCACACGAGTAACACCAGTAACACGGGCACCATGCCGCGCGTTCTGGGGGCGTGCGACACGCCGGGTGGTACCCTGTGTCACTAGGAGCCGGCTGGCTCACGCTGCCGCAGAGACGTCGATCCGACGTCGCGATCGAGTGCACCATCTCGTGCCTCGAAGCCGCTCCGTGTCCTCCGAGAAGACTCAGCTCTTCACGGAGCGACACAGCACGACATCGCCTTCCACACGGGAAGACGATTCAAAACAAAGAGGAGAAAACCCCCATATGGAGGGTCCAGAAATCAAGTTCGCCGAAGCTGTCATCGACAATGGCAAGTACGGCACCCGCACGGTCCGGTTCGAAGCCGGCCGTCTCGCGCAGCAGGCTCAGGGAGCCGTCGCCGCGTACCTCGACGAAGAGACCATGCTTCTGTCGGCTACCAGCGCCTCGAAGAACCCGAAAGACAACTTCGACTTCTTCCCGCTGACCGTCGACGTCGAAGAGCGCTCGTACGCCGCAGGCAAGATCCCCGGCTCGTTCTTCCGTCGCGAGGGCCGCCCCTCCACCGAGGCGATCCTCGTCTGCCGTCTGATCGACCGGCCCCTGCGCCCGTCGTTCGTCGAGGGCCTCCGCAACGAGGTCCAGATCGTCATCACTGTCCTCTCGATCGCACCCGACGAGTTCTACGATGCGCTCGCCATCAACGCGGCGAGCATGTCGACCCAGATCTCGGGTCTGCCCTTCTCGGGCCCCATCGCCGGTGTGCGCCTCGCGCTCATCAAGGGCCAGTGGGTCGCCTTCCCGAAGGCGTCGCAGCTGGAGGACGCCGTCTTCGACCTGACCGTCGCCGGCCGCGTCGTCACCGACGCCGCGGGCAACGAGGATGTCGCGATCATGATGGTCGAGGCCGAGGCCACCGAGCACGCCTGGGGTCTCATCCAGGGCGGCGACGTCAAGCCCGACGAGGCCGTCGTCGCGCAGGGTCTCGAGGCGGCCAAGCCGTTCCTCAAGGCCCTCGTCGAGGCGCAGGCCAAGCTTGCCGCGCAGTCCGCCAAGGAGATCGCCGAGTACCCGGTCTTCCCGCCCTACACCGACGAGGTCTACTCGGCCGTCGCCGCCGTGGCGGAAGAGGACCTCAAGGGCGTCTACCAGATCGCAGCGAAGACCGAGCGCCAGGACGCCGACGACGCTCTCAAGAGCCGCGTCAAGGAGGCCGTCGCCGCCAAGGTCGAGGCCGGCGAGCTGCCCGGCACCGCCACCTCGCAGGTGTCGGCCGCCTACAAGTCGGTCACGAAGAAGGTCGTCCGCGGCCGCATCCTCTCCGAGCAGATCCGCATGGACGGCCGCGGCCTCGCCGACATCCGTCCGCTCGACGCCGAAGTGCAGGTCATCCCGCGCGTCCACGGCTCCGCCATCTTCCAGCGCGGCGAGACCCAGATCCTGGGCGTCACCACGCTGAACATGCTCAAGATGGAGCAGCAGATCGACTCGCTGAGCCCCATCACGAAGAAGCGGTACCTGCACCACTACAACTTCCCGCCCTACTCGACCGGTGAGACCGGCCGAGTCGGCAGTCCGAAGCGTCGCGAGATCGGCCACGGCTTCCTGGCCGAGCGCGCGCTCGTCCCGGTCCTGCCGAGCCGCGAGGAGTTCCCCTACGCGATCCGTCAGGTGTCCGAGGCGCTGTCCTCGAACGGCTCCACCTCGATGGGCTCCGTCTGCGCCTCGACGCTGTCGCTGCTCAACGCCGGTGTGCCGCTGAAGGCCCCCGTCGCCGGTATCGCCATGGGCCTCGTGTCCGACGAGGTCGACGGCCAGACCCGCTACGCGGCGCTGACCGACATCCTCGGCGCCGAAGACGCCCTGGGCGACATGGACTTCAAGGTGGCCGGCACGTCCGAGTTCGTCACCGCGATCCAGCTCGACACCAAGCTCGACGGCATCCCCTCGGCAGTCCTCGACGCCGCTCTCAAGCAGGCGAAGGAGGCCCGCACGGCCATCCTGAACGTGCTGACGAGCGCGATCGACGCCCCCGACGAGATGGCCCCGACCGCGCCCCGCGTGATCTCGGTGCAGATCCCGCAGGACAAGATCGGCGAGCTGATCGGCCCGAAGGGCAAGACGATCAACGCGATCCAGGACGAGACCGGCGCCGACATCTCCATCGAGGAGGACGGCACCGTCTACATCGGCGCCGTCGACGGTCCGTCGGCCGAGGCCGCCCGCGCCCAGGTCAACGCCATCGCCAACCCGACCAACCCCGAGGTCGGCGAGCAGTTCCTCGGCACGGTCGTCAAGATCGCGACCTTCGGCGCGTTCGTCTCGCTCCTCCCCGGCAAGGACGGCCTGCTGCACATCAGCGAGGTCCGCAAGCTGGCCGGCGGCAAGCGCGTCGAGAACGTCGAAGACGTGCTCGGCGTGGGCCAGAAGATCCTCGTCGAGATCACGAAGATCGACGACCGCGGCAAGCTCTCGCTCGCCCCGGTGGTCGCCGAGGAGGCTGACACCGACTCGTCGGGTGCGGCTTCCGACTCGGTCGACGCGTCCGTCGAGGTCTAGTCCCTCAGCACGACCGCGAACCCCCGCTCTACCTCGGTAGGGCGGGGGTTCCGCGGTTCCTGCACCCGTGCACTGCCTGCAGATTGACGAAGGGCCCTTCGCGATCCCCACCGCGAAGAGCCCTTCTGACACCGGCCATGCGTACCGGCACTTGTGACGGCACCGCTCCCCACCACAGAAAACGATGCCCCGGCACCCTCCCAGGAACCGCACGAGAGAGACATTACGGACGGCCCCTGTGCGGAGCACTTGGCGCCACTATGTGTTTCCTGAGGGGTCTCGCCGAGCAGCCCCGTCGCCGGGCGGCGCCGCTCCGAACACCTGTCACCCCAGCACTGGGGTAACGATTTAGGTGAAGTTCTGGTGCGTCGGCGCCGACACCCGTCGAACAAGACGTAACCTCGACTTACGACCAGGATCAGGAGGCGCAGGTGACGGAGACCCGATCACGCATCGAGTCAATCGACACCGAGCCTCTTCGCGCCGAAAACCCCGCCCACGGCCGTCGTTCGGCGGTTCCGACACCGCTGTCGACGGTGCCGGTCGATCTCGGGATCATCCAGCCTCGCCGTCGTCTCGGCGTCTCAGACCTCCGCGTCTTCCCGGTCGCCCTGAGCGGCAACGTCTTCGGCTGGACCACCGACGAGGCTCAGACCTTCGACGTGCTCGACACCTACGTGCAGGTCGGCGGCAACTTCGTCGACACCGCCGACTCGTACACCCACGGCCGCAGCGAGGAGCTGATCGGCGAGTGGATGCACTCCCGCCGCATGCGCGACGACATCGTGCTCGCCACCAAGATCGGCAAGAGCCGCGACAACCCCGGCCTCACGCCGCTGGCCATCGAGCGGTCGGTCGACGCGTCGCTCAAGCGCCTGGGCACCGACCGCATCGACCTGCTGTACCTGCACATCGACGACACCGACGTCGCCTTCGAGCGCACGCTCCTCGGCGTGGATCGGCTCATCCGAGCCGGCAAGGTGCGCTGGTTCGGCGGCTCCGATCACTCCGGCAACCGGCTCTACGAGGCCCGGATCGCCGCCGGCATGCTCGGCGTCGCCCCGATGGTCGCGCTCCAGAACCAGTACAGCCTCGTCCGTCGCGCCGAGTTCGAGCGCGACCTCGCGCAGGTCGCCTCGCAGCAGCGGCTCGCTGTCATGCCCCGATTCCCGCTCGCCAGCGGGTTCCTCACCGGCAAGTACCGAGGCCGAGGCGACATCAAGGGCCACCGCCGGGGGAGCGAGGTGGCCAAGCTGGTCACCAAGCGCAACCTGAGGGTCCTGCACGAGCTCGACCGCATCGCGTCGCTGCACGCCGCGCCGGTGCCGGCCGTGGCGCTCGCCTGGTTGCTCGCCAAGCCGAACGTCGTCGCACCGGTCGCCAGCGCCACGTCACCGCAGCAGGTCGTGGAGCTCGTCGAGGCCGCCCGGGTGCAGCTCACGCGGCACGACGTGGCCGAGCTCGACCGCGTCAGCCACGGCAGCTTCTGATCGCGGCCGCCGTCCGCGGCGCCGGACCTCGGACACGCCTCGGCACGCCGGGCTGGAGGATTACCGGCAGTCGCCGAACAGGCGGTCGGCCACGCGCGTGAAGGCTGCAGCCGCCGCGATGGTGTCGCCGGCGTAGCCGCCTACCATCGCGCCGTCGCGGGCCAGCAGGAACTCGTCGGCCGCGTCGCCCGAGAGCGGATGGCCGGCCTCGCGGAACAGGTCGACGAGCGTCTCGGTGTACCAGTCGCGGTGCTGCAGGACGATCACGCGCACGGGGTGCTCCGGATCGGCGAACTCGGCGGCGGCGTTCACGAACGGGCAGCCGCGGAAGCCGGGACGCTGCAGGTCGTCGACGATGGAGACGACGATGCCGCGGAGCGTCGCGAGGGGGGAGTCGCTGGTCTCGCCAATGGATTCGAGCTCCGCCTCGGCGGCCGCGTGACGGCGGTTGACGTACTCGACGACGAGATTGTCCTTCGCACCGAAGTGCTTGTAGAAGGTGGCCTTCGTGACCGTCGACTCCGCGATGAGCCGGTCGACGCCGACGGTGCGGATGCCCTCGTCGTAGAAGAGGCGGTCGGCCGTGGTGAGAACGCGCATCTTGGCGCCGGGGCCGGGCTGATTGAGGGAACGCTGGACGGCCGATGGGGGGAATTCGACCGTCACAGCGTGGCTCCTCAAGGACTTTCGGCGGAAACCGTCGAGGGGGGAACGACGGCGCAGACATCGAAAGTCCGACTTGCCGCTGACCCGTTCCGGCTAGGGGCGAAACCGGTCAGTGAAATCAATATAACACAGAGGAGGACAAACAGACGAGTCTGTCTGTCCACAATCTCCGTACCCCAGTTCGGGTGTCATCGATCCCGTAGGCTCGAAGGCGATGAACGGTCCCGTCCCTCTCCCGCTCGATGTCGACGACATCTCTTTCCGCGCCACGGCCGGCGAGCTCGTTCGGCGAAGCATTCTCCCGACCGGCGTGCGCGTCCTCTCCGAGCAGATGCCCGGCGCGCGCAGCGCCACGGTCGGCTTCTGGGTCGCGGTCGGCTCGCGTGACGAGACCGAAGGCGAGCGGGGTTCCACGCACTTCCTCGAGCACCTCCTGTTCAAGGGCACGCCGACCCGCAGCGCGTTCGACATCTCGGTGAGCTTCGAGTCGGTCGGCGGCGAGCACAACGCCGCCACCGCGAAGGAGTACACCTGCTACTACGCCAAGGTGCGCGACGTCGACCTCGACATGGCCGTCGACGTGCTCGCCGACATGGTCATCTCGTCTCGGATCGACCCCGACGAGTTCGAGATCGAGCGCGGCGTGATCCTCGATGAGCTCGCGATGGCCGACGACGACGCGGCCGACCTCGGCAGCGAGCGCCTCTTCGAGTCGGTCTTCGGCGACCACGCCCTCGGCCGCCCGATCGGCGGCTCGCCCGACTCGATCCGCGCGGCGTCCCGCGACGACGTCCTGCGCCACTACCGCGCGAACTACCGCCCGCAGGATCTCGTCATCACAGTCGCCGGCGCCGTCGGGCACGACGCCCTCGTCGCCCGCATCGAGGCGGCGCTGAAGGCGGCAGGCTGGCCCGACGAGGCAGGCGAGCCCGTGCCACGTCGCAGCACCGATGCCGTCGCCCTCACGCAGGGTCGACCGGTGCTGGTGGTTCCGCGGCCCCTCGAGCAGGCCACCGTGCTGCTCGGCGTGCCCGGCCTCGCGCTCACCGACGAGCGCCGCCCCACCCTCAGCATCCTGAACGCCGTGCTCGGCGGGGGCATGTCGTCGCGCCTCTTCCAGGAGATCCGCGAGAAGCGCGGCCTGGCGTACTCGGTCTACTCGTTCACGCCCAGCTACTCCGACGCCGGCCTGTTCGGCCTTTACGCCGGCTGCGCGCCGCGCAACGCCGCCGAGGTCGCGTCGCTGATGCTCGAGGAGTTCGACCGGCTCGCGGCCGACGGGATCTCCGACCTCGAGCTCGAGCGCGCCATCGGCATGCTCGGCGGCGCGGCCGCGCTGGCGCTCGAAGACAGCGACACTCGCATGAACCGACTGGGTCGGGCAGAGATCTCGACGGGCGAGTTCGTCGACCTCGACGAGTCGCTGGTGCGGCTGGCGCGGGTCACGCCCGCGAGCGTGTCAACCCTCGCCGGCGATCTCCGCGCCGGCGTACTGTCCACCGTGGTCGTCGGAGATGTCGAGCCCGCTCTCTTCGACCCGACCTCCGCTGTTCAGCCTGCGGCAACGTCGCCGCAGGCCAGTTCGTGAAAGAGTCCCTCGTGTCGCACTACCTCTACTTCGTCCGCCACGGTGAGCAGCAGGACGCCGAGTACGGCCTGCCCGACGGCCCGCTCTCCGAGCGGGGCAAGCGTCAGGCGCGAGCCATCGCCGAGCGTCTCGGCGGCGTCCCGTTCGACTCCGCGTGGCACTCGCCGCTCGAAGGCGCCGCCGAGACGGCGCGGATCATGAGCGAGGTGATGCCCGCGCTCCGACCCGAGCCCTCGACGCTTCTCTTCGACTGCATCCCGTCCGGGCCGACTCCCGACATGCCGGCCGCCTTCAAGCCGTTCTACGGCGGCGTCACCGGCGAGCAGATCGAGGCCGGCGAGGCGCAGATGGCCGATGCGGTCGCCGAGTGGCTGACCCCGGCGCGCGAAGACCGCCACGACCTCCTCATCACGCACAACTTCGTGATCGGCTGGTTCGTGCGCGAGGTGTTCGGGGCCCCGGCCTGGCGCTGGATGGGCGTCAACCAGGCCAACGGCGGCCTGACGATCATTCGCGTGCGCTCGGCCAAGCCGCCGGAGCTCGTCACCCACAACGACCTCGCGCACCTCCCCGTCGAGCTGCGCACGGGCTTGCCGGTCGAGCAGCCGCTGTAACTCATTGGGCGGCGGGCGGCCGCGCACCGGACCTCGGACAAGCCTCGGTCGTCCGGTGTGCCGGCTGCCTGCCGCAAAAGCGCTGAAGGGGCGGCGAGCCGCCTTCGTTTCTTCAGGGCGGCGGGCGGCCGCGCACCGGACCTCGGACAAGCCTCGGTCGTCCGGTGTGCCGGCTGCCTGCCGCAGGGGCGCTAAAGGGCGGCAAGCCGCCTTCGTTCGCCGGCCGCTAGGGCGCTAAAGGGGGGCGGCAAGCCGCCTTAGCGGAGCGGCTTCCGGTACCAGTTGGTTGCGTTGGGGTTGTCGTTGTAGGGCTCGACGTCCTCGTAGCCGGTCGACCGGTACAGCCCGCCCGCGGCCGTCAGACTCGCATTCGTGTCGAGCACGGCCGAATCGGCGCCGAACTCGCGTGCGCGCCGCTCCAGCTCGGCCAGGAACGCCTTGCCGAGCCCGCGGCCGCGCCCGTCCGGCCCGACGTACAGGTGCTTGACCTCGTAGCGCACGCCGCCGTCGGGGTCGTCCGAGATGCGCCGGATCCCTCCGCACGCCACACCGGAGGCTCCCTCGACGTCGGCCACCAGGAAGACGCCGGCGGGCGGCACGAACGCGGCCGGCTCGGGGAACGTCGTCGTGTAGCCGACCGGGTCGGGGAAGGTCGCGATCCGCTCGTCGAAGTACGCCGCCAGGAGGGCGTGCGCTTCGGGGTCGTCGACGGCTACGGCTCGGTACTCGGTCACGACGACCGATGCTACCGACCCCGGTAGGTTGGGGGCATGTCAACTCGCGTCGCCGTCGTCGGAGCCACCGGAAGAATGGGCGGCCTCTTCCGCCGCCTCATCGACGAGAGCGACTCGCTCGAGCTGCACGCGGCGCTGTCGTCGCGCGACGACCTGGCCGCCGTCGAGGGTGCCGACCTGGTCGTCGACGTGACCGTTCCCGCCGTGAGTCCGGGCATCGTCGAGACGGCGGTCCGCGCGGGCATCCCGGTGCTCGTCGGCACGTCGGGCTGGTCCGAGCCCCGCCTCGCCGACCTGCGCAGGATCGTGGCCGAGGTCGCGGGCCCAGGCGTCCTCGTGGTCCCCAACTTCTCCGTCGGGTCCGTCCTCGCGACGACGTTCGCCACCATGGCCGCGCGCTTCTACGAGTCCGTCGAGATCATCGAGACCCACCACCCCGGCAAGGTCGACTCGCCGTCGGGCACCGCGATCCGCACCGCCGAGCTCATCGCCGCGGCGAGGCGCGACCTCGGTCCGGTCGTCGCCCCCCATGTCGACCAGCGCGCCCGCGGCCAGCAGGTCGCCAGCGTGCCCGTGCACAGCCTCCGCCTGCCGGGCATCGAGGCCCGCCAGGAGGTCGTGTTCGGCGGCCCCGGCGAGACGCTGTCGCTGCAGCACGACACGACGTCGCAGACAGCGTACGAGCAGGGCATCCGCGTCGCCCTCGCCGCGGCCCCGTCGATCCAGGGCGTGGTCGTGGGGCTCGACAAGGTCCTGCCGCTCGGGCCCGCTCAGCAGTGAAGGGCCGCATCGCCGCGCTCGTGATGTGCGCGCTCCTCGTGGTCTACCTCGTGCTCGTCGCGCAGCGGGCCGTCCTGTTCATCCTGACCGGCGAGGTCGTCGCCGTGATCCTCGGCATCGCGCTGTTCGTGCTGCCGGTCATCGGAGTCGTCGCGCTGCTCTTCGAGCTCCGCTTCGGCATCCTCACCGAGCGCATCGTCACCCAGCTCGGCGCCGAGGGCGCGCTGCCCGTCGACGACCTGCCGAAGCGGCCTTCGGGGCGCTACGAGCGCGAGGCGGCCGACTCGGCGTTCCCCGCCTACGCGACCGCGGTCGAGCAGGCACCGGACGACTGGCGCGCGTGGTTCCGCCTGGGCCTGGCGTACGACGCCTGCGGCGACCGTCGCCGCGCGCGGGGCGCCATGCGGAAGTCGTTCTCTCTGCGGCGCGCGGAGCGCTGAGAAGGCGACCGCCCCGAGTTCCTGCGGGGAAAGCCTGCTGCCCCTACTTCAGGAGGGTGTCGAGCGCGCTCTCGATCGTCTCGTCGCGGAAGACGAAGCCGTCGGCGAGCAGCTTCTCGGGCACGACCTTCTGGCTCGACAGCAGCATCTCCTGGCCGGCGTCGCCCAGCAGAGTGCGGATGGCGAAGTCGGGCACGGCGAGCTTGTACGGGCGCCCGAGGTCCTTGGCGACGCGAGCCGTGAGGCGGTCGCTCGTCGCCGCGACCGGGCCGGTGAGGTTGACGGGGCCCTCGAGCGACGAGGTGAGCAGATGGACGATCGCGGCGGCCTCGTCGCGGAGGCTGATCCACGGCCAGATCTGAGCGCCGTTGCCCAGACGCGAGCCGAGGAACGCGCGGGTCAGCCCCAGGATCGGCTTCATCGCGCCGCCGGGGCCCACGACGATGCCGGTGCGGACCGTGGCGACGCGGGTGCCCTCGGGCGCCTGGTGGGCCTCGGCCTCCCAGTCCGAGACGACGTCGGCGAGGAAGCCGGTGCCGCGGGGAGACTCCTCGGTGAGGATGTCGAGCGGCCTGTCGCCGTAGATGCCTACGGCCGAGCCGCTCAGGAACACCGACGGCGGCGTGGCGGCGTGGTGCATCGCGTCGGCCAGAGTGTGCGTGGCGTCGACCCGGGACTGGCGGATCTCGTCTTTGTACGAGCGCGTCCACGGCAGCTTCGACAGCGAGGCGCCCGAGAGGTTGATGACGGCGTCGGCCCGGTCGAGCAGGTTGTAGTCGAGGATCCCGGCCTGCGGCGACCAGGTGAACTCGTCGCGGTTCGTCGTCGGGCGACGCACCAGCGTGAGGACCGTATGGCCCTTCGCCCGGGCCTGCTTCGCGACCTCCGTGCCGATCAGGCCCGATGCCCCCGCTATCAAGACCGTGAGTCCTGTGCCGTGCTCTGCTGTCATTGCCTGCCCTTCGTCGATCCCTCACACTAGGCGGGCGCGCTGACCGTGTCCGCGACCGCTACGGGTAGTCTCGTTGCGTGACCGATGAGACCCCCACCGCACCCGAGATCGAGTTCCGCAGCGACATGACGGTGGAGCTCGTCCGCTCCAGCGCCCATGACTCCGACGTGCTGTTCGCCGCGCGCGTGTCGACGATGGGCGAGCAGACGCTCGAGTCGGCGCAGGCCCCCGAGAGCGATGGCGCCCCCAAGGGCGCGGGCCTCATCAACTACCTGATGCGCGACCGCCACGGCTCGCCGTTCGAGCACAACTCCATGACCTTCTACGTGCAGGCGCCGATCTTCGTGTTCCGCGAGTTCATGCGGCACCGCATGGCGTCGTACAACGAGGAGTCGGGCCGCTACCGCGAGCTCAACCCCGTCTTCTACGTGCCCGCTGAGAACCGCAACCTCGTGCAGGTCGGCAAGCCCGGCGCCTACGACTTCCTGCCCGGCAGCCCCGAGCAGTACGAGCTGGTGTCGGAGGCCACCCGCGCCTCGTCGACGCTCGCCTTCGACGCATACCAGAAGATGCTCGAGGCCGGCGTGGCCCGCGAGGTCGCCCGCATCGTCCTCCCGCTCAACATCTACTCGTCGATGTACGTCACGGTGAACGCCCGCTCGCTCATGAACTTCCTCAGCCTGCGCACCAAGCGCGAGGGCACGCACTTCCCCTCCTTCCCGCAGCGCGAGATCGAGATGTGCGCCGAGAAGATGGAAGACATCTGGGCCGGCCTCATGCCACTCACCTACTCCGCGTTCGAGAAGAACGGCCGCGTCGCCCCCTGACGGCGATCGCCGCGTCGCCTCCCGGCGGTAGGGGAGGGGCGTCGATCCCGATACTCTGTAGGGGTGTCGAACATCTCCAACCCCTTCGGGCAGGTCCTCGTCGCTCTCGTGACCCCCTTCACCGCCGACGGTGAAGTCGACTGGCCGGGCGTCGAGAAGCACATCGACGACTGCATCAGCGCGGGTGCCGACGGCATCGTCGTGACCGGCACCACGGGCGAGACCTCGACCCTCACCGACCCCGAGAAGCTCAAGCTCGTCGAGGTCGGCAAGTCGGTGGCGGCCGGCCGCGCGAAGATCATCACCGGCGGCGGCTCGAACGAGACCGCGCACGCGATTCAGCTCTACAAGGCCAGCGAGAAGGCCGGCGCCGACGGCGTCATGATCGTCACGCCCTACTACAACAAGCCCACGCAGGCCGGCATCCTCACGCACTTCCGCATGATCGCCGACGCGACCGACCTGCCTGTGCTGCTCTACGACATCCCCGGCCGCACCGGCGTCCCGATCCGGTACGAGACGATCCTGCGCGCCGCCAAGCACCCGAACATCGTCGGCGTCAAAGACGCGAAGGGCGACTTCGCCGAGGTCAGCCGCGTGCTGAACCAGACCGACCTGCTCTACTTCTCGGGCGACGACACCAACGTGCTGCCGCACCTGGCCATCGGCGCGACCGGCCTCATCGGCGTCACCGCCAACATCGCCGCGGCCCCGTACCGGACCATCGTCGACGCGGTCAACGCGGGCGACCTCCACACCGCGACCGCCGCCCACAGGCAGCTCGAGCCACTAGTGCGCGCCGTCATGACCCACGTGCCCGGAACCGTCGCCGCCAAGTACATCCTCCACGGCCTCGGCCGTATCTCGAGCCCCCGCGTGCGCCTCCCGCTCGTCGGGCCGGAAGACACGGAGGCCGCCCTCATCGAAGACGAGCTGTCGCACGTGGGCGAGATCCCCGGCGTCGACTTATCGAGGTTCCGCCCCGACCGCAATGCGGCCGCCGGTGGTGCGCTCCCGAAGGTGCACGGCACCACGCGCTAGGCGCGCCCCACGACTTACACCGGAGGCTCGCGGCCTCACACCAGAACACCAAGGAACACATGCCCACAACGATCCAGTCCCCTCCCGCCCTCGCGAAGGGCACCCTCCGAGTCATCCCGATCGGCGGTCTCGGCGAGATCGGTCGCAACATGACCGTCTACGAACTCGACGGCAAGCTCCTGATCGTCGACGCCGGCGTGCTCTTCCCCGAAGAGCACCAGCCCGGCGTCGACCTGATCCTGCCCGACTTCACCCCGATCAAGGACCGCCTCGACGACATCCTCGGCGTCGTGCTCACGCACGGCCACGAAGACCACATCGGCGCCGTGCCCTACCTCCTGCGCCTCCGTCAGGACATCCCGCTGCTCGGCTCCACGCTGACCCTCGCGCTCGTCGAGGCGAAGCTCAAGGAGCACCGCATCAAGCCCTACACGCTCGCCGTGAAGGAAGGGCAGATCGAGAAGCTCGGCCCGTTCGAGCTCGAGTTCATCGCCGTCAACCACTCCATCCCCGACGCTCTGGCCGTGGCCATCCGCACGTCGGCCGGCCTGGTGCTCCACACCGGCGACTTCAAGATGGACCAGCTGCCCCTCGACAACCGCATCACCGACCTCCGCGCCTTCGCGCGACTCGGCGAAGAGGGGGTCGACCTCTTCCTGCCCGACTCGACGAACTCCGACGTGCCCGGCTTCACCGCTCTCGAGCGCGACATCGGCCCGGTCCTCGACGACATCATCGCCCGAGCCCCGCGTCGCGTCGTCGTCGCCAGCTTCTCGAGCCACGTGCACCGCGTGCAGCAGGTGCTCGACGCCGCGCACATGAACGGCCGCCGCGTCGCCTTCATGGGCCGCTCGATGATCCGCAACATGACGATCGCGGCCGACCTCGGCTACCTCAGGGTGCCCGAGAACGTCCTCATCGACTCGAAGAAGGCCAAAGACCTCCCCGACGACCGCATCGTCTACATGTCGACCGGGTCGCAGGGCGAGCCGATGGCGGTCCTGGCCCGGATGGCCAACCTCGAGCACCAGATCGAGATCGGCGAGGGCGATACCGTCATCCTCGCCTCGAGCCTGATCCCGGGCAACGAGAACGCGGTCTACCGCGTGATCGACGGCCTGACCAAGCTCGGCGCCCACGTCGTGCACAAGGGCAACGCGAAGGTGCACGTCTCGGGCCACGCCTCGGCGGGCGAGCTGCTCTACTGCTACAACATCCTGCGTCCGAAGAACGTCCTCCCGGTCCACGGCGAGCACCGTCACCTCTACGCGAACGCCGCCCTGGCCGAGCGCACCGGCGTCAACCCGAAGAACATCATCACGGGGCAGGACGGCATCGTCGTCGACCTCCGCGACGGTGTGGCGAAGGTCGTCGGCCAGCTCGACCTCGGCTACGTCTACGTCGACGGCTCGACCGTGGGCGAGATCACCGACGCCGACCTGAAAGACCGCCGCGTTCTCGCCGAAGAGGGCTTCATCAGCATCTTCCTCGCGATCGACCCGCAGACCGGCCGCATCGTCGTGGGGCCGGAGATCCAGTCGCGAGGCTTCGCCGAAGACGAGTCGGTCTTCGACGACGTCAAGCCGAAGATCGTCGCGGCGCTCACCGAGGCCGCGCAGAACGGCACCCGCGACGCGCACGCCTTCAGCCAGGTCGTCCGCCGCACGGTGGGCCGCTGGGTGAACTCGCAGCACCGCCGCCGCCCGATGATCGTCCCGGTGGTCATCTCGGCGTAGGCCTCACTCACATCACCTGCGGCGTTGTCGCCCCGGGGACATGGCTCCGCCATCGTTCCCGGGGCTCCGCCTTGCCTCTGATGCGATTGCGCCCTGCGCCTGTGGGAGCAGGCGCCCGACCGAACACGCGCAACATCCTTCACACCTTCAACCGGGGGTGCAAGGTACGTTTGCCGCATGGCTACGAGCACGAAACCTTCGCCGCGCGCGCGCACTTCCAATCGCGCACCCTCGCGCGCCGGGGGCTCCGGCCCGCGGGGCGGCGCCGCACCGACCAAGAAGCTCCCTGCCGCCAAGGCCCCGGTCGTCATCGATCACGGCCCCGGAATCGGAACACGCGCCTGGCTCGGGCTCGCCCACGTGGTCGGCGCCGGATTCCGCGTGCTCGGCCGCGAGTCGCTCGATCCTGCGGAGCGTCGTGACGGGGTGCCGTTCTTCCTCGTGCTCCTGGCGGTGGCCGGAGCGGTCGTGGAATGGCTCAACCCCGGCAACGCCGCGGCCATCGCCCTCGACCACTACACCTTCGGCGGGCTGTTCGGGCGGGTCGCCTACGCCCTGCCCGTGATCATGGTCGTGTTCGCGGGCTGGCTGTTCCGGCACCCGGCGTCGGTCCACGACAACACGCGCATCGGCATCGGCCTGGGCCTCATGGTCGTCTCGATCTCCGGGCTCTGCCACATCTACGGCGGGCGGCCTGAGGCGTCCGGCGGCATGGCCGGCCTGGCATCCGGCGGCGGGATCCTCGGCTGGGTGGTCGCCTCGTGGATGGTCAACCTCCTGACCGTCTGGGTGGCCGTGCCGGTGGTCTCCATCGTGCTGGCGCTCTCGCTGCTCATCATCACGAAGACGCCGCCGAACCACATCGGCCGACGCCTGCACGAGCTCTACGCCTATCTCTTCGGCGCCCCCGGTCCGTCCGAGCCCGGTGCCGAGGGGGCGAAGGCGGGATCGTCGAAGGCCCTCTCGTCGACCGCGATCGAAGACGCCGTCGACGGAGACGACGAGGCCGCCGAGCTGCCCTGGTGGCGCCGCAACAAGAGCGGCCGCGAGGAAGACCCCGCCTACGACTCCCCGGTGGTCGCCGAGACCGGCCCCGTCGCGCGCAAGAGCCGAGGCCGCAAGGCGCGCGAGGAGGCGAACTCGTTCACCGACATCATCGAGGGCCCGAAGACCGAAGATGACTTCCCGACCGACGTCCTCTCCGGGCTGGGCTTCGCCGAGGCCGCAGCCGCCGAGAGCGCGCTCGGCCTGTCCGGGGCTCCCGCTGTCGCACCGGGCGCAGGAACGAGCGCCGCCGTCATCCCGACACCGCCGGTCGCCGCACCGGCACCCGTCGTCGTGCCCGCCGCGGCCGCACTCGGCCCCTCGGACGCCGCGGCCGAGTTCTTCGAGCCCGACCCCGCCGACGAGCGTCCGAGCTTCGAGATCGCCGACACCGACGACGACGAGGCGCCCTACCGCCTGCCCGCGGTCTCGACCCTCAGCCCGGGCGACCCGGCCAAGACCCGAAGCGAGGCGAACGACACGATCGTCGCGGCCATCACCGAGGTGCTGACGCAGTTCAACGTCGACGCCCGCGTCATCGGCTTCAGCCGCGGACCGACGGTCACCCGCTACGAGATCGAGCTCGGCCCGGGCGTGAAGGTCGAGAAGGTCACCGCCCTGGCGAAGAACCTCTCGTACGCGGTCGCGTCGAACGAGGTCCGCATCCTCTCGCCGATCCCCGGCAAGAGCGCCATCGGCGTCGAGATCCCGAACACCGACCGCGAGATCGTGTCGCTCGGCGACGTGCTCCGCTCGTCGGCCGCGACCAAGAGCGCGCACCCGATGACCATCGGAGTGGGCAAGGACGTCGAGGGAGGCTTCGTCGTCGCCAACCTCGCGAAGATGCCTCACCTCCTGGTCGCCGGCTCCACCGGCTCCGGCAAGTCGAGCTTCGTCAACTCGATGATCACGTCGCTGCTGATGCGCGCCAAGCCGAGCGAGGTGCGGATGGTCCTCATCGACCCGAAGCGCGTCGAGCTCTCGATCTACGCCGGCGTGCCGCACCTGATCACGCCCATCATCACCAACGCCAAGAAGGCGGCCGAGGCGCTCCAGTGGGTCGTCAAGGAGATGGACATGCGGTACGACGACCTCGCGTCGTTCGGCTTCCGCCACATCGACGACTTCAACAAGGCCGTCGTCAACAACGAGATCGTGCTGCCGCAGGGGAGCGAGCGCTCGCTCAAGCCGTACCCGTACCTCCTCGTCGTGGTCGACGAGCTCGCCGACCTGATGATGGTCGCCCCGCGCGACGTCGAGGACTCCATCGTCCGCATCACGCAGCTGGCCCGCGCCTCGGGCATCCACCTCGTGCTCGCGACGCAGCGTCCGTCCGTCGACGTCGTCACCGGCCTCATCAAGGCCAACGTGCCGTCGCGCCTCGCCTTCGCCGTGACCAGCGTGACCGACTCGCGGGTCATCCTCGACCAGCCGGGCGCCGACAAGCTCATCGGCCAGGGCGACGCGCTCTTCCTGCCCATGGGGGCGTCCAAGGCCATGCGCGTCCAGGGCGCGTGGGTGCAGGAGAGCGAGGTCAACGACGTCGTCCAGCACGTGACCCGCCAGGCCCGCCCCGAGTACCGCAACGACGTGGCCCAGGTCGTCGAGAAGAAAGAGATCGACGGCGACATCGGCGACGACCTCGAGCTCCTGCTCGCCGCCGCCGAGCTCGTCGTGTCGACCCAGTTCGGCTCGACGTCGATGCTCCAGCGCAAGCTGCGCGTCGGCTTCGCCAAAGCCGGCAGGCTCATGGATCTCATGGAGTCGCGCGACATCGTGGGGCCCTCCGAGGGGTCGAAGGCGCGCGACGTCCTGGTGACCGTGGAGCAGCTCCCGGGCGTGCTGGCGAAGATCCGCGGCGGGGAGGATCCCGGCGCGGGGTCGGGGGCGCGAGTTCCTGAGCGCAGCACCGCGCCCTCGGCGCCGTCCGACGACCGGTACTCCGCCGACCCGGTCGGCGACATGACCTCGGGGTACCGAGAGGTCGACGCCGACGATTCGGAGGACGCCTGGGGTCTGACAGGACGAGACTGATCCCATGAGCCACGAACCTGCGTCCCCCCGCGCGAAGACCTTCCCCCTGACGGGGAGGATCGTCAGCCGCGGCGACGGACCGGCCTCGACCGCCAACATCGCGAACATCATCACGGTGGTGCGGATCCTGATGGCGCCGGTCTTCTTCGTCCTGCTGGTGGTCGACGACGGCAGCATGGGGGCTCTGCGGGTGTGGGCCGCGGTCATCTTCGTGGTGGCGATCCTGACCGACAGCCTCGACGGGTTCCTCGCGCGTCGGCAGAACCTCGTGTCCGACTTCGGCAAGATCGTCGACCCGCTAGCCGACAAGGTGCTGACCGGCGGCGCGTTCATCGTGCTGTCGGTGCTGGGCGAGCTGCCCTGGTGGGTGACCATCGTCATCCTCGTGCGCGAGATCGGCATCACGGTCTACCGCTTCGTCGCGCTCAGCGACCGCGTCATCCCCGCCTCGCGCGGCGGCAAGCTCAAGACGCTGCTGCAGGGCGTGGCCCTGACGCTCGCCCTCTTCCCGTTCACCACCTGGCTGGGCGACTGGTTCAACTGGGTCAACATCGTGCTCATGTCGGCCGCCTTCCTCGCCACCGTGCTGTCGGGGCTCGACTACATGCGGGTCGCGCTGCAGCACTCGCGATCGCGCACCCCCGCGGACGGCGCAGCGTGACGCTCGTCGTCGACCTCATGGCGTCTCTTCGGGCGCAGGAACTCACCGTCGCCGTCGCCGAGTCGCTCACCGGGGGCCTGCTCGTCGCCGAGCTCGTCTCCGTGCCGGGCGCCTCCAGCGTCGTCGCCGGGGGAGTGGTGGCCTACCAGACCGAGGTCAAGCACTCGCTCCTCGGGGTGCCCGCGGCTCTCCTCGCCGAGCACGGCGCGGTCCACCCCGACGTCGCGGCGGCCATGGCGACGGGTGTCCGAGAACGCCTCACCATCGCCCACGCCCGGCCCACGTTCGGAATCGCGACGACAGGTGTCGCCGGCCCCGACCCCCAGGACGGCCAGCCCGTCGGCACCGTCTACGTGGGTATCGCCTGGGAGAATCATGTCGAAGTGGTACCCCTCGCACTGGAGGGTGACCGCCAGGCAATCCGATCGGCTACAGTCGCCGAATCACTTGCAGCACTTCAGCGGATGGTCGAGCGGTTCAGGGAATAGCGCGGGTTTCAGTCCTGTTACATCTCTCAGGTCGCACGGCACATCCAGACATTGCTGATTACAGTTGCACCTACCCACCTGGTACTCCGATCACGGTGGGTCGTCCTCAGGAGGAGGGTCCTATGGTTCTCGTACGTCAAGAAATCGGTGACGTCCTTCGTGACTTCCGCCTGCAAAAGGGCCGCACGCTTCGTCAGGTCGCATCCAAGGCCAGTGTCGCGCTCGGTTACCTCAGTGAGGTCGAGCGTGGCCAAAAAGAGGCCAGCTCTGAGATCCTCGCCTCGGTAGCGGATGCTCTCGAGACGCCCATCTCCACGATCATGCGTGAGGTCGGTGACCGCATGGCGGTCCTCGAGGGGCTCAGCCCCGTTCCCGACACGCTCCCCGACGACCTCGTCGCCGAGTTCGACGCCGACCTCGCGGTCCGCTAGAGCTCTCCGCGAGTCACACGAATGCCCCGGCCTGTCGGCCGGGGCATTCGTGCGTCCGGGGTCGGGTTCGGCGCGTTCAGGTCGCGTTGCGTTCGGGGTCGGCGTTGCGCGGGTAGCCTCGACGCGTGCGCAAGAGTGAGTTCGCCCGAGCGGTCGTCGACGAGTTCGGCGAAGGGTACGGCCGGGTCGTGACGCGCGACGTCGTGCTGGCGGCGCTCGGCAGCGTGTCGGCCGACGAGGCGATCGGTCGGGGCGACGACCCGCGCGACGTGTGGCTGGCCCTATGCGAGGTAGAGAACGTGCCCGAGTCGCGCCGCTACGGCGTCGGGCTGCCCAAGCCGCGCCCGTAGTCCGCGCCGCCGGCGCTCCGCCCTCCTGCCCGCCCCGCCTGGCCTCCTGCCCGCCCGCGTCCCAAAAATTCAAGGAGATTTTCGCCGGCGTGGCCTGCGATGGCCGCGGGTTGGGCTTACACGGCCAAAATCTCCTTGAATTTCGGAGGTCGACACGCCGCGCCGGCGACTCGAACATGTGTTCGGTCGGGTGCTAGCCTCTCCTCCACAGGGGCGCTCCGGTGCCGGGTTCTCCAC
Organism: Frondihabitans sp. OV104; assembly: GCF_057787745.1. NCBI lineage: Bacteria > Bacillati > Actinomycetota > Actinomycetes > Micrococcales > Microbacteriaceae > Frondihabitans > Frondihabitans sp. OV104. Next base: position 653,860 of record NZ_CM173541.1, read on the forward strand.
AGATGGCTGAGCGGCGCTTCGAGTGTCGGTGGCTCTCCGTAACGTTCTCGGCAACAGCGCTTCCCCTGAGCCTTGTCGAACACCTCCTGGCCTTGTACCACCGGCCCGGGCAGACGCGACAGCCTATAGGCGCACCGACTGACGTCGACGAGCATCGCTCGACGGCGACGACCCCGGCCGTCCGCGCGACGACCGAGAAGGAGACATCATGCCCTCAGTTGCAGATCGCGAGAAGGCCCTCGAGACGGCTCTCGCTCAGATCGATCGTCAGTTCGGCAAGGGCGCCGTCATGCGCCTCGGCAGCGACGAGCGCGCTCCCGTCGCCGTCATCCCCACGGGGTCGATCGCCCTCGACGTCGCACTCGGCATCGGCGGTCTTCCCCGCGGGCGCATCGTCGAGATCTACGGGCCCGAGTCGTCGGGTAAGACGACGCTCACCCTTCACGCCATCGCGAATGCTCAGGCCGCCGGCGGCATCGCCGCGTTCATCGACGCCGAGCACGCGCTCGACCCCGAGTATGCGAAGAAGCTCGGCGTCGACATCGACGCCCTCCTCGTGTCGCAGCCCGACACCGGTGAGCAGGCCCTCGAGATCGCCGACATGCTCGTACGCTCCGGGTCCATCGACCTCGTCGTCATCGACTCCGTCGCCGCGCTCGTGCCCCGTGCCGAGATCGAGGGCGAGATGGGCGACTCGCACGTCGGCCTCCAGGCCCGACTCATGTCGCAGGCTCTCCGCAAGCTGACCGGTGGCCTCAGCCAGACCGGCACCACGATGATCTTCATCAACCAGCTGCGTGAGAAGATCGGCGTCTTCTTCGGAAGCCCCGAGACCACCGCCGGCGGTAAGGCGCTCAAGTTCTACGCGTCCGTCCGCCTCGACATCCGCCGCATCGAGACCCTGAAAGACGGTACCGACGCAGTCGGCAACCGCACCCGCGTCAAGGTCGTCAAGAACAAGATGGCGCCGCCCTTCAAGCAGGCCGAGTTCGACATCCTCTACGGCGTCGGCATCTCGCGTGAGGGCAGCCTGATCGACTTCGGCGTCGAGCACGGAATCGTCCGCAAGTCGGGCGCCTGGTACACCTACGAGGGCGATCAGCTCGGCCAGGGCAAAGAGAACTCGCGCAACTTCCTGCTCCAGAACGCGTCGATCGCACTCGAGATCGAGCAGAAGATCCTGGCGAAGCTCGGCGTCGGCACCGACGGGGCCGCGGCCAAGGCAGCCAACGACGCTGCCGCCGCCGCATCCGGCGAGCCGGCCGCCCCGACCCTCTCGGCGACCCAGCGCAAGCTGGCCGAGCGCAAGGGCGCGTAGTCATCGCCGACTCCACCGGGGGCGACGACCTCGCTCCCGTCACGCCGCTCTTCGGCGGGGGCCGTGCTTCGAAGCGCGGCCCCGCCGGCGAGGCTGGTCCTCGCGATGGCGCCGCCGATGTGCCGGAAGGCTCGGCAGGCTCCCCGTGGGCCAGGGCGGATTCCGTGTGGGCCGACGACGCCGCCCCAGGCGCCGATGAGACCCTGGCTGACGGCGACGAGACGCCGGCTGACGCTGACGAGACGCCCGACGACCTCGACTCGGTTTCGGGCGCAGGATCCCGCGCGGCCGAATCCGATCTCGACGCCGCGGGGCAGGCCCGCCCCCTCCCGACCTACGAGGCGTTCGCCGCGAAGTCCGAGGCGCGCGAGCGCCTGTCGGCCGTGACGTCGCTCCCCGTGGGGCGCCGCGAAGGCGGGGCCGTCCCCGGTCGCGCACAGTCCGAGCCCATCCGATCCGGCTCGGAGTTCCCCGACAAGATCGACGCCGCCGTGATCGACGCCGACGAGTCGGACGACGAGCCCGCTGAGACTCTCGACGCCGCGCGTGCCCGAGCCGAGAACATCAGCATGCACGCGCTGTCGCGCCGCGGGGTCTCCTCGTCCGAGATGGCGAAGACCCTCCGATCCCGTGACCTCCCCGACGAGGTCGTGGAGGAGGAGATCGCGCGGCTCGAAGGAGTCGGTCTCCTGAACGACGCCGAGCTGGCCGAGAACCTGGTCCGCACCAAGCAAGACCGCAAGGGCCTCGGCAAGGGCGCCATCACCGCCGAGCTGCGTCAGCGGGGCCTCGCACAGGAGGCCATCGAAGCCGCGGTCGACGAGATCGACGACGACGAAGAGCAGTCGCGGGCCGACGAGTGGGCGCGCAAGCGCGCCGGGCAGCTCCGCGGGCTCGACCAGGCGACCGCCGAGCGCCGTCTCAACGGCTACCTGATGCGACGTGGCTACCGGTCCGAGGTCATCCGCCGTGCGGTCGAGAAGGCGCTGCCACGCGGTGGCTCGTCACGGGGCGGCGTCCGCTTCGAGTAGCCCCTGGCGGGGGCGGGGCCGGCGGCGCCGAGCGTGCGCCGGCGGTCGTGCGCGGCGCGACGGCGCTCAGTGGCACGGCCGGAGGCGACGCGGGAGCGCCACGGCCGGGCCGTGCGGCGTAGGCCCCACGAGGCGACCGGTGCTCGGCCTGCGAATCCCGAATTACACTGGGGGACTATGTCGACGGTCCTCGAAGCCAGCGCCGCAGCGGCCAGCGCTGCATCAGCAGCCACCACCACCGGGGCAGCGGCGAGCCCCGCGCCCCGCACCTACGAGGTGCGCACCTTCGGGTGCCAGATGAACGTGCACGACTCGGAGCGCCTGAGCGGCTCGCTCGAGGCCGCCGGCTACGTTCCGGCCGACGGAGCCGAGGCCGACATCGTCGTCATCAACACGTGCGCAGTCCGCGAGAACGCCGACAACAAGCTCTACGGCACGCTCGGCCACCTGGCCAAGACGAAGCGGACTCACGAGGGCATGCAGATCGCCGTCGGCGGGTGCCTCGCCCAGAAAGACAAGTCGGTGATCCTCGACAAGGCGCCGTGGGTCGACGTCGTCTTCGGCACTCACAACATGGGTGCCCTGCCGACGCTGCTCGAGCGAGCACGCCACAACGACGAGGCGCAGCTCGAGATCCTCGAGTCGCTCGACGTGTTCCCGTCGACGTTGCCCACGAAGCGCGACTCGACCTACAGCGGCTGGGTGTCGATCTCGGTCGGCTGCAACAACACCTGCACGTTCTGCATCGTCCCGTCGCTCCGCGGCAAGGAGAAGGACCGCCGCCCGGGCGAGATCCTCGCCGAGATCCAGGCCCTCGTCGACGACGGGGCCGTCGAGGTCACGCTGCTCGGGCAGAACGTCAACTCGTACGGCGTCGAGTTCGGCGACCGCGGCGCTTTCGCCAAGCTGCTCCGCGCCGCGGGCCAGATCGACGGCCTCGAGCGCATCCGCTTCACCAGTCCGCACCCGGCGGCCTTCACCGACGACGTCATCGACGCCATGGCCGAGACCCCCTCGGTGATGCCGCAGCTGCACATGCCGCTGCAGTCGGGCTCCGACCGGATTCTCAAGGCCATGCGCCGTAGCTACCGGAGCGAGAAGTTCCTCGGCATCCTCGACCGGGTGCGCGCCGAGATCCCGAACGCGGCGATCAGCACCGACATCATCGTCGGCTTCCCCGGCGAGACGGAGGAGGACTTCCAAGAGACCCTCCGCGTCGTCGAGCAGTCGCGGTTCGCCACGGCGTTCACGTTCCAGTACTCGATCCGGCCCGGCACGCCCGCGGCCGACCTGCCCGACCAGATCGCCAAGGAGGTCGTGCAGGAGCGCTTCGAGCGGCTCACCGCCCTGCAAGACCGGATCAGCGCCGAGGAGAACGCGAAGCAGGTCGGCGCTCTCGTCGAGCTGCTCGTCGCGACCGGCGAAGGGCGCAAAGACACGGCGACGCATCGCCTCTCGGGCCGCGCCGCCGACTCGCGCCTGGTGCACTTCGAGGTTCCCGAGGGCGGCGACGTGCCGCGTCCCGGCGACATGGTGAGCGTCCGCATCACCGAGGCGAAGCCGTTCTACCTCCTCGCCGACCAGCCCGACGGCTCGATCTACGAGGTGCGCCGGACCCGCGCGGGCGACGCCTGGGACGCCGCCCAGGCCGCCTCCTGCGGTGTGCCAGCGGTCACGACGCCCGCGGGCGCTGCGACCGCCTCCGGCGCTCCGGCCCGTGTGTCGCTCGGCCTGCCCACGCTGCGCGTCGGAGTCCCGGCCCCGACGAGAGCGGGCGGCACCGGTGAGGGCGCCGCCGTGACCACTCCGATCTACGACGCACTCGACGGCGAGCGTCGCCCGGCCGACCTCGCCTAGGGCGTGACGGACTCCGAGCATCCCGACCTCGCCGTGGTGGTCGGGGCCACCGGCACCGGCAAGTCGGACTTCGCCCTCGACCTGGCCGACGAGCTGGGCCGCAGGGGCCGAAGCGCCGAGGTCGTCAACGCCGACGCGATGCAGCTGTACCGGGGGATGGACATCGGCACGGCCAAGCTTCCGCAGGCAGAGCGCCGCGGAGTCCCGCACCACCTGTTCGACGAGCTCCAGGTCTCGGACGAGGCGAGCGTCGAGTGGTACCAGCGGCGGGCGCGCGACGTCGTCGACGAGATCCTGGGGCGCGGGGCGGTCGCCATCCTGGTCGGCGGGTCCGGGCTCTACGTCTCGGGCGCCGTGTTCGACTTCCGCTTCCCGGGCACGGACGCGGTCGTACGCGAGCGCTACGAGCGGCTGGCTGCCGAGCGGGGGACCCGAGCGGCGTACGACCTCCTGAAGGAGCGTGATCCCGCTGCCGCCCTCGCCATCGGCCCGCACAATGCCCGCCGCATCGTGCGAGCCCTCGAGGTGGGCGAGATCACGGGCGAGCCCTTCGCCGTGGGGCTTCCCGAAGACGCCCCGCTCTGGCGTCCTGCCGCGTTTGTCGGGCTCCGCGACGACCGCGACGTGCTGGTTGAGCGCCTCGACGGTCGCGTGGACGACATGTGGCGGCAGGGCCTCGTCGCCGAGGTGGAGGGACTGCTGGCCGAGGGCCCCGCGCTGGGCGTCACGGCTTCGCGCGCCATCGGCTACGCGCAGGCGATCGCCGAGATTCGCGGCGAGCTGACCGAGACCGAGGCTCGCGACCTCACCAAGCAGCTGACCCGTCGCTACGCCCGACGCCAGGTCAGCTGGTTCAAGCGTTACCCGCGCGTGACCTGGGTCGAGAGCCGTGGCGACCTCGCCAGCGCCGTGTCAGCGGTCGCCGATACACTCACCGGGTGACCACCACCGCCACCATCCCCACCGTCGTCCGCTTCACCAAAGGGCAGGGCACGGGCAACGACTTCGTGCTCTTTGCCGACCCCGACGGAACGTTCGACCTGACGCCCGATCGCATCCGCGCGCTGGCCGACCGTCACTTCGGAGTCGGCGGCGACGGAGTCATCCGTGCCGTCCGCAGCGCCAGCCACCCCGAGGGGGCGGCCACGTTGGCCGAAGAGCCCGAGGCCGAGTGGTTCATGGATTACCACAACGCCGACGGCAGCGTTGCCGAGATGTGCGGCAACGGCATCCGCGTCTTCGCCGCCTACCTCCTCGAGCAGGGTCTGGCGACGCTCGAGCCCGGGGAGACCTTGTCGATCGGCACCCGCGCCGGTGTCCGTGACGTCCAGCTGAACCGCGCCGGCTTCCAGGTCGACCTGGGCCGCTGGTCGCTCTCCGACGACCACCCCGAGGTGCGCGCCCGCGACCTCCACGCAGCGCGACCCGGCCTCGGCCTCAGCGTCGGCAACCCGCACGTCGTCGTGGCCCTCGCCTCCGCCGACGAGCTCGCCGGTATCGATCTCACCGTCATCCCCGTCCTCGACCCGGTCCCCGCCGCCGGCGCCAACGTCGAGTTCGTCGTCCCGGCCGAGCCGCTCGTCGCAGACGGGGTCGGCCGCATCTCGATGCGCGTTCACGAGCGCGGCTCAGGCGAGACCCTCTCGTGTGGCACGGGCGCGGCCGCGGCCGCCTTGGCCGTCCGGTACTACGCCGGAGACAGCGCGCCCGACCAGTGGCGCGTCGACGTCCCCGGCGGCACGGTCGGCGTCCGCATGTTCGCGACCGAAGACGGCGAGCACGTCTCGCTGAGCGGCCCCGCCGAGCTGGTGTTCACCGGCGAGCTCGCGATCTGACGCGGGGCTGCACCCGCCGTTTCGGCTCGATCCCGCCGGCTGCCTGGCGGGGCTGTGCCGCTTCGGCGGGTTCGGCCGGGTCGGGGCGGGCCCGGCGGCGTGGCACCCGCCGTTTCGGCTCGATCCCGCCGGCTGCCTGGCGGGCCTGTGCCGGTTCGGAGGGCTCCGTGGGGTCGGGGTGGCCCCGGCGGCGTCGTACCCGCCGTTTCGGCTCGATCCCGCTGCGATTGCCGCGGGGCTGTACCGCTTCGACGGGCTCTGTGGGGTCGGGGTGGGCCCCGGCGCCGTCGTACCCGCCGTTCCGGCTCAATCCCGCCGCGGTTGCGGCGGGTCTGTGCCGTTTCGGAGGGCTCTGCTGGGTCGGGGTGGGCCCCGGCGGCGTCGTACCCGCCGTTCCGGCTCGATCCCGCCGCGGTTGCGGCGGGGCTGCGCCGCTTCGGCGGGTTCCCGCGCCGACACGCACCCCCGACCGCGGGCGCAGGAACTCGCACCCCGCCACCACCGACCCCGCCGGCGCGACCCAGCCACCGCCCACCCCTGGCCTCAGCGCCGCCGACCCGCTAAACTCGCACAATGAAGTTCTCCATCTGAGACCGAAGTCTCCCCGTGCAGTTCCTGCACCAGTTCGTATCAAGCGAACAGTCCCGACCGCGACACTCGGCGCGTCAGGCCAGCAAGTCGTCAGGCCAGCAGCTCGTCACGCCAGCGCCTCGTCAGGCCAGCCGCGTAGCCCGCAAGATCCGGTAGCCCTTCGACGTCGAATCCCGCTCGATCTCCACGACCGGGCCGAGTTCGTCGGCGATCCAGCGCTGGAGCGAGTCGGCTCCGAGGTTCTTCGCGACGACGAGGTACGCCTCCATGTCGATGCCGAGACGCGGCAGCCACGCCGACAGGATGTCGTGCAAGGCCTGCTTGCCGACGCGGATCGGCGGGTTCGACCAGATCCCGTCGAAGACGAGGTCGTCGGGCACGTCGCCCGGCAGCACGGCGTGCACGTTCGTCAGCCCGGCCCGCTTCGCGTTCTCGCGGAGAAGCTCGAGTACACGCTCGTTCACGTCGACGGCCCATACCTCGGCTTCGGGCGAGCGCAGCGCGAGCGTGAGAGCGATCGGCCCCCATCCACAACCCACATCCAAGAAAGTGCCGTCGCGCGGTGGCGTCGGCATGGATCCGAGAAGCACTGCGGTGCCCGGATCGATCCGCCCCGGACTGAAGACGCCCGCGGCGGTCGCCAGAGAGAGTTCGCGCCCGGCGAGCTCGACCGTGATCTCACGCGGTCGGAGCTCACTCGACGGCTGCGATGAGAAGTAGTGCTCGCTGGCCATCCCCACAGATTATCGAACCTGAAAGGTCTAATGTGACTGCAATGACTGAGCACACCAGCACCGATGCGCCGCGCGAGGAGAGCGACGACGTCGTCGACCGCATCCTGAGCAACGCGTCGTCGAGGGCTGGTCTGAGCGTGTTCGCTCCGGCCCAGGCGATCCAGACCGAAGGGCTCTCCGGTGCGGGCACCAGCCGCGACGAGAGCTTCGACGGCGAGCAGCTCGACGTCGCCGACCGCCAGGCGCTCCGGCGTGTGGCCGGTCTGTCGACCGAGCTCGAAGACGTCACCGAGGTCGAGTACCGACAGCTGCGGCTCGAGAACGTCGTGCTGATCGGCGTGTACTCGCAGGGGTCGCTCCAGGACGCCGAGAACTCGATCCGCGAGCTCGCCGCCCTGGCCGAGACCGCGGGCGCCGTCGTGCTCGACGGCCTCCTGCAGCGCCGGCCGAACCCCGACCCGTCGACGTACCTCGGATCGGGCAAGGCGCTCGAGCTGAAGGCCACTGTGCAGGCACTCGGTGCCGACACCGTGATCGCCGACACCGAGCTGGCACCGAGCCAGCGTCGTGCGCTCGAAGACGTGGTGAAGGTCAAGGTGATCGACCGGACGGCCGTGATCCTCGACATCTTCAGCCAGCACGCCAAGAGCCGCGAGGGCAAGGCGCAGGTCGAGCTCGCGCAGCTCGAGTACCTCCTCCCGAGGCTCCGCGGCTGGGGTGAGTCGATGTCGCGCCAGGCCGGTGGCCAGGTCGGCGCCGGCAACGGAATGGGCTCGCGCGGTCCGGGTGAGACGAAGATCGAGCTCGATCGACGTCGGATCCACACCCGGATGGCGATCCTGCGCAAGAAGATCAAAGAGATGAAGCCGGCACGCGAGGCGAAGCGGGCCAACCGCACGCGCAACGCGGTCCCGAGCGTCGCGATCGCCGGCTACACCAACGCCGGCAAGTCGAGCCTGCTCAACCGGATGACTCGCACCGGAGTCCTGGTCGAGAACGCCCTGTTCGCGACCCTCGACACCACCGTGCGCAAGTCGCTGACCGACGACGGCCGTCCGTTCACGTACGCCGACACGGTCGGCTTCGTGCGCAACCTTCCGCATCAGCTGGTCGAGGCCTTCCGCTCGACGCTCGAGGAGGTCCACGACAGCGACATCATCGTGCACGTCGTCGACGGCTCGCACCCCGACCCGGCTGCGCAGCTGGCAACGGTCCGCGAGGTCATCTCGGAGGTCGACGGGCGAGACATCCCCGAGGTCGTCGTCTTCAACAAGAGCGACCTGGTCGACGAGAGCCAGCGGCTCGTGCTGCGCGGGATGGTGCCCGACGCGATCTTCGTGTCGGCCCGCACCGGTGAGGGCATCGACGAGCTGCGTGCCACGCTCGCGGAGCTCCTGCCGCGGCCCGAGGTCGAGCTCGATCTGCTGGTTCCGTACGACCGAGGCGAGGTCATCGCGCGGATCCACGAGATCGGCACGGTCGTCGACGTCGAGTACCTCCCCGAGGGCACGCGCGTCACGGCCAAGGTCTACCCGCAGGACGCAGCGCCCCTGCGCGAGTTCGCCAACTGAGACGCACCCCTGATACCCGAATGGCCGCAGGAACTTCCTGCGGCCATTCGGCATTCTCGGGCGGCTCCGCCCCGTCGGGCCCCTACAGAGACCGCAGGACGGCGACGACCTTGCCGAGGATCTGCGCGTGGTCGCCCATGATCGGCTCGAAGTTGGAGTTGCGCGGGAGCAGCCAGGTGTGACCGTCGCGCTGCCGGAACACCTTCACCGTCGCCTCGTCGTCGAGCATCGCCGCGACGATCTCGCCGTTCTCGGCGTTGCCCTGCTGACGGACGACGACCCAGTCGCCGTCGCAGATGGCGGCGTCGATCATGGACTCGCCGACGACCTTGAGCATGAACAGCTCGCCCTTGCCCACGAGGGTGCGGGGGAGGGGCATGACGTCTTCGACCTGCTGCTCGGCGGTGATCGGGATGCCTGCGGCGATGCGTCCGACCAGGGGCACGCGAGCGGTCACGTTGTCGTCATCGTCGTAGCGGACGATCGTCGGCTCGGGGACCACCTTGTCGGGGTCCTCGAGGAGCACCTCGAGAGCGCGGGGCCGGTTGGGGTCGCGGCGGATCGCACCGGCGAGCTCGAGCTGGTTGAGCTGGTGAGTGACGCTGGAGAGGGAGGCGAGGCCGACGGCGTCGCCGATCTCGCGCATGCTCGGCGGATAGCCGCGGCTGGCGATCGAGGCGCGGATGGCCGTCAGGATCAGGTTCTGCTTCGCCGTCAGGGGCTTTCGGGCACGGGGATCGGGCCCAGCCTCTGTAGTCGTTGCCTCGGGCACGCGCCCACCTCTCTCGAATGTCGGTGGCTGCTGTTCTACTGATCCCACCGATCGAAACTGTATCCGGTCGAAATGAGCAGAACAAACACATGTTCGAGTGTGTCGCGTGGTTTTTCTGCGATTTTCGGCTAGAGCCTCTTGAAATCGGTGTTAATCGAAGATATGTTCGGAAGTGTTCTTCGGAACACCTCTTCGTGTCAGGCGGCCCCGGCCGGCGGCCTGGCACGAAGACCACAGCCAAGTCGTCTCGACAGAATCGACAAGAGAGGTACGCATCATGAGCGCAACGATCACCGCCTTCCCCACGGCAGCTCCCGCGACCCGCACCGCATCCGTCTCCCACCTCCGCATCACCGCTCGGGGTCGCGTCGTCCTCACGATCGCCGTCCTCCTCGCCGCCGTCGCGATCATCGCCGGCTTCGTTCTGACGGGCGGCGGCGCGGTCGCCACCGGCCAAGCGGGCGACGTCCATTTCGACCACGTCACCGTGGCGGCTGGTGAGACGCTCTGGCAGGTCGCCGAAGATGTGGCCCCGACTGCCGATCCGCGTGACGTCATCTCCGACATCGTCTCGCTCAACAACCTGTCGAGCACGCAGGTCATGCCGGGTCAGTCGCTTGCGATCCCGACGAAGTATTCGAACTAGGCAGCTCGAACCAGGCAGCTCGAACTAGGCAGCTCGATCTACGCGGTCGGCTTCTCGAGCACCGTCGCCCGGCGCCGTCCCGCACTCGCGGGGCGGCGCTTCTGCGCGCGTGCTGTGCTTGGCGGGGCTTCGCAAGGATCTCGGCGGCAGCGATCCTTCATGAGCGCACGCCGCGCCGAGCAGTTCCTTGCAGCGCGTGCAACTCGCTCTCGAATGCCTTGTGAGCGAGCACCTCGTCCTCGTCTAAGGACACCCGGTACCGGGCGCAACACATGTCGCGACCCCCGTAAAATAGCCTCGTGGCCATTTCTCTCGACGACCTGCCCCTCCGCGACGACCTCCGTGGTCAGTCGCCTTACGGCGCCCCTCAGAAGAAGGTGCGCGTCGCGCTGAACGTCAACGAGAACACGCATCCCATCCCGGAAGACGTGGCGCGAGACATCGTCGAGTCGGTCGCGGCCGCCGTGCTCGAGGTCAATCGCTACCCCGACCGCGAGTTCACGACTCTGCGCGATTCCCTCGCCGCGTACCTCGGCCACGGCCTGACCGCCGACCAGATCTGGGCGGCGAACGGCTCGAACGAGGTCATCCAGCAGATTCTGCAGGCGTTCGGCGGCCCTGGTCGTCGTGTGCTCGGCTTCCCGCCCACCTATTCCATGCACTCGATCATCACGCGAGGCGTCGGCTCCGAGTGGGTCGAGGGCGTGCGCGACGCCGATTTCACGCTCTCGCCCGAGACGGTCCGCGCCGAGATCGAGCGCACCGACCCCGACGTCGTCTTCCTCTGCGCGCCGAACAACCCGACCGGCACCCCGATGGAGCTCGACGTGATCGAAGCGGCCTACGACGCGGCGCGCGGAATCGTCCTGGTCGACGAGGCCTACGCCGAGTTCATGCCGGCCGACCGGCCGAGCGCGGTCACGCTGCTCGAGGGGCGTCCGCGCCTGCTGGTCTCGCGCACCATGAGCAAGGCGTTCGCGTTCGCCGGCGCCCGCGTCGGCTATCTCGCGGCCGACCCGGTCGCGATCGACGCCCTCCGTCTCGTGCGCCTGCCGTACCACCTGTCGTCGCTCACCCAGGCGGCGGCGGTCGCGGCGCTCCGTCACTCCGACGAGATGCTCGCCATGGTCGACGACATCAAGGCCCAGCGCGACCGCATGGTCGAGACGCTGACCGGGCTCGGGTACCACGCGTGGCCGACCTGGTCGAACTTCGTGCTGTTCGGCGGCGTCGACGACCCGCACGCCGTCTTCGAGGCTCTCCTCGAGCGCGGCATCATCGTGCGCGACCTCGCGATCGAGGGCCACCTCCGCGTGAGCGCGGGCACCGAGGCCGAGACGACCGCGTTCCTGGACGCCATGCGCGACATTAGGCTCGGAGCATGAGCACCGACAGCGCCGCGCGCACGGCTACCGTCTCGCGGTCCACGAGCGAGTCCAGCATCGACCTATCCCTCGACCTCGACGGCACGGGCACCTCGCGCATCGACTCCTCGGTGCCGTTCTACGACCACCTGCTCACGGCCCTGTCGAAGCACTCGCTGATCGACCTCGACCTCAAGGCGACCGGCGACACCGACATCGACGTGCACCACACGGTCGAAGACATCGGCATCACCTTCGGCACCGCCCTCCGCGAGGCCCTCGGCGACAAGACGGGCATCCGCCGCTACGGCGACGCGCTCGTCCCGCTCGACGAGGCGCTCGTCCAGGCGGTCGTCGACGTCTCCGGGCGCCCGTACCTGGTGCACTCCGGTGAGCCGGAGGGCTTCGAGTTCCACCTGATCGGCGGTCACTTCACCGGCAGCATGGTGCGCCACGTCTTCGAGGCGATCACCTTCCACGCCGGCCTGACGGTGCACATCACCGTGCTGGGCGGCCGCGACCCGCACCACATCGCCGAAGCCGAGTTCAAGGCGTTCGCCCGTGCGCTCCGCGCCGCCATCGAGCCCGATCCGCGTGTCGACGGCATTCCGTCGACCAAGGGTGCGCTGTGACCGACGCTCAGGCCGATGCCAGAGGGTCTGCCGAAGCCGCCGAGTCCACTGCCCGCACGGCTCCGAGCGGCGCGGCCCGCCCCCGCGTCGTCGTCCTCGACTACGGCAGCGGCAACGTCCACTCCGCCATCAAGGCGCTCGAGCTGGCCGGAGCCGAGGTCGAGCTCACGGCCGACAGCGACCGTGTGGCCAAGGCCGACGGTCTCTTCGTCCCGGGTGTGGGTGCTTTCTCCGCCGTCATGTCGCAGCTCCGGTCGGTGCGCGGCGCCGAGAAGATCGACCGCCGCCTCGCCGGCGGCCGCCCCGTCCTCGGCATCTGCGTCGGCATGCAGGTGCTCTTCGAGACCGGCGTCGAGCGGGGTCAGACCACCGAGGGCCTGGGGGAGTGGCCGGGCACGATCGACGAGCTCAAGGCCGACGTCCTCCCGCACATGGGCTGGAATACCGTGTCCGCTCCCGATGAGTCCATGCTCTTCGAGGGCATCCGTGACGAGCGGTTCTACTTCGTGCACTCCTACGCCGCGCAGGAGTGGTCGCTCGACGGCCACGGCGCGCGCAAGTCGCCGCTCGTGACCTGGGCCGACCACGGCGGGCCCTTCGTGGCGGCCGTCGAGAACGGACCGCTCTGGGCCACGCAGTTCCACCCCGAGAAGTCCGGCGCCCCGGGCATCCGCCTCCTGACCAACTGGCTCCAGACCCTCTAGCGCCTGCCGCCGCGAGCGGCGACCCACACCGGAAAGCACCATGACCGACTTCACCAGCACTCCCGCCCTCACGCTGCTCCCCGCGGTCGACGTCGCCGACGGCAAGGCCGTCCGCCTCACCCAGGGCGAGGCCGGCACCGAGACCAACTACGGCGACCCCGTCGACGCCGCCGCCGACTGGAAAGACCAGGGCGCCGAGTGGCTCCACCTGGTCGACCTCGATGCGGCCTTCGGCCGTGGCGACAACCGCGAGGTCATCCGCCGCGTCATCTCGCACGTCAAGGGCATCGACGTCGAGCTGTCAGGCGGAATCCGCGACGACGCGTCGCTCGAGGCGGCCCTCGAGACCGGCGTGAAGCGGATCAACCTCGGCACGGCCGCCCTCGAGAACCCCGAGTGGGCGGCCCACGTCATCGCCCAGTACGGCGACGCCATCGCGGTGGGCCTGGATGTGCGCGGCACGACGCTGGCCGCGCGCGGCTGGACGCAGGAAGGCGGCGACCTGTTCGAGGTGCTCGCCCGCCTCGAGGAGGCCGGCTGCGCCCGCTACGTCGTCACCGACGTCACGAAAGACGGCACTCTCCAGGGGCCGAACATCGAGCTCCTCAAGCAGGTCATGGAGCGCACCGACCGCCCGGTCGTCGCCTCGGGCGGCATCTCCAGCCTCGACGACCTGGTCGCACTCCGCGAGCTCGTCCCGCACGGCCTCGAGGGCGCCATCGTCGGCAAGGCCCTCTACGCGGGCGCCTTCACGCTCGGCGCGGCTCTGGACGTCGCCGGGCACTGATGGCCGAGCCGCTCGATCACGGCCACGACCAGGCCGAGGCGCACGGATTCGCCCGGTCGCTCGGCGCCGACAGCGCCGGGAACCCCTGGGAGGGGCGCACCTTCCAGGCGCACGACACCGCCTACGCCGGCGACGACGGATCAGCCGACCCCGCCCTCCTGGCCGCGCTCGAAGCCCATCTCGCAGGGCAGGCCGACGAGGCGGCGGTGCTCGACGCCCTGCGCGCCGCCCGCCTCCTCATCCCGCTCCTGGCGCACGCGGGCGACGAGGGCGCGGGCGAGCACGGCGTACGGGTCGACAAGACGCAGGAACTCGCGATCGTGACCGTGGCCGGCCCCGACGGCCGCACGGTGCTGCCGGCCTTCACCTCGGTGCGGACGCTCCAGGCGTGGAACAGGTTCGCACGTCCAGTTCCTGCGCAGTCGCGCCGGATCGCCATCGCGGCGGCGGCGGAGTCGACCGAGCTGATGGTGCTCGATCCCGGCTCGGAGACCGAGTTCGGCGTGCGGAGACCAGCACTCTGGGCTCTTGCGCAGGACCTGCCGTGGGTCCCGGCGGCCCTCGATCCCGACGTGGCCCGGGCGTTCGTCGCGTCGGTCGAGCTCGAGCCCGCAGTCGCATCCGTCGGACTCGCGCCCCAGCCCGGACCGTCCGCGCTCACGGGGCCCGAGGTCGTCGTGCAGCTGGGGCTCCGACCGGGTCTCGACCGCGCCGAGCTGTCGGCCCTGCTCCAGCGACTTCAGGAGGCCTGGGCCCTTGACCCGGTCATCGCGGAGCGCGTCGACAGCCTGGGTCTCAAGGTCGTCGCCGCTAGTTGACGGGCCCGGTGTACTTCTCGCCCGGCCCCTGCCCCACGGCGTCCGGGATCGGCGAGGCTTCGCGGAACGCCAGCTGGAGGCTGCGCAGTCCGTCGCGAAGAGCCCGCGCGTGGGTGTCGCCGATCTCGGGGGCTGCGGCCGTGACGAGGCCGGCCAGGGCGGTGATGAGCTTGCGGGCCTCGTCGAGGTCGGTCTGCTCGTCGGGGGAGTCGGCGAGCCCGACCTTGACGGCCGCGGCGCTGAGGAGGTGGACGGCTACGGTGTTGATGACCTCGACGGCCGGCACCTCGGCGATGTCGCGTTCGGCGCCGACTTCGTCGACGCCGTCGCCCATCGAGTCGTAGGGCGAGACGTGATCGGCGTTGGTCTGGCTCACTGGCATTCTCTCTGCTAAGCTTCTGGACGGCTACGGGCGCCTGCGCCCGTATTGAAAGTGGAGTCTCTCCCACCCGCGACCTCAGGTTACCGGGTAGTTGTCACCCCGATCTTCACGTGCATTGCACGCGAGGTCAGCTTCAAGGGTGTGGATGCCTGTTCCGACGTGCATCGACCGCTCCTCTTTCGCCCGCGTGACCAACCGTCGCGTGTTGACTCAGTCAGAGGAGCCCCGCATCAGCGATCCCCGTACCAACGACCGCATCCGCGTCCCTGAGGTCCGACTTGTCGGACCCGCCGGCGAGCAGGTGGGCGTTGTCCCCATCGCCATGGCTCTGCGCCTTGCCGCAGAGGCCGACCTGGATCTGGTCGAAGTTGCACCGAACTCGAAGCCGCCCGTCGCAAAGATCATGGACTACGGCAAGTTCAAGTACGAGGCTGCGCAGAAGGCCAAGGAGGCCCGGCGCAACCAGGCGAACACGATCCTCAAAGAGGTTCGCTTCCGCCTGAAGATCGACAAGCACGACTACGAGACCAAGCTCAAGCGCGCCGAGGGCTTCCTCCAGTCCGGCGACAAGGTCAAGGCCATGATCCTGTTCCGCGGTCGCGAGCAGTCGCGTCCCGAGCAGGGCGTCCGTCTGCTCCAGCGCTTCGCCGAGGACGTGCAGGAGTGGGGCACTGTCGAGAACAACCCCACCATCGACGGCCGCAACATGGTCATGGTCATCGGTCCGCTGAAGAACAAGGCCGAGGCGAAAGCCGAGTCCGAAGCTCGCAAGCAGGCCAACAAGCCCCCCAAGCATCCCGCACCTGCGGAGGCACCCGTTGCCGCCGCCGAGACCACGACCACCGAGGCACCGGCCGAGTAACACCGGCCCGCTTCGCGCCACCCGGGCCATCCCGGGTGGTTCCTAGAAGAAAGTAACGACTATGCCCAAGATGAAGACCCACTCCGGCTCCAAGAAGCGGTTCAAGGTCACCGGCACCGGCAAGCTCATGAAGCAGCAGGCCGGCATGCGTCACAACCTCGAGGTCAAGAGCGCCAAGCGCAAGGCCCGCCTGAACCAGGACCAGGTGCTGGCTCCGGCCGACGCCAAGGTCATCAAGAAGCTTCTCGGCCGCTGAGCCGCGCGAACGTAAGGGAATAAGAAAATGGCAAGAGTCAAGAGGGCGGTCAACGCCGCCAAGAAGCGTCGCGTTGTCCTCGAGCGCGCCGAGGGCTACCGCGGTCAGCGTTCGCGCCTGTACCGCAAGGCCAAGGAGCAGGTCACTCACTCGCTCGTCTACTCGTACCGCGACCGCCGCGCCAGGAAGGGCGAGTTCCGTCGCCTCTGGATCCAGCGCATCAACGCCGCGTCGCGTGCGAACGGCCTCACCTACAACCGACTCATCCAGGGCCTCGCCCTGGCCGGCGTCGAGGTCGACCGTCGTCTGCTCGCCGACCTCGCGGTCAACGAGCCCGCCACCTTCGCCGGCCTCGTCGCCACCGCGAAGGCGGCCCTTCCCGCCGACACGTCGGCCCCGAAGGTCGACGCTGCGTAATTATCTGCGTGTCTGAGGCAGGATTGCATCCGTGCCCAGCAACCAGATGATCGACAACCCGCGTTCGCCCCGAGTGCGCGCGGTGGCCAAACTGGCCAAGAGAGATGCCCGGTCCCAGACCGGGCTCTTTCTGTTGGAAGGCCCGCAGTCCGTCACGGAGGCCTTGACCTTCCGGCCCGAGCTGGTGGTCGAGCTCTTCGCCACTCCGACGGCGCTCGAGCGCTACACGGAGCTTGCGCAGGCTGCGGTCGACGCTGGCGTCGACATCGAGTTCGTCTCCGAGGACGTCCTCGCGACGATGGCCGACACGGTCACGCCGCAGGGCCTCGTGGCGGTCTGCCGCCAGTTCCCGACCAGCGTGAGAGACATCTTCGGCGACTCCGAGGTGCGCCTCGTGGCGATCCTCGAAGAAGTGCGCGACCCCGGCAACGCGGGCACCATCATCCGCGCGGCCGACGCCGCCGGAGCCGACGCCGTCATCATGACCGGCCGCAGCGTCGACCTGTACAACCCGAAGGTGGTGCGAGCGACCACCGGCTCGCTGTTCCACGTGCCCGTGGCCGTCGGCATCGAGCTGCCGGCCGTGCTGGCGCTGGCCACGCAGGCGGGGCTTCAGGTGCTGGCCGCCGACGTCAAGGGCGGCGACCTCCTGGAAGCGCGCAAGGAGGGCATCCTCGCCGCGCCGACGGCCTGGCTGTTCGGCAACGAGGCCCGCGGCCTCAGCGACGAGGACCTCGCCAAAGCCGACCGGGCTGTCGTCGTGCCGATCTACGGCCACGCCGAGAGCATGAACCTCGCGACGGCCGCGTCCGTCTGCCTCTACGAGAGCGCGTTCGCGCAGCGCAGCTAGCGCCGGCGCGCCTCCCGCCGAGAGTGCGATCTTTGTCGCAAATCGGCCCGATTCGGACGACGGCTGGCGCATGATGCGGGTCGCGGCGAACGAGGCGCGTCGGGGCTTCATCACGACGACGGCCCGCGTGATCCGACTCCTCACAGAACGGGGGCAGGAACTGAACCGACCGTCTGCCCCCGTTCGGTAGGCTTGCTTCTCGTGTCAGACACGCCAGCCATCACCGAATCCACCGTCGAGAGCGCCGTCACCGCGGCCCTTGCGGCCGTCGAGGCGGCCTCGACCGTCGCCGAGCTGAAGACGGTGCGCGGCGAGCACACCGGCGAGCAGTCGACGCTTGCGCGAATGAACGGCGGCCTCCGCTCTCTGCCGAACGACCAGAAGGCATCGGCGGGCAGGCTGATGGGCGCGGCCCGGGGCCGTGTCAACCAGGCGGTCGCCGCACGCGAGGAGGCCCTCGCCGCTGTGGAGGAGGCCGCGCGCCTGGAGTCCGAGCGGATCGACGTGACGGCGCTGCCGGTCCGTCGTGCCCAGGGCAGCCGTCACCCGCTGAGCCTCCTGCAGGAGAAGATGGCCGACATCTTCATCGCCATGGGCTGGGAGCTGTCCGACGGCCCGGAGCTCGAGCACGAGTGGTTCAACTTCGACGCCCTCAACTTCGACGCCGACCACCCGGCCCGCGCCATGCAAGACACCTTCTTCGTCGAGCCCGTCGACCAGCACCTGCTCCTGCGCACGCACACGTCGCCGGTGCAGATCCGCACGCTGCTCGGGAAGGGCGTGCCGGTCTACAACGTCGCGACCGGCCGCGTCTTCCGCACCGACGAGCTCGACGCCACGCACACGCCCGTCTTCACCCAGATCGAGGCCATCGCCATCGACCGCGGTCTCACGATGGCGCACCTCCGCGGCACCCTCGAGCACCTCGCGCGCCAGATGTTCGGCCCCGACGCGCAGATTCGCCTGCGCCCCAACTACTTCCCCTTCACCGAGCCCAGCGCCGAGATGGACGTCTGGCAGCCGAACGCCAAGGGCGGTGCCCGCTGGGTCGAGTGGGGCGGCTGCGGGATGGTCAACCCCAACGTCCTCCGCTCGGCGGGTCTCGACCCCGACGAGTACCAGGGCTTCGCCTTCGGCATGGGTGTCGAGCGCACGCTTCAGTTCCGCAACGATCTGAACGACATGCGCGACATGGTCGAGGGCGACGTCCGCTTCAGTGAGCAGTTCGGAATGGTGGTCTGATGCGCGTCCCTCTCTCCTGGCTCGGCGAGTACGTCGACCTTCCCGACGACGTCACGCTCGAGCACGTCCACGAGGCCCTCGTCGCCGTCGGCTTCGAAGAAGAAGACGTGCACCTCTCCGAGGTGACCGGTCCCCTGGTCGTCGGGCAGGTCCTCGAGTTCACGCCCGAGCCGCAGTCGAACGGCAAGACCATCAACTGGTGCCGCATCGCAGTCGGCCCGGACCACGCCAGCGACGAGGCCGACGTGCGCGGCATCGTCTGCGGCGCCCACAACTTCGCCGTCGGCGACAAGGTCGTCGTATCCCTGCCCGGCGCCGTGCTGCCCGGGCCGTTCCCGATCGCCGCGCGCAAGACGTACGGCCACGTGTCCGACGGCATGATGGCGTCGACGCGCGAGCTCGGTCTCGGCGAGGAGCACGACGGCATCCTCCTGCTGAAAGACCTGGGTCTCGATCCCGAGGTCGGCACCGACGCGATCCCGCTGCTCGGGCTCGACGACGCCGCCGTCGAGATCAACGTCACGCCCGACCGCGGCTACGCGTTCAGCATCCGCGGCGTCGCCCGCGAGTACTCGCACTCGACCGGAGCCGCGTACCGCGATCCGGCTGACGCGCAGTCGCCCGTCGCCCGGCAGGGTTTCCGCGTCGACGTCGCCGACGGGGCACCAGTCCGCGGCAGCGCCGGAGTCAGCACGTTCATCACCGCGGTCGTCCGCGGCATCGACGCGTCGCGCCCGACACCGCCGTGGATGCGCTCGCGCCTCCGCCTCGCCGGCATCCGCTCGATCAGCCTGCCCGTCGACATCACCAACTACGTGATGCTCGAGACCGGCCAGCCGCTGCACGCCTACGATCTGGCCACCGTCGCCGGAGGATTCACGGTGCGCCGCGCGAACGCGGGGGAGCACCTCACCACTCTCGACGGGAGAGACCGCGCGCTCGACGTCGAAGACCTCCTCATCACGGACGACGACGGCCCGATCGGCCTCGCCGGTGTCATGGGGGGTGAGCGCACCGAGGTCTCGCCTACCACGACCGACGTCGTGGTCGAGGCCGCGACCTTCGAGCCGATCAGCATCGCTCGCACCGCGCGCCGCCAGAAGCTCCCGAGCGAGGCCTCGCGCCGCTTCGAGCGCGGCGTCGACCCGGCGGTCAGCCGTCCCGCTGCCGAGCGCGCCGTCCAGCTCCTCGTCGAGCTCGCCGGCGGCACCGCCGACACGCTCGGCTCCGTCTACGACGTCTCCATCGCGCCGTCGGCGATCTTCCTCGCCGAAGACCGCGCCGGTCGCATGATGGGCGTGGACTACACGACGGCCGAGGTGGAAGAGAGCCTCCTGGCCATCGGCGCCGCGGTCGAGCCCGCCGACGGCGGCTTCACCGTCACCCCGCCGACCTGGCGACCCGACCTCCTCACCTCGGCCGACCTCGTCGAGGAGGTCGCGCGGATCACCGGCTACGACCGCATCCCGTCTGTCCTTCCTGTCGCTCCTCCCGGGCGAGGCATGACGCGCGAGCAGTCGCTGCGTCGCGCTGTCTCGGCGGGCCTTGCGGCATCGGGTCTCACCGAGGTCTTCGCGTACCCCTTCGTCGCACCCGCCCGCAACGCCGCGTTCTCGCCCGTGCTCGACGGCCCCGATGCGGCGACGCCGGTCACGCTGGCCAACCCGCTCGACACCGATGCCGCCGAGATGCGCATGTCGTTGATCCCCGGGCTGCTCGACACCGCCCGACGCAACCTGTCGCGCGGCCTGCTCGACCTGGCGCTGTACGAGTCGGGCTCGGTCTTCTACGTGAAGCCCGGCGCTTCGACCGGGACCGACTTCATCCCCGCCGGCGCCGCCCGCCCCGACGACGAGACCCTTGCGGCGCTGAATGCCGGCCTTCCGAGCCAGCCCAGGCATCTCGCGTTCCTGCGCTCCGGTTCTACAGTCGAGCGCCAGCCCGGTCAGGCGGCCCAGTCGGCCGACCTAGCCGACGTGCTCGACGATGTCCGCACCGCCGTCCGCCAGGTCGCGGCCGAGGTGAGCGTCCGTCAGGGGCGCCACGTCTCGCTGCACCCCGGCCGGACGGCCGAGCTGATCGTTGCAGGCGAGGTCGTCGGCGTCGCCGGCGAGCTGCTGCCGGCGGTGGCGGCCGACCTCGACCTGCCGCGCGGAGTCGTCGTCGCCGAGCTCGATCTCGACCGTGTCATGGCCCTGGCGCGGGTGGAGCCGGCTCCGGTGCCGATATCGGCGTACCCGGTCGCGACTCAAGACCTGTCGCTCGTCGTCGGGGCCGATGCCCCGGCCGGCGAGGTGCTCGAGGCCGTCGTGTCCGGTGCCGGCGAGCTTCTCGAGTATGCTCGCCTCGTGGACGACTACCGCGGCGAAGGCATCGATGAGGGCTCGAAGTCCCTCACGTTCGCGCTGCGCTTCCGCGCGACCGACCGCACTCTGACCGCTGCCGAAGCCTCCGAGGCCAAGCAGGGCTCCGTGCGTCTCGCTGGCGAGCGATTCGGGGCGACGCTCCGCGACTGACCGTCGCGAGGCGCCGCCGCCCCGTCATCGTCCAGTCGAACATTAGGGTAGAAGCATGCCTTTATCCGTCGCCGTTGCAGGCGCAAGCGGTTACGCCGGTGGGGAACTCCTCCGCATCCTCAGTCAGCACCCCGAATTCGAGGTGACCACGGTCACCGCATTCACGAACGCCGGCCAGCCGCTCCTCGCGGCGCAGCCGCACCTGCGATCCCTCGCGCACTTGACACTCGTCACGACCACGGCCGAGAACCTCGCGGGCCACGATGTCGTCTTCCTCGCCCTGCCGCACGGGAAGTCGGGTGAGATCACGGCCGAGCTGCCCGAGGGGACGCTGGTCGTCGACTGCGGCGCCGACCACCGCCTCACGAGCGAGGCGGACTGGGCGGCGTTCTACGGCGGCGAGTTCTACGGCGCCTGGAGCTACGGCATGCCCGAGCTCATCCACTCCGGCGGGGGCAAGCAGCGCGGCGAGCTCGAGGGCACGAAGCGCATCGCGGTTCCCGGGTGCAATGTCACGGCCATGTCGCTGGGGCTGGCACCCGCCGTCGAGGCCGGCCTGGTCGAGGCCGACGACATCGTCGCCGTCCTTGCCGTGGGCCCGTCGGGGGCCGGCAAGTCGCTCAAGCCGCACCTGCTGGCCAGCGAGCTGATGGGCTCCGCCTCTGCGTACGGCGTGGGCGGCAGCCACCGGCACATCCCCGAGACGCAGCAGAATCTCCGGGTGGCCGGCGCCACGCGCGTGAGCCTGTCGTTCACCCCGGTGCTCGTGCCGATGTCGCGCGGCATCCTCGCGACCACGACCGCCAAGCTCGCACCCGGCGTCACCGAGTCGGACGTCCGCCGCGCCTACGAGCTCGCGTACGGCGACGAGCCCTTCGTGCACGTGCTCCCGGCGGGGGAGTACCCCCGCGTCGCCGACACAGTCGGGGCCAACACCTGTCTCATCGGCCTCGCCGTCGACGAGGCCGCGGGTCGCCTCGTCGCGATCAGCGCGCTCGACAACCTGGTCAAAGGAACCGCAGGCGCCGCCGTCCAGTCGGCCAACATCGCGCTCGGCCTTCCCGAGACGCTCGGCCTCACCATGAACGGAGTCGCCCCGTGAGCGTCACAGCAGCGCAGGGCTTCCAGGCCGCGGGAGTCGCAGCCGGTCTCAAGTCGACGGGCAGGCCCGACGTGGCGCTCGTCGTCAACACGGGTCGCAGCGCGGCAGTCGCCGGCGTCTTCACCAGCAACCGAGCGAAGGCGCACCCCGTCGTCTGGTCGCAGCAGGTCGTGGCCGACGGCCAGGCCCGCGCGGTGATCCTCAACTCGGGCGGGGCCAACTGCTTCACGGGCCCGTTCGGCTTCCAGACCACCCACCAGACGGCCGAGCTCGCAGCCGAGGTGCTCGACGTCTCGGCGGGCGACGTGATCGTCTGCTCGACGGGGCTCATCGGCGTCGGCGACCAGGTCTTCCGCGACAAGGTCCTGGCGGGCACGAGGGCGGCCGCGTCCGAGCTCACGGCCGATGGCGGTCTCGCTGCCGCCACCGCCATCATGACGACCGACACCCACCCCAAGCAGGCGGTCGTGCACGGCGACGGCTGGGTCGTCGGCGGGATGGCGAAGGGCGCCGGCATGCTGGCCCCCGGCCTCGCGACGATGCTGGTCGTCCTGACGACCGACGCCGATGCCTCGGCCCGAGAGCTGGACGCAGCACTCCGGCAGGCGACCCGCGTCACCTTCGACCGCCTCGACTCCGACGGCTGCATGTCCACGAACGACACGGTCGTTCTCCTGGCCAGCGGCGAGTCGGGCGTCACGCCGTCACCGGACGAGCTCGCAGCCGCCGTCACCGAGCTCTGCGCCGATCTGGCCGCGCAGCTCCAGGGCGATGCCGAGGGCGCCTCGCACGACATCACGATCGACGTCTCGGGCGCCGTCACCGAAGAGGATGCCGTCGAGGTCGGCCGCTCGCTGGCCCGGAGCAACCTCCTGATGGCCGCCGTCTTCGGCAACGATCCGAACTGGGGACGCGTGCTCGCGGCGATCGGCACGACGAGCGCCGTATTCGACCCGTACGACGTCGACGTGTCGTTCAACGGCGTCCGGCTCTGCGCCGAGGGTGCTCCCGACCGCCCGGTGACCGAGGTCGACATGACCCCCCGCGCGCTCCGCATCGAGCTCGACCTGCACGCGGGTCAGTCACGGGCGACGATCCTGACGAACGATCTCACGCACGACTACGTGCATGAGAACAGCGCGTACTCGAGCTGAGCGGCATGGATACCGAACAGGCGCTGCGCCGCGAGCAAGACCTGGCTGCCGTCAAGGCGGCGACGCTCATCGAGTCGCTCCCCTGGCTGCTCAACTACCGTGACCGCGTCGTGGTCGTGAAGTTCGGCGGCAACGCCATGGTGAACGACGATCTCAAGCGCGCCTTCGCCGAAGACATGGTCTACCTGCGCACGGTCGGCCTGCACCCTGTCGTCGTCCACGGCGGCGGTCCGCAGATCTCGGCGGCGCTCAAGGCGGCCGGCATCGAGTCCGAGTTCCGCGGTGGCTACCGCGTGACGACGACCGAGGCCATCTCGGTGGTCCGCGATGTGCTGGCCGGCGAGGTCAACCGCGAGATCGTCGACATGATGAACGAGCACGGCGACCTCGCGCGGGGCGTGTTCAGCGACGGCACCGATTCCGCGCGACTCTTCGAGGGGCACGTGCGCGGCGTCGAGGTCGACGGCGAGACCTTCGATCTCGGCCACGTCGGCGACATCACGAGCGTCGACCCATCGCGTGTGCTCGCCGAGATCGAGGCCGGCAGGATCCCCGTCGTCTCGTCCATCGCCGTCAACGACATGGATCGCGACTCGGCCCTCAACGTGAATGCCGACGCAGCGGCCGCAGCTCTGGCCATCGCGCTCCAGGCGTCGAAGCTGATCATGCTGACGGACGTGCCCGGCCTCTACGCCGACTGGCCGAACCGCGACTCGCTCGTCGCGCTGATCACGGTCGACGAGCTGACCGAGATGCTGCCGAGCCTCGAGAGCGGCATGATCCCCAAGATGACCGCCTGCCTCGACGCCGTCGTCGCGGGCGTCGGCGGGGCGACCATCATCGACGGCCGCATCCCGCACTCCATCCTCCTCGAGATCTTCACCCAGCGTGGTGCGGGCACCGAGGTCATCCCCAACGGCAAGGCGAAAATCGCCTTACCGCACCAGCCACCCCAGGCAGATCAGAAGAGAGGACAGTCATGACCACGACCACACCGACAACCGAAGGCACGTGGCAGCGCCGATTCGGTGACTCCATCATGAAGAGCCTCTCGACCCCCAAGGTCATGCTCGAGCGGGGCCAGGGCTGCCAGGTCTGGGACGTCGACGGGAAGCGCTATCTCGACTTCCTCGCCGGCATCGCCGTCAATGCGCTCGGCCACGCGCACCCCGTGCTGGTCGACGCGGTCTCGAAGCAGGCTGCGACGCTCATCCACGTCTCCAACTACTTCGCCTCGCCGTCGCAGGTCGAGCTCGCCGAGCTGCTCAAGCGCATCACCGGTGCGGGCGACCGCGGCCGCGTCTACTACGGCAACTCCGGGGCCGAGGCGAACGAGGCGGCCTTCAAGCTGTTCCGTCTCAACAAGGGCGCCGACGGCAGGAAGACCCGCATCCTCGCGCTTCAGAGCGCCTTCCACGGCCGCACCATGGGTGCGCTCGCCCTCACCGGCAAGCCGGCTCTGCGCGAGCCGTTCGAGCCGATGCTCCCGGGCGTCGAGCACATCGAGACGTCCATCGAGGCGCTCGAGCAGGCGATGGACGACACCGTCGCCGGCTTGATCATCGAGCCGATCAAGGGCGAGGCCGGGGTGGTCGACCTGCCCGAGGGCTATCTCAAGGCCGCCCGCGAGCTCACCGCCAAGCACGGCGCTCTGCTGATCCTCGACGAGATCCAGACCGGCGTCGGCCGCACGGGCACCTGGTTCACCTTCCAGCAGTTCGACATCGTGCCCGATGCGGTCACCATCGCCAAGGGCATCGCCGGAGGCATCCCGATCGGCGCACTCGTCACCTTCGGCGACACCAGCGACCTGTTCGAGGCCGGCCAGCACGGCTCGACCTTCGGTGGCAACCCGTTCGCGACCAGTGCGGCGGTCGCCGTGCTCGGCGAGATCGAGGCATCCGACCTGGTCGGCAACGCAGCACGCCGCGGTGCGGAGATCCGAGCCGCGATCGAGGCCATCGGGTCGCCGCTGGTCAAGGAGGTCCGCGGTCGGGGGCTCCTGATCGGCGTGGGGCTTCACGAGCCGATCGCGAACGAGATCAACGCGCGCTGCCTCGAGGCCGGCCTCATCGTGAACGCCGCCAACGACTCCAGCATCCGCATCGCGCCGCCTCTGATCGTCGGCGACGCCGAGATCGCCGAGTTCGTCGAGATCTTCTCCTCCGTTCTGAAAGGTCTCGAATGACCCGCCACTTCCTCCGCGACGACGACCTCACGCAGGCCGAGCAGAGCGCCGTTCTCGACCTCGCCCAGAAGCTGAAGGCCGACCGGTACTCAGCGCGCCCGCTCGCGGGCCCGCAGACCGTCGCCGTGATCTTCGACAAGTCGTCGACCCGCACTCGTGTCTCGTTCGCTGTCGGCATCGCCGACCTCGGGGGAGTGCCGCTCATCATCGCCACCGCGTCGAGCCAGCTCGGCGGCAAGGAGACGCCGAGCGACACCGCTCGCGTGCTCGAGCGCCAGGTCGCCGCGATCGTATGGCGCACCTACGGCCAGGCCGGCCTCGAGGAGATGGCCGAGGGCACGACGGTTCCCGTCGTCAACGCGCTGTCGGACGACTTCCACCCGTGCCAGCTGCTCGCCGACCTGCTGACCATCCGCGAGCAGAAGGGCACGCTCGCCGGCCTGACGGTGGCGTTCGTCGGTGACGGGCGCTGCAACATGGCGCAGTCGTACCTGCTGGCGGGAGCGACGGCGGGCATGCACGTGCGGATCGGGGCCCCGGAGGAGTTCCTGCCCGAGACTGCTGTTCTCGAGGATGCCCAGCGCATCGCCGCCGTGAACGGCGGATCGGCCGTCGTCGTCACCGACGCGGTCGAGGCCGTCGCCGGCGCCGACATCGTCGTGACCGACACCTGGGTGTCGATGGGCAAGGAAGACGAGAAGGCGCACCGCGTCGCGACCTTCGGCTCGTACAAGGTCGACCACGCCCTCATGGCGCACGCCGACGACGACGCGATCTTCTTGCACTGCCTTCCAGCCGACCGCGGCTACGAGGTGGAGGCCGACGTCATCGACGGCCCGCGCAGCGTGATCTGGGACGAGGCCGAGAACCGTCTGCACGCCCAGAAGGCCCTCCTGACGTGGCTGCTGGAGCAGGAATGACGACCGGGGGCAATCGCGCGGCCGAGGCAGGCGCTCTCTGGGGCGGTCGCTTCGCGTCGGGTCCGAGCCCGGAGCTGCAGGCGCTGAGCAAGTCGACGCAGTTCGACTGGCAGCTGTACCCGTACGACATCGCCGGATCGCGTGCGCACGCTAAAGCTCTGGCTGCGGCCGGCTATCTCGACGAGTCCGAGCTGGGCGGGATGCTGGGGGCCCTCGACACCCTCGAGGCCGGGGTCGCCGACGGCACCTACACGGCGGCCGCGTCGGACGAAGACGTGCACTCCGCGCTGGAGCGGCATCTCATGTCGATCGCCGGGCCCGAGCTGGGCGGCAAGCTCCGCGCCGGCCGCAGCCGCAACGACCAGATCGCCACCCTCGTGCGGATGTACCTGCGCGACCACGGCCAGGTCATCGCGCACCAGGTCACCGACCTGATCGACGCGATCGCCGGACAGGCGAGCGCCAATCAGAGGGCCGTGATGCCCGGTCGCACGCACCTCCAGCACGCTCAGCCCGTGCTGCTCGCGCACCACCTGCTCGCGCACGCCTGGCCCCTGGTCCGCGATCTCGAGCGCCTGCGCGACTGGTCGCGACGAGCTGCCGCGTCGCCCTACGGCTCGGGTGCCCTGGCCGGCTCGTCGCTCGGGCTCGACCCGGCGCTCGTCGCCCGCGAGCTGGGCTTCGACCGCACGACCGAGAACTCGATCGACGCCACCGCCTCGCGCGACGTGGTCGCCGAGTTCGCCTTCGTCACGGCGTCGATCGGCATCGACCTCTCGCGCCTGGCCGAAGAGGTGATCATCTGGAACACCCGCGAGTTCGGCTTCGTGAAGCTGCACGACGGCTACTCCACCGGGTCGTCGATCATGCCTCAGAAGAAGAACCCCGACATCGCCGAGCTCGCGCGCGGCAAGTCGGGCCGCCTGATCGGCAACCTGACCGGTCTCCTCGCGACGTTCAAGGGATTGCCCCTGGCGTACAACCGCGACCTTCAAGAAGACAAAGAGCCCGTCTTCGACACCGTCACTCAGCTCGAGGTGCTCTTGCCGGCGTTCACCGGCATGATCGCGACGCTCGAGTTCGACACGGAGCGTCTCGCAGAGCTGGCTCCGCAGGGTTTCTCTCTGGCGACCGACGTCGCCGAGTGGCTGGTCAAGCAGGGGGTGCCGTTCCGCGACGCCCACGAGATCAGCGGGTCGCTCGTGCAGTTCTGCGAGACCCACGGCCTCGACCTCGACGAGCCGACCGACGAGCAGTACGCCGCCGTCTCGGAGCATCTCACGCCGAGCATCCGAACCGTGCTGACCGTCGAGGGCTCGATCGCGAGCCGTGACGGCGTCGGCGGCACCGCTCCGGTGCGCGTGGCCGAGCAGCTGGCTTCGCTCACCGCTCAGGTGCGCGCCCTGGTCGCCGGACTCGACCCGAAGGCCGTGTGACGATGACCGACGACACCCGTTCCACGCGGCCCTGGCTCCTTCGCATCATCATCGCGATCGCGGTCGTCGTCGTGGTCGCCGCGATCGTCTACACGATCGCGACCGGGCAGCGCTTCCTCTGAGACGCTCCGTCGTGGAACCCCACCCGCTCGCCCGCCCCGCGCTCGAGGCGGCGCCGCTGCTGCTCGGCGCTGTGTTCCGGGCGGGCGAGGTGGCGGTGCGGATCACCGAGGTCGAGGCCTATCACGGCCAGGGCCAGGACCCCGGCTCGCACGCGCACCGCGGGTTCACCGAGCGCAGCGCCAGCCTCTGGGGCGGCCCGGGAACCCTGTACGTGTACCTGTCGTACGGAATCCACCGCTGCCTCAACATCGTCTGCGGCCCGGAGGGCTACGCGTCGGGATGCCTGCTGCGGTCGGGCGAAGTGATCGACGGCCTCGATGTCGCGAGGTCGCGGCGCCCGACGGCCCGCACCGACATCGAGCTCGCGAAAGGACCTGGACGGCTCGGATCAGCCCTCGGCATCGAGCTGTCCGACGACGGCTCGTCGATCGCGACACCTCCGTTCTCGCTCGAATTGCCGAGAGAACCGGTCGCAGGAACCACCGGCCCCCGCGTCGGGGTCTCCGGCCACGCCGGCACCGATGCCTTCCCCTGGCGGTTCTGGATCGCCGACGATCCGACCGTGTCGGCATACCGCGCCGCCGTGAGTCGCCGCCGCGGCTAAAGTTGTCGGGTGACGAGTCTGACGACGGCCGACATCCTGGCCACCCAATCCAACGATCCCGAGTTCGACAACGTGTGGGACGAACTGGTCTATCGCGGGCTCGTCCATGTCTCGACCGACCAGGAGGCTCTCCGCGAGCTGCTCGGCGGCGAGGCGATCACGTACTACTGCGGCTTCGACCCGACGGCCCCCAGCCTGCACCTCGGCAATCTCGTGCAGCTGCTCGTGATGCGGCGCCTCCAGCTCGCCGGCCACAAGCCGCTCGGCCTCGTCGGCGGCTCGACCGGTCTCATCGGCGATCCGCGTCCCACGGCCGAACGCGTCCTCAAGTCGCGCGAGCAGACGGCGGAGTGGGTCGACAGGATCCGGGTGCACGTCGAGAAGTTCCTGTCGTCCGAGGGCGACAACGCCCTCCGCATCGTCAACAACCTCGACTGGACCGAGCCGCTCAGCGCCATCGAGTTCCTTCGCGACATCGGCAAGAACTTCCGCGTCGGCACGATGCTCAAGAAAGACGCCGTGTCGGCGCGTCTCAACTCGGATGCCGGCATCAGCTACACGGAGTTCAGCTACCAGATCCTGCAGGGTCTCGACTTCCGCGAGCTGTACCGCGCCTACGGGTGCGTGCTCCAGACCGGCGGGAGCGACCAGTGGGGCAACCTGACCAGCGGAACCGACCTGATCCGTCGCTCGGAGGGGGTGTCGGTGCATGCCATCGGCACGCCGCTCATCACGAACTCCGATGGCACCAAGTTCGGCAAGAGCGAGGGCAACGCCATCTGGCTCGATCCCGAGATGACCTCGCCCTACGCCTTCTACCAGTTCTGGCTCAACCAAGACGACGCCGACGTCGTCGATCGGCTCAAGATATTCACGTTCCTCACGAAGGCCCAGGTGCAGGAACTCGCCGACCAGGTCGAAGCCCGGCCCTTCGCGCGCGAAGCCCAGAAGCGCCTCGCGTACGAGGTGACCGCACTCGTTCACGGTCACGACGCCGCCCAGGCCGCCATCGATGCGTCCGCCGCGCTGTTCGGCCAGGGCGATCTCGCCCTGCTGGCGGCCGACGTGCTCGCTTCGGCGATCGCCGAGTTGCCGCACGCGACCGTCGCTCCCGGGACCACGGTGTCGCAGGCACTCGTGGCGACCGAGCTCGTCGCCTCGCTGGGTGCTGCCCGGAGGGCGACGGCCGAGGGAGGCGTCTACGTGAACAATGAGCGGGTCGCCGATGAGGCGACGGACATCGCGAGCCTCACCCTGTCGGGTGGTCACGCCGTGCTCCGCCGAGGCAAGAAGACCCTCGCGGGCATCACCGTCCAGGCCTGACGCCCGGGATTCCGGGGGAGTAGCGTGCGACACGCCCGAGATGCACGCAGGATTTGCCGCATCTGCGACCCGCACGTATTGTTTTCTCTTGTCACCCCAAAGGAACGGAAACGGGCCTGGATCTGATCCAGTTCAACCTTCCTCAAGCGGGACACCTGCTCCTCATCTCCTTGCTTGCAAGTCGAGATGATTGTGAGTAAGGTTGCAACTCTTCACCTGGCAAGCACATCTTGCAAGCGGCACCTCGTCTCGAGGGGCCGAAGTCTAGTCGGAAACGTTCGCAAGAACGGGTTTGACAGGGCCCGATCGGGTGGATAAGGTTTCAAAGTTGCCTCGGGCGAAGATGGTTTAGATCGTCGGGTTTCGGGTGCGTTTGGTCCTTGAGAACTCAACAGCGTGCACATTGTCAAATGCCAAATTATACCTCGGCATTCAGTGTTGTTACACCTTTCGGTGTGATGTATCTGGGTGTTGGGTTTCTTTGAGATTGAAATGGACAACAATCGTCAGATTGTTTGTACCTTTTGGTCAGCATCAAACTTGCTGCAGGTCACCTATTTTCGGGTGGTTTGTGGTGTTTTTCTTTTACGGAGAGTTTGATCCTGGCTCAGGACGAACGCTGGCGGCGTGCTTAACACATGCAAGTCGAACGATGAACAGGAGCTTGCTCCTGGGATTAGTGGCGAACGGGTGAGTAACACGTGAGTAACCTGCCCTTGACTCTGGGATAAGCGTTGGAAACGACGTCTAATACCGGATATGAGCTGCGGCCGCATGGTCTGCAGTTGGAAAGAATTTTGGTCAAGGATGGACTCGCGGCCTATCAGGTAGTTGGTGAGGTAATGGCTCACCAAGCCTACGACGGGTAGCCGGCCTGAGAGGGTGACCGGCCACACTGGGACTGAGACACGGCCCAGACTCCTACGGGAGGCAGCAGTGGGGAATATTGCACAATGGGCGAAAGCCTGATGCAGCAACGCCGCGTGAGGGACGACGGCCTTCGGGTTGTAAACCTCTTTTAGTTGGGAAGAAGGGAGCTTGCTCTTGACGGTACCAGCAGAAAAAGCACCGGCTAACTACGTGCCAGCAGCCGCGGTAATACGTAGGGTGCAAGCGTTGTCCGGAATTATTGGGCGTAAAGAGCTCGTAGGCGGTTTGTCGCGTCTGCTGTGAAATCTGGGGGCTCAACCCCCAGCCTGCAGTGGGTACGGGCAGACTAGAGTGCGGTAGGGGAGATTGGAATTCCTGGTGTAGCGGTGGAATGCGCAGATATCAGGAGGAACACCGATGGCGAAGGCAGATCTCTGGGCCGTTACTGACGCTGAGGAGCGAAAGCATGGGGAGCGAACAGGATTAGATACCCTGGTAGTCCATGCCGTAAACGTTGGGAACTAGATGTAGGGGCCATTCCACGGTTTCTGTGTCGCAGCTAACGCATTAAGTTCCCCGCCTGGGGAGTACGGCCGCAAGGCTAAAACTCAAAGGAATTGACGGGGGCCCGCACAAGCGGCGGAGCATGCGGATTAATTCGATGCAACGCGAAGAACCTTACCAAGGCTTGACATATACCGGAAACGTCCAGAGATGGTCGCCCCGCAAGGTCGGTATACAGGTGGTGCATGGTTGTCGTCAGCTCGTGTCGTGAGATGTTGGGTTAAGTCCCGCAACGAGCGCAACCCTCGTTCTATGTTGCCAGCACGTTATGGTGGGAACTCATAGGAGACTGCCGGGGTCAACTCGGAGGAAGGTGGGGATGACGTCAAATCATCATGCCCCTTATGTCTTGGGCTTCACGCATGCTACAATGGCCGATACAAAGGGCTGCAATACCGCGAGGTGGAGCGAATCCCAAAAAGTCGGTCTCAGTTCGGATTGAGGTCTGCAACTCGACCTCATGAAGTCGGAGTCGCTAGTAATCGCAGATCAGCAACGCTGCGGTGAATACGTTCCCGGGCCTTGTACACACCGCCCGTCAAGTCATGAAAGTCGGTAACACCCGAAGCCGGTGGCCCAACCCTTGTGGAGGGAGCTGTCGAAGGTGGGATCGGTGATTAGGACTAAGTCGTAACAAGGTAGCCGTACCGGAAGGTGCGGCTGGATCACCTCCTTTCTAAGGAGCATGTACCGCCCCGCTGTTTACACGGGATCAATGCGGTCAAGTCACACCACGGCGAATGTCTGTGGGTGGCGCTCATGGGTGGAACTTTGACAGTGGCCTTCGATCGAAGGTCTTGTGCTCAGTACGTTCTCTTCGGAGTTCTGGAACGGTGTGAGGCTGGGTGTTGGGGGCGTGCACGTTGTTGGGTCCTGAGGGACCAAACCTTGCTGCTTTCCCTTGATGGGTGGTGGTGGGTTGAACTCCTCTAGCGGACCTTGATGATCTGGCATCGCTTGCCGGGGATTCTTGGGGTCGCCCGTTTTTTGAGAACTACACAGTGGACGCGAGCATCTTGGACAACTCTTTGAGTTGTTCGAGTGCAATTTCTTCCCCGGCCGGCTTCTGCTGGTTGGGGTAACGAGATAACACTGATTTACCGCGTCAAGTCGGCTTCCTTCGGGGGGCCGTTTTGTCGTGGTTCTTTGTGGTCAAGTTTTTAAGAGCAAACGGTGGATGCCTTGGCATCTGGAGCCGAAGAAGGACGTAGAAATCTGCGATAAGCCTCGGGGAGCTGATAATCGAGCTGTGATCCGAGGGTGTCCGAATGGGGAAACCCCGCCAGGCGGCGTGCTGACCTGGTGACTCCCGCCTGAATATATAGGGCGGGTAGAGGGAACGGGGGGAAGTGAAACATCTCAGTACCCTCAGGAAGAGAAAACAACAGTGATTCCGTGAGTAGTGGCGAGCGAAATCGGAAGAGGCTAAACCGGTCATGTGTGATAGACGGCGGTCGTTGCATGGTCGGGGTTGTGGGACATGTTGTTCAGTTCTGCCGGACTGGAACAGTTACAGCGCAGTATAGGCGAACAGGATTGAAAGCCTGGTCATAGAGGGTGCGAACCCCGTAGCCGAAATGCTGGTGTTGGCTGAATGTGTATCCCAAGTATCACGGGGCCCGAGAAATCCCGTGTGAATCTGTCAGGACCACCTGATAAGCCTAAATACTCCCAGATGACCGATAGCGGACAAGTACCGTGAGGGAAAGGTGAAAAGTACCCCGGGAGGGGAGTGAAATAGTACCTGAAACCGTTTGCTTACAAACCGTTGGAGCCTCCTTAGTAGGGGTGACAGCGTGCCTTTTGAAGAATGAGCCTGCGAGTTAGCGATATGTGGCGAGGTTAACCCGTGAGGGGTAGCCGTAGCGAAAGCGAGTCTGAATAGGGCGATTCAGTCGCATGTCCTAGACCCGAAGCGAAGTGATCTATCCATGGCCAGGTTGAAGCGACGGTAAGACGTCGTGGAGGACCGAACCCACTTCAGTTGAAAATGGAGGGGATGAGCTGTGGATAGGGGTGAAAGGCCAATCAAACTTCGTGATAGCTGGTTCTCTCCGAAATGCATTTAGGTGCAGCGTTGCGTGTTTCTTGCCGGAGGTAGAGCTACTGGATGGCCGATGGGGCCCAAAAGCTTACTGACGTCAGCCAAACTCCGAATGCCGGTAAGTGAGAGCGCAGCAGTGAGACGGTGGGGGATAAGCTTCATCGTCGAGAGGGAAACAACCCAGACTACCAACTAAGGTCCCTAAGCGTGTGCTAAGTGGGAAAGGATGTGGAGTTGCAGAGACAACCAGGAGGTTGGCTTAGAAGCAGCCACCCTTGAAAGAGTGCGTAATAGCTCACTGGTCAAGTGATTCCGCGCCGACAATGTAACGGGGCTCAAGCACACCACCGAAGTTGTAGAATTCGTACTTTCGATAAGCCTTCGTGGTTCAGTCGTACGGATTGGTAGGAGAGCGTCGTGTGGCGAGTGAAGCGGCGGTGGAAACCAGCCGTGGACGCCACACGAGTGAGAATGCAGGCATGAGTAGCGAAAGACGGGTGAGAAACCCGTCCTCCGAAAGACCAAGGGTTCCAGGGCCAGGTTAATCCGCCCTGGGTAAGTCGGGACCTAAGGCGAGGCCGACAGGCGTAGTCGATGGACAACGGGTTGATATTCCCGTACCGGCGAAGAACCGCCCAAGATAATCCAGTGGTGCTAAGAGTCCTAACCCGGCTGAGTGGATCCCTTCGGGGTGATGCCGGCCGGTCTAACGCTCGACCCCATGCTGGTGCGTTTAGCGTATTAACAGGTGTGACGCAGGAAGGTAGCTGAGCCAGGCGATGGTATCCGTAAGGTGAACCTGGTGTAAGGACGTAGGGCTGACGATAGGCAAATCCGTCGTCAACGATGCCTGAGATCCGATGCGTACCCCGATTGGGGGAATTCAGTGATCCTATGCTGCCGAGAAAAGCATCGACGCGAGGTTCAAGCCGCCCGTACCCCAAACCGACTCAGGTGGTCAGGTAGAGAATACCAAGGAGATCGAGAGAATCGTGGTTAAGGAACTCGGCAAAATGCCCCCGTAACTTCGGGAGAAGGGGGGCCGGAACCGTGAACGGATTTACTCCGGGAGCGGGAAAGGCCGCAGAGACCAGTGGGAAGCGACTGTTTACTAAAAACACAGGTCCGTGCCAAGTCGCAAGACGATGTATACGGACTGACGCCTGCCCGGTGCTGGAAGGTTAAGAGGAAGGGTTAGCGCAAGCGAAGCTCAGAATTTAAGCCCCAGTAAACGGCGGTGGTAACTATAACCATCCTAAGGTAGCGAAATTCCTTGTCGGGTAAGTTCCGACCTGCACGAATGGCGTAACGACTTCCCAGCTGTCTCAACCGCGAACTCGGCGAAATTGCACTACGAGTAAAGATGCTCGTTACGCGCAGCAGGACGGAAAGACCCCGTGACCTTTACTACAGCTTGGTATTGGTGTTCGGAGTGGCTTGTGTAGGATAGGTGGGAGACTGTGAAGCTCGGACGCTAGTTCGGGTGGAGTCATTGTTGAAATACCACTCTGGTCACTTTGGATATCTAACTACGAACCGTGATCCGGTTCTGGGACAGTGCCTGGTGGGTAGTTTAACTGGGGCGGTTGCCTCCCAAAAAGTAACGGAGGCGCCCAAAGGTTCCCTCAACCTGGTTGGCAATCAGGTGTCGAGTGTAAGTGCACAAGGGAGCTTGACTGTGAGACTGACAAGTCGAGCAGGGACGAAAGTCGGGACTAGTGATCCGGCAGTGGCTTGTGGAAGCGCTGTCGCTCAACGGATAAAAGGTACCTCGGGGATAACAGGCTGATCTTGCCCAAGAGTCCATATCGACGGCATGGTTTGGCACCTCGATGTCGGCTCGTCGCATCCTGGGGCTGGAGTAGGTCCCAAGGGTTGGGCTGTTCGCCCATTAAAGCGGTACGCGAGCTGGGTTTAGAACGTCGTGAGACAGTTCGGTCCCTATCCGCTGCGCGCGTAGGAAATTTGAGAAGATCTATCCCTAGTACGAGAGGACCGGGATGGACGAACCTCTGGTGTGTCAGTTGTCCTGCCAAGGGCACCGCTGATTAGCTACGTTCGGAACGGATAACCGCTGAAAGCATCTAAGCGGGAAGCCGGCTTCGAGATGAGATTTCCATACCCTTCGGGGTGAGAGGCTCCCAGCTAGACTACTGGGTTGATAGGCCGGATGTGGAAGCGAGGACTAACGACTCGTGGAGCTGACCGGTACTAATAAGCCGATAACTTGACAACACCACCACCCTCACGAGGCAACTCGCGACGGGCAGGAGCGGTGATGCTCGCGTCCACTATGTGGTTCCCGGAACACGGTCGACAGACCCAGGTTTCGTGAACAGACAACTCAATACAGAGCTTTGAGCTCGAGACAAGACTTCATCCCGGACCCGGTAAACGGGTCACTGGATGACCTAGTGTTTCGGCGGCCATAGCGAGAGGGAAACGCCCGGTCACATTCCGAACCCGGAAGCTAAGACTCTCAGCGCCGATGGTACTGCAAGGGGGACCTTGTGGGAGAGTAGGACACCGCCGGACTCAACTTAGAAGAGGCCACCCAGCAATGGGTGGTCTTTTCGCATTTAGCCCTCCAGCGTCGGCAGCGCCGGGGCTGGCTGTTAGGCTGGGTTCACAACACCACAGCAGGCCCCATCGAGAGAACCCCGGTTAGCGCCGGGCGAGTTCCTCGGTTCCGTGTTCGTCTCATCGACGTGCACTGGCACAGATGCCGACGTCGCCAGACGTCGCGCGAAACAGACCCGAACTTCAGGAGAACAGCGTGAGCGATCGCGACGACGACAACGACAAGCGTCCGCGACGCGACGACTCCCGCAACACCGGGTCGGTGCCTCGAGGCGGCAGTTCAGGCCGCGGTGATCGACCTCAGGGTGGCCGACCTGACCGCGGTGGTCCGCGTCGCGATGGCGATCGTCCTGACCGCGGTGGTCCGCGTCGCGATGGTGGTCCTGCTCGTGATGGTGGTGCGCCGCGTCGCGATGGCGGCAGCTACAGCCGTGACAGCGGCGCCCCTCGTCGTGACGGCGCTCCGTCGCGCGATGGCGCGAGCCGCGACCGGACGTGGAGCCCGCGTCCGCCACGGGGTGGTTCCGACCGTGGTGGTGCGGAGCGGGGTGGCTCGGAGCGCCCCAGCCGTCCGTGGCAGGACCGCCCGGCGAACGGCCGCCCGTCGGGGGAGAGGTCTGACAGCCGACGTCCTCCGCGCGGCGACGGTCCTGCGGGTGCTGAGCGTGCCTACCGTCCTGGCGGTCGTCCTCCGCAGACCGGCGGTCGACCGGCCGAGCGAAGCGGGCGTCCCGGGCAGGGCGGTCGTCCGACTCAGGGTGGCAGGCCTCCGCAGGGCGGTCGTCCCGACCGCGGTGGGCCCGACCGCAACGGTCCCGACCGCGGCAGCCGCGCCGGCCGCGACCCTCGCGACAACGGCGGAGAGTGGGAGGACCGCGATCCGCTGGGCCTGCGTTCCGTCCGTCCCCGCCAGTTCGAGCCGCATCTGCCCGACGAGGTCGAGCCGCGTCAGCTCGACAAGGTCGCCCGCGCCGAGCTGAAGACTCTGAGCAAGGAGAACGCCGACTTCGTCGCGCGCCACCTGATCATGGCGGCGACGCTCATCGACGAAGACCCCCAGCTCGCTCACCAGCACGCTCAGGCCGCGGGTCGTCGCGCCGGCCGCATCGCGGTCGTCCGCGAGACGATCGCCATCACGGCCTACGCGCTGGAGGACTACGCTCTCGCGCTGCGCGAGCTGCGGACCTACCGTCGCATCTCGGGCCGCAACGACCAGCTGCCCATGATGGTCGACAGCGAGCGCGGACTCGAACGGCCCGACCGCGCGCTCGAGCTCGGTCAGTCGGTGGAGGCCGGCTCGCTCGAAGTCCCCGTGCGGGTCTCGCTTGCCATCGCCCTGTCGGGCGCTCGTCTCGATCTCGGCCAGGCCGACGCGGCGCTGCGGGAGCTCGAGATCCCTCAGCTCGACCGCACCCGCGCGTTCAGCTACAGCCCCGACCTGTTCGACGCCTACGCGACCGTGCTCGAGGAGCTCGACCGCGGTGCCGAGGCCGCGGACTGGTACGCCCTGGCCCGTCGTGCCCGCGCGGCCCTGAACACGTCAGACATCGAAGAGGACCGAGAGACCGTTGAGATCGTGGAAGAAGAAATCGAAGGATTCGACGGAGACGACGTCCCCCTCGACTCCGAGCTCGACGGCGACGACGAGCGCCCCGTCGACTGAGGCGCGATATCCGCTGGCAGGAGTGGACGTCGTCCTCGCCGACCTCGACGGCGTCGTGTACACCGGCCGTAACGCGATCCCGCACGCCGTCGAGAGCCTGAACAGGGCCGCCGCCGACGCTCGCGTCGCGTACATCACCAACAACGCCTCACGCACGGCCGACGCGGTCGCCGCGCAGCTGAGCGGCTTCGGCCTCGACGTGTCGGGCGACGACGTCGTCACGAGCCCGCAGGCGGCCATCCGACTCCTGGTCGACGCTGTCGAGCCCGGCTCGACGATCCTGGTCGTCGGGGGAGAGGGTCTCACCACCGTCGTGCAGTCTGCCGGCTTCACCGTGACTCGCTCGGCGGACGACTCCCCGGCTGCCGTCATCCAGGGCTTCGCGCCGGAGGTCGGCTGGAAGGACCTCGCCGAGGCGTCCTTCGCTCTCGCCGCCGACATCCCCTGGATCGCCACGAACCAGGACTGGACGATCCCGCAGGAGCGGGGCATCGCCCCCGGCAACGGCACGCTCGTCTCCGCAGTCCACACGGCAGTCGGCCGGCTGCCGCTGGTGGCGGGGAAGCCCGAGAGGGCGATCTTCGACGCCGCCCTCGAGCGGTACGCCGCCGAGGCGCCGCTGTTCATCGGCGATCGCCTCGACACCGACATCATCGGCGCCAACAAGGCGGGCATCCCCTCGGTGCTGGTGCTGACCGGCATCGACAAGGCCAAGCAGGTGCTGGCCGCCGCGGTAGACTCGCGTCCTCAGTACATCCTCGGTGACCTCCGGGAGCTGCACGAGGAGTACCCGGCGACCGTCGAGACGACGAGTCGAGACGGCGCACGAGTCTTCACGGTGCGCGACGCGCGCGTGCAGCTGCACGGCAATGTCGTCACGGTGCTCGAGAGCGGCGATCTCCCGGTCGACCTGCTGCGCGCCGGCGCTGCGGCCGTCTGGGCGAGCGGACTGATGATCTACGGCATGGTCGTCGACCCGGCGCTGCACGCCTGATCCAGGAGGATCGGCGCGACCCTGTGGACGGCCGCCGAGCGATGTCGGCGGGAGCGGTTAGGGTGGATCGACCATGAGCGACGCGAACGAAGCAACGAACGATCTCATCTCGCGACTGGCCGTCATCGACGGCCAGCCGCTCGAGACTCGCGCCGTCGCATTCGCGCACGTTCACGACGAGCTGCGAGCCGTGCTCGACGGCGGCCGTCAGGCATCGACCGGAGTGGCATGACGCCTGCCACCGAGCCCGAGGCCGCGCTGTCGGGGCCCGAGCGACTCGACGTGGCGCTCACGAGCCGCGGCCTCGCGCGGTCGCGGACGCATGCCCACCGGATGCTCGCCGACGGTCTCGTGACGGTCGACGGCAAGCCGGTGCTGAAGGCGTCCTTCTCGACCCTGCCGGTCCAGCGCATCGAGGTGGCGGGCCTCGACCACTACGTCAGCCGGGCGGCTCACAAGCTGATCGGCGCTCTCGACGCGTTCGGCGTCGATCCCGCGGGGCGCGACGCGCTCGACGTCGGGGCGTCCACGGGCGGCTTCACCCAGGTGCTTCTCGAGCGCGGCATCCGCTCCGTCGTCGCCCTCGACGTCGGCCACGGTCAGCTCGCGCCGCGCATCCGCGGCGACGACCGGGTCGCCGTGGTGGAGGGATCGAACGCGCGCTACCTCACGCGCGACGCCCTCGTCGCCTCCGGCCCGCACGCGTCGACGATCGATCTCGTCGTCGGCGACCTCTCGTTCATCTCGCTGGGTCTGGTCCTGCCCGCGCTGGTGTCGTCCGTCGCACCCGCGAGCGACTTCGTGCTGCTCGTCAAGCCGCAGTTCGAAGTCGGTCGGCAGGGCATCCGCGAGGGCATCGTCCACGATGCGGCCCTCCGCTCCGACGCGGTGCAGTCGGTGCTCTGGTCGGCTCACGACCTCGGCCTCAGGACGGCCGGTGTCATCCCGTCGCCGATCGTCGGCACCAACGGCAATCGCGAGTACTGCGTGCACCTCAGCGCTGCCGCCGGGGTGAATCCGACAGAATGGATCCAGCGGGTCGACGAGATGACGAAGGGCTGAGCATGACTGCCGAGCTTCCTGACGCGAGCGCCCAGCCCGATCGTCACATTCTGATCGTCTCCCACACGGGCCGGCGCGACTCGATCGACGCCGCGCTCGAGGTGTGCGGAGCGCTGGTGGCCGCGGGTCTCGTCCCGGTCCTGCCGCGAGACGAGTACGACGACGTCCGCGCCGCCGAGCCCACGCTCGACGGCGTCGACATCCTCGGCTCCGACGTGTCGGTCGACGACGTCGAGTCGGTCGTAGTGCTCGGCGGCGACGGCACGATCCTGCGCGCCGCCGAGCTGGTGCGGGGCACTCGTGCGCCCATCATCGGCGTGAACCTCGGCCACGTCGGGTTCCTGGCCGAGAGCGAGCGCGACGACCTGCAGGACACGATCCAGCGCGTCCTCGCCTTCGACTACGAGGTCGAGGAGCGCTTCGCCCTCGACATCGCGGTGCTCGTCGACGGCGAGGTCGTGTACGAGTCATGGGCCCTCAACGAGGCGACGGTCGAGAAGGCCGCGCGCGAGCGGATGCTCGAGGTCGTCATCGAGGTCGACGGCCGCCCGCTGTCGTCGTTCGGCTGCGACGGGGTCGTCATGTCGACCCCGACCGGCTCGACCGCCTACAACTTCAGCGCCGGCGGCCCTGTCGTCTGGCCCCAGGTCGAGGCGATGATCCTCGTGCCGCTCAGCGCCCACGCCCTGTTCGCTCGCCCGCTGGTCGTCGGGCCCGACTCGACGCTCGCCGTCGAGGTGCTCAGCCGGACCGACGGCTCGGGAGTCCTCTGGAGCGACGGCCGCCGCGCTCACACGCTCGAGCCCGGCGCTCGCGTCGTCGCGAAGCGGTCCGACAAGCCCGTGCGGCTGGCCCGCCTCCGACGCGCGCCGTTCGCGGATCGCCTCGTGGCGAAGTTCCACCTGCCCGTCACCGGCTGGCGAGGCCCGCAGGAGACTCCGTGATCGAGGCCCTTCGTGATTGAGGAGATCAGCATCAGAGACCTCGGTGTGATCGGGCGCGCGACACTGCCGCTCGGCCCGGGGTTCACCGCGGTGACCGGCGAGACAGGCGCCGGCAAGACCATGGTCGTCTCGGCGCTCGGCCTCCTGCTCGGGCAGCGCGCCGACGGCGGAGCCGTGCGCCAGGGCTCGCCGCAGGCCGTCGTCGACGGCCGCTGGTCGGTGCCCGACGACGGCGCCGTCGCGGAGCGCGTCCGCGACGCCGGCGGCGACATCGACGACGGCGAGCTGTTCGTGAGCCGCATCGTGTCGAGCGAGGGCCGCAGCCGTGCCGTCGTCGGCGGACGCAGCGCGCCGGTCGGCGTCCTGGGCGACCTCGCCGAGCACCTCGTCGCCGTGCACGGGCAGTCCGAGCAGATCCGCCTCAAGTCGGCGTCCGCCCAGCGGCACGCGGTCGACGCCCACGGCGGCGCCGAGCTGGCCGCGACGAGCGCCGAGTACCGCCGCGCCTACGACGACTGGCAGCTGGCTGCCCGCGAGCTGGCCGAGATCACCGGCGACCGCGACGCCCGCCTCGCCGAGGCCGAGGCCCTGCGCGCCGCGATCGACGAGATCGTGGCCGTCGATCCGCAGCCCGGCGAAGACGACGAGCTCGAGGCCACGGCCGAGCGCCTGAGCAACGCCGAAGACCTCCGCCTCGCCGCCGGCCTGGCCCACGAGGTGCTCTCGACCGACTCCGTCGACGGGACCCGCGACGTCGTCACCCTCGTCGACGAGGCGCGCCGCCAGATCGAGCGGGTCTCGCGCCACGATCCCGAGCTGGCGTCGATCGCCGACCTCCTCACCGAGGTGAGCGTCCAGGTCTCGGAGACGAGCTCGCGGCTCTCCAGCTACCTGGGCTCCCTCGACGCCGATGTCAGCCGCGAGCTCGAATCGGTGCAGGAACGCCGAGCCCTCCTCGCCCAGCTCGTCCGAAAGCACGGTCCCTCGCTCGCCGAGGTCATCGACCTGGTGTCGACGGGGTCGGCGCGGCTGGTCGAGCTCGACG
Source organism: Frondihabitans sp. OV104 (assembly GCF_057787745.1). Lineage (NCBI taxonomy): Bacteria > Bacillati > Actinomycetota > Actinomycetes > Micrococcales > Microbacteriaceae > Frondihabitans > Frondihabitans sp. OV104. The sequence goes on from NZ_CM173541.1 coordinate 695,661, forward strand.
GGGACGACGACCGCGTCGCGCAGCTGGCCGACGACGTCGAGGCGTCCCACGCCGAGGCCCGCCGCCTCGCCGCGACGCTGACCGAGCTGCGCCGGGCGTCCGGCGACGACCTCGCCCGACGGGTATCGGCCGAGCTCTCGGCACTGGCGATGACCGGGGCCGAGCTCGTCGTCGCCGTGACCGAGCGCGACGAGCTGGGCGGGTCGGGAGCCGACCATCTCGAGTTCCTGCTCAAGCCGCATTCGGGCAGCGAGGCCCGGCCGCTGGGCAAGGGCGCCTCGGGCGGCGAGCTCTCGCGCATCATGCTGGCGATCGAGGTCGTCATGGCCGCGTCGAGCGACGTGCCGACGTTCGTGTTCGACGAGGTCGACTCCGGCGTCGGCGGGTCGTCCGCGATCGAGATCGGGCGGCGCCTGGCGATGCTCGCCGAGCGGTCGCAGGTGATCGTGGTCACGCACCTGGCCCAGGTCGCCGCGTTCGCCACGAACCACCTCCGCGTCGTGAAGGACGCCACGGGATCGGTCACCGCATCGAGCGTGCAGCAGCTGACCGGCGACGAGCGCGTCGCCGAGATGGCCCGGCTGCTCTCGGGCCTGCCGGACAGCGAGAGCGGCCTCGAGCACGCGCGCGAGCTGCTCGACCTGGCCGCCTCAGACGGCTCGACACGCGCGGGCCGGCCCGTCGACTCACGGTCGTAACGCGAGGGGCTGGGAGAGGAACCGTGAGTGACGTAGGATGGAAGCCCGTGGTGGTTAATCAGAACTCGGGTCCTAGCTCCTCCAAAGTAACGAAGCACATATTCGTTACAGGGGGCGTCGTCTCCTCTCTCGGCAAGGGCCTCACGGCAGCCAGCCTCGGCAACCTGCTCACCTCGCGCGGTCTGCGCGTCGTCATGCAGAAGCTCGATCCGTATCTCAACGTCGATCCCGGGACGATGAACCCGTTCCAGCACGGCGAGGTGTTCGTCACCGACGACGGCGCCGAGACCGACCTCGACATCGGGCACTACGAGCGCTTCCTCGACATCAACCTCAACCAGGGGGCGAACGTCACGACCGGTCAGATCTACTCGACGGTCATCGCGAAGGAGCGCCGCGGCGAGTACCTGGGCGACACGGTCCAGGTGATCCCGCACATCACCGACGAGATCAAGCGCCGCATGCGCCTGCAGGCCTCCGACGAGCCGCAGCCCGACGTCATCATCACCGAGGTCGGCGGCACGGTCGGCGACATCGAGAGCCAGCCGTTCCTGGAGTCGGCCCGCCAGGTGCGCCACGAGCTCGGCCGCTCGAACGTCTTCTTCGTGCACGTGTCGCTGGTGCCGTTCATGGGCGCCTCCGGCGAGCAGAAGACGAAGCCGACGCAGCACTCCGTCGCCGCGCTCCGCGCCATCGGCATCCAGCCCGACGCGCTGGTGCTCCGCAGCGACCGTCCGGTCACCGAGTCCAACCGCCGCAAGATCGCCCTCATGTGCGACGTCGACGAGGACGCCGTGGTCAACGCGCGCGACGTGCCGAGCATCTACGAGATCCCGGCGATGCTCAACGAGCAGGGCCTCGACGCGTACATCATCGAGCACCTCGGTCTCGACGAGAAGGCTGGCGCCGTCGACTGGACGGGCTGGAACCCGATCCTCTCGGCCGTGCACGAGCCCAAGCACGAGGTCACGATCGGGCTGGTCGGCAAGTACATCGACCTCCCCGACGCCTACCTCAGCGTCACCGAGGCCCTCAAGGCCGGCGGCTTCGCGCAGCAGACGAAGGTCTCGCTGCGGTGGATCCCGTCTGACGACTGCGAGACCGCGGAAGGCGCCGCCAAAGCGCTCGGCGAGGTCGACGGCATCTGCGTCCCCGGCGGCTTCGGCATCCGCGGCATCGAGGGCAAGCTCGGCGCGCTGCGCTTCGCCCGCGAGAACGGCGTCCCCGCACTCGGCCTGTGCCTGGGTCTGCAGTGCATGGTGATCGAGTACGCCCGCAGCAAGGCCGGGCTCGAGCACGCCTCGTCGTCGGAGTTCGACCCCGACACCGAGCACCCCGTCATCGCGACGATGGCGGAGCAGGTCGACATCATCGCCGACGGCGACCTCGGCGGCACCATGCGCCTCGGCCTCTACCCGGCGGCTCTGCTGCCCGGCTCGCTCGCCGCCGACCTCTACGGCTCGGAGCTCGTCGAGGAGCGCCACCGCCACCGCTACGAGGTCAACAACCACTACCGCGAGCAGATCGCCGACGCCGGCCTGGTGTTCTCGGGCACGTCGCCCGACGGCCACCTCGTCGAGTACGTCGAGCTCGACCGCGCCGAGCACCCGTACTACATCGGCACGCAGGCGCACCCCGAGCTCCGGTCGCGTCCGAACCACGCTCACCCGCTGTTCGAGGGCCTCGTCTCGGCGTCGCTCGACCGCCAGAACGCGACCCGCCTGTTCGAGGTTGCCGAAGGTGCCTGAGTCGATCCCGCTCTCGGACGACGCGTTCGAGGTCGACGTCACTGCGACCGACGTCGTCTTCACCGGCGCCGTCTGGAACGTGCGGCGCGACGCCTTCACGTACAACGGCGAGTCGATCCGCCGCGAGTACATCGACCACACGGGCGCCGTCGCTGTCGTCGCACAGGACGACGCGGGGCGGATCCTGCTCATCAAGCAGTATCGGCACCCCGTCCGCAGCCGTGACTGGGAGCTCCCGGCCGGGCTGCTCGACATCCCCGGCGAAGACACCCTCGTCGCCGCGCAGCGCGAGCTGGCCGAGGAGGCCGACCTGCACGCCGACACGTGGGAGCACCTCGTCACGTTCAACACGTCGCCCGGCGGCAGCAACGAGAAGCTCGTGGTGTTCCACGCCACCGGCGTGAGCGCCACCGATCAGGCATTCGACCGCGAGGCGGAGGAGGCCGACATCGAGGTGCGCTGGGTCGCCCTCGACGACATCGTGGCCGGCGTGCTCGACGGCGGGCTGCACAACTCGATCCTCGCGATCGCGGCGCTGGCGCTGCACGCGAAGCTGGGGCGCTAGCCGGGTCGGCGCCCACCTGGCCTAGCGTGGGGGCATGACCTCCCTCGCCGACGCCGTGAGCCGCTACCTGCGGCACATCGCGATCGAGCGGGGGCTGTCGCCGCACACGGTGTCGGCCTACACGCGGGATCTCGGGCTGTACTCCGAGTTCCTGCGCGAGAGAGGGGTGGTCGACCCCGCGTCCGTCGAGCCCTCGACCGTCGGCGACTTCCCCGCGCACCTCGCGACCCGCGAGCCGCCGCTGGCCGCGTCGTCGATCGCGCGGATCGTGTCGAGCGTGAAGGGCTTCCACCGGTTCGCCGCCGAGGAAGGGCTCGTCGCCGACGACGCCACGACGACGACGCGCCCGCCGAAGCTGCCGTCGCGGCTGCCGAAAGCGATCAGCATCGCGCAGGTCGAGGCGCTCCTGGCCGCGACCGACGGCGACGAGCCCACGCGGCTGCGCGACAAGGCGCTGCTCGAGCTGCTGTACGCGACGGGCGCCCGGGTATCGGAGGCCGTCTCGCTCAACGTCGACGACGTCATCGAGGGCGACGTGGTGCGACTGTTCGGCAAGGGCGGCAAGCAGCGGATCGTGCCGCTCGGCAGCTACGCCCGCCGGGCCCTCGACGCGTACCTCGTGCGGGCGCGGCCGCTCTTCTCGGCGCGGGGATCGGCGACGCCGGCCCTCTTTCTCGGCGTGCGCGGGGCGCGGGTGTCGCGGCAGAACGCGTGGCTGATCATCCAGGCGGCGGGCGAACGCGCCGAGCTCGGGTTCGAGGTGTCGCCGCACACGCTGCGCCACTCGTTCGCGACGCACCTGCTGGAAGGCGGCGCCGACGTGCGCGTCGTCCAGGAGCTGCTCGGACACGCCTCGGTCGCCACGACGCAGATCTACACGCTGGTGACGGCCGACGCGCTCCGCGACGCGTACGGGGCGGCGCACCCGCGCGCGCGATGGGCGCCGGGGGAGACGGCGGCGCGGCGGGCTCGGGCCGAGCGGTCGGCGGCTGCGCGCTCGGCGGCTGCGCGGCTGTAGTTCGGAAGGATTCGCGGGGTGGGCGTCCTTGCGACGGGACGGTTTATGGCCATGCTTCCTTGTGGGGTGCGCGATCGGCGGCGAAGATCCTTGCGAACGCGCAGCGCGTCCTCGCGAAAGGACGTCCGTGCCCGCCGCGCCACACCGGCGCGGAGCCGCCCCGCCGGTAGGATTGCCGGGTGAGCACGACGCCGAACACCAGCACCGAGTCGGCCCCGAAGACGGGCCCGACCGGCCGACCCCTGTCGACGTTCGCCGTGCCGCCCGTGCTGCTCAGCCACGGCCCGGCGCGCATCATCTCGCTCTGCAACCAGAAGGGCGGCGTGGGCAAGACCACGACCACGATCAACCTCGGCGCCTCGCTCGCCGAGTACGGCCGACGCGTGCTCGCCGTCGACTTCGACCCGCAGGGTGCGCTCAGCGCCGGCCTCGGAGTGCAGACGCACGATGTCCCCACCATCTACGACCTGCTCATCGGCACCGTCAAGGACCCTTACGAGGTCATCCAGTCGACCGGCGTCGAGGGTCTCGACGTGATCCCGGCCAACATCGACCTCTCCGCCGCCGAGGTGCATCTCGTCAACGAGGTGGCCCGCGAGCAGATCCTGGCGCGCGTGCTCCGCAAGGTCCGCGACGACTACGACGTGATCCTCGTCGACTGCCAGCCGTCGCTCGGCATCCTGACCGTCAACGCGCTGACCGCGGCTCACGGCGTCCTGATCCCGCTCGAGTGCGAGTTCTTCGCCCTCCGCGGCGTGGCCCTCCTCGTCGAGACGATCGACAAGGTGCGCGACCGCCTCAACGAAGACATCGAGCTCGACGGCATCCTCCCGACCATGTACGACTCGCGCACCCTCCACAGCCGCGAGGTGCTGGAGCGCGTCGTCGACGCGTTCGGCGACCGGGTGCTCGAGACCGTCATCACGCGGACCGTGAAGTTTCCCGACGCCTCGGTCGCCGCAGCGCCCATCAACCAGTTCGCTCCGTCGCACCCCGCCGCCGAGGCCTACCGCCAGCTGGCCAGAGAGCTCATCGCCCGTGGCGCCGCAGCCTGAGACAGCTGCCGCCGACCCGGCCGATGTCGCCGCCGACGTCGAATCGTCGACCGACTCCGCCTTCCGCGTCAGCCTGACGAACTTCTCGGGGCCCTTCGACCTCCTGCTCTCGCTCATCACGAAGCGCGAGATGGACATCACCGAGATCGCCCTCAGCGCCGTGACCGACGAGTTCCTCTCGTACCTGCGCCGCCTCGACTCCGATGAAGAGCTCGACCGCGCCAGCGAGTTCCTCGTCGTCGCAGCGACCCTGCTCGACCTCAAGGTCGCGGGCCTCCTGCCCCAGGGCGAGCTCGTCGACGCCGAAGACGTCGCGCTCCTCGAGGCCCGCGACCTCCTGTTCGCGCGCCTGCTGCAGTACCGCGCGTTCAAGCAGGCCGCCGAGTGGTTCGCCTCGCGGGGCGAGGCCGAGGGCGACCGCCACGCGCGCAGCGTCCGCCTCGAGCAGAAGTTCCGCGTCTCGACTCCCGAGCTCGTCTGGACCCTCTCGGTCGACGACTTCGCGGCGATCGCGGCTCTGGCGATGACGCCGCGCGACGAGCCCACCGTCGGGCTCGACCACCTGCACGCCCCGCTCGTGAGCATCCGCGAGCAGGCCGCGATCGTCGTGTCGATGCTCCGCCGCGGCGCCGTGATGAGCTTCCGCGAGCTGATCGACGGGGTCGACGTCAAGGGCGTCGTGGTCGCCCGCTTCCTCGCGATCCTCGAGCTGTACCGCCACGCGTCGCTGAGCTTCGAGCAGCTCGAGCCGCTGGGCGACCTCACCATCCGCTGGACGGCGGAGCACTGGACCGAAGAGAACCTCGCCAACCTGGGGGCCGACTATGACGGCTGACAGCCAAGCCGCAGAGCAGTTGCACGAGCCCGGGCAGAAGCACGCGGCGCAGGATCAGCCCGCCCCCGGCGTGCCCATCGCCCGCACGCTGGAGGCCATCCTGATGGTGGCCGACGAGCCGCAGAGCCTCGTGGCGCTGGCCACGGCGGTGGGTGCGCCCGTTCCTGCGGTCAGACAGGCCGTCGACGACCTCGTGGCCGACTTCGACGGCGACGCCGGGGGAGTGCGGCGCGGGTTCGAGCTGCGCGAGGTCGGCGGCGGCTGGCGCTTCTACGTGCGCGAGGAGTTCGACCCCATCGTGCGCGACTTCGTGCTGACGCAGAACCCGACGAAGCTGTCGCAGGCTGCGCTCGAGACGCTCGCCGTGATCGCGTACAAGCAGCCGATCACCCGCGGGGCCATCGCGCAGATCCGCGCGGTCAACGTCGACAGCGTCGTGCGCACGCTGCTCGGGCGGGGTCTCATCACGGAGTCGTTCACCGACGCCGAGACCGGGGCGATCAACTACGAGACCACGGAGCTGCTTCTGACGCATCTCGGCATCAACTCGCTCGACGACCTGCCGCTGATCTCGCCGCTGCTTCCCGATGGAGCCGGAGGGTTCGAGGATGTCCGATAAGAACGAGCAACAGGGCGAGCGCCTGCAGAAGGTCATGGCCGCCGCCGGCATCGCCAGCCGCCGCGTCAGCGAAGACCTGATCGCCGCCGGGCGCGTCACGGTCAACGGCGTCGTCGTGACCGAGCCGGGCCGCCGGGTCGACCCCGCGGTCGACAAGGTCGTCGTAGACGGCCAGGCCGCGCAGCTCGACACGTCGCGCCGCTACCTCATGCTCAACAAGCCGGTCGGCGTCGTCTCGTCGCTGAAAGACGAGCGGGGCCGCCCCGACCTCACGGAGTTCACGCGTCACTACCCGGAGCGCCTCTTCAACGTCGGCCGCCTCGACGCCGAGACCAGCGGGCTCCTCATCCTCACCAACGACGGCGAGCTCGCTCATGTGCTGGCGCACCCGTCGTTCGGCGTGACGAAGACGTACATCGCCAAGGTCGAGGGCTCGATCACTCCGGCCACGGCCAAGAGGCTCATGGCGGGCATCGAGCTCGACGACGGGCCGATCCACGCCGACTCCGCGCGCATCGTCGACCGCGGCACGGGTCGTGCGGGCGGCACCAGCATCATCGAGATCACTCTGCACTCCGGCCGCAACCGCATCGTGCGGCGCATGCTCGACGCTGTGGGCCACCCCGTCGTCGACCTCGTGCGCCGCTCGTTCGGCCCGCTGCACCTCGGGTCGCTGCGCATCGGCGAGGTCCGCGACCTGACCCGCGACGAGCTGGGCGACATCCTGACGATCGCGCGCGACGCCGGAATCGCTCCCGCCGAGCCGTCGGCTGTCGTGGCGGCCGTGGTGCAGGACGCCATGGATTCGACGGGGGTCGAGCTCGTCGCCGACGTCGAGGACGACGTCGCCGAGAGCGACAAGGAGTACTACGACGAAGACGACGAGGAGTACGAGCCCGAGCTCGACGCCCGCGAGGAGAGCCGTCGCGGTGCCGCCGAGGCGTCCGATGCCGGCGCTCGCCGCGTGCCGAAGAAGCAGTACGACAGCGACGGAAACCGCCGCGTGGCCGTCAACGGCGACGTGACCGGCGGCCGCGCCCCGGCGCCCAGCCGCCGCTCGGAGGTGCGCCGCCAGCAGGAGCAGCGCCGCAAGGGCCAGCGCCCGGGCGGGCAGCGACCCGGAGGCGACCGGTGAGCGACGACTCCAAGCGCCTGGCCGGAGTCGTCCGGATCGTCGGATCGGGCCTCCTCGGCGCCAGCATCGGCCTCGCGCTCCGGCAGCAGGGGGTCGAGGTCATCCTCGACGACGCCTCGCCGTCGGCCCGCCGCCTCGCGATCGACTACGGCGCCGGCCGCGCTCCCGCCGAGGGCGACGAGCCCACGCTGATCGTCGTGTGCGTGCCGCCCGACGTGACGGCCGACATCGTCGAGCGCGAGCTGGAGTCCTACCCCGCAGCCCTGGTGACCGACGTCGCCAGCGTGAAGGTGGAGCCCCTGCGCGAGCTCGAGCGCCGCGGCGCCGACGTCTCGCGCTACATCGGCTCGCACCCCATGGCCGGGCGCGAGCGCGGCGGCCCCGTCTCGGCGCGCGCCGACCTGTTCGTCGGGCGCCCCTGGGTGATCGCGGGGCACGACGGCATCAGCTACCGCGCTGCGGCGGCCCTCGAAGACCTCGTCCTCGACCTCGGCGCGACCCCGATCGAGATGACTCCCGAAGACCACGACGCCGGAGTCGCCGTCGTGTCGCATGCCCCGCAGGTCGTGGCGTCGCTCATGGCGGCGCGCCTTCGCGACGCTCCGGACGCCTCGCTCGGCCTCGCCGGCCAGGGCGTCCGCGACGTGACGCGGATCGCTGCCAGCGATCCAGCGCTCTGGGTGCAGATCCTCGGCGCCAACGCGGCCGGGGTCGCCACCGTGCTGCGCGCCTACCGCGACGACCTCGACGGCGTCATCGCCGCACTCGACGCGCCCGCCGACCCGGGCTCGCTCCGCGTCGTCGCCGAGGCGATCGGCTCGGGCAACGCGGGTGTGGCCCGCCTGCCCGGCAAGCACGGCCAAAAGAAGGTGTTCACGCAGGTGGTGGTGCTCGTCGACGACACCCCCGGCCAGCTCGGACGCCTGCTGACCGAGATCGGCGAGATCGGGGTCAACCTCGAGGACCTCCGCCTGGAGCACTCGCCCGGCGCCCAGTTCGGCCTCGCCGAGGTGAGCGTCGTGCCCGAGCACGAAGAACGACTGATCGACGACCTGGTCCGCCGCGGGTGGACCATCGCAGGAGCACAGTGAGCAACGCAGACCTTCCCCAGAAATCGAACCCCCAGAACTCGAACCCGCAGACGTCCGCCGAGCTCGCCGCCTTCAAGAGCGACCTCCTCGCGCGGTACCGCGCCAGCGACCTCTACCGCCCGGTCGTCGTGGCCGTCGACGGCCCCGCCGGCAGCGGCAAGTCCAGTGTCAGCAAGGCGGCCGCTCGGGCGCTCGGCTTCGACTACCAGGACACCGGTGCCGCCTACCGGGCCTTCGCGCTGCACGTCGCGAACTCCGACGTCGATCTGACCGACCCCGCCGCGGTGGTGGCTGCCATCCCGAGCTTCGACTACGAGATCGGCATCGACCCCGACGAGTACTTCGTGAAGGTCGCAGGCGTCGACGTCACCGACGAGATCAGGACGCCGCGCGTGACACAGTCGGTCGCGCACGTGTCGAAGATTCCCGAGGTGCGCGAGTTCCTGGTCTCCCTCTTTCGCGGCGTGATCTCGTCGACGTCGAAACCCGGCGTCGTCACCGAGGGGCGCGACATCACCACGGTGGTCGCACCGGACGCTCAGGTGCGAATCCTGCTCACGGCGTCCGAAGAGGCTAGAATGGCGAGGCGTTCCGCGGAGATCACGGGGCAGAGTGCCGAAGAAACAGCCCGGCAGCTGACCAGGAGAGACCAGCAGGACAGCAAGGTGGTCGATTTCATGACAGCCGCTCCCGGCGTCACCACCCTCGACTCCACTCATCTCGACTTCGATCAGACCGTCTCGGCCGTGGTCGAGCTCGTGCGTTCCACTGCCACGGCGCCCGCCGCCGAAGGCTGAGCGCGCGGGCACCAAACCGCAAGGAGCCAGCATGGCGAACGAAAAAGAAGACTTCCCGGAGTTCGACGACTCCATGGCCGACCGCCTGGCGACCCTCGACGACGTCGACGCCGACCAGCGCGCGGCGTCGCTCCGCCAGGGCCTCGAGGCGTACGAGCTCGAAGACGAAGACCTCGACGTGCTCGACGCGTCGGAGTGGGACCCGAACGCGATCACCTACGCGCCCGCGCTCCCGGTGCTCGCCATCGTCGGCCGCCCGAACGTCGGCAAGTCGCAGCTCGTCAACCGCATCATCGGCCGCCGTGAGGCCGTCGTCGAAGACAAGCCCGGCGTCACCCGCGACCGCGTCTCGTACAAGGCCGAGTGGGGCGGACGCCGCTTCACCGTCGTCGACACCGGCGGGTGGGAGCCCGACGCGCTCGGCATCGACGCCTCCGTCGCGATGCAGGCCGAGATCGCGGTCGACCTCGCCGACGCCGTGCTGTTCGTCGTCGACGTCAACGTCGGGGCCACCGCGACCGATGAGCACGTCGTGCGGATGCTCCGCGCCACCCACAAGCCCGTGCTGCTCGTGGCCAACAAGACCGACGACGACCGCAAGGCCATCGAGGCGGCCGAGCTCTGGAGCCTCGGCCTCGGCGAGCCGTTCCCGGTCTCTGCCCTCCACGGCCGTGGCGTCGCCGACCTGCTCGACAAGGCCATGACGATGCTCCCGGCCGTCTCGAAGGTCGCCAAAGAAGAGATCGGCGGCCCCCGCCGCGTCGCGATCCTCGGTCGCCCGAACGTCGGCAAGTCGTCGCTGCTCAACAAGTCGGCCGGCGAAGAGCGCGTCGTCGTCAACGAGATGGCCGGCACCACCCGCGACCCCGTCGACGAGCAGGTCGAGCTCGGCGGCCGCATCTGGACCTTCGTCGACACCGCCGGCATCCGCAAGCGCGTCCACCTCCAGCAGGGCGCCGACTTCTACGCATCGCTGCGCACGTCTGCCGCTCTCGAGAAGGCCGAGGTCGCTGTCGTGGTCCTCGACGTGACAGAGACGATCTCGACGCAGGATCTCCGCATCATCGACCTCGTCCTCGAGTCCGGGCGCGCTCTGGTCCTGGCGTTCAACAAGTGGGACCTCCTCGACGAAGATCGCCGCCGCTACCTCGAGCGCGAGATCGAGCAGGACCTCGATCACGTCTCCTGGGCGCCGCGCGTCAACATCTCGGCCAAGACCGGCCGCCACCTCGAGAAGCTCGTGCCCGCGCTCGAGCTCGCCCTCGAGTCGTGGGACACCCGCGTGCCCACCGGAAAGTTCAACGCCCTGCTCGCCGAGCTCACCCAGGAGCACCCGCACCCCGTGCGCGGCGGCAAGCAGCCCCGCATCCTGTTCGGCACGCAGGCGGCCAACCGTCCGCCGACGTTCGTGCTCTTCACGACCGGGTTCCTCGACCCGCAGTACCGCCGCTTCATCACCCGGCGCCTGCGCGAGATCTTCGGCTTCGAAGGCACGCCGATCACCGTGAACATGCGCGTGCGCGAGAAGCGCAAGCGCGCGTAGGCCTGGGCCCATCGAATCGGCCTCGACGGCAGTCCGCGGACTGGCGTCGAGGCCGATTCTGTCTGTGCAGGCGAGGCGCGGGTGCGGGAATGGGCGAGAATGGACGGCATGGCCACCGCATCGACGCCGACCCCCGGCACGTTCGGAGCGCTGCTCGACGGGTTGTTCGGCCGGTTCCGCGTCGACCGGCTCGCCGGCGGCCGTCAGCACGCCTATGTCGTGCGCGAGGACATGCGGTCGCACCCTCTGACGGTCCGGGCCTTCCAGCGCATCCGGGCCCTGCTCGTCGGCGAGACGGCGGTCGGGCTCGCCGCGATCGTCATCGCCGTGGTGCTCGCGTCGCACGGGGTGAAGGTGCCGTGGGCTGTGTGGTTCCGCTCCACGGTGGTGCTGCTCCTGACGCTGTCGCTCTACGTCTTCGCCTGGCGCGCCCAGCTCGGCTACTACTGGGCGTTCGCGCGGATGCGGCTGTTCTCGCGGATCTTCCCGCTCGTCACGGTTGTCGTCGCGAGCTTCCCGGGGCTGTACCCGACGTGGATGGTCGTCGAGCAGCTCGTGTTCTCGGCGCTCATGGTCGGGGTCGCCGTGCAGCTGTCGTCGCCGACGATGCGGTCGGCGTTCCCGCCGCCAGCGCGGGGCTGAGGTCGGCGGCCGCGCGGGCGGCAGCCGTGGCCGCTGGCCGGCCTGGAGGGGCTCAGCTAACCGTTTCACGCGCCGCTAACCGTCGCGTTGGTTAGCGACGCGCGAAACGGTTAGCCGTGCGAGTGCACGGGCGGACGGCGGGGCGCGGCGGCGCGGGCGGCGCGACGGCTACGGGGCCGCGACCGGCCGCCGCTCGACGCGCACCGCCGACGGCGCGACAGCACGCCCGGCTGGGTCGACGAACGCCAGGCGCAGCGGCTCGTCGGTGTCGGCGGCCCGGTACGAGAGGCGAGTTCCTGCGCCCTCGACCGGGCGGTGGTCGTTGCCCCACCGGCCGAGTGCCGCCAGGACCGGCGCCAGCTCGCGACCGGCCGGGGTCAGGACGTACTCGTCGCGCTCGCGCTCGCCGGGCTCGCGGTAGGTCTGCCGCTCGAGCACCCCGTACTCGACGAGGGTCGCGAGGCGGGTCGTCAGCACGTCGGGAGAGACGCCGAGGGAGGCGCGGAACTCCGAGAAGCGGGTTCTGCCGAGGAACGCGTCGCGCACCACGAGGAGGGCCCAGCGCTCGCCGAGGACGTCGAGGCTCTGGGCGATGCCGCAGGTGGGGTCGGGGCAGGGGCGCGGGGACATGGGACAACGATAGCTCACTTGGTTTTCCGTATCCAGCCCTGCTAGGGTCGCCCCATGCCCGCTTCGAGCCGTCTCGCCTTCTGGACCTGCGCCGCCGTCCTCGCCCTCGCGCTGTGGACGTCAGGGGCGGCCACGCCGGTGTACCCGCTCTACTCCGCCGACTGGCACCTCTCGCCGTTCGCGACGACCGCCATCTTCGCCGTCTACCCGCTCGTGCTCGTGATCGTGCTGCTCGTCTTCGGCGACCTCAGCGACACGATCGGGCGCCGAGGCAGCATCCTGCTGGGCGTGCTCGCGTCGATCGTCGGCGTGCTGCTGTTCGCGCTCGCGCCCGGGGTCGTCTGGGTGCTGATCGGCCGTGGGTTCATGGGCCTCGGAGTCGGCCTGTCGCTCAGCCCCGCAACCGCGAAGATGATCGACATCGCCGGTCCGGTCAACTCGGCCCGCACCGGCGCGATCAGCACCGCGTCGACGGCGGTCGGCCTCGTGTTCGCGACCCTGCTGGGTGGCGCGCTGGTGCAGTACGCGCCGTTCCCGCTGCACCTCACCTACTGGGTGCTGCTCGCCGTCGAGGCCGTCGTGCTCGTGCTGGTCTGGCGCCTCGAGCCGGATCGCCCCGCCGGCGGCGCGCGCTGGCGACCTCGTGGCATCCACGTTCCGAAGGCCCTGTGGGGCGCGGTCGCCGCCGCGGCGGTGTGCGTGAGCGCCTCGTACGCGCTCGGCGCCGTGGTGCTGTCGCTCGGCGCGTCGATCGGCAAGCAGCTCGTCGGCAGCGACAACGCGTTCGTGACCGGCGCCATCATCGCCCTGTCGATGGTCGTGATCGGCGTCGTCGCGCTGGCATCGCGCAGGATCCCGCTCGTCGTGGCCACCCCGATCGCGTTCGTCGCGGCCGCCGCCGGGTTCGGCTCGCTCATCCTGGCCGCGTCGCTGCACTCGCTCGGGCTCTTCCTCGTGTTCTGCGTGCTCGGCGGCGTCGCCTACAGCCTCCTGTTCGCCGCCGGCCTCCAGATCGTCAGCCGCTACGCCCCCGCCCACCACCGCGCCGGAACCCTGTCGGCCGTCTACCTCGTCGCCTACCTGGTGCAGGGGGCCGCCGCGCTGTGGCTCGGAGCCGAGGCCACCGCCGGCGGGCTCGCGCACGCGGTCGACGTGGGAGCCCCGGCGATCGTCGCGCTCGCCCTCGCGGCGCTGGTGCTCGTCGTGCTGCTCGCGCGGCCGCGGGCGACGCGGGCCGTGCCGGCGTCGCAGGGGTAGCGCCGGCCGGCCGCCGCCGAAACGGCGACCCTGCGCGCCGTTTCGGCAGTGGGCGTGGGGCCCGCCCCGTCGGTACGGTCGACGGACGCCGGCCCGGCGACGTCGCCGCGGCCCCCAGCCCCGCCTCGGAGGACCGCCCGTGACCCACACCCCGCCCGACGCCGACCACGCCGACGCCGACGACACCGCGCCCGAGCACGCCGGCCATGACCACGACGCGCACGGCGATCACGACGCGCACGCCGGCCACGACGCGCACGCCGGCCACGCCCACCACGACGACGCGGTGCCCGCTGACGCCGCCCGCACGAGCGACGCCGGCCCCGCCGCGCACCCGCTCGAGCCGCTGTCGGCGGCCGAGATCGCCGGGGTGGCGCGGATCCTGCGCCGGGATCACGGGCTGAAGGCCACTTCGCGGTTCGTCTTCATCGAGACGTTCGACCCGCCCAAGGCGGAGGTCGTCGCCTGGCGGCCCGGCGACGCGTGGGACCGCCAGGGGTTCGCGGTGATCCGCGAGACGGCCGAGCACGCGACGTACGAGGCGATCGTGTCGCTGACGCAGGACGCCGTGGTGTCGTTCGAGCACATCGAGGGCGTGCAGCCGCCGATCACGGTGGAGGAGTTCGACAAGTCCGAGGAGCTGGTGCGCGCCGACCCGCGCTGGCAGGCCGCCATGCGGCTGCGCGGGGTCGACGACTTCAGCGGCGCCATGATCGACAAGTGGTCGTCGGGCTACACCGGCGAGGGCGACGCCCCGACGCGGCGCCTCGCCCGGCTGCTGACCTTCGTGCGGCGCGGGCAGTACGACAACGGCTACGCGCACCCCGTCGAGGGCCTGATCGTGACCATCGACATGGACACCTGGGAGGTACTGGAGGTCGTCGACCACGGCGTCGTGCCGCTGCCGCCGACCAACGGAAACTTCGAGGAGGCGCTCTGGTCGCGCGACGGCCAGTACCCGCCGCTCACCGCGGCCCGCGCGCCGATGAAGCCGATCGAGATCAGCCAGCCCGAGGGGTCGAGCGTGGTGCTCGAGGGGCACTCGCTGAGCTGGGGCCCGTGGCGGCTTAACGTCGGCTACACGCCGCGGGAGGGCGTGGTGCTGCAGGATGTCCGGTACGACGACCACGGCCGCCTGCGGCCGGTGCTCTACCGCGGGTCGGTCGCCGAGATGTACGTGCCCTACGGCGACCCCGCGGCTACGCACTGGAACAAGAACGTCTTCGACGAAGGCGAGTACGGCCTCGGAGTGCTCGCGAACTCGCTCGAGCTCGGCTGCGACTGCGTCGGCGAGATCCTCTACCTCGACGCCGTGGTGAACGACCAGGACGGCGGCGCGATCACGATCCCGAACGGGATCTGCATCCACGAGGAGGACGCCGGCATCGGCTGGAAGCACACGGAGTACCGCGACGGCCGCGGCGAGGTGCGCCGCAACCGCCGCCTCGTCATCTCGTTCTTCGTCACCGTCGGCAACTACGACTACGGCTTCTACTGGAACCTGCACCTCGACGGCTCCATCGAGCTCGAGGTGAAGCTCACCGGCATCATCTCGACCGGCGCCCTGCTCGAGGGTGCGGTCGCCCCCGGCGGCGAGCCCGGCTTCGGCACGCAGGTCGCGCCCCAGCTCTACGGCCCGCACCACCAGCACTTCTTCTCGGTGCGCCTCGACATGCAGGTCGACGGCCAGCGCAACAACGTCGACGAGCTGAACTCGGCGGCTGTCCCGGCGGGGCCAGAGAACCCGTGGGGGAGCGCGTGGAAGGTGTCGCGCACCCGCCTGACCTCCGAGGCCGGCGCGGCCCGCGAGGCGTCGCCGCAGACCGCGCGCACCTGGCTGGTGACGTCGTCCGACACTCTCAACGGCATCGGCGGGCGCCCCGGCTACCTGATCGAGCCCGGCGCGGCCGCGCCCTTCTTCGCGATGCCCGGGTCGCAGCAGCGCGAGCGCGGAGCCTTCGCGACGAAGCAGCTCTGGGTGACGCAGTACTCACCGCGCGAGCGGTACGCGGCCGGCGAGTACATCGCGCAGCAGCCCGTCGACCAGGGCGTCTCGCGCTTCATCGAGGGCGACCGGCCGCTCGAAGACCAGGACGTCGTCTGCTGGTACACCGTCGGCGTGCACCACGTCGTGCGGCCTGAGGACTGGCCCGTGATGCCGGTCGCGCGCGCCGGGTTCCACCTCAAGCCCGTCGGGTTCTTCGACGGCAACCCCATGCTCGACCTGCCGATGGAGCCGATGGGGGATCACTGCGCGCATCACGCGTGAGGGGCGTCGTCGTCGTCGTCCTTATCTAAGGACGCCGTGTACGCGAGCGAGGATTTCGGGCGAATCGTGCATGCCCCACGAGGATCCCGGGGCGCGGGTGCGACGCCGACAAGGACGCCCCGCCGCGCGATCCTTGCGAACTCGCGGCGCGCGGGGCTGAGCCCGCCGTGCGAGAGGGCCCGCGGGAGCGCCCCGGGTGGTCAGTGGGCGCTGGGCACCCTGGTCAGTGTCACGAAGTCATCGCCGACGCGGGAGAGCGTCATCGTCGAGTCGTTCTTCGAGAACGTCGCCGTGTAGTCGACAGTCGTGCCGCCCTGCTCGACCTCGAGCGTGTACCCGGTGCCGTCCGAGCCCGTGATGTGGCACATGCCCGGCTTCGCGATCTCGATCATGGTCGCGCCCTTGTAGAGCATGTTCGTGCAGTTTCCGTCGTCGCTGACGGTCTTGTTCGCCGAGCCGTCGCTGGCCCGCCACACGCCCTCGATACTCGGGTATCCCGTCGAGCACCCCGTCAAAGCCAGGGCGCAGGAACTCAGGATCGCCACCGCGATCACCGTCGTCGCGGGCTTCACGTGCGTCGCTCTCATCGTGCCCCCAGCCTACGGCGCGGGTCGGGGGTCGCCGCACCTCCGCCGATGCAGGAGTGGTTCGGAGCGGGCGCCGGAGTCGGGTATGCTGGTCCGGTTGCCTCGGTCGGGGCAACACCGGGTCGCACTTCATCACGAAGAGCAATCTCGGGCTGTGGCGCAGCTTGGTAGCGCACTTGACTGGGGGTCAAGGGGTCGCAGGTTCAAATCCTGTCAGCCCGACCAGTGTCAGCTAACGACGCGCTTGTGAAGACGGTCGCCTACGGGCGGCCGTCTTCGTTCGTGCGGGCGTGGCGCTGCCGGCGAGATGGCCCTCGCCGTCGCCTGCGATCCGGCACGGCGACAGCGGAGGCCATCTCGCGACAGGTGCGGGGCGCTCCGCCGCGAACCGCCCGTGCTGAGACAGGCCCGCCTCCGAGCGGGTACGACAGAATCAGGACGGGTCGTGAAGACGGCCCCGAGTGAGAGGGCCCTCCGCATGAGCATCGTCGACCTGACCGTCCCCCTGCCCAACGCCCCGGGCGTCGCCATGCCCGCCATCGGCTTCGGCACCTGGCAGGTGAACCGCGAGGCGGTCGCCGTTGCTGCTGCGGCCGGCTACCCGGCGTTCGACAGCGCCACGATGTACCACACGGAGCGCGACGTCGCCGCGGGTCTGGCCGACGAGGGCCTCGCCCCGGCCGACCGCTTCCTCACGACGAAGATCTGGCGCACCGACATGTCTGACGGGGGAGTCCGCCGCGCCTTCCACGCTTCCAGCAAGAACTTCGGAGTCGACGTCATCGACCTCCTCCTGATCCACTGGCCGCAGAACGCGAAGACCAACCTCGAGACCTGGCTCGCGATGCAGGAACTCCTCGACGCCGGCCAGGTCCGCGCCATCGGGGTCTCGAACTTCGACGCGGCCGACCTCGACGCCCTCGCGAAGGGGTCGGACGTCGTGCCGGCCGTCAACCAGATCGAGCTGCACCCCCGCCGCCAGCGCGCGGAGCTCGTCGAGGAGAACCGCCAGCGGGGGATCTCGACGACCGCGTACTCGCCCCTGGGGCAGGGTGGGCCGGTGCTGCGGGATCCTGCGCTGGGTGCCATCGCATCTGATCACGGCGTCACGAGCGCGCAGGTCGCTCTGCGGTGGCTCGTGCAGAAGGGGATCGTGGCGATTCCGCGGTCGTCAAACCCGGAGCGGATCCGAGAGAACATCGACCTCGACGGGTTCGCCCTCGACGACGACGAGATGGCGCGCATCGACGACCTGCCGCGGCAGCTGCGGAACTGACCGCGCTTCTCAGGAGTCGCCGTCGTCGACGATGTCGAACACGAGCGCGCCGCGGCCGCCGGTCTCGAGGAGGGGGCCGACGAACTCCTTGAAGGCGGCGTGCTCCGGGTCGAAGAACGCGGGGTCGCTCTGCACGGGGGCGCCGACGTAGTAGTTGCGGTCGCCCTCCGACGCGAAGGTCACGACGAAGCCGACCTCGAAGCCGTGTCCGGCATTCTCGCCGCTCGACTGCGGGCCCGCCTCGATCGACACAATGTACGGGGCGCCGTCGGGCCGGACCGAGTGGCGCAGCTGCCGGAACCGCCGAGTCACCTCGTCGCGCTGCTCCTGCGTCGCCTCCGGCCCGAAGCGGAAGAGCACCACGTGCCGTACGCGAGTCGGCCTGTAGTCAGATGCGGTGAAGGCGGCGGGCCCGACGGATGCCAGCTCGACTGTGAGATCGTCCATGCGGTGAGGGTATCCGGTTGCAGGGTGGTCTGGCCCGGGCCGTGGGTCTGGCGGCGCGAGGTGGCGTTGCCGGTCTAGCCGCGCGAGGTGGCGTTGCCGGTCTAGCCGCGCGAGGTGGCGTTGCCGGTCGAGCCGCGCGAGGTGGCCTTGCGCGTCGGGTCGCGGGCGGCGAGGCGACGGTGGGGGCCACCTCGCCGAAGAGTCCGGGAAGCGCAGGAACTGCCGCCGGCAACCTGCCGTCGGAGCGCACACCCAACCCCGTCGAGCGCGCGCGCCTGGACGCAACCCGCGGCAGGGCCCGCAGGACTTCTAGTAGCGCGGCTTGCGCGCCGGCCGCTCGTCGCGCGACCCGCGGTCGGACTCGCGCGGCGGACGCGCAACCCCGGCACCACGGCGATCGGGACGGATCTCGATGAGCTTGCCGCTGATGCGGGTGTCGGCGAGGCGGTCGAGCATGTCCTGGCCGACCTCCGACGAGAGCTCGACGATCGAGAAGTCGGGGCGGATCTGGATGGCGCCGAAGTCCTCGCGCGACAGTCCGCCCTCGTTGGCCAGTGCGCCGACGATCTGGCGCGGCTCGACGCGCTGGCGGCGACCGACCTCGATGCGGTAGGCGGTCATCGGCGCGTTCGAGCGGGGGCGGCGCTCGGGGCGCTCGCCGCGGTCGTCGCGGTCGAACGAGCGGGCCGGACGGTCTCCGTCGCGGGCGGGGCGCTCCTCGCGCGGTGGGCGCGCGGCGCGCTCGGCGGCCGGGTCGAGCAGCAGCGGGGTGTCGCCCTGGGCGACGACGGCGAGGGCGGCGGCGACGTCGGCCTCGGGCACGTCGTGGTGCTCGACATAGTGGGCGATGATGTCGCGGAAGTCCGAGATCCGCGCCTCCTGCGACAGCGCCTCGGTGATCGAGTCGTCGAAGCGGGTCAGGCGGGTCACGTTGACGTCTTCGACGGTCGGCAGCTGCATCTGCGTCAGCGGCTGGCGAGTGGCCTTCTCGATCGCACCGAGGAGGCGGCGCTCGCGGGGCGTGACGAAGCTGATCGCCGCGCCCGAGCGGCCTGCGCGACCGGTGCGGCCGATGCGGTGGACGTACGACTCGGTGTCGATCGGGATGTCGTAGTTGACGACGTGGCTGATGCGGTCGACGTCGAGGCCGCGGGCCGCGACGTCGGTGGCGACCAGGATGTCGAGCTTGCCCGACTTGAGCTGGTTGACGGTGCGCTCGCGCTGCGCCTGGGCGACGTCTCCCGAGATGGCGGCGGCGGAGTACCCGCGGGCGCGCAACTTCTCGGCCAGCGTCTCGGTCTCGCTCTTGGTGCGGACGAAGATGATCATGCCCTCGAAGTTCTCGACCTCGAGGATGCGCGTGAGGGCATCGACCTTCTGCGGGTACGACACCATCAGGTAGCGCTGGGTGGTGTTGGCCGACGTGGTGGTCTTCTGCTTGACCGTGATCTCTTCGGCGTCGTTCAGATACTGCTTCGAGATGCGGCGGATCTGCGACGGCATTGTCGCCGAGAACAGCGCGACCTGCTTGTCGTCGGGGGTGTCGGCGAGGATCGTCTCGACGTCTTCGGCGAAGCCCATCTTGAGCATCTCGTCGGCCTCGTCGAGCACGAGGTACTTGAGCTCGGACAGGTCGAGCGTGCCCTTGGCGAGGTGGTCCATGATGCGGCCGGGGGTGCCGACGACGACGTGGACGCCGCGGCGGAGAGCCGACAGCTGCACGCCGTAGGCCTGGCCGCCGTAGACGGGGAGCACGTGGACGCCGCGCATGCCCGACGCGAACTGCTCGAACGCCTCGCAGACCTGGAGCGCGAGCTCGCGGGTGGGGGAGAGGACGAGCGCCTGCGGCTTCTTGGCCGACACATCGAGGCGCGACAGGATGGGGAGCGCGAAGGCGGCGGTCTTGCCGGTTCCGGTCTGGGCGAGGCCGACGACGTCGCGGCCGGCGAGCAGCGTCGGGATCGTCGCGGCCTGGATCGCCGACGGCGTCTCGTAGCCGATGGAGCGGACGGCCTTCAGGACCTCGTCGCTCAGCCCCAGGTCGGCGAACGTCACCTGGTCGCTCTCGCCGCTCTCTGCGGCTGCGGGATTCTCGGTCTCGATCGGGGCTTTTTCGTCACTCACTGTATGAACCGTAGTCGGTCGGGAGGGGTGGGTGGTGCCGGGGCGGCAATTCAGGCGGGGTGCGGCGCCGTCAGGGGCGGGCGGCGGGCTCGTCTTCGGGCGCCGGTGCAGCTTCGGGAGCTGCAGTTCCTGCGCGCCGTCTGACGAAGAAGGTGACGCCCCAGAGCACGATCCCGATGACGAGGAGGGCGCCGGCGATCTCGTACTGCTCGTAGCCGCGGCCCGACGACCAGGGCAGGACCAGCCACAGGCAGGCGAGGATCCCGATGACGGGCAGCACGCGGCCGGCGCGGAAGTGGCCGTGCGGCACGGTGTCGCGCCGCAGCTTCAGGACGACGAGGTTGACCACCGCGAACACGGCGAGCAGGAGCAGCGAGGTGGTTCCGCCGAGCACGGCGACGATCGGCGACTCCGGCGACAGCGACACGTAGCCGATCAGCAGAAGGCTGATCCCGGTCGTGAAGAGGATCGAGGCCCAGGGCGTCTGGTTCTTCGCGTGCACCTTCGACAGGAAGCCGGGCAGCACGCGCTGCTTGCTCATGCCGTAGAGCAGGCGGCTGGCCATCATCATGTTGATGAGCGCCGAGTTGGCGACCGCGAACATCGAGATGAACGGCAGCAGGGATCCGATCGGGAACCCCGGCGCCGCCGTCTCGACCACCGTCACCAGGGGCGTCTCGTTGTCGGCGAGCTGGCCGATCGGCACCACGGCGACCGCGCAGAGCGACACGAGCACGTAGATGACGGCGGTGATGCCGAGGCCGGTGAGCATGACGCGCGGGAAGATCTTCGAGGGGTCCTTCGTCTCTTCGGCCATGTTGACGCTGTCTTCGAAGCCGACCATCGCGAAGAACGCCAGGCTCGTCGCGGTCGAGATGCTGAGCAGCAGCGCCTTGTCGCCCGGGGTCTCGAACATGACCACGCGCGAGAAGTCGGCGCGGCCGCCGAAGATGGCGTAGAAGCCGATCAGGATCACCATCACCAGACCCGACAGCTCGACCAGCGTCAGCACGACGTTCGCCTTGACGCTCTCGGAGACGCCGCGGAAGTTGATGGCCATCACCAGCAGCATGAAGCCCATCGCGATCAGCATGACCGTGCCGTTGCCGAGCTCGACGTCGATGCCAGCCGCCAGGTTCGCCGCGAACGCACGGGAGGCCGTCGCCGCCGAGGTGATGCCCGAGCACATCACGATGAACGTGATGAGGAACGTCACGAAGTGGATGCCGAATGCCTTGTGCACGTAGAGCGCGGCGCCGGCGGTCTGCGGGTACTTCGTCACGAGCTCCAGGTACGAGAAGGCCGTCACCAGCGCGACGCCGAACGCGATGAGGAACGGCAGCCACGCGGCCCCGCCGACCTCCGCCGCGACCTGCCCGGTGAGGGCGTAGACGCCCGTGCCGAGGATGTCTCCGACGATGAACAGCAGCAGGAGCTTCGGGCCGATCGCCCGCTTGAGCTCCGTCTCCTGCTTGGGCGCGGGCGCTTGGGTCGTTGCAGCCATGAGGACCTCCGGAGTATCTACTGCTCGGGTCGTGCGATTCGGGCCATCCTGCCCTCGTGGTTTTGGCGCGGTTACGTCTGCGGGGGAGATTGCAGATCGTGCAGTTCTGCTTCTGGCGCAGGAACTCGCTGCCGCGACTCGTGGCATACTCCATTTCAGTGGGCTCACCTCCCACGGATCGGGGTCGGAATGTCGTCGCAGAAGTCAGGTGCGCCTGCTGTCAGGATTTCAGGTGCGCCCGCCGTCAAGCGCTGGGTGTTCTGGCCCGCCGCCGTGCTGGTGCTCGCTTTCGTCGCCTTCACGCTGGCCGCACCCGCCACCGCCGAGGGCGTGTTCGCCGCCGTGCAGACCGCCATCGTGCGCGACTTCAGCTGGTACTACGTCTTGATCGCCGCGGGCTTCGTCGGCTTCGCGATCTGGATGGGGTTCAGCCGGTACGGCGACATCGTGCTCGGCCGCGACACCGACAAGCCGGAGTTCTCGACGGCGTCGTGGTTCTCGCTGCTCTTCGCCGCGGGAATGGGCATCGGACTCGTCTTCTACGGGGTGTCGGAGCCGCTCAGCCACTTCGCCGACCCGCGCCCCGGCGTCACCGGCACGCCGGCGCACCTCGCGCAGGAGGCGATCACGCAGACCTTCCTGCACTGGGGCCTGCACGCATGGGGCATCTACGTGGTCGTCGGGCTGGCCCTCGCCTACGCCGTGCACCGACGGGGCCGGCCGGTATCGATCCGCTGGGCGCTCGAGCCCGTACTCGGCAAGCGGGTGCGCGGCGGGTGGGGCAACCTCATCGACGTCATCGCTCTCGTCGGCACGCTGTTCGGCGTCGCCACCTCGCTCGGCCTCGGCGTCCTGCAGATCAGCGCCGGGCTCGAGAAGACCGGGTTCGTGCAGTCGTCGCTGACTGTGCAGATCGTGCTGATCATCGTCGTCACGCTCGTCGCCGTCGTCTCGCTCGTCACGGGAGTGGCGCGGGGCATGAAGCTCCTGTCGAACTTCAACCTGCTGCTCGCGGGCGCACTGCTCGTCTTCGTGTTGATCGTCGGGCCCACGCAGTTCCTGCTGAGGGAATTCGTGCAGTCGATCGGCGCCTACCTGCAGGGCTTCGTCGGGCTGTCGTTCACGGTCAGCGCGTTCTCGGGTGCGCGCGGCGAGGCGTGGCAGGGCACCTGGACGACGTTCTACTGGGGCTGGTGGATGTCGTGGGCGCCGTTCGTCGGGATCTTCATCGCGCGCATCTCGAAGGGACGCACCGTGCGGCAGTTCGTCTTCGGGGTGCTGCTCATTCCGACGCTGCTGACCTTCCTGTGGTTCGGCGTGCTGGGCGGGACGGCGCTGTTCGCGCAGCTGTACGGGGGTGGCGGGTTGATCGGGGGTGCTCTCGGTGGGTCTGGTGCTGGCTCGGGTGGGGCTGGGGCTGTGTTCGGTGGTTCTGGTGCCGGCTCGGGTGGGGCTGGGGATGTCTTCGGTGGGTCTGGTGCCGGCTCGGGTGGGGCTGTCGACGTCGAGGGGGCTCTGTTTCAGCTGCTGGGGTCGCTGCCGGCCGGGTCGGTGCTCGTCGTGGGTGCGATCATCCTCATCGCCGTGTTCTTCGTGACGTCGGCCGACAGCGGCGCGCTCGTCATGGCGATGATCGCGACCGGCGGCGACATCGAGCCGAAGGCGTGGATACGCGTCTTCTTCGCCGGCATCACTGCGCTCGTGGCCATCGCGCTCCTCGTCGCCGGCGGCCTCACCGCCCTCAAGACCGCCGCCATCACCACGGCGCTGCCCTTCAGCATCGTGATGATCCTGATGTGCTGGGCAACCGTCGTCGCGTTCAGTCGCGAGTCGCGGGCGTACGCGCGCGCCCAGCGCGCCGTCCTGCTCTCCGAGCTCAGCGCGCACTACGACCGCGAGGTCGTCGCGCCGCTCGAGCGCGAGCCGCGCACCGGGCCGATCGCGCGGGTGCGGCGGCGGCTCGGAGGTGGTGGGTCGGCGTGGCCGGGGGGCCCGGCGGGGTCTGGTGGGGCTGGTGGGGCTGGTGCGGGGTCGAGTGGGTCTGGTGCAGAGTCGAGTGGGCCTGGGGTGCCGCCGGAGTAGCGCGGCGCGCCTGCGGGGTGGCTCGGAGTGTCCTTCGCGGCAACTCGGCCCACGATCGCGACATGACACCAAGCCGGATTGTGGTGTCATGTCGCGATCGTGGGCCGGAGTATCGCGATCGGGGGCATCGGCGGCCGGTCGTCGGGCCCGGCCCACGATCGGGACTCGGCACCACGGCACGACGTGGTGTGGAGTCCTGATCGTGGTGCGTTCGGCCGCGTGCGTGGTGTGGAGTCCCGATCGTGGTGCGGGGGCGCGGCGTCGGGCTGAGGTGAACACGAGGCGCGGGCGTGCGGACGCCGGGCGCGAGCGTGCGCCGGGCGCGCCGGGCGCGAGCGTGCGCCGGGCGCGAGCGTGCGCCGGGCGCGCGGACGCGCGGACGCGACGCCCCGCCCGCCCTAGCCGACGACGGCGAGCGCGAAGGGCAGCACGGCGTCGGCGCCAGCACGACGAAGGGCGCGGCCGGCCACGGTGAGGGTCCAGCGGCTGTCGACGAGGTCGTCCACGAGCAGGACGGGGCCAGAGTGGGCGGCGAGGGTCGCGGCGAGCTCGGCCGGCACGTGCACGCTCTCCCAGACGTCGGCGAGGCGGAAGACGCTGTTTCCGCCGCGCTCGCGCCTGGCCGGAACGGAATCGGCCGCACCGGTCGGGCCGGGAGGGGCCACGCGCGACGACGCGAGCGAGCCCAGCACGGGAAGCCTGCCGACGGCGCCGAGGGCCTCGGCCAGGGATGCGATGAGCTGCGGGTGGGTCGACGACGGCATCGCGACGATGCCGGTGGGTCGGGCCTCCCACGGCCAGTCGGCGAGGACGCGCACGCACCCGTCGAGGAGGGAGCGGCTGAGCGGCGCGTCGGGGGTGGCCGGGGCGAAGGTGGTGCGGAGGGTTGTTCCCCACCCGAGATCGGTGAGTCGGGCGAGGGCACGGCCGGGCTCCACGCGCTTGGCGGGGCTGATCTTGCCCTTCACCGACAGGCCCACGCGGTCGGCGCCCGTCGGCCACTGCGCGCGGGGCTCGATCTCGACGCCGACCCGGTCGAGGGCGCCGGCGGCCTGCGTGGCTGCGGATGAGTCGACGTCGACCGGGTACCACGCTCCGGCGCAGACGTCGCACCGACCGCAAGGTGCGGCGGCCGGGTCGTCGAGGTCGGCCTGCAGCAGCTGCATGCGGCAGGTCTCGCCCGATTCGTACCGGATCATCGCGTTCTGCTCGGCGACGCGGGCCTCGGCGATGCGGCCGTAGCGCTCGGCGTCGTAGCTCCAGCCGGTCTCCGTCGAGATCCAGCCGCCCTGCACGCGCTTGGCGGCCCCGTCGACGTCGAGCACTTTGAGCATGAGCTCGAGCGGCGACCGCTTGACGTCGACCCGGGCCTCGAGCGCCTGCGTCGACATGGGCAGGTCGGTGAGCGCGGACAGCACCGCGTGCGCCCGCGCCTCGGAGGGCATGGACGCTGTCGCGAAGTACTGCCAGATCTCGCCGTCTTCGCTCCCCGGCAGCAGCAGCACATCGGCCGAGTCGGTGGCTCGCCCCGCGCGGCCGATCTGCTGGTAGTACGCGACGGGGGAGCTCGGCGCGCCGAGGTGTACGACGAACCCGAGGTCGGGCTTGTCGAACCCCATGCCGAGGGCGCTGGTCGCCACGAGCGCTTTCAGGTCGTTCGTCTTAAGGCGCTGCTCGAGCCGTTCGCGCTCTTCGGGATCAGTGCGCCCGGAGTAGGAGGCGACGTCGTACCCGGCGTCACGCAGCAGCCGCGCGGTGTCGTCGGCGGCGGAGATGGTGAGCGTGTAGATGATGCCCGAGCCGGGCAGGTCGGTGAGGTGGTCGATGAGCCAGCCGAGGCGCTCTCTGCTCGAGGGCAGGGTCAGCACACCGAGCCGGAGCGAGGCTCGGGCGAGGGAGCCTCGGATGGTGAGCACCGGGGTTCCTGCGCCCAGTTGCTCTTCGACGTCAGCCACGACTCGGGCATTCGCCGTCGCGGTCGTCGCCAGCACCGGCACCTCGTGCGGCAGGGTGCGGATGAGGTCGGCCAGCCGCCGGTAGTCGGGCCGGAAGTCGTGGCCCCAGTCGGAGATGCAGTGCGCCTCGTCGACGACGAGCATGCCGAGCGTGCGGATCAGCTCGGGCATCTGCTCGTCACGGAACCGCGGGTTGTTGAGCCGCTCGGGCGACACCAGCAGCACGTCGACCTCACCGGCCGCGATGCGCTCGCGCACGTCGCCCCACTCGTGCGCGTTGGCCGAGTTGAGCGCTGCGGCGCGCACTCCGGCACGCGCAGCGGCCGCCACCTGGTCGCGCATGAGGGCGAGCAGAGGGCTGACGAGCAGGGTCGGGCCGGCCCCGCGACGCCGGAGCAGAAGAGTTGCGATGAAGTAGACGGCTGACTTGCCCCATCCGGTGCGCTGCACGACCAGGGCTCGCCGACGATCGGCCACCAGCGCCCGAATCGCCTCGAGCTGCCCGTCGTGGAACACCGCGTCGTCGCGCCCGGTCAGCGCTCGCAGGAGCTCGAGGGCCTCCGCGTCGAGAGAGGTGCCGTCGATGGTCGTGGTGCCGTCTGTCATGCCCCTACTCTCGCAGGGGCCGCCGACATCCCGCTGAAGTTATCCACAGGGCCCGTCCCCCTCGAGGGCACGCACGAGCCAGGGCTACCCCTCGAGCAGGCCTCGGATGTCGGCCGCTGTGAGGGACCCGCCGAACGCGGCCTCGTCGTCGTCCATCATCGCGTCGAACAGCTTGGCCTTCGTCTCCTTCAGGGCCATGACCTTCTCTTCGATGGTGTCGTTGGCGATCATCCGGTAGACCATCACGTTCGAGGTCTGACCGATGCGGTGGGTGCGGTCGATGGCCTGCGCCTCGGAGGCGGGGTTCCACCAGGGATCGAGCAGGAAGACGTAGTCGGCCTCGGTCAGGTTCAGCCCGAACCCGCCGGCCTTCAGGCTGATCAGGAAGACCGGCGCCGCCCCCGCCTTGAACTCGTCGATCACCTCGGCGCGGTGGCGCGTCGAGCCGTCGAGGTAGGTGTGCGCGATGCCCGCGCCGTCGAGCCGGGCCTGGACGAGCCGGAGGTACGACGTGAACTGGCTGAAGATCAGCGCCCGGTGCCCGCCCGCCACCACGTCGGCGAGCTCTTCGAGCAGCACCTCGAGCTTCGACGACGGCACGTCGGCGTAGGCCTCGGCGTCGATGAGCGACGCGTCGAGCGCCAGCATCCGCAGCAGCGTCAGCGACCGGAACACGATGAACCGGTTGCGATCCAGGTCGTCGACGAGATCGAGCAGCTTCATCCGCTCCCGCTGCAGCACGAGGTCGTAGAGCTTGCGGTGCGCCGGCGCGAGGTCGACGCGCAGCACCTGCTCCTGCTTCTCGGGCAGGTCGGACGCCACGAGCTCCTTGGTGCGCCGCAGCATCAGCGGTCGCACGCGCCGCCGCAGTCGAGCGAGCAGATCGGGCCGGTCGTGCTGCGAGATCGGCTTGAGGTACTCCTCGGTGAACCGCAGACCCGTCGTCAGCAGACCCGGCGACACCACATGGAAGAGCGACCAGAGATCCATCAGGTCGTTCTCGAGCGGCGTGCCCGTGATGGCGAGCTTGAACGGCGCACGGATCTCGACGGCCGCCTTGTGCGCCTTCGACTGCCGGTTCTTGATCATCTGCGCCTCGTCGAGCACGAGCCCGGCCCAGTCCACCGCCTCGTACCTGGCGAGGTCGAGCCGCAGAAGCGCGTACGACGTGACGATCACGTCGTGCGCGGCAGCCAGCTCGTCGAGCTTCAGCCGCCCCTTCGCCGCCGTCGTCGTCACGCCCGCGACACGGAGGCCCGGCGTGAACTTCGCCGCCTCGGCCACCCAGTTCGAGACCACAGACGTCGGTGCGACGACCAAGAACGGGGGCGCAGGAACTCCGGAACCCCGCCGCACATGCTCCATCAGGGCGAGCGTCTGCAGCGTCTTGCCCAGACCCATGTCGTCGGCCAGCACGCCGCCGAGCCCGTGCTCGTAGAGGAAGGCCAGCCACCGGAACCCGTCGACCTGATACGGCCGCAGCTCGGCCTGCACGGTGTCGGGCACCGGAGTCGCCTGGATGCTCTCACCGGCCGCGATGCCGTTGAGCCCCTCGGCGGTGCGGCGCCACGACTCGGCCTGGTGGCTGGCGTCGGCGAGCTCCTCGAACTCCGACCAGAGGCTCGCCTGGTACCGGTTGATGTGGAGCTCGCCCGCCGGACCGCCACCAGCGCTCCACTCGTCGAGCGCCTCGGCCTCGGCGATCAGCCGCTTGAGCTCGTCGAAGACCGGCTGCTTCAGCGACAGGTACGTCTTGTCGACCATCAGCAGCTTGTCGCGGCCCTTGGCCAGCGCGCTGAACAGCGGCGTGAACGGGATGGTGCGGCCCTCGACGGTGACAAGCACGCCGAGGTCGAACCAGTCGCGCTTGTCCGTCTCGACCGTGGTCACCGTGAGCTGCGGCGTCTCGGTCAGCTCGCGGTAGTCGGGGCGCTCGCCGACCTGGCGCACGCGCACGTCGTCGCGGGCCTCGAGCACCGGCAGGACCGTGGCGACGAACTCCGCGGCGTCGAGCCCGCGCAACGCGAGCTTGGCAGGCGGGCCGCCCAGCACGCCGTCGAGATCGCCCGGCACCGCGTACTCCGACAGCCTCTCGACGCGGCCGGCGTACTCCCACGCCCACTCGAGGTCGAGGCGGTCGCCCTCCTCGAACGTGCAGGTGAGCGTCAGCATCGGCGGCTCGATCTCGGGCAGCGCCACCGAGGCGTCCGAGCTGACGACCTCCACCGTCGAGGCGAGGCGGGGATAGAACTCCTGCAGGAACTCGTCCCTCGCCGCCGCCGGAACCTCGATCGGGCGCGGGCTGGTCAGCAGAGCCCGCTGCTCGGCGGTCATGTGCCCCGTCGGCGCGAGGGTGAAGTGCGGCGCGGGCGTGAAGGCCCACGTGTAGACCCCGTGGTCGGCGACGACCCCGACGAACGGCGCGGGATGGGAGCGCTCGCCGATGAGCACCGTCGGAGTGAGGTGGATCGACGCGTCGTCGGCGGCGGCCGGGAGCGGAGCACGCGCGGCGTCGAGCGTGAGCCGCGCCTCGTCGGCCACGGTCACGTCGGTCTCGCGCTTGCCGGTGACGAAGCCGATGCCGAGCCGGGCGCCCTCGGCCAGCAGCGGCCAGAGCAGAGGGCTCGCGAAGTCGTCGAGGTACAGCCAGTCGGCCTCGCCCGGTACGTACGCCTCCCGGGCGGACCGGTGAAGCGCCTGGAACTGGCCGAACCAGCGGTGCTGCTCGGGGCTGGAGCCGAGACGGTTGAGCGAGAACGGGAGGGTGGTCCAGGTCAGGGAGCCGCGAGTCCAGTTGCCTCGAGCGCTCATCGTGACGGGCCGGACACCGAGCCGGAAGCTGCCGCCCGCCGTGGCCGAGCGGGGCGTGGCGGGTCGGGACGTCGGTGCTCCCCAGCGCTGGGTGGGCGTGCGACCACGCTCGCGGAGCTCGAACTGGAGCCCCATCGGCGTAGCCGTCTCGCGCGGAGGTGCCGGGGTGCCGGTGAGGGCGTCGAGCGCGGACTTCCAGGCGGGGACGGCCGGGTCGGGAGGCGCCCCCGGTGACACGGCTTGCGCGCCCGCCGTCACGGTCTGCTGCACCTTCGCCGCGTTCGCCGCGAGCAGGAGCGCAGCGACGTGCTTGCAGGCCTCGCCGACGAAGCACGTGCAGGTGCTCTGCGTCGGCCGGCCGTAGTCGCCGCGCGCCGGCGTGAGGGTAACCGCGGCCTCGTACGGCTCGGCCTCGCTGCCCTTGACCGACCCGCTCAGGCGGTGCTCGACGGGATTCCACGCGGTGCTGAGCACGAGCTGCGACCGGACAGAGCTCTTGGCGCGCTCGAACGCCGGCCGGCCCACCAGCCGGATCACGTCCGTCGCATCGACGAGGGGAGGTGCCTCGGTCATGGGTCCAGTCTGGCAGGGGCCGCCGACACTCGTCGGCGTTCTCCACAGGCCCGAGGCGGGCCCGAGGCGGACGTGTGACGGGCCGATGCAGACCCGCGAAAGACGCGCACCAGGCCAGCGGCGACCTCTTCTTATGCGGTCGCCTTCACCGCCACCAGCACCTCGTCGCGGCCCTCGCGCACCGGGTGCGGGAGCAGGCCCGCCTGCGCGATCGTCCAGCCGTCGCCGAGCTGCGGAGCGAGATCGGCGGCGGCGAAGAAGAACTCCGGGCCGATCATCGCGTGCTCGTGCGCCTCGTGGCCGACCACGACGAGCTTCCCGCCCGGGCGGGTGGCGGCCGCCATCGTGGCCAGGAGCGTCGACATCTCAGCGGGCGGGAAGTGCGAGTACTGCGACGAGACGAGGTCGAAGTCGGCGCCTGACGGCTGCCAGGTGAGGGCGTCGGCGTGCAGCCATTCGACGGGGCGGAGCCCGGGGGCGGACTCGGCGGCGGTGCGGGCCCGCGTGAGCGCCACGGTGGAGAGCTCGAGTGCGGTCACATCCCATCCCTGCTGTGCGAGCCAGATCGAGTCGCCGCCTTCGCCTGATCCGATTTCGAGTGCGCGGCCGGGCGTGAGGCCCGTCGCGGTCGAGACGAGGTGCGGGTTGGGGTTGCCGCTCCAGCGCGGGCGGTCGCCGTAGAGGTCGTTCCAGAAGGCTTCGTCGGGCACGGGAGAGGAGGTCATGCTCCCAGGGTGGGGGCGGCGCGGGTGCGGGGGCAAGCTCGTTTGCCGGGTTGGCAAATCGTTGGCTGCCTTTGGTGAGGATTGCGGGGGTGAGCGTCCTTGTGGCGTGCGCACGGCAGGGCGGATCTCCTTGTGGTGCCTTCAGCCGGAGCGCGAAATCCTTGTGTGCCGACGCGGCGTCCTTCGATAAGGCACGGCGCGGGTCTTACGAGATGCCGCGAGACTGTGGATAACCACAGCAGGAACTCGGGCCGCTCGCCTAGCCTCGATCCATGTCCACACGTGTCGCTCCGCCTGTCGCGGCCCCGCCTGCCGCGGCGGTGCCGTCGAGCCGCGCGCTGAAGGTGTGGGCGGCGCTCGGCGGGGTCCTCGCCCTGATCGCGTTCCTCGCGTCGGCCGAGGCGGTCGCCGTCGTGATCGGCGCCGGGTCCAGCCCGCTCGTGGGCGTCGGCGGCGCGGTCATCGACCTCGCGCCGCCCGGGGCGAAGAACCTGATGGTGGCACTCTTCGGCACCGGCGACAAGGCTGCGCTCTTCGCGCTCATGGGGGTTCTGCTCGTGATCATCACGGCGGGCGCCGGGCTGCTCGAACGCAGCCGGCCACCGTGGGGGCGCGTGGTGTTCGGCGTCGGCGGGCTGCTGGCGATCCTCGCCGTGCGCACCCGTGCCGGAGCGGGCAACTTCGACATCGTGCCGTCGCTCGTCGGGGCCATCGTCGCCACTCTCGTGCTCCATGCCGTGATCGCGCGGCTGTTCCGGTGGGAGGCCGCCGCACGGTACGACGCCGGCGAGATGGAGGTGCGGCCGAAGCTGTCGCCCGCCATGCGGTCGTCGGGCCTGGAACGGCGCGCGTTCTTCCGCTGGACCGCCCTCAGCGCTGCGGCGTGGGCCGTGGTCGGGGCGGGTGCCCGAGTGATCAACGGCGCCGTCGTCAATGCGGAGGCACTGCGTGCCGCGGTGAAGCTGCCGGCCGCTGCCGTGACCGAGGATGCGGCTCCGGCGGGGGCTTTGCTCTCGGTCGCCGGCATCACGCCGTACATCACGCCCAACGCCGACTTCTACCGGATCGACACGGCGCTCTCCGTGCCGCAGATCGACCCGTCGACGTGGAGCCTGCAGATCGAGGGGCTCGTCGAGACGCCCATCACCCTGACCTGGAAGCAGCTGCTCGACCTTCCGCTCGTCGAGCACACGGCCACGCTGTCGTGCGTGTCGAACGAGGTCGGAGGCGACCTCATCGGCAACGCGCGCTGGCTCGGCTATCCGATCCGGGAGCTGCTCAAGCGCGGGGCTCCCGACGCGTCGGCCGACATGGTGCTGTCGCGGAGCATCGACGGCTTCACCGCCGGCACGCCGCTGTCGGTGCTGCAGGACGACTCGACGCAGGCGCTCCTCGCGATCGGGATGAACGGTGAGCCTCTGCCGCTCGAGCATGGATTTCCGGTGCGGATGGTCGTGCCCGGCCTGTTCGGCTACGTGAGCGCCACGAAGTGGGTGACGTCGCTGAAGGTCACGCGCTTCGCCGACGAGAAGGCGTACTGGTCGACGCGCGGGTGGACCGAGAAGGGGCCGGCGAAGCTGGAGTCGCGCATCGACACCCCGTCGGGCTCGAAGACCGTGTCGGCGGGCACCGTGCCGATCGCCGGCGTCGCGTGGGAGCCCCACACCGGCGTCGCCGCCGTCGAGATCCGCGTCGACAACGGTGACTGGGTCGAGGCGACGCTCGCCGATTCGATCAGCGACGACACCTGGCGGCAGTGGGTGTACCGGTGGGACGCCACGAAGGGCCGGCACCGGATCCAGGTGCGGGCGACGTCGAAAGACGGCAAGCGGCAGACGGCGAAGTACGTTCCGCCGGCTCCCGACGGAGCCGAGGGCTGGGACGAAGTGACGGTCACCGTGGCCTGAGGCCTGAGGCCTGGCGCCGGTCGTGGGTGGCCGAGCCGCCGCTAGTGGCCGGCGACGAGGAGGCTTGCGAAGGCGAGGGTGCCGGTGGCGCCGAGTCCGACGAGGATCGAGCAGGCCACGGTGACGACACGCTGGCGACGACGCTCGGCTGCACGGATGAGGCGGCGGCTCGCCGACTCATCGAGAGCCCGCAGCACGTCTGAGTCCACGAGAGATGAGGCCGCTACCGAGGCCGTCTGGCGCCGAACTGCGGTGAGTCGCGGGGGAGTGATGGTGGTCATGGCTGCCTCGAGTCGTCGAATGCCTGCTTTCAGACGACTGTTCGGAGGCCCCGAGCAGGAAGGTGGGTATTCGCTGAGATTCGTCTCCGGCGGCCCCGAGCGGGTTGCACGTGGGTGCACCCCGCACCCGCGACGTCCAATGGGCCATGGCAGTCCAGAACGCGACGATCGTGGCCGTCATCGGCGCGCGGTCGGCAGAGGTCATCACGGCCCTGGGAGAGTCGCACGGAGTCGACGCACTCGTGCTCGGCGAACCCGACGACCACGGCACCAAGCGGATCAGCGCGTCGAACGCTCCGTACGTCGTCCACGACGCGGACCCGCTTGGTCACGTCGCCCATGCGTGGGTCGAGTTCTACGACGATCGCTCGACGGCCGGCGCCCTCGAGCTCGAGGCGGCGCTCGCCGCCCCACGCCGCCCCGCCCCGCCGCGCCGACGCATCTAGTCGCGATTCCGACTTCTAGGCGCGATTAAACGCGCCGAGAAGTCGGATTCGCGACTAGATGCGGCCGCGGAGGGCACGCCGCCCCGCCCCCTACGGCGTCGGCGCGAACGTCGGCACCGGCGGCACCGAGAACGTGATGTGCGGCACGGTGACCGGGTCGGTCGGGAAGTCGAAGTCCGGGTCGACCACCGACGGGTCGCCGCCGGGCGAGGGGTTCGACGACGACGTCGGCGCGAACCCGGTCAATGCGCCGGCGGCGAGGCTCCCGACGAGTGCCAGCGTTGCGAGCGCGGCGATCCCGAGCCGGTAGCGGAATGCCAGCCGCCCGCCGAACCGGTGCGGAACGCTGGCCGTCGTCATGATCGCCTCGCACAGCGCGAAGATCGCGATCGCGGCGGTGACCACCCCGATCGCGACGAGCGGGGCGACCGACGCGCCGCCCGAGACGACGCTCCACCCCGTCAGATAGGCGGAGAGTCCGACGACGGCGGTGGCGAGCGCTGTCCAGAGGGCGAGCTCCTGACGGAGCGTCCCGAAGCGGTTGGCCGTGCCGTACCAGGCGTAGCCGGTGCGGGCCCGGGCCGTCCTGAGCACGCGGCGGTCGTCCTGCGCGGCGATCGACAGCGCGGCGACCTCGAGCAGGGCCGAGACCCCGAGGGCGCAGGAACTCGCCCACACCGACACGGGTGCGGCGACCCCGGCGGCCGCCAGCGCCGCGAGCCCCGCCGCCGCGAGCGCCCGCGCCACCCCGAACCCGCGGAACTCCGACCGGCGCACCCGCCGGTACGCCTCCGGCAGCCGCTGCAGGTACCCGCGGTACCAGGCGCCGGCGAGGGCGCAGCCGATCAGGCCGATCACCACTCCGGCGACGGTCATCGGCCAGGCTCGCGTGGAGACGAACAGCAGTGCGGGCAAAAAGGCCGCGATCAGCGGAGCCGACCCGGCGGCCCGCCGGCGCCACGTGACGACGGCGTCGAGCAGCTCGCGCGACTCCGAGTCGCCCGGGTCGGCCTGAAGCAGCGTCGTCAGGGCGTCGGTCTGCTCGCCGACGGCCGAGTACTCCACACGCGACTTGAGGAGCGCGCGGTTCTGCGGCTCCAGCTCGAGCGCCTGGTCGAGCAGCCGGATGGCCTCGGGGTCGTTGCCGTAGTCGTGCTCGATCATCGCGGCCAGGTCGACCATCGACGAGGAGCCGCGGCTCAGCTCGAGAGCGCGCTCGTACGCCTGGCGGCCGATGGCGCGCTCGCGGGCCGAGCGGGCTCCGAGGTAGGTGAGCGCGTAGTTGATGTGCGCCGCCGGGTGGTCGGGCGAGAGCTGCAGCACGACGTCGAGGTGCTTCCGTGCGGCCTCCTTGCGGCCGCCCCGCAGGATGATGTTGGCCAGCATGATGCGCGGCCCGGGTGCGTTCGGCGCGGCGGCCACGGCCTCGCGGGCGCGTACCTCGGCGCGCGGTAGGTCGCCGAGGTCGGCCTGCAGCGAGGCGAGCTCGGTCAGCAGCTTGGGGTGGCCGGGGTGCTCGACGACGGCTGCTCCGACGAGCTCGAAGGCGCGCTGCGTCTGCCCGAGCCCCTCGAAGGTGAGAGCCTGGTGCAAGACGGCTTCGGGGTCTGTCGCCATCAGGGGCCGCAGGGGGTCGAGGGCGTGAAGGCGTGCGGGTGCGTGTAGGCGCAGGCCCCGGAGGCGGGTTCGGCAGGGTCGGGGGTGTAGGGCGCGGGGTGGAGGGTCGAGGCGGGGTGGGGAGTTCCTGCGCCGTCATCGAGCGTGAAGCCCGTGGCGGCGCCCACCGCGAAGCCGCCCATCGTCAGCGCGACAGCCATCACGGAGAAGGCCCGGCGGGCACGAAACAGGCGCATCCGACTGCGCGTGAGCGGCACGCTCTGGTGCGACGCGACGGTCTCGACGAGCGTGTAGATCGTGATGACGGCGAACGCGGCGCCGACGGCGGCGAACGGGATCACGTCGGCGGTGGGGTCGACGTCGCTGCGGACGTAGGGGGTGACCGCGATGACGAGGCCGACGACGGCGGTCGCGACTGCGGTCCACGCGCCGAGTTCGAGGCGTCGTCGGGCGAAGCGGTAGGCGGTTCCGTACGCGGACGCCGCGCCGGGCTGGGCACGGTAGAGAATCCGGTGGTCGTCCCACGCGATCATCACGAAGACGGCGAAGTCGATCAGTGAGGCGATCAGCAGCAGGAACGCGGCGGCATCCCGTGAGGCCACCGTCACCGCCGCACCGACCGCCATCACCACCAGCCCGGCCGCCGCCCCGCCGACCACGAGGGGACCTTGCCTGAACTCGGTGCGCCTCAGCGCCAGGTACGCCGGGGGCAGCCCGCGGCGGAAGTCGCGGTAGGCGGCTCCGGCCAGCGCGCACACCACGAGAGAGGCGACGGCGCCGACCGCCGGGAGCGCAGGGGAGAGGTCGAGCACGAGCAGCAGCCCGGGCAGGAGCGCGGCGAGCAGGAGCGGGGTCGCGGCCGCGCGCCGACGCCAAGTGACGACGGCGTCGAGGAGCGACCGCGAGGGGCCGTCGGTCGGGTCGAGCGTGAGCAGGTCGAGGGCGCGCGACGCCTGCTCGGCCAGGGGTGCCAGCTCGGCCCGGACGACCTGCAGCGGCAAGTTCGTCGGGTCGGTCTCGAGCGCGGCGTTCGTGAGGCGCAGGGCTTCGGCGTCGTGGCCGAAGTGGCGCTCGATGGTGATCGCCGTGAGGTATGCACGGGTCGAGCCGCGGGTGAGCTCGAGGCTGCGGCGGGAGGCGGAGCGGGCCAGGGTCTCGTCGGCGAGGTGCGCGTTGCCGTCGCCCTCGCCGAGGTAGGTGATCGCCAGCTGCAGATGGGCTTCGGCGAGGTCGGGCGAGACCGCGAGCAGGTCGAGGAGGGCGGACCGAGCTTCGTCGAGGTGGCCGAGGAGCGACATGACGGTGGCCCAGGCAACGCGGAACGGCAGCCTGTCGGGCTCGGCGGCGATGACCTCGCGAAGGGTGCTCTCGGCCAGGATGAGGCCCCAGCGGGTGCCGGCGTCGGTGAGCAGGAGAGCGTGCTCGAACAGCAGGTCGGGGTTCTCGGGGTCGGCGCCGAGGGCGTCGTCGATGAGTGTGCGGGCACGGTCGTGCTGGCCGAGCCCGCGCAGCTGATCGGCCCGGGTGATGATCCCCTCTGCGTCCCCCTCCATCGGTCGCTAGAGAATCCGCTTCTGCTTGAGGTACTCGACGAGGTCGTCGTAGCGGCCGTCGGCGTTGGCGAAGCTGGCGACATTCTTGGCGCTGACGAGCCACGAGCCGGTGCTCGGCTTGACCTGCTTGAGCACGGTCTCGAGGTCTTTCATGCCGATCGGCTCGATGACGCCCGACTTGATCGACCGGGTCATCGCCTGCTCCGCCGCAGAGGCGACGAGGTGCTCGAGATCGGCGCCTGAGAAGCCGTCGGTGCGGTCGACGAGCTTCTGCAGCTGGATGCCGGCGATGGGGCGGCGTTCGAGGTGGTGCGTGAGGATGGCCTCGCGCGCCGGGGCGTCGGGCGGGAGCACGAGCATCATGCGGTCGAAGCGGCCGGGGCGAAGGAGCGACGCATCGACGTCCCACGGCGAGTTGGTGGCCCCGAGCACGAATAGGCCGTCGTTGTCGGCGACCATCGAGTCGAGCTCGAGCAGCAGCTGGTCGACCATGAGGCGGAGCCCCGACCAGCCGGCGCCGAGGCCGGAGCGGCGGGCGCCGATGGCGTCGAGCTCGTCGAGGAAGAGCACGGCGGGCGCCAGGCTGCGGGCCTTCTCGAACAGGTTGTGCAGGTTGCGCTCGGTCTCGCCCTGGTAGCTGCCGACGATGTCGCTGATTCCGACCGTGATGAACCGAGCACCGAGCTCGCCCGCGATCGCCTTGGCCATGAACGTCTTGCCGCAGCCGGGAGGGCCGTAGAGCAGCAGCCCGCCGCGGAGCGTCTTGCCGAACGCCGCCGCGACCTCCGGGTGCTTCATCGGCTCGAGGAACGACTCGCGGATCCGCTGCTTCACCACCTCCAGGCCGCCGACATCGGCCAGCGTCACCGTGGGGATCTCGACGTCGAGGGAGGGGACGACGGCGTCGTCACCGGGCTGGATGGCGATGCGCCCGTCGTCCGTGCCGTCGGCGTCGTCGCTCACGAACGGCGCGGGGACGTCTTGCGGGCCGAGGTCGGCCTCGGCGCGGTGCCAGTCGAACGCGGTCGTCTCGGCGGCGGCGGGTGCGGCGGCTGGGGCGGCGGGAGGCTCGGCTGAGGGGGCTGCTGGCTGGGGAGCCGGAGTTCCTGCTAGGGCTGCACTCGCCCCCGCGATCACCGTGAGCGCGGTGGCGCTGGTCGGCTCGGTACGGAGGATGCGCGACGCGTGCTCGAGCGCCTCGGCGTGGCGCCCGCGTTCGAGCAGCAGCTCGGCGACCTGGCCCCGCAGCTCGGCGTTGTCGGGCTCGGCCTCCAGGGCGCGGAAGAGGCTGTCGAAGAGGGCGTCGTTCACACGTCCACCGTAGACGACCCCGTCGACCCCGGCAGAGTTGTCCACAGGGCCAGAAGTGCCTACAGGCGCAGGAACTGGCGCGCCGCCGTCGGGCCCGCCCGCCCGCGCCCCGCCTGCCGCCCCCCGCCTTCCCTTTCGGGACACTTTCCCTGTGCGTGAATTCACGCCCAGGGAAAGTCACTCCGACCGCAACAGGGTCACCCCCGTGACGGCGCTCGGCTCACGCCTCGTACGGCGCCGGCCCGCCCTGCTCGTCCCACGCCCACATCGGCCCGCGCAGCTCGCCCCAGCCGAAGGCGGACTCCGAGATGAAGTCCTGCAGGTCGTTGTAGAACTGCGAGGCGATCTCGTCGACGGAGCGCGGCTCGAACAGCGAGACGTTCAGCTGCTCGTCGGCGATCGTGACGCGCGCGCCGAAGTCGTTCTCGCCGACGACCGTGCTCCCGGCGACAGCCTTGCCATGGTCGTCGACGATCTCGATGCGGAGGGTGCGGAACTCGTCGTCGCTCAGCAGGAAGCGGCAGATTCGCATCCAGCTCTCGTGCACTGCGCCCGACCGGTAATCGTCGATGGTCCGCGGGGTGTCCATGACCACACGCTACGACGCTGGGGGCGCGAGGCGTCGCAGCCCCACCCGCACCCCGGCACGCCGTCGCATCAGGACCAGCGCCACACCCACCCCCACCGCATTCGCCACCCCGACCCCCACGGCGACACCCAGCACGACTTGCTCGTCCGGCAGCAGGGCCGACGCCACGGCGGCGCTCGCCGCAGTCGCCACCGCCACCACTCCCTGCGGCACGAACGCCAGCCGTGCCCGCCTCACCGCGTACAGCACCCGGGTGCAGACGTAGAGCAGCGCGAACGGGACCATCCCCGGCGCCAGGCAGATCACCACCGTGCCGATCACGTCGGTGTTCCAGATGATCCGGCTCACGACCGGCGCGAGCACCACGAGCGCCACCACCGACGGAGTCATCACCGCCAGCACGAAAGCCAGCAGCCGCCCTACGAGTCGCTCGAGCTCCTGCGGCGACGCCTCGACCAGCGCCTTGGCCTTGGTCGTCGTCACCGCGACCACGAACACGCTGAACGGAACAAGTCCCAGCAGGTACGCATTCGACAGCGAATTGAGGCTCGGCCCGACGACCCCGGCGGCGGTGAGCCGAGCCCCGGCCGACGACGACACCGACGAGGTGACGACGAAGGCGAGCTGCCCCGCCAGCGTCGCGGCGAACGACCAGAGCGCAGCGTCGCCGATCCTGCTCAGAGATCTGAAGGCGAAGCGCGGCCGAAACCAGAACCCGCATCGCCACAGCGGCACCACCAGCACCGCCGCCTGAACGACGGCCCCGGCCGTGGCCCCGCCCGCAGTCAGCAGCACCATCGTCAGGGTCCACTCCTCAGGAGCGACCAACCCCGAGGGCACGAGGCGCAGGAACGCGGCCACCCCTCCGCACGCAACCCCGTTCGCGGCCACTGGCGCCCAGGCAGCCGCCACCACGTTGCCGTAGGCGTTGAGCAGCTGGGCCGCCACCGCGAATGCGACTGAGAAGAACACCTGCGGGAGGTACCACAGCGCCAGCCACGTTCCGAGTCGCAGCCAGTCGGCCGGCCAGGATCCGGCGTAGATGCGCACCAGGCCGGGCGCTCCCGCCAGGAGCGCCGCCGTGCCCACCAGCCCGACCAGGAGCGCGGCCGTCACGCTGCCGTCGCTGCCCCTTTGCCACGTACTCGACGAGGTGGGGGAGCAGCACGGAGGCGAGGACTCCGCCGGCGATCAGCGTGAAGAAGTTCGTCGGCAGCGCGTTCGCGACGTCGAAGATCTGCCCGCCGGGCGACGCGCTCGTGCCGCCGATCGCGGCCACGAGCAGGACGCTCCGGGCGAAGCCGGTGAGGCGCGAGGCGACGATGCCGGTGGCGTGGTGGGTGGGCATGGCGGAGGCATTGCAGGAGTGACCCAATTCCGCCGAGCAGGGCAGTCAAGCACCTTCTTGTGGCGCGCGTATCGCGCCAGCCCGCAGGAGGGACCGCGTCTCCTCGACACGCTGCAATCGTGCTGATCCCAGCCATCGTTGCCGCTACGCTGATCTGCATAGGCCCAAATCCGGGTGCCTGCGTTGCCGAAGGAGAGCCCGATGGTCCTGCCTCGTATCGTGAGCCTTTTTTCGGGTGCCGGCGGACTTGATCTTGGTTTCCATCAGGAGGGCTACGAGATCGCCTTCGCGGTCGATCGGATGGCCGCTGCGATCCAGACACACAAGCGTAACTTTCCTAAAACTATGTCAGTCGCGGGGGACATCACGACTCGGAGAGAGACGTCCGGGAAGCTCCTTGTCTTGGATGAGATCGCGAAAGCCTTGAAGGACGGCGAGGCAATCGGAATCATCGGCGGTCCCCCGTGCCAAGGGTTCTCCCGCGCGAACCCGAACTCGCGCGCCGACGACCCTCGCAACCAAATGCCGGCCTTTTACCTCGAAATCGTCGAGGCGTTGCAAGCCCGCTACGACGTGCAGTTCGTCCTCTTCGAGAACGTGATGGGCATCCGCGATGCGAAGCACTCCGTGGTCTTCCACAGTATCCTCGCGCGGTTCGAGCACTTGAAACTAACCGCGGGCGTCGCCCAGCATTCGGCTCTCGACTACGGTGTGCCCCAGACGCGGAACCGAGTGATCATCTCGGGGTTTAAGGACGAGGCTGCGGCCAAGGCTCTGAAGCCGAAGACCATCCCTCGCGACAAAGTCGATTTAACCGTGAGGGGCGCGATCGGTTTCCTCCCCCAGCCAGCGTTCTTTTCGCGGAATGTCTCAGCCGACGAGATCCGACCCCATCCGAACCACTGGACGATGACACCCCGGTCCAAGCGATTCAAGGGCGAGGTCGATGGTCCGGCGCCTACCAGGAGCTTCCGACGCCTCTCGTGGGACAAACCAAGCCCGACGGTGGCCTACGGGCATCGCGAAATTCACGTGCACCCAGACGGGACTCGCCGACTGAGCATCTACGAGGCAATGCTCCTTCAGGGCTTTCCAAAGAATTTCGTCCTTGAGGGCACTCTCTCGCAGCAGGTGGAGCAGGTCTCCAATGCGGTTCCACCGCCAATAGCTAGATCCCTCGCCGCGGCCATTCGCGCTGCGCTGCCCGCGGTGTCGAGTATCGACCAGGGGATCGCTGCGTAGTCGGCATGGTTGTTGCCGCCGGAATGGCGGTAGTCATCGATAGAGTCGAGTGGCAACGAGTGGGGGAAGATGATGAGCGACGCAGGGGATCGGCGGGGGCCGAACGTGCTCCTTAGCCTTGTTGAAAATCCTGAATCAACGCCGGTTCGGTCAGCCTGGATCGGTCCGATTGTCGCGCTCGGGACGCGACTTGCACGCCAGGCGGATTCCTTTGCTGGGCGGCAAGTGATTGTCACGGTTTCGGTCCCGAGCCGCGAATACGCGGCGGTGCTGATCGGGGTCGGGTGGACTCTTTGCAGGCCTCCTGCTCAGGTAACGACCGATCCATTGTCGGTGCTTCAAGGAGCCCTGCCGCGAGCTAGCTACCGGGCGTTGAACGCTACACACGTGATCTCGGGGCTTTTTCAGGGACTTGATGAAAGTAACGCGCAAGCGCGGGTCGCTTTGGCGGGTCACTGGGCCGTTGATCGACTGGAAGCCGTTGCACCCGTGCGAGAGGGTGACCCGGCCGAGAAGATGCCCCGGCCGCACATCGGAAGCATCGGTCGCATGGCCGGGGTGGATCGGGATTGGGCGCGGCGTCTTGTCGCACCCGCGGCCGACCTCGCAATCGTGGGTACGAAGAGCTGGATCAATGATGACCTTGAGGCCGTCTTGGCTCAAGGGGACGATTCCGACGGAGATTCCTTGGCAACGTTGCTTCTCCCAAGGACCGAGA
Source organism: Frondihabitans sp. OV104 (assembly GCF_057787745.1). NCBI lineage: Bacteria > Bacillati > Actinomycetota > Actinomycetes > Micrococcales > Microbacteriaceae > Frondihabitans > Frondihabitans sp. OV104. The sequence goes on from NZ_CM173541.1 coordinate 737,265, forward strand.
AGTCGGCGACGTGGTTCTCGCGCATTTATTCATCTTCGAAGTTTGCTGACCAGCTCCCGCTTCCAGACGACGTAGTACTCACGATTTTGGACGGCCAGGGTGCGATCAAGTACCTACATGAGGTTCTGAGTCCGGTTGTCGTGTGTGTTTTCGATCGATCGGTTGCTGACGAGAGTGCAGCTGAACAAGTGATGCAGCTCAGGAATTCACGTGGGGAGCCGATGGCGCTATCGTCTCAGCTGCGATGGAGTCCCCCTGCCGGAATCGAAGCACTCGCATTCACGGTGGCACTATGACGTCCCGAATTATCGGACTCGATCAGCGATACGCGGCCTCCGCTTCGCTGGCCCGGCATGGCGTCGAGATCATCCTTGTTCGGGACGCACTCGGCGCGAGATTAGATTCGGCCACCCGCGGTCTGTTCCGACTAGTCCAACGTGATGGGCCCGGCGTTTGGGACGATGTCGCCGGTGCCGCGAAAGCCCTGCGGTGGCGCCTCATCACCGACCCTGTTCCAATAGATCGCAATGCTCAGCTCACGGCCGCCGCGAGTGAGGTGATTCGTCAGGCTCGGCGGCTCGTCGGCGCCGTCGACGAAGATGCGCTGCTGGGAGAGATTGCTGACGCGGCGGCTGCCCTCTGTACCCGCGACCCGCTCTTGGGCGCCGTGCTGCTTGAGTCGCTGGCTGAGGTCGGCGCGGGCTCGGCAATTGTCGTGGCCGCAAGCAGCAGATCGCGAGATGCCCTTGGCGAATGGCTCGGCTTAGTTGGAGCACGAGTTCTTACGCTCGGCGAGCTTGAGCGCGTCGAGGTGCCCGAGGCTATCGCCTATTTCTTGGGTCCGCCTCGATTCTTCAAATCGGCGGCGGTTACTGCGCCCCGTACGCCAGAGGTCACGTTCATCCTCCCGGCGTGGTTCGGCGACCGAATTGTCCCAATGTCTGCAATCGCACAGTTCGCTGAAGGCGGTATTCAGGTCACCTCGCGCATCATCGTGGCTGGTGATCCGTCGCCCATTTTGCCGGAGCCTGTTACGGCGGACACAGAGCTGATCTCTGAGGACGACCTCCTTCCGCAGCCGGTCTGGGGAAGCCGGGTGAGTGAGGACCGTGCGCCTGGCGCGGACGAGGTTGAGGCGCGCAAGGTTCTCCTGTCAGGGAACCGAGCGATCTGGCTTGACGACGATGGTGAGCGCATCCGTGCGCTTGATCCGACGCAGCCGCATGGCGAGCGCGTTGGTTATTCCGCTGTGCCCGCAGTCGCTTTGGGCACATACTTGCTTCTGCGTGAAGGTGAGGCCGAGCGCGAGTCCCTCCGCGCGCGAGCATTTGCGCGAATCGGCCCTCGCGCGTCCGCAGTCCGGGCGTCGCAGGCGTCCTGGAAGTCTGCATTGATTGAGCGACTCAGGACGAGAGGTGTCCGCGACTCCCAACGCGCTTTGCGCGCAGTCGGGGTTCGCGCGGCTGGCCAGCTTCGTGCTTGGGCATCGCCTCATGTCATCCGTCCGCAGAGTGACGGTGACTTCGAGCGCCTCCTCGAGTGGCTGGGGCTACCCGTACGGCCGCACTTCGAGCACGCGTCGTTGCTGAGACACGAGGTACATCGAGCCACTCGGGAGCTGCGTGATCGGCTGGAAGCGGCGGCGAATGTCGCGAACCTTCGCGAGCTCGAAGGCACTGGTCACATGACGCTCGATATTGCCGAGCCGGGATTTCGGGGCATGTTCGTTACCCGCGTACTTGCCGTCGCTCCTTTTACGGAACTGGTTGCCCGTCACGACGCTCGCGTGCCCTTTGCTGACGAGGGTGCTCGATGGCTCGAATGATTCCGGCCTATTGTGTCGAGTCCGCGCCCCCGGGGGAGAAGGCCGTCTTCGCCGCGCTGCGAGATGCAGCTGGCACTGAGCACTGGACGGTGCTGCATTCACTTGGGATTACGCAGCATGAGAGACAAGTCGAAGGCGAGGCGGACTTCGTCATCATCGCGCCCGATGTCGGCCTGCTCGTGATCGAGGTGAAGTCTCACCTGTCGGTCGCGCGGAGTTCCGATGGCACATGGCGCCTCGGTCAGGAGCCTCCGACCGTCCGAGGACCCTTCAGGCAGGCGCAGGAGGCGATGCACAGTATCCGGGACTACCTCCTGAGTAAACGCATCGAGCTGCGGGATGTCCCAGTCTCGCACGCCGTGTGGTTCACGGGAGTGCGTGCGCGAGCGACGCTGCCCGACTCACCGGAGTGGCACTCGTGGCAGGTGCTCGATTCGAGTGATCTTCCAGGCGCACCTCAAGCGGTTGAGCGAGTCATGAGAGAGGGAGCGCAACATCTCGCCTCCACGATCAAGTACTTCGGCTTTGGTGGATTTGGCCCGGACCACGCCACCGCTGAACGGATAGTAGCGACACTTCGTCCGCGATTCGAGGTCGTCATCACTGTCGGCGACCGCCGACAAGCACGAGAGGGTCAGCTCGCACAGTTCGTCGAGGAGCAGTACCGTGCTCTGGACTCAGCCGCCGACAATATAGGCATTTTGTTTACAGGCCCTGCCGGAACGGGCAAGACCTTTCTCGCCGCCGAGTCGGCTCAGCGGGAGGTCGCTCAGGGACGAGCGGGGCGACTTCTATGCTTCAACCGCATGCTAGGGCATAGCCTCCGCGAGAAACTCTCGGATGTCGTGGGGCTTCGCGTGGGCACTTTGCACCAGGAGATGCTGCGACTCGCCGGCATCAGCGGCCCGCCGACAGACGCCGATAGCAACTTCTGGGAGCGGGTACTGCCCGAACTGGCACTTGAAGGCCTTGCCGAGCGGAGTGTGGAGGAGGTGGGAGACTTCCTCATCATCGATGAGATCCAGGACATCGCGACCGACACGTACCTCGACTTCCTCGATCTGGTCGTCAAGGGCGGGCTGAGCAACGGGCGCGTCCTTATGTTTGGTGATTTTGAACGTCAGGCGATCTATGGGAAAGAGACCGCGCGCGAAATGCTTCGGACCCGAGCACCGCATCTGGCGTCGTTCCGACTGTCAGAGAACTGCAGGAACCTTCCCCGCATCGGATATCAGGTTAATCTCCTCGGTCACCTCGCTCCGGGGTTCAGGGACTTTCGCCGATCCGACGACGGTATCGACCCGGCGATCATCAAGTACGCGCGAGGTGACGACCAGGCTGCCTTACTGCGGAAGGCTGTTAGCGATCTGCGCGACGACGGCTTTGACTTGACAGAGATCGTCGTGCTCAGTCCGCTCGGCAGCCACTCTGTCGCCGCCAGCACGTCCGAACCCTGGCTCCGCCAGTTGCTAAGTCCGGCCGACGGATCGAAGCCGATGAAGGGGCGGTTGCGTTACTCCACCATTCACTCCTTCAAGGGACTGGATGCTCCGGCCATCATCGTCACTGACCTCGACGAGTCACGTGGGCCGAACTTTGATGCGCTCGTCTACGTCGGGCTGACTCGTGCGACGGATCGTCTGACCGCCATGGTAGAAACGAAGACACTGCGAGGACTTATGGGGGGTTACGTGTGAGCGGTCTAGAGGCTCGTGAGACGGTCGAGGCATCGCTTCGCCGCGAACTCTTCGGCCCGGTTGGCGGTGACGCGCTGCGCGGAAAGCCGCTGACGATCCGTGCAGGGATCGTGCACTTTGACACAAAGGAAGCCTCTCGCGGCCAGTTCCACGACGCAGAAACCGGCGAGGAGATCCTTACGGGCGGCACCCCGCTCAAGCGCTACGGCGTCGGAGTCTTGTTCGCGGGCGCCAGTGTCGGTGGGTCGCCGGTCGAGCTCGCCGAAGGCGACAGCGCAGAGGACCTCGACGGAGTCACCGGCATTGCAGTATCCGAGGATGACCTGATTGGGCCGCCTATCGAGGTTCAGGGCTACGTCCGTCATGATGTCGCCGACTCGGATGACTTCGATCTCACCGATGCCAATACGTTCAAGCCGTCAGCGATGGCCATCTCGTTCGAGGCCCGCATGGTGGCCACGAGTTCCCTGATGGTCGAGGTTGCCGGGGCGAGATACGAAAAGCTGACGGTGCACATTCCGGGTGTCGCTAAGCCGGTTGAGTGGTGGGCAAGACGTCCTTTCCAGGCTGTCGGTGCAATATCTGCTCGAACCGTTCTCCATGAAACGAGTCGCCTCAAAATAGTGGATGTCGTGCCGCCGACTGGCGAGGCCGTGATCCCACTGGCGGTGCGAGTGTTTAGTCGACCGGTCCCTGGTGCTGACGACCTCGCCCTCAGGATCATCACCGTCGCAGTCGTCAATGATGCTCCTGGCTCGGGCCCTTCAGCGGCCGTCTTCCAGGTCGGCTTCAAGGTGTCAGCGGTAGTCGGAGCTGAGATTGTCCCGTATCCAGAGGTCGAGCTCCCCGATCGAGACGAGGAGGAGCGGTCTCTCGACCTCCTCTATCGGAACCAGCGCACTTTTGCAATCGGACATGGCTGTGCGGCCGAGTGGGGAGCGGTCAGTGCCGATGGGGTCGTGCCGTTCGTACAGGCCACAGCGCTGCCGGCATATGAAGTGGTAAGTCTCTCCCCGAACGTGTACCTAACTGATGACCACGGAACTTTAATTGTCGATGCCGAGGGGCGGCGACAGCCAGTTGCCGTAAGCATGGATGCTTTGGCGCGTGGCGGCGACGACGGCGCCGCTCAGGTTGACCTCGTCCTGAGTCAGTACGAGGACTGGATCGATCGGCGCGAGGCCGAGATCCCTGAGTTGCTCTCACGGTACCAGGAAGCTGCGTGGGAGCATATGTATCGGGCGCGATCGGCGCTGGCGAGAATGCGCACCGGCTGGAGCCTCGTGGCAACGAGCGACCGGGCTGCGAAAGCATTTCGCTGGGCAAACGAGGCGATGCTGCTCCAGCAGGTTCGATCAAGTTTTGACCTGCGCGAGGTCAAGCAAAGCGGTGATGGACGATGGAGAGTTGTCGGGGCGCACCCCGCCCCCGATGTTCCGGCTGGCCGTGGATATTGGCGCCCATTCCAGATTGCGTTCCTGCTTGCCGTCCTGCCAGAGCTGGTTGAACCGGCACGTCAGACGCGTGGGGACGTCGACCTGATCTTCTTTCCCACAGGTGGCGGCAAGACCGAGGCATATCTCGGTGCGGCTGCGGTCAGCCTGTTCGCTCGGCGGCTTCGTGAGCCTGGCGACGCCGGGACGGACACGCTCATGCGGTATACCCTGCGTCTCCTCACCGCGCAGCAGTTCCTCCGCGCAGCCTCGCTGGTTTGTGTCCTCGAAGACATCAGGGGGCAGAACTCCGATGTCCTGGGGTCCAGTCCCTTTGGGATCGGGATTTGGCTTGGGGGCAGCTCGACACCAAACACCTGGGACGCGGCCCTCAAGAACCTTCGCGCACTGCGCCGAAAGCCGCACGAGCAGAACCTCTTCCTCCTGCTCCGATGCCCCTGGTGCGGAGCGCAGATGGGCCCTCAGCAAAAAAGAGGTGGTGGACAAGAGCCGATCGGCTACGAGGAAGCGGCGGGCAAGGTCGTGCTCCGCTGTATCGACGACCAGTGCAAGTACTCCCGTCGTTCTGGCCTACCGGTCCACGTTGTCGACGACGATATCTACGAAGTTCGACCGTCGATCGTCATCGGGACCGTCGATAAGTTCGCGATGATGGCGTGGCGACCGCGTGCCCGGAATCTCTTTGGTCTAGATGCGAGCGGCGCGCGGAATGTATCTCCGCCCAGCTTGATCATCCAGGACGAACTGCACCTCATTTCTGGCCCGCTTGGCTCGATGGTCGGTCTCTACGAGCCGGTGATTGACGAACTCTGCACTGATCGTCGCGGCGCAAGCCCTGTGCTACCCAAGATCATCGCCTCCACCGCGACGGTCAGGCGCTACGAGGACCAGATCAGGGGACTGTTCGGCAGGGAGACTGTCGCGCTCTTCCCGCCGCACGGTCTGGAAGAAGGCCGCTCCTTCTTTGCTGAGCCCGCGACTTCCGCCGACGGTACGCCAGAGCCAGGGCGACGCTATATCGGGGTTATGAGCGCATCTCTTGGTTCCACTCAGACCGTCCAGGTACGTGTCGCTGCCGCAACGCTTCAAGCCGCGGTCGATATCCCAGAGGGGGATCGGGACGGCTACTGGACGAACCTCAACTTCCTCAACTCGCTCCGAGAGCTCGGAAACACGGTCTCGCTCATCCAATCCGATATACCGGACTACCTCACCGGACTCCGGCGGCGCGACGGGATCGAGCCCCGCTGGCCGAATCGGACGATGGAGCTGACGTCGCGGCGTCGTTCCGACGAGATTCCAAAGGCGATCGAGCAACTTCAGGTGAAGTACGCCGTTGGCAGCGAGCGCCAGGAGGCGTTCGACATCTGCCTGGCCTCGAATATCATCGAGGTCGGTGTGGACATCGATCGACTCGCCCTGATGACGATCGTCGGTCAGCCAAAGACCACGGCCCAGTACATTCAGGTTAGCGGTCGAGTCGGCCGGAAACCGGAGGTCAGCCCTGGACTGGTCATCACCATCTACGGGGCTGCAAAGCCGCGCGATCGCAGTCATTACGAGCGCTTCCGCACGTACCATCAGCAGCTTTACGCGCAAGTTGAACCGACTTCCGTCACCCCATTCGCCATGCCCGTTCTTCGCCGAGCACTCCACGCGGTGGCGGTCGCCTATGTACGGCAGACCTCTCCAGAGACTCTTGGACCTGATCCGTTCCCCTCGTTTGCCTACGACGAGGCCATTCGGTTGCTGCGGGAGCGAGCGGAGATCGTAGAGCCTGATGAGGTTCCGGTCCTCGATCGCCTAGCGCGCGAACGCGCCCGGCAGTGGGGAGGGTGGGAACGAACCAATTGGGATGCGAACCCTGCGCCTTTCGGCGACCCGCTGCAAGGACTCATGCGGTTCGCAGGAACACTTCCTGATCTTGACCGCCGCGCGACAATCTGGGACGTACCGACAAGCATGCGGAACGTCGATGCCGAATGTCGTCTTGAGATCAGTCAGGCGTACCTATTCGAGGACACTTCAGCGGAGGAGCCCGTATGAGTACTGGGGCGATGCGCCGCGCGCAACTGGTGACACCGTTTGGTGTCGGTGCCATGAGCGTGCTCGTAAATGGGACCTCCGTCATAACCGCTGGCCTTGACCACTGGTATGAAGTTGTCGATCACAGCGCTCTCGCGATGGAGGAATACCGGGAGCACGACTGGCGACTCGAGTCCCGGCTTAAGGTGTCGGAGTTCCGGCTACCTCCGGACTACAGGCCGTCGGCCCAGGGCAGCGACCTTCGGAATGTTAAGCTCACGGTTCCTGTGCTGCGCTTCCCGCGTTGGTCGTTCTGTATCTACTGCAAGCGTCTGGAACTGGGCAAACTCACGATGAAAACCCTCGTGGAGTGCCAGGACAAGGAGCATGTCGACAAGAAGTACAAGCCGAAGATGTCGCAGGTTCCGTTTGTGGCAATCTGCACCCGCGGGCACTTGGATGACTTTCCGTTCGACGAGTGGGTGCATCGTTCGGCCCAGCCGACATGCACAGGCACTCTCCGCCTCGTATCTCGCGGAGGCGGTGGACTCGAGGGGCAGGTGGTTACGTGCGATGCCTGCAAGCAAGAGCGATCACTTCGCGGGATCACGGAGGCGCGGTTCGACAAGAACGGTGAAGAGCACACGAACTTGAGCGATCAACTTGTGTCGTCGGACCAGCCCTATATGTGCGGTGGCGCTCGACCCTGGCTCGCTCAGCATGAGGGCGTGTGCGATGAGCCAATTCGCGGCGCCTTGCGGGCGGCAGGAAACGTCTACTTCCCGAAGATTGAGTCCTCGCTGTATCTCCCTCGGCGCGAAGGCGCCGTAAGTGAGGAACTCCATCAGTTGCTAAGGCATCCTGCTGTGAGCACGACGTTCAACAACGTGTTCCAGCTGGGGCTAGGTGAAGTGTCCGGCGGGCAACTTCGGAGACTCCTGGAGCGGAACGTCCCACCCGAGCTCTTTGCTCCCATCTCTGACGAAGAGGTACTGGCGGCATATCAGGATCAGTTCGGCATCGGCGAGAGCAGCGGGGAGGCGCGAGCCGAAACTCCGGTCGACGCGGAAAGTCTAACGAGCGACGATATCTGGCGTCACCCCGAGTACGTGAAGATCCGAGAGACACCGAAGGACGATTTCCTCGTTGCATCCGACCCGGGGCTTGACGCCGATCTAGCGAGTCACCTGTCTCGCGTGAGGTCTGTAGATGCCCTTCGAGAGACGCGCGCGCTGCGCGGGTTCACTCGAGTGCGCGACGGAGAGTTGAAACTGACCGAGGGGAAGGCGATGCTCAGACGAACTAGCCTGACGCCTGCACAGGACTGGCTCCCGGCATATGTCGTGAAGGGAGAAGGCATCTACTTCGAGCTCGACAGTGCGAGGCTGGCGGCCTGGGAAGGGCGTGCAGACGTGCAGGCCCGCGCTCAGCGGATCACCGACCACTACGGATCGGTGGCGAGCCAGCGCGGGCTACTGGGCCGCACAATCAGCCCGCGGTTCGTGCTATTGCACACGCTGTCTCATCTGCTCATCAACGAGCTGATTTTTGCCTGCGGTTACAGCTCCGCATCGCTCCGAGAGCGCCTCTACATCTCCGAGTCGACCGACCGGAACATGTCCGGAGCGTTGATCTACACCGCTGCAGGTGACTCGGAAGGGACCATGGGTGGGCTCGTTCGAATGGCCCGCCCGCAAAACCTGCGTCAGGTCTTTGCCTCTGCCCTGGCTGACGCACACTGGTGTTCCACGGACCCGGTGTGTATGGACGCGGGCACAAAGGGCCAGGGGCCGGATTCGTGCAATCTTGCAGCGTGTCATGCCTGCGGCTTGCTCCCCGAGACGAGCTGCGAAGAGTTTAATCGGTTCCTTGATAGAGGGCTGGTAATCGGCACGCTCGATGACCCGCATCTTGGCTACTTCTCCGACGCATTCACCGGCTGATACCGCCATCGAAGCGCGAAACCGTGGCAGCTGCCTGAGATCCAGAGGTCGTCGCAACACCTGATGAAAGGTGGCGGCGATGGCGGATAAGCAGGATTTGATGTCTCCGGTCATCGGACAGGTGCCACTCACTCTAAATTCTCGACTTGGCACGATTTCCGTATCTCTGTGCCACAAGGATTGTTTGCAATTAAGTAGTAATTGATAGTGATGGGATCGGTGAAGGACTTCATGAGCAACTGGGAAGAGACCACCGAGTCGCTGCGCGCATTCGTCGAAGAGCGCGACTGGTCGCAGTTCCACAGTCCCGAGAACCTCGCCAAAAGCATCTCGATCGAGGCCGGCGAGCTCCTCGAGTGCTATCAGTGGGAGCCTGATGGAGACCTCGATCGGGTTCGCGATGAGTTAGCTGACGTGCTGACCTACTGTCTGATGATGGCCGACCGGCTGGGCGTCGATCCTGCTGAGATTGTCGCCTCGAAGCTTGAGAAGTCACGCCTCAAGTACCCGGTCGAGAAGGCCCGCGGTCGAAGCACGAAGTATGACCGGCTCTGAGATAGAGCGCCTGCCGTTCTCGAAGCGCGCGGTCGAATTGTGGAAACAAGGTGACCCTCGTCACGCCAATTGGCCCGTGGTCTACGTCATCGACGACGGCTCGCAGCCGCGCGCGAAAAGCAAACGGGTCTTGAGTGACGTCTACGTGGGAGAGACTCTCAACGCCGCGACTCGAATGAGGCAGCATCTCGAGACTCCGGCGAAGCAACATCTTCGTTCGATCCGGGTCCTCATCGACGAGAGGTTCAACAAGTCGGTCTGTCTTGATCTGGAGGCGTACCTGATCCGCATGCTCTCTGGCGATGGCGCTTACCGGGTGCTCAACCGGAACATCGGAATCACCGAGGCGAACTACTTTGATCGGGATGCGTACCAATCGGGGTTCAAGGACGTCTTCGACGAGCTCGTCCGAGATGGGGTTTTCACTCGCACCGCTCACGAGATCGAGAACAGCGACCTGTTCAAGCTCTCGCCGTTCAAGACCCTCTCCGAAGAGCAAGCCGCCTCGGTCGAGGACATCGTCGACGGTCTGATCGGCGACATCGAGAGCCAGGGCTCCGACGTTGCGCCGATCGACGCGGCCATCGTCGTGCAGGGTGAGCCTGGGACGGGCAAGACCGTGGTGGCGATCTACCTGATGAAGCTGCTGACCGACATCATGACCTTCACCTCTCTGGACGACCTTGACCCCGACTCTCGATTTTCTGAATACTTCGTCGACGACACGAAGAAGCTTCTTCAAGGGCTCCGGATCGGACTCGTCGTACCGCAGCAATCGCTCCGCGAATCCATCAAAAAGGTCTTCGCAAAGACTCCGGGGTTACGGCCGTCGATGGTCATGACACCATTCGATGTCGGCCGGTCTGCGGAACACTTCGACCTGCTTCTTGTCGACGAGTCGCATCGACTCAACCAGAGGGCCAATCAGCCCTCGGGCGTTCAGAACGCGCAGTTCCGGGACGTGACCACGAAACTCTTCGGCTGGGACGACAAGTCGAAGACCCAGCTCGACTGGATTCAGAGCAAGAGCACGCGACAAATCTTCTTTCTCGATACGGCACAGAGCGTGCGGCCTGCGGACCTCCCGGCGAAGACGCTGCTTGAGCTGATCGAATCGACCTCGGAGGCTCGTCGCTACCACAAGCTTCGGACCCAAATGCGAGTTCAGGCTGGTTCTGACTACGTCGGCTACGTGCGATCTCTGCTCGGCACGCGTTCGAGAGCCGACCTGTTGGCCCCAGCGATTTTCGACGGCTACGACCTGCAGTTGTTTGACGACATCGAAGCCATGAGGGCTGCGATTCTCAAGCGAGACGCTGATGTCGGACTGTCGCGACTTGTTGCCGGGTTCGCTTGGCCGTGGACATCGAAGAACGACTCAGCCGCCTTCGACATCACGATCGACGGGCTCGACTTGAGATGGAACAGCACGGCAACCGACTGGATAGCGTCCCCCGGGTCGGTGCTCGAGGTCGGTTCGATCCACACGGTGCAGGGTTACGACCTGAACTACGCCGGAGTCATCATCGGTCCCGATCTGCGCTTCGATCCGATCGAGAAGCGACTCTTCGTGGACCGGGCTTCGTACTTCGACAAGAAGGGCAAGGAGAACAACCCGGCACTGGGTCTGACGTACTCGGACGACGACCTCCTCAGATTCATCACGCAGATCTACGGAGTGCTGCTCACTCGCGGCATTCTCGGCACATTCGTCTATGTCTGTGACGCGCCCCTCCGGGAGTACTTGCGTTGATTCATCCCTGCTTCATCCAGCACCTAGGCCTCGCCTTCCAAGCCCCCCCCGATGTCGGCGGCCCCCACTAGCGTGAGCGACACGAAAGCCAGCCAGATCGACTCCGGAGGAGCCCCTTGTACGTCGACACAGCCAACGACCGCGTCGTCACCAGTCCGTCCGACCTGAGCACGTGGGCGGCGTGCGAGTGGGCATTTTTGCGGCGGCTCGACGCGAAGCTCGGGCGGATCGACAAGGCGGTCGACGTGCCCGACGCCATGCTCGAGCGCACGGCCGCGCTCGGCATCGAGCACGAGGAGCGGTGGCTGGAGACGCTGCGGGGGCAGCTCGGCGCTGACAACATCGCGGAGTTCGCTGACCGGCCGAAGCCGAGCGAGTACGGCGAGGCGGCCGCGGCGGCTCGGGCGGCGATGGAGGCCCGAGTTCCTGCGCTGTATCAAGCCACGTTCTTCGACGGCTGGTTTCTGGGGTTCTCCGACTTCCTGGTACTGAACGACGCCGGCGAATACGAGGTCTACGACACGAAGCTCGCGCGCCACGCCAAGATCTCGGCGCTGCTGCAGCTGGCGGGGTACTCCGAGCAGATCGCGGCCCTCGGGATCCCCGTGGGCGACCGCGTGCACCTCGTGCTCGGCAACGGCACGGTGAGCACGCACGCGCTGGCCGACATCCTGCCGGTGTACCGGGTGCAGCTCGCGCGTCTTCGCGAGGTGCTCGCCGACCGGCTCGCCGCCGATGCCGCGCTCGAGTGGGGCGACCCGCGGTTCGCCGCCTGCGGGCGGTGTGCGCAGTGCTCCGTCGAGGTGGAGGCGTCGCGCGACGTCGTGCTCGTGGCGGGCATGCGGCTCGAGCAGCGCGGTCGCCTGAACGCCGCCGGCATCACCACCATCGACCAGCTCGCACGGTCAACCGGGCCGATCGCGGGCATCTCGACGACGGTGCTCGACCGCATGCGGCGCCAGGCCGCGGCCCAGCTCGCGACCACCGGACCGGTGCCCGAGGTCGAGGTCGTCGCACCGCGGGCGCTCGACGCCATCCCCGCGCCCGACGCCGGCGACATCTTCTTCGACTTCGAGGGCGACCCGCTCTACACCGAAGACAACCGCACCTGGGGGCTCGATTACCTCTTTGGCCTGATCGAGAACGACGAGACCTTCGTCACCTTCTGGGCGCACACGATCGCCGAGGAGCGCACCGCGCTAGAAGGCTTCCTCGACTACGTGCGGGAACGCCGCGCGGCGCACCCCGGCATGCACATCTACCACTACGCCTCGTACGAGAAGACGCACCTGCTCTCGATCGCCGCACGCCACGGCGTCGGCGAGGACGAGATCGACGAGCTGCTGCGCCAGAACGTGCTCGTCGACCTGTACCCGATCGTGAAGCAGGCGATCGTCGTCGGGTCGCACAGCTACTCCATCAAGAAGCTCGAGCCCCTCTACATGGACACCACGCGCGCCGGCTACGATGTGGCGAACGCCGTCGACAGCATCGCCGCGTACGCCCACGCCATCGACGTCGTGCGATCGGGCGACGCTGTCAAAGGCCAGAGGCTGCTCGACCAGGTCGGCGACTACAACCGCTACGACTGCATCTCGACGCTCAAGCTACGCGACTGGCTGCTGAGCCTGCGCCCGCCCGTCGAGACAGACGCCGCTCCGGAGCTCGACCTGGCAGAAGCCCCGGTGCCCGCCGAGCCGAACTCCACCTTCATCTCGCTCATGGCGACGATCGAGGGCATCGACCCCGCCGACCGCACCCCAGACCAGACGGCTATCGCCCTCGCCGCCGGCGCCATCGACTACCACCGCCGCGAGGCCAAGAAGTCGTGGCAGGAGCACTTCAACCGCCTCGAAGCCGACATCGACGACTTCGCCGACGAGAAAGACGTCTTCGTCGTCGAGCGCGCGACGGTCGACGCCGACTGGGCGCCGCCGGTGAAACCCGCGCGCAGCTGGTCGCGCACCCTGCGGCTGACGCTCCGCCCCGCACCCGGCAGCCGCCTGTCGGTCGGAGCCAAGCCTCGCGCCCTCTACGACTTCCCGCCGCCGCCCGGTCTCAAGACGTCGGGCCCGGCATCGCGCGGCTTCACCGGATCGATCGAGATCTTCGACATCGTGGGCACGACCGAGACCACCGTCGAGGCGGTCATGCTCGAGCGCCTGCCCAAAGACGTCGAGCCCTACGACGACCACCCGGTCGCCCTGACGCCCGGCCCGCCGATCGCGACGAAGATCCAGAGCGACGCCATCGGCGAGTGGGGCGCCACTCTGCTCGACCACTTCCGAGCGGGCGCAGAGCTGCCGGCCGACCCGGTGCTCGACCTGCTGCGCCGCATCCCGCCGCGCGCGACGATCGCCGGCATCCACGACGACGAGACCGTCGAGGCGGTCGTGTCGACGCTGCTGTCGTCCGACCACACCTACCTCGCAATCCAAGGCCCACCAGGAACGGGCAAGACCTACGTCGGCTCCCACGTCATCGCGCGCCTCGTCGCCGCCCACGGCTGGCGCGTCGGCGTCGTCGCCCAGTCGCACGCCGCCGTCGAGAACGTGCTCGACGCCGTCGTGAAGGCTGGCCGTGCCGTCGGGCTGAGCCCCGACCGCATCGGCAAGGCCCCGAAGGACGCCGAGAAGCACGACTCGGAGTGGACCGCGCTCGTCAAGAAGACGGGGGAGGGCGAGTTCCTGGGCCAAGAAGGCGGTCTCGTCTTCGGCGGGACGGCGTGGACCTTCGCCGGATCGCTGGCCGAGCGGCGCTCGTTCGACCTGCTCGTCGTCGAGGAGGCCGGGCAGTTCTCGCTCGCGCCGACCATCGCCGCCGCGATCTCGGCCGAGCGCCTGCTGCTGCTCGGTGACCCGCAGCAGCTGCCGCAGGTCAGCCAGGGCACGCACCCCGAGCCGGTCGACGAGTCGGCGCTCGGCTGGCTCGCCGACGGGCGCGACGTGCTGCCGGCGGAGTTCGGGTACTTCCTCGCGCAGACCCGCCGCATGGACCCGGCGCTGTGCGCACCGGTCTCGGCCCTCTCGTACGCCGGCGAGCTGCGATCGCGAGCCCCCCAGCGGCTGCTCGAGGGCATCGAGCCCGGCCTGCACGTCGCCGCGGTCGACCACCTCGGCAACACGACGTCGTCGCCCGAGGAGGCTGCACGCGTCGTGGCCATCGCCCTCGACGCCGTCGGGCGCCGCTGGTTCGACGGCCCCGACGACATCGTCGGTCATCCGTTGGAGGCGCGCGACGTCATCGTGGTCGCGCCCTACAACGCGCAGGTGCACCTGCTGCGCGACGCCCTCGACGACGCCGGCCTGCACGAGACGCAGGCCGGAACCGTCGATATGTTCCAGGGCCGTGAAGGCGTCATCGCGATCGTGTCGCTGGCCGCCTCGTCGAGCGCTGACATCGCACGGGGTCTGGAGTTCCTGCTGCAGCCGAACCGCCTGAACGTCGCGATCTCGCGGGCGCAGTGGGCGGCGTTCCTGGTGTGCTCGCCGAGGCTCGCGACCGGGCTGCCGCACTCGCTGTCGGAGCTGGGCTTGCTGAGTCGATTCATTCGGCTGACGTCCGGGGACAGCTAGCGACCACCGCTAGAAAGGTCTGCGATCCGCGCCTCGGCCCGCGTCTGGCTCGCCTGTTCGCCCGACTGCTGATACGCGAAGGCCAGCGTCTTCCAGATGTCGACATCGTCGGGTGCGAGCTCGGACGCCCGCACGAGCTCGGTGGTCGCGTCGTCGAGCTTGCCCTGCAAGAGAAGCACGCCTCCGAGCCGCTGAGCCACCTCGGAATCGTACGGGTGGTCGTCCGCAAGCCCGCGCAGCGTCGACGCTGCGCCATCGAGATCGCCCGTGTACTGCTCGCCGACGGCGAGGGCCTTACTCGCCAGGAGGTCGCCGGGCGTCGACCGCAGCGCGCGGCGGGCCCAGTTCACGGTGAGAGGAGCGGCTGCGGTGTTCCCTGCGTCGGCGGACGCCGCCAACGACTGGGCGGCGATCGACGCGACATCGGCATCCCACGGCCGGAGGCGCGCGGTGGTCTCGAACGAGGAGTCCGCCCGGGCGATATCACCGGCTGCGGCGGCAGTGACGCCGTTTCCAAGCGGGATGTCGGCGACAGCCGCGACCCCCAGGAAGGCGCACCACGCGACGACGCCAACTGATCGCAACGCGCCGAGTGGGCGCCGTAGCGCCCGCTTCGGCGCGGGCGCCCGCGCCACCAGGGCTCCGAACAGCAACGCCGGCAGGATGACCGTTCCCGGTGCCGTGAAAGTCACCGACCAGCCGACGGCAAGGCCGGACAGAGCGGCGACGGCGGCAGCGAGGACGTCGGCCCGGTCGGGATCGGAGGAGACGGGCGGGCCGTCGGCGGGTGGTCGGGTGGCGGCTGTCCAGTTCCTGCGCGCCGAGACCACACCGAGAACGAGCGCGACGAGACCAACGCACAAGAGGAGGATGCCGCCGGCGGAGAGGAGCTGCAGGATCCAGTTGTGCGGCGAGTCCAAGGTCGTGGCCGAACCCACGTCGCGCTGCCACTGCGCGCCGTGGATGCGGCTGACGGCGTCGAGGAAGCCGCTCGGCCCCCAGCCGAGGACGGGGCGTTGAGCGATGACGGCCAGGGCCTCGCGCCAGATGAGAAGCCGGTCGGCGGCGGACTCGAAGGCCAGTCCGTCGGTCGAGACGAAACGCGCCCGGGTTGCGGGCAGGGCCAGGGTCGTGGCGACGACCACCACGAGCACGGCGGCTGACACGACGATGATGGTGCGGCGCTGACGCGGGCTGCCCGCCCGACGAAGCTCGATCACGAGGTGGACGACGACGGTCACCGCTGCCGCCGCCGCCGCACCGCGCGATGCGGACGCGACGATGGTGAACACCGCCGCAGCCAGGGCTGCGACGAGCACGACCCGGCGGCTCGACGAAGTCGGCGCCGGGAGGACGGCACGTGGCGGCGACACCTTGCCGCGCTTCGCGACTGCACGCCCGGGGCGAGCCACTGGAGCCCAGGCACGGAGGGTGGGGAGCAGGAGGACGGACGCGAACACGACGCCCACGAGTCCCTGGTCACTCGCGTTGCCGAGGAGCGCCCCCGGCCGGTCGGCGCTGCTGCCGAGGGGGCGGAGGCCGATCGTCTCGAGCAGCGACACGAACCCCAGGAGGAGGGACGCGGTCGCGACCCCGGAGACCAGCGTCGCCGACCGGGAGGAGGGCGCTCTCGGGCCCAGGATCCGAGCGCCCAGCCACACCGCGGCGACGTACACCGGCAGCATGACGGCTCCTTCGTACCGCGGCCACCGGCCCCAGATCTCGGCCCAGGGTGCTGGTGACAGCACGGCTGCCGTCACGAGCACGACGGCGGCCGCCGCGACCAGCGGAGCGAACCACCGCGGCAGGCGGCCGTCACCGGTTCGCGCGAAGCTCGCCACCGCGCAGGCGGTGGCGAGCACGACCGCCTTGGGGAGGAACCAGCGGTCGAGGGCCCCAGGCAAGAACACGATCGGCGCGAGGCAGGCCACCCACAGCGAGAGGCGCGGGAGCGTGCCCGACGTCACTTCACGGTGACCGATGCGCTGCTCTTGGCGACCTTGCTGTAGCCGGACTTGGCGCCCGAGACGACGACAGTCAGCTTCTTGCCCCGGTCGGTCGCCGTGGGCGTGTAGGTCGACTTGGTGGCCTTGGCGATGGACGTCGATCCGCGCTTCCACTGGTAGGTGAGCGTCACCGGTGCGGGCGACCACGTGCCCGCCTTCGCCGTCAGCTTCTTGCCCACGGCCGCTGTTCCGGTGATCTTCGGCACGGGCGTCGCTGTGAGCGCGCGCGGAGGGGTGAACGAGGCCGAGCTCTGCGATGTGGTCGTATAGCCCGTGAGCTTCGCCGTGACCCTGACCGAGACGGCCTTGCCGCCGTCGGCCGCGACGAGCTTGTGGGTCGCCTTCGTGGCACCGCTGATCGTGGCGCCGTCCCGGAGCCACTGGTAGGTCAGCGTCGCGCTCGAGGGGGAGACGATCGTCACGGCCTTCTGGGTGGCCCCGACCGCGTGGGTTCCGCCCGTCGTCACCGAGGAGATCGTGATCGTGCCCGGCGTGACGGCGTCGGTGGCGGCGCTCGTCTGACTGATGCTCGTGTAGCCGGACCGTACGCCCTTCACCGTGACGGTGATGGCCTTCCCTGCGTCGGCGCCGAGGAGCGTGTACGTGCTCTTCGTGGCCCCGGAGATCGCGGTGCCGTTCCGCTTCCACTGGTACGTGTACGACGTGGCGGTGGGCGACCAGGTGCCGGGGACAGCGGTCAGCTTGCTGCGCACGGCGGTCGTGCCGGTGATGACGGGAAGCGGGTGGGTCGCGAACTTGGCCAGGGGGCCCGCGACGGTCAGGACGGCGTTGATCCCCTTCGTGGCCGAGGTGCCCACCACCTGTACTGTCTGCGAATCGGCGATCGTACGCGAGTCGTCGTAGTACTCGTCAGTGAACAGCGCCGCCGTCGAGTAGCTGGTGAAGCCGACCTTGTAGGTGCCGGCCGAGAGACCCGGGATGACGTACTTGCCGTCGCCCTCGTACGACGAGCCGCGCGCCAGCGCCTCCCACTTGCCGTCGGAGTCCTGCGCGTAGGCGGTCGAGGTGAAGGTCGCGCGCTTGCCATCGGCGGTCACCGTCCCGGTGATGCTGCCGCCGAGGGGAAGGGCGATGTCGCGCGTTATCTGGCCGGTCCCGGACACGGCGATCTGCTCTGCGTCGGAGCGGTGGACGACGCCGGTGTTGTTCCCGGCAGAGAACTGCGTCACATGCTTGACATCGTTGTACGAGGCACCGAAGCGGAGCGTATAGGTGCCCGCGGGGACGTTCTCGAGCGAGTAGTACCCGTTCTCGTCGGTGTAGGTGAATGCGCCGAAGGGCGGGTGCGACGGGGAGAATGACGCTTTTTCAGAAGAGGGCGCGTCGACGTCGAGCAGCGAGACTTCTGCCATATCGGCGGCGCCTCCCGGGCTGCCCGTGACGTGGCCGGAGATCGTGGCTCCGGGTGACACCGCGGTCACACCCGTGTCGATTGTCTGGCCGGTGGCCACTTCGAAGGCTGTGGCTGCGGCCAGCGAGGAGGTGCCGCCTACGTAGACCGGCGCGATGTCGTCGCCCGAGATTCGCACTCGGTAGCTTCCTGCCGCGAGTCCAGTGATCGTGAACGCGCCGTTCGACTCGACGGAACCGGGGTAGCCGCTGTAGTCGCCGTCGGCGGTGTACGCCTGGGCGTAGCGGGCAGTGGTGCTGGTCGGAGTCGCATGCCCGGTGAGTCTGGCCCCGGCCGCGATCTTCACGTTGCGCGTGAAGCTCGGGGTCGTGGTCGTCAGGTCGAACGAGGGAGAGTGCGTCTCGAGGACGTGCTTGCCGTCGTCCGTGAAGACTGCCACGTAAAAGCCCGTGCCCGCGACCTTGGGGAGCGCGAACGAGTACTTCCCGGTCTTCGAGACCGAGCCGTAGGCGAAGACGGTTCCCGATTCGCCGTACTCCAGGGTGATGGAGGTGTTCGCCGGAACGGCACCGGTGGTCGCATCGCCGATCACACCGCTCACTGTCCGCGTTGCGGTGGCGGCATCAGCTCGCAACCCCGGAGCGATGGACGCCGAGGGCGCGAGGGCAAGCGCAAGAAGGGCGATGGCGAGGCGAGATCGGCGGCGGCCGAGATGCGCGGGAATGATCATGGGTGTCCTTGTCCGGGCGGGGCGTTCCCCACGACGAGCGTCCGAAGTGACGTTCGCTCATGCTAGAGCAGAAGCGATTGATTCTCAGCAACTGCGCCGAACTCGGTCACGGGCGAGCGAACGAATGACCCCGCCCCGCCCTGCTACTCGGCCGGCGGAGCGGTGGTCGCCGTCAGACCGCGGTCGATGAAGTCGACCATCCAGGCGAAGCTCTCGTCGACGTCGGTCGCCATCTGGAAGCCGCCCGCCATCTCGAGCATCGCGAACCCGTGGAGGCTGCTGCGCAGCATCCGCAGCGCATGGGTCTCGTCGGACGGGTCGAGACGGTAGCCCCGCAGGACGGCCGCGAACGAGTCGAGGCCGCGCAGCAGCGCGATCGACAGGGGGTCGTCGGGGCCGGTGGCGCGGGCTCCCACGGTGGCTTCGTACCGGCCCGGGTGGTCTCGGACGAACGCGCGCATCGCGTGGGCCGCCGCAGCGAGGGCGTCGCTGCCCGCACGGCCCTGGGTCGCGTCGCGAACAGCGTCGCTCAGCTCGGTGGCCGCCAGAACGGCGACGCGGTGCACCAGGGCCGCCAGGCCGTCGACGTGCTTGTAGAGCGAGGGCGCCTTGACGCCGAGATGCGCGGCGACGACGTTCATGTTCAGCTGCGACAGCCCGATCTCGTCGGCCACGGTGGCCGCCGCTCTGGTCACGACGTCGGCATCCAGGCCCGCTCTAGGCATTGTCGGTCTCCGTGCCGACAGGGACCGTCGATGTCAGGAACGGCAGGAGCAGGTCGAGCAGCTTCTCAGGCGTCTCCGCGTGCGGGTAGTGGCCGGCACCGTCGATGACCGCGAGCTGGCCGAGGCCAGTGGGGAGGTCGGCCATGATGCGCTCGCCCTCGGCGCGTGGGTCGGCCCAGTCCGGGTCGGCGCCGCCCTCGACGATGAGCACCGGGCAGCGGACGTCGGCGAGACGAGCGCCGGCATCCGCGGGGCTCGTCTTCGTCATGGCCCGCAGGACGCCCATCCGCTCGGGGTCGGTGAGCGTCGTCTCGATGCGAGCCCGCTCGATGCTCCAGTCGGCCGGCTTCGTCGGGATGGCGATGTCGAGGTAGTTCATCCAGCCCGTCAGGCTGCCGCTCATCATGACTCTCGCGAGCTGGATCGTTCCTCGGCGGTGGTTCTTGACCCGAAGAAGACCGCCCAGGTCGACCGACTGCGTGCGGGTGAAGGGCGCGAGCTCGACGATCCCCGCGATGAGGTCGGGTGCCGTGGCGGCGGCGATAGTCGCCGCGCCCCCGCTGATCGACTGGCCGACGACGACCGCCGGGCCGCCGAGGTGCCGGACCAGCGCGACGAGGTCACCGGCGATGTCGGTGCGCCCGTACCCGGTCCACCCGGTGCTCGACTCTCCGCACCCGCGGATGTCGACGTTAGCGACTCGGTAGCCGGCCGCGACGAGGGCCGGGACGATGAAGCGGTACGAGTGGCGGCTGTCGCCCATGCCGTGGGCGAGCACGACCAGGGGGCCGTGGCCCTGCAGGTCGTAGGCGATGGTCTGGCCATCGATGTCGAGTGTCTCGGTCATGATCTCTCCCAGTCGGCTAATTGCGTTAGCCAAAAGCTAACATGGTTAGCTTCGGCTGTCGAGAGGGTGCTCTGCTTTTCGATCGACGATCACCCCTCCGGCGGACGCGAGACGAAATTGCACGCGCCTAGAGTCGCCACCATGATCGTCTGGCTCAACGGAACACACGGTGCAGGAAAGACGACGACCGCCCGCCTGCTGCAGCCGCTGGTCGCCGACTCGCGGATCCTCGACGCCGAGAAGGTCGGCGAGGTGCTGATGGACGTCACGCCCGGGCTCCCGGCGACCGACAACTTCCAGCACTGGTCACCCTGGCGGCCCCTCGTCGTCGAGACGGCCCGGCGGGTGCTCGAGTACACGGGCGGCACGCTGATCATGCCGATGACCGTGCTGGTCGAGGAGTACTGGCGCGAGATCAGCTCCGGGCTCGCGTCGCACGGCATCTCGGTCCGGCACTTCGTGCTGCACGCCGACCAGGACGAGCTGAGTGCGCGAATCGAGAACGACCACGAGCTCGGCCCCTCCGTCTTCCGTCGTGCCTACCTCGAGCCCTACGCCGAGGCGTCGCGGACGTGGCTGCATGCCGAGGCCGAGGTCGTCGACACAACCGGCCTCGCGGCCGACATCGTCGCGGCACGAATCGCTCAGGCGGTTCGCCAGTAGCGGCTCAGGCCGACGCCCTCAGCGCATCGATGGCGAGGTCGGCAAAGCGGCGGGCAGCCGCATCGCGCCCTGACGGCGGCAGCGCCGCGAGGCCGCGCCCGGCGAGCAGCACGAGCATCAGGTCGTTCATCACGAAGTCGGCGCGCAGCTCGCCCGACTCCTGAGCGCGCCGCACCAGCGAGGTCAGCAGGCGCAGCAGCTCGCGGCGGTGGGTCGTGAAGTCGGCGGCGTCCGGATACTGGCTCGTGAACGCCTCGACGAACCCGTGGTTGCGCGCGTTCAGCTCCGTGAGCTCCACGATGACCGACTGCAGGCCGCGCCAGGGCGCAGGATCAGCGGCGCCATCCTCGACGATCGCCCGGCAGGCGCTCAGCTCGTCGGCGAACGCGGCGGCCACCAGGTCGGGCTTGGTCGGAAAGCGGCGGTACAGCGTCGCCGGGCCCACCCCGGCTCGCCTCGAGATCTCGCGCATCGGCACCCCCAGGCCCTCCGTCGCGAAGAGCTCGCGCGCCGCGGCGAGCACCCGGTCGCGGTTGCCCTGGGCGTCGCTGCGCAGGAGGTGAGGCAATCGGTCGGTCACGGGTCTCACTTTAGCGAAGTGGACAGGGGCGTCCGCTACGGTCGCACTCGGCGCGAGCGACGCGCAATCAGGAGAAGGAGCACCCAGTGCGGGCAGTGACGATCGAGAAGTACGGGCCGGCGTCGGGGTTGGTCGTGTCGGAGCGGCCGGATCCTGCGCCCGGATCAGGTGTCATGCTGATCGCGGTGGAGGCGATCGGCGTCGGGGGAGTCGACGCCGTCATCCGGCGGGGGACGCTCGGCAGCGGGTTCGCGGTGGGGATGATCCCGGGCAGCGAGGTCGCCGGGACGGTCGTGCGGGTCGGCGACGGGGTCGACGGGCGCTGGCTCGGCAAGCGGGTGTGGGCGTTTACAGGAATCCAGGGCGGCTACGCCGAGCTGGCGGTGGCTGCCGAGCGGGATGTGACCGAGATTCCTGACGGACTCGCCGCGACCGACGCCGTCGCCCTCGGCAGCGCGGGCCCGGTGGCGCGCTTCGCGCTCGCGCACGGCCGGTTCGCCCAGGGGGAGTCGGTGCTCGTGCGTGGTGCGTCGGGGAGCCTGGGGATCATGGCCGTGCAGCTCGCGGCACTGGGCGGGGCCGGACGGATCGCCGTGACGACGTCGTCTCAGGAGCGCGGCGAACGACTGCTCGCCCTGGGCGCGACCGACGTACTGGATCGGGATGGCCGCCAGTTCGGCACCGGTGACGGCGACACGACCTTCGACGTCCTGATCGACGTGATCGGCGGCGAGGGCCTGCCCGCGTTCTTCGACCGGCTCGCCCCCAACGGCCGCATCGTGTCGATCGGCATCGTCGGAGGCTACCCGCCGGCCGACTTCGGCATGGGGCTGATGCGGCTGTTTCAGCGGTCGCTGTCGTTCGCGACGTTCAGCCTCGACACGGTCCCGGTGCCCGAGCGGAATGCGGCGCGGGCGCAGCTGTTCGCGTCAGCCGCGCGGGGTGAGATCGCGGCCGTGGTCCACGGGGTGCTGCCGCTCGCCGACGCGGCTGAGGCGCACCGCGGCATGGACGAGGGCTCGGTCTTCGGTCGGTACGTGCTCGTGCCCTGAGCCCGGCTCGTGCGGAACCCACGGGCGCGGCGCGCAAGGGAGGTACCGCCAGCACCACGCACCCCCGCGCGATCGGGTGTTGCGTATCCCTAGGGCCGAACGGCCCGGCACCACGCGAAAGGAACCCCATGACCGCCTGGCTCATCACCGGATCGTCGACCGGCCTCGGCCGCGCCTTCGCCGAAGAGGCCCTCGCCAAGGGGCACAACGTCGTCGTCACCGCTCGCGACAAGGGCACGGTCGCCGACCTCGAATCGACGTATCCCGATACCGCGCTCGCCGTCGCACTCGACGTAACCGACGAGAGCAGCGTCGCCGCCGCGGTCGACGCCGGAATCGAGCGATTCGGGCAGATCGACGTGCTGCTGAACAACGCCGGCTACGGCTACCGCGCCGCCGTCGAAGAGGGCGACGACGCCGACGTCGCGAAGCTCTTCGACACGCACATCCACGGCACAGTGCGCACGATCAAGGCCGTCCTGCCGGGCATGCGCGCGCGACGCTCGGGCACCATCGTCAACTTCTCGTCGATCGGGGCGCGGACCACGGGCGCAGGATCCGGCTACTACGGCGCCGCCAAGGCCGCCGTCGAGCAGCTGACCATGGCCCTCCGCACCGAGGTCGCACCCCTCGGCATCACCGCCACGGTGGTCGAGCCGGGCGGCTTCCGCACCGACTTCTCCGGCCGCTCGCTGACGGAGTCGGCCACCCGCATCGCCGACTACGACGAGACCAGCGGCAAGCGCCGCATCGGCGCCGACACGACCCACGGCACCCAGGCGGGCGACCCCGCCAAGGCCGCATCCGTGCTGGTGGAGGCGGTCGACGGCGGCGGGCTGCCGTTCCTGCTCGTGCTGGGGTCCGACGCGGTGCCCATCGTGCGCAAGGCCCTCGCGGCCCTCGAGTCGGACATCGCCGCGTGGGAGGCGAAGAGCGTCACGACCGACGTCGACTAGCCATCTCGCGTCATGACTGAGATGCTCGCCTCCTGGGCCGCCACCGAGCGGATCGCCGAGAAAAGGACCGATGAACACCACCACGTCTGAGACGCCCACGCAGGCGGGCCCGAGATCCGAGCGACTGCCCTGGTTTCCGCTCTCGCTCCTCGCGGCCATCGGGTTCGTCCTCGTCGCCATGGAGACCATGCCGGCCGGGCTGCTGCCGGAGATATCCCGGGGTCTCGGCACGACTCAGGCCGGCGTCGGGCTGTTCGTGAGCGCGTACGCCATCGGAACGGTCATCGTCACCGTCCCGGCCATCACGCTCACGCGCGGATTCCGGCGGAAGCCGCTGCTGCTGACAGCCGTGGCGCTGCTCGTGCTCGCCAACGCGGTGACCGCGCTCTCGCCGTCCCTCGCCCTGTCGCTGGGGTCGCGCTTCGTCGCCGGCTCCATGTCGGGAGTCATCTGGGGCATGTTCGCCACCTACGCGCGACGGATCAGCCCGCCCCGGTTCGCGGGGCTGTCGCTCGCCATCGTCTCGACGGGTGCCCCGCTGGGGTTCGCCCTCGGGACGCCGCTCGGCTCGGCCATCGGCTCCGTGGCCAGCTGGCGCTGGTCGTTCGGCGGGCTCAGCCTCGTCGGCGCGGTCGTGCTCGTGCTGATCCTGGCGTTCGTGCCCGACGCCCCCGGCCAGTCGGCGGCGGTCCGGCTCCCGCTCGCCCAGGTGATCCGCATCCCGGGGATCGTGATCATCCTGGCCGTCATCGTGGCGTGGATGCTCGCCCACAACACCATCTACACGTACATCTCGCCGTACCTCTCGGCGACCTCCACCGGCCTCGCCGCGGGCCTGGTGCTGCTCGTGTACGGGGTGGCCGCGATCGGCGGCGTGGTGATCACCGGGGCTCTGATCGACCGTCGCCCGCGACCGCTGCTCCACATCAGCGTGGGCGCATTCATCGTCGCCGCCCTGCTGCTGCTCCTCGCCCACGACTCGGTCGTCGCGGTGCTCGTCGCGGCGGTCCTCTGGGGTCTCTCCTTCGGCGGCGCAGCCACGCAGGTGCAGGCCGCTCTCACGACGGCGGGCGGGGAGAACGCCGACGTGGCCAGCTCGTTCCTGCCGGTGGCGTTCAACATCGCGATCTTCCTCGCCGGCATCGTGGGAGGCGCCCTCCTCACCGTCGGCGACGGCCTCATCCTGGCCGTCGTCATGCTCGTCTTCGGGGTGGCGGCGCTGGTGCTGACCCTCATCGGGCGGCGAACGGCTTTCCCCGCCTCGCTCTGACGGCACCGCGCTCGCGCCCGCTAGCGTGGTCGGGCGGGCGGACGCCTGCAGAGGGAGCCCCATGACGCAGGAACTCGCAGACCACCTCGACCGCCTCCTCGCCGCCCGCGACCGCGACGACATGTCCCCGACCATCGCCGCCCTCCGTGCGGTGTACGAGGTGCACCCTCGCGACCCCCGCGTCCTCTACGAGCTCGCCGGCGCCTACGACACGGCGGGGGAGGAGTCGGCAGCGGTCGGGTTCTACGAGCAGGCCTTCGCGGCCGGACTCTCGGGCGACCTGCTGCGCCGGTGCTACCTGCAGTACGGGAGCACGCTCAGGAATCTCGGCCGGGTCGACGAGTCGCTCGCCGTGTTCGCGCGGGCCCGAGACGAGTTTCCTGACTCGGTGTCGCTGGGCGCATTCGAGGCGCTGAGCCTGCACGCGGCCGGCCGGAAGGATGCGGCGCTCGCCGCCGTGCTCCGCCTGCTGGCCGACCACGTCGATGCCGGGGAGCTCGAGCGCTACAAGCCGGCCGTGCGCGCGAACGCGGAGTACCTCGAGTCGCTGTAGGGCGTCGTCGCCGCGTCAGCGAAAGAGCGCGCTGTACGCGTTGATCGCGGGTTGCCCGCCGAGGTGCGCGTAGAGCACGGTGCTGTCGCGCGCAATGTCGCCCGAGGTCACGAGGTCGATCAGCCCGGCCATCGACTTGCCCTCGTAGACCGGGTCGATGATGACGCCCTCGAGCGAGCCGGTGAGGCGGATCGCCTCAAGGGTGGAGTCGACGGGGATCCCGTAGTAGTCGCCGGCCCAGCCCTCGAGCACGGTGATCTCGTCGTCGCGCAGCTCGCGGCCGAGGTCGATCAGCGACGCCGTGCTGCGGGCGATGCGGGCGACCTGGGCCCGCGTCTCGTCGATCTTCGCCGACGCGTCGATGCCGATCACGCGGCGGGCGCGTTCCTGCCCCGCGAAGCCGGCGATCATGCCGGCGTGCGTCGAGCCTGTGACGCTGCAGACCACGATGGTGTCGAAGAAGACGCCGAGCTCGCGCTCCTGCTGCTCGACCTCGGACGCCCAGTTGGCGAAGCCGAGGCCGCCGAGACGGTGGTCCGAGGCGCCGGCGGGGATCGCGTAGGGCGTGCCGCCCCGCTCGCGCACGTCGTCGAGGGCTCGTTCCCAGCTGCTCTTGAAGCCGATCCCGAATCCGGCAGGATCAAGCCTGACCTCTGCCCCCATGATCCTCGAGAGCATGATGTTGCCGACGCGGTCGTTCACCGAGTCGGGCCAGTCGACCCAGTTCTCCTGAACGAGCACCGCCTTCATGCCGAGCTTCGCCGCCACCGCCGCGACCTGGCGGGTGTGGTTCGACTGCACGCCGCCGATCGAGACGAGGGTGTCGGCGCCGGATGCGATGGCGTCGGGCACGAGGTACTCGAGCTTGCGTGTCTTGTTGCCGCCGTAGGCGAGGCCCGAGTTGACGTCTTCGCGCTTCGCCCAGATGCTCGCGCCGCCGAGGTGCTCGGTGAGGCGCGTCAGCGGGTGCACGGGCGAGGGGCCGAAGGTGAGCGGGTACCGTTCGAAGTCTGCGAGAGCCATACAGCGACACTAGGAGTGAGCCGTTGTGCGGGACCAGCACTCTCTTCCGCATACGCTGTTCGGATGAACCGCACAAGGCCGACGCTCGATCCGCAACGACTCCGCCTCATCGAGTCGTTCGCCCGCCTCGGCACGGTGCGCGCCGTCGCCGACGAGCACCGCCTCAGCCCGTCCAGCGTGTCGCAGCAGTTCGCCGTCCTCGAGCGCGAGGCGGGTGCGGTCCTGTTCGAGAGATCAGGGCGCAGGATCCGCCTCACCCCGCTCGGCGAGCTCCTCGTCGTCCGGGCTCGCGAGCTGCTCGACCGGCTGGAGTCGATCGCCGTCGAGGTCGGCGAGGCCCACGGCGTCGTCTCAGGACACGTGCGGCTCGCCGGGTTCGCCAGCTCGGTCGTTCCGCTGCTCGCCACCGCCCGCTCGGCCGTCGTCGCGGCGCATCCGGCCCTGCGGGTCGAGCTCGTCGAGCTCGAGCCGCACGAGAGCGTCGCCGCCCTGCAGCGGGGCGAGTGCGATGTCGCCGTCACGTTCGATCAGGAGGACGGCTCGTTCCGGCCCGACCCGGGCGTCGTGCTGCTGCCGCTCGGCAGCGACCCGCTCATGATCGTGCTGCCAGGCGGGGCACCGAGGAGCGTGAGCAGACTCGCCGAGCTACGCGACGAGGCGTGGGTGCTCGACCGGGAGGGCAGCTTCCTGGGCGAGCTGGTCCCGCGCCTCTGCCGCCGGGCCGGCTTCGAGCCGTCCGTCGCCGCGCGCTTCTCGACGTTCGACCTGGTCGCCGGTCACGTCGCCGCCGGTCATGGTGTGGCCGTGCTTCCCGAGCTCGCCGTGCGGCACCGCTCCGACGTCGTCACGGTGCCCCTCGACGGGCACGGCCACCGCCGCGTCTCGATCGCGGTCCGCCGCGGGAGCGCCGGCAGCGGCATGGCGAAGGCGCTCGTCGCGGCCCTGCGCGGGGCGGCTGCCGGTGTCCTGACTCCGCCCGCTTAGGCTGCGCGCAAGGAAGCGTCGGGCAAGGTGGTCGCATGCGAATCCTTGTAGTCGACGACGAGAAGCGCCTGGCCGACGGAGTGCGGCGCGCGCTGATGGCCGAGGGCTTCGCGGTCGACGTCGCCCACGACGGGGTCGACGGCCTCTGGTTCGCGCGCGAGAACACCTACGACGCGATCCTGCTCGACCTCATGATGCCGAAGATGAGCGGCTGGGCCGTGTGCCGGGCGCTGCGCGACGAGCAGAACTGGACGCCCGTGCTCATGCTGACCGCCAAGGACGGCGAGTGGGATCAGGTCGAGGCTCTCGATGCCGGCGCCGACGACTACGTCACGAAGCCGTTCTCGTTCCCCGTCCTCGTGGCTCGGATCCGCGCGCTCGCCCGGCGGGGTGCGCCGGCGCGTCCGGTCGTCCACGAGATCGGCGACCTCCGGGTCGATCCGGGCCGCCGCCGTGCCCACCGGGGTGACGACGAGATCGACCTGACGAGCCGCGAGTTCGCCGTGCTCGAGTTCCTCGCCCGCAATGCCGGCCACGTCGTGTCGAAGCGCCAGATCGTGGCCGGCGTATGGGACGACGACTTCGACGGCGATCCGTCGATCGTCGAGGTGTACGTCGCGCACCTGCGACGCAAGCTCGACCGTCCGTACGGCACCGTGACCATCGAGACGGTCCGCGGCGCCGGCTACCGACTCGGCACGGGCGATGAGTGACGTCGCGCGCCGACGGCGCTCCATCCGAACGCGCGCCACGGCCTGGGTCGCTCTCATCGCGCTCGTGGTCGGCGCTCTCGGCGCGGCCGCGTTCGTGGTCGTCCTCCGGCACTCGCTGCACGACGGCGTCAGGTCGGCGGCCGAGCAGACCCTCAGCACCATCTCCAGCCGCGTCGAGACCGAGGGGGCGGGCGTCGTTACCGGTCAGGACGACGACCTGCTCGTGCAGCTCCAGACCGACAGCGGCTCCGTTGTGGCTCATGGCGACGACGCGGGCGGCTCGCCGCTGTCGACCGACGACGGCGCCATCGTCGTCCGCGACGACGAGCGCTGGCTGCTCGTCTCCGACGACGTCGACGCGGCCGGCATCGACGATGCGACCCTCGTCGTCGGCGCATCCCTCGACGATGCCGACGACGCCGTCTCCACCGTGATCCAGCTCCTTGTGATCGTCGTCCCGATCGTGGTCGTGGCGATGGCCGTCCTGACCTGGATCGTGGTGGGCCGGGCGCTGCGCCCCGTGGAACGGATACGGCTCGACGCCGAGGCCATCCGCGGCGAGGGGCTCCACGACCGCGTCGTCGAACCCGGAACCGGCGACGAGGTCGACCGCCTCGCGCGCACCCTCAACGGCATGCTCGGCCGCCTCGACGCAGCCCAGTCGGCGCAGCAGCGCTTCGTCTCCGACGCCTCGCACGAACTCCGCTCGCCCCTCGCGACCGTGCGCCAGCACGCCGAGCTCGCACGGCTCTACCCCGACGAGACGAGCCTCAGCGAGCTGGCCGACGTCGTGCTCTCGGAAGGCACCCGGCAGCAGGAACTCGTCGACTCCCTCCTCCTCCTGAGCAGGCTCGACGAGATCGCGCCCAGCACCCGTTCGGCGGTGGACCTCGACGACGTCGTCCTCGCCGAGGCGTCGCGGGTCCGGGCCCTGGGGCGAGTGGCCGTCGACAGCTCCCAGGTCGCAGCCGTCCGGGTGACGGGCGACGAGCGCCTGCTAACGATGGCCGTCCGCAACCTCGTCGACAACGCGGCGCGCCACGCCGGGAGCCGGGTGCGTGTCAGCACGGCGCTCGCCGGCGACACCGTGATGCTCATCGTCGACGACGACGGCGCCGGTATCCCCGAGGCCGACCGCGAGCGGGTGTTCGACCGGTTCGTCCGCCTCGACGAGGGCCGCGACCGCGACTCGGGCGGGTCGGGGCTGGGCCTGGCGATCGTCGAGTCGGTCGTGCGATCGCACGGGGGGACGGTCGCGGTCGAGACCGCCGACGGGGGCGGGGCGCGGTTCGTCGTGCGAGTTCCTGCCGCTTAGGCTCCGCTTAAGCATCGCCCCGGCACTCTGGACGCATGTTCACCACGAAGAAGCCCCAGACCATCGCCCTTGCCGTCGCCCTTCCCCTGGTCGGCGCTCTCGCCCTCGCCGGCTGCTCGACCTCCACCGCCGATCAGGGCGCAGGCTCAGGGAGCTCGCCGACCACCGCGGCCTCGGCCCCCGCCACCACCTCGTCGCCCGCACCCGGGGCCACGTCGAGCGCCTCGGACGCCGGGGCCCTGACGACGGCTGCGAAGACCGCCCTGGCCGCGGTCTCCGGGGGGTCGATCCTGTCTATCGAGCAGGAGACCGGCGCGACGTCGTGGGAGATCCTGGTCGCGACGTCAGACGGAGCCGAGCAGGAGGTCCACACGGGCGCGGATGGCACGTCGATCACCGCCGGGCCCGCGAAGAATTCGACGGACGCCGAGGACCTCGCCGAGAACAAGGCGTTCGTCGCCGCCTCGGGCATCGGCTACGCGAAGGCCGCGTCGACGATAAGGGCCACCGTGGCAGGCACGGTCGTCGAGCTCGGTCTGGACGACCACCTCGGGAAGACCGTCTGGGAGGGCGACGTCGTCGACGCGGCCGGCGTCAAGCACAGCATCCGTCTCGACAGCAGCACGGGCGCCGTCGTCACGAACACCGTCGACAGCGACGACTGAGCGGGGTCGGTGGCGTGAGCTCGACAGCCGGGGAGGAGGATTCGGGGTCAGTGGCCGGAGTGCTCGTGGTCGGCTTCCCCGTGGTCGTGGCCGTGCTCATGCTCGTCTTCCTCGTCGTCGAGGAGCATGCCCACCGAGGTGGCGCAGGCATCGCCCCGCCAGGCCTCGATGCCCTCCCGGAGGGCGAAGAAGACGATTACGAGCGCCGCGACCGGGTCGGCCCACCACCAGCCGAACAGCGCGTTCAGGATCAGCCCGACCAGCACCGCGGCCGAGAGATAGGTGCAGATCAGCGTCTGCTTGGAGTCGGCGATCGCCGTCGCCGAGCCGAGCTCGATGCCGGTACGACGCTCGACGAGTGACAGCCCCGGCATCACGACGACGCTGACGGCCGTCAGCACGATGCCGACGGTCGAGTGGTCAGGCCGGTCGAGGCCGATGAGCGCGAGCGTCGAGGTCGTGAGCACGTAGGCGGCGAGGGCGAAGAACGCCAGGGCGATGACGCGGAGCGTTCCCTTCTCGTATCGCTCGGGTTCTCTCCGCGTGAACTGCCAGGCGACGGCGCCGGCCGACAAGACCTCGATGGTCGAGTCGAGGCCGAACCCGATGAGCGCCGTCGACGACGAGGCCGCACCGGAGCTGAGGGCGATGACCGCTTCGATCAGGTTGTAGCCGATGGTGATGCCGACGACCAGGCGGAGGCGACGCTGCAGGGCTGCGCGGCGCGGCGACGTTCCTGTCAGCGCGCTCACGAGAACGACTCGCAGCAGCCCGGAACAGTGCAGCCCTCGTCGTTGCACGCAGCCGACGTGTCGACCGCGAGCACGACGTCGAGAAGCGCTTCGAGCGCGCGGGCCAGATGCGCGTCGCTGATCTCGTAGCGAGTCCGCCGACCTTCGGGTTCTCCCACGACGATGCCGCAGTCGCGGAGGCAGGTCAGGTGATTCGACACGTTCTGCCGCGTCATTCCGAGACGGTCTGCGAGGGCCGCCGGGTACGACGCCCCCTCCATCAAGACGAGCAGGATCCTCGACCGTGACGGATCGGCCATGGCGCGACCGAGACGGTTCATGACGTCGAGGCGGGAGGAGAGGGTCAGCACCAGACCATTAATACAGTGATGGCTGTATTAAACAATCCGTGTCGGTCAGGGGGAGGCCGGCCTGCGCCCGACCGACGACTGGAACCTGACGAGGTAGCCGTCGGGATCCTGCACCAGGAACTGCCGGACACCGGCGTCCTCGTCGCCGACGCGGTACCACCTCGTCTCGGGCTCCAGGAACAGCTCGACGTCGGCGCGGTTCAGGGCTTCGGCCAGGGCGCCGGCGTCGGGGACGGTGATCTGGAAGTTGATGCCCCTGCCGAGTGGGGCCTCGAGGGCGCCGGTGACCCAGTTTCGGCCGACGCCTATCTGCTCCAGCATTAGGTGCGCGGAGCCGAGTGCGATGTACGCGAACCGCTCGGCCGGCCGCGAGTACCTGATGTCGAAGCCGCAGAGGTCGCACCAGAACCGGAGGCTGCGATCGAGGTCGGTGACGAGCAGCTCGGGGACGAGCGCGGGGTCGAGGGTGTCCGTCACGCTGTCATCGTCTCACCGACCGCGTGGCGGGCGGGCCCTAGGCGGACACCGCGACGAGCGGAGCGAGCGTGATGGCGAGGCTGATGAGCAGCGGCGGCACGAAGAGGACAGCGCCGCGGCGCCTGCGGCCGGTGAAGGCCAGGAGCGCTGAGATGACGACGAGCACAGCCCAGACGCTGCCGCTGACGATGCCGAGGGCGACCGCCGCCGACTCCTCGCCTCGATCTGCGGGGACGAAGATCGCGAGAAGCACGAGCCAGCCGACTGGTCCTGCGCAGACGAGGGCGAGGACGCTGGCGATGGCGCTCGGCCAGCCCGGTCGCATGCCGACGGTCGCCGGCAGGGGTGCGCGGGCGACGTCTGATGTGTCCATACCTCTACTCTGACCTCCGGCACGCCGAGGCGGCCCGGCACGGGGGTAGGAATGACGATATGAAGCCCGATGACGACGCAGCCGCACCGTTCGTGCTGCCAGAGGGAATGACAGGGCGGGCCAGCCCCGCCAAGGCCGCCGACGGCGACGCCCCGGTGCTCGCCTACATCGAGAGCCTTCCGCAACCGCAGCGCGGCGTCGCCGAGGCGGTGGACGCGCTGGCGGCCGCGACGCTGCCCGGCCTCCACCGGTCGGTGAAGTGGGGCATGGCGTACTACGGCGTCGGCGACGGCTGGTGCTTCAGCAGCGGCGGGTTCGCGGGCCACGTCAAGCTCATGTTCATCAACGCGGCGACGGTGCTCGATCCTGTTCCGCCAGTGACTCCGACCGGGATGGGCAAGGCGACGCGCGGAGTGGAGCTGCGGACCCTCGCCGATCTCGACGAGGTGCAGGTCGCCGAGTGGATGCGGCAGGTGGCGGCGGTGCCGGGGGTCGGGGGCAAGCGCACACGGTGAGCCGCCCGCCGGCGCCGTGACGCAGTAGCCTCAGCGAGTCGAAGGGTTCTACTTGCTGTCAATCGTCTACTCCAGCGTCGCCACCACCGAGTTCACGGACGCTGATCTCGCCGTCCTCCTGATGAACAGCCGATCGAACAACAAGCGGCTCGGCCTCACAGGGCTTCTGCTCTACCGCGACGGGTACTTCCTCCAGCTGATCGAAGGGCCCCTCGACGTCGTCCGCGAACGCATGGCGATCATCCAGGCCGACCCCCGCCACGGTCAGGTCGAGACGCAGCTCGAGGAGATCCTGCCCGAGAGACGGTTCCCCGAGTGGACGATGGCGTACCGCCCCGTCACCGACACGATGGCCGACGAGATCCCCGGCTACCGCACCGCCTTCGACGACATCTCGGGCAACGGCTCCCCGCGCGGCGGCACGTCGCTCGCCCTGAGTCAGCTCATCGGCTGGTTCGCCGAGAACCCGCCCGCATCGGGCGACGCCTCCTGAGAACGAAGCGATTCGCAGGAACTGTCAAGACCCTCATCCCCGTCCGCGTTTACCCGTAGCGTCGACGTGGCCGACGACGACCGTTCGTCTGGTGATCCTGGCCGGCTTCGCCTGATTCGAAGCCGGCCAGGTAGACGAGAGGACGCTGTGCAGCGAATCACCTATGCGTCCGGCTCCATCGTGACGGGGGACCGCATCGCCGACGCGATCGGCCGCTACGCGCAGGCGCTCGCGCTGAACGAGAAGTCCGACCTGGTCTCGTTCCCGATCGTTCTCGCGTCGGGCCTGACGGCGACCGCGAAGATCCTGATCGGCCCTGCGAGTCAGCTTTTGATGGTCCCCGAGCCCAGCGACTACGACGACGTCGAGGATGCCGGCGTAGTGGCCGACATCGAGCGCCTGACCGCCGCTTTGGGCATGCCACGACCCCTGACGGAAGACGACCCCGAGATCGACGATGCGTACCCGACCGACTACTAGGCGATGCCCCGAACAGCGACAGCCTGTGCAACCATGAGGGCCTGCAGCGTGCGAGCGGGTCGCACTCCGTGCGACCCTCGCCAGCGGGATGAAGGTGCCTCATGGGCAATCTGACGTACGGCCAGGCGCTGAGCGTCGAATTCGACGACAGGACCCTGGGGCATCTCCAGGTCGTGATCGGCTCGAAGCTCAGGCGGAACGAGTCGTTCTACTTCTCGTGGAAAGACGACCAGCGCGTCGGCGACGGCCGGACGACCATCTGGGTGCATCCGACGATCTCGCTCGTCTTCAAGTTCTACGGCTCGCGGATGCCCGGGCTGAACCGCGAGTGGCTGGGCCTCCTCGAGCAGTCCGCCAACGCTCCGCACGGCCTGCAGGTGCTTCCCGAGCCGCATGGCCCCGCCGGCGATGCTCCGGCCGCTCGATGAAGCGCGTATCGATCACCTACGGCGGGGTCGACTACACCGTGGCAGACGTCGATCTCGATGAGGTGAAGGCGCAGATCGCCGGAGCCGTCAGCGCGAGGGAGCCGTTCTGGCTCCGGGTCAACCACGGCGAGGGATCGTATCGTGCCACTGACCTCCTCATCGCGCCGGGCGTAGCCATCGCGGTGACGGGCGTCGACGCCGACTGACGAGGCGGTCGCGACGGCCGCGACGTCGATAGGGTCGGAGGTCGGCGGTCTCGCCACAGGGCGCGCTCCGACCGGCCGGAGCACAAGTCCGCTTTCTCGCCGGAGGAGAACCCCGTGCGAATTCACTCCGCCTTCCGTCTCGGCCTCGTGGGCGGCCTGGGCGTCCTGACCGCCATCGTCATCGGCACGGCCCTGGGCCACCTGACAACGGTCATCACGTACATCGGCATCGCGCTCTTCCTCGCCCTCGGGCTCGACCCGCTCGTCGTCTGGCTCGAACGCCGGAAGCTGTCGCGACCGCTCGCCGTGACCATCGTCACGGTAGGGGTCCTCGTCGCGCTCGCCGGAATCGTCTTCGCCATCGTCCCGACCGTGATCTCGCAGACGAGCACGCTCATCGGCAACCTCGCGAGCTACGTGCAGAACACGACCTCCCAGGGCATCATCGACAGCGTCCAGGAGCTCGTGCCGAAATCGACCCTCGACATCCAGTCGCTCGTCGACAACGGGGTGTCGTTCGTCACGGATCCGAAGAACCTGGCGACCATCGGCGGCGGCCTGCTGGCCGTCGGCGCCGCGATCGGCAACGGAGTCGCCGGAACCATCGCCGTCATCATCCTGACCCTGTACTTCATGGCGTCGCTGCGGAGCATGAAGCGGGGCCTGTACGCGCTGGTGCCCGCGTCCGGGCGACCGGAGTTCAGTCGCCTCGCCGAGGAGATCAGCGAGTCGGTCGGGCGCTACGTGCTCGGCCAGGTCGCCCTGGCGCTCCTGAACGGCGTGTGCAGCTTCATCATCCTCAGCATCACGGGTGCCCAGCTGCCCGCCTTCTTCGCGTTCGTCGCCTTCGTCGGCGCTCTCATCCCGCTGGTCGGCACCGTCTCCGCGGCCGCCGTCATCGTGCTCGCCCAGCTCGCCCTGCTGCCCACGCACCCGTCGACCTGGATCGTGCTCGGCATCTGGTACCTCGTCTACATGCAGGTCGAGGCGTACCTCCTGGCGCCGCGGGTCATGCGTCGGGCCGTGCACGTGCCGGGCGCCATGGTGGTCATCGCCGCGCTCGTCGGCGGAACGCTCCTCGGCGTGCTCGGAGCGCTCATCGCGGTGCCGGTAGCGGCGGCGGCGATGCTGATCCTGCGCGAGGTCGTCGTACCCCGGCAGAACCTGAAGTAGGCCGCGCACACGGGCTGCGCGTAGGTTTCAGAAATGCCTCACGATGACGAGCGATGGCTCGTCATCGGCGGGCGACGGTGGCGTCGCACCGACCCGCAACTGCCCGACGAGGTCGTGCGCGACCTCAAGCGTCACCTCGGGCGGGCCCGGTCGGCCGTCGGCGTGGCCAAGAGGGCCGGCGAGTCCGAAGCGGAGCGGGAGGCGCGGGATCGCGTCGGCCTGGCCAAGCACGGCCTCGGAGAGCGCGGACCGTACTGGTGGGACGAACCGGTCGGCGACCGTGTCGAGCGTGCCCGGCAGGCGCTCGCCGAGCTGAACGAGCGCGATCCGCTGTGAGCGGGGGAGCTCTGTCCTGATCGCAGACGTGACGTTGCGGCTGGGCTAGGAGTCGGCCGGCTCGTCGTCGGCCGGCTCGTACCGGTGCCGCAGGATCGCCCAGGAGACGGCTGTCGCTGCTCCCACGAGTGCGCCGACGTCGAAGACCTTCTTCGCGTCGTGCTCGTGAAGCGCGAACATCACGATCGCCGCGACGGCGAGGGTCAGGGTCACGCCGACGCCGAGCACCCGCCACCAGGGGTGGAGGTTAAGAATGCGTCTCTTCGCAGCCATGACGGGCAAGCTACACCTGCTCGGGGTCAGGCGGAACGAGTTCGGCAGAAGGCCCGCCGGGCGTTCGTCTGGCCCGTGCGGTTGAGTCGAGGGATGGACGCTCACGTTTTCGCCCTGGTGTGGGGGCCTCTCGCCATCGTGTTCGGGGTGTGCTTCATCCTCTTCCGCGGGCACATCTCTCGCGCGGCTCGAGCTCAGCGCGAGCGGCGCGGCATCCGGGTCGGCCCGAACACGCAGTCGCCGGCGCTCATGGCGGTCGGCGGTGCGGTGTTCATCGCCGTCGGGATCTTCGTGCTGGTCGGGGTGTCGACGGGGCTGCTGGGCTAGCGGGCGGTCCGTCGGTCGGTCGGTCGGCTCGCCGAGCGGCGCCGCGCCGCGCCGCGGGCGACGGCCTGACACCGGAATCGCCGGAGGACACCGGATATCGCCGGTGTCGTGGGGCGAAAGCGGTGTCGTGGGGCGAAAGCGGTGTCGTGCGGCGACAAAAATGTCGTCGGGCGCGAGCGCGGGGGTCAGGCGGCGGGCTCGCGCCGGAAGAGGCGCGCGGGCTTGCCGACCGAGCCCTCGGAGACGTCGTCTGTGGGGGCCAGCTGCGGCTGCATCAGGCGGCGGAATGAGTCCGGCAGGAGACGGCGGCCGGCCACCGCCTCGTGGAGGCGGCGCAGCGAGCTGAGGGTGAACGGCTCCGGCAGCAGGCCCGCCGGGTCGGGGCGCTCGGCGAACTCGGCGCGGAGCTCGGCGACGGCCACGGCGATGATCTGCGCGTGGCCGTAGGGGAGGGGAGCGGGGAGCCAGGCCTCGAGCGCGGCGGTGGGGACGATCGTGGCGTGGTCGGGATCCTGCGCCAGAGAATCGAAGGGCACGACGTCGAGGTGCGCCACCGACAGCACCCAGCCGCGATCGTCTCGGTCGGGCTCGTCGAAGACGTGGAGCTGGCGAGGGGCGAGCCCGCGGACTCCGGCCTTGACGTCGAGGGCGCGGATGACCGCATCGACGAGACGTTCTCCCGGGTGCAGGAACGTGCCCGGCAGCCGCCACCCGCCAGCCTCCGAGCGGACCAGGAGCACGCCGAGCTCGGCCTCCGGGGTCACCGTCAGCACGGCCGTATCGACGGCGACGCTCGGCCGCGGGTAGTCGGTGAGGAGCCTGTCGGAGGAGTCGCGGTAGGGGGTGGGCACGGGGCCAATTTACGCGATCGTGCGCATTCGGTGGGAAGAGCGGCAGAGCAAGAGGGAGGGGCGGCCTAGAGGTAGCGGGCTCTCTCCGGGTGGCCGGGGAACGGCCCGGCCTCCGTGGCGTCGACGGGCACAGGGCCGGGCGCCGCGAGCGAGTAGTAGCGCTCCTTGATCGCGGTCATTGCTGCGTCGGCGTCGGTGACGGGCTCCCAGGCACGCATGGGAGTCCAGTCGCTGAACTGCCACGTCGTCTCGCCCTGGTGGCTGCTCGAGCCGCCCGACCGGATGAAGAGCGACCCGTCGGTCAGGAGTGCGAACTCGCCGCTCATCGGGCCCCGGTCGTCGGTGTCGTAGACCCAGCCCCAGTGGGCCAGGACGTCGGAGGGGTCGATCATGCGTCGAGCCTACGGCGCGGCGGTGCGGCGGTGTTCGGCCGGTTTAGGCCGGAAGGGAGGGCCCAGCCTCGCGCCCGGCACCCGCCACGGGAGCGCCGACGGCCAGCCGCACGCACGCGACGACGACTGCGAACGGCACGAGGGTCAGGCCCCAGTAGGCCATCGTCAGCACGGCTACCGGCGTCGACGGGAGCGTCAGGGTCGCAGGGACGAGAAGCTCGACCGCGAACGTCGCCACGGCGGGCGCGACGATCAGCAACCACGACGAGCGCAGCCGGCCACGAAGGGCGAGCCAGGTGCCGAGTGCCAGGGCTGCGGCGAGGGCGGTGCAGATCCAGGTCGAGCGCAGCGCGCCTGTGAGCGGGGCCGTGAAGAGGAACGTCGCAACGGCAAATGCGACGCAGGCGATGGCTCGGGCGCGACGCGAGGCGCCCTCGACGAGAAGGGCTGCGCCCATGAGAGCCAGCGCAGGAACTGCGGACAGCAGTGCGAGCGCCATCCACTTGGCCGTGACCAGCGACGGCGACCCGCTGTACCGGCCGAGGAGCGCGATCAGCGCGCCGCCGGCCAGCACCGAGAGGAAGGCCACGGCCACGAGCACCGGGATGGTCCGGATCGTGTGCGGCTGCGCGGCGATGGGCAGGCGGGCTTCGCGGCGGGGCGACGGGTGAAGGATCACGGTGGACAGGGCTCCTAGGGCGATTCGAGTGGGAGAGAGGTCGAGTGACGTGGCATCCCGGATGTCGGCCTGCCATGTCTCGCGGCGCTCGCCGCGCTGCTCGGCGGGGGAGAGCGCGGCGGCGACGGCGACGATGCGCGCGGCGAGGCGGCTCATGCGGTGGCCGCCGTTCCGGACGCCGTGCTGCCGGATGCACCCGCCGCTCGGGACGGCCTCGGGGCCGGAGCCTGAGCCGCGAGCACCTCGGCGGCGGCCACGCGGCCGTCGGCGGTGAACTCGTAGAACCGGCGACGCGGGCCGAGGCGGTCGGTGTCGGCCTCCCACGACGCGAGCACCCACCCCTGGCGTTCGAGCCGCTCCAGGATCGGGTAGATCGTTCCTGACGGTCGGCCCGTGCTCTTCATGATGAGCAGGCCCCAGACGGGCTCGTCGCCGCCCTGCAGCAGGGCGGCGAGCACGTCGCGGGTGGGCTGGGTGATGCGCTGGAGTGGTTCCATGCGGTTTAACCTAGCTATGTTGTTTAGGCACGTCAAGCGCCCGACGGCGAAGCCTGTCCGTCGGCCAATCCGCCCGTCCGCGGACTTGTGCCTGGGCCGGATCGGTTAGTTCACGCCGGATCGGTGGGTTGAGCCGCAGGATCAGCTAGGCGAGAACGCGCTTCAGGTCCTCTTCGGCGGCGACTGGGATGCCGTAGTCGCGGGCCTTCCGCGCCTTGCCCGACAGCGACGTCGGGTCGGCGGCGATGAGCAGCGCCGTCTTCTTGGTGATCGCCGGCCACACGACGATGCCGTGGGCGGCCAGGCGCTTCTCGATCTCGCCGCGCGGCAGCCACATGTCGCCGGTCAGCACGACGACGTCGCCGGGGTTGAGCTCGACGTTGTCGGTTCGGTTCAGCGTCGCGCCGAACCCGCCCGGCGCGGGCGGGACGAGCGCGGCCTGCTGCATCTCGTTCGAGATATCCAGCATCCGTGCCACGGAGTCGAGCTCCGCCCGCTCGTCGGAGGTCAGGATGCCGTCCATCCACACGGCGTCGACGAGCGCCCTGAAGTAGTCCTCGTGCAGCACCCGGCGACGGACGGCGTCGATGCCGAGCTTCAGCGCAAGGTCGCGCAGCGCGTCGGCCTCGTCGAGCGACAGGTAGCCGTCGGACAGCGCCTGGTCGAGCATCGCGGCGTACTGCGACTCGCCGTGCGTCGTGTCGAGTGCCGGGAGTCGCGTCGCCGCCTGCTCGAGCGACCGCACAGGTGTCGGAGCATCCGCGAGAGCCGCCGTGCGCGGCCGAGCCTTCGCCGGCGTACCCGGCCACGAGGTGATGGGCCAGCGCAGGAACTTCGCCCGCTCTCCCCACTCGTCCCAGTGCCCGGCGTCCCCGGCGCCGACCCGCAGGTACTCGGCCAGCAGTCGTGCCGTGGCCCGGGCGTCGGCGAGAGCCTCGTGGGCGTCCGTCAGCTCGATGTCGAACGCGGCGCAGCAGTCGGCGAGGCGGCGTCCCGATCCCGGCAGGTACCGCGTCGCCAGCTTCATGGTGCACAGGGCGTCGCCGGTGTCGAGCGGCGACGCCAGCCCGACGAGTGCGAGCTCGGCGCGCAGGAAGTCCACCTCGAAGCGAGCATTGTGCGCCACGACCACCCGACCGACCAGGAGGTCCAGGAACTCGCCCACCACGTCGGCGAACACCGGAGCGTCGGCGACGTCCGCGCCCCGCAGCCGGTGGATGTGCGTCGGACCGAGATCGCGCCCCGGATTCACCACCGTCTCGAACTCGCCCTCGATCGCGCCGCTCGCCGACACGAGCACGACGCCGATCTCGACGACCCGATCGTGCTTCGCGGGCCACAGGCCCGTCGTCTCGAAGTCGATTACCGCGTAGCCGCCGTGTGTCACGTGTTCCCCCTGGTGTCGTCCGAACCTGCTAGTCCGGTCTGTCTATCGTCTCTGACCGGAGGGGTGCGGGCACAGCCCCGCGAGTGGGGGAGGCCGTTCGGCAGCGGCCCGACATGGCGACGCCCGCCACCGCGAGGGTGACGGGCGCCGCTGGCCGAGCCGGGGCGGCTACGGGATCGTGTTCCAGTGGTAGTGGCCGTTGGCGTCTGCGCCGTGACCGCCGCACCGGTACGAGCGGCCATTGGCGGCCTGGCGCACGTCCCCGACGTCGGCGTCCTTGCAGAACGCACCGGGGATGATGTAGCCCTGCTGCGACGGGGCGGGCGCGGGAGCCGCGGCCGGCGGCGCCGGCGGAGCGACCGGGACGACGGCGTCGCTCACGACACGGGCGTCGGAGTAGCCGCGCTTCGTCGCCTTGACCGCGACGCGGATCTGCTTGCCCACGTCGGTGGCCGTCGCCGTGTAGGTCGTGTGGGTGGCCCCGCCGATGGCGGTTCCGTTGCGGTACCAGCGGTAGGCGAGGGCGGCGCCCGACGGCGACCAGGTTCCCGCGTGGGCGGTCAGGGACTTCCCCTGCTGGGGAGTTCCTGCGATCTGGGGCTTCGGGGTGCTCGCGAACCTCATGAGCTTCGGAGTGACCGAGGCGCTCGTCTTCGAGACCGACGCGTAGCCCGCCTTGGAACCCTTGACGACGACCTTGATCTTCGTGCCGGCCGACGAGATCGGCAGCTGGAACGACGACTTCGTCGCGCCCGCGATCGGCTTGCCGTTGCTGTACCAGCGGTACGAGAACTTCACGCCCGACACCGGCCAGGTGCCGTGGTTGGCGTTGAGGTGCTTGGTGACGGTGGCGGTTCCGGTGATCTTCGCGGCCGGGACCCTCGGGAACGTCGCGAGCCTGATCTTCACGGCGCCGGAGGGCTCCGTCTTTGCGGCGTAGCCGGAGGCGTGACCCGTGACGCGGACGCTGACCGGCTTGCCCGCATCCGACGGAGTCAGCGTGTACGCGCTCTTCGTCGCGCCCGAGATCGGCGAGTCGCCTCGGTACCAGCGGTAGGTGAAGGTGGAGGCGGGCTGCCAGTCGCCGGTCCAGGCGGTCAGCTTCTTGAAGACGGTGGCCGTGCCCTGGATCGTCGGGGTGACGGGTGTCAGGGTGCCGAGTAGCACCTTCACCGGTGCGCCCGGCTCCATCTTCGTCGTGTACCCGTCGGCGGTGCCGGTGGTGTCGACGCGGAGCAGGTGGCCGGCGTCGGCGGGTTCGACGGTGTAGTACTTCCCGGTGGCCCCGGGGATCGCGACGTCGTCGCGGAACCACTGGTACGTGAAGGCAGGCGTCGGAGTCCAGGGCGCAGGATCCGCGGTGACCGTGACGCCCACCTCGGGAGCGGGCGAGATCGAACTCGGCCCGCTTTCCGCGAACGGCATCGAGGTCGGCGTGCCCGGGTCGGTGCCAGCACCCGGGTCTGTCGTGCCGGTGCCCGGGTCGGTGGTGCCGGTGCCGGGGTCGGCGGGCGTGCCCGGGTCGGTGGTGCCCGGGTCGACGACGACCGGGGTGGCCGGGTCGTCGGCGAAGGCGGCGGACGCGTCGACAGCGACGAGCGAGCCGAACGCGACGGAGCCGGCGAGGGCGAGTGCGAGCGCGCGGGAGCGCGCCAGATCGAGGAGTTTCAAGGGGTTCCTATTCGGGAGGAATCTGACGTGATCTACCCGCGTGGTGGGCGGGCCCTCGAATCCTAACGGCATGGTGAGTGATCCTCGGCAACGACTCGGCCGCAGGTGGGCGGCGCGCCCAGCCCCGCCGAACCGGCTCGTGCCCGCCGTCTCGACGGCGGGGCTGTGCCGATTCGGCGGGGCGGGGCGCCGGTGCGGCGGGGCTGTGCCGGTTCGGCGGCGCTGGCTAGCATGAGGGCGTGCACGCATGCCCGACCTGCCACGCGACCTACGCCGACGACCTGCGGTACTGCACGCAGGACGCCACGCCCCTCGTGCCGGCGCCGAACCCGCCCGTCGAGCCCCCGAGGGCTGCCGCCGCGCCCGCTCCGACCCGGCCGCCCGCTCCGACGACGCCGATCTCGACGGCCAAGCCGGCGGCGTCGGTTCCGCCGCGTCCGGCGACGGCCGCTCAGCCG
The DNA here is from genome assembly GCF_057787745.1 of Frondihabitans sp. OV104. NCBI lineage: Bacteria > Bacillati > Actinomycetota > Actinomycetes > Micrococcales > Microbacteriaceae > Frondihabitans > Frondihabitans sp. OV104. Next base: position 779,664 of record NZ_CM173541.1, read on the forward strand.
CCGCGCCCGTCCCGGTCGATGCCGCCGACAGAGCCGTCGTACCGGATGCCCCGGTCGTACCGGCCGGCACCGACGCAGCCGGCCGCGCGCCCGGCGCCGACGCCGTATCCCCCCGCCGGCCGAGGGCGGCCGAAATTCAGCGGCGTCGCGATCTGGGCGTTCGTCTTCTCGCTCTGCTTCTTCGCCTTGACTCCGCTGGCCATCATCTTCGGGCACATCGCTCGATGGCAGGCTCGGCACGGCACCCGGACCGGCGGCGGGCTCGCTCTGGCAGCCCTGATCATCGGCTACATCAGCCTGGCGCCGTGCGTCGCGTTCTGGTTGGGCGTCACCGGAAACTGATCGCAGGGCCGACCCGATCTCGTCCCGAAGCCGGACGAATCGGACTGGTCGATTGGATATAGTTTCCGAACTTGCAAGCACCTGGGGGAGAAGTTGTCCGCATTCACCGCTCGACGCCGACGACGCGTCCGCCCGGGGCGTCGATGACTCCGTCCGACCCGTTCGACTTCTCGAACCCAGCGTCGAACACCTCGTCGAACCCGGGCTCCGGCTCGGCGTCGGGCACCGGGTGGGACTCCGTCGACGGCAACGACCCCGGCGCGGGCTGGTCGACGTCGCCGTCGCCCGCCACGCAGAACCTCGCCGGTGTCGCCGGCCCGCCCCTCGTCTGGCTGGCCGCCGCCGCTGCGTCGGGGATCGCCGCCATCGTGCTGGCGGCCCTGCTCGGTGAGTCGATCGTCGTCGCCGTCGTCGCGTGGCTGCTCGGCGGCCCGATCGGCATCGGCTTCGTCGCGCTCTTCAGCGTGAACGACACGCGGCAGCGGGCCAGGGCGTTCTACTCGTCCCCGGCCTCGACGCGCGTGCTGTACGCGGTCGCCCTGGCCCTCGTGCTGATCGGCGTGATCGCCGCGGCCCTCCGCATCGCCGTGTACGTGGGGCGGCTGTGAGGGGCGGCGGGGTCGAGCGCGCCCGGGCCGATCGGGCAGGACGACGCGGCCGCGCGTTTCTGCGAATGAAGAGTGCCCTGCGCCCGAGTCTGGCCCTGCTTCTGGCCGTGCCCGCCCTCGTGATCGGCGGCGTGGCGGGGGCGGCCCAGGAGACGCCCTCGTCGGCGACGGTGCACACGGTCGCGGCCCGCGGCTCGACGGTCAAGACGGCGGTGTCGAACTACGGGGCGTGCCTCGCGGGCGGCGGCACGGGCGACTTCCTGGTGCTGATCGACGACTCGGGCAGCCTCAAGCAGTCCGACTCGGCGAACGCCCGCGTGACGGCGGCGAAGTACCTCGTCGACCAGCTCACCTCGTTCGCGGCGACGAGCGGCTCCTCGATCGCGGTCAAGGTCTCGGCGTTCAGCACGACCTACCGCCCGGTCTCGGCGTGGACGACGCTGAGCGCGTCGGGCGCCCGCTCGGTCGACTCGAGCATCGACGGCCTGTCGACCGCGAACACCGGCTTCGAGACCGACTACTGGTCGGCGCTCGAGGGCGCCCGCAAAGACCTGGCCCAGCGCGCGTCGGACCGGGGTGAGACGACGAGCTGCCAGGCCGTCGCCTGGTTCACCGACGGCAAGCTCGACTACGACGTGCGCTCGACCGACGCGCTCGCGAAGGCGTACGGCACGACGAAGCCGTTCGCCCCGGGCGCCGACATGACGACCGCGGCCGGAGTCGCGACCGTCAAGAAAGACGCCCAGAATCAGCTCTGCCGCTCGGGCGGCCTCGCCGACCAGCTCCGGTCGTCCGACGTCACGATGTTCGCGATCGGGCTCGAGTCGTCGAGCGCCTCGGCCGACGACTTCGGGCTGCTGAACGCGATCGCGACGGGCTCCGACACTGAGACGTCGACGAAGTGCGGCACGATCGCGAAGCCCGTCGGGGCCTTCGAGACGGCCTCCGACATCAGCGACCTCCTGTTCGCGTTCGACGCCATCTCGACTCCCGGCCAGGCGCCGATCCAGCAGCAGAGCGGCATCTGCCAGGGCGCCTACTGCACCGACCAGTTCCACCGCTACGTGCTCGACACCTCGATCTCCAGGGTGCACATCCTCGCGTCGGCCGACATCGCGAAGGTCGACGTCGACCTCGTCGGGCCCACGGGCTCGCCCGTCGCGCTGCCCAACGAGGGCACGGGCACGCAGTCGTCGGTCTCGGTCGCCGGAGCGAAGGTCGCCTACACCTGGCAGTCCGACAACACGATCGAGATCGACCAGACGCAGGCGGGCGGCAGCAGCGGCTGGACCGGCCTCTGGAAGCTCGTCTTCATCGACCCCACCTCGTCGTCGGCGGGCAAGACCTCGCGGTCGAACATCCACATCTCGTCCGACTACAAGCCGGCGTGGAGCGAGAAGTCGACCGCCGTCGTGCACAGCGGCGAGACCCTCCCGGGCACGTTCGGCATCGTCGACGGCAGCGGCGAGGCCGTCGCCGGGTCGTCCATCCTGGGTGCGGCCACGCTGAGCGCGACCCTCGTCGACTCCGCCGGCAAGCAGCTCGTGCTCGCGAGCGGCCTCGCCAAGACGAGCATCCCCTCGAAGAGCACGACGACGGTGCAGGAACTCGCGACCGGCGCCGCCACCCTCGAGCTCACGCTCGACCTCACCACCGCCGACGCCACCGCCCCTGACGGCTCCAGCGTCGCGGGCACGCAGCTCGAGCCCGCCGAGGTCAGCGTCCCCATCACGATCCGCCCGCCGTCGCAGTACCCCGTCGTCGCCAACAGCATCGACTTCGGCGTCGTCGACGGGAAGACCGAGGCGACGGCGGACCTCGCGGTGACCGGCTCGGGCTGCGCCTGGCTTCCCGCGGCGAAGCCGTCGATCGCGGCCTCGCCGAGCGACGTCGGCAGGGTCGCCGTCACGTCGACCGCGGCCGCGAAGGCCGACTGCGTCTCGGGAGGCGCATCGCTGCCGGTGAAGCTCGCATTCGACACAGCCGACAACGGCTCGATCAACGGCACGATCACCGTCGACCTCGCACCGAAGGCCGGCGACGACAAGGTGCTCACCACGACGGTGGCGTTCACGGCCGACGTGCGGAAGCCCCTCAACCAGACGAACTTCCTGCTCACGCTCATCGTCGCGCTGCTGCTCGGCCCCGGCATCCCGCTCGGCCTGCTCTACCTCGCGAAGTGGTACGCGTCGAGGATCCCAGCGGCTCCGCTCCTGTCTCAGCGAGTCCCGGTCGAGGTCGTCGACGGCGTCGTGCGGCGCGACGGCGAGCGGTTCGCGCTGCGCGAGACCGACCTGCGCGACCTCCGGAGCATCCGGCCGGGCGGCGAGCGAAGCCTCGACGTTGCCGGCCTGCGCCTGGCCGTGAAGCCCGGCGCATCCCCGTTCGGCGTCGGCCACGTGGTGGCGACGTCGCTGGGCGAGGTCAGTGCGTCCGACCAGGTTCCGTCATCCGACGCGACCGGAACGAGCGCTCTCCTGCCCCTGGCCGTCCACAACCACTGGGTGGTCGTCTGGACGCCCGGGTCGCGGCCGGACGACGCGACCGTCGTTCTCCTCGTCAGCGGCGACGCCGACGCCGACCGAAAGCGCAAGCTCGTCGACGACGTCAACGACCGGCTCCCGGGTGTTCTCGCAGGGCTCGTGCACCGGACCGGCGGGCCGGCGGCACCGGCCGACACCGGCGGCGCCTTCGGGGTATCGGCGCCGACGACGGCGGATCAGGGCTTCGGGTTCGGCTTCGACGAGCCCGGCGACCGGCGGTAGCGGCCGCCCGCTCCACGACGATCAACTCGATGACAGAGGCCTCAGGCACGATGGACACGAACAACGACGAACGCGCGGCGCACGCCGCGGATGGGTGGATGCAGTGAAGAAGTTCCTAGTCGTGGGGTGCGGAGGCTCCGGCGGAGCCACGCTCTCGTACCTGATGGACCAGCTGCAGTCCGACCTCGGTCTGCACGGCATCGACAAGCTGCCGGCCGGCTGGCAGTTCGTGCACGTCGACGTGCCGGTCGGGTCGCGCAGCGAGGCCGACGGGCTCGGCAGCGTCGACGACCTCGGCGGCAGCTACTACGGTAGCGGCGCCACCGGCATCAGCTACTCGGTGCTCGACGACGGGGTCAGCCAGCGCCTGCTGACCTCCGACTCGCTCGACAAGATCGCCACCTGGGCGCCTCGCACCCCGTCGCAGGTCGGCGTCGCCATCTCCGAGGGCGCGGGCCAGTACCGCGCGGTCGGGCGCATGATCGCCCTGTCTCGCGCGAAGGAGATCCGTCAGACTCTTCAGAACGCCTGGGATCAGCTCACGCGCGTGGAGACGAACTCCGAGATGCGCGCCCTCGACCTTCCCGGCATCGGCGCGTTCGACGACAACGAGGCGCCCGTGGTCCTGGTCGTGTCGTCGATGGCCGGGGGCGCCGGTGCGTCGATGGCGCTCGACATCGCGCGGATCCTGACGCAGCTCCCGGGTCTCGACCCGCACCTGCTCGGCATGTTCATGGTGTCGGCCGACATCTTCGACCAGCTGCCCGAGGCGGCGCGCTCCGGCGTCCGCAGCAACTCGCTCGCCATGCTCGGCGAGATCGTCGCGACCCAGGCCGCAGCGGCGTGGCGCCACGATGCCGACACCCTGCAGGCCCTCGGCATGCAGAACGGCCAGGGCGAGGCGATCCCGTTCCAGCGCGTGTTCCCGATAGGCCGCTTCTCAGGCGCTCAGCGCACCCTGTTCGGCGACGGCAGCCAGCAGGCCGTCTACCGCGGTCTCGGGCGCGGCCTCGCCGCCCTGATGACCAGCGGCAGCGCCAGCAACCAGTTCGTGTCGTACGACCTCACGAACACCGGCGGTCTGACCGGCCGCCAGGGCGCCCTCGGCTGGGGCGTCGCGTGGGACACCCTGCAGTGGGGCTCGTTCGGCTTCTCGAGCCTGAGCATGGGGCGCGAGCGCTACCGCGAGTACTCCGCTCAGCGACTGGCCCGCACCAGCGCCGACCGCCTCCTCTTCGGGCACCTCCAGGCCGGCTCGACCGCGTCGGCCGACCAGCAGGTCACCCGCCTGCTGGACAGCCAGTGGTCGCGCACCATGGAGACCCTCGGCCTCCCCGCCGAGGAGGGCAGCGCGCTCGACCCGCGCACCCTGCTCACCTGGTTCACCTCGACCGCCGCCCCGCGCTCCGAGATGCAGGCGGTCGTCCGCGGCCTCGCCGAGACCCACGTGTCGGGCCGCATGCCGCAGCCCGGCGGCGTCGTCGCCAGCCAGTGGCTCGACACCGTCGCGCAGCGCCTCCGCGAGGGCCGGTCGTCGGCCACCGCCGCGATCGCCTCATCGGCCGCGCAGTGGGCCCACACCTGGCAGCAGGCCTTCGTCGTCCGCCTCATGACGATGACGGAGGAGGCGACAGCGACGTTCGGCCTCGCCTACGCGACCGCCCTGCTCCAGCGCGTCGAGCGCCACCTCGCCAACACCGTCGTCCGCGGTCTCCACGAGCTCTCGCTCCGGGGCCGCAACGACATCGCCCAGATCGACACCGGCTTCGGTCAGCGCATCGCGGCCATGAAGGGCGCCATCGTCAACGGCGCCGAGGTGTTCGAGCAGCTGAACCAGAAGGTGCAGGCGAACTACGGCGACGAGCTCTACGGCCAGTCGGCGGCCCTCGCCGAGCAGGTCATGGCCGACGCGCTCCCGGGCGTCGTCACGCCGCTGATCAAGGCCGTCGGCGAGGGCCACGCGCTGCTCACCCAGTCGCACGACGCACCCGTCGACGGCCTCGGCCTCGCGCGCCTCGAGACCGACCTCTATCGCGCCTGGCCGTCCGACGACGACCTCCGCGTGCCCGCGCGCTTCGACGTCGCCAACAACGAGGTGCTGCTCACCCGGTCGACGGTCTTCCCGTCGCAGTACGAAGCCGACGTCCGCGCCTCCCTCGGCAGCGCGGCCGCCACCGACTACGCGGGTGCCCGCGCGACCGTCGTGGGCCAGATCGTCACGGGCAACTGGCGCACCACCGGGGCCGCCCAGCCGCCCCGCGGACTGCTCACCCTCGACGTGCCGTGGCGCTCGCGCACGTTCACGGTCAATCCGTTCACGAACCAGGTCGAGGCGCCGCTCACTGCGCAGTTCAGCCTGCACGTCCGCGCGACCGACATCCTGTCCCGCTCGCGCCAGTTCGTCGGACGTCCCCGCGAGAGCTTCGACAACTTCTGCACGGTGTCTCTCAAGCAGTACGTGCTCGGGGCCGACGCCACGGAGGTCGAGATCCAGGAGCGCCGCCGCGAGATCACGACGAAGTTCCGCGAGGCGCTCACGCTGGCGCGCCCGCTGGTCAGTGTCGACGCGACCGCCGTGCAGCGCATCCACAACCGCGACATGGAGTACCGCTACAAGTTCTCGGAGGTCCCCTTCTCGGACGTCGGGCCGGTCGCCGACCAGCTCGTCGACGAGATCACCCGCGACACCAGGGTCGACCAGGCCAGCCGCACCAACATCGCGAACGCGCTGACCTCGAACGACGCGATCACGCGCATCGACATCTTCGGCTCGTACCCGAACTACTCTCCGGTCGTCTTCGACTCTGTGCTCGAACCCGTCGCGCAGGAGTGGTCGGCGCTGCCCGCGCAGGGGCGCTCCGACTGGTGGAAGTGGCGCCGCGCCCGCCCGCTGACGGCGTCACTGCCGATGGGCGAGGCCGAGCGCCGCGCGATGGTCGGCGGCTGGTTCATCGGCCAGATCGTGGGCGACATCGTCCTGCCCGACGAGCCGTTCACCTCCGCCGTCCGCATCTGGAACGCCGAGAAGGCGGCCTGGGCCTCGTTCCCGAACCCGCTGCTCACGCCGCCGTCCGAGTTCAAGGCGCAGTACGACTGGATGCCCGCCGTGCTCGAGTCGTCGCTCATCGCAGTCGCACGCGCTCACGAGGCGCCGGTCCTCGAGTCGTTCGTCCCCTACACGCTGCTCCGCTCGCTCTACGACGCGGCGGCCGACCGGCCCACCACGGGCATCCAGGAGCGCGCGAGCCACCGATCCCTCGCCAACTGGATCGCCAGCGGCGCCGGGGCCGCCGGCCGCGCCACGTCGATGGCCGGCGTCACGCCCGGTGCGACGCCCGCCGAGCGCGCGGCACTGGCCACGAAGTGGCTGTCGGGGGTGCGCGACCTCGCGGGCGTCCACTACCTGCACGCCGGCCAGGCGGGCGCTCCGGGCGGCGGTCAGTTCAGCTCGGTCACGTCGCGCGCCGCCGCGTCCGCGACGCCGCTCTTCCGCGACCTCGCCGAAGACGTCTACGTCGTCGCCGGCGAGCTGATCGCCATCGTCGACCGTGTCAGAGACGAGCCGTACCGGGCTGTCACCGCGGGAGGCGCGAGCACGTCGAGCGGCCCGACCGTCGACGAGTCCGTCATCCAGATCCCCGACGGCGGCGTCTTCTAGTGGCAGAGCTGACCGTCGTCGTCGCGCCGGCCGGACCCTGCTCACACGTGCGCGCCGCGCTGACCGACTGGTCGGCGGTCGGCCTCGTGTCGCCGTTCGCCTGGGTGGAGCCCGCCATGATCGGCGGCGCGCAGATCGGAGCCCTCTCGGTCACGGGCGGCGAGACGACGGGATCGTCGCTGCAGGCGCTGGTGACGGCGGCGAGGGTCGACGTGATCCGCCTGGTCGTCCTCGTTCCGGTCGTCACGGGCGCCGAGCCCGTCTCGGCCGACGACGAGCAGCGCGTGCTCACCCTCCTGTCATCGAGCTCCGGCGGCGCGCGAGTGAGCAGGATCAGGCTCGCGCTCGTGCGGCACGGCGATCCGGCCACTTCGGCCGACCTCGCCCACGCCGGCTGGCACAACGTGCTCCTGTCGCCCGAGCAGGCGGCCGGCCCCGAGCGCGGCCGCGACCTCCTCGGGGTCGGTGCGGGCGACCGCGGCTTCGGCTCGCACGGCGCCGCCGGCCTCGCCGGTCTGGCCGGGCTCTGGACGGGCCTCGACGGCGCCCCGCTCGACGACGTCGAGATGCTGCCCGGCGAGAGCGTCCGCCTGGCGCGCACCTACTACCGCCGCCTCCAGAGCGAGCGGCTCGAGGCCGAGCTCCGCCGCCGCGTCACGCTGACCTCCGACTCGCTCCCGCTGCCGGTCGAAGTCGGTCCCGCCAGCGTCTACATCGACGACGAGGCCCTGGCCACGGCGACCATGGCCGACGCGTTCTGGAAGAAGCACGCGCACGTGCTCCGCGGCCCTCGCGAGACCCGGCCCGCCGTGCAGCCGACGCCGCTCGGCGTCCTCGCCGCGCTGCGCCTGTTCTTCGGGTTCCTCGGCGCCGCGATCCGCAACGCGCCCGCCCAGTGGTACCGCGCGACCGTCGCGAAGGTGTCGTCCCGGGCGGCCGCAGTCGTCCATTCGGCGATCTTCGGCGACAAGCCGTCCGCGTACGCGGTGGTCGTCAACGGAGTGACCGCCGACGGGCTGCCCGCGCGCTGGCACGAGCTGGCGACCGCGGCCGACGCGATCGGCGAGGTCTTCGAGAACGACCCGCGGTCGCGGGAGCACCAGGCGCGCACCGACCTGTCGTCCACCTGGACCGACTACGCCGCCGCGGCTCTCACCCTGGGCGACGCGGGGGAGCGCGTCGCCGAGCTCCCGCCGGTCGTCATCGGCACTCAGCGCGCCGTGCTCCGCCGTGCCGACCTGATCGTCCCGGCACCGCAGGCGCGCTTCGACGGCATCCCGGGTCACATCGCGGCGCGCGTCGACAGCGAGCCGGTCGACGCGTACGACGTGCTGGCGATCAACGACCTGCACCGCCGCCTGGTCTCCGTGCAGAACGACGACCTGCAGCTCGGCCTCGACGCCAGCCGCAGCGATGATGAGCTCCTCGCCTGGACGGCGAAGCACCGCACCAGCTTCGCGACCCGCGTCGGCGAGGCCATCGGCGGAGCCATCCAGCGCACCAACGACGAGATCCGCGACCTGCTGGAGCGCTTCAAGGCCGCTTCCGGCGGCGACGAGACCGACCGGGCAGTGCTCGACACGCAGGCGCGGCTCGCCCGGTTCATCCGGATCGTCAGCGTCGTCTTCCTCGCGCTGATCGTCGTCGACGTCGTGCTGTTCGCCCGCCACACGATCGAGCCGAAGTGGTTCTGGATCGCGCTGGCCGCACTCGTCGTGATCTGGTTCCTCATCGGGTCGATCACGTTCTACCGCTCGCAGCGCGAGCTCTTCCGGCTGCTCAACGCCCGCAAGGAGGCCGCCGAGCAGGTCGAGATCGACCGGCGCAACCTTCGCCAGGCGGTTCGCGACCTGCGCCGTCTGACGGACGCGTACGGGCAGTTCCTCGCGTGCTCGCGCGCCGTCGGCACGCTCCTCGACGCGCCGCTCGGCACGCCCACGGCCGCTCTGCACGACGACACCCGCCTCAGCCCGGCGCTCCCGCTCGGCGTCTCGCTCGGATCGGCGCTCGTCGACGACACGACGCTCGCCGACGCCGTCGTCACCCTCCGACGGCAGGTGTTCCGCGTCGGGTGGCTCGACGAGCCATGGCAGTCGCTGACCGGATCGGCCGCCCAGACCATCGGCGCGGACGCCTACGAGCTCCGGGAGAACCCGCGCGCACTCTTCGGCCTGGGCGCGGAGCCGGGCTCGCTCCTCACCCGCTGGGTGGAGCTGATCGGCGGAGTCGCTGTCGAGTCCGAGGTCGCCGACCGGGTCTGGCGAGACACGCGGGTGGCCCTCGGCGGCACTCAGGCGCACCTCGTCTCGCCCCTGCTCAAGTCGATCGTGCCGCTGGGCCGGCCGGATGCCCTGGCGCTGCCGCTCGAGGACTTCCTCGCCAAGGTCGACACCCCCGAGGCCGTCGATCTCGGTGCGACCTTCGACGTCGGCGAGCTGACGTCCGAGGCGCAGGCCGGGACGGCCGCCCGGGTGGCGAGCACGTGGGGCCGACGCAGCGCCGACGGCCTCTCGGTCGTCGCGACAATGACCCAGCTCTCGGGCGGGTCGGCGCCGTACTCGTTCACGGCGTTCGGCGGGGCCGCGATCCTGCCCACCGCGCCCGATCCGACTCCGGCGCCGGAGCCGCTCCGCGGCTTCGACGGCGGCGCCCCCGAGGGCTTCCGGTTCTAGCCGCTCCGACCGCGCACGCCGTCCGACCGACGCCGCCGACCACCACCGACACAGGAATCCACGAATGGCACTGACTCCCGAAGACCGGCTCGACGTCCTCCAGCGCTGGGCGGCCACGAGGTCCGGCGCCGGCTACGCGGTGCCCGACGAGCACTCCCTCCGGGCCGTCGCGCAGGGTGTGCCGCTCGACGAGGTGCCGATCACGCCCGAGGTCGTCTCCTGGCTGCCCACGCTCGGGTTCCTGAACCACCAGATGCGGATGGGCGTGCGCTTCCCCGACATCCCGCCCGAGCTCGAGTCGCCGGTGGGCCGGCCGGCGCCGGGTGCGTCGTCCGGAGCGGAGCCGGCGACCAAGCCGCTGCCCGAGACCACGGCCGCCGAGACCAGGCCGCTGCCCGAGACGCCGGCCGCTGAGACCCCGGCCGCTGGGGCGTCGGCCGACCCGCAGGCCGAGGCCCGCTTCGAGGCGCTCCGGAGCTGGCGCGCCGCTCAGCTCGCGCGCAATCGCGAGGGCGTCTCGGCGCTCAAGGAGTTCAAGCTGCGCGGCATCGCGCGGATGACCAGCCTCAGCCGCGACCAGGTCAGGTCGATGCTGTCGGCGGGCGAAGCGCAGTTCGCCGACGAGATCGGCGACGTGCTCGACGGCGTCGGGCAGCCGGCGGGGTCGGCGGCCGCGGTCGACGAGGCAGTTCCTGCGCCCGTGACGCCGCAGGCACGGGAGCCCGAGCGCGAGCCGGTCGCCGCACCTGCCGAACCTCGGATCTTCGAGGCGGCCTCACCGTCGCCTCGCCCCGTCGGCAGCGACTCGACGGCCGCCGGGCCGGTGGAGGCGAGCGGCTTCGCGCCCTACGCGCTGATCCCCGCCGGCAACGCGACCGTCCAGCTCGCGGGCGTGCAGACGCCCGACCTGTCGTTCACGTTCAGCTGGGCGGCGTTCGCCGGAGCTCCCGGGGCGACTCCTCAGAACGTCACGATCTACCGGGTTGTCTCGAGCGATGAGTTCGCTCCCTACACGCCCGACCTCGCCGACGTCGTCGGCGCCACGACGCAGCTCACGCTGCGCGACGAGCGGCCTTTCACCACCGCCGTGCGTCACGTGCAGGTCTGGGCGAACGGCGGAGCCGACGAGGCGTCTGCTCGTGCCGCCCAGCCCGCTCTGCACGCGACCGGGGCGTTCGTCGCTCAGCCGCGCGACATCGAGATCCGCGAGGACGAGGGACGCGTCATCGGCCAGTGGACGGTGTGGCCCGGCACGAGCCGGGTGCTCGTGTACCGCGTCCCGGTCTCGCGCGCCGCGCACGGGCTGAGCAACCCGCAGTACCAGATCATGACCGAGTCGACGAACCTGGGCGGCTTCGTCGACACGCAGGCCGAGCGGGGTGCTCGCTACCTCTACGCGATCGTGGCCGAGGCCGCGGTCGACGGGGTCACGCAGCAGTCGCTCCCGACACCGCGCGACGTCCTCGTCTCGGACGTGCTGGAGCCGGTTCGCGACCTTCGCATCGAGGCTCACGGCGGCGACGACGACCGCCGGTTCGATCTGGCCTGGACGGCCCCGGCAGGCGGGCAGGTCGTCGTCTACCGGACCGAGCAGCCGCCTCAGCCGGGTGCCGACCGCGAGCCGCTGCCCGAGGGATCGCTCGTGCAGACGCTCCTGGCCGACGGCGACCGCCTCGCCCACCCGATCGAGGTCGGGGAGGAGGGCGCCCGCGGCATGACCGACGTGCCCTGGCCCCGCACCTGGACCCGGGCGTACTTCACCCCGGTGACCCTGCTCGGCGGTCAGGCCTTCGTCGGCACCACGGTGTCGCACGCCGGGCCACGGTCGATCAAGGCGGCGAAGATCGTCGAGCGCGTGACCAAGCAGATCCTGACCTTCGCCTGGCCAGAGGGTGCCGCGTCGGTGCAGATCTACGGCTCGGCACCGGGGCGCTCGGCCGTCGACGCGATCGCGCAGAGCCGGGCTCTGGAGGTCTCGCTCGAGCAGTACAAGCAGGCGGGCGGCTTCACCTTCCCGAGCCCCCTGCCGACGAAGGGCTACGACGTGCACCTGGTGCCCGTCGCGTTCCACAACGGCAACAGCGTCCAGGGCGCGCCGACCACCGTCTCGTACCCCGGTCTCACGCGCCTCCGCTACGACCTCGAGGTCAACCGCAACATCATGCGGCAGGTGACGGGAGTGACGTTCTCCGTGCACGCCGTGAGCGAGTCGGTCGACCGGCCCGTCGTCTGCGTCCTCGTGCACAACCCCGAGCGGTTTCCGTTGAGCATGAGCGACGGGGTCGCCATGACGGTGGCGGCAGAGGAGCTCGGCGGGATGCCGGTGCGCCGCGCCCAGCTGCCGAACGTGCAGAGGGACGCCCCGGGCATCGCCTGGCGCACCCCTTCCGACACCTGGAAGGCCGAGTCCGGTGGGGCGACCGGCTACGTGCGTCTCTTCGTCGAGGTGCCTGCCGACGCTCTCGGTTCGGTGGCGCTGCTCGATCCGGCCGCCTCGTCGCTGCGCGTCGGAAAGGCGGGCCGCTTCGGTGTCTGACCGGGGGCGGAAGGCGGCGGAGCGGTGGGCGCAGCTCACCTACACCTCGTTCGACACGGGCAGCGGTCGGGGCGGCTGGCAGGTCAAGGAGATCCGCGGGATCCTCACCGAGGCCGAGGAGGAGACCCTGCGCTCGCGCATCGTCACCTCGTTCGAGCCCGTCGACGCGCTGCCGCAGTTCCCGAGCCCCGACGACATCGCGGCCCAGCCGCGACGCCTCGTCTACGGACCACTCGACGCGTCGGGGTCGTTCGCCTACTGGCACGCGGTCCAGAGCGGGCTCGACGGCACGGGACGCCCCGGCAACGTGTTCTCGCACGTGGTGCTCGACCGTCATCCGGCGCACGAGAGCCCGGCTGTGCGCCCGATCGAGTCCTGGCGGCGCGGCTGGCTCGCGCCGTTCGGCCAGCAGGACGTCGTCGCGGCGGCGCTCGGCGTCGCCCCACCTCTCGTCGTCGAACCGGGAGCCGCGCGCGCCGCCGCGGTGGCCTTCCTGCTCGACCCGTCCGTCTGGCGCGTCGGGGTCTTCAGCGTGCTGCTCGACGCCGTCGCCGAAGCACTTCGCGGTGGCCGCCCGGTCGTCCTCGTCGTCGAGGATCCCGACGAGGCCGCGCTCTGGGTGACCGGCGTGAGCGCCTTCCTGTCGGCGGGCACGAGTCGCCGCCTGTCGTTCTCGCTGTTCGAGCGCTCGACGGGGCTCGACCTCGCCTTCCGGCGGGGCGTGCTGCTCGCGGCACTCCCTCGGGCCGACGCCTCCGCCCTGACCGACTCGCAGACATCGGGCGCGATCATCATCGACAGTGCCGAGTCGCCGTCGCTCGGCGACCTCGGCGGCGCCGACAGCGTCACGGCTCGCGGCTCTCGCGTCGCGGTGACCGCGTGGTCGGCGATGGCGCAGGTCGTCTTGCAAGATCCCGACACGGCACTTCGGACGCTGTCGCGCGTCGACGCCGTCTCGAACGAGATCGGCGACCGCGGCCTCTCGGTCGACTGGCCGCTCGCGATGGCCGTGGCCACGAGGAGCGACGAGCTCGCCGACGCGCGCGAGGAGGCCGCGGCCGTGCTGCGCGACTCGACGCCCGCCCGGGTCATCGATCACGACGGCCTCTGGTCGGCCATGCACGACCTGACCGACGGCATGTTCGGCTCCAGCACGGGCGAGGTCTGGCGCTTCCTCGAGGCGTGCGCCCCGGGCACGACGATCACCGCCCTCGCGTCGGCCGTCTACGTCGGACGCGCCCTCCGCGACCTGCCCTGGCTCACAGGATCGTCAGCCGCTCCGGCACCCACGGCGTTCACCCCGGTCTCGCGCGTCGAGACGGCGGCCGCCGAGACGGTCGCCGCGATGACCGACCGGCTGTCCGCGGCAGCGGTCACCGTCGACGACGCCGTGGCGGCCGTCCGCCTGGTCGACTTCCTGGTGCGATCGGGTCTGTCCGGCGCCGCCGACCAGGGATCCGAGATCCTCCTCGAGGTCGCCGTCGCGCCTCTCGTCGTGGTCGACGGCGTGCATGTGCCGCGGGCGCTCATGACCCGCGCCGGCCCTCTCGCCCCCGGAACGGCCCGCCTGCTCCGAGAGGTCGTGGCATCGGCCGAGCGCGTCCAGACCGGACCCATCGGCGGAGTCCTCCTGCCCGATGTGCTCGCCTGGCTCTACCCCGAGGGCGCGGCCGTCTCCGTCGATCCCGCCACCGGGCGCCTCGGCAGCCTCGACCGGGAGTACGTCATCCAGTGCGCGCGGAACGGCGACGTCGGCGGTGCCGCCGACCTGCGTGCGTCGATCGTGCGCGAGGTGCTCGAACGGAATGCCGGCGGCGATTCGGTCATCAGCGCGCTCGGGACCGCGATGCCGCCCTGGAGCGTCCGGGAGGCGCTGTCGATCGAGGCCGATCGGCCCGGCACGCTTCCCGACCGCGCCGTCGTCGGAGCCCTCGCCGTGCGCCCTGCGGACGCGGCGGAGATGCTCGAGCTGGCGCGGCAGGTCTCTGCGACGAGGTCGGGCGTGGCCTTCGATGCCGCCGATTTCCGTCTGCTGGCGCAGAAGATCCGCGACGAGGGCGTGGACCGGCAGATCAGCATCCTGTCGCCGCTCGTGCGGCTCCTCGACGATCACAGGACGTACTTTCCCGGTGCGGAAGAAGCCATCGTCGCCGCCGCAGCCACCGCGGTCGTGCTCCGCGGCCTGAACGCGACGTTCGGAGTCGTCCTCGAGCAGCGCCTGACCGAGATCGCCAGGGCCGTCGACTCCGTCGCCCTGGCGCGGATCCTCGACCTCACCTTCGAGGCGAAGGTGCTCGGCCAGGACGACATGCCGGCCATCGCCGAGATCGGCGTGCGGGGCATCGGCGGCTTCCCCGTGCCGTTCCCCGCCACCAAGCCGCGCGACGTCGTCGCGCGCTTGACGACCCGAGACGGCTCGCGTGTGGCGAGCATCCTGCTGCAGCTGGGGCTCGAGCACGCCTGGGCGGCGACAGCCGAGCAGCTCCCCGACGTCGTGGCGCGCTCCCTCCACCGCGCCGACGGGTCGCTTCCCGTCTCCGACGCGAAGCGCTGGACCCGCGACTACCTCGACGACGTGACCGGAGCCGACGCGCAGTCGAAGTCGCGCTCCTCCCTCCTGGGCCGACTCGGCTCGCGCCAGAACAAGAAAGAAGACAGCTGATGCCCACCTACGTTCTCGAGGGCAACGGCGACGTCACCGTGCGCGTCGGAGCCCTGACCGTCCAGGTCGTCGCCGTCGGCGCGACCGGACCGGGTCGGATCGCCGTCGCGCTGACCGACGCGGGCGCGCCCGTCGCCGGGGTGATCGCGCCCCGACCCGGCATGCTCGTCGTGCCGATGCCCGCCGGTCACAGCGCCGTCCGGGTGTCGCCCGTCGGCGCCGCCGCGTTCCCCGCCGGCACCGTGCTGGGCGTCACCCTCGTCGTCGACGAGCGCCTCCCCGACCCCGACCGGATCGTGCTCGCGAACGTCGACGTGTCGGGGCTCCCGCACCGCGACCTGGCGACGCTCGACGTCACCGGTGCGAAGCTCACCGCCCGCGCTGCCGCCGTCGAGTCCGCCGCGGTGCTCTCCGAGCTCGCGACCGCGGCGCGCATCGCGACTCGCGAGATCCTCTCGGTCGACCGCGTCGGCGCCGAGTCGGCGGTGAACGTGACGGTGGCCGTCGACGGCTCGGCCTCCCTCGAGGCGCGGTGGCGCGACGGGACCCTCGCGGCTCTCGTGGAGGTGCTGCTGGGAGTGGCCGACGTCATCGCGGCCGGCCGCAGCGTGGAGGTCGCGCTCGTGACGGATGGCGTCGAGTTCCTGCGCCCCTCTGCCTCTGCCGCCGATCTCGCGGCCGACCTGCAGCGCCTGCGCGGGGCGACCCGCCTCTCGACGGGTGCCGACCTCGACGACCCGGCGCTGTCCGGACGCCACCCGGGCGAGCCGACGGTGGCCTACCTGGTGTCGGACGACGTGCTCGCCGCCGCACGACCGGCCACGACTCCGACCGACCTGCGCCACCCCGTCGTGCTTCTGGAGCGCCGCGCCTTCGAGCTCCTGGCGACCACCGGCGGTCCCGTCACGCACCTCGAGCCCGTGGCCGCGGGCCAGCCGGCCGCGACCCGCCTCCTCCACGACGCGCAGGAACTCCGCCGCCTCGTCCGCTCCCTGCTCGACGGCGTCTTCGCGCCCGGCACGCCCCACGCCGAGAGGATCGCCCGATGACCGCCTGCCCCAGCTGCTTCCAGCAGCTCCCCGCCGACGTCTACGCCTGGATCTGCCAGAACCCGCAGTGCGAGAAGACGCACGACCCGATCGCGTCGTCGTTCCTCGGCAGCAGCACCCTCTCGGGCAACATGAACTTCGAGCAGAAGCCGGCCGACGCGCCACGCCGCTGGGCTCCATCGCCGGTGAAGTACTGCGGCCGCTGCCCGCAGCCGCAGGTCGAGGCGTGCCCGATCTGCCACTACGCGCTCCCGCCCGACTGGCGCTCGAACGACGTGACCACGATCGCCATGAACGGCGCCCGCGCGACGGGCAAGTCGTTCTACATCGCGGTCGTGATCCAGCAGCTCGAGGTGCTGCTGGGCAAGCTCGGCTCGACCTTCGACTTCGGCAACGACCGCACGCGCGACGTCTACCAGACCGTCTACGAGAAGCCGCTCTACGAGCAGATGGGCATCATCGCGCCGACCCCTCGCGCGAACACCGACAACTCGTACCAGCGCGACCCGATGATCTTCTCGCTCGGCATGCTGCGGGGTCGACCACGCTTTCTGGTGATCCGCGACGTCGCCGGGGAGGAGATGGAGAACGCCGCCGCCGACGCTCCCAACCTGTCCTTCCTGCGGTACGCCGACAGCGTGTTCTTCATGTTCGACCCGCTCGCGATCACCGAGATCCGCGACCGCCTGCGCGACCTCGTGCCGCAGCAGCTGTATCGCGGCGGCGACCCGAAGGTCGTGCTCGGAAACCTGCTGCGGCTCACCGCCGGATCGTCGACGCGGATCGCCGTCATCGTCTCGAAGTTCGACGCCCTGCAGGCGCTGGCGCGGGTCAACGACGTCGACTGGAAAGCCGTCATGTCGAACCCCGGCGCCGCCTACCAGCGCGACCCGAGTCTCGACACCGGCGGCTACGACTCGGCCGACGGCGAGCTGCTGCACCTCGAGGTCCGCAGCCTGCTGCACAAGCTGGGCGCGCAGAACTTCGTGTTCTCGCTGGAGCAGGCGAATCGCGGCGCCGGCATCGACCACCGCTTCTTCGCCGTCTCCGTGCTAGGCGAATCGCCCGACGGCGAGTCGCTCAGCCACTTCGGCATCTCGCCGTTCCGCATCGTCGACCCGCTCAAGTGGGTCCTCGCCTCGCGCGACGTGATCTGAGTGAGCTCGAACGACGACGACGGCTTCGGCTTCGGGTTCGGAGACCCGCCCTCCTCGTCCGACCCGGCGCAGAGACCCGGGGAGCAGGACGCTGCCTCTCGCACCCGCGGCGACCCGCTGCGCGGCAGGCGCCAGGGGCCGGCCGACGGCTTCTCGTTCCTCACCCCGACCGACAGCCAGTTCGAGGATGCCCCGCCACCTCGGCGACCAGGCCGCACCGTGCACCCCGGCACCGCCGTCGGCGTCGCGGCGGTCGCCCTCGTGGTCGTCTTCTTCGCTTTCGGCGGCGGGCTCCCCAGTGCTCTCATCAGCTTCGGCCTGTGCGTCGCCGGCACGGCGCTCTACGCCCTGATCTCGGCGCGGCCGTCGTGGCTGCGGTTCCGGTCGCGGCCGATCGCCGCCCTCGGCCTCGTCGGCGTGCTCATCGTTACCGGGGTCGGGGTGTCGCAGCTGGATCCTCAGCGGACTGCACCGGCTCCGGCATCGACGTCACCGTCCCGGTCTCCTTCCCGGGCGCCGGCGCCCGTGCCCACGGTGACCGAGTCGTCAGCGCCGTCGGTCACCTCGAGCCCGGGGGCGTCCGGGGCGGGCGGCTCTGGGGCAGGCGGCTCTGCGGCAGACGGCTCCGGGGCAGGCGGCTCCGGGGCAGGCGGCGACGAGTCTCCCGTGATCGCCGATCCGGCTGTCTTCGACACGACTGCGCTGGCGCTCCTGGCCACGCTGCCGGTGAAGGGCCGGGCTCCGAGCACCGGCTACGACCGCGTCGGAGACTTCGGCGAGGCGTGGACCGACGTCGACCGCAACGGCTGCGACACCCGCGAGGACATCCTCACGCGCGACCTCACCGCGACCGACATCGCCGCCGACTGCGACGTCGAGTCGGGCACGCTCGCATCGCCCTACACCGGCGAGACGATCGCCTTCACCCGCGGCTACGACACCTCGGCCGAGGTGCAGATCGACCACATGGTCGCGCTCTCGGACGCGTGGCAGACCGGCGCGCAGCGGCTCACGCAGGCCCAGCGGGTCTCGCTCGCGAACGACCCCGTCAACCTCCTCGCCGTCGACGGGCCGTCGAACCAGCAGAAGAGCGACTCCGACGCGGCGTCCTGGCTCCCGGCGAACAAGTCGTACCGGTGCACGTACGTGGCGCACCAGGTCAGCGTCAAGGTCGAGTACGCGCTATGGGTCACTCCCGCGGAGCACGCGGCGATGGCCCGGATCCTGGCCGCCTGCCCGATGATGGCGGCGCCGGTGTCGCCGTTCGTCGGCGGCCGCTAGACCCGGTGCGGACGACCACAGCGGGTGTCCGCGGACTGATGGCTGGGTCCATTTGCGGGGTCGGGCCGGGCGGCGACGCCCCCGCTCGGGGGCTGTCGGCCGAACCGGTTGGTCTGCCTACGATGGCGTAAGCGTCCCGGCAACGGATCAGACCCCGTCGGCGCCTCAACCGATCACGACCCCCGCTCGTCGGGGGCCTCCCCGAAAGCAGCCTCCGTGCGCCCGATTTCGCTCTGCCTTGTCCGCTCGTTGACCTCGACGGGGGTAGTCCGATGAGCCAGTGGAAGCCGCAGAGCCGCCGCCCGACGACGCGCACCACCGTCATCGGCGGTGCCGTTGTCGCATTCTTCGTCATCGTCATGCTCGCGAGCAGCGGGCAAGCCATGGCCCTTGGTGCCATCGGTGTCGCCGGCCTCTTCACGGCTCTTTACGTCGTCATCACGGGTCGTGCCTCGTGGGCACGGCTCCCGTCGCGCAAGGTGGGTGCTCTGGTCCTGGCCGGATCCATCGCGCTTTCCGGCGTCAGCGGCGCTCTCGATCCGTCGACCTCCGACACCCCCACCGAGGCCGCAGGAACTGCGACCACCACTCCCGACCACTCGGCACCGGCGACCAGCGCCGCGACCGTCGAGCCGGCGACCGTCGGAGAGGCTGCCCCCGTGACCGCCGATCCTGCCGTGTACGAGACCTCGGCCATGTCGCTCCTTGCCACACTCCCCGTGAAGGGACGCGCGCCGATGACCGGATACGATCGCGTCGCTTCGTTCGGGGACGCCTGGACCGACGTCGACGGCAACGGCTGTGACACCCGGAACGACATCCTCGCCCGCGACCTCACGGACGCGGCGATCGATGGCGACTGCACCGTCGAATCAGGAACGCTGGTGTCGCCCTACACCGCCAGGACGATCGCTTTCACGCGCGGCGAGGGCACCTCGACTGCCGTTCAGATCGATCACCTCGTCGCTCTCGGCGACGCGTGGCAGACCGGCGCACAGCAGCTCACGCAGGCGCAGCGCGTCTCCCTGGCGAACGACCCCGTCAACCTCCTCGCCGTCGACGGCGCCTCGAACGAGCAGAAGAGTGACTCGGACGCGGCATCGTGGCTGCCGAAGAGCAAGGCGTTCCGGTGCGTGTACGTCTCGCGCCAAGTGACGGTCAAGGCCGAGTACGGCCTGTGGATGACGCCGGCCGAGCACGATTCGATCGAGCGGATCCTCATCTCGTGCCCCGAGCTCGATGCGCCGGTGTCGCCGTTCGTGTCGACCACGACCTCGCCTGATGCCGATCAGGCGGTGACCGAGGCCGTCGCCGTGGGCGTCACGAATGTCAAGCACGCGGCGCACGTCGCGGCTGCCAAGAAGAAAGCTGCCGCTGCCGCGAAGGTCGCCACGGCGAAGAAGGCTGCGGCGGCGAAGAAGGCCGCTGCCGACGCCGCGGCAAAGGCGGCCGCGGACAAGGCCGCCGCGGACCAGGCGGCTGCCGCTGCGGCTGCCGCTCCGGCCGCGACCGCCTACTACGAGAACTGCACCGACGTTCGCAATCATGGCGCCGCGCCCATTTATCGTGGCGACCCGGGGTACTCGTCCAAGCTCGACCGCGACGGCGACGGCGTCGGCTGCGAGTAGCACCCACCGGCGGCTACCCGCCGCTGGTGCGGGTGTCGGTGCAGACGGCGGGTGCGGGAATTAGCTAGGGGCTTATAAATTGCAGAAATAAGCGATATGCTTACGGGATGGACGCTTCACCTGTGATCGCCGTCATCGGCGACATCGTCAACTCCCGCGACATGACCGACCGGGCCGGGGCTCAGCGGCTCGTCGAGGCCGCCTTCGCCGAGTCGGGTGTCGAGGCCGCCGATGCGCTGCAGGCCACGGTCGGCGACGAGTTCCAGGTGGTCTACGCGGCCCTCGGCGACGCGGTCGTCGCGACGACGGCGGCGATGCTCGGGCTTCCGGCGGGGCTCGAGCTGCGTTTCGGCCTCGGGGCCGGCCTCGTGCGTCCGATCGGAGAGGGCGGCAGGGGTCCGTTGCAGGACGGCCCGGGCTGGTGGTCGGCGCGCGACGCGATCAACGAGTCGCACCGGCGGGAGGACGCGAAGAACCCGAGCCTGCGATCCTGGTTCGTGTCGTCCACCGATCCGGGCGGCCTGGAGGAGCGGCTCGTGAACTCGTACTTCCTCGCGCGCGACCAGATCGTGTCGCGGATGAACGCCCGCGCCCGACGGGTCGCGCTCGGAGTGCTTCGCGGCAGCACGCAGGCCGAGATCGCCCGCGCCGAAGGGGTCACGCAGTCGGCTGTGTCGCAGTCGCTGCAGTCGTCGGGCGCGATGGCGCTGGTCGATGGCCTCCGCGTGCTCGCCGCCGTGCCCCGCCATGAAGGGGCCGCCTGATGCTCGCCGCCGTCCTGCTCGCTCTCATCGGAATCACCGACATCATCCGTGCGGCCGCCCGGGAGCAGACCCCGGCTCCGCGCAAGCGCGCCTTCGTCGCCATCGCGATCGCCTGGGCCCTGATCGTCTGGGTCGCGTGGCTCGGGCTCGGCCTGCCGCTCTGGGGTGCCCTGATCGAGGTCGTCGGAGCCGCCGTGTGGATCGCGACGACGCGGTCGGGTCGGGCGTCGCGCGCGGTCGGACGGTGGTTTCCGGTGGCGGGTCTGGCCGCTGGGCTGGCGGCCCTGGTGCTCGGCGGGGGTGTCGGCGCTGAAGCGGGCGGATTCGTGGGGGACTGGTACCGGGGTGACCATCTCGAGTTCCTGCGCCCGGTGCCGCTGGCGGCCGTCGTCGCCGGGATCGGCTCGGCGCTCTTCCTGATCGAGTCGGCGAACGTGATCGTGACGTCAGCGCTGCCGACCGGCGTTCAGAAGGCGAGCGCTCCGCCGGCCGTCGCCAAGCGTCGGTGGCGACAGGCGCCGGCTCCGGAGCAGCCGCGACCCGAACCCCTCAAGGGCGGCCGCATGATCGGCCCGATCGAGCGCCTGTTGCTCGCCGGCTTCACGCTGGCCGGGGCGTGGCCGGTCGTGGCGGCGCTGATCGCGGCCAAGGGCATCGTGCGGTTCCCCGAGATCAACAAGGCGTCGGGCGGTGATCAGGCCGAGTACTTCCTGATCGGGAGCCTCGTCAGCTGGGCGTGCGCCTTCGCCCTCGCCGGGCTGTGCTGGGTATTAGCCCTGGCCTGATATCTGAGCGATATCAGGCGAGGGCTTATGAGTCTCGGCCTCGGGCGGGCTGCTCGTGGGGCTCATGCCCGCCGAATCGGCACGTGCCCGCTGGGTGTTCGGCGGGGCCGGGCCGATCCGGCGGGGGCGAGCGGCGCGCGACGCCGGCCGGGCGGGACTGGGCCGATCCGGCGGGGGTGAGCGGCGCGCGACGCCGGCCGGCCGGGCGGGGCTGGGCTCGGCCGATCGTGGGGCTCATGCCCGCTGAATCGGCACGAGCCCGCTGGGCGTTCGGCGGGGCTGGGCCGATCCGGCGGGGGCGAGCGGCGCGCGACGCCGGCCGGGCGGGGCCGGGCCGATCCGGCGGGGCCGACCCGCCACTTCCATGAGGAACCCCCAAGAGTCCTACCGCTGGTAGACGAACCCGACTAGGTTCGAGCAATGAGCGCAGAGCTGACCCTGGGGGCAGAAGAAGAGCTCCACCTGATCGACCTCGAGACGAAGAGGCTCTCCGCGCGTGCGCCACAGCTGTTGTCGAAGCTGCCGCCCGACAAGTACGGGGCGGAGCTCCAGCGCACCACCGTCGAGACGAACGTGCCGGTCGTCACGAACCTCACCGATCTGCGCCGCGAGATCCTCGCCCTGCGGAGAGACCTCGTCGAGGTCGCGACCGCGAACGATCTCGCGATCGCCGCGGCCGGTACCGCCCCGCGCTCCGAGTTCGCCGACTTCGAGCTCACCACGACGGGCCGCTACGGGCGCATGCAGGAGCAGTACCGCATGCTCGTCGACGAGCAGCTGATCTGCGGCCTGCAGGTGCACGTCGGCGTCTCCGACCGCGATCTCGCCGTGCAGATCATGGGCCGTGTGGCCCCGTACCTCCCGGGCCTCCTGGCGCTCAGCGCGAGCTCCCCGTTCTGGAACGGGCAGGACACCGGCTACGCGAGCATCCGCTCGATCATCTGGCAGCGCTGGCCGAGCGCCGGCGCGACGGGCCCGATGTCGGGCGCCGCCGAGTACGACCGCATGGTGCAGGACCTCATCGGCTCGGGCGTCATCGCCGACGCCAAGATGGCGTACTTCGACATCCGGCCGTCGTCGCACGCGCCGACGCTCGAGCTCCGCACCTGCGACGCGTGCCCGATCGTCGACGACGCCGTCCTGATCGCGGGGCTCTTCCGGGCGGCCGTCCGCAAGGCCGAGATCGACATCCTCGACGGCCGGCCCGATCGCCAGCGCGCGGCGCCCCTGCACCGCGCCGCCATGTGGCAGGCGGCCCGCGCCGGCCTGACGGGCGAGCTGCTCGGGCTGGGCATCCACCCCGAGCGGCTCCCGGCGGCGCAGGCCGTGCGGTCGCTCGCCACCTCCCTCCGTCCGCAGCTGGAGGAGCTCGGCGACTGGCACGACGTCGAGGGACTGATCGAGCAGACCCTGGCGCGCGGCAACTCGGCCGACCGCCAGCGCGCCGCATTCGCCGAGCACGGCAGCCTCGACGACGTCGTCGACCAGGTCGTGAAAGAGACGCACGGGCCCGCCGCCGGCGACCTGCCGACGACCCCGACGATCCGGGGCTACCGGTTCCGTGCCGGAGACGAGGCGATCGGGCCGGGACTCCGGGCCCGCCCGGCCTACGCCGACGTGGGCGGCTACTTCCGCACGCTCGACGCCGAGGCGATCCGCGCGAAGAACGAGCGTCGCGACGAGTGGGCGCAGAAGAGGGGCCTGAGCTTCGTCGTCGACGAGAAGCTCCGAGGCTTCGGGGTCGACCTCGTGCCGCGCATCGTCACGCACCACGAGTGGAAGCAGCTGGCCGCCGGGCTCGCACAGCGCGCCCGGGCGATCGAGGCGTTCCTCGAAGACGCCTACGGATCCCGGCGCATCGTCGCGGACGGCGTCCTGAGCGAGGCCCAGGTCGTCGACGCGAGCGGCTGGCGCGTCGAGGCCTCCCTCCTGCCGACGGGCACCGTCCGTGCGCCGATCCAGGGCTTCGACCTGATCCGAAACGAGTTCGGCGGCTGGCGCGTGCTCGAAGACAACGTCCGCAGCCCGAGCGGCGCCGCCTACGCCGTGGCGGTCCGCCACCTCCTCGACGAGGTCGTGCCCGAGGCGCCCCGCCCGGCCGGACTCCTGAACCCCGAGACGGTCTTCGCCCTGCTGCGCGAGACGCTCCTCGCCCACAGCACGAACCCCGAGCCGGTGGGCGCCGTCCTGAGCAGCGGGCCCGGCAGCGGCGCCTGGTTCGAGCACCAGGCCCTGGCCGAGGGCGCCGGACTGCTCCTGGTCACCGCCGACGACCTCGCAGTCGACGGCCACCGCGTGCGGCACGCGGCGACGGGCGAGGTCATCGACGCGCTCTACCTCCGCATGGACGGCGAGGTGCTGGAACTGGCAACCCCCGCCGACCCCGACCTCGGCGCGCGCATCATCGACGTCGCCGCCACCGGCGACGTCTTCCTCGCCAACGCGCCGGGCAACGGCCTCGCCGACGACAAGGCCATGTACGTCGCGGTGCCCGACCTGATCGAGTACTACCTCGACGAGAAGCCGAAGCTCGAGTCGGTGCCGACGTACCGGCTGAGCGACGAGGCCGAGAAGCTGAGCGTGCTCGATCGCGTCGGCGAGCTCGTCACGAAGCCGGTCGACGGCGAGGGCGGCCACGGCGTGCTGATCGGGCCGAGCGCGAACGCGGCCGAGGTCGCGGCGCGCCGCGCGGAGATCGCCGCCGACCCGGCCCGCTGGGTGGCGCAGGAGGTCGTGACGCTCTCGTCGCACCCGACTCTGACGGCGACCGGCCTCGAGCCGCGCCACGTCGACCTCCGCGCCTTCGTCTACCTGACCGGGGTCGGGCCGACGCAGGCGCGCCTGGCCGACTTCGCCCTGACCCGGGTGGCGCCCGAGGGCAGCATGGTCGTCAACTCGTCGCGGGGCGGCGGCGCGAAAGACACCTGGATCATCGGGCCGGACGCCGGCTCCGACGGGGAGGCCTGACGTGTGCGGGCTCGCGGGCGAGCTGCGGTTCGACGGGCGGCAGGCGGATCCTGCGACCCTCAGCCGGATGTCGGGCTGCCAGGTGCACCGCGGCCCCGACGGCGACGGCCTGTGGACGCGCGGACCGATCGGCCTCGCGCACCGCCGGCTCTCGATCATCGACCTCAGCCCAGGCGGGGCGCAGCCCATGGTCGACGCCGAGCTCGGGCTGACGATCGCCTACAACGGCATGATCTACAACTACGTCGAGCTCCGCGACGAGCTGCGCCGCAAGGGGCATCACTTCTTCTCGACCTCCGACACCGAGGTGATCCTCAAGGCCTACTCCGAGTGGGGCACGCGGTTCGCGAGCCACCTGCTCGGCATGTTCGCCATCGCGATCTGGGAGCACCGGTCGGGCCGGTTGATCCTGGTGCGCGACCGCCTCGGCATCAAGCCGCTCTACTACGACGCGACGCCCGAGCGGATCCGGTTCGCCTCGACCCTGCCGGCGCTCCTGGCGGGCGGCGGCACCGACACCTCGATCGACGTCGACGCGCTGGCCGAGTACCTCACGTTCCACTCGGTCGTGCCGGCGCCGCGCACCATCCTGAACGGCGTCAAGAAGCTGCCGCCGGCGACGATCCGCGTGGTCGAGCCCACCGGCGAGCACTCCGACACCCTCTACTGGGAGGCCGCGTTCGCTCGCGACGAGGCCGAGGCCGGCTGGAGCGACCAGGACTGGCAGGACGCCCTGATCGACTCGCTCCGCACCGCCGTCAAGCGCCGCATGGTGTCGGACGTCCCGGTGGGCGTGCTCCTCTCGGGCGGAATCGACTCCAGCCTCGTCGTGGCGCTCCTGGCCGAGGCCGGCCAGACCGACCTGGCGACGTTCAGCATCGGCTTCGAGTCGGCGGGCGGCGAGTCGGGCGACGAGTTCGAGTACTCGTCGATCGTCGCGAAGGAGTTCGGCACCGACCACCACCGCATCCCGATCCCCGGCGACCAGCTGCTGCCCGGCATCGACGGCACCATCGCCGCGATGAGCGAGCCGATGGTGAGCCACGACTGCGTCGCCTTCTACCTGCTGAGCCAGGAGGTGTCGAAGAGCATCAAGGTGGTGCAGTCGGGCCAGGGTGCCGACGAGGTGCTCGGGGGCTACGACTGGTACCCGCCGCTGAACGGCGTGCCGCGCGCGCGAGCCGCCGAGGCGTACGCGTCGGTGTTCTTCGATCGGCGCTGGCGCGACATGCCGCGGATCCTGCGCCCGGAGTGGCTGGCCGAGACCGACGTGCCCTCCCTGTTCGTCGACGAGCACTTCGCCCGGCCCGGCGCCGAGACCAGCGTCGACGCGGCCCTGCGGATCGACACCTCGATCATGCTGACCGACGACCCGGTCAAGCGCGTCGACAACATGACGATGGCATGGGGGCTCGAGGCGCGCGTCCCCTTCCTCGACCACGAGCTCGTCGAGCTGGCCGGGCGGATCCCGCCGCAGCTCAAGCTGCAGGACGGCGGCAAGGGGGTCCTGAAGCGGGCCGCCCGCGGCATCGTCCCCGACGCCGTGATCGACCGCACCAAGGGGTACTTCCCGGTGCCGGCGATCCGCCAGCTCGAGGGGCCCTACCTGCAGAAGGTGCGCGACGCCCTGCTCGATCCTGCCGCCCGCGAGCGAGGATTCTTCCACCCGGCTACCGTCGAGTCGATGCTCGCGAATCCCAACAACGCCCGGACCACCCTCGGATCCAACGCCCTCTGGCAGCTCGCCACCCTCGAGATGTGGCTGCAGGCCCAGGGGGTGACCTCGTGACGGCTGTGAACACCGTCGCCGATCCGTTCGTCGACCAGCTCGTCGGCGCGTGGGGCTCCTGGGGCCCGACCATGACCCGGAACGCCCGTCGCGTCGCCTTCGTCAGCGACCGCTTCGGCTGTCCCGAGGTGTTCGTCCAGGACGTCATCAGCGCAGGAACTCTCCCGACCCCGCACCGCATCACCCTGAGCGACGACCCCGTCATCGCCGTCTCGTGGTCGGCCGACAGCGCCTGGCTCGCCGTCGCCGTGGCCACCGACGGCGGTGTGCGCCAGCAGGTCTGGGTCGTGCGGCCCGACGGCTCCGACGCGCAGCGCATCGCCGGATCGCGCGACCAGCACGCCGAGCTCGGACCGTGGTCGCGCAGCGGCCACCGGGTCGTCGTCACGCTGCCCTCGACCGAGCCGGAGCAGCCGGCTCGCGCCTACCTCGTCGACCCCGAGTCGGGCGCCCGTGACGACCTGGCCACCGGCGAGCTGATCCACATCCTCGACGTGTCGGTCGAGGAGCGTCTCGTGATCCTGCGCGACGGCGGTCGCGGCCACGAGTTCGTCGTCGTGGTCGACCGCCTCACCGACGACGACCACCCGCTGCTCGTCGAGCCGTGGGCGGGGTCGGCCGAGACGGCGCTGATCCGGCCCTCGCCCGAGTCGGAGTCGAGCCCGCTCATCGCCTACCTCGCCACCGAGGCCGGGCTGCCTCGGCGTCAGCTCGTCGCGATGCCGCTCGGCCCGCACGGCTGGCGCGGCGAGTCGCACGTTCTCGCCGGCCGCGACGACGCGGAGCTCGAAGAGCTCGACGCCGACGACGCCGGGCGGGTGCTGCTGCTGGTCTGGAACGCCGCCGGACGCAGCGAGATCGACCTGCTCGACACCGCCTCCGGCCAGCGCACCCGGGTCGACGGCCTCCCCGGCCAGGTCGTCACCAACCCGGTCATCTCGCGCGACGGCCGCAGCGTGCTCCTCACGGTCGAGGGGCCGCTCCGCCCGCGCGCGCTCTGGCGCCTGGACACCTCGACGCACGCCTGGTCGCCGGTCACCGACGGGCCCGAGCTGCCCGAGGGCCTCGTCGAGCCGACGCTCGAGACCCTCACCGCGCGCGACGGGCTGACGCTGACCGGGTGGCTGTACCGCGCGGCGTCAGGCGACGGCCCGCCCGCCGCGATGATCCACCTGCACGGCGGCCCCGAGTCGCAGGAGCGCCCCGCCTTCTCGCCCCAGCACCAGGCGCTCGTCGCCGCCGGCATCACCGTCTTCGCGCCGAACATCCGGGGATCCTCCGGCTTCGGCTCGGAGTTCGTCCACGCCGACGACCTCGCCCTCCGCTGGAACGCGCACGCCGACATCGTCGACTGCCGCGACTGGCTTCTGGCGCAGGAACTCGCCGTCGCCTCCACCGTCGCCGTCGAAGGGCGCTCCTACGGCGGCTACGCCACGCTCGCGTCGCTCGCCTTCACGCCCGACGTCTTCGCCGCCGGCGTGGCCGTCTGCGGCATGAGCGACCTTCACACGTTCTACCGCGACACCGAGCCCTGGATCGCGGCGGCCGCCACCACCAAGTACGGTCACCCGGTCGACGACGCGGAGCTGCTCGCCGAGCTGTCGCCGCTCGGCCGGGCCGACGACATCGTCGCACCGCTGCTGGTCGTGCACGGCGAGCTCGACACCAACGTGCCGGTGGGGGAGTCGCACCAGATCGTCGCGGCCCTCGACGAGCGCGGCGCCGACGTGGCGTACCTCGAGCTGGCCGGGGAGGGGCACGAGTACCGCAGGGCCGACTCGAAGCGGGAGCTCGTTCGGACGATGGTCGAGTTCCTGCGCCAGAAGCTTCTGGGCTGACCGGCTTGGGCTGACTGCTTCTGGGCGGGACTAGACGAGGGTGAGCGGCCCTGTCGGCGTGGGGTCGATGGCCGGTGCCGCGGGCCCGGTCGGGATGCGCGTCGAGGCGTCGCCCCTGGCCGAGCGGACGAACGCGATCCCGGCCAGGATCAGGACGCCGCCGAGCAGCTGCGGCACCGTCAGGTCTTCGCCGAGCAGCACCCACGCGTACAGGGTCGCCGCGACGACCTCGAGCAGGCCGGCGAACGAGGCGAGGCGGGCCCCGAGCATCTCGCTGGCCGTGATGTTGGCCGTGTAGGCGATCGCGGTGGCGACGAGCCCGACGATCAGGACGGGCACCCACCAGTCGACGGTCGATCCGAGCACGGTGACGGGCGCGAAGCTCGCGGTGAACGGCAGCGCGCCCACCAGGCCGAGGGCGCCGAGCACGAGTCCGCCGATCAGGAGGCCTCCGGCGGCGAGGGCGACGGAGGGCAGCCCGTCGGCCGGAGCCGCCGCCACCACGTAGTAGATCGCGCAGCCGACCATGGCCAGCACGCCGAAGAACAGGCCGAGAGCGTCGAGGTGCACGCCCGAGGCCGGTGCGACGACGAGCACGAGGCCCGCCACGGCGACGACGCTGCCCACGATCACCACGGTCTCGGGGCGGCGCCGCGTGCGGACCCACACCAGCCCGACGAGCAGAAGCGGAGCCATGTACTCCAGCAGGATCGCGGTGCCGACCGGAACCCGCTGGATCGCCGCGAAGTACGCCAGCTGGCACCCCGCCACGCCGATGACCGCCATGGCAAGCACGCGCCAGCGGCCGCGCCACAGCGCGCTCCAGCGGCCGCGGAGGCTGATCGCGGCGACGGGTGCGAGCACGATCCCGCCGACCAGGGCGCGCACGGTGACCGCCGCCGCCGGGCTCCAGCCGGCCTCGAGCATCGGCTTCACGAACGCGCCCGACATGCCGAAGGTGAACGCGGCGACGACGGCGATGACGAGGCCGGTGGTGGTGGACGAGCGGGGCATGGGCGGTCCTTGATCGAGGCGTGTGCGCGAGTCGGAGATGAGAGGTTGTCGTGCTTCTGATCGAGACGTTAGTGTGGCTCTGAGTAAGGAGTCAACTTGCATTTTGCCCCTGACACCGACGAGGCCCTCGAGTTCGTCGTGGCCCTGTCGAACACGGTGCCCACGGCGTCGAGATCGGGCGTCGACGAGATCGCGACGCCGTCCGAGCTGACGGCGCTGCTCGATGCGTTCGGGTACTCCGGGCGGTTCGATCGCGACGAGGCCGAGCTCGTCGCCGTGCTCGACGCGCGCGACCGCCTGCGCGGGGTCTTTGTGATGGACCGCGATGCCGCCGTCGCCGAGGTCAACCTCATGCTGCGCGAGGTCGGCGCCCTGCCGCAGCTCGTCCGGCACGACGCTCTGGACTGGCACCTGCACGCGACCGACCTCACGGCGCCGCTCGCCGACCGCATCCGCGTCGAGGCGGCGCTCGCGCTCGTCGACGTGCTCCGCAGCGACGAGATGGGGCGCCTGCGCACCTGCGAGGCCTTCGACTGCGACGGCGTGCTGGTCGACCTCTCGCGCAACGGGTCGAAGCGGTTCTGCAGCGTGCGGTGCGGCAACCGGATGAACATGGTGGCGTTCCGGGCGCGGGCCGCCGCCGGCGACCTCCCCTCGTGAAGACGACCGCCGAGCACTCGTAGCGGACGACAAGGGTTCGGGTCGACAATGGACCGAGACAGAAGGCATGCAATGGAAACCGTCAGCTACAGCATCTCGATGGTCCTCTTCGCTGTGATCCTCGCCGAGACCGCCCTCACGGGGCGGGTCCGCAGGACGGTGAAGGGCTCTCGCGAGCGCTACGTCGCTCTGACGCAGCGCCGGATCCTGAGCTGGGCAGTCGTCGTGGGCTTCGCGGCGCAGGGCGTCGTCGGACTGCTCGACGGACAGCAGCTCTCGGTGCTGAGCCTCGCCATGTCGGTGTATCTCGCGTACCAGGAGATCACGAACCACAAGGACGACGACGACTGGTTCAAGGGCCGCCGCAAGAAGATCTGGGCCGGCGTCAAGAAGCGCCTCGCCGCGCGGCCGCCCGTGCGGATCCCGGCGCCGTCGCCGGTCTTCGGCTGAGGTCCTGCTCCGCGGCGCAGAGTGTGCGGGTCAGCGGGCCCGACGGTGCATCGCAAGCAGCTCGCCGGATCGCTGCGCCAGCGCGGCCTGGCCGAGGCGGGCAGGCATCCCCAGACGCGTGAGCGGGATCCGGCCGCCGATCGCGAGGGCCTCGTCGCGCGGGAACAGCACCACGGCACCCTGTCCGAACCGGTCGCGCAGAACCTCGGCGGTTCGGCCGATGCGCGAGCGCCCCGCGGCCCCGTTGGCGACGACGACGAGGCGCGAGGTCCCGGCGGCGCCGAACCGGTCGGCCGCGGTCGAGAGCAGTCGCTCGGCGAGCGACAGGCCGGCGGGCGACGCGGCTGTCACGGCGACCAGGAGGTCGTGGGGCGCCTCGAGGGCGTCGATTCCTCCGGTGAACGCGTGCGGCCCGATGTCGTGCAGCGCGAGCGAGTCGTCGAGCTGCGCGACATCGTCGCCGTTGGTCAGCCGGGCGCCCAGGTCGCCGCCGGAGTGGTCGTAGAGCACCGGCGCACCCTCGAGCGAGTGCCGGAGGCTCTCGAAGACGAGCGCGGCCAGCGTGGTCGTGCCGGTGCCGCCGGCGGTCCCGGCGAGCACGACCCGGACCCCGCGGGTCTCGCGGCGCCGCTCGAAGTCAGACATCGGCAGCCCCGTCGGCGGGCACGACCCCGGCCCCGAAGTGCGCCACCTGCGCCACGAACGGCCGCTCGCCGCGCCGCACGAGGCGGCCGCGCCCGGCGACCATCTGCTCGGCATACAGCCGCGGCAGGATCTGCCCCTCGGCGCGCTCGCCCGACATGAGGAAGGTGGAGCCGCCGGTGTCGCGGATCGACTGGAGCGACGTGTCGAAGAGGGCGCGCTGGAGGCCGGCGACCGGCCTCGCGAGGAGGACGTTGAGGCGCAGGTCGCGCGCCGACGGGAGGTACGGGAGGAGGGGCCGCAGCGGCTCGGTGCCGCCCGAGGCGAGGATGTCGAAGTCGTCGGCGACCACGACGATGCGGGGTCCTTTCGATCGGTCGGGTGACGCGCCACGGCTGTCGAGTTCCTGCGCGATCGCGGTCGTCAGCTGGCGGGCCTCGAGCGCGGACGACGCGTAGCCGCCGAGGTAGTCGTCGGGGGTGACGTCGGCGAGGGTGCCGCGGGCGTCCATCACGGCTATCACGAGCTCGTCGGCCGTGTAGCGCTCGACGAGCCCCTCGATCAGGCCGCGCAGCAGGGTCGTCTTGCCCGAGCCGCCGTCTCCGAAGACGGTGAGGTGCTGGTCGGTGTGCTGCAGGTCGAGGACGGCGGGCTGCATGGTGTCCTGGCGGAGGCCGAACGGGATCCGGTCGGGCTCGTCGAAGACGTCGGGCAGCTCGGAGGGCGTGTAGTCGGTCGGCAGCAGGCGGATCGGGGCCGCGGCGGGGCCGTTCCAGCTGGCGCTCGCGCGAGCGGCGAGCTGCGCCATCGCCTCGGGCACGCCGTCGTCGTCGACGTCGTCGAGCACCGGCAGGGCGATCTGCGCGAAGCGGCGCTCCTCCGTGATCATGCGGCCCTTCTGCGACGGCTGGATCGTCTGCGCGAGCTTGCGGTCGATGACCGAGTCGGCTGCGTCGTTGAGGCGGAGCTCGAGGCGGGTGCCGATCAGGGGCTGGAGGTTCATCCGCACCTCGTTCCAGCGGGTGAGCGACAGGACGACGTGGATGCCGAAGCTCGACCCGCGCTGGAGCAGCTCGGCGAGCGGCTGGTCGAAGCGCTCGAACTCGTCGCGCACGGCGCCGTAGCCGTCGACCAGCAGGATCACGTCGGCGGACGGCAGCTCGGGCAGTCCTCCTGCGGCGTGCCGGGCACGGAGCGCCGGCAGCGAGTCGATGCCGTTCTCGCGGAACACCCGCTCGCGCTGCGTGAGCATCAGGTGCAGCTCTTCGAGGAGGCGCAGCACGCGGTCGGGGTCGGAGCGCGTGGCGACGCCGCCGACGTGCGGGAACCCCTCGATGCGCGCCAGGCCGCCGCCCGAGAGGTCGAGGCCGTAGACCGCCACCTGGCGGGGCGTCGTCGTGAGCGCCGTGGCGGCGGCGACCGACCGCAGCAGCGTCGAGCGGCCGGTCTGCGGGGCGCCGATGACGGCCGCGTGGCCGCCGGAGCGGGTGAGGTCGAGCACCCACGAGCCCTGCGACTGGCTGGCCGGGTCGTCGACGAGGCCGAGCGGGATCCGGAGGGCCTCGTCGAGCTCGCGTCGCCCCTGGACCACGCGCGACAGGGCGAGCCGGTCCGGGAGCGGCGGGAGCCAGACCGGGCTGACCGTGCGTCCGGCGACACGGAGCCGGTCGACGGCCTCGTCGACGAGGGCGCGGCCGACGGATGGTCGCTCGAGCTCGGCCTCCGGCTCGTCGCCGGTCGCGTCTGCCGAGGCCAGCGTGTTGTAGGCGGGCAGGACCAGCGGCTCGGGCCGGGCGGCGGGGTCCGAGGCCGGGCTGGTCGACTGCTCGATCGGCCCCGAGACGTAGCCGGCGCGGAACCGCCGGTAGATCGACGTGTCGACCTTGAGGTAGCCGTAGCCGGGGATCGCGGGCAGGTGGAAGGCGTCGGGCCGGTCGAGGATCGTCGTCGACTCCGCCTCCGAGAAGGTGCGGAGGCCGATCCGGTACGACAGGTAGGTGTCGAGGCCGCGCAGCTTGCCGGCCTCGATCCGCTGGCTCGACAGCAGCAGGTGCACGCCGATCGAGCGCCCGATGCGGCCGATCGTCATCAGCAGGTCGATGAACTCGGGCTCGGCCGTCAGCAGCTCGCCGAACTCGTCGATGACCAGCAGCAGGTGCGGCAGCGGCGGGAGCTCGGGGCGCTGCTCGCGCAGCTCGCGGTAGTGCGTGATCGAGGGCGAGCTGTCGGCGTCGCGCAGCACCTTCTGGCGGCGCACCACCTCGCCGGCGATCGACGCCCGGGCGCGCTCGGTGAGGCCCGCGTCGTCGGCGAGATTGTCGATGATCCCGGCGACGTGGGGCAGGCCGGCGAAGGCCGCGAATGCTGCGCCGCCCTTGTAGTCGACGAGCACCATGCTCAGGTCTTCGGGGGAGTGCGACAGGCCCAGGCCGAGCACCAGCGTGCGGAGCATCTCGCTCTTGCCTGATCCGGTCGCGCCGATGCAGATGCCGTGTGGTCCCATGCCGAGCTGTGCCGACTCCTTCAGGTCGAGCAGCACGGGCGCGCCGAAGTCGTCCAGGCCGATCGGCACGCGCAGGAAGTCGCGGGGCGACCGGGGCGTCCAGGCGTTCTCCGGGGCCACGCGGGTCACGTCGGCGATGCCGAGCAGGTCGGTGACGCTGATCCCCTCGACCGACTCCGCTTCGTCCTGAGCGGTGAGGCTGAGCCGCAGCGGGGCCAGCTCGCGGGTGAGCGTCTGGAACGTCGAGGGGGCCACGCTGTCGAGCCGCACGGTCGAGGTCGTGACCTCGCCGTTCGCCTCCACCCGGGCGTCGGTCACCACGGCCTCGTCGCCGTCGACGGTCACCCGGACCGTGACGTTCGACGGCTCGTGCAGGCGGTCGCTCAGCAGGTGCACCGCCGTCACCTGCAGGTCGGCGAGGTCGAGGTCGGCGTCGGGCACCGGCAGGCCGCTGGCGACGTGGCCGTAGTCATCGACGAACACGACGAGGCGCGAGCCGAGCGCGGTTCCCGACGTGCCCGCGCTGCGTTTCGCCGTCGCGGCGAGCTGCGCCCGGTCGGCGAGCTCACCTCCGATCACACGGAGCAGAGCCGTCGTGTCGGTGGCGATCCTGCGCGCAGGAACGGGCCCATCCCTCAGCGCGTCATCGACGGCGTGCGGCAGGAGGTCGAAGCCGTCCCACTCGGCCGCCGCGTCGGCGGGGTAGGCGGCGGCCAGATGCAGGTCGTCGGGCGAGTGCAGCGCGGCCAGCTGGCTGATCAGGGCCCGGGCGGCGCGCACGACACCGTCGCGGTCGCCGATGATCGCCACGTGGCCCGCGTGGTCGAGGTCGAGGGTCACCGGCATCCCGGCGACCATCGAGTAGTGCCGCGCGACGGTCTCCGCCTCGGCCAGCATGATCGGGTCGAACGGCTGCACGGGGTTCTGGTCGCGGGGCAGGGTGAGGTCGAACCAGCGGACGTCGCCGGTGCCGAGGCGGACGTCGAGGAAGTCCGTGTCGCTGCGGCGCCGCTCCCACAGTCGCGCGGGGTCGCGCACCAGCTCGGTGAGCGCCGCGGGCTCCGGGTTGAGGGTCGCCGCCTTGGCGCGCACCTCGCGGCCCCGGCGGCGCATCGTGCCGCGGGTGCGCTCCAGGAAGTCGAGGTACCTCTCGCGCTGCGTCCGGCGGGTGCGGGCGGCATTGCCGCGCTGCGACACGGCCATCCCGAGTCCGCCGACGAGTGCCACGACCAGCACCAGTGCTCCGACGACCATGAACACGGGGTTCGCGTTCCGGAGTACGACGATCATGATGATCGACGAGAACGAGCCGACCACGGGGAGCAGCGTCTGCAGGGGGATGCCGCCGACCGGGCCCTCGGTGAGGGCCGGCGGGGGAGCGAGCGGCTCCTCCTCGTCGGGGCGGAGCGGCCGGCTGACGCGGGTCGGACGGTGCACGAGGCGGCGGGTCATCGGAGCGCCTCCTCGGCGAGGGCCGGTGTCGCCAGTGGCGGCATGAGACGAGCGGCGAGCCGCGTCGTCGCGAGTCGCGACCGGGTCGACAGCTCGGCGCTCCCGGCCGGTGCGTCTGCGGAGCGCGCCGGATCGAAGGGGATCCGGATGATCGTGGTGCCGGGCTCCCAGCGCACGGCCTCGGGGGCACGCCCGCCGGTGTCGCCGAGGTCGACGGCGGCCAGGACGACGCGCGGCCGGCTCTCGAGGGCGCTGAGCGCGCGCCCGACGGCGACGGCCTGCTCGAGGCTGGACCGGTCGGCACGGGCGACCAGGCACACGGCGTGGCTTCCCGCGGCGACGCCGCCCAGGTCGAGCTCGGGGCGCCGGACGCCCCAGTCGGTGCAGACGACGTCGAAGAACCGTGTGATCGGCGCGACCGAGAGGGCCCAGTCGGCCTCGGTCGCGGCGATGGGCGCCGGCCCCGGCCGCACGTCGAGAAGGTGCAGCCCGCCCGGCGACACCGCGAGACCGGCCGACGCGTCGGTGAACCCGCGAGGTGATCGACGACGGGGATCGGGCTCGCCGCCCGGCTCGACGTCGGTCGCGCCGGAGTGCCAGAGCAGCGTGCGGTCGCCGCCGGACGCCGCGACGCCGAGCACCGGGCCGCGCCGCCGGTGCGCCAGGAGGCTCGCCACGGCCGCCGACGCGGTCGAGGTGCCGGTTCCTCCGGCGAGCTGGACGAAGGCGATCCGGTGGCTGAGCGCGAGGGGCGCCCGGATGACGCGGTCGGCGCCGTCGAGCTCGGTGAGGCCGGCCGTGGCGGAGCCGAAGACGGCCGCGGGCGCGCTGGCGAGAAGGCTGCGGAGGGCCGGCATCAGAACGCTCCCAGGAGCTGACCGAAGACGCCGAATGCACCGAGCGCGAGCGGGACCAGGGCGATGACGGCGAGCGACTCGACGACGTTGCCGAGTCGGCGGAGCGACGCGCGCTGGTGGATCGCGGGCCGGGCGATGACGAGGAGGGCGACGACGAGTGCGACGGCGCCGAGCAGCCAGGTCGATCCCGGGTGCCAGACGACGTAGCCGACGATCGGGACGAGTGCGGCGACCCAGAGCGCCCAGGCCTGTGCCGCGAGGGGGAAGGCGCGCGTGCGCAGGGCGGAGACCAGGATCGCGACGGCGGCGAGCGCGTTCAGCCAGGGATCCTGCGACCACACCAGCCCGGTCAGGCCAGCGGCGAGTGCGGTGGCGACGGCAAAGGTGGTCCAGGTGAGGGTGCGGTAGGCGTCGCCGACGGTCTGGAGCACCGACGTGCGTTCGGCCAGGCGCCCGGCCATGACCTGGTCGTCGAGGCCGGTGAGGCCCGATGCGCTCATGGCGTACCAGGGAACGAGACCGCAGGCCACGGCGGCGAGCAGCGTGAGGATCGCAGCCGCCTCGCCGAGCGGGAGCCCGGCGGTCAGCATCGCCGACGCTACGATCCCCGAGACCGCACCGGCGGCGGATCCGAGGGCTGCCGGGCGCGATCGGCGGCCGACCCCGACGCCGAGCAGCAGCGCGAGCCAGGCGAAGACGAGCAGGGCGGCCACCGGGAACGCCACCGCGTCGAGAACGAACTGCTCCTTGGTCTCGACGACTTCGACGCCTGCCTCGAAGCCGAAACGGAGCCCCGTGGCCAGCCAGACGGCTGCGGGCAGGGAGAGCCCGAGCGCCGCTCCGAGCAGCACCCGCGAGGCGGAGACCCGGCCGGCCAGGCCGAGCGATGCAGCGGCGACAGCGGCGACCGCCCAGCCGGCCACGGCGGCGACCGGCGCGGTGTCGGTTCCGAATCCGGCGACGAGCGCCAGGGTTCCAATGGCGCCGGCGCCGAGCACCGTGCGGTGGCCGGCCGACCAGAGTCCGGGTCGCGTGGCCAGGGTCTCGCTCACGGTGTCGGTGACGTCGCTGACCTCGGGCGGCGGCGGAGCCTCGTCGAGCCGCAGGAGGCGCAGGACCTCCCCGTCGCCGACACCCTGCTCCGCCGTCGACATCGTGGCGTCGAGCTGCTCGCCGGTCAGCCGAACCAGCGTCAGCGGGCGGGCGACGCTCGCGACGCGCTCCTCGAGGAGCTCCATCAGCCGGGGCACCAGCGCGCCGATCGACTCGTCGCTCGGGACCACGATCGTCGCCCGTCTCGCCGAGCCGACGATCGTCAGACGCGTGTAGTCGGTCACTGCGGAGCCGCCGTCGACGTCGAGGACGCCGCCTTCTGGTCGGCCAGGGCGTTCAGCACGAACGACGTCCCGACGCAGCCCGCGCAGATGACCGCGCCGAGCACGACGCTGCCGATGAGCCTCTTCACGTTGTCGTTGACGTCGCGCCGCTCGGCGAGCTCGCCGACCAGGAATGCGCCGCGGAGCCTCGCCCGGTGCGTCCTGACCGACTCGAGGAGGATGGCGTCGTTGTTCATGCGGGTGCTCCTGGGAGGATCTGGATGGTGCGGCGGCCGATCTCGACGCGCCAGCCGGGCGAGGCCGCCGACTTCAGGCCCGGGACGAGCGGTCGGTAGCCGCCGTCGGCGTCGACGATCGCGCTGCCGTTCGTGGTGTTCAGGTCGGTGACCCACAGCAGGCCGTCGCGCCAGTCGAGGAGCACGTGCGTGCGAGAGAGGCTCCGCGACAGGTCGGGGAGGGCGTGGACGTCGGTGCCGCGGGCGTCGGTCTCGGGGTTGCGGCCGACGAGCAGCGACCCCGACAGCTCGAGCTCGGCGCCGGTGTCGAAGAGGAGGCGGACCGACGCCAGCGCGGTGCCGGTGGCGTCGGCGGTCGCGGCGCGGGCCCCGTGGCGGCTGCGGCGGGGCGAGTCGGCGGCGCTCGGCGGGACGTCCCCGAGGTCGTGGGGAGAGAGCCCGTGCGGTGAGTCGCCCTGTGCCCGCCTGCCGAGGGGACGCTCGGACGGACTCGGCTCGGCCCCGGAGGCCACGTGGAGCTCTGCGAGCGACGCCGCCGAGCTGACCGGGGCCAGCGGATCGCGACCCCGCGAGAGATCCGCCGTGAGGACGGAGCGCGGGCGCCAGGGCACGAGAGCGGCCTCAGCGGCCCCGAGGACAGTGGACGGAAGCGCCGTCAGGTTGTCGACGCGGCGGAGGTTCAGCACGCGCAGGCCGAGAGTGCGGCCGGTACGAGAGAGGAACGCGAGCTGGACGGCGGCGACGACGACGATGCCGATGATCAGGGCGGCGACGACCAGGCCCGAGCCGAGGGCCGCGGCTCCGCCCAGGACCCCGCCCAGGATCGCCGCGGCGACGTCGACCGCATCGGCCGCACGCCGGCGCGAGGGCACCGCCTGGACCACGCCGGCGGTGAGCCCGGCGCTCTGCACGAGGGCCCCTCCTGCTGCGGACCGCAGCTGTCGGGCACCGCAACGGGTGCAGAAGAGATCGTCGGAGGGGAGGATCGTCGCGCACCGCGCGCAGCTCAGAGAACCCAGCAGGGCGCCGCTCATGAGTGCTCCCCCCTGGTAGCCGTCAACGTCGAATACCCTACGATAACGGCCCCGACGGCCTGTTTTGTCAGGGGACGAAATGCTGTCGGCAACCCGGGGGACAATCCGCGAGTGAAGTTGCATGATGCGCAATCGGGGCGCAGGATGGTTTGGCGACCCTCGTTGAGGGGGTGCGGGCGGTCTTGCAACCAGGGCCGGCAACGACGATGAGATCGATGGGGGATCACCGTGAAGTTCGCAATGGGCGCAGACACTCTCGGAGTGCTGAGCAAGAAGACCGGCGGGGCGTCGCAAGACCTCGGAGCGCAGGTCAAGGCGCTGGTTCAGGCGGCCGAGCCGCTCCAAGGCAAGTTCAACGGCCAGGGGCGCGCCGCCTTCGACCGCTTCAAGGGTCAGTCCGACGAGGTCGCGAACGAGCTCAACGCCTCGCTGTCGGCCGTGCTCACCGGCATCGGCGGCATGAACACCGCATTCGGAACCGGCGACCAGCAGCTCGCCGACGACCAGGCCCAGGCCCAGGGCTCGGTCAACTTCGACGCCGCGCGCTTCAGCGGCTCGCACTGAGGGGGAGAGACAGATGGCAGGCAACCAGGCAGACCGCCGCGACTACGACGTCGCCGCGTCGCAGAGCGCTCAAGACAACTTCAACACCGTCGCCGCACGCCTCGAGGCGCTCATCGACCAGCGCGACGGCGACGTCCGTGCCGCGATGAGCGACTACCAGGCCGACGGCGTCTCGGACGAATACCAGTCGAAAGAGCTCCGCTGGAAGAACGCGGCCGCCGAGGTCAAGCAGATCATCCAGACCCTCCGCACGTCGCTCCAGAGCAACGACGACACCGCGCAGGCCACGCTCCAGAAGGCGAAGAGCGCGGTCGACAACATCGGCTGACCGGGCCGTTCCATGCAAGGGGGAGCACCATGACCTGGAAGGTCGATCCGGCCGGCGTGAAGTCGGTCCTCTCGAGCGTCACCACTGAGAGCGCGCCCATCTACGACGCGCTCGGCAAGGTCGACGCCACCGTGCAGTCGGCGGCGCTCAACGCGCAGTCGCAGGTCATCGCGTCGGCGCTCGGCGAGTTCTTCTCGTCGATCACGAAGTCGACCGAGACCGTGCAGCAGCGCATCCCGGCCGCCGTCGACGGTGCCGCCACCGCGACGATCGCGATCAACCACGGCGACGAGGAGATGGCGGCGACCTCCGAGTCGATGGCCGTCCACGCCGCGACGACGAACGACTTCTCGTTCTTCGACGGGCAGGGCTCTGGCACGGACGCAGGATCCGCCCCGACGCCGTCGAGCCAGCGCCCCGGGGCCGCCCAGTGAGCCTCATCGACCCCGCCGCCCTCCCCGGCGAAGGGCTGCGGCCCTGGCAGGTCGCCGCCGACGCGACCACCCTCGACGGCCTGGGCACCGACATCCGCGACGCCGGTGCCGCGACTCTCCGCGCCTGGCAGACCCTGCCCGCGTCCTATCAGTCGGACGGCGCCGAGCACCTCTACGACGTGATGACCCCGGTGGGGCAGGCCTCGACTGTCATCGGCGACGGCTTCGGCGCCGTGGCCGCAGCCCTCTCGGCCTACGCCGAGGCGGTGACGCCGATCCAGAAGCAGCTCGCCGCGCTCAAGGCCGAGGCGCAGACGTTCGTCTACCAGGCGAACCACTACACGGCGCACGACCAGGTCAGCACCGACCCGTGGGTGATCGCCAGCGGCGTCGTCACGGGCAGCATCCTGCCGACGGTCACCATCGACTCCTGGGATCAGGACCAGGCGATGGTCG
Organism: Frondihabitans sp. OV104; assembly: GCF_057787745.1. Taxonomy (NCBI): domain Bacteria; kingdom Bacillati; phylum Actinomycetota; class Actinomycetes; order Micrococcales; family Microbacteriaceae; genus Frondihabitans; species Frondihabitans sp. OV104. The sequence goes on from NZ_CM173541.1 coordinate 820,132, forward strand.
ACAAGAACAACGACCTCATCCGCCGCGGCAAAGACCTCGCCGACCAGTGGATCGCCGCTCAGGAGACGTGCGCCGCCGCGATCCTGACCGCAGCCGGCCAGTCGCCCGACTCGACGTCGGGTCGTCAGACACCCGCCGAGATCATGGACCAGGTCGAAGCGATGATGCCGAAGATGCCGTGGGAGGGCGAGAAAGACATCACGACCCCATGGGGCTCGACCGGCAGCCGAAAAGAATCCTGCGGCGAGAAGACGCTCGGATTCCCGGCGCACCTTGTCGGGGGAGTGGTCACCGGTGCTTACAAGATGGTGCAGGGTGTCAATACCCTCCTCACCGGCTACGACGGAACTGGCGTCCCCTGGTACGCCGAGCTCATCGCCGGCGCTGTGACCGGGCGGTCCGACCTGACCGGCGACGCCTGGAGCCGGGCCGGTCAGGCGTACGGCGGTGCCTGGATGGGTCTGTCGCATCTGGCCGCGTCGTTGAACCCGGTGCAGCAGGCGATCGACGGCCTCGCTCTGTCGCCGCTCGCCGACGTCCTCCCCGACGCGGTGAAGACCACGATGCAGGATCAGGCCCACGCCGACTTCACCGCACTCGGTGACACGGTCGGCGGCCTCGTCGGGCTGAAGCTCCCCGATCAGTGGTGGGAGTCGAAGTCGTGGGACGGCTACAACATCGCGCAGTCGTGGGTCGACGACCCCGGCGGGGCCGCCGGCGAGTCGGTCTTCAACATCGGGTCGTTCTTCATCCCCGGCGCCGGCGAGGTCGGCGCGGGAGCGCACGGCGCCGAGGCGGCCGGAGCCGCGGCGCACGGCGCCGAGGCGTCTCACCTCGGCGGGTTCGCCGAGGCGGTGGGCAAGGCCGGCACGCCGCTCGACCTGATCGCCGCCACCAAGGGCGTCGACTCCGAGGTGCTCAAGGGCATCGAGCCGGTGCGCCTGGCCGACGACGCCGTGCCGCCGGTGGCCGACCTCTCCGAGATCGACACGGTCCACGACCTCCAGTCGAAGGTGTGGTCGGGGCACGACGCCCCCGTCGAGCAGCTGCCGAGCGCCGTCGAGCACGAGCCTGCGCTCGTCGGCTCCGGTGCCTCGGGTGCCGAGCACGGCGCCTCCGGGTCCGGCGCCGCGGACTCGGTCCGGCCGCCGTCCGCCGAGCACGGCTCGACGACGGTCGAGCGCGGCCCCGATGCCAGCCCGCAGAGCCACGTCGACGCATCGCAGCCCTCGCACGCAAGTGGGCCGTCGCACGCCGACTCCGGTTCGGGCAGCGGCGGCTCAGGCAGCAGCGGCTCAGGCAACGGCTCGGGCGGCGGCGCCTCCGGCCACGGCTCGAGCGGCGGGGAGACCCCGCCGCACGGCCCGCAGCACGGCGCGGACGGCGACCTCGGCGGTCAGCCGCACGACGCGGGGCCTCACCGTTCGTCGGATTACGTCGAGACGCCTCCCGACCACGTCGCCACCGCCACCGACCCGGCCGTCGTCACGCTCGACTCGGGCAGCCCCGGCGCGTGGAACCACGAGATGTACCACAGCAGGATCGAGCCGAACACGGTCTACGTCGTCGACGACGGCAAGTACGTCTTCCACACCGACGACGTCGGCCGGCTGCAGCACGCTGAGGGGCACTTCGATCCGAACCAGGTGACGGACGGCACGGCTCGCAACGCGTATCAGCAGCGCGTCATGCCGGGCAAGATCCCGGGTTACGACGCGGGCCACCCGTTCGGGATTCGCTTCGACACCCCGGCTGAAGGTCTCAACAACGTGCCGCAGCTGTCCGAGGTCAACCGCGGCGCGTATCGCGCTCTGGAAGACTCGTGGGCCAAGAAGATCGACGCCGGTCACAGTGTCGATGTGACGATCGACTTCTCCTATCCGCACGGCGACCCGACGCGAATTCCCACCGGCTACACAGTCGAGTGGAACATCGACGGGAAGATGTATCAGCGGTCCTTCCGAAACTGATCGGTGCCATCCTGGTAGCCGTGCAACCGACGAAAGCGACAGCAAAGCAGTGAGTCCCACTCTCGAAGAAGTCCAGAGGTCCGCCGACGCCCAACGCGAGCTGGCCCTCACGCTCTTCCGTGCGGCTCCCCCGGGTGAGTGGATCACCCTCGTGAGCGAGTTCGTCGAGGGCGGATCGGCGAATATCGCGAGTTCAGAGGTCATTCGCGCTGATTCGTCCACGGACAGTGTCAGGGGCGGGTTCGCCGTCTTCGAAGCCTGGTCCGCCGTTCGCGCCGCGATGGTCGACGGTGAGAGAGGCACGTGGCTGTCGGCGACCGTGACCATCGAGGCGGCCGGCAGGTTCCACTACGACTTCAACTACGACGTCCGACCGTACGGTGGTTCTCTCACCGGCCTGCTCACGCCGCCCGACGACCCGGACGACGTCATGCCGACCGACGACGACTGGCGCGAAGACCTGCGCCGCTACCCGCGCTCGGCCGAGTTCCTGCCCCCCTGGCTCGCCGCCCTCGCGGGCGTCGGCGATGCCCCCGTGGTCGCGCCCGACGAGGCCCTCGACTCGCCTGTCATCACGGCCGCCCTCGCAGCGCCTGTCACCTGGCCGGATCAGCTCTCCGCGCTCGAGAGCTCACCCGAGTGGAGCGACCTCTTCGCCGCGGTGTCGGCGAGTACCGCCGCGCAGCTCGACGCGAACCGCGACATCGCCTCGGCGCTCGCCTCCGAGAGCAGGCGTGCCGAGTGGGGCGGCTGGCTCGACAGCCTCCTGCAGGCCGTGTTCAGCGACGTGTTCGCGAGCCGCATCGAGTCAGGCGACGTCGCCGGCCTCGAGCGGGTGTGGCGTCCCCTCGAAGCCGCGGGCCTCGCTAAGGCGCCGGCAGGACTCGAGAACGTCGACCGGTCGGCACCCGTCGCCGGGGTCGGCGGCAGGGTGCCCGACGTCGTGACGCGACTGGTCGACGACGTCTCCGACGCGCTCGGCGACCTCATCGGGGGGCAGCTGACCCAGCGGTTCGGAGTGACGCCGAAGGCCTAGGGGGCCGGGTCGGTCGACGGCGGCATCGGCGGGGACGCCAGGTCGACGAGGGTGCCGCCGAGGGCTGAGGCGATCGCTTCGGCGAGGCGGACGGCCAGTTGCTGCGCCGCGCCCCATGGCACGACCACATCGGACCACCAGACGTGCTCCAGGGTGCCCGGCCGAGGCTGGGCACCCGGCAGGATCCGCGCGATCTCGTCGGGCCCGGGGGCGCGCTGCGGGTGCAGGACGGTCACGAGCGGATCGGACTCCGGCGTGCTGAAGCGGGCCAGCAGGCCGCCGGCGTCGAGGTGCAGCGCGATCGGCACCCCGATGGCGTCGGCCGCGCTCCGGAAGGCCGCATCGCCGGGCATCTCGGGCGTCAGCAGCACGAACTCACGGGGCATCGGGGTGCGCCTCTCGGATCGAATCGTTCGTCTGGCGCATGCTCGGGCGCAGGCGCAGGCCGGTCAGCTGCTCCAGGCGGTCGCGGCCGAGCGCCTCGACGACGGCCTCGGCGCGGGGCCAGCCGCCGGTGCGGTCGGCCGGGTCGTCGCGGAGCGGGAAGACGAGGGCCGGCACGCGGGGACGGCCGGCGAGGACGGCTCCGAACCGGTCGGCCATCCCGGCCGGGTCGAGCCCCAGGTCGCGGACCGCCGGGGCGCCGATCAGGAGGGCGACGGGCTCGGGATCCTGCCGCACGAAAGGTCGCGTGGCCAGATCGCGGTTGCCCACGCGTACAAAGATCGAGGCGACGAGGGGGAGAGCCTCGTCGGCCAGCGACGCCAGCAGGCTCGGGGCGGCATGGAACGCGCGGGCCACGGCACTCGACCCGGGCGCGCCGACGCCGACGAGGCCGGTGACGACCTCCTCGACGCCGCGGTCGGTGCGTCGCCCCAGGAGGCTCGCCGCCAGGGGGTGCTCGGCTGAGCCGCCGACCAGCACGCGGGTGTCGTGCGGCATGCGGGCGCGGATCGCGGCCGTCACGGCGTCCTTGCTCCACGGCTCGTCGAGGGGCTCGGCGGTGCCCCACCAGGTCGGGGCCGTGGCGCCGCCGAGGGTCGCGAACACCTCCACGGCACGGCCGAGGCGGGTCGCGTCGTCTGCCCGGTGCCGGATCGAGGCCGACACCACGAACTGCGTCTGGTCGGGCTGCTCGAGGGTGGCGTAGCGCGACGACACGGCGTCGTCGTCAGCGGGCGGTTCGAGCACGGCCTCGACCGACGGCAGCGTGCGGCCGGTGATCCCGTCGCGCAGCCCCTCGGCCGAGCGGACCACCCATGCACCGCCGGCGATCGCCATGAGGTCGCGGTAGGCGTCGGTGAGCCGGGTCTGCTCGTCGCTCACGAGCACCACCCTGAGGCCGGCGGACGCCGCCCGGATGAACAGGTCGGACCGCAGCTGCGTCAGCGCGACGACCCGGGCGCGAGTCTCGGTGTGCGCCATTCCCGGCGAGACGGCGTCGGCGAGCGGATGGAAGGGCACTCGTCCAGGCTAGCTCCGCGTGCCGGGCTGTGTCGTCAGCCGGGGTGATCTGGTGTGCAGGAACGTGCGGCACCTCGCCCAGTACCATCGCCGAGTGCGCTCCCTCCTCTCGTGGCTCTCCCTCCCCGCCTTCGCCGCGCTGTACCTGTGGCGCGCCTCCGTCCGCGAGTTCCCGTCGGGGACCCCGTGGATCTACCTCGCGCTCGGCGTGCTGCTGTTCATCGTCTACGGCGTCGACAAGCGGGCCGCGCGCCGTGGTCGATGGAGGATCAGCGAGCGCAACCTGCTCGTCGTCGGGGTGCTGGGCGGCTGGATGGGCGCCGTCGTCGCGCAGCAGGTGTTCCGGCACAAGACGCGCAAGTCGTCGTTCCAGTGGGCGTTCTGGGCGACCGTGACGGTGAACGCGGTCGTGGTGCTGGCGTTCGTCTGATCATCACCCGGATGTCGGCTGCGTCTGTCATCATCGACGCATCTCGTCGCCCCTGGCTCGTGAACATCGCGGCGTCGGCGGCGTAGCGCTGCGCGCTGCGCTCGGTGGCAAGGATTGCTGGCAGAGGCGTCCTCGTGGGGCGCGCAGTCGGGCGCGGTTCTCCTTGCGGGAGCTGCGCCTCGGCGGCGAAATCCTTCTCGGGCGCGCACGCGTCCTTGTGAGCGAACGCAGGGCGCGGGCGCTGTGCGCGAACGCAGTGTGCGAGCGCGGGGCGACCTCGCCGGGTCTCGTCCTCGAGTACGAGGTCATTGTCGGAGGCATCGCCTAGCCTCGTCTGGTGCCCCGTCGTCCGTCGTCCCGTCGCAGTGCCGTGCCCACGCGGAGTCCGCGCCGGGCAGGGTCGGCTCGCCGCCGCTCGACGGCTGGCCGCGGCTCGGCGAGGCCGCGCGGCGGCAACCGCCGGCGCGCCGGCCTCACGCCGCGGCCGACCCAGCGGCTGCTCGGGTTCGCGCTCGCGATCGGCTCGGGCCTCGTCGTCACCCTAGCCGTCGCGATCGGCATCTCCGCCGTCGCGTCGGGGGTCGGCACCCGGATCGGCGACGCCGCGAACGCAGTCGCGAAGGCCGCCTCGGGCGGAGCCGCCGGACAGTCGGGGACGACGGCCGGCGGAGCCGACGCGGGGTCGGCCGGGGTCAGCTGCCCGGCCGTGAAGGCGGTGCAGGTCGGGAGCGTCCGAGTTCCTGCGGGCCCGATCGCCGGCTACTGCCAGGACCGCCTGATCAACGCCGCCCACATCATCAACGCCGCACGGGCTCAGGGTATCGGCACGCGCACCCAGGCGATCGGCGTGATGACGGCGATGGGCGAGTCGAGCCTCGTCAACATCGACCACGGCGACGCGGTCGGGCCCGACAGTCGCGGGCTGTTTCAGCAGCGCGACAACGGGGCGTGGGGCACGTACTCCGACCGCATGACCCCGTACATCGCGGCAACCCACTTCTTCGACAAGCTCGTGCGGCTGCCGAGCTGGAAGACGCTCGCGCCGACCGAGGCCGCGCACGAGGTGCAGGTCAACGCCGATCCGAACCACTACGCGTCGTACTGGCCGGCGGCCGTCGCGGTCGTCGGGGCGCTGTCGGGGCCCGTGCCGCAGTAGCGCGTGGTCCTTGTGCAAGGACGCCACGTCGCTTCAGAAGGACTGACGCGCCGTCGTGCACGCGTGACAAGGAGGAGCGCGCGTCGGCGCGACCCTGACAAGGACGTCTACGCCCAGAATCCTCGCGAGCGTGTGAGCGCACACGGCGAGCAGGAGCACGATGGCCCCATGCGCCACACCACCCGCCGCCCCCCGCACCGCGTCGACCCCGGCCCCGGCCAGGAGTCCGTCTGGGACTACCCGCGCCCGCCCCGCGTCGAGCCGTCGGGCGAGCACATCGTCGTGCGGCTCGGCGGCCAGACGGTCGCCGAGACGGACGCGTCGTTCCGCGTGCTCGAGACGAGCCACCCGCCGGTCTACTACCTGCCCCGCTCAGCGTTCTCGCCCGGCGCGCTGCAGCCCGCCCCGGGCCGCAGCCTCTGCGAGTTCAAGGGGCAGGCGGCGTACCTCGACGTCGTCGCCGGGGGAGTCGTCGCTCCGCGCGCCGGCTGGTTCTACCGCGAGCCGTGGCCGGGCTTCGAGATGCTGCGCGACACGGTGGCCGTCTACCCCGGCGCGATGGAGTCGTGCGACGTCGACGGCGAGCGAGTCGCCGCGCAGGAGGGCGACTTCTACGGCGGCTGGATCACGGCGCGCATCGTCGGGCCGTTCAAGGGAGCGCCCGGCACGCTGGGCTGGTGACGCTCCGCGGGGAGGCCGTGCCTCATCCGCAGGAACTCGCGCACCGAGCGCGGGATCGATGACGCGGGGCGCTAGTTCCTGCGCCCCATCTCGATCACGGCCGTCGACGCGGCGAAACCGGCGGCGAGGGCGAACAGGGTGCCGCCCACTCCCCACTTCTTCTTGCCGAACAAGGCGTCGAACGAGACGTGCCCGGGGCCGGACGCCACTGCGGCGAGCGCCGCGATGAGCGTCGCGTTGTACTCGTAGCCGCCGTCGGCGTTCCACGGGCCGTTCTTCACGTGGACGGTGCGGATCGCCGTCGTCATGGTGGCGATGAGGCCGGCCGCGGCGAGCGGGGTGGCGGCGCCGAGCACGATGGCCGCGCCCCCGGCGGTCTCCGTAGCCGCGGCGAGGAGCGCGTTGCGCTTGGCCGGGCGGAGTTCGAGCGACTCCATCATGCCGGCGGCGCCTTCGAGGCCGGGGCCGCCGAAGGATCCGTTGAGCTTCTGGAGTCCGTGGCCGATGAAGAAGCCGCCGACGGTGATGCGGAGGAGTGTCGTCCCGAGAGTCATGGTCTCGTTCTACTCCCGCGGAGGTCGCGGCGCACGAGGCTGCGTCAGCCCTTCTCGACCAGCGCCTTGAGCTTCGCGAGCCCGGTCTCGAAGTCGCCGCCGATCATCTTGTCGAAGTTCATGAACAGGCCCATGATGCGCGACATCACGTTCTTGGGGCTGTACATGGTCCAGACGACCTTGGTCGCGCCGTCGGTCTCGAACAGGCCGAAGTGCACCTTGCTCGACGTCGTGAAGGGGCGCGTGAAGTCGAGGTCGATGGTGACGGCGGTCGGCGCGATCTTGGCGACGGTCATGTGGCCCGCTCCGGTCTTGCGGTCGCCGTCCCAGCCGTAGAACGCGCCGACCTCGCCCTGCGGGCCCTGGTACTCGCGCTTGGTGCCGCTCTTCTCCCACGGCGACCAATCGACCCAGGTCGTGAAGTCGGTCAGATAGGGGAGGATCGCGGACGCGGGCGCCGAGATCACCGTCGAGCGGACGGTCGTCGTGTGGTTCGCAGGTGCCTCGGTCGCTGTCATGGCCACACGTTACTGTGGCGGCTCTCCGCCGGGAAGAGCATCATTGCGCGTGACACGTCTGGAGGATCCATGACCGACCATGTTGCACGCGCCATGAAGGTGGTCGACGCCGACCCGGAGCAGTGCTGGAAGGCACTCACCGATCCGGCCCTCGTGAAGCAGTACTTCTTCGGCACCGTCGTCGACAGCGACTGGGAGATCGGCAGCCCCATCACCTACTCCGGCGAGTGGGAGGGCAGGCCCTACCGCGACCACGGCACCGTCCTCGACCGGGCGGAGCCGCTGCGGCTCGTCACCAGCTTCTTCAGCCCGATGTCGGGCAAGCCCGACGTGCCCGAGAACTACCAGCGGGTCAGCTACCGGATCCAGCCGGTCGACGGCGGCTGCCGCGTGACCGTGGAGCAGACCGGGAACGACTCGGAGGAGGCCGCCGCGCACTCGGCGTCGAACTGGCAGACGATCCTCGACGGGCTGGCGAAGGTCGCGCCGATGGCCTGATCGCGTCGCTCAGACGACGATCGCCCCGAAGTCGTACGCGGCAGGGACCTCGAGCTGCTCGAACGTGCAGGTCGAAGCCTCGCGGTCGGGCCGCCAGCGCTCGAACTGCACCGTGTGCCTGAACCGGTGGCCCTCCATCTGGTCGTAGCGCACCTCGAGCACGCGCGTCGGCTCGAGCGGCACGAACGAGACGTCCTTCGAGCTGGAGAACCGGTTGCGCTCGCCTTGAGCGGCGACCGGCGAGCCGTCGTCGTCGCGGAGCAGGAGGGGCGCGAGCTCGTCGACGAGGGCCAGGCGCGTGGCGTTCGAGAAGGCGGAGACGCCGCCCACGTTCCTGAGCTCGCCGTTCTCGTCGTGGAGCGCGACGAGCAGCGAGCCCACCCCGGAGCCCGAGGCGTGCACGCGGTAGCCGATGGCGACCACGTCGGCGGTGCGGTGGTGCTTGATCTTGAGCAGGCGGCGCTTGCCCGGTTCGTAGACGGCGTCGAGCGGCTTGGCGACGACGCCGTCGAGGCCGGCTCCCTCGAACTGGTCGAGCCAGCTGCGGGCGAGCTCGGGGTCGTCCGTGGTGCGTCCGAGGTGCAGCGGCGCCCGGAACGACGCCGACAGGTCGACGAGCGCGGCGCGGCGCTCCGAGAACGCGACGCCGGTGAGGTCGAGGTCGCCGCAGGCGAGGAGGTCGAAGGCGATGAACGAGGCCGGCGTCTCGGCGCTGAGCTTCGCGATGCGCGACGCGGCCGGGTGGATGCGGGCCGAGAGCGCCTCCCAGTCGAGGGTCTCGTGGCCCTCGTCGCCCTGGCGCAGCACGATCTCGCCGTCGAGCACGCACGCTCCGGTGACCTGCTCGCGGACGGCGTCGACCAGTTCGGGAAAGTACCGGGTCAGGAACTTCGACCCCCGGCTGCCGATCTCGACGCCGCCGTCGTCGTCGACGTACACGAGCCCGCGGAAGCCGTCCCACTTCGGCTCGTACGCCAGGCCGGGCCCGTCGGGCACGGCCGCCACGGCCTTCGCCAGCATCGGGCTGACGGGGTTCTGCGCGCTCGGGATCATGCCCCGAGTGTGGCCCGTCGCAGCCGCCGCCGCACGCTCTGCCGGCGGGAGCAGTACGGTGACGGCATGGCGTCAGACGCGGTGATGGTGCAGGTCGGCGAGCGGGAGGTGCGCGTCTCGAGTCCGGGGCGCGTGCTGTGGCCGGAGCTCGGCATCACGAAGCTCGACCTGGCGAACTACCTGGTGACCGTCGGCGAGACGTTCGTGCGAGCCAACGGCGGTCGGCCGATCTCGCTGCAGCGGTTTCCGGGCGGCGTCGACGGCGAGCAGTTCTTCTCGAAGAACCCGCCCCGCGGCACGCCCGACTACGTGCGCGCCACCGACGTCACCTACCCGAGCGGACGCGTGCACCCGCAGCTCGTGATCGACGAGCCGGCCGCGGCCGTGTGGGCCGCGCAGATGAACACGGTCGTGTTCCACCCGTGGGCCTCGCGCGCCGACGCACCCGACTTCCCCGACGAGATGCGCATCGACCTCGACCCGCAGCCGGGCACCGACTTCGCCGACGCCATCGCCGCAGCCGTCGCCCTGCGCGCCGTGCTCGACGAGGTCGGTCTGACCGCGTACGTCAAGACGTCGGGCAACCGCGGCATCCACGTCTTCGCGCCGATCGCGCCGGAGCACGAGTTCCTCGACGTCCGCCACGCCGTCATCGCCGCCGCGCACGAGCTCGAGCGGCGCCTGCCCGACGCCGTGACCGCCCACTGGTGGAAGGAGGAGCGCGGCAAGCGCATCTTCGTCGACTACAACCAGGCGAACCGCGACCGGACGATGGCCGGCGCCTACAGCCCGCGGGCGCTGGCTTCGGCGACCGTGTCGACGCCGGTGTCGTGGGAGGAGCTCGGTGCCGTGGATCCTGCGTCGTTCACGGTCCTGTCGGTGCCCTCGCGGCTCGAGACCGTCGGCGACCCGTGGCAGGCGATGCACGAGACTCCGGGTGGCTCGATCGCCCCGCTGCTCGAGTGGTGGGAGCGCGACGGGTCGCAGGAACTGCCCTTCCCGCCCGACTTCCCCAAGATGCCGGGGGAGCCGCCCCGCGTGCAGCCCTCCCGCGCGAAGAAGTAGCGCCGCTCAGTCGTCGGCGGGCCAGACGCCGTCGAGCAGCAGCGCGATCTGCTCGTCGAGGTAGGCGGCGAGCGCGCGGGTGTCGCCGGCGGAGTTCCACCGCAGGCGCACGGTCCCGTCGGCGCCGAGCAGCAGGGTGCCGCGGCCGTCGGCCAGGGCGGCGGCGCCGGTGTCGACGGGCTCGTAGTCGAAGTTGACGACCTCGCCGTCGGCGAAGCGGCCGCGCATCGCCGCGATCCGCTCGGCGCGGCGCTGCTCGACGCCGAGCGACAGCCCCTGCGGGCGGCCGGTGTCGGTGGCGCGGGTGATCCGGCCGACCGAGAACAGCGACGCGTCGGCGCCGAGCAGCAGGCTCCCGAGGCGCCAGGCTCGGCCGATCGGGGCGATCGCCGGGCTCGACTTGAACGGGCCGAAGCCGCGCGGCTCCTTGACGGCGCCGAGCGCCTCGTCGCGGGCGCCGGCGGCGGTCAGTCGGTCGACCGTGGCACGGAGGAGGACGGCGAGTTCCTGCGCCGCCTCGCCCTCGCGGCTCACGACCAGAAGGCCGCGACCTCGCCGGCGATGCCCGCGGCCTGCGTGCGGCCGGCGAGCGCTGACGGGATGCGCGACGAGTCGTCGAGCGAGTTGCCGCCGAAGGCCTTGAGGCTGGCCTCGTCGGCGGTGATGACCATCACGTCGGCGCCGGCCGCGCGCAGCCCGGCGACGGCCTCGTCGAGCTGGGGCCCGAGCGGGTTGGCCGGGTCTTCGGTGCCGCACGAGAGCACGAGCACCCGGTCGAAGCCGTCTGCGACGTCGGCGTTGGTCGCCGAGCGGGCACCGCCGTCGACGTACGGGTGGCCGCCGATCTCGACGGGCGGGAAGACGAGCGGCACGGAGCAGCTGGCGGCCACGGCACGGGAGAGCGGCACGCCGCTCGACGAGTCGAGCACCTCGAACTCGCCGGTGTCGGCACGGACCACGCACACCCTGAGCGGCGCGGGCGGCCAGCCGAACGCGTCGGGGAACTGACTGCCGAGCTGAGCGAGCAGCGGCGACTCGGCGCCCCGGGCGAAGGCGATCGCGGCCTGGCCGAGCTTGGCGCGGGCCTCCTGCTGGCTGGTCGCACCCGCCACGACGTCCATCACCTTCTGCCCGAAGTCGCTCATGTCGGCTCCGGGCGCGTCGACGCCCTCCGGGGGAGTCGTGACAGCCGAGCCGGCGGCGGCCTGGGCGGCGAAGACGGCCGGCGCCATGCCGAATCGCAGGATGCTCCCCGCCACCGAGCCGGCGCTGGTGCCGACGACGAGGTCGGCGTGGTCGACGTCGACGTCGACCGCGAGCAGCTCGGTCAGGACGCCGAGGTGCCACGCGATGCCGGCGATGCCACCCCCTCCGAGGACGAGGGCGCGGCGGGGGCTGGACGAGGGTGTATCGGTCATGCTCCGAGCCTATTCGCGCTTCGGCCGCCCCCGCTCACGCAAAGAGCGTCGGTGTTCTCGCTCACGCAAACAGCGTGACGAGCTCCCGCTTCAGCACCTTCCCGCTGGCCCCGAGCGGCAGCGACTCGACCACGTGCACCACGCGCGGGAACTTGTACGCCGCCAGGTGCTCCTTGACGAAGGCGATGACGTCGTCGCAGTCGATCGCCTCGCCGGGCCGCGCGACGACTGCCGCGTGCACCTCCTGGCCGTGCACGTCGTCGGGCTCGCCGAAGACCGCCGCGTTCATCACGCCGGGGTGGCGCATCAGGCAGTCCTCGACCTCGCTCGGGTACACGTTGTAGCCGTTGCGCACGATCATGTCCTTCTTGCGGTCGACGATCGTCACCACGTCGTCCTCGTCTTTCGACCCCAGGTCGCCGGTGTGGAACCAGCCGTCGACCATCGCCTGGTCGGTCGCCTCGGGGTTGCCCAGATAGCCCTTCATCAGGTTGTGCCCGCGGATGACGATCTCGCCCATCTCGCCCCGGGGCAGGAACTCGACGTGGTCGTCCACATCGGGCTTCACGATCTCGACGTCGACGCCCCAGATGGGCTTGCCGATCGTTCCCGCGCGCGGGTCGTCCAGGTCGTTCACCGTCGCCACGGGGCTCGTCTCGGTGAGGCCGTAGCCCTCCTGCACGGGCGCGCCGAACGTCTCCTGGAACCGCTCGAGCACGGCCACCGGCAGCGCCGAGCCGCCCGACACCGCGTAGCGGAGCGGCGGGCGCGGCTCGTCGGGCGCGGCTGCCGCGGCGGCGAGCAGGCCGATGTACATGGTCGGCACGGCCGTGAAGATCGTCGTCCTCGTCGCCGCCATCAGGGTGAGCGCGGCGGCCGGGTCGAACTTCGGCAGCAGCACGATCGCGGCGCCGCGCCGGAACACGGTGTTGAGCACCGACGTCTGGCCGAAGGCGTGGAAGAACGGGAGGCCGCCGAACACGACGTCCTCCTTGGCCATGTCGGTGCAGTCGATCAGCTCGGCGCTGACCTGCTCGATCATCGCCAGGTGCGAGCCGACGGCGCCCTTGGGGTGGCCGGTCGTGCCCGACGTGTAGAGGATCGTCGCCGCCGCGAGCGGGTTGACCGACTCGTAGCGCTCGATGGGCGTGGCCGCGGCGGCCTCGACCTCGAGCCGCGCTACCGGAACGGGCGTCGGCGCGTCGGCCGGGAGGAGCACCGACACCACGGGGACCCCGGCGGCTGCCGCAGCGGGAAGCGCCTCGCCGAGCTGGGGCGCCGCGACGATCGCGAGCAGGGCGCCCGAGTCGCGCAGCACGTACTCGATCTCCTCCGACTTGAACAGCAGGTGCACCGGCACGACGATCGCGCCCAACGCGAGCACGGCGTAGTAGGCGCGGCAGAAGTCGGGCACGTTCGGCACGATCAGGGCGACGCGGTCGCCCGGGCCGATGCCGCGCGCGCGAAGGGCCCCGGCGTAGGCACGCGTCTGGTTCCAGAGCTCGCTGTAGGTCGTGGTGCCGCCCGAGAAGAGCAGGGCCGGCCGGTCGTGGTGGCGACGGGCGCTCTCGGCGAGGATCGCGGCGATCGACAGGGTGCCGAGGCCGGGGCCGTCGAGCAGCTCCGCGGTGCCATCAGGGGCGGTGGTCGCGGGGGCGGTGGTGAACGTCATCGTTCGTCCTTCGTTCGGTGATGCGGGTGTGATGAGGTCAGGCGGCGGGGACGGCGAACTCGCTCTCGATGGCGAGCCGGATCCCCGTCGGGATCGGCACGGGTCGCGTCGTCTCCCGGTCGACGAACACGGTGGTGAACGTGCCGACGGCGAGCTGCGTGTCGTCGCGGTCGCGCAGGATCCTGGGTGCCCAGGTCACGCTCGTGGTGCCGAGCCTCGCGATCGAGAGCTCGACCGCGATCTCGTCCGGAAACCCCGCGGAAGCCTGGAACTCGCACGACGACGCGACGCAGAACCCGAGCGCGGGCCCGTGCAGCGGATCGAGCCCCGCCACCGTGATCATCCAGGTGTTGATCGCGGTGTCCATCGCCTGGTAGTACACGGTGTTGTTCAGGTGGCCGTAGACGTCGTTGTCGTTCCAGCGGGTCGCCACGGCGAGGCGGTAGGGGCGGGTTCCGTCGATCATGAGTCCCTCAGAACGTATTCGAACGCCGCGCGGGCCCGCTCGGCGCTGGGCTTCTCGCCCGTGATCAGGTCGGCGTACGTGAACGACTCCGAGATCCGCACGAGCAGGTACGCGAGGTCGTGGATCGGGAGCGAGAACCGGATCGCGCCGCGGGCGACCTCGGCCTCGAGCAGAGCCTCGACGAAGGCCAGGTAGCGGCGCTGCACCTGGCTCTCCTTCGTCGTCAGGACCCGCAGCGCCCGAGCGGGCTCGCGCGTCAGGAACCCCTGAAAGGACGACGCCTCGATCAGGGCGGCGACGAAGTCGCCCAGCACGCGGGTCAGGCGTGCCGCCCCGACGGCGTCGGTCGACCTCTCGATGCGGGTCAGCGTCGGCTCGGCGAGCGACCACAGCACCTCGCTCAGAAGGGCGTCGCGGTTGCCCAGCCAGCGGAACAGCGACGTGCGGTCGACGCCGAGGCCGGCGGCCAGAACGTTCATGTCGACCCGCTCGCCGGCGAGGAACGTCCGGCGCGCAAGGACGAACGCGCGCACCGTGTCGGAGTGGGTGCCGGCGGCCAGGCGGGCCGAGAGCTCGGACGGCACGCGGATCGCGACGCTGCCCGCCCACGACGCCGGCACGGCGGCGGGGGCTGCGGTCTGCGTCGACATGAGAGCACTCTAGGCATTCACAGGGAGTCCGTGCAACATTTTCGAAAACGATGCATGATGGAGGCAACCGGTAGTCACACACCACGCAACGGAGCTGACCAGTGACCCTCACAACACCTGAAACCGCCTACCTGTCGAGCGACTTCTACTTCGCCCAGGACGCCCTCACCGCTCGCGAGAACGAGAACATCCACGAGCTGCGCCACTATCTCGAGACCGAGGTGGCCCCGATCGCCGACGACTTCTGGGAGCGGGCCGAGTTCCCGCACCAGGTCATCAAGCCCCTGGCCGATCTCGGCGCCTACGGCCCGATCTGGGAGGAGTCGCGCCAGTTCGAGAACAGCGCGAAGTTCCGCGGCTGGGCGGCGCTCGAGTCCGGCCGGATCGACGCGAGCGTGTCGACCTTCATCGGCGTCACCTCGGGTCTCGCCATGGGCTCGATCGGCGTCGCGGGCAGCCCTCAGCAGCGCGCCGAGTGGCTGCCGAAGATGGCGACCGGCGAGACCATCGGCGCCTTCGGCCTCACCGAGCCGCTGTCCGGCTCCGACTCGGCCGGCGGCCTCCGCACCACGGCGACCCGCCACGGCGACAGCTGGACCCTGAACGGCCAGAAGCGCTGGATCGGCAACGCCACCTTCGCCGACGTCGTCGTGATCTGGGCCCGCGACACCGCCGACGGCCAGGTCAAGGGCTTCCTCGTCACGACCGACACCGCCGGCTTCACCGCGACCAAGATCGAGCGCAAGCAGAGCCTCCGCATCGTGCAGAACGCCGACATCGAGATGGTCGACGTCATCGTGCCCGAGGAGCGGCGGCTGCAGCGCGGCGACTCCTTCCGCGACACCGCCAAGGTGCTCCTCCTCACCCGCGCCGACGTCGCCTGGCAGGCCATCGGCAACGCGATCGGCGCCTACGAGGCGGCCGTCGCCTACGTGAAGCAGCGCGAGCAGTTCGGCAAGAAGCTGTCGTCGTTCCAGCTCGTTCAAGACCTGCTCTCGCGCTGCCTGAGCAACATCTCGGCCTCCATCGCCCTCTGCATGCAGACCTCCGACCTCCTCGACCACGACCGCCAGACCGACGCGCACGCGTCGATGGCCAAGTCGTTCGCGACGTCGCGGATGCGCGAGACGGTCGCCTGGTGCCGCGAGGTCATGGGCGGCAACGGCATCGTCCTCGACTACGGGGTGGCCCGCCGCTTCGCCGACGCCGAGGCCATCTACTCGTTCGAGGGCACCCGCGAGATGAACTCCCTCATCGTCGGCCGCGCCATCACCGGCACGAGCGCGTTCGTCTCATGACCGAGGCAGTCATCGTCGCGGTCTCCCGCACGCCCATCGGCCGCGCCATGAAGGGCTCGCTCCGCCGCGAGCGCGCCGACGATCTCGCGGCGTTCATCGTGCGCGACGTGCTCTCGAAGGTGCCGGAACTCGACCCGGCCGCCATCGACGACCTCGTGATGGGGTGCGGCATGCCCGGCGGCGAGCAGGGCATGAACATCGCCCGCATCGTCGCCGTGGCGCTCGGCTACGACCACCTGCCCGGCACGACCGTCAACCGGTACTGCTCGTCGAGCCTCCAGTCCACGCGCATGGCGTTCCACGCGATCAAGGCCGGCGAGGGCGACGTGTTCATCTCGGCCGGCGTCGAGAGCGTGTCGGGCGCGGCCCGCGGCTCGAGCGACTACATCCCCGGGGTCGACCTCCGCAACCCGCGCTTCCCCGAGTTCCACGCCCCCGCCGACGGCGGCGACTGGGTCGATCCGCGCCTCCGCGGCGCCCTGCCCGACCCGTACATCTCAATGGGCGAGACCGCCGAGAACGTCGCCGGGATGCTCGGGATCAGCCGTCGCGAGCAGGACGAGTTCGCCGCCCTGAGCCAGAACCGGGCCGAGCAGGCCATCGTCGACGAATTCTGGGCGCGCGAGATCACCCCCTACCCGCTCGCCGACGGCACGGTCATGACCGTGGACGACGGGCCGCGCCCGGGCGTCACGCCCGAGACGCTGGCCGGCCTCAAGCCGGTCTTCCGCGAGGACGGCACGGTCACGGCCGGAAACGCCTGCCCGCTCAACGACGGGGCCGCGGCGCTCGTGGTCATGAGCGACACCCGCGCCGCCGAGCTCGGCATCACGCCGCTGGCCCGGATCATCTCGACCGGGGTCACCGGTCTCAGCCCCGAGATCATGGGGCTCGGCCCGGTGGAGGCATCGCGCCAGGCGCTGGCTCGCGCCGGCATGTCGATCGGCGACATGGACCTCGTCGAGATCAACGAGGCGTTCGCCGCCCAGGTGATCCCGTCGGCGCGCGAACTCGGCGTCGACGTCGAGCGGCTGAACGTGCACGGCGGATCGATCGCCGTCGGCCACCCCTTCGGCATGACCGGCGCCCGCATCACCGGGACTCTGCTCAACGGCCTCCGCACCCGCGACGCCACCTTCGGCCTCGAGACCATGTGCGTCGGCGGCGGCCAGGGCATGGCGATGGTGATCGCGCGGATCTCGTGAGCGGTCGTCCGGCCTGGAGCTCGCGGTGAGGATCGACGGCGTCGTGCTCGAGCGGACCGATGCGGCCCGGCCCTTCGCCGGGTCGCGCCCGCTCACGCTCTCGACGCTCGAGCTCGACCCGCCCGGGGCCGGCGAGATGCTGGTGCGGATCGAGGCGGCGGGCGTCTGCCACAGCGACCTCTCGGTGGTCGACGGCGCCCGGGTGCGACCGGTGCCGATGCTGCTCGGCCACGAGGCCGCCGGCATCGTCGAGGTCGTCGGCGCCGGTGTCACCGACGTGGCGCCCGGTGATCGCGTCGTCATGACGTTCCTGCCGCGGTGCGGCAGGTGTCAGGCCTGTCAGACAGACGGACGCCTGCCGTGCATCGTCGGCAGCCGCGCCAACGGCGACGGCGTGCTGGTCGGCGGTGGTTCGCGGCTGACCCGCGACGGCGTGTCCGTGCACCATCACCTCGGCGTGTCCGCCTTCGCCACCCATGCGGTCGTGAGCGAGACCTCGGTGGTCCGCGTCGATCCGGACGTCCCGCCCGAGGTCGCAGCCCTTCTCGGCTGCGCGGTCCTCACCGGCGGTGGCGCGGTCCTGAACGCCGGGCGCCCCGACCCCGGGGCGGACGTCGTCGTCGTGGGCCTCGGCGGCGTCGGGATGGCGGCCGTCCTCGTGGCGAAGGCGACCGGGCACCGGGTCATCGGCATCGACGCCGTCCCTGCGAAGCTGGAACTCGCGACGGCCCTCGGCGCCGCGCAGGTCGCGTCGCCGGACGACGCCGTCGCCCTGGGGCTCCGGGCTCCCGTCGTCATCGAGGCGGCGGGCCACCCCGCCGCGTTCGAGACGGCGTTCGCTCTCACCGCGCCCGGCGGAACCACTGTCACCGTCGGGCTGCCCAGGCCCGGTGCGCGCTCGACGATCGCCCCGCTCACGCTCACGGCCGAGGCGCGCACCGTCGTCGGCAGCTACCTGGGCTCGTCGGTCCCGTCGCGCGACATCCCCGTCTACGTCGACCTGTGGCGCAAGGGCCTCCTCCCCGTCGAGAAGCTCGTGTCGTCGACCATCCCGCTCTCGGGCCTGAACGAGGCGATGGACTCGCTGGCCGACGGCGAGGCGCTCCGTCAGCTGATCGTCTTCCCGTCGCCCTGACGGGCGCCGCAGAGCCTCCGGACTCCGGCACGTCCGGACTCCGGCACTTCAGTACCTCCGCACTTCAGTACCTCCGCACTTCAGTACTTCCGCACTTCAGTACTTCCGCACTTCAGAGAGGAACACCATGACCGACCAGCGCACCGACCCCGAGCAGCGCATCGCCATCGTCACCGGGGGAGGCCGCGGCATCGGCGCCGCGGTCGGCCGCCGCCTCGCCCGCGACGGCATGGCCGTCGCTCTCGTCGACCTGAGGCAGGAGGACGCCGACGCCGCCGCGGCGGAGATCACGGCGGCCGGGGGCCGTGCCGTCGGCGTGGCAGCGGACGTCTCGGATGAGGAGTCGGTGGCGGGCGCGGTGGGCCGCGTGGAGGCCGAGCTCGGGGCGCCGACCGTGCTCGTCAACAACGCCGGGATCCTGCGTGACAACCTGCTCTTCAAGATGAGCGTCGACGACTGGGACGCCGTGCTCGGCGTGCACCTCCGCGGGGCCTTCCTGATGAGCCGGGCGGTGCAGAAGCACCAGGTCGACCAGGGCTGGGGCCGCATCGTGAACCTGTCGTCGTCGTCGGCGCTCGGCAACCGCGGGCAGGCGAACTACTCGGCGGCCAAGGCCGGGATGCAGGGGTTCACCAAGACGCTCGCGATCGAGCTCGGCCCGTTCGGCGTCACGGTGAACGCGATCGCACCGGGGTTCATCGAGACGGCGATGATCGCGCAGACCGCGGAGCGCATGAAGGTGCCGCTCGAGACCTTCCTGACCGAGGCCGCGAAGCAGATCGCCGTGCGCCGCGTCGGCCAGCCCGACGACGTCGCCGCGGCCGCCGCCTACTTCTGCTCCGAGGAGGCCGGCTACGTGTCGGGGCAGGTGCTGTACGTGGCGGGAGGGCCGCTCTCGTGAGCGCCGCGGTCTTCGCCGCACCCGCCGATCTGGCGGGGTCGGAGGGCACCGAGCTCGGTCCGTCGGAGTGGATCGTGATCGACCAGGCGCGGATCCAGGCGTTCGCCGACGCGACCGGCGACCAGCAGTGGATCCACGTCGATCCGGCGCGCGCGGCCGACGGCCCGTTCGGCGCGACGATCGCCCACGGGTACCTCACGCTGTCGCTGCTGCCCGCGTTCGCCGACGGGCTGCTGCGGGTCGACGGCGTCTCGGCCGCCATCAACTACGGCGCCGACCGGCTGCGGTTCGTGCAGCCCGTCGTCGTCGGGTCGCGCGTGCGGGCCGTCGGCGAGATCACCGGCGTGACGCCCGGCTCCGGGGGAGTGCGGCTCGCCTACCGGGTCACGGTCGAGATCGAGGGCTCCGACAGGCCGGCTCTCGTCGTCGACACGATCACGCTGTTCGTCCCGGCCTGACGCCGCGCCCCGCCCCCGCCCGCCCCGCCCCCGCCCGCCCGTCTCCAGAAATTCAAGGAGATCTTCGCCGACCCGCCCTGGTGATCCGCATGCCGCCCAAGGTCGAGGCACATTTCTCCTTGAATTTCTGGGCAGGGAAGGTGCGACGGGCTATTACAACGTTGTAGCGTGGACGCGGATCACCTGTTCCACGACCTCGAGGACGACGTCATGACCGCAACCATCCCGCGCCCGGAGTACCCCCGCCCCCAGTTCACGCGCGAGCGGTGGCTGAACCTCAACGGCCAGTGGCAGTTCGAGTTCGATCCGGGCGACTCCGGGTTCGAGCGCGGGCTCGCCGACGCGTCGCAGTTCCTGCGTGCCGAGATAACAGTGCCGTTCGCCCCGGAGGCGCCCCTGTCGGGGATCGGCGACGACGACTTCCACCACGCCGTCTGGTACCGCCGCGAGGTGGATATCCCGGCGGAGTGGGCCGGGGACCGCGTGCTCATGCACTTCGGCGCGGTCGACCACGACGCGACGGTCTGGGTCGACGGCGCCGAGGTCGAGCGGCACCGCGGCGGCTTCACGAGCTTCACGGCCGACATCACCAGCCGTGCCGGCGCGAAGGCCGGCGACACGGTCGTCATCACCGTGCGGGCCCGCGACTCCAAAGACGCCCCGCAGGCCCGCGGCAAGCAGTCGGCCGAGTACTGGAACCACGACGCCGACTACACCCGCACCACCGGCATCTGGCAGACGGTGTGGCTCGAGCCGGTGCCGCAGGTCGCCATCGGTCGGCCGCGCATCACGCCCGACCTCGGCTCCGAGTCGTTCACCGTCGAGGTGCCGCTGTCGACGGGGCTCGCCGGCGGCCGCGTGCGCGTCGTCCTGTCCGACGACGACGGCGAGGTCGCGGTGCACGACGCCCGAGCCGATCTCACCCTGTCGCCCCGCGTCACCGTGCCGATCCCCGCCGACCGTGTTCGCGTGTGGTCGATCGGCGACCCGTTCCTCTACGGCGTGCGCATCGAGCTGCTCGGCGCCGACGGCGACGTGGTGGACTCGATCGGCAGCTACGCCGGACTCCGCAGCGTCTCGATCGTCGGCCAGGCGGTCCTGATCAACGGCGAGACCGTCTTCCAGCGCCTCGTGCTCGACCAGGGCCTCTACGCCGACGGCCTCCTCACGGCGCCGAGCGACCAGGCGCTGATCGACGACATCCGCCTCTCGATGGAGGCCGGCTTCAACGGGGCGCGCCTGCACCAGAAGGTGTTCGAGGAGCGCTTCCTCTACCACGCCGACCGCATGGGCTACCTCGTGTGGGGCGAGTTCGGCGACTGGGGCTGCAAGACGACCGGCCCGAGCGACGACCGCCAGCAGCCCGGCGCGACCTACACGACGCAGTGGCTCGAGGCGCTCGAGCGCGACTACTCGCACCCGGCGATCATCGGCTGGTGCCCGCTCAACGAGACGCGCCAGCACATCTCCGACCGCATCACCGTGCTCGACGACGTCATGCACGGCATGTTCCTCGCCACCAAGGCCATGGACACCACGCGTCCCGTGCTCGACACCTCCGGCTACTCGCACCGCGTGTTCGAGACCGACATCTACGACAGCCACAACTACGACCAGGTGCCGGCCACCTTCCGCGAGACGATGGGCCTGCTCGACGTGGGCTCGAAGACGGCCTTCCTCAACACCGAGGACGACCGCGACCTCCAGCAGTACGACGTTCAGCCGTGGAGCGTCCCCTACAACGGCCAGCCCTACTTCTGCAGCGAGTTCGGCGGCATCTGGTGGAACGCCGAGACCGCCGCGGCGACCGACGCCGCCCCGCAGTCGGGCACGACGTCGTGGGGGTACGGCGAGCGAGTCCGCACCGCCGAGGAGTTCTACGAGCGCTTCGAGGGGCTGGTCACGACGCTGCTCGGCAACGCCGACATGTTCGGCTACTGCTACACGCAGCTCACCGACGTGTTCCAGGAGCAGAACGGCCTCTACGCGTTCGATCGCTCCGGCAAGTTCGACATCGCCCGCATCGCCGAGATCCAGCGGCGCCCGGCCGCCATCGAGGAGGCCGCCCGGGTGCTCTAGGGGGCGCAGGAACTGCACGCTCCCCGTGCATATCGGGCACACCCGTCGCCGACATGGCACGCTCGAGGCATGAGCGAAGCGCGAGCGTACGAAGTCCTCGGTGTCCCTTCGAGCGCGGGGGCCCACCACGCGGGGCTGGAGCTCGGGCCGAAGGCCCTGCGCGACTTCGGCTTCGTCGACCGGCTCCGCGAGGCCGGCGCCGATGTGATCGACGCGGGCGACGTGGCGGGCTCGGTGTTCCGGGCCGATCCCGACCCCGTCGGCGGCGCGCGCAACATCGCCGCCGCGATCGAGGTCGCGGGCCAGGTCGCCGACGAGGTCGAGCGCATCGTCCGCGACGGCCGCATCCCCGTCGTGATCGGCGGCGACTGCACCGTCACCCTCGGTGTCGTGGCCGGCGTCCAGCGCGTCCAGGCCGAGGTGGGCGTCGCCTACGTCGACGGCGACGCCGACCTCTCCGTGCCCGGCGTGCGTGGCAGCGGCATCCTCGACTCGACGGTCGTGTCGCACCTGCTCGGCATCGTCGACTCGCCGCTCGGCCGCCTGGGGCCGTCGTGGCCGCCGCTCGAAGAGGACCAGATCGTCCTGCTCGGCTACAACCAGGACGACCCCGACTCGTTCGACGACGACGTCCTCACCGACGACCGCGAGGTGCTCCACTTCAGCGACGACCACCTGCGTGAGGTGCCGATGGAGGCCGCCGGCTCGGCGCGCACCCGCCTCGACGTGTTCGAAGGGCTCGTCGTGCACTTCGACGTCGACGCGGTGGACTCCGCCGACCTGCCGCTCGCCGACTTCCCGCACTACGGCACGGGGCAGACGCTGGCGGGTGCGCTCGACGTCGTGCAGTTCCTGCTGTCGGCCCCGAACCTGCGGGCGCTGAGCCTCACCGAGGTGAACCCCACGCACGACCCGTCGGGCGATCAGCTGGAACGCTACGTCGCCGGCGTGACCGCCGCGATCGCCGGGTCGTAGGCGGCAGTCGGGCCGGCGGGCCCGTCAGGTCGGCGGGCCCGCCAGGCCGTTCGGTCGGTCAGGCCGTCGGGTCGGTCAGCGCGTCGAGGGCGGCGAGGTCGTCGGCCGAGATCTCGAAGTCGACGTCGGCGTTCTCGGCCGCCCGCTCGGCGCTAGTCGTCTTCGGCAGCGGCAGCACGTCCTTCTCGAGCAGGTAGCGGATGCAGAGCTGCGCCACCGACTTGCCGTACTTCGCGGCGATGCCCGCGAGGTCGGCGCTGTCGAGGATCGCGCCGGTCGCGAGCGGCGAGTAGCCCTCGACGAGGATCCCCTTCTGCTGGCAGTAGGCCGTCGTCTCGTCCTGCGTGTAGCCGACGTACCAGCGGATCTGGTTGACGTGCGGCGTGACCGTCGCGGTCTCCATCAGCGACTCGATGTCGTCGACGGTGAAGTTCGAGATGCCGATCGAGCGGGCGCGGCCGGAGGCGTGGATGCCCTCGAGGGCCTTCCACACGGCCTGGTTTCCGGTGCGGTGGTCGCTGCCCATGTCGGTCCAGGGCCAGGGTGCGTGGATCAGGTAGAGGTCGACGTAGTCCATCTCGAGCGCCGACATCGTCGTCTCGAAGCTGGCGAGGGCCTCGTCGTGGTCCTTGATCTCGGCGGGCAGCTTCGTGGTGACGAAGATCTCGTCGCGCGGGATGCCGCTGTCGCGGATGGCCCGGGCGACGCTCGCCTCGTTGCCGTAGGCGCGGGCGGTGTCGATGTGGCGGTAGCCGGCCTTCAGCGCGGCGGCGACCGAGTCGTAGGCGTCGGGGCCGTCGGGGATCTGCCAGGTGCCGAAGCCGATCTTCGGGATCTCGACGTCGTTGGAGAGGGTGAACGTATCGGTGAGTGCGGGCATGCGCTCGACGCTACTCGCCGGGGATCGCGAGCACCCCGAGTTCCTGCGCCCGGATCGCCTGACAGACTGGGGCGCATGACGACCGAGACCCTTCCTGAGTTCACCCCCTCCGACGTGCAGGCCCAGCTCGACGAGCTGCGGTTCGACTCGTTCGACCAGAGCGACGCGTACACCCTCGGGTCGCTCGCCGCCGAGCTCGTCCGCGAGAACGGGTACGCGCTCGCCATCCAGGTCGTGCTCGGCGACCACGTCGTCTACAAGAGCGCGCAGGGCGGTGTCTCGCCCGACACCGACTCGTGGCTGCGCCGCAAGGCGGCCGTCGCCGTCCGCGACTCGCAGCCGTCGCTCCTCACCCGCCTGAACGACGAGGGCGCAGGAACTCCGCTGCTCGTCGACGACACCTACGCCGTGTCAGGCGGGGCATTCCCCCTCGTGGTCGGCGGGCAGGTCGTCGGCACCATCACGGCCTCGGGCCTGAAGGACGTCGTCGACCACGACCTCGTCGTCGCCGCGCTGCGCAGCTTCGTCGCGAACTAGCGCCTCCGCCGCCCCCCCCCCCCCCCCCCCCCCCCCCCGCCGTCGCCGGCCGCCCATCGAGACTCCAGCGTTGGCCCCTCCGACGCTCGGTTTCCGGGCCAACGCTGGAGTCTCGTCCGCTGTGGAGAACCGCAGCGGCGAAACGAGCGCATCGGCGAGGGTGTCGGGATGGAGACAGAACTGCCGGAAGGGCTCGACGCGCCCGACTTTCGAACCGCCGACGCCATCGCCCTCGGAGTGTCGCGCAAGCGCCTCCGGGCACCGTCACTTCGGACTCCCCACTCGGGAGTGCGGAGTCGGGGCGAACTCCCCGCCGACCTCGCCGGCCGCTGTCGGGAGCTCCTGCCGCTGCTGCTTCCAGGCCAGGGGTTCAGCCACGCGACCGCGGCCGGCCTGTGGGGCCTGCCGTTGCCCTCGTGGTGCTCCCGGCCCGACAGCGAGCTGCATGTGGTCTCCGTCGCCTCCTTCCGGGAGCCTCGACGGGACGGGGTCGTCGGCCACTCAGGCCGTGGCATACCGCTTTCGATCCACCGAGGCGTTCCCGTGGTGAGGCCCCTGCGAGCGTGGATCCAGTGCGCCGAGAGCTTCGACGTCGATGACCTCGTCGCGATGGGGGATGCCCTCCTCTCGAAGTGGTCCCCGTACGGGCCGGCTCGCTACCTCAAGACCGAGCGCCTGGGCGCAGCGGTGCGTGAGGCGGCCGGACGCCGTGGTGCCGTCCGGCTCAGGGAGGCCTTCGAGTTGTGCCGGCCCAAGGTCTGGTCTCCGAAGGAGACCGAGCTGCGGCTCTTCATCCTGCGAAACGGCTGGCGCGAGCCGGACGCCCTCAACGAGAAGCAGTACTCCGACGACGGCGTCTACCTCGGTCGCCCCGATCTGGCATATCCGTCGTTGCGAATCGCCATCGAGTACGAGGGGGACCACCACCGGACGAGCGCGCGGACCTTCCGCACGGACATTCAGCGGCGCGAACGATTCGCCGATGCGGACTGGAGGGTGGTGCGGGTGACCTCGGTCGACCTGCCGTCGACGGAACTCGTCGATCGATTCGGCCGCCTCTTGCCGCGTCGGTGAGCGACGAGACTCCAGCGTTGGCCCCTCGCAGGTGCGAATCGGGGGCCAACGCTGGAGTCTCACGGGCGGGTGGGCGGCGGGCGGGGGCGGCGGCGGCGGCGGGCGGGCGCCGGCGGCGGCGCTAGCGGCGGCGGGCGGCGAAGACGGCGCCGCTGGCGAGGCTGACGGCGGCGACGGTCACGGCCAGCGCCAGCGCGGGGAAGGCCGCCGACCACCACTTGCCGACGAGCGCGTCGCTCGCGCCGCGCGACAGCATGGCGCCCCACTCCGGCGTGGGCGGCGGGAGGCCGACGCCGATGAAGCCCAACCCGGCGGTGAGGATGATGCTGACGGCGAAGATCACCGACGAGTTCTCGAGCGCGGCCCACGACGCGTTCGGCATGACGTGCCGCACGGTGAGCGCGAACTCGCTCATCCCCTTCATGCGCGCCGCGTCGAGGTAGGCCTCCGAGCGCACGCGGAGCACCTCGGTGCGGGTGAGCCGCGACTGCAGGGGAAACAGGATGAACGCCATCGCGAGGGTCAGCGTCACGACGTTGGCCCCGTAGAAGGCGACGGCGACGAGGCCGATGATGATCCCGGGCACGGCCTCGACGAGGTCGATTACCCGGGCGGTGCCCTGGGCGATGCGTCCGCGGGCGCCTCGAGCCGACTCGTTCATGCCGATGACGAGGCCGAGCACGATGCCTCCGGCGGTCGCGAGGGCGGCGACGAGCAGGGCGATGAGCAGGTTGATCCGCGTGGCCGCGATGGTCCGCGAGAAGACGTCGAGTCCGGCCGAGTCGGTGCCGAACCAGTGCTTCGGCCCGGGCGGGAGCGAGGCGGCGCCCGAGACGCGGATCGGGCTGAACGGGGTGACGCCGACGAGGAAGACGGCGACGATGATGATCACCGCGAACGGGATCAGGCGGGGCCAGGTGCCGCGGAGGCCGGGTTTGCGGGCCCTGTTGGGCCGCGGGCGGCGTGAGCGGGCGATGGTCTTGATCGCCTCGCCGTCGATGGTGGCGGTCATGCGTCCTCCGTACGGACACCCGGGCGACGCCGGGGGTCGATGAACATGTTCACGATGTCGACGATCAGGAAGAGGATCAGCGTCATGGCGGCGATCACCAGCAGGAAGCCCTGCAGCGCCGTGTAGTCGTTCGATCCGACGGCGGCCACCGCGTAGTCGCCGAGGCCGGCGAACCCGAAGAGCGACTCGATGATGATCGCGCCGCCGAGCAGGTAGCCGAAGAGAGTGCCGCACATGGTGACCGCCGGGGGGAGCGCGCGGCGGAAGATCGACAGCATCACCGAGACGCGCCCGGCCCCGGCAGCGATCCGGAAGCGGGTGGGGGCGGCGTCGAGGGCCTCCTCCAGGCTCGCCGTCAGCAGCTTGATCAGGAGTGCCGACTGGCCGAGCGCCATGACGGTGATCGGGATCACCAGGTGCGACACGAGCGACCCGACGGCGGCCCAGTTGCCCTGGATGACCGCGTCGAGCACCGGCATCCCGGTGATCGTGTCGGGGGTGAGCACTGCGACGTCCATGCGGCCGAGGGGCGCGGGCGCCCAGTGCAGCACCGAGTAGAAGATGAACAGGCCGGCGACGGCGAGCACGTACTCGGGGATCGCTCCGGCGGCGCGGGCGTAGCCGTTGATGACGCGGGCGAGGGGGTTGGCCGGCTTCATGATCACGAAGTACGACGCGACCAGGCTCACCACGATTGAGACGAGCAGCGCCTGGATGGCGAGCTCGAAGGTCGCGGGGAGTCTGGTCGACAGGTCGGCGGCGATCGACTTGCCGCTCACGATGGAGTTGCCGAGGTCGAAGTGCAGCAGGTTCGCCAGGTAGCGGCCGAGCTGCGTGAGCAGCGAGCCGTCGAGCCCGAGGGTCTGCTGCATCCGCGTGTAGTCGGCCGGCGTCCAGCTGTCGCCGAGCACGGCGAGCACCGGGTCGCCCGGGATCGTCCGGATCAGGAAGAACGTCGCGACGGTGAACACCAGCAGGTACACCGGCAGGGCGACGACGCGCTGGATCCACCAGCGCTGGCGGCGGAGCGTCTCCATCAGCTCATCACCGCCACGGGCGCGGGTCCGCGGTAGGCCCTCAGCAGGCGCCGCGTGTACTCGTGCTGGGGGCGGTCGACGACGTCGTCCGTGGTCCCCTGCTCGATCACCTCGCCGAGGTACATGACCATCAGCTCGGTTGCGACGAACGCCGTGGCCGGGAGCCCGTGCGACACGAACACCAGGCCGGCCGAGTTCGCGTCGCAGTAGTCGCGCAGCAGGTTCAGGATCGACCCCTGCACCGAGACGTCGAGCGCCGAGACGACCTCGTCGCAGATCAGGATCCTCGGTCGCACCACCAGGGCGCGCGCGATCGCGAACCGCTGCCGCTGGCCGCCCGACACGTCGCCGGGGTACCGCTCCGCAAGCGCCCGCGGCAGGCCCAGGCTGTCGAGGGCCTCCAGGGCACGCTCCTTGGCGGCGGTCTGCGAGAGACCATGCAAGACCATCGACGGGTCGGTGACGGCCTCGATCAGCCGATGCCGCGGGTCGAACGACGACGTCGTGTCCTGACCGATGAACTGCACAGCGCGCCGGAACTCCTCCCGGTCGCTCCTGCGCTGCAGCAGGTCGGCGACGTCGCGCTCGGGCGCCGACGCGTCGCCGGTCCTGAACAGCACGCGACCGGCCGTGGGGGTCTCGAGCCCCACCACCATGCGCGACATCGTCGACTTGCCCGAGCCGGACTCGCCCACGATCCCGATGCGCCGCGTGTTGTCGAACGACACGCTGGTCTCGGCGACGGCCGTGTGGCGGTGCGATCGGGGTCCGTACTGCTTCGCGACGCGCTCGAACGAGACGACGGTGTCGACGACGCCGGGCGCGGGCACGAGCGACACGGGGGAGGATGCGGTGGTGGTCACGCGGCGACCTCGACGGCGTTCTCGGGCAGGAAGTCCGTGAGGGTGGGCAGGTGCGCCAGGTGGCGGCTCTCGAGCGACGGGATGCACTCGAGCAGCGCGACGGCGTACGGGTGCGAGGCACCGGTCGCCAGGTCGGCCGACCGGCCCTGCTCGACGATGTCGCCGTGGTACATCACCATCGTGCGGTCCGAGTACTCCATGCACAGGTGGATGTCATGGCTCACGATCAGGAGCGACGTGTCGAAGGTGTCGGTGAGCTCGACGAGGAGGTCCATCGTGGCGCGCGACACCGAGGCGTCGAGCGCGCTGGTGGGCTCGTCGGCGATCACGAGGCGCGGGTTGCCGCAGAGCGCGATCGCGAGCATGACGCGCTGGCGCATGCCGCCCGACAGCTCGTACGGGCGCGCGTGCATGACCCGGTCGGTGTCCGTCAGGCCGACGCGGACAAGCCATTCGCGCGCCAGGTCGGTGGCCTCCCTCTTCGAGAGCCTCGCGTTGGCGCGGAGCACGGCGCGCAGCTGCGAGCCCACGCGCCACGTCGGGTCGAGCGACGTCATGGCGTCCTGGAAGACCATGGAGATGCCGGGGATGCGGCGGGGCAGACGGTGCTTCCCGAGTTCCTGCAGCGGCTTCCCGTCGAAGGCGATGCGCTTCGTCTCGACGACGACGCCGGGCTGCGTCAGGAATCCGGCCGTGGCGAGACCCAGCGAGGTCTTGCCCGAGCCGGACTCGCCGACCAGGGCGACTCGCTCGCCGCGGCCGATGTGGAAGTCGACGCCCTTGACGGCCAGGTGGCCGTCAGGACCGCCGTAGCGGACGCTGAGGCCCTCGACCTCGAGCAGCGGGCCGGAGGCGAGGCGCCCGGAGAGATCGGGCCCGAAGAGTTCAGGGGAGCTGGTCGTGGAAGCCATTACCGTCCTTTGGCGTTCGAAGGGTGAGTTTCGATCAGGTGGTAATGAGTCTTGTGGCGGCGTGTTTCGGCGGGAGGCGACCTACGTGAAAACCCCATTGCGCCTGAATTCACGCGCCCGAAACATGAGGCTGCCTGGCCGAGGTCAGGCCGTGAGATCGGACAGCGATACCCGGTCGGACCGGTAGTGCGTGTAGCTGAACGTCCGCGGGCGCCCGCTCTCGTCGGCGATCGTCGACTCGCGCAGGAGCACCGGGGTGCCGGCCCGGACCCCCAGGGTGGATGCCGTCGCGGGGTCGCTGCGGACAGCCTGCACCGTGGTGGCGGCCGTGCCGAATCCGGCCCCGAAGAGGCGGCGGAAGACCTCCTTCATCGGCGCGATCGGCGGCTGGTCTTCCGCGATCATGGCGCGCGACAGCGAGTGCGGGTCGTCTTCGGCGTAGTAGCCGACGCGGACGTAGATCGTCTCGCCGTCGAAGACGCCGCGCTGCTCGACCATCAGCACCCGGTCGACGTCGGTGCGCAGCCGGGCCCGGATGACAGGTGTCGACTGCACGACGCGGTGCTCGACCTCGTCGACCCGGAACTCGCCCGACACGACCGAGCCGGGACACGAGGGGTCGCCGAGCGCGAGGTCGACGACGGATATCTGCACGAAGCGCGGCCGCGAGACGACCGCGCCGTCCGAGTCGATGCGCACGATGCCGTGCCCCGCGAGCTGCCGGGCGGCACCCTGCACGGTCTCCGCGTCGATCCCGGTCGCGCGGCTGAGCTCGTCGACCGCCACCCGGCCGGTCGGGCCGAAGTCGCCGGCGCGGATGGCGGTGCGAAGCAGCTCGTAGGCGCGCACCGAGGGTGCGTCCGAATGCCCCGAACCGAGTGGTGCCTGGTTGAGCAGCGTCATGTCGCCCCCGCAGAATGAGTGTGATCGCATGGGTGGAACGAGTGGTCCCGATGCTATGCCGGGGCTGTTTCACCCGCGGCGCGATCGTGTGTCCGACTGATTTCGCCGCGCGCCGGGATGAATCGATCTCGTGACGAATGCCGGACGACACTTGTCGTCTGCTGCCCGACGCCGTCTCATAGGTGCATGAGCTACGCACCGATCGATCCCGCGCGCGCCGCCTACATGCGCCGCCAGCGCGAGGGAGCCGCCCGGCTCGACAACTCGTCGCGCCGCAGCTACGAGCAGTTCCGCTCGGGCATCGTCTCCGGGGGCATCCTCGACGACCGCCTCGCCGAGGCCGAGCTGATCGCGGCCTTCGGCGCGACCCGCAACTCGCTCCGCCGCAGCCTCCAGATGCTCGCGCGCGACGGGCTCCTGGTGCGTCGGCCGCGCGTGGGCACGGCGATCAACGGCGAGATCCTGGAGTTCCCGACCACGACGACCCCGCGCGCGTCGAAGGCGTCGGCGGCTCCCGCGGGCGACGCCGAGGCCGCCGGCGAGGTCGCGGTCGTCGAGGTGCGCGACAGCTGGATGCACGTCGTCGACACCCCGGCGGTCATCGCGACGCGGATGGCGCTCGACGCCGAGCGGATCCTCGTGCACGAGCAGCTCGGCTGGTACCGCGACGAGCCGCTCTTCCTGCGCATCGGGTACCTGCCGATGCTCGCCGACGATGCCGCCGACGGGGTCGTGCTCGACGCGAGCCACTCGTCGCCGATCGAGGAGACCTTCGAGATCGTCTTCGGCGTGCCCTTCGGCCGGGCGAGCGCGTCGATCGAGGCGGTGCCGTGCGATCCCGAGGTGGCCGAGCTAATGGGCCTCGAGCCGGGATGGCCGATGCTGGTGCGCGAGATGGTCCTGCGCGACCGCGACGGGCAGGCCCGCGAGTACAGCTACACGCACTTCCGCGGCGACCGGGTGGCGCTCTCGGCGCGGGGCGACGCGACGGCTCGCATCCTCGACTAGGACCCGGAGCGTCCGCCCGAAAGACGCAGGGGGCGCAGGAACTGCGAGTTCCTGCGCCCCTCGGTGTTGTCAAGGCCTCTAGAACGCGAGCAGGTTGTCGCGCAGGTGTTCGTGCTCGTAGTGGTCGCGCACGAGCCCGCGCCGCCGCAGCGCGGGCATGAGGCCGTCGGTGATCTCGCCGATGGTGCGGCGCTCCACCTGGTTGCCGAGCAGGTAGCCGTCGCCGCCGGTCTC
The DNA here is from genome assembly GCF_057787745.1 of Frondihabitans sp. OV104. Taxonomy (NCBI): domain Bacteria; kingdom Bacillati; phylum Actinomycetota; class Actinomycetes; order Micrococcales; family Microbacteriaceae; genus Frondihabitans; species Frondihabitans sp. OV104. Next base: position 851,273 of record NZ_CM173541.1, read on the forward strand.
GTCGATGATGTCGCCCATGACGCTGGCGACCTTGTCGGGCGTGCCGACGAAGTCGTCGGAGTCGGACTCCCGAGGGCCGGTCACGACCTCGCGGAGGGTGCGGCCGTTCGCGACGCGCTTGAGGTCGGCGAGAATGCTCTGCGCGCCGTCGGTCTCGAGGTCGTCGGGGATCGGCGCGTCGAGGTCGAACCTCGCCATGTCGATCGCCGTCGTGTACGAGAGGCCGGCGAGCAGGTAGTCGATCCGCTCGGTGTTCTGCGCGAGGAGGCGCTTCTGCTTCGCCTTCGCCTCCTCGTTCGTCTCGCCCAGGATCGGCGTGGCTGTCATGAGCACCTTGCAGTCGGTCGGCTTCCGGCCGAATCCGGTCATCAGCGCGGAGATGTCGTCGCGGTACGCCTTCATCGCAGCCGGGCTCTTGCCGCCGGCGATGATCGTGTCGGCGACCTCGGCCGCGAACGCCTTGCCGGCGGGGGAGCCGCCGGCCTGGCAGATCACCGGGCGCCGCTGAGGGCCGGGGATCGTGTTGAGTGGCCCGCGCGACGAGAAGAACTCGCCCTCGTAGTCGATCGGGTGCACCTTCGTGTGGTCGACGAGGCGTGGTTCGGCGAGGTCGTTGACCACGGCACCCTCCTCCCACGAGTCCCACAGCTGCCCGGCGATGTCGATCCACTCGCGCGCCATCCGGTAGCGGGTGTCGTGCTCGGGCATCGCCGGGCGACCATAGTTCTGCGCGCCGCGAGCGTTGTGCGCGGTGACGAGGTTCGCGCCGACGCGGCCGTTCGTGAGGTGGTCGAGCGACGCGAAGAGCCGCGCCGCCATGAACGGGTGGTAGAACGTCGTCGTCACGGTGGCGATGATGCCGAGGCGGCTGGTCACGTGCCCGAGCAGGGGCACGAGCGTGACCGGGTCGTTCTTCGGCGAGCTGATGCCGTACTTCAGGTACGTCTCGGTCGACCCCTGGTACACGTCGGGAATGAGCGAGGCGTCCTCGAGCATCATGTAGTCGAAGCCGGCGCGCTCCATCGAGCGGGCGAGGTCCATCAGCAGGTCGGGCTTCACCCAGTCGGTCATGCGGTCGCCGGCCCAGAAGTCGGTCCAGCCGCTGGCAGAGACCCCCTGCCCGACGAACCAGCCCATGTGGAACATCAGAAGGCCAGCAGGTTCTCGCGGAAGGTGGCGTGCTCGTAGCCGTCGCGGATCAGGCCGCGGCGGCGGAGCGCGGGCGCCAGGCCGTCGCACACCTCGGTGATGTTCTTGCGGGTGACGGCGCTCGCGACGAGGAACCCGTCGCCGCCGACCTCCTCCATGACCTCGCCCATCTTCGCGGCCACGGTGTCGGGCGACCCGACGAGCTCGACCGAGCCGGAGTGCATGGCGCGGGCGGTGAGAGCCTCGCGGAGGGTCTTGCCCTCGGCCTTCTTCATGAAGTCGTGCATGAGGCTCTGGTGGCCGTTGTGCTGGCCCTCGAGGTCGGGCAGCGGGGCGTCGAGGTCGAGCTTCGAGAAGTCGAGGCCTGAGAAGTACGAGAACATCGACAGCAGCCCGTTGGTGTTCTCCGACATCGCCTTCTGGATGCGCTCCTGCTTGTCTCTCGCGTCGCGGTCGGTGTCGGCGAGGATCGGGTCGATCAGAAAGAGCACCTTGGCATCCTTCGGGTCTCGGCCGAATCCGATCATCCGCTCGGAGATGTCCTCCCGGTACGCCTTCATGTTGGCAGCGCCCGGGTTCTCGGCGAGCGACGCGATGATCGTGTCGGCGTTCTTCGCCCCGAAGTCCTTGCCGGCGGGGGAGCCTCCGGCCTGGCAGATGACGGGGTGGCCCTGCGGCCCGGGCACGGTGTTGAGCGGGCCGCGGGTCTTGTAGAACTCTCCCTCGAAGTCGGCGCGGTGCACCTTGGTGTGGTCGGCGAAGACGCCGGTCTCCTCGTTGAGGGTGAGGGCGCCGGGTTCCCAGGTGTCCCAGAGCGACTTCACCGCCTGCACCCATTCGTCGGCCATCTTGTACCGGAGGTCGTGCTCGAAGTGCTTCTCGTAGCCGTAGTTCTGCGCCGCCGCGTGGGGGCTGGCAGTGACCAGGTTCATCCCGACACGGCCGTCCGTGAGGTGGTCGAGCGTCGAGAACAGGCGGGCGGCGAGGAACGGCGGGTAGAACGTCGTGGCGGCCGTGGCGATGATGCCGAGGTGCTTGGTGTGCTGGGCCAGCAGCGGCACCAGCGGCATCGGGTCCATGCGAATGACGCCGGAGCGCAGCGCCGACTCCATGGTGCCCTGGAAGACGTCGGGGATGACGCTCGAGTCCTCCAGCATCATGTAGTCGAAGCCGGCCCGCTCGAGGCTGGTGGCCATGTCGATGAACAGCTGCGGGTTGGCGACGTCTTTGGCGACGTTGCCCGACCACTGCTGGTTCCAGCCGTAAGCGCCGAAACCGAGACCGAGGAACCATGACATGTGGAACATTTGCGTGCCGTCTTTCTTTGGGGTGGGGAGGGAAGGCGGGCGGCCCCGGAAGAGGCCGCCCGCCGGGGTGGTGCTACGACTTCGGCTTGACGACCGACCAGTCGATGATGTTGTCGGAGCGCTGGGCGAAGCCGGTCAGCTTGCTCGACATCGCGTTCAGCGGGTCGACGCGGGTGATCTGGATCATGGGTCGGCCCGCCTGCCAGATCTGCTGCGCTTCGTTCCAGTACTTTCCGGCTTCATCGCTGAGCGAGTCGCCCGCGTCGATGCCCTTGTTGACGGCGGCGTAGTAGTTCGCAGGAGCCCAGCCGGTCGTGGAGCGCTGCGGGTTGTTCTCAGGGAACGCCAGCAGCAGCGAGTACGGCATCGACTCGTACGAGATCGACATGTCGCGCAGCAGCTCGACGTCGTAGTTCTTCGCTGTGGTCTTCGCCGAGACAGTCGCGGTCGGGACCACGTCGATCGTGAACTTGAAGCCGGCGGCCTCGCCGTAGGACTGCATCTGCACGGCGGCCTCCTGCAGGTCGGGCTGCGAGTTCGACATCAGCAGGTTGACGGTCACCGGAGTGGTGATGCCCGCCTTCTTCAGCAGCTCGAGCGACTTCTCAGGCTGGTAGCTCTGATCGAGGAGCCCGTCGCCGTCGTAGCCGGGGCTGTCCTGGTCGAGCAGTGCCACCGCCGGGTCGGCGCGGTCTTTGTAGACCTCTTTCATGATCTGCTCGTAGGGCACGGCGTAGAACAGCGCCTGGCGCACCTCCACGTCGTCGAGCGGCGCCTTGGTGGTGTTGAGGAGCGCCCAGAGGAAGTTGTTCGTCTCGGCGGTGAACGTCGACACCCCGGAGTCCTTCGAGAGGTCGGCCACGTCGGCCGGGCGGAGCTGGGTCGCGCCCTGCACGTCGCCGTTCTTCAGCAGCACCGCGCGGTTCGCGGCGTCGCCGACGACCTTCATCGTGATCTGCTTGATCGCGACCTCGCCGAGCGGGTAGTTCGGGTTCGCCTTGAGCACGATCTGCTCGCCGTCCTTGAAGGAGTCGATGTCGTACGCGCCGAAGCCGTAGTTGCCGTTCTCGCTCGACCACTTCACCGCGTACGGGTCGGCCTTGGTGGCGTGCTCCTTGAGCAGCTTGGAGTCGTAGATGTGGCCCGAGATCTTCGAGATCAGGGCGAGCAGAGGGAAGCCGTAGCCCTTCTTCGCCACGGTGAACGTGACCGTGTGGTCGTCGACCTTCTTGATCTGCTTGGCCGGGTCGGTCAGCTCGGGCAGGGCGATCGACGAGGTGATCCCGGTCGCGGCCCCCCACTTGCGCTCGAACGAGTAGATGACGTCGTCGGCCGTGAGCGGGTTGCCCGCCTGGCTCTTCACGCCGGTGCGGAGGTGGAACGTGTACACGAGGCCGTCCGACGACACGTCGTAGCTCTTCGCGAGCACGCCCTCCCAGTGGTACCAGTCCTGCGTGTTGGCGGTCTTGTCGTTCGACTCGACGTACGGGTTCCGGATCAGCGTCGCGTTCGTCTGCTGCAGCAGCTCGACGGCGTCGGAGCCGAGCCCGTCGAACGAGAACGAGGTCGGATACGCAGGAACTGCCTCGACGATCGAGGTCAGGCCGCCGCCGGCGGACGACGAGCCGCCCGAGGCGCAGCCGGCGAGCGCGAGCGTCGCGGCGACGGCCACGGCGATCGCGCGTGTGAGATGGAGAGGTCGTTTCATGGGGATTCGTTCCAGTTCATGTGGCGGGTGGGTGCGGACATGGAGCAGGGAGGGAACGGTGCTGCGGTGGTGCCGTGCGGTCTTCCGCGAGGGAAGGGTCTAGAAGGCGAGGAGGTTCTCGCGGAAGGTGCCGTACTCGTAGCCGTCGCGGATCAGGCCCCGCCGACGGAGCACGGGCGCGAGCCCGTCGCACACCTCGGTGATGTTCTTGCGGGTGACGGGGAGGGCCACGAGGAACCCGTCACCGCCGACGAAGTCCATCGCCTCCTCCATCTGGTCGGCCACCGTCTCGGGCGAGCCGACGAGCTCGATCGAGTGCGTGACGCTGCGGGTGTCGTAGAGCGCGTCGCGGAGGGTCTTGCCGGCGGCCTGTTCGTAGAACGTCTCGATCACGCTCTGGTGGCCGTTGTGCCTGCCCGTGATGTCGGGGAGGGGCGCGTCGAGGTCGAACTGCGAGAAGTCGATCCCCGACGTGTACGAGAGCCCGGCGAGGGCGCCGTTCGGGTTGGCGTAGAAGGCGGCGTCGGCGCGGTCCTTCTTCGCCTGGGCCTCGGCGTCGGTGTCGCCGAGCACTGGCTCGACGAGGAAGAGCACCTTGGCGTCCTCGGGATCGCGGCCGAACTTCCGCATCCGCTCGGAGATGTTCTCGCGGTACGCCTTCATCGCCTCCACGCCGGGAGCTGTCGCGATCATCGTGTCGGCGTTCTTCGCGCCGAAGTCCATGCCCGCCGGGCTGCCGCCGGCCTGGCAGAACACGGGATGGCCCTGCGGCGACGGCACCGTGTTCAGGGGTCCGCGGGTCTTGTAGAACTCGCCTTCGAAGTCCGCGCGGTGCACTTTGGTGTGGTCGGCGAACACGCCGGTCTCCTCGTTCAGGGTGAGGGCGCCGGGCTCCCAGGTGTCCCACAGCGCCTTCACCGCGGCGACCCACTCGTCAGCCATTCGGTAGCGGAGGTCGTGCTCGAAGTGCTTCTCGTAGCCGTAGTTCTGGGCCGCCGCGTGCGGGCTCGCCGTGACGAGGTTGGCGCCGAAGCGGCCATCAGTCAGGTGATCGAGCGTCGAGAACAGCCGCGCCGCGAGGAACGGCGGGTAGAACGTCGTGGCGGCCGTGGCGATGATGCCGAGGTGCTTCGTGTGCTGCGCCAGCAGCGGCACCAGCGGCATCGGGTCCATGCGGACCGTCCCGCCTTTCAGCGACGACTCCATCGTTCCCTGAAAGACGTCCGGGATGACGCTGGAGTCCTCCAGCATCATGTAGTCGAAGCCGGCCCGCTCGAGGCTCGTCGCGATGTCGATGAACAGCTGCGGGTTGGCGACGTCCTTCGCCATGTTTCCCGACCACTGCTGATTCCAGCCGTAGGCGCCGAAACCGGTCTGAAGGAACCAGGACAGATGGAACATGAGCACCTCGTTTGTCGGTCTGACGGGGACAGACTCAGTGTGTGGGCGGCGCGACAGCCGCCGGCGTCGTGCCAGTTAAAGCTCGATTACGCCGCAGTCCGCTCTGTGACGGCGACGTTTCACCCGGCGCAATACGCACCGTCCCCTAGGCTCGCCCCATGGGGACGACGACCGACTTCGCACTGCTCGCCCGCGATCCGCAGACCGGCAAGCTCCTGGTCGACCAGATCGCCTATGCCGCGGGGGTGGCCGGAGCCGTCGTCGCCGACCTGCTCATCGAGCGCCGGATCTCGTGGGACGACCGCGGCAAGCTCCAGCTGATGGACCCCCGGCCGCTCGGCGACGCCGTGCTCGACAGGGCGCTCGCCGCTGTCCAGGCCGACCCGAAGCACCGCTCCGTGGCGCGGTGGGTGTCGCGCTTCGAGCGCCGTGAGGTGCAGGACGACGTCATCGGGCTGCTCCTACGTCGCGGCGACGTGTCGCTGCAGGAGAAGCGCGTGCTCGGCATCTTCCCCTCGAAGCGCTACCCGGCGACCACGGGCGAGGCGGGTCGCACCGCGTTCGAGACGATCCGCGTCGTGCTCGCCGGCGAGGTCAAGGCCGACGAGAGCGCGCAGGCGCTGATCGGCATCTGCGACGCGACCGGCGTGCTCCGCCGCGTGGCAGGCCCCGTCGACCGCCACGTGCTGAAGCCGTTCCGCGACGCCGACGTCGCCCGCGCCGTCCGCTCGTCGATCGAGCAGCACCGCGCCTCGTCGACCTCGGGAGCGAACGCCGGCTCGACCGCCGCGATCATCACCTGACCGCCCCGCGCTGGCAACCGGGTTCCCGTTTCCAGCCGCTTTGCCTGCGCGTGAATTCACGCCCAGGGAAAGTCACTCGGGAGGCTTTCCCTGGGCGTGAATTCACGCGGACGTGAAGTGGCTCCAGAGGGAAGCCGGAGGGCGGGCTCGTTCCGCGACCGGCCGAATGGCGGTCGTCGTCGCGGTCCGGCGCGTCAGGGGCGGGGCAGGAGGAGGGCGCCCGCCGACGCGGCAGCGCGGACGTCGTCGTCGCCGAGGCCCAGCATCCGCAGGCACGACGCAGCGATCGCGCGGCGGTCGATCGACTCCGGTGCCACCCCCTGACGGCGGAGCTGGATCACGACCTCGACCATCTGGATGAGGAGCGAGCCGATCAGAGGCTCCGGGATCGCGAGAGGCGAGGCCAGGGCGCCGAGCCTCCCGTAGACGCCTTGCAGACGATCGCGCTCGCCGCGGAACTCGTCGTAGCGGGCATCCTGCACCTCCGGGAGGAGGTAGAGCGTGCCGATGTTGTGCGGAGTCGACGAGAGCGTGCCGACGTCCACGTGAGCCAACGCGAAGAGCGTGGCCGCCGCCCGGGTGGCGTCGTCGCCGACATCCGCAGCGAACCGCTCGGCCACGTCGACGCTGGGCCGGACCGAGGTCTCGAGCAGCTCGACGAGGATCTCGTCCTTGCCCGCGAAGTGGTAGTAGAGCGATGCCTGGCGGATCCCGACGGCCTCGGCGATCGCGCGGGTCGAGGTCTGGCCGAAGCCCTGGTCGACGAACAGGGCGGCGGCTGCTGTCAGGATCTGGTCGCGGGCCGAGGTCTCGGGCGCCGCGTCCGAGACGGCGCGCGGGCGGCCGACCTTGGCGGGACGTGTGCTCATGCGACCTATTCTGCCGACGCCGACTGGGCGGACTCGACGAGGGCTGCGTCCGCCAGATAAGTCCTCCACCCGCCGAAGCGCGTGATGTCGCGAGCGCCGTCGAGGGCGGCCGGCTCGCAGAGGAAGCCGCGCACGACGGCGCCGTCCTCGAGCGCCACGGCTCCGATCGTCATGGGCGCGGGCAGCGCGTCGACGAACGTCGCGAATCCCGCCGCCGGCAGCGACCAGACCTCGCCGGCGATAGGCGCGCCGCCCGCCGAGACGGCCACGAGTCCGGGTTTCGGCGGCGTGGTGGCCAGCGCGTGGAGACGGTACGAGGCGGCGGTCCGGACGGCTCGCGAGAACGTCCCTCCGGCGACGACGAGCTGCCGCTCGAGCGGCTGCCCGCGCAGGTGCGCCCCGACGACGAGCAGGTCGATGCGGGGGTGCAGGATGCGCGTGGCCAGCCCCGCAAGCGCGCGATCCGAGAACGCGGGCCCGGTCAGCATCACGCCGAAGGGGAGTCCGTCGACGAAGCCGGCGGGCACCGCCAGAGACGCGAGGTCGAGCAGGTTGGCGAAGTTCGTGAAGCGCCCCATGCGCGAGTTGGCGCCGACCGGGTCGGCGGCCACCTCGGCGAGGGTCGGATGCCAGGTCGTCGTCGGGGTGAGGAGCGCATCGCAGCCGTCGAGGGCGGCGAGCCCCGTCTGGCCGAGCCTCTCCAGCGTCTCCCGGTCGCGGAAGAGGTCGACGGCGCTCGGCTCTGCACCCGCCAGCACGATGGACGCGACGGTCGGGTCGAGGTCGGTTCCGATGAGGTCGCGGTGCCCGTCGACGAAGTCGCCGACCGCGGCGTAGCGCTCGGCGACGAAGGCTCCGCCGTACAGGAGGGTCGCCGCTTCGAGGAGCGGGGCGATGTCGACCTCGACGATGTCCACGCCGGTGGCCGCGAGGGCCGCGACGCTGCGCGCGAAGGCGTCTGCCCAGCCGGGGGCGAGCCCGTCGAGGTGCACGGGCGCGGGGACGGCGACGCGGGGGCGGGCCGGCAGGACGATCTCGGTCGGCCGGTCGTCGCGGGACAGCGGGTCGAGGCCGTCGGTGCCGGAGAGCAGCTCGACGGCCGTCCGGGCGAGCCCCAGGTCGCGGGCGAACACCGTGATGCAGTCGATCGAGCGGCACGCCGGCACGGAGCCTGTGGTCGGGAGGAGGCCGCGAGTGGCCTTCACGCCGACGATCCCGTTGAGCGCGGCGGGGACCCGGCCTGATCCTGCCGTGTCGGTGCCGAACGCCAGGTCGACGATGCCGAGCGCCACGGCCACGGCCGATCCCGACGAGGAGCCGCCCGAGATGCGCGAGGCATCCCACGCGTTGCGGACGGCGCCGTAGGGGCTCCGCGTGCCGACGAGGCCGGTCGCGAACTGGTCGAGGTTGGTCTTGCCGAGGACGAGCGCGCCCAGGGCGCGGAGCCGGGCGACGGCCGTCGAATCCTGCGAGGGCTCGTACGAGTAGGCGGCGGCGCCCGCTGTCGTCGGCAGCCCCGCGACGTCGATGTTGTCCTTGACCGCGGCGACCAGGCCGTGGAGGGGAAGATGCTCGCCGGCCGACGCCCGCTCGTCGAGTGCGCGGGCCTCGACCAGGGCCTCGTCGAGAGAGCGCAGGCTGATGAAGACCTCGGGCCGGTCGGCCTCGGCGATCCGGGCGAACGCCGCCTCGACGCGCGCGACGGCGCTCACGACGCGGCTCCGTTCGAGCCGTGCTCGATGGACACCAGCACCTGGCCGGGCGACACCTGATCGCCGGTGCTCGCGTACACCTCGAGGATCCGCCCCGACACGGGTGCTTCGATCACCGACTCCATCTTCATCGCCTCCACGGCCAGGATGCGGTCGCCCTTCTCGACGATCGCCCCCTTCTCGACGTTCACCTGCCAGATCGTCGACAGGAAGGGCGCCGACACCCCCGTCGCTCCCTCGGGCAGGACGACCTCGTCGGTCGCGGGAACGGGCGGCTCGTCGCGCACGTCGAACTCGCCAGAGACCCGCCAGCGCTCCTTCTCGGCGTCGAACGCCGCCGCCTGCACGGCACGGAAGTCGGCGATCGACCCGGCGTTGTCGTCGAGGAACCGCTGGTACGACGCGATCGAGAACTCGCCGTCGGTCGTGTCGACGACACCGCGCCCGGCGTCCGTCTCGGCGCGGAGCTCGAGGAGCTCGTCGGCCGAGACGGGGTACCACTCGATGCGGTCGAAGAAGCGGAGCGCCCAGGGGTCGTCCTGGAACAGGCCGCCCTTGCGGAACCGGTTCCAGATCTGCGTGGTGCGCCCGATGAACTGGTAGCCGCCCGGGCCCTCCATGCCGTAGATGCAGAGGTACGCCCCGCCGATGCCGACGGAGTTCTCGGCGGTCCAGGTGCGGGCCGGGTTGTACTTCGTGGTGACGAGCCGGTGCCGTGGATCGAGCGGCGTCGCGACCGGCGCGCCGAGGTACACGTCGCCGAGGCCGAGCACGAGGTAGCTGGCGTCGAAGACGGTGCGGAACACGTCGTCGACCGTCTCGAGGCCGTTGATGCGGCGGATGAACTCGATGTTCCACGGGGTCCACGGGGCGTCGCTCCGGACGCCGGCCATGTAGCGCTCGATCGCGAGGCGCGTCGCCGGGTCGTCCCACGACAGGGGCAGCCGCACGGTGCGCGACGGAACCACGAGCTCGCCGGTCGGCGGGATCTCCGTCTCGAGCTCCTGCAGGATCCTCGCCATGTCGGAGGCCCTCAGCGTGCGGGCGTCCGTGTGGACCTGCAGCGACCGGATACCGGGGGTGACGTCGACGACGCCGGCCACCCCGGCCTCCGCCAGCCGCTCCTGGAGAGCGTGCACGCGCATCCTGAGACCGATGTCGAGCGTCATGTCGCCGTACTCGACCAGCACGTTGTCGTCGCCGTCGCGTCGGTAGGTGACGCTCGGCCCATCGGCCGACGCGTCGCGCCGTGCGAGCACCCCGTCGTCGCCGTCGCCGCCGGAGGTCAGCAGGGTGAGCGAGGCCCGGTGGTCGACGAGCGCCGCGGCGTCGCCTTCTCTCACCGGCACGAACCGGACGGTGTCGCCCGGGCGGAGCTGGCCGACCTTCCACAGCTCGCCGCTCGCGACGACGGCAGGGCAGACGAAGCCGCCGAGGCTCGGCCCGTCGGGGCCCAGGATGATCGGCGTGTCTCCCGTGAAGTCGACGGCGCCGACGGCGTAGGCGGTGTCGTGGATGTTCGACGGGTGCAGTCCGGCCTCGCCGCCGTCCTCGCGGGCCCAGCCGGGGCGGGGCCCGATGAGGCGCACCCCCGTGCGCGCCGAGTTGTGGTGCACGCCGTAGTCGGTCGCGTAGAAGGCGTCGAGGTCGGCGCGCGTGAAGAAGTCGGGCGCCGCGTGCGGCCCCTCCGTGACGCCGATCTGCCAGCTCGACGTGAGCGCGGGCCGACGGTGCGCGGGGGTCGGCCCCGGGATCCGCGTCAGCCGCTCGTCGCCGACGATGGCCGGGTGGTCGGCCTCGGAGTCGGGCGAGCCCGTGCGCAGGACGTCGCCGGCGAGCAGTGCTCGCCCCGCGTGGCCGCCGAAGCCGCCGAGGGTGAACGTGGAGGCGCTGCCGAGGTACGGCGGCACGTCGATGCCGCCCCGGACCGCCAGGTAGAGACGGAGGCCGGGCCCCGCGGCCGTGCCGACCGACACGGTCTGCCCGGCTCCGACGTCGAACGGCTCCCACTGCGCCACGGGAACGCCGTCGACCTCGATCGTCGCGGGCGCCCCGGTGACGGCGACGACGCTCGGCGTCGAGAAGGTCAGCGTGGGTCCGGTGGCGGTCACCTCGAGCGCCGGCGCGCCCTCCGGGTTGCCGACCGCGAGGTTCGCCTCGGCGAACGACACCGGGTCGAAGGGACCCGACGGAGGCACCCCGACCTGCCAGTAGCCGACGCGGCCGGGGAGATCCTGCACCGTCGTCTGAAGACCGGGCGAGACGACGTCGATGCGGGCGTCCGGGTCGTGCGTCTCGTCGAGCGTCGAGGTCGAGTGCACGGCACCGCGCAGCTCGACGTCGTCGGTGAGGGAGCGCAGGAACGCGAGATTGGTCACCACGCCATCGACGCGAGACGACTCGAGGCCCTCGCGCAGCAGGTCGAGCGCGCCGTCGCGGCTCGGCGCCGACGCGATGACCTTCGCGAGCATCGGGTCGTAGAAGGGCGACACCTCGAGCCCGGTCTCGATCCAGCCGTCGACGCGGACTCCGTCGAGAGCGGGGGAGCCGTCTCCCGGAAAGGCCGCGCGGGTGACGAGGCCCGAGCTCGGGCGGCTCTGCTTCGCCGGGTCCTCCGCGTAGACGCGCGCCTCGACGGCATGTCCACGCGCTTCGGCGGCGGCGTCGAACACTGCGTCGTCGATGCCGGCGGAGCCGTCGCGCGCGAGTCGGAGCATGAGGGCGACGAGGTCGACCCCGTAGACCTCCTCGGTCACCGGGTGCTCGACCTGCAGCCGGGTGTTGACCTCCAGGAAGGACGCCTCCTCGCGGACCGGGTCGTAGACGAACTCCACCGTGCCCGCAGAGCGGTACCCCACGCTCTCGGCCAGCGATCGCGCCGACGAGTGCAGCAGCTCGCGCACGTGGCCTGGCAGGGCCGGTGCCGGGGCCTCCTCGATGACCTTCTGGTTGCGGCGCTGGAGGGAGCAGTCGCGATCGCCGAACACGGCGACACGGCCCTCGCCGTCGCCGAACAGCTGGACCTCGACGTGCCGGGCGGGGCGCACGAGGCGCTCGAGGAAGACTCCGGCCGAGCCGAAGTTCTTCTCGGCGAGCCGCGCCACGCCGAGGTAGGCCTCCCGCACCTCGTCGACGGTCGCGCAGGCCTGCATGCCGATCCCGCCGCCGCCGCCGGTCGCCTTGAGCATGACGGGCAGCCCGATGCGGAGCGCCTCGGCGACCGCCTCGTCGGCGCTTGCGAGCAGGCCCGTCCCGGCCAGCATCGGCACGCCGGCCTGGCCGGCCAGAGCCCTGGCGGTGTGCTTCGCCCCGAACGACACGATCTGCTCGGGCGTCGGGCCGACGAAGGCCAGCCCCGCGCCCTCGACGGCGCGGGCGAACTCGACGTTCTCCGAGAGGAACCCGTAGCCCGGGTGGACGGCGCCCGCGCCGGTGCGCTCCGCCGCCTCGAGGATCGCGTCGATCCGCAGGTACGACTCTCGGGCCGGCGCCGGTCCGAGCAGCACGCGCTCGTCGGCCTCGCGGACGTGGGGGGCGGCCCGGTCGGCCTCGGAGAACACGGCGACGGCCTTCAGGCCGAGGTCGTGCGCGGAACGGATGACGCGCCGGGCGATCTCGCCGCGGTTGGCGATCAGGACGGTGTCGAAGCGGGCGCTCACAGCGCGGCCCCGCCGGACGTGACGATCATCCGGAGCGGAGTCGGGTTGAAGTCGTTGCAGGGGTTGTTCATCTGCGGGCAGTTCGAGATGACCACGAGGACGTCGCGCTCGGCGCGGACCGCGACGCGGCGGCCCGGCGCGCTGATCCCGTCGACGATGCCGAGGGTGCCGTCCTGCTCGACGGGGACGTTCATGAACCAGTTCAGGTTCGACACCAGGTCGCGGGCGCCGAGGCCGTGCTTGGCGCCCTCCGCCAGGAAGTTCTCGCGGCAGCCGTGCTGGAAGTGCGTGTGGTAGCCGTAGCGGAGCGTGTTCGACTCCTTGGAGCAGGCGCCCCCGATGGTGTCCTGGCGGTCGATCTCGTTCGCCGTCACCGTCATCAGCGGCTCGCCCTCGCCGGAGCGCAGCACGGTGCCCTCCCGCACGTAGGCGTTGCCCTGCCAGGCGATCGTGTCGGGCACGCTGTAGCGCCGGCCGTGGTCGAGCGCGTCGAAGATCAGGCAGTCGGCCGACTGGTTGCCGCCGACGTCGACGATGGTGAGGACGTCGCCTGAGGCGACGATTCCCGACCACGAGGCGCGGGGTGCGATCCGAGCGTCGAGGACGACTGCTCCGGCGGACAGCGGGCCGGACCAGTCGAGCGGCGACCCGTCGGCCATCGAGGCGCCGACCGGGACGGTCGACTCCAGGGTTCCGGTGGTGGTGGCGAACAGGGTCACGGTCGGCGTGCCTCCCAGTAGTCGGCGGTGTTGAGGTAGGCGCGGGTGCGCTCCGGGCTGGCGCTCCACGCCGCATCGCCCGGACCGGTGGGGGAGCCTCGCCACGCGTGGACCCGCAGCGGGCCCACCGTGTACGACTCCCGCGGGTCGAGGGGGTGCGGCACGTTGGCCACGAGCAGGATCAGCGGGAGCTCGGCGGTCAGCTCGACGAAGGCGCCCACTCCTGCGCTCCCGTCGAAGTGCACGTCGCCCTGCTCGTCGACGCGGGCGCCCTGGAAGAACGAGACCGACGGCGGCAGGTCGCGCGGCGTCAGGCCGTGCTTCGCGGCGCCGAGCACGAAGAGGTCGCGGCCCGCCGGCGCCGGGCCCTCGGGCACGCTGGCGCCGTACTTCCTGTCGTTCCAGGCCGCGCTCGACGTGCCGCAGAACGCGTCGTGATGACCCGAGCCGTCGCGGGTCACCGTGGCGAGCACCCGCCCGTCGCCCGAGAGAAGCGGATGCCCCTCGCCGAGGTACGCCTGCCACGGGATCTTCTGCGTGTCGGCGACGTTCAGGCGCTCCCACGGCTCGAGCGCATTGAAGACGAGCACGTGCGCGCACGCGTCGCCCGTCGGATCGTCGAAGCGGATGCGCGTGCCTCGGGCGACGACGCGGTGGGTGTATCCGCCGGGCGCGACTGTCTCGGCCCAGGTCAGGTCGCTCGGATCGATGCCCTCGGGCGCGAACGGCGAGGTGGAGGCCGGGAGGTACGGCATGAAGTCGGCCGTCAGCTCCGCCCGAGCCCGCGCGTTCTCGCGGGCGGCCCACACCGTGTCCGTGCCGGGAGCCGCGGCGCCGATGGCCGTCGTGTCGGTGGTCATGCGGCTTCCACCAGGGGGATCGCGGCGGTCGTCGGGACGAGCCGCAGGGCGCTGTGACGGCGGTGCGTCGCGGCGTAGTACGCGCCGCCGACGAGGAGCGTGGCCGTGATGAACAGGAGCGCCGACCACTGCAGCCACCAGCTGTGCCCGGTCAGGTCGTAGATCGCCGCTCGCGGCCAGGCGAGGTTGATCACCATGAGCACCTGGAAGACGACCGCGACGACGTTGACCGGGATGGCCCAGCGGCCCATCGAGAACAGCGGCCTGCCGTCCTCGTCGACGCCGGCCTCCTTGTCGCGCGTCCAGCCCTGGAGACGCCGCACGAGGAGCGGCACGGTGACGCCGAGGTAGGCGAGGTAGAGCATCGCGATGCAGAGGCTCGACAGCGCCGTGAACAGGGCCGAGTTGCCCGAGTTGACGGCCAGCGCGATCGCGGCGGCCACGCCCACGACGACCGAGGTCGCGATCGGCGTCCCCGTGCGCGGAGACACCCTCGCGAGGAAGGCCGAGAACGGCAGAGCCCGCTCGCGGGCCATGGAGTAGACCATGCGCGAGCCCGACGTCTGCACCGCCAGCGTGCAGGCGAAGACCGCCACGGCCACGCAGCACAGGAGCAGTCGTCCGAGGACGCCTCCGAGCCGGGACTCGACCACGCCGGCGAGCCCGCCGGAGACGAGCGAGCCGTCGGACAGGCTCGGAGCCGCGACGAGAGCCGCGACGATCAGGAGCGCGCCGCCGAGGCCCGAGACCGTGAGGGCGCGGATGATCGTCTTGGGCGTCGTGCGGCGGGGCGCATGCGTCTCCTCCGAGAGCTCGCCCGCCGAGTCGAAGCCCACCATGACGTAGGCCGCCATCAGCGCCGACGCCAGCCACACCCAGAGGTACGAGCCGCCCGGGGCGCGGCCCTCGGTCGTGAAGACGACGCTCGCCGACCGCTCGGGCAGGAGGAACAGCGCCGCCACGAGCACGACGACGCCGACGATCTCGATGGTGACGCCGACGCTCGTCACGCGCGCCATGAGCTTCACCGAGACGATGTTCACCGCCGTCGTGATCGCCAGCATGATGATGCCGAGCACGACGGCGTTCTGCGCTCCTGTCGCAGACAGCGGTGCCGAGTCGGCCGTCGGGCCGCCGACGATCTGGAAGCCGGACCAGATCGCCGGGAGCACGGCCTGCACGGCGACCGCTGCGACGGCGACGGTGAGGATCTGCCCGATGATCATCGTCCAGCCGGTGAACCAGCCGACCACCGACCCGGCCAGGCGGCTCGACCACTGGAAGATGGCGCCTGAGATCGGCCACCAGGCCGCCAGCTGCGCGAAGTTGAGGGCCACCATCAGCTGGCCGACGAACACGACCGGCCACGCCCAGAAGAACGCGGCGCCGCCGAACGAGAAGCCGAGGCCGAACAGCTGGAACACGGTCGTGAGGATCGAGACGAACGAGAATCCGGCGGCGAACGAGGCGAAGGAGCCCACGCCGCGGTGGAGGTCCTGCGGGTAGCCGAGCGCGTTCGGCTCCGCCGAGTCGGTGCGGACCGCAGCGGGCTCGGTGCGGGGCGAGAGCGGGGTGGAGCGAGAGGGCGAGCTCATGACGTGCCTTTCGCGAGGGGAATTCCTGTCGAGCGACAGGTATGTGCCTCACAGTCTGGAAGCGTGGCGTCACGCCCCCGTTTCTCTGCTGTTACGGGTGCGTTAACTCGCCGCGGGACCGCGTCGCCCGTCGCCCCCTAGGATCGCGGCATGACCGTCGCCTCCGACTTCGCGCTGCTGGCTCGCGACCCCGCTACCGGCTCGCTCCTCTGCGGCACCGACGCCTACGGGCCGGCCCTCGCCGGCGCGCTCCTCGCCGACCTCCTGATCGCGCGCCGCGTCGCCCGCGACGCGCGCGACCGCATCGTCGTGCTCGACAAGCGTCCCGTCGGCGATCCGGCCGTCGACCGGGCGCTCGGCCTCGTCGTGGCCGATCCGCGTCCGCACCCGATCGTCCGCTGGCTCGCCCTCTTCGACACCGATGTCATGCGCGACGCGGTGCGCGACGACCTCATCGCGCGAGGCGTGCTCGTCGAACGGGAGCGGAGGGTGCTGGGGGTCTTCCGGCGCCGCTCGGTCGTCGAGGGCGACGCCGCGGTCGGCACGCGCGCCGTGGCGGCGATGCAGGCCGTCCTCGCGGGGGAGGTCGACGGAGACGAGCGCACCCGCGCGCTGGTGGGGTTCTGCGACGCCGCGGGGATCCTGCGCCGGCTCGTGACGCCGATCGACCCCGAGCGGCTGAAGGTGCACCGCGAGGCCGACGTGGCGCAGGCGGTGCGCAGGATCATCGTGGCGCGGCGGGAGCCTGCGGTGGGCCGGAACGACGTCGACTACGCGCCCTACGCCTTCGGGGTCGGCGTCGGCGATTCCGGCGGCGGACACCATCCGGGCGGTCACGGCGGCGGGTTCGACCTCGGCGGTGGGCACGGCGGCGGCGGCGGATTCGACGGCGGCGGCTCGGGTGGAGACGGCGGGGGCGGGGGAGGCGGCGGCGGGGGCGACTGACGTGGCCGGCACCTCGGCCGCCGCCGCCCCGCCGCAGGGACGTCAGCCGGCTGAGGTCGTGTCGCCGATGTCGATGAGCACCTTCCCGGTGACGGAATCCTGGACGGCCTGGTGCGCCGCCGCCGTCTCGGCGAGGGGGAAGCGGACGAGCGGGAGCCCCGCGGCCTCGCCGACGGGGAGCGCGCCGGCGATGAGGGCCTCGGTGACGTCCTCGACCGCAGCCCGCATGGCCGTCTCGCCGATCGTGTAGAGCAGCACGAACTGGTAGCGCGTGTTCTTCGACATGTTGGGACGCACCGCGAGCTCTGCGGTCGCGCCGCCGTCGTCGGCGTACATCGACACGACGGCGCGCTGCCCGACCACGTCGGCGTCGAGGTCGGCGTTCTGCACGATCGAGACCTCGACGACGATGTCGACGCCGTCGGGGGCGATCGCCTTCACGACGGCGGCCGTGTCTTCGGTGCGGTAGTTCACCACGTGGTGCGCGCCCGCGCGTCGCGCCAGCTCGGCCTTCTCGTCGCTCGAGATCGTCGTGATGACGGTCGCGCCCGCCCAGCGCGCGAGCTGGATGGCGGCGTGGCCCACGGCTCCGGCGCCACCCGCGACGAGCACCACCCGCCCGTCGAGCGCGCCCGAGTGCAGGCGGTCGGGACCGCCCTCGAGCACGGTCAGGGCGCGGTGGGCGGTCATCGCGGGGACGCCCATGGTCGCCCCGACGTCGAAGCTGGTGCCCGCGGGGAGCTTCACGACCCGCTCGGCTGGGAGGACGGTGTACTCCTGCGCGGTGCCGGTCGGTCGGTTGCGAGCCGAGAGGTACGTCCAGACGCGGTCGCCGACCTCGAGGGTCGAGACGCCGTCGCCGAGAGCGTCGACGACGCCCGCTCCGTCTTGGTTCGGGGTGACCTCGGGGAACTCGACGGGTCCGTTCTGCCGCGACTTCCAGTCGGTGGGGTTGACGGCCGAGACGACGACGCGCACGCGCACCTCGCCGGGGCCGGGGGTCGGGATGTCGCGGTCGACGAGGTGGAGGACGTCGGGGGCGCCGGGCTCGGTGTAGACGATGGTTCGCATGAGCCCAGTCAACTACCGGAGGCGAAGAGCTTCCCGTCGGGGTCGAGCCGGCCGAGCACCGCGTCGCTGATGGAGCGGAGCTGCGCGACCTGCGCGGGCGTCAAGGCGTCGATGACCGAGTCGCGGACGTTAGCCACGTGGCCGGGCGCGGCGTGCACGACCTTCCGCCAGCCCGCGTCCGTGAGCGAGGCGTCGGTGGCGCGGCGGTCGTCGGCGCTGGGGCTGCGGGCCACGAGCCTCTGCTCTTCGAGGCGGGTCACGACCCGGGAGAGCCGGGGCAGCGTGGCGTTGGTGCGGGTCGCCAGCGCCGTCATGCGGAGCGTGCGGTCGGGTGCCTCGGACAGCATCGCCAGCACGAAGTAGTCGAAGTGGGTGAGCCGCTCGTCGCGCTGCAGCTGGGAGTCGAGGACGCCCGGGAGCAGCTCCAGGACGGCCGCGAACCGCACCCACGCCTCGCGCTCGTCGGAGGTGAGCCACCGGGTTTCCGTCATGGGCGAGATCCTAGCAATTGGTTGTCTCTACAAGTAAACGGACGGCGGCCTACGCTGGACGGATGGACGACCGGTTTCGCGTGGACGGCGTCGACCTCGGCGTCGACCTCCGGAGGTCGGTGGCCACCCTCGACGCCGACGGGTGCCTCGACGCGCGCGTGCTCGCCGGTGCTGTGCCCGGCGCTGTGGCGGAGTGGGCGACGGTGGCTCCGCAGATCCTGCTCGCGAGGGTCCCGGTATGGTTCGACGAGGCGGGGTTCGGGGCGACCATCGACACCGCCTTCGTCGACGACCTGGAGCTCGACGAGGGGGAGGCCGTCTTCGCCCTGAGCTCGCGGTTCGACCTCAGCGGGCGCCTCACCGTGCACGCGGGCGACCGGCTGCGCTTCGTGGGCGAGGTGCAGACGCCGTGGTCGGAGTCGCCGTGGCGGCTCGACGTGTCGCTGGCCTTCGGCGGGCGCCGTCGCACGGCAGTCTGAGCGCCACCCGCCAAGACCGACACCTGTCGGGGATATCCTGCCTGAAGCCATGACAACTGCAGAAGACTCTCACAAGCACGTCGGCGACAAGCCCGGCGCCTGGACCCGCTACCGCAACTCGTACGAGAAGCTGCCGCCCGGGGTCCAGCTCATCGGGCTCCAGCTCTGGCTGCCGTTCTTCTTCGTGATCTGCTTCCGCTTCTTCTACGTGCTGGCGTTCCACGACCCGACGCCCAGAGACCTCCCGGTCGCGTTCGTCGGCTCATCGAGCTCCGAGGTCGCGGACGCGTTCGCCAAGCAGACGGTCGGCAAGTTCGACGTCACCACCGTCGCGACGCTCGCCGAGGCCCGCGAAGGCGTGCGGTCGGGCGAGCTCGTCGCCGCCTTCGAGCCCGGCACGACCACCTCGACCCTGGTGGTCGCGAGCGCTGCGCAGTACCAGATCGCCACCCTCGCCAAGACGGCATTCACTCCGGTCGCGACTCAGCTCGGTGGCACTCTCGCGGTAGACGACCTCGCACCCCTGCCCGCCGGCGACTCGTTCGGCACGGTGCTCTTCTACGTCACGCTCGTCTTCATGATCGCCGGCTACATGAGCGCGATGTTCGTCGGCCTGATGGGCGGCGCCCTGCGGCACCGGGTGCGCCTGGCCATCATCGCCGGCGTCGCCGTCGTGCTGCCGCTCATCGCCGTGGTGATCACGCACTCGATCATCGGTGCCGTGTCGGGCAACTTCTTCGAGATCTGGGGGATCGGCGCGCTCACGGTCTTCACCGTCGGTCTCGTGACCAACGGGCTCGCGTACTTCCTCGGCCGGTTCGTCGCCGCGGGCGCCCTTCTGATCTTCGTCTTCTTCACCGTCCCGGCCTCGGGTGGAGCCATCCCCGTGCAGCTCGTGCCGGAGTTCTTCCAGCACCTTCACCCCTTCGTCGCAGGAACGGGCACCATCGAGCTGCTGCGACGCGCCGAGTACGGCGTCGGCCCCGACGTGTGGAGCGCCTTCCGGATCTTCGCGGGGTACCTCGTGGCCGGAGCCCTGCTCACGATCTTCGGCAAGAAGCTGTTCACGCGCCGGATGCGCACGGCCGCCATCACCGGCAAGCGGCCCTCGATGCTCGCGACGGCGCAGGGTCTCGCCATCGCGGCCGGGCGCAAGGCGGCCGAGGAGGCCGCGAACAGCGCCCAGGGCGGCGGGGTCGGCACGGCGCCGTCGGACGGGGACGCGCGCGTCGACACATCGTCGGTGCGGGTGCAGGCCGAGCGCGACGGTCAGTTGCACCGCGACCACCGCGACCACCGCGACGGCGGCGTCGGTGCACCGAGCGGCGGACCGAGCGCGTCGGCGGTGGCCTCGGCGAGCGAGTAGCTGCGGCGCGAGGTGGCCGTGGGCGTCGGCTCGCGCGGCGGGTCCCGACGGCGCGGGCCATTTCGCGGTGCGCGGCGGAGCCCGACGGCGCGGGCCATTTCGCGGTGCGCGGCGGGGCGCGACGGCGTGGGCCATCTCGCGAGGTGGCCGTGGGCGTCGGCCCGCGCGGCGGGGCGTGACGTCGTGGGCCATCTCGCGAGGTGGCCGTGGGCGTCGGCTCGCGCAGCGGGTCCTGACGGCGCGGGCCATCTCGCGGTGCGCGGCGGGGTGCGACGGCGCGGGCCATCTCGCGAGGTGGCCGTGGGCGTCGGCCCGCGCGGCGGGGCGCGACGGCGTGGGCCATCTCGCGAGGTGGCCGTGGGCGTCGGCCCGCGCGGCGGGGCCCGACGGCGCGGGCCACCTCGCGGAGAGCGACGCCGCCTACGCCACGCGGTGGTCGATGCTCAGCACCGGCACGTGGTGGCGCACCCGCACGTGCAGCGCCAGGTGCCCGCGGCGCGCCAGCATCACGCCGGCGAAGACGGCCGCGAGCGCCGGCACCCCGCCCGACACCATCATGCCGACGTGCACGCCGAAGCTCTGGACGATCCAGCCCATCAGCGGCCCGCCGACGGCCTGACCCCCGAGCAGCACGAGGATGTACAGCGACATCACGCGTCCGCGCACGCCGATGTTCGACGACATCTGCACGAGCGAGTTCGACGCGGTCTGGAACAGCAGCGCCGACATGCCGACGCCGATGAGCACGACGGCGAACGCGACGATGTTCGGCATGAGCCCGCCGGCCGCCTGGATGACCCCGGTGACGCCGACGCCGATGACGACGGTGCGGAGCCGCAGGTTGGCGCGCCGGGTCGACAGCAGCGCACCGGTGAGGGCGCCGACCGCGACCATGGAGTTGAACAGGCCGTAGCCGCCCGCGCCGACCTTGAACACGACGTCGGCGTACGAGGCGAGCAGCACCGGCATCGTGAGGCCGAAGACGGCGAACACGGCGACCAGGAACACCGGCCAGATGATCGTCGGCTTGCCGACGGCGTAGGCGAGGCCCGCCTTGAGCGCGCCCTTCTGGCGCGGCGCGGGAGCAGTGCGGAACATCTCTCCGGCCCGGAGCAGCGACAGCATGCCGACCACGAGCAGGCAGGCCGCGCCGTTGATGACGAACGCCCAGCCGGCGCCGACCGCGAGCAGCAGGACCCCCGCGATAGCCGGGCCGATCATGCCGCCGAGCTGGAACACCGACGAGTTGACGCTGATCGCGTTGCGGAGGTTCTTCGGGCCGACGAGCTCGGTCACGATCACCTGGCGGGCGGGGTTGTCGATGACGGTGACGAGACCGGTGACGAAGGCGATGCCCCAGACCATCCAGGCCTCGACGACGCCCGAGAGGGTCAGGGCCGCGAGGCCGACCGAGAGCACGGCGAAGACCGACTGCGTGATCATCATCAGCATGCGCTTCGAGACCCGGTCGACGAGCACGCCGCCGAGGAGGCCGAACATGATCATCGGGGCGAACTGCATGGCGACGGTGATGCCGACGGCGGTGGCGCTGCCGGTGAGCTCGAGCACGAGCCAGTCCTGAGCGACGCGCTGCATCCAGCCGGCGGTCATGGCGACCATGTTGCCGGCCGTCCAGACGCGGAAGTTGCGGACGGAGAGGGCGATGAAGGTGTGACGCCACGGCGGGCGCTCGGTCACGATCGTGAGCGGTTCGGTAGGGGGGAAGGCAGTCGACGTCGACGATGTCACAGAGAGGTTTCCAGAGGTCGTGGTGCGAGAGAGATGATCTCGTTCCACGCTAGGTTCGTCGTTGTCATTCTGTTCCCCTATGGCCATAATCAAGGTCATTGGCTTTCGTAATGCGAGGAGACCGCGTGTACGACCCGACCCTGCTCCGCACCTTCCTCGTCGTCGCCGAGACGCACAGCTTCACGCAGGCCGCGCAGCGCCTGGCCATCAGCCAGCCGACGGTGAGCCAGCACGTCTCGAAGCTCGAGAAGGCGGCTGGCCGCGTGCTCGTCGCCCGCGACACCCGCGAGGTGGCGCTGACCGACAACGGCGACGCCATGGCCGGGTTCGCACGTACGATCCTGGCCGCGCACGCGGCGGCGGAGAGCTACTTCTCGGGCTCGGCGATGCGGGGGCGGCTGAGGTTCGGCGCGGCGGACGACCTGGCTATCACGCAGCTGCCGCGGATCCTGCGCCATTTTCGCCAGCTCTACCCCCAGATCAACCTGGAGCTGACCGTCAACCAGTCGATGCCCCTGCGGCGGCGCCTCGCGTCGGGCCACCTCGACCTCATCTTCGTCAAGCAGAACGCGGGGGAGTTCGACACCGGCACGCGGGTGGCCGGCGACCCGATGGTGTGGATGGCGCAGGAGCGGATGCAGCTCGACCCCGACCAGCCGGTTCCGCTGATCACGTACCAGGGGCCGAGCCTCAGCCGGCAGATGGCGATCGACGCGCTGGAGGCCGCGGGCCGCACCTGGCGGATCACCTGCAACACGCGCGACGTGAACGGGATCCTGGCGGCGGTGCGCGCCGGCATCGGGGTGGCGGCGTTCCCGTACTCGCTGATCCCGTCCGACCTGGTGAAGGTGTCGGTGCGGTTCGCGCTGCCCGACCTGGGCGACGTCGACTACGTGCTGCAGGCGAATCCGTCGGCCGCGCGCGAGCCGGTCGAGGCCCTGACGAGCGCGATCCTGAGTCGCGGTGTCAGCCGGGCGGAGTGAGATCGTCGTCATGACCCGTCTCGCCGCATCCCTCGTCGCCCTGCTGGGCACGTCGGGCACCCTGCACTTCGCTCGCCCTCAGACCTTCGACGGAATCGTGCCGAGATCCCTGCCGGGCACCGCCCGCACCTGGACTCACCTGTCGGGCGCAGCCGAGCTGGTCTGCGCCGCGGCCCTCGCCGTGCCGCGCACTCGGCGTCTCGGCGGGGTGCTGACGGCCGCGCTGTTCGTGGCGGTGTTTCCCGCGAACGTGACGATGGCCGTCGGCGCCCTCCGGAGCCCGCGCGCATCGAACCGACGCAGGGCGATCGCCGTGGTGCGCCTGCCGCTGCAAGTTCCGCTCGTCGTCGCGGCTCTCCGCGCGGGTCGCTCGTAACGGAGTGTCAACGTCGCCATACTGGTGTTTCCGCCGATCGCGCCTCACCCCCCCCCTGGAGTTCCAATGCCGAAACTCGTCCACCTCCGTTCGTCTGGAGTCAGCCTGCTCGTCGACATCGCCGACGCCGCGCTGCCGGCGATCGTCCACTGGGGCGCCGACCTCGGCGAGCTGACCCGGGCCGACGCCGAGGCGCTCGTGCTGGCCAACGTCGAGGCGCGCACCGGCAACATCGTCGATGACCCGATCCGCCTGGCCCTGGTGCCCGAGCAGCACGTCGGCTGGGCGGGCAAGCCCGGCGTCGCCGGCAACCGCGACGACGGCTCGGCCTGGGCTCCCGCGTTCACCCCCGAGTCGTCCACCCTCGACGGCGTGGCCCTCGACGGCGCCGCGTTCGGCGTCTTCGTCGAGGCGGGGGCGGGGCTCCTGGTCGTCGGGGCCCGCGACGCGGTCGCCGGCCTGCTGATCACCGTCGAGCTCGAGCTGCTCGCCTCCGGGCTCGTCCGCGCGCGGGCGACCCTCCTGAACGAGGCCCCGGGCCTGTACCGGGTGCAGGAACTGAACCTCGCCTTCCCCGTGCCACCCCGGGCGAAGGTGCTTCTCGACTTCGCGGGCCGCTGGGGCAAGGAGCGCGTGCCGCAGCGCAACGACTTCGCCGTCGGCATCCACGAGCGCGAGGGCCGCAAGGGGCGCACCGGCGCCGATGCGGCGACGGTGCTCAGCGCGGGCGTGCCCGGCTTCGGGTTCCGCCGCGGCGAGGTGTGGGGCGTGCACACGGCGTTCAGCGGCAACCACCGGCACTACGCCGAGCGCCTCTTCACCGGCGCCGCGGTCGTCGGCGGGGGAGAGTTCTTGCTTCCCGGTGAGATCAGGCTGGAGCAGGGCGGCGCCTACCGGTCGCCGTGGGTCTACGCGGCCTACGGCGACGGGCTCGACGATCAGGCGGCGCGGTTCCACCGCTGGCTGCGGTCGCGCGAGCAGCACCCGACGCGGCCGCGCCCGATGACCCTGAACGTGTGGGAGGCCGTCTACTTCGACCACGACCTCGGGCGCCTGACCGACCTCGCCGACCGCGCGGCCCAGGTCGGCGTCGAGCGGTACGTGCTCGACGACGGGTGGTTCCGCGGGAGGCGCGACGACACCCGCGGACTCGGCGACTGGTACGTCGACGAGGGCGTCTGGCCCGACGGGCTCGGGCCGCTGATCGATCACGTCACCGGCCTCGGCATGGAGTTCGGGCTGTGGTTCGAGCCCGAGATGATCAGCGAGGACAGCGACCTGGCGCGCGCCCACCCGGAGTGGATCCTGCAGACCGGAGACCGGCTTCCGGTGCGCGCCCGCAGCCAGCAGGTGCTGAACCTCGGCATCCCCGAGGCGTTCGATCACATCCTCGAGCGGATGTCGGCGCTGCTCGACGAGTACGCCATCGCCTACATCAAGTGGGACCACAACCGCGACCTGTTCGACGCGGGCACTCCTCCCGTCGGCGCGCCCGGCGTCCACGCGCAGACGCTCGCCGCCTACGCGCTGATGGACGAGCTGAAGCGCCGCCACCCGGGCCTCGAGATCGAGGCCTGCGCGTCGGGCGGCGGCCGCGTCGACCTCGGCGTCATCGAGCGCACCGACCGGGTCTGGGTCTCGGACTGCATCGACCCGCTCGAGCGCCAGGACATGAACCGCTGGAGCATGCAGCTGCTGCCGCCCGAGCTGCTCGGCTCGCACATCGGCTCGGGGGTCAGCCACACGACCGGGCGCGCGCACCCGCTGTCGTTCCGTGCCGGCACGGCGATCTTCGGCCACTTCGGCATCGAGTGGGACCTCGGCCAGGCGCAGGAACTCGAGATGGCCGAGCTGACCGAGTGGGTCGCGCTCTACAAGCGCTCGCGCGCCCTGATGCACACCGGCGTCGTCGTGCGCTCCGACACCGAGGACCCCACGTTGAACGTGTACGGCGCCGTGGCGGGCGACCGGTCGGAGGCCCTGTTCTTCGTCGCGTTCACGGGCACGTCGATCACGGCGCCGGCGGGCCGCTTCGTGCTGCCGGGCCTGGACCCGGCGGCGCGCTACCGCGTCGAGCCGATCCTGATCGGCGAGCCCGAGCCGGGCCTCCGGCCTCCGTCATGGTGGCCCGGCGTCGACCTGCCGGGGGCTGCCCTCGCCTCGGCGGGCCTGCAGGCGCCGATGTCGTTCCCCGAGCGCGTCATCCCCCTCCGGGTCACGCGCCTTCCGTGACCGCGGCGGCCTCGGTCGTGTGAGGGTCCGGCCACGCCGTAGGCTTGCTGACGGCCATTCCTGAACCTGAGGAGAACCGATGGCGAACCGCGCTCTCTCGACGACCGTCGACACCTACTTCGAGATCACGAAGCGGGGGTCGACCTGGGGCAGGGAGGTCCGCGGCGGCCTCGTGACCTTCGTCACGATGGCCTACATCGTGATCCTGAACCCCCTGATCCTGGGCGGCTTCTCGGCCGATCAGGCGTCGAAGGACATCCTCGGCAACTGGCTGCAGAACGCCCAGGTCGGCGCCGTCACGGCCCTGACCGCCGGCGTGATGACCATCCTGTTCGGCGTCGTCGCCCGCATGCCGTTCGGCCTCGCGGCGGGCCTCGGCATCAACTCGTTCCTCGCGGTCAGCGTCGTGAAAGACGTCACCTGGCCCGAGGCGATGGGCCTCGTCGTGATCGAGGGCCTCGTGATCGTGATCCTGGCGGCCACCGGCCTCCGCACGATGATCTTCAAGGCCGTGCCCTCGGCCCTCAAGACGGCGATCACCGTCGGCATCGGCCTGTTCATCGCGTTCATCGGGCTGGTGGACGCGGGCTTCGTGCGGACATCGGGCGAGGCGTCGCCACCGGTGCAGCTCGGCGACGCCGGGTCGATCCAGACGCTGCCGACGATCGTCTTCGTGATCGGCGTGATCGTCATCGGCGTGCTGATGGCCCGCAGGGTCAAGGCGGCGATCCTGATCGGCATCGTGGCGACGACGATCATCGCCATCATCCTCAACGCGATCTTCAAGGTCCCGGAGTCGCTCGGGACCAACCCGGCCGGCTGGAACCTCAACGCGCCCGTCCTGCCGACCGGTATCGTCTCGCTGCCCGACCTCTCGCTCGTCGGCCAGTTCGACCTCTTCGGCGCCTTCTCGCGCATCGGCGGCGTCGCCGCGACGATGCTCGTCTTCACCCTCGTCTTCACGAACTTCTTCGATGCGATGGGCACCATGACCGGACTCGCCCGCCAGGCGGAGATCGCGGCCCCCGACGGCACGTTCCCGCGGCTCCGCTCGGCCCTCATCGTCGAGGGCGTGGGCGCCGTGGCCGGAGGTGCATCGTCGGGCTCGTCGAACACGGTGTTCGTCGAGTCGGCGGCCGGCATCGGCGAGGGCGCCCGCACGGGCCTCGCATCGGTCGTGACGGGCGTGCTCTTCCTGCTCGCGATGTTCCTGACGCCGCTGACCCAGGTGGTGCCGCTCGAGGTGGCCGCCGCGTCGCTCGTCGTCGTCGGCGCCCTGATGGTGTCGCAGATCCGGCACATCGACTGGGGCGAGTTCTCCGTCGCGCTGCCGGTGTTCCTCACCGTCATCGTCATGCCGCTGACGTACTCCATCTCGAACGGCATCGGCGCGGGCTTCATCTCGTGGGTGCTGATCCGGTCGCTGTCCGGCAAGGCACGCGAGATCAGCCCGCTGCTCTGGATCGTGGCCGTCGGATTCCTCGTCTACTTCGCTCGGGGGCCGATCCAGGCCTGGCTGGGGTAGCGCGGGCGCGCGTCGCCCGGCCGGCGCGCCGGCGGCCGCGTGGCGCGAGGTGGCCGTCGTGGGCGCGGCCGCGTGGCGCGAGGTGGCCGCGGTGGGCGCGGCTTCGTGGCGCGAGGTGGCCGTGCGTGTCGTCGGGCCGGCGTCGCGCCGACGCGCACGGCCATCTCGAGAAGGCGACCGCGGCTGGCGCCGAGCGGCTGGCGCCGAGCGGCTGGCGCCGCACGCCACCTACCCGAAGGTGCACGAGTAGGCGTCGAGACCCGGCGTGAGGTGGACCGTGATCGTACCCGTCTCCGCGGCCGACGACGACGCCACCGTGTAGATGTTCGGCGCCCCCGACACGGCGATCGACTTGCCACCGACGGTCAGCGTGCCCGTCCCGCCGACGTCGAGGAAGACCTTCGACGCCGTGTAGCTGAGCGTGATCGTCGATCCGGACACGCTCGTCAGCTTCTCGGAGCCGGCCTTCCACCGCCCGCCGAGCGCGAACTCGTCGGCGGGCACGGTCGACGGCGTCGTGAAAGTCGCTGTGCCGTTCGCCAGGTCGGGGCTGCCCGCGTAGTAGGTCGCCCGCTTCGTGCCGAGGTAGGTCTCGGGCGACTGCGACGAGTCGGTCGGCGTCGTGTCGGCCACATCGGTCGCCGGCGGCAGGGTCGCCGTCGGATCGGCCGCGGCGAGGAGCTGCCGGATCATGCCCTCGACGCCGGCATAGTCGCCCTCGCCGACCGACACGTGGCGGATGTCGCCCGACGCGTCGATCAGGTAGTCGGACGGCCACGACGTGTTCGCGTAAGCCGACCACG
Source organism: Frondihabitans sp. OV104 (assembly GCF_057787745.1). Taxonomy (NCBI): domain Bacteria; kingdom Bacillati; phylum Actinomycetota; class Actinomycetes; order Micrococcales; family Microbacteriaceae; genus Frondihabitans; species Frondihabitans sp. OV104. The sequence continues at coordinate 879,075 of NZ_CM173541.1, forward strand.
TCTTGTACCCGTTGTCCTGGGCGACGGGGTACGTGATTCCGAGGCGCTTCGCTCCGGCTTTCACGTTCGAGCCGACGTGCTCGAACGCGTACTCGGGGCTGTGCACGCCGAGCACGACGAAGTCGTCGGCCGAGTACGTCTTCGACCACTGCTCCACGTGCGCGATCGCGCGCTGGCAGTTGATGCACGAGTACGCCCAGAAGTCGACGAGCACGACCTTGCCTCGGAGAGACGCCAGGGTGACGGGCTTGTCGTCGGCCGTGTTGAACCAGCCGGTCAGGCCGGTGAGCGCCGGTGCGGCGCCGCAGTCGCGCAGCGTCTTGGCGACGGTGTATTGAGCCTCCCCCTGGCAGGTCGCGAGGCTGCCGTCGCCGGCGGAGACACCGGAGCCGCCGGTGCTCCCGGACGACCCCGACCCCGACCCGCTGGCGTCCTGCAAGGCAGACGAGACGCCGGAGCTGCCGCTCTGCAGTGACTGGTCGAGAGACGCTGTGTAGTCGGGGATGGCCCGTTGGATCCCGTCGGTGGCGTTGAACGCGAGCGCGACGGCGAGGCCCAGCACGACCACGCCGGCGCCGACGCGGATGGCGCGCTGCCGCGTGCGGAACGCCTTGACCCGCTCGGCGACGCCACGGCCGGCGAGCGCGAAGATCAGGAGGGGCGTGGCGGTGCCGATCGCGAATGCGACGGTGAGCACGACGGTGTCGCCGCCGATCCTGCCGGTCGCCCCCGCCACCGTGATGGCGGCGAGCACCGGGCCCGCGCACGGCACGTAGACCGCGCCGAGGATGAGGCCGAGCAGGAACCCGCCGCGGTCGGTGCCGACCTGCCGCTGCGGCACCCACGAGAACGGCTTCTCGAGCAGGTGCTGGAAGCGCGGCACGATCATGCCGACGCCGAGCAGCACGAGGGCGGCGAGGCCGACCCAGCGGATGATGTCCTGCGGCAGCGGCAGGGCGCTCAGCACGACGGAGCCCAGCAGCGTGAAGACGCTGAAGCTCAGAGCGAGACCCGCTACGACCAGGAACGGACGACTGCCGACGTCCCGCATGTTCTCTCTCGCGCCCTGCGCGCCGCCAGACAGGAAGATGACCGGGAGCACCGGCAGGATGCAGGGCGAGATGCCGGTGATCAGACCACCGACGAGCCCCAGGAAGACGAGGGTAACCATCGTGTCGAGCGTACGGCCGGGGCGAGGTGTCCACGGGCGTGGGCCGGAGTTCCTGCGCGATTCGTAAGATCTGTCGCCTTCACGGCGAAGCCCCTCCGCTTCGGCACGATCCCGCCCGCGGGATGCAGGGGGTGCGCCGAAACGGAGGGGCTGAGCGGCCTGACCGCTACTTGACCTCGAACCAGGGCGTGATGACGGCCCGCGCGAGGGTGTGGCTGAACAGGTTGAAGCCGAGGAAGCCGGGCGTGGCACTCGCGTCGATGCCCAGCGTGTCGACGTCGAGCGCGTGCACGGCGATGAAGTACCGGTGCCTGCCGTGGCCCTCCGGGGGAGCCGCGCCGAGGTAGTGGGCGAGACCCCCGTCGTTCTTGAGCTGGAACGCGCCGGATGGCAGGCCCGACCCCTCGGCATCGCCCGCGCCGGAAGGCAATGACGTCGTTGCTACGGGCACGTCGACGACGGCCCAGTGCCAGAAGCCCGAGGCGGTGGGGGCGTCGGGGTCGTACACCGTGACGGCGAAGCTCTTGGTGCCCTCGGGAAATCCCGACCAGCTGAGCTGCGGACTGACGTCGTCTCCGCCGGCGCCGAAGATGCCGGAGACCTGCGGGGTGGGCAGCTCGGAGCCGTCTCCGACGTCGGTCGAGGTGAGGTCGAAGGTCGGCACCTGGGCGATGTCGTCGTAGGGGTTCGTGCGTGAGGTCGTGCTCATGTGTTCTCCTTTGGTCCGTCGTCCCTTCTACACGCGTCGCCTGGATCGCGGGTCGGCGCTGCGGCGTCGCCGCCCGGGTCGTGTCGCGCGAGATGGCCGTGCCAGCCGTTTCGGCGCGGGCGGCCAGACGAGCAGGGCCATCTCGCGAGAGCGCGCGGCGAACCCGCCGTCGTGATCGGCCACTCGACAGGCGGTGCCCTGGCGCAGGAACTCGCACTCGCCCACCCCGACGTGGTCGCCGGGCTCGTCCTCGTCGACACCGGCCCGGACATGCACGAGCACGGCGACGTGGGGGCGATCCTGCGCCATCCGCACGGCGTGGTCGCCCGCCCTGGCCGAGGGGATCCTCGACTGCTCGTTCGCGTCGCCGCCACCGCCCGAGGTGCGCACCTCGATGCTCGCCTACGCCCTCGGCGTCGAGCGGCGGGCCGCCCTCGACGTGCTCGCCAGCCAGCACGGCGACGGCGGGGGCCATCTCACGGCGCGGGGGCCTGTGGAGAGCTCGCCGCACCCTGTGGAGAGCACCAGCGCAGGAACTCCCGGCTCGGCCACTCTGTCGGCATGCGCCCCCGACCCCTTCCTTCGCCTTTGAGCACTCACCCGTTCGTCGTCCGCGACGCCCTCCCTCTCGTCTCGCCCGAGCGCCTCCGCCGCCGCGATCTGCTGCGCCCTGCGCGCGGCCTCCGAGCGCACGTGTCGCTCGCGGGGCTGCCTCCGCCCGTGCTCCTGGCCGGGGTGCTGGGCCCGAACCAGCACTTCAGCCACACGACGGCCGCCGCTCTCTGGGGCATGCCCGTCCCGGCGGTCGACGGTGTCCACACGACGACGATCGGGACGGGGTCGGTCACTCGACGGGACGGCTTCGTCGGCCATCGGATCACGGCCGAGCGGGCGCGGGTGGCCGTGCTGCGCGGCATCCGCGTGTCCGACCGCGTCGACGCGTGGGCGGAGTGCGCAACGCTCCTCTCGGTCGACGAGCTCGTCGCCGCAGGCGACCACCTCGTCGGGCCGGCGGGCTGCGACCTCGACGAGCTCCGCGCCGCTGCCGACCGCCGGCGCGGGCAGCGCGGAGTGCGAGCCCTGTGCGCGGCGCTCGACCAGGTGCGCGTCGGGTCGGAGTCGCCGCGCGAGACGCGCCTCAGGCTCCAGCTGCTGCGGGAGGGGTTCCGTCTGCCGCTGCTCAACTGCGCGATCCACGACGCCGACGACCGCTTCGTGGCGCGGCCCGACATCATCTTCGGCCGGGAACGGGTGTGCGTCGAGTACGACGGCGACCACCACCGCACGAACCGGACGACGTACCGCGACGACAAGCGCCGCCGCGAGGCACTCGCCGACGCCGGGTGGACCGTGCTCTATCTCTCGGACGACGATCTCCGCGGCCCCCACTGGGCGGCGTTCGTCGGACGGCTGCGTCGCGCGCTGGCTCGCGGCGAGGCCTCGCGCCGTCGGCCCGCGTCGTGATGCCGTAACCCCGGCCCCGGCCCCGGCCCCGGCCCAGGCCCCGGCCGCTGTCGCTGCCCGGCCCCGGGGCCGCGCCCGGCGTTGCCGCTGCCGCGGCGCCGCGCCCGGCCCGGCGCCCCCCCCCGGCGTGAGCCCGCGAGGTGGTCCTCGCCGTCGGGCGGGTGGGGTGCCGGCGACGCGGAGGGCCATCTCGCGGGGTGTGGCGGGTGGGGTCGCGCCGGCGGATGCGACGGCGTCGGGCCGCGAGGCCGTGCCGGCTCGGCGGGCCGGCGGGCCGGTGAGCCGGCGAGTCGGCGAGTCGGCGAGTCGGCGAGCCCGCGAGGTGGCCCTCGCCGTCGGGCGGGCGGGACGCGTGCGACGCGGAGGGCCACCTCGCGCGGCCCGAGCAGCGCGAGCACGCACGCGGACGACACGCACGCACGACACGCGCACGGCGCGCCCCCGCGCGCGGACGACGCGACACGGCGTGTCGCCGCGCGCTGGCCCCGGGCGCGCGCGACGATCAGCCCATGGACAGCAGCCCCGACGCCACCAGCACCGAGGCGGGCATCCGGGGTCGCAGCCGCCTCCGGTTCGCGGTGATGGCGGCGGTCGGCCTCGCGAGCGGCGGGGTCGCCGCCGCGCTGGGCGCGGGCCTCCAGTCCGTCGTGATCGGCTGGGCCGTCGCGTGCCTGACCTTCCTCGTCTGGGTGTGGGCCGTCGTGGTGCCGCTGCCCGCCGGCGAGGTCCGCACGCACGCCCACCGCGAAGATCCGTCGCGCCCGACGAGCCATCTGCTGCTCGTGCTCGCCAGCGTCGCGAGCCTGGTGACGGTCGTGGTGACGGTCGTCGAGGCCCACGACGCCACCGGGCTGCACGCCGATCTGCTGGCCGGGCTCGCCCTCACGAGCGTGGCGCTGTCGTGGTTCCTGATCCACACCCTCTACATGCTCCGGTACGCCGTCCTCTACTACTCGGGCGAGAAGGTGGGCGGCATCGACTTCAACCAGGACGAGCCGCCGGCGTACCTCGACTTCGCCTACGTCGCCTTCGACCTCGGCATGACCTTCCAGATCAGCGACACCAGCATCACGCAGAGCGCCATCCGCCACGTGGTCCTCGGGCACTGCCTGCTGTCGTACCTCTTCGGCTCCGTGATCCTGGCGACGCTCATCAACCTCGTGGCCGGCCTCGGCTCCTAGGCGACCGACAACCTCGTGGCCGGCCTCGGCTCCTAGGCGACCGACAGCGCCGCAGATCGCGTGCGTGGCCGGCGCGCGTCACCAGTCGTGCACCGTGCCGTCGGCGAGCCGGTTGTACGGCAGGTACGCCTTCTCGTACGGGTACCTGCCCGCCTCGTCGACGTCGAGCTCGACTCCGATGCCGGGCTTGTCGCCGGGGTGCAGCATCCCGTCCTCGAAGGTGAACGACTGCTCGAAGACGGCGTCGGTCTTCTCGCCGTGCTTCATGTACTCCTGGATGCCGAAGTTGTGGATCGACAGGCCGAGGTGCATCGCGGCGGCCATGCCGACCGGCGAGATGTCGGTCGGGCCGTGCATGCCCGACTTGATCTGGTACTGCGACGCGTACTCGAGGATCTTCTTCAGGTGCGTGATGCCCCCGGTGTGCGTCACGGCGCTCCGGACGTAGTCGATGAGCTGCTCGCGGATGATCTGCTGGTAGTCCCACACCGTGTTGAAGATCTCGCCGATCGCGAGCGGCGTCGTGGTGTGCTGGCGCACCAGGCGCAGCGCCTCCGGGTTCTCGGCCGGCGTGACGTCCTCGAGCCAGAACAGGTCGTACGGCTCGAGGCTCTTGCCGAGCGACGCGGCCTGGATCGGCGTCATGCGGTGGTGCCCGTCGTGCAGCAGCGGGATGTCGGGGCCGAACTCGTTGCGGACGGCCTCGAAGACCGTCGGCACGTGGCGGAGGTAGGAGCGGGTGTCCCAGTCCTCCTCGTTCGGCAGGGCCCCGCGCTGCGCGGGCTCGTGGTCGTAGCGGACGCCCTTGTTGGCCTCGAAGGTCGCGTTGGAGGCGATGCCGTAGATCGACTTCAGGCCGGGCACGCCGGTCTGGATGCGGATGGCCTTGTAGCCCTGCTCCTGGTGCGAGCGCACGCTGTCGAAGAGCTCCTCGAGGTCCTTGCCCGAGGCATGGCCGTACGTGAGGAGCCCGGTGCGCGAGGCGCCGCCGAGCAGCTGGTAGAGGGGCATCCCGGCGGCCTTCGCCTTGATGTCCCAGAGGGCGACGTCGACCGCGGCGATCGAGGCCATCGTCACCGGGCCGCGGCGCCAGTAGGCGCTCCGGTACAGGAACTGCCACATGTCCTCGATCCGATGGGCGTCCTTGCCGATCAGCAACGGCAGCACGTGCTCCTCGAGGTAGGCGACGACGGCGAGCTCGCGTCCGTTCAGCGTGGCGTCGCCGAGGCCGGTCAGGCCGTCGTCGGTCGTGAGCTTGAGGGTGACGAAGTTGCGGTCGGGGCTGGTGACGATGACTTCGGCCTTGGCGATGATCATGCGGGAACTCCTAGGTCGGCGGAGAGGCGGTCGACGGCGGCGTCGACCGCCTCGGTGAGGTCGGGCAGGGTGGCGAGGTCGGGAGCGACGGCGGCGAGGACGGCGGACGTCGAGGCCTCCGGAGCCCCGGGGTCGGAGACGAGCGACGGCTGCTCGCGCAGGTGCAGCAGCCAGGCCGCGAGGGCGGTCGCCTGCCCGGGTCCGACTCCGGCTCCGCGCTGCAGGCGGCGCCGCAGCGGGTCGATCACCCGGACCGGGATCTTGTGCGAGCCGTCGGCGGCGATCTGGCGGAGGAGGTGGCGGATGCGGGGGTTCTCGAAGCGGGTCCGGAGCGCTGCGCGGGCCTCGTCGACTTCGGAGACGGGCAGGGAGAGCTCGGCGGCGGCCTCGCTCCACAGCGTCTCGAGGGCCTCGACGCACGCGGCGTCGCCCATGGCCTCGGCGATCGTCTCGTGGCCGCGCAGCAGGCCGAGGTAGGCGAGCAGCGAGTGGCCCCCGTTGAGCAGCCAGAGCTTGCGCTGCTCGAACGGCGTGACGTCGTCGACGAATCGGACTCCGGCGGTCTCCCACGCGGGGCGTCCGGCGGGGAAGTCGCCCGCGACGATCCACTCGGCGAACGGCTCCGCCACGACGACGCACTCGTCGCGCCAGCCGGTGAGCGCCTCGGCGTCGGCGCGGTCGGCGTCCGTCGCCGCCGGCGTGATGCGGTCGACCATCGACGAGACGAACGAGACGTTGGCGTCGATCCATGCGGCAAGCCCGGTATCCCCGGCGAGCTCCGCGAGCGTCGTCACGACCCGCGCCACGACCTCGCCGTTCGCCGTCAGGTTGTCGCACGGGACGATCGCGACTGGCCCCGAGCCGGCGTCGCGCCGGGCGCGGAGTCCGTCGACGAGCCGGCCCGGGACGGTGCGGCAGGGCTCGCCGGCGGCCAGGGCCGCCAGGTCGGCGGCGACCTCCGGCAGGTCGACGTCGACGGAGCCGTCGGCCGCGCGGCAGTAGGCGGCCTCGGTGACGGTGAGGCTGATGACGGCCGTGGCCGGCGACGCCACGGCAGCCCGCCAGGCGGCGGCGTCGGCCCCGTCGTGCGCCTCGAGGATCACGTCGACGAGGGTGGCCGTGTCGTCGTCGGCCGAGCGTTCGAGCAGGGTGTAGACCGCGCCTTGTGTGGCGAGTTCCTGCGCCGCATCGGGTTTCCGGCCGGTGAAGGCCACGATGCCCCACTGCTCTCGGTCGGCCGGAACGCGCTGCGTGAACCAGGCCTCGTGCGACCGGTGGAAGGCGCCGAGGCCGAGGTGCACGATGCCGCGCCGCCGGTTCGCCCGCACCGCGGCTGCGTCCGGGGAGAGCGCCGCCGCCGTGAGCCGCTCAGACATGCGCGCTCACGAGCGAGCGCAGGAAGGCCAGGTCGTCGGCCGTGCGCTCGGCGAGCGGCAGGTCGGTCGAGAAGTCCTCGACGGTGACCCAGCCGTCGTACCCGTGGTCGGCCAGGTCGCGGAGATACCCGCCGACGTCGGCCTGGCCGTCGCGGAGCGGGGCCCACTCGTGGGTCCAGATCAGCGATCCGTCGTCGCGGCGGGAGCCGTCGGTCACCCAGCGGGCGTTCTTCACGTGCACGTGGGCAAGGTACTCGCCCAGCAGCTGGAATGCCGCGACGTGGTTCTCGCGCCCCTCGATCACGAGGTTGCCGAGGTCGTGGATGACGCCGACGTGGACCGGGTCGAGTCCGTCGATCAGGCGCATCGCGGCACTGGCCGAGGGCGTGATGGTCTCGTGGTGGAGCTCGACGAGCGCTTTGACCCCGTGCTCGGCGGCGCGCGACGCGACCCACTCGAGGTCTTCGCGCGTGCGCCGCTGCACGGCGGGGTAGGCGGCGCCGGTGTCCGTGCGCGGCATGGTGACGCGCACCTGGCCCGCGCCGAGCGCCGCCGTCGCGGCGAGCATCCGCTCGACGTCGTCGTGCTGGTCGGCGCGGGCGTACCCGCCGATGCCCGACATCGCGAGGCCGGCGTCGTTCGTCACGGCGGCGATCGCCGGGAGGGACTCCTCGAGCCCGGTCAGCGGCCAGGTCGAGCGGTTGCCCGCCCAGAACCCGGGGGAGTCGGAGGCGGGCTGGTCGACGACGCGCCACTCGACGCCCTCCCACCCCTGAGACGCGAGGGTGCGCGCCGCCTCGGCGGGCTCCCAGTCGGGCGTGGACGCGGTGAAGACGGAGAACCTCACGAGCGCACCCCCACGGTGACGTCCTGGTCGTCGAGGATGCCGGTGAGCACCTCGTCGACGACCACCGGCCGGCCGAGCGTGGCCGCGACGTAGACGGCCTTGACGGTGGCGAGCGAGAGCAGGGCGTCGTCGACGCGGACGGCCGGCTGACGGCCCTCCGTGATCGCGCCGAGGATGTCGTCGTACTGGCGCGAGTGGCCGCGCACGAAGTGGTCCTTCTCGGCCGGGCCCCCCGCCATCTGGTCGTCGGGCAGCATCCCCGCCGCCTGGTTCTCCTTGCTCGCCGAGCCCTGCAGGGTGTCCTCGACGTCGTCGGCCCGGACGTGGAAGTACTCCAGCCGGTCGTCCGAGACGATCCCGGTGCCGCGGTCGCCGTGCACCTGGATCCGCGTGAGATCGCCCGGGTAGGCGGCGGTGGTCGCGTGGACGACCGCGAGGGCGCCCGACTCGAAGCGGATCGTCGCCACGGCAAGGTCCTCGACCTCGATGCGATCGTGGGCGAGCACGGCGGTCTGGGCGCTGACCTCGACCGGCCGTCCGAGCATCCAGACGAGCAGGTCGACGGTGTGCACGCCCTGGTTCATCACCGAGCCTCCGCCGTCGAGCGCCCAGGTGCCGCGCCAGTCGCCGGAGTCGTAGTACTTCTGGCTCCGCCACCAGGCGACCGAGGCGAGGCCCGAGGTGATGCGTCCGAAGCGGCCGTCGTGGGCGGCGCCGGCGAGCAGGGCGTTGGCCGGGTCGAAGCGGTGCTGGCTGATGACCGAGACCACCAGACCGCGCTCGGCCGCCTCGGCGGCGAGCTCCGAGATGCGGCGGGCGCGGGCGATGCTGACGTCGAGGGGCTTCTCGATGACGACGTGGCGGCCGGCTGCGATCGCGGTCTCGGCGAGCGACACGTGCAGGCCGCTGGGCGAGCAGACGACGACGAGGTCGACGTCCGCGCCGGCGAGCGCCTCGCCCAGGCTCTCGGCGACGAAGGGGGAGGGTGCGCCGGCGGCGGAGAGCTCGTCGGCGAGCGCCGTCGCGGCGGGCAGCACGGAGTCGACGGCGGCCGTGACGACGAAGCCGTCGTGCGCGGTCAGGACGGCTGCGTGGTGGCGTCCGATGACGCCGCAGCCGACGATGGCTGCCTTGATCGTGCTCATGCTGTGGTGACTCCGATTCGGTCGGTGAGGAGGGCGAAGGCGCGGGCGGCGCGCCCGAACTCGGCGGGGCCCGAGAAGCCGCCGAGGGCGTTGGTGTCGGCGAGGTGGGGCTCGAGGGAGGCGAAGCCGTCGTACCCCCGATCGCGCAGGGCGGTGACGGTCTCGAGAAGCTCCCCGTCGCCCTCTCCCGCAGGAACGACCTGACCGGTTGCCATGACGGCGTCCTTCACCTGGAGGTAGTCCACCCACTCGTGGAGCAGCGGCCACGCCTCCGTGAACGGCCTGACGCCGCACTGCACGAAGTTCGCGTTGTCCCAGGCGAGCCTCAGCGCGGGGGAGTCGACCGTCGTCACGATGTCGAGAACGCGGCGGGGGATGTCGCCGAAGATCTCCTTCTCGTTCTCATGCAGCAGGATCACGCCCTCCCGCTCGGCGACCTCGGCGAGAGCGCGCATCCGCGCCATCACCTCGTCGCGGATCTCGTCGGGGTCCTGGCCCTCGGCCGGGTAGAACGAGAAGATCCGCACGTAGCGGGCGCCGAGGGCGTGGGCGGCGCGGATGGCCCGGCCCAGCCTCTCGACCTCGTGCTCGACGGGCAGCGACACCGGCACCTTGCCGACGGGGGAGGCGATGGCCGAGACGCTCATGCCGCGGCGCTCGAGCACCGACGCCAGCTCGGCGAGCTGCTCGGCGGTGAAGTCGACGACGTTGGTGCCCCAGGCGCCGCGCACCTCGATGTGGCGGGCGCCGAGCGAGCCGAGCACGGCCGCCTGAACGCCCGGGTCGGCGTCGATCTCGTCGCCGAACCCCGAGAGGGTCCAGGTGAGTGTCGAGGTTGCTGTGGTCATTTGACGCCTCCTGCGGTCAGGCCACCGACGAGGTAGCGCTGGAAGATGAGATAGAGCACGACGACGGGCAGGGCGCACACGAGCGCGGCCGCCATCATCTGGCCGTAGACGGGGATGGCCCCGCCCTCCTGCGTGGCCCCGAACACCTGGAGCGCGACCGCGGCCGTGCGGCTGTCCGGGTTGGTCATGATCGAGGCGAACAGCACGTCGTTCCAGCCGAGCAGGAACGCGAAGATGCCCGACACCACGATCCCGGGCCACGACAGCGGCACCACGATGCGGGTGAGGATCCGCCACGACGACGCCCCGTCGATGCGGGCGGCCTCCTCGAGCTCGCGGGGGAGCCCGCGCAGGTAGGTCACCATGACCCAGGTGGAGAACGGCAGGGCGAAGGTCAGGTACGTGATGAACAGGCCCCACCGGGTGCCGATCACCTGGACCCCCGTGACCGTGGCGAAGCTGGAGAACAGCACGAACACCGGCAAAAGAAGCAGAGTCCCCGGGATCGACTGCAGCGCCAGGAGGCCGCGGAGGAAGGTCAGGCGGCCGCGGAACTGGAACCGCACCAGCACGTACGCCGTCGCGACGGCGAGGAACGCGCAGACGAGGGCGACGCCGCCGGCGACGATCACGCTGTTGGCGAGGCCCCGGCCCAGGGCGACCGTCGTCCAGATCTTCGAGTAGTTCTCCATCGTGAACGCGGTCGGCCAGAAGTCGCCGCGCGCCACCGCGATATCGGAGTTCACCGACGCCAGGAGGATGTACACGACGGGGATCAGCACGAACGCGAGGAGCACCGCGAGGATCACGACGAGGAGGGGGCGGGGGAGGAGGCGCATGATCTGCGCCTGCTGCGAGCGGGAGCGGCGAGTTCCTGCGCCCGTGCTCTTCAGGGGGGTGACGGCGCTCACTCGGCGGCCTCCGTCTCGGTCAGGACCTTCTCGTCGCCCGAGTCGAGACGCACTGCCCGCAGGTAGACGAACAGGGGGATGGCGACGATCACGAGCGACACGATCGCCATCGCGGCCGACAGCCCGAACCTGAAGCTCTGGAAGCTGTGGATGTAGGTCAGCACCGGCATCACCTGCACGTTCGACGGCGTCGGAACCCCGAACAGCACGAACGGCAGCGTGAAGTTGTTGATCGCGTGCAGGATCGAGATGATGATCGCCAGCGAGATCGGCCCCTTCAGGTACGGGAAGATCACGTAGCGCAGCTTCGCCCACCAGAGGGCGCCGTCGATCGCGGCCGCCTCGTGCACCTCGGTGTCGACGCTCTGCAGGCCCGACAGCGCGAGCAGGTAGATGAACGGCCACGACGACCAGATCGCCACGAACACCAGGGCCCAGTAGCTCTTCGGCCCGTTCAGCCACAGGCCGCCGTCGATGCCGAAGCCGCTGAGCACGTTGTTCGCGATACCCGAGGGCTGCAGGATCGTGCGCCACACCGTCGCCACGACGAACGCGGGCAGCACGTACGGGATCAGGAAGATCGAGCGGATCACAGCCCGACCCCGGAACGCGTTCTGCGTCGCGATCGCCGCGGTGACGCCGATCGGGAGCGTGACCGCCGTGACGATCAGCGCGAAGCTGGCGCTGATGCCGATCGACGACAGCAGCGGCGAGTCGGTCAGGGCCTCGACGAAGTTCTGCACCCCGATGAACGGGGCCGTGAGCCACGCGCGCAGCGTGTACTGGTCGAGGTCGAGGAGCGCGATGAACACGCCCAGCAGCAGCGGGACCACGATGACCAGGCCCATGAGCACGCCGCCCGGGAGCAGCATCCACAGCGGACGCCCCCGGGTCGAGAGACCTCGTCGCCGGGGCGGCTTCGGCTGCGGCCGCAGGTCGCCGGTCGGCGCAGCGGCGCGCTCGCCGACGGTGGGAGTCGTCATGACCATCTCACTTCGTCCTCTTCAGCGATGACTCCGCGGCCTTCTGGGCTGTCTGGAGCTGCTTCTCGATCGCATCGTCCGAGATCGAGCCGCTCTTCAGTGCCGGGATGCTCTGCACGGTGATGTTGGTGATCGCCAGCTGCACGTCGCCCCAGGCTCCGGAGAACGGGGTGGCGACGGACTTGCCGGCGGCGGCGATCAGGGGAGCCAGCGTGCTGTCGTCCGTCTCGAGGGCGGTCGCGGCGGCCTGGTTCGTGGGGAGCTGGCCGAAGGTCGTGTAGAAGTCCTCCTGCTCCTTCTGCTCCGTCACCTGCTTGATGTAGGCGAAGGCGAGGTCCTGGTTCGACGAGTAGTTCGCGACGACGAGGTTGTCGCCCGAGAGGATCGACGCGGCGTCCCTGCCATCGGCGGGACGCTCCGTGGCGCCCGGCGGGACGGTGGGCATGAGCGCGTACGCGTAGTCGCCCTTGACTGCCGACTTGTCGAGCGTGTTCTTGCTGGTCGCCGTCGTCATCGGGAAGTACGCGGCCTTGCCCGAGGCGAAGGCGACGAGCGCCTGCGCGTTGTTCCAGCCGACGGACGCCGGGTCGACGACCCTGTCGGAGGTCACCCAGCCGAAGTAGGCCTTGTAGGCGGCGCGCATGGCCGGGCTGTCGATGGTGGCGGTCTTGCCGTCGACGATCGGGTTGCCCGCCTGGTTGGCCATCGCCCACACGAACTTCCAGACGTCGAATCCGTCGGCGTAGCCCGCCGCGATGCCGTAGGTGTCGCCCTTCGTCAGGGCCTTGGCCTGCTCGGCGAACTCATCCCACGTCGTCGCCGGCTTCTCGATGCCGGCGGCCTTCAGCAGCTTCGTGTTGTAGGCCATCACGAACGGGCGGCTGGCGAACGGCACGCCGATCTCGTCGCCCTTCGAGGGGCCCGAGATGCCGAGGCTCGCCTGCACGAACCTGTCGCGCCCGCCGACCTTCTTCCAGTCGTCGTCGCTCAGCTTCACGAACGCGCCGGTCGAGTACGCGGTCGGCGTGAAGGTCGTGCCGATGCTGTAGACGTCGGGGCCCTGGCCCGACACGACCGAGGTCTGGATCTTCGTGAGCTCCTCGTTGGCCGAGGCGTAGGTGTCGTACTTGAGGGTGGCGCCGGTGTCCTTCTTGAACCGGGCGGCCTGATCCTGCTGCCATTGCTTCTGCTCGGCGGGGTAGAGGGTGTCGACGCCCGTCAGGACGTTGAGCGTCTTGCCGGCGCCGCTCACGGATCCGTCGCCGGACGACCCGGAACTGGAGCAGCCCTGCAGGGCGAGGGCGAGCGCTGCCATGGCGGCGACGGTCGCGGCGATCGTGCGAGCTTTCATCGGTTTCCTCCTTGAAACGGTGAGTGGCGTCAAGCGGCGATGCGTGGTGACCGCGTCCGTCGTCGACTGCCCCGACCCTAGGAGGATGGCAAATTAGAGACAATTATTTGCCACTAATTTGCCACGATTGCCTTTCGTTGCCACATGATGGATCGCATGACCGATCCCTCCCGCCGGAAGGCCGCGACGATCACCGACGTCGCCGAGATGATCGGCGTCGCGCCGTCGACCGTGTCGCGCGCCCTGTCGACGCCCGAGCGGGTGGGCGACGCCACTCGCGCCCGGGTCGAGCGCGCGGCGGCCGAGATCGGCTATGTGCCGTCGAGGTCCGGTCGTTCGGGCCGCCAGGTCCGTTCGCGGGCCATCGCGGTGCTCGTGGCCGACATCACCAACCCGTTCTACTTCGACATCATCCGCGGCACGCAGCAGCAGCTGAAGGCGGCGGGCTACACGCAGCTGCTCGTCGACACGGAGGAGTCGGGCGAGCTCGAGGCCGCCACCCTGATGTCTCTGCGGTCCAGCGCCGAGGGCGCCATCCTGACCGCATCCCGGCTGCCGGATGCCGACCTCGCCGAGTTCGCGCGCCGGATTCCGCTCGTCGCCATCAACCGCCGGCCGGAGGGTGTGGCCAACGTCCTGATCGACACCCCGGGCGGCATCGAGCAGGCCCTCGAGCACCTCTACTCGCTCGGCCACCGTGACATCGTCTACGTGTCGGGTCCGGTGACGTCGTGGTCGAACGAGCGCCGCTGGAAGTCGCTCGAGCGCGCCGCCGATCGCTTCGGGATCTCGCCCCGCCGCGTCGGCCCCTTCACGCCGACGACCGCCGCCGGCGTGGTCGCGGCCGATGTCTCGCTGAACTCGGGTGCCACCGCCTGCATCGTCTTCAACGACCTCATCGCGATCGGCATGCTGCAGCGGCTCCGCGAGCGCGGCGTGTCGGTGCCCGACGACCTCAGCATCGTCGGCTGCGACGACATCTTCGGCGCCGACTTCTGCAACCCTCCGCTCACGACACTCCACGCCCCCATCGAGCGCGCCGGCCGCGTGGCCGTCTCCATGCTGATGGCGAAGCTCGGCTCGGCCGACGGCACGGACCCCCAGCGCCAGTCGGTCGTGCTCCCCACCACGCTGACGGTCCGGTCGACGACCGGGCCCGCACCCCGCTGAGCCCTCTCCACTGAGCTTTCTCCACCAAGCCCTCTCCACCGAACCCGCTTCGCTGATCACGAAAGGCACGACGATGACGTCCACCTCCATCGGGCGGCTCCTCGCCCCGCACCCCGACCGCCTGCTCCCGGCCGACCCCGCGACCCTGCGCATCGCGCGCGACCTGTACGAGTCGGTCGCCCGGATGCCGATCCTGTCGCCCCACGGCCACGTCGACGCGCAGCTGCTCGTCGACGACCTGCCGTTCGGCGACCCGGCGGAGCTGCTGATCACCCCCGACCACTACGTCCTGCGCCTGCTGCACGCGTCCGGGGTGCCGCTCGAGGCGCTCGGCGTCGAGCCGGTCGACGGGTCGGGCGGGGCGGCGCCCGGCCGCGAGGTGTGGCGAGCCCTCGCCGAGCACTGGGACGTCTTCCTCGGCACACCCGTCCGCTACTGGTTCGAGACCGAGCTGCACGACGTCTTCGGTCTCGACGAGCATCCGTCGGCAGAGAACGCGGACAGCCAGTACGACCATCTCGTGTCGCGGCTCGCCGCTGGCGACATGCGGCCGCGTGCCCTCTTCGACGCGTTCCGCATCGAGGTCCTCGCGACCACCGACGACCCGGCCTCGTCGCTCTCGGCGCACGCCGCGCTCCGCGACGATCCGACGTTCACCGGGCGCGTGCTGCCGACGTTCCGCGCCGACTCGTACTTCGACCCGGCGCGGCCGGAGTGGGCGGCCTCGGTCGAGCGCCTCGCCGAGGTCAGCGGCATCGACACCTCGACGCACCGGGGGCTTCTCGACGCCCTGAGGTCGCGCCGCGAGCACTTCATCCGGCACGGTGCGACCGCCACCGACACCGGCGTGCCCGACGCGTCGTCCGAGCCGCTCGACCCGGCCGACGCCGAGCGCGTGCATGCACTCGCCCTCCGCGGCCTGGCGACACCCGACGACGCCGTCGCCTACCGCCGCACCATGCTCTTCCAGAGCGCCGCGATGTCGGCCGACGACGGCCTGGTCATGCAGCTCCACCCCGGCGTGCTCCGCAACCACCACCGTCCGTCGCTCGACCGCTTCGGGCCCGACCGCGGGCACGACCTGCCCGACGTCGCCGGCACGTACACGCGTCCGCTCAGGCCGATCCTCGAGGCGTTCGGCACGCACCCGACGTTCCGGCTGGTGCTCTTCACCGTCGACGAGACGGCCTTCTCGAGCGAGATCGCGCCGCTCGCCGGCTTCTACCCCTCGGTCTTCGCGGGCGCTCCCTGGTGGTTCATCGACACCCCGGCGGCCATCCGCCGCTACCGCGAGGCCGTCACCGACAGCGTCGGCTTCACGAAGACCTCCGGCTTCATCGACGACACGCGCGCGTTCTGCTCGATACCGGCCCGCCACGACATGTCGCGCCGGGTCGACGCCGGCTACCTGGCGTCGCTCGTCGTCACCCATCAGATGAGCGAGGACGACGCCCTCCGCGTCGCGCGCGACCTCGTCGACACGATC
This sequence comes from Frondihabitans sp. OV104, assembly GCF_057787745.1. Taxonomy (NCBI): domain Bacteria; kingdom Bacillati; phylum Actinomycetota; class Actinomycetes; order Micrococcales; family Microbacteriaceae; genus Frondihabitans; species Frondihabitans sp. OV104. The sequence goes on from NZ_CM173541.1 coordinate 895,034, forward strand.
CCGCGCGCGACCTTCCGCCTCTGACTCCGAGGGTTCCGACGGCTCGGATCGCGCGCCCGTGTGAGCGCTCACGGAGTACCGTCGCCCAGGGCGCACCGCCGCGCCCCACGACAGGAGCGACACTCGCATGGAATTCAGGTATCTCGGCAACTCCGGCCTCAAGATCTCGGAGCTCACGTACGGCAACTGGCTCACCCACGGCTCCCAGGTCGAGAACGACACTGCGACGGCGTGCGTTCGCGCCGCCCTCGACGTCGGCATCTCGACCTTCGACACCGCCGACGTGTACGCCAACACGCAGGCCGAGGTCGTGCTCGGCGAGGCCCTCAAGGGCGAGCGGCGCGAGTCGCTTGAGATCTTCACGAAGGTCTACGGCCCGACCGGGCCCAAGGGGCACAACGACACCGGACTCAGCCGCAAGCACATCACCGAGTCGATCAACGGCTCGCTGAAGCGCCTCCAGACCGACTACGTCGACCTCTATCAGGCGCACCGCTACGACGTCGAGACCCCGCTCGAAGAGACCATGCAGGCGTTCGCCGACCTGGTGCGCCAGGGCAAGGTGCTCTACATCGGCGTCAGCGAGTGGAACGCCCAGCAGCTCCGCGACGGCGCCGCCCTCGCGAAGGAGCTCGGCATCCAGCTCATCTCGAACCAGCCCGAGTACTCCCTGCTGTGGCGAGTGATCGAAGAGGAGGTCGTGCCCGCCTCGAAGGAGCTCGGCATCTCGCAGATCGTCTGGTCGCCCATCGCCCAGGGTGTCCTGACCGGAAAGTACAAGAAGGGGCAGGAACTCCCTGCCGGCTCCCGAGCCACCGACGACAAGGGCGGCGCCGGCATGATCTCCCGCTGGATGCGCGACGACGTGCTCGACGCGGTGGCCCAGCTCGAGCCGATCGCCGCCGACCTCGGCCTCACGCAGGCGCAGCTCTCGCTCGCCTGGGTGCTGCACAACGACAACGTCGCCTCGGCCATCATCGGGGCCTCGCGCCCCGAGCAGGTCGAGTCGAACGCGGTCGCCGCGGGCGTCGCTCTCGAGGCCGACGTCGTCGAGCGCATCGAGGGCGTCTTCGCCGGCCTGGCCGAGACCGACCCGACGCTGACGCAGATGCCGACGGGCCGCGAGGCCTAGACCCCCCCCGCGGAGACGTCAAAAGCCCCGATCGGGGGTTCTCGCAAGCGAGAACACCCGATCGGGGCTTTTCGAGGTGGCCTACGCCGAGACGGCGGCGGCTTCCAGACGCGCGAACTCGTCGTCGCTCAGCTTGATCGACGCGGCGGTGACCGAGTCCATGATCGACTGCGGGCGGCTGGCTCCCGGGATCGGGATGACGACCTCCGACTTGCGCATCTCCCATGCCAGGCACACGACCTGAGGCGAGAGCCGGCGCGCGTTCGCGATCTCGGCGAACACGGCGTGGTTCGACCCGAGCGCGGACGCCCCCGTGATGCCGCCGAGGGGCGACCACGGCAGGAAGGCGATGCTCATCTCGTCGCACAGCTCCAGTTCGGCCGTCGACGACAGGAACGCCGGGCTGAACTGGTTCTGCACCGACACGAGGCGGTCGTCGAGGATCGTGTTGGCCTCGCGGATCTGGTCGACGTTGGCGTTCGAGATGCCGGCCATCCGGATCACGCCCTCGTCGAGCAGCTCCACGAGCGCGCCGATCGAGTCCGCGAACGGCACCCTGGGGTCGGGCCGGTGAAACTGGTACAGCCCGATGGCGTCGACGCCGAGGCGCTTGGCGGACGCCTTGGCGGCCTCCTTCAGGTGGGCGGGGGAGCCGTCCTGATCCCAGCCTCCGTCGGTGCTGTGGATCCGCGTGTGGCCGCCCTTCGTGGCAACGAGCACGTCGTCCATGCTCCCGTGCCACGATTTCAGCGCCTCGGCGATGAGGATCTCGTTGTGACCCTCGTCGTCGGGCTTGCCGCCGAGGCTGTAGGCGTCGGCCGTGTCGATGAGCGTCACGCCTGCCTCGAGGGCGGCGTGGATGGTGGCGATGGACCGCTTGCGGTCGGGCCGGCCCTCGATCGACATCGGCATGCCGCCGAGTCCGATCGCGCTGACGCTGACATCTCCGATGATGCGCTGTCTCATGAATGGTCTCTCTCGTTGTCGTAGGGGTTGCAGGAGCCAGCTCCCGCCGTCGGGTGCTGCGTTCTTACCACGCGTAGTCCTCCGGGGCGGGCTTGTGCCCCGGGAACAGCTCGTCGAGGCGTGCCAGGGCGGCGTCGTCGAGGTGGATGTCGACGGCGGCGACCGCGGAGTCGAACTGCTCCATGGTGCGCGGGCCGGTGATGGGCCCGGTGACCCCGGGCTGGTGGAGCAGCCACGCGAGGGCGAGCTCGCCGGGGGCGTGGCCGAGTTCCTGCGCCAGCGTCTCGTACGACTCGAGCTGCTCGCGGTGCGCGTCGACGAACTCCTTCGAGCGTCCGGTCAGGCGGCGCTTGCCCGAGGACTCCTTTCCGACGATCCCGCCCAGGATGCCGCCGTGCAGGGGCGACCAGGGGATGACGCCGAGACCGTAGTGGCGGGCGGCGGGCAGCACCTCGAGCTCGATGTCGCGGGCGACGAGGTTGTAGAGCGACTGCTCCGAGACCAGGCCCAGGAAGTGCCGGGCCTTCGCGGCCTCCTGCGCTTGCGCTATGTGCCAGCCGGCGAAGTTGCTCGACCCGGCGTAGAGGATCTTGCCCTGAGTGACGGCGACCTCGATGGCGGTCCAGATCTCGTCCCACGGGGTGTCGCGGTCGACGTGGTGGAACTGGATCAGATCGATGTGGTCGGTCTGGAGGCGCTCGAGGCTGGCGTCGATGGCGTGGCGGATGTTGAAGGCGCTGAGCTTGCCCGAGTTCGGCCAGTCGCCCATGTCGCCGTAGAGCTTGGTGGCGAGCACGGTCTTGTCGCGGCGGCCGCCGCCCTGGGCGAACCAGCGGCCGATGATCGACTCGGTGGCTCCCTTGCCCACCGAGCCGCCGTAGACGTTGGCGGTGTCGAAGAAGTTGACGCCCTTGTCGTGAGCGGCGTCCATGATGGCGTGGCTGTCGGCCTCGCTGGTCTCGGGACCGAAGTTCATGGTGCCGAGGATGGCGCGGGAGACGGACAACCCTGTGCGTCCGAGGTGTGTGTATTCCATTGGTCCTGCCTAGACCCCTCCGGCCGTGAGCGCTCACTTCGCACCCCGGGGGTTCCCAAGGGCCGCCGGTACGCTTCGGTCATGTCGCTGCACGAGCCGCTGCACGAGGCCGACCACCCCGCGCACCACCACCGCCTCCGCAACACGCGGATCGCGAGGCGCGCCCGTCTCTTCCGTGCCCGGCTCAACCTGTACCCGCGGCTGCGGACGGCCTACAAGGTCGCGATCGGCATCATCGGCTTCGCGGTCGTCATCGCGGGCATCATCCTGATCCCGCTGCCGGGGCCGGGGTGGCTCGTCGTCTTCCTCGGACTGGCGATCCTCGGCACGGAGTTCCCGGCGGCGCACCGGCTCAACATGTGGGTGCAGCGCAAGGTGCGGGGCGCCATCGCCTGGTTCCAGGCCCGTCGCGCGCGTCGCCGCGCCCGCAAAGCCGCCCCCACCCCGTAAAGGCGCGGTGCTCGGGGGCGTGAGATGCAAGGCGGAGCGCCGCCGACGATAGCGGAGCTATGTCGGCGGAGCGACAACGCATCAGATTGCGCCCCCGAGCGCCGCGCTAGACCTCGGCGCTCGCCTCGGCTCCCCAGCTCGTGATCTCGCGGGGGACGGCCAGGTCGTGCCCGCCGACCGGCGCGAGCACCTCGACGGCGGCGACCCGCTCGGCCACGATGCCGCGGGTCGACACGATCCACGAGCCCACCAGCACGCTGTCGTCGACGGACGAGTGCACGGCAACCCCGGCGACGTCGAAGACCCCGTAGGCGGGCTCGGAGACGGTGACGCGCACGAGGGCGCCGTGGGCGACGGAGGCGTCGACGGCGGGCGGCTCCGACGGGAGTTCCTGCGCCTGGGCCTCTCGCTCCGCCGAGTGGAAGGTCCGCAGCAGCTGCAGGGTCTTCTGCGGCTTCTTGTTCGAGTCGAGGGGGTGGCTGCCGAGGCTGTAGCCGCCCAGCGACTGCGAGTGCTTCGACTGGCCGCGCACGGCGAAGACGCCGTACCGCTCGGTGGCGAAGGTGGCGACGATCGCGTCGTCGGGCTCCATCTCGGCGAGGAACGCCGAGAGCGCCTTGACGTTGCGCTTGGCCGGGGGCTTCAGGTCGTCATCAGTCACGCGACAACCGTACCCGGGCCGCGATCCCGGCCGTCGCCGATGATTCGGGGCGTTCTCGGATACTGGGGCGATCCCCTCCCGGTATCCTCGTGCGACACATGTCAGACAGCCCCGCTTCCGCCACGCCCTACGAGGTCCTGGGCGTCTCGCCTGCCGTCAGTCAGGACGAACTGCGTCGGGCCTACCGGCGGCTGGCACGCCAGACGCATCCCGACCTCGGCGGCACTCCCGAGAGGTTCCGGCGCGTGCAGCTCGCCTGGGAGCTCGTCGGCTCCGTCGACGATCGGGCCCGGTACGACAGCGGGCGGCCCGCCGCCCGTGAATCGCAGCGCGAGGGGCACACCTGGGCGCCCGCCCCGCCGCGGCGCCGCACCGAGTCGAAGCCCCGCGCCCGCGCGTTCGGCCACCCGGGCGGGCAGGCGCGCGAGCTGTACCTGGCTCTGCTGCACGAGTGGGTCGGCCGCGGCGAGACCGTCGACGACCCGTACGACACGGTGCTGGTGCGCTCGGCGCCGGGGGAGATCCGTCGGTGCCTGGCGAAGGCGCTGGCCGAAGAGGCGACGGCGACCGCCATCGGCGAGCTCGGCATCGCCTACACGGTCTGGAGCGACGTCTCCGCGCGCGCCGAGGTGAAGCTCGACCACGTCGTGCTGGCCCCGACCGGCGTGTACGCGATCCGGTCCGACGACTGGGGCGGCCGGGTGTCGGCTGTGAAGGGCGAGCTCGTGGGCGACGGCGTCCCGCCCGACGAGCAGCCGGTGCGCGCGCTGACCCGGAGCGCCCGCGCATTCGCCAAGACCAGCCGGGTGCCCTTCACGGCCCTGCTGGTCGTGGTGCCCGACGACGCCGCCGGCGATCCGGTCGAGCCGATCGGCAAGGGGCGCCGGAACTCGGCGTACCTCGTACGCCGATCCGTGCTCCCGCACCTGCTGCGAGAGGGGCTCGACCCTGAGGCTCCGCGGGTCGACGTCTTTGAGCTGCGCGACCGCCTGCAGCAGTCCGTCCGGTTCGTCTGACCCTCCGCCCGGCCGGGAGTAGGCGCGGTCAGCGGAACGTGTACGCGACCGGCAGGTCGTCGGGCACGCCGCCGGGCTGCGCGAACGCCACCTCGACACCCGTCTGCAGGGCCGCCCGCAGCAGTCCGGCGCGCGTCGGCACGAGCGCCAGACGGTCGGCGTCGTCGAGCCCGAGGTCGCCGACCTCGCCCAGCCAGGGCGCCCCGCGCAGGGCGACCACCGTCTGCTCGCCGAATCCCGCGTCGCCGAGCGTCAGCACGCCGACGCGGCCCGCCCGCAGCGACCGCACGGTGTCGCGCACGCCGAGGCCGTCGTACCGGGTCGGCGCGCCACCGCCGTCGACGGTGCCGAACGCGGCCAGCACCGGCGCCACGTCGGGCACGAAGCCCGTGCCTCCGGTGTCGTGCCCGGCGCGGTCGCCGAGCAGGAGCTCGTTGAGCAGGAGACCGCCGTCGCGGGCGACGACGAAGCGGCTGGCGCGGCCCGGGACATCCGGCGCGACGGCCATGGCGGCGTCGATCGCGTCGATGTCGGGTTCGGGTGCGCCGGCCGACCAGAGGTGCTGGCGGAGGGTGTGGCGGCGCGAGTCGAGCCAGCCGTCGGGCCGGGTGCGGTCGCCCTGGACGGTCAGGTGGGCCCACGACGTGAGCGGACCGCCGAGCGCGACGTCCGCCAGCGCGCGGTGCAGCGCCTCGGGAACGGACACGCGGGTGTCGGTCATCGAATCCTCACTGATCCTCGGGGTGGTGGGTTCCCGAGTCGTTCGAGAGCATCCCGACATCGAACCACCAGTGGCATGCTGATGCAACATCGACACGAAGGAGTCGTCATGCTCACCACGTCTCACGCGTTCTCCGGTTTCGCCGTCCGCGACGTCAACGCCGCCCGGGAGTTCTACGGGGGAGTGCTCGGGTTCTCCGTCGAGCAGAACGGGATGGGGATCCTCGACATCGCGCTTCCCGGCGGCGCCCACGTCATCGCCTACCCGAAGGACGACCACGTGCCCGCCGTCTTCACGATCCTCAACTTCGAGGTCGCCGACATCGACGCGGCGGTCGACGAGCTCGAGGCCGCCGGGGTCTCGCTCGAGAACTACGGCGGCTGGGCCGACGAGCGCGGCATCATGCGCGGCAAGGCGGCCGATCGGGGGCCCGACATCGCCTGGTTCCTCGACCCCTCGGGCAACATCCTCTCGGTTCTCGCCAACTGAGCCGCTGTCCGGTCGAGCCGCGGTCGACCTGACAGCCCGGGTATCCTTGCTGGGCCATGCCAGCTGACCAGACGGACCCGACGCCGCCCTCGGAGCCGACGCGCCCCGCAGTCCCGACGCCGCCCGCGGTCTCGCCGCCGCAACCGGTGACGTCCATGTCGCTCCGAGCCGAGCGCCTGCGCCGCCGCATGGCGCAAGCCGCGGGGGCACGCGTCGACGGGGCCGATCCGGGCCTCTCGCCGGTGCAGGCCGTGCGCGACCCCGAGCTGACGAACCGCTTCGCGATCGCGGGCATCATCGTCGGGATCGGCGCGGTCTTCGTCAGCGGCTTCTACGTGCTCCCGGCGCTCGGCCTGGTCTTCGGCGCCCTCGGCCTCCACCGGTCGCGCGTGCTCGTCGCCCGGGGCAAGGCGGCCTTCGGGCGCCGCCGCTCGCTCTGGGCGATGGGGCTCGGCCTCTTCGGCGTCGCCCAGTACTCCTACCTCCTGTTCGTCGCACCGCTGTTCTGATCCGGTCGAGGGCGGCGCTGGTCGTTTACCCGGCGCCAACAGTGGCAAGCTTCATGGTGTGACTGTTCACGGACCCGCCGACGGCTGGGTCGTCGCGCCCGACGGCCGGAAGTACTGGGGCAAGGCCGGTGCGGCCGGTCTCCTGATCGTCGACTCCCAGCACCGCGTCCTCCTGCAGCACCGCGTCGCATGGAGCCACTTCGGCGGCACCTGGGGCATCCCCGGCGGCGCCCGCCAGTTCGACGAGTCCGCCGTCGACGGAGCCCTCCGCGAGAGCGCCGAAGAGGCCTCCGTGCCCGCCGACGCCCTCCGCATCGAGTTCACCTCGGCCGTCGACCTCGGCTTCTGGTCGTACACGAGCGTCGTCGCCACGGCGATCCGCCCGTTCGAGGCGGTCATCGGCGACGGCGAGAGCGAGGCGCTCGAGTGGGTGCCGGTCGACGCCGTCGACGCGCTCCCCCTCCACCCGGGATTCGCCGCGTCGTGGAAGGGCCTCCGGCCGCTCCTCGACACCCGCGTCGCCCTGATCGTCGACTCCGCCAACGTCGTCGGCTCGAAGCCCGACGGCTGGTGGCGCGACCGGGTGGGCGCGACCGAGCGCCTCGCCGCCGACCTGGGCCGCCTCGCCGCCGGGGGAGTCCCCGGCGCCCTCCTGACCGACGACCCGCTCGTCGCGACACGCTGGCCCGGCATCGTGCTCGTCGTCGAAGGAGAAGCGAAGGTCGCGCAGGAACTCCCGGCCCCCGACCTCCTGACCGTCGTCCGGGCTCCGGCCGACGGCGACTCCGCCGTGGTCGCCGAGGCCCGGGCCCGCGTCGGCTCGGCCCGGGTCGTCGTGGTGACCGCCGACCGGGAGCTCGCCTCGCGCTCGGCGGCCGTCGGGGCGACGGTGATCGGGCCGTCGGCGCTGCGCGACCTGCTCGCCTAGGCGGGCGCCCCGAGTTCCTGCGCCGTGCGCCCTGCACGACGCGGAACGGCCGCCCACCCGGGGGTGGACGGCCGTTCGGTGACGCGGGTGGCTAGAGAGCCGGGCCCTCGCCGAGGGTGACGGTGACGGTGTGGCTGGCACCGGCCGAGTCGGTGTAGGTCACCGAGACGGAGTCGCCCGGGTCGTGCGACTGCACGGCGTCGGTCAGCGAGGTCGAGTCGGTGACCGTCGTGCTGCCGAGCTTCGTGATGGTGTCGCCGGCGACGAGCCCGGCCTTGGCGGCCGCGCTGCCCGAGACGGTTCCGGCGATGGTGACGCCGCTGCCGGTCGTGCCGGTCGAGGTGGACGAGATCTGCGCGCCCAGGAAGGCCGGCAGGCCGATCTGGATCGTGCTGGTCGACGTGCCGTCGAGGATCTTGCCGGCGATGGTGAGGGCGTCCGAGATCGGGATGGCGTAGCCGGTCGTGTCGGAGGTGCCCGACGAGGCGGCCGTGATGATCCCGACGACCTTGCCGTCCGAATTGCGGAGCGGGCCGCCGGAGTCGCCCGAGACCACGTCGGCGCTGACCTCGATCAGGTTCGACAGCGACTCGGTGCCGGTGCCGGACTCGCTCTGCACGGTGATGGACTGCTTGGTCGCGAGGACGGTGCCCTTCGCCGTGACGAGGCTGCCGGTGCCCTCCGCGTTGCCGGTGGAGTGGACCGTGTCGTCGGTCGAGACGGTGGCGTTCTGGCCGAAGGAGACCGTCTGCAGCCCGCTCGCGTCTTCGAGCTTGAGCACGGCGACGTCGTTCGTCGCGTCGGTGCCGACGACCTTGGCCGTGTACGACTTGCCGGTCGAGACCACCGTGACGGTAATGCTCGTGGCGCCCTCGACGACGTGGTTGTTGGTGAGGATCTCGCCGTCGCTGGTCATGACCATGCCCGTTCCGGCCGACTTCGACGACTCGTCGTAGTCGAGGGTCGACACGATCGTGACGACGCCCTGCTTCTCGGCGGACGTGGCCGCGGTGGCGTCGGCGGGAACGGTGCCGGTGCCGGAGCTCGACCCGTCGCTCGACGAGCCGCCGGAGCCGGGCAGCGTGCCCTGGCCGAAGCCGTAGGTGCCGCCTGTCGAACCCGATCCGGATGATCCGGAGCCGCTCGACCCGTTCGGGAGCTGCAGCGTCTGGCTCTGGCCGGCGGCGTCGGCCGCCTTCTCGCCGGTGGAGTGACCGAGCGCGAAGGCGCCGCCGGCTGCTCCGACGATGATGACGCCGGCCGCGGCCGCGCCGACGATGGTCATCCAGCGCTTCGGCTTGCCCTTCGCGTTCTGGAATGCGGGCGGCACCGGGGCGCCGTAGCCGGAGGGCGCCTGGCCGTAGTAGCCGGGCTGCTGGCCGTACCCGGGCTGCTGACCGTAGCCGGGCTGCTGGCCGTACCCGGGCTGCTGGCCGTAGGGCTGGCCGTACTGCTGCTGCCCGTATGGCTGCTGGCCGTAGCCGGCCCGCTGCTGGGCCGCGTAGCCGTCGGCGCCCATCTCGGACCACTCCGAGCCGGCGGCGGGTGCCGCCTGCTGCGGTGCGCCCTGCTGCGGGGCCGCCTCGCTCACGTAGTGGGCGGGCGTCGGGCCGGTGCGGTGCGGGAGCGTGTGGGCCGTGGGGAGCTCTTCGGTGGCGCCATCGGCTGCGGCCTCGTTCTCGGGGGCCGACGTCGGCGTCGTGCTCTCCTCGCCCTGGGAGTCTTCGGGGGCTCCAGAAGCACCGGGCGTGGTGTTGCTGCTGTCGTTCATGATTGCCTTCCTGGGGCGGGTGGTGACGTGAATCCATACAAAGCGCCCAGTCATGGAAATCCCTATGACGACTCTGAGCGACAGTGGTGAAGACGGCAATAACCAGCCCAATGCCCGAACCTGCGAAATCCGGTGCTGAAGCTCGGTAACGATTCCGCTACGCTTGGGGGCCACAGGAGGTCCACGATGGCAGAGTCAGCCACCCCGTCGTCCGGCGCGGATAGCGCGCACGGTGACGCCCGCCCCGAGGTAGATACGACCCTCAGCTTCAACGAAGAGTTCCAGGCGCAGCTCGCTGCCCTCGAAGGCGGCGTGTCGTCCGACGAGCGCGAGGCCGTGTCCGCCCTGCCCTCCGGCTCCGCCCTTCTCGTGGTCCGCCGCGGTCCCAACATCGGAGCCCGCTTCCTGCTCGACGCCGACGTCACCGTCGCCGGCCGTCATCCCGACGCCGGCATCTTCCTCGACGACGTCACGGTCAGCCGCAAGCACGCCGAGTTCCACCGCCACGGCACCTCGTTCAGCGTCAAAGACCTCGGCTCGCTGAACGGCACCTACTTCGACGGCGTCCGCATCGACGAGGCCCTCCTCAGCGACGGCGCCGAGGTCCAGGTCGGCAAGTTCCGGCTCACCTTCTATGCGTCCCGAGTCGATCTCGCGAATCTGGCGACGAAGTAGTGCCGCGCGCTCTGGCCCGGGCGTCCACCGCCCAGGCTGCGCCGGATCTGTTGACCATCGGTCAGGTCCTCGCGCGCCTCAAGCCTGACTTCCCCGACCTCTCGAACTCCAAGCTCCGGTTTCTCGAAGAGCGCCAGCTCGTCACCCCCGTGCGCACCGCCTCGGGCTACCGCAAGTTCTCGCCCGACGACGTCGAGCGCCTCCGGTTCATCCTCGGGCTCCAGCGAGACCACTACCTCCCGCTGAAGGTGATCCGGGGGCACCTCGACGATCTCGACGCCGGCCGCCCCGTGAACCTCCCCACGGGCGCAGCGCCGACCTCGATGCTGGCTCAGCCCCGCCGGCTCAGCCGCGACGAGCTCATCGCCGAGACCGGTGCCACGGCGGCGCTCGTCGACGACGCTGTCGGCACCTCGCTGATTCCGGCCACCGATCTCTACGGCGACGAGTCGGTGCACGTCGTCTCCGCTCTCGTCGAGCTGAAGAAGTCGGGCATCGAGCCGCGTCACCTCCGGGCCCTCCGCGCCGCCGCCGATCGCGAGCTCGGCCTCATCGAGAGCGCCGTGGCACCGTCGGCCCGTCGGCGCGACGCCGCCGGTCGCGCGCGCGTCGCCGAGATGGCCCGCGAGATCGCCGAGCAGCTCGAGATCGTGCGCGGATCGCTGATCCGCACTGCGCTCGGCCGCCTCGATACGTAGACTGCTCTGACGACCTGCGACACGCCGCCCCGAGGGTGGCGAATGTCGCCGGGTCGAGGCGGGCCCGCCTGTACGGTTGACCCAGGTACAACCATCAACCCGATGTTGAACGTTAATGTGTCAATGTCCAGCGTGGTCGGCAACGTGAGAGGCACTTCATGAGCGAGACAGGTTCCCCCGAGGAGGCCTTCAGCGACGGTTCTCGCCCCTCGACCACCCCGGCCTACGGCGAAGAGCTGCTGTTCACCGACGGAATGGTCGAGCTCGAAGACGATCACGGCTACCGCGGCACCGCCGCCGCCCGCGCCGCCGGCATCAGCTACCGCCAGCTCGACTACTGGGCCCGCACCGGCCTCGTCGAGCCGACCGTCCGCAGTGCATCGGGCTCAGGATCGCAGCGCCTCTACGGCTTCCGAGACATCCTCGTGCTCAAGCTCGTCAAGCGGCTCCTCGACACCGGCATCTCGCTCCAGCAGATCCGCACCGCCGTCAACCAGCTCCGCGAGTCCGGGGTCAACGACCTCGCCCAGACGACGCTCATGAGCGACGGCGCCTCCGTCTACCTGTGCACCTCGAACGACGAGGTCATCGACCTCGTGTCGCGCGGTCAGGGCGTCTTCGGGATCGCCGTCGGCAAGGTGCTGCGCGAGGTCGAGCACAGCCTGGTCGAGCTCGACTCGACGCCCGCGATGGACCCAGCCGACGAACTCGCGGCCCGCCGCACCCGTACGGCCTAGACACCCGAGAACGGCGAGAACGGCAGTCCGCGGACTGCCGTTCTCGCCGTTGCAGTGTGTCTGGCGCCGTAGGAGGGTCTCTAGCGGGGCGCGGGCGTCTCGGCGTAGTCGCCGATCTTGGCCGTGCGCATGATGCGCTCGAGCAGCTGGTCGAAGTTGCGCGCCATCTCCTGCGCCGATTCGCCGGGCCACACGTGCAGAGGCTTCGCGGCACCCTGCGCCTGCTGCAGCGACGTCCGCTCCGGCAGCTGAGGCGAGAGCACGAGCGGCCCGAACATGTCGCGCAGCTCCTTGATCCGGAACTGGTGCTCGAGCGACTGCACGCGCGCCCGGTTCACGATGATGCCGAGGGGCTGGAGGCGAGGCGAGAGGCCGCGGCGGATCTCCTCGATCGCGCGGAGGGCGCGGTCGGCGGCGGCCACCGAGAAGAGGCCGGGCTCGGTGACGACGGTGACGCGGTCGGACGCCGCCCACGCGGTGCGCGTGAGTGCGTTGAGCGACGGCGCGCAGTCGATGAGCACGAGGTCGTAGTCGGCCTCGACGTTCGCGAGGGCCTCCTCCAGCTTCCAGATGTCGCGGATCGACGGGTGCGGCCCGTCGAAGTTGATGGCCGACGGGCTGCCGATCATGACGTCGATCTTGCCCTGGCGCCCCTTCGTCCAGCCGGAGGGCGCGATCGCCGCGCGCACCGTCTTCTCTTTCGGGGAGGCGAGGACGTCGGCGACGTTGAGGTGTCCGGCCACCGTGATGTCGAGGCCCGTGGACACGTCGGACTGCGGGTCGAGGTCGACGACCAGGGTCCGTAGGCCCTTGGCGAAGGCCGCCGACGTGAGTCCGAGCGTCACGGTCGTCTTGCCGACGCCGCCTTTGAGTGAGCTGACGCTGAGTACATGCACGTTGAACACGATAGCTTCACTACTGTTGAAGCACCTAAAAGCCGACAGCGAACCGCGGGGCGATCCGAGGGATTCCCAGGTGCGGCGCCGGCCCCTCCGAAAGGCACGAACCCTGTGTTCTCCAAGATCCTCGTAGCCAACCGCGGCGAAATCGCGATCCGCGCCTTCCGGGCGGCCTATGAGCTCGGTGCCCGCACCGTGGCCGTCTACCCGTACGAAGACCGCAACTCGATGCACCGGCTCAAGGCCGACGAGGCGTACCAGATCGGCGAGATCGGCCACCCGGTCCGCGCGTACCTCGACGTCGCCGAGATCGTGCGCGTCGCCGTCGAGTCGGGCTGCGACGCCATCTACCCGGGCTACGGCTTCCTCTCTGAGAACCCGGAGCTCGCCGAGGCCGCTGCCAGAGCCGGCATCACCTTCATCGGCCCGGGCCAGCACGTGCTCGAGATGGCCGGCAACAAGGTCACCGCGAAAGAGAAGGCGATCGCCGCCGGAGTGCCCGTCCTGAAGTCGACGCCCGCCAGTCGCGACATCGAGGAGCTCATCAGCGGTGCCGACGAGATCGGCTTCCCCGTCTTCGCCAAGGCCGTCGCCGGCGGAGGCGGGCGCGGCATGCGCCGGGTCGATGAGCCCGAAGACCTCCGCGCCGCGCTCGAGGCAGCCATGCGCGAGGCCGACAGCGCGTTCGGCGACCCGACCATGTTCGTCGAGCAGGCGGTCGTGCGTCCCCGCCACATCGAGGTGCAGGTGCTCGCCGACGCGACCGGCGAGACCGTCCACCTCTTCGAGCGCGACTGCTCGGTGCAGCGCCGCCACCAGAAGGTCGTCGAGATCGCCCCGGCGCCGAACCTCGACGAGGGCATCCGCCAGGCGATGTACCGCGACGCGATCGCCTTCGCGAAGTCGATCGGCTACGTCAACGCCGGCACGGTCGAGTTTCTGCTCGATACCGCGGGGGAGCGCGCCGGCCAGCACGTCTTCATCGAGATGAACCCGCGCATCCAGGTCGAGCACACGGTCACCGAAGAGGTCACCGACGTCGACCTCGTCCTGACGCAGATGCGCATCGCGTCCGGCCAGACCCTCGCCGACCTGCACCTCGAGCAGAGCGACATCCACCTGCACGGCGCGGCCCTCCAGACCCGCATCACCACCGAAGACCCGAACGCCGGCTTCCGCCCCGACACCGGCCGCATCACGACGTACCGATCGCCGGGCGGCTCGGGCATCCGCCTCGACGGCGGAACGATCAACCCCGGCACGCAGATCAGCCCGCACTTCGACTCGATGCTGGTCAAGATGACCGCGCGCGGCCGCGACTTCACGGCGGCGGTCACGCGCGCCAAGCGCGGGCTCGCCGAGTTCCGCATCCGCGGCGTCTCGACGAACATCCCGTTCCTGCAGGCCGTCCTCGAAGACCCGGCCTTCGCCGCGGGCGACCTCAGCACCGCCTTCATCGAGGAGCGACCCCAGCTCTTCGAGGGCCACGTCTCGCGCGACCGCGGCACCAAGATCCTCACCTGGCTCGCCGACGTCACGGTGAACCAGCCCAACGGCCACGGCGAGGGCGCGATCGACCCCGCGCTCAAGCTCCCGTCGATCGACCTCACCGAGGCCCCGGTCGCAGGAACTCGACAGCAGCTCCTCGAGCTCGGCCCGGCGGGGTTCGCCGGCGCCCTCCGCGCCCAGACCCGCCTGGCGGTCACCGAGACGACGATGCGCGACGCCCACCAGTCGCTCCTGGCCACCCGCGTCCGCTCGAAGGACCTCCTCGCCGTCGCGCCGTACGTCGCGCGCATGACCCCCGACCTCTTCAGCGTCGAGGCCTGGGGCGGGGCGACCTACGACGTCGCCCTTCGCTTCCTCGGCGAGGACCCGTGGCAGCGGCTCGCGTCGCTCCGCGAGTCGCTCCCGAACATCGCCATCCAGATGCTCCTGCGCGGCCGCAACACCGTCGGGTACACGCCGTACCCGACCGAGGTGACCGAGGCGTTCGTCCACGAGGCCGCCGCGACGGGCGTCGACATCTTCCGCATCTTCGACGCGCTCAACGACGTGTCGCAGATGCGCCCGGCGATCGACGCCGTGCTGGCGACCGGCACCACCGTCGCCGAGGTCGCCCTGTGCTACACCGCCGACCTCCTGGACCCGAGCGAAGAGCTGTACACGCTCGACTACTACCTCCGCCTCGCCGAGCAGATCGTCGACGCCGGCGCGCACATCATCGCGATCAAGGACATGGCGGGTCTTCTCCGCGCCAGCGCCGCCGAGAAGCTCGTCGGCGCCCTGCGCGAGCGCTTCGACCTGCCCGTGCACGTGCACACGCACGACACCGCCGGCGGCCAGCTGGCCACGCTGCTCGCCGCGGCGCGCGCCGGAGCCGACGCCGTCGACGTCGCCAGCGCGCCGATGGCCGGCACGACGTCGCAGCCGTCCGCCTCGGCTCTCGTGGCAGCCCTCGCGCACACCGAGCGCGACACCGGCCTCTCGCTCGCCGCCGTGAGCGACCTCGAGCCGTACTGGGAGGCCGTGCGCCGCGTCTACAAGCCGTTCGAGTCGGGCCTGCCCGGCCCCACCGGCCGCGTCTACTCGCACGAGATCCCCGGCGGCCAGCTGTCGAACCTGCGCCAGCAGGCCATCGCCCTCGGCCTCGGCGACCAGTTCGAGAAGGTCGAGGACTGGTACGCCGCGGCCAACCGGATCCTGGGCCGCCCGACGAAGGTCACGCCGTCGTCCAAGGTCGTCGGCGACCTCGCCCTGCAGCTCGCGGCGGCGGACGCCGACCCTGCCGAGTTCGAGGCCGACCCGTCGAAGTTCGACATCCCCGACAGCGTCATCGGCTTCATGGCCGGCGAGCTCGGCGATCTGCCCGGCGGGTGGCCCGAGCCGTTCCGCACGAAGGTGCTGGCGGGCCGCGACGTGAAGATCGGGGTGGAGCCCGTCGATCCTGCCGACCTGGAGCTCTTGAAGGAGCCCGGCCGCGCACGGCAGGAGACCCTGAACCGCCTCCTGTTCGCCGGCCCGACGAAGCAGTACCGCGAGGTCGTCGACACCTACGGAGACCTGTCGGTCGTCGCCACGCCCGACTACCTCTACGGCCTCAAGCCCGGCGTCGAGCACACGGTGCCCGTCTCGCGCGGCGTGAACCTCTACATCGGCCTGGAGGCCATCGGCGAGGCGGACGACAAGGGCGTGCGCACGGTCATGACGACGATCAACGGCCAGCTGCGCCCGGTGTTCATCCGCGACCGGTCGATCGAGGTCTCGCAGAAGTCGGCTGAGAAGGCCGACCGCACGCAGCCCGGCGAGGTCGCGGCGCCGTTCTCGGGCGTCGTGACGCTCAAGGTCGCCGCGGGCGATCGCGTGGAGGCCGGGGCCGCCATCGCGACCATCGAGGCGATGAAGATGGAGGCGGCGATCACCAGCCCGGTGGCCGGCGTCGTCGAGCGCCTCGCCATCCCCGTGACGCAGCAGGTCGACGCCGGCGACCTCCTGGTCGTGGTGAAATAGTCCGCCCCCTGATCTCGCCGCACTGGAGTCTCCCGGAATGACCGACCGCCCCATCCGCCTGTTCGGCGACCCCGTCCTGCGCAGCCCCTCCGACCCGGTGACGGTCGGCGACCCCGGCCTCGCCGATCTGGTGCAGGATCTCCTCGACACCGTCACCCTCCCCGGCCGCGCGGGAGTCGCCGCCTGCCAGATCGGCGTCGGCCTCCGGGCGTTCAGCTACAACGTCGACGGCGAGATCGGCTACGTGCTCAACCCCGTGCTCGTCGAGACGCGAGGCGAGGCCGACCTCGTCGACGAGGGCTGCCTCTCGGTGCCCGGGTTCTACTTCCCGCGCCGGCGGTTCCCATGGGCTCGCGTCGAGGGCGTCGACCTCGACGGCAACCCCGTCGTGCTCGAGGGCGAGGGCCTCATGGCGCAGGCGCTCCAGCACGAGACCGACCACCTCGACGGGCAGCTCTACGTGATGGGCCTCGATCCCGAGATCAAGCGCGATGCCATGAGGCAGATCCGGGAGAGCGACTGGTTCTGACCCCGTGCGCCCTTCGCGGCTGCGCCGCGGGGGCGTGGTGCCGGCCGGCGCCGGGGCGCGCGAGGTGGCCGTGGGCGTCGGGCTGCCGGTGGCTCGGCGACGGCGGGGGCCATCTCGGCGTGTGCGCGCGGCGCGGCGACGTCAGGCCGGCCGGCGCCGGGCTGCGCGAGGTGGCCGTGGGCGTCGGGCTGCCGGAGGCTCGGCGACGGCGGGGGCCATCTCGGCGCGTGCGTGGGCACGGCGACGTCAGGCCGGCCGGCGCCGGGGCGCGCGAGGTGGCCGTGGGCGTCGGGTCGGCGGTGGCTCGGCGACGGCAGGGGCCATCTCGGCGCGCGGCCGACCCCGGCGAAGCCGCCAGGCGAGTCAGCGGTCGGCGAGGAAGACCCGACCGCCCTCGACCTCGCCGAAGAGGCCGGTGTCGAGCCAGTCCGCGCCGTCGGGCGGGACGACGCCGGCTCCGCGCAGGCCGATGCCGCCGTCGGGGCCCACGGCCACCTCGACGCCGGCGAGCGGGGCGCCGACCCCGCCGACGGGCCGCTCGAACGCGTCGTCGTACCGCTCGACGAGGGCCGGGCCGGTGGTCCGCACTCCGCCGAGCGCCTCGAGGGGTCGCACGTCGAGCGCGCGCATCAGGTGCCGCAGCCGCAGCGGCAGCGACTCCTCGTCGGCCAACGACACGACGACGCGCACGCGGCCGCCGACGGCCTTCCGCAGGCCCCTCAGCACGAGCGCGTCGGCGAGGGCGAACCGGGTCTTGAGCCCGCGCGGCACGGTCCCGGCCTCGAGCGCGGCCGAGTGCTCGACCGCCACCTCGAGCGCCTGCTTCAGCGCAGGGCCCCGGCTGGTCTGCTCGGCGCGAGCGAGCGTGGCCTCCTCGACGGCCTCATAGGTCGCCGGGCGGGCGACGAGCAGCGTCGGCCGGAACGACGCCAGAGACTCGATGAGCCGCGCCGGGTCGGCGAGGTGGCCCAGGCGCGAGCCGGTCGAGAGGGCGAGCAGCGTCGTGACGCGGGCGAAGGCGTCTGTACCCGGCAGGATCTGCAGCACGGCGGCGTCCTCCCCGTCGAGGGCCCCCGACCCCGCCAGGGCGAGGCCGAGCTCGACGGCCCGCGACACCAGGTCGGCGTGCGTGAGCTCGACGACGACGCCGGCGGAGTCGGCCATCAGCGCGGCGACGGAGGCGGGGTCGACGGCCGCGGCGCGAGCCGCGAGTTCCTGCGCGCTGATCCCGGCACCGAGCTCGGCGAGCTTGTCGAGGTCGCCGAGGCCGATCTGCCAGGCCTCGGCCACCAGGGGCAGGTCGCCGTGGATCTCGTCGAACCGGGCGAAGTCGCGCACCGTCTCGACGACGACGGCGCGGGCACGGGTCTCCTCGAGCACGGCGAGCAGCTCGGTGGGCCCGTCGAGAGGAGAGAGGGAGAGCACGACGGCGCCGGCCAGAGCGGCGGCGAGGTCGACGAGGGCCACCTCGAACCGGCTGGTGCTGAGCACGGCGATCACGTCGCCCGCCTGCAGCCCGGCCGCCATGAATCCGGACGCCAGAGAGCGAGCCCGATGCAGGAACTCGCCCGCCGTCAGATCGAACCAGCCGCCGAACGCGTCAGGGATCGCGATCAGAGCGGCCTCGGGCGCGGCCTCGAGAGCCGGGACGACCAGGGCGCCGATCGTGCCGTCGGGCAGGAGCGCCGGTTGTGAGACTTCGGCCTCGACGGGGTCGTCCACGGGCAGCTCCTCTCGCCCGGGGTCGGGCCGTTCCACTGTAGCGGCCACCCGTCCGGACCCGTGGCGGGGCCGCCCTCTGCCCGCGCCGCGCCGGGTAGAGTGATTGCTCGTGCAGGCAATCGGAATCGACATCGGCGGGACGAAGATCGCAGGGGGCGTGGTCACCGAGCTCGGCGAGATCGTCGCCGAGAGGCGGGTTCCGACCCCCACCGGCAACGACTCGCAGGCGATCGTCGACGCGGTCGTCGCCATGATCGACGAGCTCCAGCAGGTCGCGCCGACCTCCGGGGGAGACGTGATCGCCGCCGGCGTCGCCGCACCCGGCTTCATCGACGCCGCCCAGTCGACCGTCTACTACACGCCGAACATCCCGTGGCGCAACGAGCCTCTCCGCGCGCGCCTGAGCGAGAAGCTCGACCTCGACATCACCATCGACAACGACGCGAACGCGGCCGGCTGGGCCGAGTTCCGCTTCGGAGCCGGCCGCCTCGTCAGCGACATGACCATGCTCACCATCGGCACCGGCGTCGGCGGAGCGATCGTCACCGAAGACCGCCTGTTCCGCGGCGGCTTCGGCACCGGCGGCGAGCTCGGCCACATGCGCATCGTGCCCGGCGGCCTCGAGTGCGGCTGCGGGGCCCGCGGCTGCATCGAGCAGTACGGCTCGGGCCGTGCCCTGCTGCGCATGGCCGGCGAGGTCGCCGACCGCGGCGGCGCGACCGGCAAGGCGCTTGGCGACATCCGCGTGAAGAACGGCGAGCTGACCGGCCACGACGTGGCCGGCCTCATGGCCGCAGGCGACCCCGGCGCGCTCGAGGCCCTCGCCGAGCTCGGCACCTGGCTCGGCCAGGCGTGCGCGTCGCTCAGCGTGATCCTCGACCCGCAGCTGTTCGTGTTCGGCGGCGGCGTCGCCCAGGCCGGCGAGCTGCTGCTGAAGCCCGTGCGCGACGCCTACCTCGAGCATCTCCCAGCCCGCGGCTTCCACCCCGAGCCCGACTTCGTCATCGCCGAGCTCGTCAACGACGCCGGCGTCGTGGGTGCCGCCGACCTGGCCCGCACGCACGCGGCCAAGCTCTAGACTGCCTACGCCCGACGCAGCCAAGGGAGACCGCCGATGTTCTACTGGATCATGAAGACGTTCCTCTTCCGGCCGATCCTGCTGTCCGTCTTCCGGCCCTGGGTCGTCGGCAAGCAGCACGTGCCCGAGTCGGGCCCCGTGATCTTCGCGTCGAACCACCTCTCGTTCGTCGACTCGATCTTCCTGCCCCTGGTGCTCGAGCGCCGCATCTCGTTCCTGGCCAAGAGCGACTACTTCACCGGGCGCGGCGTGCGCGGCATGCTGACCAAGCTGTTCTTCAACGCCACCGGCCAGCTCTCGATCGACCGCTCTGGCGGCAAGGCCTCCGAGGCCTCGCTCAACACCGGCCTCGCCGTGCTCGCCCGGGGCGAGCAGCTCGGCATCTACCCTGAGGGCACGCGCAGCCCCGACGGGCGCCTGTACCGCGGTCGCACCGGCGTCGCGCGCATGATCCTCGAGGGTCGCGTCCGCGTCATCCCCGTCGCCATGATCGACACCCAGAAGGTCATGATCACCGGCTCGAAGCGGCCTCACCTGCACCGCATCGGGGTCGTCTTCGGCGAGCCCCTCGACTTCAGCCGCTTCGAGGGTCTGGAGGGCGACCGGTTCATCCTGCGCTCCATCACCGACGAGATCATGCACGAGCTGGCGACCCTCAGTCGGCAGGAATACGCCGACGTCTACGCGTCTTCGGTCAAGGAGAGGCGAGCCGTCCTTTCGCGATAGGCTCCCCTGGTCGAGATCGACTGATCGACGACCTGCCATCACCTAATTGAGGACGCCGTGCTCCAGACCGATTTCCCAGTCATCTCCGCCGATCCCGACGTGATCGCAGGACTGGACTATTGGCGCACGCTCCCCATCAAGCAGCAGCCGCAGTGGGCCGACTCGACGGCCGTCGAAGCGGCTTCGGCCGAGATCGCCACGTACCCGCCGCTGGTCTTCGCCGGCGAGGTCGACACGCTCCGCGCCCGTCTCGCCGAGGCGGCCGCCGGCAACGCGTTCCTCCTCCAGGGCGGCGACTGCGCCGAGACCTTCGCCGACGCCACGGCCGACAACATCCGCAACCGGGTCAAGACGATCCTGCAGATGGCCGTCGTGCTCACCTACGGCGCCAGCGTGCCCGTCATCAAGATGGGCCGCATGGCCGGCCAGTTCGCGAAGCCGCGCTCCAGCGACTTCGAGACCCGCGACGGCGTGACGCTTCCGGCGTACCGCGGCGACATCATCAACGGGTACGACTTCACCCCCGAGTCACGGCAGCCGGATCCTGCGCGCCTCGTCCGCGGGTACCACACCAGCGCCTCGACGCTGAACCTGATCCGGGCCTTCACCCAGGGCGGGTTTGCCGACCTGCGCCAGGTGCACTCGTGGAACAAGGGCTTCGCCTCGAACCCCGCGAACGTCATGTACGAGCACCTCGCCAAAGAGATCGACAAGGCCGTCCGCTTCATGGAGGCCGCCGGCGCCGACTTCGACGAGATGAAGCGCGCCGAGTTCTACACCTGCCACGAGGCGCTGCTCATGGACTACGAGCGCCCCATGACCCGGATCGACTCGCGCACCGGCACCCCGTACGCCCTGTCGAGCCACTTCCAGTGGATCGGCGAGCGCACGCGCGACCTCGACGGTGCGCACGTCGACTTCCTGTCGCGGGTGCGCAACCCGATCGGCGTCAAGCTCGGCCCGACGACGACGCCCGACGACATGATGCGGCTCATCGACAAGCTCGACCCCGAGCGCGAGCCCGGCCGTCTCACGTTCATCACGCGCATGGGCGCCGGCACGATCCGCGACGCCCTGCCGCCGCTGCTCGAGGCCATCAAGGGCGCCGACGCGACTCCGCTGTGGGTCAGCGACCCCATGCACGGCAACGGCATGACGACGCCCTCCGGCTACAAGACCCGGCGCTTCGAAGAGATCGTCGACGAGGTCAAGGGCTTCTTCGAGTCGCATCGCGCCGCGGGCACCCACCCGGGCGGCATCCACATCGAGCTCACCGGCGACGACGTCACAGAGTGCCTCGGCGGATCGGAGCACATCGACGAGGCCACCCTCGCGACGCGCTACGAGAGCCTCTGCGACCCGCGCCTGAACCACATGCAGTCGCTCGAGCTCGCGTTCCTCGTCGCCGAAGAGCTCGCCGGCAACAACTAGCGGCGCCGCGCCCAGCCCCGAGACCCCCGTCGACTCCCGTCGGCGGGGGTCTCGTCTTGTGCCCCCCGCCAAAATTCAAGGAGATATTTGCCGCAGCGGCCCGAGATCGCTGTCGCGCCGTCGACGAGGCCGAGAATCTCCTTGAATTTCGGGCGGCCGGCCCTCCGGCCTAGCCGATCCCGAACGCGTTGTACTTGAGCGTGATCGTGTCGCCCCGGAAGCCGGTCGCTGTCGCGCCGGGGTCGGAGCTCGACACGGTGAGCAGCGACTTCCAGTTGACGAGCACGCAGGCCGCCGCCGGCGTGCACGCCTTGTAGGCGACCTTGAAGCCGAGCCCGGTGAGCTGCTCCTCGGCGGAGCGGATCGACTTGCCTGTGACGTCGGGCACCGTGATCGGCTGCGGCCCCTTCGACACGACGAGGTCGATCGTCGAGCCTTCGACGACCGCGCCGTCGGCCGCCGCCGCCTGGCGGATCACCTGACCCTGGGGCACGCTGTCGCTGTACTCGCTCGACGCCTCGACGCCCTGCAGGTTGACGGCCTCGAGCGTGGACTGCGCGTCAGAGAGCGCCTTGCCCGTGACGTCGGGTACTCCGCCGAGCGACACGGTGAGAGTGACCGGACGCTTCTCCTTGTATGTCGTGGCCGAGCCGAGGTCGACGGTGTCGCCGGCCGAGTTCTTGCCGGCGACCGACAGCACGGTGCCTTTAGCGGCCGACCCGTCGAATCGGTAGGTCGAGTCGCCTACGGTGAACGAGCCGAGCTGCGACTTCGCGGTGTCTTCGGCCTCGCCGACGACGGCGGGGAAGGGCAGCGACTGCGGTCCCTGCGAGATCACGAGCACGACCTTGGCGCCCTTGGCCACCGTCGCGCCGCCGCGGGGCCGGGTGCCGAGCACCTGGCCGATGGCGATGTCGGGGTCGAACTGCTTGACCCGCTGGGAGCTGACCGCGAAGCCGTCGCCCTCGAGCGTCGACGTCGCCTGCGCGACGCTGGAGTTCGCGATCGACGGGACGACGGCGTGGGCGCCCGGGCCGTTCGAGAACCACCAGCCGACCGCGCCGGCGACGAGGGCGAGGACGATGACGATGGCGAGCCAGACGACGCCGCGGCGGCGGCGGGCGCGCGCCTTGCGGGTCAGGGCGGCGGCGTTGTCGGTCGGCGCTCCGGCGGGCAGGACCGGCCCGGTGCGGTGGCGGCCCTTCGCGAGGATCAGGGTGTCGCCGGTGGAGCCGGGGCCGGACGTCGGCCCGGTGCTCTGCGCCGGGGCCGGGCCGACCGGTGCCATCGCGGCCGGCAGCACCATGGTCTTCTGGATGCCCGTGGGCGCTCCGCCGCCGCGCTGCAGCTCGAGCAGGTGGTCGAGCATGGCGCGGGCGTCGCGGGGCCGCTGGTCGGGGTCGCGGGCTGTCGCCCACAGCACCAGCTCGTCGAGCTCGGCGGGAACGCGCGGATTCACCGAGCTCGGCATCGGCACGGTGTCGTTGGCGTGCTGGTAGGCGATCTGCATCGGCTGGTCGCCCTTGTACGGCTGCTCGCCGGTGAGCATCTCGAAGAGCATGATGCCGAGGGCGTAGATGTCGCTGCGGGTGTCGGCGATGCCGCGGGTCACGAGCTCAGGAGAGAGGTACGCGATCGTCCCGAGCAGCGCCGCACCGGTGGCCGTGTTGGCGGAGGCGGCGCGGGCGAGGCCGAAGTCGCCGATCTTGATGCGGCCGTCGTCCGCCAGCAGCACGTTCTCGGGCTTGAGGTCGCGGTGCACGATGCCGGAGCGGTGGGCGGCCGCGAGACCGGCGAGCACGGCCTCCAGGATGTCGGTCGCCTGGTCGGCGGTGAGCACGCGGTGGTCCTGGAGGAGCTCGCGCAGCGTGATGCCGGGCAAATACTCCATGACGATGTAGGCCGACTCGTCGTCCTGCCCCTGGTCGTAGACGTTGACGACGTTGGGGTGCGCCAGCCGGGCGGCCGAGCGCGCCTCCTGGATGAAGCGCTCCTTGAAGTTCTCGTCGTCGGCGAGGTGGCCGTGCATGATCTTCACGGCGACCGGGCGCTCGAGCCGCTGGTCGGAGGCGAGGTAGACCGTCGCCATGCCGCCGCGGGCGATGCGTGAGCGGACCTGGTATCGACCGTCGATCAGACGGCCGATCATCGGGTCGGATTGGCTGGAGCTCACGCCGAGAATGCTACGGAAAGCGGGGCGACCCCCAGTCGCGGCTCACCGCCGAGGGTCAAACCGTTATGTGCGAGTTGCCCGGATCCGGGCCTTCCCGGCAACGAGTTGCCCAGTTCCGGGCGTTCTCGGCGTCGAGTTGCCCCGTTCTGGGCGTACGGCGGGCAGCCCCTACAGGCTCGCGAGCCAGATGCGCGCCGACCGCTCCCATTTGGCATACGCCGTCGGGTACGCCGAGCGCTGCACCGACTGCGCGGCCTGCGTCACGGTCATGCGCGACCAGCCGCGCACGTCGAGCAGCCCGGACGTCGACCCGGCGTTCGGGTTGTGCGATCCGCCGTAGAACAGCCGCGCCGCGTGGGCGGTGTCGAGCAGCTGCTTCCTCGAGCCCCAGCCCTGGCTCGGCCGCTGCTGGAACAGCCCCACCGAGTCGCGATCGCCCGACGACAGGTTGTAGAGGCTCGACTCCTGGGCCGCCGCCGCGAGGGCGATGACGATGCCGTAGTCGCTGACGCCCAGCGACCGTCCGACGGCGATGATCGTGCGGGCATTGGCGCGCTGCTCGGCGTCGAGGGCCGACGCGGGCACCGAGCCCGACTTCTGCACGGGGCTGGTCGCGGTCGAGGCCGCCGTGACGGTCGCCGCCTTCGACGGGATCGTCAGCTTCTTGCCGGCGTAGATCGTGCTGGTCCAGCTGAGGCCGTTGGCGCTCATCAGCTTCTCGACCGTGGTCGAGTGCGCCTTGGCGATCGACGAGAGCGTGTCGCCCGACCGGATGACGTAGTGCGAGCTCGACGAGCTCGACGACGAGGCAGAGGGGACGCTGGAACTCGAGGTGGTCCCCTTTCCCGGGATCGTCAACTTCTGTCCGGGGTAGATGATGCTGGCGAGCCCCAGGCCGTTCGCCTTCAACAGGGCGGCCGTGGTCACACCGTGCCGCGCGGCGATCGACGAGAGCGTGTCGCCCCGCACCACGGTGTAGCGGCCTCCGGCGCTCGTCGTCGAGGCGGTGCTCTTCGTCGTCGTGCCGGCGCTCGCCTTGGCCGACGACAGGTGCAGCGTCTGTCCGGGGTAGATCGTCGACTTCCAGCTCAGGCCGTTCATCGCGAGCACCGACGCGGTGGAGAGGCCGTACCGGCCGGCGATGCTCGAGACCGTGTCGCCCTTCTTGACCGAGTAGGTGGTGGGCGCGGAGGCCGTCTCGATGTGCGCCGAGGCGAGTTCGACGTCGGGCGTGTCGGTGGTGACGGCCGTCAGGTCGAACGTGGTCGACTCCGTCGCCCTCACTGGGTCGGGGCTCACGCCAGGGCGCTTCTGGTGCGGCTGGACGTGGTCGGCCGCCAGGAGCGGTCCGGTGACGTTCGCGCTGACGAGCATCGACGAGGCGAGCACGATCGGGACGGTGCCGAGCATGCCGCGTCCGATCCGGTACGCGGCCGTGCGGGATGCGGGTCGTTCCTGTTCGGTCATTGATGTCCCCTGGTGTGATCCGACGGCGCCCGACCGGCGTGTCGACGTCGTCAACCGTGACACACCTGTATAGGCGAGTCAACTCATGAGGCGGGTGTGGCTGATGTGACTCGGGCCCCAAAGCGGGGGAGGGGCACCGGCCCCCGCGAACCCGTGGCACTCTTGAGGGGTGACCGAACTCTCGACGCGACCCTGGTTCGCAGACACGGCCTGGCTGACCCTCCCCGATGCAGCGGAGAAGCTCGGCACCACCGCAAGCCGCGTGCGGCGCCTCCTCGAAGAGCACGTGCTCATCGCGACCCGGGTCGACGGCGTCCGCAAGATCCCCGCGGTGCTCATCGTCGACGGCGAGCCCATGCACGAGATCCGCGGCACCCTCACGGTGCTCGCCGACAACCACTTCACCGACGACGAGGCCCTCGACTGGCTTCTGTCGGACGACGACGCGCTGGGGACGAGCCCGGTCGCGGCGCTTCAGGCGGGGCGGAAGGCCGAGGTGCGGCGCGTCGCGCAGTCGATGCTCTGATCTGTCGGGCTGGCGCCCCCCGCGGCAGCGACGCCCTCAGGCGCTGCGGGCCGTGACGGTCTCGGCCAGCTGCGAGAGCTGCTGCCGAGCACTGCCCGACAGGGGCGCCGAGATGATCGCGCGCTGCGCTTTCTCGACCTGCTCGGCAATCGACTCCTCGATCGCGTCGACAGCACCCGACTCGCGGATCGTCGCCTGCAGCATCTGGACCTGGTCGTCGTCGAGCTCCGGGTCTCCCAGCAGCTCGTCCAGCAGCCGGACCGCGTTGGCGGGGAGGGTAGCCCGCGCGGTCGCGATCAGCACGGTGCGCTTGCCCTCGCGGAGATCGTCGCCGGCGGGCTTCCCGGTCACCTGCGGGTCGCCGAAGACGCCCAGGAGGTCGTCGCGCAGCTGGTAGGCGATGCCGAGCGGCAGGCCGAAGGCGCTCAGCGCGTCGAGCGCCGGCGTCTCGGCCCCGGCCATCGCCGCGCCGATCCGCAGGGGCGCCTCGACCGAGTACTTCGCCGACTTGTAGACGATGACGCGCTGCGCCCTCGACAGCAGGAGCTCGTCGTCGACGCTGCCCCAGGCGCTCTCCTCCAGGATGTCGAGGTACTGCCCGACCGTCACCTCGGTGCGCATGCGGTTGAACTCGCGCCGCGCCGCGAGGGCAGCCGCGCGCGACTCGAGCGAGTCGAACGCCTCCGAGACGAGCTCGTCGCTCCACGAGAGGAGGAGGTCGCCGAAGAGGAGCGCGGCGTTGCGCCCGAAGGCCTCGCCGTCGCCGAGCCAGGACTCGTCGCGGTGAAGGCCTTCGAAGCGGCGATGGGCTGCCGGCTGCCCGCGACGGGTGTCGCTGTTGTCCATGATGTCGTCGTGCACGAGCGCCGCTGCGTGGAAGAACTCCAGGCCGGCCGACGCCGTCATGACGCTCGCGAGCGCCTCTCGACCCGAGCCGCTGGAGAGCGGGTCGAAGCTGGTGGCCAGACCCGCGACGGACTGCCATCCCCAGTAGCAGAAGAGGGCCCGGAACCGCTTGCCGCCGTGCAGCAGATCGGCCGAGAAACGGGAGAAGGGGTCGAGGTCCGAGCCGATGCTGTCCAGATGCGGACGCTGTCCCCGGAGGAAGGTATCGATCCGGTCTTGAACGACGTCTACTAACCGCGTACTCTCAGCCACGCCGCCTAGCCTAACCACAGCTGGCGGTCGTAAGATCGGTAGCCACCAGCCGCGCACGAAACGACCGGTCCGACCGGGCGATTCCGTGCCAGCACCACCAGTCTCAGGCTCAGCCTGTAGGGGCTCTGCCTGAAGAGGCTCAGCCCGAAGGGGCTCCGCCTGAAGAGGCTCAGCCTGAAGGGAAATCAAGATGCCTCTTTCCGAACAGGAGCAGCGGCTGCTCGAAGAGATGGAGCGCAGCCTCTACAACAACGACTCCGACTTCGTCACCACCATGAACTCGCGTCGAGGACGACCGAGTTACACGCTGGTCGTCGTGGGCATCCTCGGTGCGTTGGCAGGTGTCGCCGTCGTCGTCGCCGGCGTCGCCTTCCGCCAGCCGCTCATCGGCGTCGCGGGCTTCATCCTCCTTCTTGCGGGTGCCCTCTTCGCTATTGCTCCTCCCCGTCGACGTGGCTCCCTCGGGCCTGCACCGGTCCCTCCCCAGTCCTCCACTCCGGGCGGCTCCGCCGGGCGCAATGGCCGCAAGGCGGGTGGCGGCAGCATGATGGACCGCCTCAACGATCGCTGGGACCGCCGCCAGGGCGGCGACGAGCGCTGACCTCCTCTTCTTCTGAAAGGGCCGACCTCCGGGTCGGTCCTTTTTTGTGGTGAAACGCGCCTCGGACGCCTGATTCACTCCATTTTCCTCCACCCCGCAGACCCTTGTGTCTGCGGGGTTTTTGCATGTCATCGACCCCCCGTTCGGGCCAAGGCATCGCTTTGGTGGCGCAGTGTGGAGTAAAGTGGAGGAAACGGCGGGCGAGTGGGGGTGACGTGCAGTGTTCCTCGGTACCTACGCGCCGCGCCTCGACGAGAAAGGCCGGATCATCCTTCCTGCGAAGTTCCGCGACGAGCTGGCCTCCGGCCTCGTGATGACGCGTGGGCAGGAGCGCTGCGTGTACGTCTTCAGTCAGCGCGAGTTCGAAGTCGTCCACTCGAACATCCGCAAGGCGCCCATCACGAGCAAGCAGGCCCGCGACTACCTCCGCCTGTTCCTGTCCGGCGCCTCGGACGAGATCCCCGACAAGCAGAACCGTGTGACGATCCCTGCGAACCTCCGGGCGTACGCCGGCCTCAGCCGCGACCTCACCGTGATCGGCGCCGGCAACCGGGCTGAGATCTGGGATACCGCGGCGTGGAACAGCTACTACGACGAGCACGAATCCTCCTTCTCCGACACCACGGAGGAGGTGATCCCCGGGCTCCTCTGACGCCCTCGGCCCTGACTCCCAGCCGTCCACCCCTGGCACACCTTCCCCGGTGCCAGGTGGGATGGATGGGGATCAGGGCCGAGGAATCAGACTCCGTCACTCATGGCAGACGACCAGATCCACGTTCCCGTCCTGCTCGAGCGCACCCTCGAGCTCCTCGCCCCCGCGATCTCCACGCCCGGTGCCGTCGTCGTCGACTGCACGCTCGGCATGGGCGGCCATTCGTCGGCGATGCTGTCGCGCTTCCCCGAGCTCACCCTCGTGGGGCTCGATCGCGACACCGAGGCCCTGGCGATCGCGGGGGAGCGGCTCGCCCCGTTCGGCGACCGCGCGAAGCTGGTCCACACCGAGTACGACGGCATCGGCCGCGCGCTCGACGGGCTGGGCATCCCGGAGGTGACGGGGGTCCTCTTCGACCTCGGCGTCTCTTCGCTGCAGCTCGACCAGGTCGACCGCGGGTTCTCGTACTCGAAGGACGCCCCGCTCGACATGCGGATGGACCCGACCCAGGGCACGACCGCCGAGACCATCCTGGCCACGTACTCCGAGGCGGAGCTCCGCCGCATCTTTTACGAGTACGGCGAGGAGAAGCTGGCTCCGCGCTACGCCCGCCGCATCGTCGAGCGTCGTGCCGACACGCCTCTCGTCCGCAGCGGCGAGCTCGTCGACCTTCTCCAGGAGGCCACCCCGGCCGCCCTCAGCCGCGCCGGCCACCCCGCCAAGCGCGTCTTCCAGGCCCTGCGCATCGAGGTCAACGCCGAGCTGGCATCCCTCGAGTCGGCCCTTCCGACCGCCCTCGACCGCATCGCGGTCGGCGGGCGGATCGTCGTGCTCGCCTACCAGTCGCTCGAAGACCGGTTCGTCAAGCGCGAGCTCGCGGCACGGACGACGTCGACGGCACCCCGCGGGCTGCCGGTCGAGCTGCCCGAGCACCGCCCCGAGTTCTCCCTCCTCGTGCGAGGCGCCGAGCTCGCCAGCGATGAGGAGAAAGACGTCAACCCTCGTGCGACACCCGTGCGGCTGCGCGCCGCCGAGCGAATCCGGAGACAGGCATGAGCACCACCCTCGCCACCGCGCAGATCGGCCTCGAGCCCGATGAGAGCGTCCTCGACGATCTGGGTCCGCGCCGCAGTCCCATCGAGATCGTGTCGAGCCTGGCCCAGCGCCGCGCGCGACCCCGGCTCGTCTACGCGCTCATCGCCACCGCGGCGCTGTTCGTGCTGCTCCTGACCCAGCTCGCGATCAGCATCGCCCTGAGCCAGGGTGCGTACCAGATCTCGGCGCTGCAGAACGAGCAGACGACTCTGAACCGGTCCGAGGCGAAGTACTCCGAGAAGCTGCAGGTGCTGTCGTCGCCGCAGAACATCGCCAACAACGCGACAGCCCTCGGAATGGTCCGCAACCAGAACCCGGTCTACCTCGACCTGAACACGCTCAAGGTGTTCGGCACGCCCACTCCCGCGGCCTCCGACGCCGCGACGAGCGACAACCTCGTGGCGAACAGCCTCCTCAAGGGCGTTCCCGTCGTGACGAAGTCCACGAAGAGCACCGCGGCGAAAGACTCAGCCGACTCTACGTCGACGACGGGCGCGGCAGACGTGAAATCCGCCACCGGTTCCGTAACGTCGAATTCGAACGAGCTGGCGGCACCAGAGACCCGCTAGCGGTGAGGAATGCTCTGTGAGTA
The DNA here is from genome assembly GCF_057787745.1 of Frondihabitans sp. OV104. Taxonomy (NCBI): domain Bacteria; kingdom Bacillati; phylum Actinomycetota; class Actinomycetes; order Micrococcales; family Microbacteriaceae; genus Frondihabitans; species Frondihabitans sp. OV104. The sequence continues at coordinate 924,982 of NZ_CM173541.1, forward strand.
ACGCCCGACGAGGCAAGCTGAGTCCGGCCGCGATCGCGCACCGGGGGCGTCGCCGTCGCGCGACGGTCGCGGGCATCGTGATCTTCGCGCTCGTCGCGATCTTCGTGGTCCGCCTCGTCGACATCCAGGTGGTCCAGGCCGCGTCGCTGAACACGGACAGCCAAGACAAGAGGAGCGTCCCGCAGACGCTCTACGGCGACCGCGGCGACATCCTCGACACGAACGGCAAGGTGCTCGCGGCGACCGTCCTCCGCTACGACATCCTCGCCGTTCCGAAGTACGCGCAGGCGGGTTACAGCGTCACGTCCAAGAAGGGCGTGAAGACGACCTACACGCTGGCGCAGGCGTCGAAGCAGATCGCGTCCGCGACCGGGCAGAAGTCCTCGACCGTGCTCAAAGCTCTGACGGCCGACAAGACGAGCCTGTACGCGAAGGTCGCCAGCGCCGTAGACGTCGACTCCTACAACCGGATCGTCAAGCTCGGCATCTCGTGGCTGTCCCCGCAGCGCACCACCTCGCGGGTCTACCCCAACGGCGGGGTGGCGGGCAACCTGGTCGGATTCCTCGGCACCGACGGCGCGCAGCAGGGCCTCGAGTACATGTACGACAAGTGCCTCGCCGGAACGAACGGCGAGCAGACCTACGAGCGCGGCGCCGACGGCGTCAAGCTGCCCGGCAGCACGGTCACGACCAAGGAGGCGGTCGACGGCGGCACTCTGATGACGACCATCGACGAAGACCTCCAGTACCAGGTGCAGCAGGACCTCGATGAGCAGGTCACGGCTCTCGGCGCGCAGTCGGGCACCGCGATCGTCATGAAGGTCTCCGACGGATCGCTCCTCGCCGTGGCCGACTCCGACTCGGTCGACCCGAACGACGTCGACGGCACGCCGGTCACGAACCTTGGCTCGAAGGCGTTCACCGACTCGTACGAGCCCGGTTCGACGGTCAAGTCGCTGATCGCCGCCGCAGCCATCGACCAGGGCGTCGCGAACACCGGCACGCCGGAGACCGTCCCCTACAGCCGAACGTTCCCGTGGGGCGGCCGGATCAGCGACGCCGAGTTCCACCAGACCGAGCACCTGACGCTCGCGGGCATCCTGGCGAACTCGTCCAACGTGGGCATCACCCAGGTCGGCGAGCGGCTCTCGAAGCAGACGCGCTACGACTACCTCAAGAAGTTCGGCCTCGGCTCGCAGTCCGCGGTCGGCTTCCAGGGAGAGACGGTCGGCCAGCTGGGCACGCCGAGCAGCTGGGACAGCCAGACCGACATCAACTCGATGTTCGGCCAGGGCATCGCCACGTCGGCGATCCAGATCGCCAGCGCATACCAGACGCTCGCGAACGGCGGAGTCCGCATGCCGGCCACTCTCGTCAAGGGCTGCAAGCAGGCCGACGGGACCGTCATCGACAAGCCGAGCACGAGCGGCACGCGCGTCGTGTCGACGAAGGCCGCGCGCGACGTCGTCGACATGCTCGAGAACACCATCCCCGAGGGCACGCTCAAGGGCATGACGCCGATCTCGGGCTACAACGTCGCGGCCAAGACCGGCACGGCGCAGATCGCCGACGCGCCCGGGGGCGGATACGGCGACGACTACGTGATCTCGGTCGCCGGCATCGCTCCGGCCGAGAACCCCCAGTACGTCGTGCTCGTGACCTTCACGAAGCCGACTACGCTGAAGACTTCGTTCGCGGCGGCTCCGGCCTTCCGCGAGATAATGTCCCAGGTCCTGGAGACCTACCGGGTGAAGCCGTCGACCACGCCGGCCACCGACCTGCCAGACACGTGGTGACACAGGCCTGGCAGCACGCCACCTGGCAGCACGACACCCCCGGCTCCTGACCTGAGCTAGAAATGAGGATTCTTTGAGTGCCCGGATCCCCCCGGTCCTGCGACCGGAACATCCCTCGGCGAGGTCGCTCGGCCAGCTGGCCAGCGAATTCGGACTCGAGCACATCGGCTCGCTCGACGGCATCGAGATCACGGGAGTGACCCTCTCGACCAGCGACCTGCACCCCGGCGACCTCTACGTCGGCGTGCCCGGGGCGAACCGCCACGGCGCCGAGTTCGCCGCGCAGGCTCGCGAGGGCGGCGCCGTCGCCCTCCTCACCGACGCCGATGGCGCCGAGATCGCCGCCGACAGCGGCCTGCCGGTCATCCTCGTCGACTCGCCGCGCGCCGCCCTGGGCGACGTCTCGAGCTGGGTCTACCGCACCGGCGAAGACGCGCCGCTGCTCTTCGCCGTCACCGGCACCAACGGCAAGACCTCCACGTCGTACCTCCTCGAGGGCATCCTCAAGCAGCTCGGCCTCGTCACGGGCCTCTCGTCCACGGCCGAGCGCCACATCGGGGATCTCACCGTCGTCTCGCGCCTCACCACGCCCGAGGCCACCGAGATGCACGCCCTCCTCGCCCGCATGCGCGAGAGCGAGGTGCGGGCCGTGGCCGTCGAGGTCAGCGCGCAGGCCCTCAGCCGCAATCGCGTCGACGGGATCGTCTTCGACGTCGCCGGCTTCACGAACCTCAGCCACGACCACCTCGACGACTACGCCGACATGGAGGAGTACTTCCAGGCGAAGCTGCCGCTCTTCCAGCCTGACCGCGCCAAGCGCGCCGTCGTCTCGCTCGACTCCGACTACGGCCAGCGCGTCGTCGAGGCGAGCCGCATCCCCGTCACCACGATCGCGATGACGCCGGCGATCGCCGGCGTCGAGCGCGACGCCGACTGGAGCGTGGAGCTGCTCGACGAGCAGGCCGCTTACACCGAGTTCCGCCTGTCCGGCCCCGAGGGCCGCTCGCTGGTGACCCGCGTCCCGATGATCGGCTGGCACATGGCCGCCGACGCCGCCCTCGGCATCGTCATGCTCGTCGAAGCGGGCTTCGAGCTGGAGGCCATCGGCCAGGCCCTCGACGAAGACGGCGGCATCGTCGCCTACCTGCCCGGCCGCACCGAGCGCGTCTCGGGCGCGCGCGGACCGAGCGTCTTCGTCGACTTCGGCCACAGCCCCGACGCGTTCCTCACCACCCTCGCGGCCGTGCGCCGATTCACTCCCGGCAAGGTCGTCATGCTGTTCGGCGCCGACGGCGACCGCGACACCACGAAGCGGCCCGAGATGGCCCGCGTGGCGGCGGCCGGCTCCGACATCCTCGTCGTGACCGACCACCACCCGCGCTTCGAAGACCCCGACGCGATCCGCAAGACACTCGTCGACGCGGCGCGCGAGGCGTATCCCGATCACGAGATCCACGAGGTCAGCCCGCCGGAGGCCGCCATCCGCACCGCCGTGGCGCTGGCCGGCGAGGGCGACTCGATCCTCTGGGCCGGCCCCGGCCACCAGGACTATCGCGACATCCAGGGCGTGCGCACGCCCTACTCCGCCCGCGAGGAGGCCCGCGCGGCGCTCCGTGAGGCGGGGTGGGCCGAGTGATCGCGCTGACCCTCGCCGAGATCCAGCAGATCGTCGGCGGCACTCTCGCGCTCGCCTCCGAGACCTCCGGTGCGACCATCGTCGACGGCTCCGTCGAGACCGACTCGCGTCTGGTCACGGCCGGTTCGATCTTCTTCGCGCTTCCGGGCGAGGTCACCGACGGCCGCCTGTTCGTGCCGTCGGCCGTCGAGAACGGCGCCGCGCTCGTCATCAGCGAGGGCCCGGTCGCCTGCGCCGCCCCGCTCCTCGTCGTCGACGACGGCGTGACGGCGCTGGCCGACCTGGCCCGCGCCGTCGTCGCCCGGGTCCGCGAGTCGGCGTCCGGCGACGACCGCCTCCGCGTCGTCGGAATCACCGGCAGCAACGGCAAGACGAGCACGAAGAACATGCTGCGCGCGATCCTGTCCGACCTCGCTCCCACGGTCGCGCCCGAGGGGTCGTTCAACAACCACGTCGGCGCGCCGATCTCCATGCTCCGTGCCACCGGGGCCACGAAGTACCTCGTCGTCGAGATGGGCGCCTCCGGCTCCGGCGAGATCGCCCGACTCGTCGCGATCGCGAAGCCCGACACGGGCGTCGTCCTCAAGGTGGGTCTCGCGCACGCGGGCGAATTCGGCGGCATCGAGGCCACGCAGAGGGCGAAGTCCGAGATGGTGACCGACCTGCCCGAGACCGCCACCGCGATCCTGAACTCCGACGACTTCCGCGTCAGCTCGATGGCCGACCTGACCGACGCTCGCGTCGTGACCTTCGGTCTGGGCGCAGGAACGTCCTACCGGGCATCCGACGTCGACGTCACCGCTTCGGGCACCGCGTTCGTCCTCCACGCGCCGGGCCTCACGCGTCCGGTCCACCTCCGCATCCTCGGCGAGCACCACGTCATGAACGCCCTCGCGGCCCTCGCCGTCGCGGGGGAGTGGGGCCTCGACGTCGACCGCGCGGCCACCGTCCTCGAGGGCGTCGCTCGCGCGGAGCGCTGGCGCATGGAGGTCCTCGACGGCGGCCCCGGCGTCACCATCATCAACGACGCCTACAACGCCAGCCCCGACTCCGTGGCGGCGGCTCTCAAGACGCTCGCGCAGATCGTCGGCCCGGGCCAGCGCTCCGTCGCCGTGATCGGCGAGATGGCCGAGCTCGGCGAGTTCGCGCAGGAGGAGCACGACCGCATCGGCCGTCTCGCCGTGCGCCTCAACATCCACAGGCTGGTTGTCGTGGGCGACGCCGCCCGCCATGTCCACATGGCCGCCGGCCTCGAGGGCAGCTGGAGCGGGGAGTCCCTCCTCGTCCCTGACATCGACGCGGCGTACGACGCCGTCCGCGCCGATCTGCGAGAAGGAGACGTCGTCCTCGTGAAATCGTCCAAGTCGGCGGGTCTCCGGTTCCTCGGCGACCGCCTCGCGGGGGTGACCGCGTGATCGCCCTCCTCATCGGCGGTGCGGTGTCGCTCGTCTTCACCCTGCTGCTCACGCCGTTGTTCATCCGGCTGTTCCACCGCCTCGGCTGGGGCCAGTTCATCCGCAGCGACGGTCCGCAGTCGCACCACACCAAGCGCGGCACGGCGACCATGGGCGGCATCGTCCTGATCCTCGGCACGGTCATCGGCTACTTCGTCGGCCACCTCGCCGGCGGCGACCGACTCACTCCGAGCGGTCTCCTCGTGCTGCTGATGATGGTCGGCCTCGGTTTCGTCGGCTTCCTCGACGACTTCACGAAGGTCCGCAACCAGCGCAGCCTCGGCCTCACCGGCTGGGCGAAGATCCTCGGGCAGGTGCTCGTGGCCGTCCTCTTCGCCGTGCTGGCGCTCTCCGTGCACAGCCGCGTCGGGCAGTCCTCGGCGTCGACCATGATCTCGGGCGTCCGCGACATCCCGTGGCTCGACCTGGCGTTCGCCGGCCCCCTCCTCGGCGGAATCCTGTTCACCATCTGGGTGATCATGATCACCGCGTCGGCCTCGAACGGCGTCAACGTGGCCGACGGCCTCGACGGGCTCGCCACCGGCGCCTCGATCCTGGCGATCGGGTCGTACATCTTCATCGGGTTCTGGCAGAACAATCAGCTCTGCACGAGCGCCCGCGCCGTCCAGTCGGCCTGCTACGAGACGACGAACCCGCTCGACCTCGCCGTCGTCGCAGCCTGCGTGTCGGGCGGCCTCATCGGCTTCCTCTGGTGGAACACGTCGCCGGCGCAGATCTTCCTCGGCGACACCGGCTCGCTGGGTCTCGGCGGCGCCCTCGCCGCCCTCGCGATCCTCAGCCGCACCGAGCTCCTGCTGATCCTGATCGGCGGGCTCTTCCTGGTCGTCACCGGCTCGGTGATCCTGCAGCGCGCGTACTTCAAGCTCACCCATGGCAAGCGCATCTTCCTGATGAGCCCCCTCCACCATCACTTCGAGCTGAAGGGCTGGGCCGAGGTCACGGTCGTCGTGCGCTTCTGGATCGTCGCCGGCCTGTTCGTCGCCGCGGGCGTCGGGGTGTTCTACCTCGAGTGGATCTCGAAGTCCTGATGGCGGCTCCCCTCGACTCGCTCATCAGCTGGCACGCCGATTGGTCGGGGCTCCGCGTCGCGGTGCTCGGCCTCGGCGTCTCCGGCTTCTCGTCGGCCGACACCCTCGCCGAGCTCGGTGCCGACGTGGTCGTGGTCGCGCCCGACGAGGCGTCCGATCGCGCGCAGCTCGTCCCGGTCATCGGCGCCCGCCTGATCGTCCAGGCCGACCTGTCGACGCCTCCCGCCGAGCTCGTCGCCTTCGACGCCGACGTGGTCGTCGTGAGCCCGGGCTTCGCCCCGCACCACCCGCTCGTCGTCTGGGCCACCGCCTCGCGCGCCGCGGTGTGGGGCGACGTCGAGCTCGCCTGGCGCGTGCGCGACAAGACCCCCGAGCACATCGCCGACTGGGTGCTCATCACCGGCACGAACGGCAAGACCACGACGACGCAGCTCGTCGCCGCGATGGTCGCCGCCGACGACCGGAGCGTCGCGGCCTGCGGCAACATCGGGCTCCCGGTGCTCGACGCCATCCGCGAGCCGCTCGGCTTCGACGTCCTGGCCGTCGAGCTGTCGAGCCACCAGCTGCACTACCTGCCCATCGAGGGCCCCGGCTCGCTCAGCCCGGTGGCCAGCGTCATCCTCAACATCGACGACGACCACCTCGAGTGGCACGGCGGCGCCGACGCCTACCGGGCCGCCAAGGGCCGCGTGTACGCGAACACGAGAGTCGCCTGCGTCTACAACCGGGCCGACATCGCCACGCGGCTGCTCGTGCAGGAGGCAGACGTCGTCGAGGGCTGCCGCGCCGTCGGCTTCGGCCTCGGCACCCCGCCGGTCGGCGACTTCGGGGTGGTCGAAGAGATCCTCGTCGACCGCGCCTTCCTGGCCGACCGCGCGCACCGCGCCCTCGAGCTGTCCACCCTCGAGACCCTGACCGCGTCGGGTCTGGCCGCCCCGCACCTGGTCGCCGACGTCCTCGCCGCGGCCGCGCTCGCCCGCGCCCTCGACGTGGCCCCCGAGGCGATCCGGCTCGCCACGGCGGCCTTCCGGCCCGACCACCACCGCTCCGAGGTCGTCGCGACCGCGGGCGGCATCGTCTGGATGGACGACTCGAAGGCCACGAACCCGCACGCGGCCAAGGCCTCACTCGCCGCCTCGCCGAGCGTCGTCTGGATCGTCGGCGGCCTGCTCAAGGGCGTCGACCCCGCGCCGCTCGTCGCCGAGGTGCGTCGCGGCGTCAAAGCCGCCGTCCTGATCGGCAGCGACCGGCAGATCCTCAGGGAGGCCTTCGAGCGACACGCGCCCGGCATGCCGGTCTTCGAGGTCGACGAGACCGACACTGAACGAGTGATGCCGCAGGCCGTGACATTCGCGGCCGCGGTCGCCGAGGCAGGAGACACCGTCCTCCTCGCGCCGGCCGCGGCATCGTTCGATCAGTTCGCCGACTACGGCGCGCGCGGAGACGCGTTCGCCCGAGCCGTGCACGACCACCTGGGAGGTGACGCCGATGGCCGACACGCCGTCGAGCCTCCCGCGACGCCTGAAGTCTGACGGGTCGGCGCGAAGCCGCACCCTCTCGGACGCCGTCGCGGGCCGAATCAGATCGGCACCGACCGGGGCCGCTCGCGTCGCGGTCAAGAAGCTGTTCGCGGCCGAGGAGACCAGCTTCTTCGTCATCCTCGGGACCGCGCTCTTCCTGGTCGTCTTCGGCCTCGTGATGGTCCTGTCGTCGTCGAGCGTCGAGCAGTACGTCGCCACGCACGACTTCTTCGGCGCGTTCCTGCGCCAGGGCATCTTCGCGGCGCTGGGTGTCCCGGCCATGCTCGTCGTGAGCCGAGTGCCCACCTGGGCCTGGAAGAAGTACGCCTGGCACCTGCTCGTGCTCGCGATGTTCCTCCAGCTCCTGGTCTTCACGCCCCTCGGCTCCACCGTCAACGGCAACCGCAACTGGATCCGCATCGGCTCCTCGTTCAGCGCCCAGCCCTCCGAGTTCCTGAAGCTCGCTCTCGTGATCTGGATCGGGATGATCCTCGTCAAGAAGGAGCGCAAGCTCGGCGACTGGAAAGAGCTGCTGGTCCCCCTGATCCCGGTCGTCCTGATCGCCATGGGCCTGGTCATGAAGGGCGGCGACCTCGGCACCACGCTGATCCTGATCATGCTCGTCGCCGTCGCGGTGTTCGTGGCCGGCGTCAAGCTGCGGTTCTTCGTCCCCCCGCTGATCCTGCTCGCCTGCGTGCTCCCGGTGATCACGTCGGGAGCGAGCTCGCGCACCGATCGCATCTCGGCGTGGATGTCGGGCTGCAGCTCCGAAGAGGCGTACCAGTCGACCTGCTGGCAGACCGTGCACGGGCTCTGGGCGCTCGCTTCGGGCGGGGTCTTCGGCGTGGGTCTCGGCAACTCGAAGGCGAAGTGGTCGTGGCTGCCCGAGGCCGACAACGACTTCATCTTCGCCATCGTCGGCGAAGAGCTGGGCCTCATCGGCGCCTGCGTCGTCCTGGCCCTGTTCATCGTCCTCGCCGTGTCGTTCATGAAGATCCTGCGCTCGACCGACGACCCCTTCGTCCGCATCGTCACCGGCGGCGTCATGACCTGGGTGATCGGCCAGGCGCTCGTCAACATCGCGGTGGTGCTCGGCCTCCTGCCGGTGCTCGGCGTGCCCCTGCCGCTGATCAGCGCGGGCGGATCGTCGCTCATCTTCACTCTCATCGCCATCGGCGTGGTGCTCTCGTTCGTGCACCGACGGCCGGGCGACCCGGTGTCAGCGCTGCGCTCCGACGAGCAGGTAGGGTCTCTCCGGTGACGACGTACCTCCTCGCCGGCGGCGGCACCGCCGGGCATGTGAACCCCCTCCTGGCGACTGCCGATCGGCTCCGCAGCCGCGAGCCCGACGCGACGATCCTGGTGCTGGGCACCGCCGAGGGCCTCGAGGCCCGGCTCGTCCCGGCCCGCGGCTACGAGCTGCTCACCGTGCCGCGTCTTCCCTTCCCGCGGCGCCTGAACGCGGCCGCCCTCCGCTTCCCATCGCGGATCGTCGGCTCGGTGCGCGGCGTCCGCTCGATCCTCCGCGACCGCGGAGTCGACGTCGTCATCGGGTTCGGCGGCTACGCGGCCGCGCCCGCCTACCTGGCCGCCTGGCGCGCCAGGGTTCCGATCGTCGTGCACGAGGCCAACGCCAAGCCCGGCATCGCCAACGTGCTCGGCTCGTTCGCGACGAAGCACGTCGGCGTCGTCTTCGCGTCGACGAAGCTGCGCCACGCGCGCCAGGTCGGGATGCCCCTGCGCGTCGAGATCGAGACCCTCGACCGCCACGCGGTCAAGAGCGAGGCGCTCCAGTTCTTCGGCCTCGACGAGTCGCTGCCGACCCTGCTCGTCACGGGAGGGTCGACGGGCGCGCGACGGATCAACGACACGCTGTCGAGGGCCGCCGAGGTCGTGCTCGGATCGGGCTGGCAGATCCTGCACATCACCGGCGAGAAGTCCGAGCTCGGGCCGTCCAGCCTGGCGAACTACCACATCGTGAAGTACTGCGATCGCATGGATCTCGCCCTCGCCGCTGCCGACTTCGTCGTCTCCCGCGCAGGATCAGCGACCGTCTCCGAGCTGACCGCCCTGGGCCTGCCCGCCGTGCTCGTGCCCTATCCCGTCGGCAACGGCGAGCAGCGCTTCAACGCCACCGACGTGGTCGACGCCGGCGGCGCCGTCCTGGTCGCCGACGCCGAGTTCACGCCGGCGTGGGTGCGCTCGAAGCTCGTGCCGATCCTGCTCGACCGGGCCCGCATCGCCGACATGACCGTCCGCGCGGCCTCCGTCGGGGTGCGCGACGGCGCCGACAAGACGGTCGACCTCGTCCTCGAGGCCACTCCCGCGTCCACCTCCACACGAATCGCGAACTCATGATCAAGCCCGACCTCGACCAGCCGCTTCCCGAGACGATCGGGCGCGCGCACTTCGTCGGAATCGGCGGCTCCGGCATGAGCGGCATCGCCCGCGTCTTCCTCGCTGCAGGCATCCCGGTCTCGGGCTCCGACTCGCGCGAGAGCGGCAACGTCGAGGCGCTCCGCGCGCTCGGAGCCACCGTCGCGATCGGCCACGACGCGGCCAACGTCGGCGACGCCGACACCCTCGTGGTGACCGGCGCCCTCTGGCAGGACAACCCGGAGTACCAGCTCGCCCTCGAGCGGGGCATCCCCGTGCTCCACCGCTCGCAGGCGCTCGCGTGGCTGATCGGCGGGCACCGGCTGGTGTCGGTCGCGGGCGCGCACGGCAAGACCACCTCGACCGGCATGATCATCACGGCTCTGCTCGAGGCCGACCGCGACCCGAGCTTCGTCAACGGCGGCGTCATCCAGTCGCTCGGCGTCAGCGCCAAGGGCGGTGCCGACGACCTCTTCGTGATCGAGGCCGACGAGTCCGACGGCTCGTTCCTGCTCTACGACACGTCGATCGCCCTGATCACGAACGTCGACGCCGACCACCTCGACCACTACGGCTCACGCGAGGCCTTCGACGAGGCGTTCGTCGCCTTCGCCTCGGCGGCGAGCGAGTTCGTCGCCATCTCGAGCGACGATCCCGGTGCCGTCGCCGTGTCGCAGAAGCTCGACCGCTCGAAGGTCGTCACCTTCGGCGCGGCCGCCGACGCCGACATCCGCGTCGCCGACGTCACCACCTCGGGCCCGGTGGCCTTCACCCTCGTGCACGCAGGCGTCGAGCGCCGCGTGCAGCTCAGCGTGCCCGGCCACCACAACGCCCTGAACGCCGCAGGCGCCTACGCCGTGCTCACGGGGCTCGGGCTCAGCCCCGAGGAGTCCATCGCGGGCCTCGAGGTCTTCGGCGGCACCCAGCGCCGCTTCGAGCTGCACGGGACAGTGCGCGGGGTGAGCGTCTTCGACGACTACGCGCACCACCCGACCGAGGTCGCGGCCGCGCTGCAGGCCGCGCGCAGCGTCGTGGGCGACGGTCGCCTGATCGCGGTCCACCAGCCTCACCTCTACAGCCGCACCCAGATGATGGCGGGAGAGTTCGCCGACGCGTACGAGTCCCTCGCCGACCACACGGTGGTGCTCGACGTCTACGGCGCACGCGAAGACCCGGTGCCCGGAGTGACCGGTGCCCTCGTCACCGAGCGCTTCCGCAACGCCGCCAAGGCCGACTACGTCCCCGACTGGCAGGCGGCCGCCGACCGCGTCGCCGAGATCGCCCGCGAGGGCGACTTCGTGATCACCCTCGGCTGCGGAGACGTCTACCGGATCGTCCCGCAGCTGCTCGGCAGCCTCGAGGCGACGCCGGAGAGCGCCGCGTGACAGGCGACTCATGAAGCGCCCCGAGGGATTCGACCGTCACGCTCCGGCCGAGCGGCCCGAAGCACCACAGGCGGCAGCACCGTCGAAGCCCGTTCGCGCCGGGGTCGCGCCGTCGAGGCCGGCTGCGAGCAGGCCCGCCGTGCCGGTGCCGGGCCCGCGGGCGAAGGCCCCGGCGGTGGAGCCCGCAGTTCCTGCGCCCGTCGATCTGCCCCGGGAGGACCGCGGTGCCGCCGAGGCGCGCGATCGCGCCCGTGACGCGCGCCGACAGGCCCGGCGTGCGGCCGCTGCGCGCCGAGCCGTCGAGCGGACCGAGGTGCGCCGCTTCACCCGCCGCACGCGCCACCGCCGCGCTACCCTCATCACCGCAGGCGCCGTCGTGCTCGCGCTGGTCGCGACGGTCACGATCAGCGTGTTCTCGCCGGCCCTGTCGCTGCAGACCATCACCGTCCAGGGAACATCGCGCGTCGATAGGGCGCAGGTGCTCTCGTCACTGGACGCACAGGTCGGCAAGCCGCTGGCGCTGATCGACTTCACTGCCGTCAAGAGAGACCTCTCGGAGTTCCCGCTGATCGAGTCGTACGTCACCGAGACGAAGCCGCCGCACACGCTGGTGATCCGCATCACGGAGCGCGAGCCGATCGCCTCGGTGAAGGTCGGCAAGACGTACGAGCTCGTCGACCCGGCCGGCGTGGTCATCGCGACGTCGACCAGGAAGCCCGCCGGTGTCCCGGTCGTCGGCCTCAAGGGCGGAAGCGTCGACGGCAAGGTGTTCCGGTCGACCGCGGAGGTGCTTCTGGCGCTGCCGGCCGAGCTGCTGAAGAAGGTGGCGTCGGTCTCGGCGTCGACCGCCGACGACGTCACGCTCACGCTCACGGGCGGCGAGCAGGTCGTCTGGGGGAGCGCCGACCGGTCGGCGAAGAAGGCGCAGCTGCTGACGGGGCTCATCCGCGACCACAACGCGCGCGATCCGCAGCAGTCGGTGCAGTACGACGTGTCGGCTCCCGACAACGGCATCATCCGCACCAAGTAGCGTGGAGGTCGACCCGATTCGCGCGACACGCGGCTCACGTCGACACAGGTCGCGCCGGGTCGACCTACCTTGTGACTGCAGATATGCATACTGCGCATAACATTAACCTTGAAGTTCAACTTGAAGGTTTGCGAGAACTTCCACCAGGCGGAGGCCGGACGTGACAACGAACCATAACTACCTAGCCGTGATCAAGGTCGTCGGTGTCGGCGGCGGTGGCGTCAACGCCGTCAACCGCATGATCGAGCTCGGGCTTCGCGGCGTCGAGTTCATCGCGATCAACACCGACGCGCAGGCTCTGCTGCTGAGCGACGCCGACGTCAAGCTCGACGTCGGCCGCGAGCTCACGCGAGGCCTCGGCGCAGGCGCCGACCCCGAGGTCGGTCGTCGCGCCGCCGAAGACCACGCCGAGGAGATCGAGGAGGCTCTCGCCGGGGCCGACATGGTCTTCGTCACGGCGGGCGAGGGCGGTGGCACGGGCACCGGCGGTGCTCCGGTCGTGGCTCGCATCGCCAAGTCGATCGGCGCCCTCACGATCGGCGTCGTCACGAAGCCCTTCGGCTTCGAGGGTCGTCGTCGTCAGGCGCAGGCCGAGGCCGGCGTCGCGCAGCTCAAAGAAGAGGTCGACACCCTCATCGTCGTTCCGAACGACCGCCTCCTCGAGATCTCCGAGCGCGGCATCTCGATGGTCGAGGCCTTCGGCACCGCCGACCAGGTGCTCCTCGCGGGTGTGCAGGGCATCACCGACCTCATCACGACCCCGGGTCTGATCAACCTCGACTTCGCCGACGTGAAGAGCGTCATGCAGGGCGCGGGCTCCGCGCTCATGGGCATCGGCTCGTCGCGCGGCGCCGATCGCGCCATCAAGGCAGCCGAGCTGGCCGTCGCGTCGCCGCTGCTCGAGGCCTCCATCGACGGAGCCCACGGCGTGCTGCTCTCGATCCAGGGCGGCTCGAACCTCGGCATCTTCGAGATCAACGACGCTGCGCGCCTGGTCCAGGAGGCCGTGCACCCCGAGGCGAACATCATCTTCGGTGCCGTCATCGACGACACGCTCGGCGACGAGGTCCGGGTGACCGTCATCGCCGCCGGCTTCGACGGCGGCGAGCCGACCACCAAGACCAAAGAGCGCCGCGCGAGCTTCGTCGAGACCGACGGCCCCGCCACCACCACGGTCGCCGGTGTCTCGGCCATCGCCGACAGCGGCGCGGCCCCGACGTACACCCGCCCCCAGGAGCCCGCCCAGAGCCCCGACCCGGTGTTCGACGACGGCGACGACGACCTCGACGTCCCCGACTTCCTCAAGTAGCGGCCATCCCTCCGGCTATGGCTGCGCCCTCCGACCTCGCGGGCCGTGTCGACGACGTCTTCGGACGCATCGCCGATGCGGCCCGCTCGGCTGGTCGGCACCCGGACGAGCTCACGACGATCGTCGTGACGAAGTTCCATCCGGCGCAGCTCGTTCGAGACCTCCACGCGCTCGGAATCCGAGATGTCGGCGAGAACCGCCATCAGGAGGCGCAGGCCAAGGCCGCCGAGACGAGCGATCTCGACGGGCTCCGGTGGCACTTCGTCGGACAGCTCCAGTCGAAGAAGGCCCGTCAGGCTCGTGCCTACGCCTCTGTCGTGCACTCGCTCGACCGCGCCAGTGTGATCGACGCCCTGGCGACCGACGACGGCACTGTGGTGGACGGCTTCGTGCAGGTGAACCTCACCGACGATCCGGGTCGCGGCGGAGTGCAGGCGGACGACCTCGAATCGGTCGCCGAGCGCGTCCTCCAGTGTCCCGGCATCGTGCTCCGCGGCGTCATGGCGGTCGCTCCCGTGCAAGGAGACCCCCGGCTCGCCTTCGCACGCCTCCGGGGTCTCTCCGAGCGCGTGCGCTCCCTGTCGCCCGGGGCCGACCGGATCTCCGCCGGGATGTCTCTCGACTTCGCCGAGGCCATCGCCGAAGGCGCGACACACCTACGAATCGGCACCGCAATCACCGGAAACCGCCCCGACGCTCGTTAATGTCGATGCAGACGAGCCACGACCGGAGGACACCATGGCGAACCCCCTCAAGAAGAGCCTGATCTACCTCGGGCTTGCCGACGAAGAACTCGAATACGACGGCAACGCCCCCCAGAGCGAGTCGCGGCCCCAGCCGGCCGCCGTGCAGCAGACGGCGCCGCAGCCGGCTGTCGCGCACCCCGCGCAGAAGTCCGCGCACCCCCACAAGCAGGCTCCGGCCTCGCCCGTGCAGCCGGTCCCGGCTCCCGTGGCGAACAAGGCCCCTGTGACGCCCCTGAGGCGCCCCACGTCGACCAAGAATGCGGTAGCCACCGAGATGAACGAAATCCTCACCGTCCACCCGCGCGAGTACAAGGACGCCCAGTCGATCGCGGCCAGCTTCCGCGACGGCATCCCCGTCATCATCAACCTCTCGCAGATGAGCGAGGGCGATGCTCGTCGTCTAGTCGACTTCGCCAGCGGACTCTCCCAGGGTCTGTACGGCAAGATCGAGAGGGTGACGAACAAGGTGTTCCTTCTCTCGCCGTCGCACATCGCCGTCAGCGGCGACCAGGCCGAGGCAGAGTCCGACATCGACGCGTCGTTCTTCGCCCAGTCCTGAGAACCTCCCCGGGGCTGGCTTCCGCCGGCGGGGCCTCCCCGCACTACCACAGCGAGTTGAATCCCCTCGATGATCGTCCAGCCCATTGCCACGATCGTGTACGTCGCGCTCCTCATCTTCTTCCTGCTGATGTGGGCGCGGTTCATCTTCGACCTGACCCAGTCGGTGAGCCGCACGTACCGCCCCAAGGGTCCGCTCCTCTTGCTCGCCGAGGTGACTTACACCGTCACCGATCCGCCCATCAAGGCGATCCGGCGGGTGCTCCCTCCGATCCGCCTCGGTGCTGTCGCGCTCGACTTCGGCTGGAGCATCGTGATGCTGCTCGTCGTCGTGCTGATGAGCGTCGCCTCGGCCCTCCAGCGCTGACGGCCGGTTCGTCTCGCGACTACCGCGACGCGCGGATGACCCTCAGCCTTCAGGTCAGGTCGACTGTTGTCGTTGTAGGCTGAGTCACTACGGTGTCCCCATCGGCCTCTCTCGTTCAGGGCGAGACGAAGCGACAGACACCATTCCCAGACCATGTACCAGAGATTCACGAGGTGACGGCAATGGCTTTGACGCCTGAAGACGTAGTCAACAAGCGGTTCCAGCCGACGAAGTTCCGTGAGGGCTACGACCAAGACGAGGTAGACGACTTCCTCGACGAGGTCGTGGTCGAGCTTCGTCGTCTCGGCCAGGAGAACGAAGAGCTGCGCCAGCGTCTCGCTACGAGCGAGTCGAAGGCCGAAGACCTTCAGCGCCAGGCGTCCGCCGCCCCGGCAGCGGCCGCTCCCGTCGCCATCGAGAAGGCCCCCGAGCCCGAGCCGACCCCGGAGCCCGTCGCGGCCGCCCCGGTCGTCGAGCCGGAGCCGGAGCCCGCTCCGGCGGCCGCCGCCGTCTCTGCTCCTCCCGCCTACTCCGCGCCGACCGTCGACGAGACGACCAGCACGAACAACCTCCTGCAGCTCGCGCGCCGCCTCCACGAGGAGCACGTCCGCGAGGGCATCGAGAAGCGCGACGCGCTCATCGCCGAGGGTCACGCCACCGCCGCTCAGCTCGTCTCCGAGGCCGAGACCACCTCGCGCACCAAGACCGAGCAGTTCGAGGCCGAGCACCAGGCCCGCGTGGCCGCGCTCGAGGCCGAGCAGAAGGCCAAGGCCGACCAGTTCGACACCGAGTTCCGCGCCCGCCAGGAGAAGATCGAGGGCGAGCAGCGCGTGCAGGTCGAGCGCCTCGACAACGAGCGCATCGGCCTCGAGCACCGCATCGACGAGCTGCGCGGCTTCGAGCGCGAGTACCGCGCCAAGCTCAAGAGCTACATCGAGGGCCAGCTTCGCGAGCTCGACGGCGAAGGCGCCCCCGAGCCGGTGTCGGCGCAGTCCGCCGCTCCGGCCAGCTTCCAGGGCTTTGGCTCGAACTAGAACGGCTACCCCGAAGGCCAGTGTCCGCGTCCTGCTGACACTGGCCTTCGTCGCGGTAGTCGTCTATGCGCTCGACCAGGGCAGCAAGTACCTCGTGGTGCACAGCCTCATCGTGGGCGAGCAGGTCGACGTCCTGGGCGAGTTCCTGCAGCTGCACTTCGTGAAGAACCCCGGCGCCGCGTTCTCGCTCGCCACCGGATCGACCTGGGTGTTCTCGATCGCCGCGGCCGCCGTGGTCGTCGCGATCATCGTCTTCTCCCGGCGCATCCGCTCGTTCCGCTGGGCGCTCATGCTCGGCATGCTGCTGGGCGGCACTCTCGGCAACTTGACCGACCGCCTGTTCCGCGAGCCGGGCTTCGGCGTCGGCCACGTGGTCGACTTCATCTACTTCCCGAAGCTCCTGCCGGCGATCTTCAACGTCGCCGACACCTTCATCGTCTCGAGCATGGGCCTTCTGCTCCTGCTGACGCTTCTGGGCATCGGCCTCGACGGCCAGCGCGTGGTGCGCGTGCCGAAAGGCACTCCGGCGCAGGATCCCGCCGCTGTCGCCCGACCCGACGCCGCCGCGACGAGCCCCGAGCCGTCCTCCCGGGACGCCTCGTGACGGAGTCCCGCTCGCTGCCGGTGCCCGACGGCCTGGCGGGGGAGCGCGTCGACGCCGCCCTGGCCAAGCTCCTGGGCTTCAGCCGCACCTTCGCCGCCGAGGTGGCAGGGCTCGGGGGAGTGAGCGTCGACCAGCGGATCGTCGGCAAGTCCGACCGCCTCGAGGCCGGCGCGTGGCTCGAGGTCACCTGGCAACCGAAAGAAGAGCCGACGGTCGTCGCGGTCGACGTGCCCGGCATGGGCATCGTCTTCGACGACGACGACCTCGTGGTCGTCGACAAGCCCGTCGGCGTCGCCGCGCACCCGTCGATGGGCTGGACGGGCCCGACCGTGCTCGGCGGTCTCGCCGCGGCAGGGTTCCGCATCGCCACCAGCGGTGCGGCCGAGCGCGCCGGAATCGTCCACCGCCTCGACGTGGGCACCTCGGGCCTCATGGTCGTCGCGAAGTCGGAGCGCGCCTACACGCTCCTCAAGCAGGCCTTCCGCGAGCGGACCGTCGAGAAGATCTACAACGCCGTCGTGCAGGGGCACCCCGACCCGCTGATCGGCACCATCGACGCGCCGCTCGGCCGCCATCCCTCGTCGTCGTGGAAGTTCGCGGTCGTCGTCGACGGCAAGCCGTCCGTCACGCACTACGAGACGGTCGAGGCGTTCCCCGCCGCGTCGCTGCTCGAGGTCCACCTCGAGACCGGCCGCACGCACCAGATCCGGGTCCACATGGCCGCACAGCGCCACCCGTGCGTCGGCGACGCGCTCTACGGCGCGGACCCGACGCTGTCGGCCAAGCTCGGGCTCACGCGGCAGTGGCTGCACGCCGTCCAGCTCGGCTTCGATCACCCGGCGACGGGTGACTGGGTGTCGTTCCGGTCCGAGTACCCGGCAGACCTTCAACACGCGCTTGAGGTCCTTCGGTCTTCCTGACTGCGATTTGGAGCGACGCGCCGAGGGATGTCGGCGGCCCCGGTTACGCTTGTCGCACGCCTTGACCCAGGGGAGAAAAGTTGTCTTCGAGCGATTCCTTCGTGCACCTGCACGTCCACAGCGAATACTCGATGCTCGACGGCGCCGCACGCGTCAAGCCCCTGATCGAGGAGGCCGCCAAGCAGGGCATGCCGGCCGTGGCGGTCACCGACCACGGCAACGTCTTCGGTGCGTTCGACTTCTACAAGACGGCCACCGCCGCAGGGATCAAGCCGATCATCGGCACCGAGGCCTACATCACGCCGGGGACGCACCGGGGCGACAAGACCCGCGTCAAGTGGGGCGACGGGGGCCGTGACGACGTCTCGGGCGCCGGCTCGTACACGCACATGACCCTGCTCTCGGAGACGACCGAGGGCATGCACAACCTGTTCCGCCTGTCGTCGAAGGCGTCGCTCGAGGGCTACTACTTCAAGCCGCGCATGGACCGCGAGCTCCTGTCGCAGTACTCCACGGGTCTCATCGCCACGACGGGCTGCCCCAGCGGCGAGGTGCAGACCCGCCTGCGCCTCGGCCAGTACGACGAGGCGCTCAAGGCGGCGAGCGACTTCCGCGACATCTTCGGCAGAGAGAACTACTTCGCCGAGATCATGGATCACGGCCTCGGCATCGAGCGCCGCATCATGGACGACCTCGTGAAGCTCGCCAAGCAGCTCGACCTGCCGCTCCTCGCGACGAACGACCTCCATTACACGCACGAGCACGACGCCACCAGCCACGCGGCCCTCCTCTGCGTCCAGTCCGGCTCGACGCTCTCCGACCCGAACCGCTTCAAGTTCGACGCCGACGAGTTCTACCTCAAGACCGCGGCGCAGATGCGCCACCTCTTCCGGGACCACCCCGAGGCGTGCGACAACACGCTGCTCATCGCCGAGCGCTGCGAGGTCAAGTTCGACACCGAGGCGAACTACATGCCGCGGTTCCCCGTCCCCGAGGGCGAGACCGAAGAGACCTGGTTCAAGAAGGAGGTCGCCGAGGGCCTGAAGTACCGCTACCCCGACGGCATCCCGCAGAACGTCCAGGAGCGCGCCGACTACGAGGTCGGCGTCATCGCGCAGATGGGGTTCCCGGGCTACTTCCTCGTCGTCGCCGACTTCATCAACTGGTCGAAAGACAACGGCATCCGCGTCGGGCCGGGCCGAGGCTCCGGAGCCGGCTCCATGGCCGCCTACGCGATGAAGATCACCGATCTCGACCCCATCCGCCACGGTCTGATCTTCGAGCGGTTCCTGAACCCCGACCGCGTCTCCATGCCCGACTTCGACGTCGACTTCGACGACCGTCGGCGCACGGAGGTCATCAACTACGTCACCGACAAGTACGGCTCCGAGCGCGTCGCGCAGATCGTCACGTACGGCACCATCAAGGCGAAGCAGGCGCTGAAAGACTCCTCGCGCGTGCTCGGCTTCCCCTACGGCATGGGCGAGAAGCTCACCAAGGCGATGCCGCCCGCGATCATGGGCAAAGACATCCCGCTGACCGGCATCTTCGACCGCGAGCACGAGCGCTACAAGGAGGCCGGCGACATCCGCGCCGTCGTCGAGGGCGACCCCGAGGCGAAGACCGTGTTCGACACGGCGCTCGGCCTCGAGGGGCTGAAGCGCCAGTGGGGCGTCCACGCGGCCGGCGTGATCATGTCGAGCGACCCGCTGCTCGACATCATCCCGATCATGAAGCGCGAGCAGGACGGCCAGATCGTCACGCAGTTCGACTATCCGGCCAGCGAGGCGCTCGGCCTGATCAAGATGGACTTCCTGGGGCTCCGCAACCTCACGATCATCAACGACGCCCTCGACAACATCAAGTCGAACCGCGACTTCGACCTGGTGCTCGAAGACCTCGAGCTCGACGACGTCGGCGCCTACGAGCTCCTCTCCTCCGGCGACACCCTCGGCGTCTTCCAGCTCGACGGCGGGCCCATGCGCGGCCTGCTGCGGCTGATGAAGCCCGACAACTTCGAAGACATCTCGGCCGTCATCGCGCTCTACCGACCCGGGCCCATGGGTGCGAACTCGCACACGAACTACGCGCTGCGCAAGAACGGCCTCCAGGCGATCACAGCGATCCATCCCGAGCTCGAAGAGCCCTTGAGCGAGGTCCTCGGCGGCACCTTCGGCCTCATCATCTACCAGGAGCAGGTGATGAGCGCCGCGCAGAAGCTCGCCGGCTTCTCTCTCGGCCAGGCCGACATCCTCCGTCGCGCGATGGGCAAGAAGAAGAAGTCCGAGCTCGACAAGCAGTACGCGGGCTTCCAGCAGGGCATGTTCGACAACGGCTACTCGGCCGATGCCGTCAAGGCGATCTGGGACATCCTGCTTCCCTTCTCCGACTACGCGTTCAACAAGGCGCACTCGGCGGCGTACGGCGTCGTGTCGTACTGGACGGCGTACCTCAAGGCGCACTACCCGGCCGAGTACATGGCCGCGCTCCTCACGAGCGTCGGCGACTCCCGCGACAAGCTCGGCCTCTACCTCAACGAATGCCGCCGCATGGGCATCAAGGTGCTCCCGCCCGACGTCAACGAGTCGATCGGCTTCTTCGCCGCGGTCGGCGAAGACATCCGCTTCGGCATGGGCGCCATCCGCAACGTCGGCTTCAACGTCGTCGACCATGTCATCGCCGCCCGTGAGAGCAAGGGCGCGTTCACCTCGTTCCACGACTTCCTGTCGAAGGTCCCGATTCCCGTCGCGAACAAGCGCACGGTCGAGTCGCTGATCAAGGCCGGCGCGTTCGACTCGATGGGCGACACCCGGCGTGCCCTCGTCGAGATCCACGAGGCCGCCGTCGAGGGCGCCGTCAGCGAGAAGCGGGCCGAGGCCAACGGCCAGGTCGGCTTCGACTTCGACTCGCTGTGGGACGAACCGGCGCACGCCCAGCAGGTGCCGGTGCGCCCCGAGTGGACGAAGCGCGACAAGCTCGCCTTCGAGCGCGACATGCTAGGCCTCTACGTGTCCGATCACCCTCTGGCCGGCCTCGAGCTGCCGCTTGCCAAGCACGCCTCCACCACGGTCACCACCATCACGGCCGCCGACGACTCCATCGACGGCGAGACGGTCACCATCGCCGGCCTCATCACGAGCGTCCAGCACCGCGTCGCCCGCAACTCGGGCAACCCCTACGGCATCATCACCGTCGAAGACTTCGGCGGCGAGATCAGCGCGATGTTCCTCGGCAAGACCTACCAGGAGTTCGGGCCCTCGCTGGTCGGCGACTCCGTCATCGTGCTCAAGGGCCGCGTCAGCGTCCGTGACGACGGCAAGAACCTTCACGCCGTCAGCATGTTCATGCCCGACCTCGGCGTCGCCGCCAGCAGCGGCCCGCTGGTGCTGAGCATGCCAGAGTTCCGCGCCACGACCGACGTCGTCACCGAGCTCGGGGCCGTCCTCGGCCGCCACGCCGGTGCGACCGAGGTGCGCCTGCGTTTGCTCAAGGGCGACAACGCCCGGACGTTCGAGATCCCGATGCCCGTCGATATCACGGCCGATCTCTACGGCGAGCTGAAGAGCCTGCTCGGGCCCAGCTGCCTGCTCTAGGCGGCGTGCCCGTCCGCTAGACCCACCGATCCGTCCTCTTCGCCGGACCGCGGACTGGCAGATGGGCCGATCGCGGGGGTCTGATCCGCGCGGCTAAGGCAGCAGCGCTGCCCACGCGACGGCGCCGGCCGCCGCTCCGCCGGCGGAGTGCAGCCGCACGGCGCTGCACTCCGGCTTGCGCGCCGCCTGCGCCGCGATCGAGCCGCCGAACTCGTCGCTGAACCCGGACCGCGGCAGCCGCTCCGTCACGCTGCGAAGCAGCGCGGGATCCCAGTCGGAGGCCCCGGAACCACGCACGTCGAGCGACGTCGCCATCTCGAGCAGGTGCCCCTCCGCATCGAATGCGGGGTCGACCGACCTCCACATGTGCCGCTCGATCACCTCGCGCACGCGCCCGCGCCGCACAGGAGCCCAGCCCGCTCCGGCCCCGAAGACGGCCGCGACGGCACCGCCCGCCTCCTCGAAGGGCACGGCGACGGCGTCGAAGTGCGGAGCCAGCCCGGCGTCGTGCAGCATCCCCGCGACGAAGAGCAGCTCGGCGTCGTAAGGCAGGTCGATTCGCTCCGCGAGCGCGACGGCCCAGGCCCACGAGCGCAGGCTGTGGGCGACGAGCGCGGGGCTCATCCACTCGCGCGCCGCCTCGAGGGCGAGCGCGGCGGCGGGGGTCGGGGGAGCGAGGAGGGCGTCGATGTCGGTCACGCGCTCAGGCTAGGCGGGGCGCGGCCCCGAGCGGGAGGGGCCTGCCTGCCTGGCCACGTCGAGTTCCTGCCGTCGTCAGCGGGAGGGCCGTGGTTCGCCGGGGCGGGATCGTGCGGGGGCTGGAATCATGCTCGTGCGGGTCCGCGTCGTAATCGGCGCGCCCCCCGGCGACACGCCCTGACTGACGAGCGCCCGCCGAACCCGACGAGCATCGCGGCTACGGGACGAGCACCACGCGCTGCGAGGCCCGCGTCGCCCACGCGGCCTCGACGTCGCGCAGGGGGACGGCGTCTGCGTCGAGCCGGTACGTGCCCGCGATGATCTCAGCCGCGAGCGCGGGCAGCGACTCGACGATCGCGCGGACGCTCGCCGACCCCTGCCCGCTGCCGAGGAACCGCACGTTCGCCTGCCGCAGCACCGTCGACGGCAGCGCGATCTCCGGGCCGGCGACGGCGCCGATCTCGATCCAGTCGAGCGCGCGAGAGCGATCACCGCGCGCCTTCAGGAGGGGTGGAATGGCGGCCTCGGTCGGCGAGCCCCAGAGGTAGTCGAGCACCACGTCGACCTCCGCGGAGGTGGCGGCGATCTGCGCGGCGACGGCGTCGGGCTCCGCCGACAGGTCGACGACGTGCGTGGCACCGAGGTCGCGCAGGGCCTCGACGCGCTCGGCCCCGCGACCGGCGGCGACGATGCGGTCGGCGCCCAGCCGCTTGGCCGTCTGCAGCGCGAGCCGGCCGGCCGACCCCGTCGCGCCGAGCACGAGGACGGACTGCCCGGGCCGGAAGTCGACGCGCGTCCGCAGCGGGATCCACGACGACATCGCCGGGTTCATCGCCGCGGCGATCGCGACGGGATCGACGTCGGCCGGCAGTGTGACGCTGCGGCGCGTGTCGATCAGCGTCCGCTCCGCCATGGCGCCGAGGGGCCCGTCGCCGAGCACGAAGTAGACGAGCTCCCCGTTCTCACGGCGGCCGACCCCGTCGATCCCGGGCACGAGCGGCAGCTCGTCGGTCGATGTGTAGTGCGACCCGTCGGCCTGGGAGCGGACGCGCGGGTGCAGCCCCGACGCCAGCACCTCGACGACTTCGTCGTGAGGGGACGCAGGAACGGGAGACGCGAACTCCCCGTACCGGGGCGGCTGTTCGAACGAGGTGACGACTGCGGCCTTCATAGGGAGCTCCTGACTGGCGAAAGTAGTTGGTATCACCAATCATATAGTTGGTGCTACCAACCATGTCAAGTAGGCTGGGGGCATGCCCGAAGACCTCTCGCTCGTCGATGCCGCAGCTCAGCTCACCTTCGCCGTGCACGAGGTGCTGACCCGGGCTGCGGCCGAGCTCGGCCTGTCGGTGACGCAGCTGCGCATGCTGGGGATCCTCCGCGACCGAACTCCCACGATGGCGTCGCTCGCTGACCAGCTGGCGCTCGACAGGTCGTCGGTATCGGGTCTGGTCGACCGCGCCGCGACCAAGGGGCTCGTCGAGCGAGCTCCCTCCGAGACCGACCGCCGCGTCGTGACCGTGGGTCTCACCGCCGCGGGTCGCGAGGCCGCCGTGCGCATCGAGGCCGTCGTCGAGCCGCGCATCGAGGCGCTGCTGGAGTCGGCCTCGGCGGCCGATCAGACGGCTCTCCGCCGTCTGGCGGCGACCCTGCCGTCGGCTGTCTGACGGCCGCCCCACTCACCCGTTCCCGGTAGGCTGACCGGGCCATGATCGCTACCCTCGACCTCCGCGGCCAGACGTCCACCTCCAGCGAGCTGCTCGCCCTGATCCCTCGTGCGACCGTCGACGTCGCCGCCGCCAGCGCCGCCGCGGCGACGCTCATCGCCGAGGTCCGTCAGCACGGCAGCCGGGCGCTGCTCGACCAGGCAGAGCGCTTCGATCGGGTGCGCCCCGCTTCGCTGCGCGTGCCGCAGGCCGACATCGACGCGGCCGTCGCAGCCCTCGATCCGCTGGTGAAGGCCGCGCTCGTCGAGTCGATCGCGCGGGTCACGGCGTCGTCCGCCGCGCAGGTGCCGGCATCGCAGACCACCCACCCCGCCGACGGCGCCACCATCGTCCAGCGCTGGCAGCCCGTCGCCCGCGCCGGGGTCTACGTGCCCGGCGGCAAGGCGGTCTACCCGTCGAGCGTCGTCATGAACGTCGTCCCCGCGCAGGTCGCCGGCGTCACCTCGATCGCCCTGGCGTCTCCGCCGCAGGCGCAGTTCGGCGGCTCGGTGCACCCGACCATCCTCGGCGCGGCCGGGCTCCTCGGAATCGACGAGGTCTACGCGATGGGCGGGGCCGGTGCCATCGGCGCCCTCGCGTACGGCGTCGACGATGCCGACCTTGAGC
This sequence comes from Frondihabitans sp. OV104, assembly GCF_057787745.1. Classification (NCBI taxonomy): domain Bacteria; kingdom Bacillati; phylum Actinomycetota; class Actinomycetes; order Micrococcales; family Microbacteriaceae; genus Frondihabitans; species Frondihabitans sp. OV104. The sequence goes on from NZ_CM173541.1 coordinate 949,391, forward strand.
CGGTCCAGGTCATCACCGGTCCGGGCAACAACTACGTCGCCGCTGCGAAGCGCCTCGTACGCGGGGTCACCGGCATCGACTCCGAGGCGGGAGCCACCGAGATCCTCGTCATCGCCGATGCGACCGCCGACGCCACGCTCGTCGCGGTCGACCTCATCAGCCAGGCCGAGCACGACGAGCAGGCCTCGGCCGTGCTCGTCACCGACTCCGCCGACTTCGGCGAGGCCGTCGTCGCCGAGGTGGGCCGACTCGCGCCGCTGACTCACTCGGCCGAACGCGTGCAGACCGCTCTCGCGGGGCCCCAGTCGGCCGTCGTGCTCGTCGACGATCTCGAACGCGCCGCCGACTTCAGCAACGCCTACGGTCCCGAGCACCTCGAGATCCAGACCGGCGACGACGACTCCGTGCTGGCGCGCATCACCAACGCCGGCGCGATCTTCGTCGGGCCCGACACGCCCGTGAGCCTGGGCGACTACCTCGCCGGCTCGAACCACGTGCTGCCCACCGGCGGTCAAGCGCGGTTCTCGTCGGGCCTCGGGGCGTACACGTTCCTGCGCCCGCAGCAGATCGTCCGCTACACCGCCGCGCCGCTGGCGGATGTCGCCGAGCGACTGGTCGCGCTCTCGAACGCCGAGCTGCTGCCCGCGCACGGCGAGGCCGTCGCCGCGCGCCTCGAGCGCCCGTAGGCACCCGGCCTCTCGCGATAGCCTGGTCGCATATGTTCTGTCCATTCTGTCGCCACCCCGACTCCCGAGTCGTCGACTCCCGCACCAGCGACGATGGCACGTCGATCCGTCGACGCCGCCAGTGCCCGAACTGCGGCCGCCGCTTCTCCACGACCGAGACCGCGAGCCTCGCCGTGATCAAGCGCAACGGGGTCCTCGAGCCGTTCAGCCGCGAGAAGATCATCTCGGGTGTCCGAAAGGCCTGCCAGGGCCGTCCGGTCACCGACGGCGACCTCGCCGTCCTGGCCCAGAAGGTCGAGGAGGCCGTTCGCGCGAGCGGCGCCTCGCAGATCGACGCGAACGAGGTGGGCCTGGCGATCCTGCCTCCGCTCCGTGAGCTCGACGAGGTCGCGTACCTCCGCTTCGCCAGCGTCTACCAGGCCTTCGACTCGCTCGACGACTTCGAGGAGTCGATCCGCGTCCTCCGAGAAGACCACGCGAATCATCCGAAGGCGACGTCGGCGGCAGACAAGTGAGCCAGACCGACGCCCACGACGACGCCGGCGTGTACGGGTTCGTCTTCCGGCACTTCTTCGTCCGCATGGACCCCGAGCGCGCGCATCACCTGGCGTTCGGCTTCATCAAGGCGATCCCGGGCATCCCCGTCGTGTCGACGCTCATCCGTCGCGCCACGAAGCCCCACCGCTCGCTCCGCGTCGAGACGCTCGGCCTGACCTTCCCCTCGCCGTTCGGCGTCGCCGCCGGTTTCGACAAGGACGCCAAGGGCATAGCCGGCCTCGGAGCCCTCGGGTTCGGCCACGTCGAGGTCGGCACGATCACTGCGAAGGCGCAGCCCGGCAACGACCGGCCGCGTCTGTTCCGGCTGGTCGCCGACCGTGCCGTGATCAACCGCATGGGCTTCAACAACGGCGGTGCTCTCAGGGCCGCCGGGGTCGTCGGCCGCGCCCGCCATCTCCGTCACCGCCCGGTCATCGGCGTCAACATCGGCAAGAGCCGTGTGGTCGAGGTCGACGACGCCGTCGACGACTACCTCGTCTCGACCCGCCTGCTAGCGCCGCTGGCCGACTACCTCGCCGTCAACGTCTCCTCGCCCAACACGCCCGGGCTCCGTGGCCTGCAGGAGCTGGACAAGCTCGCCCCTCTTCTCACGGCCGTCCGCGACGCCGCCGGCCGCACGCCGGTGCTCGTGAAGATCGCGCCCGACCTCGACGACGATGCCGTGCGCCGCGTCGCCGAGCTGACGGTCGAGCTCGGTCTCGGCGGGATCATCGCCACGAACACGACGCTGTCGCGCGACGGTCTGGTCAGCGACCTGAAGCTCGTCGAGAAGGCGGGGGCCGGCGGCCTGTCGGGTGCCCCGCTCAAGCAGCGGTCGCTCGACGTGCTGCGCGTGATCCGCCAGGCAGTTCCTGCGACTCTCTGCGTCATCTCGGTCGGCGGGGTCACCACTGCCGCCGACGTTCAGGAGCGCCTCGACGCCGGCGCCACGCTCGTGCAGGGCTACACGGCGTTCCTGTATCGCGGGCCGCTGTGGGCACGCGAGATCAACCGTGGTCTGCGCGACCTGCGCCGCTAGGACCCTGGACGACGCGGGGGAGCGGCTGATCGGGGAAGCGGCTAGGCCGGGGACCGGCTAGGCCGGGGACCGGCTAGGCGGGGAACGAGCCGCGCTTGACCTGCGACTTCGGCGTGCGCATCGGGCGGATGAGCAGGGCGCGCATCGCGGCGTACCAGCGGAGTCCGCGCTCGACGTGCTCCTTGCCGTGCTTCGCCTCGAGCTTCCTGACGATGCGGTGGCCTACGAAGAAGCAGTCGATGACGGCCAGGAGCACGAAGCCCCAGATCGCGAAGAGCGCGATGCTGGCGAGGGCCGGCACCGAGCTGAGCACGATGACGATCACCATCAGGGGCAGCATGATCTCGCCGACCGAGTAGCGCGCGTCGATGTAGTCGCGGACGAACTTGCGCTGCGGGCCCTTGTCGCGGGCCGGGAGGTACTTCTCTTCGCCGTTGGCGAGGCCGAGCCGGGCCTTGTTGCGCTCGACGGCGACCCGGTCGCGCTGCTCCTTGCGGGCCTCCTTGCCCACCGGCACGAGCGGGCGGCGGTTCGCGGCCTCGCGCTCCTTGCGGGTCGGAGTGGCTCGGCCCTTGCCGATCGTGATCGGCTCGTCGGACTCGGTCGACTTCTTCGTCGAGTTGTCGGGGGAGATGATGGGTGCCTTGGCCACGGGGAGATCCTTGGTTTCGTCGGAGAACCTAAGATTACCTGTCATGACTGAGACCTCCTATTCTCCTGCCCCGCTGGATCCCGAACTCTCGGCCAAGCTCCGGGAGAGCGTTCAGGGGGCTCTGCCCGCGTCGATCGCCGACCTCTCGGCCCTGGTGCGGATTCCCAGCGTCTCGTGGGACACCTTCGACCCGGAGAACGTCGTCGTGTCGTCCAAGGCGGTTGCGGCGCTGATCGAGTCGACCGGCCTCTTCGAGTCGGTGACGACCAGCCGCGCCCCGATCGAGGGCGACCAGCTCGGCCACCCCGCCGTGCTCGCGAAGCGCCCCGCGAAGAACGGCCGGCCGACGGTCCTCCTGTACGCGCACCACGACGTGCAGCCGGAGGGCGACGAGGCGCTGTGGGAGACTCTGCCTTTCGAGCCGACGGTGCGGGGCGAGCGCCTCTACGGGCGCGGGGCTTCTGACGACAAGGCCGGCGTCATGAGCCATGTCGCAGCTCTCCGCGCCATCCACGAGGTGGTCGGCGACGACCTCGACCTCGGCATCGTCGTCTTCATCGAGGGGGAGGAGGAGTTCGGGTCGCGCTCGTTCACCAACTTCCTGGCCCAGCACCACGACGAGCTCGCCGCCGACGTGATCGTCGTGGCCGACGCCGACAACTGGACCACCTCCGTGCCGGCGCTCACCGTCGGCCTGCGCGGCAACGTGACCTTCAAGCTCACCGTGTCGACGCTGGCGCACGCGTCGCACTCCGGGATGATGGGCGGCGCCGTCCCCGACGCGATGCTGGCGATGGTCCGCCTCCTGGCCTCCCTCCACGCCGAAGACGGCTCCGTCGCCGTCGAGGGCATGACCTCGCGCGAGGCCGAGTACCCGGAGTTCGACGAGGCCGAGATCCGTCAGACGACAGGCCTGCTCGAGGGCGTCTCGCTGATCGGCGACGGCCCGATCCTGAGCCGCATGTGGTCGAAGCCCACCGTCACCGTGACGGGCATCGACGCGCCGAGCGTCGCCAACGCGTCGAACACCCTCCTGCCCACGGTCTCGGTGCGCATCAGCGCCCGCGTCGCGCCGGGCCAGCCGGCCGTCGAGGCGTTCCAGGCGCTGAAGACGCATCTCGAGTCGAACGCGCCGTTCGGAGCGCACCTCGAGATCAGCGACGTCGACACCGGCAACCCGTTCCTCGTCGACACCTCCGGGTGGGGCTTCGCCGAAGGGCTCGCTGCGCTGGCCGAGGGATGGGGCGAGACGCCCGTCCAGACGGGTGCCGGCGGCTCGATCCCGTTCATCTCCGACCTGGCCGAGGTCTTCCCGGAGGCGCAGATCCTCGTCACCGGCGTCGAGGACCCCGACACACGGGCCCACAGCCCGAACGAGTCGCAGCACCTCGGCGTCTTCCACCGTTCGATCCTGAGCGAGGCGCTCCTGCTCGCGAGGCTCGACGCGCGATCCTGACCTGCTTACACTTGTGTGACAACCCCTGAACCTGGAGGCACTTTGACTGACATCGCCACCGCACCCATCGTCGCTGACGCGCCCGCGCACAAGGTCGGCCTCTCGGCCGCCGCAGCAAACAAGGTGAAGAGCCTCCTCACGCAGGAGGGCCGCGACGACCTGCGCCTTCGCGTCGCCGTCCAGCCTGGCGGCTGCTCGGGCCTCATCTACCAGCTCTACTTCGACGAGCGCCTGCTCGAGAACGACGCGACCGTCGACTTCGACGGCGTCGAGGTGGTCGTCGACAAGATGAGCGTCCCGTACCTCGAGGGCGCCTCGATCGACTTCGAGGACACCATCGAGAAGCAGGGCTTCACGATCGACAACCCCAATGCGCAGGGCAGCTGCGCCTGCGGCGACAGCTTCCACTGAGCGTTCATCCAGAGAACGGCAGGGATTCATCCAGACGGATGGGGCCCTGCCGTTTTTTCGTCTCATCATCAAGCGAACCGCGGCCGGGTGGGACGAATGCACCCCTTGCCTGCGAGTAGGCTAAGCATGTTCCTTCTCTTACTGAGAGCTCCGGCTCTGGTCGGCGGGGGAGCGTGCCCTACAGCTGAGTCATCCGAGAGGTAACAGTGCGCTCAAAACGTCGTCTACTCGCCGCCATTCCTGTGGCAGCGATCTCGATTCTGGCCCTGTCCGGCTGTACTGAGCAGCAGCTTCAGGGTTGGCTTCCCACCGAGCGCGGCACGACGAACCACGTCAACGCCACGATCGGCCTCTGGGTCACGTCCTGGATAGTCCTCCTCGGCGTCGGCGTCATCACGTGGGCCCTCATCATCTGGGCCGTCGTCGTCTACCGTCGCCGCAAGGCCGACAAGGGCCTTCCCGTCCAGCTCCGGTACAACATGCCGATCGAGATCTTCTACACGATCGTGCCGCTGTTCCTCGTGCTCGGCTTCTTCTTCTTTACGGCCCGCGACCAGGCCGACATCGAGAAGCCCACCGCCAACCCCGACGTGACCATCACGGTCTACGGGAAGCGCTGGGCCTGGGACTTCAACTACATGGACACCCAGACGAAGGCCAACAGCGTCTACTACCAGGGCATCCAGGCGCAGGAGCTTGGCGACGGAAACGTCGACGAGTCGAAGCTTCCCGTGCTCTACCTGCCCAAGGGCAAGACGGTCAAGATCATCCTCAAGTCGCGGGATGTCATCCACTCCTTCTGGGTGGTCGACTTCCTGTACAAGAAAGACATGATCCCCGGCAAGACCAACTACGAGTACTTCACGCCCGAGAAAGAGGGCACGTACACCGGCAAGTGCGCCGAGCTGTGCGGCGAGTACCACTCGCTGATGCTCTTTAACGTGAAGGTCGTCTCGCCGTCCGCCTACGAGGCGTACCTCGACACGCTCCGCAACGAGGGCAACGTCGGTGATCTGGGCGACCAGTACAACACCAACACCAACGAGCCCGACAACAAGACCCCGGTCGCCGCAGGCGCCGACAGCACCTCGAGCAAGTAAGGCGCATTCGATGAGCTCAGCCACTGCTACCCGCCCCGAGACAGGCGGCCAGTCCTCCGGTCAGAACTTCAACACGACTCGCGTCGGCCGCAAGGGCAACGTCGTCGTGCGGTGGATCACCTCCACCGACCACAAGGTCCTCGGGTACATGTACCTGATCACCTCGTTCATCTACTTCCTGATCGGCGGCGTCATGGCGCTGATCATCAGGGCGCAGCTGTTCGCCCCGGGTCTCGACATCGTCCAGACCAAGGAGCAGTACAACCAGCTGTTCACGATGCACGGCACGGTCATGCTGCTGCTGTTCGCGACGCCGCTGTTCTCGGGTTTCGCTAACGCGATCATGCCGCTCCAGATCGGCGCGCCCGACGTCGCGTTCCCGCGGCTCAACGGCTTCGCCTTCTGGCTGTACTTCTTCGGCGCGCTCGTCGTCATCGCCGGCTTCCTCACCCCGCAGGGTGCGGCCTCGTTCGGCTGGTTCGCCTACGCGCCGCTGTCCGACACGACATTCACTCCAGGTCTCGGCGGAAACCTCTGGGTCTTCGGCCTGGCGCTGACCGGCTTCTCGACGATCCTCGGTGGTGTCAACTTCATCACGACGATCATCACGATGCGCGCCCCGGGCATGACCATGTTCCGCATGCCGATCTTCGTCTGGAACACCCTCGTCACCTCGATCCTCGTGATCATGGCGTTCCCCGTCCTCGCCGCAGCCCTGTTCGGCCTCGGCTTCGACCGAGTCTTCGACGCGAACATCTTCAACCCCGCCAACGGCGGCGCCATCCTGTGGCAGCACCTGTTCTGGTTCTTCGGCCACCCCGAGGTGTACATCATCGCGCTGCCGTTCTTCGGCATCGTCTCCGAGGTGTTCCCGGTCTTCAGCCGCAAGCCGATCTTCGGCTACAAGACCCTCATCTACGCGACGCTCGCGATCGCCGCTCTGTCGGTCACGGTGTGGGCTCACCACATGTACGTCACCGGCTCTGTCCTGCTGCCGTTCTTCTCTCTGATGACGATGCTCATCGCAGTGCCCACCGGCGTGAAGATCTTCAACTGGGTCGGCACGATGTGGCGGGGCTCGATCACATTCGAGACTCCTATGCTCTGGGCGATCGGCTTCCTCATCACCTTCACCTTCGGTGGTCTCACCGGCGTGATCCTGGCCTCGCCGCCGCTCGACTTCCACGTCTCCGACTCGTACTTCGTCGTCGCGCACTTCCACTACGTGGTCTTCGGCACGGTCGTCTTCGCGATGTTCTCCGGCTTCTACTTCTGGTGGCCGAAGTGGACCGGCAAGATGCTCAACGAGCGTCTCGGCAAGATCCACTTCTGGCTGCTCTTCATCGGGTTCCACACGACGTTCCTCATCCAGCACTGGCTGGGCGTCCTGGGCATGCCGCGTCGGTACGCCACCTACCAGCCTGAAGACGGCTTCGAGTGGATGAACCAGCTCTCCACGATGGGCGCCATGCTGCTCGGCGTGTCGATGCTCCCGTTCATCTACAACGTCTACATCACGGCTCGACTGGCGCCGAAGGTGCTTGTCAACGACCCCTGGGGCTATTCGCGTTCGCTCGAGTGGGCGACGTCGTGCCCGCCCCCGCGCCACAACTTCGAGTCGATCCCGCGTATCCGCTCCGAGTCCCCGGCGTTCGACCTCAACCACCCCGAGGCCGGCATCCCGGTCGGCGTGGGCCCGCTGAAAGATGCGCCTGATGCCCCCACGTACGACGCTGGCGACAACACGGTCAAGTAGAAAGACGCGTCATGAGAGCTCAATCGAACATCTTCTGGATCCTCGCGGTCTTCTTCTTCGTCGCTGATGCCGGCTACACGGTCTGGAGCCTCCTCTCGCGGGAGTTCCAGACCGTCGAGTGGACCGGAACCCTCGGTATCGGCCTCGCCGGAATCATGTCGGTCTTCCTCGGGTTCTACATGAACCGCTCGCACTTCGCGCAGAGCGGTGAGCTGCCCGAAGACCGTCTCGACGCCAACATCGACGACGGCGACCCTGAGATCGGTTTCTTCAACCCGTTCAGCTGGTGGCCGATCTTCCTCGCGGCTGGTTGCACCATCGTCTTCCTTGCCCTCGCGGTCGGCATGTGGCTCATCTTCATCGGTGCGGCTCTCACCGCCGTCGCCCTCGTCGGCTGGGTCTACGAGAACTACCGGGGCGTGTACAAGCACTGAGTCGCACTGCGCGTTCTCCTAGCGGGGCATCACCTTCGGGTGGTGCCCCGCTTTCGCGTCCCGGCCGTTCCCTCGGGCGCAGGAACGGCAAACCGCCGCCGCTGCCAGTGCCGCGGTCGCTCACCCCGCCATCGGCCGCCCCGCCCACGATCTCGACATGACACCACTCCACATCGTGGTTTCACGTCGCGATCGTGGCGCGGCTCTGCGGGTCCATGCTCGCCAAGGGAGCCCGAGTAGCTGGGCGCGCCTGCTGCGTGCCGATCCATGATCGGGACTCGGCGCCACGAATGATAGTGGCGCCGAGTCCCGATCGTGGTGCGGGGCAGGGATTGCCGGGAAGAGGCCTCCGCGGAGGCGGAGGAGCGCGACGTCCACAATGGCCTGTCAGGGGCTGCCCTATCGCCGCGCTGCGTAGTCCGCAGGGCCACCTAGCGACACCGCGCCGGGCGGAGAGTGACCTGGCGGAGGTGATAACGCCACTGCGGGCCGCAAGTGGAGCCCGCCGACGAGGTACCGGCCGGACGGCGGGGGAGTCCCGCTAGGAGCGGGTTCGCCGCCGCCGGGAGTCCCGGCGGGAGCCCGGCGCTGAGGCCGGCGGAGGTCTGCCTCCTGAGTGCCCAGGCTGGCCCTACGCCGCGAATCTGCACCGCAGAGCTCTCGGATTCATGGCGCCGGCGCACGACCCCGCGCACGGCGCCGGCGCACGACCCGCTCACGCCACCACGGCACGACCCCGCTCACGCCACCAGCGCAGTACCGGTCGCTCCGCCAACGCAAAACCCCCGCCCGCACCGGAGTGCAGACGGGGGTTGTGCGAGCGGCCGAGCGCTCAGTGGTGCGAGTCGCCAGCGTCGATGGCTCCCTGGCTGTCGTGGTGCGACGCCTCGATCTCAGCCTTGGTGACGGGGGAGATACGGTCTTCGAAGAAGAACCCCGAGACGGCGGCCCGAACACGCTCGACGGGCGTGATGACTCCGCGCTCGTTGGGGCGGACCATGAGGGGCTCGTACTCGTTGTAGCTGACCAGGGTCCAGCGCTCGTATTCGGTGAGCGGGGTGTGGACCTCGATGAACTCGCCACCGGGGAGGCGGACGATGCGGCCCGACTCGTGGCCGTGGAGAGCGATCTCGCGGTCCTTGCGCTGAAGGCCGAGGCAGACGCGCTTCGTGATCCAGAAGGCGATGAACGGGCCTACCACGGTCAAGAACTGCATGACGTGGATCACCTGATCGATCGACAGCTTGAAGTGCGTCGCCATGAGGTCGGACGAGGCTGCGGCCCACAGCGCTGCGTACAGCGTCATGAGAGCGGCACCGATGGCCGTGCGCGTCGGAGCGTTTCGCGGACGGTCGAGGATGTGGTGCTCGCGCTTGTCGCCGGTGACCCAGCCCTCGATGAAGGGATAGAAGGCGACGGTTGCGAGAAGGCCCATCAGGACGACGATCGGAACCAGGATGTTGAACGAGACGGTATACCCGCCCCAGACGACTTCCCAGTGAGGCGGCGCCAGTCGGAGCGCGCCGTCGGCGAAGCCGATGTACCAGTCGGGCTGCGTGCCCGCGGAGACCGGGGAAGGGTCGTAGGGTCCGTAGTTCCAGATCGGGTTGATCGTGAAGAGCGACGCGATCAGGACGATGACACCGAAGACGATGAAGAAGAACCCACCGGCCTTGGCCGCGAACACCGGCATGACCGGCACGCCGACGACGTTGTTGTTCGTCTTGCCGGGGCCCGAGAACTGCGTGTGCTTGTTGATGACGAGCAGCAGGAGGTGGGCGCCGAGCATCGCGATGAGGAGCGCCGGCAGCAACATGATGTGCAGCGAGTACAGGCGGCTCACGATCGCGGTTCCGGGGAACTCTCCGCCGAAGAGGAGGTACGAGATCCACACGCCCAGGACGGGGATGCCCTTGACCATGCCGTCGATGATTCGGAGACCGTTGCCCGAGAGCAGGTCGTCGGGGAGCGAGTAGCCGGTGAAACCCTCGGCCAGCGCCAGGATGAAGAGCACGAAGCCGATGAACCAGTTGATCTCGCGCGGCTTGCGGAACGCACCCGTGAAGAAGATGCGGAGCATGTGCAGGCCGATTGCAGCGATGAACAGCAGGGCCGCCCAGTGGTGGATCTGGCGGAAGAGGAGGCCACCGCGGATCTCGAACGAGATGTTCAGGGCCGACTGCATGGCCGCCGACATGTCGATGCCCTTGAGAGGCACGTACGAGCCGTTGTAGGTGACCTCGGCCATAGATGGCTGGAAGAAGAACGTCAGGAAAGTGCCCGAGAGCAGGATCACGACGAAGCTGTAGAGGGCGACCTCTCCGAGCATGAACGACCAGTGGTCGGGGAAGATCTTGCGACCCACCTCTTTGACCAGGCCGGAGACGCTCGTGCGCTCGTCGATGTAGTTGGCGGCGGCACCCATGAGCTTGCTGCCCTTGGCGGGGCGCAGCGGCATGTTGCCCTGTTCGGCGTAGCCCACTTCGTGGGTCTCTACGGGTGATTCGGTCGTGGCGCTCATGCGCGGTCACGCTCCCAGAAACTCGGGCCAACCGGCTCGTGGAAATCGCTCTGTGCCACGAGGTAGCCCTGGTCGTCGACCGTGATGGGCAGCTGCGGCAGGGGCCGTGAGGCCGGTCCGAAGATGACCTTGCAGTTCTCGGTCACGTCGAACGTGGACTGGTGGCAGGGGCAGAGCAGGTGGTGTGTCTGCTGCTCGTACAGCGCCACAGGGCAGCCGACGTGCGTGCAGATCTTGGAATAGGCAACGATTCCGTTGTACTGCCAGTCCTCGCGGCCCTCGGGCTCGTGGAGGTCCTCAGGCTTCAGGCGCATGAGGAGAACGGCAGCCTTGGCTTTCTCTTCGAGCAGATCCTCGGAGTCGAGCAGGCTTTCGGGGATGACGTGGAAAGCCGAGCCGAGGGTCACATCGGCAGCCTTGATGCGAGTGCCGGAAGGGTCGAGGGTGAGGTGCATACCCTTTTTCCAGAGTGTATGCCTCAGAACGACGTTCGGGTCGACCTTCGGGCCGAGGTCGCGGAAGATGACCACGCCGGGGAGGATGAAGGCGAACAGGGCGCCGAAGAGGCTGTTGCGGATCAGGCTGCGGCGACCGAAGCCCGACTCCTTGTTGCCGAGCTCGAAGACCTCGACGGCCTTGGCGCGGGTCGCATCCGAGCCGCGTGTGAGGTGACGCTGCTCCGTGATCTCGCGCGCGGGCATGATCGTCTTGGACCAGTGGACGGCCCCGATGCCGATGGCGAGCAGGCCGAGTGCGATGCCGAGACCGAGGAACAGGTTGTTCAGGCGGATGGAGCCGGTGTCGCCGTCTTTGATCGGGAAGGCGATGTAGGCGGCCACAGCCAGGCAGCTAAAGACGATCGACGCGAAGAACAGCGTCGAGACCTGACGGGCCGCACGCTTCTCCTCCGCCGGGTCTTTGTCGGTCATCCGGATGTGATGCTGCGGTTCGCCCGGATTCTCGAAGGGGTCTGCAGGGATGACCGCGGTACCCGCGGAGATCTTCTGCGGCTCAGCCTTCTCGACAGCCGAGCCCGCGAGGGTCTCGTCGTCGTGATCTGCCATGGTGCTGCCTTTCGGTGAGCTCGTGACTCAAAAAATCGGTGGTACTGACTTCGGTGCTCGCGAGCCGGTCTGATCGCCGTGCCCGCGAGAGGGGATTAGTGCGAGCGGGCCGTCAGCCAGACCGTGATGGCGACGATCGCGCCGAGGCCGAAGATCCAGATGAAGAGGCCTTCGGAGACGGGACCGAGGTCGCCGAGCTGGAATCCGCCCGGCGACGGGTTCTTCTCGAGGTACTTGAGGTACGTGATGATGTCCGCTTTGTCTTGCGGGGTGATGTTCATGTCGTTGAACACGGGCATGTTCTGCGGGCCGGTCAGCATGGCCTCGTAGATGTGCTTGGACGAGACTCCCTTGAGCGAGGGAGCGAACTTGCCCTCCGTCAGCGCGCCACCGGCGCCGGCGACGTTGTGGCACATGGCGCAGTTGATGCGGAACAGCTCGGCGCCGTTGGCGGCGTTGCCGTTCTCCTTGAGGTACTTCGACTGAGGCTCCGAAGGGCCGGTGCCCAGCGAGGCCACATAGGCGGCCATCGCCTGGATCTGCTCGTTCGTGAACTGCACGGGCTTCTCGAGAGCCTGCGGACCGTTCGCCGCGGCGGGCATGCGCCCGGTGCCGACCTGGAAGTCCACGGCAGCGGCGCCGACGCCGATGAGGCTCGGGCCCTCGGTCGTGCCAGAGCCGCTCATGTTGTGGCACGTGGCGCAGTTGGCGGCGAAGAGCTTCTGACCCTCGTTCACCTTGTCCTGCGACACGGCGGAGGTGGTGCCGCTGCCCGTCTCGGCCGTGGCGGTCGAGGTGAAGAGCGCGTACGCACCGCCGGTGGTCAGCAGGCCGACGACGATGAGCGAGACGGTGGCGAGCGGCGAGCGGCGTCCGACGCGCTTGCGGCCGGCCGTGGCGGTGGCTTTAGAGGAGGAGAACATTCTGCTGTGGGAATCCAATGCCTATTTGAGACGATGCTTATTTCAAGATGTAGACGACGAGAAACAGGCCGATCCACACGACGTCGACGAAGTGCCAGTAGTACGAGATGACGATGGCGCTGGTGGCCTCTCGATGGCTGAAGTTCTTGACCGCATAGGCGCGGCCGATGATGAACAGGAAGCAGAGGAGACCGCCCGTGACGTGCGCGGCGTGGAAGCCGGTCGTCAGGTAGAAGGCCGAGCCGTAGGCACTCGACTGGAGCGTCACGTGCTCGGCGATCAGGTTCGTGTACTCGTAGGTCTGCAGGGAGACGAAGACGGCGCCCATGGCGTACGAGAGGAAGAACCATTCGACCAGGCCCCACTTCGACACCTGGAAGAGCTTGCCCGTGCGCTTGCCCTGCAGGCGTTCGGCGGCGAAGACGCCGAACTGGCAGGTGACGCTGGAGAGAACCAGCGTGATGGTGTTGAAGGCCGCGAACGGGACGTCGAGCTTGGCGCTCTGCGACGCCCAGAGCTCGGGTGACGTGCTGCGGAGGGTGAAGTAGATCGCGAACAGGCCCGCGAAGAACATCACCTCGCTTCCGAGCCACACGATGGTTCCGACAGCGGCAGTGCTGGGCCGGTTGACAACCGGTCCGCCTGAAGGTCTCGAGAGAGAGGTACTTGTCACAAGATTCATTATGGCCGATAAAGCCCCGAGAATTTCGCCGCAAGACCCTGCCAGTCTTGATGGCGAGATATCTGAAAGAAGGCGCTTAGTAGGCTGAGAGTCATGACAAGCGATCTCTCCTGGCCCCGCATCATCGACTCGCTCCTGGACGGCGAGGACCTCTCGATCGCCGACGCCACCTGGGCGATGGAGCGCGTGATGGTGGGCGAGGCGACCGGCTCGCAGCTGGCTGCCTTCCTGATCGCTCTGCGGGCCAAGGGCGAGACGGTCGATGAGATCGTGGGCTTCCGCGACGCGATCCTGGCCCATGCCGTGCCGCTCCCGGTCGACTCCATGGCGGTCGACATCGTCGGCACCGGGGGAGACCGGTTCGGCACGGTGAACGTCTCGACGATGGCGTCGATCGTGGTCGCAGCCTCGGGCGTGCCGGTCATCAAGCACGGCAATCGCGCCGCCAGCTCGTCGTCGGGGTCGTCTGACGTGCTCAGTGCGCTCGGCGTCGATCTCACCCGCGATCCCTCCCGGGTGGCCGAGGTGCTGCAGGAGGTGGGCATCACCTTCGCCTACGCGGCAGCCTTCCACCCCGGCTTCAGGCACGCCGGCCCGACGCGCAGCGAGATCGGCGTCCCGACGGTGTTCAACTTCCTCGGTCCGCTCACGAACCCCGCGCGTCCTGAGGCCAGCGCCGTCGGCGTGGCCAACGCCTCGAAGGTCGCGCTGATCGTCGGCGTGTTCCAGACCAGGGGAGCGACGGCACTGGTGTTCCGCGGCGACGACGGCCTCGACGAGCTCACCACGACGGGCCACAGCCACATCTGGGAGGTGTCGGGCGGCCAGGTGACCGAGCACGACCTCGATCCGGTCGAGCTGGGCATCCCGCGCGCGTCGATCGACGACCTGCTCGGCAAGGATCCCGAGCACAACGCCGGCGTGGCCCGTCGCACGCTCGGCGGGGAGACCGGCCCGGTCCGCGACATCGTCCTGCTGAACGCGGCTGCGGGCCTGGTGTCGTTCCGTCTCGCGCAGGATCCCGCCCAGCGTGAGCGCCCGATCGTCCATCGCTTCCGCGAGCAGCTCGAGGTGGCCGCGCGCTCCATCGACTCCGGGGCCGCGACTGCGAAGCTCGACGAGTGGGTCGCCGCAACCCGCTCCTGACTCCGAGCACGACGCGAGGGCCGCAGGAACTTCCTGCGGCCCTCTCTGTCATTCGTCTGCCCGACGGTGAATCAGTTCACGTCTTCGTCGACCCAGTCGAACGTGCGCGTCACGGCCTTCTTCCAGAGGCGGAGCGTGCGGTCGCGCTCCGCGTCGTCGAGGTTGGGCGTCCAGCGCTTCGACTCCTGCCAGTTGGCGCGGAGATCGTCGAGGTTCTCCCAGAAGCCGACGGCGAGACCGGCTGCGTAGGCTGCGCCGAGCGCAGTGGTCTCGGCGACGACCGGGCGGACGACCGGCACGTTGAGGATGTCAGCCTGGAACTGCATGAGCGCGTCGTTGGCGGTCATGCCGCCGTCGACCTTGAGCTCGGTCAGGTCGACGCCCGAGTCGGCGTTGACGGCGTCGAGCACCTCGCGCGTCTGGAAGGCGGTGGCCTCCAGGGCGGCGCGGGCGATGTGGCCCTTGTTCACGTAGCGGGTCATGCCGACGAGCGCGCCGCGGGCATCCGAGCGCCAGTACGGGGCGAACAGTCCCGAGAACGCGGGCACGAAGTACACGCCGCCGTTGTCCTCCACCGTGGTGGCGAGCGTCTCGACCTCGGGGGCCGAGTTGATGATGCCGAGGTTGTCGCGCAGCCACTGGATCAGCGAGCCGGTGACGGCGATGGAGCCCTCGAGCGCGTAGTGCGTCGGACCGTCGCCCAGCTTGTAGCCGATGGTCGTGAGCAGGCCGTTCTCGCTCTTGACCTTCTCCTCGCCCGTGTTGAAGATGAGGAAGTTTCCGGTGCCGTAGGTGTTCTTCGACTCGCCCTTGTCGAACGCGGCCTGGCCGAAGGTGGCGGCCTGCTGGTCGCCGAGGATGCCGGCGATCGGCACCTCGCGCACCAGCGACGACGAGGACGCGTAGCCGTAGATCTCGGACGACGACTTGACCTCGGGGAGCATCGACTTCGGCACGCCGAAGACGTCGAGGATGTCCTGACGCCACTCGAGGGTCTCGAGGTCGAGGAAGAGCGTGCGTGAGGCGTTGGTGACGTCGGTCACGTGGACGCCGCCGTCGACGCCGCCGGTCAGGTTCCAGAGGACCCAGGTGTCGGTGGTGCCGAAGATCAGGTCGCCCGCCTCGGCCTTCTCGCGTGCGCCTTCGACGTTCTCGAGGATCCAGACGATCTTGGTTCCGGCGAAATAGGTGCTGAGGGGGAGCCCGACGATGTCCTTGAAGCGCTCGACGCCGCCGTCGGCCGCGAAGCGGTCGACGATCTCCTGCGTCCGGGTGTCCTGCCACACGATGGCGTTGTAGACGGGCTCGCCGGTGTTCTTGTCCCAGACGACGGCGGTCTCGCGCTGGTTGGTGATGCCGATCGCCTTGAGGTTGTGGCGCGTGATGTTGGCGCGGGAGAGCGCCTGGCCGATGACCTCGCGCGTGTTCTCCCAGATCTCCTTGGGGTTGTGCTCGACCCAGCCGGCGCGGGGGAAGATCTGCTCGTGCTCGAGCTGCCCGGTCGACACGATGCCGCCCGAGTGGTCGAAGACGATGGCACGGCTGGAGGTGGTGCCCTGGTCGATTGCGAGGATGTAGTCGTCGCTCACGGTGTGAACTCCTTCGTTGATAGTTCAGATCGGTACGGGGTGGTGAGTTCATGCGGAGGCCCGGGCGACGGGAGTCGTCCGGGCCTCGGGGCCTCTAGGAGGCGAGGGGGAGGAGCGCGAACGACAGGAGCGCTGCGAGCGCGCCGCCGACGAGCGGGCCGAGGACCGGCACCCAGGCGTAGCCCCAGTCGCTCGAGCCCTTGCCCTTGATCGGGAGGAAGGCGTGCGCGATGCGCGGGCCGAGGTCACGGGCCGGGTTGATGGCGTAGCCGGTCGGGCCGCCGAGGGAGGCGCCGATGCCGACGACCAGGAAGGCAACCGGGAAGGGGCCGAGCTCGGCGGGAGCCTTGCCGTTGCCGATCGCGATGATCACGAAGACGAGGACGAACGTGGCGATGACCTCGGTCACGAAGTTCCATGCGTAGCTGCGGATCGCAGGGCCGGTGGAGAACACGCCGAGCTTCGCAGCCGGCTCCGGCTCTTCGTCGAAGTGGTTCTTGTACGCCAGGTAGACCAGCACGGCGCCGATGATGGCGCCGATCATCTGGGCGAGCACGTACACGAGGAACTGGACGAACGTGATGTTCCCCAGGATCAGCTGCGCGATGCTCACTGCGGGGTTGAGGTGGGCGCCCGACTTGTACGACACCAGGATTCCGGCCATGACCGCGAGGCCCCAGCCGAAGTTGACCATCAGCGTGCCGCCGTTGAAGCCCTTGCTCTTGACGAGCGCCACGTTGGCGACCACGCCGCCACCGAGAAGGAGAAGCATCGCCGTGCCCACCGTCTCGGAGAGAAAAATAGTTCCCAGATCCACTTCGACCGTCCTTAGCCGTGAAAGCAGAGTTCCCCTGCTGGGTACTCCGCGATGAGCAATTGCCATCACCCTAGACCCGGCGCAGAGGTTTGCGATACCAACACGGTCGGACTTTGTTCTGTGTCTGGCTGTGTCCGTTACCGGAGCGGTACGGTAAGCGCATCAGCCGATTGGGAGGCCTTCGATGAAGAAGCTCATCAATGATCCGAAGAACGTCGTCGACGAGTCCGGGGAGGGGTTCGGGCTCGCCCATCCCGACATCGTGAGCGTCACGCCCGACCCGCTCTTCGTGGCTCGGGCCTCGGGGGCGGTGAGCGGCAAGGTGGCGATCGTCTCCGGAGGCGGCTCGGGCCACGAACCGCTCCATGCGGGCTTCGTGGGCGTGGGCATGCTGTCGGCCGCAGTTCCCGGGCCCGTGTTCACCTCGCCCACCCCCGACCCGATCGTGGCCGCGACGCTCGCCGTGGACGGCGGGGCAGGCGTGCTCCACATCGTGAAGAACTACACGGGCGACGTGCTGAACTTCGAGACCGCGGCCGACCTCGCGGACGCCGAGGGCGTGCGGGTCGTCTCGGTCGTCGTCGACGACGACGTCGCGGTGAAGGACAGCCTCTTCACGGCCGGGCGGCGCGGTGTCGCCGGCACCGTGTTCGTCGAGAAGGTCGCAGGCGCGGCGGCCGAGCGCGGCGACGACCTCGATGCCGTCGCCGCCATCGCCACGAAGGCCAACTCCGTCGTGCGCACCATGGGCGTCGCCCTCGCCGCGGGCATCGTGCCGCACGCCGGCGAGCCGAGCTTCGTGCTCGCCGACGACGAGATCGAGATCGGCATCGGAATCCACGGCGAGCCCGGACGCGAGCGGATCCCGCTCGAGCCGGCCGACGCGATCGTGGATCGCATGCTCGCGCCGATCCTGGAGGACCTCCCGTTCGCGTCCGGCGACAAGGTGCTCCTCTTCGTCAACGGGATGGGCGGCACGCCGCTCGTCGAGCAGTACATCGTCTACCGGCACGCTGCGAAGGTGCTCGCCGAGAAGGGCATCGAGGTCGCGCGTACGCTGGTGGGCAACTTCGTTACGAGCCTCGAGATGCAGGGCGTGTCGATCACCGTCGCGAAGCTGGACGACGAGCTGACCGAGCTGTGGGACGCCCCCGTCGAGACCGTCGCCCTCCGCTGGGGCCGTTGAGCCCCCGCCCCACCTCCTCTCGAAAGGATTGCCATGAGCCTCGGCCTCTCCTGGGTCACTGCCTGGGTCGCAGACACCGTCAAGGTCGTCTCCGACAACCGGCTCCACCTGATCGACCTCGACCGCGAGATCGGCGACGGCGACCACGGCGAGAACCTCGACCGCGGCTTCACTGCCGTCAAGGCGAAGTTCGAGAGCCTCCCGTCCGACTCGACGCCGGGCGAGGCGCTCAAGCTGGTTGCGACGACGCTGATCTCCACGGTCGGCGGAGCCTCCGGTCCGCTGCTCGGAACCGCGTACCTGAAAGGCTCGCAGGCGATCGGAGACCAGGCGGAGCTCGATTCCGACGCGGTCGTCGCCTTCCTGACGGCGGCACGCGACGGCGTCGTGCTGCGCGGCAAGGCGGAGGTGGGCGACAAGACGATGATCGACGCGTGGACCCCGGCCGTCGACGCCGCCACCGCTGCCGCCGCCGACGGGAAGTCGCCGAGCGAGGTGCTGCGCGCCGCGGCCGACGCCGCCGCCGCGGGCGCCGTATCGACCGAGCCGCTCGTGGCGCGCAAGGGCCGCGCGAGCTACCTGGGCGAGCGAGCCGTCGGCCACCGCGACCCGGGCGCCGAGTCGTCCTCTCTCATCATCGCCGCCGCGGCCGACGCGGCCGCCTCTCAGGAAGGCTGACCCCATGGCAGCACCAGTCGGAATCGTCGTCGTGTCGCACAGCTCGAAGATCGCCGAGGGCACGGTCGAGCTGGCCGCGCAGATGGCGCCCAGCATCACGATCGTGGCCGCGGGCGGCACCGACGAGGGCGGAATCGGCACCAGCTTCGACCGCATCTCGCAGGGGCTGACCCGGGCGCAGGGCGGATCGGGTGTCGTGATCCTGTGCGATCTCGGGTCCGCGATCCTGACCGCCGAGACTGTCGTCGACTTCCTGGACGACGCCGAGAAGGCGCTCGTCGTGATCGCCGACGCGCCCGTCGTCGAGGGCACGGTCGCCGCAGCCGTATCGGCCGAGACCGGTGGGTCGCTCGCCGACGTCGCGGCCGCGGCCCGGACGGCTACGGGGGTCGCCGACGCCCACGCCGACGAGCGCGACCTCAGCCGAGCCGAGGTGGCCGGCGCCGTCGAGCGATCGACGACGCTGATCAACCCGTCGGGCCTGCACGCGCGCCCCGCGGCCGAGTTCGTGAAGCACGCCGGAGCCTTCTCGTCGAGCATCCAGATCAATGGCGTCGATGCGAAGAGCCTGCTGCGCATCATGGGCCTCGGCCTGCCGCGGGGCTCGACCGTCTCGATCGTCGCGACGGGTGACGACGCGGTGGCGGCCGTCGACGCGCTCGTCCAGCTCGTCGACTCGGGCTTCGGCGAGGTCTGAGCTTCGGAGCGGGCTAGACCGCCTCGACGTACAGCCACCGGTTCTTCTGGCGCAGGAACGTCGACCGCTCTCGGAGCACGTGAGCGCCGTCGTCGTCTCTGAATCGCGCCTCGAACTCCACTGTCCCTTCGGTGTCGAGCATTCCGCCGCGCACCACGTCGAGGATGTCGAGCCGGAACCACCGGTCGGCCGGGTCGAGCTCGAGGCTCGCCGGCCGTGTCGACGGGTGCCAGGTGGCGAGCAGGTAGGCCGCGTCGCCGACCGCGAAGGCCGAGTAGCGCGATCGCATCAGACGCTCGGCCGTCGGTGCCGACGCTCGGCCGCGGTGGAACGGCCCGCAGCAGGCCCCGTAGGTCTCTCCGCTCAGGCAGGGGCACCGGTCGGTGTCGGGCTTCGGCGCGCCCTCGCTCGTGGCGGGTCCGTCTGTCGTCATGGGGTCCTTGCTGGGCGGCGGGCGCCTCGGCGGTCGTAGGGTTGGGCTATGCGAGTGGTAACCCTAATCGTCGCCGTCCTGGCGAGTCTCTTCGCGCTGTACCAGCACCGGAGCGAGGCGAAGACCGACAAGGCCGAGGCCAAGGAGCACGCCGCGCGTGAGGCCGGGTATCCGAAGGGCCGCAAGGTCGCCGTGCCCAAGAAGCCGAAGATCACGCGCGGCTGACCCGCGTCGCCCGGTCGGGTCGGGGGCGAGGTTCGCACTAGGATTTTCGTCATGTCCAAAGTACTGAGCAGTCTCCCCGTCGGCGAGCGCGTCGGCATCGCGTTCTCCGGTGGCCTCGACACCTCCTGCGCCGTCGCGTGGATGCGCGAGAAGGGCGCTGTTCCGTGCACGTACACGGCCGACATCGGCCAGTACGACGAGCCCGACATCGACGTGGTGCCGGAGCGCGCGAAGGAGTACGGCGCCGAGATTGCGCGCCTCGTCGACGCCAAGAGCGCCCTCGTCGAAGAGGGCCTGGTCGCCCTCCAGTGCGGCGCCTTCCACATCCGCTCCGGCGGCAAGACGTACTTCAACACGACGCCGCTCGGCCGCGCGGTGACCGGCACGATGCTGGTCCGCGCCATGAAAGAGGACGGCGTCGACATCTGGGGTGACGGCTCCACCTACAAGGGCAACGACATCGAGCGGTTCTACCGCTACGGCCTCATGGCCAACCCGCGCCTGCGCGTCTACAAGCCGTGGCTCGACTCCGACTTCGTGAACGAGCTCGGCGGCCGCACCGAGATGAGCGAGTGGCTCGTCGCCCGCGGCTTCCCGTACCGCGACTCGACCGAGAAGGCGTACTCGACCGACGCCAACATCTGGGGTGCCACGCACGAGGCGAAGAGCCTCGAGGAGCTCAGCCACGGCCTCGACATCGTCGAGCCGATCATGGGCGTCGCCGCCTGGCGCGACGACGTCGAGGTGGCGACCGAAGAGGTGAGCGTCCGCTTCGAGGCCGGCCGCCCGGTCGCGATCAACGGCATGGAGTTCGCCGACTCCGTCGCCCTGGTGCTCGAGGCGAACGCCATCGGCGGCCGTCACGGCCTGGGCGCGTCCGACCAGATCGAGAACCGCATCATCGAGGCGAAGAGCCGCGGCATCTACGAGGCACCCGGCATGGCTCTGCTGCACCTCGCCTACGAGCGCCTGCTCAACGCGATCCACAACGAAGACACCGTGGCGAACTACCACAACGAGGGCCGCAAGCTCGGCCGCCTCATGTACGAGGGCCGCTGGCTCGACCCGCAGTCGCTCATGCTGCGCGAGTCGCTCGTGCGCTGGGTCGGCTCGGCCATCACCGGCGAGGTCACGGTCCGCCTCCGCCGTGGCGACGACTACACGATCCTCGACACCACCGGCCCCGGTCTCAGCTACCACCCCGAGAAGCTCTCGATGGAGCGCGTCGGCGACTCGGCCTTCGGCCCGGACGACCGCATCGGCCAGCTCACGATGCGCAACCTCGACATCGCCGACTCGCGCTCTCGCCTCGAGCAGTACGCCCTGTCGGGCCTCATCGGCGGAGCCACTGCCGACCTCGTCGGGTCGCTCGAGGCAGGGGAGGGCGAGCTCATCCTCGGCGCCTCCGAGCCCGTCGATGCGGCCACGGACGCCCAGGGGCGCGCCACCGACGCCGCCAGCGAGTCCGCGGCGTTCGACTCCGGCACCGACTAGGCGCAGCGGCAGCACCGGCGACGGCCGGGTCACCTGCGGGTGACCCGGCCGTCGTGCTGTGCGCGGACGATCGTGGGCCGGGCGGGGGAGGGGCGGCGGGGCGGGCGCGTGCGGCGACGCGGGGCCGTGGGTAGGGTGGCACGCAGTTCCTGCGCCCGAGGAGGACGCCATGCCGCTTGACGCCGACGATCTCGACCCGCACGTCTGGGGTGCCGACGTCGCTCGCTCGTACGACCGGTCGTCGGCGGGGATGTTCGCGCCGGAGGTCGTGGGGCCGACGGTGGAGTTCCTGCGCCGGATCGCGGCGGGCGGGCCGGCACTGGAGTTCGCCATCGGCACCGGGCGCATCGGACTTGCGCTGGCCGAGACGGGTGTAGCGGTGTCGGGCATCGAGTTCTCCGAGGCGATGGCCGCCGAGCTGGCGGCGAAGCCCGGGGGAGAGGCGCTGCCGGTCGTCGTCGGCGACATGGCATCGACCCGGGTCCCCGGCCAGTTCGCCCTCGTGTATCTGGTATACAACACGATCACGAACCTGCTGACGCAGGAGCAGCAGCTCGCGTGCTTCGAGAACGCCGCGGCACACCTGCGACCCGGCGGCGCATTCGTCATCGAGACGTTCGTGCCGCGATTGCGACAGCTGGTTCCGGGGGAGAGGTACCAGCCGTTCGAGGTGACCGACACTCACCTCGGCTTCGACGAGATCGACACCGTCACGCAGCTGCTCGTGTCGCATCACTACGATTTCGCCGACGGTGCCGCGACGACGTTCTCGTCGCCGCACCGCTACGTCTGGCCGTCGGAGCTCGACCTGATGGCGATGCACGCCGGCCTGCGATTGGACCAGCGCTGGGCCGACTGGACGCGTGCGCCGTTCACGGCCGACAGTGCGGGTCACGTGTCGGTGTGGCGCAAGGTCGCTTAGGGCGTGCGCAACGGGGCAACTCCGGTCCGAAATCCGCATTACTTGACATAATGTGCATTATCAGCGCATAAGTAGCGGGAGTTGCATTAGATGCAAACACTCCCGATTGTCAGCTGTTCAAAAAAAGACGCCGTCAAAACAGCAATTTGCGTTTTCGCTCGAGATGTCGCGACGTTTGGTTGCGGCCGAAATCCGTATAGGCGTAGGTTACGTGCATCTAATGCACGATTCCACGATTGGGAGTGAGATGCGCGATGTAGTTCCCGGATCTATTCCGGCGCTATTAACGAATCCGACGGTCCGACTTTTTCGCGCCGAAGACCGTACGTTTGAAGCCATGGTCGACGGCTGGAAAGCCCAGATGCTCGCGCGCGGCCTGACGGTCGGGACAATCGAGAATCGTATAAGGCACATCAGGCGGTTTCAGGAATTCACGAACGAGTATCCGTGGACCTGGAACCTCTCGGACTTCGAAGAGTTCGTCGCCGAGCGTCGATCCGGCTCGAAGCCCCTGGCGATATCAACGCTTCGAACGGACGCCAATACGGTTGGGATGTTTTGCAGCTATGTCACCAATCCCGTTTATGGTTGGGACGCGTTCTGCGAGCGAACCTTCGGAGCAATTCCCGGTCAAATAGTTTTCGACTGGAACTCGCCTCGGCACACCACCGACGACGCGGTACCCACCGGCCGACGTTCCTTCTCCGTCCCGGAGCTGCAGACGCTGTTCGACTACTTGGACGACCTCGCCGACGACGCCTACAAAACTCACTCCAAGAGGTGGCCCACAATTCTGCGAGACTCGACAGCGTTCAAGCTGTGTTACGCCTATGGCCTTCGACGGCGTGAGCTAGTCATGCTCGACACTCTCGACTTCGGACCGAACCCCCACGTACCTGACTACAAGATGATGGGTGCGCTAACTGTCCGTTGGGCAAAAGGGACCTCAGGCTCCGGACCTCGCCGCCGAACCGTCTTGACCGTCCCGAAATTCGATTGGGTCGTACCCATGATGGAAAGATGGCTGACCCCTACTCATCGTGGCCGTTTCGCTAGCGCCGATCGTTCGAATGCCCTCTGGCCGAGCGAGCGAGGCGAAAGGGTGGGAATAGGAAGCATGGGCGACGCCTTCACCGCCGCACGTCGAGCAGCCGGCCTGCCCGAGGAACTAGGTCTGCACTGTCTTCGACATTCCTACGTGACTCACCTCATCGAGGCTCGTTACGATCCGACATTCGTTCAGCAACAGGTCGGACACGCTTACGCTTCGACGACCAGTCTCTATACCTCGGTATCGTCTGACTTCAAGCAGAAGGCCGTTCGTGAGATGATCGTTCGCCGAGTCGGCCTGGAACACGACGGAGGAAAGGCAAATGGCTGAAGCGCGTCGGAGTTCGGCCGAACAGCGTCGCGTTGGGTATCACTGGAAGCTCCGAGCCGTGATGGCCACGCGCAATCTGTGGAAAACGACCGATCTCATGCCTCTGCTCAGGTCTCGCGGCATCAGCCTCTCGGAAAGTCAGGTGTATCGACTCGTTACGGGAACGCCGGAACGAATCCCGGGCCGCACGTTCGCGGCTCTGTGCGACATCCTCGATTGCACTCCAAACGACCTCTTTGAGCCCTTCGTCGAATTGCGGGCCGCCGGCTCCGCTCAGGCCCCGGCGGTTTCCCCCAGCGAACCCATGGATGATGACCGCGGACCTATCGCACACCGGATTCGCCTCTCCCCCACTGACGAATGAGTAGGCGGCCGGGTGAATCTGACCCCGAGCGGTTTCCCGAGCCTTGCACTCGGTGCCACCGTCACCGTCCGAAGGCCGTGATTTGGCCGGACGGTCTTGTCTGCGCGGACTGCTACATGCAGGCGAAAAGGACTCGCGGAGTCTGCCAATGCGGCCACGAAGGTGTCCTGCCTGGCCGTATCGACGGCCATCCCGCCTGCCGGACATGCAGCGGCGTGAGACTGAACGTGGATTGCCTTTCCTGCGGGGCCGAGGATGAACTCTGGGCCGGCGGAAGATGTTTCCGCTGCGCACTCAGTGACATCGTGGATGCCACCCTTTCGGATCCAGAGACTAAACGCGTGTCGCGTCAGCTCGAGCCGCTCGCAGCCGCACTGAAGACGATGGCTCGCGCGAACAGCGGACTGACCTGGATACGCCAAGATCATGTCCAATCATTCTTCCGCCTCCTCGTCGGCCACGAGTCCGTCACACACGCCACGCTCGATAATTTGCCTCAATCGCCGACTCGAGAGTTCGTTCGCGGCTTGCTCGTAGAGCACGGAATACTCCCCCGCCGAGACGAAAACTTCGCTCGCTTTAAAAGCTGGTCCGACCAAGCACTCACCCGCGTTCAGTTGCCCGCCAACCGCGAGGTGATCCGTCGCTACATCCGCTGGCAGCACTACCGTCACATGAACGAACTCGATGTCGTCCCAACGGGCACATTCCTTCGAGCCAAACAATCTGTCACCGTCGCCATCGAACTCCTGAACTGGCTAGAAGGCCAGTCTGTCGATCTGGAGAATCTGAGCCAGGCAAACCTCGATCTCTGGGTCGCAACCGGGACATCGACGCGACTCATTGCTTCCCGCTTTTTGAATTGGGCAAAGAAAACCCGACTCATTCGTGGCGATTTAAGGATCGCCGCTCACGCACGGGGCGGAAGTGCTCGTCTCAGCTCGGTCGAGCAAGAAACTGCTATGGCACGAATCGTGGACACGAGCGAGATCGCTCCAAAGGAGCGGGTTGTCGCCGTCCTAGTGCTGGTCTTCGGGCAGCAAATCCGGGACGTTGTCAAGATGACTTGGGACCAGGTGACATTCAGCACCGAAACCGTGGCCATCCGTCTGGGAACGATCGACATCGAGCTCCCTCCACCCCTGGACGAGCCGTGGCGGCAACTTGCCGTGCTTCCCAGTCATAGCCTTACCGCGAGTCATCCGAATAAGAGTTGGGTGTTCCCTGGAGGATCACCGGGTCAGCACGTCAACGCGAGCTATTTCCGAACATGGATCAAGAAGTACTTCGCGGCGCGCGCAGCGCGACTGGGAACACTGCACGAACTAAGCAAACTCGGCCCCAACGCCGTCATCGCCGAAGCCCTTGGCTACTCCCCCGCCACAATCGAGCGGCACGCCATGGACTCATCGGCGAATTACACCCGCTACGTTTCCAATGTGAAAAAGGGCAACATCTAGAGCCCACCTTGCCCTGGTGGAATCGAGAATCGTTGCAACATGTCGGCAAAAACAGTCCGACGGGTCAATGCCGACAGCCTTCCCGCAAAGCAACGCAGGCACATCTGGTGGTTCACCGCGTGTCGCACTACTACATGTAGTGCCAAGAGATCTAGATTCAACGTAGAACGGCGCTGACTCCTCCCGCACCTTAGGAATGTCGGTGGCACGCGGTAGAATGCATATTAGACACAAAAGCCCCGGCAGCAACCGTTGACGGGGTCATCGGCACACCAGGGCTCTGCGCATTCTTGGCGGAATTTGACGAGCTTAACCCGGCCGGTACGCGATTCTCAACACGAATCGCGCACCGCGAACGGGACGTGCCCCGAAATGCCGGCCTTCCGGCGGACAGGACACCCCTCATGACACTCGCTCCTCCTTTGATCGTGACCACGCGGACCGAGGCGCTGATCACCGAAGCGCGCCGCCGCGTCGAAGTTAGCCAACCCGAATTGGACGAGGCACGCCGCCGCCGAGGACTGATCGCGGACGCTCTCCGGACTGAATTTCCTGGCTCCACCGGATATGTCAATGGCAGCGTCGCCCACGGCGATGCCCTAACGCCACTAACAGACGTCGACCTCGGAGTGATCATCCCCAACCCCGATGGCATCTACGGTCCCGGTAAGGCAGGGCCCCTGGAACTCGAACGACGGGCAGCCGAGGCGATTAGGTCGGCACTGCGGGGGGACTTCGAGAATCTACGAGTCGAACACGAGGGCCGTAAGCGATCCATTCTCGTGCGGTTCGGCGCCCCCGTGACGCCTGGACAGGATGACTTCACCGCTGATGTGATCGCGGCGATTGACAACCCGTTCGGGCAAGGTCTCTACATTCCGCGCTTCCAGTCCTGGGATCGATCAGACCCCCAGGGCCACACCCGCATGATTCGTGAAGCCGTGGAGACATCACGCGTCTCGTTCGCCCACGTCGTGCGCCTCCTCAAGTACTGGAACAGAAAGCACGAATCGCCTCTGTGTTCTTGGAACATCAAAGCGCTGGCGCTCGGATGCATCACCGAACCGTCGCAGCAGCTGGTCGGCCTTGAAACCTGGTTCGGTTACGCTCTCTCCGAGCTCACCCGCGGAGAAACCTCCGACCCTGCATGCGTCGCCGACAAACCCATCAAGATCAACGAAAAATGGACCATGCGCGACGTGCTCGCCGCCCTCGCCCAAGCCCTCGAATTCGTCAGGCGCGCCATCGACTACGACGCCAAGGGGCTTTATATTCTGGCCCACGAGCAAGTGGCCATGCTCTTCAACGACGACGAAATGCTATCCCGGCCCGACCGCGGGGCCATTCTTGCCCAGCACGCTGGCCTCTCAGAAGCTTATTCGGCTTCGCCGAGGTCGACATTCGGTAGCCCGGCACTTCTCGCTTCCACTTCGGCCGCACGACCTGTGAAGAATGTGCAATCGTGGGCTCTCTGACCTGCGAGCCAGCTAACTCGACCGTCGCCTCGAGATGGTTCGGATCACAGCCCAGCTGGCGCCTGCCTCTCGAGCGCGACGCGATGCGCATGTACGGCAGCCGCGTACAGGTAATCACCTCTGCCTCTGAGCTGCGCTACCTGCACAAGGGTGTGCCCGTCAGCGGCCGTTCAGGTCCCGTCCCCGTCGAGATTCACTTCGCTCGACAGCCCGCATGGGACACCTACGGACTGGCACCGGAAGATTACCCGCGGGTGTTCGCGGATCGCGGCGCCGCGTCCAAGCATCGTATGCCGGACGACTCCCTCTGCCTGTACTACCCCAAAGACGACAGCGCGCGCAGATGGGTGTCAAGCGACGGGCTCCTCAGTCTCCTCGATCTCACAGCACGGCACCTCCTGCTGGAGGACATCTGGCGAGACACCGGCGGCGTTCGACGCGGCAAGTGGCTCGGCGCCGAGGCAGCTCATGGGATTCAACCGTGACAGCGACACCCACCCCGACGCCCGTCGAGGGCGGCTCGTGGGTCGTTGGTCCGCTCACAGGGGATGGAATCGCGACGATCATCGCCGCTGCACTCGCCGCCGCCATGGTGGCGGCAGGTTTCTACTTTCAGGCCCGGCTCGCCCGCAAAGCTGAAAGGGCGACAAATTACGCAGGCGCCATTCAGGCAGTCCACGATTACCTCGAAGCTCCCTACCGGGTTAGACGGCGAGACGGATCCGCCGACGCGCGAATGGCAATCACAAATCAAATTAGCGACGTCCAGTCGCGACTGGCGTTTTTCGAGACCCACTTAAGCGTTTATGCACCGGAAAACGTCGCCGATTCTTATCGCGCGCTCGTCCATGAGGCCCGTCTGGAAGCTAGGCCCCAGATCACAACGGCATGGGACGAACCCCCGACCAGGAGCGACAGTGACGTTCCCTTAGGTCTTTCATTAGACCAATCGATTTCAACAGGGCATCTGCGTGCGACAACCGGGCTCATGCGACGATCCCTCCGAATATGGGGTCTCTGAGGCCCTTCTAGGGTCGGGCTGCCCAATCCACTGCATTGAGCTGTTCCGAGCGCTCGTGCGCAGCACCAACTCCTATCCGCTGGCCCTTGCCAACCAGCAACACCGGCTTGACGACTGCCCCTGCTAGTCGATTCCGGCTAGTTCGCTACGACGTTCCAGAAAGACGTTGTCCCGCCATTGCCCGGCCCACGGGCCAAAGCTCATCCGCCCGATGCGTTCGCGGATGCCAACCTCCCGGAATCCGTGAGCGGCATGAAGGGCGAGGCTTCCGTGGTTCTCGGGGAAGATCGCGGACTGCATCATCCACACCCCGGCCAGTTCCGACACGGTGATGAATTCCGCCAGGAGCAGGTGGCCAACCCCCGCACCGCGAGCGGTCTCGGCGACATAAATGGAGTGCTCGATGACGCCCCGATACACCGGCCGAGACGACACCGTCGACGCGGCCGCCCACCCAACGACGTCGCCCTGCGCGTCAACAGCGACGAGGCGGAAATCCCGGATCTTGCCTCCATCGAACTCTTCCCAGGACGGGGCCTTGTCCTGGAAGGTCGCGTTCCCCGTCGCGATGCCCTCGGCATAGATCCGCTCGACGGCGGGCCAATCGCCCGCCTCCATGACGCGAATCGTCACCTCGGTCATGCTGGGTTGAGCGCCCGACTGCTGGCTGTAAGGGCGGCGAAGTCGGCGCGGTAGTACGCCCACTTGCCGCGCTGCTCGCGGGTGGCAAGGCCGGCGTCGACGAGCTGCTTCATGTGATGGGACACGGTCGGCTGGGACAGTCCGACCGGAGCGGTGAGGTCGCAGATGCACGCCTCCCCGGTGGGGCTCGCCGCAATCAGCGACAGGAGCCGGACTCGGGTCGGATCGCCCAGGGCCTTGAAGACCTTCGCCGCGTCCTCGGCCGCGGACGCGCTGAGCGCGTCTTCGCCGGCTGGTGCACAGCAGGCGCCGACGGGCTGGAGGAGGAGTGAGGCGCTGGTGGGCATGGGTCCAGTCTGCCAGTCGCATTGACATCTGTCGATGTATCGAGCACAGTCGATGCATTGACCGTTCTCGATCCGAGGAGCTTTTCCGTGTCTGATCTTCCTGTCATTGTCATCGGCGCCGGCCCCCAGGGCCTTGCCGCTGCCGCTCACCTTCTCGAGCGTGGGATCGAGCCGCTCGTCCTCGAGGCGGGCACCTGTCCGGCGGCAGCAGTCGCGCAGTGGGGCCATGTCCGGTTGTTCTCCGCCTGGCCGGAGCTGGTGGATGCGGCGGCCGCCCGTCTCCTGGCCGGGACGGGGTGGGTTGCTCCGGCGACTGGGTATCCGATCGGGTCGCAGTGGATCAGCCGCTACCTCGCGCCTCTCGCCGAAGCCCTCGGTGACCGGGTGCGGTACGGGACGACCGTGACCGGGGTGGGCCGCAAGGGTCGTGATCGCCTGGTGGATGCAGGCCGCGGCGACCAGCCGTTCACGGTCCACGTCGACGCCGACGGGACCGAGGAACGCATCGATGCGCGCGCTGTCATCGACGCCTCCGGCACCTGGTCGACCCCGAACCCGCTGGGCGCCGACGGCCTCCCCGCCCTCGGCGAAAAAGCAGCGGCCGGCTTCATCTCGTACCGCATTCCCGACTTCCACGACGCTGCCCGGTTCGCTGGGAAGCACACTGTCGTTGTCGGGAGCGGGCACTCCGCTGCGACCGCGGTCAACGAGCTGACCCGCGTCGCCAAGCAGCACCCGGATCCTCGGATCACGTGGGTGCTTCGTCGAGGGAACGTGGGGAACACGTTCGGCGGCGGTACCGCCGACGAGCTGCCCGAGCGTGGCGCACTCGGGGCCCGCGCCCAGAAGTCCGTCGAAGCCGGGATCGTGGATCTCGTCACCGGGTTCCGGGTCGAACGAATCGACACCACCGACACCGGCGCCGTCCTCATCTCCGAAGACGGGCGCGCCCTGCCCGAAGCAGACTTGGTGGTCGCTTTGACGGGGTTCCGCCCGGATTTGTCGTTCCTGTCCGAGGTGCGCCTCGAGCTGGACGCCACGCTGCAGGCACCGGTCCGGATCGCAGCAGAGGTGGACCCGAACGTGCACAGTTGCGGGTCTGTCCGTGCCACCGGAGCTTCGGATCTCGCGCAGCCGGAGAAGGACTTCTACCTCGTCGGTGCCAAGTCCTACGGGCGTGCCCCGACGTTCCTGGCCATGACCGGGTACGAGCAGGTTCGCAGCGTCGTCGCGGAACTCGCCGGCGACCACGAGGCCGCTACCCGCATCGACCTCGTCCTGCCTGACACCGGCGTGTGTGGCGGGGCGGGGCTGTTCGATGACCCGACCGGCGCCAAGGGTGGCGCCTGCTGCGCCCCCGCACCGGCCCTTCTCCAGATCGGCCGCGCACCCGTCAACGCCTGAACGTAAGGCCCGGCTAGGCCTTGGTGAGGCGGGGGGCGAGTTCCTGGATGCGGTGTTCGATGTCCGTGAAAGCGGCCTCGAACGCCGCATCCGTACCGGTGTGGACGGGGTCGGGGATCGACCAGTGCAGGCCGGAGGGGACGGTCAGTTCTTCGTGAGCGTTGTCGCAGACCGTGACCACAAAATCATCCGGCCCAAGCATGTCAGCGAGCAGCTGCGGGATGGCTTCATGCAGGTCCAGGTGGTGCCGTTTCGCTGCCCGGATAGCACCGGGTTCGACCCGTTTAGCGGGGTGAGTTCCCCCCGATGCGACGGGGATGCTGCTCGCGTTTTCCCAGAGCGCTGCGGCGAGCTGGGACCGGGCGGAGTTCCCGGTGCAGACGAACACCACCCGGTGCGCAGCCAAGGACGCCGTCGGGGTGAGCCCGGTGAGAGCGCCGGGGGCGAGGTGGAGGTAGCTGCGCCGCCGGTCGCCCTCGGACCGGACCCGAATCAGTATGCCCACGCGTTCCAGCACCTTGAGGTGATGCGCGACGAGGTTCGAGGGCATCCCGAGCTGCTGGCCCATATCGGTCGGGGAGACGTCACCGAGGGTCAGGAGGTCGACGATTCGCAGGCGTGCCGGATCGGCCAGGGCGGCATGCTTCGCGGCCCGGGCCTCGATCATCTCTGTTGGCTCAGCGTTCATTACCTCAATCTTGACTGAGGTACCTGGTAGCCGTCAAGATGTGGACGTGCCCTCCTCGACCCTGATCCCACGCGCCGATCTTCTGCGCCGCCTGCTGGCGGAGGTGCTCGGGACGGGTCTGCTGGTGACGGTCGTCGTCGGGTCGGGGATCATGGCCCAGCAGCTCAGCCCGCACGACGTCGGGCTGCAACTGCTGGAGAACAGCCTCGCCACAGCCCTTGGCCTGACGGTTCTGATCTTGATGCTCGGCCCGATCTCCGGGGCGCACTTCAACCCCGTTGTCACCCTGGCCGACTGGGGTCTTGGCCGCCGAACCCGCAACGGGCTCCGCACAGCATTGGTCCTTCCCTACGTCGTCGCGCAGGTCGTCGGGGCGATCCTCGGCGCGGTCCTGGCGAACACCATGTTCGACACCCCCACCACCATCGCAACCACGCACCGCGCCACGAGCGGTCACCTTCTGGGGGAAGTCGTCGCGACGGCAGGGCTGATCCTGGTCATCTTCGCCCTCGCCCGCACCGGTCGCGGGGCGCTTGCTGCCCCGGCGGTCGGGACGTACATCGGGGCGGCGTACTGGTTCACCAGCTCCACCTCGTTCGCGAACCCCGCCGTGACCATCGGCCGGATCTTCACCGACACCTTCGCCGGCATCGCCCCCACCTCAGCCCCCGCGTTCATCGGCATGCAGCTGCTCGGTGCTGCGGTGGGCTGCGCTTTGCTGCTTGTCCTTTATCCCGACGTCGCCCGGTCCGCCGACGACGTCGTCATTCCGCACCTCGACCAGGCGTCCGCCTGACCCGCCCGAAAGGCCCTCACCATGCATCTCGTTGCCATCGGCGGATCGGACGCCGGAATCTCCGCCGCCCTCCGCGCCCGCGAACTCGACCCCTCCGTCGACGTGACCGTCGTCGTCGCCGACGCCTACCCGAACTTCTCCATCTGCGGCATCCCGTACTTCTTCTCCCGCGAAGTGCAGCCCTGGCAGTCCCTCGCGCACCGCACCCACGCCGACCTCGAAGCCACCGGCATGAACCTTCGCCTGGAGACCTTCGCGACGTCGATCGACGTCGCAGGGCACCGCCTCGCCGTCCGCGCCCTCGACGGCACGGAATCCACCATCGACTACGACGCCCTCATGGTCGGCACCGGCGCTCTCCCCTCCCACGCCGGCATCGAAGGCCTCGACACCTTGGGGCCGGAGGATGGGGTGCACGTTATCCACTCCATGGGCGACACCTTCGCCCTCGACCGGTTCCTCGAAACCCGCAACCCCGAAACCGCGATCATCGTCGGCGCCGGCTACGTGGGCCTCGAAATGGCCGAAGCATTCACCGTCCGCGGCATCCGGACCACCCAGATCCAGCGCGGCCCCGAAGTGCTCTCCACCCTCGACCCGGAACTCGGCGCCCTCGTCCACACCGAACTCACCGACCATGGCGTCACCGTCCTCACCGACACCACCGTCAAACGGATCGACAAGACCGGCGACGCCCTCACTGTCACCGCCACCCACCGCGGCGAACCGATCACCCACACCGCCGACGTGGTCCTCGTCGTCGTCGGAGTTCGACCGAACACGGACCTCCTCGAGCGCGCCGGCGCTCAACTCGGTGCCGGCCGGGCGGTTGTCGTCGACGACACCATGCGCACTGGCCTTCCCGATGTGTTCGCGGCCGGCGACGGAGTGACGACCCACCATCGTCTCCTCGGCACCACCTATCTACCGCTCGGTACGACGGCCCACAAGCAGGGCCGCGTCGCCGGCGAGAACGCCCTCGGCGGTACCGCACGCTTCGCCGGGTCCGTCGGCACGCAGGTGGTGAAGGTGTTCGACCTCGTCGCCTCCCGCACCGGTCTTCGAGAGCACGAAGCCGCGGCAGCCGGGTTCGCACCCGTCAGCACGACGGCGATCGCGGATGACCACAAGCGGTACTACCCGGGCGCGCAACCAATCAGCATCCGCGTCACCGGCGACAGCCGCGACGGACGTCTCCTCGGCGCGCAGCTCGTCGGCCGCCTCGGCACCGAAACGGCGAAACGCGTTGACACGTACGCCGTCGCCTTGCATGCCGGCTTGACCGTGGAGCAGGTCAGCGAACTCGACCTCTCCTACACACCCCCGCTCGGGTCGCCATGGGATGCCGTGCAGGTCGCCACCCAGGCCTGGTCCCGGGAGCACCGTCAGGCGGTGACCGCATGAGCGACAAGCCCACCGTCTTGTTCATCTGCCAGCACAACGCCGGCCGCTCCCAACTGGGAGCTGCCCTCCTCGAACACCTCGCCGGAGATGACTACACCGTCACCTCCGCCGGCATCGGCCCGGACGAAAAGGTCAACCCGGCAGTCGCCGCGAGCATCGCGGAGCTGGGGATGGACATCAGCGGCCGAACACCGCGCGCCGTCACGCACGCGGACCTTGCTGAGGCCGATCTGGTCGTTCTCATGAAGCCCGGACTGGCGCTTCCTGGCACACCCGTAGGACGGGTGCTGGAGTGGTCGTTCCCTAACCCAGAGAACTGGGACGTCGACTCCGTTCGCCCGCTCCGGGACGCAATCGCCTCACGAATAAACGCCGAGATCACAGGGCCGCGACGATAAGAAGCCTGCTCTGGAACCGCTTCCACGTCAGCAACTGGCGGGCGGGTCCTCATAGGGTGTGAGGATGGGCGCTGTCGTGGGTTGGCTGGAGCGGCGCCAGGTTGCCCTCTACATCGCCGCGATCGTCCTCGGCGCCGTCATCGGGGCGGCCGCCCCATCGGTGGCTCCGAGCCTGACCGTGTCCATCAACCCGGTCCTCGGGCTGCTGCTGTTCGCAACATTCCTTGGCGTGCTGCTGACCCAGGTCGGCAAGGCGTTCAAAGACGTCCGCTTTCTTGGCACGGTCCTCATCGTGAACTTCGTCGTCGTGCCGCTGGTGGTGTGGGGACTGTCACGGTTCGTCGCCGGTGACCGGGCCCTGCTTGTCGGGGTTCTTCTGGTGCTCCTGGCGCCGTGCGTGGATTACGTGATCGTCTTCACGGGGATCGCAGGAGGCGCCAAAGAGCGCCTCCTCGCTGCCGCGCCGCTGCTGATGCTGCTCCAAATCGTTCTCCTGCCCCTGTTCCTGCTGCTGTTCGCAGGGTCCGCCGCGGTGTCGTTGATCGATGTGGGACCGTTCGTGGAAGCGTTCCTGTTTCTCATCGTCGTGCCGTTGCTCGCTGCCGCTCTCGTGCAGGCCGCGGCGAGAAAATATCGGGCGGGTGCGGTCATCGAGAACGTCATGCAGGGCCTGATGGTTCCGTTGATGATGGCGACTCTGGCCGTGGTGATCGGCTCTCAGATCAGCGCCGTCGGTTCCCGGATCGGCCAACTACTGACCGTGGTTCCGCTGTATGCGGTGTTCCTCATCGTGATGCTGGCGGTCGGGCTGCTCGCCGGCCGAATCGCAAAGCTCGACGTTCCCGCCCAGCGGGCTTTGATCTTCAGCGGGTCGACAAGGAATTCCCTTGTCGTGCTGCCGCTGGCGTTATCGCTCCCGGCCGCGTTGGATCTGGCACCGCTTGCTGTGGTCACGCAGACCATTGTGGAGCTGGTCGGCATGATCGTGTTCGTGCGGCTCGTTCCCCGACTGACTCCTCACCGCAACCAGTAACCGTCTACGGGTGCCGGAGGGACACCATGGGACAATCGGTCGGGTGAGAGCTTCCCTGTCAAACCGCGGCGTCCAGGCCGCACTGTTGTCCGCTGTCCTCTTTGGCGCCGGGACACCGTTGGCGAAGCTGCTGTTGGGTGATGTCAGCCCATGGCTACTCGCGGGTCTCCTCTACTGCGGTTCCGGGATCGGCCTGACGATCATCCGGGTCATCCGTCGTGCCCCGCGCGTGCATCTGGCACGCCGCGACGTCTGGCCGCTGGCCGGAGCCATCGCTGCCGGCGGCATCGGCGGCCCCGTACTACTGCTGTTCGGCCTGGCGAACATGCCGGCCTCGGGGGCGTCTTTGCTGCTGAACGCGGAAGGCGTGTTCACCGCCCTCCTGGCATGGTTCGTGTTCCGGGAGAATTTCGACCGGCGCATCGCCCTCGGCATGCTCGCCATCGTCGCCGGCGCCGCTGTGTTGAGCGTCCCGTCTGGCGCAAACCTCGGCTCACCATTGCCCTCGTTGGCGATCCTCGGGGCATGCCTCTGCTGGGGACTCGACAACAACCTCACCCGGAAGGTGTCTCTCACCGATGCGACGTGGCTTGCCGCGAAGAAGGGCCTCGTCGCAGGGCCCGTCAATTTGATTCTTGCCTTCGCCGTCGGCGCCTCACTGCCGTCGCTGCCGACCATCGGCGGCGCGCTCGTCGTCGGGTTCTTCGCCTACGGTGTCAGTCTTGCGCTGTTCATCGTCGGAATGCGGCACGTCGGCACGGCACGCGCGGGCGCCTACTACTCAATCGCCCCGTTCTTTGGCGGCGTGCTCGCCTTCGCCTTCGGTGACCGCGTGACGGTGCCGTTTGTCATCGCGGCGGTCCTAATGGCGGTCGGGGTGTGGTTGCACCTCACCGAGCGGCACGAGCACGAACACACCCACGAACCCCTCACGCACGACCACTGGCACACCCACGACGAGCACCACCAGCACTCCCACCCTGAGCCGGTCGCCGCCGGAACGTGGCACAAACACGAGCACCACCACGAGCCGGTGACCCACACGCACGAGCACTACCCGGACGCTCACCACCAACACCGGCACGACCTCTCCCGCGCAACCCGGTAGCAGCCCGAGCGCGGGCATCCGGCGCAAGTGCGGCGCTGTCGTGTGGGCGCTCAGTCGTCGTCCTCGGGTTCACGCTCTCCGGTGAGGACGGACACGGGGACTGTGCAAC
This sequence comes from Frondihabitans sp. OV104, assembly GCF_057787745.1. NCBI lineage: Bacteria > Bacillati > Actinomycetota > Actinomycetes > Micrococcales > Microbacteriaceae > Frondihabitans > Frondihabitans sp. OV104. The sequence goes on from NZ_CM173541.1 coordinate 985,469, forward strand.
TGTCGCCTTTCCATGCCTCCAGACCCTCTTTGACCGCGAAGCCGACAACGACAAGAGCTGCGATGGGGTCAGCCCATGTCCACCCGAAAAGACTGTTGAGCAGGAGCCCGATGAGGACCGCTGCGGACAAGTACGCGCAGATGAGGGTCTGTTTGGAGTCAGCGATCGCGGACGCCGATCCGAGTTCTTGACCGGTGCGCCGTTCGGCGAGGCTGAGCGCGGGCATGATCAGCAAACTGATCACGGTGAGCACGATGCCGACAGGGCTGTGCTCGGCTTCTCGGACGCCGGTCAGGGATAGCGCGGCATCGATGGTGACGTAGACGGCGAGGGCGAAGAACGAGATCGCGATGACCCGAAGGGCCGTCCGCTCGCGGGTTTCGGGGTCCTTGGCGGTGAATTGCCAGGCGATCGCTGCGGCGGAGAGCACTTCGACGATGGAGTCCAGGCCGAACCCGACCAACGCGGCGGAGGACGCCATGGTGCCGGCGGTGATCGCGACGACGGCCTCGATGGCGTTGTAGGTGATGGTCGCTGCGACGATCAGACGGATGCGGCGGCGGAGGACGCGGGTGCGGGGCGGGGCGGGAAGCGCCGTGGTGCCGGTCATGCGTGGTCCGTTCCGGGTTCGTGGGCGGTGTGGCCCGCGGGTTCGAGTTGGAAGGTGCTGTGTTCGACATCGAAATGACCGACGAGGCAGGCTTGCAGCTCGTCAAGGACCTTGGGCGCGTGGCCGTCCTGGAAGCACTCATCGGTCAACGTCACGTGCGCCGACAGAGCGGGGAGGTCCGAGGTGACAGTCCACGCGTGCAGGTCGTGGATCGCCAGCACGTGGGCGGGTTCAAGAAGGTGACCCCGGATTGATTCGAGGTCGATTCCCTCGGGAGTGCCTTCGAGGAGGATGCGCCCGGAGTCCTTCAGCAGTCCCCAGGCGGCGTGGAGCATGAGGATGACGACGATGAGGGAGGCGATGGAGTCGGCGCGGGTGAAGCCAGTGAAGAGGATGACGACCCCGGCAACGACGGTGGCGATGAAGCCATAAAGGTCCGTGAGGATGTGCTGGAAGGACCCCTCCACGTTCAGGCTCTGACGGTTCGCTTTCGCCAAGACCCAGACGGCCACGAGGTTGACCGCCACCCCGAGGAGCGCGACGACGAGGACCGGTCCGCCTTCGACCTTGGGCGGGTCGATGAGCCGGCCGATGGCTTCGACGGCGACGATGGCACTGATGACCACGAGGGTGATCCCGTTGACCGCAGCGGAGAGGATCTCGGCGCGTTTCAGCCCGAAGGTCCACCGGGAGCTACTGGGGCGGGCCGCGAGTCGGATCGCCACGAGGGAACCAGCGAGGGCTGCGGCGTCGGTGAGCATGTGGCCGGCGTCGGACAGCAGAGCGAGAGACCCGGAGATGATCGCGACGACGACCTCGACGAGAAGGAACCCTACGATCAATGCCAGGGCGATGCTCAGCAGCCGAGTGTTGGCGTCGGGGGCAGCGCCGTGGCTGTGGGCTTTGTCGTGCTGATGGGTGTCGGTCACAGCTCTCCTCCGGTCGCCTCGGGGTGGATGGCGACCGTGTGACCGGTGTGGGTGAGCCCAAGGTCCAGGAGCATGCGAACGTGGCCGTCGTCGAGGCGGTAGTACGCCATCCGGCCACGCCGCGAGACCGACACCACCCGGTGCGCCCGGAGAAGGCGCAGAGCGTGGCTGACGGAGCTTTCGCTCATCGCCGTGGTCGCCGCGAGGTCGCACACGCACATCTCGCCCCCTTCCAGCAGGGACATCAGAAGGCGAAGTCGGCCAGGGTCCCCGAGGAGGGAGAAGACGTCCGCGAGTTCGACGACATCGTCCGCCTCGGGGAGGCTGTGACGGACGGCGGCGACTTTCTCGGGGTCGACCATTTTCAGGTCGCAGGCGTCGATGACGGTTGCTTCGATGTCCACAGAACCTCCACATCTGATTAATTGTTCAGATGTAGCCTAGCAAGCGACGCTTCGACGTGTGCTGGTGCGTCAGTGTGAGCGCTTAGTGGTGGTGTGAGCTGGTGTCGGTCGCGGCGGTCGGGGCCGCGTCTCCGTCTGCACTGTGGTGGTTGTGGTTGTGTTCTGCTGACCCGCCCATCATGCGGAGCATCGACCAGGACCCGGATCGGATGAAGACGATGAGCAGGATCGCGGCGATGGCGAGGAAGACGATGTTGAGCCAGGTGGTGTAGTTCCAGGTGATCGAGGACATCACGATCGACAGGTGCCGGTTCGTGGGGATGAGGCCGAGAGGGGTGAAGATTAGCTCGACGGCGTACCCGGCGATGACCATGGCGGCGTAGAAGATGCCGGTGATGCGGAGGGCTGCTTTCAGGCCGTAGTACTTCTTGTAGATGATGATGATCGGGATGATGATCAGGTCGGCGAAGATGAAGCTGATCACCCCGCCGAAGGAGATCCCGCCGTTCCAGAGGACCGCGGCCAGGGGCACGTTTCCGACCGAGCAGACGAAGCTGACCATCGCCAGGAGCGGGCCAATGATCGGGTCGACGATGAATGCCACCGTCGGGTTGCTTTCGAAGAACAGGGCTTGCAGCCACGCTTTGGGAACCCAGGCGTCGAAGGCGCCGGCGATGAGTAGACCGATGATGATGTCGCGAAGGACGGAGGCCCAGTCCATGACGAAGTACTGCGACACGCTCGTCACCCCAGGGCGGGAGAACAATCTCTTCCAGAACCCCTGGTCGCCGGCGACGGACATGTCCATGGCGGCGTGACCTTCCATCGACCCGGCGAGGCCCTTCTCGGCTTGTGCGCGGGCGTCGTCGACGATCTTGCCGCGCATCCAGAGGCGGAACCCGAGGGCGATCAGGATGATCATGATCGGCCCGCCGACGAACTCTGCGACGGTGAACTGCCACCCCATCACGAAAGCCAGGATCAGCCCCAGCTCGACGACCAGGTTCGTCGACGCGACCTCGAACGCCATCGCCGACGACAGGCTCGCGCCCTTCCGGAATAGGGCCCTGGCAAGGGCGACGGCGGCGTAGGAGCAGGACGACGACAGGGCGCCGAGCCCGGTGGCGACGCTGATCGCACGGGGCGAGTCGTCTTTCATGAGTTTGGTGATCGCCTCGGTACGGACGACGGCCTGGATGACCCCCGACAACGTGAACCCGAGGATCAAGGGCCAGAGAATCTCCCACCCCATGGACCCTGCGGCGGCTAATGCGTCGCCGATTTCCCGCAATACGAACATGTTCAGCCTCGTTCTTTCGTGGTCTCCCCGACCGCCCGACTATACCCCCAGGGGGTACCTGTACGGGTTGCTAAGCGCCGTGGGCGGTGAGCCAAATCATCGGGTCAACCGGCAGGGTGCCGTCGAGGCGGATCTCGAGGTGCAGGTGCGCGCCGGTGGAGATCCCGGTGTTCCCGACCAACCCGACGAGGGTCCCGGCAGTCACCGGGTCTCCGGCGTGGAGGAGTGAGGACCCGGCTTGCATGTGGCCGTAGAGGGAGCTGATCTTTCGGCCGTCGATGACGTGGTCGATGATGACGTACTGGCCGTAGTTGGGGTGCCACCCGGAGACCGCCACGGTGCCGGCAGCGATCGCGCCGATCGGGGTGCCCGCGCCGGGCGTGAGGTCGGTGCCTTCATGGAAGGCCGTGCACCCAGCGCACGGCGCTGACCGGTACCCGAACGGAGAGCTGATTCTCGTCAGCCCCGGGAACGGTCGACGAACCGCAGCTGCCCCGGTGAACGGTGCCGCGATGGAAGCGCCCACGGTGCCGTCGGTACTGCTACCCGGGGCGATCGACGGTGCCTCCGCTGTTGCGACCCGGGGCCTGGCGGTGGGTGCGGTGACGGAGTAGCTGTCCCTGCTGGCCAGCACAATGCCGGCTTTGCCGGTGCGGTAGCTCTGCCCGTGGGGTGCGACCACCGTCACGGGACCGGTGACGGTGGTCGGTGCGGTCGTGGCGACGGCCGGGGTGGTGTTCACGGTGAACATCAAAAGCGCTGCCGCCGCGCCGACCAGAGGCAGCGCGGACGTCCGGATGGTGGGACGGGTGACCGAGGTTTCGCCGGCGGGTGCTCTGGTGGTCGTGATGGGGCGCGTCGACCGTGCCTCGTGGCGGGTAGTTGTCTGCTGGTGGCGTTCGGCGGCGAGGGCCTCACGGCGGGTGAGGTGCGGGGTGGGTAGAGGGTCGAGCATGGGTGTCTCCGAAGTCAGGATCAGGTCGTCACGGCGCCGTGGGCGCCCGGGTCGGATGAGAGGAACCGGAGGAGCACACGCGTGGGGTGTGCCCCTCCGGGGCTGAGCGTCAGAGAGACGCGAGCAGGTCCTTCATCTGGGTGATCTCGGCGGACTGCGAGGACACGATCGATTTCGCCAACTCGACAGCGTCAGCGTTCTTACCCTTCGCTACTTCGCTTTTGGCCATGGTGATGGCGCCGGTGTGGTGCTGCATCATCTGCGTCAGGAACAGTTTCCCGGCGTCGGCCCCGGAGGCTTTGTCCAGCGCCGCCATGTCGCCGTCGGACATCATCCCGGACATCGACCCGCTCATCCCGGAGGAGGACTGGTTCCAGTCTTTCAACCAGCCGGACAGTTTCGTGATCTCGGGCGACTGCTCGGCCTTGATCTTTTCCGCAAGGGCCACGACGTCGGCGTTCACGGAGGAGCCCTTGGCAAGCAGCATGTCGCTCATTTCGACGGCCTGCTTGTGGTGGGGCAGCATCATCTGCGCGAAGGTAACGTCCTGATCGTTGAACGAATCAGATGCCGCAGCGGACGATGAGTGGTCCATGTCCGACATCCCGGACCCGGAGTTGGAGGAGGTGGAGCAGCCGGCGAGGGCGAGGGTCGCGGCGAGGACGGTGGAACTGACGAGCAGAGTTTTGGTGCGGTTCATGACCGAATCCCTTGGGTGAGAAGTGTGAGGGCAGACATCTGCCAGGACTTATCTGAGGGCGTGGAACAGCCCTCCCCAGGGTGATCAGACTCGGATGACAGACAGGGCCGTCAGAGATACCGGTGGACGCGGGATGACGCCCCGCGCCCAAATGCGTGCACTCGCGAGCGCTTTCGAGAGCGCGTAAAGGGCACGGGTGGTCCGGCCGCGAAGCACTGCGATCGCGAAGAGGACAAGGACCATCAGGCACGCCATCCCCATCAGGGAGCAGATCATCGCGCATAGGCCCTCACAGTCCGAGACCCCGTTCGAGAGAACAGGCGTGGCCGTGCTGATTACGGTGGTGGCGCCGTGTTCCGATTGCGCGTGAATAGCGGAACGATCGACCGCGGCAGGGTCGGAGGTCGCGGTCGTGCTGCTGGTCATGCCGGGCATGCCCTCGGCGTCGGCGGCGTGGCCCATCAAGGTGTGCATCAGAACTGCGCCGAGAATCATCAGAAACGTCATGAGGACAGCGATTCCCAGCTTTGGCAGCCCGTGAGGCGCCTGCTGAGATTTGCTGGTCATGGTCGCGTTCCGTATCGGTGAGAGTGGCCACGAGCTCGAGGGAAGTCGGCGAACGTGGCGGAGCTGAATCGGGGGCCACATTACCTGCTACCCCCGAGGGGTATCCCGTTTGGCTCAGAGGTCGACGGTGTCGAAAACGGCCGAGTCGCCCCTAACAACCGTGTCGACGTCGTTGCGTTCATTGAAGCCCAGACGACAGGCAGCGGTAGATACTTCAGCGTTGGTGTCCGATCGGGGGGCGCTATCGCGGGATGACGTTGCAAACGCTGCTGGGAGGGCAGGCTGCGGGGTCAAGGGTCCGGCTGGTGTCGATCATGCGCACAAGTTCGCTCTCGAGGCGGGCGAGTTCCGCCTGGCGCGCTCGGACTCCTGCGAGTTTGCCGTCCAGGAGTGCGTACACGTGTTCGCATGGGGCTTGCCCGGCTTCGCGAAGCCCTAGGACGCCGGCGATTTCGGTCAGTTTCAGTCCCGCGGTCTGGGCGGCGCGGATGAACCCGATTCGGGCGACAGCGCCGCCCTCGTAAGCCCGGTACCCATTACGTTCCCGCGTCACGCGAGGCAGCAGGCCTTCTCGTTCGTAGAAGCGGATGGTTTGAGTGCTGACGCCGGTGGCGGTGGCGAGGTCTCCGATGCGCATCCCCCATCACACCACTTGACCTTGCACCCTGCTGCAACGTTTACGGTCGACAGATGGAAATCACCCTGCAGTATTTCAACGGATGCCCGAACTGGGAGAAAGCCGCCGAACGGCTCGCCGCGATCGCTTCCGAACGGCAAGACCTCACCGTGACGCGGCAGCTCGTGGAGACACAAGCCGATGCTGAAGCATCGAATTTTCGAGGCTCCCCGACGTTTCTCGTGGACGGCGCCGCCTTATTCCCGGTGCCGGACTCGCCGCCGGGGCTGTCGTGCCGGGTGTATCGGACTCCGGATGGGCTTGCAGGGTGCCCGACGATAGAGCAGCTACGCGATGCAATTGTGGCCGCCGAAGGAGCGGGGAGATGAGCGACGCATTCGATCTCTTGGTCGTTGGCGCGGGCATGGCTGGAACATCCGCGGCCAACAAGTGCGCAGCTCAAGGGTGGCGGGTCGGGATCGTCGACGAGCTGCCCTACGGCGGCACCTGCGCCCTACGGGGGTGCGATCCGAAGAAGATTCTGCGGCGCGGGGCAGAGATTATCGATGCGGCTCACCTCCTGCATGACAGCGGCATTCGCGAAAACGGGTTGTCCATCGACTGGCCCGCGTTGGTGCGCCGCAAACGCGGCTTCACCGACGGTGTCCCGAAAAGCATCGAAGACGAGCTCACGGGCAACGGTGTCACCACTTTCCATGGGCACGCCGAGTTCACCGACGCGAACACCCTTGCTATCAACGGCACCAAGCACTCCGCGGACCGGTTCCTCATCGCTTCCGGCGCGACGCCACGTTCCCTGGGTTTCCCCGGTGCTGACCACCTCATCGACAGTACCGAGTTCCTCAGCCTTGACGACATGCCCCGCCGGATCGTCTTCGTCGGCGGCGGCTTTATCTCGTTTGAGTTCGCCCACATCGCCGCTCGTGCTGGCACCGAATGCACGATTTTCGACCATGGTGCCCGGCCCCTGCGTGAATTCGACGGCGACCTTGTGGATCTGCTCGTCACTCGATCCGAGCGATCCGGTATCTCTGTTGTGCCCAACACTAATGTGACTGGGATCGAGAGGACGTCCAACGGTTTCCGCGTCAGCACGATCAGCGGCGGTGTCGTAACCAGCGTAGAGACGGACCTCGTTGTTCACGGTGCCGGCCGCACGCCCAACCTCGCCGGGCTGAACCTGGATGCCGCAAGAATCGCTCACAGTGCAGGGGGTGTCACCGTCGCCGATCACCTCCAGAGCATCAGTAACCCCACCGTCTACGCCGCAGGCGACGCCGCCGACAGCGCTGGCCGCCCCCTCACCCCGGTTGCCGTGTTCGAGGGAAAAGTCGCCGCGTCCAACATGCTCAAAGGCACCACTACCGTGCCCGATTACACCGGAGTACCGACCACCGTCTTCACCATCCCGGAGCTCAACCGGGTCGGCATGCTTGAGCACGAAGCAGCCGCGAACGGACGCCCGATTGAGGTTCGCTTCACGGATACCAGCAACTGGTACTCCACCTACCGCGTCGGAGAGGTCACCGCCGCCGCAAAAATCATCGTCGACACCGCAACCGACAAGATTCTCGGCGCGCACTTACTTGGCCCCGGCTACTCCGAATTGATCAATACGTTCGGCCTCGCAATCAAGCTCGGCCTAACCACCCGGCAGCTCAAATCAACGACTGCCACTTACCCGTCACTCGGATCGGACCTCGGCTCCCTGCTGTAGTCATGTCAGATGGACGACCGTCCACGAGACAACCCCACCCTCTGTTTCAAAAACCGGTGTGGAGTTTGCCGCTCTTTGGCGGTGTTCTGTGATCGCTTCGTGTCGCTAGTTGCCGATGACGAGGATGCTGGCGGCGGCTTCGATGACGTCGTCGGTGATGGTGTCGAGCTGGTTGATCTTGAGCACGCGATTGATCTGAGGAAAGAGCCTCTCGAGGAGGCGAAAGTTGCCGCGGGTGATTCGTTCGATTGCCGCGATGGCTTGCGCGTCGGTGAAGTCGTCAGGGTCGAGAGTTCTGCCGAGGCGCTTCCAGTGGCGGTCGAGGACGAAGAGGAGTTCCTCGCGGCCCAATGCGCGGTACTGGTGTGAGAAGCCAAGGCGGCTGTAGAGCTGGGGGTAGTGGCGGAAGCGTTCGTCGATGCCGGGCATGCCGATCAGGATCATCGCGAGGTGGGTGCGGTCGTGCTGGTCCCGGAGCAGCTCGAGGGCGGTGGGCGTGAGCCGTTCGGCTTCGTCAATGATCAGCAGCTCGACGAACCGAGTCACGTCGTGCTGCTTCTCCGCGGCAGCTTCTGGGCTGATGGAGCGGAGGTGCTCGTCTGCGCAGATTCCGACCTTGATCTGCCAGTGCATGATTTCTTTCATCAGCGTTTTGGGAGTGCAGAGCACCTCTGGTGTGTAGAAGACGGTGCGGGATCGGTTCGCGAGGGCGTAGTGCGGAGCGTCTTGCTCGCCTCGCGGGCCCCACTCGTTGATGTAGGCCTCGAGGGCATCCCAGTTCGCATAGCGGCGCGCGGAGTTGGTCTTCCCGACGCCGGCGGCGCCGTGACAGATCCCGATGGTCTTCTCTTTCCGGACGGCGTTGGCGAACTCGATGAAGCGCCGGTGTTCTTTGGTGACGATGAAGGCTTGGTTCATCACTCGTCCTCTTCGTAGGTTCGCAGCCGTGGCCGCCGCTTCGTGGGTTGTGGCGTGCGAGGTTCCTCGCGGGTGGCCACGGTCGGGATCCGATCGTTGATGGCCCGCCGCAGCTGCTTGCGGCGGGCGCGGCGAGCGGTTTCGATATCGCGGAGGCTGAGGCGAAGGTTGGGGTGGGCCTCGTCGATGGCGGTGCAGATGAAGGTGTCTCGGTCGTAGACGCGGATCTCGGAGATGTCGCGGGGGTCGTACCGGATCGTGATCGTGTGACCGACGAACGGGGCGAGGGTTGTGGCGAGGTAGCGCTGGCCTTGGAAGTGGATCCCATCGCGTTGAACGACCCGCTTCTTCGGAACAGTAAGGAGGAGCCCGTCGAGCTCTTGAAGACTGTCGGGCATCCGCGGAAGCCACCCGTCCGCGACCCACGCGTCTCGCGGTGAGATCCCCAACTCGCTGTGGGTCCGGTCGTTGTAGGTACCGATGAATTCGCTGATCGCGCGGTCGAGGCCGGCGAGGTCCAGGACCGGCGTTGGTGTGCGGCTGCCGGGTCCAAGGTGGCCAGGGAGCGTGGTCAGGAGCTCGGTGTTGATGGTTCCGAAGAACCGTTCGATCTTCCCTCGGCCTTGGGGTCGCCCGACAGTCGAGTGAATAATCCTGATGTGCAGAGCGACGGCAGTCTGCTCGAGATGGTGGCTGACGAAGTCCGAGCCGTGGTCCACGTGCAGGATGTCGGGGATGCCGCACATCGCCCACGCCGGGTCGGTCTTCCGCCAGATCGCCTGTCGGAAAGCCAAGGCGGTGTTGATCGCTGAGGGTGCGCCGGTGAAGACCATGTATCCGCAAATGGCACGGGAGTAGTCGTCCATGACCGTGGTGAGCCAAGGCCGGTCGGGTTTCCCGTCGGCGCCGACGATGAGGATGTCGAGTTCGGTGTGGTCGGACTGCCACGTCTGGTTGGGGCGTTCCGCGCGGCGCCGGAATACCAGCTCGTGCTTGTCCCGATACGAGACCGGTCCCTCAAGTGCCAGGGTGACCAGGGCCGGATCGAGTGCCTGGACGATCTGCCGCACAGTCGCATAACTGGGCGCAGGCACCTGTTTTGCTTGAGCGTCGCCGATAGCGAGACGGTGCAGCGTGGCGATGCTCGGTCGTGGCCGCGTGAGCGCCAGCCGTTCGATGAAGGCGACCGTCTCCGGTGATGTCCGGCGGACACCCTTATCGGTTCGGTCATGAGGTTCGAGAGACGAGATGCCGCCTACCCGGTAGAGCTGGTTCCAGCGCTGAAGGGTTCGGGCGGAGATCCCGGTCTCTCGTGCGAGGGCGGCGAGGGGGATCTGGTCTTCGACATGCAGCCGAAGAACACGCCACCGCTCGGCCGCGTTCATGAGTCACTTACACGGTGGTGCTCTCGCGGGCCGCGAGGGCCTGCTGGTGGCGGTAGAGGGTGGCCCGGCTCCAGCCGACGAGTTTCGCGGCGTCCTCCGCCGTCCGGCCCTTGGCCCTTGCCTCGGTGACGAGCTTCAGTTTGTCGGCGACGACGACGGGATCGGACAGGGGCCGGCCGAACTTGGTGCCGCCTTGCCGGGCAGCCGTGATCCCGGCGTTCACTCGTTCTGTGATCAGCTCGCGTTCGTACTCGGCCAGCGTGGCAAGCATGTTCAGCATCAGCCGGCCCGACGTCGTCGACGGGTCGATACCGTCCGAGATGCTCTGCACCTGCACGTCCCGCTCTCGCAGGAGCTTCACCGTGTTCAACACATCGATCAGGGACCGTCCGAGGCGATCGACCCGCCAGACGACGACCGTGTCGCCGGGCTTGGCGTAGTCGAGGAGCTTCTTCATCCCGGGACGCGAGATCGCGGTCCGACTGCCCGAGGTGACGTCAGCGAAAATGTCCCGCTCCTGCACGCCCGATTTGACCAGGGCGTCGACCTGCAACTTCGCGTCTTGGCTTCTCGTACTGACCCGTGTGTACCCGAGATGTCTCACCGGGCCATTCTGCCTTGATAACTCCTAGAACAGGCGACAGAAAGGCACTTTTCGGTAAGACATGTTTCCAAGACAAAGGGGCTCCCGGAAATCCGCCACTTCCCAGGGAAGCTCGGAGCAGGTTTCGCGTGCCTCGGAAAGCTTTAGTTTTTCGAGACGGTGAGTTCATAGGGCGATGCACGCCGCCCGGCGAACGATTCATCAGTTACGCGGTGACGCGTGGTGCTACGAGGAGGGTGCCGCGGATGACGCTGCCGTGGAAGGTGCGGATTGCGACAGTGATCCAAGCCGCAAGGAGTCCTGCGTAGTAAACGCAAGCGAGGACCTGCAGGGCGACGAGTCCGGTGTGCAGGGCAAGGCCCGAGAGGCCGGTCACACAGGTCCCGACGGGGAAGGTGAATGACCACCAGGTAAGGGAGAACGGGAGTTTCTCGCGGGCGGTGCGGATCGTGATCATCAGGGCCAGCGCGGTCCACATGAGGGCGAAGCCGAGGACGGGGATGCCGTAGATCAGCCCGAAAGTCAGGAGCATGTTGGCCAGGGCGGGTGGGACGACGAGGTGGGCGTTGCCGCCGAGGAGGTTGACGGCGGTGATCGACTGACCGAGGGGGCCGAGGACGATCCAGAGCGTGGGGACCATGGCGGCTGCGCCGATCTTGTGCTGAGTCAACCGGGCCCAGATGAGGGTGATGACAATCAGCGAGGCGACGAGTGCGAGGCCGAACATGGCGTAGCAGGACCAGAAAAGCGTCTCGCGGGCTTGGCCGGCCGGGGTGTAGGGCAGTAGCAGTGCGCCGGTGGAGGCGGAGACCATCGGCGGGACAATTGGCATGAGCCAGCCGCCGAACGCACTGTCGGGTTTCGTGTCGTGGCGGGTGAAGGTCAGGAACGGGATGCTGATCGCGGTGACGAGACCCATCGCTGTACCAAGAGACCACAAGACCCAGTCCACACCGATCGCGGCGGGCAGCCCGATGACGTCCTTGCCGAGAAGGAGAGTGCCGGCGCCGACCGTGAGGAACGCCATCGCGGGAGCCCCGTAAAAGTGAGAGATGACCGGGTTCAGGTGGTGCTTTTTTGCGGTCTCCCGGTAGAGGACCCAGTGCAGGACGGTCGCAACGGTCAAGGCGACGAGGACGATGCTCGCGATCGCCCAGACGACAGTGCCGAAAACCCGCAGGCCCGGGAACTGCATGGGCAGGCTCGCGGCGGCGTTGGCGACGATGCCGGTGCCCATGATGGAGGCGAACCAGTTCGGGGTGAGGTTCGACACGATCTCGTGGGGGTGTTCGAGCTCCCGGAAAAGGCGGCGCGCGTTCTTCTGAGGCGCGGGTGCGGCCGGTCGGCTGGCGGTGGTGGTCATGACACAAGCGTGCTCTCCGGCTCCGCAGGGCGCTACGACTGTATCCCTGTCAGGTGACAAGCAGTCCTTGTCGATCACTCGCGGAGAACAGTGAAGAACACTTCTGCTGCGGCAGGTAGCAGTGTCCCGGTGCGCCAGAGCGCGGTGAATGGCCGCGACAGGGTTAGGCCTTCCACGGGAACATGGCGGAGGGTGCCGCGGGTGATGTCGTCCTGCACCGTGGTGGTGCTGAGAACCGCCGGTCCGATCCCGCTGGCGACAGCCCCGCGGATGGCGCTGGTAGTGGCCAGCACCGCGGCCGGCTCGTGGAGGACGAGCCTGGGCTGGGTCTCGGCAAGGGCGAGTTCGAGGGTTCGCCGTGTGCCGGATCCGGTCTCCCGCGTGATCAGCGCTTCACCGGCGAGTTCCGCCACAGTCACGACTCCCTTCCGGCGGGCCCAGGGGTGCGTGGGGGCGACGACGATGACGAGCTCGTCGATGCGGATTGTGGCGGAGGCCAGATCTGCCGGGATCTCCGGTGTCTCGATGAGGCCAACCAGTGCCGTCCCGTCGCGGACTTGCTCGATGACGAAGTCGCTGTTACCCGAGGTCAGCCGGAGTTGCGCGTCGCCGCCAGACCGGTGCCGGAATGCGCTTATCCATCCGGGGATGAACTCTTCAGAGATCGTCTGACTGGCCGCGACCGTGAGGACGTCGCTGGCCTTGGGGCGGAGGGTCTGCACGGAGAGTGCGAGCTGATGCGCGGCCGCCAGGTACTCGCTTGACCACTCGGCTATCAACTGTCCTTGCGCGGTCAGGGTGGACCCGTTCCTGGTCCGATTAACGAGGGAGTAGCCGAGAGCCGCCTCGGCGGCGTGGATCCGGGAGGACACGGCCTGCTGCGACATCCCCACCTCCGTAGCCGCACGCCGGAACGTTCCAGTGTCAGCAATGGCGTGGAGTATTCGCAGAGTCACAAGATCGGGGACATCTTCGCGCACTGAAATCTCCCTTGTAGGCGGCGACTGACAAGCGGAGCTTGTTGTTCGTTTACGTGTGGAGCGTATCGAGGCGCCGACTTAGAGGGCGGCGGCGTGCCGAAGCGCGATGACGGCACGGAGGTGCTTCTCGGTGTACCGGGTGGCGTTGGCTGGCGACGGGTGAGGCGCTGCGAGGACAGGCACGATGCGGGCGTCGTTGTTGAGGGTGAAGTGCCGCATTACTCCGGTCAACGCGGGCGTGCCAAAAGTCACAATCGCCCGAATCTCTGTCATTACGTCGAGAAGCTGGCCTAGGGCCGGCCGCGCCTCCTCCAAATCGCTGACCGTGGGAGAACGACGAAGAGCCCACGGGACCACGTTCCAGCGCAGGTACTGTTCGCGGGCAAGGCCCGACTCGATGCGGGCTGCGCGAAATGCTGTGGCCGTGGGACCGGGGTTGTCCTCGCTGCTGATCGCGGTCGTGCCTTGAGCGATGGTCGCTGGGCCGGGAGATTCCATCAGCACCAACACTGTGGATCGGTCGCCGCCGGAACGGGGATCAAACCCGGGAACGAACCGCTCCGGCCCGAAGCCGGAATGCCGCCACGGATCTAAGAGCTCGTTCAAACCCTGAAGAGGCGAAGCTGTCATTCCGCGGAGATCCGCGGCGGGGGCGAATCGATGCTCACGCACACGAACTTACTCACCCCCTGCCTGCCGGGTCAGCATGCCGCGGCGGAAATAGATTCCGAATAAAGCTGGTGGTCGCGCTTGCCCGGGGTGCATACTGACAACGTATTACGACCCGGCAGTGGGGCTTGCCGGACCCAACCTCGACACTCGTCGACAACAGTCCCTATCTCAGCTAGATGCGCTTTGTAGCGCCTGAGGTAGGGAAACGTCATGACTAGAGACATCGAAACCGGCCAGATCGTCGTCGGGCTGGAACCCGGTCGAATTCGCGAAACATTCACGGTCGCGGCGACACTGGCGCACCGCCTGGGTACCGGCTTGGTGTGTGTGACGGTCGATCCGTCGCTCGTGATCGGCGGTCTGCGTGCGGATGGGTCAGAGATGATCGACCCCGTCGACCCCGACGCGGCCGACACCCGTCCGAGGACTCTCGATGAGAAGGATGCGGTCGACATCAGGGCGATCGCGGCCCAGCACGATGTCGCGGTAGAGATCGTGTCGGCGGTCGGTGATCCGGCACGGGCGCTCGCCCGCGTGGCTGAGGAGCACGGCGCCCTGATGATCGTCGTTGGTGCGCGCGCTGGCACGCACCGGGTTGCGGAATTCTTCACAGGTTCCGTCGCCGCCCGCCTCACGCACCAGCAGCACCGCCCGGTCCTCGTCGTACCGGTGGAACCGGTCGGGTTCGACAACCCGTAGCCGTGGACGGCGTCATGACTGGGCACCTGATCTTGCTGCGGCACGGGCAGAGCACCGCGAACGCCGCCGGGATATTCACCGGTCTGCTCGATGTCCCCCTGACCGCGGTCGGAGAAGCGCAAGCGACCCAGGCAGGAATCGCCCTCCGCGACGCCGGGGTGCGCCCTGATCTCGTGCTGACATCCACCCTTGGGCGAGCTGTCCATACCGTGGACCTCGTGACCGATGCCCTCGGGTTGGACGTTCTTGTCGAGCAGCTCTGGCAGCTGGGCGAACGCAACTACGGTGCCCTGACGGGGATGACGAAAACAAGGGCTCGCACAGAACTCGGCGACGCACGGTTCCAGTCGCTGCGCCGCTCCCTCCACGGCCGACCACCCGCCATGCCGCTGAGCTTGTGGTTCTCCCTGCGGATGAGTCCTGCTTTGCGCAGGGCTTCGTTGAAGGCGGTCGGGCGCACAGAATCCTTGTCCGACGTGGTGACCCGGATCCGCCCGGTCCTTTACGCACGCATCATGCCCACCGTTCTTGAAGGGCGGACGGTGCTGGTGGTCGCGCACGGGAATTCCCTTCGCGCCCTTTGTCTGCTCCTGGATGCCCTAACCGAAGCCGAGGTCGAAGCGTTGAACCTTCCGACGGGGCAGCCGCTCCTGTACCGGCTCGAGGCTGGCCGGGGCTTTGTGCCGCGCGGAGGCGACTACCTGGACCCGTCCGCGCGAGCAGCCGCGGCCCGCGTCGCGGCGGAAGGCGGCACCTAATGCCCGAAACGGAGACGTCTTTGACCCAGAACTCTCTTCCCGTCGATCCTGACATCGACGTCGATGACCCGAGGCGCAGAAACCGTCCCGTGCATTTGCACTGGCGGTACCTCGGCATCGTCGCCCTCGGCGGTGCCCTCGGGACGGCCGCCCGGGATGCGATCAGCACGGCGCTGCCGGCGCAGAACGGGGTCAGTTGGTCGATCTTCTGGATCAACATCACCGGCGCCCTCCTTCTCGGGGTGCTGTTGGAGTCCCTCGCCCGCCGGGGTCCGGACGAGGGGCGGCGCCGGATCCTGCGACTGCTTCTGGGAACCGGGGTCCTCGGCGGCTTCACCACCTACAGCACCCTCGCCACCTCCACCGCCGCCTTGTTCCTTGCCCACCGGAACCTCACTGGAACCGGATACGCACTCCTCACCGTCCTCGCCGGGGCGGTCGCCACCGGGGCAGGTATCGCCATTGCCTCCCGGCTCCACTCCCGAAAGGACGCCGCATGAACGCGCTGGCCTTTCTTGCTGTCGCCGTCGGCGGTGGGCTGGGAGCCGCCCTCAGGCTTCTGGTCGACGGCAGCATCAATACCGGCCGTGAGTACCGTCTCCCGGTCGGAACCCTGACCATCAACATCACCGGGTCCCTACTGCTTGGACTGATCACCGGCCTTTCCGCCCACCTCGGTGCACTTCCCGTCGCAATCCTCGGCACCGGGGTGATGGGTGGTTACACCACCTTTTCCACGGCCAGCTTCGAAACGGTGCGCCTCGCCCGGAACGGCCGGATCAACGCCGCCGCCCTCAACGGGCTCGGGATGCTCGTCATTTCCGTAGCCGCCTCGGCTACCGGTATCGCCCTCGGCGCCCTCGCCTGAACTCCCCTGAAAGGAACGACCATGAACGACTACGTCAGCAACGTGCACCACCACAGCCACCGACAAGGCGACTACGTCACCCACACCATCCACCCCGTCACGATCGAGGCCATCCGCGGTAGCCGGATCCTCGACTCGCGCGGCTTCCCCACCATCAGGGTCCATCTCGAACTCGGCGACGGCACCATCGTCACCGGCGACGCCCCCGCCGGCGCCTCGACCGGAGCCCATGAAGCTCATGAACTCCGCGACGGCGGCACCACCTATTCCGGCCGCGACGTCTCCCAGGCCCTCCACCTGCTCGAGACAGACGTCGCTCCGATGCTTACCGGGCAGTCGTGGTTGAGCATCGCGCAGGTCGACGCAGCCCTCGCCCACCTCGACGGCACCCTCGGTTACTCCCGCCTCGGCGCCAACAGTGTCGTCGCCACCTCGATCGCCGCAGCACGCGCCTTCGCTTCCGCTGCCGATCTTCCCCTTTGGCGGTGGATCGCCGACGTCACCGGTAGCAGCCCGCGCCTCCCGGTGCCGCACTTCAACGTCCTCAACGGCGGTGCCCACGCCGCCAATGCCCTCGACTTCCAGGAATTCATGATCGCCCCGGTCGCGGCATCGAGCATGACCGACGCCGTCCGAATCGGCACCGACGTTTACCACGCCCTTGCCAGCATCGTCCGGGACCGGTACAAGACCCTTGGCCTTGGCGACGAAGGGGGCTTCGCGCCACCAATCTCCACCCCGGAAGAAGCCCTCGACATGCTCGTCGAAGCCATTCAGGCGGCGGGCTATGAGCCTGGCACCGACACGGTCGCGGTGGCGCTGGACCCGGCCGCGAACGAGTTCTTCCACGGCGACGGCACCTACAAGATCGCCGACCGAACCCTAGACCGAACCGAAATGGTTTCTTACTACCAGGACCTCACAAAGTCCTACCCGATCAGGAGCATCGAAGACGGGTTCTCCGAAGACGACCACGACGGCTGGAAAGCCCTCTTCGGCGCTGTCGGGGACCGCGTTCAGCTCGTCGGAGATGATCTCTACGTCACCGACCCGGCACGCATCCGCGCCGGAGGTAAAGACGGCCTCACCAACGCGGCATTGATCAAACCGAACCAGATCGGCACGGTGTCGCGAACATTCGACGCGATCCTGGCCGCCCGCGAAACAGGGATGGCAAGCATGGTGTCGCACCGCTCTGGGGAGACCATCGACACGTTCATCGCCGACCTCGTCGTCGGGACCGGAACCGGGCAAATCAAATCCGGCGCCCCCGCACGAGGTGAACGCGTCGCCAAGTACAACCGGCTCACCGAGATCGAAGACACCAACAAGGCCCTGCCTTACGGCCTGATCTGAACCCAGACCAAGAGACCTAGACGTTCCGGGCGGTGAGCGTGTCAACGACCCGGTCCGGCACACGTGCAGCGTGTGCAGCAACCAGCCCGCGTTCCTTAGTCCGCGGGCTGGGCCGGCGGGCACCGCCGCTTCCACAAAAGGCGGTACCCGTTTTGCCCAGGTGTGAACGCCAATGGGCGCTCGTCACACGCCAAATAGTAATCACGGAAGACCGCCAATTAACGATCAACTCCACAAAAACCGGCGCGTCGTGTTCTATGGCTCGTGTCCGAGACCTATGTACCGTTAGGCACGTCCGAAGTACAGTTCCACCATGGCATCCGTCGGCTACGCCCGCGTCTCCACCCAAGAGCAGAACCTGGACGCTCAGTCCGACGCCCTTGAGGCGGCGCACTGCGACAAGGTGTTTGTCGAGCACGCCTCCGGGGTCCTCGCGAAACGCCCCGCCCTTGAGGCGGCGCACTGCGACAAGGTGTTTGTCGAGCACGCCTCCGGGGTCCTCGCGAAACGCCCCGCCCTCGATGACGCGCTCGATTACCTCCGCAAAGGCGACACCCTCGTTGTCACAAAGCTCGACCGCCTCGGCCGTTCCGTCCGCAACCTGAAAGAGATCGCCGACGGACTCGAACGCCGCGGCGTTGGCCTCAGAGCACTCTCGCAAGGAATTGACACGACCACGCCCGGTGGCCGCCTGTTCTTTCACATGCTCGCTGCCATTGCCGAGTTCGAGCACGACCTCATCGTCGAGCGCACCAAGGACGGACTCGCTGCCGCCCGAGCCCGCGGCCGAAAAGGCGGCGGGCGCTCCAAGATGACCGCCACGAAGGCCAAGCAGGCGCGCGCGATGTACGACGAAAAGACCTACACGGTGCAGCAGATCGCCGACACCTTCGGCGTCTCGCGCGGCACCATCTACCGGCACCTGGAGGAAGACGTCAGCTCTAGCTAGCCGAGGATTCTCCCAGCTCACGACCGTTCGTGAGGGCCGCAAGTGGGTCCGGCTTAGATTGCCCTGGTGGGCCCCAAATACCTTGGCGTAGCCAAACCAGGCTCGACGGGCCGATTTGCGTTGCTCTGGAGTCAAAAACCCCGGCTTGCATCAGGTTTGATGTATGGCCTAGAAGCGCCGGATTATGTCGGTCCCGTCCATCAGTCCGAGTGCCCTGAGCTTCGGCGCACCTGGTATTGGTCGGCTGAAGGCATGAAGAAGCCTCCATCCGCGTAGTCAGCCCAGGGCAACTTGGCCTGCGGAACTGCTGCTCGAGTTTCGTTCTGTGCCCCTCGACCACTCGAGAATCCGCACAATCCCTCTCACCGGTTGCCGGCGAGTCCGGCTTCTGACGTCGGCTTGCACCCCGAGACGTATGTGATTGCGTCGCCTCATAAGATGCAGCTCATGGGTGAATGGTGGGGGTTACAGGCCGGGCGGCGTCAGCTGTTTTACGGCAAGAATTTTGTCCGCGACGAGGTCGCCCTCTTATTCACCGACGATGAACTGACCATTGCTCTTGCGCCTGACAGGCTCTCGGATGGCACACCGTTCGTCGAGGAGGTTTTCCGTTACGAGTCCGACGTAAGACGCATCCGGGCTCGGCTCACCCTTCAGGGGTTTGCTCCCGAACGTGTTTTCGCGATCGCGACCACTTATCTGAGCGAGGTCTTGGACGATCCAGACCAGTCGCTTCTCGGTGAGAAGGAACGAGCCCTGATCCCGGCCGACACGATTCAAGTTCTGAAGGACGCCATCGACTGGTCATGGGACCCAGTCCGCGCTCGGCCCGGCGGCTCCGATCGAGACCGGCAGCTCGAGACCGTGTGGGGAGACCTCGTCGAGAGCTTCGACGATCCTCGGTTCGCAATTTCCCTAGGCCTACATGGTGCTCGCGCGAACACTACTGTGAAGCTGGATTTGTCTGGCTGCTTGATGGGCGGCTGGCTTGAACCCGAGGAGCGCCCTCACCGGTCCGCCCGTGCACGCCTAAATAGCCGAGTTGCCTCCAGTGGGTCCATCATTGTCGTCACTGAAGGCAGCACCGACGCGTCATTGATCTCCCGTGCCTTGGAATTGAGTGAGCCGGCAGTCGCTCACCAATTCAGCTTTCTAGACTTCGAAGGCACTTCGGCGGCCGGCGGCGTCGACCAAGTTGTCAAGCTCACTCGATCCCTTGCGGCTGCCGGAGTCGTAAATCGGGTCATTACGGTCCTCGACAACGATGCTGTGGGAGTCGCTGCAAGCCTTTCGCTCCAGCAATCCAAGCTGCCGTCGAATTTCGCAATTCGCACTCTGCCTAACGTTGAACTTGCCAAGAACTACCCGACCGTGGGTGCCCAAGGAGCGACCAGCGTCGACGTCAACGGGCACGCAGTGACCATCGAAATGATGTTCGGAGAATCCGTCCTTCGCGAGGGCGCGAACGGCGCCCTGCCTCGAGTCCATTGGAAAGGGCCGATTCCTCCCGGGAACAGGTACCAGGGCGAAATTGAATATAAGCGTCAGGTGCAGGCTAAAATCAGCAAAGCTCTCAAGGCGGCAAGTAAATCGAGCGACCTTGAACCGGCAGTCGCCGAGGGGTGCCGCAACTTGTCGCTTTTACTGCTCAATGCAGCTGCTATCGACCCGATGATGACCAGTGAATTTTCGCCGCTCCTCCGCGAACGACTTGAAGACGTCGAAATACATATTGCCAGTGCCTAGGGGTCGATCACTTCAGGTGGCCGAGGTTGTTCGTCCAGCAGTTTGGTGAGGTCCGGAGTTCGAGAGGTGTCTACGTCAAATTGGCGATCGTTAACCACGCACGTTCCGGTGACCTGCGAGCGGCGGCCCCTCGGCCTGCGATGCTTCGCCGTCTTCGACGCTGGTGTCTCCCGCTAAGACTCTTCGACCGGTGCACCGCTTCCAGTAAGGCCCCGTAGTTCCTTATCAACATTCGGGAGCGGCTTTACTTTCCGCGACTCATGGGCGTCGGGGGCTTTCTCGTCAGCTTGGTCGTCATCGGTCACAATCAGTCTCCGTCAATTTCGATCTCGTCCTCTTTAGCCGGACCCGAGCCTTTGCTGCTTTCGGTTAGGCGCCGAAGCTGATTGCTTACGTCGGGCAAGGGACGCACGACCCGATCGGACGGGCGGGGTGAATCAGGTTTCGGTTCCCTGGACACTCGATCCCTTTCTAATGGGCTGACGGAGATGGCTTTGGCGTCACTATTGGGTGCGCAAAGAAGGATCCCAGCCAAGCAGCGAACCAATTCCCGTCATGCAGCAAGCTAAAGACTGCCAGGACCATAGCCGCGAACGCCAGGACAAAACCGATCGTGAGCAGGAGTCCTCGCGTCTCGAGACGTTTCTCCCGGGCAACGGCTGCAGCGGCCTCCATGGCCAACATCCAGTGCTCATAATCGGGAAACAACTCGTCTCTACTCGTGATCCGCTCGATCAAGGTTTCAGGGTGAATGCCTTTGACTTTGACGGGCCATAGTGAGAGAAGCGCCGCTAGCGCGGCTACGACGGCGGCGATAGCGGCGAGACGCGCGATGAGTCCATCACCCTGAATGCTGGTCGTGGTAAGAATCCCTGCAATTACGAGAAGGATTGACGCCTTTGCGTCCATGCCGACGCCTCGGTCGGTGGCACGTGTTGCTGCGCGCTCGAGAGCCTCGAGCGTCGCGCGGACTTTTAATTCGGCGTCGGTCGGCGATATCGCGCGAGGCCCGCCATCGGCACCGTCGCCACGGCGCTGCCTCCACAACCTCATTTAATCAATGTAAGGGAACACGGGAGGCGCTGCCGGTATCGAGCTGCTTCGCAACCTCGAGAAGGTTTTTCAAAGGCTCACGTTCTGGGCAACGGCGGCCCCAAGGTCACGATGCTCCTTCAGGTATGCCCTCCACCCTGCTCCTCCGAATTAACCGCCCTCACCCGGCCTGCCGAGCAAGCCTAATCGCGTCTTCGGCTCGGCTCGTGCGGAGGGCCTGCGCCGGGGTGAGCCCGTCAAGGTCTGCAGCAGCGTCGTTGAGCCACACCGCGTCGCCCCAAGCATCATCCCTATCGGGATCGAGGCCCTCGAGTAGTTTGCAAAGCTGCGGCAACGGGCGACCTTGCGAATCGAATTGGAACACCGGATAGAGGGACTGGCCATCGGATGTGGTGACGAGAAGGATGGCCCGCGACTCCTCCAGTGATGCCAGCTCCGCCCGTGAGTATCGGAACCATTTCCGCAGCCCTTCAGCGTCGTAGAACGGCCCTACGGCGGCGTCGAGGAAGTGGAACCCCTCGTTGTCAGGAGCGTCCACAGCGTCGCTGAACTCAAGTGCTGCAATGGCGATGAGGCGAGGCGAGAGAACTGTGCCCGTGTGTTGGGCGAGGGCGACTCGAGCTCGGGCGCGCGCGATCTGCAGCTTCGTTGCCATTAGGACAGCTCCCCCACTTGGCTATCGCGATGAACCGGATACGTCGAGAGGATGTCGAGGACGGCCTGCACGTCACGTCCGTCCGCCAGCCAGTCGGCAGGCGACATCCTCGACGGAGATGAGCCTTCTGGTGTTGGCGCCGCCCGCAGCGTCTCTTTGGGGCTGATCATGAAGGCGCGAAGGACTGAGCAAGACATGCGCCAGGGAACGGCGGCGAGCAACTCGGTGAGGTGCGGTAGCGGCTGGTCGCCGCTGGAAACGAATTGCCACGTCGGATATCGCCGTTTCCCACGTCTCGAAAATGAGTAGAGGCGGTTCTCGGCCGCTCGGCGTCGCACCGTCGAGTCACTAATGCCGAGATGTCCGGCCACCTCCGCCGTGAGGAGCGTTTCTTCGACGGTTCGGTCCCAAGCCTTATCCACGAGCGCTCGAAGGTTCTCACCGTGGGGCTGCTGATCGGCTGTGGCAACTTCTTCTGCCGTGTGCAACCCCGCCCAGACAAGGTCGTCCGCGAAAGTACGCAAGGCACGTCGGTCGAAAGCCACCCGATCAACGAGGACCCGCGTCAGTCGGTCCAGCAGGCTCACCAGTTCCTCATCGCTCGAACCCTGTTCGTAAGCGGTTTTTAGAAGTCGGATCAGGGCCCGCTGAACTGCCGGGCTGAGGTGGACGGCGAGATCCGCAGCTTATTGCCGCGCCATTGCTGTCGTGATGGCCGGTGGCGCCTTCGTTGCAGGCGACAGGTCGGGGAGTTCGAGTTCCTGCGTATCGACCTTCAGGACTGCGATTGATCTTGTTCTCCTGCTTCGGTTCAGGATGATGCTCCGGACTTCGAACGCTTCGCCATTCGGGGCGCGGAAGGTTTCGGTGGTGTCGAGGAACCGGTGGTAGTGCCCCGAGAGGACCAGGGCCGGCCGCACCTGCTCCACGCCGCGTTGAAACATTTGTTGCCCGGCATCCGCGTACGCTCGCCCTTCGGGCGACCAGAAACCTCGATGCCTGCGGAGCTGCTTCTTCAGTTTCTGCGTCGGGGGCGCATCGTGAGCTAGCAGCACATCGACGGGCTCTCGACCGAGGGCTGCGAGGTCGTCTTCGGTGATCTGTTCTTCGGGCCACCACTGTCCGATGAGTCCCGTGGCGGGTGGGTTGCGTTGGTCGCGGTCAATGCTGTTCGCGCCCCCGAGACTTGCGACGACCGTCCCGGCGCTGGTGTGTCCGCGCCAGCCGCGTGGGAGCCAGGTGATGTGGGCGTCGAGTCGCCTGTAGCCGTGCTCGTCGGCCGGGTATCGCCGGAATAGGGCTGGGTGGCCTTCGTGGTTGCCGCCGGTGATGAACATGTGAGCGCCGCCGACTTTAAGGATGTTGGAGAGACGGCGGAGGGTCTTTCTCTCGCGGGTGAGCTTCCGGCCTACGAACTGGAAGTCACCCAGCACGTGGATCTGTTTTACGCCGAGCGACAGGAGCTGCTCGATGGCTTGCTTCGTCCAATGGAAGTCGGCGTGCGGATCGCCGAGCAGGCCGATGCGCCCGTCCACATGGGCATGCGGGTCAGTGACGTCGCCCGCGCTGGCGTTTATCTGAGTCATGACCAGAGGTACGCCTCGAAGATGTCGATAACGTCCTGAACCGCGTGGCCGTGGCCAAGCCACTGGATTGGGGTCACGCGCTTGCCACTGATCCGAAGGTCGCCTTGAGGGTTGGACATGATCGCGGTGATGGTCGAGGGGTGGATTTTGCGTGTTGCCGTAATGAGCTCGGCCAGGTGGGGGACGGTGGCTCCCGCTCCTGCGTCCGTCTCCGCGAATTGCCATTTCGGGAATTGCAGGACACCGTCCTCCATGTAGGCCAGGAGTTCGCCTCGAGTCACCCACCCGTCCACGGTGGCATGTCCGATGTCGAGGCGAGCCGCGACTTCGAATACGGTCTCCGTGGCTTCGAGATCTTTCTGCTTGGTTCCACGTTCTATTTCATCGAGTGCTCCGCGCCCGATCGCTGCCCGTGCCCGCGCCAATTGTTCTGGGCTGTAGGCACCGGAGTCGATCAAGTACCTCTCCCGATCCGCCGACAGTGCGCTCGTCCCCGCCGGAGAAGACCGACTAGTCTCCGCGCCCGGGGCTCCGAATTGCGGATCAACTCCCCCCTCATTCATGTCGCGCAATCTCACAATCGTTCTGGCTCGACCTCGTAAACGTCCGTTTGCCACCGAGACATTCTCTCTGCACGTTCAGACCCATGGCGTCTTACCTTGATCTGCAGAATCGTTGAGGACGACATCTGGGAACCGCGACAAGGAGCCCTCAAGAAAAAGCAACAAGCTACGAACGACCGGCCACGGGGAGCCCTCCGCGAGCAGGTGATCTCTCGGGGTCCTACGCACCGCTCCGACCTGCAGATAGGGATCCTCAGAGCACATGAGTCGCGACACCAATGACGGCAAAGCATCATCAGGAATACAGCGGATCACGGCCGGCAGCTTTTCAGAGATGACGCGAAGAGGGCCCGTCGCCGAAATCAGGAACTGCCACTTGGGAAGGACTATTTCGCCATTCAATCGGTAACCCCACAAGTACCCGTTTCTCACATCGGACTCGATCTCAGCGACACTGCAAGCGGCCTGCACCGCCACCTCGGGAACGGTGAGAAGCAGCAGCTGATCCATTGCCACGCGACGAGTAAGCATTGTTCGCAAAGATTGGTCGGAGAGCACCGGCTCGATTGCGTGGTCCTGATCCACGGCGCCGATCCATTCCAGAGCCAGGAGTCTCTGCGCTTTATCGCGCGTTCCTTCTGCGGTAAGCGCTGAGAGGGCATCGGCCATCCGCGCCACGGTGTGAGGCACGTCAAGTCCCAACTGGAAAATTGCACTCTCGAGAGCAGCAACCGATCGCGCGTGATCTCCCCCACCGGTCCGCCACTCATGCCCAGGCAGTCGCGATTCCTCGGTCAAGGCTGCCTCCCGAATCGATCTGACCCTTGTGGTGAGTATAATCACCACATGGTCTTGTCATCCGTCGAGAACGCAGGCCCTCGCGGCAAAGTGTCGATTGAGACCATGGGTTACGGGGAACTGGAACTCGGTTGGTTGGGTCTGGCGCAGCTTCCTGGTGCGACGCGGGTCGAATACAGCGAGTTCAGGGCGCGCGGCGATTTCCTGGTCTCAGCGCGGGATGAGTCCGCCTCCGCGATATGTGACCTCGAAACGGGCGAATTTATTTTTGCGGCTACTGTGCCGAACGACCACCCAACTCCGCGACTCCTACGGCAACTCTTGAGGCTCCGTCTTCAGCACCTCGATGCCCGAGGGGCCGCTGGGCGGATGAAACAAGGTGAAACGCTGCGAGGTTTGGCCGACCTCACGGGCGGGCTCTGGTTCCCGTACGAGTCCTTGAACGATGTCAGCTAACTTGAAGCCCTTGGGGCGCGCCACAACTCGGCATCTAAGGCGATTTCGAGTCGGGCGAGAGTCGCGAGATCCGGCCACGAGTGACCGGAGAGGACATTGAGCAACGTAACGTGGTGAAGTCCAGCCTCCGCAGCCACCGAGCGCGAGCTTCGGTCGCCCATTGCCGACCGAAGCCGAACAACAAAGGTTCTTGCGGCTTCTGCGATGGGGTCTTGCGACGTCATCTCCGGCCACGGCTCAGAGGCCAGTTCGCGCGGTCGCTGACGAGTGCTTCTACTCACAGACCAAGGGTAGAACCCCCCGCCACCGTTGCGTTCCACGGAGCCCTACAAATTCGCCGAGTAGCTCTCATGAACCCGTCATCAAGCGCCGCAGAGATCTAGGTGGACTCGCGGCCGTGTGAGAGAGCGCTCGAACAGGGGCCGAGGGGTATGAGGGTTCGATCGCCCATTTAGTGGCCGATTTCGAGTAAGGGACGCATCAAGGTTGGGCAAAGGCTCATTGTCGCGTCGGCGTTCAGATGTCACGCGGGCTGGAAGGCTTGGGCATCGACTGTCAACTCCCGTCTTAACAACATCCGTCCCTACCAGTATTGAGGACCTACTTCGCAGGATGGGGCACGGCCGTCGCGGCGCCGCCGCGACGGGCCCGCCACGCACCCCACGCCACCATCGCCCCGGCCATCGCCGTGAGGCTCAGCCCGCCGACCATCACGGCGTCGCGGAACTCCGCCGTCTGGGCCGCCGACCAGTGCGCCGTCGCGATGCTGCCGGTGAACAGTGCCGCCAGGATCGTTCCGGTGACGGCGACGCCCACGCCGGTGGCGACCTCGGAGGCCGTGTCGACGAGGGCTGCGCCGATCGACGTGCGGTTCTCGGGAAGGCCGCGCATGACGTTGGTTCCGGCGACGACGCCGTTGATCCGGATGCCGGCGGCCACGAGGACGAGCGCGGTGGCAACCCACGGGTAGCCGAGGGTCCCGAGCACGCCGTAGACGGCGAGGCCGAGGATGACGCAGACGGAGCTCAGCCAGGCGGCGCGGTCCATTCCGATGCGCTTCACCAGTGGGCCGACGAACGGCCCGCCGGCGAGCAGGACCACCACCTGCGGCAGCAGGCCGACAGCTGCCAGCGCCGGCGGCCAGTCCCAGTCGAGCTGCAGCTGAAGGGTGACGAGGTAGCCGAGGCCGGCGGTCGCGAGCCCGGTGGCGGCCTTGTAGGCGAGGCCGGACGACACCAGCGGCCGGGCCACGAGCGCCAGGTCGAGCAGCGGGTGCTGAGCAGTCCGCATGCGGCGGACGAAGAGCGCTGCTCCCCCGGCGGCCGCGACGGCTGATGCCCAGGCCGCCCAGGAGCTCGCGCCGAAGTCGACGAAGAGCGTCGGGGCGACCAGCGCGAGGACGATCGTCACCGTGCCCAGCACGGCGCCGGCGACATCGATGGGGTCGCGATGCAGCTCCCCCGGCTCGTCGACGGCGATGCCGCCGCGGATTCCGATCCAGGCGAGGACGGCGATCGGCACATTGGCCAGCAGGAGCACCTGCCACGGTGCGATGGCGATGACGAGACCGCCGACCGTCGGGCCGAGGGCCAGGCCGACGAGGCCGACCGTCGTGATCAGGCTCATCGCCCGCACGCGCAGGTCGTCGCCTGCGAAGAGGCGGAACGCCAGGGCGATCGAGCCCGGCGTCGTCATGGCCGCGGCCACGCCCATGAGCAGGCGGACGGCGATCAGCTGCT
Organism: Frondihabitans sp. OV104; assembly: GCF_057787745.1. Lineage (NCBI taxonomy): Bacteria > Bacillati > Actinomycetota > Actinomycetes > Micrococcales > Microbacteriaceae > Frondihabitans > Frondihabitans sp. OV104. Next base: position 1,012,436 of record NZ_CM173541.1, read on the forward strand.
CGGCGCTGGTGACGAACGCGGTCGCGAGGCTGGCCACGGCGAGCAGTGTCAGGCCGATGAGCATCATCCGGCGGCGACCGAAGCGGTCCGACAGGCTGCCGAAAGCGAGCATGAGGCCGCCGAAGACCACCGAGTACGAGCCGGTCACCCACTGCAGCGCCGTCGTCGACGCCTGCAGGTCGCGGCCGATGGTCGGCAGAGCCACGTTCAGCACGGAGTTGTCGAGCATCTCGAACAGGAAGACCGCCGACAGGCCCGCGAGGGCGAGCCAGGCGGCTCGGAGAGTGGCGGGCTGCGTGCGCGCAGACGGGAGAATAGTGATGGACATGCCGTTAGGTTATGTCACTAAATTAAGTCACACAAGACTCAGTCGGTGGAGAAAGCGAGCGACATGCCCAGAACGAGCGAGCGCGGCGGGCCCCAGACGCGCGCCCGGATCCTCGAAGCCGCCAACCGCCTCTTCATCGAGCGCGGCTTCGACTCTGTGACGGTGGCTCAGGTCGCGAAGGACGCGGGCGTGTCGAGCGTGACCGTCTTCAACCACTTCCCGACGAAGGAGGATCTCTTCCTCGACCGCTCGGGTGACGTCGAGGCCCTGCTCCGGTCGGCCGCGCGTGAGACGGGCGATGTCGTCGAGTCGCTGCACCGAGCCATGGTCGGCCTCGCCGACGAGAAGCACGCCTTCTCGGGGTTGAGCGAACGGTCGGTCGAGTTCCTGCGCACGGTCGCCGGCTCCCCCGCGCTGATAGCGCGGGCCCGGGGCATCGCCGCCGGCCTCCAGCGCGTGCTCGCCGACGAGCTCGGGCCGGACGGGCGGATACTGGCCGTGTTCTTCGTCAACGGCTACGCCGCGGTGTTCGTCGAGACTGCCGCGGGGCTGCTCGCCGGCGCTGAGCCCGACGCGCTGGCGGCGGGCCACCGCGCCCGGCTCGAGGCGCTCTTCGAGGCGCTGCGACACGGGGTCGGCGACGGGAGATGACGCCCGACGCGACCTGGCAGGGCCGACTCCCCTTCGGCGGACGCTAGCGTAAGACCCATGTGGACATCCCTCGACCGTCGGCCCTTCGCGGTCGACGTCATCGTGGGCGTCGTCGCGTTCGGGTTCTTCGGGTGCCTGGACGTGTTCCGCACGGGCTGGATCACGCTTCCCGTCGACGCGCTGTTCGCACTGGCGCTCGTCTTCCGGCGCCGCTCCCCCGGTACGGCCCTCGGCATCTCCTGGCTCGGAGCGCTCGTGCAGCTGCTGGTCCTGCCCTCCTTCATCAACGGCAATGTCATGCTCGCCGTCGTCATCTTCGCGACGAGCCTGTCCGAGTCGCGTCTGGTCCGCCGTCTCGGCCTGGCGTCGAGCCTGGCCGGCGGCGTGGTCGCCAGCGTGAAGCTCGTCCTGATCACGGGGCTCTTCCTCCCCCACGGGCAGCACGCGTCGCAGCTCGCGGTGTCGCGGGTCATCTACTTCGTCGGCGTGGCCGGGGTCATCGCCGCCGCGCTCTCGCTGTTCTGGCTGCTCGGGACGATCACGGGCACGCGGCGGGCCCTCATCGCCGCGCGCCTCGAGCGCCTCGAGGGCGACCAGGAGCTGCTCCGGGCCGAGCTCCGAGTCGCCCAGGAGACCGAGCGCACGCGCCTGTCGCGCGAGATGCACGACGTGATCGGGCACTCGCTCGCGGTGATCATCGCGCAGTCCGACGGAGCCCGGTACGCCGTGGCGAAGAACCCGCAGGCCGCGACCGACGCGCTCGGCGTCATCAACCAGTCGGCCCGATCGGCCCTCGACGACGTCAGCGACCTGTTGAACGTGCTGTCGGGCGGCGACGGCCACGAGGGCTCGCTCGGCATCGCCGACCTCGAGGGGCTCGTCGCCAACCTCCGCTCGTCGGGGCTGGTCGTCGAGGTCGCCGAGACCGGCCACCGTCTGCAGCTCTCGACGGCGGGCGACCTCGCGCTCTACCGCGTCGTGCAGGAGGCCCTGACCAATGCGCTCAAGCACGGCGGACCCGGCACCCGCGTCGATGTCGCCATCTCGTGGACCGTCGACGGCGTCGGAGTGACCACGCACACCACCGAAGACGGCGGCCCCGGTCTCATCGCCGAGGCCGACCGGCCTCGCCTGGGCGGCTACGGCCTCGCGGGCATGGTGGAGCGCGTCCGCCTCGTCGGAGGCACCGTCGAGAGCGGCCCGCGCGTCGACGGCGTCACCGGCTTCGGAGTCGCCGCTCGAATCCCCCACCACCCAGGAGCTCCCGAGTGACGCAGATCCGCATCGGCCTCGCCGACGACCAGCCCCTGTTCCGCGCCGGGATCCGGATGATCCTCGACTCGCAGGACGACTTCGCCGTGGCGTGGGAGGCATCCGACGGCGGCGAGGCGGTCGAGAGAGCGACCTCCGAGCCGGTCGACCTGATCCTGATGGACATCGAGATGCCCGTGACGGACGGCGTCGAGGCGACCGCGCGCATCCTGGCCGCTGACGGGCCGGCCCCCAAGGTCGTCGTGCTCACGACGTTCGAGCTCAACGACAAGACGTTCAAGGCGATTCAGGCGGGTGCCTCGGGCTTCCTGCTCAAGAACGCCGACCCCGAGTTCCTGCTCGCTTCGCTTCGCACGATCCACTCGGGCTCGGCCGTCGTCGCGCCCTCGGTGATGACCGGGCTCGTCGAGCGGTTCGCTCGCCGCCCGACGACGGCCGGGACCGATGCGCTCTCGGAGCTCACCGCCCGGGAGCGGGAGATCTTCTCCCTGCTGGCGGCGGGCCTCAGCAACAACGAGATCGCCGACGACCGCCACCTCAGCGATGCGACGGTGAAGTCGCACGTGAGCAGGATCCTCGGCAAGCTCGATCTGCGCGATCGCGTCCAGCTGGTGATCTTCGCCTACGAGAACGGCCTCGTTCGGAGCTAGGCGACCTCGGCCTGGCGGACCGGGCCGGTGGTGGGGTGCGCGTCGTGGGCCGAGATGTCGTGCGTGGCGGCCTCATGTGCCGCAGTCTCGCTCTCCACGATGTCGTCGAGCGTCGGCTCGGACGTGCCGACGTTCTTGTAGACGATGCGCGACTGGTAGAGGTAGCGCAGGGTGAAGCCGATCGCGATCAGGCCGGCCTGCACGAGCACGCTGTGCAGCGAGGTCGTCTCGACGATGAGCCAGAGCAGGAACGTGCGGACCGCCGACTCCGTGCCGTTGAAGGCGAAGGTGTGCCACCAGCGCTTCCACACGGTGCGGGCGCCGGCCTTGAGGTCGTTGAAGATGAAGCGCTCCTGCAGCAGGAAGTTGCCGATGATCGTCGCGACTGCGGCGATGCAGGCGGCGGCGAGGTAGCCGACGCCGAACTGCTGCAGGCCGTAGAGGATGGCGAGGTTCGCGACGGCGCCGAGGGCTCCGATGGCGGCGAAGCCGGAGATCCGGCCGAACTTCAGGTCGAACAGCTGGCGGCCGAGGGCGATGCCCTGCTTCATGTCGGCCTTGGATGTTCCCGCGAGCCGCGCTTCGAAGACGAGGGGCACCTCGGCGACCGACAGCGACTGGCGGGCGAGGATCTCGAGCAGGATCTTGAAGCCGCGGGCGTGGAGGCCGTCGACCTCGATCGAGCCGCGGCGGAGGCCGAAGAAGCCCGACATCGGGTCGCTCGTACCATGCAGGCGGCTCGGGAAGAGCGCCTTGGTGACCTTGATCGACGTCTGCGAGACGAGACGGCGCACGCCGCCCGACAGGCCGTCGCTGGATCCGCCGTCGACGTGGCGCGAGGCGACGACGACGTCGGCTCCCGTGGCGTCGCCCTTGGCGAGGATCGCGGGGAGGGTCTCGGGGCGGTGCTGCAGGTCGCCGTCCATGACGATCGACCAGCGGCTCGTCGTCGAGCGGAGGCCCTCGATCACGGCACCGGAGAGTCCGCCGACCGGGTTGTCGCGGTGCAGCAGGCGCACCGGGAGCACGTGCCTCGACGCGACCTCGCGGACCACGTCGGGCGTGTTGTCGTTCGAGTCGTCGACGAACAGGATCTCGGCGTCGATGCCCTCGACGGCTTTCTCGACGCGGCGCACGAGCTCGGCGACGTTCGGGGCTTCGTTGAAGGTGGGGACGATGACGGTGAGGTCCATGGCTCGAGCCTACGAAGGGCGCCTCGCCCGCCGATACGGCCGAACGGCCCAACCTCGTCTCATCACATGTGTTGAGACGAGGCCCTGCCGGCCGAGTGCCTGCCGGTCGAGTGCTTACCGGTCGAGTGCCCGCCGGATGATGTCGGGCAGATCGAGCGGCTCGAACGGCTCGGTGGTCGTGGTGAGCTCGTCGAGGCTCCACCAGCGCGACTCGACGATGTCGACCTTCTCGTCGTCGGTCCAGTCGTCCGAGACCACCTCGAAGTGCGGCAGGCGCACGACGTAGAACTCGGCGTGGCCGTGCGTGTGGTCGGCGGCGTCCCACTCGACCTCGAAGTCGGAGGTGAAGACGACCTCGCCGGGATCCGAGATGACCTGGCCGGTCTCTTCGTGGAGCTCCCGGATCGCGGCGTCGCGGTGCGACTCCCCCGGGTCGACCCCGCCGCCGGGCGTGATCCAGCGCGAGACGCCCGAGGTGTCGGGCGACCTGGTGTCCATCAGCAGCACGCGGTCTGCCTCGTCGAGCACGATGAGCCGTGACGTGAGACGCAGGATGCGGCGCGAGCGGCCGGCGTCGCCGGCAGGGGTGGGGGTGGTCACGGCGCCGACGCTCAGACCGCGGCGAAGTCGGAGACGTCTCCGACCAGCCGGGTGTTGTCGGAGGGGACCTCGTCGAGCGCGGCGGCGGCCACCTCGGCGGCGAACTCGGCGACGTTGTAGAGCTTGCCGGCCGACTCGCGGCGCGACGAGATCGCGCCGGGGTTGGAGCGCTCGAGCAGCGTCGCCGTGATCGTGCCCTCGATCATGTCGCCCGACACGACGGTGAAGCCGATGCCCTTCTCGGCGAGCATCGGGATCAGCTCGCGGAGGGCGTCCTCGCCGGCGCGCTTGCTCAGCGCCACGGGCAGGTACTCGGGCATGGTCTCCGTGGTGCGGATGAAGTGCGCCTGGTGGCTGGTGACGAAGACGACGCGCGAGCCCTCGGCCATGAGCGGCAGCGCCTTCGTGAGCACGTCGACCTGCGCATCGCGGTTGAGCTGGAGCGCGTAGTCCGCCGCCATGCCCGACTCCATGCCGCCCGACGCGTTGAGCACGAGCACGTCGAGACCGCCGAGCTCGGCCTCCACCCGGTCGAACATCCCCTGGACCGACTCGGGGTCGGTCAGGTCGGCGCCGATCGCGATGGCCGATCCGCCGCCGGCGACGATCCTGTCGACGAGCTGGAGGGCGCGCTTCTCCTTGTTGCGGTAGTTCACGACCACCGAGGCGCCGGCCTCGGCGAAGTACTGGACGGTGTCGGCGCCGACTCCGCGAGAGGATCCGGTGACGAGGGCGCGGCGACCCGCGAGGCTGCCTGCGGCGAGGGGGTTGGACACTCTGGGGTACTCCTGTCGATGCGGCGAAAACGTGCAGCCTCAGGCTACCAAGCGGAGCGCGGACTGCTAACGTGGGGCAAGCAGCCGAAATTCTGTACCTTACCTTTTCGGTCCGATTCCCAAGGAAGGGAGCATGACGATGACCGAGTTCTTCGCCGACTACTACTGGGTGCTCTGGATCGGATTGATACTGCTCTTCGTGATCGTCGAGGTGACGACCGTCGAGTTCACCTTCCTCATGCTCGCCATCGGCAGCGTGGGCGGCCTCCTCGCCGGCCTGTTCGGCGGCGAGTTCTGGTTGCAGGTGATCGTCGCGGCGATCGTCTCCCTGCTGCTCCTCTTCACGGTGCGGCCGCCCCTCCTGCGTGCGCTGAAACGCGGCGGCGATCAGACGAAGACCGGCGTCGAGGCCCTCCTCGGCCTCGCCGGCATCGTGGTCGTCCCCGTCGTCGGCGGCGACCCCGCGGCCGGCCCCGGCCAGGTCAAGCTGTCGAACGGCGAGACCTGGAGCGCACGGCTCCTCGCCCCCGAGGGGTCCGGCACCCTCGACACCGGCACGCCGGTCGTCGTCACGGCGATCGAGGGGTCGACGGCCGTCGTCGTCCCCGGCACCACACCGCCCAGCAAGCCCGTCTCGCCCACCAACCAAGGGAGCCTCTCATGAACGTCGACGCAGCAGCCATCGGGGGGATCGTGCTCGTTCTCGTCCTCATAGTGGTCGTGATCTTCGTGCTGGTGATCCTCTTCCGCGCGATCCGGATCATCCCGCAGGCCACGGCCGGCGTGGTCGAGCGGCTGGGCAAGTACCACAAGACCCTCTCCCCCGGCCTCAACATCCTCGTGCCGTTCATCGACCGCGTGCGGCCGCTGCTCGACATGCGCGAGCAGGTCGTCTCGTTCCCACCCCAGCCCGTCATCACCGAGGACAACCTCGTGGTCTCGATCGACACGGTCGTCTACTTCCAGGTGACCGACGCCCGTGCGGCGACCTACGAGATCGCCAACTACCTCGGCGCCGTCGAGCAGCTGACCACCACCACGCTTCGCAACGTCGTCGGCGGCCTGAACCTCGAAGAGGCCCTCACCAGTCGCGACAACATCAACGGCCAGCTGCGCATCGTCCTCGACGAGGCGACCGGCAAGTGGGGCATCCGCGTCGGCCGGGTCGAGCTCAAGGCCATCGAGCCGCCCCTGTCGATCCAGGACTCCATGGAGCAGCAGATGCGCGCCGAGCGCGACCGACGCGCCCAGATCCTCCGCGCTGAAGGCACCAAGCAGGCCGCCATCCTCCAGGCCGAGGGCTCGCGCCAGGCGTCGATCCTCGAGGCCGAGGGTGCGGCGAAGTCGCAGGTCCTGCGTGCTCAGGGTGAGGCCGAAGCCATCCAGACCGTCTTCAAGGCGATCCACGACGGCGACCCCGACCCCAAGCTGCTCGCATACCAGTACCTCCAGACGCTGCCGAAGATCGCCGACGGCACCGCGAGCAAGGTCTGGATGATCCCGTCCGAGTTCACCGAGGCGCTCAAAGGCGTCGGCGCCGGCTTCCTCGGTGCCCGCGATGCGATGAAGGGCGAGGGCGCCGGAACTCCCGGTACGCCGCCCGCTCCGGCGCCCGCGCCGACGGCCCCCACCTCGGCGGGCCCCTCCGCCGAGTGACCACGCGCTGGTTCGACCGTCGGTCCCCTCGCGTCATCGCGCACCGGGGGCTGGCGGTCGGCGAGCCGGAGAACACTCTGCCGGCTTTCCTGCACGCTATGGCGCTCGGCGTCATGCATCTCGAGACCGACGTCCACGCGACCAGCGACGGTGTCGCCGTCCTCAGCCACGACCCCGATCTGCACCGCGTGGGCGGGCCGCAGTCGCCCATCGCCGGGCTGACGGCGTCGGCGGTGCGCCGTATCCGGCTTCGGGGAGACGTCGAGATCCCGACGCTGGCCGAGGCGCTGCACGCGTTTCCGGATGCCTGCTTCAACATCGATCTGAAGCACGATGCCGTGGTCGAGCCCGCCGTCGCCGCCATCCGGCGCGCGAACGCGATCGATCGCGTCCTCGTCACTTCCTTCGACGAGAAGCGCCGGCGCCGCGCCGTGGCCGACCTGCCCGGTGTGGCGACGTCCGCCTCGTCGCCCGGCGTGATCCGCGCCGTCGTCGCCGCGCAGACGCGGGTACCCCTTCTCGCGCGCCTGGCGATGAAGGGCATCCACGCGCTGCAGATTCCGGAGCGGCAGGGCTCGCTCCCTGTTCTGTCGTCGGCTCTCGTTCGCGCCGCGCACGCCAACGGCGTCGAGGTCCATGTGTGGACCGTCAACGAGACGGCCGACATGGAGCGTCTGCTCGATCTCGGCGTCGACGGGCTCATCACCGACCGGGCCGATCTGGCTGTCCCCGTCGTCACTGCGCGACGGTGAGCGAGCGCTAGTGCGTTCTGCTCCGAACACCTACCAGACAAGAAAGCCAGGTCGTGACGGCAACTCCCGATCCGCTGTGTGCGCACTGTGAGTTTGGGGCCGCCGAAACAAACCTTCATCTTAAGTGGTTACAAAGGGAGATTGCAACGCGAGAGGAGACCACACAATGGCAGATCGCAGTTTGCGTGGAATGAGGCTCGGAAGCCAGAGCCTCCAGAGCGAAGAGGGCGTCGAGTTCTCGCCCCGTAAGAAGGCCATGTTCCAGACGGCCGACGGTTCTACGTTCGAGGTCGTCTTCGCGGCCGAGGCCGAAGTTCCCGAGTCGTGGCAGTCGCCGAAGTCGGGTCAGGAGGGCACACTGCTCTCCGAAGACGGCAAGCCCGTCGACATCGACCGCGGCGACGTGAAGACGCCGCGCACCCACTGGGACATGCTCCTGGAGCGCCGTACGCGCCCGGAGCTCGAGGAGCTCCTGCAAGAGCGACTCGACTTCCTGAGGGCGCGCAAGGGTCAGCAGAAGATCGGCGCCTAGCCCCACCAGCTCAGGCCGCATGACAGCTAAGTCGCGCCCGACCACTCAGGTCGGGCGCGACTTCTGCGTCGTTCCTGCGCCCGTGCCCGGAGAGAGCGATTTACGCGGCGCGAGCCAGCCGACGAGCGCGCTTCGCAACCCGGTGACGACGCTCGGCCTCGGCGTACCCGGAGCCGCGCAGCAGCACGCGGGCCAGCACGAGCGACGCGAGTCCGAAGAACATGACGAGCTGCTCGAGGGCGGCGCCGGCGAAGACAGCCGGCGTGGTGCCCGTGCCGAGAGTGATCTTCGTGACCATGGCGCCCGGGCGGAACGCCGGGATGCTGTCGATCGTCGCACCATCGGCCGAGATGACGGCACTCGAGCCGACCGTCGACACGTTGACCAGCGGCCGCGCGGTCTCGATGGCCCGCAGGCGCGCGATGGCGAGCTGCTGCGTGTTCTCGTCGGTCTGCCCGAAGTCGGCGTTGTTCGTCTGGGCCAGGATCACCTTGGCCCCGTCGTCGACCATCTGCCGGGTGAGGGCGTCGTCGACGATGTCGAAGCAGATCGAGATGCCGGCTCTGATGCTGCCGACGTCGAGCACGTTCGAGTTGGTGCCCGGCGTGAGGTCGCGGGTGAGCAGCCCCACGAGCGACGGGGCCAGCGCCATGAAGAAGGGTCGGTCCGGCACGTACTCGCCGAAGGGCACCAGGTGGCGCTTGTCGTACTGGGCCTGCACGGCGCCGTCGTTCCAGACGACCGAGGAGTTGTAGTCCTTCGACCCGCGCTGGGTGATGACTCCCGAGACGATCGGGGCGTCGTAGGCCTGCGAGAGCGTGTCGAAGATGTACGTACCGTAGGGGTCGGTCGTCGGGTTGCGATCTGACGCGCCCTCGGGCCAGACGAGCATGTCGATCGTGTCCGAGGGCTGCACGCCGTCGTACGTGGCGAGCACCTGGGCGTTCGTCAGGTCGCCGTAGTCGTGCTGCTGGAAGAACCCCGCCTTGCTGTTGCCCTGCACGGCCGCGATCGTCGACGTCCCTGCCGACTGCGTGGGCCATGCCGGCACGGCCAGGACCGCGACGATCGCCGTGAGCCCCACCAGGAGGCGGGTCGAGCGCACGAAAGGCCGATCCACGATCAGCTGGAGCAGGAACGCGGCGAGGCCGACGAGCACGAAGCTGAGGCCCGACACCCCCAGCCACGCGGTCAGCGGCGCGAACGGGCTCTGCGACTGGCTCTCGGCCACGCGGCCCCACGAGAAGCCGCCGTACGGGTAGTGGCCCGCGACGAACTCACGGCCGGTCCAGAGGCCTGCGACGACGACCGGCAGCAGCAGGGTGCGGCCCAGCGTGCCGGGCCAGACCCGTGTAATCCATCGGTAGGCGAGGGTGATGGCGATGCCGCCGACGGCGAAGATGACCGCTTCGAACCCGGCCAGCGCGAACCAGGGAACGGGCCCGAGATACGTCGCGACCCAGTCGATCAGGACGAAGAAGAAGGTTCCGCCCGAGGCGAGCCCCACCAGAAGCGACCCGCCCACGCTTCGACCCTGGAGGGCGAGGAGGATCAGCGCCGTGCCCGGCACCGCCAGGATCCAGATGTTCTTGTCGGGGAAGGCGAACTCGAGCAAGGCCCCTCCGCCGGCGCCGACGATGACGGCCATCCACAGGGGCAGACGGAAGTCGGCTGAGCGCGGCGGACCCGATGGGGGCGGCGCGCCGAAGAGTCGGGGCACCCGACGAGTCTAAACGGCCCAGTCGGGGGCCTGGCCCGGAAAGCGCCCTAGACCGTGCTGTAAGAGACGATGCCCCGGCGCACTGCGTCGAGCGCCTTGCGGGCCGTCGCGCCCACGGGCGGGTCGGCCACCATCGAGAGCTGGTCGAGCAGGTCAATCGTCTGCTTGGTCCAGCGCACGAAGTCGCCCGCCGCGAGCTCGGCATCGTCGAGCACGGTGTCGAGGTCGGCGCCGCGCGCCCACTTCTGCATCGCCAGGGCGATGCCGGGCGACGGCTGCGACGTGCCGGGCAGCCGGTGCGACTGCTCCAGGTCGTCGAGCTCCGACCAGATGGTCTGTGTGCGGTCGAGCGCCGTGCGGTACTCCCCGCGCGGCAGGAAGCGGTCGCCCAGCATCCCCTCGTCTCGTCGCGGCTCGTACACGAGAGTGGCGGCCATCGCTGCGAGCTGAGGCACGTCGAGCTGGTTCCAGACGCCACGGCGCAGGCACTCGGCGACGAGGAGGTCGCGATCGCCGTAGATGCGGCGCAGGGTGCGCCCCGGCGCCGCGACCTCGACCTCGGTCGTGCGGGAGACGCTCGACGAGTCGCCCTGGGCCGAGCCGTCGGGCGGGATCAGGTAGCCGAGGTCGAGGAGCACGTCGGTGACGCGGTCGAAGATCTTCGCGACGGCTCCGGTGCGACCGCGAATCTGCGCTGAGAGCTGATCCGTCTGCTTCTTCAGCTTGTACCAGCGCTCGGCCCAGCGTGCGTGCTGCTCTCGCTCGGGGCAGGCGTGGCAGGGGTGCGAGCGCATCTGCCGACGCAGCGACGTGATCTTCTGCTGTCGGCGGTCGCGTTCTCCGCGGCTCTGCGTCTCGGCGCGAGACGCCCCCTGCTTCTCCAGGTCGGCGATCTCCTGGCGGATGATCATGAACTCGCCGAAGTCGCCGAGGTGACACTGCATCGAGTTCGCGTAGCCGTCGAGCGACTGCTGCTGCGAGCGGACCTTGCGGGCGAGGTCGACGACGGCGCGGTCGGCCTGGAACTGCGCGAAGGAGGTCTCGAGCACCTCGCGCGTGCGCGAGCGCCCGAACCGCTCGATCAGGTTGACCGCCATGTTGTAGGTGGGTCGGAAGCTCGAGTTGAGCGGGTAGGTGCGGCGGGAGGCGAGTGCGGCGACCGCCTGCGGGTCGAGCCCCTGCGCCCACTGGATCACCGAGTGGCCCTCGATGTCGATACCGCGACGACCGGCACGACCGGTCAGCTGGGTGTACTCCCCCGGCGTGATCGGCACGCGCGACTCGCCGTTGTACTTCTCGAGCTTCTCCAGCACGACGCTCCGCGCCGGCATGTTGATGCCGAGGGCGAGCGTCTCGGTGGCGAAGACGACCTTGACGAGCTTCTTCTGGAAGAGCTCCTCGACGACCTCCTTGAACGCGGGCAGGAGACCGGCGTGGTGCGCGGCGACACCCCGCTCGAGCCCTTCGAGCCACTCGTAGTAGCCGAGCACGGCGAGGTCCTCGTCGCGGAGGGTGCGGCAGTGCTCGTCGACGATCTGCCGGATCTCGTCGCGGTCGGCCGCGGAGGTCAGTCGGATGCCGGAGCGGAGCACCTGGCGCACCGCCTGGTCGCAGCCGACGCGGCTGAAGACGAAGAAGATGGCCGGCAGCAGGTTCTTGCCATCGAGCAGCTCGACGATCCGCCAGCGGTCCATGCGGCCGAAGTTCTGCGGGCCGCTCGGGCCGGGACGCGCGGAGTCTCGGCCGCGGTAGCCGTGGGATCCCGAGCCCGGTCGCCCGCCACGGCCGCCGGCGCGGACGTTCAGCGACGCCGCGCGGACGAGCTCCGGGTTGACCCGGTTGGTGGCGGCCTTGCCGCTGGAGTCGAACAGGTCGAGGTACTTGCTGCCGACGAGCACGTGCTGCTGGAGGGGCACGGGGCGCTCCTCGGAGACGATGACGTCGGTGTCGCCGCGGACGGCCATCAGCCAGTCGCCGAACTCCTCGGCGTTCGACACGGTGGCGCTCAGCGACACCATGCGCACGTCGAGCGGGAGGTGGATGATGACCTCCTCCCAGACGGCACCGCGGAAGCGGTCGCCCAGGAAGTGGACCTCGTCGAGCACGACCCAGCGGAGATCCTCGAGCAGGTCGGAGCCCGCGTAGAGCATGTTACGCAGCACCTCGGTCGTCATCACGACGATGCGGGCACGCGAGTTGACGTTGGTGTCGCCGGTCAGCAGGCCTACCTCGGAGGCGCCGTACTCGGCGACGAGCTCCTGGTACTTCTGATTGCTGAGCGCCTTCATCGGCGCCGTGTAGAAGACCTTGTGGTGGGGATCCTGCATCGCGAGATGGATCGCGAACTCCGCCACCAGGGTCTTGCCCGCACCGGTGGGAGCGGCGACGAGGACGCTGCGGCCTTCCTCGACGACCTCGCAGGCCGCGATCTGGAAGGGGTCGAGGCCGAAGCCCAGTCTCGAGCGGAACGCCTGGAGCTGGGGGGTCTTGGAACGGTTGCGCGACGCTGCGAAGCGCTCGGCAGGAGACGGATCGCTGCTGGTCACGCGGTCGAGTCTATGCGCGCGGGGCTCAGGCGCCCGCGAGCTCTGCGTCGAGCGCCGCGACTCGGCGTGCGGCCCGGAGGTCGTGCACGTAGGTCACACCGCAGGCGGCGAGGAACAGCAGGATCATCGGAACCGCCAGCAGCAGCATCGAGATGACGTCGGCGGCAGGGGTGACGATCGCGGTGAACAGGACGATCAGGATGATGGCCACGCGCCAGCTCTTGATGATCGACTTGTGCGAGATGACGCCGACGAAGTTGAGCAGCACGAGGAACACCGGCAGCACGAAGGCGACGCCGACGGCGAGCACGAGCTTCAGGACGAAGTCGTAGTAGGTCTTGGCGTCGATGATCGACGAGTCGTCTTGCGAGATGAAGCTCGTCATCACCTGCACGATGTGCGGAAGCACGAAGAAGCCGGCGCAGCAGCCCGCGAGGAACAGCGGGATGGCTGCCCCGAGGAACCCGAGCGCGTAGATCTTCTCCTTGCGCACCAGGGCCGGGACGATGAACGCCCAGATCTGGTACAGCCACACCGGGCTCGAGATGATGATGCCCACGGTGATGGTGATCGTGAGCTTCAGGTCGAAGGCGCCAGTGATGTTGCCGAAGTTGAGCGACGCGAGACGGTGGCCGTCGCCAGCGATGGTCTCGACGGGCGCTCTGAGAATATCGAGGACGTACTCGGAGAGGAACCATCCGGCGATGGAGCCGAGCGCGATGGCGACGGCCGCGAAGAAGAGCCGCTTGCGCAACTCCAGGAAGTGCTGCCCGAGGGACATCCGCCCCTCGGCGCTCTTCGAGGAGCCCGCACCGCGGCGCTTCGCCGCAGGCCCGTCCAGACCTGGCCCGCCCCCAGGAACTGAGGTCGCGGCCACGCGCTACTGCTTCGGCGGGAGGTCGGTCGACGTCGTCGTGGTCGGGTGGACCGTCGTGTCGTTGACCGTGCCGGCCGACGGAGCTGCACTGCTCGTGTCGGTGGGCTTGTTGTCGTGGTTGGGAGCGATCTCGGTGCGGAAGATCTTCATCGACTGGGCGATGCTCTTCGCGAGACCCGGCAGCTTCGGCGCACCGAAGAGGAGGAGCAGGATCACGAGGATGATCAGAAGGTGGGGCCATCCAAAGGCGTTACCGAACATGGTAGTTGCCTCCTTGCAAGTTCGTAGGGGTGGCTAGTCTAACCCGCCGTCGACCGAAAAGAGCTCATCCTCGCCATACCTGTGACTTGCTCGTGAGACCCAGTCGGAGACCGCGTCGCGAGCGGAGGCCGGGGCGATGACCACCGGACGCCCGGGCAGGCCGGAGATGAGCCGGGCGAGGGATCCGAACTGGTTGACCCGCAGGTGCAGGCGGGTGCGGGATGTTCCTGCGCCCTCGATGTCGTCGGGAGCGTAGTCGGCGAGGAACGAGGACGCCGCGGTGTCGATCTCGACCGTCACGACCACGTCGTCGGGTGATCCCTCGAACAGCTTCTCGGGCAGAACGACATCGGACGCCGTGAACGAGATCGGCTGGTCGGACACCGCCGGCGCGGCGATGCGGTCGAGTCGGAAGGTGCGGACGGCCTCGCGCAGGTGGTCGTAGCCGCGGAGGTACCAGTCGGCGTCGAGCGACTCGACGCGCAGGGGGTCGACGCGGCGGCGCTCGACCTGGCCGCGGACTCCGGCGTAGTCGAACTCCAGCTGCACGCCCGCCTCGACGGCGCGCTCGACCAGCGCGAGGAGGTCGTTCGTCGGGGCGTTCTCGACGGCGACCTGGCTCGGCGCGCTCGACGCCCCGCGAGACAGCTTCGACATCAGGGTGGCGATGGCGGCGCGGTCGGCGTTCTCAGGCAGCGACGAGAGGTACTGCAGGCCGGCGATCATGGCGGCGGCCTCGCGCGCCGAGAAGCGCGGCGAGTCGTCGATGGCGACCATGTTGGTCAGAACGATGACGCCGTTCTGCTCGAAGTCGTCCCAGGCGATGTCGAAGAGGTCGCCGTGCTGGTATTGGGTGGTCTCGCCGGGAATCCCTGAGACGGCTATCAGCTCGACGGCGCGCTTGATCTGCGCGACCGGCACCTTGAAGTGGGCGGCGGCCTCGGCGATGCTGACGCTCCCCCTGTCCATCAGGTAGGGCACCAGCGACAGCAGGAACGCCAGCTTGTCTTGCGCCTGGAGCGCGGGGGCGCGTTCAGCCACGGGAGGCCTCCGAGTCAGCGGTGCCGCGATGGTCGGCGACGAGGGCGGCGAGGCGCGCGACGACCAGCGCTCGGATCTCGGGCGGCGAGACGGCCTCGACCTCGGGGCCGAACGACGCGAGCTCGTCCGCGAGGAGGTGGCGGTCCGACCAGTGCACGGTGAGCGCGCCGTCGAGCCGGCGCACGGTGCCGCGGCGCTTGAGCAGGCGCGTCTCGGCATCGGATGCCGGGTCGGCGCGCACCACGGCGATCTGGGCCTCCCACAGCGCCTCCAGGTCGGCGAGGGCGCGCTCGGCGGTCGCGTCGGGGGGCACGGTCGCCGTTTCGGCGGTCACTGCGACCGGGCTGACGATGCGCGAGAGCAGGAACGTCCGCCACCCGTCGGTCTCCGGGTCGATGGCGGAGCACAGCCACCGCCCCTGGAACTGCACGAGCGCGTAGGGCACGACGCGGCGTGCGCGAGGAGCGTCGTCGCCGGGCTTGAGGTAGTCGAAGCGCACGACGAGTCGGCGGTCGAGCGCGGTCTGCAGCGGCTCGAAGGCGGCGTCGCGGGAGCGGATGCGGGGCGCGTAGTCGAGCTCGGGAACCGGCGCCGTGCCGCCGAGGCTGCGGAGCTTGAGGAGAGCGCGGCGCGACTCCCCCGAGAGCGTGCCCTCGCGCCAGACCATCGCCGCCAGGGTCAGAAGAGCTGTCTCTTCGGACGAGAACGCGATGTCGTCCGGCAGCTCGTAGGCACCGCGAGGGATCCGGTAGCGGAGGTTCTGGTTGTTGCCGGTGTCTCCGGGCTCCTCGATGGTCTCGAGGGGCACGCCGAGCTCGCGGATGTCGTCTTTGTCGCGTTCGAACTGGCGCTCGAGGGCGGCGTTGTCACCCTGCGTCCAGCGCTGGCGGTAGCCCTGGACAGTGGAGAGGATCTCGGTCTTCGTGAGTCCGGTCTCGGTCGCGAGCAGGGCGAGGACGAGGCTGAAGAGCCTCTCTTCGACGGGGACGCGCGGAGCGCGGGAAGCGGGCACGACGACGATCCTAGATCAGTCGGGTGCCGCGACGAGCGCGAGGCGTGCGGGTGCGGATCAGAGGGCGCCGAGCACGTCGAACACGTACACGTAGGTGCTCGCGGTGGTCGCTCCCTTGGCCGGCGGTACGACGACCATGACCTGGGAGCCGACCGGCTGGCCGATCAGAGCCGAGCGGACGGAGGCGGCGATCTGGCTGGAGCCGAGGTCGACCGTGGTGGCCGCGCCGGTGTCGGTCCAGGTGGAGCCCTGCACCGTCGGGGTCGAGGCCCAGTCGACGGCGGTGTACTGCACGATCGCGGTGTCGCTCTTGGTGAGGACGTGGCCCGAGCCCTTGCGGATCAGCTGGACCTTCTCGGTGGTCGGCGCCGCGACGTCGGGGATGCTGATGCCGGGAGCGCCGTTCGCCGCGGTGACGACGGCGGGCATGTTGTTGACGCCGCGCACGAGCCGGCCGTCGGCCTTGGGGAGGAACGCCTTCACGATGTCGACGACGGCGATGTACGCCGGGCCCGACTTGTCGGTCTTCTTGGCGGTGGTCGAGGTGAGCTCGCTTGCCTTGACGGCGACAGCGACGCGCGAGCCGACGGTCGAGCAGACGAGCGCGTCGGCGATGGGGCCGCCGCTGGTAGCGCCGACGGTGAGGGGAGCAGTCGGCGTGCCATAGGAGCTCGACGAGACGACGTCGCCGGTGGCGCCGCTGTAGATCGTGTACTTGATGAGCACGGGCGTGCCGTCGGTGATGACCTGGCCGTGGCCCGCGACGAGAGTCGACACCTCGGTCTGCTTCGTGTTGATCGGCGTCGGGATCGACACCGAGGTCGGCTTCTTGCCGACCGTGCCGCTGGCCGAGACGACGCTGGAGGCGTCACCCGAGGCCGGGGTGGTGCACCCGGCAGAGCCGGGAGCGGTGCTCGTGGAGCAGGCGGTCAACGTCGCCAGGAGTCCGGCCGTAACGATCAGCGCGGGGATCTTGCGCACGAGTCCTCAATTCCTTTGTACGAGCAAACGCCGACCAGCCTACTGGGTCTTGCCATGGCCCTCGGTCGCTCAGGACACCTTGCCGAGGAGGTCCACGACGAAGACCAGGGTCGAGTTCGCCGGGATCTCGCCGTTGGCCTTCGAGCCGTAGCCGTCGCCCGGCGGGACGACCAGGAGCACCTGGCTGCCGATGGTCTTGCCGGCGAGGCCGGTCACCCAGCCGTCGATCAGCTGACCCGAGGTGAGGCTGCCCACGAAGGCCTGGCCCTTGGTCCACGACGAGTCGAACACCTTGCCGTTCTTGTAGAGCACGCCGGTGTACTGCATCATCACCTGGTCGCCCTCCTTGACCTTCGCGCCGGAGCCGGTGATGAGGTCCTGCGAGACGAGCTTGGTCGGCGCCGTGACGTCCTTCGGGATGGTGATCGTCGGGGCGCCGTTCTTGGCGAGCTTCACGGTCGGGAGGTCGGCCTGGGGAGCGACGGCTTTGCCGGTCGCCCTGGCGGGGAACGCCTTCAGGATGTCGGCGACGAACACGATGCTGTCGGTCGCGCCGACCCCGCTGCTCTCGATCCCCTGGCCGTTGGTCGATTCCTGCGCGGTCCCGGTGACGGCGATGCGGTCGCCCACGTGCGAGCAGACGAAGCCCTCGCTGAGCGCCGTCAGGCTGTCGGCCTTGCCGGCCATGAGGTAGGTGCCGGCCGACGTGTAGTCGGTCGAGAACGAGGCGATCTTCTTGCCGGTGTCGCCGTCGTACGAGGTGACCTGGAAGATCACGGGCTGCCCCGACTTCACCAGCGAGCCGTCGCCCTTGACGACGGTCGTCTTCTCGGTCTTCTTCGCGCTGAGGCCCTTGTCGAAGGTCACCTTCGGGGCGGAGCCGGTCTTGCCGGTCACCTTCACGGAGTCCGAGACGCTGCCCGACGCGGTGCCTCCGGAGCAGCTCGCCTGCGGATCGCTGGTCGAGCTGCACCCGGCGAGCGAGAGCGTGAGCAGGGCGCCGATGGCACCCGCGACGGCAAGCGTCTTCGTGATGGTCTGCTTCTTCATGAGGGACTGGGTCACTGGAGGGTCTCTTCCGTCTGATCCTGCGGGAGCGTGGTGGTGATGTCGGCGCCGGCGATCGCCTTGGCGGCGTCCGACTGAGCCTGCCTGGCGGTCTTGCGAAGCTTCTTCGAGGTGGCCGAGCGCTCACCGAGTGCGCCGGGCGTCCACAGCTCGACGTCCTCCTCGCTGAAGTCCGACTTCGACGCGCGTCTCTTGAGCTGCGGGAGCACAGCGCCCGGGGCGAGCCGTCGCGCCGTCATCAGGAATCCGGTGTGCGCGATCATGCGGTGGTCGGGGCGCACGGCCAGGCCCTCCACGTGCCAGCCCCGCACGAGCGTCTCGGACGAGTCGGGCTCGGTGAAGCCGCCGTAGTGGCGGAACGCCTCCGCGGTGCGCGAGAGCTGCGTCACGGTGGCGACATAGCAGACGACCAGCCCGCCGGACTTGAGGGCGGTGGCGACGGCGTCGACGTTCTCCCACGGGGCGAGCATGTCGAGCACGACGCGGTCGGCCTCGCCCTCCCCCACGACTCCGGGCAGCTCGTCGGCGAGGTCGCCGACGGTGACCGTCCAGTTGTCGGGCTCGGCGCCCAGGAAGGAGGTGACGTTGCCGCGCGCGACGTCGGCGAACTCGTCGCGGCGCTCGAACGAGGCGAGGCGGCCGGTCGGGCCGATGGCGCGCAGCAGCGACAGCGACAGGGCTCCTGAGCCCACGCCCGCCTCGACGACCGTCGCGCCCGGGAAGATGTCCGAGAACGTCACGATCATCGCGGCGTCCTTCGGGTAGACGATCGCAGCGCCGCGGGGCATCGACATGACGAAGTCGGCCAGAAGCGGTCGCAGCGCCAGGTACTCGTCTCCGGTCGAGGCGATCAGCACCGATCCGTCCGGCTTGCCGACCACGTCGTCATGGCGGATGATGCCGCGGTGCGTGTGGAACTCGCCTCCGGGCGTGAGCGCGATGGTGTGCATGCGGGCCTTGGGCCCCGTCAGCTGCACCTTGTCGCCCCACAAGAAGGGTCCGGACTGTCGGCGCTGTGCCTGCGGCGATTCGGCGCTCATGCGGCGGCCTCGGCCTTCTTCTTCTGGCGCAGGAACTGCGCGAGGTCGTCGAGGGTCACGCCCGCGAGCGTGCTCCGGTGCTGGAACTCCCCGTCGCGCGGGAGCGGCGCGTGGTGCTCGACGCCGAGCGTCGCCGCGCCAGCGGCCACCGCCGAGGCGACGCCCGTCGGGCTGTCCTCGATGGCGACGCAGAGGTCGATGTCGACTCCGAGCCGCCCCGCCGCGAGCAGGTAGGGCTCGGGGTGCGGCTTGGCGTTCTCGACCATGTCGCCGGCGACGACGAGGTCGAACCCCTGGAACTCGATGTTCGAGGCGATCTCCTCCGCCATGCGGCGGAACGACATGGTGACGAGCGCCGTCTTGATTCCGGCGTCGCGGATCTCGCGGAGCAGCTCGCGCGCGCCGGGACGCCACGGGAGGTGGGCGCGGATGCCGACGAGCACGTCGTCCGTCATGCGGTCGATGATCTCCTGGCCGGTGAGGTCGACGCCGTGGTCCTGGAGCACCTTCGCGGAGTGCCAGAGGCCCGAGCCGATCAGGGAGTCGCCGTCGGCGCGGGTCCACGACCCGCCGTGCTCGGCGACCAGGCGCACCTGCGACTGCTGCCAGTACGGCTCGGTGTCGACGAGGGTGCCGTCCATGTCCCAGAGGACGGCCGAGGGCAGCAGAGCGTCGGCGGAAGTCGTTTCGGTCACGACGCCCGAGTCTAGGCCAGGCGGTCGACGGCCACCCGCCGCCGCACGCGGCGAGCGGCCGGGGAGGCTATCGTTGATGGCTAGTGCGCGGCCCGGCCGGGGTGGCGCACCGCAAAGGAGTCAGGTGTCGTCAACGTCACGTTTTGCCGGGGGTCGGCTCATGGTCGTCGCTTTCGAGGGGTGGAACGACGCGGGTGAGGCGGCGAGCAACGTCGCCCGCTCCCTCGTCGAGACCCTCGAGCTGACGACTCTCGCCGAGCTCGACGGCGAGGCCTACATCGACTTCCAGTTCAACCGGCCCATGGCCGCGCGCGACGAAGACGGCAACTCCACGCTCGTGTGGCCGCGGATCCTGCTTCATGGCCCGGCATCGGCCGCCTCGCCCGTCGAAGGGGCCGACGACAGCCTCTTCGTGCTGCTCGGAGCCGAGCCCTCGCGCAGCTGGCGCAGCTTCGCCGCCGAGATCGTCGACCTCGTCGACGTTCACGACATCGCCGGCGTCGTCTTCCTCGGTGCCATGCTCGCCGACGTGCCGCACACCCGACCCATCTCGCTCTACGTCGGCAGCGAGAACCCCGACGTCCGCGCCGAGCTGCTGGTCGAGCGCTCCACCTACGAGGGCCCGGTCGGCATCCTGTCGGTGCTGTCGCAGTCGATCGAGGCCGCCGGCGTCCCCACCGTGTCGATCTGGGCGAGCGTGCCCCACTACGTGCACAACGCGCCCTCCCCGAAGGCGTCGCTCGCGATCCTCGAGAAGGTGGAGGAGATCACCGGCGTCGAGGTGCCTCGCGGCGACCTCGTCGAAGAGGCCGCGGCCTGGGAGAGCGGCATCGACGCGCTCGCCGCCGACGACGAGGACATGGCGGGCTACATCGAGCAGCTCGAGCAGGCGCGCGACACCGTCGACTCCCCCGAGGCGAGCGGCGAGGCCATCGCCCAGGAGTTCGAGCGGTACCTGCGCAAGCGCGACGGCAAGTCCGGCGACGACCCCTGGCGTCCGCCGGCGGCCTAGCCGTCAGCCGAGGGCGTCGGCCCGGTGCGTGCCGGCGGCGAAGACGAACTGCTCGACGTCGCGGGGAGACCGAAGGCGCACGACCTGCAGGTGCGGGTGCTCTCGCGCGGCCCGCGTGCAGTCGCGAGCGGGATCGCGGCGCGTGCGGATGGACCAGCGGATGATGTTGTCGCGGTCGGTGAAGAACGTCGACAGCGGGCCCTCGACGTTGCCGCTCCAGAGGCGCTTCCGCGTGACCCGGCGCGTGACAGTCCGCCAGACGACACGGCGCAGCACGGTGCGGAACGGCAGGTCGAGCCAGACCAGGGTGTCGGCGCGCTCCGCGAGCAGCGGGCGCACGACGTGGTACTGCCACTCGCTCACCCAGGCAGGCTCGCTCGTGAGGCGCTCGACGTCGGCCTCGAACGTCGGCAGGGCGGTCCAGTCCGGGCCGTGATAGAGCGAGTCGATCTCGGTGTAGGGCAGCTGCAGGATCCGCGACAGCCGTCGTGCGAGCGTCGACTTTCCGGCGCCGGCCACGCCGGCGATCAGGACTCGGCGGGGCGGATGCGGCAGAGCGTCGAGCGGCCCCAGCATTCGTCCAGCCGGCGTTCCGGAGCTCACGACCGCAGGTCGATGCCGAGCAGCGCGTCGACGGCATCGACGTCGACAGAGGTCGGCACAGCGCCCGAGCGGGCTGCGGCCTCGACCGCGGCGATCGCGGACGGGGTGTCGAGGTCGTCCGACAGGGCCGCACGCAGTGCGGTCAGGAGCTCAGTGGCCTCGTCGCCGGGAACCGCCGTGGTCGCCCACTCCGACCAGTGCGTGATGCGCGCGATGGCGGCGAACACGTCGTCGTCGAACCACTCCCAGTCGCTGCGGTAGTGGTGCGACAGCAGCGCGAGGCGGATGGCGCGCGGATCGACGCCCTCGGTGACCAGCTCCGACACCTTAACCAGGTTGCCGAGTGACTTCGACATCTTCTCGCCCTGGTAGGCGACCATGCCGGTGTGCGCGTAGTGCGACGCGAACGTGTCGCCGGTGAGCGCCGTGCCGTGGCCGGCGCTCATCTCGTGGTGCGGGAAGATCAGGTCGCTGCCGCCGCCGTTGACCGAGATCGGCAGGCCCAGGTGGTCGTGAGCGATGACGGAGCACTCGATGTGCCAGCCCGGTCGACCGTCGCCCACGGCGCTCGGCCACGACGGCTCTCCGTCGCGCGCGGAACGCCAGAGCAGGGGGTCGAGCACGTTGCGCTTGCCGGGGCGGTCGGGGTCTCCCCCGCGCTCGGTGAAGTACTGGAGCATCGTGTCGGCGTCGAGGCGGCTCTCGATGCCGAGGTGCCACGAGGTGTCGGCCGCCGCTCGGTCGACGTCGAAGTAGAGGTCGTCGCCGGCCTCCGAGTCGGCGGTGTCGACCGGGTACGCGAAGCCCGTCGCCAGAAGCTGCGCGGCGGCGTCTCCGATGGCCTCGACGACGTCGGTCACGGCGATGTAGTGGTCGGGCGGGATCACGCGGAGGTGCTCCATGTCGGAGCGGAAGAGGTCGGTCTGCGAGTCGGCCAGCTCGCGCCAGTCGACGCCGGTGTCGTTCGCCCGCTCGAGCAGCGGGTCGTCGACGTCGGTGGTGTTCTGCGCGTAGGCGACCTCGATGCCGGCGTCGCGCCAGACGCGGCCGAGCGTGTCGAACGCGAGGTACGTCGACGCGTGGCCGAGGTGGGTCGCGTCGTAGGGGGTGATGCCGCAGACGTACAGGCGGCCGCCGTCGGTGGGGTGCGCGCCGCCGGTGGCGGTGTCGTAGAGGGTGGGCGGCGTTCCTGCGCCCGGAAGCCCGGGAAGCACCGGGAAGCTCCAGGAGCGCATCAGCCGATGACTCCGATGCCGAGGAGCGCGAACAGCACGACGCCGAGCACGATGCGGTAGACGACGAACGGCAGGAAGCTGCGCTTGGAGATGTAGTTCATGAAGAACGCGATGACCACGAAGCCGACGACGAACGAGACGACCGTCGCGGCCAGCGTGTCGCCCCACGAGTACGGGTTGGGCGCGTGATCGTGGAACGACTGGTAGACCTCGAACAGCCCCGAGCCGAAGACGGCCGGGATCGCCAGCAGGAACGAGAACCGGGCGGCGGCGGGCCGCGAGTACCCGAGTGCCAGACCCGCCGACGTGGTCGCTCCGGAGCGCGAGACGCCGGGAACGAGCGCGAGCACCTGGGCGATGCCGATGGCGATGCCGTGGCCCCACTTCATCTCTTCGAACCGGGCCGTCTTCTTGCCGAGGATGTCGGCGGCCGCGAGGACGAGGCCGAACACGATCAGCACCGTCGCGAGGAGCCAGAGCGAGCGGAACTCGTTCGCGATGAACTTCTGCGTCAGCACGCCGACGACGACGATCGGGAAGGTGCCGATGATCACGAGCCAGCCCATGCGGACGTCGGGGTCGCCGCGGTCGACCCGGCCGAACAGCGACCGGAACCACTTGCCGACGATCCGCGTGACGTCCTTCCAGAAGTAGATGAGGACGGCGAGCTCGGTGCCGAGCTGGATGATCGCGGTGAAGGCGGCGCCCGGGTCGAACTCCTTGCCGGCGTGCGGGAAGAAGAGCGCGACGAGGCGGATGTGACCGCTCGACGAGATCGGGAGGAACTCGGTGAGGCCCTGGACGAGGCCGAGCAGGAGCGCCTGAAGGAAGTGTTCCACGTGCTGGGAAAGCCTCTCGGTACTAGGTGAGGATCAGTAGGTGGCGAGGAGGTCGCGGAGCACCCGACTGCCAAAGGTTAGCGCCTCGAGCGGCACCCTCTCGTCGACGCCGTGGAACATCGCCGGGAAGTCCATCTCTTCCGGGAGGCGCAGCGGTGCGAAGCCGTAGCCCTTGATGCCGAGCAGGCTGAGCGCCTTGTTGTCGGTGCCTCCCGAGAGGAGGTAGGGCAGCACGGGCGCACCCGGGTCGTGCCTGTCGAGGGTCGATTTGATCGACTCAACGAGCGGCCCGCCGAACTCGGTCTCGAGGCCGATGTCGGTGTGGATGGTCTCGATCTCGATGTCGTCGCCGATCAGCTCGCGCACCTGGGCGAGCACCTTCTGCTCGTCACCCGGCATGCAGCGGATGTCGACGAGCGCCTCGGCGGTGTCGGGGATCACGTTGTGCTTGTAGCCGGCCTGCAGCACGGTCGGGTTCGTCGTGACGCGCAGGCTTCCCTTGATGAAGCCGGACGCCGTGCCGGTCTTCAGCACCAGCTCGTCGGGGGCGATCTGCTCGGGGTCGACGCCCAGGATGCGCGAGACCTCGCGGAGCAGGCCCGTCGTCGTGTCGGTCAGCTCGACCGGCCACTCCTGGCGGCCGAGAACCGTCACGGCCTCGGCGAGGCGGGTGACGGCGTTGTCTCTGATCATCTGCGACCCGTGGCCGGCCGTGCCGCGCGCGATGAGCTTGATCCAGATCAGGGCCTTCTCGCCGGTCTGAAGCAGGTAGGCGCGCTTGCCGTCGATGAACGTCGAGTACCCCCCGACCTCGCTGATCGCCTCGCCCATGCCGTCGAACAGCTCGGGGTGGTTCTTCACCAGGAAGTGCGACCCGAGCACTCCCCCGGCCTCCTCGTCGGCCAGGAAGCCGAGCACGAGGTTGCGCTCCGGCTGCTGGCCCGAGCGCAGCAGGTCGCCGACGCTGGTGAGCATCATCGCGTCCATGTTCTTCATGTCGACGGCGCCGCGCCCCCAGAGCATGCCGTCTCTCACCTCGCCGCCGAACGGGTCGACAGACCAGTTCGCAGGATCCGCGGGCACCACGTCGAGGTGACCGTGCACGACGAGCCCCGGCTTCGTCTGGTCACGCCCCGGCACCTTCGCCAGCACGCTGTGGCGGCCGGGCTCCGACTCGAACATCAGCGGGGTGAGGCCGAGCTCCTCGAGCTTGGCGGCGACGTACTCGGCCGCGTCGGTCTCGCCGTTGGAGCGGCCGCCGCCGTAGTTGGTGGTGTCGAAGCGGATGAGGTCGCGCGCGATGGCGGCGGTCTCGTCGAGGTCGGTCTGCTCGTGCGAGGTCATGCGTCCACGGTACCGGGCGGAGGGTGTCAGACCGGCCCTCGAACTCGTGCTAATGTCTTCGAGGCGGTTAGGCCGCAGCAGTGAGACACACACTCGTCCGGGTGGCGGAAATGGCAGACGCGCTAGCTTGAGGTGCTAGTGCCCGTATAGGGCGTGGGGGTTCAAGTCCCCCCTCGGACACGAACGAATAGAAGGCCTCCGCCCCCGTAGGGCAGGGGCCTTCTTCGTTCGTCGTGCCTGCTTGTCGCGCTTCGCGCGACGTCGCTCCGCTGGGGCCCTCCGGGCGGGCCTTCGGGGGTGGGTGTCGCCGGGCGTCGCTGCGCTCCGCCCGAGCTTGCGGGCCGCGGGTCGGCAGGTACTCGGGAGGGGGGAGAGCCGCGAGTAGGGTCGGTCGTGAACGACACCCGTCTCGAAAGGCTTCTCATGGAATACGTCCGTCTCGGCTCCTCCGGCCTGCAGGTCTCCGCGGTCACCCTCGGCATGATGAGCTACGGCGACCCGGCCCGCGGCGGGCACGAGTGGAGCCTGCCCGAGGAGGAGAGCCGCCCCTTCATCCAGCAGGCGCTCGAAGCCGGCATCACGACCTTCGACACCGCCAACGTCTACAGCGACGGCTCGAGCGAGGAGATCACGGGCCGCGCGCTCGCCGATTTCGCCGCTCGCGACGAGGTCGTCATCGCGACCAAGCTGAACGGCCGCATGCGAAAGGGCCCGAACGGCGCCGGCCTCTCGCGCCTCGCCGTCATGACCGAGGTCGACAACTCTCTGCGCCGCCTCGGCACCGACTACATCGACCTCTACCAGATCCACCGCTTCGACCCCGAGACGCCGGTCGAGGAGACCATGGAGGCGCTCCACGACGTCGTCAAGGCGGGCAAGGTCCGCTACCTCGGCGCGTCGTCGATGTGGGCGTGGCAGTTCGCGCAGATGCAGTACACCGCCGACCTCGGCGGCTGGACGCGCTTCGTCTCGATGCAGGACCAGTACAACCTGATCCAGCGCGAGGAGGAGCGCGAGATGCACCCGTTCTGCCTCAATCAGGGCGTGGGCGTGCTGCCCTGGAGCCCGCTCGCGCGCGGCAGGCTGACGCGCGACTGGGACGCCACGACGGCCCGCAGCGAGACCGACCTCTTCGGCCAGACCCTCTACCGCCAGCGCGAGGACGGCGACCGGGCCATCGCCGACGCAGTCACCGCGGTCGCCGAGGCGCGGGGGATCTCGCGGGCGCAGGTCGCCCTCGCCTGGGTGCGCCAGCAGGACGCCGTGTCGTCGCCGATCTTCGGCGCCACGAAGCCCGAGCACCTCGCCGACGCGGTCGCCTCCGTCGACGTGTGGCTGACCGACGACGAGCTCGACCAGCTCGAGGCCCCCTACGTCACGCGCGACCCCGAGGGCTTCTAGGCGAGGGGTGCCATCGCCGCCACGCGAGGAGCATGATGGGGCCACGGTGAGCGGCGACGGCGCCCTCCCCCGACGAACGGAATCACGATGAGCGACGAACGACACGACGATCAGGCCGCCGAAGAGCGCGAGGCGGCCGCGGAGGCCCCGCTGAACGGCGGTTCGCACTCCGAGGCGGGCTCGTACACGTCGACCAAGGAAGGCGGCGTCGACTACGACGGCGCCTTCACCGACAGCGACATCCCGGCTGAGGGCGTGAAGCCCGGCGAGACCGAGGTCGACAAGGCCGGCTTCGAGGGAAGCTACACCGAGAGCGACGGCGTCGAGTAGACCGGATCGGTCGAGCGCGGACGGAAGGCGGGCACCCCGAGTTCCTGCGGGGTGATTTTCTGTCGCGCGTGGCGAACGACTGCCCGACCGGGAGTAGCGTCGGTGTCATGACAACACGAATCGTTATTCTGGGTGGTGGTTCGGCGGGTCTCCAGACCGCTCTGACTCTGCAGAAGAAACGCCCCCCGCAGAGCGCGAGCATCACGGTCATCGACCCGAGCCCGTACATGACCTACCAGCCGTTCCTCCCGGAGGTCGTCGGCGGGCACATCGACCCGAGAGACGTGACGGTTCCGCTTCGAAAGACGCTGCGCCGCTCCAAGTTCGTCCAGGGCGCCATGTCGGCGATCGACACCGACGCGAAGACGGTCACCGTCGATCTCGCCGACGGTCGCACGACCGAGGTCGGCTACGACCACCTCGTCGTCGCGATGGGCGCCGTGACCCGCACCTTCCCGACCCCCGGCCTCGCCGAGAACGCCGTCGGCTTCAAGAGCGTTGAAGAGGCGTCGTACGTGCGAGCCCGGGTGCTCGGCAACATCGAGAAGGCGGCGGCTTCGACCGACCCCGCCGAGCGCGCCAAGCTGCTCACCGTCGTCTTCGTCGGTGGCGGCTACACCGGCGTCGAGGCGATGGGCGAGCTGCTCGACACCGCCAACGCGGCCGTCGACGGCTATCCCGTGCTCTCGCGCCACGAGCTGCGCTTCGTTCTGGTCGAGGCTCTCGACCGCGTCGCCCCCGAGGTCGGCCCCGAGCTGTCGAAATGGACCCTCGGCGCTCTCCGTGCCCGCGGCATCGACATCCGCCTCCAGACGACCATGCCGTCGTGCGAGAACGGCGACTGCGTGCTGAGCGACGGCGAGACCGTCCCCGCCGGCACGATCGTCTGGACCGCCGGCGTCAAGCCGAACCCCGTCCTCGACAAGACCAGCCTGCCGCGCGGCCCGAAGGGCCACGTGAACGCGAACGCGAAGCTCGAGGTCGTGACGGACGACGGCAAGCGCATCGACGGCGTCTGGGCGCTCGGCGACAACGCGCAGGTCCCCGACCTGACGGCCGCCAAGCAGCCGGCCTACTACCCGCCGAACGCGCAGAACGCCGTCCGGCAGGCAGTCACGGTCGCTGACAACATCCTGGCGTCGATGGCCGGTGGACCTCTCGCCGAGTACCGACACGAGTCGGTCGGCACGGTCGCCAGCTACGGCATCGGCAAGGGCGCGGCCCTGATCCAGGGCGTGCACCTCAAGAACCTGCTCGCGTGGCTCGCCCACCGCGGCTATCACCTGCTGGCCATGCCCACCCTCACCCGCAAGTGGCGCATCCTCACCGGGTGGGTGACCGAGATCGTCGGCGGCCGCGACGAGACAACCCTCGAGAACCTGGACGACCCGCGTGCGAACTTCGTCGCGCTTGCCGCTCCGGCGTCGAAGGGCGCCAAGAAGTAGCGCAGACCCACCCTGAGAGCGAGGCCTTCCGAGGCCTCGCTCTCGTGCGTTGACCGGCGAGCAGGGTTGCCGGCGGGTGAATGCGGCGTAAACGACCTCGGAGGCAGAGTTCACCCGTTTGAGCCTGGGCAGCACTTCCGGGGTACAAACGGTGCGGTCATTCGGGGGGACCACGATTCGGGGTCTCCGCGAGCCGAACGGCAACTGTTGTCGATTGTGCAGCCTTCCATCGGTAGGCGAATGTGGTCGATCCCCATGTATCCGGGCGACTCGCCGTCGCCTCCTTGCGAGCGGATAGACTATCCGATTGTCTCGGAGGACCACGTCGGCCGACCCGAACGACGCATTTTGGCTGCATCACCCGTTCGAGGGCCGGGATCACCCGTTGTCATCCCCCCGCCCGGGGGGCGCATGGTCCCCCGAAATGGGGGCATGTGGCCCCCGAGGTGAATGGCCTAGTTTCGATTCATACCCGCTGAAAGGCGGAGGGAGGTACGGCCGGAAACCAGCCGCTCCCCGTCACCCGAACAACCCGAATGCACCACGCGCTTTACCCGAAGCGTCACCCGATCACCCGCAGCACCCGACACCTTCCCGATCGTCGACTCGCACCGAGCCTCGAGACCCGCCGTACCCGACGGCCCTCAGAGGATCAGAACCGCAGGTCGACACCCGGACGCACGACCGAATCCCGATCTTCCGGTCGTTCGTCCGACCCGGCTCCGACTCGTTCCCGAATAGCGGACTGGAGCCTCTGCGCCGCCTACCCGAACCCCCCCTGGATCCATGCTTACCCTGCTCATTCTGCGTACGCTTCCGCGTACCCGCTTCCGCCCCGAATCGGAAGCGGCATCGTGACCGGCATCGGCCGCGACCTCGGAGAGAAATCCCGACTCGCGTTCCCCTCGCCGGTGAAATCCGCGGCCGCAGCCTGGTCGGATCTGGGCGAGCGGGTGGGCGGCGCATCCATCGGAACCGGCTGGGCCGTGCGCTACCGTCGCCGGCTCGTCGCCTTCGACGCCATCGTCATCGCGCTCAGCGTGGTCGTCGCCTCGTTCGTCGAGGCCCTCCGCGAGGGGTTCGGCGAGACGCTGGCCTCGCTGTCGACGACCGACACCAGGACTCTCCTCATCACGATCGGGTACCCGGTCGGCATCGGGCTCCTCTGGGCACTGTGCCTGTCCTTCCAGCGCACCCGCGACCTCTCCGTCGTCGGCACCGGCGCGGACGAGTACAAGCGCGTGCTCAACGCGACGATCCTCACCTTCGTCATCATCGCCCTGATTATCTCGATCACCGGCCACGAGTCGATGCGCTCCTACTTCTTCGTCGCCCTCCCCGGCGGCTCGCTCGGCCTCATCGCCTCCCGCTTCCTCCTGCGTCGCTGGCTGATCCGCCAGCGCACCCTCGGCAACTACCTGTCGCGGGCCATCGTCGTCGGCAGCCGCGCCGACGTCACGTACGTCATCGACCGCATCGACGAGAAGCCGGGCGCCCTCTACGACGTCGTCGGCGCCGTGGTCGAAGACGGCGACGACAGCGGCAGCATCGCCGTCGGATCCCATGTCGTGCCGATCGTGGCCGGCCTGGACGACGTGTCCCGCGCCGTCTGGCGCATGAACGTCGAGAGCGTGATCGTCGCCGGCGACCCGCGCCACGGCACCGACTACGTCCGCGACCTCGGCTGGAGCCTCGAAGGCCGCGCGACCGAGCTCGTCATCGCCTCGCGCCTCGCCAACATCGCGGGCCCCCGCATCCACTTCCGCCCGGTCGAGGGACTCCCCCTCATGCACGTCGAGCTGCCGCAGTTCGACGGCCCGAAGCACGTGATGAAGCGCGCCACCGACGTGACCCTCGCGGGTCTCGCCCTGCTCGTGCTCCTGCCCCTGATGGCCGTCGTCGCCGGCTTCATCCGCCTGGGCGACGGTGGGCCGGTGTTCTTCCGGCAGGAGCGCGTCGGGCGCGACGGCGAGCGGTTCACGATGCTCAAGTTCCGCACGATGACCGTCGACGCCGAGGACCGCCTGGCCGAGATCGCGAGCCTGTCCGAGGGCAACGGCGTGCTGTTCAAGATGCGCGTCGACCCGCGGGTCACCCGCGTCGGCCGCGTGCTGCGCAAGTACTCGCTCGACGAGATCCCGCAGCTGATCAACATCCTCGGCGGCTCGATGAGCCTCGTGGGGCCGCGTCCGCCACTGCCCCTCGAGGTCGAGGGCTACGCCGAGCACGTCCACCGCCGTCTCTACATCAAGCCCGGCCTGACCGGCATGTGGCAGGTGGGCGGCCGCTCCGACCTCAGCTGGGAGGAGAGCGTCCGTCTCGACCTCTACTACGTCGAGAACTGGTCGCTGACCGTCGACTTCGTGCTCATGTGGCGCACCGTGAAAGTGATCCTCCGCCCTGAGGGGGCCTACTGATGACCGATATCGAGCAGGAACTCGCAGGCCTCGACGCCCCCGGCGTCCGTCGCGGCGCCCGCCGCGGCCGCATCCTCGTCGTCCACTCGTCCGACGAGATGTACGGGTCCGACCGGATCGTCCTCGAGGTCGTCGCCGAGCTCGTCGCGTCCGACTCCAACGACGTCACCGTCTGGCTGCCGACCGACGTCGAGCCCGGGCCCCTCGGCCCGATGCTCCGCGACCTCGGGGCTCGGGTGGAACGCCACCCGCTGCCGATCCTCCGTCGTCTGAAGATCACTCCCGGCGGATTCCTCCGTCTCGCCAGGGACGCCGTCCGAACGCTCGCCCGTCTCTCGGGCCGTCGTTTCGACCTCGTCTACCTGGCCACCAGCGCTTGCCTGCCCGTCGCTCCCCTTGCTCGCCTCACCGGCGTCCGCAAGGTCGTCGGGCACCTCCAAGAACCATGGGGACCGAAGGACCGGGTAGGTCTTCGTCCCCTGGCAGGCGCGTGCACGGCACTTGTGGCCGTCTCGCGCTCTGTCCTCGGCGCGTCGGGTCTCGCCGAGGACCCGCGGGCGGTGGTGGTGCACAACGGTGTACCCCATCGTTCGCGCGAACTTCCCGCGGCTCCCCCGGAGCACCGCAGGCCGCACTACGTGATCGCCAGCCGCTGGAACCCGCACAAGGGCCACGGCACGCTGCTGCGCGCATGGGAGAAGGCCGGCTGCCCGGGTGAGCTCGTCGTGCTCGGCGCAGTTCCTGCCGTCGGAATCGGCGTGGATGTGAAGGCCCTCGTGGCCCAGCACGTGTCGCGCCCCGAGACCGTCGTCGTCGTCGGCGAGGTCGCCGATGCGACGCCGTACCTGCAGGCCGCCGACGCCGTCGTCCTGCCCACCGACACGCTCGAGGGCTTCGGCCTCGTGACGGTCGAGGCGTTCAGCGAGGGCCGCGCCGTCATCGCCAGCCGCTCCGGAGGCCCCGAGGAGGTCATCGACGACGGAGTGACCGGCTGGCTGTTCGACTGCACTGACGTCGACGCCCTGGCCGAGCTGTTCTCGACGCTCGACGTCGCGACGCTCCGCGCTGCCGGGCAGCGTGCCCAGGAGGTCTACGCCGCCGAGTACACGCCAGAGCGCATGCGCGCCCGGATCGCAGCCGTCGTCGACGGCGAGCTGCACCGCGTCGCCCGCGGCACCGCACCCCTGGCGGTGGCCTCGTGACCACCACGCTGAACCGCGAGACCTACGGCGAGTCGCTCGCCCGCCTCGCAAGCGCCCAGAAGGGCTCCAGCGGCGCCCCGGCGTACTCGCGCTTCGTCAACCGCCGTATCGGACGATTCCTCGCCGCCGCCGCGTACCAGCTGCGCATGACGCCGAACCAGGTGACGATGGTGAGCGCGCTGTTCACGTTCGCGGGCATCGCCGTCATCGCGTTCGTGCCGACGTCGATCGCCTCGGCCGCGTTGGTCATGCTGCTGCTCGTCATCGGCTACGCGCTCGATTCGGCCGACGGCCAGCTGGCACGCCTGCGCGGCGGCGGAAGCCCCGCCGGCGAATGGCTCGACCACGTGATCGACGCCACCAAGATCGGCGTGCTCCACCTGGCCGTGTTCGCGAGCTTCCTGCGCGAGCCCTCGGGCCGGTCCGGCGTGCTCTGGGTGCCGCTTGCGTACTCGGCCGTCGCGTCGGTCGCGTTCTTCGCGATCATCCTCACCGACATGCTCCGCCGCGCCCAGCACATCCGCACGGGCGTCCCGACCCGCGGCTCGCGGAACACGTCGACGCTATACTCGCTCGCCGTCGTCCCGACCGACTACGGCCTGATGTGCCTCTCGTTCGTCCTCCTCGCCTGGCCGCTCGGCTTCACGATCGTCTACATCGCGTTCTTCGCCGCCAACACGCTCTACCTGCTCCTCGCGCTGCCCAAGTGGTTCCGTGAGCTCAAGGGCCTCGGCTCTCTGCCCGACCGGGAGGTCTCATGAACATCCGCGCTGGATTCTTCGACCTGACCGCTCAGCTCCGTCGCGCCTGGATCGCTGTCGCCGGCATGGCGGTCGTGGGCCTCGTGGCGGGCGTCGCCGTCGAGCAGACCATCGCCGGCAACGTTCCCGGCGGCATTCCGAAGGTCGCCTCGCTCGGCGTGCTCCTCGGTCTCACCCTGATCGGGTTCGCCCTCGGACTCGCGGTCGGCTTCGTGCTGGTCCGCCTCCAGCCCCGTGTCACGACGGCCGACGACGTCCGTCGTGTCACGGGCCTTCCCGTCCTCGCGCAGCTGCCCGCCGGCGTCATCGACGCCGACGACCTCGAGGTCCGCGCGGCGTCGCGGCGCATGCGCTCCGCCCTGCGCGAGGCCGTCATGAACACCCGGTCGCTGGCCGGCGGCGAGCTCCCGGCGCGCCTCGTCCTGGCTCGCACCGAAGACGCCGACGAGTCGGCCGGAGTCGACGGCGGACTCGCCCGCGCCCTGGTCGAGAGCGGATTCGTGTCGGCGGTCGTCCGCACCGATCTCGAGACGCAGCTGCTCGCTCGCCCCTCCACCGTCGACGACTCGGCCCTCGAGGACCCGGCCCGTGCCGACGCCTCCGGCTACCAGCGCGTCTCGGTGCCCGATCGCGTCGCCTCGGCTCGCCCCGAGCGTCGCCTCGTCGAGGCCGAGAGCTTCCTCACGACCCTGAGCGAGCGCTACGACGCCGTCGTGGCCCTGGCCGGCAGCAACACGATGCCGGTGCCGCTGCGGGGTCTCGCCCCCGTCGCCGACGCCGTCGTGGTCGTCGTCCGCTCCAACCGCACCACCGTCGAAGACCTCCTCGCGCTCCATGGCGAGCTGCTCGGCCTCGGCGTCGAGCCCCTCGGCGTGCTCATGACCGGAGTCGCCGGCCGCCACCGCTCGGCGCTCCGCCGCGAGTGGGTGCCGTCGGACTTCCGCCTGGGCCGACCCGCGCAGCCGTCGCCCGAGCCGATCTCGGTCGTGGCGCCGTTCGCCGCCTCCGGGGCTGTATCCGCGGCTGCGGACTCGGCCGACGACTTCCTGCCGTCGCGCTCCGGCTTCTCCATCGCCGATCTCGCCGCGCGTGCCGAAGAGGCCGCGCAGACCTCCACCCCGTCCGGAAGGGACTCCCAGTGACCGACGCACCCCGGGTCGGCTACGCAGCCGGCGCCTACGACCTCTTCCACATCGGGCACCTGAACCTGCTGCGCCACGCCAAGTCGCAGTGCGACGTCCTGATCGCCGGCGTCGTCGCCGACGAGATGCTCGAGCTCACGAAGGGCATCTCGCCGATGGTGCCGCTCGCCGAGCGCCTCGAGATCGTCAGCCACATCGACTTCGTCGACCACGCCTACGCCGAGACCGTCCCCGACAAGATGGACGTCTGGCGCGAACTGCAGTTCGACGTCTTCTTCAAGGGCGACGACTGGCGCGGCACCGAGAAGGGCCTGAAGCTCGAGCGCGAGTTCGCCGAGGTGGGCGTCGAGGTCGTCTACTTCCCGTACACGATGTCGACGTCGTCGACGATCCTGCGGCGGGCCGTGTCGGCCCTCGACGAGGATTCGGCGGCGGTGCGCTAGTTCCTGCGCCCGGGGGCTGTGAGTAGTAGCTCCCGGCCTGTGGAGAGCGCCGGCAGGAACTGCTGCGCGTGCCCCACCATCGTCGGATGAACACGACGACATCGCACTCCGCCCCGCCCACCCTGCCCGCCGCCGTCTGCGCGTGCGAGGCCTCTCCGCCCCACTACCTCGACTCGCAGCAGAGCCTCGCCACCCGCGACGCGCTCGACGTGCGGGTGAGGCAGCTGATCCCCTGCGCGCTCGTGGCGCAGATCTGGCTGCTGCTGTTCGACGCCGACGACGTGCAGATGCCGCTGATGATGCCCATCGGCGAGCTGCCCCACCGGCCCGAGCACGGCTTCCACGGAGCGCTGGCGCTGCTGCACGAGGAGTACGGCGCGGCGTCGTTCGTGTTCGTGCACGAGCGGCCCGGGCCCAGCGTGCTGTCCGTCGACGACGCGGCGTGGCTGCGGGCGCTGCTCGAGGTGCCCGCCGACGCCGGGTACCGGGTGCGGGCGGCGTACGTGGCGCACGACGAGGGGGTCGGCGGATTCGTCGACCGCGGCGCCGTCGGGGTGGGGCGGGCCGTGCCGGCCGTGCGGCCGGGGTGCGGGGCGTGTCGCAAGTAGGCGTGCTGGCGAGGATGTCTGACGTGGAGGTCCTTGTGGCGCATCCACGATGCGCGGGTTCTCCTCGTGGGGCCTGCACGGCGCGGCCGTTCTCCTCGTGAACGTGCCGGCTGTCCTTGCGAGGGTGCACGCCTCCGCATCGTGCCGCCGGGCGGGGCGAGTAAAATCGCCTCATGCTCGATGAGACCGGCCCCGACACCTGGCTGGTCCGCGCGCGCGACGATGCTCAGCCCGAAGCGCTCGTCGAGTCCTTCGCGCGGGGCTACAAGCTGACGAGCTGGTCGCTCGTCGAAGACGAGCGGGTCGCGCTCGGCGTCTACACGTCGGCCGCGCACGCCGAGACCGCGTGGTGGCGCCACCGCGACGGCCTCGAGGATTGACGCCGGCGCAGTCGGCACGGCCCGTCGGTCGCGGGGCGACTGCGCGTTCGCAAGGACGCCTGGTGCGCCCACAAGGAGTTCGGCGGTGAGGTTCACGCCCCACAAGGAAGAGTCGCGTCGGGTGCCACCGCCACAAGGACATCTACCGCAGGAGTCCTTGCGAGCGACGCGGGCGCGCGCCCGGCGGCGGCGCTAGCGCCGGTTGCCGATGCGGCCGCGCAGCACGTCGATGCGGCGCTGGATCTGGTCGGTGCTGGCCTGGGCGACGGCGGGCCCGCCCGAGATGCGGCGGAGCTCGGCGTGGATGGCGCCGTGGGGCTCGTTGGAGTGGCGCGACCAGATCGAGACCAGGCGGCTCAGCTCCTGCCGCTGCTCCTTGATCGTCATGTAGAGCGGCCGAGCCTCTTCGACGGCCTGGGTCGGCAGGCCCGTCTTGGGCTGCTTCTTCGAGCGGCCGGCCTGCGTCACCTGGCGCTGGCGCAGGAGCTCGCGGACCTCGTCGGGCTCGAGCAGACCGGGCAGGCCGAGGAAGTCGAGCTCCTCGAGGCTGCCGACCTCGCTCGACTGGCCGAACTCGCCGCCGTCGTAGAGCACGCGGTCGAAGTTCGCCTGCGCGTCGAGGGCCTCGAACGGCTGCTGCTCGAGGAGGCTCGACGCCTTCTCGTCGCGGTTGGCCTCGGCGACCATGGCGTCTTCTTCGGAGGTGAAGATGCCGTCGTCGGAGTCGGTCGGGCGGTCGAGGGCGTGGTCGCGCTCGAGCTCGAGCGACCCGGCGAGGGCCATGAGGGACGGCACGCTCGGGAGGAAGATCGAGGCGGTCTCGCCGCGACGGCGGGCGCGGACGAAGCGGCCCACGGCCTGCGCGAAGAAGAGCGGCGTCGAGGCCGACGTGGCGTAGACGCCGACGGCGAGGCGCGGGACGTCGACGCCCTCGGACACCATCCGGACGGCCACCATCCAGCGCGACTCGCCGACGGAGAATGCGGCGATGCGGTCACTGGAGGCCTTCTCGTCCGAGAGGACGACGGTGGGGCGCTCCCCTGTCAGCTTCGTGAGGATGGATGCGTAGGCACGGGCGGCGGTCGTATCGGTCGCGATGACGAGGCCGCCGGCGTCGGCCACACCGCGCCTCACCTCGGTGAGCCTCTTGTCGGCCGCGCTCAGCACCGCGGCGATCCAGTCGCCCTGCGGCGAGAGGGCGGTGCGCCAGGCCTGAGCGGTGATGTCCTTCGTCACGGCCTCGCCGAGGGTGGCGCTCATCTCGTCGCCCATGCGCGTGCGCCAGCGCATCGCACCGGCGTACGCCATGAACAGGACGGGGCGGACCACGCCGTCGGCGAGGGCGCGCCCGTAGCCGTACGAGTAGTCGGACTGCGACGTGCGGATGCCGTGCTCGTCGGGCGCGTACTGCACGAACGGGATCGGCGCCGTGTCGGAGCGGAAGGGGGTGCCGGTGAGCGACAGGCGGCGGGTGGCCTTGCCGTACGCCTCGCGGATCCCGTCGCCCCAGGTCAGGGCGTCGCCGCCGTGGTGCACCTCGTCGAGGATCACGAGCGTGCGGCCGGCCTCGGTGATCGCCCTGTGCACCTCGGGCTTCATGCCGACCTGCGCGTAGGTGACCGCGACGCCGTGATAGTGCCTGCCGAAGGTGCCGTCGGCGTTCTTGAACATCGGATCGAGACGGAGGTTGACGCGGTCGGCGGCGTCGGCCCACTGGCGCTTGAGGTGCTCGGTCGGTGCGACCACGACCACCCGGTCGATGTCACCGCGCGAGAGCAGCTCGGTCGCGAGGCGGAGGGCGAAGGTGGTCTTGCCGGCGCCGGGTGTCGCAGCAGCGAGGAAGTCGCGGGGCTCGGCGGCGAAGTACTTCTCGAGGGCCTCGGCCTGCCAGGCGCGGAGCTTGCCGGCGGTGCCCCACGCCGCGCGCTCCGGGAAGGCGGGCGAGAGGTGCTCGGCGGCGCTGTTGCCGGCCACCACGCCGATGTCGAGCGCGGGCTCCACTTCGAGGGAGGGTTCGGCCGACCCACGGCCTTCGGGCCTGTCGGGGTCGAACGATTCGGCGATAGTCACTGCCACTGATTTTACTCGGCCCGAGGGCGCTGCTCGGACGCCGACGGCGCGTCAGGCTCGATCTCGACGCCGACGCGCGGCACCGGGCCGCCGCGCGAGATGCGGCGGGTCGAGTCGCCGAGCAGGCTGGCCGAGGTGATGCTCCCGGCGCCGAAGCGGGCCCGGAGGGCGTCCATGGTGGTCTCGGAGGCGCGCCAGTCGGCGTCGTCGTCCCACAGCCCGATCGACCCGGAGCCCGCGCCGCCGAAGCCGAGCTGCTCGACGCGCACGCCGATGAGCCGGATAGGCGTGGCCTTGCGGCTGCCGGATGCGCTGTGGTCGGTCGCCTCGTAGATGCCCCAGGCCTCCTCGAAGATGCGTCGCCCGAGGTCGGTGGGCTCGGCGAGCGTCTTCGACCGGGTGATGGTCTCGAAATCGCCGAAGCGGAGCTTCAGCACGATCGTGCGGCCGGTGGCCCCGGCCGCCCGCAGTCGGCGGCCGACCTGATCGCTGAGCCGGAACACCTCACGCCGCAGCCGGTCGGTGTCGTCGACGTCGTTCTCGAATGTGACCTCGTGGCCGGCGCTCTTCTCCTCCGACGCCGTCGTGACGCGTCGCGGGTCGCGCCCCCACGACAGGTCGTGGATCTTCTGGCCGCCGGCGACCCCGATCGCGCGCCGCAGCGTGTCGAGCGGCGCCTGCGCGACGTCGCCGATCGTGTTCAGGCCGTAGGTGCGCAGGGTCTCTTCGGTCTTGCCGCCGACACCCCAGAGCGCGCCGATCGGGCGCGGATGCAGGAACTCGAGGGTCTCACCGTGCGGCACGATCAGGAGCCCGTCGGGTTTTGCCACGCCCGACGCGAGCTTGGCGACGAACTTCGTCGAGGCGGCCCCGATACTGCAGTGGAGACCCGTCTCGGCGTGCACTCGTCGCCGCAGCTCCGTGGCGATGCGGAACGGCGAGCCCATCAGCCGGAGCGACCCGCCGATGTCGAGGAAGGCCTCGTCGATGCCGAGGCGCTCGACCAGGGGCGTGACGTCGTCGAACATCGACATGACCTGCGCCGAGAAGTGGCGGTACCTCTCGAAGTGCGGCTCGAGCACGACGGCCTGAGGGCACCGCCGCAGGGCGATAGCCATCGGCAGGGCCGAGTTGACGCCGAACTTGCGGGCCTCGTAGGTGGCGGCGGTGACGACCGAGCGCATCGAGCGATGACCGACGATGACCGGCTGCCCGCGCAGCTCGGGATGCTCGAGCAGCTCGACGGACGCGAAGAAGGCGTCCATGTCGACGTGCAGGATCGTGGCCGTGGCGTCGTCGGTCGGCTGCGCCGTCACCTGGCGGCCGCTGCCGTCCTGCTTGCTCACTCGCTGCCCTTCCGAGAGACCTCTCCGGACCCTCCAGAGAATGGTGTCACGACCCTCCGACACTCTGCGGTGTCCGACGATCGCCGCTCTCCGAGCCCTCGTGAAGGCGCCGACGGCGGCCTACGGTAGACGCGTGACGTATCCGCCGATCGAGCCGTTCGCGCACGGGCACCTGGTGATGGACGACGGGGCCGAGCTCTACTGGGAGGCGTCGGGCAACCGGGAGGGAGTTCCTGCGCTGTGGCTCCACGGCGGGCCCGGCGGCTCGCTCGGCCGGGGCGGCTACCGGCGGCACTTCGATCCGGAACGCTACTTCGTCGTGGGGATCGACCAGCGCGGGAGCGGGCGGAGCCGCCCGTGGGCGACGGAGGACCCCGAGTTCCTGCGCGCCATCACCACCGAGCGGATGATCGCCGACATCGAGGCGGTCCGGGACGAGCTCGGATTCGACAGCTGGGTGGTCTCGGGCGTGTCGTGGGGCACGACGCTCGCTCTGGCGTATGCGCTGGCCCACCCGGCCGCCGTGCGCGCCCTGGCGCTCGTGGCGGTGACGACGACGAGCCGCGACGAGGTCGACTGGATCACCGAGGGCGTGGGGCGGGTGTTCCCGGAGGCGTGGGACGACTTCGAGGCGGCCTCCGAGCGACGGCCCGGCGAGCGGCTGGTCGACGCGTACGCGCGGCGCCTGCGCGACGGCGACCCGGCCGATCGGGAGCGCGCGGCCTCGGCCTGGGACGCCTGGGAGAGCGTGCACGTGTCGCTCGACCACCCGGAGCTGCGCGGTGCGGGTCACGTGGATCCTGCGCAGAGGCTGGTCTTCTCGGCGCTCGTGACGCACTTCTGGTCGAACGACGGCTTCCTGCCGGGGTCGGCGGCGATCCTGGGGCGCGTCGGGGAGCTAGCCGGGATCCCGGCGGCGCTGGTCCACGGGCGGCGAGACATCAGCGGTCCGGCGTCGACGGCCTGGCGGCTGCACCGGGCGTGGGCGGGGAGCGCGCTCACGATCGTGGAGAACGAGGCGCACGGCGGGGAGCGCGAGATGGCGGCGCTGACCGCGGCGCTCGACGGGTTCGCGGGGCCGGCCGGCTGAGTCGTGCTGGCGGCGCGGGGCGTCGGCGCGCTAGGCCCGCCGTATCGGCAGGCTCCCTCCGTTCGGGCGGCGGGTTTGTGCCGATCCGGCGGGCGTGAGCGCATTCGGCGCTGGACTCCGCGGAACGGCGCCAACCCCCCGGAACGGCGCCAACCCCCCGGAACGGCGCCAACCCCCCGGAACGGCGCCAACCCCCCGGAACGGCGCCAACCCCTTGGAGCGGCGCAGGAGTGCGTCCGCGGCGGCGGGTCTAGCGCTCGTCCGCGGCCTCGACGTCCGGCCCGCCGCCCGCAGGCCCGCCCACCGGCCCCAGCCACCGGCTCGCCACCGTCGCGTGAGCGGAGTCGGTCGACGACGGGTGGAACCGTCCGGCCAGCACGTCGCGGTACAGCCGCCCGAGCTCCGTGTCGGCGCGGTACGACGAGCCGCCCGCCACGGTCACGGCCCGGTCGACGACGCGGGTCGCGGTCTCGGTGGCCCGGACCTTGAGGCCGACGAGACGCGGAAACCAGTCGGGGCCGTTGTCGACGAGGTCGTCGAGTTCCTGCGCGATGGTGTCGACCTGGGGCTCGAGACCGTCGAGGTCGATGGCGGCGTCGGCGATGCGCCAGCGCACGACCGGGTCGGCGGCGGTCGACTCGCCCGTGCGTCGGGAGGTGCGGGCAGTGGCGGCCTCGACGGCGAGGTCGAGCGCGCGGCGGGCGATCCCCCGGTACACGGCGGCGACGAGGGTCTCGAAGGCGGCGAAGATGCCGAAGACGAGCGGGTCGGCCGAGGGCCCGACGGGCAGCACGCGTACGATCCGGGATGCGGGGACGTGCGCCCCCGTCAGGCGGGTGGTGTGGCTCTGGGTGGCGCGCATGCCGACGGTGTCCCAGTCGCCGAGCGACTCGTGGCCGCCGTCGTCGCGGCGCAGGAAGCCGTGGGCGATCTCGTCGGACGGCGTGCGTCCGAAGACGCCGAGGCGGGTCCACACGGGTGAGAGCGACGTGAAGATCTTCGTGCCGGTGTACCGGTAGCCGCCCTGCCCGTCGGGTGCCGCCTCGGTGACGGAGTCGAACAGCACGAGGTCGTTGCCCGGCTCGCTGACGCCGAACGCGAAGACCTCCCCCGCGGCCGCGTCGTCGAGCACGAGCCGCAGCGAGTCGTCGCC
Source organism: Frondihabitans sp. OV104 (assembly GCF_057787745.1). Taxonomy (NCBI): domain Bacteria; kingdom Bacillati; phylum Actinomycetota; class Actinomycetes; order Micrococcales; family Microbacteriaceae; genus Frondihabitans; species Frondihabitans sp. OV104. Next base: position 1,052,908 of record NZ_CM173541.1, read on the forward strand.
GCGCGCTGAGAGCAGCGACGCCGTGACGGTCCAGACGAGGTGCATGTTGACGGCCAGCGCCGTCGCCGGGGCCGCCGTCGCCAGGCGTGACTGCAGCGCTGCGATCTGCCGCATGCCGAGCCCGAGCCCACCCTGCGCCACCGGCACGGCCGCCCTGAGGTAGCCGAGCGCCACGAGCTCGTCGAAGTCCTCCTGCGGAAACGCGTTGGCCGCGTCGTACCCGGCTGCCCGCGCGCGGAACCTCTCGAGCAGGTCGGCCGAGAGCAGGGGCGCAGGAACTTCCGTGGTCACCATTCCTCAAAGGTACGTTTGTTCCATGACACAAGCCCACCCGTGGTCCCGCTACGTCGCGATCGGCGACTCGTTCACCGAGGGCATCGGCGACCCCGATCCGACGTCGACCGGCGGCAATCGCGGCTGGGCCGACCGGGTGGCCGAGGTGCTCGCCTCGACGACCGACGGCTTCGCCTACGCCAACCTCGCGATCCGGGGCCGGCTCCTGCAGCAGATCATCGACGAGCAGGCGCAGGCCGCCCTCGACCTCCGCCCCGACCTGATCAGCGTGTCGGCGGGCGGCAACGACATCATCCGCCCCGGCACCGACCCCGACGAGGTCGCCGGCCGTCTGGAGGGACTCGTCGAGACGCTGTCGTCGCAGGGCGCCACCGTGGTGCTGTTCACCGGGCCCGACATCGGCGCGACGCCGGTGCTCGGCCGGATCCGGGGCAAGGTGGCGATCTACAACGAGAACGTGCAGGCCATCGCGCTGCGGCACGACGCGGTCGTCGCGAACATGTGGGCGATGCGCGACCTCGCCGACAGCCGCATGTGGGCGCCCGACCGTCTGCACTTCTCGCCGCTCGGCCACCACACGATCGCCCGCATGGTGCTGGCCGCGCTCGCCGTCGACAACGACCTCCTCGCGTCCGAGCTGCCCGCCGCCGAGCTCCGCCAGTGGCGGGAGGCGCGCCGCGAGGACATCGGCTGGGCGCGCGAGTACCTCGTGCCGTGGGTGCTGCGGCGGGTGCGCCACCAGTCGTCGGGCGACGGCCTGGGGCCGAAGCGGCCGGAGCCGATGTCGGTTCCGCCCTACGGCGCCGGGACGGAGTCGTAGCCGCTCAGCGGTAGATGCGATAGCGGCTAGAACACCGACGACGGGTTCGTCAGGCGCCACCACGCGTCGGGCTCGGTCATCGCCCGATCGAGCACGAGCGGCACGGTGGTGACCGACGAGCCGATCGTGACCCTGAGCGTCCCGACCTTCGAGCCGGCCGTGGCCTCCCCCACGGTGTCGAGCGCAGGAACGGCCTTCACGGTCGCCGACCCGTAGACGAGCTTCGACACCGTCTTCGCGGCGACAGCGTGGGCGTTCGAGCCCCACTCGGTGTCGTACGACCCGTAGACGTCGTCGGCCGTCACCGCTGTGACGGTCTGGAAACCCGACTTGACGCTCGTCAGCAGCTTCGCCACGTCGACGTCGAGCGAGTCGTGGTCGACCCCGCCCAGCATGACGCCGACCACCGTCACGGTGTGGCCGAGCACCTTCTCTCTCGTGGCGAACAGGAGACAGGCCCCCGCCTCGTCGAGGGTGCCGGTCTTGATTCCGACGACGTCGTCGATGCCGAGCAGCTTGTTCGAGTTCTCGACCGTGCCGACGACGGGGATGTCGACCGACTTCGTCGACACGATGGACGCGATGTCGGGGTTGGCGAGCGCGAGCTTGCCGAGATTCACGAGGTCGGTCGCCGTCGACCGGTTGGCCGCGTTCAGCCCGGTCGGCTCGACGAGCGTCGTGTGGTTCAGCCCGTGCTCCTTCAGCCAGGCCTTCGCCGCCGTGACGTAGGCCTGGTTCGAGCCGAACGCCCAGTAGGCGAGCGCGCTGGCGTAGTTGTTGGCCGACTTGATCAGCGCGACCTGGAGGGTCTGCCTCTCGGTGAGCGTGAGACCGGCGGGCATGGCGGCGACCTCGCCGTCCTGCGCCAGATAGGTGTCGTACAGCGCCCGGTCGGACGCCGTGAAGGTGATGTCCGGCCCCGAGCCGCCGTCGAGCGGCTTCTTCGAGAGCACGACGAGCGCGGTCACGATCTTCGAGATCGACGCGATCGAGCGCGGCTTCGAGTCGCCCGAGGTCGTCAGGCTGTCGTCGAACCCGACGGCCTCGACCGCCGTGGCCCCGTAGTCGGGGAAGCGAAGCGAGAGCGCCTTCTCGGTGGGCGCGGTGTACTTCGTGACCTCGGCCGACGCGGGTGCGATGGGGGCGAGGAGGGAGGCGGGAACGTAGACGCCGACGGCGATGACGGCGGCGACGACGACGACGGCGGCGATCCGCCGACGGACGGCGCCGGGGCGGCGCGCGCTGCCGCGACCGCGGGCCGAGCGGCGGGCGCTCACTGAGCGGCCTCCGCGGCACCCGAGCCCGGAGAGACGCGCAGCGACCACAGCACGACGGCCGACGCCGCCGCCACGTTCAGACTGTCCACGCCGTGCAGCATCGGGATCGTCACGACCGTGTCGGCCGCCTCGAGCGCCCGGTGCGAGAGGCCGTCGCCCTCGGTGCCGAACAGCATGGCGATCTTGTCGGGCGGGTCGGCCGCGTAGGCGTCGAGCGTCACCGCGTCGTCGCGGAGCGCGAGCGCGGCGATGTCGAAGCCGGCAGCGCGCAGGAACTCCGCGCCCTCCGGCCAGTCGGGCAGCCGAGTCCACGGAACCTGCAGCACCGTGCCCATGGACACGCGCACGCTGCGGCGGTACAGCGGGTCGGCCGAGCGCGGGGTCACCAGCACGGCGTCGGCCCCGAGGCCCGCCACCGCCCGGAAGATCGCGCCCACGTTGGTGTGGTCGACGATGTCTTCGAGCACGACGACGCGACGGGCGCCCTCGAGCACCGACTCGACGCTCGGCAGCTCGGGGCGGTGCATGGCCGCGAGGGCGCCGCGGTGCAGGTGGTACCCGGTGAGCTCTTCGAGCACGTCGGCCTCGCCGACGAAGATCTGGCCGTCGTACTGCTCGACGAGGGGCTCGATGTCGGCCAGCCACTTCTCGCTCAGCAGCACGGAGCGCGGCACGTGGCCGGCGTCGAGGGCTCGCCGGATCACCTTCGACGACTCGGCGATGTAGAGCCCGCCCTCCGGCTCCGTCTTGCGGCGGAGCGCGACGTCGGTGAGGCGGGAGTAGTCGGCGAGCTCGTCGCGGTCGAGGTCGGTGATGCGGGTGATGCGCACGGAGGGCTCCAAGGCGGGGCGCCACCGCAAGCCGGGAGCTCGCGGAAACAAAACGGTAAAGGTTCCCGTTTAGGCTAACGTCACCCGCCTCGCAAAGAGATGTACCAGGAGCCCCACCATGGCGCTAGCCACCGCACCGGCCGACAGCACCGGCACGCTCGACGCGGCGGTCCGCGCGCTCGCGGGGCGGAAGCTGGCGGTCCTCACCGGGGCGGGCGTCTCGACCGACTCCGGCATCCCCGACTACCGGGGCGAGGGCGCCCCCGTCCGCAACCCGATGACGTTTCAGCAGTTCACCTCGGGCGGCCCCGACTTCCAGAAGCGCTACTGGGCCGGCAGTCATCTCGGCTATCGCCACTTCGCCACGGCCGCGCCCAACGACGGGCACCGCGCCCTCGCCGCCCTCGAGGCCGCCGGCATCTCCAACGGCGTCGTGACGCAGAACGTCGACGGCCTGCACCTGCGGGCCGGCTCGTCGCGCGTCGTCGACCTGCACGGCACCGTCGACCGCGTCGTCTGCCTCACCTGCGGCCAGTTCTTCGCGCGGGGCGACATCGCCGAGCGCATGGCGGCCGCGAACCCCTGGCTCGACCGCCCCGACGAGGTCCGCCTGAACCCCGACGGAGACGTCGACGTGATCGACATCGCCGGCTTCAGCGTGCCCCAGTGCACCGTGTGCGGCGGCGTGCTGAAGCCCGACGTGGTCTTCTTCGGCGAGTTCGTGCCGGTGGAGCGCTTCGCCGAGGCGCGCGCCATGGTGCAGTCGGCCGAGGCGCTCGTCGTCGCCGGCTCGTCGCTGGTCGTGAACTCCGGCATTCGCCTCCTCGAGACGGCGCTCCGCAAGAAGCTGCCCGTCGTCATCATCAACCGCGGGGTGACGAAAGGCGACTCGCGCGCCGCCGTTAAGCTGAACGCCGGCACGTCGGAGTCCCTGACGGCCCTAGCCGAACGGCTCGCCGCCGCGTGAACCCGCGGTCGGCGCCCCTCTGGAGGACGACATGACCCGGCTGTACCTGGTGCGACACGGCGAGACCGACTGGAACGCCGCGCGGCGGATCCAGGGATCGACCGACATCCCGCTGAACGACCGTGGCCGCTCGCAGGCCGCGGCCGCCGGCGAGCTGCTGGCCCGTCGCCGCTTCGACGCCGTCGTCGCGAGCCCGCTGAGCCGCGCGTTCGAGACAGGCGCCATCATCGCCGCCCGGCTCGGGCTCGACGAGCCCGCCGTCGACCCGCAGGTCGTCGAGCGCAGCTACGGCCAGGCCGAGGGCCTCACCTTCGAGGAGGTCGAGGCGCGGTTCCCCGACGGCGTCGCCGTGCCCGGGCGGGAGAGCCGCACGGCCGTGCTGCAGCGGGTGGAGGCGGCGCTGCTCGCCATCGCCGAGGAGCGCCCCGGCCAGTCCGTCGTGGTCGCGACCCACGGCGCCGTGATCCGCGGCATTGTGAACCACGTCGCGCCCGAGACCGACGCCAACGCGGGAGTGCCCATCCGCAACGGGTCCATCCACTCGTTCGAGGTCGTCGACGGCGCCCTCGCGCTCGTGGCCTTCGACGATCCGATCGAGGTCGAGTCGGAGGCGCCGGGCCGCTACTCGTTCGACTACCAGAACGCGCTCGAGGGGCGCGGCGACGCCTAGCGCCCCACCCGCTCCAGCACGTCGAGCAGAGCCGCGGCCGACGACGCCCAGCTGTAGTGCGACGCCTGGGCGAGTCCGGCGGCCGAGCGCCGCTCCCACTCCCCCGGCTCCTCCAGTCGGCGCACGGCCGCGGCGATCGACGCCGGCGACTCCGGGTCGAAGTACAGCGCAGCGTCGCCGCCGATCTCGCGGAAGATCGGGATGTCGCTGACCACGGCCGGCGTGCCGAGCGCCATGCCCTCGATCACCGGGATGCCGAACCCCTCGGCCTTCGACGCGGTGACGACGGCCGTCGCGCCGAGCAGCGTGTCGCGGTACTCCTCGTCGCTCGCACCGCCGTGGAAGACCAGAGACCCCTCGGGAGCCGAGGCCTCGAGGGCGAGGCGCTCGGCGTCCGAGACCCGGCTCATGAGGTGGAGGCGGTAGCCGGCGAGCAGGCTCAGCGCGCGGGCGAGCGCGACGACGTTCTTGTACGGCATGAAGGAGCCCATGTACACGAGGTCGCGGGTGGGCGGCGAGTTCCTGCGCCCGGGCTCCTGCGGATCGGCCGCGTTCGCGACCACGGTCACGGGCCGGCGGGTGAGGCGGTGGTCGGCCATCTCGCGGGCCGTCGTCTCGCTGACCGTCACGACGGCGTCGGCGCTGTTGAGCAGCAGGCGCTGAGGCCACCAGGCGAGGTGGTAGAGGCGCCAGAGCAGGCGGATGGGCGCTGCGAACTCGGGCGGCGGCGTGCGGTTCGTGTAGTAGATCAGGTCGTGCAGCGTCTTCACGAGCCGGTAGCGGCGGCCGAGCGTGCCCATGGTCTGCATCGGGGTCCAGACGACGTCGGGGCGCAGTCGGTTCACCTGGAGCGCCACGAGCGGCTCGAGGGGGCTGGTCGGCGCCGACACCAGCGCGTGCGGAGCGTCGGGGAGCTTGTCGAGCTGGCGGCGGTCGCTCACGAGCATCGTCACGTCGTGGAGCTCGGCGAGCTCGCCGACGACGCCCGCCGTGAAGCGGCTGATGCCGTCGTGGCGTCCGGTGCGCACGTAGCGGCAGTCGACGACGATCCTCACGACGCGGGCCCGAGCGTCGCCAGGAAGTCGGTGATCATCGCCGCCGCCTCGCGGGGCTTCTCGTAGTGGATCAGGTGGCCGACGCCGTGGATGACGTCGAGCTGCGCGTCGGCGAAGAGGCCCTGGAGCTCGTACTGCGCCGGGAGGGCGGTGATGTCGTCGCGGTCGGCGGCGATCAGCAGCGCAGGAACTCGGATCTGCCGCGCATACGTCGACACATCGCTCGACACGGAGGCCTTGAACGCGTCGAGCACGACCTTCCGCGACGCGAACCACGAGAAGTAGGTGTCGTGCTGATCGTGCACCCAGGCGCGCAAGGTCTTCGACCGGGTCTTGACCATCGCGAGGCTCGCGACGCGGGTGACGGCGCGCAGCCTCAGGACCGGGCCGCCGATCGACTCGGGAAGACCGGCGCCCGCCCAGTAGTAGAACACCGCGAGGCGCGTGAGCACGCCGCGCGGGCCCGACAGCGCCGGGGCGGCGATCGGATTGACCAGGATCAGCGCGCGCACGTCGAGGCCCGAGGCGACGGCCGCGCTCGTCACGATCGACCCGAACGAGTGGCCCAGCACGACGGTGTCGGCACCCTGGCCGATCGCGGCGAGGAACGCGCGGAGCCACTCGGCGTAGACGGCGGTGCTGTGCTCGCGGCCCGGGAGGGGCGCGGACTCGCCGAAGCCGGGGAGGTCGGGAGAGATCACGCGGACCGCGCCCGAGTGGACGCCGTCGAGGAAGGCGACCACCGGCTCGAGACCGTGGTGCTCGCCGCGGAAGCCGTGGACGGCGACGATCGTCGTGGGGGCGCCGTCGCGGCCGTAGACCCAGTAGCGCGCCGTGGCTCCGAGCACGCGGGCCTCGAGGCGCACGGTGGGGATGCTCGCGAGCTCATCGGCGTACGGCGAGGCGACGGACGGCACAGGCGTGATCATCCGACCAGTGTAGGGACGGCCGTCCGGCCAATCTGGGCGACGCCCGGCACCCTCGTCATAGAGTGGGCCCACCTGCCGGGGCCCGCGCCGGCTAGCGATCGAAGGAGAACGGTGAGCTTCACTGCCCCCATCCAGACGCCCGGACTCACCCTCGACCCGCAGTGGTATCGGCGGAGCGTGTTCTACGAGGTCATGGTCCGCTCGTTCGTCGACAGCAACGGCGACGGGGCGGGCGACATCGCCGGGCTCTCGTCGCGGCTCGACTACCTGCAGTGGCTCGGCATCGACTGCCTCTGGATGCCGCCGTTCTTCCAGTCGCCCCTGCGCGACGGCGGCTACGACATCTCGGACTACAAGGCGATCCTCCCCGAGTTCGGAACCCTCGACGAGTTCCGCGACCTCGTCACCAAGGCCCACGAGCGCAACATGCGCATCGTCATCGACATGGTGATCAACCACACGTCCGACCAGCACGAGTGGTTCAAGCAGTCGCGCGAAGACCCCGACGGCCCGTACGGCGACTTCTACACGTGGAGCGACACCGACGAGAAGTACGAGAACATCCGCATCATCTTCGTCGACACCGAGGAGAGCAACTGGACGTTCGACCCCGTGCGCCGTCAGTTCTTCTTCCACCGGTTCTTCTCGCACCAGCCCGACCTCAACTTCGAGAACCCGAAGGTGCACGAGGCCGTCTACGACGTGATCCGGCACTGGCTCGATCTCGGCGTCGACGGGATCCGCCTGGACGCGATCCCGTACCTCTACCAGTCCGACGACGGCAACGGCGAGGGCGAGCCCGCGACCCACGAGTTCGTCAAGAGGCTCCGCACGATGGTCGATGAGGAGTACCCCGGCCGCATCATGATCGCCGAGGCCAACCAGTGGCCCCGCGAGGTGGCGGCGTTCTTCGGCACCGACGACGAGCCCGAGTGCCACATGGCGTTCGACTTCCCGGTCATGCCGCGCATCTTCTACTCGCTGCGCTCGCAGGACGCCGGCGAGCTCAAGCGGATCCTGTCCGAGACGACCGACGTTCCCGAGAGCGCGGGGTGGGGGGTGTTCCTCCGCAACCACGACGAGCTCACGCTCGAGATGGTCAGCGAGGAGTATCGCCAGGCCATGTACGGCTGGTACGCCTACGACCCGCGGATGCGATCGAACATCGGCATCCGCCGGCGCCTGGCGCCGCTTCTCGACAACTCGCGCGCCGAGCTGGAGCTCGCCCACGCGCTCCTCTTCGCCCTGAAGGGCTCGCCGTTCCTGTATTACGGCGACGAGATCGGCATGGGCGACAACATCTGGCTCAACGACCGCGACGCGTCGCGCACGCCGATGCAGTGGACGCCCGACCGCAACGCCGGCTTCTCGACGGCCGACCCGGGCAAGCTGTACCTGCCGGTCGTCCAGTCGCTCGTGTACAACTACTCGCTGGTGAACGTCGAGAGCCAGCTGGCTCAGTCGCGCTCCCTGCTGCACTGGATCCGCAACGTCATCCACGTGCGCAAGGCCCATCCCACGTTCGGGCTCGGCACCATGGAGGTGCTCGGCACGAACCACGGGTCGACTCTCGCCTTCGTCCGCTCGTACCAGGGGTCGGGCACCGACTTCGGCGACGCCGCCGAGGAGGTGCTGTGCGTGTTCTCGTTCGCGCACAACCCGGTGTCCGTCACCGTCTCCGCTCCCGAGCTGGCCGGCCGCACCCTCACCGACCTGTTCGCGGGCGGGGCGTTCCCGAGCTTCGACGCGGAGGGCAACGTCACCCTGACGCTCGGCACGCAGGCCTTCTTCTGGCTGCACGTCGGGCCGGCACCCGTTCCCGCGCTGCCGCCGTCGTCGATCCCGGTGTCGTCGACCTCGGAGCCCACGACCCCGGTCGCCCCTGGCGAGTGATGTCGGCGGCCTCTCGTAGGCTGTCCGTGTGAGTGAAGCTGCAGTCGGCCCCGTCCCCGTCCGCTGGTGGGACGGCCTCGGCGTGTTCGACCTCGAGACCACGGGTATCGACGTCGAGACCGCCCGCATCGTGACCGCGCACGTCGGCATCATCGACTCCACGGGCGAGTCCATCGCCCACGGCGAGTGGATCGCCGACCCCGGTGTCGAGATCCCCGAGCAGGCCGCAGCCGTGCACGGCGTCACCACCGAGCGCGCCCGGGCCGAGGGGCGGCCTGCCGTCGAGGTCGTGGCCGAGATCATCGCCGCCCTGCGCGCCGTCTTCGAGCGAGGCGTGCCGCTCGTCATCTACAACGCCCCCTACGACCTCACCGTGCTCGACCGCGAGGCCAAGCGCCACGGCCTCGAGCCGCTGGCCGACGCGCTCGCCGCGGGCGCCTGCGTCATCGACCCGCTCGTCATCGACAAGGCCGTCGACAGGTACCGCAAGGGCAAGCGGACGCTCGAGGCCGCCGCCGCGTACTACGACGTCGTCCTCACCGACGCCCACGACGCCGGAGCCGATGCGATCGCCGCCGGCCGCGTCGCTCAGGCGATGGCTCGCCGCCACCTCGACACGCTCGACGTCCCCGCCCCCGACCTCCACACGCTCCAGGTGGGCTGGTGCGCCGACCAGGCAGCGAGCTTCCAGGAGTACATGCGGCGCAAAGACCCGACGTTCACCGCGTCGGGCGACTGGCCTGCGCGGCCGTAGCGTACGTCCGGCCCTGCGCGGCCGTAGCGCACGTCCGGCCCAGCGCGGCCGTAGCGTACGTCCGGCCCTGCGCCGTCAGCCTTTCCCGCCGCTGACGAGCAGCACGCGTGTCACGGCGGGCGCGTCGTCCGGCACCCGCCAGGCGTGCGGCGCGGTCGCCTCGTGCCAGAAGGACTCCCCCGCGACGAGGCGCACCGGCGCGTCCTCGCCGACGGTGACGTCGAGCGTCCCCTCGATCACGTGAACGACGTCCTCGCCCTCGTGCGCGTACGCCGGCTCGTCGACGTGCCCCGGGGCGAGTTCGAACAGATACGACTCGAGGGCGGAGCCGGGCCCGCCGGCGATGAGCCGGGCCGACCCCGTCGAGCCTTCGCTCGCGGGGAGGTGCAGCGGCTCGTGTCGCGAGTAGGTGCCGGGCAGCAGATCGGAGGGCTGCACCTCGAGCGCCGAGGCCAGCGCGTACAGGGTCGGCACGCTCGGGTAGATCCGGGCGTTCTCGACATTCGACAGGAACGGCTGCGACACCCCGGCGCGCCCGGCGAGCTCGCGCATGCTCCAGCCGCGCCGGGTCCGCTCGGCGCGGACGGCCTGGCCGATCTCGGCCTGCAGCTCGTCGGGAGTTCCCATGCCTCGACCGTAGCGCCTCGCCGGTCGAATGTGATAACTCTTTGTTATCAACCCGCACGACCCGGCAGGAGCCCCCGTGACCAAGCAGATCTTCCTCGGCGCCTTCGAGGAGCTGACCCCCAACTTCATCAGCAACGCCTGGCACCACGAGAAGGGCGACACGAGCGGCTTCGCCACGCTCGAGTACTGGCAGGAGATGGCGCGAGAGCTGGACGCGGCCGGCTTCGACTTCCTGTTCTTCGCCGAGGCGATCGGCTACCCGATGAGCGGCGACGACGTGCCGGAGGTCGTGATCCGCGAGGCGGTCCAGTTTCCCGTCCACGATCCCATGACCATCGTGTCCGGACTCGCGGCCACCGTCGACCGGCTGGGCTTCGTCATCACGGCGTCGACGACGGCGCAGCAGCCGTACCTCAACGCCCGCGCGTTCACGACGCTCGATCACCTCACGAAGGGGCGCGTGGCGTGGAACGTCGTCACGAGCGACAACCAGGTTGGGCTGGTCAAGCTGCTGGGCCAGCGGGAGGTGACCCCTCATGACGAGAGGTACCGTCGGGCCACGGAGTTCCTGGATCTCTCTTTCAAGCTCTGGGAGGGGGCCTGGGAGGACGACGCGATCGTGAACGACAAGGCCACGCGGACCTTCGCCGATCCCGCCAAGGTGCACCGGATCAGGCACGACGGCGAGTACTTCCACCTCGACGGCTACTACCCGGCGACCCCGTCGGTGCAGCGGACGCCGCTCCTGCTCCAGGCGGGCACCTCGTCGGCCGGGCGCGCCTTCGCTGGCCGCTTCGCCGAGTGCGTGTTCATCCAGGACCGCGACATCGACCAGGCCGCGGCGACGGTGCGCGACCTCCGGGCCCGCGCCGTCGCGAACGGCCGCTCGGCCGACTCGGTCCGCATCATGGACGCCGTCTCGATCGTCGTCGCCGACACCGAGGAGGAGGCCCTCGCGGCTCGCGCCTCGCTCGACTCGACGCCCTCGCGAGAGGCGGCCGCGGCGCTCTTCATGGGCTGGAGCGGCGTCGACCTGATGAAGTTCGACCTCGACCAGACGCTCGCCGAGGTCACGACCGAGGTCGGCCAGTCGATGCTGGGCATGTTCCAGCGCGGCGACGAGAGCCCGACGGTGGCCGAGATCCTCGACCGCATCACCACGTCGATCGGCGGTCCGCGCCTGACCGGCACGCCCGAGCAGATCGCCGACGAGATGCAGCGCTTCGTCGAGGTGGCCGACGTCGACGGCTTCCTGATCGAGTACACCTACGGCGGCATGGACACCTACCGCGACTTCATCGACACGGTCATGCCCGTGCTCCGACAGCGAGGGCTCCTTCCCGAGACCCCGCGCGGCGGCACGATGCGCGACCGCCTGCTCGGAGCCGGCGACCGGCTTCCCGACAGCCACCCGGGGGCGACTCACCGGCGCCGTTGAACCGACTCCACAGCACCGCACAGGAAGGCATCTGTAATATCGATGCACGGGGCGACAGCCGTCCCGTGCATCGACAGACCTGGGGGGCTTCGCAGCCTTGTTCTTGAAGACGTTCGGGTGGTCCATGGTGATCACCGTCATCGCCCTCGGCATCGCACTCGCCTACGGCGGCCCTGCCGGTCTCGCCGTCGCCGCCATCCTGGGCGTCCTGGAGATCAGCCTCAGCTTCGACAACGCGGTCGTGAACGCTCGCATCCTCGAGAGGATGAGCCCGTTCTGGCAGCGCATCTTCCTGACGGTCGGCATCCTCATCGCTGTCCTCGGCATGCGGATCCTGTTCCCGCTGATCATCGTGTCGGTGACATCGGGCCTCAACCCGGTCGAGGCCGTTCAGCTCGCGCTCGAGAAGGGCCCGATCGACACACCCGGCACCTACGCATACATCCTCCACGACGCGCACCCGCAGATCGCGGCGTTCGGCGGCATCTTCCTGCTGATGATCTTCCTCGACTTCATGTTCGAAGAGCGCGAGATCCGCTGGATCGGCTTCCTCGAGAAGCCCCTGGCGAAGATCGGCAGCATCAACGCCGCCTCCGTCATCGTCGGCCTCGCGGCCCTCGTGCTCGCATCGCTCGCCGCCGGCGACAAGCAGACGATCGTGCTGATAGCGGGCATCGCGGGAATGATCCTGTACTTCCTGGTCAACGGCCTCGGCGACCTGTTCGATGTCGGCGACGACGACGTCGAAGAGGAGAACGGCGAGGGCGAGCTCGACGCCGAGTCGATCGAGAAGCGCGCCGGTCGCGTCGGCGGCGGCAACCGGGAGCTCGGCAAGGTCGTCGGCAAGGCCGCGTTCCTGCTCTTCCTCTACCTCGAGGTCATCGACGCCTCGTTCTCGTTCGACGGCGTCATCGGCGCGTTCGCCATCACCTCCGACCCGATCATCATCGCGCTCGGCCTCGGCCTCATCGGCGCGATCTTCGTCCGGTCGCTGACGGTGTTCCTGGTGCGCCAGGGCACGCTGGATGAGTTCGTCTACCTCGACCACGGCGCGCACTGGGCGATCGGCGCGCTGTCCGTGATCCTGCTCGTCACCATCACGACCGAGGTGAGCGAGGTAGTCACCGGCCTGGTGGGCGTGCTCTTCATCCTGGCCGCCTTCATCACCTCCATCATGCGCAACCGCCGCATCGCGGCAGAGGCGCCGACGATCCCCGAGTCGGTCTCCGCCTGACGCGGCGAACCGACGGCATCACGCTGCACCGAAGCATCGAAACCGAACCACCGAAATCAAAGGAGATCCACCCATGGGCCTGAGCCTCTCCAAAGGACAGACGCTGTCGCTGACCAAGAACGACGGCGGCGCGCTGAGCAAGGTCCGCATGGGCCTCGGCTGGGACAGCGCCGCGCCGGTGAAGCGCGGCCTCTTCGGTCGCGGCAAGGCGGCCGAGGTCGACCTCGACGCCTCGGCGATCTTCTTCGACGCCCAGGGCCAGCTCCTCGACAAGGTCTGGTTCAAGCAGCTCGCCAGCAAGGACGGCTCGGCGAAGCACACCGGCGACAACCTGACCGGCGCCGGCGACGGCGACGACGAGGTCATCCTCGTCGACCTGTCCGCCGTCTCTCCCGCCGTCGCGCAGATCGTGTTCGTGATCTCGAGCTACAGCGGCCAGACCTTCGATCAGGTCGAGAACGCCTTCTGCCGCCTCGTCGACGACTCCACCGCCGGCACCCCCGAGGTCGCCCGGTACGAGCTGACCGACGCCGGAACGCACACCGCCATGATCATGGCGAAGGTGTCGCGCGAGGGCTCCGGCTGGGCGTTCACGGCCATCGGCAACCGCGCTACCGGCCGTTCGGTGCTCGACCTCGTCGATCCGGCCGCCCAGGCACTCTGAACCTCACCCGCACACGTAGAAAGGCAACACGATGGCAAGCCTGTCTCTGACCAAGGGCAACAACCTCTCGCTCACGAAGGCCGACCCCGGCCTCACCCGCGCGATGGTCGGTCTTGGCTGGGATCCCCGGACGACCAGCGGCACCGACTTCGACCTGGACGCGTCGGCGCTCCTGATCGGCGCGAACGGCAAGGTGCGGTCGAACGACGACTTCATCTTCTACAACCAGCTGCAGACGCCGAACGGCTCGGTCGTGCATCAGGGCGACAACCGCACCGGCGAGGGCGACGGCGACGACGAGCAGATCCTCATCGACCTCAGCCTGGTCGAGGCCGATGTGCAGCGCATCGTGATCACCGTCACCATCGATCAGGGCGACGTGCGCGGCCAGAACTTCGGCCAGGTGCGCGACGCGTTCTGCCGCGTCGTCAACGAGGACACCGACTCCGAGATCGTCCGCTACGACCTCAGCGAAGACGCCGCTGCCGAGACCGCCATGATCTTCTCCGAGATCTACCGCAACGGCGCGGAGTGGAAGTTCAGGGCCGTGGGCCAGGGTTACGTGACCGGGCTGCGCGGAATCGCCACCGACTTCGGCATCGTCCTCGACTGACGACCCGCTCCACCCGACCCCGTACGACCCGACACCCGATCCCCGACCCGACACCCGATCTACGACCCGACACCCGATCCCCGACACGACTCAGGAGCATCCCATGGCAGGACTCACCCTCGAAAAGGGCAACAACCTCTCCCTCACCAAGACCAGCCCCGGCCTCACCATCGCGACCGTCGGCCTGGGCTGGGACCCCCGCACCACCTCGGGCGAGGCGTTCGACCTCGACGCGTCGGCGCTCCTCGTCAGCGCCTCCGGGAAGGTCCGCTCGTCGGCCGACTTCATCTTCTACAACCAGAAGCAGTCGGCGAACGGCTCGGTCGTCCACCTCGGCGACAACCGCACCGGTGACGGCGACGGCGACGACGAGCAGATCTCCGTCGATCTTCGCAGCGTCGAGTCCGACGTCGAGCGCGTCGTCATCGCCGTGTCGATCGACAAGGCCGACGAGCGCCGTCAGAACTTCGGCCAGGTCCGCGCGGCGTACTGCCGCGTCGTCGACCAGGACGGCACCGAGATCGTCCGCTTCGACCTCAGCGAGGACGCCGCGCCCGAGACCGCCATGGTCTTCGCCGAGGTGTACCGCAACGGCGAAGAATGGAAGTTCAAGGCCGTCGGCCAGGGCTACACCACCGGCCTCGCCGGCATCGCCGGCGACTTCGGCGTCTCCTTCGGCTGATAGCGCATAGCCCACCACCACCCTTTCTGCGAGGATCAAGCATGGCCACTCCCCTGACTCCCCCCGACTCGTCCGACCAGGGCGCCGACCTCGTCCTGCGCGCTCCCGACGCGCCCGAGATCGTGCAGGCCGACGACGCCCCCGGCATGGTGCCGGTCCCCGCGGACCGCCAGGCCGAGATCCAGCGCCAGGCTCGGGAGTTCGTCGACGAAGTCTCCTCGCTCGACGCTCGCAGCCCGGAGTTCACGACGAAGGTCGAAGGCATCTCGGCCATCGCCGGCACGGAGATGTCGACCTCGAGCAACTTCTCGTCGCGCATGCTCGAGCGCAGCTCCACGTCGGTGGCCGGGGCGAAGCGCGGCGGCAACAGCTCGCAGGTCAAGGTGGCGAGCACGCTCGGCCAGCTCCGGTCGACGGTCGAAGACCTCACGCCGAACCAGGCCGACCTGGGCGTCGGGCGCAAGATCCTGGGGTTCATCCCGGGCGGCAACAAGCTGGCCAAGTACTTCCAGAAGTACGAGTCGGCGCAGACGCAGCTCGACGCGATCATCAAGTCGCTGATGTCGGGTCAGGACGAGCTTCTGAAAGACAACGCGTCGCTCGCGGGTGAGAAGGTGCAGCTGTGGGAGACCATGCAGCAGCTCAGCGAGTACGCCGTCTTCGCGAAGGCGCTCGATGCGGCGACCGTCGAGAAGATCGACCAGCTGCGTTCGTCGGGCAAGATCGACGAGGCGTCGAAGCTGGAGTCCGACGTGCTGTTCGCCGTCCGCCAGCGTCACCAGGACATCCTGACGCAGCTCGCGGTCTCGGTGCAGGGCTATCTGGCGATGGACCTCATCCGCAAGAACAACGTCGAGCTGATCAAGGGCGTCGACCGGGCGCGTACCACCACCATCGCGGCGCTCCGCACGGCCGTCATCGTCGCTCAGGCCCTCGCCAACCAGAAGATGGTGCTCGATCAGATCGACGCCATCAACACGACGACGAACAACATGATCCTGCAGACCAGCGAGATGCTGCGCGATCAGACCACTCGCATCCACGAGCAGGCGGCGAGCTCCGGCGTCAGCGTCGAGACCCTGCAGAAGGCGTTCGACAACGTCTTCGCCACCATGGACTCGATCGACACGTTCCGCGCCCAGGCGGCGAAGAACATGGAGGGCACCGTCCAGGCGCTCGAGACCGGCATCCAGAAGGCGCGCCCCTACCTCGAGCGCAGCCGTCAGAGCGAAGGAACCGAGCAGAGCACTCAGAGCGCCATCGGCCGCTCCTGACCTGCTCCTCCCCCTCCTCCAGAAAGAAGTCACCGCCGATGCGCCGATTCGTCGAGTCCATCTTCGGTCGCCCCGCGGTGCCCGTCGACGATGCGAGGCCGCCCGCGGCCGTCGAGTCCGAGGCCGAGCAGACGGCTCGAGCCCTGGACGAGTTCCGGGTCTTCGTCCGACGCTCGGGGCGCGACCTGCCGACGCTCGTCTCATCGCAGCTCGGTCAGATCGACGACCTCCTCCATGTCGTGGTGCAGGCCGCTGTCGCGGAGGACGCATCGACCGAGCAGCGCTACCTGCTCGACGCCATGGTCCGCGACTACCTGCCGACGCCCGTGCGCGGCTACCTGAGCCTCCCGGAGGCCGACCGCCAGCAGTCCACGCGCGCGACCGGAATCCTCGTCGACCAGCTCCGGCTGCTCGAGGAGACCATCCGCGACCTCCTCAACCAGATCCGCACGCACGCCATCGCCGAGCTGTCGACGCACGGGCGCTTCCTCGCCTCAAAGTTCGACGAGGTGTCTCCCGAGCTGACCCTCCAGCGTCCGGCAGACGCGGGGACGGTCTGATGGCAGGCATCGTCGCCGGCGGCAACGCCTCTCTCACCGCCGAGAACCCCGGCCTGGATCAGGTGCTCGTCGGGCTCGGCTGGGACGTCATCCCGTCGCGCGGCCCGCAGTCCGAGATCACCCCGATGGCGCTCCTCGTCGGATCCGACGGCAAGGCGCTGTCGAACGAGCACCTCGTCTACTTCAACCAGATCCAGTCGCAGGATGCATCGGTGGCCTTCATCGGCGGCGACGACGACGAGCAGATCGACGTCGACCTGATCTCCGTGCCGGCCACGGTGTCGCGCATCGTCTTCATCGTCTACGTCGACCCCGACGTGCGCGGCCCGGGCACCTTCTCGGCCGTCCGCTCGGCTCACATCCGCGTGGCGAGGCCCGACGGCTCCGAGCTCGTGCGCTTCGACCTGAACAGCATCGAGAACCGCTCGATCAACGCGATGATCTTCGGCGAGCTCTACCGCCATCGCGACGAATGGAAGTTCCGCGCCCTCGGCCAGGGCTACACGACCGGGCTGAAGGGCGTCGCCGACGACTTCGCCGTGACGGTCTGACGGCGGCCGTCGTATGCCCGTCGTCCGCACAGACCTGCCGTTCTTGAAGCGGAGGGTCCCACCTCGCTCGGCTTCGACGAGCGCTCCCGCGGGCCCCCCTGCCGTCCGGCCCGTGTCCGCGCCGTCTGCCGGCCTCTCGCTCGCGCCGACAGCCCCGACGCCGCCCGCCCCGCCGGCCGCGCCCGCCCGCGGCCCGCTGCGGACACCCGCTCTCGCCCCCGGCGCCCGCCTCTTCCCTGCCCCGATGCCGTCGCGCATCGCCGAGCTCGACGCCGAGAACCCCGTCGTCCGCCTCGACGTGCTGCGCTCCTCGATCGGCAGCCTCCTCGTCGATGGCGTCGAGACGGCCGTGTGGGAGTCCGTCACCGGAGTGTCGGGCTCAGAGACCCCGGCCGGCGATGTGGTCGGCACCGTCGTCGCGACGTCGGGCAACCGGCCGCTCGTCGGGTTCGACGGCCGACTGGCCGTGGTCACGCTGCGGCACGTGCGCGAGCTGCGCCGCGCCCTCTTCGTCGGGGCACCCGCGGGAAGCCTGGGCGTCCGCCTCTTCGACGGGACGACGATCACCGCGACCGGCGACGGGCCGGGCCCCGTCGTCGTGCTGGTCCTCGTGATCGACGGCCTGGTCGAGATCCGGGTGGCGACGGCGGCCGCGTCGCCAGAAGTTCACGCGGAGTTCGGCTTCGAGCTGACACGCCGCTTCGACTTTCACAGCGGCAATGGTTGAGAATCAGGGATGCGCCATTTCGCCTTCCTGAGCGACGACGACAGGACCCGCCTCTTCCACACACCGCCGGTCGACCTTCACCACTCCTCCGATCCGAGACTGCTGGCCACCGCGCTGGGCGCGACGCTGTACACGCCGGGCGATCGTCCCGGGCTCGCCGCGTCGGTGATCAAGCAGTCGAAGAAGGGCGCCGTCAGCATGGTGCTGTGCCTCGAGGACAGCATCGCCGACTCGGCTGTTCCCGCCGCCGAAGACAACGTCGCCTCGACGCTGGTCGAGCTGCACGGCTGCGGCGAGCTCCCGCTGCTGTTCGTCCGCGTCCGCACGCCCGAGCAGATCCTGCTGCTGGCCGAGCGCGCGGGTGCGGCGCTGAGCGTCCTGGCAGGCTTCGTCGTGCCCAAATTCCGCAACGACGACGGCTACGCCCAGCGGTTCTTCGATGCGCTCCACGAGGTGACGGACCGCGGGCTCGTCCCCGACCACCGGCTGCGGCTCATGCCGATCCTCGAATCCCCCGCGATGATCCACGCCGAGACGCGCACGCAGGTGCTCTCCGAGATCGCCCGCGTGCTCCTCGACAACCGCGACGACGTCCTGGCCGTCCGCATCGGCACGACCGATCTGTCCAGCGTCTTCGGGCTCCGTCGTGGCCGAGACCTGACGATCTACGACGTCCAGGTGGTGGCCGCGGTCATCGGCGACATCGTCAACGTGCTCGGTCGTGGCTCCGATGGCTTCGTGATCACGGGGCCGGTGTGGGAGCACTACGCCGACACCGAGCGCCTCCTCCGCCCGCAGCTGCGCCTCACGCCGTTCACAGAGGCCAACGAGGAGGCTCTCCGCCGCGAGCTGCTCGTCCGCAACTTCGACGGCCTCCTCCGTGAGATCACGCTCGACCACGCCAACGGCCTCCTCGGCAAGACGGTGATCCACCCGACCCACGTCGCGCTCGTCCACGCGCTGAGCGTCATCAGCCACGAGGAGTACCTCGATGCCACGGCGATCACCCAGCCCGGGGCCGGCGGTGTCGCCGCGTCCCCGTCGCGCAACAAGATGAACGAGATGAAGCCGCACCAGATGTGGGCCGAGAAGACCCTTCAGCGCGCCGACGCGTTCGGCGTGGCCGCTGCCGACGCGACCTTCGTCGACTTCCTCGAAGTGAGCATGCTGTGACCGCCGCTGCCGGCGCCCCGAGCGTCGACCCCGTCTGGACGGGCGGCTGGGTCGCCGACCGCCTCGGAGCCCGCATCGAGTCCGACCCCGTCCGCAGCCTGGTCCCGGTCGAAGCGCTCGTCGGGCTGGCGCTCCGCCGCAATCCTCGCCGCGCTCACCTGCTCGTCTCGACGGTCCTGGCGAAGCACGTGCCGACGCCGCCCCTGCTCGTCGAGTCGGCGGGAGCGCTGCTCGGCGTGCTGGTCGCCGACCGGCTGGAGGGGCGCGACGCCGCCGCTCGGGCCGGGCTGGCACGCGACCTGGCCGACGAGCTGACCGGGGCAGGAACTCGCCTCCGGAACCTCCGTGACCGTCTGCACCGCCTCGAGTTCCTGCACCCCGCCGTGACCACTCTGGGCTATGCCGAGACCGCCACCGGCCTCGGGCGGCTCGTGGCCGACCAGCTGGGCGCCTACTACCTGCACTCGACCCGCCGCGCCGTGCCCGGTCTCGAGCCGGTGGCCGGTTTCGAGGAGGAGCACTCCCACGCCACGGGCCACCGCCTCGTGCCGAGCGCCGCCGACTGGCTGAAGCCGCGGGGCACGGTCGTGCTCGTCGACGACGAGTTCAGCACCGGCACCACCGCGATCAACACCGTGCGCGCCCTCCATGCGCTCGAGCCGCAGTCGCGCTACGTCGTGGCGGCTCTCGTCGACCTGCGCGGCGACGCCGACCGCGCCCGCTTCGACGCCCTGGCCGCGGAGCTCGGGGTCGCCGTCGACGTCGTCTCGCTCGGCGCCGGCTCGATCCACCTGCCAGAGGGGTTCGCTGCCGCAGCCTCCGAGCACGTCGGCGACGTCGCCCCGGCAGCGACGCCCCGCGCCCTCGCGGATGTCGCGTGTGTCAGCATCTCGGCGAGCGTGCCGTCGGATCGCGCGGGCTCCCCCGCGGCCCTCCGCGTCGCACCGTCGCGAGAGGCCGCCGCCTCGCTCGCCGCGCGGCTCGCCGAGCTGCCCGCCGCGCGCACTCTCGTGCTCGCCACCGAGGAGAACATGGCGTTCCCCGTCCAGGTCGCAGCCGCTCTGGATCAGCTCCAGCCTGGTGTGCTGTTCTCGTCGACCACCCGGTCTCCGATCGCGCCGGTGGACGATCCGCAGTACGCCGTCCGCTCGGCAGCCCGCTTCGCGTCGCACGACCGCACCATCGACGGCCCGGGCCCGCGCTTCGCGTACAACCTGACCGCCGGCGGGGAGCGCTTCGACAGGATCGTCCTGATGCCCGAGCCCGGCACGACCCTGGATGCGCTGTCGCGGCCGGGCGGCCCGCTCGAAGCTCTAAGAGCCCTGGCCGACGAGGTCGTCGTGGCGACCGTGGAAGGCGACACCGTGAACGAGTCGATGCCCCTCGAGCCCCTCCGCGGCCCCGCGTTCGGCTCGTACGAGCCCGACGAGGTCGGCTGGCTGCTGCAGGACCTCGGCGGCGTCGCGCTCGAGGCCCCCGCCGCCGACCGCGAGGCGGCCATCCAATCGGGTCGGGCGCACTACGCGGAGTCGCTGCCGCAGGAGTACGTGCCGAGCGACGACTACCAGCGGCTCTACGCCGAGGCTCTCGATCGCTCGGCGGCGCGTGTCGCCCTCGCCGTCGGAGTCGCGGCCGAGCTGGTCATGGACGGGCGCGAGCGGCCACCGGTGCTCGTGTCGCTGGCACGAGCCGGCACGCCCATCGGGATCCTGATGCGGCGCTGGATCGCGCGGACGCACGGCGCCGATTCGCCTGACGGTGCTCCCTTCCACTACACGATGAGCATCGTGCGCGGCGTCGGCATCGACACGACCGCCCTCGCCTGGCTGGCCGAGCGCCACGACCCCGCCGACGTCGTCTTCGTCGACGGCTGGACCGGCAAGGGCGCCATCGCCCGCGAGCTCACCGCCGCGCTCGACCAGCACGCGTCCGATACCGGAGTCCGCTTCTCGGACGATCTCGTCGTTCTGGCCGACCCCGGCCACTGCGTCCGCACCTTCGGCACGCGCGACGACTACCTGATCCCGTCGGCCTGCCTCAACTCGACCGTGTCGGGCCTCGTCTCACGGACGGTCTACAGCGAGAAGCTCATCGCCCCCGGGGAGTTCCACGGCGCGAAGTTCTACTCCGAGCTGGCCGGAAGCGACGTGTCGCGCGCCTTCCTCGACGCGGTCGAGTCGCATTTCGAGTCCGTGCGCGCCGACGCCGAGGCGGCCGCCGCCGAGCTGGTCTCGACCGACCGCACCCCGACGTGGGAGGGCTGGGCCGCCGTCGAGCGGCTGCAGCGCGAGTACGGCCTCGACGACGTCAACCTCGTGAAGCCCGGCGTCGGGGAGACCACCCGGGTGCTGCTGCGCCGAGTGCCCTGGAAGATCCTCGTGCGACCCGATGCCCTCAGCGACGTCGCGCACGTGCTCCTCCTGGCGCGCCAGCGCGGCGTCGACGTCGTCGAGGTCGACGACCTGCCCTACAGCTGCGTCGGGCTGATCAAGCCGCTGGCCGATGGCGAGCAGGACGCGGCGCAGGGCAGCGTCTGATGCCCGTGATCGTCGCCTCCGACCTCGACCGCACGCTGATCTACTCGGCCGGAGCCCTGATGCTCGACGGCACGGACGCCGAGGCACCGCTGCTGACGGTGGCCGAGGTGTACAACGGTGCCCCTCTGTCGTACCTGACACGGGACGCCGAAGACGGCTTGGAGCGGCTGGCGGAGCGCGGTGTCTTCGTCCCGGTCACCACGCGCACGGTGGCTCAGTACCGCCGGGTGCGGCTCCCCCGTGCCCGCCACGATTGGGCGGTCACGACGAACGGCGGCGTCATCCTGCACCGCGGCGAGCCCGATGCCGACTGGACGGCGACCGTCGCGGCTCGCCTCGATCACGCCTGCGCCCCGCTGGCTGAGATCGAGGCGCTCGTTCCGCGACCTGGCGACCACCCCGCGTTCCTGCGCCTGAACCATGCCGAAGAGCTCTTCGTCTACGCGATCGTCGATCGGGCGAACCTGCCTGCCGACGAGCTCTCCGCCCTGACCGACGCGTGCGAGGCCCGCGGCTGGACCGTCTCGCTTCAGGGTCGCAAGCTCTACCTGGTGCCGTCGCCGCTGACGAAGAGCGCCGCAATCGCGGAGATCGCCGCGCGCACGGGGGCCGATCGGGTCGTGGCCGCGGGCGACTCGCTGCTCGATCTCGACCTGCTGCGCTACGCTGACGCGGCGATCCGGCCGGCGCACGGCGAGCTGCACGACGCCGGGATCACGCTCCCGCACCTCGAGGTCACCGCCGCCCGCGGCGTGATGGCCGGCCAGGAGATCGTCGAGCGGCTCGTCGCAGCGGTCGACGCTCCCGTCGTGGCCGCGCCCGTCGCTCCGTAGCATCGCCGCGCCACCCCCGCGCCACCGCCGCGCCACGATTGGCACTCCGCACCGCCTCGTGCGGTGGTGCCGAGTCCCGATCGTGGTGCCCGGGCCGCCGCGCGCCTCCGGAAACGCCGAAGGGCGCCGCACACCGAGTGTGCGACGCCCTTCGAGGCGAGCCTGCGCTCCGCCGAAGTTCTACCTCTTACTTGCTGCCGAAGTTCTTGAAGCGCTGGTTGAACTTCTCGACGCGACCGGCCGAGTCGAGGATGCGCTGCTTGCCCGTGTAGAACGGGTGCGAAGCCGACGAGATCTCGACGTCGATGACGGGGTACGTGACGCCGTCGATCTCGATCGTCTTGTCGCTGGTCGCGGTGGAGCGCGTGAGGAACGTCTCGCCCGAGGCGAGGTCGCGGAACACGATGGGGTTGTACGCGGGGTGGGTATCGGTCTTCATGGCTGTTCCTCAAAGGTCTGTGGTCGGACTGGTTTTTGCCAGCCCCGGAATGTCGGCCGAATGCACGGCGCAAACAGCTGTCAACGATACCAGATGGGCGGGGCTCGCCGCGCTGCTAGTCGAACTCGGGGCGGCGCAGGATCCGCGCCCACCACGTGCCCTCGGCGACCGCGGGCGGATCCTGCGCCCCGAGAGTCTGGCGCAGGGTCGCAAGGCGCTCGGGCCGGGCGATCGGCGCGGCTGCGACGGGGTCGGCAAGGGTCTCGCCGCGGTGGAGGGCGGCGAGCCGGGCCCGCGCCTCATCGACGGTCATCTTCGCCGGCACAGCCGGGCGGTCGCCGAGGTAGAACACGCGGAACGCCTCGAGAAAGCCCTCAAGTGAGGCGATCGACGAGTTGACGAACCGGGGGTTGGCCCCGCTGGGGTCGACGATGTTCACGGCGCCATCGGCGTCGCGCACGATCAGCTCGGCGTCGGGACTCCAGACGTGGCCGATGCGGCCGCTCTGAGGTCGGCCGCGGTCGTCGGCCTCGTAGAGCTCGATCCCGAACCGGGCATCGGAGACCACCTAGCGCGCGCGAGCGGTGAAGCGCCCGTCGCTCTCGGTCACCGCGAGGTCGAGGCCGAACGTGTCGCTGAGGGCGGTGCCCGTGACGACCTCGTCGAGGGGACCGGAGGCGACGATCCGGCCCTTGGCGAGCAGGAGCGCGTGGGTGAAGCCCTGAGGGATCTCTTCGACGTGGTGGGTCACCATGATAATGGCGGGTGAGCCCTTGCTCGAGGCGTAGCCGCCGAGCATGCGCAGGAGCTCTTCGCGGGCGCCGAGGTCAAGCGACGCGGCCGGCTCGTCGAGCAGGAGCAACTCGGGGTCGGTCATCACCGAGCGGGCGATCTGCACGCGCTTCTGCTCGCCGTCGGAGAGGCCGCCGAACGTGCGGTCGGCGAGGTGGCCGAGCTTCCACTCGTCGAGGACCCTCTGCGCGCGACGGACGTCGACGTTCTCGTACTCCTCGTTCCAGCGGCCGGTCACCGAGTAGGCCGCGGTCAGGACGACGTCGAGGACACTCTCTTTCGGCGGGATGCGGCGCGCCAGCGTGGTCGAGGCGAAGCCGATCCGGGGGCGCAGGTCGAACAGGTCGCTCTTGCCGAGGTCTTCGCCGAGAATCTCGGCCGACCCCGAGGAGGGGTGCGTCTGCGCTGCGGCGATCTGCAGGATGGTGGTCTTGCCGGCGCCGTTGGGGCCGAGCACCACCCAGCGCTCGTCGGAGTCGACGGTCCAGGAGACGGAGTCGACGACCGGCGAGCCATCCCGGACGACGGACACATCGGTGAGCTGCAGAACGGTGGGCATGGCTAGAACTCTAGGCCACCGAGGTGGGAGGAGGCGGCGCTACGCGAGCGAGTTGTAGACCTTCACGGTCTCTTCGGCGATCGACGACCAGCTGAACTCCGACTCGGCCCGCAGGCGGCCCGCGCGGCCCATGAGCCTCGCCATTCCGGGGTCCGAGAGGGCGTGGGTCAGGGTGGCCGCGAGGTCGCCGACGAACCTGTCGGCGTCGAGCGGCGTGCCGGTGCCGTCGGTGGCCTGGTCGATCGGCACGAGCCAGCCGGTCAGCTGGTCGGCGACGACCTCCGGGATGCCGCCGGTCGCCGTGCCCACGACCGGGACGCCGCAGGCCATCGCCTCGAGGTTCACGATGCCGAGAGGCTCGTAGATCGACGGGCAGACGAAGACCGTCGCGGCCGAGAGCACGGCGCAGAGCTGGTCGCGAGGCAGGATCCTCTCGATCCAGACCACGCCCGTGCGAGTCTGCTGGAGCTCTTCGACCAGGCCGGTGACCTCGCGCATGATCTCAGGGGTGTCAGGGGCCCCGGCACACAGGATCAGCTGCACGTCGGCGGGCAGCGACGCGGCGGCTCGCAGGAGGTACGGGAGGCCCTTCTGGCGGGTGATGCGGCCGACGAACACGACGGCGGGCCGGTCGGGGTCGATGCCGAGCGAGCGCACGAGCTCGGGCTCGTCGAGGCGGCGCCAGCCCTCGAGGTCGATGCCGTTGTAGACGACGCTGACCTTCGACTCGTCGACCTGCGGGTAGGAGCGGAGGATGTCGCGGCGCATGCCGTCGCTCACCGCGATGATGTGGTCGGCCGACTCGTAGGCCTGGCGCTCGATCCAGCTCGACACGCGGTAGCCGCCGCCGAGCTGCTCGGCCTTCCACGGCCGGAGCGGCTCGAGAGAGTGCGCGGTGAGCACGTGAGGCACGTCGTGGAGGAGCTGCGCGAGCTGGCCGGCGGCATTGGCGTACCAGGTGTGCGAGTGGACGACGTCGGCGCCGGCCACGTCGTCGGCGATCGAGACGTCGACGCCGAGGGTCGTGAGGGCTCCGTTGCGCCCGGCGAGCTCAGGCAGGTCGGGATAGCCCGTCGTGCCGTCCTCGGCGATCGTCTCCCCGAAGGCACGGACGCGCACGTCGATGGACTCTCGGAGCGCCTTGACGAGCTCCGTCACGTGGACGCCGGCACCGCCGTAGACGTTCGGAGGGTATTCCTTGGTGATCACATCGACTCGCACGGGTTCACCGTAGTCGTCCGGACGCGAAACGTGCCATTCTGGCCCCATGGCATCAAAGAAGATCTTCGGCATCGTCCTCGCCGGCGGAGAGGGCAAGCGACTCATGCCCCTCACGGCCGACCGTGCGAAGCCCGCAGTCCCCTTCGGCGGCAACTACCGCCTCGTCGACTTCGCGCTCTCCAATCTCATCAACTCGGGGCTGCGGCAGATCGTGGTCCTGACGCAGTACAAGTCGCACAGCCTCGACCGGCACGTGTCGCAGACCTGGAGCATCGAGGGCCTCCTCGGCGCCTACGTCGCCTCGGTGCCCGCGCAGCAGCGCCTCGGCAAGCGCTGGTTCGCCGGCAGCGCCGACGCGATCCTGCAGAGCCTCAACCTGCTCCGCGACGAGAAGCCCGACATCGTCGTCGTGGTCGGCGCCGACCACGTGTACCGCATGGACTTCGAGCAGATGGTCGAGGCGCACATCGCCTCCGGCAAGAGCGCCACCGTCGCGGCCATCCGCCAGCCGATCTCGCTCGCAGACCAGTTCGGCGTCATCCAGACGAACGCCGACGACGCGACGCTGATCGACGCGTTCCTGGAGAAGCCCAAGAACCCCGTCGGGCTCGCCGACTCGCCCGACGAGGTCCTCGCCTCGATGGGCAACTACGTCTTCAACGCCGACGCGCTCATCGACGCCGTCCTCCGCGACGGCGAGAACGCCGAGTCCGACCACGACATGGGCGGCGACATCATCCCCGACTTCGTGTCGCGCGGAGACGCCGCCGTGTACGACCTCAACCGCAACGAGGTCCCGGGCTCGACCGAGCGCGACCGCTACTACTGGCGCGACGTCGGGACCATCGAATCGTTCTACGACGCGCACCGCGACCTCATCGCAGCGCTGCCGGTGTTCAACCTGTACAACACCGACTGGCCGATCTTCAGCCAGCAGCTCAACTCGCCGCCGGCCAAGTTCGGGCGCGACGAGCACGGCAACCCGGGCTCGGTCATCGAGTCGATCGTCTCGCTCGGCACGCTGGCCGTCGGCTCGCACATCGAGCGCAGCGTGGTCGGCCCCTGGAACACCCTCGACTCCGGCTCCCGTGTCGTCGACTCGGTGCTGTTCGACCGGATCTACGTCGGCAAGAACTCCATCGTGAACCGCGCCATCCTCGACAAGGACGTCGTGATCGTCGATGGAGCGCACGTGGGTCTCGACGCCGAGGCCGACCGGGCTCGCGGCTTCACCGTGACCCCGTCGGGCATCACCGTCGTCGGCAAGGGCGTCCGAGTAGAGCAGTAGGGCGCGTACGGTCTCGTGCTGTCCGAAGCTCGATCGTCCGCGTAACGGGGGGCGGCGCGCCGATACGATACGTGCGTGCCACGATTCCTGCTCGTCCTCGACGTCGACTCCACGCTCATCGAGAACGAGGTGATCGAGCTCCTGGCCGACGCCGCGGGCAGCCACGACCGGGTCCGCGAGATCACCGAGCGCGCGATGGCGGGCGAGATCGACTTCGCCGAGAGTCTGCGCGAGCGCGTCGCCACCCTCGAGGGGCTGCCCGAGTCGTGCTTCGACGATGCCCGGGCCCGAGTGCGCGTGACCGGCGGCGTCGCCGAGATGATCGCCGGAGTCCACGCGGCCGACGGACTCGTCGGCGTGGTCTCGGGCGGGTTCCACGAGATCCTCGACCCTCTGGCGCAGGAACTCGGCCTCGACCACTGGCGAGCCAACCGCCTCGGGGCCCGTGACGGCCGCCTCACCGGACTCGTCGACGGACCGGTCGTCGACGCCGCTGCGAAGGCGTCCGCCCTCGCCCAGTGGGCCGCTGCCGCCGGAATCCCGCTGGCCCGCACCGTCGCCGTCGGCGACGGCGCCAACGACCTCGAGATGATGCGCGAGGCGGGGCTCAGCGTCGCCTTCGACGCGAAGCCCCGCGTGCGCGCTCAGGCCGACGTGGCGATGCCGCACCGAGACCTGTCGCAGGTACTGGCCCTGCTCGGCCTGAAGGGCTGACCCCACCCTTGCCGAACGCGACGGGCGCAGCATTGCTGGCGCGGCCGACGCGGTCTGTCAGCGTGCCGCAGACGGCGCGAGACGTCGTCAGTGGCCCATGCCGAGGCCGCCGTCGACGGGAATGACCGCGCCGCTGATGTAGCCGGCGTGGTCGCCGGCGAGGAACGACACGGCGCCGGTGATGTCGTCGACCGAGCCGAAGCGGGCGAGCGGGATGCTGCGGCGGTACTCCTGCTGCTGGGCCTCGGGGAGCACGGCCGTCATATCGGTCTCGACGAAGCCCGGGGCGACGACGTTGGTCGTGATGCCGCGGGCGCCGAGCTCGCGGGTGAGCGAGCGGGCGAAGCCGACGAGACCCGACTTCGACGCGGCGTAGTTGACCTGGCCCGCACTGCCGTAGAGGCCCACGACGCTCGAGATGAGGATGATCCGGCCGAAACGGGCCTTGAGCATCCCCTTCGAGGCACGCTTCACGACCCGGAAGGTGCCGCCCAGGTTCGTGTCGATCACGCTGGTGAAGTCGTCTTCCGACATGCGCATGAGAAGGGTGTCCCTGGTGATGCCGGCATTGGCGACCACGACCTCGACCGGGCCGAGCTCGGCCTCGACGGCGGTGAACGCGGCGTCGATCGAGACAGCGTCGGTCATCTCGGCCTGCACGGTCATCGTGCCCTCCGGTCCGGAGCCCGAGCGGGCTGTGACGGCCACGCGGTGGCCGTCGGCGGCGAACTGCTGGGCGATGGCGTAGCCGATGCCGCGGTTGCCGCCGGTGACGAGGACTGTGCGGGGCGTGGTCATGAGGAACTCCGTCTCTGTGTGATTGCTTGACGCCGAGCCTCCCAAGGCCCGGACGACCCGGACAAGCCTAGTGTTCATGGAGCACCGCCCTAGAATCGGCGGATGCTCCGCCCCCGACCCGAGCCCGTGAGGGAATGAAGATCAGAACGAAGAAGACCTCCGCGAACGCGATCACCTCGCTTCCGCCGTCGCCCTACGACGAGCGCCGCGGTCGGATGATTCGGTACTCGCTTGCCATGCTCGTGCGTCTCGTCTGCATCATCGTCGCCTTCCTGGTCCCCGGTTGGTGGGCTCTTGCTCCGGCGATCGGCGCCATCGTGCTGCCCTACGTCGCGGTGGTCCTGGCCAACGTCGGAGCCGAGGGACAGCGCGGCGACGTCCAGCGCCCCGGCGGCGTGGAGCTGTACCGGCCTCAGCAGGCCGACGCTCCCGGCTACGGTCCGACGCCCGACGCGTTCCCCTATGATCAGTCGACCGACCAGCCGTCCGCGCGAGACGCTCCGTCGGGCGACGACCGCCGCTCGTGATCATCGGCTCGGCGGGGCCGTCGGCTCCCCAGTGCTCCCGTGCGGGGTGCCGAGCCGACGCGACTCGCGCCGTCCACTGGCGCAACCCCAGGATCCACGGCGTCGACCGGGTGAAGGTCTGGGCGGCCTGCGACGAGCACGTAGACTTTCTCGCAGAGTTCCTGCGGTCGCGCGACTTCCCGGTCATCGTCACCGCCTTGGGCGAGACCGTCGACTCGGTCGGAGTGGAGACGACCTCGTGAAGGAGTGGCGCTTCGCCTTCTCACGCAAGTGGGTCGGCTACTTCGCCGTCGCGGTCGTGTTCGCCATCGTCTGCGCGTTCCTGTCGCACTGGCAGTGGGAGCGTCGCGGTGAGAACCTCGCCCTGCAGCACACGCTCCAGGCCAACTACGACGCCGAGCCCGTGCCGCTGGCCGACGTGCTGACGAACCTCGACTCGTACTCGTCGGCCGACGAGTTCAAGCCGGTCACGGTGACCGGCACGTACCTCGCCGACGACTTCTTCCTCGCCCGCGACCGCAGCTACAACGGCTACCCCGGATTCGAGGTGCTCGTGCCGCTCGAGACCTCGACCGGCGAGGTCTTCGTGATCGACCGCGGCTGGGTGCCCACGGGCAACACGCACGACTACCCCGACTCCATCCCTGCTCCCCCGTCGGGCACCGTCACGGTGGTCGCGCGCCTCGCGGCCACCGAGGCCGACGTTCCCGGCCGCACGGACATCCCGAAGACCAACGAGCTCGCGGTGATCAAGCCGTCGACCATCGGCAAGAGACTCGGACTCCCGACCTACACGGCGGCGTTCGGGCAGCTCAAGACAGAGACGCCCGCCGCCTCGACCCTGCCGAAGCTCGCCCAGAAGCCGTCGGTCGACTACGGCCTCAATCTGTCGTATGCGATCCAGTGGGTCATGTTCGCCCTCGCCGCGTTCGGCTTCTTCATCTACGTCATCCGCCAGGAGTACGACGCGCGGAACTCCGACGAGGAGGACCAGCGCTGGCTCGACGAGGAGCGCGAGCGCAAGCGCCTCAAACGCGGGCCCGACGACGCCGAGATCGAGGACGCGCACCTCGACGAGGTCGGGTGGGAGGAGTCGACGCCCGGAGCCGGCATCAGCCGGTAGTCGGGCGGCGGGCTCGGAGTTCCTGCGCCCGCGGTTTCGGGCCGCGAGATGGCCGTGCCTGTCGTCTCACGGGGGTGAGGTCGACAGGCACGGCCATCTCGCGGGTCCGAAGGCGCTACGCCAGAGTCCTGTGCCGGTTGATCACTCTGACTCCGCTTCGCTACGCCAGAGTCCTGCGCCGGTTGATCACTCTGATTCCGCTTCGCTACGCCAGAGTGATCAGATCCGAGTAGTCGGGGGTCCAGTGGTCTTCGGTGCCCTCGGGCATGATCAGCACGCGCTCGGGGTTGAGCGCCTCGACCGCGCCCTCGTCGTGGCTCACGAGCACGACGGCGCCCTCGTAGTTGTTGAGCGCATCGAGGATCTCGAGGCGCGAGGCCGGGTCGAGGTTGTTGGTGGGCTCGTCGAGCAGCAGCACGTTGGCGCCCGAGACGACGATCATGGCCAGCGCCAGACGCGTCTTCTCGCCGCCCGACAGCACGCCGGCGGGCTTAGCCGAGTCGTCGCCCGTGAACAGGAACGAGCCGAGTACGCGACGCGCCTCCATCTCGGTGATGTTCGGCGACGACGACACCATGTTCTCGAGCACGCTGCGCTTCACGTCGATCGTCTCGTGCTCCTGGGCGTAGTAGCCGACACGCAGGCCGTGGCCGGGCTCGAGCTGGCCGGTGTCGGGCTCGTCGACGCCCGCGAGGATGCGGAGCAGGGTCGTCTTGCCGGCGCCGTTGAGGCCCAGGATGACCACCTTCGAGCCGCGGTCGATCGCGAGGTCGACAGCCGTGAAGATCTCGAGCGAGCCGTAGCTCTTCGACAGGTTCGTCGCCATGAGGGGCGTGCGGCCGCAGGCGGCCGGCGTCGGGAACCGCAGCTTGGCGACCCGGTCGACGGCGCGCACCTCGTCGAGGCCGGCGAGCAGCTTCTCGGCGCGAGCGACCATCTGGTGGGCGGCAGCGGCCTTCGACGCCTTCGCACCGAAGCGGGCGGCCTGCTTCTGCAGCTGGCCGGCCTGCTTCTCGGCGGTGGCGCGCTCTTTCTTGCGGCGCTCCTCGTCGGAGGCGCGCTGACGCTGGTAGTGCTTCCAGCCCATGTTGTAGATGTCGATCTGCTGGCGGTTCGCGTCGAGGTAGAAGACGCGGTTGACGACCTCGTCGACGAGCTCGATGTCGTGCGAGATCACGATGACCCCGCCCTGGTACGTCTTGAGGTACTCGCGCAGCCAGACGACGGAGTCGGCGTCGAGGTGGTTGGTCGGCTCGTCGAGGATCATCGTCTCAGCGGCCGAGAACAGGATGCGCGCGAGCTCGATGCGTCGGCGCTGACCACCCGAGAGGGTCGAGAGGGGCTGGTCGAGGATGCGGTCGGGCAGACTCAGGTTGCTGGCGATCGACGCGGCCTCCGCTTCGGCGGCGTACCCGCCGAGCGCGTTGAAGCGGTCGTCGAGGTCGCCGTATCGCTTCATCGCCTTCTCGGCGACGGCCGGGTCGTCGCTGCCCATGTCGAGACTCGCCTGCTGGATCCCGAGCA
The DNA here is from genome assembly GCF_057787745.1 of Frondihabitans sp. OV104. Taxonomy (NCBI): domain Bacteria; kingdom Bacillati; phylum Actinomycetota; class Actinomycetes; order Micrococcales; family Microbacteriaceae; genus Frondihabitans; species Frondihabitans sp. OV104. The sequence continues at coordinate 1,084,295 of NZ_CM173541.1, forward strand.
GGATCTGCCCGAGGCCGCGCGCATCCAGGATCCGGGTGCGGGCGAGGTCTTCGGGGTTGCCGCTGCGGGGATCCTGCGGCAGGTAGCCGATCTCGCCGTTCGACTCGATCGAGCCGCCCGTCGGGAGCGTCTCGCCCGCAAGGGTCTTGGTCATGGTGGTCTTGCCGGCGCCGTTGCGGCCGACCAGGCCGATCTTGTCGCCCTTGTCGACCCGGAAGGTCACGCCCTCCATGAGGAGGCGGGCGCCTACGCGAATCTCGAGGTCGTGCACGGAGAGCACAGCAAAAGTCCAATCATCTGAGGAGGTGTCCACAACGCCGCCCGCCGGTGGGCCGCCCCTAGGATGAAAGGGATCAGCGTGGAACCGTGTCTCGGTGCCAGTGGCGCCGATCAACCTACCCATTCTAGGAGATCTGCATGACGAACACCGCCGCCGCGACCACGAGGCCCGTCCTCGCCGACCGTTTCGTGTCTCGCAGCCTCGCCACCGACGCCGCGCTCGTGCTCGGCGGCGTCGCCTTCACCGGCCTGCTGGCCCAGATCGAGATCCCTCTCTGGCCCGTTCCGATCACCGGTCAGACCCTCGCCGTCATGCTCGTCGGCGCCACCCTCGGCCTCCGCCGCGGTGCCCTCTCGCTCGCGCTCTACGCGCTGATCGGCCTCATCGGAGCGCCGATCTTCGCCGGTCACGCCGGCGGCGTCTCGAGCCTCCAGCTGCCGAGCTTCGGCTTCATCATCGGCTTCATCCCCGCGGCCGCCCTGGTCGGCTGGCTCTCCGAGCGCAACTGGGACCGCCACGTGGTCCGCTCGCTCGCCGCCTTCCTCGGGGCCAGCCTGATCCCGTTCGCGTTCGGCCTCCCCTACCTCGGCTTCGCGCTGGCGAACCTCGGCTACCCGCACTCCGTCGCCGACGTCCTCGCGGCCGGCTTCACGCCGTTCATCGTCGGCGGCCTCGTCAAGTGGGTCATCGCGGCCGGCAGCCTCCCGCTGCTGTGGCGTGCGGTGCGCGCGATCGACCAGCGCCGCTCGAACTAGCACTGGTCGACGAAGGGCCCCCGCCACATGGCGGGGGCCCTTCGTCGTTGGGGCACAGCAACTGCTCAGTCGCAGGAGCCAGCCCGGCGTCTCAGATCGAGAAGCCGATGGCGCGCATCATGTCGCGGCCGTCGTCGGTGATCCGCTCGGGACCCCACGGCGGCATCCACACCCAGTTGATGCGGAACGCCTCCACGACGCCGTCGAGGGCGTTGGCGGTCTCGGACTCGATCACGTCGGTGAGAGGGCAGCCGGCACTGGTCAGGGTCATGCTGATGATCAGCGCGTTCTCGACCTCGTCGTCCAGGGCGAGGTCGTAGATGAGGCCGAGGTCGACCACGTTGACGCCGAGCTCGGGGTCCATGACCTCTTTCAGGGCCTCTTCGACCTGATCGAACTTCTCGGGCGCGAGAGCGACGGGCATGATCAGGCTCCCGCGGCGGCTGCAGCGGCTGCCGTCACGTAGCGGTCGTAGCCCTCGTTCTCGAGCTGGTCGGCCAGCTCGGGGCCGCCCTGCTCGGCGACGTGGCCGTCGACGAAGACGTGCACGAAGTCGGGCTTGATGTAGCGGAGGATGCGCGTGTAGTGCGTGATCATCAGGATGCCGAGGTCGGTCGCCGCGTGCGCGCGGTTGACCCCCTCGGAGACGATCTTGAGCGCGTCGACGTCGAGGCCGGAGTCGGTCTCGTCGAGGATCGCGAACTTCGGCTTGAGGAGCTCGAGCTGCATGATCTCGTGGCGCTTCTTCTCGCCACCGGAGAAGCCCTCGTTGACGTTGCGCTCGGCGAACGAGGAGTCCATCTTCAGGTCGCTCATGTGCTGGCGGAGGTCTTTGACCCACGTGCGGAGTGCGGGAGCCTCGCCGTCGAGGGCCGTCTTGGCCGTGCGGAGGAAGTTCGCGACCGTGACGCCGGGGATCTCGACCGGGTACTGCATCGCCAGGAAGAGGCCGGCCTTGGCGCGCTCGTCGACCGTCATGTCGAGGACCTCGACGCCGTCGAGCATGATGGAGCCGCCGTCGACCTTGTAGCGAGGGTGTCCCGCGATCGTGTAAGCGAGAGTGGACTTGCCGGAGCCGTTCGGGCCCATGACGGCGTGGATCTCACCCTTGTTGATGGTGAGGTCGACACCCTTGAGGATGGGCTTGTTGCCCTGCTCGGTGTCGATCGAGACCTGGAGGTCGCGGATTTCGAGGGTTGACATGCGATTCCTTTGAGTGAAGCGGGGAAGAAGAGCGGAGGGCGTCAGGCTGCTGGCGGAGCCGACGCGGGGGTGACGTCGACGTAGACCTGGCCGTCCACGACCGAGACGGGGAAGACCGGCACCGGCTCGTAGGCCGGAAGCGTCAGCGGCTTGCCCGAGGTGAGCTCGAACTTCGAGCCGTGGGCCCAGCACTCGAGGGTGTCGTCTTCGACGAAGCCCTCCGACAGCGAGATGTCGCCGTGGGTGCAGGTGTCGCCGAGTGCGTGAAGCTGGCCCGCCGAGTCGCGGACGACCGCGACAGCCACGCCGTCGACGACGACGCGGAGCGCCTCGGAGACGCTGACATCGGCCTCGGAGCAGACGGGCTGCCCCTGCGCTGTCGGGGCCATCAGTGCGTTCCCCCGGGAGAGGTGCCCTCGCCGGTCACCCCGGCGGCGACGTCGGGCTCGCTCGTCACGTGGTCGGTTCCGACGGCGACTGCGGCTCCGGGCTGGGAGTCGACGTAGGGAGCACGCGCCTTCCGGCCCGGCGCACCGGCGGCGTTGGCCTCGGCTCGTGCCTGGGCGCCGTCGGCGAGCTCGGCCTCGAGAGCCGCGATGAGGCGCTCCTCGAGGGCGGGTTCGCCGATGTGCTGGACGATCTCGCTGAGGAACCCGAGCACGACGATGCGTCGCGCCTCCTCCTCGGGGATCCCGCGGGACTCCAGGTAGAAGAGGTGCTCATCGTCGAAGCGGCCGGTGGCGGAGGCGTGCCCTGCCCCGAGGATGTCGCCCGTCTCGATCTCGAGGTTCGGGATCGAGTCGGCGCGAGTGCCCTCGGAGAGGACGAGGTTGCGGTTCTGCTCGTAGCTGTCGGTGCCCGGTGCCGTCCGGCCGATCAGCACGTCGCCGATCCAGACCGTCCGCGCGCCCTCGCCCTGGAGAGCGCCCTTGTAGTTGACGCGGCTCTTCGTGCTGGGTGCGTCGTGGTTGACGTAGACCTGCTGCTCGAGGTGCTGACCGGCATCGGCGAAGTAGACCCCGTTGAGGTCGGCGTCGGCGCCCTGAGCGGCGAGGTGCGCCGAGGGATTGACGCGCACGATGCTGCCGCCGAGGGTCACCACGAAGTGCTTGAGCTGCGCGTCGCGACCGATCCTGGCGAGGTGACTCGCGAGGTGGATGCCGCCGTCATTCCACTCCTGAACGGTGACCACCGTGAGGTGCGCCCCTTCGTCGACGATGATCTCGACGTTCTCGACGAGCTGAGCGTCACCCGAGTTCTGGAGGATCACCAGACCGGACGAGTTGGGCGTCGCATGGATCACGGTGTGGCCGGCCCGGGGCGCCGCGTCGAGACCGGAGCGACCGATCGTGATGGAGGAGGGCTCGTCGCCCGAGACCGTGACGAGCAGGACGTTCTCGACGCTCGACCAGGCGTTGGCGGAGGCGCGATCCTCGGGTGTTCCGGCGGTGCCGACGAGCTCGTGCTGGGGTGAGACCCACTCGACCGTCGCGCCGGGAGTCTCACGTGCGAGATACGCGTAGGGCGAGCCGTCGAGAGGGCCGTCGATCAGCGGACGGAGGGCCGGGACCGGGCTGAGCTTCCAGTCGACCTCGCGACCCGTGACCGCGGGGAACGCGGCGGGATCGGTCGACGAGAAGCGCTCGGAGCGGGTTTGGACGGGGATCGCCCGGTTCGCCCAGTCGCCGTCGCTGTGGGCGACGGCGCCGTGCTGAGCGGGGGCATCGATGACCGGAGCCTCGGTTGGTGCGGGAGTTGCAGACATCTAGCCGACGGATCCTTCCATGCTCATCTCGATGAGCTTGTTCAATTCGAGTGCGTACTCCATCGGGAGCTCGCGGGCGATCGGCTCGATGAAGCCGCGGACGATCATCGCCATGGCCTCGTCTTCCGCCATCCCGCGCGACATCAGGTAGAAGAGCTGCTCCTCGCTGACGCGCGAGACCGTGGCCTCGTGACCGAGCTGGACGTCGTCGACGCGGATGTCGATCGCCGGGTAGGTGTCGGACCGCGAGATCGTGTCGACGAGCAGAGCGTCGCAGCGCACGGTGTTCGCGGAGTGGTGCGCTCCCTCGTCGACGCGGACCTCGCCACGGTAGCCGGCGCGGCCGCCGCCGCGGGCGATCGACTTCGAGACGATCGACGACGTGGTGTACGGGGCCATGTGGATCATCTTGGCGCCGGCATCCTGGTGCTGGCCGGGACCGGCGAAGGCGACGGAGAGCGTCTCGCCCTTCGCGTGCTCGCCGGCGAGGTAGATCGACGGATACTTCATCGTCACCTTGGAGCCGATGTTGCCGTCGATCCACTCCATCGTCGCGCCCTCGTGCGCGATCGCGCGCTTGGTGACGAGGTTGTAGACGTTGTTCGACCAGTTCTGGATCGTCGTGTAGCGCACGCGGGCGTTCTTCTTCACGATGATCTCGACGACGGCCGAGTGCAGCGAGTCGCTCTTGTAGATCGGAGCGGTGCAGCCCTCGATGTAGTGGACGTAGGAGTCCTCGTCGGCGATGATCAGCGTGCGCTCGAACTGGCCCATGTTCTCCGTGTTGATGCGGAAGTAGGCCTGGAGCGGGATCTCGACGCGGACGCCCTTGGGCACGTAGACGAACGAGCCGCCCGACCAGACCGCCGTGTTCAATGCCGCGAACTTGTTGTCGCCGGCCGGGATGACCGTGCCGAAGTACTCCTGGAAGATGTCGGGGTGCTCACGGAGGGCCGTGTCGGTGTCCATGAAGATGACGCCCTGGGCCTCGAGGTCCTCGCGGATCTGGTGGTAGACGACCTCGGACTCGTACTGAGCGGCGACGCCGGCGACGAGGCGGTTGCGCTCTGCCTCGGGGATGCCGAGCTTCTCGTAGGTGGCCTTGATGTCGTCGGGAAGCTCTTCCCAGCTGGTCGCCTGCTTCTCGGTGGAGCGGACGAAGTACTTGATGTTGTCGAAGTCGATGCCCGAGAGGTCGGCGCCCCAGGTCGGCATGGGCTTGCGCTCGAACAGGGTGAGGCCCTTGAGACGGTTCTTGAGCATCCACTCGGGCTCGCTCTTGAGGTTCGAGATGTCGGTGACGACCTCGGGGTTCACGCCGCGGCGCGCAGAAGCGCCTGCTGCGTCGGAGTCGGCCCAGCCGAACTCGTATTGGCCGAGGCCTTCGAGCTCGGGGCGGTCAATCAACACGTCTGACATTCGTACCTCTTCCTTTGCCGACTCGAACCTGTACGTCCGTTGCGGCATTCCCGTTGCTGGGTGACCCCACGGCAGCAGCCGCGGGGATGGGTTCAGGCTCGCACCCAGATCAGCCTCAATAGAATTGACTTCGTCTTGATCTGCGGTCTGCGTCGACTCACCGAAACGGGTGTCTTCCTGAACTCATCGATTCTACAGGTCGAGACTCCAAAAGGAACGAAGGGCAGCAATCCGTGACCAACGCTCAGGCTGGGCCTGCGGGCATCCTCGCCCGTCTCCTCGACTATCTCCCCGCGACGATCGACCGCCGTGTCCGTGTCATCGCCTGGGCGTCGCTCGCCTGCCAGCTGCTGCTCGTCGGCACCGGCGGCCTCGTCCGACTCACGGGGTCGGGCCTCGGCTGCCCCACCTGGCCGCAGTGCAGCGCCGGATCGTTCGTGACGACGCCCGAGATGGGCTTGCACGGCGTCATCGAGTTCGGCAACCGGCTGCTCACGTTCGTGCTGGTGATCGTCGTCATCGCCGCGTTCCTGGCCGTGTTCCGCATGCGACGAGTCCGTCGCGACCTGTTCTGGCTGACGTTCATCCAGGGCATGAGCATTCCGTTCCAGGCCGTCCTCGGCGGCATCAGCGTGCTTGCCAAGCTCAACCCGTACGTCGTCGGCTCGCACTTCATCGTCTCGATGGTCCTGGTCCGCATCACCGCGACGCTCGTCTACCGCGTCTACAACGGTCCGCGCGGTGACTCCCCCGCCACTCCCCGCTGGTACGCCGCCGTCACGCGCGTCGCGGCCGTCTTCGTCGCGATCACCGTCGTGCTGGGCATCCTGACGACCGGCGCGGGTCCGCACGCAGGAGACGCGAACACGCACCGCAACGGCTTCGACCCGAAGACGATCGAGGTGCTCCACGCCGTCCCTGCCTTCGCCGTGTTCGCGCTGACCCTCGTGCTCGTCGCCGGCGCCTTCCGGCTCGGGCTCCAGCACCGCTTCGTGCTGATGCTCCTCGGCGTAGAGGTCGCTCAGATCATCGTCGGCCTCGTGCAGGCCAACACCGGCCTGCCGGCGTTCCTCGTGGGTGCGCACCTCGTGCTGGCGGGGCTGCTCGTCGCCGCCATGACGGCGGTGACGCACACGCTCGAGAACGACGCCGATCTCGCCAAGCCGGTGCCGGAGGCGGCCGTCAGCGCGACGGCCTAGGTGGTTCCTGCTACTGGCCCACAGGGGCGGGAGCCAGATGGAGGGAAGCTAGAAGGGCAGGAGCGGGTCGATGCCGACCGCGATGAAGAGCAGCGTCAAGTACGTGATCGAAGCGTGGAAGACCTTCATCGGCTTGACCTCGGCCACCTCGGTGATGGCACGGCCGTAGAGGCGGTGGCCCTCGACGATGAACCAGATGCCGCTTGCGACGGCCACGACGGTGTAGACGACACCCATGTGCGCGACGGGGATGAGCAGCACGGAGCACACGACGGTCGCCCAGGCGTACAGGATCACCTGGAGGCCGACGTGGGCGCGGCCGCGAACCACGGCGAGCATCGGCACGCCGACGGACGCGTAGTCGTCGCGGTAGCGCATCGACAGCGGCCAGTAGTGCGGCGGAGTCCAGAGGAAGATCACCATGAAGAGGATCACGGGCGCCCAGGACAGCGAGTTCGTGACGGCCGCCCAGCCGATGAGCACCGGCATGCAGCCGGCGATGCCGCCCCAGACGATGTTCTGCGGGGTGCGGCGCTTGAGCCAGAGCGTGTAGACGAAGACGTAGAAGAGGATCGCGGCGAGCGACAGGGCGGCCGCCAGGATGTTGACCGTCAGCGCGAGCCAGGCGATGGAGGCGATGCCCATGGCGTACGAGAAGACGAGGGCCTCGCGGTCGGTGACGTCGCCGGTCACGAGGGCGCGGTCTTTGGTGCGCTTCATGACCCGGTCGATGTCGCGGTCGATGTAGCAGTTGAACGCGGAGGCCGAGCCGGCGCTGAGGGCGCCGCCGACGAGGGTCGCGACGACGAGCCAGACCGGGGGCACGCCGCCCTGGGCCAGGAACATGGTCGGGATGGTCGTGACGAGCAGGAGCTCCATGACGCGTGGCTTGGTCAGGGAGATGTAGCCCCTGACCTTGCGGGCGACACCGACGGGCTCCTTCTTGGCGGAGCCGGCGGGGGTGTCGATTGCTGCAGTCATCGGTCCTCAAACGTTGTGCGACTCGCCCGGAGGCGGCGCCGAGGCGAACCCGGCGCATGCGTCGTCGCAAGCGAGTCTGTGGCCTCGTGAAGTCTAATCGATGAATGTCTGCGCTCAGCGCGAATCGATGCGACGCGAGCGGGCGAAGGGTGCCCTGACCTCTCTATACTTGGGGGTGCTTGCCAGTTGCAGGGCCCAGGGCGCCGATCACACAGTCCGTGTCGATGTCGTTCCTAGAGGTATGCCCGGCAGCAGGCCCGGAGGGCTCGTATGCAACAAGTGCGTCCCGGGGTCGAGTCGATGGAGCCTCGGCGAGCATGTCAGTGTCTTCGACAGACACGGTGCGGGATCGACAACCCGCCCAATCCTGCAACAAGACAATCTCGCATCAAGAAGGGTCATCTTCAAGTGGCAGATCTGCAATGGGAATCCATTGACAACAAGGCAGTGAACACTGTCCGCGTTCTCGCGGCCGACGCGGTGGAGAAGGTGGGCAACGGCCACCCCGGCACGGCCATGAGCCTCGCTCCTGCCGCCTACCTCCTCTTCCAGAAGGTCATGCACCGCGACCCCAGCGACAGCACCTGGATCGGTCGCGACCGCTTCATCCTGTCCGTCGGCCACTCGTCGCTGACGCAGTACATCCAGTTCTACCTCGGCGGCTACGGCCTCGAGCTCGAAGACCTGGAGCAGCTCCGCACGTGGGGCTCGAAGACCCCGGGTCACCCCGAGTACGGCCACACCGACGGAATCGAGATCACCACCGGCCCCCTGGGCCAGGGTCTCGCCAGCTCCGTCGGCTTCGCCTACGCGGCCCGCTTCGAGCGCGGCCTGTTCGACCCGGAGGCCCCCGCCGGCACCAGCCCCTTCGACCACTTCGTCTACGTGATCGCCGGCGACGGCGACATGCAGGAGGGCGTGACCAGCGAGGCCGCCTCGCTCGCCGGCCACCAGCAGCTCGGCAACCTGATCGCGATCTACGACTCGAACCAGATCTCGATCGAGGACGACACGAACATCGCCTTCACCGAGGACGTCCACAAGCGCTTCGAGGCCTACGACTGGCACGTCCAGGTCGTCGACTGGAAGAAGACCGGCGAGTACGTCGAAGACGTCGCCGAGCTGAACGACGCCATCGAGCGCGCCCAGGGCGTCACCGACAAGCCGTCGCTGATCATCCTCAAGACCATCATCGCGTGGCCGTCGCCCACCAAGCAGGGCTCCGGCAAGTCGCACGGCTCCGCTCTCGGCGCCGAAGAGATCGCCGGCCTCAAGCGCTTCCTCGAGTTCGACCCGGAGAAGTCGTTCGACGTCGACCCCGAGGTCCTGTCGCACACCCGCAAGGCCGTCGAGCGCGGCCAGGCCCAGCACGCCGAGTGGAACACCAGGCTCGACGAGTGGGCTGCGGCGAACCCCGACAAGAAGGCCCTCCTCGACCGCATGCTCGCGGGCGAGCTGCCCGATGGCCTCGAGGCGGCGCTGCCCGTCTTCGAGCCCGGCAAAGAGGTCTCGACCCGCGCCGCCTCCGGCAAGGTCATCAACGCCATCGCCGGCGTCGTCCCCGAGTTCTGGGGCGGCTCGGCCGACCTCGCCGAGTCGAACCTGACCACGATCTCGAGCGCGCAGTCGTTTGTGCCGTCGGAGTGGTCGACCCACGAGTGGACGGGCAACCCCTACGGCCGCGTCCTCCACTTCGGCATCCGCGAGCACGCCATGGGCTCGATCCTCAACGGCATCGCGCTGCACGGCAACACGCGCCCCTTCGGCGGAACGTTCCTGATCTTCTCCGACTACATGCGCCCGGCAGTCCGACTCGCCGCCCTCATGAAGTCGCCGGTCACCTACGTCTGGACCCACGACTCCGTCGCTCTCGGCGAGGACGGCCCGACGCACCAGCCGGTCGAGCAGCTCGCTGCCCTGCGCGCGATCCCGGGCCTCGACATGGTGCGCCCCGCCGACGCCAACGAGACCGCCTACGCCTGGCTGACGATCCTGCAGCGCTTCTCCGGCCCCGCCGGCCTCGCGCTCAGCCGCCAGAACCTCCCCGTCTTCGAGCGCGGCGACGGCGACGCCGTCGGCGAGACCTTCGCCTCGGCGAAGAACGTCGCCAAGGGCGCCTACGTCCTGGCCGAGGCCCCGGGCGGAACCCCCGACGTGATCCTCATCGCTACCGGATCCGAGGTCCAGATCGCAGTCGACGCCCGCGAGGCGCTTCGCGGCGAGGGCATCAACGCCCGAGTCGTCTCGGCCCCGAGCCTCGAGTGGTTCGACGAGCAGTCGGACGAGTACAAGGAGTCCGTGCTCCCGTCGTCGATCAAGGCGCGCGTCTCGATCGAGGCCGCCATCGCCATGCCGTGGCGCGGCATCGTCGGCGACGCCGGCCGCTCCGTGTCGATCGAGCACTTCGGCGCCTCGGCCGACTACAAGACCCTCTACAAGAAGTTCGGCATGACGACCGAGGCCGCGGTCGCCGCTGCCAAGGACTCGCTGAACTCGCTGGCCGCCCTGTAACGGGCGACGAGCCAGACGAAGGAAGAAGAAAAATGACTAACACCCAGACCACCGCCACCACCCCCACCGCCGAGTTGTCGGCTGCGGGTGTGAGCATCTGGCTCGACGACCTGTCGCGCGAGCGCATCAAGTCCGAGGGCCTGCAGAAGCTGATCGCCGAGCGCAACGTCGTCGGCGTGACCACGAACCCGACGATCTTCGCATCGGCTCTCGCCAAGGGCGAGGCCTACGACGAGCAGGTCGCTGAGCTGGCCAAGGCCGGCACCGGCGTCACCGACGCGGTCTTCGAGATCACGACGGACGACGTCGCGGATGCCTGCAACGTCTTCAAGCCGATCTACGACTCGACCGCCGGCTTCGACGGCCGCGTCTCGATCGAGGTCGAGCCGGGGCTCGCTCACGACGCCGCCGGCACGATCAGCCAGGCCAAGCAGCTCTACGCGAAGGTCGACAAAGAGAACGTCCTCATCAAGATTCCGGCGACCATCGAGGGTCTCGAGGCCATCACCGCCGTCATCGCCGAGGGCATCAGCGTCAACGTCACGCTGATCTTCTCGCTCGAGCGCTACCGTGCCGTGATCCAGGCTTACCTGGCCGGTCTCGAGCAGGCCAAGGCCGCCGGCAAGGACCTCTCTAAGATCCACTCGGTCGCCTCCTTCTTCGTGTCGCGCGTCGACACCGAGATCGACAAGCGCCTCGAGGCCGTCGGCACCGACGAGGCCAAGGCACTCAAGGGCAAGGCGGGCGTCGCGAATGCCCAGCTCGCCTACGAGGTCTACGAGCAGGCCTTCGCCACCGAGCGCGCCACGGGCCTCCTGGCCGCCGGCGCCAACAAGCAGCGTCCGCTCTGGGCCTCGACCGGCGTGAAGGACCCTGCGGTCCTCGATACCACGTACGTGGTCGAGCTCGTCGCTGCCGACGTCGTCAACACCATGCCGGAGAAGACCCTCGAGGCCACCTTCGACCACGGAGTCATCGCCGGCGACACCATCACGGGCTCCTACGCCGCCGCCAACGAGGTCATGGACGCCATCGCGGCCCAGGGCATCTCGTACGACGACGTCGTCGGGGTGCTCGAGTCGGAGGGCGTCGACAAGTTCATCGTCTCCTGGAACGAGCTGCTCGACACGGTCACGGCCGCTCTCGAGGCTGCCAAGTAGCAGTGATCCAAGCGATCAGCATCAGCGCAACCCGCTGACAACGAGGCGGGCGCGGGGTCATCCCCGCGCCCGCCTTCTTGCCGCCCGGGCCCTGCTGCACGTCGGGGCGGCGCGCACGTCACAGCACTACGAGGCAAGGACATCGATTCGACAATGGCACCGGTGGAAATCACGCCGGAGTTCAACCCTCTGAGGTTGCCCTCCGACCGCCGACTCAACCGCATAGCCGGTCCGAGCGGCCTCATCATCTTCGGCGTGACAGGCGATCTGTCACGCAAGAAGCTGATGCCGGCCGTGTACGACCTGGCCAATCGCGGCCTCCTCCCCCCGGGCTTCGCTCTCGTCGGCTTCGCCCGGCGTGAGTGGGAGGACCAGGATTTCGAGCAGGTCGTCTACGAGGCGGTCAAGCAGCACGCTCGCACCCCCTTCGACGAAGACGTCTGGCGTCAGCTCAAAGAGGGGATCCGGTTCGTCCAGGGCTCCTTCGACGACGCGAGCGCCTTCGCCGAGCTCAAGCAGACCATCGACGAGCTCGACACCGAGCGCGGCACGATGGGCAATCACGCGTTCTACCTGTCCATCCCTCCGAAGGCGTTCCCGCTCGTGACCGAGCAGCTCCGCAACTCCGGCCTGGCCGACGACACGGCGGACGGCGCCTGGCGCCGCGTGGTCATCGAGAAGCCGTTCGGTTCCGACCTGACGACCGCGCGCGAGCTCAACGCCGTCGTCGAGACCGTCTTCGAACCCGACTCGGTGTTCCGCATCGACCACTATCTCGGCAAGGAGACCGTCCAGAACCTCCTGACGCTGCGTTTCGCCAACCAGATGTACGAGCCGCTGTGGAACAGCAACTACGTCGACCACGTGCAGATCACGATGGCCGAGGACATCGGCGTGGCCGGCCGGGCCGGCTACTACGACGGCATCGGCGCGGCGCGCGACGTCATTCAGAACCACCTGCTCCAGCTCCTCGCCCTCACGGCGATGGAAGAGCCCGTGAGCTTCGGCGCGAAGGACCTCCGGGCCGAGAAGGAGAAGGTCCTCTCCGCCGTCCGCATCCCCGAAGACCTCTCGAAGGGCACCGCTCGCGGGCAGTACTCCGGTGGCTGGCAGGGCGGCGAGAAGGTGCTCGGCTTCCTGGAGGAGGGCGGCATGAACCCCGACTCCGTCACGGAGACCTTCGCAGCGATCAAGCTCGAGATCGCGACGCGTCGCTGGTCGGGAGTCCCGTTCTACCTCCGTGCCGGCAAGCGCCTCGGCCGCCGGGTCACGGAGATAGCGGTCGTCTTCAAGCGCGTCCCCGAGAACGTCTTCGGTCTGGGTGACGGCGCCGAGCTCGGCCAGAACGCCCTCGTCATCCGCGTGCAGCCCGACGAGGGCGTCACGCTCCGCTTCGGCTCCAAGGTCCCCGGCATCGGCACCCAGGTGCGCGACGTCACGATGGACTTCGGCTACGGCCACGCCTTCACCGAAGCGAGTCCCGAGGCCTACGAGCGCTTGATCCTCGACGTCCTCCTCGGCGACCCGCCGCTGTTCCCCCGTCACGAAGAGGTGGAGCTCTCGTGGAAGATCCTCGACCCGATCGAGGAGTTCTGGGCGACGCAGGGCCAGCCCGATCAGTACCGACCCGGCACGTGGGGCCCCGCCTCCGCCGATGAGCTCATGGCCCGTGACGGCCGAACCTGGAGGCGTCCGTGATCGTCGATCTTCCCGACAGCACCATCAGCCACATCTCGAAGGCCCTCGTCAAGATCCGCGAGGAGGGCGGCGTGGTCGCCCTGGGTCGCGTGCTCACGCTGGTCATCTCCACGAGCCTCGGGCACGAGGAGGAGGCCATCGAGGCCGCCAACGAGGCGTCGCGCGAGCACCCGATGCGCGTCATCGTGATCTCGACCGAAGACGACGGCGCCGACGGCTCCGAGGCCCGCCTCGACGCCCAGATCCGTGTGGGCGGCGACGCTGGCGCGAGCGAGGTCATCCTGCTCCGCGCGTACGGAGACATCGCGGCCGACGAGGAGGGGCTGGTCACGGGCCTGCTCCTTCCCGACGCTCCGGTCGTCGCCTGGTGGCCGGGCAAGGCGCCCGCCGTCGTCTCGGAGTCGCCCCTGGGCAGGATCGCGCAGCGCCGCATCACCGACGCCGCCGCGCAGAGCAATCCCCTCCAGTCGATCGTCGACCTGGCGTCGACGTACGAACCGGGCGACACCGACTTCGCGTGGACCCGCCTCACCCTCTGGCGCACGCAGCTCGCCGCGGCTCTCGACCAGCCGCCTTACGAGCCCGTGACCGCTGTCGAGGTGTCCGGAGCAGCCGACTCCCCGTCGACGCTTCTGCTCGCGGCCTGGCTCCGCCTGCAGCTGCAGGTCCCGGTGGATCACTCGCTCACGACCCGGGCGACCGGCTCGAGCGGCATCCACGGCGTCAAGCTGATCCGCGAATCGGGCCCTATCGAGCTCGAGCGGTCGATCGTGAACGTCGCCACGCTGTCGCAGCCGGGGCAGCCCGTGCACGACCTGTCGCTGCCACGCCGGTCCCTGCGCGACTGCCTGGCCGAGGAACTCCGTAGACTCGACCCAGACTCCCTGTTCGGGAATGTCGTGAAGACCGGCGTGAAGCAATTGCGCGACGACCAAGAAAGCAACTGAGTGTGACGAATGAACGCCGGGTGCTCGTTCACCCTGACAAGCAGAGCCTCGGCGCATCCGTCGCGGCCCGCTTCATCACCAAGATCATCGATGTCATCGAGGAGCAGGACTACGCCTCCGTCGTCCTGAGCGGCGGTTCGGTCAGCACCCTCGTGCTCGCAGCGATCAACCGGTCTGAGGCGCGCGACAGCGTCGACTGGTCGAAGGTTTCCTTCTGGTGGTCTGACGAGCGCTGGGTCGAGGCTGACAGCGCCGACCGCAACGACAGGCAGAACGGCATCGATCTGCTCGACCACATCGGCGTTCCCGCTGAGAACGTGCACCGCTTCGCCGCAGTGGGTGAGCTCGCCTCTGTCGACGAGGCCGCGGCCGCGTACGTGGCCGAGCTCAAGGAGTTCGCGCAGGGTGACGACGAGTCGCCCCGCTTCGACATCACACTGCTCGGCGTCGGGCCCGATGGTCACGTCGCGTCGCTGTTCCCGGACAAGCCGCAGATCAGTGCGACCGAGCCGACTGTCCTCACGATCGACGACTCCCCCAAGCCGCCGCCCGTCCGCCTCTCGCTCAGTCTCCCGGCGATCAACAACTCCCAACGCGTGTGGATGATCCTCGCGGGCGCTGAGAAGGCCGCGTCGCTCGGGCTCGCCCTCGCGGGTGCCGGCGCCGACCAGGTGCCGGTCGCGGGCGTCAAGGGCCGCAAGCGCACCGTGTTCTTCGTCGACAAAGACGCTGCCGCAGAAGTACCCGAGCAGCTCATCGCCTCGACCTACTAGTCGCGGCATCTCGAAGCGCGCACGCCCCTCAGGGTGTGCGCGCTTCGTCGTTCGTGGCGGGCGACTCAGAGGGGCGCAGGAACTGGCAGAGGCCCCCGAACATGACGTTCGGGGGCCTCTGCCAGTTCGTGCGGAAAGCCGCGGCGCTACGCCTTCTTGGCCGGAACCTTGCCGCGACGCTGGCGGAGCTGCTGAAGCGCCTCGTCGAGGAGCTGTGCCGCCTCTTCTTCGGTGCGACGCTCTTTCACGTAGGCGAGGTGCGTCTTGTACGGCTCGAGCTTCGCGACGACAGGCGGGTTGTCTTTGTCGCGACCGGCCGGCAGGCCGCTCGAGGGCGAGTCGACCGTCTCGGGGATCTCTTCGTCGGGGACATTCGCCGCGAAGTGGCGGACGACCTCGTTGCCGAGGGCATCCCAGTAGGAGATAGTGATCCGCTCGGCGTGGAAGCCGCGGTCTTGTTCGCCCATGGGACCTGCGCCGACGCGAGACCCACGGATTGCGCTGCCGCCTGAAGCCATTACGAACCTGCCGAGAACTTGGTGATGAGGCCGAGGACCACGATCGAGGTGATCCAGATCAGGCCGAGGATGACGGTGATGCGGTTGAGGTTGCGCTCAGCGACCCCCGACGCGCCGAGGTTGCTGGTGACGCCGCCGCCGAACATGTCGGAGAGGCCACCACCACGCCCGCGGTGAAGGAGGATGAGGAGGGTCAGCAGGAGGCTCGTGATGCCGAGCACCACCTGCAGTACGACCTGGAGAATTTGCACGGAGAACCTTTCGAGGGGCGGGCCGACAGCAATTATAACTGGACGGCCCGCTGTTTCAGACTCCGACGTGGTTCTGGTAGCGGATGATGCTCGCGAACTCGGTGATATCGAGGCTCGCACCGCCCACCAGCGCGCCGTCGACGTCGGGCTCGCGCATGAACGAGGCGATGTTCGACGCCTTCACGCTGCCGCCGTAGAGGACCCGCGTCGAGGCCGCGGCATCGGCTCCGAGGAGGTCGACCAGAGTCGCGCGGAGGGCGGCGCAGACCTGCTGGGCCTGGTCGGGCGTAGCCGCCTGGCCGGAGCCGATGGCCCACACGGGCTCGTAGGCGACGACGATCTCGGCAGAGGACGGAACGGCCGCCAGGGCGGCCTTGAGCTGGGCGACGGGCACGGCGCTCGGGCCGTGCTTCTCGAGATCGTCGGCCGTCTCGCCGACGCAGACGACCGGCACGAGGCCGTTGCGGTGAGCCGCGGCGACCTTGCTGGCCACGACCTCGTCGGACTCGAGGTGGATCGTGCGGCGTTCGGAGTGGCCGACGATGACGTACTTCACGGCGAGCTTTGACAGGAAGGCGCCCGAGATGTCGCCGGTGAAGGCTCCGGAGTCGTTGTCGGAGAGGTCCTGCGCACCCAGCTCGAGCTCGAGCTTGTCGGCGTCGATCAGGGTCTGAACGCTACGGAGGTCGGTGAACGGGGGGAAGATCGCCGCCTCGACGGTAGCGGCATCGTGCTTCGCGTCTTTGAGGTTCCACGCGAGCTTCTGCACGAAGGCGATCGACTGCAGGTGGTCGAGGTTCATCTTCCAGTTGCCGGCGATGAGCGGGCGACGTGCGGTTACCATCCGAGGACCTCCAGTCCGGGGAGCTTCTTGCCCTCGAGGAACTCGAGGCTGGCGCCGCCGCCGGTCGAGATGTGACCGAACTGGTCGTCGTGGAACCCGAGGGCCCGGACGGCGGAGGCGGAGTCGCCGCCGCCGACGACACCGAGGCCGGAGACCTCGGTCAGCGCCTGGGCGACGGTCTTGGTGCCGGCGGCGAACGCGTCGAACTCGAACACGCCCATGGGGCCGTTCCAGAAGACGGTGGTGGACGCCGTGATGATGTCGGCGAACGCCTTCGCCGTGTCGGGGCCGATGTCGAGTCCGATGCCGTCCGCTCCGAAGCCGGTGGACTCGATCGCGTCGGCTGCGACCGTCTCGTGCTCGGCATCGGCCGAGAAGCCGGAGGCGACCACGACATCGGTCGGCAGGACGAGTTCGATGCCGCGCGACTCCGCGTCGGCGATGTAGCCGCGGACCCGGTCGAGCTGGTCGGCCTCGAGCAGGCTCTTGCCCACGGCGTGGCCCTGGGCCGCGAGGAACGTGAAGAGCATTCCGCCGCCGATCAGGAGATTGTCGACTCGAGGGAGCAGGTGCTCGATGACGCCGAGCTTGTCGGAGACCTTCGAGCCTCCGAGCACGACCGTGTAGGGGCGCTCGGGGTTCTCGGTCAGGCGGTCGAGAACCTTCAGCTCGGTCTCGATGAGCGAGCCTGCCGCGCTCGGGAGGAGCTGCGGCAGGTCGTACACGCTGGCCTGCTTTCGGTGCACAACACCAAAGCCGTCCGAGACGAAGGCCTCGCCGAGAGCTGCGAGCTCCGCGGCGAAGGCCTTCCTCTCGTCGTCGCTCTTCGACGTCTCGGCAGCCTGGAACCGGAGGTTCTCGAGCACCGTGATCTGGCCGTCGGTCATCGCCATGACCGCGTCGGTCGTGGCCTGACCGGTCGTCTCGGGGGCGAAGCCCACCGACTTGACCAGCAGCTCGCTCAGTCGCTGGGCGACCGGCGCGAGGCTGTATTCGGGCTTGACCTCGCCGTCGGGGCGGCCGAGGTGCGAGATCACGATGACTCGTGCACCCGCGTTGATCAGGGTGTTCAAGGTTCCCAGCGAAGCGCGGACGCGACCGTCGTCGGTGATCACGCCGTCTTTCAACGGCACGTTCAGGTCGCAGCGGACGATGACGCGCTTGCCGGAGAGGGTTCCGAGGGAGTCGAGGGTACGAAGAGGCATTGAGTGGCCTGTCTCTGTTCTAGATCGCAGACGTCTGGGCAGTCGTGAGACTAGCTCAGAGCTTGGCGGCGACGTACTCGGCGAGGTCGACGAGACGGTTCGAGTAGCCCCACTCGTTGTCGTACCACGACGTGATCTTGACCATGTTGCCGATGACCTTGGTCAGGCCCGAGTCGTAGATGGACGAGTGCGGGTCGGTGCGGATGTCGCTCGACACCAGGGGGTCTTCGGAGTAGAGCAGGATGCCCTTGAGGGGACCCTCAGCGGCCTCTTTGTAGGCAGCGTTGATCTCGTCGACCGTGACGGGGGTCTCGGTGACCAGCGTGACGTCCGTGATCGAGCCGGTCGGCACCGGGACGCGCAGGGCGTAGCCGTCGAGCTTGCCGGCCAGCTCGGGGAGGACGAGGCCGATGGCCTTGGCCGCACCGGTCGAGGTCGGGACGATGTTGAGCGCTGCGGCGCGGGCACGGCGCGGGTCGCTGTGCGGGCCGTCCTGGAGGTTCTGGTCGGCCGTGTAGGCGTGGACCGTCGTCATGAGGCCGCGCTCGACGCCGAACTTGTCGAGGAAGACCTTCATGAGCGGCGCAAGGCTGTTCGTGGTGCACGACGCGTTGGAGATGATGTGGTGGTTGGCGGGGTCGTACTGGTCTTCGTTCACGCCCAGGACGATGGTGACGTCGTCGCCCGTCGCGGGGGCGGAGATGATGACCTTCTTGGCACCGGCGTCGATGTGCTTCCTGGCGGCCTCGGCCTTGGTGAAGAAGCCGGTCGACTCGATGACGATGTCGACACCCAGCTCGCCCCAGGGGAGGTTGGCGGGGTCGCGCTCGGCGAGGACCTTGATCGGCTTGCCGTTGACGACGATGCTGTCGCCGTCGAGCTCGACCGTCGCGTCGAGGCGGCCCGTGATCGAGTCGAACTTCAGGAGGTTGGCGAGGGCTGCGTTGTCGGTGAGGTCGTTGACCGCGACGATCTCGAGGTCGCTGCCCTTGGCGAGTGCGGCGCGGAAGTAGTTACGGCCGATGCGGCCGAAGCCGTTGATACCGATCTTGACGCTCAATGGATCTCCAGTTTTTCAGGCGCCGGGAGGCGCTTCGTGATGGGGCTTGTGGCTAGGAAAGAGGAGCTGTGGGCCTCTACGACAGTAGCGCAGAGGGGTCAGAGGACGATGAGGCCGTCGGTCTTGGTCGTGGCGGCTGTGTAGCGGTCCTGGACGTTCTGCCAGGAGACGATGTTCCAGAACGCCTTGATGTAATCGGCGCGGACGTTCTTGTAGTCGAGGTAGTAGGCGTGCTCCCAGACGTCGAGCATCAGCAGGGGCACGAGGCCGAAGGGCACGTTGCCCTGCTGGTCGAAGAGCTGGAAGATGCTGAGCTTCTGGCCGACGATGTCGTAGGCGAGGACGGCCCAGCCGGAGCCCTGGACGCCGAGGCCGACGGCGGTGAAGTGCGCGACGAACTGGTCGAACGAGCCGAACTGGTCGTCGATGACGGACGCGAGGTCGCCGGTGGGCTTGTCGCCGCCGTCCGGGGACATGTTGGTCCAGAAGATGGAGTGGTTGACGTGGCCGCCGAGGTTGAACGCCAGGTCTTTCTCGAGCTTGTTGACGTTCGCGAGGTTGCCGCTCTCGCGGGCTTCGGCGAGGGCCGCGTTGGCGGTGTTCGCGCCGGCGACGTAGGTCGCGTGGTGCTTGGAGTGGTGCAGCTCCATGATCTGGCCCGAGATGCTCGGCGCGAGGGCCGAGTAGTCGTACGCAAGGTCGGGAAGAGTGTATTCGGCCATCGTCGTCTCCTAGCTAGCGGTGCGGTTCGGTGCTGACTGGCCCAGTGTAGTGACGGCTCAGCGAACGGTGATCGCGCGCGACGCAAACCTTCAGGAAACCCCGGGGGGTGCCTGACCAAACTCGTGGGTGCCGGTCGGAGAGTTCCTGCGCCCCGGTGTTCGGTCGGCTAGTCGAGGTCGAGGTCGGCCGGCAGGTTCGCCTCGGTGCCTGGGATGCCGTCGTCGGCGGCCTTCTTGTCGGCCATCGCGAGGAGGCGGCGGATGCGGCCGGCGACGGCGTCTTTCGTCATCGGCGGGTCGGCGTGGTGGCCGAGCTCGTCGAGGCTCGCGTCGCGGTGCGCGAGGCGGAGCTCGCCTGCGTAGCGGAGGTGGTCGGGGATCTCGTCGCCGAGGATCTCCATGGCGCGGTCGACGCGGGCGCAGGCGGCGACGGCGGCCTGGGCCGAACGGCGGAGGTTCGCGTCGTCGAAGTTGACCAGGCGATTGGCCGTGGCGCGGACCTCGCGGCGCTGACGGAGCTCCTCCCAGTCGCTGACGCTCTTCTCGGCGCCCATCTGCTTGAGCATGGCGCTGATCGACTCGCCGTCGCGGATGACGACTCGGTGGACGCCGCGGACCTCGCGGGCCTTCGCGGCGATGCCGAGGCGGCCTGCGGCGCCGACGAGAGCCATGGCGGCCTCGTTTCCGGGGCAGACGACCTCGAGAGCTGCCGAGCGGCCCGGGTCGGTGAGCGAGCCCTGAGCGAGGAAGGCGCCGCGCCAGATAGCGGCGAGGTCTTCGCGGGAGCCGGTCGTGAGGCGGTTGGGGAGGCCGCGCACGGGGCGGCGTCGGGCGTCCATCAGACCGGTCTGGCGCGCGAGGGTCTCGCCCGCCTCGTGGACGCGGACAAGGTAGTGGCTGGTGCGGCGGAGGCCGGTCGCGGCGATCACCGAGACGTCGCTGCGGGCACCGTAGAGCTCGGCGAGGTCTTTGCGGACCCGACGGGCGAGCAGCGCGCTGTCGAGCTCGGCCTCGACGGCGATGCGCCCCGAGATGACATGCAGACCGCCTGCGAATCGAAGAACCGTGGCGACCTCGGCCGCTCGGACCGTGGTCTTCTGGACCTCCACTCGCGCGAGTTCTTCTTTGACGTCGGCGGTTTGAGCCACAGCGGTTCCTCACATGTTTCGGGATGGGTGCTTCGCTGGCGAAGCGGTCGGGGTGCCGACCTCGGCAGGCACGGGCAACGGCTGGGCCGATCGCGGGATCACTCGCGACCGAGGTCGCGGTGCTTCACGCTGACGGCTACTCCCGGGAGTCCGCGCAGATGCGCGGCCAGCTCGCCGACGAGGGTCACCGATCGGTGTTTTCCGCCCGTACAGCCGATAGCGATCGTAGCGTGTCTCTTGTTCTCGCGCTGATAGCCGGCCATCACAGGCTCGAGGGCGGCGCCGAACGCCACGATGAACTGGCGCGCCCCCGGTTGCCCCAGGACGTACTGCTGGACGTCGTCGTCGAGTCCGTTGTGCGCCCGGAGCTCGGGCACCCAGTAGGGGTTCGGCAGGAAGCGCGCGTCTCCGATCATGTCGGCGTCGGTCGGCAGTCCGTACTTGAAGCCGAAGCTCAGGACGGTGACCTGCACCCCGGGGGTCTCGGGGGCGGCGAACTTCTCGGTGATCGTGGTCGCGAGCTGGTGGATGTTCAGCTCGGAGGTGTCGATGATGATGTCGCTCGACTCGCGGAGCTCTTCCATGCGGCTGCGCTCGGCGAGGATGCCGTCGAGGAGCGTGCCGTCGCCCTGGAGCGGGTGCGGACGGCGGACCTGCTCGAATCGGCGGACCAGGGCGGCGTCGGTCGCGTCGAGGAACAGCACGCGCACCTTCTGCGGCATGGACTCCTGCAGCGCCCGCACGGCCTCCTGCGCCTCGGAGAAGAGGCGGCCGCCGCGCACGTCGACCACGGCGGCGACCTTCGGGAGGGAGTCGCCCGCGCGTTCGGCGAGGTCGATCAGAGGTCGCAGCATCTGGGCGGGCAGATTGTCGACCACGTACCAGCCGAGGTCTTCGAGGGCGTTGCCGACAGTGGAGCGGCCGGCGCCCGACATTCCGCTGACGATCAGGACGTCCTGTTGCTCGGCGGCGCTCGGGGCTCCTGCGGTGTCCGTCACGCCTCGCCCTCCGTCGTGGTCGAGACGAGTGTATCGGCAGGCTCCTCCGTCGAGGCGGGATTCGCGGCCTGAGCACCGCCGCCGAGCGTCGCGACGATGCTGTCGGCGAGCTTCGGCCCGATGCCCTTCACCTCGGCGATGTCGTGAGCGGTCGCGGTCTTCAAGCGCGAGACCGAGCCGAAGTGCTTGAGCAGCGTGGCGACCCGGGCGGCGCCGAGACCTGGGATCTCGGAGAGCTGCGTCGCCACGTCCTTCTTGCGCTTCTGCCGCTGGAAGGTGATCGCGAAGCGGTGCGCCTCGTCGCGGATCCGCTGGATCAGGAAGAGCGCGTCGGAGTTGCGCGGAAGGATCACCGGGAAGTCGTCGTCGGGCAGCCAGATCTCCTCCAGCCGCTTGGCGATGCCGCAGAGCTGGATGCCGGTGACGCCGAGGTCGTCCATCGCGCGCTGAGCCGCGGCGACCTGCGGCTGGCCGCCGTCGACGATCAGGAGGTTCGGGCGGTAGGCGAAGCGCTTGCGCTGCTCCCCCACCTCCTCGACGGGCGCCAGCTCGTCGTCGAGGCGGGCCAGGCGCCTCGTGAGCGTCTGGTGGATCGACTCGGTGTCGTCGGTCGACGACGGGATGCTGAACCGTCGGTACTGGTCTTTGCGAGGCAGGCCGTCTTCGAAGACGACCATCGAGGCGACGATGTTGGTGCCCTGCAGGTGCGAGACGTCGTAGCACTCCATCCGCAGGGGCGCCTCGTCCATGCCGAGGGCCTCCTGGATGTCGGCCAGCGCGGTCGAGCGCGTCGCGAAGTCGGCGCTCCTCCGCGTCTTGTAGAGCATGAGCGCTTGTCCGGCGTTGATCGCCGCGGTCTGCATCAGGTTCGCCTTGTCACCGCGCTCCGGCGTGTGAAGCGCCACTCGGCCCCGGACCCGGCCGTCGGCGCTGCCCTCGCGTCGCAGGTCGGTCAGCCATGTCTCGAGGGCCTCCGCGTCGTCGGGCAGCGCCGGCACCACGATCTCGCGCGGCAGGTCGCCGCCTTTGCTGTAGACGTCTTGAACGGCCTGCTCAACGATGTCGCCGGTCGAGATGTCGATCTCTTTGTCGAGCACCCACGCCCGGGCCCCGCGGATGCGGCCGCCTCGCACGGTGAAGAGCTGCACGGCCGCCGCGAGCTCGTCTTCCGCGACGGCGAACAGGTCGAGATCGACGGAATCGCGCAGGACCACGGCCGACTTCTCGAGCACGGCCTCGAGGGCGCCCACCTGGTCGCGGTACATAGCGGCCTCCTCGTACCGCTGCTCTTCGGCGGCGACCTTCATCAGGCGCTGCCGCTCGGCGATCACCTTGCGGTCGTAGCTGCCCATGAAGCGCACGAACTCGTCGACGATCGCCCGGTGCTCCTCGACGGTGACCCGCCCCGAGCACGGCCCTCCGCAGCGGCCGATCTGCCCGGGAAAGCACGGCTTGCCCGTCTCCATGGCCTTCTTGTAGCTGGAGTCGGAGCAGGTGCGGATCGGGAACACCTTGATCATCAGGTCGATGGTGTCGTGCACGGCCCAGATCTTGGGGAAGGGCCCGAAGTACTTGGCGCCCTTGATCTTCGTGTTGCGCGACACCATCACCCGCGGCGCCTCGTCGGCCAGGGTGATCGCCATGAAGGGGTACGTCTTGTCGTCGCGGAACTTGACGTTGAAGGGCGGGTCGAACTCCTTGATCCAGGTGTACTCGAGCTGGAGCGCCTCGATGTCGGTGCCGACGACGGTCCAGTCGACGCTCCGCGCGGTCAGCACCATGCGCCGCGTGCGCTCGTGCAGCGACGGAAGCGGCGCGAAGTAGTTGCTCAGACGCGCGCGGAGGTTCTTCGCCTTGCCCACGTAGAGCACCCGGCCGCGTTCGTCGCGCCAGCGGTAGACGCCCGGCTGGGTAGGGATGTCGCCCGCCTTCGGGCGCCAGGAAACGGTGTTCGCCATGGGGTGGGCCTACTTCGCCAGCGCCTTCGCGCGGGGTGCACGCGCCCGCACCTTGGCCGGCGCCGGGATCTCGCCCCGCGGGATGGACAGGATCTCGGCCAGGAACCGCCCGGTGTGGCTCTCCGGGACCGCCGCGAGATGCTCGGGCGTGCCCGTAGCGAGCACGCGCCCTCCCCCGGCGCCGCCCTCGGGGCCCATGTCGATGAGCCAGTCGGCCGACTTGATCACGTCGAGGTTGTGCTCGATCGTGATGACCGTGTTGCCCTTCTCGACGAGGCCGTTCAGCACCAGCAGGAGCTTGCGGACGTCTTCGAAGTGCAGCCCGGTGGTCGGCTCGTCGAGCACGTAGATGCTGCGGCCGTTCGAGCGCTTCTGGAGCTCGGTGGCCAGTTTCACGCGCTGCGCCTCGCCGCCCGACAGCGTGGTCGCGCTCTGCCCGAGACGGACGTAGCCGAGCCCGACGTCGACCAGCGTGGTCATGAACCGCGAGATCGCCGAGATCGGCGCGAAGAACTCGGCCGCCTCGCTGATCGGCATGTCGAGCACCTCGGAGATGTTCTTGCCCTTGTAGTGCACCTGGAGCGTGTCGCGGTTGTAGCGGTCGCCGTGGCAGACCTCGCACGCGACGTAGACGTCGGGCAGGAAGTTCATCTCGATCTTGATCGTGCCGTCGCCCGCGCAGTTCTCGCAGCGGCCGCCCTTGACGTTGAAGCTGAACCGGCCGGGCAGGTAGCCGCGCGCCTTCGCCTCGACGGTCTCGGCGAAGAGGTTGCGGATCTTGTCGAAGACGCCGGTGTAGGTCGCGGGGTTCGAGCGCGGCGTGCGGCCGATCGGCGCCTGGTCGACGTGCACGACCTTGTCGAGGTTGTCGAGCCCGGTGACGCGGGTGTGCTTGCCGGGGATCTGCCGGGCGCCGTTGAGCTGGTTGGCGAGCACCTTGTAGAGGATGTCGTTCACGAGCGACGACTTGCCCGAGCCGCTCACTCCCGTCACGGCCACGAAGGCGCCGAGCGGGAACTCGACCGTGACGTCGTGCAGGTTGTTGGCCTTGGCCCCGACGACCGTGATCTTACGGGCCGGGTCGAGGGCGCGACGGCTCGTCGGCGTCTCGATCGAGCGTCGGCCGGCCAGGTAGTCGCCGGTGTACGACGACGTGTTCGCCAGCAGCTCCTCGTAGCCGCCCGAGTGCACGACCGTGCCGCCGTTGACGCCGGCGCCCGGACCGATGTCGACGATCCAGTCGGCGGTGCGGATGGTGTCTTCGTCGTGCTCGACGACGATCAGCGTGTTGCCGAGGTTCTTGAGCTTGACGAGAGTGTCGATGAGGCGGCGGTTGTCTCGCTGGTGCAGGCCGATGGAGGGTTCGTCGAGCACGTACAGCACGCCAGTGAGACCTGATCCGATCTGGGTGGCCAGACGGATGCGCTGCGCCTCGCCGCCCGAGAGCGAGCCCGCCGATCGCGACAGAGACAGGTAGGTGAGGCCCACTTCGAGCAGGAACTCGAGTCTGACGCGGATCTCGCGCAGCACCTGGGCGGCGATGCGGGCTTCGCGTGCGGTGAGCTCGACGGTGTTCATGAACGAGAACGCGTCGGTGAGGCTGAGCTCGGACACGTCGGCGATGTTGCGCCCGTCGACGAGCACGGCCAGCACCTCGGGCTTGAGGCGCTTGCCCTTGCAGACGACGCAGGGGATCTCGCGGAGGTAGCTGGCGTAGCGCTGTCGCTGCGAGTCGCTCTCGGCTTCGGCGTACTTGCGCTCGATGTAGGGCATGACGCCCTCGAAGCCGGTGGAGTACTTCATCTCGCGGCCGAAGCGGTTGCGGTAGCGCACCGTGACCTCGAAGTCGTTGCCCTCGAGCACCGCTTTCTTCACCTCGGCCGAGAGGTCGCGCCACGGCGTCTTGAGCGAGAAGCCGAGGTCGCCAGAGAGGCCTTCGAGGAGCTTCTGGAAGTAGTTGTAGAGGCCCTTGCCCGACTGGGTCCAGGGCAGGATCACGCCCTCGGCGAGGCTCAGCTCGTCGTCGCCCAGCAGGAGGTCGGAGTCGACCGACATCTTCGTTCCGAGGCCGGAGCACTCGGGGCACGCGCCGAACGGCGCGTTGAACGAGAAGGTCCGGGGCTCAATCTCGGTGAGCTGGACGGGGTGGCCGTTCGGGCACGAGAGCTTCTCGGAGAATGTGCGGAACGCTGCCGGGCCCGTCTCGTCGACGAAGTTGATGGTCACGAGGCCGTCGGTGAGGCGGAGCGCCGTCTCGAGGGAGTCGGTGAGGCGCGAGAGGACGTCGTCGGAGGCGACCAGGCGATCGATGACCACCGAGATGTCGTGCTTGATCTGCTTCTTCAGAACCGGCGGCGAGCTGAGCTGGATCTGCTCGCCGTCGACGATCGCTCGCGAGTAGCCCGACGAGGCCAGCTCTTTGAAGAGGTCGACGAACTCGCCCTTCTTCTGCGACACGATGGGGCTGAGCACCTGGTACCGGCGGCCCGTCTCGAGCGTCATCAGCTGATCGGCGATCTGCTGGACCGTCTGCTTGCTGATCGTCTCACCGCAGACGGCGCAGTGGGCGATTCCGATGCGGGCCCAGAGCAGGCGCATGTAGTCGTAGATCTCGGTGATCGTGCCGACGGTCGACCGCGGGTTGCGGTTGGTCGACTTCTGGTCGATCGAGACGGCGGGGCTGAGGCCCTCGATGAAGTCGACGTCGGGTCGATCCACCTGGCCCAGGAACTGCCGCGCGTACGCCGACAGGGACTCGACATAGCGGCGCTGGCCCTCGGCGAAGATCGTGTCGAACGCGAGGGACGACTTGCCCGAGCCGCTCAGGCCGGTGAACACCACGAGCGAGTCGCGCGGGATCGCGAGGTCGACATTCTGCAGGTTGTGGACTCGTGCGCCGCGGACTGTCAGGGTCGAGACATCGCCGGGGTCGGTGATCGAGGCGGAGACGACGGCCGGGGTCAGGACCGTCTCAGCCGCTGGTGCGGCCTTCTTCGGAGCCTTGGAGGGAGTCTTCTTGGGGGTCTGCGCGGGTGAAGTCGACACTGTGTCCATTCTACGGCGTTCGGATTTCGGAAGTCGGCGGGCGGTCTCAGTCGACAGAGGGCTGCACCCGGGTGAGGCGGACGGAGAGGTTCCAGAGGCGGGTCGCCGCCTTGCGGCCGTGCGCGTGCTTCTTGGCCCGCACGACGGCGGGGGCGCCGGTCAGCTGGAACCAGCCGTCGGGCCCCCAGTACTCGCCACCCTGCGCATCGGCGCCGACGGCGGCGTGCGCCAAGGGCCGCGCGCCCTGGTCTTTACCCTGCGAGACCGTCCGCATGAGGCCGATGATCGGGGCGGGGAGCCAGCGGCGCCGGACGATGCCGGGCCGGCGCTCGGTCAGGTTCTCGAGAGCGAAGCCGGGATGGGCGACGACGCTTCGGACGCTCGAGCCCGAGGCGCGGAGTCGCCGGTCGAGGTCGAACCCGAAGGTCATCACGGCGAGCTTCGACCGCGCGTACGCGACGTAGCCGCGGTAGCGGGTCACCATCATCGGGTCGTCGAGATCGAGTCGCACCCAGCGGTGGCTGATGCTGCCGAGGTGCACGATGCGCCCGGCCTTCGCGGCCTTCAGTGCCGGCATCAGGTGCGAGATCAGCGCGAAGTGGCCGAGGTGGTTGGTACCGAACTGCAGCTCGAAGCCGTCGGAGGTCGTCGCTCGCGACCGCGAGCCGACGACGCCGGCGTTGGCGACGAGCACGTCGACCGGGCCGCCCGCGCGGATCTCTGCGGCGGCCGTGCGGATCGACTCCAGGTTCGCGAGGTCGGCGATGACGACTTCGAGCTGTGCGTCCGGCAGGCGGGAGCGGATGCTGTCGACAGCCGCCTGCGCGCGGGCCGCGTCACGGCATGCCAGGATGACCACCGCGCCGGTGGCGGCGAGCTGCTCGGTGACGAAGTAGCCGAGACCTGCGTTCGCTCCGGTGACGACGACCCGGAGGCGCGGCGCCCCGGGCTCAGCGGACATGGCCCGCGGCCTCCATCTGCCGGAGGTCTTTCTTGAGGTCGGCGACCTCGTCGCGCAGGCGGCCGGCCAGCTCGAACTTGAGCTCTGCAGCGGCCTGCAGCATCTGCTCGTTGAGGTCGGCGATGATCGTCTCGAGCCCGCCGGCCGCACCGGCCGCCATGCCCTCGCGGCGGAGGTTCGGCGTCGGGGCGCGCTTGCCGCCCTGGCGGCCGGCGAGCAGCTCGGCCGTGTCGGCTCCTTCGCGGGCGAGCACCGCGGTGATGTCGGCTATCTTCTTGCGGAGCGGCTGCGGATCGATGCCGCGCTCGAGGTTGTAGGCGACCTGCTTCTCGCGGCGACGGTCCGTCTCGTCGAGCGCCTGCTTCATCGAGTCGGTCATCTTGTCGGCGTACATGTGCACCTCGCCCGAGACGTTGCGGGCGGCGCGGCCGATCGTCTGGATCAGCGAGGTGGACGAGCGGAGGAAGCCCTCCTTGTCGGCATCGAGGATGGCCACGAGCGACACCTCGGGGAGGTCGAGGCCCTCGCGCAGCAGGTTGATGCCGACGAGGACGTCGTAGACGCCCTGCCGCAGCTCGGTGAGGAGCTCGACACGACGGAGCGTGTCGACATCGGAGTGCAGGTAGCGCACCCGTACCCCCGCTTCGGTGAAGAAGTCGGTGAGCTCTTCGGCCATCTTCTTCGTCAGGGTCGTCACCAGGACGCGCTCGTCGCGCTCGGTGCGGAGTCGGATCTCTTCGAGGAGGTCGTCGATCTGCCCCTCCGACGGCTTGATGACGATCTTCGGGTCGATGAGGCCTGTCGGACGGATGATCTGCTCGACCACGCTGTCGGTGATGCCGAGCTCATAGCGGCCCGGCGTCGCCGACAGGTAGACCTTCTGGCCGACCCGGTCGAGGAACTCGTCGAATTTGAGCGGCCGGTTGTCGAGCGCGCTCGGCAGGCGGAACCCGTGATCGACGAGAGTGCGCTTGCGCGACGCGTCACCCTCGTACATGGCGCCGATCTGCGGCACGGTGACGTGCGACTCATCGATCACGACGAGGAAGTCGTCGGCGAAGTAGTCGAGCAGGCAGTGCGGCGCCTCGCCCGGCGAGCGGCCGTCGATGTGGGCCGAGTAGTTCTCGATGCCGTTGCAGAAGCCGATCTGCTCCATCATCTCGAGGTCGAACGTGGTGCGCATGCGCAGACGCTGCGACTCGAGGAGCTTGCCCTGCTTGTCGAGTTCTTCGAGCCGCACGGCGAGCTCTTCTTTGATCGTGCCGATGGCGCGGTGCATCACGTCGGTGCCGGCCACGTAGTGCGAGCCCGGGAACACCGAGACGGCCTCGACGGTGCGCACGACGTCGCCGGTCAGAGGGTGGAGGTAGTAGAGCGCCTCGATCTCGTCGCCGAACATCTCGATGCGCACGGCGAGCTCCTCGTACATCGGGATGATCTCGATCGTGTCGCCGCGCACGCGGAAGTTGCCGCGCGAGAAGTCGATGTCGTTGCGCTGGTACTGCATGGCGACGAAGCGCCGGATCAGCTGGTCGCGCGGGATCTGCATGCCGACCTGGAGCGCGATCATCGCCTCCATGTAGCCCTCGGGCGTACCGAGGCCGTAGATGCAGGAGACGGTCGAGACCACGATGACGTCGCGCCGGCTGAGCAGCGAGTTCGTGGTCGAGTGGCGCAGGCGCTCGACTTCGGCGTTGACCGAGGAGTCTTTCTCGATGAAGGTGTCGGTCTGCGGGACGTACGCCTCGGGCTGGTAGTAGTCGTAGTACGAGACGAAGTACTCGACGGCGTTGTTCGGGAACAGCTCTCGGAACTCGTTGGCCAGCTGGGCGGCGAGCGTCTTGTTGTGGGCCAGCACCAGGGTCGGACGCTGCACGGCCTCGACGAGCCACGCGGTCGTCGCGGACTTGCCGGTACCGGTTGCGCCGAGAAGCACGACGTCGGTCTCACCGGCGTTGATTCGGCCGGCGAGTTCAGCGATGGCGGCTGGTTGATCGCCGCTCGGCTGGTACTCGCTGACCACTTCGAAGGGGCGGACGCTGCGAGTCGGTTCCATAGAACAAGTCTACGAGTGGCCACCGACACTCGTCCGCCGGGAGACGCCGACCGCCGCCGCTGGGAGCGAACAGGCGGCTACGCCTTCTCGAGTGCGAGAGCCGCGAGCTTCCGGTAGAGGGCGTCGGTCTGCTGGACGGTCGACTCGAGGCTGCTCGACGAGTCGATGACGTCGTCGGCGACTGCCAGCCGCTCGTCGTCGGACGCCTGCGCGTCGACCCGGCGGACGGCGTCGGCCTCGGCCATGCCGCGGAGCGCGACGAGGCGCTTGATCCGCATCGCCCGAGGCGCGTGCACGACGACGACGCGGTCGAACTCGCCCGCTCCCCTGGCCTCGACGAGCAGCGGCACGTCGTAGACGACGACGCGGGTCGGGTCGTGGGCGACGGACTCCCGCATGCGCTCCTGGCTGAGCGCCTGGACGGCCGGGTGCGTGATGGCCTCGAGGGCTCTGCGGGCATCGGCGTCCGAGAACACGACCGCACCGAGTGCAGCTCGGTCGAGGCTGCCGTCGGCCTGGAGGACTCCCGCACCGAAGCGCTGCTCGATCGCCGCGAGACCGGGTGTCCCCGGCTCGACGACCTCGCGCGCCAGCTTGTCGGCGTCGATGTGCGCGGCTCCGCGCTCGGCGAGCCGCGACGACACGATCGTCTTGCCTGCGGCGATCCCGCCGGTCAATCCCACTACGAACACGCCTCCACCCTAGTGCCCCGACGGAAGGCGACACCTGTTGCAATGCCGAACGGCGGCCACCCCGAGGGTGACCGCCGTTCGCGGATGGTGCGGTGTGACTAGTTGTTGTTCGACAGCTTCTCGCGAAGCGCGGCGAGCGACTCGTCGTCGGCGAGGGTGCCGGCGCCAGAGGTCGACTCGTTCGAGAACGAGGAGCCGGTCGGCACGTCGAACGCGGTGGCCTCTTCGACCAGCGACGCCGCGACCTGCTTCTTGTGGGCCTCCCAGCGAGCCTGGGCGGCAGCGTAGTCCTGCTCCCACTTCTCGCGCTGGGACTCGAAGCCCTCGCGCCACTCGTTGGTCTCGGGGTCGAAGCCCTCGGGGTACTTGTAGTTGCCCTGGTCGTCGTACTCGGTGAGCATGCCGTAGAGCGCGGGGTCGAACTCGGTGCCCTCGGGGTCGACACCCTCGTTGGCCTGCTTGAGGCTCAGCGAGATGCGGCGACGCTCGAGGTCGATGTCGATGACCTTGACGAACACCTCGTCGCCGACCGACACGACCTGCTCGGCGAGCTCGACGTGCTTGGCGGAGAGCTCGGAGATGTGGACGAGGCCCTCGATGCCGTCCGCGACGCGGACGAACGCACCGAACGGAACGAGCTTCGTGACCTTGCCCGGTGCGACCTGGCCGATGGCGTGGGTGCGGGCGAAGACCTGCCACGGGTCCTCCTGCGTCGCCTTGAGCGACAGGGAGACGCGCTCGCGCTCGAGGTCGACCTCGAGGATCTCGACGGTGACCTCCTGGCCCACCTCGACGACCTCGGAGGCGTGCTCGATGTGCTTCCACGAGAGCTCGGAGACGTGGACGAGACCGTCGACGCCGCCCAGGTCGACGAACGCGCCGAAGTTGACGATCGACGACACGATGCCCTTGCGGACCTGGCCCTTGTGGAGGTTGTTGAGGAACGAGGTGCGGCTCTCGGACTGCGTCTGCTCGAGGAGAGCGCGACGCGAGAGGACGACGTTGTTGCGGTTCTTGTCGAGCTCGAGGATCTTGGCCTCGATCTCCTGGCCGAGGTACGGCGTGAGGTCGCGGACGCGGCGCAGCTCGATGAGCGACGCGGGCAGGAAGCCACGCAGGCCGATGTCGACGATGAGGCCGCCCTTGACGACCTCGATGACCGTACCGGTGACGACGCCGTCGGCGTCCTTGATCTTCTCGACGTCTCCCCAGGCACGCTCGTACTGAGCGCGCTTCTTGGAGAGGATCAGACGGCCTTCTTTGTCTTCCTTCTGGAGGACGAGGGCCTCGACCGTGTCGCCGACGTTGACGACCTCGGTGGGGTCGACGTCGTGCTTGATCGAGAGTTCGCGCGAGGGGATGACGCCCTCGGTCTTGTACCCGACGTCGAGGAGGACCTCGTCGCGGTCGATCTTGACGACGGTGCCCTCGATGAGGTCTCCGTCGTTGAAGAACTTGAGAGTCTTTTCGACCGCGGCAAGGAAGTCTTCAGCAGATCCGATGTCGTTGACGGCGACCTGCTTGGGTGCCTTGGTCGTTACGATTGTCATGTAGTGATTGCTCCGTTTTGGGCATTTCTCGGGCCGCATCTCGCCGGTGACAGCAGGATCCGTTCGGATCGGAGGCTGTCGCGGTGATTGTGAGAGTGCGGCGTGCGGATAGTTCAACGCAGTTTGCGCCAATCGATTCTAACGGGTTGCCGCAGGGGCGATCAACCCGGGCGAGCGGCGTGTTCGCCCCCTCCGCCCGGCCGTCCAGTCAGCCGAGAAGCGCCTTCTCGAGGGTCTCGAGACCGACGCCGCCGAGCGCCAGTGCCTCCGAGTGGAAGCGCTTCACGTCGAACCCGTCGCCCTCGCGCTCCGCGAGCCGGGCACGGAGCCCCTCCCACACGCGCTGGCCGACCTTGTACGACGGCGCCTGCCCCGGCCAGCCGAGGTAGCGGTCGACCTCGAAGCGCACCGTGGCCTCGTCGGCGTTGTAGTTGTCGGCGAGGAAGGCGAGGGCCTTCTCGTGGTCCCACGTGCCTCCGGCCGCGTGCGACGGAGTGCCGGGAAACTCCTTGCCGAGGTGCACGCCGATGTCGAGCACGACGCGGGCCGCGCGCATCCGCTGCCCGTCGAGCATGCCCAGTCGGTCGGCCGGGTCGGCGAGGTAGCCGAGCTCGTCCATCAGCCGCTCGGCGTAGAGGGCCCAGCCCTCGGCGTGGCCCGAGGTGCCGGCGATCGAGCGGCGGTAGGTGTTGAGGCTCGCGCGGTTGTAGACCGCCTGGCCGAGCTGGAGGTGGTGGCCCGGAACGCCCTCGTGGTACACCGTGGTCTTCTCGCGCCAGGTGGTGAAGGTGGTGACGCCGACAGGAACCGACCACCACATGCGGCCGGGGCGCGTGAAGTCGTCGCTCGGGCTCGTGTAGTAGACCCCGCCGTCTTGCGTCGGGGCGATCCTGCACTCGAGGGTGCGGATCGCCTCCGGGATGTCGAAGTGGGTGCGCCCGAGCTCCTCGACGGCCTGGTCGCTGGTCTGCTGCATCCACTCGCGCAGGGCGTCGGTGCCGTGCAGCACGCGGGCCGGGTCGGCGTCGAGCACCTCGATGGCGCGGGCGACGCTCGCCCCGGGATCGATGGCCTCGGCGATGGCCTCCTGCTCGGCGGTCATGCGCGCGAGTTCGGCCACGCCCCACTCGTAGGTCTCGTCGAGGTCGACCGTCGCCCCGAGGAACCGCCGCGAGTGCAGCGAGTACGCCTCGCGGCCGACTCCGTCGCCGTCGCCGGCGGCCGGAAGGAGCTCGGAGAGCAGGAACTCGCGGAAGGCCGTGTACGCGGCGGCAGCCTCCACCGCTCCGACCGTCAGCGCCTCCCCCACCGCCTCCGGCAGCACCGCGTCGCCCGCGAGCTCCGGCGTCGAGACCAGCGACTCGAAGAATCCGCCGGGTGCGGAGTGGCGCGCGCACTGCTCGGCCACCGCGGCTACCTGGCGCTTGGCGGGCACGACGCCCTCGGCGATCCCCGCGCGCAGGGTCTCGGTATAGCCGTCGAGGGCGCCCGCGACATTGCCGAGGCGCGCGGCGATGTCGCGCCAGTCTTTCTCGGTGGCGGTGGGCATGAGGTCGAAGATCTCGCGGATGCCCTGGGCGGGCGATGCGAGCACGTTGAGGTCGCGCAGCTGCAGGTGCAGGGCGTCGTATTCGAGGTCGAGCGTGAGCGAGGACTCGAGATCGTCGCGAGTGACCTGGTCGACGGCGTCGACGACCGGTGCCGCGCGGAGCTCGTCGAGTGTCGCGCGCACGGCGGCGATGTACGCCGCGTGGCCGGCCGGCGAGGTGTCGCCGTACTCGCCGGTGCGCCCCTCGCGGCCGAGCCAGGTGGCCCACTTCGGATCGAGGTCGACGATCGTGTCGACCCACTTCTCGGCGACGGCGTCGATCGGGGTGGGCTGGCGGACAGCGGGCGTGGACTCGAAGCTCATGGTCCGAGCCTAGGACGACCGGCCGACAGCGGCGGTCAGACCTCGATCGTCGAGCCGGACTGGATCGCCTCGACGAGCCGTGCCACGGCCGGGTCGCCCATGAAGAGCTGGAACGGCACGATGGGCGTGCCCTCGGTGACGACTTCGCGCGCGCGGGCGGCCAGGTTGTTCTGAGTGACGACGACATCGGCGTCGGCGGGGATCTCGCGGACCGCCGAGTGCTCGACGTGGACGCCGTTCTTCTTCAGCAGCTTCTTGAGGCTGGAGGCGAGCATGATGCTCGAGCCCATGCCGGCGTCGCAGGCGACGATCAGCTTCTTGACGTGTGATCCGTCGAGGGTGGCCACGGGGTGCTCCTTGTTCGAGGACGGAAGGGAGTGCTCTTGTTCCATCATGCGCCGTCTCAGTGCGCGGCGGCGTCCCAGCTCTCGCCGGTGCCCACGGAGACGTCGAGCGGCACCCGGAGGTCGGCGGCGGAGCCCATGCGGCGGCGGACGACGTCTTCGATCACGTCCACCTCGCCGGTGGCGACCTCGACGATGAGCTCGTCGTGCACCTGGAGCAGGACTCGGGACTGCAGCTCGCGCTCGTCGATCTCGGCCTGGACGCCGAGCATCGCGATCTTCATGATGTCGGCGGCGGAGCCCTGGATGGGAGCGTTGAGCGCGGCGCGCTCCGCGTTCTCGCGCAGCACGCGGTTCGACGACTTCAGATCGGCGAAGGGGCGGCGGCGGCCGAAGATCGTCTCGGTGTAGCCGTCTTCGCGAGCCTGCTCGACCACGTTGCGCAGGTACTCGCGAACAGCCCCGAACCGGTGGAAGTAGTCGGTCATCAGCTGCTTCGCCTCGGCGGTCTCGATCCGGAGCTGCTTCGAGAGGCCGAACGCGCTGAGGCCGTAGGCCAGGCCGTACGACATCGCCTTGACCTTCGTGCGCATGGTCGGGCTCACGTCGGCGGGCTCGACGCCGAAGATGCGGGCGCCGACGAACCGGTGAAGGTCTTCGCCCTCGGTGAAGGCCTGGATGAGGCCGGCGTCGCCCGAGAGGTGCGCCATGATCCGCATCTCGATCTGCGAGTAGTCGGCGGTGAGCAGAGTCTCGTACTCGGGACCGTGCTGGAAGGCGGCGCGGATCTCGTGGCCGACCTCCGTCTTGACCGGGATGTTCTGCAGGTTCGGGTCGATCGACGAGATCCGGCCGGTGGTGGTGCCAGTCTGGTCGTACGTCGTGTGGATGCGCCCGCCGCCGTCGACGGCCTTGTCGAGCGTGTCGATGATCTGGCGCAGCTTCGTCGCGTCGCGGTGCTTGAGCAGCAGGCCGAGGAAGGGGTGCGGATGCTTGTCCTGCAGGTCGGCGAGCGACCCCGCGTCGGTCGAGTAGCCGGTCTTCATGGAGCGGGTCTTGGGCATGTCGAGCTGCTCGAAGAGCACCTCCTGCAGCTGCTTCGGCGAGCCGAGGTTGACCTCGCGGCCGATGACCTCGAACGCCTCGGCGGCGATGTTGGCCGCCGACTCGCCGAGGCGAGCGGAGAGGGCACGCAGGCCGGGCTGGTCGGTCGCGACACCGGTGAGCTCCATGTCGCCGAGGACCGACACGAGGGGGAGCTCGATGTCGCGGAGCACGCCGCGGGAGCCCTCGTCGAGCAGCTCGTCGAGCTCGTCGGAGACGCGGAGCGCGAACCAGGCCTCGGTCGCGACACCTCCGGCTTCGTCGACGGGGACCAGCTGATTGGGGTCGGCGACCGGCATCCGCTCGCCGAGCAGCTCGTAGGCGAGGTCGGCGAGCACGAAGGAGTGGTTGCCGGGGCGCAGCAGCCAGGCCGCGATCCGCGGGTCGCCGTGGAGGCCGGTGAGCTCCAGGCCGGCTCGCTTGAGCGCCTTGTAGGCGCGCTTGGAGTCGTGGACGACCTTGGGCGACTCGGTGTCGAGCCAGGCCTCGAGGGCGACGTAGTCACCGCGGCCGGCGGCCCACGGGACGTACACGGAGTCGTCGGGCGCGGCGATGCCGAGGCCCGTGACCGTGCCGTCGGCGCCGTACTCGACGGCGACGCCGACCGGCGGCTTGTCGGCGCCCGCGTGAGTGCGGAGCCAGTGATCGAGCTCCTCGTCGATGAGGGTGCGGATGACGGGCGCCGCCGGGCCGGCCGCGACGGCTTCGGCTTCGGCGGGTGCTGCGGAGTCGTCGGCCAGGGCGACGACGCGTTCCTGCAGGGTGCGGAACTGCAGCTTGTCGAACACCTCGCGGACCGCGGAGACGTCGATGGGGCGGCGCTCGAGGTCGTCCGGGCCGACCGGCAGATCGACGTCGGTGACGAGGCGGTTGAGCTTGCGGTTGCGAACGGCGCGGTCGTACTGCTCGCGGAGCTTGTCGCCGACGACGCCCTTGACCTCGTCGCGGTGCGCGACGATCTCGTCGAGGGAGCCGAACTGGTTGATCCACTTGACGGCGGTCTTCTCGCCGACCTTGTCGATGCCGATGAGGTTGTCGCTGGTCTCGCCGACGAGGGCGGCGATCTCGGGGTACTGGTGCGGCTCGATGCCGTAGCGCTCGAACACCTTGTCACGGTCGTAGCGGGTGAGGTCGGTGACCCCGCGAGCCGAGGGGTAGAGGAGAGTGACGTCGTCGTTGACCATCTGGATCGCGTCTCGGTCGCCCGAGACCACCTTGACCGTGTAGCCGGCTGCCGAGCCGCGGGCGGCGAGCGTCGCGAGGATGTCGTCGGCTTCGAAGTCGTCTTTGGTGATGGTCGTGATGCCCATGGCGTGCAGGGCCTCCTGCAGCAGGGGGATCTGCCCGACGAACTCGACCGGGGTCGCATCGCGCGTGCCCTTGTACTCGGGGTACTCGCGGGTGCGGAACGAGTAGCGCGAGATGTCGAAGGCCACGCCGAGGTGGGTCGGCTTCTCGTTCTTCATCAGGTTGAGGAGCATCGAGATGAAGCCGTGGATGGCATTCGTGTGCTGCCCCTCGCGGTTGACGAAACTGTCGACCGGTAGGGCGTAGAAGGCCCGGAATGCGAGGGAATGACCATCGATTACGAGGAGGGTAGGCTTTGCTGCGTCCGACACCCCGTCAGCCTAGCGGCCCCCTCCGACACTCGTCCCTGCCCGAGAGCTGACGCGACGAAACCCCGGGAGACACCGTGACCGACCAGCCGTTCAGCCCTGCCGCAATCGAGTTCCTGGAGCGTCGCGGCGCCGGCGAGCTGGCCGAGAAGATGGGCATCGAGATCCTCGAGCTGAGCGCCGACCGAGCCGTCGGCACCATGCCGGTCGAGGGCAACCGCCAGCCGGTCGGCATCCTGCACGGCGGGGCCCACGTCGTGCTCGCGGAGTCGCTCGGGTCGATGGCCGCGAGCGTGCACGCGGGCGAGGGCCGCATCGCCATGGGCATCGAGCTGAACGCGTCGCACAGCCGGGCCGCCTCGTCGGGGGTCGTCACGGGCACCTGCACGGCGCTGCACCTCGGCCGCACGCTCACGACCCACGAGATCGTCATGACCGACGAGCAGGGCCGGCGCCTGTCGACCGTCCGCATCACGAACATCCTCCGCGACGCCTAGGCCCTCAGAAATTCAAGGAGATTTTTCGCCGGGCGGGGCGATCCGCGCCGATCCGGGTCTGCGCAGGCAAAAATCTCCTTGAATTTCTGGGCTGGACGCGAAAACGGCCGGCCCCCGAAGGGACCGGCCGTCCGTAACGCGACTGCTACTTCTTGACGCTGAGCTGCTCGATGATGGCCTGCGCCACGTCGTGCATCGTGAGGCGGCGGTCCATCGACGCCTTCTGGATCCAGCGGAACGCCTCGGGCTCGGTCAGCCCCATCTTCTCGTTGAGCAGGCCCTTGGCGCGGTCGACGAGCTTGCGGGTCTCGAAGCGCTCGACCAGGTCGGCGACCTCGGCCTCGAGGGTGATGATCTGCGTGTAGCGCGAGAGGGCGATCTCGATGGCCGGAAGGAGGTCGTTCGGGGTGAACGGCTTCACGACGTAGGCGAGAGCCCCAGCCTCGCTGGCCCGCTCGACGAGCTCCTTCTGGCTGAAGGCCGTGAGGAGGACGACGGGCGCGATGTGGTTCTTGGACAGCTGCTCGGCCGCGGAGATGCCGTCGAGCTTGGGCATCTTGACGTCCATGATGACGAGGTCGGGCCGGAGCTCGGTGGCCAGAGCCACGGCGGTCTCGCCGTCGCCGGCCTCGCCGACGACCTCGAACCCGTTGTCGCGGAGGATCTCGACGATGTCGAGGCGGATGAGCGACTCGTCTTCGGCGACGACGACGCGACGGGGTGCTGCGGACGGTGCTTCTTGATCACTCACGGGATGAATCCTACCGGTCTGTTCGTGGGGGCGCGCCGTTTCGGTGCACACGAGGGCGTGAGCACGGGGCGTCTGCTGGACGTTCGCACCATCGCGAATCACGAGCGTCGTCGTTCGTGTCGTGCGAATGGCGGGACTCGAACCCGCAAGCCGTGAGGCAGAGCATTTTGAGTGCCCCGTGTATGCCAATTCCACCACATTCGCGCAGGCGACAAGCCTACCGGCTTCCATGAAGGGTCGATTCGCGACGACACGGGCGTCACATTGGATCTTCTTGGGCGAAAACCGCGCGTTCGGGGGTCAGCCTGCGATAGTGTGAGCCGCACTGGTTGTTGTGTTACGCATTTGTACTTCGCGATGAGGCGCTTCGTCTCATCGTTCTTAGAGGGAGCGGACCAAAAAAGCACCGCGACGAGAGATCTCGATGGACGGGATCGAACACCTCTGATTGAAGGAATAAGAAAAATGGCAACAGGCACCGTGAAGTGGTTCAACTCCGAAAAGGGCTTCGGCTTCATCACCCCCGACGACGGATCCACTGACGTGTTCGCGCACTTCTCCGCGATCGCCGGCGATGGCTACCGCAACCTCGAAGAGAACCAGAAGGTCGAATTCGAGACCGCTCAGGGCAACAAGGGTCTCCAGGCCGAGAACATCCGCGTTCTCTAAGTCGAACGACTTACTCGAGAAGCCCCGTCGACTTCGGTCGGCGGGGCTTCTTCGTGCTCGGCGTCGGGTGGCGAGTTCCTGCGCCCGGAGTTGCGAAGGGGCTCAGCGCGGCAGCGGCAGACCGAGGAGCTCGGCGACCGGCTCGAAGTCGTGACGGGCCGTGATGTAGGTGAGCTCCGCGGAGGCCAGCGCCTCGGTCGACGGAGGGGCGGCGACCGTGGTCGGGCCGCTGACGAAGAGGCCGTGGTCGTTCTCGAAGGGCAGGTTCTCGACGGCGACCTTGGCCGCGCGGTAGCGGCGAGTGACGAGGCTCCAGAGGGCGAGCTCGTCGGCTGTCGAGTCGTCGGGCGCCAGCCGGGCGACGTCACCGGGGATCTCGACCGCCGGGAGACGCAGCACGACCGGCTCGGGCGCTCGGCCGACGAAGGCGTCTCGGATGCCGATCGCGCTGGCGAAGCCCACGAGGCCGCCGAGCGCGAACATCATCGCGAGGGCGAGCCAGTCGCTGACGCCTGCGTTGTTGACGGCCGACAGGTCGATCAGGAGACCGCCGGCGACTCCCCCGACGATGGCGGTCCAGTGGATGCGCGGGCGACGACGCGTGCGGCGGACCCGCTCGGCGGCGATGTAGCTCTCGCGCGTGTCGGGGACGCTGTGGCCGGTCCTGGTCGGCACCGCATAGAGCCGCGAGCCGTGCGTGAAGCACCCGGGGTGCGAACCGTCGATCGCCATGCCCCGACACTATCGACGCGGCCCAGTGCCATGACCGAATCTCAGGAGGGTCACGGCTGGCGCGCCCCTCCTCGACATCTCTGATCGGGCGCAGGATCCGCCCCGCCGCCTCCGGGCACGGCGAAGGCCCGCACCCCGAGGGGCACGGGCCTTCTGCTGAGCGGATGACCGCTAGCTGCGGGCGTACGCCGGCGCGGCCTCGTTGTGAGCGTCTCCGACGCGGTGCACGCGGAGGTCGTTCGTCGATCCCGAGATTCCGGGAGGGGAGCCGGAGATCACGATGACCTTGTCACCGGCCTGGGCGAGGCCGTTGCCGAGGAGGACGTCGTCGACCTGGCTGAACATGGCGTCGGTGTGCGTGACCGGCTCGACCACGTACGCCTGGGCGCCCCAGCTCATCGCGATGCGGCGGCGGATCGCCTCGTCGGTCGTGAAGGCCACGATCGGGATCGAGTGGCGCAGGCGGGCCATGCGGCGCACCGTGTCGCCGCCCTCGGTGAAGACGCAGACGTACGAGGCCTGGACGAACTCGGCGACCTCGGCCGCGGCGAGCGTGATGGCTCCGCCGAGCGTGCGGGGCTTGGTGCCCAGCTCGGGGATGCGCTCGAGGCCGTGCTCTTCGGTCGAGGAGACGATGCGGGCCATGGTCTGCACCGTGATGACGGGGAACTCCCCGACGCTGGTCTCGCCCGAGAGCATGACCGCGTCGGCGCCGTCGAGCACCGCGTTCGCGACGTCGGACGTCTCGGCACGGGTCGGGATCGGCGACGAGATCATCGACTCGAGCATCTGCGTCGCGACGATGACCGGCTTGGCCATGCGGCGTGAGAGCTCGACCGCGTGCTTCTGGACGATCGGCACGGCCTCGAGGGGCAGTTCGACGCCCAGGTCGCCGCGCGCGACCATGATGCCGTCGAACGCGTCGATGATGGCCTCGAGGTTGTCGACGGCCTGCGGCTTCTCGATCTTGGCGTAGACGGGGACCTTGCGGCCCTCCTCCCCCATGATCACGTTCACGCGGTCGATGTCGTCGGCGTTGCGGACGAAGGAGAGGGCGATGAAGTCGGCGCCGAGCTGGAGGCCCCAGCGAAGGTCGGCCTCGTCTTTCTCGGAGAGGGCGGGCACGTTGACCGCGACGCCGGGCAGGTTGATGCCCTTGTTGTTCGAGACGGTGCCGGCCACGACGACCTCGGTGGTGACGACGGTGCCGTCGGTGTCGAGCACGCGCAGCTTGACGCGGCCGTCGTCGATCAGCAGGGGGTCGCCAGCGGAGACGTCTTGCGGAAGGCCCTTGAACGTCGTGCCGCAGATCTCCTTCGTGCCGAGGATCTCTTCGGTCGTGATCTTGAAGATGTCGCCGACCGCGAGCTCGTGCGGGCCGTCGGAGAACTTGCCGAGACGGATCTTCGGGCCCTGGAGGTCGACGAGGACCGCGACAGCGCGTCCGGAGTCGGCCGCTGCCTTGCGAACGTTCTCGTACACCCCCTGGTGGACGTCGTATGTTCCGTGGCTGAGGTTCATCCGCGCGACGTCGACGCCCGCATCGATGATCGCTCGGATGTCTTCATAGCTCGACGTCGCGGGCCCGAGGGTCGCGACGATCTTTGCTCGTCTCATCTTTTCCTTCGTTGGGGGGTGATTTCGCTGTCCACCCTATTCCCGGCGAGGGGGTGGAATCTAACCAGCGGGTGTCAGAGCGGTGACCTACAGGGACAGAGCCCGGTCGGTCGGCTTGACGGGCGAGGGCAGCGAGGTCGCACCCTCGAGGTACTTGTCGACCGCCGCGGCGGTGGCACGGCCCTCGGCGATGGCCCAGACGATGAGCGACTGGCCGCGGCCGGCGTCGCCGGTCACGAACACGCCCGGCTGGCTGGTCTCGTACGATCCGTCGCGCTGGACGTTGCCGCGACCGTCGATCGGGAGGCCGAGCTGGCTCTCCAGCGCGTCGCTCTCGGGGCCGGTGAAGCCCAGGGCGAGCAGGACGAGGTCGGCGGGGATCTCGCGCTCCGTGCCCGACTTCGGCACGCGGCGGCCGTCGATGAACTCGGTCTCGGCGACGCGGATGGCGCGCACCTCTCCGACCTCGTTCGACAGGAACTCGACGGTGGAGGCGAGGAACATGCGCTCCCCGCCTTCCTCGTGGGCGCTGGAGACCTCGAACAGCGTCGGCTGCGTGGGCCACGGCTGGCTGTCGGGGCGCTCCGCGGGTGGCTGCGTGCCGATGGCCAGGTTCGTGACGCTCAGCGCGCCCTGGCGGTGCGCGGTGCCGATGCAGTCGGCGCCGGTGTCGCCGCCGCCGAGGACGACGACGTGCTTGCCCTCGGCTGAGATCTGGTCGCCGACGCTGTCTCCGGCGCCGGCCTTGTTCTGCTGGACGAGGTACTCCATGGCGAAGTGCACGCCCGACTGGTCGCGGCCCGGGATCGGGAGGTCGCGCGGAACGGTCGCGCCCGTGGCGACCACGACAGCGTCGTAGCGCGCGCGGAGGTCATCCCAGGTGATGTCGCGGCCGATCTCGACGCCGGCCCGGAAGCGGGTGCCCTCGGCCTGCATCTGAGCGAGGCGCTGCTCGATCTGCTTCTTCTCCATCTTGAAGTCGGGGATGCCGTAGCGGAGCAGGCCGCCGATGCGGTCGTCGCGCTCGTAGACAGCGACCGTGTGGCCGGCGCGCGTGAGCTGCTGGGCGGCGGCGAGTCCGGCGGGGCCGGAGCCCACCACGGCGACCGTCTTGCCCGTGAGGCGCTCGGGCGGGTGCGGGGTGACCCAGCCGTTCGAGAAGGCCTGGTCGATGATCGACACCTCGACCTGCTTGATGGTGACGGGAGGCTGGTTGATGCCGAGAACGCAGGAGGCCTCGCAGGGCGCCGGGCAGAGGCGGCCCGTGAATTCCGGGAAGTTGTTCGTCGCGTGCAGGCGCTCGATCGCCTGGCGGCCCTCGCCGCGCCACATCAGGTCGTTCCACTCCGGGATCAGGTTGCCGAGCGGGCAGCCCTGGTGGCAGAACGGCACGCCGCAGTCCATGCAGCGGCCGGCCTGGCGGCGGAGCTCGCCCGACTCCTGCTGCTCGTAGACCTCCTTGTAGTCCATGAGCCGAACCGACACGGGGCGGCGCTGGGGAAGCTCTCGCTTCTGGACTTTCAGGAATCCCTTGGGGTCAGCCATGGGACACCTCCTTGCTGTGGGTAGACACGACTAGGGGCAGGGGGCGCCGGAACTCAGCCACCCGTGACGCTCATGATCCGGTTCCAGACCTCGTCGCCGTCGAGGTCCAGGCCCTCTTCCGCGGCGGTCCGGCGCGTCTCCATGACCGCGGCGTAGTCGCGGGGCAGGACTTTGACGAACTCCTCGGCGCTCGCCTCGATGTCGGCGAGGAGCGCTTCGGCGACGGTCGAGCCGGTCTCTTCGAGGTGCTGGCGCAGGAGGTCGGCGAGGATCTCGATGTCGGCGGAGCCGAGCGGCTGCAGCAGCAGCTCGCCGGTCGACAGCGCGTCGTCGTTCACGTTCTCGGTCTTGAGACCGCGCACGTACGCCGTCCCGCCCGACATGCCGGCGCCGAGGTTGCGCCCGGTCTCGCCGAGGATCACCGCGAGGCCGCCGGTCATGTACTCGAGGGCGTGGTCGCCCACGCCTTCGACCACGGCGGAGGCTCCGGAGTTCCTGACCAGGAACCGCTCGCCCACGATGCCGCGGATGAACAGGGAGCCCTGCGTCGCGCCGTAGCCGATGACGTTGCCGGCGATGACGTTGTCTTCGGCGGCGAACGAGGCCTCCGCCGGCGGTCGGACGATGACCGTGCCGCCCGACAGCCCCTTGCCGACGTAGTCGTTGCTGTCGCCGATGAGGCGCAGCGTGATTCCGGCGGGCAGGAACGCACCCAGCGACTGCCCTGCCGAACCGGTCAGGGTCACGTCGATGCTGCCGGCGGGCAGCCCGTGCTCGCCGTTGCGGACGGTCACCTCGTGGCCGAGCATGGTGCCGACGGCGCGCTCCGTGTTGCGGATGGGCAGCGAGATATCGATGCGGCCGCCGTTGTCGATGACGTCGGACGCCTCCGCGATGAGCTGGTTGTCGAAGTGCTTCTCGAGCTCGTGGTCCTGCGGCACGAAGTTGCGGCGCGGCTCGTCGTCGGCGAAGTCGGGGCCGACGAGGACGGGCTCGAGGTCGAGGCCGGACGCCTTCCAGTGCTCGACGGCGCGGTCGACGCCCAGCATCTCGCTGTGGCCGATCGCCTCGTCGAGCGAGCGGAAGCCGAGGGCGGCGAGGTACTCGCGGACCTCCTGAGCCAGGAACTCGAAGAAGTTGACGACGTGCTCGGCCTTGCCCGAGAAGCGGGCGCGCAGCTCGGGGTTCTGCGTCGCGACGCCCACGGGGCAGGTGTCGAGGTGGCAGACGCGCATGAGGATGCAGCCGGAGACGACGAGCGGCGCCGTTGCGAAGCCGAACTCCTCGCCGCCGAGCAGAGCGGCGACGACGACGTCGC
Source organism: Frondihabitans sp. OV104 (assembly GCF_057787745.1). Classification (NCBI taxonomy): domain Bacteria; kingdom Bacillati; phylum Actinomycetota; class Actinomycetes; order Micrococcales; family Microbacteriaceae; genus Frondihabitans; species Frondihabitans sp. OV104. The sequence goes on from NZ_CM173541.1 coordinate 1,128,099, forward strand.
GACCCGTCTTCATCTGACCGTCGACCTGGACCACCACGCGGTCGCGCATGCCGTTCAGCATAAGCGTCTGCTGCGTCTCGGCGAGGCCGATCTCCCACGGGGTGCCGGCATGCTTCAGCGAGTTCAGTGGACTGGCGCCCGTTCCGCCGTCGTGGCCGGAGACGAGCACGACGTCGGCGAGGGCCTTCGTCACGCCCGCCGCGACCGCGCCGATGCCGGACTGGCTCACGAGCTTCACGTGCACCCGAGCGGAGGGGTTGGCGCGCTTCACGTCGAAGATGAGCTGCTTGAGGTCTTCGATCGAGTAGATGTCGTGGTGCGGGGGCGGCGAGATGAGGCCGACGCCGGGCGTCGCGTGGCGGGTGCGGGCGACCCAGGGGTACACCTTCGACGGGGGCAGCTGGCCGCCCTCGCCGGGCTTCGCGCCCTGCGCCATCTTGAGCTGGATATCGGTTGCGTGCGTCAGGTACATGCTCGTGACGCCGAAGCGGCCCGAGGCGACCTGCTTGACCGCGCTGCGGCGCTCGGGGTCGAGGAGACGGTCGACGTCTTCTCCGCCCTCGCCGGTGTTGGACTTGCCGCCGAGGCGGTTCATCGCGATGGCGAGAGTCTCGTGAGCCTCTTTCGAGATCGAGCCGTAGCTCATCGCACCCGTCGAGAACCGCTTGACGATCGACGAGACCGGCTCGACCTCGTCGAGCGGCACAGCGGGGCGGACTCCCTCGCGCAGCGTGAAGAGGCCGCGCAGCGTCATCAGGCTCTCGGCCTGGTCGTCGACCATCTTCGTGTACTCGCGGAAGATGTCGTACCGGCGCGTGCGGGTCGCGTGCTGGAGGCGGAACACCGTCTCCGGGTTGAAGAGGTGGGGCGGGCCCTCGCGGCGCCACTGGTACTCGCCGCCGGTCTGGAGGCGCTCGTGCGCGGCGGTCGCGCCGTCGGCCGGGTAGGCGCTGAGGTGGCGCTCGGCGTTCTCGGTCGCGATCACGTCGACGCCGACGCCGCCGAGGCGGGTCGAGGTGCCGGTGAAGTAGGTGTCGATGAACTCGTGGCTCAGGCCGACGGCCTCGAAGGCTTGGGCGGCCGCGTACGACGAGACGGTCGAGATGCCCATCTTGGACATGATCTTGAGCACGCCCTTGCCGAGAGCCTTGATGACGTTCTTGACGGCCTGCTCGGGCGACATGCCCGTGATCATGCCGCTGCGGACCAGGTTCTCGCAGGTCTCCATGGCCAGGTACGGGTTGATCGCCGAAGCGCCGTAGCCGATGAGGGTCGCCACGTGGTGGACCTCGCGCACGTCGCCGGCCTCGACGATCAGGCCGACCTTCATGCGGTTCTCGGTGCGGATGAGGTGGTGGTGCACCGCGGCGAGCATGAGGAGCGACGGGATCGGCGCCAGGTCGGCAGTCGAGTCGCGGTCGGAGAGGACGATGAACTGCGAGCCCTCCTCGATCGCCTCGTCGACCTCGGTGCAGAGCGCCGCGATCCGCTTCTCCATGGCGCGGGGGCCCTTGTCGACGCGGTAGAGGCCCCTGAGGGTCGTCGTCAGGCGCGAGCCGGGACGCGGGTCGATGTGCTGGATCTTCGCGAGCTCGTCGTTGTCGATGACCGGGAAGTCGAGGATGACCTGCTTCGCGTGCTCGGGAGTCGCCGCGAGCAGGTTGCGCTCGGGGCCGAGGCCGACCTTGAGGCTCGTCACGACCGACTCGCGGATGGAGTCGAGCGGGGGGTTCGTCACCTGGGCGAACTGCTGGGTGAAGTAGTCGAACAGCAGGCGCGGGCGGTCCGAGAGCACGGCGATGGGCGTGTCGCTGCCCATGGCGCCGAGGGGCTCGGCTCCGGTCTTCGCCATGGGGGTGAGCAGGATCCGCACCTCCTCCTCGGTGTAGCCGAAGGTGCGCTGGCGGCGCGTGACGGAGGCCGGCGTGTGCACGATGTGCTCGCGCTCGGGCAGGTCTTTGAGGTGCAGGCGGCCCATCTCGAGCCACTCGCCGTACTCCTCGGAGGAGGCGAGCTGCTGCTTGATCTCGTCGTCCTCGATCAGGCGGCCGGCCTCGGTGTCGACGAGGAACATCTTGCCCGGGCGCAGGCGGCCCTTGCGGACGATCTTCGACTGGTCGATGTCGGGGAGCACGCCGATCTCACTGGCGAGCACGACGAGGCCGTCGTCGGTCACCAGGTAGCGGCCGGGGCGGAGGCCGTTGCGGTCGAGGGTGGCGCCGACGAGCGAGCCGTCGGTGAAGGTGACGGCGGCGGGGCCGTCCCACGCCTCCATGAGCATGGAGTGGTACTCGTAGAAGTCGCGGAGCACCGGGTCGATGCCGACCTGGTTCTCCCACGCCTCCGGCACCATCATCATGATGGCGTGCGGGAGCGAGCGGCCCGTCAGGCTCAGGAGCTCGACGACCTCGTCGAACGACGCCGAGTCGCTGTTGCCCGGGCTCACGATCGGGAGCAGCGGCTTCACGTCGCCGATGAGCTCGGACTCGAGCTGAGACTGGCGCGCGCGCATCCAGTTGCGGTTGCCGCGCACGGTGTTGATCTCGCCGTTGTGGGCGATCATGCGGAACGGCTGCGCGAGCGGCCACGACGGGAACGTGTTCGTCGAGTAGCGCGAGTGAACGATGGCGAGCTTCGAGGCGACGCGCTCGTCCGAGAGGTCGGGGTAGAACGGCTCGAGCTGGAGCGTCGTGACCATGCCCTTGTAGACCATGGTTCGGCTCGAGAGCGACGTGAAGTAGGCGCCCAGCTCGCGCTCGGCGCGCTTGCGCAGACGGAACGCCAGGCGGTCGAGCTCGATTCCCGAGACGTGGTCCTCGCCGTGGTTGGCCGCGATGAAGAGCTGCTCGAAGGCGGGCATGGCGTTGCGTGCGAGCGTGCCGAGCTCGTCGGCGCGGACGGGGACGTCGCGCCAGCCGACGACGCGCAGCCTCTCTTCGGCGGCGATCTTGGCGATCGCCTTCTGGAGTGTCACCCGCTCGTCGAAGTCGGTCGGCAGGAAGCCGATGCCGACCGCGTAGTGGCCGGCCTCGGGCAGCGTGAACTCGACGACATCGCGGAAGAAGGCGTCGGGCACCTCCATGAGGATGCCCGCGCCGTCGCCTGTGCCCGCGTCGGACCCCACGGCCCCGCGGTGCTCGAGGTTGCGCAGGGCGCCGAGGGCGGCGTCGATGATGTCGTGTCCTGGCGTGCCTCGGAGGGTCGCGACCATGGCGAGGCCACAGGCGTCCTTCTCCAGGCTCGGGTCGTAGAGACCCTGGGCCGCCGGGATGCTGCTGAATGTCTGGTGCGCTGGCGTGAGAGCCATGTCGATCCGTCCTCACGATGGGAACTGGTCGCTGAATGACCAGTAGAGGAAAACTAACGCAGGGCGGGGCGTCGCTGGCCCGATTCGCTTCCACTCGGCAGGAAACCGAGTGACTCTGGCAGGCGTCTCGTGGCTCGGGGTCGTGGCCGTAGGAGTCGCTTCGTCGGATGCGGCAATGCCGGCCGACCCCCTGGTCTTCGGTGCGGACCAGGGGTGATTTGTGGGGTGCTGTGGTGCTGAGAATGCAGTGCTGGTGATTCCGGTGCAGAGCTGGTGGTGCTGGATCGTTGCCGGCCGGTTAGGCCTTCACATCTGCGGAGGCGTCGGATGGGGTGCGATCCGTGGGCTCCGCGTCGTCATCGTCGTCGGTGCCTGCCGCCGAGTCTACCTCAGGGTGGTCGACCTCACCGGTGATGACGGGGTGGAAGCCCTCCTCGTTCGGACCACGGCCCGGAACATAGGCGCTCGGCACGAGGCCGGTGTGGCGGCGGCTCTGCACGATGAAGATGATCAGGCCGAGCACGACTGCGGCGGCCGCGGCCCAGACATTGACGCGGAATCCGAGGAACACCTGGCTGTAGTCGGTGCGGATCGACTCGAACCACATGCGGCCGGAGCCGTACCAGATGAAGTACAGGGCGAGCGTCTTGCCCCACTCGAGCTTGACGTTCTTGTTGATCAGCAGGATGACCGCGAGGCCGAAGAGGTTCCAGAGGATCTCGTAGGCGAAGGTCGGGTGGAACAGGGTGCCGGCGGGCAGCCCGACCGGGTAGGCGGCGTTGGTGGACTCGATCTCGAGTCCCCACGGCAGAGTCGTCGGGGTGCCGAAGAGCTCGTGGTTGAAGTAGTTGCCGAGGCGGCCGAAGGCCTGGGCCAGCATGAGGCCGGGCACGAGGGCGTCGGCGAATACGGAGAAGCGGAGACCGGTCTGGCGGCAGCCGAGCCAGGCGCCGAGAGCGCCGAAGATCAGGGCGCCGAAGATGGCGAGTCCGCCCTCCCAGATCGCGAAGACGTGCCAGAGGGCCTGCCCGTTGAAGTAGTCGTCGGGGTGCGTGACGACGTGGAAGACGCGGCCGCCGACGATTCCGAAGGGCACGCACCAGATGGCGAGGTCGATGATGACCCAGCGCTCGGCGCCGCGGCGGTTGAGGCGGGCGTTCGTGAACAGCACGGCGGCCACGATCCCCAGGAGGATGCAGATCGCGTAGGCGTGGATGCGGATGTCGAACGACAGCGACGCGTTGAACGTCTTGTTGATCCATCCCGTGAGATCGAAGTACTGCCAATCGGCAGAGGGACTCGGGATGCTCAGGGGCAACAACGTTCAGGTGCCTTTCGTCGTGTGAATCGAGGAGTGCAGGCGCGCCGTGGCACGCGGGACACGCTAGGAGACTCTACTGCCCGAAGCCAGATCCGCCGACACGCGCGCGAGCTGCTCGAGCCCGCCCTCGGCCAGGGCCCGGACGAACGCGGAGCCGATGATGGCGCCGTCGGCGTACTCGAGTACCTCGCGGACCTGCTGGGCGGTCGAGATGCCGAGACCCACGCAGGCGTTGTCGACGCCGGCCGCGCGCAGGCGAGCGACCAGAGTGGCCGCGGCCGAGTCGACGCCCTCGCGGGTGCCGGTGATGCCCATGGTGGAGACGGTGTAGACGAAGCCGCGGCTCGCCTCGACGGCCTGGGCGACGCGGGCGTCGCTGGACGACGGCGCGGCGAGGAAGACGCGGTCGAGATCGGCGGCGTTCGCGGCGGCGATCCACTCGGCGCCCTCGTCGGGAACGAGGTCGGGCGTGATGAGACCGGCTCCCCCGGCAGATGCGAGGTCGTCGGCGAAGCGCTGGGCGCCGTACTGCGAGACCGGGTTCCAGTAGGTCATGACGACGACGGGCGCCGCGACCTGCGAGGTGATCTCGCGGACGGCGGGGAACACGTCGCGGACGCGGAAGCCTTCGGCCAGGGCGCGCTGGGTGGCCGCCTGGATGACCGGGCCGTCCATGACCGGGTCGGAGTACGGCAGGCCGAGCTCGATGACGTCGACGCCGTTGTTCACGAGGGTGACCGCCGCGTCGATGGACGTCTGGAGGTCGGGGAACCCGGCGGGCAGGTAGCCGATGACGGCTCCCGATCCGGCGTCGGTGCGGGAGTGGATAGCGGAGCCGAGCTTGCTGGAGGCGCTGATCACAGTTGCTCGGCCCCCTCGTCGAGGATGTTGAAGTAGCGAGACGCCGTCGCGACGTCCTTGTCGCCGCGGCCGGAGAGCGAGACGAGGATCGTGGTGCCCGGCCCGCGGTCCCGGCCGAGGCGGATAGCGCCCGCAAGGGCGTGAGACGACTCGATGGCCGGGATGATGCCCTCCGTGCGAGTGAGGAGCCGGAAGGCCTCCATCGCGTCGGCGTCGGTGACGGGCTCGTACTGCGCGCGGCCGATCTTCGAGAGCCACGCGTGCTCGGGACCGACCGCGGGGTAGTCGAGACCGGCCGAGATGGAGTGGCTCTCGACGGTCTGGCCGTCTTCGTCTTGCATGAGGTACGACTTCGCACCCTGGAGCACGCCAGTGCGACCCAGGGTGATCGACGCGGCGTGGCGGCCGGACTCGATGCCGTCGCCGCCGGCCTCGAAGCCGCGGAGCTCGACGGAGGGGTCGTCGAGGAACGCGTCGAAGATGCCGATGGCGTTGGAGCCGCCGCCGATGCAGGCCGCGACGATGTCGGGCAGCCCGCCGGTGAGCTCCCGGACCTGGACCTTGGCCTCTTCGCCGATGATCTTGTGGAAATCGCGCACCATCGTCGGGAACGGGTGCGGGCCCGCGACGGTGCCGAGCACGTAGTGCGTGGTCTCCACACTGGAGACCCAGTCGCGCAGGGCGTCGTTGATGGCGTCTTTCAGCGTGCGCGAGCCGGTCGCGACAGACACGACCTCGGCACCGAGCAGGCGCATGCGGGCGACGTTGAGCGCCTGGCGCTCGGTGTCGACCTGGCCCATGTAGACCACGCACTCCATGCCGAACAGCGCCGCGGCGGTCGCCGTCGCGACTCCGTGCTGGCCGGCCCCGGTCTCGGCGATGAGACGCGTCTTGCCGAGTCGTCGAGCCAGGAGTGCCTGACCGAGAACGTTGTTGATCTTGTGCGAGCCGGTGTGATTGAGGTCTTCGCGCTTCAGGATGATGCGGGCGCCGCCGGCGTGCTCCGCGAAGCGGGGCACCTCGGTGATGATCGAGGGGCGGCCCGTGTAGGTCTTGTGGAGCTCGAGCAGCTCGGCCTGGAACGCGGGGTCGACGGCCGCGGCCTTGTAGGCCTCGTCGAGCTCGTCGAGCGCGGCGATCAGCGACTCGGGAACGAATCGGCCGCCGAAGTCGCCGAAGTAGGGGCCGACGACGTCGCGCAGGTTGGGCATCAGATCTCCAGGAAGGTGGTGAGCGCGTCGACGGGGTCGCCGTGGACCACGAGGGCTTCGCCCACGAGGACGACGTCGGCGCCGGAACGGCGGTAGTGCGCTACATCGGCCGGTGACTTGACGGCCGACTCGGCGACGCGGACGACACCCGACGGGATGCTGTCGGCGAGGCTGCCGAAGAGATCCTGGTCGAGCTCGAAGGTGGTGAGGTCGCGGGCGTTGACTCCCAGGACGGTGGCGCCGGCGTCGAGCCCGCGGACGACCTCCTCGGCGGAGTGGGTCTCGACGAGCGCGGTCATCCCGAGCTCGAGCACGAGCTCGTGCAGCTCGATGAGCTTCTGCTGGGGCAGGCCGGCGACGATGAGCAGTGCGAGATCGGCGCCGGCGGCACGCGCCTCGAAGACCTGGTAGGGCTCGGCGATGAAGTCCTTGCGCAGGACCGGCACCGACACGGCGTCGCGAACGGCCTCGAGGTCGGCGAGCGTGCCCTTGAACTTGCGACCCTCGGTCAGCACGCTGATGGCGCTGGCACCGCCGGTCTCGTACGAGTGGGCCAGCGACGCGGGATCGGCGATGTCGGAGAGGGCGCCGCGCGAGGGGCTCGCACGCTTCACCTCGGCGATGATCTTGACGCGATCGGCCGGCTGGAGGGCCGCTCGGGCGTCGATGGCCGGAGTCTGCGCCAGTGCTGCGCGCTCGACGTCGGCAAGAGGGAGCAGGTCGCGACGCGCGGCGGCGTCGGCGAGGGCCCCCGCGTAGAGGTCGTCGAGCACTTAGTGGTGGGCCTTCGGCACGTAGCGGTGACCGCCGACGCCGTATCCCATCCGCTTCATGACGAGGCCGACGAGCAGGCCGACGATCTCGAAGCCCGCGGCGATCCAGACGACGATGGGCACGTCGAAGCAGAACGCGATGGTGCCCACGGCGAACGCGACGAGCATGATGACGACGGCCGTCCAGGCGGCGGGCGAGTTGCCGTGGCCCTCGCCGGCGTCGTGGCTGTCGTCGGTGCTCGACTCAGCCGGGGCCACACTGTTCGATGTACCTGTGCTCACGGTGCTCCTTGAATTGCTGGGGGTTCGCCCCGAGTCTATCGGGTGCGGCGATCTCTAGCGGGCGTCGTCGGGCCTGTCGCCGGATGCCGCCGTCGGATCCGAGCCGGTGGTGAGGGTGTCCCAAGCCACGACGGGGTCGGCGGTCTGGTCGGCGGCGACCAGGCGGACGGCCTGGTAGCGACGGGCCGACGCCGGCCAGCGGCGCGACGTCGTGATCACGGCGACGCCGAGCGCCGCCATGGCCAGCCCGGCGACGAGGGCCACCCAGGGCCACGCGGTCATCGAGTGCGAGTTGACGATGGTCGCGACCGAGTCGCGGCCCGCGATGCCCGTCACCTTGGTGATGGCGGTGGTGGCGGAGGCCACGGGATCGACGGTCGCGAGGATCGCCGAGAGGACGACGCAGCCGCCGAGCAGCACCTCGAGGGCGCCGAGCACGACGCGGAACACCGGGCCGGCGATCGTGATCGCTCCGAACAGGGCGAGGCCGGCCAGCGACAGGGCGGACAGTGCGGGGGCCGCGGCGCTGCCGGCGGCGGCGACGTCGACCTTGCCGCCGCTGGGGCTCGTGACGTTCACGCTGACCCAGGTCTGCGTGTAGGCGAGGAGCACGACCCCCGACAGCGCGAAGCCGATCAGGATCGAGGGGAGCTTGGTGGAGCGGGTTCTCATGGGGGTCGATTCAGTGGAGGCTGATCATGGCGTTCGCGACGGCGACCGCGCGGAGGGGGGCCGCCGCCTTGTTGCGGGCCTCCTGGTTCTCGGAGGCCGGGTCGGAGTCGGCCACGAGGCCTGCCCCGGCCTGGACGCGGGCCACGCCGGGCTGCAGCAGCACGGTGCGGATCGCGATGGCGACGTCGGCGCTGCCGGCGAAGTCGAAGTAGCCCACGACTCCCCCGTAGACGCCGCGCTGCGCGGGCTCGAGCTCGTCGATGATCTCGAGGGCGCGCGGCTTGGGCGCACCCGAGAGGGTCCCGGCGGGGAACGTGGCGCGGAACGCGTCGATCGCGTTCGTGCCGGGCATGAGGTCGCCTTCGACGCTCGAGACGAGGTGCATGATGTGGCTGAACCGCTCGACGTGCATGAACTCGGTCACCTCGACCGAGCCCGGGCGGCACACCTTCAGCAGGTCGTTGCGGGCGAGGTCGACGAGCATCAGGTGCTCGGCGCGCTCCTTCTCGTCGCCCTCGAGGGCGGTGGCCAGCGCGAGGTCCTCCTCGGGCGTGGCCCCGCGGGGCTTCGAGCCGGCGATGGGGTGCGAGTACGCGCGCGTGCCCTGCACCTTGACGAGGGCCTCGGGGCTCGATCCGACGATCTGGTACGGCTTGCCGTCGGTGTCCTCGAGGCTGACGAGGTACATGTACGGGCTCGGGTTGAGCGTGCGCAGCACGCGGTACACGTCGATGGCGGGGGCCGTCAGCTCGTGGTCGAAGCGCTGCGAGATGACGACCTGGAAGACGTCGCCGTCGCGGATGAACCCCTTCGACCGCTCGATGGCCTCGGCGTACTCGGCGTCGGTCGAGCGCCGCACCGGCTGCGGATCGATGCTGATGTCGACGTCGGCGAGGTGCGCGGGGCTCGGCTGGGCCAGCGTCGTCTGCAGGGCGTCGAGCTGCGCCTGGGCTGCCCTCCACAGCGTGTCGGCGTCGTCGGTCCCGTCGTTGAGCGCGGTCGCGATCAGCAGCGCCGTGCCCGTGCGGTGGTCGATGACCACGAGCTCCGAGACGAAGCAGAGAGCCTGCGCAGGAACGTCGAACTCCGCCGGCGGGGCGTCGGGCAGGTGCTCGAGCTGACGGACGGCCTCCCACCCGATGAAGCCGACGAGCCCGCCCGTGAGCGGCGGGTACCCCGAAATCACCGGGGTCTTCCAGCGGTCGAAGAGGGCGGAGAGCACCTCGAGCGGCTGCCCGACGGCGTCTCCGAAGGCGCGAGCGCCCGACATGCCGTAGTCGATCCAGGCCGTGGCGGTTCCTGCGCCCGCCTCGGTGGTGAGGACGCCGAAGGAGGAGACGCCCACGAACGAGTACCGCGACCAGATGCCGCCCTGCTCGGCGGACTCGAGCAGGAAGGTGCCCGGACGGGAGTCGGCGAGCTTGCGGTACATGCCGACCGGGGTCTCTTCGGCGGCGAAGAGGCTGCGGACGACCGGGATGACGCGATGGCCGTCGAGGAGCGCGTCGAACTCCGAGCGCGTCGTGGTGTGCGGTTCGGCCGAGGCCGTCGCGGTGTCAGTCATTCGGAGAGCCGATCGTGGGGTCGAGGGGGTCGACGTCGAAGCAGGCGTGCTCGCCGGTGTGGCACGCGGCTCCGACCTGGTCGACGGTCACCAGGAGGGTGTCTCCGTCGCAGTCGAGGGCGGCACTGCGGACGTACTGGAAGTGGCCCGAGGTGTCGCCCTTGCGCCAGTACTCCTGGCGGGAGCGCGACCAGAAGGTCACGCGCCCCTCGGTCAGCGTGCGGCGGAGCGCCTCGGCGTCCATCCACCCCATCATCAGGACGTCTCTGGTCGAGGCCTCCTGGATGATGGCCGGCAGCAGCCCCTTGGCGTCGAATGCCGCGCGCTCGATGACGGGCTCGACGGTCTCGCGGGTGAGCTGCTCGGCCATGGTCTCGTTCTCTCTCGGGTGGCTGGTCGTTGGCTGACGCAGTGTCAGCGGACGATCGCGCCGGATTCGGCGAGGCTCTGCTTGACCTCGCCGATCGTCAGCTCTCCATTGTGGAACACGGAGGCCGCGAGCACAGCATCCGCGCCCGCCCGGACAGCCGGCGCGAAGTGCTCGAGCGACCCTGCGCCGCCCGAGGCGATCACCGGGACTCTCGAGACCTCGCGCATGAGGGCGACGAGCTCGAGGTCGTAGCCCTGCTTCGTGCCGTCGGCGTCGATCGAGTTGACGAGCAGCTCGCCGGCGCCGCGCTCGACGGCCTCGCGGGCCCAGGCGAGGGCGTCGAGCGAGGTCTCCTGGCGGCCGCCGTGCGTCGTGACGACGAAGCCGGACGGCGTGGCATCCGAGCGCTTGACGTCGAGGCTCAGCACGAGCGCCTGCGCACCGAAGCGGTCGGCGATCTCGCCGAGCAGGTCGGGGCGGGCGATGGCGGCGCTGTTGACGCCGACCTTGTCGGCGCCGGACGCCTGCAGGCGCGCGACGTCGTCGGTGGAGCGGACTCCCCCGCCGACGGTCAGCGGGATGAAGACCTGCTCGGCCGTGGCCCGCACGACCTCGTACATCGTGGCGCGCTCCTCGACAGTCGCGGTCACGTCGAGGAAGGTGACCTCGTCGGCGCCCTGCTCGTAGTACTTGCGGGCGAGCTCGACCGGGTCGCCGGCGTCGCGCAGGTTCAGGAAGTTGACGCCCTTGACCACGCGGCCGGCAGCCACGTCGAGGCACGGGATGACCCGGACCGCGAGGGTGGAATCCGCACTCACGGCTACAGCCTTGCGGCGTGGATAGGGCTGACCAGGATCGCGCGGGCGCCCAGGTCGTACAGGGCGTCCATGATCTGGTTGGTGTCCGTACGCGGCACCATCACGCGGACGGCGGCCCACTCGGGGTCGTGCAGCGGCGAGACGGTCGGCGACTCGATGCCGGGCGCGAGCCTGGTCGCCTCGTCGAGGAGGCGCACGGGCAGGTCGTAGTCCATCAGCACGTACTGGCGGGCCACGAGGACTCCCTGCAGGCGGCGCTGGAGCACGTCGAGGCCCGCTGTCGCCTCGTCGGACGCGATCAGCACGGCCGTCGACTTGAGGATCACGGGGCCGAAGATCTCGAGGCCCGCAGCGCGGAGCGTGGTGCCGGTCTCGACGACGTCGGCGATCGCGTCGGCGACGCCGAGCTGCACCGCGCTCTCGACGGCTCCGTCGAGCTGGACGAGCTCGGCGGTGATGCCGTTCTCAGCGAGGAAGTCGCCCACGAGGCCCGAGTAGCTGGTCGCCACCCGCACGCCCTGGAGGTCGGCGAGCTCTCGGTACGTGCCGGTGGGCCCGGCGAAGCGGAACGTCGACGAGCCGAAGTCGAGGGCGGCGACCTCCTTGGCCGACGAGCCCGAGTCGAGCAGCAGGTCGCGGCCGGTGATGCCGACGTCGAGGGCGCCCGACCCGACGTAGGTCGCGATGTCGCGAGGCCGGAGGTAGAAGAACTCGACGCCGTTGCGGTCGTCGGAGAGGTACAGCGACTTGGGGTCGCGTCGGCCGGAGTAGCCGGCCTCGGAGAGCATCTGGGAAGCGGTCTCGCTGAGCGAGCCCTTGTTCGGTACTGCGACGCGGAGCATTGGTCCGATTTCTGTTGAGGTGACGGGAGCGGGGCCGGTCTCAGAGATGTCGGTACACGTCGGCCGGGGTCAGGCCCTTCGCCAGCATCAGCACCTGCAGGTGGTAGAGCAGCTGCGAGATCTCCTCGGCGGTGGCGACGTCGCCCTCGTACTCGGCGGCCATCCACACCTCGGCCGCCTCTTCGACGATCTTCTTGCCGATCTGGTGGACCCCCGCGTCGAACTCGGTCACGGTGCCGGAGCCCTCGGGGCGCTCAGCGATCTTGGCGCTGAGCTCTGCGAACAGGTCGTCGAACGATTTCACGGGCCTAGGCTACCTGGCTCGCGGCGGCACGGAGTGCGGCGATGCGCTCGGCCGGCTCGGGGCTCCCGGCCGGGCCGTACACGCTGGAGCCGGCGACGATCGTGTCGGCGCCGTTCTCGACGGCGGTGACGATCGTCTGGTCGTTGATGCCGCCGTCGACCTCGAGCCAGACGTCGTGGCCCGACGCGTCGATCGCGGCGCGGGCCGCGCGCAGCTTGGGCATGGTCTCGCTGATGAACGACTGCCCGCCGAAGCCCGGCTCGACGGTCATCACGAGGATCATGTCGATCTCGTCGAGCAGCTCGAGCACGGGCTCGACGGGCGTGCCGGGCTTGACGGCGATCGCCGCGCGGGCGCCGGCGGCTCGGATGGCACGGGCGCAGGAACGCGGGTCTGCCGCGGCCTCGAACGAGAACGTCACCGAGCTGGCTCCGGTCTCGGCGTACTGCGGGGCCCAGCGGTCGGCGTCCTCCACCATCAGGTGCACGTCGAGCGGCACGGGGCTCACCTCCTGGATGCGCTGCACGATCGGGAGGCCGAGGGTGAGGTTGGGCACGAAGTGGGCGTCCATCACGTCGACGTGGACCAGGTCGGCGGTGCTGATGCGGTTCAGGTCGCGCTCGAGGTTCGCGAAATCGGCCGAGAGGATGCTGGGGCTGATGCGGATTGGCACGGGGGCAAGCCTATCGGGTCGTCGTTTGGCGCCTCGGCACCACGATCGGGACTGGGCACCACCGTGTTGCGTGGGGCGGAGTCCTGATCGTGGTGTGGTGCAGGCGGGCGCGGCGGCGGTCAGCGCGCCTTGCGGAGCAGCGCGACGAACATCGCGTCGGTGCCGTGGCGGTGCGGCCAGAGCTGGGCGAAGGGGCCCGCGCCGAGGTCGAGCGGCGCCGTGGCGATCCCTCCGAGCACGGCCGTGGCGTCGAGCGTCTCGACCGCGGCCCCGCCGTCGCGCGACCACCGCTTGAGGCCGGCCTCGACGACCGCGCGGGTCTCGGCGGTGTGCGGCGAGCAGGTGACGTACGCCAGGGTCCCGCCGGGGGCGAGCGCGGCGAGGGCCGAGTCGAACAGCGCCGACTGTAGGCCGGTGAGCTCGGCGACGTCGCGCGGCTGCTTGCGCCAGCGGGCCTCGGGTCGGCGGCGGAGCGCTCCGAGGCCGGTGCACGGGGCGTCGAGGAGGATCCGGTCGTACGACTCGGGCTCGGCCCCGCCGATGAGCGTCGCGTCGCCCTGGCGCACGGCCACGTCGGGAGCGACAGCCGAGAGCGCCTGGCGGACCAGCCCCACGCGCCCGGGGACGATCTCGTTCGCGGTGAGGACGGCGCCGCCCATCGCGGCCTCGGCTGCGAGCAGCGCGGCCTTTCCGCCAGGCCCCGCGCACATGTCGAGCCAGCGCTCGCCCGCCGCGACCGGCGCGACTCGCGACAGGGCGAGGGCGGCGAGCTGCGAACCTTCATCTTGCACTCGAACCTTGCCGGATGCCACCCGGGGCAGGGCGCCGGGATCGCCGGCGGGAGCGGTGATGGCCAGAGGCGAGAAGCGGCCGGACTCGCCGGTGACCTTCGCCAGACCGGGGAGGGCGACGAGGCTCACGCGCGCCGGCTCGTTGTCGGCGGCCAGCAGCGTCTCGAGCTCGTCGGCGCGCCCCTCGGCGGCCAGGGCTCCGCGCAGGGCGCGGACGACCCACTCCGGGTGCGAGTACCGGGCGGCCAGGGCGTCGTCGACGCTCGTCGCGAGCTCCAGCACGCGCTCCAGCCACACGCCGGGCTCGGTGCGCGAGATCGTGCGGAGCACGCCGTTCACGAAGCCGGTGCCGGAGCGGCTGCCGACCTGGCGGGCGAGCGACACCGACTCGTCGACAGCCGCGTGCGGGGCGACGCGGGTCGAGAGCAGCTGGTGCGCGCCCAGACGGAGCACGTCGAGCAGGGCCGGGTCGATCTCGGAGGTCGGGCGGCGGGCGGCGATCGCGATCACGCGGTCGTAGTAGCCCGACATGCGCAGGGTGCCGTAGGTGAGCTCGGTGGCGAGGCCCGCGTCGGCGGCGTCGAGGCCGGCCCGCGCGATGCGCTGGGGCAGCAGGAGGTTGGCGTAGGCGTCGTCGTGCTCGACTGCGCGGATCACGTCGAGCGCGACCTGGCGGGCGGGCTGCACGTGCGGCTCGGGGCGCGGGGCGCGCTGGCCGCGGCTCGGGCGGCCGCTGCCGGGCTGTCCGCCGCTACCGCTGCCGCCGCCGGGCCGACCCGTGCCCTGGCGTCCGTCGCCGCTCACGAGGGGCTCCCGTCGAAGCGCAGCCCGTCGCGGTCGGGCACGCCGCGCAGCCAGTCCCCCGCCGCCATCGGCTTCTTGCCTGCCGGCTGCACGGTCAGCAGCTCGAGGGCCCGAGTCGTCGTTCCGACCAGCACGCGACGGTGGTCGAGCAGGATCGCGCCCGGCGCCAGGTCGTCGCGGCCGTCGCCGGCGGGCCGCACGTCGAGCAGCTTGAACCGGTCGCCGTCGAGGAGGGCGTGGGCGCCGGGCTCGGGCGTCACGCCGCGGAACCGGTCGTACACGTCGGCCAGCGGCGCACCGAAGTCGAGCGCGGCGTCGTCGAGCGCCAGCTTCGGGGCGAGCGTCACGTCGCCGATCTGCACCGTGCGCGTCTCGCGCCCCGCGGCCAGCTCGTCGACGACCCGCGTCAGAAGCAGGGCCCCCGAGATCGCGAGCTCGCCGAGCAGGTGCCCGGCGGTCTCGTCGCCCGTGAGCGGCTTGCGGACGACGCCGAGCACCTCGCCGGCGTCGAGCTCGGGGACGAGCTGGAAGACGGCGGCTCCGGTCTCGGAGTCGCCGGCCATGAGCGCGCGCTGCACCGGGGCCGCGCCGCGCCAGCGCGGCAGGAGGGAGAAGTGGAGGTTGATCCAGCCGAGGCGGGGCGTCGAGAGGAGCGGCTCGCGGAGGAGGGCTCCGTAGGCGACGATGACGCCGAGGTCGGCCTCCGCGTCGGCGATGGCCGCGGTGACGTCGTCGGTGATCCTGCGCGCCTTGATCACGGGGATGCCCAGCTCGTCGGCGGCCTCGGCCACCGGAGTCGGGGTGAGCACGCGCTTGCGCCCCTGCGGGGTGTCGTCGCGGGTGAGGACGGCGACGACCTCGTGCGGGCCTGCGGCGAGGGCACGGAGGGAGGGGACGGCGGCGGCGGGGCTGCCGGCGAAGACGAGGCGCAAATCAGGACTTTCGTGGGAGTGGTGCGGGTGAGCTACTGCTCGGCGAACGGCTCGACGTCGTCGAACCGCACTCTGAGTGTAGGAGCGACTGAGCGCCTGGTCGCGGCCTTCGGGTCGCCCGGCACGAGTTTGCGGCGGCTGGTGGCCGCCCGGATCACGCGTCCGCGCAGGATCGACGCGACGTCATGCCCGGCCGCGTAGTCGAACCGGACGATCGCGCGGACCGTGCCGCCCTCGACGTCGACCGGCCCCAGAGTCTCGGCGCGGATGGGCTCGGGCAGGTCGTCGAGGGCCTCTTCGACGGTGACGGTCTGGCCGGTCACGGTCGCGACGCGCACGGCGGGCGGGAAGCGCAGCTCACGGCGGTCGGCCAGCTCTGACGACGCGAAGCGGGCGAGGTTCCAGGTCGAGAGGGCCGAGGCGAGCGCTCCCCCGACGCCGACCAGGAAGATCGGCGCCCGATGCCGTGCGAGGGCGGTCGCGTCGGCCCACCAGCGGAGGCAGTCCTCGGCGACCCGCAGGCTCTCGCGGGCCAGCATCCGCTCGCCGTCGAGCAGGAGCACGGCGCGGTAGCCGCCCGGCGCGATCGGCTCCGCGCCTCGGGTCGCCACGACGATGGCGGGCTCGTCGTCGATCTCGAGCACCTGCCGGGTGCCGTCAGAGACGATGACCCGCACCCCCGGGAAGGCGCGGCCCAGCTCGTCGGCGGTGCGGCCGGCCCCGGTGCCGACGGTGCGCATCTTCGTGTTCTCGCAGGTCGTGCAGTGCCAGCCGACCGCCAGGGCGCCGCACCAGGCGCAGGCCGGGGTCGCGCCGGCGGCCTTCTGCTGGAGCGGGCCGCTGCAGCGCAGGCAGCGGGCGGTGTCGCCGCACTCGGTGCAGGCGAGGCGCGGGGCGTAGCCGGGGTGAGCCACCTGCACGAGCACCGGCCCGAACTCGACGGCGGCCTTCGCCTCGGTCCACGCCGTCGAGGGGATGCGGGCGTTCGCCGCGAAGCCCTCGCGCGAGCCCTGCTGCGTCGTGGGGATCACCCGCGGCTGGTAGCGCGGGTCGGGCAGCGCCTCGGTGAGCCAGCCGATCTCGACCAGCCGCTGCACGTCGGTCGAGCGCGCGTGCCCGGCGAAGACGAGGGCCGGGCCCTGCTGCTCGTACCGCAGCAGAGCCGTGTCACGAGCATGTGCGTACGGGCTGAGCGGCTCGGAGAAGAGCGGGTCGCCGTCGTCCCACACGGCGATCAGGCCGAGGTGCGCCGCCGGGGCGAGCAGCACGGACCGGTTGCCGACCAGCACCAGGGCCTCGTCACCGCGCGCCCGCAGCAGCCCGCGGTACCGGTCGGGGTTCGACTGCCTGGCGTCGAGGCGCACGATCCGCTCGGGCGGCACGACGGCCTCGAGCGCCGCGACGAGCTGCTCCTGGTCGCGGTAGTCGGGCACCGCCAGGATCGCGCTGTCGCCGTCGGCGAGGGCGACCGCCGCGAGCTCGGCCAGCGTGACGGCCCAGCGCCCCACCCAGCGCGGGGCGGCGTCGCCCGACGCGGGGAGCTCGACGACGAGGGGAACCGCGTCGAGGGCCAGCCGTGCCCGGGCCCGGACGGCGGCGGCGAGATCGGCACTGCGGTAGCCCGCGACCGAGAGCGGGGGCGCAGGAACGGGCGAGCCGGCCTGATCCTGCGCCCGTGCGCCGCTGCCTGTCTCCGGGCCGCCGTCGGCCTCGGGATCACCGTCGGCCGCTTCTGGCCGCACGGCCGCGTCCGCCTTCGCCGCGCGCGCCGCCAGCCACGCCTTCTCGACCCGCACCTGTCGGGTGGGCACCGCGAGCCGCAGCACGTCGCTCGCCGAGCCGCCGGCGCGATCGGCGAGGGCGCGGGCCAGCCGCCACACCTCGGGGGCGAGCACGGGCACCTCGGAGATCAGCTCGTCGACCTCGCTGAGCGAGCCCTCGTGCTCCGAGCTGGCGGCGACCTCGATGACGAAGGCGTCGGCCATGCGGCCCGCCGAGCGCAACGGCACCTTGACCCGCATTCCGGGCCCGACCGTGCCGCGGAGGCGCTCCGGGATGGCGTAGTCGAACAGCCGGTCGAGCTGCGGAAGCGGGGTGTCGACCAGCACCCGCGCGACGGCCCGGGGCACGGCGGAGCCTACGACGCGGCCGGGCCGGCGTTCAGGCCGGCGGCCTCGCGGAGGGCGTCGACGCGGTCGAGGGCCTCCCACGAGAAGCCCTCGCGGCCGAAGTGGCCGTAGGTCGAGGTCTTGCCGTAGATCGGGCGGAGCAGGTCGAGGTCGCGGATGATCGCGGCGGGGCGCAGGTCGAACACCTCGCGGACCGCGGCGATGATCGTCTCGTCGTCGACGTGGCCGGTGCCGAAGGTCTCGACGTAGAAGCCGACGGGAGCGGCCTGGCCGATGGCGTAGGCGATCTGGAACTCGAGGCGCTCGGCGAAGCCGGCCGCGACGGCGTTCTTGGCGACCCAGCGCATGGCGTAGGCGGCCGAGCGGTCGACCTTCGACGGGTCCTTGCCCGAGAACGCGCCGCCGCCGTGGCGTGAGGCCCCGCCGTAGGTGTCGACGATGATCTTGCGGCCGGTGAGGCCGGCGTCGCCCTGCGGCCCTCCGATCTCGAAGCGGCCGGTCGGGTTGATGATGAACTTCGTCGTCGTGGTGTCGAGGTGCGGCGCCTCCGCCTCGAGGACGGGCAGGATCACGTGCTCGATGACGTCGGCCTCGAGGCGCTCCATCGTGACCGACGGCGAGTGCTGCGTCGAGAGCACGACGGTGTCGACCGTCTTGGGGTCGTAGCCGTCGTAGCCCACGGTGACCTGGGTCTTGCCGTCGGGGCGCAGATAGTCGAGCAGGGCCTCTTTGCGGACGGCGGTCAGGCGCTCGGCCAGGCGGTGCGCGAGCCAGATCGGCAGCGGCATGAGCTGCGGGGTCTCGGTCGTCGCGAAGCCGAACATGATGCCCTGGTCGCCGGCGCCCTGGAGGTCGAGCGGGTCTTCGGTCGAGGTACCGGTGCGGGCCTCGCGGGCGACGTCGACGCCCTGCGCGATGTCGGGCGACTGCGCGCCGATCGACACCTCGACGCCGCAGGTGCGGCCGTCGAAGCTCACGGACGAGTCGTTGTAGCCGATGCCGGTGATGAGGTCGCGGACGATGGTGGGGATGTCGACGTAGCCGGTGGTGGTGACCTCGCCGGCGACGTGGACGAGCCCCGTGGTGACCAGCGTCTCGACCGCGACGCGGCTGTGCGGGTCGACCGCCAGGAGCGCGTCGAGGATGCCGTCGGAGATCTGGTCGCAGATCTTGTCGGGGTGCCCCTCGGTAACGGATTCGGACGTGAAGAGGCGGAGGCTGGAAGCTGGAGTCACGCTGTCCTTTGGTGAAGAGGTGCCGATGGGGAGGCCGCTGAAACGGACTCCCCCACTGTAGTCGGCACCCACCGACAGTCCCCGTCGCGGCCGTCGCCGTCCGTCACACGCCGCCGTGAGAGGCGCGCGCGTAGGCTCCGGGCATGACTCAACTCCGTGACTCGGTGGTGCTGGTGGTCGGAGCGTCGGGAGGGCTGGGCTCCCGGATCGCCGCTCAGCTCGGTGCCGAAGGGGCCGCGGTGGTCCGCGCCGGTCGAGACCCGGAGCGACTGACCGGACCCGACGCGTACCTGGCCGACCTCGGCACCGCGGACGGCCCGGCGTCGCTGGTAGCGGCGGCCCTCGCCTCGCACGGCCGCCTCGACGGGGTCGTCATCGCCGCGGGCGTCGTCGCTTTCGGATCCGCCGCCGAGGTGGAGACGGCGACCGTCGAGGAGCTCCTCGCCACGAACCTGTCCGGGCCCATCGAGCTGATCCGCGCGGCGACGCCGTCGCTGGCCGACTCGGCCGCGCGCGGGTCGGGCCCGTTCGTCGTGACTCTCAGCGGGATCGTCGCGGAGTCGCCGACCGCCGGCATGGCCGCCTACTCCGCGAGCAAGGCCGGGCTGGCGGCATTCATGAGCGCGGCGTCCCGCGAGTACCGGCGCCAGGGCATCCGCCTGCTGGACGCCCGGCCCGGGCACGTCGGCACGGACCTCTCGACTCATCCGATCGCGGGCCAGGCACCGCCCCTCGGCTCGGCGCTCGACCCGGACGCCGTCGCGGCTCGCATCGTGCGCGCCATCGCAGACGATGAGCGCGATCTCCCGTCGTCGTCGTTCTGACCGTCCCGCGCCTCGGGAATCCCCGATCCGGGTACACAGCTGGGCGTCTTGCCCAGACCGGGAAGAGTCGCGGGCATAAGAAAGCGGGCCGCCCTGAAGGGGCGACCCGCTGTCTCGGTTACGTGACTTCTCGGTTGCGTGACTTCTCGGTTGCGTGACTTCTCGGTTGAGCGACTACTCGGCCACCGGCGCGAGGGGCTTCGAGGTCAGCTTGTCTTCGTTGATCTCGTGCATCGCGACCGACAGCGGCTTGTCGTCGATCGTCGAGTCGACGAGCGGCCCCACGTTGTCGAACAGCGAGCCCTCGTGGAGGTCGGCGTAGTAGTCGTTGATCTGACGCGCGCGCTTCGACGCGAAGATGACGAGTGCGTACTTCGACTCGACCTTCGAGAGCAGGTCGTCGATGGGCGGGTCGATGATGCCCTTGTTCCTGTCGGCCATGGTGCCTCCTAAGCTTCGTGTGCCCGAGCGGTCTTCGAGGTGGCCGCAGGCAGTGCCATCAAGTCTACGACCTCTTGGGCCGCGGTCGCGACGTCGTTGTTCACGACCTTCACGTCGAACTCGTCCTGGGCCGCGAGCTCGACCTTGGCGGTCTCGAGCCGACGCTGCTGCTCGGCCGTGTCTTCCGTGCCGCGGCCGATGAGGCGGCGCACGAGCTCCTCCCACGTGGGCGGCAGCAGGAAGACCAGGACGGCCTCCGGCATGACGGTGCGCACCTGGCGCGCCCCCTGCAGGTCGATCTCGAGCAGGACGCTGCGGCCCTTGTCGAGCGCGGCGTCGATCGGCGGCCGCGGCGTGCCGTAGCGGTGCGAGTTGTGCACGGTGGCGTACTCGAGCAGCTCGCGGTCGCGGATCATGCGGTCGAACTCGTCGTCCGAGACGAAGTAGTAGTGCACGCCGTCGACCTCGCCGGGGCGGGGCCTGCGCGTCGTCGCGGACACCGAGAGAAGCACGTCGGGGTGATTGTCGCGAATGAAGCTCGAGACCGTGCCCTTGCCGACCGCGGTCGGGCCGGCCAGCACGACGAGCCGCGACTTCACACGGCCGCGCGCCTCGCGCTGGGACAGCCAGTCGCCGAGGATGACGCGCTGGCGCACGCCCAGGCCGCCCACCCGCTTGGAGTCGGCGATGCCGAGCTGATCCATGATGCGGGCGACGCGGGTCGGCCCGATGCCGGGGATCGAGGTGAGGAGCTCGCGGACGCGGAGCGTCGCCTCGGGGGCGGTGGCCTCGCCGGTCCACGCCGTGTCGGCCACGTCGAGAGCCGTGCGGGTGCGCTCGGCGACGGCGCGCTTGACCTCGGCTCGGGCGCGGCGCGCCGCGACGGCGGCCTTGGCGGCCGCGGCGCGGTCCACCGGCGGCGGGGTCATGCGAGGCACGCGGTCACCTCGTCCGAGGCGGCGCGGACGGCGGCGGCGACCCCGTCGGACCCGGCGCCGAGGATCGAGCGGGACGCAGACACGAGGACGCTGCCGGCAGCGGGGCCGAACAGGCTGCGCACGTCGGCGTAGCGCGCGCCCTGCGCGCCGAAGCCCGGGGCGAGGATGGGCGTGGTGGCGAGGTCGGCGGTGTCGATGCCGTAGTCGGTCAGGGCGACGGTGGCCCCGAGGACCAGGCCGACGGAACCGAACGAGACCCCCTGGTCAGAGGCCGTATTGTCGTGGAGCACGTCGTCGACGATACCGGCTGCGACGGTCTTTCCCGACTCGAGGCTCGCCGTCTGGGTGAGACGCGCCTCCGGGTTCGACGTCGCGGCCAGCACGAACACGCCTGCGCCGGCAGCCCGCGCTCGGGCGATGAGGCCGGAATCGGCACCGAGGCCCTGATACGCCGCGACCGTCAGGGCGTCGACGCGCAGGGGCGAGTCGGCGGCGAACCAGGCGTCGCCGTAGGAGTCCATGGTCGTGCCGATGTCGCCCCGCTTCGCATCGCCGACGACCAGGAGGTCGGTGGAGCGCGCCGCCTCGAGCACGTCTTCGAGCGCGGCGAAGCCCGCCGACCCGTAGCGCTCGTAGAAGGCCACCTGCGGTTTGACGGCCGGGGCGGTTCCTGCGCTCGCTTCGACCACTCGCAGCCCGAAGTCGCGGGCGCCCGCGGCCGAGATCGGGAGCCCCCACTCCTCGAGGAGGAACGGGTGCGGATCGATGCCCACGCACACGTGGCCGAACGCCTCGAAGGAGGCGGCGAGCCGGGTGCCGAAGGCCATCGTCACAGGGCTTCGGCCTTCGCCTGGGCCTTCGCGAGGTTGTCGGCGCGCTCGACTGCATAGTCTTGGAGGCTGGTGACCGTGTAGCCGGTGTGGATCGACTCGATCGAGGCCACGGCTGCGGCGAGCTGCGCCATCGTCGTGAACAGGGCCTTGTCGGCGGCCACCGTGGCGGCGCGGATCTCGTAGCCGTCGGCGCGGCCGGACGAACCCGACGGCGTGTTGATCACGATGTCGACCTCGTCGCGGTTGATCAGGTCGACGACCGACTCGCCGCCCTCGGAGTACTTGCCGACGATGCGGGTCTGGATGCCGTTGCGGATCAGGACCGTCGCGGTGCCCTCGGTCGCCGTGATCTCGAAGCCGAGCTGCTGGAGGCGCAGGACGGGGAGGACGATCGCGCGCTTGTCGCGGTCGGCGACGCTCACGAAGACGACGCCCGAGGTGGGCAGCCCGCCGTACGCGGCCGTCTGGCTCTTCGCGAAGGCCAGCGGGAAGTCGCGGTCGATGCCCATGACCTCGCCGGTGGAGCGCATCTCGGGGCTGAGCACGCTGTCGACGACCTGGCCCTCCTTCGTGCGGAAGCGCTTGAAGGGCAGGACGGCCTCCTTCACCGAGATCGGCGAGTCGAGCGGCACGTCGCTGCCGTCCTGGACGGGCAGCAGGCCCTCCTCGACGAGCGAGCGGATGGAGGCGCCGACCATGATCCGCGATGCGGCCTTGGCGAGCGGGATGCCCAGCGCCTTCGAGACGAAGGGCACCGTGCGGCTGGCGCGCGGGTTGGCCTCGAGCACGTAGAGGACGCCCGCGGCGATCGCGAACTGGACGTTGAGCAGGCCCGAGACGCCCACGCCCTCGGCGATCTTCAGGGTCGCCTCGCGCACGCGGTCGATCTCGCCCTTGCCGAGCGTGACCGGCGGCAGGGTGCAGCTGGAGTCGCCGGAGTGGATGCCGGCCTCCTCGATGTGCTCCATGATGCCGCCGATGTAGAGCTCGGTGCCGTCGTAGAGCGCGTCGACGTCGATCTCGACGGCGTCGTCCAGGAAGCGGTCGACCAGCAGCGGCTGGCCGGGGCCGATGACGACCTCGTCGCGGGTGCGCTCGAAGTAGTCGGCGAGCAGGTCGGCCGAGTAGACGATCTCCATGCCGCGGCCGCCGAGCACGTACGACGGGCGGACGAGCACGGGGTACCCGATCTCGTCGGCGACGGCCACGGCCGATTCGAAGTCGACCCCGGTGCCGTTGCGCGGGGCGAGGAGGCCGCCCTGCTCGAGGATCTGCGAGAACAGGCCGCGCTCCTCGGCGGAGTCGATCGCGTCCGGGCTGGTGCCGAGAATGGGGACGCCCGCGGCGGCGAGGCCCTGGGCGAGGCCGAGGGCGGTCTGGCCGCCGAGCTGCACGACGACGCCCACCAGCTCGCCCGCCTGGCTCTCGGCGTGGACGATCTCGAGGACGTCCTCGAGCGTGAGCGGCTCGAAGTAGAGCCGGTCGCTGGTGTCGTAGTCGGTCGAGACCGTCTCGGGGTTGCAGTTGATCATGATCGTCTCGAACCCGGCGTCCGACAGGGCGAACGAGGCGTGGACGCACGAGTAGTCGAACTCGACGCCCTGGCCGATGCGGTTCGGGCCGGAGCCCAGGATGATCACCTTGCGGCGGTCGCTCGGGATCACCTCGGTCTCGAAGTCGTACGACGAGTAGTGGTAGGGCGTGAGTGCCGGGAACTCGCCGGCGCAGGTGTCGACCGTCTTGAACACCGGGCGCAGGCCCAGGTAGTGGCGGTGGTCGCGGATGTCGTGCTCCAGGCGGCCGCGGATCTGGGCGATCTGCGCGTCGCTGAAGCCGTGGTCCTTCGCCTCGGCCATGGTGTCGTAGTCGAGCTCGGACGCGGTGCGGATGCGCTCGGCGACCTCGTTGATCAGCACGATCTGGTCGATGAACCAGGGGTCGATCCTGGTCGCGTCGAAGACCTGCTCGGCCGTCGCGCCGGCGCGGAGGGCCTGCTGGACGGTGACGATGCGGCCGTCGGTGGGGACGCTGGCGAGCTCGAGGAGCTCGTCGACGTCGCCGGTCTCGCCGACCCAGTGGAAGCTGGATCCGCGCTTCTCGAGCGAGCGGAGCGACTTCTGCAGCGCCTGCGTGAAGTTGCGGCCGATGGCCATCGCCTCGCCGACGCTCTTCATCGTCGTGGTGAGCGTCGTGTCGGCGGCGGGGAACTTCTCGAAGGCGAAGCGCGGCACCTTGACGACGACGTAGTCGAGCGTGGGCTCGAACGACGCGGGCGTGACCTTCGTGATGTCGTTCTGGATCTCGTCGAGGCGGTAGCCGATGGCCAGCTTCGCGGCGATCTTGGCGATCGGGAAGCCGGTGGCCTTCGATGCCAGGGCCGACGAGCGCGACACACGCGGGTTCATCTCGATCACGATGATGCGGCCGTCGGCCGGGTCGATCGCGAACTGGATGTTGCAGCCGCCGGTGTCGACGCCGACGCGGCGGATGATGTCGATGCCGATGTCGCGGAGCTTCTGGTACTCGCGGTCGGTCAGGGTCAGCGCCGGCGCGACGGTGATCGAGTCGCCCGTGTGGACGCCGACCGGGTCGAAGTTCTCGATGGAGCAGATGACGACGGTGTTGTCGGCCGTGTCGCGCATGAGCTCGAGCTCGTACTCCTTCCAGCCGGTGATGCTCTCCTCGAGCAGCACCTCGGTGGTGGGGCTGGAGTGCAGCCCGTCGGTCACCATCCGGGTGAGCTCCTGGGGCGTGTGCGCGAAGCCCGAGCCGAGGCCGCCCATCGTGAAGGAGGGGCGGACCACGAGCGGGTAGCCGAGATCGTCGGCCGCGGCCAGGGCCTCGTCGAGGCGGTGCACGATGTGCGAGCGGGCGACGTCGGCGCCCGATTCGAGCACGAGCTCCTTGAAGATCTGGCGGTCCTCGCCCTTCTGGATGGCCTCGACCTTCGCGCCGATGAGCTCGACGCCGTGCTTCTCGAGGATGCCGGCCTCGTCGAGCGCGATCGCCGCGTTGAGGGCGGTCTGGCCGCCGAGGGTCGGCAGGACGGCGTCGGGGCGCTCCTTGATGATGATCGACTCGAGCACCTCGGAGGTGATCGGCTCGATGTAGGTCGCGTCGGCGAAGTCGGGGTCGGTCATGATGGTCGCCGGGTTCGGGTTGACCAGGATGACGCGGACGCCCTCCTCGCGGAGGACGCGGCAGGCCTGCGTGCCGGAGTAGTCGAACTCGGCCGCCTGGCCGATGACGATCGGGCCGGAGCCGATGACGAGGACGGAGTTGATGTCTGTGCGCTTGGGCATTAGTTGGCGTCCTGGTTTCGCGAGACGACCAGTTCGCGGAACCGGTCGAAGAGGTGGTTGCTGTCGTGGGGGCCGGAGGCCGCCTCCGGGTGGTACTGCACCGAGAAGGCGGGGATGTCGAGGGCGCGGAGGCCCTCGACGACCTGATCGTTCAGCGAGAAGTGGCTGACCTCGACGCGGCCGAAGCCGGCCGGCGACTCGAGCACGCCGTCGATGGGCGCGTCGACCGCGAAGCCGTGGTTCTGGCTGGTGATCTCGACGGTGCCGGTCGTCTTGTCCCAGACCGGCTGGTTGATGCCGCGATGGCCGAAGGGCAGCTTGTAGGTGCCGAACCCGAGCGCGCGGCCGAGCAGCTGGTTGCCGAAGCAGATGCCGAAGAACGGGAGGCCGTCGCGGAGGGCGCCCTGCAGCAGCTCGACCTGCGCGTCGGAGGCCGCGGGGTCGCCGGGGCCGTTGGAGTAGAAGAGCGCATCGGGCGCGATGGCGCGGAGCTCGTCGGCGGTGACCGACTGGGGCAGCACGATCACGTCGAAGCCGCGCTGAGCGAGGTAGCGGAGAGTCGAGGTCTTGACCCCCAGGTCGAGCACGGCGACCGAGCCGATGCGCTCGCCCTCGGCGGGCAGGTCGTAGCGCTCCCTGGTCGAGACCTCGCTCGAGAGGTTGAGGCCGCGCATGTCGCGGCCCTCGCGCACGGCGGCGAGCTGCTCGTCGTCGCCGAGGGCGTAGTCGGCGCCCGAGAAGATGCCGGCCTTCATCGAGCCGGTGTCGCGCAGGCGGCGCGTGATCGCGCGGGTGTCGACCCCGCGGATGCCGACGATGCCGTCGTCGACCAGCTGGTCGTCGAGGCTGCCCTGGGCGCGGAAGTTCGAGACGACGCGGCTGGCGTCGCGGACCACATAGCCGGCCACCCAGATGCGGCTCGACTCGGGGTCTTCGTCGTTCACGCCGGTGTTGCCGATGTGGGGCGCCGTCATGACGACTATCTGTCCGGCGTACGACGGGTCGGTGAGGGTCTCCTGGTAGCCCGTCATGCCGGTGGCGAAGACGGCTTCGCCCAGGGTGCGACCGGTGGCGCCGTACGGGCGGCCGACGAAGCGGCTTCCGTCTTCGAGGACCAGCACGGCCCTTTCGGCGAGGGAGGCGTCTGTCACTGGGTCTTCTCCTGAGTGGTGTCGGTGGCCTGCGCGGCAAGCATGGTTCGGATGGCGGCGAGGAGCTCGTCGGGCTCGTCGCTGCGGAGGTAGGTGTCGACGTCGAGGTCGCCGAGGCGCCACCCGAGTCGGATCAGGCCGTCGGTCTCGACGACGCGGTCGATGGTCCAGGTCGAGCGGCCGACGTCCCGGAGGTCGGCGGCGGCGATCAGCACAGCTTCAGAGCCCGCGATGTCGAGCACGACCCCCTGGGAGTGCACCGACACGATGGCGCGCCCGCGGAAGCCGAGGCCGCCGACGACGATCCGATCGAGGCGGTCGGCGGCCTTGGTGGTGGCGACGTAGAAGAGGTCGCTCACCGCCGTCGCGGCCTGGAGCGCGGATTCGGACAGCAGGAACTGCGGCGCGAGCGTCGGCGCGGTGATCCCCGCCTGCCGACGGCCCCGACCCTTCCATCCCGCCCTCATGAGCAGGAAGAAGGCCACGAAGAGCAGGAGGAACCCTGCGCCGATCAGCCAGCGGATCACTTGGCGGCCGTCTGGGCGGCCGACGCGTTCGCGGCGACGAGGTCGGAGTCGAGCACGGCGCCGTCGAGGACGGTCGCGTAGCCGGCGTGGAAGGTCGCCACGACCCGGCCCGGGAGCTCGCGCTCGAGGTAGGGCGAGTTGATGCTCTTGCCGGCGAGGTCGTCTACCGAGAAAATGCTGGTCACACTTCGATCGTAGAGCGTGATCTCGGCCGGCGATCCCACGCCGATCGGAATCCCGTGCCCGGCGACCTGTCCGATCCGCGCCGGAGCGGCCGAGAGCACGCGCTCCACGTCGGTCCAGTCGATGAGGCCGGTGTCGACCATCGTCTTCTGCACGACGCTGAGCGCGGACTCGAGGCCGACCATGCCGTTCGCGGCGTTGTCCCACTCGCACGACTTGGCCTCCATCGTGTGGGGGGCGTGGTCGGTCGCGACGATGTCGATGGTGCCGTCGGCGAGGGCCGACCGCAGCGCCTCGACGTCTTCGGAGCGGCGCAGCGGCGGATTCACCTTGTAGCGGGCGTCGTACGTCGAGACGAGGTCTTCGGTGAGCAGCAGGTGGTGCGGCGTGACCTCGGCCGTGACCTCGAAGCCGCGCGACTTCGCCCAGCGGACGACCTCGACGCTGCCGGCGGTCGACACGTGGCAGATGTGCAGGCGAGCGCCGACGTGGTGGGCGAGCAGGACGTCGCGGGCGATGATGGCCTCCTCGGCCACGGCAGGCCAGCCGCCGAGCCCGAGAGTGGCGCTGAGCTCGCCCTCGTTCATCTGGGCGCCCTCGGTCAGGCGCGGCTCCTGGGCGTGCTGGGCGAGCACTCCCCCGAAGCCCTTGATGTACTCGAGGGCGCGGCGCATGAGCAGCGGGTCGGCGACGCAGGAGCCGTCGTCCGAGAAGACGCGGACCCGGGCGCGCGAGTTCGCCATCGCGCCGATCTCGGAGAGGTGCGTGCCGGCGAGGCCCTGCGACACGGCGCCGATCGGGCGGACCGTGACGAAGCCGGCGCGGTCGCCGAGCGCCTGCACCTGCTCGACGACGCCTGCGGTATCGGCGACGGGCGACGAGTTCGCCATGGCGTTGACGGCCGTGAAGCCGCCCTTGGCAGCGGCGCGCGAGCCGGTCAGGACGGTCTCGCTGCCCTCGAAGCCGGGCTCGCGGAGGTGCGTGTGGAGGTCGACGAGGCCGGGCAGGGCCAGGAGGCCGTCGGCGTCGATGACGGTCGCGGCGGCCTCGGTGAGGTTCGTGCCGAGCGCCTTGACGACGCCCCCGCCGATCAGGATGTCGGTGGTGCGGCCGTCGCTGAGGGTGGCGCCCTTGAGGATGTGGTCGGTGGTGCTCATGGTCGTCTCTCTCAGTTCGTCTCGCCGGCGGCCAGCGTCAGGTACAGCACGGCCATGCGCACGGACACGCCGTTCGTGACCTGCTCGAGCACGGTCGAGCGCGGCGAGTCGGCCGCCTCGTCGCTGATCTCGAGGCCGCGGTTCATGGGGCCGGGGTGCATCACGAGGGTGCGCTCCGGGAGGCCGTGCAGGCGGGTGGCCGAGAGTCCCCAGGAGCGCGCGTACTCGCGGCCGTTCGGGAAGAACGCCGCGTTCATGCGCTCCTGCTGGATGCGCAGCATCATCACGACGTCGGGCTGCACCCGGGCGAGCGCCTCGTCGAGGTCGTAGTACACGTCGACCCCGAAGGCCGCGACGCCGTTGGGCAGGAGCGTCGGCGGAGCCACGAACGTGACCTCCGCACCCAGCGTCTTGAGGAGCCACGCGTTCGAGCGAGCCACCCTCGAGTGCAGGACGTCGCCGACGATGAGGACCCGGGTTCCTGCGAGGTCTCTGCCCCGCGCAGCGGCACCGTGGAAGCGGCGGCGCATGGTGAACGCGTCGAGGAGGGCCTGCGTGGGGTGCTCGTGCGTGCCGTCGCCGGCGTTGACCACCCCGGCTTCGACCCAGCCCGAGTGGGCGAGCACACGCGGCGCACCCGAGGCGGGATGCCGGATCACGATGCCGTCGGCGCCCATGGCGGCCAGGGTCTGCGCGGTGTCTTTGAGCGACTCGCCCTTCGACACGCTCGAGCCCTTGGCCGAGAAGTTGATGACGTCGGCGCTCAGGCGCTTGGCGGCGGCCTCGAACGAGATGCGGGTGCGGGTGGAGTCCTCGAAGAAGAGGTTGACGACCGTGATGCCCCGCAGCGTCGGAAGCTTGCGGACCTCGCGGGTCGAGACGTCGGCCATGTCCTCGGCGATGTCGAGGATGCGGATGGCCTCGTCGAGCCCGAGGTCGGCGGTGCTCAGGAGGTGCTTCACCGGTCGCCCCCCTCGATCGCCACTTCTTCGGCGTCGTCGATGCCGTCGAGGCGCACGAAGATGCGCTCGGAGGTCGACGTCGGCAGGTTCTTGCCCACGTAGTCGGCGCGGATCGGCAGCTCGCGGTGACCGCGGTCGACGAGCACGGCCAGGCGCACGACGCGGGGTCGGCCGATGGCGCTGAGTGCGTCGAGGGCGGCGCGGATCGTGCGGCCCGAGTAGAGAACGTCGTCGACGAGCACGACCGTCTTGCCGTCGATGCCGCCGTCGGGGACGGTCGTCGGGCGCGGCGCTCGGGTCGGCTGGCGGCGCAGGTCGTCGCGGAACAGCGTCGCATCGACGGCGCCGACGGGGACCGCTTGGCCGCTGATGGCCCGGAGCGCGTCGCCGATCCGGTCGGCGAGGAGGACGCCCCGAGTGGGGATGCCCATCACGACGAGGTCGTCGGCGCCCCTGTTGCCCTCGAGGATCTCGTGGGCGATGCGGGTCAGCGCCCGGTGGATGTCAGCCTGGCTCAGCACGGTTCGGGTGCTCAACGGGCCTCCCTTCTCCGTCTCTCTGGACGGCGTTAAAGGTGGTGCTCCGAGCCTACATGCGAAAACCCCGCGTTCCGGCACCGGCGCAATGCCGCGGCTCAGGGCCGGTGCTGGAACGCGGGGTGAACCGCGGAACGGTGGTGGAAGGATGCAGCCTTACGCCTCGAGCTGGGCGTCCAGGGTGATCTCGACGCCGGTGAGCGCCTTCGACACGGGGCAGCCGGCCTTCGCGTCGGCAGCGGCCTTCGCGAACTGCTCGGCGTCGATGCCGGTGACCTCGCCGCGGACGGTGAGCTTGATGCCGGTGAGCTTGAAGCCGCCGTCGGACGAGTCCGGGCCGAGCGAGACGTCGGCCTTGACGTCGAGCGCCTCGATGGTGCCTCCGGCGGCACCGAGGATCGCCGAGAACTGCATGGCGTAGCAGGCCGAGTGGGCCGCGGCGATCAGCTCTTCGGGGCTGGTGGTGCCGTCGGCGTCCTCAGCGGCGCGCTTCGGGAACGACACGTCGTAGGTGCCGACCTTCGACGAGCTGAGCTCGACCTGGCCGGAGCCTTCTTCGAGCGTTCCGTTCCAGGCGGTGCGTGCGGTGCGAGTGGGCATGGTGTCTCCTTCGGTTGGGGTGGGGTCGTAGGGGTTCTGGGGTGCTCAGGCGGCGCGCACGTGCGTGGCGACCGAGGCGATCTGCTTCTGCAGGGCGACGAGATCGTCGGGGTCGAGCCCCGTGGCCTCGCAGATGCCGGCCTGGATGGGTGCGGTCTTCGCCCGGAGCGCCTCGCCGGACGGGGTCAGACCGACCTCGACGACGCGCTCGTCGCCCTCGGTGCGAGTACGCGTGACGAAGCCCGCAGCCTGGAGCCGACGGAGCAGCGGCGACAGCGTGCCCGAGTCGAGCTGCAGTCGATCGCCGAGGTGGCCGACGGTCACAGGGCCGTCCTCCCACAGCACGAGCAGCGCGAGGTACTGGGGGTAGGTCACCCCGAGCGGCTCGAGCAGCTCGCGGTACCGGCTCGTCAGAGCACGCGACGCGCTGTAGAGCGCGAAGCAGATCTGCTCGTCGAGAAGCGGGGTCGCCGTGGTCATGGAGTCAACCTAGCACGTTGCGGACAACTTGGTTGCACACAATCTAAATGAGGGCCGAACACAGGGTGAAGGCGCAGGAACGGGCAGGACCCCGTCGGGGGTGCTGCCCGTTCCTGCGCCTAGTAAAGAGCAGCCCTGCGCCCTCGCGGTCTGAGGCTCAGGACGCCGTGGTCGAGGAGATCCGCGCCAGCAGGCCGTTCACGAAGCTGGCCGAGTCGTCGGTCGACAGGCTCTGAGCCATCTCGACGGCCTCCGAGATCGCCACCGCGTTCGGGATCTCATCGTTGTGCGTGAGCTCCCAGATGCCGATGCGCAGGATGGCACGGTCGATCGTGGGCATGCGCGACAGGGTCCAGCCCTGCGAGTACGTCTCGATCAGCTCGTCGATCTCGGGGCGGTTCTCGATCACGCCCTGCACGATGTCGCGGGCGTACGCCCAGCTCGACTTGCGCTCGGGGGTGTCCATGGCCCGCTGGGTCTCTTGGACGAGCGCGTCGTCGATCGAGATCTGGCGGATGTCGGCGACGTACAGGACGTCGAGTGCTCGTTT
The DNA here is from genome assembly GCF_057787745.1 of Frondihabitans sp. OV104. NCBI lineage: Bacteria > Bacillati > Actinomycetota > Actinomycetes > Micrococcales > Microbacteriaceae > Frondihabitans > Frondihabitans sp. OV104. Next base: position 1,159,472 of record NZ_CM173541.1, read on the forward strand.
TCGGGCTTTGGTCCGGGCGCTCATCGACTAGTCGTTGACGCGGCCGAGGTAGCTGCCGTCGCGCGTGTCGACCTTGACCTTGGTGCCGGTCTCGAGGAACAGCGGCACCTGGATCTCGTAGCCGGTCTCGACGGTGGCGGGCTTGGTGCCGCCGGTCGAGCGGTCACCCTGCAGGCCGGGCTCGGTGTAGGTGACCTCGAGCACGACCGAGGCGGGCAGCTCGATGTAGAGCGGGTTGCCGTCGTGGAGGGCCATCTGGACGTTCTGGTTCTCGAGCATGAAGTTCTTGGCGTCGCCGACGATCGTGGCGGGCACGTTGATCTGGTCGTAGTCGGTGGTGTCCATGAACACGTAGCCGTCGGCCTCGGCGTAGAGGTACTGGTACTCGCGGCGGTCGACGTTCGCGAAGTCGACCTTGGTGCCGGCGTTGAAGGTCTTGTCGACGACCTTGCCGCTCATCACGTTCTTCATCTTGGTGCGGACGAACGCGCCGCCCTTGCCCGGCTTGACGTGCTGGAACTCGATGATGTTCCAGAGCTGGCCGTCGAGGTTGAGAACGGCGCCGTTCTTGATGTCGTTGGTAGTGGCCATGCTGGGACGTCCTTTGAAGATCGATATGAAGAGGGAGCGGGTGCGCGAGGGCACGGGGCGGTGAAGCCAGCGACCACTCTACCCGACGCCTAGCGCGAGAGCCGGGAGCGCAGGAACTCGACCACCCGGCTCCGGGCCTCGAGCGCGGGGTGGCCCTTCTCGTCGCGCACCTCGTGGGTGAGCACCGAGTGCGCCGTGCGGGCGAACCCCCACTCGTTGCCCGGCGACGAGTCGAGCTGGATGACCTCCAAGGCGTCGCCGAGGCGGCTCTTCAGGGTCGCGAAACGGGCCGGCTGGGAGGCGCGGTCCATGCTGAACCGCAGCCCGAGGGCGCAGAGCTCGCCGGCGTCGGCGCGAGCGGCGACGCGGTCGAGCTCCGTCGGAGAGAGGCCGGGATCCTGCGCCCTGGCCTTCGAGATCGGGAAGGGGACCGACGGCTGGCTGAGCACCGACGCGCTGACGGAGTCGTCGACGGCCGCGGCGAGGGCGAAGCCGCCGGTGAAGCACATGCCGATCACGCCGACGCCGGTGCCGGGCGTGCGGGCTGCCAGATCGGCGGCGACTGCGCGCAGGAAGTCGGTGATCGGGCGATGAGCGCCGATGGCGAAGGCGCGGAACTCCGCGGCGACGCAGAGCCGGACGACGGTGCGGAGCGTGTAGCCGATCGTCGGGGCGTGCCCGGGCTCGCCGAAGGGCGACGGGATCACGACGGTGAAGCCCTGGTCGACGAGGTGGTCGGCGAGCCCGAGCACCTCGGGTGTCATTCCCGGCGCCTCCGGGATGAGGACGACGCCGGGGCCGGAGCCCTTCTCGTAGCAGTCGTAGGTCAGGCCGCCGCCGGTGAACGGGGCCGCGGCCCAGCCGGTGAGATCGGATTCGGGGGCTGTGGGCGGCATGGCGCTCATCGTAGGCCGCCCGGGTAGTCTGCGGGCATGCCCCGCCCGCACCCCGACCACAGCGACCTCGTCTCGTTCGGGCCGACGAACACCGACACGCGCGCGTTCGCCATCGGGCTCTGGGCGACGGAGGTCGTGCTGTTCGCCGGCGTCGTCGCCGGGCTGACCGTCCTTCGCGGCGTCGACCCGCTGATCAACGTCGGCGTGGCGTGCGGCGCGCTGGCCTGGTTCCTCGCGTTCTACGCGGTGGTGCTGCGGGGGCGGCTGCGGCCTCTGCCGGGCGTCGGGCTGCGGGTGGTGGCCGTCGTCGGCGTCCTGGTCTTCGCCGCTGCGATGGTCGCCGCGCTGTCGGGCGCCTGGCCGGTGTCGGTCGGCACTGCCCTCGCGCTGTTCGGGCTCGGGCAGGCGGCGCTCGTCGCGGCGTACGCCGGGCGGATGTTCCGGTGGGGGCGAGCCGCCGCCTGAGGGTGGGCCGCAAGGAGGTTCCTGCGCCCGTGCGCTGCGAGGCTAGGAGCCGATCTCTTGATACGCGGCGAAGAGGAGGCTGGTGTCGGGCGCCTCGAGCACGGTGGGGCGCGCGATGTCGTCGAGGACGATGAAGCGCAGGTGGCCGGCGCGGGCCTTCTTGTCGCGCTGCATGGTGGCGAGCAGCGTCTGCCAGCGGCCGGCGGGGTAGCTGATCGGCAGGCCGAGCGACGTGAGGATCGAGCGGTGGCGGTCGACGACCTCGTCGGAGAGCCGGCCGGCGAGGCGGGAGAGTTCGGCGACGAAGACCATGCCGACCGAGACGGCCGCGCCGTGGCGCCACTGGTATCGCTCGGCGTGCTCGATGGCGTGGCCCAGCGTGTGGCCGTAGTTCAGGATCTCGCGGAGGCCGGCCTCCTTGAAGTCCTCGCCGACGACCCGCGCCTTGAGGGCGATGGCGAGCTCGACGACGCGACGGAACTCCGGCGTCGTCGGGTCGATCACGCGGTCGACGTCGGCCTCGACGATGTCGAGGATCTCGGGCTCGGCGATGAAGCCGGCCTTCACGATCTCGGCAAACCCGGCGAGGATCTCGTTGCGGCCGAGTCCGTCGAGCATGTCGAGGTCGGCCAGGACGCCCACGGGCGCGTAGAACGAGCCGACGAGGTTCTTGCCCTCGGCGGTGTTGATGCCCGTCTTGCCGCCGACGGACGCGTCGACCATGCCGAGGACCGTCGTCGGGATCTGGACCAGCTGCACGCCGCGGAGCCAGGTGGCGGCCACGAAGCCGGCGAGGTCGGTCGTCGCTCCCCCGCCGAGGCCGACGACGGCGTCGGTGCGCGTGAAGTCGGACTGCCCGAGGATCTGCCAGCAGAAGGCCGCGACCTCGACCCGCTTGCCGGCCTCGGCGTCGGGCACCTCGGCGATGAGGGCCTCGTAGCCGCGCTCGATGAGGCTGGCGCGCAGAGTCTCGGCCTTGGCGCCGAGCGGGGGCGCGTGCACGATCAGGACCTTCTTCGTCTGGGGGCCCAGCAGGTCGGGCAGCTCGGCGACGACACCGCGGCCCACCCGGACCTCGTAGGGCGACGTGCCGCCGACGGGGATGACGGTGGTGGGGATGCCTTCGGCGTGCTGGTCGCTCATGAGTCTTCTTTCTGGGGCCCCGCGGTCCGAACCCACGAGACGATGTCGTCGACGACATGCGAGAGGGGCCGGTGCGAGGTGTCGAGGGTGATGTCGGCGAGAGCCGCGTAGATCGGTGCGCGCTCGGCGGCGATGGCCTTCCACGCGGCGATCCCGTCGTGGTGGAGCAGGGGGCGGTCCGAGCCCGAGATGCGGCTCTCGACGGCCTCCGGGGTGACGGTGAGCAGCACGACTCGGTGGCCGCCGAGGCGATCGCGCGTCGAGTCGTCGAGCACGGCACCTCCGCCGAGCGAGACGACAGCAGGAGAACCGAGGGCCGTCGCCACGGCGTCTCGCTCGATCGCGCGGAACGCGGGCTCTCCGAGCGTCTCGAAGAGGCGAGGGATCGGACCGTGCTCGCGCACGATCGCCCTGTCGGTGTCGATGAACGTCGCGCCGAGCGCCTTCGCCACGCGCTTGCCCACACTGGTCTTGCCCGCGCCCATCGGGCCGATGATGACCACCGGCCGGTCGAGCTCGGGGGGCATCAGAGCTGCGGCGCGGCGGAGGCGGCTTCGCTGTCGGCCGGGTCGTGCGCGACGGGCGCGCTCGTCGTCGTCAGGAGAGGCGGGATCGCGTCGAGGTAGTTCGTCAGGTTGCGGCTCGTCTCGTCGATCGAATCGCCCCCGAACTTCTCGAGGATCGCGTTCGAGAGCACCAGCGCCACCATCGCCTCGGCGACGACCCCGGACGCAGGAACTGCGCAGACGTCCGAGCGCTGGTGGTGCGCGCTGGCGGTCTCGCCGGTCGCGACATCCACCGTCGCCAGTGCGTGCGGCACGGTCGCGATCGGCTTCATGCCGGCGCGGACGCGCAGCACGGTGCCCGTCGACATCCCGCCCTCGACGCCGCCGGCGCGGTCGGTGTCGCGCGAGATGCCCTGAGCCGTCTGGAACAGCTCGTCGTGCGCCTCGGAGCCGCGGCGCGTCGTGGTCAGGAAGCCGTCGCCGACCTCCACTCCCTTGATCGCCTGGATGCCCATGAGAGCGGCAGCGAGGAGCGAGTCGAGCCGGCGGTCCCACTGCACGTGCGAGCCGAGGCCCGGAGGGAGGTTGTAGGCGAGGACCTCGACGACGCCGCCCAGCGTGTCGCCGGACTTCTTCGCGTCGTCGACCTCGGCGACCATCGCCGCGCTGGTCTCGGCGTCGAAGCAGCGCAGCGGATCGGCGTCGAGCGCCTCGAGGTCGTCGAGCGTCGGCAGGGCGCGCCCCTCGGGCACGCGCACGGGGCCGATGGCGAGCGTGTGGCTGACGAGCTCGATCCCGAGCTCGGCGAGGAACGACTTGGCGACGGCGCCCAGGGCGACGCGGGCCGCGGTCTCGCGGGCGCTGGCGCGCTCGAGGATCGGGCGGGCCGAGTCGAAGCCGTACTTCTGCATGCCGACGAGGTCGGCGTGCCCGGGTCGCGGACGGGTCAGGGGTGCGCTGCGACCGCGGGACGCCTCGCTCACCTCGACGGGGGCCGGGTTCATGACCTCTTCCCATTTGGGCCACTCGGTGTTGCCCACCCGCACGGCGATCGGGCTGCCGATGCTGCGGCCGTGGATGACCCCGCCCGAGATGTGCAGCTCGTCTTGCTCGAACTTCATGCGCGAGCCCCGGCCGTAGCCGAGCTTGCGACGGGCGAGGTCGGCCTGGATGTCTTCGGCGAACACCGGCACACCGGCCGGGAGTCCTTCGAGGACAGCGATCAATTCGGGGCCGTGAGACTCACCGGCGGTCAACCAACGAAGCATGGCATCGATTCTACCGGGGCCGTGTCCGTGGTCGAGGACGCGGCGTCGTCCGGTGTCGGTGGCCGGGCGTAGCGTGCGCCCATGACCGTCACTCCGTTCACGCTCACGACCGACCCCGCCGCGCTCGACGACCTCCGCGCGCGTCTGCGCTCCGCGCGGTGGCCAGACGCCGGGTCGGGGCCGGGCTGGGGGCTCGGCGCCGACATCGAGTACCTCCGCGACCTCGCCGCGTACTGGGCCGACGGCTTCGACTGGTCAGAGCACGAGGCGGCGCTGAACACGCTGCCGCACGTCCGCGTCAAGGTCGGCGGCCACGACCTCCACGTCGTGCACGCTCGCGCCGGCGCCTCGGGCTATCCGCTGCTGCTCGCCCACGGCTGGCCCGACTCCTTCTGGCGCTACTCGAAGGTGATCGACCTCCTGACCGATCCCGGGGCCCACGGCGGCGATCCCTCCGACGCGTTCGATGTCGTCGTGCCCGACATGCCCGGGTACGGCTACTCCCCCGCACCCGTCGGCGATCCGCTGTCGACCGTCGACGTGGCAGGCCTCTACGCCGATCTGATGACGACGCTCGGGTACGAGACGTTCGGCGCGGCGGGCGGCGACATCGGCAGCGGCGTCGTGCGCTACCTGGCGCTCGACCATCCGACGCGCGTGTCGGCCGTCCACCGGATCGACGCGGGTATGCCGACCTTCACGGGCGATCGCTCGGAGTTGTCGGAGGAGGAGCGCGAGTTCCTGCGCGCTGCTGACTCGTGGCGGGATCGCGAAGGCGCCTATGCGGCAATGCACCGCACGAAGCCGCAGACGGCCGCCGTGGGTCTCGCCGACTCGCCCGTCGGGCTGCTGGCCTGGATAGTCGAGAAGCTCCGCGCTTGGAGCGACTGCCACGGCGACGTCGAGTCGAGCTTCACCCGAGACGAGATCCTGACGAACGTGACGATCTACTGGCTGACCAACACGATCGGCTCGGCTATGCGGATGTACAGCGCCAACGCGGCGATCCCCGCAGAGCAGGCCGAGCGACGCGTCGAGACGCCGTCGGGGTTCGCGCTCTTCCCCGCCGACCTGGTGACGCCGCCCCGGGCCTGGCTCGAGCGCACGACCGAGCTCGTGCGCGTCAGCGAGATGCCGCGCGGCGGCCACTTCGCGCCGTTCGAGGAGCCGGAGCTCTACGCGCGGGAGCTGCGGGAGTTCTTCCGTCCGTACCGTGATCGTCGTCCTTAGGCAAGGATGCATCGTCGCTGGCGAAGGATTCACGGCCTCCCGTGCAGCGCTGGCAAGGACTCGGCGGCGTGTCGCGCGCATCACGAAGGATGGCCTCCGCGAAAGTCCTTGGCTGACGGCCACGTGCTACTGGTAGTCCGGGTGCGCCCGCAGCCACGACTGGAACTTCGCGACCGCCTGCTGATGCTCCGCGTAGGTGTTCGAGAACACCGTCTCGCCGGTGTCGAGGTTCACGGTCACGAAGTACAGCCACGAGCCGGTGGCAGGCTTCACGGCGGCCTGGATCGCGATGTCGCCGGGGTTCGAGATCGGGCCGACCGGCAGCCCCTTGTGCACGTAGGTGTTGTACTTGTTGCTCGCGTCGGCGCGCTCGGCGTCGGTCGTCGTGACGCGGTCGGTGCTGCCCGCACCATAGGCCACGGTGGCGTCGGACTGCAGGAGCATTCCCTGGTCGATGCGGTTCTGGAACACCCGCGCCACCTTCGGGAAGTCGGCGGCGAGGCCGGCCTCGCGCTGGATCAGCGACGCGAAGATGATCGTGTGCTCCCACTTCGACTTCGGCACCCCGGCGTCCGTGAGGTGGGTCTCCATCGTGTCGACCATGTCTTGCAGGTACGCGTGCGCCGTCTTGTTCGGCTCGAGCTCGTAGGTCGCCGGGAAGAGGTAGCCCTCGAGGCTCCTCGCGTTCGACGGCAGCCCGAACGACTTGTAGTCGGCCGCGGCGGCCTTGATCTTCGCCGAGGGGATCTTGGTGGCGCTCGCCATGAGGCCGATGATGCCGTTGAGCGAGGTGCCCTCGGGAATCACGAGCTTCGTCGTGATGCGGGCCTTGTCGCTCTGCAGCCGGTCGATGGCCGACTGCGCGCTCATCTCCTTGAACATCGAGTACGTGCCGGGCTGGAACGAGATCTCGGTATCGGCCAGCAGCAGCTTGTAGGGCGCCTCGGCCGACTTGGTGATGCCCGCCTTCGCCAGCTTCGACGCGATCGTCGAGCCGATGTCGCCCGACACGATCGTGAACTCGACCTTCGTGCCGTCGCCGGAGCCGGTGTAGTCGTCGCTGGGCTTGCCGCCGACGAGCGAGGCCACCATGGGCTGGAGCTGCTTGTAGAGGGTCGTGACCCCGTAGGTGCCGCCGCCGAGCACGACGACGAGCACGCCGATCAGGATCCAGGTGCCGGGCTTGCGCCAGCGCGAGACACGCGGCGGCCTGGTCTGCTTGGTCCGCTGCGCCTTCGAAGCGGCCGTGGCAGGAGCGGCCTCAGAGGCCGCCGCAGCCGGTGCGGCACCGACGGCCGTCGCCTCGACCCGAGCGGGCCGGGCGGGCTTGGCCGAGCGACCTCGTCGTCGCTCCTCCTCTTCGCGCTGCTCGCGCAGCTGACGCCGTGACATCGGCGGCGCAGGAACTGCGGAACCGCCGCCCGACCCCGACCCCGTCGCGGAGCCGCCCTGCGCCCCGGGGGCCCGCGGGGCGCGTCGCGCGTCCTCGCCGCGATCGGCCGCTGCGCCCGACGTGCCGGAGTCGTTGGGCTTGCCCGATTCGTCCGTCCGGACGCTGCCGGTGAAGATCTCGTCCCAGGAGGGTTCGTCTGCCACGGATTACCGTCTCTCGTCGGGGTCTGCGTCGCTCGTGACGAGGGTGCCCGGTGGACGTCCGCTCGATCGTTCGAGGTCGATGGCGTGCTGCACGATTATAACGGCGGCCACCTGATCGACCACGGAGCGCTGCTTCTTGGCGGAACGGCCCGACGCGCGGAGAGCGCTCTGGGCGGTCACGGTGGAGAGCCGCTCGTCGACCATCCTCACGGGAAGGCCGGTCGCGGCCGCGAGCCGGGAGGCGAAGCCGCGGGCGTCGCCGGTCGACGCGGTGTCGCCGCCCGAGAGCGACAGCGGCAGCCCGACGATGATCTCGACGGCGCCGAGCTCGGTCGCATGGCCGAGGATCGTCGCCAGGTCGGCGCCGGTGTCGCCGGAACGGGCGACCGTCTCGACCGGGGTGGCGATCAGGGCGTCGGGGTCGGTGCGTGCCACGCCGATCCGGACCTTGCCGACATCGACGCCGAGCCGGACTCCCCTGCGGAAGCCGGCTCGGTCGCCATCGTCGGCGGTGTCGAACGGTGTCAACGGATCAGCTGCGGAGCGCGTCGACGATGGCTGTGAGCGCCGCCGGGATCGCGGCGACGTCGGAGCCGCCGCCCTGCGCCAGGTCGTCTTTGCCGCCGCCGCCTCCGCCGAGGATGCCGGCGGCGGTGCGGGCGAGTTGACCCGCCTTGGCGCCGGCGTCTCGCGCGCCGGCCGTGGTCGCGACGATCACCGCGGGCTTGCCCGCCACGTCGGCGGCGAGGGCCACGACCGAGGTCGAGCCCTGGCCCAGGCGGTCGCGAACCGACATCGCCAGCGACCGCAGGTCGTCGCTCGAGCCCACGGCGCCGATGCTCTCGGCGACAACGGTCAGCGAACCGACCGGGGCGGCCGCGCCGACCAGCGCGGGCACGCGGGTCTGGAGCGCCTTCGCCTCGAACTCGGCGATCTTCTTCTCAGCCGCCTTGAGACTCTGCGTCAGGTCGGCGATCCGGTCGGGAAGCTGCTCGCGCGGCGTCTTGAGCGACGACGTGAGCTGGTTCACGAGTGCGCGCTCGGTGGCGAAGTCGCGGAACGCGTCGACGCCGACCAGCGATTCGACGCGGCGGTTCGTCGAGCCGATCGACGATTCGCCGACCAGGTTGATGAGGCCGATCTGCGACGAGTGCGACACGTGCGTGCCGGCGCAGAGCTCGCGCGACCAGGGGCCGCCGATGTCGACCATGCGCACCTCGTCGCCGTACTTCTCGCCGAACAGGGCCATGGCGCCGGCCGCGCGCGCCTCGTCGAGCGGGAGGATGCGGGTGGTGACCTCGAGGTCGTCGCGGATCTTCGAGTTGGCGATGTCTTCGATCTCGGTGCGGGTGTCGACGGACAGCGGGTTCGACCAGTTGAAGTCGAGCCGCATGTAGCCGGCCTTGTTGTACGATCCCGCCTGGTGGGCCTCCGGCCCGAGCACCTCGCGGAGGGCCGCGTGGATCAGGTGGGTCGCCGAGTGCGCCTGCGTGGCGCCGCGGCGGTAGGTCGGGTCGACGACGCTGGTCGCCGCGTCGCCCACGCCGACCTCGCCCGAGCGCACCTGCACTCGATGGCTGATGAGGCCCTTGACGGGCTTCTGCACGTCGAGCACCTCGAGGTCGAAGCCGTTGCCGACGATCGAGCCCTCGTCGGCGTCCTGGCCGCCCGACTCGGCGTACAGCGAGGTCTCGGCGAGGATCACCTCGGCGATGTCGCCGGCGACCGCCTTGGTGACCGACTCGCCGCCCACGATGATGCCCAGGATGGTCGACTCGGTGTTGAGGAAGTCGTAGCCGGTGAAGGTCGTCTCGCCGTGCGCGCGGAAGGCGGAGTAGACGCTGAGATCGGCGAGGGCGGTCTTGCGCGACTTCGCGTCGGCCTTCGCGCGCGACCGCTGATCCTGCATCAGAGAATCGAACGCCGCGCGGTCGACGGTGAGTCCCGCCTCTTCAGCGATCTCGAGGGTCAGGTCGATCGGGAAGCCGAACGTGTCGTGGAGCAGGAACGCGGTGTCGCCGCGGAGCTCGTTCTTCGACGCCGCCTTGGTCTCGTCGACCGCGCCGTCGAGGATCTGCGTGCCGGCCGCGAGCGTGCGGAGGAACGTCTCTTCTTCGGCGAGAGCCAGACGCGAGATGCGGTCGTAGTCGCGCTCGACCTCAGGGTACGAGGCCTTCATCGCGTCGCGCGAGACCGCGAACAGCTCGGCGAAGCTCGGGCCCTCGACGCCGAGAAGGCGGATCGACCGGATGCTGCGGCGGAGCAGACGACGCAGGATGTAGCCGCGGCCCTCGTTCGACGGGGTGACGCCGTCGCTCATCAGCATGAGCGCCGAGCGCACGTGATCGGCGATGACGCGCATGCGGACGTCGTCGTCGTGGTCGGCGCCGTAGGTGCGACCCGAGAGCTCGGCCGCCTTGTCGAGGACAGGGCGCACCTCGTCGATCTCGTACATGTTGTCGACGCCCTGCTTGAGGAACGCGACACGCTCGAGGCCCATGCCGGTGTCGATGTTCTTGTTGGGCAGCTCGCGGACGATGTCGAAGTCGACCTTCGAGGTGACGTTCTCGATCTGGTACTGCATGAACACGAGGTTCCAGATCTCGACGTATCGGTCGTCGTCGGTGGCGGGGCCGCCATCGATGCCGTAGGCCGGGCCGCGGTCGAAGAAGATCTCGGAGCACGGGCCCGCGGGTCCGGGCTGGCCGGTGTGCCAGTAGTTCGTGTCTTTGTCGAGGCGCTGGATCCGCTCGTCGGGCAGGCCAGCGATGCGCTTCCAGAGCTCGATGGCCTCGTCGTCGTCTTTGTAGACGGTGACCCAGAGGTCGTTCGGATCGAAGCCGAGTGCGCCGTCCGCCTCGCTGCCGGTCAGGAGCTCCCACGCGTAGGTGATCGCCTGCTCTTTGAAGTAGTCGCCGAACGAGAAGTTGCCGTTCATCTGGAAGAACGTGCCGTGGCGCGGCGTCTTGCCGACCTCTTCGATGTCGTTGGTGCGGATGACCTTCTGCACGCTGGTGGCGCGCGGGTACGGCGCCGGGATGAGCCCCGTCATGAACGGGATGAACGGCACCATGCCGGCGACGACGAAGAGGAGGCTCGGGTCGTCGCTGACGAGCGACGCGGACGGCACGACGGTGTGGCCGCGGTCGCCGAAGAACTTCAGCCAGCGGTTGCGGATTTCAGCGGTCTGCATGGGCGTCTTTCAGATCGGGAGGGGAAGGAGTGCGGAGCGGCGGACGAGGGCTACGCCTGGTCGCGCAGCTCGGCGTCGCGGGTGGTGTACCCGTCGACGACGGCCGTCGTGAAGGCCTGGAGGCGGCTGTCGAGCCCGGTGAAGAACCGGCGACCGCTCGCCGTCTGGTTGACGAGGTGGGCGAGCACGAAGCCGAGGCCGGTGCCGACGCCGAGGGTGAACAGGAACTTCACGGGGCGATCTCCTTTGCGTGAACTGCCGTCAATCCTACCGAGATGCAGAAAGGGAGCAGGCCGCGCGTGGCGGGCTGCTCCCTCTCTGGTGGTTCTTCGTCGCTGGCTGCTTAGCGGGCGGCGTAGTACTCGACGACGAGCTGGACTTCGCAGGTCACGGGGACCTCGGCGCGCTTCGGGCGACGCACGAGCTTCGCCTGGAGCTTGTCGATCTCGACCTCGAGGTAGCCCGGGACCTTGGGGAGCACGTCGAGGTGTCCACCGGCGGCGGCGACCTGGAAGGGCTCCATCGACTCGGACTTCGGCTTGACGTGGATCATCTGGCCCGGCTTCACGCGGAAGGAGGGGCGGTCGACGAGCTTGCCGTCGACCAGGATGTGACGGTGCACGACCATCTGGCGGGCCTGGGCGGTGGTGCGGGCGAAGCCGGAGCGCAGGACCAGGGCGTCGAGACGCTCTTCGAGCAGCTCGACCAGGTTCTCGCCAGTCAGGCCCTTGGCCTTGCGGGCCTCTTCGAAGATGATCTTGAGCTGGGCCTCGCGGATGCCGTACTGGGCGCGCAGACGCTGCTTCTCGCGGAGACGGACGGCGTAGTCGCTGTCGGTCTTGCGCTTGGTGCGGCCGTGCTCGCCGGGAGCGTACGGACGCTTCTCGAGGTAGCGGGCGGCCTTCGGGGTGAGTGCGATGCCCAGGGCGCGCGAGAGGCGCGTCTTGGAGCGGGTGCGGGACTTGGTGGACACAGGTGTTCCTCACTGATCTTGTCGAAATGGAGCGTCGATCAGGCGCGCGAGCGCCGGTCGGCACAACAAGAGATGGATGATGCCGAAAAGGGCAACCTGTAAAGACTACACGACCGACGCGGGCGAACGTCATTCACCCCGCGTCCTGTGCCTACTGATCACCCCGCGGCCTGTGCCTGCTGATCACCTCTGGTCCTGTGCCTACTGATCACCTCTGGTCCTGTGCCTACTGATCACCTCTGGTGATACGCCGCAGTTTCTCGAGCCGCGCCGCCACATCGCGCTCATTGCCGTTGACCGTCGGGTCGTAGTACGTGGTGCCGACGAGCTCGTCGGGGAGGTACTGCTGCTCGGCCACGCCGAAGTCGTAGTCGTGGGCGTACTTGTAGCCCTTGCCGTGCCCGAGCCGCTTGGCGCCCGGGTAGTGCGCATCGCGGAGGTGCTTCGGCACGCGACCGGCCTTGCCCGCCCGGACGTCGGCGATGGCCTGATCGATGCCGAGGTACGACCGGTTCGACTTCGGCGCGGTGGCGAGGTAGACCACTGCCTCGGCCAGAGGGATCCGCCCCTCGGGCATGCCGATCATCTGCACGGCGTCGGCTGCGGCCATGGCGATGACGAGGGCCTGCGGGTCGGCCATCCCGATGTCTTCAGCGGCCGAGACGATGATGCGTCGGGCGATGAAGCGCGGGTCTTCGCCGGCCTCGATCATCCGCGCCAGGTAGTGCAGTGCCGCGTCGACGTCGCTGCCCCGCACCGACTTGATGAACGCCGAGATGACGTCGTAGTGCTCGTCGCCGTTGCGGTCGTAGCGGAGCAGGGCGCGGTCGACCGACTGCGCGACCAGCTCGGCCGTGATGACAGCCCGCGTGGACGCCTCGGGCGCAGGAACTGCGTCGCCGTCGTCGACCTCGTCGAGCAGCTCGGCGTCGTCGTCGTCGCCCTCCCCCGCCGTCAGGCGCGCGATGTCGCTGAGGGCCCACGCCGACTGCGCCGACGCCTCGAGCGCGGTGAGGGCGCGGCGTGCGTCGCCCGAGGCGAGCCGCACGATCATCGCGAGGGCCTCGTCGTCGAGCTCGACCGTGTCGGCGAGGCCGCGCTGGTCGTGGACGGCCCGGGTGACGAGCTCGCCGAGGTCGTCGTCGCTGAGCTGCTCGAGCGTGAGCAGCAGAGATCGCGAGAGCAGGGGCGTGATGACGGAGAACGACGGGTTCTCGGTCGTCGCGGCGATCAGGATGATCCAGCCGTTCTCGACGCCGGGCAGCAGGGTGTCCTGCTGGGCCTTGGTGAAGCGGTGGATCTCGTCGAGGAAGAGGACCGTCGTCGTGCCGTAGAGGTCGCGGTTCGCCAGGGCCTTCTCCATCACGGCGCGGACGTCTTTCACGCCCGCGGTCACGGCCGAGAGCTCGACGAACTGGCGGCCGGAGCTGTGCGCGACCGCCTGGGCGAGCGTCGTCTTGCCGGTGCCGGGCGGGCCCCAGAGGATGACGGACACGGCACCGGACGCCCCGCTGGTGTCGGAGGCGAGCTTGATGAGCGGAGACCCCGGCCGCAGGAGGTGCTTCTGACCGGCCACTTCGTCGAGGCTCGTCGGGCGCATCCGCACGGCGAGAGGCGTCGAGCTCGACCGGACGGCCTGGCTCGTGGGAAGCGGTGTCATAGGGCTTCATGGTAGACCGGACCTCCGACAGTCTGAGGCGGCGCACGCGTGCCGGAGGCGGCCGATGAGCCCCTCCGTTACAGTTCAGGCTGAGAGCCGATGCCCTACTGGAGGACACCCCGTGACACCGAGCAAGAACGACGGCCGCGAAGCACGCGAGAGGCTGCGGCGGTACACGGCTCGGCAGAAGGTCCACCAGCACCAGGTCAAGCGGCGCTTCCGCGACAACCTCTCGGCCATCATCGCGGTCGTCGTGATCGGCGCCCTGGGCACCGGCACGCAGATCGTCTACGCCAACGGCGGCTTCGACCCGAAGCCTTCGGCGACGGCCTCGGCCAGCGCCACGCCGACGGCGTCGTCGACGGCGGCCGCCGGCACGAACACCGGCGAGGTCCCCTCGAAGCTGGTGGCGAAGAGCCGCACCTGGACCGGCTCGATGACGCTGAACGGCGACGTCGAGCTCGGGATCGAGCTCGACGGCACGAAGGCCCCTCAGGCGGCGTCGGTGCTCATCACGCTGATCGAGAAGGACTTCTACGAGGGCACGCACTGCTGGCGGATGAGCAACGCGGCGACGGCCAAGTTCCTGCAGTGCGGCGCCTCCAAGGCGGACGGGTCGGGCGACGCCGGGTTCGCGTTCGGACCTCTGGAGAACGTGCCCGCCGACAACACGTACGACACGGGCGTCATCGCCATGGCGCGCTCGACCGACCCGTACTCGCAGGCCACGCAGTTCTTCATCGTCTACGGCTCGACCGTGCTCGACGGCTCGACCGGCGGCTACACCGTCGTCGGCAAGGTCACCAGCGGCCTGTCGTCGATGGAGAAGGACATCACCGACAAGGGCCTGACTGCCGTCAACAGCGAGACCGACGGGTCGCCCAAGGTGGCGACGACGATCACGGCCGCCACGATCAAGTAGCCACGCTCCACGCGTCCGCACAGGGTTCGCCCTTGTGCAATAGGCTGAACATCCATCGCTAGGGACGACTGCGAATCGCCAGTTGCGCCCCTCGACAGATCAGATCCAGCAAGGTGGAATTGTGGCTACGAACGATCAGGCGCCCTGGGGCCGAGTCGATGACGACGGGACGGTCTACGTCCGCGAGGCAGAGGGCGAACGGGCCGTCGGCCAGTACCCGGACGCCACGCCCGAAGAGGCTCTCGCCTACTACCAGCGCAAGTTCACGGAGCTCGCCGGGCAGGTGACCCTCCTCGAGCAGCGCGTCAAGCGCGGTGCGAGTGCGTCCGACGTGTCGAAGGCCGTGGCGCACCTCAAAGAGGCGCTGACCGAGCCCAGTGCGGTCGGCGACATCGAGAACCTCCGCTCGAGGGTCGGCGCTCTCGACACCACCGTGGTCGAGCTCACGCAGCAGCAGAGCGCCGAGGCGCAGGAGGCGCAGAACGAGGCCATCGCGTACCGCACCGGTCTCGTCGTCGAGGCCGAGGCCCTGGCTGCGCAAGATCCGGCTCGCGTGCAGTGGAAGCAGGTGACCGCCTCCATCGACGACATCTTCGCCCGCTGGCAGAAGCACCAGCAGGAGGGCCCGCGCATTCCCAAGGGCGAGGGCAACGACCTCTGGAAGCGCTTCCGCGGCGCCCGTTCGACCATCGACACGCACCGCAAGGCGTTCTACGCCGAGCTCGACTCCGTTCACCGCGACGCGCGCCAGCGCAAGCAGGCACTGGTCGAGCAGGCCGACGCTCTGGCCCCGAAGGGCGCCGACGGGATTCCCGTCTACCGCTCGCTGCTCGACGACTGGAAGCGCGCCGGCCGCGCCGGAAAGAAGTACGACGACGCTCTCTGGGCCCGCTTCAAGGCCGCCGGCGACGTGCTCTACGGCGCCAAGAACGAGATCGTCGCGCAGGACGAAGCCGAGTACGGCGTCAACCTGGAGGCGAAGAAGGCTCTCCTCGACGAGGGCGAGAGCATCCTCGCGCTGACCGATCGGGTCGCCGCTCGCGACGCCCTGATCGCGTTGCAGACGAAGTTCGACGAGATCGGCCGGGTGCCACGCGACCAGGTCCGCCCGGTCGAGGACCGCCTGCGCAAGCTCGAGAGTCACGTGCGGCAGCTCGACGACGACTTCTGGCAGAAGAACAACCCGGAGCGCAAGGCTCGCTCGGAGGGTCTCGCCGGTCAGCTGCAGAGCGCGATCGCGAAGCTCGAGAACGAGCTGGAGGCCGCTCAGGCCTCCGGTGACAAGCGCGCGATCAAGGACGCCCAGGAGGCCCTGGACGCCCGCCGCATCTGGCTCGACGCGCTCGGTTCCTGACGCCTCGGCGCAGACGTTCCATCGCTGAAGTTCCATCGCTGAAGTTTCATCGCTGACGGGCGGTTCTCCACAGATTCGTGGAGGGCCGCCCGTCGTCGTCTCCGCTCAGCCACTCTGGTGGCATGACGACGACGCTCCCGCATCTGCTCTCCCCCGCCGACCTGCCCGCCGCCGAGCTGCAGACCCTCGCCCTCGACGGCGACGTCTATCGGATCGACGAGCTGTTCTGCTCGGTCGCGGAGTTCGACGTGCCCTGGCGGCGGGCCGCGGCCGTCCACGAGCGGGGCGTGCTCGAGTCGGGCGCCGTGCTGGCCCGGCTCTCAGCGGCCTGGGTGTGGGGCGCGGTCGACGGTGCACCCGCGCTCGACGAGATGGCACGCGGCAGCCGGGATCGCCTCGACGAACTCGACCGGGTCGATTTCGGCTCGGTCGCGGTCACAGCGCCGGCGCGCACGGTCGTCGATCTGCTGCGCGAAGGCGGATCGCGATCGGGCACGCTGCGCGCTGCCGGCCGACTCGCACGGCTGCACCGGGTCGACCGGGCGGCGTGCGAGGCGGCGCTGGCGCGGTGCGCGCATCTGCCGAACGCGCGGGTTGCGGCGGCGCGGCTGGCGGCCGTGCTGTGATGTCGTGGCGCTGTGGCGCTCACGATGCGTGTTCGTTGGCGAGGATCTCGACGGGGTGCGTCCTTGTGGGGCGTGCACGCAGGGCGCGAATTCCTTCTCGGGCGCGCAGAGAACGCCGCTGCTCCTTGTCAGCGCAACAGGCGTCCTTTGATGAGGACGAGGGCGACTGCGCCGCGATGCACGACAGCACGCGGGTGCGCCGTGAGCTGCGCCAGGGCCTCCGCTCGGCCTAGCCGCCCGAGACGCGGTAGACGTCGTAGACGGCGTCGATGCGCCGGACGGCGTTGAGCACCCGGTCGAGGTGGGTGGTGTCGCCCATCTCGAACACGAAGCGACTGAGGGCCAGCCGCTCGGACGACGTGGACACGGTCGCCGAGAGGATGTTCACGTGGTGCTCCGACAGCACGCGCGTGACGTCCGACAGCAGCCCCGACCGATCGAGCGCCTCGATCTGGATCTGCACGAGGAACACGCTCTTCGACGAGGGGGCCCACGAGACCTCGATCATGCGCTCGGGCTCGGTCATCAGGCTCTGCACGTTGTGACAGCTGGCCTGGTGCACGCTGACTCCCTGGCCGCGCGTGATGAAGCCGACGATCCCGTCGCCCGGCACCGGCGTGCAGCACTTGGCGAGCTTGACCAGGATGTCGGGCGCCCCGCGGACCAGCACGCCGGAGTCGCTGTTGCGGAGCGGCCGCTGCTTGCCCTTCGAGGGGAACTCGAGGTCGAGGTCGGTGTCGTCGTCGGTCTGCGTCTGCACGGCCGCGAGGATCTTCTCGATGACCGACTGCGTCGAGATGTGGCCCTCGCCGACAGCTGCGTAGAGCGCGGTGATGTCGTCGTACCGCATGGCGGTGGCGACCTCGGCGATGGAGTCCTGGCTCATCAGCTTCTGCAGCGGGAGGTTCTGCTTGCGCATGGCGCGGGCGATAGCGTCCTTGCCCTGCTCGACGGCCTCGTCGCGGCGCTCCTTGGTGAACCACTGCTTGATCTTGTTGCGGGCGCGGGGACTCTTGACGAAGTTCAGCCAGTCCTGCGACGGGCCGGAGTCGGGATTCTTCGACGTGAAGACCTCGACGACGTCGCCCGAGGTCAGGGTCGACTCGAGCGGGACGAGGCGGCCGTTGACCTTGGCGCCCATGGTGCGGTGGCCCACCTCGGTGTGCACGGCGTAGGCGAAGTCGACCGGGGTCGCGCCGTTGGGCAGGCCGATGACCTTGCCCTGCGGCGTGAAGACGTAGAGCTCCTTGGCGCCGATCTCGAAGCGGAGGCTGTCGAGGAACTCCCCCGGGTCGGCCGTCTCGGCCTGCCAGTCCGAGATGTGGGCGAGCCACGCCATGTCGGTCTCGGTCTTGGGGTCGGTGAGGTTGTCCTTGCCGCCGTTCATCCGCTGCTTGTACTTCCAGTGCGCTGCGACGCCGAACTCGGCGCGCTGGTGCATCTCGTGCGTGCGGATCTGGATCTCGACGGGGCGGCCCTTGGGGCCGATCACGGTCGTGTGCAGCGACTGGTACAGGTTGAACTTCGGCGTCGCGATGTAGTCCTTGAAGCGGCCCGGGATCGGGTTCCACCGCGCGTGGATCGAGCCCAGCACTGCATAGCAGTCGCGCAGCGAGTTGACCAGCACGCGGATGCCGACGAGGTCGTAGATCTCGTCGAACTCGCGACCGCGCACGATCATCTTCTGGTAGATCGAGTAGTACTGCTTCGGCCGGCCGACGACGTCGCCGCGGATCTTCGACGACTTGAGGTCGGACTTCACGGCGTTGATGACGTTCTGCACGAACTGCTCGCGCTGCGGCGTGCGCTGCTTCACCAGGCTGTCGATCTCGACGTAGAGCTTCGGGTGCAGCACGGCGAAGCTCAGGTCTTCGAGCTCCCACTTGATCGTCTGGATTCCGAGGCGGTGAGCCAGCGGCGCGTAGATCTCGAGAGTCTCGGTGGCCTTCCGGTTGGCAGAGGAGGACTCGACGAAGCCCCAGGTGCGCGCGTTGTGCAGGCGGTCGGCCAGCTTGATGACCAGGACCCGGATGTCTTTCGACATGGCGACGACCATCTTGCGGACGGTCTCGGCCTGAGCGCTGTCGCCGTACTTCAGCTTGTCGAGCTTGGTGACGCCGTCGACGAGCATGGCGATCTCGTCGCCGAAGTCGCGGCGCAGGGTGTCGAGCGCGTAGTCGGTGTCTTCGACGGTGTCGTGGAGGAGCGCGGCGGCGATCGTCTTGGCCCCGATGCCCAGGTCGGCCAGGATCTGCGCGACCGCGACGGGGTGCGTGATGTAGGGCTCGCCGCTCTTGCGGAACTGCCCCGTGTGAGCGCGCTCGGCGGTGACGTAGGCCCGGTCGATGATCGACAGGTCGGCCTTGGGGTGGTGCATCCGCACCGTCTTGATCAGACGGTCGACGGCGCCGGCGGGCTGGCTGCGCGAGAACAGGCGCGGCAGAAGAGTGCGCAGCGTCGCGGTGGAGGGCTGACCGCCCGGCGCGGAGCCGGGTCGACCGGACTCGCCGGGCGCAGGTGTCTCAGCCGTGGTGATCTCGGTCGTCATCCGGGCCTCCGTCGTTCGAGCCGCTCGGACGCAGTGCGGCCGAGTTTCGTCCAGGATAGGCGCTCGGCGTCAGCCGACGGACGGTTCGGCGCCGTTCTCGCTCGCCAGTTCGCCCTGAGCGTCACGCCAGGCGAGCATTCCGCCGAGCACGTCGACGGCGTCGATGCCGCGCTGGCGCAGGGCCTGGGTGACGCGGAAGGAGCGGCCGCCGACGTGGCACACGATGAGGACCTCGCGGTCATCGGGCACCTCGTCGAGGCGTTCGCCGAGCTCGGACATCGGCAGCAGGTGTGCGTCAGGGGCGTGCCCGGCGTCCCACTCGTGCTGCTCGCGCACGTCGATCAGGTAGGCGCCGGACTTCACGGCCTCGACGGCCTCGACAGCGGTGATCTCTTCTCGGCCCGTGGGAGTGCTCACTGGGAGACGACCTCGTGCGCCTTCGTCTTCTTGTCGTCGGCTTTCTTGATCAGCGTCTCGTGGCCGCGGATCTGCGCGTAGACCGGGGCCGCGATGAAGATGGTCGAGTACGTGCCGACCAGGATGCCGATGAACAGCGAGAGGGAGATGTCGCGGAGCGTGCCGGCTCCGAGCAGCAGCGAGCCGATGAAGAGGATCGCCGCGACCGGGAGCAGGGCCACGACCGAGGTGTTGATCGAGCGGACCAGCGTCTGGTTGACGGCGAGGTTGACCGACTCGCCGAACGTCCGGGCCGAGCCGTTCTTGTCTTCGGCGTTGTTCTCGCGGATCTTGTCGAAGACCACGACGGTGTCGTACAGCGAGTAGCCGAGGATCGTCAGGAAGCCGATGACGGCCGCCGGCGACACCTGGAAGCCGAGGATGCCGTAGACGCCCGCCGTGATGACGAGGTCGTGGATCAGCGAGATCATGGCGGCCGCGGCCATCTTCCAGGTGCGGAAGTAGATCGTCATGAAGATCGCGGCGAGGATCAGGAAGATCACCAGACCTCGAATGGCCTGCGTGGTGATGTCGCCGCCCCAGGTCGCGCCGATGAACGACGTGGCGACGTTCTTCTCCTGCACGTTGTAAGCCTCGGCGAGCTTGATGCCGAGAGCGTCGGTCTGGCGGGTGGTCAGGTCGTTGACCTGGACGCGGACCGTGTCGCCGCCGACCACCGAGACGAGAGGCGTGGCGTCGGCCTTGTACGCCGTCACCGTGTCGATCGCCGTGGTCTGCTTCGGATCGGCGACGCCGGAGATCTGGTACTCCGAGCCCCCGGTGAAGTCGATGCTGAACTGGAACCCGCCGCGGGCGATCGGGATCAGGATCGACGCGAGGACCAGGAACGCGGCGATCGCGTACCAGATCTTGCGGCGCCCGACGATGTTGACCGAGCGGGCGCCGGTGTAGAGGTCGTTGCCGAACTGCGAGAAGCTGGCCATCAGGAGTCCTTCTCCGAGTCGTTCGTGTTCGTGGTGGTGCCCTGGTCGCCCCGGGCCTTCTCGGCGGCCCGGCGCTCGGCGATCGTCTGGCGGATGGCCGCCTCCTTGCCGCCGGCGCGCTTGCGCCCCGGCTCGACGGGAGCGCGGAACTGGGCGCGGCCTCGATAGACGGCACCGAGCGCGTTCGGGTCGAGGCCCGAGAACCGGTGGCCGCTGCCGAAGTAGTTGGTGCGCGCGATGAGGCGCAGCATCGGATGCGTGAACAGCACCACGACGACGATGTCGACGAGCGTGGTCAGCAGCAGGGTGAGAGCGAAGCCCTTGACGCTGCCGACGGCGAGGACGTACAGCGTGACCGCGGCCAGGAAGTTGACGGTGTCGGACGCCAGGATCGTGCGGATGGCGCGCGACCAGCCGTGCTCCACGGCCGATTCGAGCGGCCTGCCGTCACGCAGCTCGTCTCGTATTCGCTCGAAGTAGACGATGAACGAGTCGGCCGTGATTCCGATCGCCACGATCAGACCTGCCACGCCCGCCAGCGACAGGCGGTAGCCGTCGTGCCAGGAGAGGAAGTCGATGGTCAGATACGTGATGCCACCCGAGATCGCCAGCGACAGGATCGTGACGAAGGCGAGGGCGCGGTACTGGATGATCGAGTAGATGATCACCAGGATCAGCCCCACCAGGCCGGCGATGAGGCCCGAGAGCAGCTGGGTGGTGCCGAGCGTGGCGGAGATCACCTCGGTGCTCTGGACGTCGAAGCTGATGGGCAGCGCGCCGAACTTGAGCTGGTCGGCGAGCGTCTTCGCGGAGTCGGAGGTGAACGAGCCGGTGATCTGGGCCGAGCCGTCGGTGATGGCGCTGTTCGTCGACGGGGCCGTGATGACCAGGCCGTCGAGGACGATCGCGAACTGGTTGCGCGGAGCGGTCAGCGAGACCAGGCGGCTCGTGACGTCTTTGAACTCGGTCGTGCCCTTGCCGTTGAAGTTGATGTTGACGGCCCACTGCCCGGTGCTGTTGCCCTGGGAGTTGGTGGCGAGGCCGCTGGTCGCGTCGCTGATCGTGGAGCCCTCGACCTCGACCGGTCCGAGGATGAACTTCGACGTCGCGCCGCTGTCGTCGGTGGAGCAGGTGACGAGGGGTTCGGAGTCGGGCGCGTTCGTGACGTCGTCGGGAGCGGCGCAGTTGTAGTTCGTGTAGAGGTCGGCCAGGCGGGCGCTGATCCAGCTGATGTCGGAGGCATCGGTCGGCTTCGCGGTCGGAGTCGCCTCGAGCGTCTTGCTGGGCACGTACGGCGTCGCAGACGCGGACGCCGACGCGCCCACGGAGGAGTCGGCGACGGTCTCGGTGTAGAGCACGGGCCGGAAGGTCAGGCGCGCGGCCGACTCGATCCGCTTCAGGGTCTCGGCGTCGGGCCTGCCGGGAATCGACACGACGATGTTGTTTCGCCCCTGCGTGTTGATCTCGGCCTCGCTCACGCCGTTGGCGTTGACGCGCTGGCGGATGATCGACACGGCCTGGTTGAGCTGATCGGACGAGACGGTCTTGCCGCTCTGCAGCTGCGCCTGGAGGGTGATCTGCGTGCCGCCCTGGAGGTCGAGCGCGAGCTCCGGGACGAAGCTGGCGTTGCTCCACCACCCGTCGGTGGTGTTCGTCGTCTTGTGCAGGATGGTCGCTGCACCATTGAGCGCGGCGATCGCGGCCATGATGATCAGGAGCCACGTCAGTGAGCGAATGGCCTTCTTCGCGGGCGTCGATCGTGCCACGGAGGAACTCAGCTTTCTCAGGCAGCGCGGGCTCTCTCAGGAGCGGCCCGCGCCGGTTCGGTGCCCAGCCGGAAGGCCGAGCGCTGGACTGTCAGTGCTTGGTGTCGTCGTCGGTCGTGGGAGTCTGGTCGAGACGCTCGCCGTACGAGGGGTCGGTGGCCGGGATGGCCGAGTCCTTGTTGAGCGAGTAGCTCGCCGACGACTCTTCGGCGACGGTGGGCTCGTCGACGGCGACGACCGGCTCGACGACGCGGCCCAGGGTCTGGCGGTGCACGCGGATGATCGTGCCGGGGGCGACCTCGACCTCGGCGATGTTCTCGTCGTCGTTGATCGAGACGATCGTGCCGTACAGGCCGAAGGTCAGCATGACCTCGACGCCGGGCACGAGCTTGCTCTGCAGGTTCTGCTGCTCGGCGGCGCGCTTGCGGCGGTTGCGGAACATGAAGAAGATCAGCACCACCAGAAGGGCGAGCATCACGTAGGTGGTGGCATTCGACATGAATCAGTCTTCTTTCGCAGGTGAGGGAAGGTGTTGCCGCGTGGAATCAGACACGACCGCTGGAAGCCTTCGAGGATTATAGGACATCAGTCGAACAGCCCTCCTGTGCGCCGCGTCAGCCCGAAGTGCGCCCAGGCCTCCGGTGTGGCGATGCGGCCCCGGGGCGTGCGGGTGAGCAGGCCGACCCGGACGAGGAACGGCTCGACCACGGATTCGATCGTGTCGGACTCCTCCCCGACGGAGACCGCGAGGGTGTTGAGGCCGACCGGGCCGCCGTCGAAGCGGGTCAGGACGGTCTCGAGGACGGCGCGGTCGAGTCGGTCGAGGCCGAGAGCGTCGACGTCGTACAGTTCCAGCGCCGCCTTCACCGTGCGGATGTCGGCGGCCTGACCGTGCACCAGCGCGTAGTCGCGCACGCGGCGGAGCAGGCGGTTGGCGATGCGGGGCGTGCCGCGCGACCGGCCGGCGATCTCGGCGAGAGCGGCCGTGTCGATGTCGATGTCGAGCAGCTTCGCCGCCCGGCGGATCACCTCTTCGAGCTCGGCCTCGTCGTAGAACTCCAGGTGCGCGGTGAATCCGAAGCGGTCGCGCAGCGGGTTCGGCAGGAGGCCGGAGCGCGTCGTGGCGCCGACCAGCGTGAACGCCGACAGCTCGAGCGGGATGCTCGTCGCACCCGCGCCCTTGCCGACCATGATGTCGATGCGGAAGTCCTCCATCGCGAGGTAGAGCATCTCTTCGGCCGACCGCGCCATGCGGTGGATCTCGTCGATGAACAGCACCTCACCCGGCACGAGCGACGACAGCACGGCCGCGAGGTCGCCCGCGTGCTGGATAGCCGGGCCCGACGACATGCGCAGCGGCCGGTTGCTCTCGTGCGCCACGATCATGGCGAGCGTCGTCTTGCCGAGGCCGGGAGGGCCCGCGAGCAGGATGTGGTCGGGGGTGCGGCCCTGCATCGCTGCGGCCTTGAGCAGCAGCTCGAGCTGGCCGCGCACCTTGGTCTGGCCGACGAACTCGATCAGCGACTTCGGGCGCAGTGCCCCCTCGAAGGCGAGCTCGGCGTCGGACTCGGGCTCGGGGTTGGTGAGGTCGTCGTCCACCGGGGCGGCGGTCATCGAGTGGATCCGGCGCGCTGCGGCCCGAGGCGGGTCAGCGCTGCCCTGAGGAGCGCAGGAACTGCGCCGGTCACCGACGGATCAGCGTCTTCGAGCACCGCATCGATCGCGGCCCCCGCGTCGCGCTCCGACCACCCGAGGCCGATGAGGGCGGTGAGCACGTCGGCCGACGTGGTGGTCGTCGCGGTGACGCTCGGCGCCTGCACGCGGATGTCGAGCTTGCCGGTGAGCTGCACGATGATCAGCTTCGCCGTCTTGGGGCCGATGCCCGACACTCGGCGGAATGCCGCGTCGTCTTCCGCGGCGACGGCCTGGGCGATCTGCGACGGCGTGAGGTGGCCGAGCACGCCGAGCGCCGACTTCGGGCCGACGCCGGTGACGCCGCGGAGGAGGTCGAACACCTCGAGCTCGTCGGCGGTCTGGAACCCGAAGAGCGAGAGGTCGTCCTCGCGGACGATGAGGGTCGTGAACAGGTGGGCGACCGTGCCGACGGGCATCGTCAGCGCGACCTGGGGCGTGACGGCGACCTTCAGCCCGACTCCCCCGACCTCCACGACGACCGTGGACCCGGCGGCGACGGCGACTGTGCCGCGGAGACTGGAGATCATCCCCCAAGCCTAGGAGTGCGGACCGACTTCTCGGCGTCGCGCCACGCACGCTGGGCGGGGGTGAGGGACCCGCCAGGCGTTCCTGCGACGGAATCGGGGGTGTTGCGGCGCCAGGCGTGGCAGATGGCGAGGGCCAGGGCGTCCGCGGCGTCGGCGGGCTTGGGCACCTCGGCGAGGCCGAGCAGACGGGCGACCATCGCGCCGACCTGCTTCTTGTCGGCGTTCCCGTAGCCGGTGACGGCGGCCTTCACCTCGGAGGGCGTGTGGAGCGCGACCGGGATGCCCCGCTCGGCGGCGGCGCGCAGCGCGAGGCCGCTGACCTGGGCCGTGCCCATGACGGTGCGGACGTTGTTCTGCGCGAAGACGCGCTCGATCGCCATGGCGTCGGGATGGAACTCGTCGACCAGCGCCTCGATGCCGCGCGCGATGATCATCAGGCGCTGCTCGAGCGGAGCATCGGAGGCCGACCGGATCGTGTGGACCGACACCAGGCGGGGCACCCGGTTGGCGGCCACCTCGACGATGCCCACGCCGCAGCGGGTGAGGCCCGGGTCGACCCCGAGGACGCGGAGGCTCACGCCCGAGCCCCCGCCCTCATGGACGTGCGACTACTCGTCGTCGTCGAGCTCGGCCTGGACCTCGGCCGTGACGTCGATGTTGGAGTAGACGTTCTGCACGTCGTCGTCGTCGTCGAGCGCGTCGATGAGGCGGAACACCTTGCGTGCCGTCTCGACGTCGGCCTCGACCTTGAGGCCCGGAACGAACTCGATGTCGGCGGCGTCGTAGTCGATGCCGGCGGCCTGGAGAGCCGTGCGGGTCGGGACCAGGTCGCTCGGGTCGGTCTGCACCTCGAAGCCGGACCCCTGGTCGATGACGTCTTCGGCACCCGCGTCGAGGACGGCACCCATGACGTCGTCTTCGGTGAGGCCGTCGGTCTTCATGACGGTGATGACGCCCTTGCGCGCGAAGTTGTAGGCGACGCTGCCCGGGTCGGCCATCGTGCCGCCGTTGCGGCTCATGACGGTGCGGACGTTGGCGGCCGCGCGGTTCTTGTTGTCGGTGAGGCACTCGATCATGAGGGCGATGCCGTTGGCCGCGTAGCCCTCGTAGATGATCGTCTGGTAGTCGACGGCATCGCCTGTGAGGCCGGCACCGCGCTTGACGGCGCGGTCGATGTTGTCTTTGGGGACCGAGGTCTTCTTGGCCTTCTGGACGGCGTCGACCAGGGTCGGATTGCCCTCGAAGTCGGCTCCGCCCATCTTGGCCGCGACCTCGATGTTCTTGATCAGCTTCGCGAACGACTTCGCCCGCCGACCGTCGACGACGGCCTTCTGGTGCTTGGTCGTCGCCCACTTGGAATGCCCGGACACGGTGCTCCTGTCGTTGCTCTGTTCTCTGAGTCTGCGTTGCTCTGGTACGAAAGTCTCGATAAGTGTACCGGCGGGGCGTTCAGGTCGTGCGAGCACGCACCTTGCCGAGGAAGTACTCGTGGAAGCGGTAGTCGTTCGTCATCTCGGGGTGGAACGACGTGCCGAGCAGGTCGCCCTGCTCGACCGCGACGACCCGGCCGTCGGCCAGGGTGCCCAGCGGAGTCGCGCGCTCCCCCACGGACTCCACCACGGGTGCGCGGATGAACACCGCGTGCACCGTGTCGCCGGGCAGGGCCGGAACGCTCAGGTCTTCTTCGAACGAGTCGCGCTGCGAGCCGAACGCGTTGCGGCGGACGGCGACGTCGAGGCCGCCGAGCGTCTGCTGGCCGGCCATGCCGTCGAGGATGCGGTCGGCCAGCATGATGAGGCCGGCGCAGGTGCCGTAGACGGGCAGGCCCGCGGCGATGGCGGCCTTGAGCGGCTCGGCGAGGCCGAACGTGCGCGACAGCTTGTCCATGACGCTGGACTCGCCGCCGGGGATGATCAGCCCGTCGACCTCGGCCAGCTCGGCCTCGCGCCGGACGGGCACCGCGGTCTCGCCGAGAGACGAGACGACGTGCAGGTGCTCGCGGAAGTCGCCCTGGAGGGCCAGGACCCCGATGCGCACTCTCGGGCCGTTACCAGCCACGCTCGGCGAGGCGGTGCGGCGCGGGCACGTCTGCGACGTTGATGCCCACCATGGCCTCGCCCAGCCCGCGGGAGGCCTCGGCGACGATCGTGGCGTCGTCGAAGAACGTGGTCGCCTTGACGATCGCGGCGGCGCGGGCGGCCGGGTCGCCCGACTTGAAGATGCCGGAGCCGACGAAGACGCCGTCGGCGCCGAGCTGCATCATGAGCGCGGCGTCGGCGGGCGTCGCGACGCCGCCCGCCGTGAAGAGCACGACGGGGAGCTTGCCGGTGGCGGCGACCTCGCGGACGGTCTCGATCGGGGCCTGGAGCTCCTTGGCGGCGACGTAGAGCTCGTCGTCGCGGAGGTGGCGCAGGGCGGCGATCTCTTTCGTGATCGTCCGGATGTGCTTCGTGGCTTCGGAGACGTCGCCGGTGCCGGCCTCGCCCTTGGAGCGGATCATGGCCGCGCCCTCGGTGATGCGACGGAGCGCCTCGCCCAGGTTGGTGGCACCGCAGACGAAGGGCACGGTGAACTTCCACTTGTCGATGTGGTTCACGTAGTCGGCCGGGCTGAGCACCTCTGACTCGTCAATGTAGTCGACGCCGAGGGTCTCGAGGATCTGCGCCTCGACGAAGTGGCCGATGCGGGCCTTCGCCATGACGGGGATGTCGACGGCCTTGATGATCTCGTCGATCATGTCGGGGTCGGACATGCGAGCGACGCCGCCCTGCGCGCGGATGTCGGCGGGCACGCGCTCGAGGGCCATGACGGCGGTCGCGCCGGCCTCCTGCGCGATGGTCGCCTGCTCGACGTTGACGACGTCCATGATGACGCCGCCCTTGAGCATGTCGGCGAGGCCGCGCTTGACGAGGGAGGATCCGGTGGTGGGGGTGCTGTCGCTCATGGTCCCCTAGCTTACGGTGCGCGGCCTCCCGGTGCGCGGTGGCCACGCGGTCGCGACCGCCTCGCGGACGTCGCCGAGCAGCTGCGTGATCGCCTTCGTCTCGGCGATGATCGGGAAGAAGTTCGAGTCGCCGCCGTAGCGCGGCACGACGTGCTGGTGCAGGTGCGCGGCGATGCCGGCGCCGCCCACCGAGCCCTGGTTCATGCCGAGGTTGAAGCCCTGGGCGTGCGAGACCTCGCGCAGCACGCGCATCGCGGTCTGGGACATCTCGCCGATCTCGGCGACCTCCTCGGCCGTGGCCTCGTCGTAGTTCGCGATGTGGCGGTAAGGGCAGACGAGCAGGTGGCCGGGGTTGTACGGGAAGAGGTTCAGCAGCGCGTAGGCGTGCTCGCCGCGCGCGACGATCAGGACCTCGGCGTCGGGCTTCGACGGGGCGCTGCAGAACGGGCAGTCGTCGTCGTGCGCGCCCTGCCCCTTCTCGACGTAGACGGCGCGGTGCGGGGTCCAGAGGCGCTGGAACGCGTCGGGAGCCGCGGCGAAGTCGGCGGAGGACTCCGCCCCGGCCTCCGGCACGGTCAGACCTGCGCCTTGGTCTCGATGGCCTCGACGATCTTCGCGATCGCGTCGGCGACCGGGATGCCGTTCTCCTGCGAGCCGTCGCGGTACCGGAAGCTCACGCTGCCGGCCGCGCGGTCCTCCTCGCCGGCGATGAGCTGGAACGGGACCTTGGCCTTGGTGTGCGTGCGGATCTTCTTCGGCATGCGGTCGTTGCCGTGATCGATCTGCACGCGCACGCCCTCGGCGCGCAGCTGTGCGGCGATCTCGTCGAGGTAGGGGCCGTACTCGTCGGCCACCGGGATGCCGACGACCTGCACGGGCGACAGCCACACCGGGAAGGCGCCGGCGTAGTGCTCGGTCAGCACGCCGAAGAAGCGCTCGATCGAGCCGAACAGCGCTCGGTGGACCATGACGGGGCGCTGGTGAGTGCCGTCGGCCGCCGTGTAGTCGAGGTCGAAGCGCTCAGGAAGGTTGAAGTCGAGCTGGACGGTCGACATCTGCCAGGTGCGGCCGATCGCATCGCGCGCCTGGACGGAGATCTTCGGGCCGTAGAAGGCAGCGCCCGCGGGGTCGGGCACGAGCTCGAGGCCGGTTTCGCGAGCGACCTGCGCCAGCGTCTCGGTCGCCTCCTCCCAGGTGGCGTCGTCGCCGACGTACTTCTCGGGATCCTTCGTCGAGAGCTCGAGGTAGAAGTCGTTCAGGCCGTAGTCCTTGAGCAGCGACAGCACGAAGCCGAGCGTGTTCTTGAGCTCGTTCGCCATCTCCTCGCGGGTGGTGAAGATGTGCGCGTCGTCCTGGGTCATGCCGCGCACGCGGGTGAGGCCGTGGATGACGCCGGACTTCTCGTTGCGGTAGACGGTGCCGAACTCGAACAGGCGCAGCGGCAGGTCGCGGTACGAGCGGCCCTGCGAGCGGTACACGAGGATGTGCATCGGGCAGTTCATCGGCTTGAGGTAGTAGTCGGCGCCCTGGCGGACGATCTCGCCCTCCTCGTTGCGCGCCTCGTCGAGGTGCATGGCCGGGAACATGCCGTCTTTGTACCAGTCGAGGTGGCCCGAGGTCTCGTAGAGGTTCGCCTTGGTGATGTGGGGCGTGTAGACGAACTCGTAGCCCTCCTGCTCGTGGCGCTGGCGCGAGTAGTCCTCCATGGCGCGGCGGATGATGCCGCCCTTGGGGTGGAAGACGGCGAGGCCGGAGCCCAGCTCGTCGGGGAACGAGAACAGGTCGAGCTCGGCGCCCAGCTTGCGGTGGTCGCGCTTGGCGGCCTCCTCGAGGCGGGCGAGGTGCTCGCGCAGGTCGTCTTTCGTGGCCCAGGCGGTGCCGTAGATGCGCTGGAGCTGCTTGTTCTTCTCCGAGCCGCGCCAGTAGGCCGCGGCGTTGCGCATGAGCTTCCAGCCGTTCTGGATCAGGCGGGTCGACGGCAGGTGAGGGCCGCGGCAGAGGTCGCGCCAGACGACGTCGCCGGTCTTGGGGTCGACGTTGTCGTAGACGGTCAGCTCCGCGCCGCCGATCTCGACGCCGGCCTCGCCGGCGTCCTGGTCGAGGTCGGTGCCGCCCTTGAGGCCGATCAGCTCGAGCTTGTACGGCTCGTTCGCCATCAGGTCGCGCGCCTCGTCTTCGGAGACCACTCGGCGCACGAAGCGCTGGTTCGCCTTGACGATGCGCTCCATGACCTTCTCGATCGCCTTGAGGTCTTCCGGGGTGAAGGGCTCGGCGACGTCGAAGTCGAAGTAGAAGCCGTCGACGACGGGCGGGCCGATGCCGAGCTTGGCCTCGGGGTTGATCGACTGCACGGCCTGCGCCATGACGTGCGCCGTCGAGTGGCGCAGGATCTCGAGGCCCTGCGGCGAGTCGATCAGCACGGGCTCGGCCACAGTCCCGGGCAGGAACTCGCCGGCCATGTCGAAGAGCACGCCGTCGACGCGGACAGCCACCACCTCGCGCTGCGGGAACAGCTCGAAGCCCGTCGTCGTCTCCGTGACCTCGATCGGATCGATGGCGGTCGTGGGTTCTCCGGCGTCTGACACGTCTGTTCCTTTGCTTCAGGGGGTGGCGTCCAGCCTAGCGACCCTTCTGACCTGCGATCAGCGAGGCGGCGACCCTCACCAGTACGCCGAGGCGATCCGACCCGACTCCTGCTCCTTGGCCGACGCGAAGCCACGAGCCGTCGGTCTCGACGTCGATCAGACAGCCCTCGGTCGGCGATGTGTCGCAGGTGGAGAACGCGGAGTCCGCGCCCTCGACCGTGATCGGCGTCCCGGCGTCGCCCTTCCGAGCCAGGCCCTCGAGCTGGCTTGCGCCTCCGACGGAGAGATCGGCGTTCATGGACTCATTCTCATCGACACCCGGCGTGCTCGCCTGCCAAGAGCAGAGCAGGCTCACATGCGAGTTCGAGATGACGTCCCCGCCGTCGGTCCCGGTGGCGAAGGGCTCAGTCACCGAAGCCGTGCCCAGAATCTCGTCGATCGGCGTGGCAGTGGCCATCGCGTCGCAGGTCGTCACGTCGGTCCAGATCGAGGTCGGCGGAGTCCACGGCTCCACGGCTGTGAGCGGGGCGAGCGCGCTCGCCATGTCGCGGATCACCGACGTCAGGGCGGCGGGAACGACGGTCGGGTGGTCGGCGGCCATGTAGCTGGCAACGACCCAGAAGTCGCCCGCGACGAAGTTGACCGAGCAGTCCTCGTATGGACCCCCGCAGTACTGAGCCGAGACGCTGCCGACATTGGCCGCCGTCTCGCTGCCGCCCGCGATCCAGCCCGCGATCTGCTTGCGGCCCTCGGCCGCGTCGGCGAATGCCGAGATCTGCAGCGACGTCCCCATCCCGGATGCATCGTCGGAGTAGGAGCAGGTCAGCACGCCCTCGCTCTTGATCGTCGCCGTCACTGGCGACGCGGACGTCGGCGCGATCCAGGCGAGCGCCGGAGCGAGCCGCTGGAGGTCGCCGGCTTCGCCGAGTGCGCTGCAGGTGATCGGCACCGTGCTGCGCGGGCCCGCTACCGGCGTGGCCGTCTTGCTGGGCTGGGGAGGCGGAGCTGTGGTGGCCGTCGGCGACGGGGCCGGCGGAGCCGAGGTGACGGGGGCGACGGGGGCCGAGGCCGTGAACGGCGAGGGGACCAGACCGAGGGCGACCCCGCCGGAGGCCGCACCGAGGCCCAGGAACGCGATGACGCCGAGGGCGATGCCCCAGTTCCGGCGCCGGCGCTTCACCGGGTGCGCGACGGCGCCCTCGAGGACGTTCTGCTTCATGGAGACGAGCATGCGGTTCAGGTCGTCTCCGGTGGGTGGCTCAGTGTTCACGGTCGGTCACCGCCTTCTTCAGTCGTGCTCGGGAGCGGAAGACCCGCTGGGTGACGGCGGTCACGGTGATCCCGAGGGATTCCGCGACCTCGGCGTAGGGCCTGCCCTCGATGAGGCAGAGCTCGCACACGCGCTGGTCGAGCGGCGAGAGGGCGGCGATCTCGTCGCGCACCCAGCGCAGCCGCTCTCGGGCGTCGGCCTCGTCGGCCGGAGCCGCGACCTCGTCGGTCAGCTCGTCGCTCTCGTGGCGTGCCCTCTTGCGTGCCAGGTTGAGCGCGTGGTTGCGGCACACGACCAGGAGCCAGGGCAGCAGCGACGACTCCCCCGTCGTCGTCGCGCCCGATACGGACTCCGCCTTCTGCCAGAACGTCAGGAACGTGTCCTGCACGATCTCCTCGACGTCCATCCGGCTCGATGCCAGTGCCCACGCGTAGCGGGTCACCGTCGGCGCGAACCGGTCGAAGACCAGCGCGAGCGCGTCCCGGTCGCCGGCGATCGTGCGTCGGACCAGGTCTGCGTCTGCCTCATGTGTGAGTTCCACTTCCACCCCCTTCACTAGAGGAGTGTCGCGGGCGCGGCGAACCTTTCACAATTCGTGGAACCTCCTCCGAGGTCGGGCACGCGAGATGGCCTTGCGCGTCGGGTCGCAGGCCACGCGGCGACGCGGGGAGCCATCTCGCCGAAGCGTCACGGCGCCATCACGCTGAACGCCGAGAAGAACGCCTACGACTCGGAATACTGCGGCCAGACCCGCGCGGGCGGGGCGAGGGGTACCATTCTCGACCAGATGTTCACCCTCACCCTGCCCCCGCTCGTCGCCGACGCGGCGACCGGGCGCGCCCTCGCGGACGGCGTGCCGAGCGACGCCGCCGCGCACGTCGAGATCGACGCCAGCCTGGTGGCGCTCGCTGACCACGGCTTCGTCGGTGAGCTGCTCGACGGGCTTCTCGCCCGCGGCCTCGAGGTGCTGGTCGTGGGCGGCGCCTCGCATGATCTCCGCTCGTCGTTCGCCCGCGGCGCCGAGCATCGCGCCTTCGACGAGATCTGGTTCCAGACCGATACCGCGGCCTGACGACGAACGGCGGCCAGACGACGAACCGCGGCCAGACGACTAAGCGAGGCGCCCCATAGCGATAGGTCGCTGACGTATCGTTGGCGTTGACCAGCGCGCTAGACTCGCCGGGTGCCTCCAGCCCGTGTCCTCGTCGCTGTGCTGGGTCCCGTCCGCGTCGCCGGCCGCGAGCCGGGCACGCTCGTCGAGCCGGCGGGCCCGCGCGCGAAGGCGTTCATCGTCGCTCTGTCGGTCGCAGGAGCTTCCGGCGTCACCTCCCCCCGCCTCATCGACGACCTCTGGGGCGACACGCCCCCGCGGCAGGCCAAGGCGGCCCTCCAGACCCTGGTCTCCCGGGTCCGTCACGCCGCTGCCGACGACCTCGTCGTGTCCACTCCGACCGGCTACCGCCTGGGCGACCCGAAGGCGACCGACCTCCACGCGGTGCGCACCCTGCTGGCGCAGGCGGCCGGCGCGGAGCCTGCTGAAGCCGACCACCTCGCGACCACGGCGCTCGCGACCTGGCGCGGCTCCCCCGCGGCCGACCTCGACGGCTTCGAGCTCGTGGACGACCTCGTCGCCGAGGCGGCCGGCCTCCGGGCCGACGCCCTGCGCACCGCCGCGACAGCGCGCTGCTCCGTCGGCGACGGCCAGGGCGCCCTCGCCGCTCTCGACGAGCTCGACTCGCTCCTCGCCGAGCGCGGTCGCCGCACCGACGACGGCGACGTGGCCCTGAGGATGCGGGCGCTGGCCGCGGACGGCCGGCGCACCGCGGCTCTCCGCGTGTTCGCGGCTCACCGCGAGGCTCTGGCCGACGAGCTGGGCTCGTCGCCGTCGGCCCTCCTGATCGCCGCCAACACGGCCCTGCTGACCGAGGCCGACGACGGGGCTGAAGCGGCCAGGGCAGCTGCCGAGGCCGTTCCTCCGAGCTCCACGACACCGACACCTCGCCGCACCCGCATCGCCGTCGGCCTCCGCACGGCGCCCAACGAGCTTCTCGGCCGTGCCGCCGACATCGCCGCCGTCGAGCACGGCCTGACGACGTCGCGCCTCGTGACCATCCTCGGGCCGGGCGGTCTCGGCAAGACGCGTCTCGCCCAGGAGGTGGCCCGCCGCGCCGGCGACAGCACGGCGCGGGTGGTCGTCGTCGAGCTCGCCGCCGTCCGCAGCGACGACGACGTGGTGCTCGCCGTGGCGAGTGCGCTCGGCGTGCGGGAGGTCGGCGCGCCGCGACTGCGCCTGGCCGACCCCGGCGTGCGCCGAGGCGTTCGCGAGCGTCTGGCGGACGCCCTGCTCGAGATGCCCACCCTGCTGGTCCTCGACAACTGCGAGCACGTGATCGGCTCGGCGGCCGAGCTGACCGCCGAGATGCTGGCTGAGACCGCTGACGTGCGCGTACTCGCGACGAGCCGATCGCCGCTGTCGATCGGCGCCGAGGTCGTGCACCCGCTCGAGACCCTGCCGAGTGCGGGCGTCGCCGTGGAGCTGTTCGAGCAGCGCGCCCGATCGGCGCGCCCCGGCGTGGCGCTCCCCCGCGAGGCCGTCCAGCGCCTGTGCGCACGTCTCGACGGCCTGCCGCTCGCCATCGAGCTCGCCGCCGCACGCGTGCGCTCGATGGCCGTCGACGAGATCGAGCGCCGCCTCGGCAACCGGTTCGCCCTGCTCACCTCCGGCGACCGCTCCGCGCCCGAGCGCCACCGCACCCTCACGGCCGTCATCGACTGGTCGTGGAACCTCCTCGCCGACGACGAGCGGGTCCTGCTCGCCCGCCTGTCGCGCTTCCCCGACGGCTTCTCGGCCGACGCCGCCGAGATCGTGGGCAGCCCGAGCTCGGCCGACCAGCACGACGTCGCCGACGCCTTGGACGGCCTCGTCCGCCAGTCGCTGGTGGGAGTCTCCGAAGAGCACCGCACCGGCCGCGTCCGCTACCGGATGCTCGAGACGGTGCGCGAGTTCGGCGACGCTCAGCTGATCGCGTCGGGCGAGTCCGACGACGTGCGCGAGGCCATGTTCCGGTGGGCGGAGTGGTTCTCGTCCTACATCCGCTCGCACCTCGACGGCCCGGACCAGGTCCGCCGATTCGCCGTCATGGCGGCCGAGCAGGACGACCTCGTGCACGTCCTGCGCCTCGCCGTCGACGTCGAGCGCCGTGGCACCGTCGCCGACGCGTTCGCCGTGCTCGGCTACTTCTGGTCGCTGAACGCCAGCCACGCCGACGTCACGGCATTCGCGCCCGATGTCGTGCGCGTGCTCCGCACCGGGTGGCCGGCACCCGAGCACCGCGACGCCGAGCTGCTGGCGTGCGCCGTGGCCGGCAGCCAGCACCTGTTCGGCGGCGGGCGAGCGGGCACGTTGGCGCTGGGTCGCCTCCGCCGCCTCCGCCGCGACGGCCCGGCCGCCGACGCCCGCCTCGAGGCCCTGACCGGCCTCTTCCTGGCGACCCTCGTCGGCGTCGAGGCGTTCCAGGGCCACCTGGCGCGGATGGCCGCCTCGAGCGACTCGGTGATCGTCGAGCTCGGCTCCGTGATCACTGCCCAGATCGCCGAGAACGACGGCCGCATCGACAACGCGTTCGTCCACGCGCGGCGGGCCTACGACAGCACGGTTCAGAACGGCCACGCCTGGGCGACGGCGACGAGTGCGGGCTTCCTGTCTCAGCTCCACGCCCAGGAGGCCCAGCCCCGCGAGGCTCTCGAGTGGGCCGAGAAGGCCCGCACCGGCCTGGTCTCGCTCGGCGCCGTCGGCGACCTGGCCGAGGTGGAATGGCGCCAGGCGAGCGCCCGCATCGCTCTGGGCGACGTCGACGGCGCCCGGGCGGGCTTCGCCGCGCTCCTCGACGACGCCGGCCCCACGCCCGAGGGCGATCAGGACGTCCGGGTGTTCGCCCGCTGCGGCCTCGCGGAGATCGCCTTCCTGGAGGGTCGGCACGCCGACGCGCTCGGCATGTACGACGAGGCCGTCCTGGGCATCCGGGACGACCGCAGCCGGTTCCGCTCGCCGATCATCGCGCTCTCGGAGGCCGCCGCCCTGTCGGCCCACCTGCGAGCTCGCACGGGCGGCGCCGAGCACGACAGGCACGTCGGCCGCATGGCCACCCGCCTCCGCACCCGCCTCATCGCGCAGAGCCGCGTGCCTCAGGCGTTCCAGGACGTCCCGATCGCCGGAGCGGCCGTCTTCGCCCTCGCCTCGTGGATCCTCGCCTGCCTCCCGGCCGAGTTCGAGGCGAGAGGCATCCGGCTCGCGCAGCTCGGCATCGCGATGCACGGCCGGCAGGAGATCCCGTCGCTCGAGCACGCCCGGCTGCTCGACACCGGCCGCATCCCCGACGTCACGGCCATGACGTCGGCGGACGCCCGCCGCGAGGCCATCGCGCTGCTGAGCGACCGCCGGCTGCGGCGCTGAGTCCGAGCCCCGGCAGGCAGGGCGAAGGGGCGCAGGAACGGGCAGCCCGGAGTCGAGCCGCCCGTTCCTGCGCCCCTCGGCCGTCAGGCCTTGCGCATGTACGACCGCACCGTGAGGGGCGCGAACACCGCGACGATCACGGCCGCCCCGAGGAGCGCGAGCCACAGGTCTCCGGTCACGGTGCCGGTGTTGGCGAGGTCGCGGACCGCGGTGACCAGGTGCGAGACCGGGTTCGCGTTCACGAACGCCTTGAGCCAGTTCGGCAGGGTGTCGGCCGGGACGAACGCGTTCGAGAGGAACGTGAGCGGGAAGAGCACCAGGAACGAGATGCCCTGGACGCTCGACGCGCTGCGGGCGACGACGCCGAAGAAGGCGAAGATCCAGCTGATCGCCCAGGCGCAGACGATCACGAGAACGGCGGCGAGCACGACGTGGCCCAGGCCGCCGCCCGGGCGCCAGCCGAGGATGACGCCCATCACCAGCGTGAGCGTCGTGGCGATCGCGTAGCGGACGGTGTCGGCGAGCAGCGCGCCGGCGAGCGGGGCGATGCGCGCGATCGGCAGCGACTTGAAGCGGTCGAACACGCCCTTGTCCATGTCTTCGCGGAGCTGCGTGCCGGTGACGACGGAGCCGGTGATGACCGTCTGGACGAGGATGCCGGGGATGATCATCGGCAGGTAGTCGGCGATCGAGCCCGCGATCGCGCCGCCGAAGATGTACGTGAACATCAGGGTGAAGATGATCGGCTGGACGGTGACGTCGATGAGCTGCTCGGGGGTGCGGCGGATCTTGAGGATGCCGCGGTAGGCCATGGTGAACGAGTTGCGCACCGACTGGCCGAGGCTGACGTGGTTCTTGAGCGGGCGCCCTTCGAGGGTCGCCGTGGTGATCGCGGTCATGCGTGCACCTCTTCTTTCTGGATCGTCTCGGCTGCCACGGAGTCGGAGTCGACCCCGTGGCCGGTGAGGGTGAGGAAGACCTCGTCGAGCGTGGGCTTCTGCACGCTCATCTCGCTGAGGCGGATGCCCGTCTCGCGGAATCGGATGAACAGGTCGGTCACGCGATCGGGGTCGGCCATGGGGGCCGTGATGCGACCGGCCTCGGGCGAGATGACGGCGTCGACGCCCAGGGTCTCGCGGATGACGCGGCGTGCTTCGTCCACGTCGCCGCCGTCGGCCAGTCGGAGCTGGAGCGACGACTCGCCGACGGAGGCCTTCAGCTCTTCAGCGGTGCCCTCGGCGACGACGCGGCCGGTGTCGATGACGGCGATGCGGTCGGCGAGCTGGTCGGCCTCCTCGAGGTACTGGGTCGTGAGGAGGACGGTGGAGCCCTCGTTCACGAGGCGGCGGATGGTGTCCCACATCTGCGAGCGGGTTCGCGGGTCGAGGCCCGTGGTCGGCTCGTCGAGGAAGATGAGCGGCGGCTGCGCGATGAGGCTGGCCGCGAGGTCGAGCCGGCGGCGCATGCCGCCCGAGAACTTCGCGAGCGGGCGGGTCGCAGCCTCGGTCAGGCCGAACTCGTCGAGCAGGGCGGCGCTCTTGCGACGGGCCTGGCTGCGCGAGAGGCCGAGCAGGCGCGAGAAGATGATGAGGTTCTCGGTGGCCGAGAGCTTCTCGTCGACCGACGCGAACTGCGCGGTGACGCCGATGAGCTGGCGGACGATCTGCGCCTCGCGCTGCACGTCGTGGCCGAAGATCGTGGCCGAGCCGGCGTCGGGGCGGAGCAGGGTGGCGAGCATGCTGATCGTAGTCGACTTCCCGGCGCCGTTCGGGCCGAGCACTCCGTAGACGGTTCCGGCGCGGACGCTGAGGTCGACGCCGTCGACCGCGCGGTTCTCGCCGAAGACCTTGACCAGGCCGTGGGCTTCGACGGCCCAGTCGCTGTTGGTGGCCATGGGGCTGTCCTCTCGTTCGTGGTTCGGTGGCGGCCCTGTGCGGGCCGGATGAGAAGAGCGTGCGCCGGGGCGCTCACACGGCGCTTGCACGCGCTTGCACTCGCTCGCGCCGACCGCTGACCCTAGGGCGGTCGGACTGTCGGGGATCCTGCTGCTGAAGGGCAGCAAGCGGTAGTCGTCCCGACCCGTGATCGCGACATCGCACCAGGCGAATTCCTGGTGCCATGTCGGGATCCCGGGCCGTGATGCCGCCATCCGCGACTAGCGTGGGCCTCGTGACCAACGACGCCCTCACCCGCAGCTCCCCGTCCGCCCACGACATCGACGCCGGAGGGATCGAGGCGCTCATCGACGCCCTCGAGAGCACCGCCGAGGTCGAGCCGCACAGCCTCATGGTGCTGCGCGGCGGCGAGGTCGTCGCCGAGGGCTGGTGGGCCCCGTACGCGCCCGACCGGCAGCACCTGCTCTACTCGCTGAGCAAGAGCTTCACCTCGACGGCCGTGGGCATCGCGACCGCGGAGGGCCTCCTCTCGCTCGACGACACGATCATCAGCCACTTCCCCGAGCTCGACGCCGAGATCACCGACGAGCGCACCCGCCGCATCACGGTCCGCCACCTTCTGGCCATGGCGAGCGGTCACCGCGAGGAGACGGTGGAGCGCGCGAGCACCCTCGACCCCGCCGACCTCGTCCGCGGCTTCCTGCTGATGCCTCCCGACGAAGAGCCCGGCACCCTGTTCTGCTACAACCAGCCCTGCACCTACACGCTCGGCGCGATCATCCAGCGCGCGACCGGCGGCACCCTCGTCGACTACCTGAGGCCCCGTCTCTTCGACCCGCTGGGCATCGGCGAGGTGGGCTGGCTGACGCACCCGAGCGGCGAGCAGCTCGGGTTCAGCGGCTTCCACGCGCCGACCTCGGCCGTGGCCAAGCTCGCCCAGCTCTACCTGAACGGCGGCGTCTGGAACGGCGTGCAGCTCGTCCCGACGGCCTACGTCGACGAGGCGACGCGCCTCCAGGTCGACAATGCGGCCGTCGGCGGCTCCCCCGACTGGTCGCAGGGCTACGGCTTCCAGTTCTGGATGGCCACGCACGGCTTCCGCGGCGACGGCGCCTACGGCCAGTTCGCGGTCGTGCTCCCCGAGCTCGACCTCGTCGTCGCGATGACGGGCCAGAGCATCGACATGCAGGCCGTCCTCGACGCCGTCTGGGCGCACCTCCTCCCTGCCGTGGGCGCAGGAACCGCGTCGACCTCGTCCGACACGGCCCTCGCGGCGCGTCTGGCCTCGCTGGCCCTCCCCGTGCCGCCGGGCACCGGGGTGACGCTCGAGCCGGCCTCCTTCGAGCCCGGCCCCGGCAACCGCCTGCCCACCCTCACGAGCGTCGTGCTCGGCGCCGGCCGTACGGCGACCCTCGTCGACCAGGGCCTCCCCCTCCGCCTCCCCCTCGGCGACGGCGAGTGGCTCGTGTCGGACGCCGTCGCGGCGTCGGCGTCGCCCGGGGAGGCCGGCGGGGTCCGCCTCGACGTCGCCTTCATCGAGACGCCCCACCGCCTCGTCGTCGAGCTCGACCAGTCTGCGGGGACGTTCGCCGCCGCCTGGGTCACCGAGCCGCTGCACGGCCTGCCGCTCGCCCAGGTGCGGATGCCGCGGCCCTAGCGGCTCCCGTCGGCCGCGTCTCAGAAACCGCCCAGGATGGGGGCCGCAGGCTGGTCGGCGGGGATCGCGCGGGTCGATACTCTGAGAACGACAGACGGGAGCGCGCCATGGACGACGGCACGGCGCCCGCGCGGGTGGAATCGGTGGCGGTTCCCGGCGGGGTCCGACCGGTCCGGGTGCCCGGCGCCCTCCGTCGCGCCCCGACCATCTACGACGTCGCGAAGCTCGCCCAGGTCTCGCACCAGACGGTCAGCCGGCTGCTCAAGGGCTACGAGGGGATCCGGCCCGAGACGCGCGAGCGCGTCGAGCGGGCGCTCGAGGAGCTCGACTACCGGCCGAACCTCACGGCCCGTTCCCTGGCCACCAGCCGCTCGCACCGGATCGGCGCGCTGACGCACGAGATCGAGCAGGTCGGCCCGGCCAAGATCCTGCAGGGCGCGAGCCGCGGCGCCCGCGACGCCGGCTACCTCCTCGACATCGTCAGCTTCGACCCCGGCAACGACGCCGACATCCAGCGGGCCCTGCGCATCGCCGACTCGCGCGACCTCGCCGGGATCATCGCGTTCGGCTCGACCGACAGGGTCCTCGACGCGTTCTCGACGGCGGGCTTCAGCGTGCCCTGGTTCATCGCCGGCGAGGACGACGACAGCGTCGGCGAGCACGAGCTCACCCGCAACGGCCAGGGCGTCGCGATGCTCATCGACCACCTCGCCGACCTCGGCCACACGCGCCTGCTGCAGATCGCCGGACCCGGCGCGTGGATCTCGGCCCGCAACCGCCTCTTCGCGTTCGAGTCGGCCACCCGGGCGCGGGGGCTCACCGAGGTCGGCCGCGCGCACGGCGACTGGTCGCCGGCGTCGGGCTACCGGGCGGCGCTCGAGCTCCCCCTCGACCGCGGCGCCACCGCCCTCGTCGTGGCGAACGACCAGATGGCCCTGGGGGCGATGCGCGCCCTCGCCGAGCGCGGGCTGTCCGTTCCGGCCGACATGAGCGTCGTCGGATTCGACGACATCCCCGAGGCGCCGTACTTCCCGGCGCCGCTCACGACCGTCAGCCTCGACTTCGATCTGCAGGGCCGGATCGCCTTCGGCCAGATCCTCACGCTGATCGACGGCTCGACGGCGAGCGGCCAGCGGGTCGACCCGCGGTTCGCGGCGGAGCTCGTGGTGCGGTCGTCGACGGCGGCGCCCCGCCTCTAGTCGACAGCGGTACCCCGCCTCCAGTCGGCTGCGATGCCCCGCCTCCAGTCGGCTGCGATGCGGGGCAGCCGAATCGGTAACAGTTTCGACACGGGGCTTGTGACCGGTAACAAGAACGGGATATGGTCCTTCTCGACAACGATGTTACCGCTAACACCGGCTTGGACGATGGAGTTCCCGCACGATGACGATGCACCCTGCGACCGCACACACCCCGCAGCCCCTCACTGCCGCTGCCACCCCCGACCGCATCCTCTTCGGGGCCGCCTACTACGCCGAGTACCAGCTCGGCGACCGCCTCGACACCGACCTCGACCTCATGGTCGAGGCGGGCTTCACCGTGATCCGCGTCGGCGAGTCGGTCTGGTCGACCTGGGAGCCCCGCGACGGCGAGTTCGACCTCGACTGGCTCCTGCCCGTGCTCGACGGCGCCCACGCCCGCGGCATCTCGGTGATCCTCGGCACCCCGACCTACGCCGTGCCGCCGTGGCTGCAGCAGAGCCACCCGGAGATCGCCGCGCAGACGAAGACCGGCGAGCCGATGCCCTGGGGCTCCCGCCAGGAGGTCGACTACAGCCACCCCGCGTTCCTCTTCCACGCCGAGCGCGTCATCCGCACCATCGTCGAGCGCTACGCCGACCACCCCGCCGTGATCGGCTTCCAGGTCGACAACGAGCCCGGCATGCTGCTCTTCCACAACCCGTCCACCTTCCGCCGCTTCGTCCGGCAGCTGAAGGCGAAGTACGGCACGGTCGACGAGCTCAACAAGGCCTGGGGCCTCGTCTACTGGTCGCACCGGATCGCCGACTGGTCGGAGCTCTGGACGCCCGACGGCAACGCGCAGCCCCAGTACGACCTCGCCTGGCGGCAGTTCCAGGCGCAGGTGACCACGGAGTTCATCTCCTGGCAGGCCGACATCGTCCGCGAGTACTCCCGCCCGGAGCAGTTCGTCACCACCTGCATCGCCTACCCGCGCCCGGCGATCGACGACGAGAAGCTCGTCGCGGCCCTCGACATCACCGCCGGCAACCCGTACTACGGCATGCAGGACCACCTCTCGCTCGACCACGTCAAGCCGGTGCCGACGTCGTGGACCTCGACAGGCGTCGCCGGCCTGTACCGTCAGGCCGATCGCCTCTTCTCATCGAACCAGCGGCGCTTCCTCGTCACCGAGACGAACGCCTGGTCGATCGGCGGCGCCTCGCAGAACTACCCGCCCTACCCCGGGCAGCTCAAGCAGTCCGCCTTCGCACTGATCGCCCGCGGCGCCACCCAGATCGAGTACTGGCACTGGCACACCCTCCACTTCGGCACCGAGACGTACTGGGGCGGCGTCCTGCCGCACAGCCAGAGGCCCGGCCGCGTGTTCCGCGAGGTCGCCGAGATCGGGGCCGCGCTGAAGCAGATCGGCACCCGCCTCGACGGGTACGAGCCCGACGCCGACGTGGCGATCCTGTGGTCCACGGCGACGCGATTCGCCTTCGACTTCACGCCGCCCCTCAACGTCGACGGCACGACCGGGCGTCGCGACAGCTACCAGCACATCGTCGACGCCTTCCACGCCGGCGTCATCGGGGCGGGTGCTCAGGCGCGCATCCTGCACGTCGCCCAGGCGGTCGCGATCGGCGCCGCCGAGCTGGTGAGGCGCTTCCCCGTGCTCGTCGCACCGGCCGTGTACATCGCCGACGACGACGAGCTGCAGCTGCTGGCCGACTACGCCCAGGCCGGCGGCCACCTCATCGTCGGGCCGCGCACCGGCTACGCCGACGAGGAGGCCCGTGCCCGCCTGGCGGTCGCCCCCGACACGCTGCACGACGCGGCCGGCGTCTGGTACGAGGAGTTCACGAACCTCGACGACGAGCTCGCCGTCACCGGCAGCGAGGCCCTCCCGCTCAGCCCCGAGGCTCGAGCGACCGACTGGGCCGACGGACTCGTCGTCGAGGGCGCCGACGTGCTCGCCACCTACCAGCACTCCTCGTTCGGCCGCTTCCCGGCCGTGACGACGAGGGGCGCAGGAACGGGCCGCATCACCTACGTCGGCACCGTCCCGAACGGCGCGCTCTCCGCCGACGTGGTGCGGTACGCCGTTCCGCAGCCCATCGCGGCGGGGTGGACGCGCGGCGACACGGTCACCGTCGCCTCCGGCACCCTCCCCGACGGCGCGCGCGCCTGGTTCGTCCACAACTGGTCGGCCGCAGGCGCGACCGTGACGGTCCCCCACGACGTCTCCGACCTCACCGAAGCAGACCCTGCCCGGCACCTCGCCGGCACCGAGATCTCCCTGGAACCGTGGTCTTCCCTGGCCCTGGTCGACGGGTGAGTTCGTCCATCGCAGCCGATCGACGAACCCGAGAATGAAGGAAGAACCAATGAGGAAGAACGCACCGAGAACAGCAGTGGCGCTGGGCACCGGCCTCCTTGCTGTGACCCTTGTCCTGTCGGGCTGCACCGCTTCCAGCGGCGGCGGCGGAGGCAGCGCGACCAAGACGGTCTCGCAGGCCGACATCGACAAGGCGATGAGCACGCCGACCACCCTGAACTTCTGGACCTGGGTTCCCGACATCAAGAACGAGGTCGCCCTCTTCGAGAAGAAGTACCCGGACATCAAGGTCAACGTCGAGAACGTCGGCCAGGGTGCTCCGCACTACCAGAAGATCCGCACGGCGGTGAAGGCCGGCAAGGGGGCTCCTGACGTCGTCCAGATGGAGTACCAGTACATCTCGTCCTTCAACGTGACCGGCAACCTGCTCGACCTCGCACCGTACGGCGCCTCCAAGCTGTCCGACGAGTACACGCCGTGGGTGTGGAACCAGGTCAAGCGCGGCGACGCCGTCTACGGCATCCCGCAGGACGCCGGCCCCATGGGCAACCTCTACCGCAAGGACATCCTCGCCAAGGCGGGCGTCACCAAGGCGCCCGAGACCTGGGACGAGTACGCCGCCGACGCCAAGCTCGTGAAGGAGAAGACGGGCTCGTACATGTCCGACCTCGCCTCGAGCCAGGCGGGCCAGATGCTGGGTCTGCTCTGGCAGGCCGGCGTCAAGCCGTTCGGCTACGACGGCGACAAGGGCGTCACGGTCGACGTGAACGGCGCGAAGGCCAAGGAGGTCGCCGCGTACTGGCAGAAGCTGATCCAGGCGGGCTACGTCTCGACCGACCCCGACTTCACCGACAGCTGGTACCAGGGCCTGGCGAGCGGCAAGTACGCCGGCTGGCTGACCGCCGCGTGGGGTCCCGTCTTCCTGCAGGGCACCGCGGCCAAGACGTCGGGCAAGTGGGAGGCGGCTCCGCTCCCCCAGTACGAGGCGGGTCAGAGCGTCTCGGGCAACTGGGGCGGGTCGTCCGACGCCGTGCTCAAGACGTCGAAGAACCCCATCGCCGCCTACGAGCTCGCGAAGTTCATCAACAACGACGCCGAGTCGACGCTCGATTTCGCGAACAAGCAGTTCCTGTTCCCGACCTCGACGAAGACCCTCGAGAGCACCGAGTTCACCGACCAGAAGGCGCCGTTCTACGGCGGTCAGCAGGTGAACAAGCTGTTCGCCGGGATCTCCGGAACCGTCGACACGAAGTTCGAGTGGCTGCCCTACATGGACTACGCCTACTCGAGCTACAACGAGACGATG
The DNA here is from genome assembly GCF_057787745.1 of Frondihabitans sp. OV104. Lineage (NCBI taxonomy): Bacteria > Bacillati > Actinomycetota > Actinomycetes > Micrococcales > Microbacteriaceae > Frondihabitans > Frondihabitans sp. OV104. Next base: position 1,203,460 of record NZ_CM173541.1, read on the forward strand.
GGCAAGGCGCTGGCGGCCAAGGGCGACCTCTCGGCCGGGCTCGACGCCTGGCAGAAGTCCCTCGTCGACTACGGCACCCAGCAGGGCTTCAGCGTCAACAAATAGCAGTGCCGGCGGGGCGGCCTCCGGGCCGCCCCGCCTCTCCCCCTCTGGACGTGAACGAAGGAGTTCCACATGACCCAGTCCGTCGTCGCCCCTCGCGGGGCGCGCCCGGGCACGAGGAAGCGAGCCAACGCGAACCAGCGTCGCCAGCACCGGGCGGCGTACCTGTTCGTCGCGCCCTTCCTGCTCGTGTTCGTGCTCATGCTGCTCGTGCCGCTGTTCTACTCGGGCTACCTCAGCCTGTTCGCGACCCGCCTCGTCGGCGGCTCGCAGTTCGCCTGGTTCGCCAACTACATCCGCGCGTTCACCGACGCCGACTTCCTGGCCGGCGTCGGGCGCATGGGGCTCTTCCTGATCATCCAGGTGCCGATCATGCTCGTGCTCGCGCTGTTCCTGGCGTTGGCCATCGACTCCGGCCGGGCCCGCGGCGCCGGGGCGATCCGCCTGCTGGTCTTCCTGCCGTACGCGGTCCCGGGCGTCGTCGCGACGCTGATGTGGGGCTATCTCTACGGCCAGGACTTCGGCCCGATCGCGCAGGTCTTCCGGGCCCTCGGCTTCGGCGCCCCCAACCTGCTGAGCGCCTCATCGATCCTCGGCTCGATCATGAACATCGTGACGTGGGAGTTCGTCGGCTACAACATGATCATCATGTACGCGGCCCTGCGGTCGATCCCGTCGGAGCTGTTCGAAGCCGCCGAGATCGACGGCGCCGGGCAGTTCCGGATCGCCTGGAGCATCAAGATCCCCGCGATCCGCCCGGCCATCATGCTCACGGTGATCTTCTCGATCATCGGCACGTTCCAGCTCTTCAACGAGCCGAGCCTGCTGAAGGGCCTCGCGCCCAACGTGATCGACAACGCCTTCACCCCCAACTACTACGCGTACAACCTCGCGTTCGTCAACCAGGACGTCAACTACGCCGCCGCCATCGCGTTCCTCCTCGGAATCGTCATCGCGATCGTGTCGTACGTCGTCCAGCTGTCGACGCAGCGAAGGGAAGCGAAAGCCTCATGACGACCGCAGCCACCGGAAAGCCCGTCGCCGGGGCGGAGCCCGCCCCGGTCCGAGCCCGCGACCTCGCGCCGCGACGCACCACCAGGGCCTACAGCAGCGAGAAGCGGCGCTCGACGCTCCTCACCGTGCTGCTCTGGCTCTGCGCGCTGTACTTCGTGCTGCCGATCGCGTGGCTCGTGATCGCCTCCACGAAAGACAACTCCGACCTGTTCTCGACGTTCGGCTACGCGTTCGGCCACTTCAACCTGTTCCAGAACATCCACGACGTGTTCACGGTCTCGGGCGGCATCTACCTGCAGTGGGCGCTGAACACGGTCATCTACGCCGCGGTCTCGGCGCTCGGCGCCTCGTTCCTGGCGACGATGGCGGGCTACGCCTTCGCGAAGTACCGCTTCCCCGGAGCCAACCTGATGTTCAGCGTCGTGCTCGGCGCCATCATGATCCCCCTGACCGCGCTCGCGCTGCCGACGTACCTGATCTTCAGCCAGTTCGGCATCACGAACACCCCCTGGTCGGTCATCGTGCCGTCGCTCGTCAGCCCGTTCGGCGTCTTCCTGATGCGGGTGTACGCGGCCGACGCGATCCCCGACTCGATGATCGAGGCCGCCCGCGTCGACGGCGCCGGCGAGTGGCGCATCTTCTGGCAGGTGGGCCTGCGCCTGCTCGGCCCCGGCATCGTCACGGTGTTCCTGTTCGCGCTGGTCGCGACCTGGAACAACTACTTCCTGCCCCTGATCATGCTGAACTCGTCGAACCTGTACCCGCTCACCGTCGGCCTCGCCCAGCAGCAGGCGACGAGCGCGGGCGGCGGCGGCTCGCAGGCGATGTTCTCGACGGTCATCACCGGCTCGATGGTCTCGATCATCCCGCTGATCATCGCCTTCCTCTTCCTGCAGCGGTACTGGCAGACCGGTCTCGCCTCGGGCAGCGTGAAGGAATGAGCGGCGTCCTGGGGTCCGCGTTCGCCTACGGCGGCGACTACAACCCCGAGCAGTGGCCCGAAGACGTCTGGCGCGACGACGTCACCCTCATGAACCGGGCCGGCGTCAACCTCGCCAGCGTCGGCATCTTCTCGTGGGCCCGCCTCGAGCCCCGCGACGGCGAGTTCGACTTCGCCTGGCTCGACGAGGTGCTCGATCTGCTCCATGCGGGCGGCGTCCGCGTCGACCTGGCCACCGCGACCGCCTCGCCGCCGCCGTGGCTGGCGCTGAAGCACCCCGAGATGCTCCCCGTCACCGAAGAGGGCGTCACCCTCTCGTCGGGCAGCCGCCAGGCGTACTGCCCGTCGTCGCCGGTCTACCGCCGCTACGCGGCCCGCCTGGTGACCGCGATCGTCGAGCGCTACGCCGACCACCCGGCGCTCGAGCTGTGGCATGTGGGCAACGAGTACGGCTGCCACGTCAGCCACTGCTACTGCGATGCGTCGGCCGTGGCGTTCCGCGCCTGGCTCGCCACCCGCTACGGCACGGTCGAGGCACTCAACGACGCCTGGGGCACGGCGTTCTGGTCGCAGCGATACGACTCGTTCGACGAGATCCTGCCGCCCCGCGCGGCTCCGTCGTTCAAGAACCCGACGCAGCTGCTCGACTTCGACCGCTTCTCGGCCGACGAGCTGCTCGAGTGCTACCGCGTCGAGGTCGCGGTCATCCGCGCGAGCTCCTCGGTGCCGATCACGACCAACTTCATGGGCTTCTTCAAGGGCGCCGACTACTGGGCCTGGGCCCGCGAGGTCGACGTGGTGTCAGACGACTCCTACCCCGACCCCGGAGACCCGCTGTCACCGGTGTACGGCGCGATGCAGCGCGACCTGATCCGCTCGCTGGGCGGCGGCAAGCCGTGGCTCCTGATGGAGCAGTCCCCTTCCGCCGTCAACTGGCGCGAGCGCAACGCCGCCAAGCGTCCCGGCCAGATGCGCGCCTGGTCGTACCAGTGCATCGGTCGCGGCGCCGACGGGATCCTCTTCTTCCAGTGGCGCCAGGCCAAGGCCGGGGCCGAGAAGTTCCACGCCGGCATGGTCCCCCACGCCGGCACCGACACCCGCGTGTTCCGAGAGGTGCAGGAACTCGGCGCCGAGCTCGCCGACCTCTCCGCCACGGGCCTGCTCGGCTCGCGCGTCGAGGCCCGCGTCGCCGTCGTCTTCGACTGGACCTCCTGGTGGGCGATCGAGCAGGAGGCCTCTCCCACGCGGCTCTCGTACGTCGAGGGCGTCTTCGCCTGGTACCGGGCGCTCACGGCCGTCGGCGTCACGATCGACTTCGTGTCGCCCGACAGCGACCTGGCGCCCTACGCCGTGGTCGTGGCTCCGTCGCTCTTCGTCGCAACCGATGCGCAGCTCGCCGCCCTCGACGCCTACACCGCGAGCGGCGGCACCCTCGTGGCGTCGTTCCAGACCGGCATCGTGGACGAGAACCTGCACATCCGGCTGGGCGGGTACCTCGGGGCGCTGCGGCAGACCCTCGGGGTGTGGGTCGAGGAGTTCGCGCCGCCGACGGCGCCGGATCTCGCGGCTACGGGGGGCGGAGTTCCTGCGCCGCTGGCCTTGCGAGGGGATGCCGTCGGAGGAGCCGGCGCCGCGACGCTGTGGGGCGAGTCCGTGCGCGTCGAGGGGGCCACGGTGTCGGCCTCGTTCGACGGCGGGGTGCTCGACGGGCAGCCGGCGATCACGCGGAACGGGCGCGGTGCCGGGACCGGCTGGTACGTCGCCACGCTGCCCGACGACGCCACACTCGCCCGCTTCGCAGCCGGTGTGATCGCCGAGGCCGGTGTCGCGACGCTCCCGCGGGTCGCCGGCGTCGAGTTCGTGCAGCGCGGGTCGGCGACGATCGCGATCAACCACGGCTCGGCCGACGCCGCGCTCGACCTGCTCGGCACGGACGCGCTCACCGGCGCACCCGGCGCCGGCCTGGTGCTGGCGCCGCAGGGCGTGGCCGTGCTGGTGCGGGAGGTTGCCGCCGTCGCGCCCTGACGGGGCGTCCGCACCACGATCAGGACTCGGCACCGTCGGGCCCGGCGTCCCGCCCACGACGGCGCGCGACGCACTGCGCGTGTGACTGATTCTGGTGGGCGATACCGGACTCGAACCGATGACCTCTTCCGTGTGAAGGAAGCGCGCTACCAACTGCGCCAATCGCCCGTGGGACTCGTCGATACTACTGGAAATGGAGACTGAACTCCTATTCGGCGCACCCGTGTAGACACGAACAAGTCTCAGTTTGTAATTCGTGCGAACCATCGGATAGAGTTCCTGAGGTCGCAGAGATGCGGCGAAAACAACCAGGGGAAGTCAACCTCCCCAATGCGGATGTGGCGCAGTGGTAGCGCATCACCTTGCCAAGGTGAGGGTCGCGAGTTCGAATCTCGTCATCCGCTCGAGTGAAAGCTCACCAGATGGGTGATCCACCTGTGTGGTGGGTTTCCCCTCTTGGAGCTCAACTCACGTCGTTCGAGACGAATGGTGGGGTGGCCGAGAGGCGAGGCACCGGCCTGCAAAGCCGGGCACGCGGGTTCAAATCCCGTCCCCACCTCCACGCTCTGCTCGATGAGACACCCCACAAGTAAAGAACCCATGAGCGATTGGCGCAGCGGTAGCGCGCTTCCCTGACACGGAAGAGGTCACTGGTTCGATCCCAGTATCGCTCACTTAGAGAGGCCCGGCCTGACTCCACGAGTCACGTCGGGCCTCTTCCCGTTGCGGCCGCCGCGGTCCGCGTCCTTTGGGCGAGCCTCGGCGCCGGCGGGACGATCGCTGGTGGTGTCGTGGCAGCCCTCGACGCCCCTTCCTGGGAATACCGTGAAAGTCGTTCACTGTGCCGCACTCGCCGAGAAGCCAGGGCGTCTAATCGAAGTCCGATCGGGTATCGGATCAGGCGGACGATTCGGGTCGTTCGTTCCCGGGTGAGGGAGCCACGGGACTTGGCTCCCTCACCTTTCCCGTGGCGTTTGGCGAAGTCGAGGCGCGGACCGCGATTGACTGGACGGTCGGTACTAGCGGGTGTTGCCTTGCGCCTGTCATTCTTCGTCTACCTTCGCCTGGCGGAGTCAGCCCCCGCCCACCTGATCCGGGTCGGGGGCGTTTCCGTGCGCGCAGGAAATCGCTTATGTCCAGCCCCCGAACGGGGTGGGGCCCGGCAGGGTCGCTCGATGTAGCTTTCTTCTCACCGGCATCCCCTGCCGGTCTCCCTCACCAGGAGAGACGGCTCCACTCGCTGTGATGAATCAGGGTTCTCGGCGACGCTCCACCCCTTATGCGCCACCGAACGCCTCCAGCGCCGGAGTCGTGGGAGGGCCACCGGATTCGGGTTCCGGTGGCCCTCTCCTCAGGTCGGCCTCACTTGCTCCCGGCCTGGTGTTCTGCCCAGATCCCATCAGGCCGGGCTTCACTCGCTGGAGCCCGCCGCTCTCCCACGGACGATTTTGCCGAGGTGTCAGTGCGGCAATAAGCTCCGCGCATGAAGCCGCACTCCGTCCTCAAGTGGGATGTCAGGGGTACCTCGTTCGAACTCGTCGAGACCCAGTCGCATCTCATCGTCGGCTGCGTCATCGGCGACGAGCAGAAGGAGCTCGCCCGACTCGAGCGGGGCGAGATCCGGGCGGTCATCGAGCTGCACGCGGCTCGCGGGTGCGAGCTGCGGGTCATCACGGGCGATGAGGACGAACCCCTCTCGATCTACTGCCCGCACTCGGTCTGCACCGTTCTTCTCGTCAAGCTGCGAAAGTTCCAGGGCGGCAACCTCGAGGTCATCGCGACGGACTCGTCATCCGATCCCGCCGTCGCGGACGCGCCGCCGAGCCGGGTGTGACGGCAGCCGCGCAGGAACGCGGGAGGCGACTCGCGCCCCCCGCGTCTCCCCGACCCTGATCCCATCGAGGAGATCTCATCATCCCACGGCCGAACGTATCTGTTCGGGGATGGACAGAGCCGCGTTCGCGTGGATGGTTGTGGACACGGCCTGAGCGGCCCCTGACGATCTCGTGTCAACCTACGGCACGAAGCCGTGAACGCGCCTACCGTCTCTCAAGGCGATTCCCTAGTCGCTGTGACGTCTCTTCACGCAGGTCTCCTGCAGGAGGGGCGGCGGGCGCTGCCGTGGCCGGATTCCGCGGCAGCGCCCCACGCTGGGAGTCTCATGTCAGTCGGTCGTCTCCACGGGCTGTGGAAGAGACTGTGGTCATGAGTGAAGACGACGCGAAAAGCACAGACGAGATGAGCTTCGAAGAGAAGCGGCACGATCAGCTGACCCGGGCGGCCAAGTCGGACGAGTCGGACGCCGCCCCGCGGATCGTCACCAGCGAGTCTCCCGACGGCACGACGCGCATCGACGTGGCCGACACGGCGAAGGTCATCCCGGGCAAGGTCACGCGCGACGACTGACCGCAGCAAACCCGAATCGCCTCGGCCCCGAATGGGATCGGGTGCCCAGATCGCCCCGAGTGCCGCCGGACCCTGATCCGGCGGCACTTGTTCGCTCGGCACGGAGGCCTGCTGAAGCGACTGCTTGTCGGCTCGACCGATCTGATTGCTCATTCTGTTCAACGTGAGTATTGTTCAGCGCACCGGCCCGGCCCTGTCGGTGTAGCTCCGTCTTAGGCGGAGGCGTCTCGCAGTGGGTTGCAGGATCAGGACGGCGAGGCGGGCGCGGAGGCGTTCCCCCAACGCCTCCGCGCGGCTGCACCGCCGGGGCCGTGCCGTTGCCTGCTGCCCAGCGCAGGCCGCCCTCTCTCCTGCCTGACGGCATCTTCCCCGTCACAAAGCGTCACAACCGGTCACATGACGACGCGCTCCCCCGCGCCCGCGCGATGTTCCCTACTGTCGCCGCATGATCCGAATCGACCAGCTCACCAAGGCGTACGAGCACGCCGGCACCCGCACTGTGGTCCTCGACTCGCTCGACTTCGAGGTGGGCCGCGGTGAGATCGCGGCCGTCGTGGGGCGCTCCGGCGCCGGCAAATCGACGCTCGCCCAGTGCGTCACGCTCCTCGAGCGCCCGACGAGCGGCTCCGTCATCGTCGACGGCGTCGACCTGACCGCGTCGAGCGAGCGCGACCTCCGCACCGCGCGCAGAGCCATCGGAACGATCTTCCAGTCGGACGGCCTGTTCTCGCGCCGCACCGCCGCCGAGAACGTGGCGCTCCCCCTCGAGTTCCTGGGCGTCACCCCGGCCGAGTCGCGGGCGCGCGTCGCCGAGCTTCTCGAGCGCGTGGGGCTGGCCGACAAGGCCCGCCACTACCCGCACCAGCTCTCGGGCGGCCAGCGCCAGCGCGTCGGCGTCGCGCGCGCCCTGGCTCTGCGGCCGCGCGTGCTTCTCTCGGACGAGGCGACCTCGGGCCTCGACCCCGAGTCGACCCGGTCCATCCTGGGCCTGCTTCGCGAGCTGCGCGACGACCTCGACCTCTCGATCCTCCTGATCACGCACGAGATGGAGGCCGTCCGCGAGATCGCCGACACCGTGGCGCGCCTCGAGGCCGGTCGCTTCACCGAGCGTGGCCGAGTCGTCGACCTGCTGCAAGACCAGTCGTCGCAGCTGGGCGCCGACCTGCAGCCCCAGCGGGCATCCGCGGCGGCGGCAGACGGCCAGGTGGCACTCCTCGCGACCTACGGCTCCCCCGACGTCCCGGCCGACTGGCTGGCGCGCGTCTCGGCCGAGCTGGGCGAGCCCGTCGGCCTCCTGGGCGCGGCGGTCGAGGTCGTCGACGGAACGACCGTCGGCACCGTCACCGTCGGGGTCCCGGCCTCGCACGCGGACGCCGCTCGCGACGCGCTCGCTCGCCTGGGCATCCAGACGCGACGCGACGCCGACCCGCTCCCCCTCCTGAACGACGACGAGATCGAGACCGCCGCATGAGCGCCGCAGCCGTCAACCCCAACATCGTCCCGCTCGACCAGATCCCCGGCCTCCTGCTGCCCGCCCTCGGCGACACGGCGCTCATGGTCGGCATCACGATGGTGATCGTCGTGCTCTTCGGCGTCCCGATCGGCGCCCTGGTGCACAACACCGGCCGAGGCGGCCTGTACGAGAACCGCGCGCTGCACTTGGCGAGCGGCTGGATCGTGAGCCTCGGCCGCAGCCTCCCCTTCCTGATCCTGATGGCCGCGATCATCCCGTTCACCCGCCTGATCACCGGCACGAACATCGGCATCCCCGCCGCGGTCGTCCCGATGTCGATCGCGGGCATCGCCTTCTTCTCGCGCATCGTCGAGAACGCCCTCCGCTCGGTCCCGGCCGAGTACACGACCATCGCGCGGGCAGCGGGGGCGTCGCGTCTTCAGGTGATCCGCACCGCCCAGCTCGCCGAGGCGATCCCCTCGCTCGTCGGCGGCCTGACCATCAACACCATCGCCATGATCGAGTACTCCGCCATCGCGGGCACGATCGGCGCCGGCGGAATCGGCTACGTCGCGGTCACCTACGGCTACCAGCGCTTCGACACGCGGGTCATGCTCGCGACCATCGTGCTGCTCGTCGTGCTCGTGGCCCTGGTGCAGCTGACCGGCGACAGGATCGCCCGCCGCCTGACCCCACGACTTCGTTTTCTCCAGGGCGCAGGAACTCGGAGCACCAGCCCCGCACAGACCCCGTCGCCGGTCTCGCTGCCGGCCGCCCCGAGTTCCTGAGCCTCCTCTTTTCGACCCACCACACCTGAAAGCAGCACAGCCATGTCTACCGAGCCCACCAGCACCCCCGACTCGCACGGCTTCACCCTGAGGAAGCGCCGCCGCTGGCCCTTCGTCGTCGGAGGCGCCGTGGCCGTCGTCGCGATCGCCGCCGGGGTCACCGTGCCCCGCCTGATCCCGCAGGCCAGCGCCAATGACACCAAGGGCGCGACGCTGTACGTCGTGACCGCCGAGGGCAACGCCGCTGAGGAGGCGCTGGTCGACTACGTGGCGAAGGACGTCGCGCCCGACTACGGCATCACCGTCAAGTTCAAGGGACTGTCGGACTCGACGACGCTGAACCGCGCTGTCAGCGATGGCGAGGTCGCCGGCACCGTGTACCAGCACAAGCGCTGGCTCAAGCAGGTGCTCGCAGCCAACCCGGACTTCAAGGAGACCGCGGCGACGCCCGTCTTCCGCTGGAGCTTCGGGCTATGGAGCGCCAAGTACAAGACCGCGTCGGCGATCCCCGACGGGGCGACCATCTCGCTGTACTCCGACCCGGCCAACGAGGCTCAGGGTCTGTGGATCCTGGAGCGGGCCGGTCTCATCACGCTCAAGGCCGGGATCGACAAGAGCACCGCCACGCAGGACGACATCGCGAGCAACCCGAAGCACCTCAAGTTCACGCTGCTCGACTTCGCCGCGCAGTCGCGGTCGCTGAACGACCTCGATGCCGCCGTCGGCTACACCGAGTACTACCTCGCCGCGGGCATCCCCATCTCGGAGCAGATCTACGCGCCGGCCGCGCCCGACGCGTTCGCCGGGCAGCTGACCGTCGGCACGGACTACCTGAAGAGCGACAACGTCAAGAAGCTCATCAAGGCGTTCCAGGACCCGCGCGTGCAGACCTTCCTCGAGTCGAACGCCGACGTGAAGAACATCCTGCTGCCGGTCGACGCGAAGTAGACGGCACCGGACGGATGACCCAGCGTGACGCCCCGTTACGACCCCGAGAGCGTTTCTCGACCACACGCCGGAGGATGAACCCATGACCCGACAGATCCGCTTCAACGCGTTCGACATGAACTGCGTCGCCCACCAGTCGTCCGGACTGTGGCGGCACCCGAAGGACCGCTCGCGGCACTACAACGACCTCGAGTACTGGACCGACCTCGCGATGCTGCTCGAATCGGGCACGTTCGACGGCCTGTTCATCGCCGACGTGCTCGGCACCTACGACGTCTACGGCGGCAACAACGTCGCCGCGATCCGCAACGGCGCTCAGGTGCCCGTCAACGACCCGCTGCTGCTCGTGTCGGCGATGGCGGCCGTCACGAAGAACCTCGGCTTCGGCGTGACCGCCGGCACGGCCTACGAGCACCCGTACCCGTTCGCGCGCCGCATGTCGTCGCTCGACCACCTGACCAAGGGGCGTGTCGGCTGGAACGTCGTCACGGGCTACCTGCCGAGCGCCGCCCGCAACATGGGCCACGACGACCAGCTCGAGCACGACGCCCGCTACGACGTCGCCGCCGAGTACCTCGACGTGCTCTACAAGCTGTGGGAGGGGTCGTGGGAGGACGACGCCGTCGTCGAGGACCGAGAGGGCGGCGTCTTCACGGATCCTGCGAAGATCCACGAGATCGGCCACCGCGGCGAGAACTACACAGTGCCGGGCATCCACCTGTCGGAGCCGTCGATCCAGCGCTCCCCCGTGATCTACCAGGCCGGCGCGTCGCCCCGCGGCGTCGCGTTCGCCGCTGACAACGCCGAGGCGATCTTCGTGTCGGCGCCGACGGCCGCCGTGCTCAAGGCGACCGTGTCGCGTATTCGCGACGCCCTCGAGGCGGCCGGCCGCGACCGGTACTCGGCGAAGATCTACACCCTGCTGACGATCATCACCGACGAGACGACCGCCGGCGCCCAGGCCAAGCACGAGGAGTACCTCCGCTACGCCAGCGAGGAGGGCGCACTCGTCTTCATGTCGGGATGGACCGGCATCGACCTGTCGCAGTACGACCTCGACCAGCCGATCGGCGACGTGCAGGGCAACGCCATCCAGTCGGTCATCGAGAACTTCAAGGAGTCGGCGAAGCTCGACGGCCGCGAGTGGACCGTGCGCGACATCGCCCGCTTCGGCGCGATCGGCGGGCTCGGGCCGATCTTCGTCGGCTCGGGTTCCGACGTGGCGGATCATCTGCAGGAACTGGTCGCCGAGACCGACGTCGACGGATTCAACCTCGCCTACGCGGTCTCCCCCGGCACCTGGGAGGACGTCATCGAGCACGTGATCCCGGAGCTCCGCAGGCGCGGCGCCTACCCCGACGCCTACGTCGAGGGCTCGCTGCGCGAGAAGCTGTTCGGCCGCGGCGACCGGCTGCCCGAGGAGCACCGCGGCGCGTCGTTCCGCCTCGGCGGCGCGCGCTCGACGTCGACCGGCTCGGTCGCCGACAAGGCCGCTGTCACGGCCTAGTCGCCACGCACCACGCGAAGGGCCCCGCGGCAATCGCCGCGGGGCCCTTCTGCTGCCTACAAGGTCGCGCTGGCCGCCTCGTGGCGAGGAATGGTGCAAGTGAGGTATTTGCCCACGAGCTTGACTGATCCCGAGATGGAGGCTTTCAGTTTTCCCTTCCCGTTCACCAGGCGCGACTTCGAGTACGCCAGCCCGGCCATGGGACTCACGTCGGCGAAGGAACCGCCGGCAGCCGGGCCCCAGTTGATTGCGATGTTGCGGAAGACCATCGTCGAACCTCCCCCGGCGAAGATGCTCCAGCTCACGCGGCCGCGGCCGCTCCCCAGCCTGTCGACGTAGATGGTCGACGTTCCGCAGTTGCCGCTGACAACCCCTCTCGAGCTGCCGCCGACACCGCAGATCTGGATGTCGTTGGCACGAAAATATGCGCGCCCGCGGTCCGTCAGGGTGCTGCAGTCGGCCACGAGTGGCACTGTGACTTCTGCGTGCGTCGCCTCGCTTGCACGGGCAGAGACGGGCCCGGCGACAATCATCGACGTGGCCGCGGCGCCAGTCAGCAGCGACCCCGTGAGTCTTCGCCTGTTTCGAGTCGTCATTGACAGTCCTTCCATTCGATGGGTTGACGTGTCACATCTACATTTCAGATTCTATTGACCGCAAGTCGCACGCGATCGACCCAATCGATGACGATTCGAGCGGGGTGGGGTGTCTCGACGATGACGCTGGTTGTGGAGATGATGCCCCCCCGATCGACGACGACGACCGCCGCTCCGTCGGTAGTCCGGCACCAGGCACGGATGCCGGGAGGTGCCTGCAGCGTCTCCATGCGCTGGGGAACACTCCCCCGGAGAACGGGCCCATCTCGCTCGAGATGCACCGATCGCGTCAGATCGAAGACCGACAAGAGGGTTTCCAGGTCATCGCTCGCTGTCGACGCGACGATCATGGCGGGCTCAGGAGACCCGCTGCTGACTGGGTCCGGATACGCCACGTCGACGTACGTCGTTCCGTCGCCGGACAGCCGTGTATCGACGAGACCCCCGCCCTCATCGTCGCGGACGGCGAAGGCTCGAAGGCGAGGTCGGCGGATGAGCTCGGCCGCCGATTGTTCGATCTCGTAGAACCACTGGTCGTGGCTAATATTTTCACTGAACATAGTGAATACGCTAGCGCGCAAAGGCAGAAACGGAAGGGCCCCGCGGCAATCGCCGCGGGGCCCTTCTGCTGATCCGGAGCGGGTGCGGGTCAGACCTTCTCGTCGATGAGGACGTAGCCCTCTTCGCCGTGGACGGCGGTGTCGATGCCGGCCACCTCGTCTTCGTTGGTGACGCGGAAGCCCATCGTCTTCTCGATGATGAGGCCGATCACGTAGGCGAGGACGAACGAGTAGACCATGACGACGACGGCCGCGAGAGCCTGCACGCCGAGCTGGTGGAAGCCGCCGCCGAAGAAGAGGCCCACGTTGTCCTTGGCGAAGAAGCCGATGTACAGGGTTCCGACGAGACCGCCGACGAGGTGGACGCCCACGACGTCGAGCGAGTCGTCGAAGCCGAGCTTGAACTTGAGGTCGATGGCGATGGCGCAGACGGCGCCGGTGATGATGCCGAGCACGATCGCCCAGAACGGGGTCAGGGCGGCGCAGGCCGGCGTGATCGCGACGAGGCCGGCGACGGCACCCGAGGCGGCTCCGACCGAGGTGGCCTTGCCGTCCTTGATCTTCTCGATGATGAGCCAGCCGAGCACTGCCGCGGCAGGAGCCGCGAGCGTGTTGACGAAGGCGAGCGAGGCGGTGCCGTCAGCGGCGAGCTCCGAGCCGGCGTTGAAGCCGAACCAGCCGAACCAGAGGAGGCCGGCGCCCAGCATCACGAAGGGAGGGTTGTGCGGCTTGTAGGCGCCCTTGGCGAAGCCGACGCGGCGGCCGAGGACGAGGGCCAGCGCGAGACCGGCCGAGCCGGCGTTGATGTGGACCGCGGTGCCACCGGCGAAGTCGATGAGGCCGAGGCTGGCGAGCCAGCCGCCGTCGACGACCGAGCCGTCTTTGCCGAGTGTGAAGTTGAAGACCCACGAGGCGACCGGGAAGTAGACCACCGTGGCCCAGACGCCGGCGAAGACCATCCACGCGCCGAACTTGGCGCGGTCGGCGATCGCGCCCGAGATGAGGGCGACGGTGATGATCGCGAAGGTGGCCTGGAAGGCGGCGAAGGCGAGCTGCGGGAACGCGCCCTCCTGCCCGATCAGCGAGTTGAGGCCGAACATCGCGGGGTCGAAGCCGAGGAAGCCGTCGATTCCGATGAACGTGTCGGTGCCGGCGGAGCCGGTCGGGCCGTTCGAGAAGGCGATGGAGTAGCCGTACAGGACCCAGAGGACGGCGATGAGGCCGATCGCACCGAAGCTGAGCATCATCATGCTGATGACGCTCTTGGCCTTGACGAGTCCACCGTAGAAGAAGGCCAGGCCGGGGGTCATGAGCAGGACCATGGCGGCCGTGATCAGGATGAAGGCGGTATTGCCTTGGTCGAGCATGTGGTGTCACCTCTCAGTTGTGCAGTGCAGGGTTCCCGGACTGCGCGACGCTGGGAGTGCAGGGGCGACGCCAGTGCTGACTCGGGATGCAGTCATCCTGGCGGCCACACGTTTCGGTTCGTGCGCGTGCATGTTTCGCCGATGTAACACGATTCGGCCTTTTGTAAACAACACGTTTCGGCAGTCTGGTGATGAGGCCGGAGCGACCCGTGATTTCTACAGCAGAGTGAGCGCCACGAGCCGCGACATCGCCCGGAGGTACTTCTTGCGGTAGCCGCCGGCGAGCATGTCGGCGCCGAAGACCTCGTCGAGCGGGATGCCCGAGGCCCGCACGGCGACCTGGGCGTCGTACAGGCGGTCGACGAACGCGACGAACCGCAGGGCCTGCGTCTGGTCGTGCAGCGGCCCCACGTTCCGCAGCACGACGGTGTCGAGGCCGTCGATGAGCTTCACGTACTTGGAGGGGTGCACGGTCGCGAGGTGCTCGATGACGGCGTCGAACTCGTCGGCGGAGACCGGCCCGGTCGCGGCTGCGACAGCTGCAGACAGGTCGTCGGCGACGACCGCGTGGGCCTCGACCTCGCGCCTCCGGTAGTCGGTGCCGTCGATGCGCAGGGTGCGGAACCGGCCCGAGAGCGCCTGGATCTCGCGCAGGAAGTCGGACGCCGCGAAGCGGCCCTCCCCCAGTGCGTTCGGCGGGGTGTTCGATGTCGCGGCCATGCGCGAGCCGCCGTCGGCGAGCTCGCCGAGCAGCCGGGTCATGATCATGGTGTCGCCCGGGTCGTCGAGCTCGAACTCGTCGATGCAGATGAGCGCGGCGCCCGACAGCTGCGTGATGGCGCCCTGGTAGCCGACGGCGCCGACGAGGGCGGTGTACTCGATGAAGGTGCCGAAGTACTTCGTTCCGTCGGTGCGGTGCCAGAGCGCCGCGAGGAGGTGGGTCTTGCCGACGCCGAAGCCGCCGTCGAGGTAGAGGCCCGGCAGAGGTCGGGCTGCGTTCCTGCGCGTGAACAGTCGACGGGTGGGCGCCGGGGCCGCAGCGAACGACTGGACGGCCTCGACGGCCTCGGCCTGCGAGGGGTAGGCGGGGTCGGGCCGGTAGTTCTCGATCGACGCCCCGTCGAACTGGCGCGGCGGCACCAGGTGGGCGACGATCTCGGCGGACGTGATGGTCGGGGTGCGCGTGACGAGCGACTCGGTGGTCTGCGTGCTCTCGTCGGCCATGCAGTGGCGCCTCTCGGTGAGTCAGGAGCCGGAGTGCGGGGCGTCCTGTGTGTGTCGCGGTCTTCTGTATGTCAGAGTCGTACGGGCCCGATGCGGCATATCGGCAGCGCGCCTAGCGTTGAGATCCTACGCCGCCAGGCACAGAGAGCACGTGTCGCCGAGAGGCGACGACAGGAGGAGTTTCATGTCAGTCGAAGTCGATCCCGCACCGAAGTTCAGCGAGTACGCGCATCCCGAGCGCCTCGTGTCGACCGAGTGGCTCGCGGAGCACCTCGGCGAACCGGGCCTCGTCGTCGTGGAGTCGGACGAAGACGTCCTGCTCTACGAGACCGGCCACATCCCCGGCAGCGTCAAGCTCGACTGGCACACCGACCTCAACGACCCCGTGCAGCGCGACTACGTCTCGGCCGAGCGATTCGCCGAGCTGCTCAGCGAGCGGGGCATCGCTCCCGACACGACCGTCGTGATCTACGGCGACAAGAACAACTGGTGGGCCGCCTACGCCCTCTGGGTCTTCACCCTGTTCGGCCACGCCGACGTGCGCCTTCTGGACGGCGGCCGCGCGAAGTGGGAGGCCGAGGGCCGCGAGTACACGCTCGACCAGCCGGAGGTCGCGGCGGCCGAGTACCCGGTGCCGGTCCGCGACGACTCGGTCGCCCGCGCGTTCAAAGACGATGTGCTCGCCCACTTCGGCAGCCCCCTCATCGACGTCCGCTCGCCCGAGGAGTACGACGGCTCGCGCACGACCGCGCCGGCCTACCCGGAGGAGGGGGCCCTGCGCGCCGGCCACATCCCGAGCGCCCAGAACGTGCCGTGGGGCAAGGCCGCGGCCGACGACGGCACCTTCCGCTCGGTCGCCGAGCTCGACGCCGTCTACCGCGACGGCGCCGGCCTGCAGACCGGCGACGACGTCATCGCCTACTGCCGCATCGGCGAGCGGTCGAGCCACACCTGGTTCGTGCTGCACCACCTCCTCGGCTTCGAGAACGTCCGCAACTACGACGGGTCGTGGACCGAGTGGGGCTCCGCCGTGCGCGTGCCGATCGTCACGGGCGCCGAGCCCGGCGAGGCGCCGGCGGCGGTCGGCGTCTCGGCCCGATGAGCGAGGCTGACGCGGTGAGCGACGTGGAACCCGGGGCGGCTCTGCCCGAGGCGCTGGCTGAGATCCAGCGCGACTTCCTCGACCTGGGCGTGAAAGACCGCCTGCAGCTGCTGCTCGAGTTCTCGAACGAGCTGCCCGAGCTCCCGCAGCGCTACGCCGACCATCCCGACCTTCTCGAGCAGGTCGTCGAGTGTCAGTCGCCGGTGTTCATCTTCACCGAGGTGGAGGGGGGCCGCGTGCGCCTGCACGCGACGGCTCCGCGCGAGTCGCCGACCACGCGCGGATTCGCCTCGATCATCGCCCAGGGCCTCGATGGGCTCACGGTCGAGGAGGCCCTCGCGGTGCCCGACGACTATCCGCAGACGATCGGCCTCGTCGAGGCGGTGAGCCCTCTGCGCATCCGCGGCATGACCGCGCTGCTCGGCCGGGCCAAGCGGCAGATCCGCGAGCGGGCCGCGGCCCAGTGATCCTCCGGCTCCTGCACCGGTCGCGCGAGGCCGGCCCCGACGTGCCCACGAGCCTCGAGGTCGGCTGCGACGAGACGCAGGAGATCTTGAAGGAGTGGTACCGCCCGCCGGCCGACACGTGGCTGCGGATCAACCTGATCGCGGCGGTCTCGGGTGACGCGGCCGGCGTCGACGGCACGAGCGACTCGCTCTCCAACCCGGCCGACCGCTCGATCCTGCGGGCGATCCGCGACGTCGCCGACGCGGTCGTCGTCGGCGCGGCCAGCGTCCGCGCCGAGGGCTACAGGGTGCCCCTCACCGCCAAGCTCGTCGTGGTTACGAGCTCAGGAGACCTCAGCGGCCACCGCATCGCCCCCGAGCGCGCCGATCGCGTCGTCGTGATCTGCCCCGCTGCGGCTCTCGATCGCGTGCACGAATCGCTCGGGCGTCCGCTGCGAGAGCTGGCGACCGTGCTGGTGTGCCCGGATGTCGCCGGCCGTCTTGCGCCGGCCGACATCGTCGAGGCGCTCCGGGGCGTCGGGCTCAGGTCGCTCGTCTGCGAGGGCGGCCCGTCGCTGGCCGGGCAGTTCCTGCACGATTCGCTCGTCGACGAGCTCTGCCTCTCGACCTCGCCCATCGTCATCGGCAGCGGCCTGCCGGTGTTCGGGACGGAGCGCTTCGACGCGTCGGCGCTCAGCCTCGATCAGCTGCTGATCGACGACCTCTCGTCGCTGTACGCCCGCTGGAAGGTGCTGCCGAACTCCGCGCCGGGAGAGCCTGCAGCCAGCCTCTGATCCGCTGGTCGAAGCGCTCGGGGTCGACGTTCCAGAGCTTGGTGTGCCGGGCGACGGAGTAGCTCTCGATGTCGACGAGGTCGGGTCGGGCTTCGGCCAGCGCCCGGCTCGCGGTCGACGGGACGAAGCCGTCGTCGTCGCTGTGCAGCAGCAGGATCGGCGCGGTCAGCTTCGTCGCGCCGAGCACGAGGTCGAGGGCGTCGAAGTCGATGGGCGTCGACTGGCCGGTGATCGTCGACAGGCGCGCCCCGCCGAGAATCCTGAAGACGGCCCGCTGCACCGACCGCGGCAGGTGCAGGTGGTCGCCCTGGTAGGTGAGCACCGTGCGCCAGTCGACGACCGGCGACTCCAGCACCAGGCCGTCGATCAGGCCGCGGTGCTTCGAGCGGAGCGCGGTCTGCAGCACCAGAGCGCCGCCCATCGACCAGCCCATCAGCACGACGCTCGTCGCCCCGTGCTCGACGGCGTAGTCGACCGCGGCCTCGACATCGGCCCACTCGGTGAGTCCGAGGCCGTACCGGTGGTCGTCGGAATGCGGTGCCTCGCCGTCGTTGCGGTACGAGACGACGAGCGTGGCGTAGCCCTCTTCTCGGAACGCAGGAACTCCGCGCAGCGTCTCCGCCCTCATCACGCCGCGCCCGTGCACGACGACCGCCCACCGGTCGGACATCTCGTCGTGCGTCGGGTCGGCGTCGACGGGCGGCACCAGCCAGGCCGGGGCGGGCCCGATCGGCGTGGCGATCTCGACGTCGGTGAAGGGCAGGCCGAGGTCGGCCGGCCGACGGTAGTACCAGCCGAGGAACCCGCCGCGGCGCGCCTTCGACAGGTCTCCCTCGTCGACGGCCTCGATGTGGCGCACCACGATGCGGCCGTCGTCGCTGATGACGTCGCCCAGGCGGGCGTAGCCGCGGCCGTCGTCGAAGTGGAAGCCGTAGCGGCCCGGAAGCCGGGTGTCGGGTGTCGACTCGAGCGAGACCGTCGCCGACCCGCGGTCGACGGCGACGACGCGGAGCCGCTCGTGGTGCGACTTCGCCGGGGTGACGACGAAGCGGGCGACCGCGTAGGCGAGGCCCGCGAAGCCCGCGACGGCGGCGACGGCGGCGCCTCCGGCCGAGATGGCGGCGATGGTGCCGACCAGGCGGGCGACGGGCTTCGGGGCGCGGCGGAGGGCTTCGGAGTGGTGGACGTCAGGCGTCATGGGGGTCCCTTGGTCGGTCACGCCATCGGGCACCGCATCGGCGTGCCTCTGGCCGCGGGTTCGCTTGCGAGCCTAGTCTTCCTACGTGTCCGATACTCCCTCAGGTGCTCCGATTCTCAGCGGACCCGTGCCTTTCCGCACGGCCGTCGAGGCCATCCGAGCGCTCGAGTCGCGCGACGACCTGGTCGTCACCGAGATCCCCGCGCCGCAGGGCCTCGCGCCCCACGCGTTCGCGCTGGCCGCCGACGTCGTCGGCGTCCGCGGCGTCGCCGACCCGGAGCTCGGCACCGGCCGGTTCATCGTGCTGTACGACGACGAAGAGCCGGAGCCCTGGGGCGGAACGTGGCGGGTCGTCTCGTTCGCGCAGGCCCCGCTCGAGACCGAGATCGGGCTCGACCCGTTCGTGGCCGACGTCGCATGGAGCTGGCTGATCGACTCGCTCGACGCCAGCGGCGCCGCCTACTCGGCGGCGTCGGGTACCGCCACGAAGATCCTCTCGAGCGGCTACGGCGAGCTCGCCCCTCAGGGCGACGGCGCGCTGCTCGAGCTCCGAGCCTCCTGGTCGCCCGGCGACGACGGCCTCGCGCCGCATGTCGCCGCCTGGGCCGATCTCATCTGCACCCTCGCCGGCCTCCCGCCGACGTCCGAAGGAGTCACCCTGCTCGCCTCACGAAGGGTCGGGCGTGACCAGTAGCAGCGCCGCCGACTCGACCGCACCCACCACTCCCGAGGCCGCCGAGGTCGTGGCCGGCGCGTCGTCGTCGGCCGCCGAGACCCTGGCCGCCGCCGTCCGCTCCGCCGACGACGACCACGCCTTCGTCGACGTCATCGACACCCGCGAGGCCTACCTCGCGGCCGTCGACGCCATCGCCGCCGGCACCGGTCCGATCTCGGTCGACGCCGAGCGGGCGTCGGGCTACCGCTACTCGCAGCGCGCGTACCTGATCCAGGTGTTCCGCCGCGGCTCGGGTGTCTTCCTCTTCGATCCGCCGGCTCTCGGCACGATGGTCGAGCTGGGCGAGGCGATCCGCGACGAGGAGTGGATCTTCCACGCCGCGAGCCAGGATCTGGCGTGCCTCCGCGAGGTCGGGATGGACCCGACCCGCATCTTCGACACCGAGCTCGGCGCGCGTCTGGCCGGTTTCGCGCGCGTCGGCCTGGGTGCTGTCGTCGAGGAGCTTCTCGGAATCCACCTCGCCAAGGAGCACTCGGCGGCCGACTGGTCGACCCGGCCGCTGCCGCAGAGCTGGCTCGTCTACGCCGCGCTCGATGTCGAGTTGCTCGTCGACCTCCGCGACGCCATGTACGCCGTTCTCGAAGAGCAGGAGAAGGTCGAGATCGCCGAGGAGGAGTTCCAGGCGACCCTCGAGCGCGAGGCGAAGCCGCCGCGGCAGGAGCCGTGGCGCCGCACGACGGGTCTCTCGACCCTCCGCGGCCAGCGCGCCCTCGGCCTCGTGCGCGATCTCTGGGAGGCCCGCGACGAGTACGCCCGCGAGGTCGACACCGCGCCGGGCCGCCTGCTTCCCGACTCGTCGATCATCGCCGCCGTCCGGGAGAACCCCGCGACGAAGCGCGAGCTCGGTGCCCTGAAGTCGTTCGTCGGGCGTGCCAGCCGCTCCGAGCTGGCCCGCTGGTGGGACGCCCTCGAGCGCGGCCGCGCCAGCTCCGACCTGCCGTCGCTGCGCGGACCGAGCACCGACACGCTGCCCCCGCCCCGCTCCTGGGCCGACCGCGCGCCCGAGGCCGACGCCCGCTACAAGGCGGCGCGCCCGCGGATGCAGCACATGTCGGACGCCATGTCGATCCCGGTCGAGAACCTGCTGACTCCCGACCACCTGCGCCGTGTCGCGTGGGACGCCCCGGCTGTCATGGATGTCGCCCACATCTCGGAGGCCCTCCGCCAGGCGGGGGCGCGCGAGTGGCAGATCTCGGCCACCGCCCCGACCATCACTCAGGCGTTTGTCGAGGCTCACCAATCGCTCGCGGACGGCGGCCCAGCGGCTTCGTAGCAACCCGCAAAGGATGCCCAGCCCACAGGTGTCGCTCCTAAGATCCAGAGAGATCGAACTCAGGAGGCAATGTGGCCGAGAGAACAGAAGTCGTCTTCGTCGACGGGGTCCGCACCCCGTTCGGGCGCGCGGGCGACAAGGGCATGTACTGGCAGACGCGAGCGGACGACCTCGTCGTCAAGGCGATGAAGGGGCTGCTGGGTCGCAATCCCGGGCTCGATCCCGCCGACATCGATGACGTCGCCATCGCCGCGACGACGCAGACCGGCGACCAGGGTCTCACCCTGGGCCGGACGACGGCTCTGCTGGCCGGACTCCCCCGCAGCGTGCCCGGCTACGCCATCGACCGCATGTGCGCCGGCGCCATGACCAGCGTCACCTCCGTCGCCGGTGCGATCGCGTTCGGCGCCTATGACTTCGCCCTCGCCGGCGGCGTCGAGCACATGGGCCGGCACCCGATGGGGTTCGACGCCGACCCGAATCCGCGGTTCGTGGCCGAGCGCCTCGTCAGCGGCGAGGCCCTCAACATGGGTAACACGGCCGAGCGCATCCACGACCGGTTCCCGAACCTCACCAAGGAGCGCTCCGACCACTACGCACTCCGGTCGCAGCAGAAGCTCGCGGCCGCCTACGTCGACGAGCACATCCAGCCCGACCTGGTCTCGGTCGCGATCCGCACCGCCGAGGGCTGGGGGCTCGCCGACCGCGATGAAGCGCCGCGCCCCGAGACGACGATGGAGGGTCTCGCCGCGCTCCGTACGCCGTTCCGCCCACACGGCCGCGTCACAGCGGGCAACTCCTCCGGCCTGAACGATGGAGCCACGGTCTCGCTGATCTCGTCCGAAGACGCCGCAGTGCGCGCCGGGCTTGCACCCAAGATGCGCCTGGTCAGCTTCGCCTTCGCGGGCGTCGAGCCCGAGATCATGGGCATCGGCCCCGTCCCGTCCACCGAGAAGGCCCTCCGCAAGGCCGGCCTCTCCATCGACGACATCGGCCTCTTCGAGCTCAACGAGGCGTTCGCCGTGCAGGTGCTGTCGCTCCTCGACCACTTCGGCATCGACGACGACGACCCGCGGGTGAACCCGTGGGGCGGCGCGATCGCCGTCGGGCACCCGCTGGCCTCGTCGGGCGTGCGCCTGATGATCCAGCTCGCCCGTCAGTTCGAGCTGCACCCCGAGGTCCGCTACGGTCTGACCGCCATGTGCGTCGGCCTCGGCCAGGGCGGCAGCGTCATCTGGGAGAACCCGCACTTCGACGGCCGGAAGGGAACGAAATGAGCGTCGACACCGCACAGCTGCTCGAGATGTCGCAGGACGAGGTGGTGACTCACTCGTACGTGAACGACGTGCGCCTTCCCTCGGGCGGGACCCTCGCCCTGGTGACCCTCGACAACGACCGCGACCACCGTCGCCCGCCGACGCTCGGCCCGGTCACGCTCGTCGAGCTCTCGGCCACGCTCGACCGCCTCCGCGAGCGAGCGGCGGCCGGCGAGATCCAGGCCATCGCGGTCACGGGCAAGCCGTACTTCCTCGCGGCCGGCGCCGACCTGTCGAAGGTCGGCCAGATCCCGTCGCGCGAGGCCGGCCGCCAGATGGCACAGCTCGGCCACGAGGCGCTGGGCAAGCTGCACGACGCGGGCGTGCCCACGTTCGTCTTCATCAACGGCCTCGCCCTCGGCGGCGGCCTGGAGATCGCCCTCAACGCCGACTACCGCACCGTCGACTCGACCGCTCCGGCCCTCGCGTTCCCCGAGGTGTTCCTGGGGATCATCCCGGGCTGGGGTGGGGCCTGGCTGCTGCCGAACCTCATCGGCATCGAGAACGCGCTGAACGTGATCGTCTCGAACCCGCTGAAGAACAATCGCACGTTGAAGGCCGCGGAGGCCTACGAGCTCGGGATCGCCGACGCGATGTTCGGATCGGCCTCCTTCCTCGAGGACAGCATCGCCTGGGCAGACGGCGTCGTGAGCGGTCGCATCACGGTGAAGCGCCCGCACGCTCCCGGCAAGGTGGAGCGCGCCCTCAAGTGGGACGCCGCGATCGGCATCGCCCGCAAGACGCTCGAGAAGCGCATCGGCACGGTCGCCAAGTCGCCGTACGCCGCTCTCGAGCTGCTCGCCGGGGCCAAGAAGGCGACGCGCGAAGAGGGGTTCCGGGCGGAGGACGAAGCTCTCGCCGACCTCGTGTCGGGCGACCAGTTCCGGGCGTCCATCTACGCCTTCGACCTCGTGCAGAAGCGAGCCAAGCGCCCGGCAGGCGCGCCGTCGCCCGACCTCGCCCGGAAGATCACCAAGGTCGGCATCGTCGGCGCGGGCCTCATGGCCTCGCAGTTCGCCCTGCTGTTCGTCCGCAAGCTGAAGGTGCCGGTGGTCATCACCGACATCGACCAGGAGCGCGTCACCCGCGGCGTCGACGGCATCCGCGCCTCGATCGACGAGATGCAGGCGAAGGGCCGCGTCTCGCCCGACGAGTCGAACCGGCTGAAGGCGCTCATCTCAGGCACCACCGACCTGGCCGACTTCGCCGACTGCGACTGGGTGATCGAGGCCGTCTTCGAAGAGCTCGGCGTCAAGCAAGATGTCTTCTCACGCGTCGAGAAGGTCGTCGGCGAGGAGTGCGTGCTGGCCACCAACACGTCGTCGCTCTCGGTGACGGCCATCGGCTCGGTTCTCTCGAACCCGTCGCGCCTCGTGGGGTTCCACTTCTTCAACCCGGTGGCCGTGATGCCGCTGGTCGAGGTGGTGAACACCGAGGCGACCGACGACGAGACCCTCGCGACCGCCATGGTCGTGGCGAAGACGCTGGGCAAGAGCGCTGTCATCACAGCAGACGCCCCTGGGTTCGTCGTCAACCGGGTGCTCGCGAAGCTGCTCGGCGAGGCGATGCACGCGGTCGAGACTGGCACCCCGTTCGAGGTCGTCGACCGGGCCACGGCGCCGTTCGGCCTTCCCATGACGCCGTTCGAGCTGCTCGAGCTCGTCGGACTCACCGTCGGCGCCCACGTGCTCGACACGCACCACGCCGCGTTCCCCGATCGGTTCTTCGAGAGCGAGGCGCTGCACCGGCTCGCCGACTACGGTCACATCTTCTCGCGAGACGCCAAGGGCAACCGGACCGGGTTCGACAGGCGCGCGGTCGAGATCGTGGGCGGCTCCGGCACGGCGATGACGCAGGCCGAGCTGCAGCAGCGCATCGAGGACGGCCTCGCCGACGAGATCGGCCGCATGCTCGACGACGGTGTCGTCGCGGCGGCGGAGGATGTCGACCTGTGCCTGATCCTCGGCGCGGGCTGGCCGTTCCAGATGGGCGGTGTGACGCCATACCTCGACCGGGTCGGGGCATCCGATCGCGTACGCGGCCGCAGGTTCCACGAGCCGGCGATCGTCGGCGTCGCCTAGCCGCCCGCCAGATCCTCCCGCTCGGCCTCTCCGTCAGTCCGCGGACTGTCGGAGAGGCCGACCTGGAGGGTTCTGCCCTGTCAGGAGTCAGTGGCGCCAGACGAGCAGGCCTACCGCCTACTCGCGCGTGCGGCTCGCCGGCTCGCCCTCGCGCCTGGCCACGGGCAGCTTCGAGCCGAGGACCATCGCGGTCACGTCGCGCGCGACGGCCTGAGCCGTGAGCCCGGCGGCCGCGAAGATCTCGGAGCGCGAGGCATGGTCGATGAACTCGTCGGGGAGGCCGAGCTCGGTCACGGCGGTGTCGACATCAGCGGCCCGCAGGTCTTGCCGCACCCTCGTGCCGATGCCGCCGACGCGCACGCCGTCTTCGATCGTCACGACCAGACGGTGCTCGGCGGCGAGCTCGATGATCGACGCAGGAACGGGCACCACCCACCGCGGGTCGACGACGGTCGCCCCGATGCCCTGATCGGCCAACCGCTCGGCGACGTCGAGGCCGAGTCGCGCCATCGGCCCCACCGCCATGATGAGCACGTCGGGCCGGTCGCCGCGGGCCAGCACCTCGACGCCGTCGTGGAGCCGTTCGAGCGCCGGGATGTCCGTGCCCACCTCGCCCTTCGGGAACCGCACCACCGTGGGTCCGTCGTCGACCGTCACGGCCTCCCGCAGCTCCTCCCGGAGGCGGGTGGCGTCGCGGGGTGCGGCGATGCGGATTCCGGGGACGACCTGGAGGATCGCCAGGTCCCAGATGCCGTGGTGGCTCGGTCCGTCGGGGCCGGTGACCCCGGAGCGGTCGAGCACGAACGTGACGCCGGCCTTGTGCAGACCGACGTCCATCAGCACCTGGTCGAAGGCGCGGTTGATGAAGGTGGCGTAGAGCGCCACGACGGGGTGCAGGCCGCCGTAGGCGAGGCCGGCCGCCGAGGCGACGGCGTGCTGCTCGGCGATGCCCACGTCGAGCACGCGCTGGGGGTACTTCTCCGCCATGCGGTGCAGGCCGACGGGGCGGAGCATGGCGGCGGTAATGCCCACGATCCTGCGATCGTGATCTGCGATCGAGACGATCTCGTCGGCGAAGGTGCTGGTCCAGCCGGGCGCGCTCGACGGGTCGAGCGCCTCGCCGGTCTCGGGGTCGATGTGGCCCACGGCGTGGAACTGGTCGGCGGCGTCTTGAAGGGCCGGCTCGAAGCCGCGGCCCTTCTGCGTGATCGCGTGCACGATGACCGGGGCGCCGTAGTTCTTGGCCTGCTCGAGCGCCTCCTCCATCGCGGCCTGGTCGTGCCCATCGACCGGCCCGATGTACTTGATGTCGAGGTTCGAGTAGAGCGCCTCGTTGTTCGTGAAGCGGCTCAGGAAGCCGTGGAGGCCTCCCCGGACGCCGCGGTAGAACGCGCGGGCCGGCGAGCCCAGGTGGTCGAAGGCGGCACGCGACGTGACGTGCATGTCGCGGTAGGCCTGAGCCGTGCGCACCGAGTTCAGGAACCGCGCCATGCCGCCGATGGTCGGCGCGTACGAGCGCCCGTTGTCGTTGACGACGATGATCAGGCGACGCGTGTTGTCGTCGCTGATGTTGTTCAGGGCCTCCCACGTCATGCCGCCGGTCAGGGCGCCGTCGCCGACGACCGCGACGACGTGGCGGTCGCCGTGGCCGGTGAGGGTGAAACCGCGCGAGAGTCCGTCGGCCCAGGAGAGCGACGACGACGCATGCGACGACTCGACGATGTCGTGCACGGACTCGCTGCGCTGCGGATAGCCGGCGAGGCCGCCCTTGAGGCGCAGGTTCGAGAAGTCCTGTCGCCCGGTGACGAGCTTGTGGACGTACGACTGGTGGCCGGTGTCGAAGACGATCGCGTCTTTCGGTGAGTCGAAGACGCGGTGGAGGGCGAGGGTCAGCTCGACCACTCCGAGGTTCGGGCCGAGGTGGCCGCCCGTCTTCGAGACCTCGGTCACGAGGAACTTCCTGATCTCGGCAGCCAGGGTGAGCATCTGCTCGTGGCTGAGTCCGTCGAGATCGCGGGGACCGTGGATGGTCTCGAGAAGGCTCATGGTGCTCGCTTTCCGTGACCCGGGTACGTCGGCCACGTCTGAAGTTTAGGCGTCGAGGCCTGTTAAAGGACGAACGCCCCGCACCCCGATACGAGGGGTGCAGGGCGATCGCTCGAGAGGACTACACCAGAGAACGCAGGACGTACTGGAGGATCCCGCCGTTGCGGTAGTAGTCGGCCTCACCGGGGGTGTCGATGCGGACGACGGCGTCGAACTCGACGGTCTGCTTGCCCGCAGGCGAGTGCTCCGTCGGCTCGGCGGTCACGTGGACCGTCTTCGGCGTCGTGCCGTCGTTCAGCTCGGTGAGCCCGGCGATGCTGATCGACTCGGTGCCGTCGAGGCCGAGGGAGTCCCAGGTCTCGCCCGCGGGGAACTGCAGCGGGACGACGCCCATGCCGATGAGGTTGGAGCGGTGGATGCGCTCGAAGCTCTCCGTGATGACCGCCTTGACCCCGAGCAGCGAGGTGCCCTTGGCCGCCCAGTCGCGCGACGAGCCGGAGCCGTACTCCTTGCCGGCCAGGACGACGAGCGGGGTGCCCTCGGCCTGGTAGTTGGCGCTGGCGTCGTAGATGAACGACTGCGGGGCGTCGGGCTTCGTGAAGTCGCGCGTGTAGCCGCCCTCGACGCCGTCGAGGAGCTGGTTGCGCAGGCGAATGTTCGCGAACGTTCCGCGGATCATGACCTCGTGGTTGCCTCGGCGCGAGCCGTAGCTGTTGAAGTCCTTGCGCTCGACCCCGTGCTCGGCGAGGTAGCGGCCGGCCGGGCTGTCGACCTTGATGGTCGAGGCGGGGCTGATGTGGTCGGTGGTGACCGAGTCGCCGAGCTTCGCGAGCACACGGGCACCCGAGATGTCGGTGACCGGGGTCGTCTCGATCGTCATGCCCTCGAAGTACGGGGGCTTGCGCACGTAGGTCGACTCGTCGCTCCACTCGAAGGTCGAGCCCTCGGGGGTCGGGAGTCCGCGCCAGCGCTCGTCGCCGTCGAAGACGCCGGCATACTCGTGCGTGAACATGCCGGTGTCGATCGACTCGTCGATCGTCTTCTGCACCTCGGAGGCCTCGGGCCAGATGTCGCGCAGGTAGACGTCGGCGCCCGACTCGTCGACTCCCAGAGCATCGGTCTCGAAGTCGAAGTTCATCGAGCCGGCGAGGGCGTAGGCGATGACCAGCGGCGGAGAGGCCAGGTAGTTCATCTTGACGTCGGGGTTGATGCGGCCCTCGAAGTTGCGGTTGCCCGAGAGGACGGCCGTGACGGCGAGGTCGTTGTCTTGCACCGCGGTCGAGATCTCGTCGAGCAGCGGTCCGGAGTTGCCGATGCAGGTGGTGCAGCCGTAGCCGACCGTGTAGAAGCCCAGGTCTTCGAGGTAGGCGGTGAGCCCGGCCTTCTCGTAGTAGTCGGTGACGACCTTCGAGCCGGGAGCGAGCGTGGTCTTGACCCACGGCTTGGCCTTGAGGCCCTTCTGGCTGGCGTTGCGGGCCAGGAGGCCGGCGGCCAGCATGACCGAGGGGTTGGACGTGTTCGTGCAGCTCGTGATCGCCGCGATGGCGACGGCGCCGTGGTCGAGCGTGAACTCCGAGCCGTCAGACAGGGTGACCGGCGACGGCTTCGACGCGTGCGACGGCGTGGCCGAGGCGGCATGGGTGTGGGAGTGCTCGTGAGCCGAGGTCTCGTCTTGGGCGGTGAGACCGACAGGATCGGACGCCGGGAACGTCGCCTCGACGGCCTCGTCGACGCCCGAGTGCTCCTCGGCGTCGGCGTAGTTGCCGAGGTCGACCTCGAACTGGCTCTTGGCCTGCGAGAGCTCGATCCTGTCCTGGGGGCGCTTCGGCCCGGCGATCGACGGGACGACAGTGGCGAGGTCGAGCTCGAGGTACTCGCTGTAGCTCGGCTCGACAGACGGGTCGTGCCAGAGGCTCTGCGTCTTCGCGTACGCCTCGACGAGGGCGACCTGCTCGTCGCTGCGGCCGGTGAGGCGCAGGTAGTCGAGGGTCACGTCGTCGATGGGGAACATGGCGGCGGTCGAGCCGAACTCGGGGCTCATGTTGCCGATGGTGGCGCGGTTGGCCAGCGGCACCGCGCCGACGCCCTCGCCGTAGAACTCGACGAACTTGCCGACGACGCCGTGCTTGCGCAGCATCTGGGTGATCGTGAGCACGACGTCGGTCGCGGTGACCCCGGTCGGGATCACGCCGGACAGCTTGAAGCCGACGACCTTGGGGATCAGCATCGACACGGGCTGGCCGAGCATCGCGGCCTCGGCCTCGATGCCGCCGACGCCCCAGCCGAGCACGCCCAGGCCGTTGACCATCGTGGTGTGCGAGTCGGTGCCGACGAGGGTGTCGGGGTAGGCGCGCAGCACGCCGTCGACTGTGCGCGTGTAGGTCACCTGCGCCAGGTACTCGATGTTGACCTGGTGCACGATGCCCGTTCCGGGCGGCACGACCTTGAAGTCCTCGAACGCGGTCTGGCCCCAGCGCAAGAACTGGTACCGCTCGCCGTTGCGCTCGTACTCGAGCTCGACGTTGCGCTCGAGGGCGTTCTCGGAGCCGAACAGGTCGGCGATGACCGAGTGATCGATGACCAGCTCGGCCGGCGAGAGCGGGTTGATCTTGGTGGGGTCGCCGCCGAGGTCGGCCATCGCCTCGCGCATGGTGGCGAGGTCGACGATGCACGGCACGCCGGTGAAGTCCTGCATGACCACGCGGGCCGGCGTGAACTGGATCTCGGTGTCGGGCTCGGACTCGGGTACCCACGACCCGAGGGCCTTGATCTGCGACTCGGTCACGTTCGCGCCGTCTTCGGTGCGAAGCAGGTTCTCGAGCAGGACCTTGAGGCTGAAGGGCAGCTTGTCGAAGCCCGGTACCGCGTCGATGCGGTAGACCTCGTACGTCTTCTCACCGACGGTGAGAGTGCTCTTCGAGCCGAAACTGTTTACGTCTGACACGTGCCGTCTCCCTTGCGCTGACTGGCCTCATCATCCCGGCGAAACGAACCGCTTCACCAGCAAGGCCAGCCTAAGTCCGCGGCGCCCAGCAGGGCCGCCCGCGTCGATTTATCTTGATGTCGAGATAAATCTAGCACTGTCGCTGCGGTTCGGGCTCGCGACTCTCCCCGGTCGGGGCTTCTCGGCGGCGAGAACCCCCGACCTGGGCAGATGGCGCAGGAACTGCGCGCCGGCTACGACGCAGCAGCCTCGTCGGCGGCGCGCGCGGCGTAGACCGTCCGCACCAGCAGCCACGTCACCCAGAGCATGGCCGCATAGAACGGCACGCCCAGGATGAGCTTCATGGCGCCGAGCAGCGACACGTCGTTCGCCAGGAAGAGCGGCACCTCGACGGCGAGGCGCACGGCGAAGAGCAGCACCCAGAGCCAGGTCGCCAGCGTGAGCACGCGTCGCTTGGCGCGGTCGGCTCGCCAGGCTCCGCCCTCGTTCGTGAGCAGGCCGACGACGATGCCGATGAGCGGCCAGCGCGCCGCGAGGCTGACGAGCAGCACGAACGCCGACACGGAGTTGATGACGATGCCCGGGAGGAAGTTGTCGACGGCGCGGCCCGAGAGCAGCGCGAGGGCGGCCGAGATGGCGATGCCCAGCAGGCCCGCGAACGCCTGGGGTACCGGGCCCCGCTGCACGAGGCGGATCACGACGAACACCACTCCCATGGCGACGGGGAAGAGGACGGAGGGCAGGAGTTCCTGCGTCGCCGTGTAGATGACCAGGAACGCGAGACCGGGGAGGATCGACTCGACCAGGCCGCGGACTCCCCCGATCGCCGAGAGCAGGGCGTGGCCGGTGGGCACCTCGCCCGGAGCGACCTGGCCGATGCCGGCGCGCTGCGCGGCCGCGCGCAGCTGGGCCGAGAGGGAGGTGGCGGGCTCGTCGTCGCGGTGGGGATCGGTCACGGCGTCAGACGGTGGTCGTGCCCGCGTCGCCCGGGGTCGACTTCGGCATGTGCAGCGGAATCAGGTCGCGCGGGGGCATGGGCTCGGTGCCGCGCACGACGACGACGCTGCGGAACAGCTCCTCGATCTTCTCGGCGGCCTCGGGGTCGACGGTGGCGTCGCCGGCGATGACGCCGCGCAGGAACCAGCGCGGACCGTCGACACCGACGAAGCGCGCCAGGCGCGAGGTCTGGCCGGCGGTCGCCTCGGCGCCGGCGGCGACGGGGATCTCAGCCCGGATCTCGGGGCCGAACGGGCCCTCGACCTCGCTGGTCGTGCCGCCCTGCTTGCGGATCTGGTCGGCGATCTGGTCGCGGATCTCGTGCCAGAGGCCCGTCGAGCGCGGCGCGGCGAAGGGCTGCACCTGCAGCGTCGACTTGGCGAAGTCGAGACCGACGGCGACGACTCGCTTGGAGCCCTCTTCGACTTCGAGGCGGAGGTGCAGGCCCTCGCGCGGCACGATCTTGACGCCGCCCAGGTCGACGTAGGGGCGCACCGGGTTGGCCTCGGTCTCGTCGAGCGGGCCCTCTTCGGCACGGTCGGCGGGCGCGGACTTGTCGTCGAAGATGAGAGAGGTCTCGGCCTCTTCGGCCTCGACCAGCTCGACCGCGTCGTCGTCGCTCGCGATCTCGACGGCGTCGACCTCGACCGACTCGACGGCCTCTGCTTCTGCGGCTTCGCGCCGGGACTTTCTGCTCATCAGTTGCCTTCTGTCGGGGCGCCCTCGGCGGGCGCGGTTGTCGAGGTGCCGGTCGATGCGGCTGCTGGAGGGGTGGACGCGGCGAAGGCCGTCGTGCCGGTCGAGCCGAAGCCGCCGGCGCCGCGGGCGCTCTCGGGGAGCGTCTCGACGGGTACGAAGGCGGCGCGCACGACGGGCATCACGATCAGCTGGGCGATGCGGTCGCCGACCCCGACCTCGAACGCGGTGCGGGGATCGGTGTTCAGCAGGGTCACCTTGATCTCGCCGCGGTAGCCCGCATCCACGGTGCCCGGGGAGTTCACGACGGTGATGCCGTGCTTGGCGGCGAGACCCGAGCGCGGCACGACGAATGCGACGTGGCCCTCGGGGAGGGCGATCGAGACGCCGGTCGAGACGAGTGCGCGCTCACCGGGCTTGAGCGTGAGGCTCTCGCGACTGGTCAGGTCGGCGCCGGCGTCGCCGGGGTGCGCGTACGAGGGTGCGTCCGCCTCGCCCAGCGGGGCGAACGGGACATCGAGTGGCTGAGGCACGTGTCGAGGGTAGTGCAGAAGTCTGGTCGAATAGTCCTATGACCTCGTACCGCGAACGCCTCTCTCCCCCGCCGCAAGTCTTCCTCGCCCTGCTGATGGTCGTGCCCGCGAGCGTGCTGGTGTTCCTGCCCATCAATGTGCCGGTCGGCTGGGCTGTTGGCGTCGGGCTGTTCGCCGTCTTCGGTCTGATGCTCTGGTTCGGGTCGCCCGTGCTGACCGTCGACGACGAGGGGTTCCGCGCCGGGCGGGCGATCCTCTACCCGGGAGAGATAGGAGAGGCCGCCGCGTTCTCCGGAGAGGATGCGACGGCCCAACGGGGAACGCGGCTCGATGCCCGCGCCTGGACGCTGTTTCGGGGCTGGGTCAAGCCGGTGCTCAAGATCGATCTGACCGACCCGGACGACCCGGCGCCCTACTGGCTCGTCTCGACTCGCCACCCGACTCGGCTGTCGGCGGCGATCGACGGGATCAGGCCGCGCACTCCAGGCAGATAGGCCCGAGCTTGGTCTCGTGGTCGAGCTGCGAGCGGTGCTTGACCAGGAAGCACTCGACGCAGGTGAACTCGTCGACTTGCGGGGGCAGCACGACGACGTCGAGGTCGAGATCGCTGAGATCCTGCCCGGCGAGTTCGAAGCTTCCGGGATTGTCGGCGTCGTCGACGTCGACTACACCCGACATCGAGTCGGGAACCCGCTCTTTCAGCGCCTCGATCGACTCGGAATCGTCGTCGGTCTTGCGAGGTGCGTCGTAGTCGGTGGCCATGCCACTCCAGTTCTGTCTCAGTCCTGCTGCGAATATCCGGCCGTGTGCCGAAATCGGCGGCCACAGTTTGCATCAGATGAAAGTCGATGGCAAACCCGCCGGAGGGCCTCGTCGACTGCCCGAAGCCGCACGACCACAACTTGCGGCACGCCCGCGTTATTCCCCGGATCAGCGCCCCTGCCGTGGCATCCTGAGCGCTAATCGCGAAGGCGAAAGGCGGGACACCATGCAAGATCTGCGAGTCGTCGGAGTCGAGAGCGGCGCACTGCTCGTCGCGACCGATGCCGGGAGCGAATTCCGCCTGCCCGTGACCGGTTCGCTGCAGTCGCAGCTTCGCCAGGCCGACCCCGACCAGACCCCCGTGAAGCACCGGGTGTCCCCGCGCGAGATCCAGGCGAGCATCCGCGCCGGCCGTACGGCTGAACAGGTCTCCGCCGACACCGGCGCCGAGATCGGCTACGTCCGGCGCTTCGAGGGGCCCGTGCTCGACGAGCGCGCTTTCCTGCTCGAGTCGGCGCGTGCCGTCCCGGTCAGCGTCGCCGGAGTCGGCGCCTCCGAGTCGGCTCGGTTCGGCGCCGTCATCGACTCCCGCCTCGACGAGGCCGAGGCGACGGCGCGCGACTGGACCAGCTACAAAGACGCCGAGGGCTGGATCGTCCACGTCAGCTACACGACCAGCGAGGTCGAGCGCGACGCCGCCTGGCGGTTCGACCCGAAGAAGCAGGGGCTCGCCCCGCTCTCCGGCGACGCGCACACCCTCTCGCGCCAGGACGCCGACCACTCCTCCCTCGTGCCGCGGCTCCGAGCCGTGTCCGACTCCCCCGCTTCCCCCGCTTTCCCCGCAGGAACTGCCGCCCCGGCCGGATCGTCGAACCCCGACGACAGCGGTCGCTTCGACAGCGGCGCCTTCGAGGTGCAGCAGGAGCCCGCCCCCGCCGAGCCCGCCCCCACGAGCGCTCACGCCCGCGCCCGCGAGGGCTGGAGCGCCGCGTCGCTCGCAGCGATGAACCGTGCGCCTGAAGCCGAGAGCGCCCACAACCAGACCGCCGACCTCCTCGACGCGCTCCGCCGCCGCCGCGGAGAGCGCGAGGCCGCCCGCTTCGGTGACGACGACCCGCTGGCCGGCGCGAGGGCCGCGCACCCCTCCACCGGCGGCATCCGGGTGATCGACGTGCCGCTCGACGACTTCGATGAGACGCTCGGCGGTTCAGCCGACGGCGCGGCCTCGAGCTCAGGTGTCACTCCCGAGGCCGAGGCGCCTCGCGTCACGAAGCCGCTCGCGACGCACCCGACGGCATCGCGCCGACCGGCGTCTGCGCCCGCCGACGAGCCGCGTGCGTCGGAGCCCCGTCCCTCCGAGTCGCGCGTGTCCGAGGCGCGCAAGGTGCCGCGCGCGCGCAAGGGCCGCGCGTCGATGCCGAGCTGGGACGAGATCGTGTTCGGCGCGCGCTCGGACGACGATCCGGCCTGACGCCGCACCACCACACCGGCCTCGGCACCACGATCAGGACTCCACACCACCGGGCCGCTGGCCGCACCGCGATCAGGACTGCACACCACGATGATCTGCGGTGCCGAGTCCCGATCGTGGGCCGAAGGTCAGGCGGCCGCGCCGGCCAGCTGGGGCTCGTGAGAGGCGGCGCAGCGACGCAGGCCGACGCCGATCAGGACGACGACGAGGGACGGGCGGCGACGGGCAGTTCCTGCGCCCGGGGTCGTCATCGGTAGGCCGCCTGGAGAGCCGAGACGAGGGCGGCACCGTCGCGGACGTCGTAGAACCCGAGGGGCGACGGCGTGCCGAACAGACCGTCCATGCCCGAGTTGACGGGCCACGGTGTGCGGTTGCCGGTGAAGAATCCGCCGGCGATTGGCTGGTTCCAGACGACGGAGACGTGCGCGCGGTCGGACGACCAGGTGACGGTGTGGTCGGGGCCGGGCAGGCGTGTCTGCCGGGTCGACCGGCCGTCGCTCGACAGGGCGCGACGGTCGGTGATCGCGTAGGTCGTCGTGCGCTTGCGGTGGGCCTTGACGAAGAAGCGTCCGACGATGAAGAAGAGGCCGATCAGGCAGAAGAGGCCGCCGAACACGAGGAAGAAGGGCGGAGCGCCGGATGCCGCCGCCTGAGCGGTCCAGAAGATCGCGAACCCTCCCCAGAGCAGGCTGAACGGAATCAGGAACACGTCAGAGCGAGCGAAGACGACAGACGGATCGCCGCATCCTGACCAGAGCAGGCGTTCGCCGGGTTGGAGCTCGCCGCTGAGCCTGTCTTCGGGGGTCTCTGTCATCACGACACGCTAACGGAGGGGTCGTGAGCCGGGTTCAGGTTCGTACCCCCGCTGCTCACCGGTACTGTCGTCGAGAGGGGGATCTCATGGACTACACAGACTCGGGCCTCGCGCCCATCGGCTGGCTGACGCTCGCGTTGATCAACGCCGGGCTCGCCGAAAGCAAGAGCAGGTCGCGGTGGCGCTGGTTCGTGGCGTCGCTCTTCATCGGGCCCCTGGCGACGGCGCTCATCGTGGTGTGGCCGCGCGGCGCGGTCTCGCAGCGCAGCGAGTCGCGGCGGGGCGAGTAAGACCAGTCCGTCGCGCGCTGGTGAGGACTCGGCACAGAGTCCTTCTCGTCTGTGGAGTCCCGAACGTGGTGCCGACCGCGCGACCGCCCTCAGCAGAGGCGCGCGCGGCAGGCCCGCTGCCTCCGTAGGGTCGACCCATGGAACTCCTCTTCGTGCACGGCGCCCTCGTCCGCGACGGCGACTGGTGGTGGCACCGCACCGCCGAGCTTCTCGCCGCCCGCACCGGAATCCGCAGCCGCGCGGTGGCTCTGCCGTCCTGTGGCGAGATCCCTGCCCGCGACGACGCGACCGGCCTGGCCGCTGACGCGGCGTCACTCATGCAGGAACTCGACGCCACCGCCGACACCGCCATCGTGGTGGGTCACTCCTACGGCGGCACCGTCATCGCCGAGGCCGGCGCGCATCCCGCCGTGGCGCACCTCGTCTACGTGTCGTCGTATCTGCCCGACATCGGGATGTCGCAGGGCGCGATCATGGGCGGCGAGACCGACCCGGTGCAGATCCGCGACGCCGGCGACGGACGCCTTGCCGGCGACGGCTACGACGCCCGGTCGTTCGGAGCGCGCTTTCTTCAGGACGCCGACGCTGCGACTCAGGAAGACGGCTGGAGCCGGGTCACCGCTCAGGACGCCGGCGCGTTCCTGACTCCGACGACCGCAGCGGGCTGGCAGGGCGTCGACTCGACGTACCTCGTGTGCGCTGACGACCGCAGCACGTCCGTCGAGCTGCAGCGATTCCACGCCGCGCGGGCGACCCGGTCGGCCGAGCTCGCGACCGGGCACCACCCTTTCGTGACGCGGCCCGACCTGGTGGTGGCGCAGATCGAGGCGCTGCTGGGGTGAGGCGGGTGCGGGCTCCCGGTCGCATGTGCGGCGCGCGCCGCGTCTGCTGAGAGCGGACTGCCCGGCGTCCGGCGCCCCGCACCTGATTTACTCGCGACATGACGCCTCAGGACGACGCCCCCACCACCCGCAAGCCCGCCCTCTGGCGCGAGCTCGTCGGAGAGCAGCTCCGCGGCCGACGCGAGTCTCGTGACGAGTCGTTGCGATCGGTTGCCAAGCGCGCGGGCGTGTCGCCGCAGTACCTCTCGGAGGTGGAGCGCGGCATCAAGGAGCCGTCGAGCGAGATCCTGGCCGCCATCGGCGCATCGCTCGACGCCTCGCTGCTCGACCTGACGGCAGGCGTGGCGCGGCGGCTGCACGGCGACGCGGTGGCGGCGCGGCGCGGCGAGTACCGACTGGCGGCGTGATCCTCGTCTGAGGACGCCGTGCGCGCTCGCAAGGATCTCAGCCCCATCGTGCATGCCCCCCAAGGATCGACCCCCGCCCAGCGCACGTTCCCGAGGACACCCCGCCCGAACATCCCCGGCGAGCAACCAGCGCTGATTGACTCGACCCATGCACCACGACCTCCCGCCCATCGAGTTCGCCTTCCCCGGTCCCCTCCGCGACAGCCTCCTCGCCGCGGTCGCGTCGGGCGCGAAGACGAGCACGAGCTCCCTGCTGCTCGAGTACGAGGTCGAGGGCGAGCCGATTCCGGTCGCAGGAACTCGCGGCACCGCCATCGACTCCGACGGCCGCCCGCGCTTCGTGCTCGAGACGACCCGCGTCGATGTCGTGCGGCTCGGCGACGTGACGCTCGAGCACGCCGTCGCCGAGGGCGAGGGCTACGCGTCGGTCGCCCAGTGGCGCGCCGGGCACGAGCGCTTCTGGACCTCCGAGCCGCTCCGAGCCGAGCTCGGCCGCGACTTCACCCTCGACGATTCGACGATGGTCGTGCTGGAGCGGTTCCGCGTCGTCGAGACATCCTCGGCGTCGGAGTCGTAGGGTCGAGCCATGCCCTCCCTGATCCAGCAGCGCATGGCGATCGACCGGCGTCGCAACTACGGTCTGTTCGCGCTGATCGGAGGCTTCGTCTTCGTGGTCCTGAGCCTCGGGGAGCTGATCGCGTCGGGTTCGTCACGGTGGTTCGCCTGGGCCTACCTGGCCATGGCCGTGTTCTGGATCGTGGTGGGCCTCCGCGAGCGGATCGTCGGCACGCGCCGTCTCGCCGCCTTCGAGGCCGAGCACGGCGTGGGCGCCGGCGTCCAGCAATCTGTCCGCCGTCGCTGAGGCAGGCCCTCGCGACGAAGAAGCGATGACAGGGCCTCAGCGAACGACGCCGAACCTCACGCGAACGCCCCGAACCGCGCCAGCGGCACCTGCGTCTCCTCCGCCGTCCACGAGCCGTGCTGCCCAATCATCCCGCGGCCGCGCTCGTCGGCGGAGCGGTAGTAGGCGATGCCCTTCCGGGCCGCGACGAGCAGGTCGCCGATACGCGGTGCCACCTCGGGTGCGACCTCGCCGAACCAGCCGGCGGCGATCGCGTCGTCACGGGTGACGACCCACGAGCGGTCGTCCTCCGACTCGTGCCAGGCCCCGACGAGCGTCGCCCGGTCGGACGGCGACAGGTCGGGCTCGAAGTGCAGCTGCAGGCACCGCGGCTCCCCCGCGACATGGCGCACGCCGTCGACGAGCTCGGGCGAGCCGCCGAAGACGACGTGCTTGGACGGCTTCACGTCGAGCACGCCGTGGTCGGCCGTGACGACGACGGCCTGGTCTCGGCGCAGGCCCGCCACGAGCGTGCGCAGCTGCGAGTCGACGAGCTCGAGGGCGGCCGACCACTCCGGAGACTCCCACCCCGACCGGTGACCCGCCACGTCGAGTTCCGGCACGTAGAGATACGTCACAGAGGGCGCAGGAACTCCGAGCAACCGCGCCGCGGCGTCGAACCTCGCCTCCACCGAGTCGGCCGACGTGTACGTGGCACCGCGCAGCACCGCGTGCGTGAGTCCGGTGCGGGCGTACCGCGCCGGGCCCACCGCGTACGAGGCGACGCCCTCCGCCTTCAGCGTCTCGAAGACCGTCGGCACGCGCTGCCAGGTGAGCGGGTCGAGCCTGTCGTCCCAGCCCGAGAGCTGCTTGACCACTCGGTCGTGGGCGCCGTCGAGCACGCTGTAGCCGACGAGGCCGTGCTGGCCGGGGAGCGTGCCGGTGGTGATGGTCGCCAGCGACGCCGCGGTCGTCGTCGGGAAGCCCGAGAAGAACGGGGTGGACGCGGCGGCCAGCGTCCGCGCGTAGGCGGCTCGCTGCTTGAGTGCGGCGGCGCCGAGCCCGTCGACGATCACCACCACGATCTGCGTCGCCGCCGGGAAGCCGAGGGCGTTCGCCTCGCCGCGGAGCGCCGCGACACAGCTTGGGAGCACGTCGGCCAGGCTCCGGGTCGCGGGGTCTCGCGCCGGTACCATGGTCGTCATCCGGCCCAGTCTGGCACAGCCGCGGCGGCCGGGTTTCGTGGCAACAGTAGAAGGACTGAATGACGACGACCGACAGCACCGGCGGAGCCTACGAGGGCGAGCGCATCGAGGAGGTCGACGTCTCGACCGAGATGCAGGGGTCGTTCCTCGAGTACGCCTACTCGGTCATCTACTCCCGCGCCCTGCCCGACGCTCGCGACGGCCTCAAGCCGGTGCAGCGCCGCATCCTGTACCAGATGTCCGAGATGGGCCTGCGCCCCGACCGCGGCCATGTGAAGAGCGCGCGCGTCACCGGCGAGGTCATGGGCAAGCTCCACCCGCACGGCGACTCCGCGATCTACGACGCCCTCGTGCGCCTGGCGCAGGACTTCACCATGCGCCTCCCGACCATCGACGGCCACGGCAACTTCGGCTCGCTCGACGACCCGCCCGCCGCCGCTCGGTACACCGAGGTCCGCCTCGCCCCGGCCGCCATGGCGATGAACGAGGGCCTCGGCGAAGACGTCGTCGACTTCGTGCCCAACTACGACAACCAGCTGATGCAGCCCGAGGTCCTCCCCTCGGCCTTTCCCAACCTCCTGGTCAACGGCGGCTCCGGCATCGCCGTCGGCATGGCGACGAACATGGCGCCCCACAACCTCGTCGAGATCGTCGGGGCGGCTCGTCACCTGATCGATCACCCCGACGCCACGCTCGACGAGCTCATGGCCTTCGTGCCCGGCCCCGACCTCCCAACCGGCGGCACGATCGCCGGCCTGGCCGGCGTGCGCGACGCCTACGCGACCGGCCGAGGGAGCTTCAAGGTCCGGGCCAAGGTCTCGATCGAGAACCTCACCGCCCGTAAGAAGGGCCTCGTCTTCACCGAGCTGCCCTACCTGATCGGGCCCGAGAAGGTCATCGAGAAGGTCAAAGACGGCGTCAACGCGAAGAAGCTCACGGGCATCTCCGACATCAACGACTTCAGCGACCGCCACCACGGCATGCGCCTCATCGTCGAGATCAAGACAGGCTTCAGCCCCGAGGCCGTGCTCGAGCAGCTCTACCGGCACACGCCGCTCGAAGACGGCTTCAGCATCAACAACGTCGCCCTCGTGGAGGGCCAGCCCCGCACGCTCGGCCTGAAGGAGCTGCTCGAGGTCTTCGTCGCGCACCGCCTCGAGGTCGTCACCCGGCGCAGCCGCTACCGCCTGCAGAAGCGCGAAGACCGCCTGCACCTGGTCGAGGGCCTCCTGATCGCGATCCTCGACATCGACGAGGTCATCCAGGTGATCCGCACGAGCGACGACTCCGACGCGGCCAAGACGCGTCTGCGCGAGGTCTTCGACCTGAGCGACCTGCAGGCCGAGTACATCCTCGAGCTGCGCCTCCGCCGTCTCACGAAGTTCAGCCGCATGGAGCTCGAGACCGAGCGAGACGAGCTGCGGGCGGCGATCCAGGAACTCCGCGAGCTCCTCGGCGACCCCGCCAAGCTGCGCGCCCTCGTGTCGAGCGAGCTCGCCGACATCGCCGACCAGTTCGGCACGCCGCGTCGCACCCTGCTCACCGAGGCCGCGCCGTCCATCGCCTCGTCGGCGCGGAAGAACGCGCCCGTGCTCGAGGTGGCCGACGTGCCCACGAAGGTGTATTTGTCGACGACCGGGCGGATCCTGCGCGTGGATCTCGCCGAGTCCGACGGCGCAGCACCCGTGCCGCCATCGCGCCGCACCAGGCACGATGCGATCCGGTCGAGCGTCGTCACCACGACCCGGGCAGAGATCGGGGCGGTCACCTCGACCGGGCGGCTGATCCGGTTCACGCCGGTCGACGTTCCTGCGGCGCCGCCGTCGTCGGTGCAGCTCGGAGCCGGAGTGCCCATCAAGGACTACCTGGCGCTGCCGTCCTGGGCGAAGGGCGAGACCGTGCTCGGCCTCGTGTCGCTCGACCTCGATCAGCCGCTGGCGCTCGGGACGGCGCAGGGCATCGTGAAGCGCGTGACCCCGGGCGCCTGGCCGTCGAAGCCGGAGTTCCCGGTGATCGCGCTCAAGGCCGGCGACTCGGTCGTCGGGGTCGCGCAGGGTCCCGACAGCGACGAGATGGTGTTCGTGACGGCGAAGACGCAGCTGCTCCGCTACTCGGCCTCGCTGGTGCGCCCGCAGGGGCCGGCCGGCGGTGGCGTCGCCGGCATCTCGCTCGGCGCCGGAGACAACGCGCTCTTCTTCGGGGTCGTGCCCGGCGGCTCGGACGCCGTGGTCGCCACGATCTCGACCTCGGCGGCGACCATCGCCGGGGCCGATCCCGGGCGCGCGAAGGTCAGCGACTTCGTCGACTACCCCGCCAAGGGCCGCGCCACCGGCGGTGTGCGCGCCCACGCCCTGCTCAAGGGCGAGGACGGCCTCGCGGTCGCCTGGGTCGGCGTTGCCCCGGCGCTGGCCGTCGGAGCCGACGGCGGCGTGAGGCAGCTTCCGGCGACGCTCACCCGGCGCGACGCGTCGGGCACGCCGCTCGACTCGGTGGTCGGGTCGATCGGTGGCGCTGTCGCCTGAGCCGGCTGCGGCGCTGAGCCCGCCGAATCGGGACACCCCCGCCGACGCGACGGCGGGCGCGAGCCGATTCGGCGGGGACGACGGGGCTGTCGCGACCCCGCCGCGTGAACCCTCCAGAACGGCCCGGACCCTCCAGAACGGCTCGGACCTTTCGGAGCGGCGTCTAGGTGTCGATGCGCTCGCGCGCCAGGCCGGCCCCGTCGATGATGAACTCCTTGCGCGGCGCCACATCGTTGCCCATCAGCAGCTCGAACACCCGGCCGGCGTTCTCGGCGTCTTCGACCTTCACGCGGCGAAGCATGCGGTTGGTGCGGTCCATCGTGGTCGTCGCCAGTTGCTCGGCGTCCATCTCGCCGAGGCCCTTGTAGCGCTGGATCGGATCCTGGTACTTCTTGCCCGACTTCTTCAGCCCGGCGAGAACACCGTGCAGCTCGGCCTCGGAGTACGTGTAGATGGTCTCGTTCGGCTTCGATCCGGGGTTGATCACGACGACGCGGTGCAATGGCGGCACGGCGGCGAAGACGCGGCCGGCCTCGATCATCGGCCTCATGTAGCGGAAGAACAGCGTGAGCAGCAGCGTGCGGATGTGCGCGCCGTCGACGTCGGCATCGCTCATGATGATGACCTTGCCGTAGCGGGCGACGTCGAGGTCGAACGACCGACCCGATCCGGCGCCGATCACCTGGATGATCGACGCGCACTCGAGGTTCGACAGCATGTCGCTGACGGACGCCTTCTGCACGTTCAGGATCTTGCCGCGGATCGGCAGCAGCGCCTGGTACTCGCTGTTGCGGGCCGCCCGTGCGGTGCCCAGCGCGGAGTCGCCCTCGACGATGAACAGCTCGCTCGACGACACGTCGCTCGAACGGCAGTCGACGAGCTTCGACGGGAGCGACGACGACTCGAGCGCGTTCTTGCGGCGCTGCGTCTCTTTGTGAGCGCGGGCGGCGATGCGCGACTTCATCTCGGTGACGATCTTGTCGAGCACCGCGGCGGCCTGCGTCTTGTCGTCGCGCTTCGGCGACGCGTAGATCGCGGCCATCTCTCTGGCGACGACGTTCGAGACGATCTGGCGGACGGCGGGGGTTCCGAGCACCTCCTTGGTCTGGCCCTCGAACTGCGGCTCGGGCAGTCGCACCGTGAGCACGGCGGTGAGACCGGCGAGGATGTCGTCCTTCTCGAGCTTGTCGTTGCCGACCTTCAAGCGGCGGGCGTTCGACGTGACCTGGTCTTTCAAGAACTTCAGCAGCCCGGCGTCGAAGCCGGTCTGGTGCGAGCCGCCCTTGGGCGTCGAGATGATGTTGACGAAGCTGCGCGTGACAGTCTCGTAGCCCTCGCCCCAGCGCAGGGCGATGTCGACCTCGCACTCGCGCTTGACGTCGGTCGAGACCATCTGCCCGTGGTCGTTCAGCACGGGGACGGTCTCGGTGTAGTGCCCGGTGCCCTGCAGGCGCCAGGTGTCGGTGACGGCCTTGTCGGGAGCGAGGAAGTCGACGAACTCCGAGATGCCGCCCTCGTACGAGAAGACGGACTCGAGGGGCTGATTGCCCTCGGTGTCGGCGGTGGTGACCGGGCGCTCGTCGCGCACGCGGATCGTGAGGCCGGGAACGAGGAACGCGGTCTGCTGGGCGCGCTTGACGAGGTCGTCGGTGACGAACGCGGCGCCCCTGGTGAAGATCTGCCGGTCGGCCCAGTAGCGGATGCGCGTGCCGGTGGCGGCTTTCGGCGCCTTGCCGACGACGCGGAGCACGCTGCCGTTCTCGAACGGCGTGAAGGTCGCGTCGGGTGTGGGCCCGTCGGGGCCGTCGGCGAAGGTGCCGGGCTCGCCGCGGTGGAACGACATGGCGTGCGTCTTGCCTCCACGGTCGACCTCGACGTCGAGGCGCTCCGAGAGGGCGTTCACGACCGAGGCTCCGACGCCGTGCAGGCCGCCGGATGCCGCGTAGGAGCCGCCGCCGAACTTGCCGCCCGCGTGGAGCTTCGTGAAGACGACCTCGACGCCCGTGAGGCCGGTCTTCGGCTCGATGTCGACGGGGATCCCGCGGGCGGTGTCGCGGACCTCGACGCTGTCGTCGGCGTGCAGGACCACGTCGATCGACGTTCCGAAGCCGCCGAGGGCCTCGTCGACCGAGTTGTCGATGATCTCCCAGAGGCAGTGCATGAGGCCGCGCGAATCGGTCGAGCCGATGTACATGCCCGGGCGCTTGCGCACCGCCTCCAGACCCTCGAGCACCGACAGGTGACGTGCTTCGTACTGGGACGGCGGGGTGGTTGCCACGGATCTCCATTCAGGTGCTTCTTCGTCGTTGCCCAGGAATGAATCCGCACAAGCGACGCGTTAAGAATACGTGCGTCACCGGGCCATTCCGTGCCCGACACCCGCACGGGAGGGCTCCCCGGACTGGGGTCGTCCAATCCCGTACGCGAACAGCGAAATCCGGCGAAATGTCGCACGGACGAAACGTTCCCGTGTTTTGATGAGTGTCACGAACCCGCGCACCACCGTATTGGAGGAGCATCACATGACTCAGATGGCCACCGACCACA
This sequence comes from Frondihabitans sp. OV104, assembly GCF_057787745.1. Lineage (NCBI taxonomy): Bacteria > Bacillati > Actinomycetota > Actinomycetes > Micrococcales > Microbacteriaceae > Frondihabitans > Frondihabitans sp. OV104. Next base: position 1,246,252 of record NZ_CM173541.1, read on the forward strand.
CAGCCGTCGACGAGCTCGGCTCCCGCTACCAGCTCTCGGCAGCAGACCGCTGCGACAGCTGCGGAGCCCAGGCGTACATCCGAGCGACCATGGCGAGCGGTGAGCTCCTGTTCTGCGCCCACCACGGCGCCAAGTTCAAGGAGAAGCTGCAGCCGAACGCCATCGAATGGCTCGACGAGACGGCCAAGCTCCACTAAGAGCCCGGCTCCTCACCTACAGACTTTCCAAGAAGGCCCGCTCCCCCACCGGGGTGCGGGTCTTCTGCCGTTCTCCCCTACCTACTTCGGCGACGACCGGAGAGGCAACCGCACGACCTCGACATCGCGAACACGGCCGTCGTCGAGCACCAGGGTCATGAACGTGCATGCCGGCTGGCGGCGCCGGTCGGTCGGCGACCCCGGGTTGAGCATCCGCGTACCCGCCGCTGTCACGGAGTCCCACGGGATGTGGCTGTGGCCGAAGACGATCACGTCGGCCTCGGGGTACTCCGCATCGGCGCGCTCCTCCCGGCGGAGCGCGGGGCCGGTCTCGTGGACCACGACGATGCGCGCGCCTTCGATGTCGGCCGTCGCCACCAGCGGAAGGCGCGGCTCGAACTCCGGCCCATCGTTGTTGCCGCGGACGGCGAGGAGGCGCCTCGATCGCCGCTCGAAGTCGTCGAGCATCGACAGCTCGACCCAGTCTCCGGCGTGGATCACGACGTCGGCGCTCTCGACGGCCCGCCAGACGGTCTCCGGCAGCTGCTTGGCGCGCTTCGGAACGTGAGTGTCTGACACGAGGGTCACGCGGGTGGGCATGGTGCCACGCTAGCGAGAAGCGGGCGCAGGAACTGCCACCCGCCGCCGTCACATCGCCTTGAAGACATGCTCCAGGTTCGCCGAGATGACCTCGCGCGACTTCGTCGCGTACTCGTCGAGCGTCGCGTGGGCCTCGGCCACGGCGTACGCGCCGCCCGTGCGAGCGACCGCCGCCGTGAGCACTCGGTCGGTGAGCGCCGGGTTGAGGGGCAGCGCCGGCCCCTTCATCTGCGTGCCGAAGGAGGCTCCGCGGATGACGCCCTCGCGTCCGTCGCCGTTGCCACCGCCGCTGACGACGGCGCCGAACGGGCTCGCGCCGGCGCCGAGCTCGAAGCGCGTCGCGTGGTCCTCGAAGCCGAGCAGGTCGAGCGAGCCACCTCCGTAGGGCGTGCTCACCTTGAAGTAGTTGGCACGGCGCTGGGCGCCCCGGTGCGCGCTCGCGTCGAAGAAGCCGAGGCCCTCGAGGTCGGCGCCCTCTCCGCTGATTCCGCGCGAGAGGATCTCCATGCCGCCGCCGATGGCGACGACAGGGACCCCGGCGTCCGACCAGTCCGAGAGGAGGTCGCGGAACCGCAGCACATCGGAGTGGATGGCGCGCAGAGTGGACAGCGGGCCGCTGCCGATGAGCACGACGTCGGCCGCCGCGGGAAGCGCGTCTCCGGGGCGGTGCTCGGTCACGGCCACGTCGAGGCCGCCGCGCCGGGCGCGCTCGGCGAGTGTCACGACGTTGCCGCCGTCGCCCGAGACGCCGAGCTGCTCGGGATAGAGCTGGAGGATGGTCAGGTCGGTCATGCTCGCTTCTCCAGGTCGGGGTAGCCGAGCATCTTGCGCGCGATCATCATCTGCTCGTAGTTCACGATGAAGTTCTTCGTCTTGCCCGACGGCGACGGCAGGGCCTTCATCCGGTCGATGGCCTTCTCGATCTGCGGCTCGACGGTGCCGATCGGGATGCCTGCATGCTCCAGGCGTAGCGCGATCTGCCAGGCCTTCGCGCCCGAGACCACGTCGACGTGGTCGAGCGACGAGAAGTCGACGTCGTAGATCCACGAGATGTCGGGGGTGCCCTCGTCGATTGCGAGGAGCACCTGCTCGGGCGCCGTCGCCAGGGCGTCGAGGTTCAACTGCAGGCTCGCCGCGTTCTTGAACATGACGAACTCGGCCTCGTCGCTGCCGATCTTCAGGCGCTCACCACGGCCGTAGGCCGGCTTCATCGCGGCGAAGGCCGCGACGGCCTTCTGGGAGTCGAACTCGGGGCCGAGCGCGACGCGGGCGGTCTGGATCGCGGCGGCCGCGTCGACCGCGTAGTGGAGCCCCTTGGCGGGGAGCCGGACGTCGACGGCCTGGTCTCCGAGCGCGATGGTGGCGCCGGTGGCGGTCAGCGCGGTGACCTCGGCCTCGGCGGTGAGAGCGCGCGTTCCTGCGCCCTTGTCGTACGCGCTGGCATTCTGCAGCCCGTGAGGCGCCGCGGCGACCAGGGCCGGCGACGCGCCGAAGCGGGTGACGTCGAGCGTGGCGCTCTCGAACGGGCCGAGGTACTCGTCGTCGCGGTTGGTGACGACGTGGGTGCCCGCGGTGGCGGCCGTGTCGGTCATCATGTCGGCGACGCGCGAGGTCTCGTAGAAGCGGTAGAGCTGGTCGACCTGCACGTTGAGCATGAGGACCGTCGAGGGGTGCAGATGACCGGAGAGCTCGACGGCGAACGCCTCGTCGACCTCGAGCACGCCGACGTCGGCCTTGAGTCGCCCGAACAGGCTCACCTCGGAGAGGAGCGCCGACGCGATGCCCTGCGGCAGGTTGGCCCCGGTCGGGTTCGTGAAGACGCGCAGGCCGTGCGAGCGCATGATGTCGGACAGCATGTGCGTCGTCGTCGACTTGCCGTTCGAGCCGAGCACGAACAGGACGCCCCGGTCGAACTGCCTGGTGACATCCGTGAGGAAGGTCGGGAGCAGCTTGAGGACGAGGTAGCCGGGGTACGCCGACCCACCCCCTCGGGCCCTTGCGAGAACGCGGACGAGACGCCCGAGGAGGATGGGGAGAACGTACTTCAAAGGATTCCTAGCGTCGGCTGCGTCGGCGATGGGTGCTTCTTATTCGAGGTAGTCGCGGAGGGACTGCGACCGCGACGGGTGGCGCAGCTTGGCCATCGTCTTCGACTCGATCTGGCGGATGCGCTCGCGCGTCACTCCGAACGTGTCGCCGATCTGGTCGAGGGTCTTGGGCATCCCGTCGCCGAGCCCGAAGCGCATGCGGATCACGCCGGCCTCACGCTCGGAGAGGCTGTCGAGCAGCGACTCGAGCTGCTTCTGCAGCATCGTGAAGCCCACGGCGTCGGCGGGCACGACGGCCTCGGTGTCTTCGATGAGGTCGCCGAATTCGCTGTCGCCGTCTTCACCGAGCGGGGTGTGCAACGAGATGGGCTCGCGGCCGTACTTCTGGACCTCGACGACCTTCTCGGGCGTCATGTCCAGCTCGCGCGACAGCTCTTCGGGGGTGGGCTCGCGGCCGAGGTCCTGCAGCATCTGGCGCTGCACGCGGGCGAGCTTGTTGATGACCTCGACCATGTGAACGGGGATGCGGATGGTGCGGGCCTGGTCGGCCATCGCGCGGGTGATGGCCTGGCGGATCCACCACGTGGCGTACGTCGAGAACTTGAAGCCCTTGGTGTAGTCGAACTTCTCGACCGCGCGGATGAGGCCCAGGTTTCCTTCCTGGATGAGGTCGAGGAACTGCATGCCGCGGCCGGTGTACCGCTTGGCCAGGCTCACCACGAGTCGGAGGTTGGCGCCGAGCAGGTGGCTCTTGGCGCGCTGGCCGTCGCGGGAGACCCAGCGCAGCTCGCGCTCGAGCTCCTTCGAGAGGCCCGTCGAGTTGGCCAGCTTGTCGTCGGCGAACAGGCCCGCCTCGATGCGCATGGCGAGCTCGACCTCTTCGGCCGCGTTCAGGAGCGCGACCTTTCCGATCTGCTTGAGGTAGTCCTTGACCGGATCGGCGGTGGCGCCGGTGATGGTCGACGAGTAGACGGGGATCTCGTCGTCGTCGTCCTGCGAGATGACGAGGGCGCCGGTGGGGAGGACCTCGTCGGCGGCCTTCTCGGCGTCGGTGGTCTCCTCGCCGTCGGCCGTCTCGGTGCCGTCCGCGGTCTCGGTCGTCTCGGCGGTGTCGTCGGCGACGACGACCTCGGGCTCGTCGTCCTCCTCGTCGTCGTCAGCCGACTTGCCGGCGGCCTTGGCCTTGGCGGGCGATGCCTTCGCCTTGGCCGGCGCCTTCTTGGCAGGAGCCTTCTTCGCAGCGGGCTTCTTGGCGGCGGGGGCGGCGACAGCCGCGTCCTCGGTGGTGATGTCGTCGGTGTCGGTCACGGCGGCGGCGACGGGGGCTTTGGTGCGAGTAGCCATTGGGTGCACCTTTCACTCGGGCTTCGAAAAGTCGGTGGAGGCCCTGCGCCGTCGGTGGTTCTGCGACTGCAAGGCGGGGAGGACGACGACGCTGATCCTGCTTGTCGTCGGCCAGAGAGTTCGGTTTCGGGCAGTTCGGTTCGGGTGACTGTGCCTGCCAAAGCGGCACAGCAAGGACCCATGTCAAGCCCCGAGGCATTTCACCAAGGGACAAGAAAGGGTCCGTGAGTAATTATTGCACGCCCGAGAGCGACCCGTTTACAAAAGGGGGCATTCACTGCTAGTGGCGGCGTAACTTCCTGGAGAGTGCAACCCAGAGCGGGCCCACTTCTATTCCTTCCTCGAGGTGCATGCGGCGCCTCGTGCGTCGCCTGTCGACGACCAGCCCGACCACTCCCGCTCCGACGATCACGTACTGCACGCAGAAGGCGACGCGGAAGTTCGACCAGGCGAAGAGAGGCTGCGGATCCCCCGCCGCGACCCCGGCGCCGTGGAGGGCGTCGAGCACGATGCCGATCAGGAACATCATCACGAAGCTCGCCAGGAACCCGCCGACGTTCACGATGCCGTTGGCTACGCCGAGGCTGCGGAGCGGATTGAAGGTGCGTGCGAAGTCGAAGCCGATGAGCGAGCCCGGCCCGCCGACCCCGAGGGCGACGACGAGCGCGACGACGAGCCAGTGCGGCGGCCGGTCGGGCCACGCGAGCACGAGGGTCCACATCAGCCCGAGCACGGACACGATGCCGAGCACGAGGTTCGACCGGCGGAGCGGGAACCGCGCGGTGAGCAGACCCAGGAGGGGGCCTGCGACGACCCCTGTGACGACGAGCAGCGCGAGCAGCCCCGACGCCTCGCCGCGGCTGAAGCCGAGGCCGCCCACGAGCGCGGGAACTCCCCAGAGCAGGCTGAACACGGTGCCCGACGACTGGGTCACGTAGTGCGACCAGAAGCCGAGCCGGGTTCCGGGGCGCTTGACGCTCTCGGCGAGCTGACGTCCGGCGGCGGCCCACGAGGCGACGACGGGCAGCTCGGTGCGGCCGACGGGAGAGTCGCGCACGACCAGCATCAGCACGACGACCGATACGCCGGCGACACCGGCGGCGACCGCGAATGCCGTGCTCCAGCCGGCCGTGTGCAGCACGGCGGCGAACGGGATCGCCGAGAGGATCTGCCCGATCTGCCCGAGGTTGCCTGTCCACTGCGAGACCTGAGGCAGCACCGGCCCGCGGAACCACGACGGCAGCAGGCGGATCACCGAGATGAAGGTCATCGCGTCACCCGCTCCGACGAGCATGCGGCCCGCGATGGCCACGCCGATGTGCGGCGGCGAGACGGCGACGACCGCTTGGCCGAGACCGAGCACGACCGCCCCCAGCACGAGCAGGAACTTCGGCCCGACCCGGTCGAGCATGACGCCCACGGGCACCTGGAGCCCGGCGTACACCACGATCTGGGTCACCGCGAGCGTCGAGAGCGTCGCCGCCGAGATGGAGTAGACGTCTTGGGCGTCGACGCCCGCGACGCCGAGCGACGAGCGCTGCAGGACGGCGACGACGTAGGCGAAGACCGCGGCGCCCCAGACGAGCCAGGCGCGAGCGGAATTCACCCCGCAACCCTAGCGGGGCCGGGGCTCTAGCCCAGCGAGGGGCCGCCGTCGTCGTCCACCTGGCGGGTCGAGAGGAACTTCTCGAGCTCGGCCGCGATCGAGTCGGCGCTCGGGACCTGTCCGTCGAGGCCGATCAGCGGCGAGGGCAGGGGGTTGCCCTCCATGTAGGTGTCGTGACGCTCTTCGAGGGTCTGCACGAGGCGTGTCAGTTCCTGGTTTCCCGTGACCTGCTCGTCGACCTTGCTCAAGAACTCGCGCCCTTCCTCGCGCAGCCTGTCGCTCGGGAAGATGAGCCCCGTCGCGGCGCTGATGCTCGACAGCGCGGTGACCGCGGCGTCGGGGAACTCCGTGTCGGCGAGGTAATGAGGCACCAGGAGCACGAAGCCGGCGGTGGGGTGGCCCGTCGCCGAGAGGCGGAGCTCGACCAGGTGGAGCGCGTTCGCGGGGGCCTGCGTCGTGGGGCGCCAGACCGAGAGCGACTCGATGAGGTCGACCCGGTTGCCCGAGACGGTGACGCCGAGGGGGCGCGTGTGCGGCACCGGCATCGGGATCGCCTGCACCCACGTCGTGGTCGACACCCCGTACCGCTCGACGAGCTGCATCACGGCCGAGGTGAACGCCTCCCAGCGGAAGTCGGGCTCGAAGCCCGACAGGAGGAGGAACTGCTGGCCGATCTCGTCCTTCATGAGCGACAGGGTCAGCGTCGAGGCCTGGAAGTCGGCGATGTGGTCTTGATCGAAGGTGATGATGGGGCGGCGTGCGCGGTAGTCGAGGAGGATGTCGGCGTCGAACGTCGCGACGACGTCGCCGTCGAGCGTGTCGCCGAGGTACTGGGTGATCTGCGCCACGGTCGAGCCGGCGTCGGCGAACCCGGTGAGTCCCGCGACGAGCGGGAGCCCGGCTGGCACGCCGGACGAGTCGGGCGACAGCTGGTACAGGTCTGCAGGATCGGACATGCTGTCAATGCTAGGCACGCGCACCCTCGTGAACGTCCGTCGGAGGCAAGCTGACAGCGAACACCTCGATACGATCGACGGCATGACAGTCGCCGCTCTCACCGTGTCCGCAGAAGCCACCGACGCCGAGGTCTTCGTCATCGGCGTCACCCCCGGCAAGGGAGACGAGCCGCCCACTCTGCTCTGGGACGCCCCGGTGCTGGCAGGCTCCCTGCAGGAACTCGGGGTGGTCGCCGGCAAGGACGAGCTCACGCGCCTTCCCGCCTCGGCCCTCGGCGAGGGTGCGGCGCCGATCGGCAGCGCACCCGTGGTCGCCCTCGTCGGCCTCGGCGGCGCCGTCTCGATCGAGACTCTCCGCTACGCCGCCGGATCCGCCGCGCGCCAGCTCACCGGAAAGGACCGCATCGCTCTCGGCCTCCCCGTCGCCGACGAGGCCGAGGCTCTCGCCGTGCTCGAGGGCGCAGCTGTCGGCGCCTACGTCTTCGACACCTACAAGCACACCTCGGCCAGCCCGACCCGTCGCGTCGCGTCGTCGATCGAGCTCGTCACGGCCGCCGCCGTCGACGCCGCGACAGTCGAGAAGGCCGCAGCCGTCGCCACCGCCGTCCACACCGTCCGCGACCTCGTCGCCACGCCCCCGATCGACCTGCCGCCCGCTGCTCTCGCCGACGAGGCCGTCCGCCTCGCCGCAGAGTCGCCTTCCGGCGACCTCACCGTGACCGTGCTCGCGGGCGACGAGCTGCGCGACGCAGGATTCGGCGGCATCGTCGGCGTGGGCCAGGGCTCGGCACGCCCGCCCCGCCTGGTCAAGGTCGCCTACTCCCCCGCCGGCGCCGCCAAGCACCTCGCACTGGTCGGCAAGGGGATCACCTACGACACCGGCGGGCTCTCGCTGAAGCCGGCCGGCGCCATGCTCGGCATGAAGTACGACATGACCGGCGCCGCGACGGTTCTCGCGGTGACGATCGCCGCCGCGCGTCTCGCCCTGCCCGTTCGCCTGACCGCGTGGCTCTGCATCTCCGAGAACATGCTCGGCGCCGACCCCATCCGCCCCGACGACGTCCTCACCATCAAGAACGGCACCACCGTCGAGGTGACCAACACCGACGCCGAAGGCCGGCTCGTGCTCGCCGACGGCATCTCGGCTGCGAGCGAGGAGCAGCCCGACGCCATCGTCGACGTCGCCACCCTCACCGGTGCGCAGGTCGTCGCCCTCGGCATGCGCTACGTCGGAGTCATGGGCACCGACGACTTCGCGCCTCGGGTCGTCGAGGTCGCCGACGGGGCGTCCGAGCCGTTCTGGCGGGTTCCGCTCGCCCCGGAGCTGCGCGCGCGGCTCAACTCCGACGTCGCCGACCTCGTCAACGCGACTCCGGGCAACACGGCTGCGGGCATGCTGCTCGCGGGGGTGTTCCTCAAGGAGTTCGTCGGGAAGCGCGAGGGCACCGACGAGCTGATCCCGTGGGCTCACCTCGACATCGCCGGCCCGAGCGAGAACAAGGCGGGCGGCTACGGCTTCACGACCAAGGGCGCCACGGGGATCGCCGTCAGGACTCTGATCGACCTGGCAGTCTCGTTCTGAGCGGCGTACTAGGGTAGTTGAGGGCGGGAGAAACCCGCCGTTTTGCAAGGCGTGCGGCCGTGGTCGACATCCGCGACCACGGCCGCCTCCTTGGCCAATGCACGAAGGAGTTGCTGGGTGTCGGAACAGAATTTTGACGTGGTGGTCCTCGGTGGCGGCAGCGGCGGCTACGCCGCGGCCCTCCGCGCCTCCGAACTGGGCTTCTCCGTCGCCCTCGTCGAGAAAGACAAGGTCGGCGGCACCTGCCTCCACCGCGGCTGCATCCCCACCAAGGCGCTCCTGCACGCGGCCGAGGTCGCCGACGTGTCGCGCGAGTCGGCCAAGTACGGCGTCCACACCCAGCTGAACGGCATCGACATCGCCGGCGTCACGACGTACCGCCGCGACATCGTCGAGCACAAGTACAAGGGCCTGCAGGGCCTCGTCAAGTCGCGCGGCATCACCACGATCGCCGGTGCCGGCCGCCTCACGTCGCCGAGCACGATCCAGGTCGGCGACGACACCATCACCGGCAAGCACATCGTGCTGGCCACCGGCTCCTACTCGCGCAGCCTGCCCGGTCTCGAGATCGGCGGCCGCGTCATCACGAGCGAGCACGCCCTCGAGCTCGACTACATCCCGAAGCGCGTCGCCATCCTCGGCGGCGGTGTGATCGGCGTCGAGTTCGCCAGCGTCTGGAAGTCCTTCGGCTCGGAGGTGCAGATCATCGAGGCTCTCCCCCACCTCGTTCCCAACGAGGAGGAGTCGATCTCCAAGTCGTTCGAGCGGGCGTTCCGCAAGCGCGGCATCGCCTTCAGTCTCGGTATCCGCTTCCAGAGCGTGACCCAGGACGACCAGGGCGTCGTCGTCACGCTCGAAGACGGCAAGACGTTCGAGGCCGACATCCTCCTGGTCGCTGTCGGTCGCGGCCCGGTGACCGCCGACCTCGGCTACGAGGAGATCGGCGTCACCATGGACCGCGGCTTCGTCCTCACCGACGAGCGCCTCGCGACCAGCGTCCCCGGCGTCTACGCCATCGGCGACATCGTCCCCGGCCTCCAGCTCGCCCATCGCAGCTTCCAGCAGGGCATCTTCGTCGCCGAGGAGATCGCCGGCCTCAAGCCGGTTGTCATCGAAGACGCGAACATCCCGAAGGTCACGTACTCCGACCCCGAGGTCGCCTCCGTCGGCCTCACGACCGCCAAGGCCACCGAGAAGTACGGCGCCGACAAGATCGCCGCCTACGACTACAACCTCGCCGGCAACGGCAAGAGCTCGATCCTCGGCACTGCCGGGTCGATCAAGGTCATCCGCGTCGTCGACGGCCCCGTCATCGGAGTTCACATGATCGGCGCCCGCGTCGGCGAGCTCATCGGCGAAGCGCAGCTCACCGTCAACTGGGAGGCCTACCCCGAAGACGTCGCGAGCCTGATCCACGCGCACCCGACCCAGAACGAGGCCCTGGGCGAGGCGATGCTGGCGCTTGCCGGCAAGCCGCTCCACGCGATGTAGCTTCACAGCACCATCCCCGCCGAGGCGCTGTCCCACAATTCATAGTTAGAACCGCAGAAGGAGTTCCCCTGATGAGCGAATCCGTCAACCTCCCGGCACTCGGTGAGAGTGTCACCGAGGGCACGGTCACCCGCTGGTTGAAGAATGTCGGCGACCGGGTCGAGGTCGACGAGCCTCTGCTCGAAGTCTCGACCGACAAGGTCGACACCGAGATCCCGTCGCCGATCGCGGGCGTGATCGAGGAGATCCTCGTCGCCGAGGACGAGACCGTCGAGGTCGGCACCGCCCTCGTCAAGATCGGCGACGGCAGCAATACCGGAAGCACGGGCGATGCCCCTGAGGCCGAGGCTCCGGGCACCGGTCCGGCATCGACCGATGACACCCCCGCCGCGGACTCCGAGACCGAGGAGTCGTCCGAAGGGTACGAGTCGCCGTCGCCCGCCACCGAGGCTCCCGCCGAGGTCCCCTCCGATGCAGCGCCCGCCCCCGGCGAGGACGCCCCGGCCGAGGCTCCCGAGCCCGCTCCGGCCGTCGACCCGGCTCCGGCCGCCGCGGCACCCGCATCGCCGGCTCCGGTCGCCGCCGCACCGGCACCTGCAGCGCCCGCTGCTCCCGCGCCTGCCACGCCGGCGCCCGCTGCTCCGGCGCCCGCTGCTCCGGCGCCCGCTGCTCCGGCGCCCGCTGCGCCCGCAGCCCCGGCTTCGGCCGGCGGGCCCGTCGGCTACGTCACCCCTCTCGTCCGCAAGCTCGCCAACGAGAAGGGCATCGACCTGTCGACGCTCTCCGGCAGCGGCGTCGGCGGCCGTATCCGCAAGGAAGACGTCCTGGCCGCGGCCGAGGCCGCTGCGAAGGCCGCTCCGGCCGCCGCTGCTCCCGCCGCCTCGGCCCCCGCGGCTTCGTCGTCCTACGAGCCGCTGCCGGTGTCCGACCTGCGCGGCACCACGGTGCCGATGACCCGCCTCCGCAAGGTCGTCGCCCAGCGCGCCGTCGAGTCGATGCAGTCCACCGCGCAGCTCACCAGCGTGGTCGAGGTCGACGTCACCAAGGTCGCGAAGTTCCGCGATGCGGTCAAGGGCGACTTCCAGGCCAAGACCGGCAACAAGCTGTCGTTCCTGCCGTTCTTCACGCTCGCAGCGGCGGAGGCCCTCCAGGCCTACCCGAAGCTGAACGCCACCGTCGAGGGCGACTCGATCGTCTACCCCGACACCGAGAACATCAGCATGGCCGTCGACACCGAGCGCGGCCTGCTTACCCCGGTGATCAAGAATGCCGCGTCGCTCGACCTGGCCGGCCTGGCCGCGTCGATCGCCGATCTCGCCGGTCGCACCCGCGACAACAAGCTGACCCCCGACGAGCTGTCCGGCGGCACCTTCACGGTGACCAACACCGGCTCGCGCGGCGCGCTGTTCGACACCCCCGTGGTGTTCCTGCCGCAGGTGGCCATCCTCGGCACCGGCATCGTCGTCAAGAAGCCGGTCGTCGTCACGGCCGACGGCTCGGAGTCGATCGCGATCCGCTCGATGGTCTACCTGGCGCTCTCGTACGACCACCGCATCGTCGACGGTGCCGACGCCGCCCGCTTCCTCGTCGCGGTCAAGAACCGCCTCGAGGGAGGCGACTTCGCCGGGAAGCTCGGCATCTAGCTCCACCCGCAAGCCTCAGCCCAGGCTTCGCAGTCGCCAACCGGCCTCCGTCCTCGTCACGAGGAGGGAGGCCGGTTCGTCGTCCGGGCCGCTGCCGAGCTCGAAGAGGACGGCCCCGCCGTACTCCCCCGCCATCCCGGCGATGCTCGGAAAACGCGCCTCCGCCAGACGCGCAGGATCAGCCACCACCGCCAGGTCGTCGGCCAGCAGCGGCGAATCGGCCTGGTCGACGCCCGCGACGCATGCGGCATCGAGCGCCGTGAGGCAGTCCTCGCGGAGGCGCAGCAGCACTCGGGCGGCCGCGGTCGCGTCGTCGCCGCGGAGGAGAGCGTCGGCTGTCGTGCCTCCGGTGGAGACTGGCGGTGATGAGCGGCCGGCAGCCTCGGGGGGATCAGTGCGCCGTGCGTCGGCTCGTGCCGGGGCAGGACCGGACCGGGTGCCGGGCTCGGCGGGCGGACCTTCCGTCTCGGTCAGGACGAGGCCGCCCAAGGCGGATGCCGCCACGACCCCGGCACCGAGCCAGACCTTCGGGCGGACATCGCGCGCCGCGGCCACGGCGCGGCCGATGACGTGCGCGGCCAGGCCGAATGCGTCAGCGGCCAGGCCGCCGGGCTCGCCGACGGCGGCGCGCGCCAGGTCGAGGCCCGGGACGACGCCGTCGAGGTGATGGGCGGGCGGTGCCGTGGGCGGCGCAGCGGTCGACGCCTCGGGCGGCGGTGCGGGCCGCGCCAGCGGCTCCTCCAGCGGCGCAGGATCGTCGAGGTCGAAGAGCAGCTCGATAAGAGAGTCGATGCCCAAGCCGCCGGGTCGGGTCGCGTCGCCGAGCGCCGTCCGGACGGTGCTGCGACCGCCCGGCGTCGACGCCAGCACCTCGGCGACGATGCGGCGGGCCGCCCCGGCGGCACCGGCGTCCCGCGTGAGGCTCACGGCACCCCGCGGTGGTGCGGCCGAGAGGCTGACGAGCACGGGCGCCCCGCTGGCGTCCAGCAGGACGTCATCGAGCGTCAGGCTCGAGGCGAGATCGACGCGGTCGTCGAGGCCGCGCCGCTCGACGTGCAGGAGCGCGAGCAGCAGCGGGACCAGCAGCGTCACCGCCTCGCCCGCCGACAGGCGCCCGCGCGCAGCGAGGAGCTCGGACACGGGCCGCGGCACGAAGCGCGGGAGGAGCACGGCCGGACGGCCGTCGACCTCGACGACTCCGAGGAGGGGCGCGATATGGCGGTGGTCGACCGCAGCCAGCGCAGCGGCGACGGCCAGCGCCCGGCGGCGGCCGTCGGGACCGAGGAAGACCTTCGCGACGGTCTGCGGGGCGGACGGCCAGACGAGGAGGCGGGCGCGGGGCGACTCGGCGAGCACGTGGGGCGCGACGGCCGCGGCGACGGAGGAGGACATGCCGTCGAGCCTGGCGGAGCGGGAGGGGGCCGGACGGAAGTTCCTGCGCCTGTGGATCATCGGGGACCCTGTGGACCGATCCCCGCGGTGAGTAACGCGGGCCGCGCGCAACCCGAAGCCGGACCGCCACCCGGCGCGGGACCACGTATCCTAGTCAGCATGGCACGCAGCAAGTCTTCGGAGAACGCATCTTCGACCCCTGAAAAAGAGCCCGGTCGCATCAAGCAGATGTACCAGGTCTTCACCATGACCCGGCGTCACGACCCCAAGTCGATCTGGCTCATGCTGGCGTCGTTCGTGGTGCCCGTCATCGCGTTCGTCGTGCTCGCTCTCGTCGCCGGGGGCAACATCCTCGGCACGATCCTCTACATCGTCGTCGGCGTCATGCTCGGCGTGCTGCTGTTCATGCTCGTGCTCGGACGCCTCGCCGAGCGCGCCGCCTACTCGCAGATCGCCGGCCAGCCCGGAGCGGTCGGCGCCGTCTTCAAGAGCGGCCTCCGTCGCCAGTGGCGGGCGAGCGAGATGCCGGTCGCCGTCAACGGCCGCAGCCAGGCCGCCGTCTACCGCGCCATCGGCCGACCCGGCGTCGTCCTCGTGACCGAGGGCACCCGGGGCCAGACTCAGAAGATCGTCGACGAAGAGAAGCGCAAGGTCGCGCGGATCACGCCCGGCGTCCCGATCACCGTCCTCAGTGTCGGCACCGACGCCGACTCGATCCCGCTGCACAAGCTGGCTCGTCGCATGAACAAGGTCAAGAAGGCCATCGATCGCAACGAGGTGCTCGCCGTGTCGAACCGCCTCGAGTCGCTCGGCCAGAACAAGCTGCCGATCCCCAAGGGCGTCGACCCGATGCGCATGCGCTCGGGGCGTCCGCGCTGATCGCGAGTCGCGCTCGAGGCTAGATCCTGACCAGGACAGCGCCGACGGCGCGATCGTGCAGGCCCCGCTGGTCGCGGTCGTAGATGACGGCGGGGATCACCAGGCAGAGCAGGATCGTGCGGACGATGGGCCGCCACACGCCGATGTAGCCGGTCGGCAGCGGCACGACGCGCATGCGGCAGGCGATATGGCCGAGACTGCCGCCGAGGGTGATGATGAACAGCACCTGCATGAGCGCGAAGACGCCGAGCGTCGCAAGCGAGTTGTAGTGGAAGAACAGCACCGAGACCAGCACGGCGATCCCCCAGTCGATCACCAGGGCGATCAGGCGTCGGCCGAACCGGCCGATCGAGCGCGGACCCGACTCGGGGAGCCCGAGGTCGTGCCCCGGATACGGCGGGCGGTCGTCGCTCGGCGGGAGTGGGGGCGGGGCGCTGCTCGACATGGGGATGAGCCTATCGATGCCCTGCGGGAGCACTCTGAGCACGGCACCCGTAACATCCCGGAAACATTCTGGTCACCGCACCGAAACCCCCCGTCAATAGCCTCATGACTGGAGGCGTCCAGCTTTCGCCCACGTTCCACGCCATTGGAGAGACTTCGCGTATGTTCAAAGATTCTTCCGAGGTGCTGAGCTTCATCAAGGACACCGACGTCAAGTTCCTTGACATCCGGTTCACCGACCTTCCCGGTGTCCAGCAGCACTTCAACATCCCCGCATCCACGGTCGACGAGGAGTTCTTCTCCGTCGGTCAGCTGTTCGATGGCTCGTCGATCCGCGGCTTCGCGTCGATCCACGAGTCCGACATGCAGCTCATCCCCGACGTGACCACGGGCTACGTCGACCCGTTCCGCGCCGAGCGCACGCTCATCCTGGTGTTCGACATCTTCAACCCGCGCAACGGCGAGCTCTACTCGCGCGACCCCCGTCAGGTCGCGAAGAAGGCCGAGCGCTACCTCGCCTCCACCGGCATCGCGGACACCGCCTTCTTCGCTCCCGAGGCCGAGTTCTACGTCTTCGACGACGTGCGCTACGACGTCAAGCAGAACGGCTCGTTCTACTCGGTCGACTCCGAAGAGGGCGCCTGGAACACCGGACGCGCCGAAGAGGGCGGAAACCTCGCGAACAAGACCGCCTACAAGGGCGGCTACTTCCCGGTCTCGCCCGTCGACAAGACGGCCGACCTCCGCGACGACATCAGCCTCAAGCTGATCGACTCCGGCCTCGAGCTCGAGCGTGCGCACCACGAGGTGGGCACCGGCGGCCAGCAGGAGATCAACTACAAGTTCGACACGATGGTCCACGCGGCCGACGACATCCTGAAGTTCAAGTACATCGTCAAGAACACCGCGGAGCAGTGGGGCAAGGTCGCGACCTTCATGCCGAAGCCGCTCTTCGGCGACAACGGCTCGGGCATGCACACGCACCAGTCCCTCTGGTCGGACGGCAAGCCGCTCTTCTACGACGAGAACGGCTACGGCGGACTCAGCGACCTCGCCCGCTGGTACATCGGCGGCCTGCTCAAGCACGCCCCCGCCGTGCTCGCGTTCACGAACCCGGCGATCAACTCGTACCACCGCCTGATCCCGGGCTTCGAGGCCCCCGTCAACCTGGTCTACTCGGCCGGCAACCGCTCGGCTGCGATCCGCATCCCGATCACGGGCACCAACCCGAAGGCCAAGCGCATCGAGTTCCGCGTCCCCGACGCCGCCTCGAACCCGTACCTCGCGTTCGCCGCCCAGCTCATGGCCGGTCTCGACGGCATCCAGAACCGCATAGAGCCGCACGAGCCCGTCGACAAGGACCTCTACGAGCTCCCCCCGGAGGAGGCCAAGAACATCCCCCAGGTCCCCGCCTCGCTCGACGCTGCTCTGCTCGCTCTCGAGGAGGACCACGAGTTCCTCACCAAGGGCAACGTCTTCACCGAAGACCTCATCGAGACCTGGATCGCGTACAAGCGCGAGAAGGAGATCCTGCCCATGGCGCAGCGTCCTCACCCGTTCGAGTTCGAGATGTACTTCGGCGTGTAGTAGGCCGTCGTCTCCCCCGGAGCCCCGTCCCCGCGTTCGCGCGGGAGGCGGGGCTCCGTCGTGCGGACGGGCGGGGCTCCGTCGTGCGGAAGGGCCGGAGACGACGGCCGCTGCGGACACGCGAACGGCCCCGCCCCCGGAGGGGCGAGGCCGACGCTCGAGAGGACGGGACTGGCTACGCGGGAAGCGCGGCTCCCTCGAGCACGCGGCGCTGGCGAGCGACGATGCGCCCACCGAGGGGGCGCACCTCCCAGCCGGCGGCCGACCACACCTCGGAGTCGAGGGCGTTGCGGGCGTCGAGCACGACCGGGTTGGCGGCGAGCTCGGCGAGGTGCTCCGGGTCGGCGTTGACGAAGACGGGCCACTCGGTGAGCAGGAGCACGGCGTCGGCGTCGGTGACGGCCTCGTCGAGGCTGTCGGCGAACGACAGCGTCGGGAACGAGCGCTGGGCCGTCTGCGAGGCCTCCGGGTCGACCACGAGCACCTGGGCGCCGCGCAGGTGCAGTGCGGCGGCCACGTTGAGGGCGGGCGAGTCGCGGACGTCGTCGGTGTCGGGCTTGAAGGCCGCGCCGAGAATGGCGAGCTTGCGGTTGAGCACCGATCCGCCGCAGGCGTCGATCGCCTGGTCGATGACGCGCTGGCGCTGCTGCATGTTGATCTCGTCGACCTCCTGCATCAGGCCGACGACGCGGCCCGCACCGAGCTCGTTGGCGCGCGACATCAGGGCGCGGATGTCTTTCGGGAGGCAGCCGCCGCCGAAGCCGAGACCGGCGTTCAGGAACTTGCGGCCGATGCGGTCGTCGTGGCCGAGCGCGTCAGCGAGGACGCGGACATCGGCGCCGGCGACCTCGCACAGCTCCGAGATGGCGTTGATGAAAGAGATCTTCGTGGCGAGGAACGCGTTGGCGCTCACCTTGACGAGCTCGGCGGTGGCGAGGTCGCACGAGATGACCGGCGTTCCGGTCGCGATCGGAGCCGCGTAGACCTCGCGGAGGATCGCCTCGCTCTTGGCGTCCGTGCCGCCGAAGACGATGCGGTCGGGGCGCAGGGTGTCTTCCACTGCGTGGGCCTCGCGCAGGAACTCCGGATTCCACACGACCTGGGTGTCGATGCCGGCCGGCTTGGCGTCGGCCACCAGCTTGCGGAGCCGTGCCGCGGTTCCGACCGGCACAGTGCTCTTGCCGACGATGATGCCGTCGTGGCTGAGCGACTCGGCGACGGCCTTCGTGGCGGCCTCCACGTAGGTGAGGTTCGCGGCGTGGCTGCCCCGACGCTGCGGGGTGCCCACGCAGATGAAATGGACGTCGGCGAGCGACACGGCGTCGGCGAGGTCGCTGGTGAAGCGGAGGCGCCCCGTGCCGACGTGCTTGACGATGAGCTCGGGCAGGCCGGGCTCGAAGAACGGGACGCGGCCGGCGCTGAGCGCTTCGACCTTCGCGGGGTCGGTGTCGACGCCGATGACGTCGAATCCCATCTCGGCCATGGCGGCCGCGTGGGTAGCGCCGAGGTAGCCGGTGCCGATGACGGAGATGACGGGCTTGGGGGCGCTGTCCGCCGGGGCGGAGGGCTTCTTCGATGCGGTCATGATGGTCTCCCTGATGCGGGTACGCCGAACGTACCTGTGGTTGTGGAGCAGATGAGGGGGTGGCTGCCGCGGTGCGAGACACCGCGGCAGCCGAATGGGCAAGCGTGGTGGGCTCCTACCCCGTGGGCTTCAGCTTGTACTGGTCCTGGACGGTGGCTATGCCGTTCGTGAAGGCCGTGATGGAGCTGCCCGAGGAGTCGATGCGCCAGTCGTTGGTGTACTGGGTGCCGTTCGTCGTCGACGTGACCGTGTGGTTGAACCAGCCGAAGCCGATGATGTCGGAGTTGACGGGGGCGTCCAGGTTCGTGAACAGGTCGGTGATCCACTTGGCCTTCTGGCCGCCGTTCTCGCTGGCTCCGATCTCGGAGAGCACGATCGGCTTGTCCGGGGCTATCGCCCGGAGCTGCGTCAGCGTGTTCTGGAACGTGTGCTGGAACGAGTAGGTCTCGGAGTTCGAGTACGGCGGGCGGAGGTACCCCGACATCCCGACCCAGTCCACCTCGTCGGGACCGGGGTAGTAGTTCGCCAGGTACGCCTGCTGCGACTGAGTGGAGTTCAGGTTGTCGACCCGGTTGGGCGACCAGACCCAGACGACGTAGTCGTTGGCTCCGTTGTCGGCGAAGATCTGGTGCACGTGGTCCCACATCTGCACGAACTGGCCCTTGGAGTTGCCGTTGGTGTTCTCGCCCCAGGGGTACCAGTCGGCGTTCATCTCCTGGTCAAGGCGGATGGCGAGCGGCTGCTTGTTGGCGGCCACGGCCTTCGCGTACTTGGTCAGGTAGGCGTCGTAGTCGCCGCCGATGATCTTGGAGAGCGCGTAGTCGGGCTGGGTGTTGAGGTTGTTGGCGGCCTTGAGCGGCTGGGTCTCCCAGGTCAGGAACGGCAGCTGGCCCTTGGCCCACGAGCGCTGCACGGCGTCGGCGCGGAAGTCGGAGTCGAAGCCCTGGAAGTAGCCCGACATGTTCGGGCTGACGCCGACCTTCGATGACACGTCGTCGTTCTCAGCCCAGTTGAAGGGCGACTGCTGCGTGTAGAGGCCGAAGTACTTCGAGGTCGGCTTCTTGATCGACGCGAGGCTGGGCGTGGTCGGCATGGTCGGTCCGGTCACGATGGGGCTGGTCGGCGTCGTGGTGGTGCCGCCGCTCGGCGCTCCGGGAGTGTCGCCCGTCGTCGTCGTCGGAGTCGTCGAACCCGACGAGGCCGCGTTCGACGTGCCGGAGCCCGCGGTGCCGGAGGCCGAGGATCCCGACGAGGCCATCTGCGACTTGAGGTCCTTCACCTGGCCGGCCGACTTGGAGGACGTCGCCATGGCCTTCGAGAGCTTCGTCTCGAGGGCGGTCGACTTGCCGGTCGCTGCCGCGAGCTCCGTCTTGAGCTTCGCGAGCTCGGCCGACTGGTCGTTGATCCGCGACTTCGTCGAGACGAGCTGCGTCAGCAGGTCGGCGCGGTCGTTCTTCAGCTCCATGTTCGTCGAGATGGGCTTGACGACATCGCCGACGACCTTGCGCACGACGTTGTCGGTGGGCGACATCCAGACCAGCCACGTGATGAGGGCGAGCGCGACCACGATGATCGTGGCGCCCAGCGCGCTCATCCGCGAGTTCTTCTTGCCGGTGGTCCACCAGGCGCTGCCGGCGGGCCGGCTGAGCGGGGTGATCACGGACTCTCGGTACTCAGACAATGAAGAGTGCCTCCAGGACGAGGATCGCGGTACCGATGAGGTACGGCCATCCGGCTTTCATGTTGAAGCGGCGGCGGGGTGCGGCCTTGGGGGTCGGTGCGTCCACGACCGCGGTCGTGGCGGCGCGACGGCTCTTGATCAGGACCGTGCCCGACTCGGGGTCGGCCTGCGTGCCGAAGTCGAACAGGGTGTCGACCGAGGGCTGACCGGGCACGTCGTCGAACTGGGCCTCGAGGGCGTCGATGGGCGTGACCATGGTCTCCTCGCGACGCTCCACCTCGGCGGCCACCTCCTCGGTGACCTCGCCGCCGCTGTAGGCACCGGCTCGGGTCCCCCAGCCGGCCGAGTGGCCCATGCGGAAGAAGCCGATGATGCGGATGGGCATCAGGAAGAACGTCGACACGATGATGAAGACCGGAAGCCGCATGAAGTCGCCCGGCTTCTCGCTGAGGTGGCGCATCTGGCGGATCGCCATGCTGAGGACCGACGAGAGGACCATCAGGGCGACGATCGCCAGGATGCCTGCCCGGAAGCCGTACTCGTGCAGGATCCCCGTGTAGAGGTTGATTCCCTGACCGGTGATGCCGTTGTAGATCCAGCCGCCGACGACGCCGAGGAGCACGAACGGGAGCACGATGTCCATCGCGAAGAAGAACGCGAGCATCGGCGCGTGGCCGAGCATCCAGGGCATCATGCGCAGCGTGTTGTACTGGCTGCCGCGAGCCCAGCGGAGCTGCTGCTTGAAGAGCTTCTTGATCTTCAACGGGGCGTCCGTGTAGACGAGGCTCGTGTACTGGTACACGGTGCGGTAGCCCTCTTTGAGAGTGAGGTTCGTGAGCGTGCGGTCGTCGCTGACCTCGAGGAAGACACCCATGAACTTCTCGGTCATGAACTTGTCCATGACGCGGACGAGGATGTCGCGACGGAACGCGATCGTGCGGCCCGGGAGGCAGCCGATCTGGCCGAGCACGCTCTGAGCGGGCATGGAGTACAGCGCGCGGCTGTTCTCGAGCCAGTCGGCCCAGCGGGTGATCCAGCTGCGCTCGGGCTCCAGGATGCGCTGACGCGTCGTGACGCCGCCGATGTTCGCCTCGGCGAACGGCTTGAGGAGCTCCTCGAGCGTGCCGGGAGTCCAGACGGTGTCGGAGTCGACCAGCACCGTGATGTCGCCCTTGGACAGCTCCGTGCCGATCATGACGGCGTTGCGCTTGCCCGGGATCGGCGTGTGCGTCCAGGTGACGAGGGGCGCGAACTCCTCGCAGATGGCCTGCAGCGTCGGGTTGGGCTTGCCGTTGATGACGACGATGATCTCGTCGGGACCCTGCTCGACCATGCGGCCGATGACGTCCCTGAAGAGGTCCTCTGGCTCGTCCACCACGGGGACCACGACACTGGCGGTGCCGGTGAAGTGCCCGGTGAACGGACGGTAGTTCCGGGAGATCACCACTTTGATGATCCACATGACCCAGATCATGATCGAGTAGACCGAGAACAGGTACACCTCGGGGTGTCCCTGGATCTCGTGTCGGATTTGAAGAATGAACGTCAGCACGGTGCCGCCTGCATGTACTCGGTGGGGGTGGCTTCCGCGTCATCGGGGAATCGGTCGTTCGGGTGACTCAATTTCTAGCCCAATCGATACGGGGCTACAAGCGGTCCGCACGGAGCGAGCGGCCCTCGCCGATCGGGGTACGTCGGAGTCCCCGGTTTCGTGTCGTGCGAAATGCCGACACGAGACACGCCCGACACTCTCTGCCTATTCGTGTCCCCCGTTTGAGAGGTCCGCGGTGTCTCCGAGCCATGCTCAGCATCGCGTGCAGGCCAGCAGGCGCTTGGGCGGGGGCCTCGTCTCGATAGCGGCTCCGCCATGACCCCCATTCGGTTGGCCCCCGTCGGCGGCACTCGTCCCGCCGATGATCGGGGGACACGCCCTCGTAACCTGGCCGTCACATTCTGCGGGGTACAACGCTCGATTCCGGGGTACAGCTCAAGTTTTTCGCCGGGCTGTCGCCGAGCAGCGCATCCCGGGCGTGTCGCAGAGACGCCCGGGCCTGCGGGAGCGTGTCAGACGCTCGGCTCAGGCGACTTCTCGAGCCCGTAGAAACCGGCCTCGAACACGTGGCGCGCACGACGGGTCACGGCGAGGTAGTCCTCTTCGAGCTGGCTGGCCGAGTTCGGCGGGTACTCCAGGAGGCGGGCGACGGCCTCGAGCTGGCGGCGGTCGGCCGGGAGGCTGTCGCTCGTGCGCCCCGTCCACAGCATGACCGCCGAGCGAGCCCGCGAGGCGATGACCCAGGCGTCGCGGAGCCGGTCGGCATCGCGCACCGTCACGAGCCCCGCCTCCACCGAGGCCGCGAGGGCGTCGAGCGTGGACGGCGTGCGGAGGCCCGGCGTGGTGGCGGCGTTCTGCAGCTGCAGCAGCTGCACGAACCACTCGACGTCGCTGAGCGAGCCGCGCCCGAGCTTGAGGTGACGGGTCGGGTCGGCCGCCTTGGGAAGGCGCTCCGACTCGACGCGGGCCTTGAGGCGCTTCACCTCGCGGACGTCCTGCTCGGACAGCCGCGCCGGGTACCGCACCGTGTCGGCGAGCGACTCGAAGTCGGCCAGCAGCCCGGCGTCGCCGACGGCACCGCGCGCCCGCAGCAGCGCCTGGGCCTCCCATGTGAGCGCCCAACGGCCGTAGTAGGCGGCGTACGAGTCGAGGGAGCGCACGACGGGGCCGTTCTTGCCCTCGGGGCGGAGCCCGGCGTCGAGGTCGAGGGGCATCTGCGGGTCGTCGGTGCGGCGGTGGAGGTCGGCCACGATGGCCACCGCCCGCGCCTGAGCGGTCGTGTCGGCGGGGTCGAGGCTGCGGTAGACGTAGAGCACGTCGGCGTCGCTGCCGAACCCGAGTTCCTGCCCCCCGTACCGGCCCAGGGCGATGACGGCGAACTCGAGACCGTCGGCCCGGCCGCCGCGGCGCGCCAGGTCGAGGGCTCCCCCGATGGCGGCCGTCATGATGTCCGACAGGCCGCGGCCGATCTCGTCGATGGAGATCACGCCGACGATGCCCCCGAGGGCCAGACGCAGGATCTCGCGGCGCCGTGCCATCCGAAGCACCTGGGCGGCCTGGTCGTCGCCCTCGTGCCGTGCGACCGTCGCGTTCGCCTCGGCCCGGAGCTCGTCGAGGGTGCGCGGACGCAGGTCGTCGTCGGACTCCAGCCAGCCCGCAGCCTCCGGGATGCGCTCGAGGTGGTCGGCGACGAAGCGCGAGCTCGACAGCACGGTCGTGAGCCGCTGGGCGGCGCCCGACGAGTCGCGGAGCATGCGCAGGAACCAGTAGGTCTCACCCAGCCCATCGCTCAGGCGGCGGAAGGCCAGCAGGCCGAGGTCGGGGTCGGTGCCGTCGGCGAACCACTGCAGCATGGCCGGGAGCAGATGCTGCTGGATGCTCGCGCGGCGCGAGACGCCAGCCGTCATCGCCGCGATGTGGGCGAGCGCGCCCTTGGGGTCGCGGAAGCCGATCGCCTGCAGGCGGGCGACGGCCGAGCCGGTGCTCAGCGAGAGCTCCTCCTCGGGGCGGCGGGCCACGGCTGACAGCAGCGGCCGGTAGAACAGGCGCTCGTGGAGCCGGCGCACCCGGCGGCGGATGCCGTGCCAGTGCTCGCGGAGCTCCTCGGCGCTCGGGGCGAGCCCGGTCGCCCGGGCCAGCACGCGCAGGTCGTCTTCATCGCGCGGCATCAGGTGAGTGCGGCGCATGCGCGACAGCTGGATCCGGTGCTCGAGCAGACGCAGCTCGCGGTAGTCGCGGTCGAACTCGGCCGCCTCGGCGCGGCCGACGTACCCCGCGATCGCCAGGGCGCCGAGCGCCCCGAGCGTGGAGCGCTGGCGGATGTCGGGGTCGCCCTGGCCGTGCACGAGCTGCAGCAGCTGGATCGTGAACTCGATGTCGCGGAGGCCCCCGGGCCCGAGCTTCAGCTGCACGTCGACCTCGGCGGGCGGGATGTGCGACAGCACACGCTCCCGCATCCGCTGCGTGGACTCGACGAAGTTCTCGGTCGAGGCCACGCGCCACACCATGGGCGCGAGCTTCTCGACGTACTCGCCGCCGAGGGCGAGGTCTCCGGCGATCGGACGGGCCTTCAGGAGGGCCTGGAACTCCCACGGCTTCGCCCAGCGCTCGTAGTAGGCGACGTGCGAGGCGAGCGTGCGCACCAGCGCGCCGTTCTTGCCCTCGGGGCGCAGGTTGGCGTCGACCTCCCAGAGCGGCTCCTCCGGCGCGAGGTCGGAGAGCGTGCGCGTCGTGTGCACGGCCAGCCGCGTCGCGATCTGCACGGCTCGCTCGGCGTCGAGGCCGTCGGCGGCGTCGGCGACGAAGATGACGTCGACGTCGCTGATGTAGTTCAGCTCGCGGGCGCCCGCCTTGCCCATGGCGATGATGGCCAGCCGTGTGCGTCCGATCTCGTGCTCGGGAAACGACACCTCACGGCGCGCGACATCGAGAGCCGCCTCGAGAGCGGCCCCCGCCAGGTCGGCCAGCGCGGCCGCCACGACGTCGAGGCCGGCGACCGGGTCGTAGAGCGACAGGTCGAACGCGGTCAGCGAGACCAGGTGCTCGCGGTAGGCCACGCGCAGGGCCGTCCGGGCGTCGTCGCCCGTCAGGCCGGCGACGGCCGCCAGGAGGTCGCGCTCGTAGTCGTCCTGGTGCGGGACCGTCCAGGTCTTGCGCAGCAGGCTCCGCAGCGAGGCGGGGCGCCGGCACAGGAAGTCGGCCAGCCCCTCCGAGGCGCCCAGCACGAGCATCAGCCGGTCGCCGGGGCGCTCCTCGCTCGCCGTCGGGCTCGGCAGGGATTCCGCGCGCAGGAACTCGCCCACCGCCTCCGGAGCCCGCTCGATCAGGCGGCTGAGCCTCTGCAGCCCGCCGTCGGGGTCGGGGCTCTGCGACAGCGCGCGCACGAACTCGGCGACCTGCGGCTCGACGTCGATGAGAGCGTCGAGCAGGTCGCGGCTCACCCGGAGGTCGGCGAACCCCGCCCGTGCCAGATCGGTGAGGGCGGTCGCAGATCGGGGCACGGGAGGTCTCGCAGGGGTGCGGCTGCTAGAGCATCTCGAGGTTGGAGCGGAGCTCGAACGGCGTCACCTGAGCTCGGTAGTCTTTCCACTCCTGGCGCTTGTTCTTGAGCACGTAGTTGAAGACGTGCTCGCCCAGCGTCTCAGCGACGAGCTCGCTGTCTTCCATGAGCGACAGGGCGTGGTCGAGGCTGGCGGGCAGCTGGTTGTAGCCCAGGGCGCGGCGCTCGGCGTCGGAGAGGCTCCACACGTTGTCCTCCGCCTCGGCGGGGAGCTCGTAGCCCTCCTCGATGCCCTTGAGACCGGCGGCCAGGAGCAGCGAGAAGGCGAGGTACGGGTTGGCCGCGGAGTCGATCGCGCGGTATTCGACCCGGCTCGACTGGCCCTTGTTGGGCTTGTACAGCGGAACGCGCACGAGGGCGGACCGGTTGTTGTGACCCCAGGTGACGAAGCTCGGAGCCTCGTCGCCGCCCCAGAGGCGCTTGTAGCTGTTCACGAACTGGTTCGTGACGGCGGTGATCTCGGGCGCGTGGCGCAGGAGCCCCGCGATGAACTGACGGCCGATCTTCGACAGCTGGTACTCGGCGCCGGCCTCGTAGAACGCGTTGGCGTCGCCCTCGAAGAGCGAGAGGTGCGTGTGCATGCCGGAGCCCGGGTGGCCCTGGAGGGGCTTGGGCATGAAGGTCGCGTACACGCCCTGCTCGATCGCCACCTCCTTCACCACGGTGCGGAAGGTCATGATGTTGTCGGCCATCGTCAGCGCATCCGCGTAGCGCAGGTCGATCTCGTTCTGGCCGGGGCCCGCCTCGTGGTGGCTGAACTCGACCGAGATGCCGAGGTCTTCGAGCATGCGGACCGAGCGGCGGCGGAAGTCGTGGGCGGTGCCGCCGGGGACGTTGTCGAAGTAGCCGGCCTGGTCGACGGGCTCGGGGCCCTCGGGGCCGACCTTCGACGACTTGAGCAGGTAGAACTCGACCTCGGGGTGCGTGTAGAACGTGAAGCCGCGGTCGCCGGCGCGGGCCAGCGTGCGCTTGAGGACGTTGCGCGGATCGGACACGCCGGGCGCGCCGTCGGGCGTCGCGATGTCGCAGAACATCCGGGCGGTGGGGTCTTCGGTACCGCGCCACGGGAGGATCTGGAACGTGGTGGGGTCGGGGTGCACCAGCACGTCGGCCTCGTAGGAGCGGGTGAGGCCCTCGATGGCCGAGCCGTCGATGCCGACGCCCTCGGCGAATGCGCCCTCGACCTCGGCGGGCGCGATGGCCACCGATTTCAGGGTTCCGATCACGTCGGTGAACCAGAGTCGGATGAACTTGATGCCCCGCTCTTCGATGGTGCGAAGAACGAAGTCCGTCTGCTTGTCCATTCAGGCCTTTCTGCGTGTGCCGACCGGGCGGCGAAGCGCCATCAGTAGGCTAGTGGACATGCCCCGACTCCGCTTGGCGCTCGCTCAGACAAACCCCACCGTGGGCGATCTGGCGGGCAACGCAGACCAGATCGTCGCCGCCGCGAAAGCAGCCCGAAAGGCCGGCGCCGACCTCGTCGCCGCCGGCGAGATGAGCCTCACCGGCTATCCGATCGAAGACCTCGCCTCCCGCCCCAGCTTCCTCCAGGCCTCGCGTCACGCGGTCGAGAAGCTCGCGGAGCGTCTCGAGGCCGAGGGCCTCGGCGATCTCGCCGTGATCGTCGGGCACCCCGACGGGCCGTTCGAGCCGAGGCTGCTCGACACCTCCAACGCGCCGACCGCCATCGCGAAGAACTGCGCGAGCGTGCTGCAGGGCGGGCGTGTCGTGACGACCACGGCGAAGTACCACCTGCCCAACTACTCGGTCTTCGACGAGTACCGCGTCTTCATCCCGGGCGACGAGCTGCTCGTCGTGCGGGTCAAGGGCATCGACGTCGCGGTCATCATCTGCGAAGACCTCTGGCGCGACGGCGGCCCTGTCGCCCGCGTCATGGAGGCGGGCGCGGGCGTTCTGCTCGTCGTCAACGCCAGCCCGTGGATCGCCGACAAAGACGAGGTGCGCCTGCCCCTGGTCCAGCACCGCGCGACCGAGAACGACACGTTCGTCGCCTACGTGAACATCGTCGGAGGCCAGGACGACCTCCTGTTCGACGGCGACAGCGTCGTCGTCGACGGTGCCGGCACGATCGTGGCGCGGGCCCCGCAGTGGCGTGAGCACCTGCTCGTCGTCGACCTCGATCCCGAGCACTCGACCGGCCGCACCATGCCCGCCGGCATCCGTCGCGTCGACGTCGAGACCCCGGCCTTCGGCCAGCTCGAGCCCATCGCTCCCGACGTCGCCGAGCTGCCCGACGACCGCCAGCAGCTCTGGGACGGCCTGGTCACCGGCCTCCGCGACTACGTGCAGAAGAACGGCTTCACGTCGGTCATCCTCGGACTCTCGGGAGGCATCGACTCGGCCGTCTGCGCCGCCATCGCGGCCGATGCGCTCGGCGGCGACCGGGTCTACGGCGTGTCCATGCCCTCGCAGTGGTCGTCCGACCACTCGCGCAGCGACGCCGACGATGTAGCCGAGCGCATCGGCGTGAAGTACTCGGTCGAGCCGATCAGAGACCTGGTCGAGCCGTTCGAGCGTCAACTGAAGCTGACGGGACTCGCCGCCGAGAACGTGCAGGCGCGGGCCCGGGCACTCATCTTGATGGGGCTGTCCAACCTCGACGGCCACCTGGTGCTCACGACGGGAAACAAGACCGAGCTGTCGGTCGGCTACTCGACCATCTACGGCGACTCGGTCGGCGGATTCGCTCCGATCAAGGATGTCCCGAAGACCATGGTCTGGGAGCTCGCTCGCTGGCGCAACGAGTTCGCCGAGGCGCAGGGCCTGCGCGGCCCGATCCCCGAGAACTCGATCACCAAGCCGCCGTCGGCCGAGCTGCGCCCCGGACAGGTCGACCAGGACACCCTGCCGCCGTACGAGATCCTCGACGGGATCCTCGACGCGTACATCACGAAGGCGCTCGGTGCCGCCGACGTCGTGGCCCTCGGCTACGACGCCGAGGTGGTGGCCGAGGTGACCAAGCTCGTCGACCGCTCGGAGTGGAAGCGCCGCCAGGGCGCGATCGGGCCGAAGATCTCGGGCATGGCGTTCGGTCGCGACCGGCGCCTGCCGATCACGTACCGCCCGACCGTCCTCTAGCGGTCTTCGGCCTCTTCGGCGGCCCATCGGTCGCTGTTCGCCTTGATCTGGGCGAGGGCGTGCTCAGCTTCTTCGCGGGTCGCGTACGGGCCGGCGCGGTCGACGGCGGGAGACACCATGCCCTCCTCGACCTGGTGCGTCTTCGTGTTGAACCAGAATTCTTCAGCCATGAGCTGGAGCCTACTGCGGCACGCTCGCGCTCGACTGCAGGCCCGACTCCGTGATGATGCTGCCGACCACGACGAAGGACGCCCGCGACCAGAGGCCCGTGTCGCTCGAGTCCTGGTCGATCGCCGGCGTCCCCCAGAGCACCTCGAGGCGGCTGTCGTCGGCGGTGATCTTGATGACGTGGGCGTTCGCCTGCTTCGCCGCGCCCAGATCGAACGTGGTGACGAGCTTGAGGCTCGTTCCTGCGCTCTGGTAGATCGCGAGCTGCTCGGTCGAGGAGGTTCCCCCGGTGCACCAGAGGGGCGTGGCGATCAGGGTCGCGCTTCCGGGGCCGAACGTGCCGAGCGCGATGAGGTCCTGCTTGAGGCGGCCGCGCGCGTCGGTCACCCAGGGCAGGCCCACCTCCTGACCGGCCTGACCCGTGAACGCCGGCAGCCGGCCCGCCTCGAGGGTGCCGGCCGGGGCGGTGCACAGCGCAGGAACCGGCGCGCTGTCGAGCCACTGCACCATCTGGGCATCGGAGACCGCCGGCGAGGTCTTCGCCTTCGTGGACGGCGCCGACGTGACGGTGGGCAGGGGCGTGCTGCTGCCGCCGGGCGCGCCGGGGATCAGCGCGCATCCGGTCAGCGCGACGCACAGCGCCACGACCACGGAGGCCGTCGCCGTTCGCATCGGAGAGATCGGGAAGGACATTCGGGTGTCGCATTCTTCTCACGTCGACTTAGCGAAAAAGTCGACAGATATTCAGTTAGCCGGAGCTTAGACGGGTTCTCTGCCGAGCGACAGTGGACAGCCTCGATGCGTCCCTGCGGTCACCCGCCGCACGGCCGAGACCCTAAGCTGGATCGCATGCCCCGGGATTCACGCGGTCACCTGACCCCCGGCCGGATCTCGCCGCAGCGTCCGGTCCCACCGTCGATCGACCGTCCCGAGTACGTCGGCCACGCCGAGCCCCACGAGACCGGTCTGGGCGACCTCTACTCCCCCGACGAGATCGAGGCCATCCGCCGCAGCAGCCGCATCGCCGCCGACGCCATCACGGCCGTCGGCGAGGCGATCCGACCCGGAGTCACGACCGACGAGCTCGACCGCGTCGGCCACGACTACGTCGTCTCGCACGGGGCGTACCCGTCGACGCTCGGCTACCGCGGCTACCCCAAGTCGGTTTGCACGTCGGTCAACGAGGTCATCTGCCACGGCATCCCCGACGACACCGTCCTGGAGGACGGCGACCTGATCAACATCGACATCACGGCCTACCTCGACGGCATGCACGGCGACACGAACCGCACCTTCGTCGTCGGGGAGGGCACCCCGGAGGTCGTCGACCTCGTCGAGCGCACCCGCCTCGCCCTCGAGCGCGGCATCAAGGCCGTCGCGCCGGGTCGCGAGGTCAACGTCGTCGGCCGCGCCATCGAGATGTACGCCAGGCGCTTCGGCTACGGCGTCGTCCGCGACTACACCGGGCACGGCGTCGGCCGGGCGTTCCACTCGGGGCTGATCATCCCTCACTACGACGCTCCGCAGTTCGACGACGTCATGGAGGTCGGCATGGTCTTCACGATCGAGCCGATGCTGACCCTCGGCGGCATCGACGCCGACATCTGGGGCGACGACTGGACCGTCGCGACCCGCGACCACTCGCTCACCGCGCAGTTCGAGCACACGCTCGTCGTCACCGAGCGCGGCGCAGAAGTTCTCACCACCTATTAGCGTTCAAACGAGAGGCACGACCGTGGCAAACAAGGCTGTGGGCATCGACATCGGCGGCACCGGCATCAAGGGCGCGATCGTCGACGTCGAGACCGGCGAGCTGGTCACCGACCGCATCAAGAAGTCGACCCCGAAGGGCGGCGAGCCCGACGACATCGTCGGCGTCGTCAAGGAGATCCTCGACGAGCTCGGCGACGATGCGAGAGACCTGCACGTCGGCGTCTGCTTCCCGGCGGCGATCATGGACGGCAAGACGCTGTCGGCTGCGAACGTGTCGAAGAAGTGGATCGACTTCGAGGCCGAGAAGCTCTTCGAGAGCACTCTCGGTCGAGCTATCCACTTCGTGAACGACGCCGACGCCGCCGGCTACGCCGAAGCGCGCTACGGCGCCGCGAAGGGCGTCGACGGCCTGGTCATCATGACGACGCTGGGCACCGGCATCGGCACGGCGCTGATCAACGACGGCGTGCTGATCGTGAACGCCGAGCTCGGCCACCTCGAGATCGACGGCAAGGACTACGAGACGAAGGCGTCGTTCGCCGCCAAGGAGCGCGACGAGCTGTCGTGGAAGCACTGGGCCAAGCGCCTGCAGAAGTACTACTCGCGCCTCGAGGCGCTGCTGTACCCGAAGCTGATCGTCGTCGGCGGCGGCGTGTCGAAGCAGTACCACGAGTTCCTGCCCCTGCTCAGCCTGCGGGCCGAGATCGTGCCGGCGAAGCTGCGCAACAACGCGGGCATCATGGGTGCGGCCGCTCTGGCCGCGGAGTCGCAGCCGGAGTTCTGATCTCTCGAAGGGACTGATCTCCCAGAGAGACTGATCTCCCAGGGAGACTGATCTCCCAGGGAGACTGATCTCCCAGAGAGATCCGGGGGCGAATGGGCCGGCTGCTACGCCGGGTTCTGTCTTGCCGTGTGGCGCCTCTCGGCGCTGCACGGCATGGACGGTCATCTATCTCGGCGCTACGTTGCCGCAGCGCTCCAGCGGTCTACCCGAGAACTCGGCGAGCCGCCTGAATCGTTCTCTGTCTGACCTTGCTCCGGGCGAGGTTTACCGAGCCGGCCGGTCACCCGAACCGCTGGTGGTCTCTTACACCACCGTTTCACCCTTACCCCGGCGACCTCCGAAGAGGTGCGCCGTGGCGGTCTGCTTTCTGTTGCACTGTCTCGCGGGTTGCCCCGGGTGGGTGTTACCCACCGCCCTGCTCTGTGGAGCCCGGACGTTCCTCGGCGCCGCACCCGGAGGTGAGGCGACGCGACCGTCTTGCCGACCCATTCGCGTCACCCAGTCTAGAGGGGTTCAGATGCCCGACTCGTCGGTGCGCACCAGGATCGCCTCGCTGTCGGGGCAGAGCACGACGTCGTCGGGGGCGGCGGCGCGCACCATGGCCAGGTCGCTGCCGGTCAGCTCCACTCCGCTCGCGCTCGACACGCGGGCGCGGAGGTGCGAGGCGCCGACTCCGTAGCGCTCGCGCTGGCGTTCGTACAGGGCCAGGAGGTCCGCAGGAACTCGGCCCGCGAGCGTCGCCCGATCGGCCGTGGCCTGCACGCGCTCGCCCTCCACGACCTCGAGCGACGCATCGCGCGCAGCCTCGAGTGCGGCGCGGGCAGCACCGAGCTCGTCGAGCTCGCCCCGCGTGCCGGCGACGACGCCGTTCGCCCCTTCGAGCCGCTCCATGACCTCGAGCTCCGTGTCTTCGAGGTCGCTCTTGCGGCCAGCGAGGGCGGCGAGCTCCTGCTCGAGGGCCTGGATGTCTTTCTGCGACGAGGAGGTCTGCAGGCGCGCGTTGTCGCGCTCGACGCGGGCGTCGACGACGGCGACGTCGGACTCGACGCGGGTCAGCTCGCGCTGGGCCGCCTCCGAGACGGCCTCCTCGGAGGTGAGGCGGACCCGCAGGGACGCGACCTGCTTCTCGATGTCGGCCAGCTTCGCGTTCTCGGGAAGGGCGCGAGCGCGGTGCGCGAGCTGCTGCAGCGACGTGTCGAGTCGCTGCAGGTCGAGCAGGAGGGCCTGGTCGGCGGGGCTGGCTGTCAATGGCATGGGGTTCTCACTCGGATCGTGTGTCGAAAAAGGGGGCGGGTCAGCGGACGACCGCGAAGTCCCAGGGGTCGGTGCGGAGCTCGCTCACGGTGATCTCGACGCCGGGCAGCTCGGCGCGGAGCTCGACTGCCGCCTGCTCGAGCCACAGCCACTCGCTCGCCCAGTGCGAGATGTCGATGAGGGCGGGGCCTCGGCCGAGCAGCATGCGGTCGCGGGCGTCGGAGGCGGGGTGGTGGCGCAGGTCGCTCGTGATGTACACGTCGGAGGCGACGACCGACGGGTCGTCGAGGAGGGAATCGCCGGCCCCTCCGCAGAGGGCGATCGTCTCGACCACGCGGTCGTGGTCGCCGGCGACGCGGACTCCCCCGGCCGTCGGCGGGAGGAAGTCCGAGAGGGCGCGCGCGAGGGTCATGAGGGTTATCGGCTGCGCGGCGCGCCCGACGATCCCGATGCCCGTGTCAGGCGTACTCGCCTCGATGGGACGCTGTCCGGTCAGCCCGAGGCGCGAGGCGATGGCGCGAGATGTGCCCGTGACGACCACGTCGGCGTTCGTGTGGGCCGCCAGGAGGGCGCAGGATCCCCGGATCAGCCGAGCGATCACGGCGCCCTTCGTCGTCGACTCCGCCACCGTCGTCACGCCGCGGAACAGCAGCGGGTGGTGCACGAGCAGCAGATCGGCCCCGACCTCGACGGCCTCGTCGGCGGTGTCGAGCACGGCGTCGACGGCGAGGTGGATGCGCCGGACCTCCGAAGCGGGATCGCCGACGGCGAGCCCCGGGGAGTCCCAGGAGGAGGCGCCGCTGAGGGGCCAGAGGCGTTCGACGGCTGCGCCGACGGCATCGAGTGTGACCACGCCTCCCAGCGTAGTCTGCGCGGACCTCGCGCCCAGGACGCCTACGACGCCGGGGCGGACTCGCTCGTGCGGTCCACGACGACGACCACGACGAACGCGAGCACCAGGGCCGCGACGCAGCCGGCGACGACCGACAGGAGCGTGTCGACGCCCTGCACGTTCGCGAGCGAGAGCAGGTAGCCCTGCCAGGCGAACTCGGGTGCGGGCGAGGTGACGAGGCCCTCGCCGACGGCCGTGCCGAGGACGAGCCCCGCGACCAGCGCGGCGCCGGTGCGGCCGGTCGCCGCCCCCGAGGAGCGGAGCCGGAGAGCCTGACGGCCCGCG
Organism: Frondihabitans sp. OV104; assembly: GCF_057787745.1. Classification (NCBI taxonomy): domain Bacteria; kingdom Bacillati; phylum Actinomycetota; class Actinomycetes; order Micrococcales; family Microbacteriaceae; genus Frondihabitans; species Frondihabitans sp. OV104. Next base: position 1,278,593 of record NZ_CM173541.1, read on the forward strand.
ACGATGCCGAGCCAGGCGGCGGCGAGGACGGAGACCGCCGCCAGGGCGCCGGACACCGCGAGGGGTGCTCCGACGGCGGTGGTGACGATGCCGGCGATCACGACCAGCGCCGCGAGGACGGAGAGGGCGGGGATCGCCGTGCGCGTCAGCGTGAGCGACGACGGGGCGGGCTTCGCGGCGGCCCGAGAGGCCGGGGCTGCCTCGCCGGGAGTGTCGAGCAGCTCCTCATCCGAGATGCGTGCGCGCTCGACGTGCGCGTTGGTGCTCACTGCGGGGTCGGGCACCGTGCCGGCGGGGATGATCGGGGACGTCTCGATGACCGGCAGGATGCGCTCGGGCACGAGGGCCTCGCCGGTCGGGGCCTGGTCGATCGTGATGAGCACGGGCGGCGGGGACTGCACGATCGAGATGACGGTGGGGCCGGTCTGGATCGGGATGACGCCTGTGAAGTGCAGTCGGGTCCGCTCCAGCTCTTCGAGTGCCTCGTCGGTGCCGATCCGCTGGATCTGCGCCTCCCACTCGGCGAAGCGGCGCGCCTCGGCGAGTCGGAGCTTCATCTGAGCCTGCACGATGCCGATGAGGTCGATGGTCGCGGTGTCGGTGGTGTGGCGCTCGACCAGGGGCACGAGGACGTCGTCGTCGAGGGACCCGCGCTGAGGCGGAATCGGGTATCCGCGCTCCTCGTCGGTCAGCCCGTCGTCGATCGGCTCGGGGACGTCGCCGGGAGCGTACGGAACGGTCTCTTCGGGGAACGCCTCGTCGGGCTCGGTCTCGTCGGGCTCGGTCTCGCTGGGCCTGGTCTCGCTGGGCCTGGTCTCGTCGGGCTCGGGCGCGACCGGAGTCGCCGGCGCGGCGTCGAACGCGGACCGCGGCGACCGGGGCAGCGTGTCTTCGATGAAGGCGGGATCGTCATCCGCACGGACGATCGGGACGCCGTCGGCGGGAGTGTAGATCGCGTGTCGGATCGGGTGCTCGTCAGCGTCCATGATGGCCGTCACCGTCCCCGCCACACTCGATTCCCGCTGGTACTTCATGGCGGAATGATATGTGCTCCCTGCCGCCGTCGGCGGGGGGACGCGCCGGGGAGCGGGTTAACCCGCCCGGCTCCGGCGTCAGGCGGTGGCGCGAGGGACGGCCTCGGGCAGGTCATCCTGCAGACGGGTGGGAACGGAGTGATCCGCGACGTACGCTGAAGACGACCATCGCACCAACAGGGGGAATCGCTCCATGCACCGTTCCATTCGTCGCGTCGCCATCGTCGGCCTCGCGAGTCTCGTCGTGTCCGGGTTCGTCGCCGTCGCGGGGGTCGCGCCGGCCGATGCCGCCACCACCGCACCGACCGGCATCCGCGGCTTCGACGTCAGCCAGTACCAGGGAGCGATCTCGGACGCCAAGTGGTCGTCGCTCTACAGCGGCGCGTACAAGGCGCGGTTCGTGTACATCAAGGCCAGCGGTGGTGTGAAGGTCGTCAACGACAACTTCGCTGCGCAGTGGAACGGCTCTCTCAAGGCCGGCTACGTCCGCGGCGCCTATCACCTGGCTGCGCCGAACGTGGGGACCGCCTCGACGAACGCCGGCCGCGCCGTGCAGCAGGCCGACTACTTCAACTCGCAGAGGTCGAAGACGCCGCAGGGGGCGCTCTGGTCGCCCGGCGGATCGACTTTGCCGCCGATGCTCGACCTCGAGGTCAACACGAAGGCCCAGCAGCCGGACATCGGTGCCTGCTATGACATGTCGCAGTCGGAGATGCGCTCGTGGATCTCCGCGTTCTCGGCTCAGGTCGCCAAGAACACGACCCGCATCCCGGTCATCTACACCAACGCCGACTTCTGGGCCAGGTGCGTCGGCAGCTCGACCACCAGCTTCACCGCCAACCCGCTGTTCTTCGCGAAGTACACGTCGAACGCCGCCGCGGGCCCCGGAGCGGTCCCGAAGAACTGGGCGGCGTGGTCCCTCTGGCAGTACTCCGACAAGGAGTCGCCCTTCCCCGGCGACCAGGACGCCTACAACGGCACGATGACGTCGCTCCGCCTGCTGGCCGATCCGACGTACCAGTTCACCAACACGCCGACGACGCGCCTGCACGACTACAACGCCGACGGCAGGACCGACATCCTGGCGATCACCTCGACCGGCACGCTCTACGACTACCGGGGTGACGGAAAGGGCGCCTTCCTCTCCCCCGCCAACGTGTCGCTCGGCACCGGCATGAACTCGTACAACGCGTTCGCCGCCGTGGGCACGGCGACGTCGAGCGGCAACCCGGGCCTCTACGCGCGCGGCACCTCGGGCTCGCTGTACTACTTCCCCGTCAGCCCGAAGGGCTCGCTCGGCACGCGCGTGACCGCGGCGTCGGGTTGGTCGACCATGACGAAGATCGCGTCGGCGGGTGACTTCAACGGCGACGGCTACGCCGACATCACCGCGGTCGACAAGGTCGGCGTCCTGTGGCTCTACCTCGGTGACAAGACCGGGAGGTTCAGCGGCCGCGTGCAGCTGGCCTCCGGCTGGAACTCCAAGAACCTGGTCGTCGGCGGTTCCGACTTCAACGGCGACGGGTACTCCGACCTGCTGGCTCGCGACTCGTCAGGCGGTCTCGCCCTCTACACGCACATCCCGACCGTCGCCGGCCTCGTCAAGACGACCGTGCCCCAGACCGGCTGGAGCAACTACACGAAGATCTTCACGCCCGGCGACTTCACCGGCGACGGCAAGGCCGACCTGATGGCCATCGGCAAGTCGGGCCAGATGTACGTCTTCGCCGGCACGGGCGACTCCGCGAACCCGTTCCCGTCCCGCAAGGCCGTCGGCACGACGACGAGCTGGGGCTCGCGCACGTTCCTCGGCTGACCCCGACGGCTCAGGGCCTCGCCCACAGCGAGTTGTCGTAGCGGGCGTCGTTGGCGATGAGCCTCCAGCCGGCGGCTATGCCCGCCGGCCAGTTCCTGCGCGTGATGACGAGGTCGGTCGTCGGCATCGCGTCGCCGGTGTCGATGACCGGCACGACGGTCGGCGCGAGGAAGAACTGGTACGCGTTCTGGCTGATGGCGGTGCCGGTGACGGGGCGGAGCGGGTTGCGCCTGACGTCGAACGAGACGCTGGCGCCGGGCTCCTTCTCGACGAGCGGCGCAAGCACGAACGCGCTCGCGTACGAGGAGTAGGCGGGCACGACGGTGCGCGCCTGGCCGACGATCGACCCCGCGAGGGCGAGAGCGACTGCGGCGGTCAGCATCCAGGTCGGGCCGCGCGGGATCCTTCGGAGCACGAGCAGCAGAGCCAGGGCCGCTGCGGCGACGAGCGAGGCCTGCACCGCGGGCACTGTGACCTCGCGGCCGTGGTGCCAGGTGAACGGCGACAGTCCGAGCACGTTCATGGCGTTCCAGCCGGCCCGGGTCTCGCGCGAGGCGGGCACGGCGGCGGCCGCGAGCAGGCAGTAGGCCGCGGCGGCGGCGATCAGGGACGCGAGAACGAGGGCCGAGTTCCTGAACCGGTGCCGGGGTCTCAGCCGCACGAGCTGCACGAGCCCCAGGAGGGCGACCAGGTCGGTCGCCGGCTGCAGGTACCGGCCGTAGAAGAACAGGTCGAGGCGCTCGCTCCGGCCGACGGCGTGGCTCACGTAGGTGACGCCGATGGCGACGAGGCCCAGGAACGCGACCGCGCCCCACGACGCCCACCCGAACCGGCGCGCCCGCACCTCGGCGACCACGGCCCGCACGCCGAGCAGCACGCCCGGGATCGCCAGGCCCGCCGTCGCCACCAGCGCGTACCAGGCCTGGCCGCTGCCGCCGAGCGCCGTCGGGCCGGCTTCGCTGCCGAGCAGGCGGGCGATCCCCGTCGACTCGCGGGCCGTCGATCCGTAGACCGTGAGCTCGAGATGGCGGTAGACGGCGTAGCCTGCCCCTGCGACGAGCAGGGCGGGGAGGGCGAGGGCGGCGGCGGCACGCCGGTTCTTGCGGCAGAGGAGGAGGGCTGCCCAGACGAGAGTGGCCGCGACGAGCGGCGCCAGGCGGCCGTGGGTGACGAACGCGGCGCCCGCAAGGGCACCGGCGGCCGCGAACCAGCGGCGGTCGCCGGTCTGCGCGGCGGCGACTACGGCGAGGGCGGTCGCGGCGACGAGGAGGCCGGCGAAGCTCTCGGCGAGGGCGAATCCCGCCAGGAGGGCGTGCGCCGGAAGGGCGACGACGGCGCACGCGGCGAGGAGCGACTGCCCGGTCGTGAGACCGAGGCGTCGGCCGAGGAGCGCGAGCACGGGGATCGTCGCGACCTGCGACAGCGCCGAGAGCACGACCGCGCCCTGGTACATCGCCAGCGGGTCGCGGAACGCCCACCACAGCGGCACCAGCACGAACGACCAGCCCGGGTAGTACGAGCCGGCGTCGAGCTGCAGGTGCGGCCCCCCGGCCAGCGCGATGGCGTTGGCGAGGTAGCCGATCTCGTCGCCGAAGAACACCGGCGAGCTGCGCGTCGCCCCGAGGAACAGCAGGAGCGCGACCGTCACCGTCACGGCAGACACGGCCGCCGTCGTCTCGAGGCGCAGTCGATGTCGGCGCGGCACGGCGGCCTCCGCCGGCGTGCTGCTCTCGACGGTGGTCACGTGCGGCACCCTAGCGGGTGCGGGTGGCGGGGCGTGGCACTGCGGGTGCGGGAGTGGGCCCTACCGGGCTCGAACCGATGACATCCACGGTGTAAACGTGGCGCTCTACCAACTGAGCTAAAGGCCCGCAGCACTCCGTCGGGAGCGTGCGCAGGGTCCATGCTAGCCAAGACCGGCCGAGAGGATGATGCGCTTTCGGGGCGCGGCGGGCTAGCGTGCCGTCATGAACGCTGCTGCTCAGGGTTCGCGCGGGGGCGGCGCGGATCTGTCGGGTCGAGACCTTACTGTCGACCTCGCCCGGGTCGCCTGCGTGCTCCTCGTCGTCGTCATCCACGTGCTGATGGTCGGCGTGGGTGTCGACGCGTCGGGCGGGATCGTCACCACCAGGCCCCTCGAGGGCGAGTCGTGGTTCGACGCGGCCACCTGGGTCGGGCAGATCATGCCGCTGTTCTTCGTGGTCGGCGGGTTCGCCAGCGCCACGGCGTGGGCGTCGACGAGACGCCGCGGCGGCGACGCCGGCGACTACGTCCGCGGACGACTGCAGCGCCTGGGACGCCCGGCGGCCGGAATCTACGTGTTCCTGGCGGTCGGCCTCCTCGTGGCGACCGCGCTCGGCGTCGACGCCGGGGTCCTCGACGAGACGGCCGCGGGCATCGGCTCCCCGCTCTGGTTCCTCGCCGCCTACGGCATCACGCAGCTGTTCGTGCCCGCGATGGCGCACCTTCAGGCGACACGCCCGGTCGTCACGCTCATCGTCCTGTTCGTCGGCGGTTTCGCGGTCGACGTCGTCCGCTACCAGACCCACGTGACGAACGTCGGGCTGCTCAACCTCGTCTTCGTGTGGCTCTTCGCGCAGCAGCTCGGCTTCGCCTACGCGGCGGGCTGGCTGGAGCGCGCCCGGCCGGTCGTCCTCATCGTCGTGGCGGCGGCGGCGTACCTCGCGATGCTCCCCCTCACCGGATCGCACCGCTGGTCGGCCAACATGCTCGTCGACCTGAACCCGCCGATGACGCCGCTCATGCTGCTGGCCATCGCTCAGCTCTGCCTGCTGCGGCTGCTCCGCCCGGCTCTGGCGCGGCTCATGCAGACGAAGGCGGCGCGGGCCGTCGTCTTTCTGGTCGGCAGCCGCGGCATGACCGTCTACCTGTGGCACCTGCCGCTGCTGATCATCGTCAACGGCGCCCTGCTCGCGGTCGGCGCGCCCTTCCCCGACCCGGGATCGCGGGTCTGGTGGCTGACCCGCATCCCGATGTACCTCGCGGTCATCGGCCTGGCCTTCGCCGTCTCGCTGGTGGTCGGCCGGCTCGAGAAGCCGCCGGCGGCGCTGCCAGCGGGGCGTCGGGGTCCTGCGGCGTGGGTCATCGCGGTGGCGGCCGTCCTGCTGATCGCACCGCCGTTCGCCGTCATGCTCGACGGCCTCGACCTGAGGCTCGCCGTCATCGGCGCGCTCGCCCTGCCGCTCGGACTCTGGCTGCTCGGGCGTCGGCGGGCGGGCGCGGACGCGCCGGCGAGGCCGGGCGAGGCGGTCGTCAGCGAGTTCCTGCGCTAGAACCGCTCTGCTCGCAAGGACGCTCGAGGGGTTCGTCCTTGTGAGGGGGCGCAGGAACTCCGCGCTTCCTCGTGGGGCTCGCACTCACGGGGCGAGATCCTCGCGAAGCGCGCCCTCGTCCTTGGGCAAGGATGACGCTCAGTTCAGGAAGCGGCTCAGTTCAGGAAGCGGATCAGACGCCCACGGGCACGAGCGCGTCGAGCGCAGCCCGGTAGTCGGCCATGTCGCGCGCCTGACCCGGCGCGGTGACGAAATGCTCCTGGATCACGCCGTCGATGTCGATCAGGAACGTCGCACGGTTGGCGAAGCCCTTGTGCTCGAGGAAGACGCCGTACTCCTTCGCGACCTCGCCGTGCGGCCAGAAGTCGGCGAGAAGCGTGAAGTCGTAGCCTTCGGTCTCGGCGAACGATCGGAGCGTCGCCTTCGAGTCGACGGAGATGCCGATGAGCTCGATCCGGTGGTCTTTGAAGAGGGCGATGTTGTCGCGGAGTTGGCACAGCTCGGTGGTGCAGGTGCTCGAGAAGGCGAGCGGGAAGAACACGAGGGCGACTGGCTTGACGCCGCGGAAGTCGGCCAGACGGACGTGCTCGCCGTACTGGTTCGGCAGGTCGAAGTCGGGAGCCCGGACGTCGTTCTCCAGAGCCATGCTGTGTTGTCCTCTCAGATCGTGGCTCGCAGAGGTGGCGCGAGGCACGGCTGGCAATGCTACGCCTGCGCTCCGGGAATGCAAGGACTGCGACTGAGAGGCGCTCCCGGCCGGAGTCAGTAGAGTGTTGTCGTCGGGCCCGACCCGTCCCCACCCCCGGACGATGATGTGCTCGACACGACTGTGTCTGCCTACAAAACGAACGAGGTCAAGGGTGTCGGTAAACGATCAGGATCCGTATTCGGTCGACGATTTCGACAGGGATCCCGAAGAGACCGCGGAGTGGAGAGAGTCGCTCGACGCCCTCGTCGCGACTCACGGCCACGAGCGCGCTCGCGAGATCATGCTCAGTCTCCTGTCGCGGTCGCGCGATCTGCACGTCAACGTGCCGATGGTGCCGACCACCGACTACATCAACACGATCGCCCCCGAGAACGAGCCCCAGTTCCCGGGCGACGAAGACCTCGAGCGCCGCTACCGCAAGTGGATCCGCTGGAACGCGGCCATCACCGTGCACCGCGCGCAGCGACCCGGCATCTCGGTCGGCGGCCACATCTCGACCTACGCCTCGTCGGCCGCTCTCTACGAGGTCGGCTACAACCACTTCTTCCGTGCGCAGGGCGCTCCCGGCGGCGGCGACCAGATCTTCTTCCAGGGCCACGCCTCCCCCGGCATGTACGCCCGGTCCTTCCTCGAGGGCCGCCTCGACGAGCACGCGCTCGACGGATTCCGCCAGGAGAAGTCGCACGGCGTCGACGGCCTGTCGTCGTACCCGCACCCGCGGCTCATGCCCGACTACTGGCAGTTCCCGACCGTGTCGATGGGCCTCGGACCGATCAACGCGATCTACCAGGCCCAGCAGGCCAAGTACCTCACCAACCGCGGCATCAAGGACGCCTCCGACCAGCAGGTCTGGGCGTTCCTCGGCGACGGCGAGCTCGACGAGGTCGAGAGCCGCGGCCAGCTCCAGGTGGCGGCCAACGACGGCCTCGACAACCTGAACTTCGTCATCAACTGCAACCTGCAGCGCCTCGACGGCCCGGTCCGCGGCAACGGCAAGATCATCCAGGAGCTCGAGAGCTTCTTCCGCGGAGCCGGCTGGAACGTCATCAAGGTCGTCTGGGGTCGCGAGTGGGACGAACTGCTGTCCCGCGACGACGACGGCGCGCTCGTCAACCTGATGAATCGCACCCCCGACGGCGACTACCAGACGTACAAGGCCGAGTCGGGCGCCTACGTGCGCGAGAACTTCTTCGGCCGCGACCCGCGCACCCTCGAGCTCGTCAAGAACTACTCCGACGACGACGTGTGGAACCTCAAGCGCGGCGGCCACGACTACCGCAAGGTCTACGCGGCCTACAAGGCGGCGGTCGAGCACAAGGGCCAGCCCACGGTCATCCTGGCGAAGACGGTCAAGGGCTACGGCCTGGGCCCGTCGTTCGAGGGCCGCAACGCGACCCACCAGATGAAGAAGCTGACACTCGACAACCTCAAGAAGTTCCGCGACGAGATGAGCATCCCCATCACCGACGCGACTCTCGAAGAGAACCCGTACCTGCCGCCGTACTACCACCCCGGTCAGAACGACGAGGCGATCGAGTACCTCCAGGCGCGCCGTCGCGAGCTCGGCGGGTACATCCCCGAGCGCCGATCGAAGTTCACGCAGATCCCCGTGCCCGACGAGGCCGCCTACGGCGTCGTCAAGAAGGGCTCGGGAAAGCAGGAGGTCGCCACGACCATGGCGTTCGCGCGCCTCCTGAAAGACCTGCTGCGCGCACCCGGCTTCGGCCACCGCATCGTCCCGATCATCCCCGACGAGGCGCGCACGTTCGGCATGGACGCGTACTTCCCGACCTCGAAGATCTACAACCCCAAGGGCCAGACCTACACGTCGGTCGACCGCGAGCAGCTCCTGGCCTACAAGGAGAGCCCGCAGGGCCAGATCATCCACGTCGGGATCAACGAGGCCGGCGCCTTCGCGGCCTTCACCGCTGCGGGCACCAGCTACTCGACGCAGGGCGAGCCGCTGATCCCGGTCTACGTCTTCTACTCGATGTTCGGCTTCCAGCGCACCGGCGACGCCATGTGGGCCGCGGGCGACCAGATGGCACGCGGCTTCATCATCGGCGCCACCGCCGGCCGCACCACGCTCACCGGCGAGGGCCTGCAGCACGCCGACGGACACTCGCACCTGCTCTCCTCGACCAACCCGGCCGTCGTCAGCTACGACCCGGCGTACGGCTATGAGATCGGCCAGATCGTCAAGGCCGGAGTCGAGCGCATGTACGGCACCGACGACCAGGGCAACGCGAGCCACCCCGACCCCAACGTCATGTACTACATCACGGTGTACAACGAGCCGATGCAGCAGCCTGTGGAGCCCGAGGGCGTCGACGTCGAGGGCATCGTCAAGGGCATCCACCGCATCTCCGAGGCGCAGAACCTGGGGCCGCGCGCGCAGCTCCTCGCCTCGGGCGTCGGCGTCCCGTGGGCGCTCGAGGCGCAGCAGCTCCTGGCCGAGGACTGGAACGTCGCGGCCGACGTCTGGAGCGTCACGAGCTGGACCGAGCTGCGCCGCGACGGCCTCGCCGCCGACGAGCACAACTTCCTCTACCCGAACGACGAGCCGAAAGTCCCGTACCTGACGCAGAAGCTGCAGGGTGCCGAGGGGCCGGTCGTCGCGGTCTCCGACTTCATGCACGCCGTCCAGGACCAGATCCGCCAGTTCGTCCCGAGCGACTACTACACGCTCGGCGCCGACGGCTTCGGGTTCTCCGACACGCGTCCGGCCGCCCGACGCTTCTTCAAGATCGACGGCCCGTCGATGGTGGTCCGCACGCTGCAGGCTCTCGCCAAGCGCGGCGAGGTCGACCCGAGCGTCGTGCAGCAGGCCATCGACCGCTACCAGCTGCACGAGGTGACGGCCGGAACCTCGGGGTCGGCCGGCGGGGAGAGCTGATCCGGTCGTGAGCGCCCCGCGCACTCAAGACCCGGCGGCCAAGAAGAAGACGCTGGCGTGGCTTCGGGCCGTCTCGGGCGAGTTCGCCACCGCGACGATCAAGAAGCTCGACGAGACGCTGCCCTGGTACGGCTCCATGCCACCAGGGCGGCGCTCGGCCGTGGGCCTCGTCGCCCAGGCCGGAATCTCGTCGTTCATCAGCTGGTTCGAGGACCCCAAGGCGACGCCGTGGATCGCGGCGGACGTGTTCGGAGCGGCTCCTCGCGAGCTGCTCCGGAGCGTCAGCCTCCAACAGACCCTGCAGCTGATCCGCGTCACCTGCGAGGTGGTCGAAGACCGCGTGCAAGACCGCGACAGCTACCTCCGCGAGGCGATCCTGCTCTACTCGCGCGAGATCGCATTCGCCGCGGCCGACGTGTACGCCCGCGCCGCCGAAGCGCGCGGCCTGTGGGACGCCAGGCTCGAGGCCCTGGTCGTCGACTCGATCCTCTCGGGCGAGTACGACGACGAGCTGCCGTCGCGCATCGCGGCCCTCGGCTGGCACGGCCACGGCGAGGTCGCCGTGCTCGTGGGCACGGCCCCGCGCATGCTCGACGTCGACGTGCTGCGCCGCACCGCCCGGCACCTCGACGCCGACGTGCTCATCGGCGTTCAGGGGTCGCGGCTGGTCCTCGTGATCGGCCGCGCCGAGTCCGACGCCGAAGACGAGCTCAGCACGACGGCCGCCGACGGTGGTCATCCGGCAGGACGAGTCGCCTCGTCTCCGATCACCGCCGCGCCGGCGACCGCCAAGCTGCATCCGTCATTCACCGAGATCGCGCAGGCACTCGAGCCCGGCTTCGGCGACGGGCCGCTCGTCCTCGGCCACGAGGTGCCCGGGCTCGTCGACGCGTCCGGCAGCGCCAAGGCCGCTCTCGCCGGATTCGCCGTGGCGCGTGCCTGGCGCAACGCACCCCGACCGGCTCAGGCCGACGACCTCCTGCCGGAACGCGCCCTCGCCGGCGATCCCGTCGCCCGGACCACGCTCGTGAACCGCATCTACCGGCCGCTCAAGGCGCATTCGTCCGAGCTGCTGACCACGCTCTGGTGCTACCTCGACAACGGCCGATCCCTCGAGGCGACGGCCCGAGAGCTCTTCGTCCACCCCAACACGGTGAGGTACCGCCTCAAGCGCGTGACCGACGTGATCGGGTGGGACGCCACCGGCGCCCGCGAGGCGCTGATCCTGCAGGCCGCCCTGATCCTGGGCTCGATCGCCGATCCCGACACCCCGACGCGTCGAATTAAGCGCGGAGGCGCCGCCAAGTGAGCGACTCATACAACGCTCGGCCGGATTCTTGGTCGAGTCGCCACAGCGCCGTGGCTCGATTGGTTGGCAGGATGGTCCGGTGATCGTTCTCGTAGCTCCCGGCCAGGGATCGCAGACCCCCGGCTTCCTCACTCCCTGGATCGACGACCCCGCGGCGCGCGCCCAGCTCGAAGAGCTGTCGGACGCATCGAGTGTCGACCTCGTCGCGCACGGCACCTCGTCTGACGCCGACACGATCCGCGACACCGCGGTGGCGCAGCCGCTCATCGTCGCCGCCGGCCTCGTGACGGCCCGCGCGCTGTTCGACCGCGTCGACCGCTCCGCCGTCGCCGGAGTCGCCGGCCACTCGGTGGGCGAGCTCACCGCCGCCGCTCTCGCCGGCGTGGTGTCGGAGGCCGACGCGGTCTCCCTCGTCACCGTCCGGGCGTCCGGCATGGCGGCCGCTGCGGCCGCGGAGCCCACCGGAATGAGCGCCGTCCTCGGCGGCGACGAGACCGAGGTCCTGGCGAAGCTCGCAGAGCTGGGCCTCGAGCCCGCCAACTTCAACGGCGGCGGCCAGATCGTCGTGGCGGGTGCGCTCGACGCCCTCGCCCGCCTGGCCGAGGAGCCTCCGGCCAAGGCCCGCGTCATCGCCCTCCAGGTGGCCGGCGCCTTCCACACCCGCTACATGGGCTCGGCCGTCGACCCCCTGCGCACGGCCGCAGCCGCCATCGCCACGTCCGACCCGACGACGCGCCTCTGGACCAACTTCGACGGGTCCGAGATCGCCGACGGCCGCCGGTTCGTCGACCTGCTCGTCGACCAGGTCGCCTCGCCCGTCCGCTGGGACCGCACGATGGAGTCGTTCACCGCCGCGGGCGTGACCGGGCTCATCGAGCTGGCCCCCGCCGGAGCCCTCGTCGGCCTCGCCAAGCGCGGTCTGAAGAGCCCGTCGGGCGAGAAGCTTCCGACCGTCGCCATCAAGACCCCCGACGACCTCCGGGCCGCCGTCGACCTCCTGCAGGGAGCAGCCTCATGACCCCGACCCTCCTCCAGAACCCCACCCGCGAGTTCACGCGCATCTACTCGTTCGGCGCCGCGCGCGGCGACGTTGTGGTGCCCAACGCCGACATCATCGAGCCGATCAACTCGTCTGACGAGTGGATCCGCCAGCGCACCGGCGTCATCACCCGCATGCGCGCCAGCCGCGACGTCGAGGCCATCGACCTCGCCGAGACCGCGTCGCGCGAGGCCATCGAGAAGGCCGGCATCGACCCGTCGCGGATCGGCGCCGTGCTCGTCGCGACGATCAGCAACACCGTGCCGACCCCGTCGATGGCGGCGCTCCTCGCCGAGCGCGTCGGGGCCAACCCCGCCGCGGCCTACGACATCAGCGCCGCCTGCGCTGGGTACGCCTACGGAATCGCCCAGGCCGACGCCCTCATCAAGTCGGGTATCGCCGAGTACGTCCTCGTCGTCGGCGCCGAGAAGCTCAGCGACATCATCGAGCCGACCGACCGCTCCATCTCGTTCCTCCTCGCCGACGGCGCGGGCGCCGCGATCGTCGGCCCCAGCGACACCCCCGGCATCTCGCCCACCGTGTGGGGCTCCGACGGGTCGAAGTGGGACACCATCGGCATGACCGCCACGACCCGCGCCTACCGCGAGGGAGCCGGCGACATCGCCTGGCCGACCATCCGCCAGGAGGGCCAGACGGTCTTCCGCTGGGCCGTGTGGGAGATGGCCAAGGCCGCGAAGCTCGCCCTCGAGAAGGCCGGCATCCAGGCCTCCGATCTCGCTGCCTTCGTGCCGCACCAGGCCAACATGCGCATCATCGACGAGTTCGCGAAGCAGCTCGGCCTGCCCGACACGGTCGTGATCGGGCGCGACATCGAGACCACCGGCAATACCTCGGCGGCGAGCATCCCGCTCGCCACGCACCGCCTGCTCGCGGAGCACCCGGAGCTCTCGGGCGGACTCGCGCTCCAGATCGGGTTCGGGGCCGGCCTGGTGTTCGGGGCCCAGGTGGTCGTGCTGCCGTAGGGGCCCGAGTTCCTGCGCCCTCGAAGCCGAGCGGAGCCCTTCGAAAACCACCGGTCCAGCGTGCCGTGCACCCGCGCTGACACCGTGCAATAGGATTTACCCCGGTCACAACGACACCTCAAGGAGAGAACAACAATGGCACAGTCCACCGAAGAAGTCCTGGCCGGCCTGGCCGAGCTCATCAACGACGAGACCGGTATCGCCACCGACACCGTCGAGATGGACAAGTCGTTCACCGACGACCTCGACATCGACTCGATCTCGATGATGACGATCGTCGTCAACGCCGAAGAGAAGTTCGACGTCAAGATCCCCGACGACGAGGTCAAGAACCTCAAGACCGTCGGCGACGCCGTGACCTTTATCACCAAGGCTCAGGGCTAGTCGTCCCGCAGCTCGGCCCGCGTCGTCTCGGCGCGGGCCGAGCGCTGTTTCCGGGGCCTGTCGCCCCGATCGTTTAGGAGACCATTGTGACCAAGAAGATCGTCGTCACCGGCATCGGTGCGACCACCCCCCTCGGCGGAACGTTCGCCGACACCTGGACCGCGCTGCTCGCCAAAGAGAGCGGCATCCGCACCGTCGACGAGCCGTGGGTCGAGACGTACGACCTCCCCATCCGCTTCGCGGGCAGCGTCAAGGTCTCGCCCGACGAGGTGCTGACCCGTCAAGAGACGAAGCGCCTCGACCCCTCCAGCCAGTACGCGCTCATCGCTGCGCGCGAGGCCTGGGCGGACGCAGGATCACCCGAGGTCGTGCCCGAGCGCTTCCTGGTCGACTGGGCCACCGGCATCGGGGGCATCTGGACCCTGACGGACGGCATGGACACCCTCCGCGAGAAGGGCGCCCGCCGCGTCCTCCCGATGACGATCCCCATGCTCATGCCGAACGGCCCGGCCGCCGCCGTCTCGATGGCGCTGGGTGCCCGTGCCGGTGCCCGGACCGTCGTGTCGGCCTGCGCCTCCAGCACCGAGTCGATCGCCAATGCGTACGACCACCTGCAGAACGGCGATGCCGACATCGTCATCGCCGGCGGGTCGGAGGCCTCGATCCACCCGCTCCCCCTCGCCGCCTTCGCGGCGATGCACGCTCTCTCCTCGCGCAGCGACGACCCGGCCACTGCATCGCGCCCCTACGACGTCACCCGCGACGGCTTCGTCCTGGGCGCCGGCGGTGCCGCCCTGGTCATCGAGACCGAGGAGCACGCCCTCGCCCGCGGTGCCCGCATCTACGCCGAGCTGCTCGGCGGCGCCGTCACCAGCGACGCCTTCCACATCACCGCTCCCGACCCGGAGGGCACCGGTGGCGCCCGCGCCGTGATCAACGCCCTGGAGCGCGCCGGAGTGGAGCGCACCGACGTCGCACACATCAACGCCCACGCGACCTCGACGCCCGTCGGCGACATCGCCGAGATCCGCGCCCTCGAGCGCGTGTTCGGCGACCATCTCGGCAGCATCGCGATCTCGGCCACCAAGTCGTCGACCGGTCACCTGCTCGGCGGTGCCGGGGCGATCGAGGCCGCGTTCACGGTCAAGGCCCTCGCCGAGAAGACGCTGCCGCCGACGATCAATACGACCCAGATGGACGACAGCATCCACATCGACCTCGTCACCGAGCCGCGCGCCATCGGCGACGAGCCGATCGTGGCGATCTCGACGTCGTTCGGGTTCGGCGGGCACAACGCGGTCGTCGCCCTCAGGTCCGTCTGAGCGGCGGCCGCCTGCGGCGCCGGACCTTCGACAGGCTCCGGTCGTCCGGCGTCTCCGGTGACCACCACCGCTGTCTGAGCGGCGGTCGCCTGCGGCGCCGGACCTTCGACAGGCTCCGGTCGTCCGGCGTCTCCGGTGACCACCACCGCCGTCTGAGCGGCGGCCGCCTGCGGCCGATCCGTGGTCTGGCGGACGCACGAAGGCGCGGTCTCGCGACCGGGCCTTCGTCTTGCACGCCCCCGTGTCGATGGGGCCGCACGTGGTGCAGTCTGACGCGTCTAGCCGACCTTGTGGAGCCACACGACGGGGTTGCCCTCGCCGGCGTGGCGGAACGCCTCCAGCTCGTCGTCCCACGCCTGGCCGAGGGCGAGACGCAGCTCGCGGTGGAGCTCGAGGGTGTTCGATCCTGCGATCTCCATCGCGTAGCGGATCCGGTCTTCGGGCACGACCGTGTTGCCCACGGAGTCGGTCTGCGCGAAGAAGACGCCGAGGTCGGGCGTGTGCATCCAGCGCCCGCCGTCAGCCCCGTCAGACGGGTCTTCGGTCACCTCATAGCGCAGGTGCTCCCACCCGCGCAACGCGGACGCGATGGCGGCGCCGGTGCCGGCGGGGCCCTCCCAGTGGAACTCAGCGCGAAGCGAGCCCTTCAGGACAGGCTGATCAGCCCACGTGAAGTTGACCGCACGGCCGAGGGCTCGACCAGCAGCCCACTCGACATGCGGGCTCAAAGCACGTGGGGACGAGTGGACGAAAAGGACGCCCTGCGCCACCGACGCAGTGTTGGTTGTTGCAGCCACGATTCCTCCGTTCGATTAGGTGCGACTTCCCCATCGACCTGGTGAACGGATGCTTCGTGGTGGTTCTGTGTGAATTATGGCCGATCAAGCCTGGAAATCACAACTGTGTAATCCCCGGGAACCCGGAATCGCCCTCTACTTGGCATCGGCGTACGAGCGCACGGTCGCCACCGTGACAGGGAACAGCACCGGAGCCGACCCGAACAGCAGGCGCCCGGCCTCCGCCGCGGCCTCCTCGACCAGGCCCGCGACCTCGGCCGCACTCTGCTCGGGCGCGTGCACGACGACCTCGTCGTGCAGGAAGAACACCAGGTGCGGCGCGTCGTCGTCGGTGCCGAAGCGCTCGGCCAGACGGCGCCGCAACGACCCCATCCAGCACAGGGCCCACTCGGCGGCGGTGCCCTGCACGACGAAGTTGCGCGTGAAACGGCCCCAGGCACGCTCAGCGGTGCCCACGTCTCCGGTGCCCATCTCCGGCGGGAGCGCCTCGCCACCCGGCTTGGGCGACGTCCGGCCGAGGAGGGTGTGCACCACTCCCCCGTGCTCTCCCTCGCGCGCCGCCTTCTCGACGAACGCGATCGCGTCGGGGAACGCTCTCGTGAGGCGGGGCATGAGGCGGCCGCCGTCGCCCGAGGTCGCGCCGTACATCGCGCCCAGCATGGCGACCTTCGCCTCGGCGCGCGTGGCCAGGGCCCCGGTCGCGACGATCCCCTCGTAGAGGTCTCCGGCGCCGGCCCGGGCCATGGCCCGGTCGCGCGAGAGGGCGGTCAGGATCCGCGGCTCGAGCTGCGACGCGTCGGCCACGACGAGCGTCCAGCCGTCGTCGGCGATCACCGCGCCGCGCACGGCCTTCGGCAGCTGCAGCGCTCCGCCGCCCGAGGTGCCCCACCGGCCCGTCGCGGCGGCGGCCGGGACGTACTCCGGCCTGAACCGCCCGCCGACGATCCACTCGTCGACCCACGCCCAGCCGTTCGCGGCGAACAGGCGCTGCTTCTTCTTGTAGGCGAGCAGAGGCTCGATGACGGGATGCTCCAGCTCCCGGAGCTCCCACTGGCGGGTGGTCCGCACGTCGAGACCGGCGCCGCGAAGGGCCTTCAGCAGCTCGCCGGGCGAGTCGGGGTTGAGGTCGGGTGATGCGAGGGCCACGCGGATCTCGGCGAGGTCGCGCTGCATCGCGGCCGGCCGTGCGCCGATCGACGACCGAGGCCCCAGCAGGGTCGTGAGCAGGTCGTCGTGGCGCTCAGCCGACCACGGGATGCCCCGGTGCCGCATCTCGGCGGCGATCAGCGCGCCCGTCGACTCGGCCACCGCCAGCAGCTCCAGTCGCGGTCGCTCGACGCTGGCCTCGATCGCGGCCCTCTGGCGCAGGAACTCGCCCACGGGGTCGGGCAGCGACTCCGGCTCGACGACGAACAGCGCGCCGGAGTCGTGCGGAGCGGCCTGAGGGGCGTCCCACACGCCCGGGGCCTCCCCGTGGATCTCAGCGCCGACGGCGAAGGCGGAGCGCCGCAGGATCGCATGCAGCAGCCGGAGGTCGACGCAGCGCTCGACCCGGAGGCCGCGCTCCAGCAGCCGCGGGTACCAGCGCGCCGTGTCGTCCCACACCCAGCGCGTCGCCGCGTGCTCGCCCTCGACGATCACGTCATCGATCTCGGACGGCAGGAACTCGCGCCCCTCGCCGACCTCCAGTGCGCCGCCGCGCCCCCGCGTCACCGGCGTCGCCCGAACCCCCTCGCCGGGCAGGCGGGCGAGCACGGTGAACATACGTTCGACTCTACCGGCGCGCGGGATGTCGTCAGCCTAGGCGTGAAGCAGCGAGCCGTCTTTCGCGAGCACGTTCTTCTCGCCGGCCTCGATCGGGATCGCGAAGCGGTTCTGCTTCGGCGGGATCGGGCAGTTGAAGTTGTACGAGAAGGCGCAGGGTGGAAGGACCGCGCGGTTGAAGTCGAGCGTGATCGTGCCGTCGTCGGACGGCGTCGGGAAGAGGAAGCGGCCGACCGAGTAGGTGCTGTCGCCGTTCGTCGCATCGCCGAACACGAGCTGCAGGCGGTCGCCGTCGCCGGACGGGAAGGCGGCGAGCTCGTAGTCGACGCCGTCGCGGCTGAAGCGGATCAGGCCGGGCAACGGCTGCGGGCGGCTCAGCTCGAGGTCTTTCTGGTGGCGGATGTCGACCTGCGCGCCCTCCTCGGTAGGGACGAAGTCGGCGGTGACCACCCACGACGGGTCGAAGTCGAACGAGTCGACGCTGCCGAACGCCTGCGCGGCGTCGGACGAGGTGTCCCACACCCGGAGGGCGTACGACGAGCGGTCGTCGTTGGCGATGACGGTGCCGGTCGCCCCCGACGCGAAGCGGAGCGTCGACGGCACCATGGCGTCGTCGCCGGCGACGTAGACCGTGCCGTCGACCACGTCGCCGTCGACGACGACGCCGTCGGCCTCCGTCGCCGTCAGGGCGAGGCCGCCGAGGCCCTTCGGCGCCGGAGCCCAGGTGCCCGGCACGCCCCACACCGGCTGCGCCGAGTCGACCCACTGCGTGTTCGTCAGGGCGAGGAAGCCCTGCGGGCCGGTGGCTCGCTCACGGCGGCGCTGGCGGTAGCGCTCGAGTTCGGCGGTGGCGGAGGCGATGGCGGTGTCGTTCATGGTGGGCCCAACGTACGGGAGGCCTCCGACATTTCCTGCTGCCCCCGCCGAGACGGCACAGCCCCTCCCGGGATCGGGAGGGGCCGTGCCGATCCGACGGGGGCGGGCCTGCTATTCGGCCGACAGGCGCCGGAGCTGCTCCTCGAACGGCACGACGGCGTCGGCGTCGAACGCACCCGGGCGGCGCGTCGTGTGACCGGCGACGAGCTCGGCGAGCTGCTCGCCGGCGCGGGCGACACGGTCGGGGAGGGTCGTGGTGGTCTCGTCGCCCGAGCCCCAGTCCTCCGATGCGGCGAAGACGCCGAGGGGCACGACGACCGAGCGCAGATACGCGAACAGGGGCCGGAGGGCGAGGTCGAGCACGAGGGAGTGGCGCGGGGAGCCGGCCGTGGCGCCGATGAGGACCGGAGTTCCTGCGAGCGAATCCTTGTCGACGACATCGAAGAACGACTTGAACAGGCCGCTGTACGACGCCGTGAACACCGGGCTGACGGCGATGACGCCGTCAGCGCTCGTGACGGCCGCGATGGCCGCCTCGAGGGCCGGCGACGGGAAGCCGGTCAGCAGGTTGTCGGTGATGTCGTGCGCCAGATCGCGCAGCTCGATCACCTCGACGTCGGCCGACTCCCCGAGCGACGCCAGGCCGCGGGTCGTGGCCTCGGCGAGGCGGTCGGCGAGCAGACGGGTCGACGAGGGCTGGCTGAGCCCGGCCGAGACGACGGCGATGCGCTTGGCCGGCAGGCCCGAGGGTGCGGCGCTCATCGGAGCGCCGGGACAGCTGCGGGGTCGGCCGAGGAGACAGCCGGAGTCGCCTCGGCGGCGCGAGCCACCTGGTTCGCGTGCGTGGGTGCATCCGGCACGTCGGCTGGACGCCCGATGGCGAACTCGCGGCGGAGCACCGGCACCACCTCGGAGCCGAGCAGGTCGAGCTGCTCGAGCACGGTCTTGAGGGGCAGGCCGGCGTGGTCGATCAGGAAGAGCTGACGCTGGTAGTCGCCGACGTAGCCGCGGAAGCCGAGCGTGCGGTCGATGACCTCCTGCGGGCTGCCGACCGTGAGGGGCGTCTGCGCGGTGAAGTCCTCGAGCGAGGGTCCGTGGCCGTAGACCGGGGCGTTGTCGAAGTACGGCCGGAACTGCCTGACCGCGTCCTGCGAGTTCTTGGCCATGAAGACCTGGCCGCCGAGGCCGACGTAGGCCTGGTGGGCCTTGCCGTGTCCGTAGTGCTCGAACCGCTCGCGGTAGAGCTGCACCATCTGAGCGGTGTGCGAGGCGGGCCAGAAGATGTGGTTGGCGAAGAACCCGTCGCCGTAGTATGCGGCCTGCTCGGCGATCTCGGTGGACCGGATCGAGCCGTGCCAGACGAACGGCGCGATGCCGTCGAGGGGGCGCGGCGTGGCTGTGAAGCCCTGCAGCGGGGTGCGGAAGTGGCCCTTCCAGTCGACGACCTCCTCCGTCCAGAGGCGGTGCAGCAGGGCGTAGTTCTCGATGGCGAGGTTGATGCCCTGGCGGATGTCCTTGCCGAACCACGGGTAGACCGGGCCGGTGTTGCCGCGTCCCAGCGTCAGGTCGACGCGCCCGTCGGTGATGTTCTGCAGGAGTGCGAAGTCCTCGGCGATCTTCACCGGGTCGTTCGTGGTGATCAGCGTGGTAGCCGTGCTCAGGATGATCTTCTCGGTCTGTGCCGCGATCATCGCGAGGAGCGTCGTGGGGCTCGAGTTCGCGAACGGCGGGTTGTGGTGCTCGCCGGCGGCGTACACGTCGAGGCCGACCTCCTCCGCGTGCTTGGCGATGGTGATCATCGCCTTCAGGCGCTCGTGCTCGGTCGGCGTGACGCCGGTCGTGGGGTCGGTGGTGATATCGCCGACGCTGAAGATTCCGAACTGCATGCCGCTCTCGTTGCTCATGACCTCTACCCTACCTCCGTTTGTATGCGTCTGCATACAGTTCGGTTCAACGCGGCCCGGACGCAGAAATTCCCGGCCTCTCGGAAGAGGTCGGGAATCGCGCGCCGGCGGAGGAGAGAACGGGTCGCCTAGGACTTCTCGCAGGCGATGCCGTCCTTGTCGGCGTCCGACTTCTTGTTCGCGTTGTAGAGAGCAGTGTCGTGCTTGACCGTGCCCTTGAGCGCCCGGTGGTAGGTCTTGCCCTTGGAGTGCGTCGTGTTGGTCGTGACGCCCTTCTTGGCGATGCCACCCGACCAGTGCTTGTGGATCTCGGTGCAGTTCTTGTACGTGGTCGACTTGGGGGTCACCTTGTTCACGGACGAGGTGTGAACGGTGCTGGCCGACGAGGCTTCGGCCGCGACGACGACCGACGGCACGGCGATGGCGACCGTGAGGACGGTGGCGGCGATGGCCAGGCGCGGAGAGATCATGCGACGACCGTACGGGCCGGTTCCTGCGCCCTGGAAGTCCCATAACGAGCGCCCCTCGAACGGGTGACCCGCCTGCGGCTCAGCGATCGACGGGCGGGGCGAGGCGGAGCTGGCGCTCGGGAAGCTGGCACATCGCGATCGGCCCCTCGAGGTCGGGTGTGTACTGCGGGGTGTCGAACTGGATGGTCCAGACGCGCGACGACCCGCCGATGACCGAGACCGGCTGCCAGGCCGAGCCGCCGGCGCGCACGACTATGCCGGTGGGTCCGTCGGGGAACGGCGAGGCGGGGTCTTCGAGCGAGTCGACCACATGCACCTGCGCCCCGATGCCGAATCCCGTGTCACGGGTGATGGGCGAGTCGGTGCCTCGCAGTCGTCTGCCGAACATGGGCTCATTCTCGCACCGCCGGCACGCCGCGGAGGGGCTCCATCGGATACTGCAACACACCCGAAACGCATCTGCGGGCTCGTGCACGCCGATCGCGCCGGCATTCGACCCCTCTTCGGACCGAGTCACAGGGCATCCTCAGGTTCCCGTAGCATTGACGCATCGTCGGGGGGCGCGATTCACTCAACCGGTCCATCCGACCTCTCGACACACCGAGAGGATCAGAACGTGACCATTCCCCCTGTGCCGGGCACCGGCAGCAGCGACGACAGCAGTCCCGAGAGCCTCGCGCCCTCTCAGCCGGCCGGAGTGCCGCCCGTGGCCCCACCCCCGCCTGAGGCGTCCTCGCGCGTCTCGCTGGTGATGCGCTCGCTGACCGGCCGCGACTGGATCGTCGCGGCCGTCACGGGCGTGGCCGGATTCGTGGCGGCCTACGTCGTGGCGGTGCTGTCGCTCCTGCTGACGGCACTCGTGCTGGCTGCGTCGGCGTCCGGATCGGGAGCAGGATCGACCTCGACGGGCGACGCGTCGCCCCTGCCCGGAACGTCGTCGCTTCCGCAGGTCGACGCCTCGAGCATCTTCACGATCCTCGCCGGTGCGCCGGCCCAGCTGGTGCTGCTGGCCGACCTCGGCCGCCTCCGCATAGCGGGCAGCCTCGAGTACCTCACGACGGTGTCCGGCTCGGCCCACCTCGGCTTCGTCCCGGTGATGATCGCGCTCGCCCAGATCGCCGCGATCGTGCTGCTCGCCCGGTACGCGCGTCGACCTGGCCTCGATCGCGGCCAGACGCTGGTCACGTCGGCCATCACCGGCCTGGCCCTGGCACTGACGACGCTGCTGATCGGCCTGGCGCTCGGAATCCGCCTGCCGACCGAGGCGCTGTCAGGCATCCACCGCATCAACGCGGTCACCGGCCTCGCCATCGTGGTGGCCCTGGTCGTCGGATTCGCGGGGTCGTTCCTCGCGCGCGACGTCCGGCTCGCCGGCGTCCACCCGACGGCGACGCGCATCCTGGGATGGATCCGCACCGCCGCGCTGCAGTTCGCGGCGCTGGGTCTTCTGATCGGACTGGTGATCGTCGTCATGGCGCTCATCACCCGGCCGAGCTCCGCGGGCGCCTACCCGCTGCTGATCGGCAACATCGTGGCCGTCGCGATCGCCTTCGGGTTCCTCGGCGGCGTGTCGACGTCCGACTCGGTCGGATCGCTCCTCTCGATGGCGAGCGGCAACTCGGCGCCGGCCCAGACCGCGACCGTCTTCGCGCACTCGCCCGGCTGGTACTGGCTGCTCGTCGTGGCCGTCGTGGCGTCGGCAGTGCTTGCGGGGCTCGCACTCGCCGTGCGCCGCGGCGGATCGCGCCGAGACCTCCTTGACTGGATCGTCGCTCCCGTCGTCTACGCCCTCGCCGGCCTCGGCCTGCTCATCGTCGGCACCGTCGTCTTCTCGGTGCAGGTCTCGGCCTTGGGCGGCGGAGGCTCCGCCGGCGTCACCCCGTGGACGGTCGCCGTCGTGGCCGCGTGGGGCCTCGCTATCGAGGCGGTCGCGCGCTACGTCGCGCCGCGGGTCGTCCCCGCGCTTCCGCCGGGAGCGCTGCGGGCGCTCGCTTTCGTCGCCGGGCGCGACGCGGCGGGCGCCGCGGCGACGGGCACCGCACCCACGAGCACTGCCCTGACGAGCACTGCCCCGACGGCCGTCGGTGCGTCGAACGTGTTCGCCCCCGCCAAGCCGATGTCGCCCAGGGCGCGGAGGATCCTGCTTCGATCTCTCATCGCGGCGGGCATCGTCATCGTGCTGGTCGTCGGCGGCGCCATCACCGCGACGACGCTCCGCACCAGCGTCTACGGCCCCGGGCCGGTGGCCGAGGCCTACCTCGGAGACCTGTCGCGCGGTGACGCAACTGCCGCGGCGAAGCTCGAAGGCAGCGCGAAAGCGGCGGGCGGCATGATGACGGACGCCGTCCTGTCGAAGGCGTCGGCGCGCATCACCGACGTCGCCATCGGAAAGGTGACCACGTCGGGCGACATCGCCACCGTGGCGGCGGCCTTCTCGGTCGGCGGGAAGCAGCAGGACGCCATCCTGCAGCTCACGCGCACCGGGACGAGCTGGTGCTTCAAGGACGAGTGGAAGGTCAAGCCCCTGACGTCCACCGTCGACGTGCGGGCCGACACGATCTTCGCGACCTCGGACGTGACCGCCGGCGGGACCGCGGTGGGCGCGCTGTCGGACAGCGGACTCGAGCTGACGGCCTACCCGGGCGTCTACGACCTGTCGATCGCGGGAACGGACTACTTCGGATCGACCGTCCAGAAGATCGCGGTGGGCGCCGGCTCGTCGTCGTACGGGGCCTCGGCGCAGTTCGAGGCGAAGCCCACGGACCAGTTGACGACCGACGCCGAGAAGATCGTCACCGACCTGATCGATACGTGCGAGAAGTCGACTCGCGGCGACCTCGACTCGGACTGCCCCTTCTACGGACCGGGCTCGGGCTACACGAAGGTCTCGTACAAGGTCACGAAGCAGCCGACGCTGGCGGTGTCGCTGAACGGCGACTCGATCTCCGTGACGAGCGAGGGCGGCTCGGGCTCGGTCACCGAGAAGTACACCGACGAGTTCCTCGGTACCTCCTACCCCTACTCGTACGACACCACCTTCAACGTCTACGTCTCGCTCAAGGTCGTCGACGGCAAGCTCGTCGTGGACGACAGCTACTGACCCGATCTCAGCTGCAGACCCGACCGCACCTGACGGGGCGGCTCCCCCCGGGGTTCTCGCTGGGACGCTTTCCCTGGGCGTGAATTCACGCCCAGGGAAAGCGTCCCGAGACCGAACCCCCGCCGCTCGCGGACACAGTCTTCGTCTCGATCGCTTCGGGTCGGACGGGCGGATGCCCGGGGCGCGACGTCAGCCGCCGTGGCCCGGTACGGTGCGGATCGCGGCCGTGTGCGTCTGAATGGTGCGGATCGATGACGTGATCACGGTCGGGATCGACGTCGTGATGGCCTGGATTGATGTCGTGATGACGGGGATCGACGTCGTCGACAGGGTCGCCTGCGAGTGACCGTGGACCGGGAAGCCGCGGCGGGCTGCGAGGACGACGCCGAAGCTCACGACGAGCACGGCAGCGGCCGCGAGCGGAAGCACGCCCAGGCCGGCTCCGCTGTAGACGGCGCCGCCGACTGCGGCACCGCCGGCGATGCCGATGTTCGAGGCGCCGTTGATGATCGCGCCGGCGATGTCGGGGCTGACGCCGCCGGTGCGGATCGCCGCCGCCATGAACAGGGTGCCCGTCGTGCCGTTGGCGGCCATCCAGAGGCCCGCGACGACGAACGTGCCGACGAGCGAGCCGTGGACGAGCGGCAGGGCCGCGATCGAGGCGACCATGACGGCGACGGCCACCAGGAGCGTCTGCCGCGGCGCCCGGTCGACGAACGAGCCGGCCGCGACGAGCCCGATGATTCCGGTGCCGCCCAGGACGAGCAGCGCGCCGCCGATGTAGTCGTGACCGAGGCCCGCGCCCTCGAGGTACGGGCCGATGTAGGTGTAGACGACGTAGTGGCCGGCGAAGAGGAGCAGGTCGGCGATCGCGACCGCGATGAGGCCGGATCGCGCCCAGGACTTCACGGAGCCCAGGTGAGGCTGGGACTCGCCGCGGACCGACGGCAGGAACAGCAGTGCGACGACGGCCAGGAGCGCGCTCGCCACTGCGACGCCGCCGACGGCAAGGCGCCATCCTGCGTGCTCTCCGACTGTCGTGGCGATGGGGACGCCGATCACGAAGCCGAGGGACGAGCCGGAGTAGACGAACGCGATCGCCCGGCCGGCCAGACGCGGCGGGACGATCTTCGTGGCGTACGCGGATGCGACCGAGAAGAACAGGGCGTGGGCTACGCCGCCGATCACACGGCCCGCGCAGACCACGGCGAAGCTCGGCGCGAGCGCGATCAGCAGGTTCGAGAGCGCGTAGCCGCCCAGGGTGGCCACCAGGATCGCCCGACGCGGGAAGCGCGTGGTGGCGAGTGTGAGGGGCAGTGCGAGCACAGCGACGGCGACCGCGTAGACCGTGATGACGAGGCCCATCGACGAGACCGAGACGCCGAGGCTCGAGCTCATCGAGCCGAGGAGCCCTACGGGCATGAGCTCGGTCGTGATGGCGAAGAATGTGGCGAGGCCGAGCACGGCGATGCCGACGACGGCGCGGGGTGTCAGCTCGTGCGGCTGCCCGACGGCGGGCGCTGCGCCGGCGCGGGGCGTGCGCAGTGTGCGGGGTGCTGTGGAGGTGTCGGTCACGGGACTCCCGGGAGCGCGCGACGAAGCCGGGCGTCGGGGAACGCCGGAACCGCAGACCTGGATGCGGCCTGGCGGGGCAGTCTCGTCGTGGACTCGGATTGATGGTGGACGGTGGTGAGTGCGTTCCACTCCACGACGAGTGATGCCCTACCAGTGTTGCACGCACCCCTCCCCCGTGCGCAAGGCACCAGTCCTGGGGACTCCCCTTGAATTTCTTATATTGCTTCGATGACTACTGCGCGTCATTCGATGACTACTGCGCGTCGAGGCGCGAGGTGTTCTCGCGAGCACCGCCGCGCAGGATCCTGCGGACGCGCGGGACGGCGAGCCCGAGGATGTCGCCGATGTCGCGCTTGGTCACGCCGGCCGCATCGAGCTGGTCGGCGGCGCGGCCGAGGGCGTTCCACTCGGCATCGAGCGCCTCGTCGGACGCAGTGCGGAGCTGGGCGGCACGGTCGAGCTGAGCCTCGACGTCTCCCGGGTACTCGACGACGATGTCGAGCTCGATCGTGTCGGGCTCGACGTCTTCGAAGTCGGCGATGAAGGCACGTGCGACGTCGTCGGCCTCGCCCAGCCAGCGGGCTGTGGCCGTGCCGCCGATCGGGGCGATCTCGACGCGCCAGGCGTCCTCGTCGCGGGACACGGTCACGTCGTACTTCAGAGAAGGCATGCGTCGAGTCTGGCAGACCGCCGGGCCGCGCGTTCCGCCTGCCACCACGCGTCGAGACTCGCGACGGCGTAGGTTGAGGCCCATGGACTCACGGACCGGGCGCATCACCCTCATCGTCGTCGGCGCGATCGTCGTGGTGGTCGGGGGCGTGTTCGCCGGCCAGGGGGCCGATCTGATCCCCGGCAGCTCCATGACCGGTGACCGGAAGTGGCTGGTCATCGGCGGCATTCTGGTGATCGTCGGGCTCGTGCTCGTGGTCCGGGGCCTTCGCAGGCGCCGTTCTGACACGTAGGGCGGACGGGACTTGAACCCGTGACCGAGCGATTATGAGTCGCCTGCTCTGACCAGCTGAGCTACCGCCCCGCATCCGCGCGCAGGCCGCTGGACGGCCCGGCTACGACGACGAAGAGGACTCGGTCTGCGAAGCACGCGCGGTGTCGGCGACCGGGTCGGCCACCGCCTGACCACGATACAGCTTCTCGAATGTGTCGAGGGTGCGGCCGATGTCGTGCGGCTCGATCATCTTCAGGCTCGCCGTGCGCATCGCGACGTAGTCGGCATCGGACTTCTCGAGCACGAGAGTCAGCTTCTCAGCGAGGTCGTCGGCATCGCCCGGGCGGAACAGATAGCCGTTCGACCCGTCGTCGACGAGGTGCGGCAGGGCCATGGCGTCGGCCACGACGATGGGCAGCCCTGAGGCCATGGCCTCGAGGCTCGCGATGCTCTGGAGCTCGGCCGTCGACGGCATGCAGAAGACGGTCGCGTCGGTGAGCGTGCGGCGCAGCTCGTCGTCGGAGAGGTAGCCGGCGAACGTGACACGGTCGGCCAGACCGAGGTCGGCCGTCATCTGCGTGAGACGCCCGAGGAGGTCGCCGCCGCCGACGATGACGAGCTTCGCGTCGAGGGTGGGCGAGAGCTTGGTCATCGCCTGCAGGAGCACGTCGATGTGCTTCTCGCCGGTGACGCGGCCGACGAAGACGATGGTGTTGTCTTTCGGGCGTCCCGGCTTGGCCGTGTAGTCGGAGGCGTCGATTCCGCAGGAGATGGCGTAGACGCCGGTGATGTTCGTCGCCGCCTCCAGGAAGCCCGCGGCCTTCTTGGTCGGCGTCGTGATCTCCTGCACGTACTCGTAGGTGTGAGCGGCGTCCTGCCAGGCCTTCGTCACGATCCAGTCTTTGAGGCGCTTCGGCATCGGAGGGAAGTGATCGACGAGGTTGTCGGGCATGAAGTGGTTGGTCGCGATGATCCGGATGCCGCGATCGTGGGCGACCTTGGTGAGGCCGCGACCGATGATGATGTGCGCCTGGATGTGCACGACGTCGGGCTTGAACGACTCGACGATGCGGCGGGAGTGGAACTTGACGGTCCACGGCGTCGCGAAGCGGAGCCAGTCGTGAAGCGGCCAGCGGGTCGAGTTGAGGCGGTGGACCGTGAGCACCTGCCCGTCGTGCTCCTCGCGGAAGGTGCCGTGCTTGCGAGTCGCTGCGGGAGCGACGACGTGCACGTCGTGGCCGCGTCCGGCGAGGCCGACCGCCAGGCGCTCGGTGAAGTTCGCCGCGCCGTTGACGTCGGGCGGGAACGTGTCGCCGGCGAGGAGCACCCGCAAGGGCCTCTGCGGGGTGACGGTGGAGGGGGCGGGACTGTCGCCGGGGGCGGTGTCGTGGGTCACGGGGAGGTGGCGTCCTTACCGGTGGTGACGGGCGGCTGGAGAAACGGCCTGAGGCCAGTGGTTCGGCCCAGGCTAGCTCAGCGGCTCGCCTGCGGGTGGTATTTGGCGAGCTGGAAGACGCCGTAGACGGCCAGAGCGCCTGCGGCGAGGTAGAAGATGGCAGCCCACCACGGGGCCGTCGAGGCCTCCCCCAGAACCAGGACGCCCACGCCGACGGCGACGAGCGGATCGACCACGGTGAGTCCCGCGATGACCAGGTCGGGCGGTCCGGACGAGTAGGCGTTCTGCACGAAGTAACCGCCCAGCGAGCCTGCGGCGATGAGGAACGCGGCGCAGACGAACGTCAGAGCGTCGAAGTTCGACGACTCGATCCTGTTGATGATCACCTTCGCCAGTGTGGCCACGAAGCCGTACAGGAAGCCGGCGCCGATGATGTAGAACAGCGCCCGGATCCGGGTGCGGAAGAGCAGGAAGGCGGTCAGCCAGATGGCGAAGACGAACGCGAGGATCACCAGCACAGTCACGAGCTGGCCGGTCGTGATGGCGGGCTCGGTCGCCGTCAGGGCGGCGACGGTGACGAACAGGCCCACGCCGCCGACGCAGAACAGGATGGCGCGTTTCGACTGGCGGTCGAGACGCTGACGCGTCGTCCGGGAGTTCAGGATCGCCGTGACCACGAGCGCCACGGCTCCGAGGGGCTGCACGACGATCAGCGGCGCGAAGCTGAGGCTCGTGAGCTGGAACACGATGGCGAGCCCGAGCATGGCGCTGCCGATGACCCAGGACGGGCGACCGAGGAGACGCAGCATCTGGCCGACCTTGAGGCCCTTGGCGGCTCCGCCCGAGGCGCGCTCCACCTTGGCCACGCCGCGGTGCTGGAGCTGCGCGCCGACCGACAGGAAGATTGCTCCGACGAGCGCGATGGGGATCCCGATGGCCTGATGCGTGCTCAGCGTGACCGGCGTGGCGAGGACGTCGAGAGGCAATGGCACTCCCTCACGCTACCGCGACGGCCGCCGATAGGCTGAGTGAATGGCTGTACGACCGATAACCATCACCGGCGAGCCCGTGCTCCACGAGCCCGCCGCGCCCGTCACCGAGTTCGACGAGTCGCTCCGCGAGCTCGTCGCCGACATGTTCGACACGATGGACCAAGCGCCCGGCGTGGGTCTCGCCGGGCCGCAGGTCGGCGTGGGCCTGCGGCTCTTCGTCTACTCGTGGTCGGACGACGACGGCGAGGCCTGGCGCGGAGTCGCGATCAATCCGCAGCTGTGGCAGACGCCGCTCGTCCCCGAGTCGGTCGACGAGCTCGACGACGAGCTCGAGTCGGAGGGGTGCCTGTCGATCCCGGGCGAGCGATTCCCGCTGCGACGCGCCGACGGCGTCCTCCTCCGCGCGGTCGACCTCGACGGCGAGCCCTTCGAGATCGAGGCGTACGGCTGGCTGGCGCGCATCTTCCAGCACGAGTACGACCACCTCGACGGCCTTCTGTACGCCGATCGCGTCGACTACCCGTTCGCCAAGGCCATCTCGAAGGTGGCCAAGAAGAAGGGCTGGGGCGTGCCCGGCAACACCTGGATGCCCGGTCTCGACCACCCCGAGGGCTGAGGTGTTCATCAGCGGCCGAAACGTTTGCTAGAGTTGTGGTCGCTGTTCAAACGGATCACATCCAAGCGATACGAACAGCTGCCATTCCTCGATAGCTCAATTGGCAGAGCAGCCGGCTGTTAACCGGCAGGTTCTTGGTTCGAGTCCAAGTCGGGGAGCGAAGCCCCCACGGCTCCACCCGTGGGGGCTTTTTTCCTGTCCGCGCGCTGATCACACGTGGGGCGGCGATCTATCGGGGCAGCCCCAGGGGCCGGTGCGGCGTCGGAGGCGGCTACCGCCCGGCGGCGGTCTAGTAGCCGGCCGCCGGGTCGACCACGCCGATGAACTCCCCGTCGCCCGAGAGGGCGGCGACGTTGTGCCGGATCCGCTCGGCGAGGAGCGGAGCCGTCATCTCGGGCGTGTCGGCTTGGTGCGGCGTGATCAGGGCGCGGGGCTCGGTCCAGAGCGGGTGTCCGTCGGGCAGGGGCTCGGGGTCGGTGACGTCGAGTCCGGCGCCCCAGAGCGACTCGGCCCGGAGCGCCTCGACGAGCGCGTCCGTGTCGACGAGGCCTCCTCGCGCGATGTTCACGAGCACCGCCGTGTCTTTCATCAGGTCGAACTGGCTCGCGCCGAACATCTTCGCGGTGTCGTCTGTCATCGCCGCGGCGACGATCACGACGTCGGCGTCGGGAAGGACCTCGTCGAGCGACAACGCCGCCACGGTGCGGGCGGCGCCCGGAACCGGCGACGTGCTGCGGCGCACCACGGTGATCGACGTGTCGAACGGCTCGAGCAGGCGCATGATCTCGAGGCCGATGCCGCCAGCGCCGACGATCACGACGTTGAGGCCGTAGAGCGAGATGCCCTTGGGTACTGTCGCCCAGCTCGACGCGCGCACTCGTTCCGGGAACACGCGGAGGAGCGCCAGCGTCAGCGCGACGGCGTGCTCGGCGACCGGCTCGGAGTAGGCGCCCTTGGCACTCGTCCACAACGGCCGCGGCGAGTCGGCGTACTTCTTCATGATGGGCGCGAACATGTCGACACCGGCCATGGGCAGCTGCACCCATTCGATGTTCGGGTGCGTCGTCAGCACCTCGTCGAGCTCGTCGATCGCCTTGTGCGACAGCCACATGAGCCCGCGGGTCTCGTCGTCGATCGGTCCGAGAGTTCCGCCGCCCGCCTCGACAGCGTCGACGACATGCTGCTCGACCGACGGGCCGACGGCGATCGGGCCGGGGGTGGGGCGGCGCTCGTCGGGGACGACGGCGGACGGGGTCAAGACGGCGCGGTGGCCGCGCGCGGCGGTGCTGGAAGTCACGGGTGCCTTTCTGGCGGTGGTGCTCGGGGTCGGGCTCGGCCTCAGCGGTGTTTCTTGGGTGTGCGGTCGGATGCCGGGATGATGTCGATGGGCGACGTCTGCGACAGCACCTTCACGTACGGGTCGACCGTCTGCTCCAGCACGACGTCGAGCTCGCCGAGGCCGACCAGGCGCCCCGCCCGCAGGACGGCGACGCGGTCGGCCACCGCGCGGGCCTCGCCCACGGACGACGTCACGACGACGGCCGAGAACGAGCGGTCGGTGTGGATGCTCCTGAGCAGCTCGAGCACCGACTGGCGCACGAGGGCGTCGACGCCCCGGGCGGGCTCGTCGGCGATCAGGACGGTCGGCTCGAGCACGAGGCTGCGGGCCAGGGCGATGCGCTGGCGCTGGCCGGAGCTGAGCTCCCAGGTCTGCTTGCGCATCGTCGACATCGGAAGGTGGACGGCGTCGACGAGCTGGGCGACGCGGTGGCCCGCCTCGATGCGGTCGAAGCGGCGGTCGCGCTCGTACAGCGGCTCGGCGACGGCCTCGGCGACGGTCAGATCGGGCTTGAGCGCGTCGCCGTCGCTCTGCGACAGGTAGCCGACCCGCGAGGTCAGGCGGTCGCGTCGGCGCGACGAGATCGTGCGGATCCGCTCGCCGAGCACGAAGAGCTCGCCGCCAGCGATCCGGGGCGAGCCCTCAGGTGGTCGTCGACCGTGGGCCAGACCGGCCAGAGCGCGTGCGAGCGTGGACTTGCCGGAGCCCGCCTCGCCCAGCACGCCGAGGATCTCCCCCGACGCGACGGTCAGCGTGACGCCGTCGACAGCCCGAACCTCCGCGTGGCCCGACCGGGCCGGGTACAGCAGCGACAGGTCGTCTGCCACGAGGACGGGAGCTTCGACGGCCATGACTCAGGACTCCTGGTTCGTTTCTGCTCGGGTGAGCGCAGCCAGAGCCTCGCGGCGCCGCGCCTGCTCGCCAGGATCCGGGACGGGGAGCGACGCGAGCAGGCGCTTGGTGTACGCGTGCTCCGGAGCCCCCAGGACCTGGTCGTTCGGCCCCGATTCGACGAGGTCTCCATTGAACAGTACGCCGATCCGGTCGGCGAGGATGTTCACCACGGCCAGGTCGTGGCTGATGAACAGCGCCGCGAAGCCCAGGTCTTTCTGCAGCTCGGCGAACAGCTCGAGCACGCGCGCCTGCACCGACACGTCGAGCGCGCTGGTCGGCTCGTCCGCGATCAGCAGCGTGGGGTCGAGGGCGAGCGATCGTGCGAGGCTGGCGCGCTGGCGCTGGCCGCCGCTGAGCTCGTGCGGGTAGCGGTCGCCGAACGCCTTGGGCAGCTGCACCGCCTCCAGGAGCTCGTCGACCCTCCCCCGGGCCGCGCGGGCGTCGCCCGCTCGTCCATGCACGATGAGGGGCTCGGCCACGCACTCGGCGATCGTGAGCAGCGGGTTGAACGACGAGGCCGGGTCTTGGAAGACGAACCCGATGTCGGCTCGCTTCGGCTTGAAGTCGCGCTCCCGGACGCCGTTCATCTCGACGCCGAGCACCTCGAGCGACCCGCCCGTCACCCTGGTGAGACCCGCGATCGCCCGGCCGATGGTGGTCTTGCCCGAGCCGGACTCGCCGACGAGGCCGAGCACCTGCCCCTTCGCGATCGTGAAGTCGACGCCCTTGACGGCGCGGAAGCCGCCCCGGCCGAGCCGACCCGGGTACTCGATCTCGAGCCCCGAGGCGCGCACGACGACCTCGGCGTCGGCGGCAGGTGCCGCCTGGTGACCGCGCGCCTCGAGACGCGGCACGCTGCCGAGCAGGCGCTTCGTGTAGTCGTCCTGGGGGCTGGCGAACAGCGTCGCTGCGTCGGCCTCCTCGACGACCTTCCCGAGGTACATCACGGCGACGCGGTCGGCGAGGTCGGCGACCACGCCCATGTTGTGCGTGATCAGCACGATCGCGGCGCCGAACTCGTCGCGGCAGCGGCGCAGCAGGTCGAGGATCTCGGCCTGGACCGTCACGTCGAGCGCGGTGGTCGGCTCGTCGGCCACGATCACCGACGGGTTGAGCACGAGGGCCATCGCGATGACGACCCGCTGCTTCTGGCCGCCCGAGAACTGGTGCGGGTAGTAGTCGACACGGGTCGCAGGATCAGGGATGCCGACGCGACGCAGGATGTCGATCGCCCGCTTCCTCGCCTCGCGCCTCGACACCTTGCCGTGCGCGCGGATGCCCTCCGCGATCTGCCAGCCGACCGTGTAGACGGGGTTGAGGGCCGTGGAGGGCTCCTGGAACACCATCGCGACGTCGGTGCCGCGCAGCTCGCGCACGCGCTTGGGCCCGACCGAGAGAACGTCTTCGCCGGTGAGGAGCACCACACCCGAGGCGACGGCGGTGTCGGGGAGGAGGCCCAGGATCGTCTTGGCGGTGACCGTCTTGCCGGATCCTGACTCCCCTACGATCGCGAGGACCTCGCCGGCTCTCACCTCGAGCGACACGCCCTGGACGGCGGGCACGTCGCCGCCGTCGGTGGCGAAGGTGACCTCGAGGTCTCGGATGTCGACGGCCTTCAGGCGGTCGTCGTGAGCGGTGTCGGTCATGCTCCGGCCCCTTCGGTCGTGGCGGCCGCTGGCGGCGGCGTGGTCGCGGCTGTGCGCCGCTTGGCCCGGCGTCGGGTGCGGAGGCGCGGGTCAGCCAGGTCGTTCAGGCTCTCGCCGACGAGGGTGACGCCGAGCACGAGCAGAACGATCGCCGCGCCGGGGAAGACGCCCGTCCACCAGATGCCGCTCGCCGTGTCGGAGAGCGCCCGGTTGAGGTCGTAGCCCCACTCGGCGGCGGCGGTGGGACCGATGCCGAAGCCGAGGAAACCGAGGCTGGCGAGGGTGAGGATGGCCTCGGACGCGTTCAGGGTCAGGATGAGCGGAAGGCTGCGCGTGGCGTTCCTGAGCACGTGCTTGAACATGATGCGGGCGGTCGACGAGCCCACCACCTTGGACGACTCGACGAAGGCCTCGGCCTTGAGCCGGACCGCCTCGGCGCGGACCACGCGGAAGTACTGCGGCACGAACACGACCGTGATCGAGATCCCGGCCGCGACGATGCCCCCGAGCAGGCTCGACTGGCCGCCCGAGATCACGATCGACACGACGATCGCGAGCAGGAGCGACGGGAAGGCGTAGACCGCGTCGGCGATGACCACGAGAACGCGGTCGAGCCAGCCGCCGAGGTAGCCGGAGACGAGTCCGAGCACGACGCCGATGGTGACCGACAGGATCACGGCCACGATGACGACCGAGATCGCCGTCTGCGCGCCCCAGACCACGCGGCTGAACACGTCGTACCCGCCGACGGTCGTTCCCCAGATGTGCTCGCCGCCCGGCGCCGCCTGGCGGGGGAAGGCCCCCGCGTCGTCGCGGAGCTGGCCGAACCCGAACGGGGCGATCAGCGGGGCGAAGATCGCGGTGAGGATGAACACCAGGCAGATGACGATGCCGGTGATGAGCATGCCGCGCTGGAGGCCGACGCTCCGGCGGAGCTGCGCGACGACGGGGAGCCGCTTGTACCAGGGTGCGCGCTTGTCTTTGGCTGCGGCGAGGACGTTCGTCATGATCAGTACCTCACTCGCGGGTCGATGAACGCCGCGACGATGTCGACGATGAAGTTGGTGACCGCGACGATGACCGCGAGAAGGGCGACGATGCCCTGCACGGCCACGAAGTCGCGTGCCGAGAGGTACTGCTGGAGCTCGAAGCCGAGGCCGCGCCAGCCGAAGGTGGTCTCGGTCAGGACGGATCCGCCGAGCAGCATGGCGATCTGCAGGCCCATGACCGTGATGATCGGGATGAGCGCCGGCTTGAGGGCGTGTGCGCGCACGAGCTTGATCTCGGAGACCCCGCGCGAGCGGGCGGCGTCGATGTAGTCGGCGCCGAGCGTGCCGATGACGTTCGTGCGGACGAGGCGCAGGAACACGCCGCCGGTGATCAGGCCGAGGGCGAGGGCGGGCATGACCGCGTGGGCGAGGACGTCGGTGATGATCGTCGGGTTTCCCGTGCGGAGCGCGTCGATGATGTAGATGCCCGTCGGGTTCGGGATGCCGCCGAGCGCCAGCTCGATCCGGGTCGACGCGCGGCCGCCGAGCGGGAGCCAGCCGAGCCAGACCGAGAAGACGAGCTTGAGCAGGAGGCCGGCGAAGAACACCGGGGTCGCGTAGGTGAAGATCGCGAAGACGCGGAGGATCACGTCGGGCCAGCGGTCGCGCACGTAGGCGGCCAGCATGCCGAGCGGGATGCCCACGATGAGCGCGACGATGAGCGCGTAGAACACCAGCTCGATCGTGGCGCCGCCGTAGGTCAGGAGGATGTCGCTGATCTTCTGGTGATCGGTCAGCGTCGTGCCGAAGTCTCCGCGAGCGAGCTGCCCGAGGTACTCGCCGTACTGGACGATGATCGGCCGGTCGTAGCCGGCGGCGTGCAGCCGCTCTTGCAGCTGGGCCGGGGTCAGGCGTCCGCCGACCGCGGCCGTGATCGGGTTGCCGACCACGCGCATGAGGAAGAACACGAGGGTGACGAGGATGAACACCGTCGGGAAGATCAGCAGGAAGCGGATCAGGACGTAGCGCCCGAGCCCGCCTCCCCGCGTTCGCTCGCGGCGGGGGCCGGACACGGCGGGCGCCGTCGGCGAGGTGTCGTTGAGAACTGTCACGTCACTCCTGGGATTGCGAGGGAAGGGGTGTCTGCCCCGACGACCGAGGTCGCCGGGGCAGACACCCCGATGGAGCTGCTGCTACTTCGAGAGAGCGGCGTAGCGGAACTTGAAGGAGGCGTCGAGCGTGTCGTCGACACCCTTGACGTCCTTGCCGGAGACCGCGACCTGAGCACCCTGCAGGAGGGGCAGCGTCGAGATGTCGCCCGCCTCGAGGGTCTGGATCTCCTGGATGTCCTTGGTGCGCGTCGCCTTGTCGGTCTCGCTGCGCTGAGCCTCGATCAGCGAGTTGACCTTCGAGTCGCTGTAGTGGTTCAGCAGGAATCCGCCGGGGACGTCCTTGCCGTCCGATCCCGGCGAGGGGAGGAAGAACGGCGTCAGGTAGTTGTCGGCGTCGCTGTAGTCGGGGAACCAGCCCAGCTGGTACAGCGGGTAGGCGTCTTTGGTGCGCTGCGTGCTGTACGTGTCGTAGAGCGTCGACTGCAGGTTGACCGTGAAGAGACCGGTCTCTTCGAGCTGCGACTTGATCAGGGCGTACTCGTCATCGGAGGACGCGCCGTAGTGGTCGGGCGTGTACTGCAGGTTCAGCGTGACCTTGCCCGAGATGCCGGCGTCTTTCAGGGTCGACTTGGCCTTGTCGGCGTCGGGGCCGCCGTCGCCGTCGCCGTAGAGGGTCTTGAACGGCGTGATGGCGCCGGTCAGGCCGTCTGGCACGGGCGAGTAGAGCGGCGTGTAGCTGCCCTTGTAGACGTCCTCGGAGAGCGCCTCGCGGTCGACCGAGTCGGCGACGGCCTTGCGGACCGCGAGAGCCTTCGCGGCGTCGGCGTCGGCGGTCTTGGCGCCGTAGGGCATGGTGTCGAAGTTGAAGACGATGTAGCGGATCTCGCCACCGGGACCGTTGTGCACGGTGACGTTGGAGTCTTTCTTCAGCGAGGCCAGGTCGGTCGGGCTCAGCGAGCGGTACGCCACGTCGACGTCGCCCTTCTGGACGGCCAGCTTGAGGTCGGTCTCGTCGGTGAAGTACTGGGCGGTGACCGACTTCGACTTCGGGGTTCCGAGAAGGCCCTTGTAGCCGTCGAACGCCTTGTACTGGATCAGCTCTTTCGGCTTGTACTGGGTGATCGAGTACTGACCGGCGAAGCCCTCGCCCTTGACGATGGCGGCGTCGGAGGTCACCTTGGTGGCGCTGAAGACCTGCTCGTCGACGATCGGGCCCGCGGGGCTCGACAGCACCTGCGGCCAGGTCTGGTCGTTCGCCGTCTTGAGCGTGAACACGACGGTGGTGGGGTCGGGGGCGGCGGTGCTCTTGAGGTTGGAGAGCAGCGACGACGGGCCGTTCGCGTCGGCGATGGCCAGCTGGCGGTCGAACGTGAACTTCACGTCGGACGACGTGAGGTCGTCGCCGTTCGCGAACTTCAGGCCGCTCTTGAGCTTGACCGTGTACTCGGTCGGGGCCGTGAACGAGGCGCTGGTCGCGATGTCGGGCTTGACGTCGGGCGAGCCGTACGGGGTGTTCAGGAGGAACGGGTACACCTGGTTCATCACGGCGAAGGAGCCGTTGTCGTACGAGCCCGCCGGGTCGAGCGAGGTGATGACGTCGGAGGTGCCGACGATCACGCCGTCGAGGCTGTCGGTGGTGGTGGAGCCGCCGGAGGCGCAGCCCGCGAGGACCAGGGCGGCAGCGACAGCGCCGCCCACTCCGATCGCGGCGCGACGACCGAGCGAAGACTTCGAATTCACGTGGTGTACCCCTTTGTGTCGGTGCGTGAGCCCCGCGGCTGCCGATGCTGTGATCGCCGGCGGGGCTTTCATTCTTTCGATAGGACCGGGCCGCTGCGCAATTTGAGGCGAAGTGTTTACAGGCCCGCAACGAGCCGCGCACGACTTGTGCGTCAGCGCACGACTTTTGCGTGCACGAGCCTACTCGTTGCGCAGAGTGCGTCGTGCCGCCTCGACGGACACGAGCTTCTCTCCTATCTCGCGCCGCCGCTCGGGCTCGGTCTTCGCGTCGGTGCGGTGCATCTGGCCGAGGAGCTCGGCCTTCTGCCGGAGCAGGTCGCGCTCGACGAGCGACGACAGGATCCCCTGGCAGTAGGTCGCCACGTCGCGCCCCTCGCGCTCGGGAAGGGGCCCGCCGGCGAGCTCCTTCACCAGCCCCAGGAAGGGAGCAGGCGTCTGCTCCAGCACGGCCTCGACGAAGTCGCGGTCGGTCAGGCGGTCGAGGCTGGCGGCGACGGCGTCGCGGACGACGGCGAGCGAGCCGTTGACGAAGACGGCGAAGGCCGCCTGGGCGGTCAGCTCGGACGGCACCGCGTCAGGGTGCTGCAGGATCGCCATCAGGGCGTCTCGCTCGAGGCGGGTCGACGGGTCGTCGGGCAGCCGCAGGATGCTCGGACCCTCGTCGATCGGCCCGGCCGACCGCTCGGGAAGACTGGTGATGGACTGCCGCGAGGAGTCGCTGGACGGCGCGAGCCGCTCGATCGCCTTGGGGGCGGTCTTGGCCGCGAACACGGCCGGCTCGACGTCGGACGGGTCGAGGCCGAGCCAGCCCGCGAGCTGTCGGATGTACCCCTGGAACAGCGCCGTGTCGCGGATGCCCGCGACGACGGGTGCGGCGCTCCGGAGCGCAGACGATCGACCCTCGACGGTCTCGAGGTCGAAGCCGTCGAGCGTGCGCTTGATCATGAACTCGAACATCGGACGGCGGCTGGTCACCAGTCGACGGACGGCGTCGTCGCCGCGGTTCAGGCGCAGATCGCAGGGGTCGAGCCCGTCGGGAGCGACTGCGACGAAGGTCTGGGCCGCGAAGCGCTGCTCCTCGGCGAAGGCGCGGCTCGCCGCGTTCTGCCCCGCCGCGTCGGGGTCGAACGTGAACACGACCTCGCCGGCGACCGACTGGTCGAGCCCGCTCAGGTCGCCGAGCATCGGCCGCAGCGCCTTGATGTGGTCGACGCCGAACGAGGTGCCGCAGGTGGCGACGGCCGTGGTGACCCCGGCGAGATGGCAGGCCATGACGTCGGTGTAGCCCTCGACGATGACGACCTGCTTCTGCTTCGAGATGTCGCGGCGGGCGAGATCGAGCCCGTAGAGCACCTGCGACTTGTGGTAGATCGGCGTCTCGGGCGTGTTGAGGTACTTCGGGCCCTGGTCGTCGTCGAGGAGCCGCCGGGCGCCGAACCCGATGGTGGCGCCTGTCACGTCGCGGATCGGCCACAGGAGACGCCCGCGGAACCGGTCGTAGGGGCTGCGGTCGCCCTGGCTGAGGAGCCCGGCGGTGACGAGCTCCTCGTCGATGAAGCCGCGGCCCTTGAGGTGCGACCGGAGCGCGTCGAACGACTTCGGTGCGAAGCCGGTGCCGAAGCGGGCGGCCGCTGCCGGGTCGAAGCCGCGCTCCCCCAGGAACCGGCGCGCCGGATCGGCGTCGGGTGCGGTCAGGTGCTCGACGAAGAACTCGCCCGCGGCCTGGTTGGCCGCGAGCAGCCGCGCGCGGTTGCCGTGGTCGCTGGCCTGGCCGCCGTCTTCGTAGTGGAGGGTGAAGCCGACGCGGGCGGCCATGCGCTCGACGGCCTCCTGGAACGTCGTGTGGTCCATCTGCTGCACGAAGCTGAAGACGTCGCCGTCTTCGCCGCAGCCGAAGCAGTGGTAGCGGCCCACCTGCGGGCGCACGTGGAAGCTCGGGCTGCGCTCGTCGTGGAACGGGCACAGGCCCTTCATCGAGCCGATGCCGGCGCCCTTGAGGGTCACGTAGTCGGAGACGACGTCGACGATGTTGACGCGACTGCGCACCTCGTCGATGTCGGCGCGCTTGATCAGCCCCGGCACGCGGCACCCCTTTCGAACTCGCTCACTCTACGGCCGCCCACCGACGTTCGCGACGCGGGCACTACGGCCGCACGAGGCGGTCATGCCAGGCCATCGCGCTCTGGTCGGTGAGCGACGCCACCTGGTCGACGATCACGCGCCTGCGAGCGTCGTCGTCGACGGCGTCGGCCCAGTCGGCGCGGAATCCGGCGTCGAGCTCGGAGGACCCCGTCGCCCACAGTGCGTCGGCGAGGCTCGAGAGCACCTCGCGCTGCTGCACGTAGATCGGCTGGCGGGTGTTGCGGGTCATCACGAAGGCGGCGACGATGCCCTTGAGGGCGGCGATCTCGCCGATGATCTCGGCGGGGATCACGACGCTGGCCGAGAAGCGCGTCAGGCTTTCCTGCGGGTAGTGCTGGTGCGTCGCCTCGGTGGCCGAGCCGGCGAAGCGGCCGATCAGCTGGCTGGTGAGGTTCTTCAGCCTGGCCTGGTCGAGGCGGCCGCCGTCGTAGTCGTGCAGCCAGACGTCGAGCGATCGCAGGCGGTCGAAGGCCTCGGTCAGCTCGTCTCGGCTGAGCTCGCCGCCCACCCACGCGTGCATCGCGTCGATGAGCGAGTCGTGACCCACCTTCGACGAGAGCGAAGCCACGTCGATATAGCCGTTGACCACGGCGTCTTCCAGGTCGTGGACGGAGTACGCGATGTCGTCGCTGAGGTCCATCACCTGGGCCTCGATGCAGCGCTGGCGACGCGGGGCGCCCAGGCGGAGCCAGTCGAACGCCGGGGTGTCATCGTCGTAGAAGCCGAACTTGGTGCGACCGCCGGGGTCGGCGACACCCTGGGCCGCGGGCCACGGGTACTTGCAGCTCGCGTCGAGGCTGGCCCGGGTGAGATTGAGCCCGTAGCTGCGACCCGAGCCGTCGATGACCTTGGGCTCGATCCGGGTCAGCAGCCGGAGCGTCTGGGCGTTGCCCTCGAAGCCGCCGATGCCCTCGGCCCAGTCGTTCAGGGCCTTCTCGCCGTTGTGCCCGAACGGCGGGTGCCCGAGATCGTGGGCGAGGCACGCGGTGTCGACGACGTCGGGATCGAGGCCGAGGCTCGTGGCGAGCTCTCGACCCACCTGCGCGACCTCGAGCGAGTGCGTGAGGCGGTTGCGGGCGAAGTCGAGACCCGCGGTCGGGC
This sequence comes from Frondihabitans sp. OV104, assembly GCF_057787745.1. Classification (NCBI taxonomy): domain Bacteria; kingdom Bacillati; phylum Actinomycetota; class Actinomycetes; order Micrococcales; family Microbacteriaceae; genus Frondihabitans; species Frondihabitans sp. OV104. Next base: position 1,318,774 of record NZ_CM173541.1, read on the forward strand.
TCAGCACCTGCGTCTTGGCGGCGAGTCGCCGGAGCGCGCTCGAGTGGAGGAGGCGCGCTCGGTCCCGGGCGAAGTCGCTGCGGCGGTTCGAGTGCTCCTCCGGGAGCCAGCGGTCGCTGTCGCGCTCGTCGTAGCCCGCAGCGGGCTCGGCGAACCGGGCGGTGCCGGCCGCGGTCGTCGACTCGGACGCGGTGACGTGTGTGCTGTTGGCGATGACTGGGCCCTTCGGGCGGTGGGAGGACGGTCGGGTGGAGCGGCGGACGCGTCAGCCCCCGCTGTGGTGCAGCTCGGCGGCGGCCAGCTCTTCGCGGAACGACTCGTCGAGCTCGCGGCTCTCGAGCCAGCGGTCCGGAAGCGACGGGCGCTTCGGGCTGCCGGCGCGCCCGCGCGGGCCCTCGGCGTCGAGGCCCGGGTAGCCCTGCGACCAGTCCATGGTGCCGAGCAGGTCGTCGATCTCGGGGAGGCTCGACGAGGCGGCCAGCGCCGCGCGGACGTCGCCGCCGACCGGGTAGCCCTTGAAGTACCAGGCGACGTGCTTGCGCATGTCGCGGCAGGCGCGCCCCTCGTCGCCCTCGTAGAACTCGATCAGCAGCTCGGCGTGCCGGCGGAAGGCCTGCGCGACCTCGCCGAGCGTGGGCTCGGCCTTCAGGTCTTCACCGCGGAACGCAGCCGCCAGGTCGCCGAACAGCCAGGGCCGCCCGAGGCAGCCGCGGCCGACGACGACGCCGTCGCAGCCGGTCTCGGCGACCATGCGAATGGCGTCGGCGGCCGACCAGATGTCGCCGTTGCCGAGCACCGGGACGTCGGTGATCGCCTCTTTGAGGGTCGCGATGGCCGACCAGTCGGCCTGCCCCGAGTAGAACTCGGCGGCTGTCCGCGCGTGGAGCGCGATCGACGCCACGCCGGCACCCTCGGCGGCCTTGCCGGCCTCGAGGTACGTCAGGTGGTCGTCGTCGATGCCCTTGCGCATCTTGATCGTCAGGGGGACGTCGCCGGCGGCCTTCACGGCCCGCTCGACGATCTCGCGGAACAGCCCGAGCTTCCAGGGCAGAGCCGACCCGCCGCCGCGCCGCGTGACCTTGGGCACCGGGCAGCCGAAGTTGAGATCGATGTGGTCGGCGCGGTCTTCGGCGACGAGCATCGTGACGGCCTCGGCGACGGTGTTGGGCTCCACCCCGTAGAGCTGGATGCTGCGCAGGGTCTCGCTCTCGTGGTGCTTGATGAGGCGCATCGACTCCGGGGTGCGCTCGACGAGGGCACGGCTGGTGATCATCTCGCTGACGTAGAGCCCGGCGCCGTACTCGCGGCACAGCCTGCGGTACGCCGTGTTGGTGATGCCCGCCATCGGCGCGAGTACGACGGGCGAGCCGACCTCGATGGGGCCGATCCGCAGCGGGGCGGTCGGCAGCGCCATGGCGCGTGCGGGCGGAGTGGCCGCCGCAGGAGCTGGCGACACCGGTACCGGGTGCGAGAGAGTTGTTGTCATCGGGATCGATTATCCCATCCCCTCGTACGTCCCACCGGCTGAGCGCCCAGCCTGTGGAGAACTTCCCCCTCTGTGGCGACCCGTGGAGAGACCAGATGACCGCAACGCCCGGAACCGACCGCCTGCTCGCCGACGCCGAGGCGCGAGGGCTGGCCGTCGAGGTCGTCGACCGTCCCGAGGCGGGGAGCCTGGTGGAGGCCGCTTCGGTGCTGGGAATCGACCCGTCGACGATCGTGAAGAGCCTCGTGGTGAAGAGGCACGACGGGCAGTTCCTGTTCGCGCTGGTTCCCGGCGGTCGGCAGATCTCGTGGTCGAAGCTGCGCGCGGTGGTGGGGGTGAACAAGCTGTCGATGCCGTCGCCCGACGTCGCCCTCGAGGCGACGGGCTACGAGCGCGGCACGATCACGCCGATCGGGAGCACGACGGCGTGGCCGGTGTACGCCGACGAGCGGATCGCAGGAACCCGCGTCGCCCTCGGAGCCGGGGCCCACGGGCGCAGCGCCTTCGTCGAGGCCGACGCGCTCCTCGCCGCCTACGGGGCGACCGTCGCCGACATCACCGACGACGAGAGGCCGCGCGACTAGCGCCCGTTCAGAGGGCTGCGCCCTCGTCGAGAGCCGCGGCCACGGCACGGGCCGAAGCCGCCGCGGCCTCGTCGTGGGTGGGCTCGATGTCGACGTCGCCCGCCCTCACGCCGGTGAGAGGCAGCGGCACCAGGCAGGAATCGCCCTCGCACGCCATCGCGTCGGCATCGCCGAGCATGGTGAACGGGGTGCTCACTCGGCGCCCGTCGGCTGGGGCGCGGCCTCGGCGGCCACGGTCTCGAGCACGTTCGCGAACGTCGCGGGATCCTGCGCCCCCGACACCCCGTACTTGCCCTCGAAGACGAAGAACGGCACGCCGTTGATGCCGAAGGCCCGCGCCTGCTCCTGATCGGCACGCACCGACGGCAGGAACTCGCCCGACTCGAGCGCGGCCAGCGCCTCCGTGCGGTCCAGCCCCGCCTCGGCGGCGACGTCGGCGAGCACATCCAGGCGGCCGAGGTGCCGGCCGTCCTCGAAGTAGGCCTGGAGCAGGCGCTCCTTCATGTCGACCTGCACGCCCTTCGACTTCGCGAAGTGGATCAGCTCGTGCGCCTTCACGGTGTTGGTGTGGTGCATGGCCTCGAAGTCGTAGGCGAGTCCCACCGAAGCGGCGATGCCGCGGACGTTGTCGAGCATGCCCTGGGCCTGGTCGGTCGGGATGCCCTTGTGGACGGCGAGGAACTCGGCCTCGTTGCCCTCGAAGTCGACGGGGGTGTCGGGCGACAGCTCGAACGAGTGGTACTCGACCTCGACGTCGCCGTCGAACGCGTCGACGGCCTTCTCGAACTTGCGCTTGCCGATGAAGCACCAGGGGCAGGCGATGTCGGACCAGATGTCGACCTTGATGGGGGCTGCAGAACTCACGATCGCAGGAACGTAGCATCCGGCCGCTGTATTCCGCCCCTCAGCCAGTCGTTACCTGCGCGGCCGTGGCAGACGCCACGGCGGGTACCAGCCGGCGACGATGGGCGGTCGTCTCGCTCTCGTCCACCGGGTGCCCCGATGCCGCGCGACCGCAGCCTCGACGGCCTCCGCGACGGCCGACCAATCGGTGGCGACCATCTCGCGCGACGCTCGGATGGCCGTTCGGCCACCTCGATGGATGACGAGATCCTTTCGCCGGTCGGCTTCGAACGTCGACTCGTGGAAGGTTCGGCCGTCCAGCTCCAGAGCGACGACGCCGTCGACCACGAGGTCGATCGCTCCCAGTGCGCGCCACTCGCCGAGAGGATCGACCGGCACCTGCGAGGCGAGCCGGTGGCCGCGGGCGCGGAGTCGGGTCCGCGCGATGCTCTCCAGGACGCTGCCGCAGTCGACGTCGACCCATTCCACGATGCGACGTCGATCCTGGCCGAGACGAGCGCAGAGTCCGTGAAGCTCGACGAGGTCGAGCCGATTCGTGTGGTGTGCCCAGTCGAGGACGGCGACGGCCTCGTCGAAGGGAAGGCGCGGGACGGCGTGCAGCAGCGATTCTTCGAGGGCCGCGACGACGGCTTCACCCCGGCGCTCGGAGGACCAGGTGAGGGCGACCCCGCGAGGAAGAATTGCGGGCCGGCTCGCGCCGGGAGGCATCGAGACGTCGATGGTGCGCGGTGCTGACCACAGCCAGGCGCCTGCCAGCCGGAGCGCCGCGGCACCCGTGAGGACGCCCCCGAGCGAGACCGCGACGACTCGCGGGTCGCCTTCCGGCAACGTCGTGTACCAGCCGCGGGCGCTGCGGCGGAGCGAACCGGCGCGGATGGCCGCCGCCAGGGCACGGGGCGTGACCCCGCGGGCGACGAGCGCGCTGCGGCGGGCGATGCCGCCGAGTGCGACGACGTGGGCCTGGGCGTCCATCGGTCAATCCTGGCGGAGGTGAGCCGGATCCTGCGCCCGTTCTCCACAGGTGCCTCCACCAAGCAGAATCGGGCAGAACCGCAGTTAAGACTGCAGTTCTGCCCGATTCCACTAGCTGAGCGAACCGACGGGCGGGGTCAGCAGCCGAGCAGCCGCGCCCCGAGGTACGCGTCGAGCTGGTCGAGCGGCACGCGCTCCTGCGACATGGTGTCGCGCTCGCGCACGGTCACCGCGTTGTCGTCGAGCGAGTCGAAGTCGACCGTGACGCAGAACGGCGTGCCGATCTCGTCTTGGCGGCGGTAGCGGCGGCCGATGGCTCCGGCGTCGTCGAAATCGATGTTCCAGAGCTTGCGGAGGCCGGCTGCGACCGAACGGGCCAACGGCGAGAGGTTCTCGTTGCGCGAGAGCGGCAGCACGGCGACCTTGACCGGCGCGAGGCGACGGTCGAGCTTGAGCACGGTGCGCTTGTCGACGCCGCCCTTGGCGTTGGGGGCCTCGTCTTCGTGGAACGCGTCGACCAGGAACGCCATCAGCGCCCGGGTGAGGCCGAACGCCGGCTCGATGACGAACGGGGTCCAGCGCTCGTTCTTGCCCTGGTCGAAGTACGACAGGTCGACGCCCGAGGCCTTCGAGTGGGTGGTGAGGTCGAAGTCGGTGCGGTTCGCGACGCCCATGAGCTCGCCCCACTCCGACCCGGTGAAGCGGAACTTGTACTCGAGGTCGACGGTGCGCTTCGAGTAGTGCGACAGCTTCTCGGTCGGGTGCTCGTACCGGCGCATGTTCTCGGGGGTGATGCCGAGGTCGAGGTACCAGGCCTCGCAGGCGTCGATCCAGTAGTCGAACCAGGTGTCGTCGGTGCCGGGCTCGACGAAGAACTCCATCTCCATCTGCTCGAACTCGCGCGTGCGGAAGATGAAGTTGCCGGGGGTGATCTCGTTGCGGAACGACTTGCCGACCTGCGCGATGCCGAAGGGCGGCTTCATGCGGGCCGCGCCCATGACGTTGTTGAAGTTCACGAAGATGCCCTGGGCCGTCTCGGGGCGGAGATAGGCCATGCCCTGCTCGTTGTCGACGGGGCCGAGGAAGGTCTTGAGCAGGCCCGAGAAGTTCTGCGGCTCGGTCCACGAGCCCTCCTGGCCGGTGTCGGGGTCGCGGATGTCGGCGAGGCCGTTGACCGGAGGGTGGCCGTGCTTGGCCTCGTACGCCTCGAGCAGGTGGTCGGCGCGGTAGCGCTTGTGCGTGTGGAGCGACTCGACGAGCGGGTCGCTGAAGACCTCGACGTGGCCGGAGGCCTCCCACACGGTGCGGGGCAGGATCACGGAGGAGTCGAGCCCGACGATGTCGTCGCGGCCCTGGACCATGAACTTCCACCACTGCTGCTTGATGTTCTCCTTCAGCGCAGTGCCGAGGGGCCCGTAGTCCCATGCGGAGCGGCTGCCGCCGTAGATCTCGCCCGCCTGGAAGACGAAGCCGCGGCGCTTGGCCAGGGCGATGACGGAATCGAGACGGTTCGGTGCTGCCACGTGAGGTACTCCCAGAGTTCTGCCCGAGCTGGATGCGCGGGGATGCGACAAAGCCTATGGCACAGCGCCTACCTGCCGACGGCGCGGAGCACGGCCTCGACGTCGGCTCCGTCGTTCCAGACGTGGAACGCGACTCTCACCCGCCCGGCCCGCCCCGACACCGTCAGCCCGGCCTCGGTCAGCCGCACGAGGTCGTCGCCGGACTCGTCGGGCCAGGTCACGATCGCCTGCCCCTGGCGGGCGATCCCGAGGCCGTCGCACAGCGCGTCGCCGAGCGCCGTCGCGTGCTCCCACGACGCCTGCGCCGATGTCGAGGCGAACAGCTCGAGCGCGGGCGCCGCCCCGACGACGGCCTGCCACGCGGGCGACACGTCGAATCGCCGCGCCGACGATGCGAGCTCGAATCCGCTGCCGTAGCAGGACGCCCACACGTCCTGCCCCGCGTACCAGCCGGCCTGGATCGGCACGAGAGCCGCGGCGAACGCCGGTGACAGCGTCAGGAACGACACCCCGCGCGGGCAGCACAGCCACTTGTAGGCGTGGGTGACCGTCGCATCGTAGAGCGACGCGTCGATCGGCAGGACGCCCGCCGCCTGGGTGAGGTCGACGAGGGTGCGGACACCCGCTGCGTGCGCGACGGACGCGATGCGCGGTGACGCGACCTCGCCGGTCGCCGACTGCACGAGCGAGTAGGCGACGAGCCAGGTCTGGTCGGTGAGGGAGTCGGCGAGGGCGGCGAGCGGCACGGCGCGCACCCGCAGCCCGTACGCCGCGAAGGGTGCGACGACGGACGAGAACTCGCCCTCGGCGCAGAGGATCTCGGCGCCGTCGGGCGCGGCGGCCGCGATGACCGACACCTGCGCCGACACCTGAGACCCGATGGCGATGTCGTCGACGGGGACTCCGACGATCCGGGCGAACGCGGCGCGGCAGTCGTCGGCCACGCGGCCGTATTCGGCCGGCGACACGACCCCCGACTCCCACGCGTCGAGGTCGGCGCGCAGGGCGTCGAGCGTCGGCCGGGCGGGGAGCCCGCCGGTGCAGGCGGCGAGGTAGCCGGTGCCCGACGGAAAGAGCGCTGCGAGGGGGTGCATGCACCCAGCGTCCCGGCAAGCCGCCCATCACACAACGGCCAGCTGCGACGGGAGGTCATAACATCGGGTTATGGACGTCCACGACCTCCGCGCCCTCCGCGCCCTCGCCGAGACCGGCAGCATCACCGCCGCCGCAGCGCGACTCGGCTACAGCCAGCCCGCGATCACCCAGCGCCTGCGCCGGGCCGAGGCGGAGGCCGGTCAGCCTCTTCTGCTCCGAACCGGCCGCACCGCGACGCTGACCGAGGCTGGTCGGCGCCTCGCGCGCCACGCCGTGCACGTCGAGGCCGCCCTGGCCGCGGCGCACGACGAGCTCGACGCCCTCGCCGGCACCGAGAGCGGGACACTCCGCCTGGCGGGGTTCCCGAGCGCCTCCCCCACCCTCGTGCCGGCCCTGCTCGCCGACCTGGCCGCGCGGCACCCGGGGCTGACCACGTCGTACCTCGAGGCCGAGCCTCCCGAGGCCGTCGAGCTTCTGCGCCGGGGCGAGATCGACCTCGCGCTCACGTTCACCTACCCCGGCGACGGCGGGCTGCCCGACCCGGACGTGGTCGAGGTGCCCCTCTTCCGCGACACGATGCTGGCGGTGGCGCCCGCCGGGACGTTCCCGGCGCACGATGCCGGCCATCTCGAGTTCCTGCGCGAGATGCCCTTCATCGCGGGGTGCCCCCGCTGCCGCGGCCACCTGCTCGCCGTGTGCCGCCTCGCCGGGTTCGAGCCGCGCATCGTGCTCGAGACCGACAACGCCCTGGCCGTGACGGGGCTCGTCGCGGCCGGACTCGGCGTGGCCCTGCTGCCCTCGCTCTCGCTCGTGCCCGCAGCGCTTCCCGACGGCGTCGAGGTGCGAGCCCTGGGCGACGACAGCGACCGGATCGTGGCCGTCGCGCACGCTCGCGGTGCGGAGGGGATCCCCGCGGTGGGGGCCGGGCTCCGTGCTGCCCGCCGGATCGCTCCCGCGTCGTTCGGGCTCCGTGCGGCCGAGCGCCGTCGCGCCGAGCAGCCCGCCGCCGCCGGCTGAGCCCCGGCGGGGCCCCGCGCCGTGCCGCCGTCGTGCCCTCCGCCCCGGCGGGCCCCGCGCCGCCCCGCCGCCGTCGTGCCCTCCGCCCCGGCGGGCCCCGCGCCGCCCCTCCGCCCGCCCAGCCCCCGCCGGTTAGGCTGGACGCGTCCCCACCGAAAGGCCCCACCCGTGCGCAGACGACTCCCCGCGGCGCTCACCGCCGCCGCCTTCGTGGCCGTGCTCGCCGGGTGCGCTCCGAGCGTCGGAACCCTGACGCCCCTCGGCGACAGCGGCTCGCAGGCGGGCACCGGCACGGGCGGATCGAGCTCCGCTCCGCAGCCGCAGGTGACGGGCGGTACCGGCTCGGGCGGCTCCTCGTCGTCGAGCGTCGACCCGCAGACCCTCGCGCCGGGCGGCACGCTTCTCAATCAGGTCAACTACAAGGACCTCACGATCTACGTGTACCGCGTCGGCGAGATCACGACCTCGGCGAAGTCGATCTACGCCCGCCCGGACGGCACCGATCCGTACCCCGCCGGCACGAAGGTGGAGGTGACGGCCTACGTGCTCGTCAACGACTCCAACCAGCGGCTCGACCTCACCGACCTCTCGGCCGACTACTCGTCGTACGGCAACAAGCTCGCCACGCAGGACACCTTCGCCGGCCAGGACCTCCTGGAGAAAGACGGCTACTCGACCGACCTCGGCTCGCAGTTCCCGGCCGGGTCGTCGACCTGGTACCTCCTGCCGGGCAAGGGCGTCGTGTTCGCCAACGCGTGGTTCCACCGCACGAGCGACGGACCTCTCACGCTGCAGTTCCTGTGGCCGTCCGAGCGGATCTTCCTCGGCGCGAACATCACCTTCTGAATTTATCGCGGCGCCGCGCAGTGGCGCCGGACCTCGGACAGGCCTCGGTCATCCGGCGTCACTGCGAGCCACCACCGGACTTATCGCGGCGCCGCGCAGTGGTGCCGGACCTCGGACAAGCCTCGGTCATCCGGCGTCACTGCGAGCCACCACCGGACTCATCGCGGCGCCGCGCAGTGGCACCGGACCTCTGACAAGCCTCGGTCATCCGGCGTCACTGCGAGCCACCACCGCGGCGCCTCAGGGTCAGGCAGGCGACGGCGCATCGACGGCGCCGCCGAACCTCCGGCCGCGGTTCGTGTACTGGTCGATCGCGCCCCACAGGTCGTCGCGCGTGAAGTCGGGCCAGAGCCGGTCGAGGAACACCATCTCGGCGTACGCCGACTCCCAGAGCTGGAAGTTCGACGTCCGCTGCTCGCCCGACGATCGCACGAACAGGTCGACGTCGGGCAGCTGCGACTGGTACAGGTGACGCTGGATCACCTTCTCGGTGATGCCCGTCGGCTTGAGCCGGCCGGCCGCCACCTCAGCGGCGATGGACTGCATCGCGTCGGTCAACTCGTTCCTGCCGCCGTAGTTGACGCACATGTTGAGCGTCATGGTGCTGTTGCCCCGCGTGGCCTCTTCGGCGACGCGGAGCTCGTTGATGACGGAGGCCCAGAGCTTGGGGCGGCGGCCCGACCAGACGATCTTGACGCCCCACGCGTTGAGCTGCTCGCGGCGGCGGTGCAGTACCTCGCGGTTGAAGCCCATGAGAAAGCGGACCTCTTCGGGCGAGCGCTTCCAGTTCTCGGTCGAGAAGACGTAGACGCTGAGGTGCTCGACACCGGCCTGGATCGCGCCCGCGACGACTTCGAGCAGCGCCGCCTCGCCCGCCTTGTGTCCCTCGATGCGCGGGAGCCCGCGAGCGTTGGCCCAGCGCCCGTTGCCGTCCATGACGACCGCGACGTGCTTCGGCACCGTGCCCGGTGCGTAGCTCGGCGGGGTGCCTCCCTGCCAGTCGAGCGCCTTGTACTCCATGTCGGCGGGCATCATCGAGGCGGGAGCGCTGACCGGTGCGGCCGAGCGGCGGAAGAGCCCGCGCTTGGGAGCCGGCGGGGTCGAGATCGGCGGCGTGGAGCTCAAAGGACTTCTCCTGTTCGTGCGACGACCGACGGCGTGCGGTCGAGGTGCGGCAGCGACCGGAGCCCGCGCTCCAGGTGCCACTGCGTGTAGGCCGCGACGACGCCGCTGGCCTGGTTGCGGGTGTCGTCGGGTGCTGCCTCGGCGATGCCCCAGTCGCCGCTCAGCAGGGCGCCGAGCAGTTCGAGGGTCGCAGGATTCAGGCGCGGCGCCCCGGGGGGTGCCGCGGCGTCGGCCACCACCCCGCCGAGCTGCACCACGAACGCGCTGTGCGGCCCGGGGGCTCCGGTCACGGCGCAGTCGCCGAAGCTCGGCGCCCACCCGGCGATCGAGAGGGCACGGAGCAGGTACGAGTCGAGGATCAGCTGCGGGTCGTGCTCCCGCCGCGCCAGTGACCGCAGCGCCCCGACGAGCAGGAGATACTGCTGCAGACCGGCCTCGGCGTCGGTGAGCTTGTCGGCGGTCTCGACCATGACGTTGGCGGCCGTGTAGCTGGCGTAGTCCGAGACGATGTCGGCCCCGTACGAGCCGAGCGACACGGCCTGCGTGACGATGTCGAGCGAGCGGCCCTCGTAGAGCTGCAGGTCGGCGACCATGAACGGCTCGAGCCGGGCGCCGAACTTCGACGCGGTGCGGCGCACGCCCTTCGCGACGGCGCGGATCTTGCCGTGCTGACGGCTGAGCATCGTGAGGATGCGGTCGGCCTCACCCAGCTTGTGGGTGCGCAGGATCACGCATTCGTCTCGGTACACGGGCACCGTCCCAGTATCCCCCGCATGGCAGAATCACTGGGTGTCCGCCACAGCCTTCTCCATCCCCCTCTGGGCGGATCTTCTGGCCGTAGCGATCGGCAGCCTGCAGGGCGCGCTGTTCGCGAGCCAGTTCCGTGAGCGCCGGGTCGACCTGCTCGGCGTCGCCATCATCGGCACGGCGACCGGGCTCGGCGGCGGGATCCTGCGCGACGTCCTGATCGGCGAGGTGCCCCGGGCGATGCAGAGCAACTGGTATCTGCTGACGGCTGTGCTCGCGGCGCTGCTCGGCATGCTCCTGCAGCGGATCTTCACCCGCCTGGCCGGGTTCATCACCGTGCTCGACGCGCTCACCATCGGCCTCTTCGGGGCCATCGGGTCGACCAAGGCGCTCGCTCTCGGCCTGCCCGAGATCCCCGCCGTGTTCGTCGGCGTCATCTCGGCCGTCGGCGGCTCGGTGCTGCGCGACCTCCTGATGAATCTCACGATCGCGATGATGCACGTCGGCTCGCTCTACGCCGTGGCGGCGGGCGCCGGCACGGCCGTGCTCGTGGCGCTCGTCACGTTCGGCGTGCCCACCCTGGCCGCAGCGATCGCAGGAACTGCCACGACCTTCAGCATCCGCCTCCTCGCGGTGCGCTTCGGGTGGAGCCTGCCGGAGCAGCGCGCCCTCTCGCGGCTGCCCCGCTGGCGCACCCGCACGCCGAAGACTCCCGAGACGCACGAAGACACCGCCTAGCGACGGTGTCTTCGCGCGAAGGCGGTATCGGGGCTAGGCCGTCGCGAGCTCCGGCTCGGCCACCGTGGAGCGCAGCGCGCGGTTGACCGCGGACACGATGGCCTTGAGGCTCGCCGTCGAGATGTCGGCGTCGATGCCGACGCCCCACAGGCGGGTTCCGTCGACGTCGAGCTCGACGTAGGCCGCGGCCTGCGCATCGCCCGAGGCGCTGAGGGTGTGCTCGACGTAGTCGTACAGCTTCACCTCGACGCCCTGCTGCGACAGCACCTCGATGAAGGCCGCGATCGGCCCCGACCCGGTGCCCTCGGTGGTGACCGCGCTCGTTCCTGCGCGCAGATCGACAGAGAGGTGCGTGACGCCCGACATGTCGCTCCGGGTGCCGGTACGGGTCAGCTCGAAGTGGCCCCACTTGTCTTCGGCGACGCGCGACGGGAGGTACTCGTCTTGGAAGATCTCCCAGATCTGCTCGCTCGTGACCTCGCCGCCCTCGCTGTCGGTCTTCGACTGCACGACGCCCGAGAAGTCGATCTGCAGCTTGCGCGGCAGGTCGAGCGAGTGGTCGGTCTTCAGCAGGTAGGCGACTCCGCCCTTGCCCGACTGCGAGTTGACGCGGATGACCGCCTCGTACGAGCGGCCCAGGTCTTTCGGGTCGACGGGCAGGTAGGGAACGGCCCAGACGAGGTCGTCGACGCCCTTGCCCTGTGCCTGAGCCGACGCGGCCATGGCCTCGAAGCCCTTCTTGATGGCGTCCTGGTGCGAGCCGCTGAACGCCGTGTAGACGAGGTCGCCGGCCCACGGGCTGCGCTCGGGCACCGGCAGCTGGTTGCAGTACTCGGCGGTGCGCTTGACCTCGTCGAGGTCGGAGAAGTCGATCTCGGGGTCGATGCCCTGCGTGAACAGGTTGATGCCCAGGGCGACCAGGTCGACGTTGCCGGTGCGCTCCCCGTTGCCGAAGAGGCAGCCCTCGATGCGGTCCGCGCCGGCCATGTAGCCCAGCTCGGCCGCGGCGATGCCGGTGCCGCGGTCGTTGTGCGGGTGCAGCGACAGGATGACGTTCTCGCGGTGCGCCAGGTGGCGGCTCATCCACTCGATCGCGTCGGCGTAGACGTTGGGCGTGGCCATCTCGACGGTCGCCGGCAGGTTGATGATCACGTTGCGCTCGGGCGTCGGCTCGAAGACCTCGATGACGGCGTTGCAGATGTCGCGGGCGAACTCGAGCTCGGTGCCGGTGAACGACTCGGGGCTGTACTCGTAGTAGACCGTGGTCTCGGGGACCGTCTTCTCGGCCTCCCTGCAGAGACGCGCACCCTCGAGAGCGATGTCGATGATGCCCTGGCGGTCGGTGCGGAAGACGACGTCGCGCTGCAGGATGCTGGTCGAGTTGTACAGGTGCACGATCGCCTGCTTGGCGCCCTTAATCGACTCGTAGGTGCGGTTGATCAGGTGCTCGCGCGCCTGGGTGAGCACCTGGATGGTGACGTCGTCGGGGATCGCGTTCTCGTCGATCAGGCTGCGGACGAAGTCGAAGTCGGTCTGCGAGGCCGACGGGAAGCCGACCTCGATCTCTTTGTAGCCCATCTTCACGAGCAGGTCGAACATGATCCGCTTGCGCTCGGGGCTCATCGGATCGATCAGCGCCTGGTTGCCGTCGCGGAGGTCGACCGCGCACCAGCGCGGTGCCTTCTCGATGCGCTTCGTCTGCCAGGTGCGGTCGGGCAGGTCGACGACGATCTGCTCGGAGTACGGGACGTACTTGTGGATCGGCATCCCGGAGGACTTCTGGTTGTTCTGCATTGGTCTCTCTACCTCATTCGAAAGTGCGGCCGGATACGACGGACACCGCGACGAGGGAGGCCTTTAGAACGAGGTCTCGTCGCGGCAGCTAAGAAGGAGCAGGCCGAACAGCACGAGAACACGCTAGCACTGGTTTTGTTATGAGGTCAGCCCGTGCTCATACGCGTAGACGACGAGCTGCACGCGATCGCGCAGCGACAGCTTGGCCAGGATCCGCGAGATGTGCGTCTTGACCGTCGCCTCGCTGAGGAACTCCCGCTGGGCGATCTCGGAGTTCGACAGGCCGCGCGCCGCCGACTGGAAGATGTCGCGCTCGCGCGTGGTGAGCGACTCGAACGCCTCGGGCACGGCCTTCGAGCCGGCGCTCCCGCCGTCGAAGTGCTCGAAGAGCTCGCGCGTGGCCGATGCCGCGATGACCGCCGTGCCAGCGTGCACGGTCCTGATCGCTGCGAGCAGGAACTCGGGGTCGCTGTCTTTGAGCACGAAGCCGCTGGCCCCGCCCCGGATCGCCCGGGTCGCCGCCTCGTCGAGGTCGAACGTGGTGAGGACGAGGATGCGCGGCGCGGGCCTGCCCTCGCGGTCGGCCTGCTCGAGGATCGCCGTCGTTGCCGCGATGCCGTCCATGACGGGCATGCGGATGTCCATCAGGACGACGTCGGGGCGGGTCCGCGCCACGACCTCGACACCCTCCGCGCCGTCGCCCGCCTCCCCCACGAACTCGAGGTCTCTCTGCGACGAGACGACCATGCGGATTCCCGCGCGGAACAGCGCCTGGTCGTCGACGAGCACGACCTTGATCGTGGTGGACGGAGCCGCGGTCGCGGTGGATTCGGGGGCAGAGCTCATCGGAGGCGGACTTCCTGGGTCAGGGCGGTCGACGGAATGGTCGCGCGGACGATGAAGCGCCCGCCGGCCTGGTGCGTGGTGAGAGTTCCGCCGGCGAGGGACGCGCGCTCGCGCATCCCCACGATGCCATGTCCGCGGCGCTCGTCGGGTCGGAACTGGCCGCTCGTCGTCAGAGCGGAGGGGTCGATCGCCTCGGTCGGGAGCACGGTCGACGCGATCACGATGATGAGGTCGTCGGGCCGCCAGTCGAAGAGCACGTCGACGGTGGAGCTGCGGTCGCCGTGGCGGAGGACGTTCGTGAGCGACTCCTGCACGATGCGGTAGATCGCGAGCTGGCGGTTGCCGCCGAGCTGGGCGGGAGTGCCGCTCGAGCGCAGGTCGATCGAGAGGCCGGCGGTCGTCATCTGGTCGACGAGCTTCTCGAGGTCGCCGAGGACGGGCTGCGGCGCCGCGCCCTGACTGTGCCGCAACTGGCCCAGGAGCACCCGCACCTCCACCAGGGACTCCCGGGCGGTCGCCGCGATGGTGCTCAGGCTGTCCTCGACGGAGCCCGGGTCGGCGCGGTAGGCGTACCGGGCGCCGTCGGCCTGGGCGATGACGACGGCGAGCGAGTGGGCGACCACGTCGTGCATGTCGCGCGCGATGCGCGAGCGCTCCTGCTCGACGGCGATGTCGCGCTCGGCGCGGGCCGCGTCGCTGGCCGCGCGGGCGGCCTCGCTCTCGGCGCGAGCCGCTTCGCGCTCGGCGACGAGCTGGGCGTCGCGGCTCTCGCGGGCGGCGTAGCGCGTGCGCACCAGCTGACCGCCGACCCACGGGAGCCCCAGGAGCGCGAGGAAGCCGAGGAAGGTGATGCCGATCTGAAGGAGCAGCTGGATCAGGTCGGTCGCATTCGTCACGTCGTGCGGCACGCCGAAGAGCGACAGCTGGGCGAAGGTCACGTAGAACATGCCGACGGCGGCCCCGACGCCGACCGAGCCGAGTCCGAGCCACTTGACGCGCGGGCTGCCGTGGGCGGCGGTCGCGTAGAGCACCGCGCAGATCGCGAGATTCGAGACCTGGGGCGTCGACAGGGTGAGCATCTCGAACGCCGCCGTCGCCCACGCGAGCGAGAGCGCGGCCGCCGGCGACAGGCGGCGGAACACGAGGCAGAGGACCATGCCTAGCGTGATGACGAGCGACAGCGGGTTGGCGTGCAGGTCGAACGGGAGGCTCGCGAGCCCGACGACCACGGCGATCGCGATGTCGGCGACGATCTGAGAGGTGCGGAGGCGGACGTTCACCCCACCACGGTACGGGGTCGAGCCTTCTCGATCAGGCTCTGCGAGGCGGCGTGCGACTCGCGGCGACCGGAATCATCCCGGGGATGTAGTCCGAGCCGGCCCGGCTAGAAGCCGAGGCGCCCCAGGAGCTTCGGGTCGCGCTGCCAGTCCTTCGCGACCTTGACGCGGATCGACAGGAAGACCTGCTTGCCGACCAGGGGCTCGATCTGCGCCCGAGCCCGTTCGCCGACCTCGCGGAGCCGCTGACCCCTGTGGCCGATGACGATGCCCTTCTGGCTGTCGCGCTCGACGAAGAGGTTCGCGTAGATCTCGACGAGCTCCTTGTCGTCGCGCTCCACGATGTCGTCGATGGTGACGGCCAGCGAGTGCGGCAGCTCGTCTTCGACGCCCTCGAGCGCGGCCTCGCGGATGAGCTCGCCGACGCGGTCCTCCAGGACCTCCTCGGTCGCGACGTCGGACGGGTAGAGCTGGGGTGAGAGCGGCAGCAGCTTGATCAGCTCGGTGACGATCGTGTCGAGCTGGATGCCGGTGACGGCCGACACCGGGATGATGGTGTCCCAGTCGCGGAGCTGGCTGACGGCCTGCAGCTGCTCGGCGACGGCCGGCCGCGAGGTGGCATCGACCTTCGTGACGATGGCGACCTTCTTCGCGCGCGGGAACGCGTCGAGCTGCTCGTTGATGAAGCGGTCGCCGGGGCCGAGCTTCTCGTCGGCGGGCACGCAGAAGCCGATGACGTCGACGTCGCCCAGGGTGTCCTGGACCACGCTGTTCAGCCGCTCCCCCAGCAGGGTGCGGGGCCGGTGCATGCCCGGCGTGTCGACGAGGACCAGCTGGCCCGTCGCCGAGTGCACGATGCCGCGGATCGCCCGGCGGGTCGTCTGCGGCTTGGACGACGTGATGGCGACCTTCTCGCCGACGAGGGCGTTGGTCAGGGTCGACTTGCCGACGTTGGGGCGGCCGACGAACGAGACGAAGCCCGCTCGGAAGCCGGCGGGTGACTCGGGGATGGAGCTGGAGGTGGTCATCGGGTGGTCCGATCGCTGGTGGTGCTGGTGGCTGTGCTGGTGGGAGACGAGGAGGCGGAGGCCGCGGCGAACGCCGCCTGGGAGGCCTCGAGGGCGGCGTCCCGCTTGACCAGCACGGTCTGCAGGTCGCGGCGGCGGCCCTCGGTGCGGTTGGCGGTGAGGATGAGGCCCGACACGGTGACCTGCGAGCCGCGCTCCGGGAGGCGCCCGAGCGCCTTGGTGAGCAGGCCGCCGACCGAGTCGACGTCGTCGTCGTCGAGCTCGATGCCGAAGAGGTCGCCGAGCTCGTCGACCGGGAAGCGGGCGCTGACGAGGAACGTGCCCTCGCCCATCGGACGGTACGAGACCACGGTCTGGTCGTACTCGTCGCTGATGTCGCCGACGAGCTCCTCGATGAGGTCTTCCATCGTGACCAGGCCGGCGATGCCGCCGTACTCGTCGACGACCATCGCGAGGTGGTTCTTCTCGGTCTGCATCTGGCGCAGGGTCTCGTCGGCGCGCTTCGACTCGGGGATGAACACGGCCGGCTTCGAGAAGTCGGCGGCGAGGCGGTCTGCTCCAGGGCGCCCCTCGAACAGGCTGTGCCCCTCGAAGATCCAGCGCGTGACGTCGCGCAGATACACGATGCCGAGCACGTCGTCGCTGTCGCGGCCGATCACGGGGATGCGCGACACGCCCTTGCTGAGGAACGTCGACATGGTCTGCTCGATGGTCGCGTCGGAGTCGACGGTGACCATGTCGGTGCGCGGGATCATGACCTCGCGCACGACGGTCTCGCTGAACTCGAAGATGGAGTGGATCAGCGTCCTGTCGTCTTCGTCGAGCACGTCGAGCTCGGTGGCCTCGTCGACCATGCTGAGCAGCTGCTCCTCCGACGAGAACTGGGCGCTCCGCGGGCGGCCGGGCGTGACGCGGTTGCCCAGCCAGACGAGGGCCGCGGCGACAGGCCCGAGGACCACGCGCAGCGCGCGCAGGAAGCCGGCGACGACGCCGACCAGGGTGCGCGCGTGGGCCCGGCCGACACTCCGCGGACTCGACCCGACGAGCACGAACGAGACGGCGGTCATGATCAGGGCCGAGAGCAGCAGCGCGAGCCACCACTCGGCGAACGAGTAGGCGAACGCGAGCGAGACGAGCACGGCGGCGGCGGTCTCGGCGAGCACGCGGACGAAGTTGATGGCGTTCACCTGCGCGCCGACGTCGTCGGCGATGGCGAGGATCGCGCGGGCGCTGCCCTCGCGCCGTGCGGCGCGGCGCTGCTCGGCGAGCTCGATCAGGTCGTGGCGGCTGAGGACCCCGAGGGCGGAGTCGCTGGCGGCGAGGAGCCCGCCGATGACGACGAGGACGACGGCCGCGGTGATGAAGATCGCGATCATCATCGGCGGCTACCTC
The DNA here is from genome assembly GCF_057787745.1 of Frondihabitans sp. OV104. NCBI lineage: Bacteria > Bacillati > Actinomycetota > Actinomycetes > Micrococcales > Microbacteriaceae > Frondihabitans > Frondihabitans sp. OV104. The sequence continues at coordinate 1,336,108 of NZ_CM173541.1, forward strand.
TGCGCGTCGGACACGGCGAACGCGGCGAGGATCTCGCCCTGGATGCCGAACATCTCGGCCTTCTCGTCGGGCTCCGCGTGGTCGAAGCCGAGAAGGTGCAGGATCCCGTGCGTCGTGAGCAGCAGGAGCTCGTCGAGCGTCGAGTGCCCGGCCGTGACGGCCTGGGGCGCGGCGACCTGGGGGCAGAGCACGATGTCGCCGAGCAGCCCGGGCGGCGTCGGCTCGTCTTCCGTGCCGGGACGGAGTTCGTCCATCGGGAAGCTCAGCACGTCGGTGGGGCCCGGTTCGTCCATCCACTGCACGTGCAGCTGCTCCATGGCGCCCTCGTCGACGAGCACGATCGCGAGCTCGGCCTCGGGGTGCACGTGCATCTGGTCGAGGGCGAAGGTCGCCAGGCGGAGGATCGCCGCTTCGTCGACCTCGACGCCGGACTCGTTGTTCAGCTCGATGGTCATGCGGGGGTCTCCTGGTCGGCCGCGGTCACCTGGACGGCAGCGGTCACCTGGTCGGCAGCCGGCCGTGCAGCCGGCGAGGCGGCCTCGGTGCGCGAGTGCAGCCGCGCCATCTTCTCGGCGTCGAACTTCGTGTACGCGTCGACGATCTTCGCGACCAGGGTGTGCCTGACCACGTCGTCGCTCGTGAGGCGGGCGAAGTGGATGTCGTCGACGTCGCCGAGCACGCGGGTGACGAGCTGGAGCCCGCTGGAGCCGGTCGGGAGGTCGACCTGCGTGATGTCGCCGGTGACGACCATCTTGCTGCCGAAGCCGAGGCGGGTGAGGAACATCTTCATCTGCTCGGGAGTGGTGTTCTGCGCCTCGTCGAGCACGACGAAGGCGTCGTTGAGCGTCCGGCCGCGCATGTAGGCGAGCGGCGCCACCTCGACCGTGCCCGCGGCGAGGAGCTTGGGGACGATCTCGGGGTCCATCATCTCGTTGAGCGCGTCGTAGAGCGGCCGCAGGTACGGGTCGATCTTGTCGGTGAGCGTGCCGGGCAGGAAGCCCAGGCGCTCCCCCGCCTCGACCGCCGGACGCGTCAGGATGATCCGCGACACCTCCCGACGCTGGAGCGCCTGAACGGCCTTCGCCATCGCGAGGTACGTCTTGCCGGTGCCGGCGGGCCCGATGCCGAAGACGATCGTGTTGTCGTCGATCGCGTCGACGTACTCCTTCTGGCCGAGGGTCTTGGCGCGGACGCTCTTGCCCTTGTTCGTCACGATGGCGGCGCCGAACAGCTCGGCGGGGTGGCCCTGCCCGTCGGCGAGGATGCGGCCGGTGGTGCGCACCTCGGCAGGGCCGACGTCGTGGCCCTGGCGCACCATCGTCACGAGCTCGTCGACGAGCTCGCGGGCGCGGCGGACGTCGTCGGCCGGACCCTCGAGGGCGACCTCGTTGCCTCGGACGAGGACTCGGACTGAGGGGTACTGCTGCTCGACGGCGCGGAGCAGGCGGTCCTGCGGGCCGAGGAGCTGCACCATGGCGACCCCGTCGACGATGAGGTCGTCGCGAATGGCCCCGTCGGGGATGTTGCTGGAGGAGCTAGGCAAGTGAGCCTTCCTGGAGGTTCCCCGCCATGACGTGCGCATGGACGTGGAAGACGGTCTGACCGACGGCTTCGCCGGTGTTGAAGATCAAACGGAATTGACCGCGCGGATAGTCCCCGAACAGCTCGGAATCCTCCGAGAGGGCCTTCGCGACGGCCACCATGTCGGCCAGGAGGGCCGGATCGCCGGCCGCGAGCTCCGCGACGTCCGCGTACTGCGGGTCTTTCGGGATCACGAGCAGGTGCACCGGCGCCTTGGGCGCGATGTCTCGGATCGCGATGACCGTCTCGGTCTCGTGCACGATCGTCGCAGGGATCTCGCGCGCGATGATCCGAGAAAAGACTGAAGGCTCCGAACTCATGCGCTCATCGTAACGAAGGCCGCCGACACGGGGCCGGGGCGCCGGCTCACCAGCGGCCGAGGCGGACGCTGAGCACGGCGATAGCGGCGGGCCCCGCGGTGGAGGTGCGCAGCACGCTGTCGCCGAGCCGCACCGCGACCGCACCCGCGGCGACCAGGCCGTCGACCTCGTGGGGGGTGATGCCGCCCTCCGGGCCGACCACGACGACGACGTCGCCGACGTCGGGCAGGGCGACGCTCGACAGCGCGTCCGTGGCGGTGGGGTCGAGCACGAGGACCCGCGCGGTTCCTGCGCGCGATTCGAGCTGTCTGGTGGTCGCCACGTCGCCGACCCGCGGCTGCCATGCCCGCACCGACTGCTTCGTCGCCTCGCGCACGATGGCGCTCCAGCGGGCGAGGCCCTTGGCGACCTTCGGGCCCTCCCACTTCGAGATGCTGCGGGCGGCGGCCCACGGCACGATCTCGTCGACGCCGAGCTCGGTGGCGGCCTGCACGGCCAGCTCGTCGCGGTCGCCCTTGGCGAGGGCCTGGGCCAGAACGAGGCGGCGATCGGGCGCAGGAACGTGCCCGACCTCCGCCGCTTCCAGCACCAGGCGGTCGCCCGAGGCCTCGAGCACCTCCCCCTCGACGACCAGCCCGCGGCCGTTGCCGACCCGGAGGGTCTCGCCGATCCGAACCCGGCTCACCGTCACCGCGTGGCGAGCCTCGGGGCCGGTGACGACCACCTGGGCGCCCACCCCGGTGTCGCCGAGCTCTTCGACGAGGTAGAAGTGCGCCACGATCAGAAGTTCAGGAAGCGATCGCGGAGCTTGCCGAACAGGCCCTGCTGGAACTGCGAGAGCTGGGGCGAGTCGTGCTTGCGGCCCGAGGCGAACTTCTCGATGAGGTCCTTCTCCTTGTGGCTGAGCTTGGTCGGGGTCACGACCTGCACGCCGATCTTGAGGTCGCCGCGGCCGGAGCCGCGTAGGCGCGTCACGCCGCGGTCTTTGATCGTGATGACGTCGGCGCTCTGCGAGCCGGGCTTCACCTCGACCGTCACGTCGCCGTCGAGCGCCTCGACAGTGGTCGTCGTGCCGAGGATCGCGTCGGCCATCTGCACCTCGAGGGTCGCGAGGAGGTCGTCGCCGTTGCGGCTGTACACATCGTGGTGGCGCACCTTGACCTCGAGGTAGAGGTCGCCGTTCGGGCCGCCGGCGGGGCCGACCTCGCCCTGGCCGGGCATCTGGAGGCGGATCCCGGTGTCGACGCCCGCGGGGATGTCGACGGGAATCGTGCGGCGAGCCCGGACGCGGCCCTGGCCCTGGCAGGTGGGGCAGGGGTTGGGGATGACGGTGCCGTAGCCGCGGCAGGTACCGCAGGGACTGGACGTCATGACGTTGCCGAGGAGCGAGCGCACCTGGCGGTTGATCGAGCCGGTGCCGTGGCAGATGTCGCAGGTCTGCGGGCTGGTGCCCGGGGCGCAGCACGAGCCGTTGCAGGTGTCGCAGAGGACGGCCGTGTCGACCTCGATGTCGCGCTGGACGCCGAAGACGATGTCGTCGAGGTCGACCTCGAGGCGGAGCAGGGCGTCCTGCCCGCGCTCACGGCGCGACCGCGGACCCTGCCGCTGCTGCTGGCCGCCGCCGAAGAACGCGTCGAAGATGTCGCCGAACCCGGCCGCGCCGGCACCGCCGCCGAACCCGGCCTGCGGGCCGAGGTCGTAGCGCTCCCGCTGCTGCGGATCGCTCAGCACGTCGTACGCGTGCGTCACCTCCTTGAAGCGCTCCGATGCCTCGGGGCTGGGGTTCACGTCGGGGTGGAGCTGGCGCGCCAGCTTCCGGTAGGCCTTCTTGATCTCGTCGGGGCTGGCCTTGCGGTCGACTCCGAGGACGTCGTAGTGATCTGCCACTTGTCTCCGTGCTCGTTCTCGTGGGGGTTTCGGGGCGGACTCGGCTCAGCGTTCGCCGAGGAGGCCGCTCAGGTAGCGGGCGACGGCGCGAACGGCCGCCATGTTGGTCGAGTAGTCCATGCGGGTCGGGCCGAGAACGCCCAACCGGGCGATCTCACCACCCGATGCCGTGTATCCGCTGGCGAGCACCGACGTCTGGGCGAGCCCGAACGACTCGTTCTCGCGGCCGATGCTGGCGATGACGCTGTCACCGCCGGCGGGATCGGCGCCCTGGTGCATCTCGCCGAAGAGGCGCAGCAGCGTGACCTGCTCCTCGATCGCCTCGAGCACCGGGAAGAGGTTGCCGGCGAAGTCCTCCTCGGTGAGCACGAGGTTCGCGGCGCCCGCCATGACGAGCTTCTCCTGGCGACCCGCCTTCGCCTCTTCGACGAGGGCCCGGCACACCGCCTCGACGAAGGGGGCGCGATCGGGCAGGAACTCGACGGTGAGAGTGGAGAGGACGGCGGCGGCCTCGGCCAGCGTCCTGCCGCCGACGCGGGTGTTCAGCTTGGCTCGCAGCTCGCCCACGAACAGCTCGTCGATCTCGTGGCCCGCGTCGATCGTGCGCTGCTCGACGTGGCCGGCGTCGGTGATGAGCACCGTCATGAGGCGCGTGTCGCTGAGTCGCACGAGCTCGATGTGCCGGACGGTCGCCGCCGAGAACGTCGGGTACTGGACCAGCGCCACCTGGTTGGTGAGCTGCGAGAGCAGGCGCACCGTGCGCGAGAGCACCTCGTCGAGGTCGGACGAGTTGCCGAGGAACGTCTCGATCGCCGTCCGCTGCGCCGCCGTGAGCGGTCGCAGGTCGGCGAGCTGGTTCACGAACAGCCGGTAGCCCTTGTCGGTCGGCACCCGACCCGACGAGGTGTGCGGGGCCGCGATCAGCTCCTCTTCTTCGAGCAGGGCCATGTCGTTGCGGATCGTGGCCGCCGAGACGCCGAACTGGTGCCGCTCGACGATCGACTTCGAGCCGACCGGCTCGCGCGACTCGACGTAGTCGTGGACGATGACGCGGAGCACTTCGAGACCTCGTTCGCTGACCACGCAGGCCTCCCGTCGTCTGTCTGGCACTCGCTGAGTAAGACTGCCAATCGTACTCCACGGGGCACCGCAACCCTGGTTGCCGGGACGCGTCCGCCGCTAAGCTCGGCGCGAACTCGGTGCCCGGGACCCCGCGCACCGCCAGCGCAGACGATTGGTGAGATCACATGACCGACGCCCCGCCCCCGCCCAAGGACGACCAGCCCACGCCGCCGCCCACCGGCTCCTACGGCAATCCCGGTCAGTCCGGTCAGTACGGTCAGGCTCCCTACGGCGGCACGCCCGGCTACCAACCGCAGCAGCCCCTGCGCCCGGAAGACGAGAAGCTGTGGGCGACCCTGATCCACATCGGCGGGATCCCCTTCGGGTTCATCCCCGCGCTGATCGGATACCTGGTGCTGCGCGACCGGGGCCCCTTCATCAAGGAGCACACCCGCGTCGCCCTCAACTTCCAGCTGACGATGCTGATCGGCTATGTCATCGGCGGCATCTTGACCGTCATCGTCATCGGAACGCTGGTGATTATCGCCGTGGGAATCGTGATCCTCATCTTCTCGATCATCGCCGCCGTCGCCGCCAACCGCGGCCAGTACTACAGGTACCCGCTGTCGATCGAGTTCATCAAGCCGTAAGAGTCGCCGGCCGTCGCCGTCGCCGTGGTCCGCCCCCGTCGCGGCGACGGCGGCGGCCCGACGGCGGATCAGTCGGAAAGGAGGCGGCGGACGACCGCGTCGGCGAGCAGCCGGCCCCGGAGGGTGAGGCGGAGCGCGCCGGCGATCGCCGTGCGGCCGTCGATCAGCCCGTCGGCGATCAGGCCGGCCACCTCGGCGCGGCCCGCGTCGCCGAGCTCGGCGATGCGCAGGCCGTCGCGGATGCGGACGGCGAGGAGCACGCGCTCCGTAGCCCGCGTCTCGGCGTCGAGCGTCTCGCGTCCGGCCGCGGGCGACAGCCCGGCGACGATCCGCTCGGCGTAGGCCGCGGGGTGCTTGACGTTCCACCAGCGGACCCCGCCGACGTGGCTGTGCGCGCCGGGGCCGACGCCCCACCAGTCGTGGCCGCGCCAGTACGACAGGTTGTGCCGGCTCTCGTGGCCCTCGCCCCGCGCCCAGTTGCTGACCTCGTACCACTCGTAGCCGGCGGCGGCGAGCACCTCGTCGGCCAGCTCGTACATGTCGGCGGCGGTATCGTCGTCGGGCTGGGCGACCTCGCCGCGGCGGATCTGCCGAGCGAGCTTCGTGCCGTCCTCGACGATCAGCGAGTACGCCGACAGATGGTCGGGCTCCTGCGCGATGGCGTGGTCGAGCGAGCGGCGCCAGTCGTCGAGCGACTCCCCCGGCGTGCTGTAGATCAGGTCGAGGCTCACGTCGAGCCCGGCGTCGCGCGCCCAGGCCACGACCAGCGGGATCCGAGCCGGATCGTGAGTGCGCTCCAGGGTGGCCAGCACGTGCGGCACGGCGGACTGCATGCCGAAGCTCACCCGCGTGAAGCCGGCGCGCTTCAGGTCGACGAGGTAGTCGGCGTCGACGGAGTCGGGGTTCGCCTCGGTCGTGACCTCGGCGCCGGGCTCGATGCCCCAGGTGTCGCGGACGGCCGTCAGCATGCCGCCGAGATCGGAGGAGGGCAGCATCGTCGGGGTCCCGCCCCCGAAGAAGACCGACGAGGCCGAGCGTGGCGGGAGCCCGGCGTCGTGCAGCACCCGGTCGGCCCCCCGGATCTCGGCGATGGCCTGCGAGGCGTAGTCGCTCCGCTTGGCCCCGCGCAGCTCGTCGCCGGTGTAGGTGTTGAAGTCGCAGTAGCCGCAGCGGACACGGCAGAAGGGCACGTGCACGTAGACGCCGAAGTCGCGCGACTCGACACCGTCGACGACGCTCGCCGGCAGGCTGCCGTCGGCGGGTGCCGGATCGGCGAGCGGAAGGGCGCTCGGCACCGTCAGTCGCCCACCAGCACGCGGAGGTAGCGCTGGGTGTACTTCGTCTGCTGGAGGCGCAGGAACGGCGCGACCAGGCGCCACTTCCAGTTCGCCGGCTTCGAGAACACCCGCACGGTCAGCCAGACGGAGCCGTCGTCGGTCTGGTCGATGACCCAGCTCTCCTCGCCGCTCTCGGGGTGGCCGTCGAGCGTGCCGTAGGCGAAGCCCTTGCGCGTCGGGTCGTCGATCACGTAGACGACGCGGACCGGCGCGTGGACGGTGCGGCCGTAGGCGCGGATGTCGAGGACGGCCTCGGTTCCGGCGACCAGGAACGGCTCGCCCTCGGGGCTGAAGTGCGACTCGCCGGTCGGAGCGGCGTAGTCGGCGGGGTCGAGCGGGTTGCCCTCGTCGTCGAAGGTGACGGGCGTGTACGCACCCTCCTCGAACGACGGGGTGCTGGTGACGCGCACGCGGATGCCGCTGCGCTCCTGGACCTTCCACGTCATGATCGCGGCCCAGGCGGCCTCGAAGCGGGCGTCGCCGTGGCCGATGCGCGTGCGGTACTCGGCGGGGCGGAATCCCTTCGGCGGGTACTGAAGGAGGTCGGGCGCCTGGGTAGCCCCGACCTGCCCGTAGGTGGTCTGGATCTCGGTGTGGGTCTGACGGCGCATCCGACGATTCTAGACGGGGCCGCGTCGCGGCGTCGCTGCGGCCCGGTCACGTGGTGGCCGCAGGGGCAACGGCATCGAGATGGCCGTGGCCGTCGCCACCCTGGCGGGCGGGCGACGGCCACGGCCATCTCGCGACGCGGGTCAGGCCTTGCGGCCCGTGAGCGCGCGCACGATCCAGCCGATGATCCCGATCGCGACGATGATGAGGCCGATGAAGAGCAGGAACTTCAGGGCTGCGCCGAGGAAGCTGAGCCCAAAGACGATGATTCCGACGATGATGATGACGATGAAGAGAGCAGGCATGCGTCCAGCATGCTCCCAGCGGCCGGCGAGTGCCGCTCTGCCGCCTACTTCTTGTCTTTCTTCTCCACGTCACCGGAGAGCGCGGCGATGAAGGCCTCCTGCGGCACGTCGACCCGGCCGATGGTCTTCATGCGCTTCTTGCCCTCCTTCTGCTTCTCGAGGAGCTTGCGCTTTCGGGTGATGTCGCCGCCGTAGCACTTGGCCAGGACGTCCTTCCGCATGGCGCGGATCGACTCGCGGGCGATGATCCGGGCGCCGATGGCGGCCTGGATCGGCACCTCGAACTGCTGCCGCGGGATCAGCTCGCGCAGGCGGCCGGTCATCAGCACGCCGTACGCGTAGGCCTTGTCGCGGTGGACGATCGTCGAGAACGCGTCGACCTGCTCGCCCTGCAGCAGGATGTCGACCTTGACCAGGTCGGCCTCCTGCTCGCCGCTGGGCTCGTAGTCGAGCGACGCGTAGCCCTGCGTCTTGCTCTTGAGCTGGTCGAAGAAGTCGAAGACGATCTCGCCGAGCGGCATGTTGTAGCGCAGCTCGACGCGGTCCTCGCCGAGGTACTCCATGCCGAGCAGGTTGCCGCGGCGCGACTGGCAGAGCTCCATGATGACGCCGACGTAGTCTTTCGGCGCGAGGATCGCGGCTTTCACCATGGGCTCGGCCACGCTCATGATCTTGCCGTCGGGGAACTCGGACGGGTTCGTGACCGTGGTGGTCTTCTTGTCTTCGGTCGTCACCTCGTAGATCACGCTCGGCGCGGTCGTGATGAGATCGAGGTTGAACTCGCGCTCGAGGCGCTCCGTGATGATCTCGAGGTGCAGCAGGCCGAGGAAGCCGCAGCGGAAGCCGAAGCCGAGCGCGACCGAGGTCTCGGGCTCGTAGACGAGCGCCGCGTCGGACAGCTTGAGCTTGTCGAGCGCCTCGCGGAGCACCGGGTAGTCGCTGCCGTCGATCGGGTAGAGCCCCGAGAACACCATCGGGAGCGGCTCGGTGTAGCCGGCGAGGGCGACGGTGGCCGGCTTGGCGGCCGTCGTGACCGTGTCGCCGACCTTCGACTGGCGCACGTCTTTCACCCCGGTGATGAGGTAGCCGACCTCGCCGACGCCCAGACCCTGAGAGGCGAGGGGCTCGGGCGACGAGACGCCGATCTCGAGGATGTCGTGGACCGCGCGGGTCGACATCATCTGGATCTTCTCGCGCGGCTTCAGGCTGCCGTCGATCATGCGGACGTAGGTGATGACGCCGCGGTAGCTGTCGTAGACCGAGTCGAAGATCATGGCGCGGGCCGGAGCGTCTTTGTCGCCCTTCGGCGACGGGATGCGGTTCACGACAACGTCGAGGAGCTCCTCGACGCCGACGCCGGTCTTGCCGCTGACGCGCAGTACGTCTTTCGGGTCGCCGCCGATGAGCTGCGCGAGCTCGGCCGCGTACTTGTCGGGGTCGGCCGCGGGCAGGTCGATCTTGTTGAGCACCGGGATGATCTCGAGGTCGTTCTCGAGCGCCAGGTAGAGGTTGGCGAGCGTCTGCGCCTCGATGCCCTGGGCCGCGTCGACCAGCAGGATCGCGCCCTCGCAGGCCGCGAGCGACCGGGAGACCTCGTAGCTGAAGTCGACGTGGCCGGGGGTGTCGATCATGTTGAGCGCGTAGGTCGTGCCGTCGACGGCCCACGGCATGCGGACGGCCTGGCTCTTGATCGTGATGCCGCGCTCGCGCTCGATGTCCATGCGGTCGAGGTACTGGGCACGCATGGCGCGGTCCTCGACGACGCCGGTGATGCCCAGCATGCGGTCGGCGAGAGTCGACTTGCCGTGGTCGATGTGCGCGATGATGCAGAAGTTGCGGATCGCGTCGGGCGCGGTCGAGGCGGGCTCGAGGGCGGTAACGGCTTTGGGGCTCACGTGGTCTCTCTGGCGCAGTCGGTCTAGCGGTCGGAACATTCTCCCACGAGCGCGCTCGGGCGGGGACCGCGGCCTTCCGTCAGGCGGGGACAGGCAGGGCGCGCAGGCCGCGCTCGAGCACGTCGAGGGGTGCCGCGAGGCTGATCCTGATCCAGCCCTCGCCCGATCGGCCGAAGGCGCTGCCGGGGGCGATGGCGACGCGCTCGGCGATCAGGAAGTCCTCCGCCCACTGAGCGACGTCGCCCCGGGAGGCGTGCGAGACATCGACCCAGAGGTAGAAGGCGCCGGCCGGGTCGAGGAAGGCCAGACCCCGCCGGCGCAGGATCTCCCGAGCCGCCTCGAGGTTCTCCCGGTAGTGCTCGCGCGCATCGGCGACGGGCTGGTTGTCGCCGGTGACGGCGGCGAGGGCCGCCCACTGGTCGGGCTCGGCGACGCAGCTGATCTGCGCCTCCTGCACCGTTCTCATCGTCTCGGCGAGCCCTCGGGGCGTGACGAGGTAGCCCACACGCACGCCGGTCATCGCGTAGGTCTTGCTCAGGGAGAAGACGCTGAACACCCGGTCGTCGTCGTCGAGCGCCGCGAGGCTCACGTGCGCCGTGCCGTAGGTGAAGTACTCGTACACCTCGTCGCTGATCACCCAGAGGTCGTGGCGGCGGGCGAAGTCGAGGATCCGGCGCAGCAGAGCCTCGCCGAACACCGTGCCGAGGGGGTTCGAGGGCGAGTTGACGATGATGGCGCGCGTCCGGTCGGTGACCAGGGGCTCCAGGGCGTCGACGTCCGGCTCGAAACCGTGCTCGGCCGAGAGCGCGTACGGCACCGCGTGCGCGTCGAGCATGTGCGCGTTCATGGTGAAGGTCGTGTAGCCGGGATCAGGAACGAGCACCTCGTCGCCCGGCCCGAGCAGCAGGCCCATCGCCTGGTGCAGGGCCTGAGTCGCCCCGACGGTCACCCAGACCTGCTCCTCGGCCACGTGCACGTCGTTCTCGCGCGCCAGCTTGGCCACCAGGGCGGCCCGGAGCGGCACGATGCCGCCGTTGGGCGTGTAGCTCGTGCGGTCCTCGGCCCACGCGCGCCGGGCGGCGTCGATGATGTGGCGGGCGACCGGCACGTCGGGCTCGCCGACGACCAGCATCGCGACGTCGTCGAGCTTCATCGCGATCTCGAACACCCGTCGGATACCGGAGCCGGGCACGGACAGGATGTGCGGGGCGAGGGAAGGCATGCCGAGACGTTACTACGACACGCTCGGCCCGCTTGATTGCCGCTCGGCAGACGCCCTGGTAGTGTTGATTCTTGGCTTCCGCCGCCGCTTCCCCGCTGCGCGGCGATTCGCAGTCAGTTCGCCTAGGCGACCAGGTCCACCCTCTATGGTCCTGATCGGCTGCGTACACACTCTTATCAATCCAGACAGAAGGTTCACCACAGTGGCAAACATCAAGTCGCAGATCAAGCGCATCGGCACCAACAAGAAGGCCCAGGACCGCAACAAGGCCGTCAAGAGCGAGCTGAAGACCGTCATCCGCTCGACGCACGCCGCCATCACCGCCGGCGACAAGGCCGCTGCGACCGCCGCTCTCGTCGTCGCGACGAAGAAGCTCGACAAGGCCGTCAGCAAGGGTGTCATCCACCAGAACCAGGCCGCCAACCGCAAGTCGGCGATCGCCAAGCAGGTCGCGGCCCTCTAGGTCCCGCGCCGCTGTACGAAGGCCCCGCCTCCCGATTCGGGGGGCGGGGCCTTCGTCGTGCGGGGGCGTCGGCCCCCGGACCGGCTCGGGCGCGCTCTGCGGCGGCTCGGCCCCGCCAGAACGGCTCAGCCCCGCCGTCGCGACGGCGGGCGCATGCCGATTCGGCGGGCCCGAGCTGCCGGGCCCCGCCTCTAGCGCGTAGCGCCTCGACGGCTGACGACGCTGACCATGCGCTCGAGGGCGTACACGGCGTCGCGCTCGGCGCCCTTGACGGCGGCGTCGGTGGTGGCGATGAGGTCGATGGCGCGGCCGAGCCCCTCGTCGGACCACCCGCCGAGGTCGCGCTGCGCGCGCTGCACCTGCCAGGGCGCCAGCCCGAACCGCGACGCCAGCTCGCCCTGGCTGGAGCGCCCGCCGCCGCTGACCTTGGCCATGGTCCGGAGCTTGGACGCGAAGGCGGCGACGATCGGCACGGGGTCCTGCCCCGACGCCAGCGCATGCCGCAGCAGGATCAGGGCCTCACCCTGCCGCCCGGCGATCGCGGTGTCGGCGACCTTGAACGCGTTGGTCTCGACGCGACCCGAGTAGTACTTCTCGACGGTCACCTCGGTGATCTCGGCGGCCCCGTCGGCGAGGAGCTGCTGGCACGCGGAGGCGAGCTCCGAGAGGTCGTCCTGGAACGCCTGCACCAGCGCACGAAGGGCTCCGGCCGATACGCGCCGCCCCTCGGCGGCGAACTCGGCGGCGGCGAAGTCGAGCTTCTCGGTGTCTTTCTTGAGCTCGGCGCAGATGACCTCGATGCCGCCGCCGAGGCCGCCGCGGAGCGCGTCGAGCAGCTTCTTGCCGCGGACTCCCCCGCCGTGGCGGAGCACGAGGTAGGTGTCGTCGGCCGGCGCCTCCAGGTACGAGAGCGCCTCCTGCAGGAATGCGTCGGTGCACTTCTCGACGTTGGCGACTCGGATCAGGCGCGGCTCGGCGAACAGCGACGGGCTTGCCAGCGTGATCAGCTCACCGGGGCCGTACTGGTCGGCCGAGAGATCGTGGACCTCGAGCCGAGGGTCTTCGGCGACGAGCTGGTCGCGCAGCTGCCGGACGGACCGGTCGGCGAGAAACTGCTCGGGCCCCGAGACCAGGATCACGGGCGCCGGACGAATGGCATCCCATCCGACCTGGGCGATCTGGACAGCCTTCGTCGCCTTGCCCGCGGTTCGCGCTGCCATGTCTCTCCTCCGGGCGGTCCGTGCCGGGCCGTGTCGAGCGGCCCGGGGCCGCGACCGGTTCGGCGAGGCCGGGGTCAAGCCTAGGTGCACCGGCCGTCACGCGTGCTCCTGCGCGCCAGACGGCGATGCCGCCGTCGGAGTCGCGGGCGAGGGCGACGGTGCCGTCCTCGTCGCTGCGGACGACGGCGGCGCCGACCGACTGCAGCAGGTCGACGGTCTGCGCGACGGGGTGGCCGTAGGTGTTGTCGGCCCCGACGCCGATCAGGGCGATGCGGGGCCGTAGTTCCTGGTACAGAGAAGGGCTCTGGTCGCGCGACCCGTGGTGCGACACCTTGACGACGTCGACCGGGCCGAAGTCGGTGCGTCCGCGCAGGCGCGCCTGCTCGCGTTCGCCGAGGTCGCCCAGCAGCACCGCGGTCAGCTGCGCCGGCGCGCAGACCGAGGCGCACGAGACCGAGAGCACGACGCTCGCCTCGTTGCCCGGCGTCGTCCCATCAGGCGGCCACAGCACGGTGAGCTGCGCGTCGCCCAGCCGCATCGACGCACCCGGCGTCGCGGCGACCACAGCCCGAGCCCTGAGCGCAGGAACGACGTCGCCACCGCCCGGCCCCACGAGCACGGTCTCCACCCGCCCGGCCAGCGACCCGGACGCGCCGACGTGGTCGGCGTCGAAGTGGGTGAGCACGAGGAGGTCGATCCGGCCGATGCCGAAGGACTGCAGGCAGGTGGCCAGCAGAGCCGCATCATCGCCGGTGTCGACGAGCGCCACCCTGCCCGCCGAGCGCAGGAGCACGGCGTCGCCCTGGCCCACGTCGCACTGCGCGATCTGCCAGTCGGCGGGGAGGGTCGCGCGGCGGCCGAGCGTGCCGCCGGCGGTGGTCGCGGCCAGGGGCACGAGTAGCGCGAGCAGGGCCGAGGTCGCGACACGGCGGGCGCGGCGGTGCGACGGCGCGAGCACCGCGGCGGCGGCCAGCAGCACGACGAGTGCGGCGACCCCGACGGCGAGAGCGCCCGCGCCCCACTCGAGCCGCGCCCCGGGGACGCCGGCCGCGAACCGGGCCACCGCGGCGATCCAGGTCGAGGGGAGCCACGCGGCGTGAGACACGGCGACCGCGGCGGCGGGCCAGACGGGGCCGAGCAGGCACGCGACCAGGCCGAGGACCGTCGCGACGGGTGCCGCCGGTTCGGCGAGGACGTTGGCGGGGATGCCGACGAGCGGCACGCCGGGGTCGAGCAGAAGCAGCAGCGGCTGGCAGGCCAGCTGCGCCGCGATCGGCACGGCGAGAGCGACTGCGATCGGCGACGGCACGACCCGGGCAAGGACGAGGCTGAGCGGCCCGGTCAGCACCACGAGCCCCGCGGTCGCCAGCACCGACAGGGCGAACCCGAACGATCGCGCGAGCCACGGGTCGCTCAGCAGGAGCACGACGACGGCGAGCGACACCAGAGGGAGCCCGCGCACGGGTCGTCCCCACGCAGTCAGGGCGAGCCCCGCCAGAGCCATGACGGCGGCGCGCTGGACGCTCGGCTCGGGAGTCACCAGCACCACGAATCCGCCGAGCACCACGGCGGCTGCCCCGTGGCGAACGAGCCGTGGCACCCCGAGCGCGGCCGCCAGCATCAGCGTCACGGTGACGACGACGGCGCAGTTCGCACCCGACACCGCCGTGAGGTGGGCCAGCGACGACCGTTTCATCGCCTGGTCGAGGTCGGCCGAGACGCGTGCCGTGTCGCCGAGCGTCAGCCCCGGGAGCAGGTCGCCGCCGTCGCCCGGGAGACCGGCGGTGGTGAGCGCGAAGCCGTCGCGTAGGTCGGCGGCCCACCCGCCGAGCCCCGACGCAGGCCTCACCACCTCGACCGGCGAGGACGGCCGCAACGCCAGCGCGTGGGGATCGCCGGGGGTGAACTCGGAGAGCCGACCGGTCACGGCGACGGTGTCGCCGGCGGTGGGCCAGGCGGCGCCCGGCTCCGCGCCGAGGACGAGGGTGCGGAGGGGGTGGGCGGGTTCCTGCGCCCCGACCCTGCTGATCGACAGGGTGAGCGTGCCGGTACGCGGATCCGGCAGGCCGACGACCTCGCCGACGACGGCCGTCGAGGTGCTCGGCAGGGACTCCGGCGACGGCAGGCGAATCCACGCCGACCCGGCGAGGGCTGCGACGACGCCGAGCATCACGGCCACGAGCCCGAGCCGCCGACCGACGAGCAGCCCGCACGACCCGACCGCGGCGACTCCCGCGATCATCGGCAGCGCGGCAGGGTGGGGCAGCGCGAGCACCAGCGCACCCCACCCCGCCGCCGCCGGCGCCGCCAGCCGCACGTCGATCACCCCGCCACCACGCTCTCCCGCAGCGCCTCGAGCTTCTTCTCGCCGATCCCCGGCACGTCGAGAAGGTCTTCGACGGCGGCGAACCGCCCGTGCTCGTCGCGCCACGCCAGAATCGCGGCGCTCGTCGCCGGCCCGACGCCCGACAGCGTCTCGAGGGTCGCGGCGTCGGCGGTGTTGAGGTCGACCATGCCCGAAGGCGCCGACGACGACGACGTGCCGGCTGGCGGCACCGGCGAAGCCGACTCCCCCACCTTCGGCACCACGATCTGCTCCCCGTCGGCGACCGTGCGAGCGAGGTTCAGCGCTGTCTGGTCGGCATCGTCGCGAAACCCGCCGGCCTGGGCCACCACGTCGACCGCCCGCGACCCGGACGCCACCTCGTACAGTCCGGGCCGCTCGACCCGCCCCAGGATGTGCACGAACACCCGCCCCGGTGAAGGCGTCGAGAGCGCCGGGGCCGGCGTCGTGAACGACGACACGGGCGCAGGAACATCGGCTACCGCCTGCCGCCCCGCCGTGATGGCCGACACCGCCACCACGATCCCGACCAGGACCACCGCCGCCACGACCGCCGCGCCCACGGCCACCCGCCACCGCGGCGCCGACCCCGGCTCGCGGAAGTCCGGCGTGCGCCCCTCTGAACTGCTCATGCGGCCACGCTAGGAAAGCGGCGGCCCCGGAGACGACGGAGCCGCCGATCTGTGCAGAGATCGGCGGCTCCGAGGCCGTGTGGAGAACAGGACGACAGCGTTACTTCACGGCGATGTTCACCACGCGCGGCGCCCGCACGATCACGTTGACGATCTCTTTGTCGCCGACGGCGCGCCTCACGGCCGCCGACTCGCGAGCCAGGGCCTCCAGCTCGTCGGCGCCGATCTTCGGCGAGACCTCGAGACGGTCGCGCACCTTGCCGTTGACCTGGATCACCGCGGTGACGCTGGTCTCGACGAGCAGCGTCGGGTCGGCCTTGCGCCAGCCGAAGGTCGCGACGTCGGAGTCGTAGCCGAGGCGCTCCCACATCTCGGCCGCGGTGTGCGGCGAGAACAGCGACAGAGCGAGAGCCACGGTCTCGGTGGCCTCTCGCACGGCCGGGTCGGCGGGGCCTGCGCCGGAGTCGACGGCCTTGCGGATCGTGTTGACGAGCTCCATGAGGCGCGCGACGACGACGTTGAACTTGAACGCCTCGACCAGGCTCGGGGCCTCCGACAGGAAGCGGTGCGTCGAGCGGCGGAGGTTCTGGTCGCCCTCGGCCCACACGGCGTCGGGCGTCGAGGTGACGTCGTTCGCCAGGCGGAAGGCCCGCGCCAGGAACTTGGCGGCGCCGGCGGGCGACACGTCTTCCCAGTTGATGTCGTCTTCGGGCGGGCCGGCGAACGCCATGGTGAGGCGGATCGCGTCGACGCCGTGCTCGGCGAGCTCGTCGCTCAGGTTGACGCCGCCCTTCGACTTCGACATCTTCGAGCCGCCCGAGAGCACCATGCCCTGGTTCAGCAGCGCGCTGAAGGGCTCGGTGAAGCCCACGTAGCCGAGGTCGAACAGCACCTTGGTGATGAAGCGCGCGTACAGCAGGTGCAGGATCGCATGCTCGACACCGCCGACGTACTGGTCGACGGGCGCCCACTTGTCGGCCTCCTTCGGGTCGAAGGCCATGGTGTCGTCGTTCGGGTTGAGGTAGCGCAGGTAGTACCACGACGAGTCGACGAAGGTGTCCATCGTGTCGGGGTCGCGGAGGGCCGGACTGCCGTCGCGAGGGTCCTCGACGGTGACCCACTCGGTGGCGGCGCCCAGCGGCGACTGGCCCTTGGGCTTGAGGTCGAGGCCCTCGGTCGACGGCAGCTCGACGGGGAGCTGGTCGAGCGGAACGGGGATCTCGACGCCGTCGGCGCCGTGGATGATCGGGATCGGGGTGCCCCAGAAGCGCTGGCGCGAGATGAGCCAGTCCCGGAGGCGGTACGTCTTGGCGGCGCGGCCGTCGCCGGCGGTCTCCAGCGCCTCGATGATGCGCTTGATGCCGTTCGACTTGCTCAGCCCGGTGAAGACGCCCGAGTTCAGCAGGCGGCCCTCGCCGGTCAGGGCGGTGCCCGTCTCGGCGGGGTCGGTCGGCTCCAGATCGTCGGGCAGGATCGCCTGGCCGTTCTCGTCCAGCTCGAGCGCGGGGATCACACCGGTCACGGGCGCGTTCACGTCGACGACGACGCGCACGGGCAGGTCGTACTTCAGGGCGAAGTCGAGGTCGCGCTGGTCGTGCGCCGGCACGGCCATGACGGCGCCGTGGCCGTAGTCGGGCAGGACGTAGTCGGCGGCCCACACCGGGATCCGCTCGCCGGTCAGCGGGTTCTTGGCGTAGCGGCCGAGGAAGACGCCCTGCTTCGGGCGGTCGGCGGTCTGGCGCTCGATCTCGGTGCTCTTCTGCACCTCGGTCAGGAATGCCTGGAACGTCTCGGCGATCGCGGCGTCGTCCGCGCCGGCGACGAGCTCCGCCGCCAGGTCGGACTCCGGCGCGACGACCATGAAGGTGACGCCGTGCAGGGTGTCGGGGCGCGTCGTGAAGACCGTGATCTTCTCGGCGCGGCCCTCGACGGCGAAGTCGACGTCGGCACCCGTCGAGCGGCCGATCCAGTTGCGCTGCATCGCCAGCACCTTCGACGGCCAGCGGCCCTCGAGCTGGTTCAGGTCGTCGAGCAGGCGGTCGGCGTAGTCGGTGATCTTGAAGTACCACTGCGTGAGCTTCTTCTTCACCACGACGGCGCCCGAGCGGTCGGACGTGCCGTCGGCGAGCACCTGCTCGTTGGCGAGGACGGTCTGGTCCACAGGGTCCCAGTTGACCCAGCTGTCTTTCCGGTAGGCCAGGCCCTTCTCGTACATCTTGAGGAACAGCCACTGGTTCCACTTGTAGTACTCGGGGTCGGAGGTGTGGATCTCGCGGGTCCAGTCGACCGACACGCCGTACGCCTTCATGGCGGCGCGCTGCTGGTCGATGTTCGCGTACGTCCACTCGCGAGGGTCGGTGCCGCGCTTGATCGCGGCGTTCTCGGCGGGCAGCCCGAAGCTGTCCCAGCCCACGGGGTGCAGCACCTGGAAGCCCTGCTGCCACCAGTAGCGGGCAACGATGTCGCCGAACGCGAACGCCTCGGCGTGACCCATGTGCAGGTCGCCCGACGGGTACGAGAACATGTCCATGATGTACTTGCGCGGGCGCTTGTCGGTCGGGTCGTCGATCGTGAACGGCTGGCGCTCCTCCCAGACGGCCTGCCACTTCGTCTGCAGGGCGGCGAAGTCGTAGGCGTTCGGGTCGACGACGGTCGACTCGCCGTCATCGCCGGCGGCGTCGGTCGTCAGGTTCTGCTCGTGCTCGTGTGCCACGGAGGTTCTCAATTCACGTCTGGGGGTGCGGGCCCAGGAGCGCATCGCACTGGCGACGCCGCGGACCCAAGGATCTAGATTAGCGAGTCCGGCACGCCGGAGGCGCCGAGGGCGGTCAGCAGGGCGCGGGCCTTGATCGCGACCTCGGCCAGCTCGTCGGCCGGGTCGGACTCGTTCGTGATCCCGCCGCCGACGCCGACGCCGGCCTCGCCGGTGGGGAGGTCGAGCACGATCGACCGGATCACGACGGCCAGGTCGACCGTGCCGTCGAATCCGAACCGCCCCGCGACCCCCGAGTAGAGTCCGCGGGGCCCGGCCTCCAGCTCTGCCAGGATCCGCACCACGCTGTGCTTCGGCGCCCCGGTCATCGACCCCGGCGGGAACGTCGCCCGCAGCACGTCGATGCCGGTGAGCCCGGGCCGCACCACGGCCGTCACCGTGCTGACGAGCTGGTGCACGTGCTCGAAGCCCTCGACGGCGAACAGCGACGACACGGCGACGTGCTCGGGCCGCGACACCCGCGAGAGGTCGTTGCGCATGAGGTCGACGATCATGAGGTTCTCGGCGCGCTCCTTGCGGTTCGACGCGAGTTCCTGCGCCCGGGCCTCGTCGAGTCGCGAATCGGCCGAGCGCTCGCGAGTGCCCTTGATCGGCGACGTCGAGACCCGGCCCTCGGCGTCGATGCGCAGGAACTCCTCGGGACTCGCCCCCAGCACGGCCGTCTCGCCGAGCCTGATGAACGACGCCCTCGGCGCCGGAGACGACCGCCGCAGCCGCGCGTAGAGGTCGAGGTCGCTCTCGCCGGTCACGACGGAGGCGCTCGTCGTCAGGCAGATGACGAAGGCGTCGCCGCGGTGGATCGCGGCCAGGCAGCCGGCGATCAGGTCGAGGTAGCGGGCGTCGCCGTCGGCCCACGCTGCTGTCGCTCCGGGCGCAGGAACGGCCTTCTGCCGCGGCTCCCGCCCGGGCCACCAGTTCCGCAGAGCCTCGCCGAGCTCCGGCTCAGCGCCCCGCTCCACCAGCTCGACGAGGCCCGTGCCGTGGTCGAACACGAGCGCGCGGTCCACCTCCAGCAGGAGCAGGTCGGGCCGCACCGGGTCGCCGAGGGCCTCGGCCCAGGTCGCGTCGCCGGGCGCGAGCAGCTCGGCCGAGACGCCGTAGCCGACGACGCCCCACCAGCCGAGCGGGTCGGCGTCGGGATCGTCGTCGCGGAGGGAGGCGTCGACGCGGGCCAGGGCCGCCTCGACGTCGCCGGGCACCGCGGCGCGGGCGTCGAGGCGTCGGCGCCCCCAGCCGACCAGCGAGCGCGCCGGATGACCGGGTGACGGAGCCGCGCCCTCGGCGTCTGCGGCCGCGCCGGCGTCGATCCAGACGACGTCGCCCTCCGCCCCGAACGCTCGGACGACCGCCTCGGGCGTCACCCACCCGGCGAGCGGGGTTCGGGTCGGAGGCTGCCGCATAGGGTTGATTCTATGAACGACGCACCCCCCACCTCGCTGCTCGTGGCGGACTCCCTCCTCGTCGACGGCGGGCTGGCGCTGGCGGCCGGGGTGCACCGGTCGCGGTTCGTCGACTCGGTGCGGGTGCAGGCGCCCGACCTCACCGATGCGGCGGGACCGTTCTGGGATCGGGCGGTGCGAGGAGTTCCTGCGACCGGGTACTGGTTTCCGCGGATCACCCTCGACACCTCAGGGGCCTTCGACATGTCGCTGCGACGGGCGCCCGTCCGGACGACCTCCGTGGCGCTGCACACCGCGCGTGTCGACCCGCGGACGACTCCCCTGATCAAAGGACCGGACCTCGCGCGCCTCGACGCCCTGCGCCAGGAGGCCGTGCGGGCCGGAGCCGACGAGGCCGTGATCGTCTCGCCCGAGGGACTCGTCGTCGAGGGCGGCTACTCGTCGATCGCGTGGTGGCGGGGCGGTGCGCTCTGCGTGGTCGACGACACGCTCGAGCGGCTGCCCGGGGTGACGGAGAACTCGCTCGTGACCGTCGCGACGGCGTTCGGCGTCACCGTGCTGCGGGAGCTCGTCGAGCCGGACGACCTCGCCGACCACGAGGTGTGGAGCCTCGGATCGCTGCACGGGCCCCGGATCGCCACCTCGTGGGTAGGCGGGCCGACGGTCGCCGAGCAGCCCGGGCGCCTGCGGCTGTGGCGGGCGCGGCTGGACGCCCTCAGGCGGCCCGTCCACTCGCACTAGCTTTGTCGCCGGTACTCGATATATTGGGCGCATGCCTCACACCGACCGCTTGTTCGAGACCATCCGCGTCAGCGGAGCCCGCGAGCACAACCTGAAAGACATCAGCGTCGCCATCCCGAAGCGGCAGCTGACCGTCTTCACGGGCGTCTCGGGGTCGGGCAAGAGCTCCCTCGTGTTCGGCACAATCGCGGCCGAGTCGCAGCGGCTGATCAACGAGACCTACAGCGCGTTCGTCCAGGGGTTCATGCCGACGCTGGCCCGCCCCGAGGTCGACGTGCTCGAGGGGCTCACCACCGTCATCATCGTCGACCAGCAGCGCATGGGCTCCGACCCGAGGTCGACGGTGGGCACGGCGACCGACGCCAACGCCATGCTGCGGATCCTCTTCAGCCGGCTCGGCTCGCCCCGAGTGGGCTCCCCCAACGCCTTCTCGTTCAACGTGTCGTCCGTGCGCGGCTCCGGCACCCTCACGGTTCAGAAGGGCGGCGCCTCGAAGGACATCCCGGCGAACTTCTCGCGCAACGGCGGCATGTGCCCGCGCTGCGAGGGCCGGGGGTCGGTCAGCGACATGGACTTCACCGAGCTCTACGACGACTCGAAGTCGCTGATCGACGGCGCCGTCCGAGTGCCGGGCTACACCGGCGACGGCTGGATGATGCGCGTCTACATCGAGTCGGGCTTCCTCGACGGCGCGAAGCCGATCCGCGACTACACCGAGGTCGAGCTGAACGACTTCCTCTACCGCGAGCCGACCAAGGTCAAGATCAACGGCATCAACCTCACCTACGAGGGGCTGGTGCCCAAGCTCCAGAGGTCGATGCTCTCGAAGGACCGCGAGTCGATGCAGCCGCACATCCGCGCCTTCGTCGACCGAGCCGTGACCTTCACCTCCTGCCCCGACTGCGGTGGCACCCGGCTGAACGAGGCCGCGCGCTCGTCGCTCATCGACGGCATCAGCATCGCCGACGCCTGCTCGATGCAGATCAGCGACCTCGCCGAGTGGGTCCACGCGCTGGACGAGCCGTCGGTCGCCCCGCTGCTCCAGTCGCTGCGGCAGGTGCTGCACTCGTTCGTCGAGATCGGACTCGGCTACCTCTCGCTCGACCGCGCCACCGGCACGCTGTCGGGCGGCGAGGCCCAGCGCGTAAAGATGGTCCGCCACCTCGGCTCGGCGCTCACCGACATCACCTACGTCTTCGACGAGCCGACCACCGGCCTGCATCCGCACGACATCCAGCGGATGAACGAGCTCCTCCTGCGACTGCGCGACAAGGGCAACACGGTACTGGTCGTCGAGCACAAGCCCGAGACCATCGCGATCGCCGACCATGTCGTCGACCTCGGGCCGGGTGCCGGCGCGAACGGCGGCACGGTGTGCTTCGAGGGCACGGTCGACGGCCTGCGCGGCGCCGACACGGTGACCGGCCGGCACCTCGACGACCGGGCGGCGCTCAAGTCGACGGTCCGAACGCCGACGGGGTCGATCGCGGTGCGCGGAGCCACCACGCACAACCTCCAGGGCGTCGACGTCGACGTGCCGCTCGGAGTGCTGACCGTCGTGACGGGCGTCGCGGGCTCGGGCAAGAGCTCGCTGATCCATGGCTCGGTATCCGTGGGCGACGACGTCATCTCGGTCGACCAGAGCCCCATCCGCGGATCCCGCCGCAGCAACCCGGCGACCTACTCCGGGCTCCTCGAGCCGATCCGCAAGGCGTTCGCCAAGGCCAACGGCGTCAAGCCGGCCCTCTTCAGCTCGAACTCGGAAGGGGCCTGCCCGACCTGCGGCGGCGCCGGCGTGATCTACACCGACCTGGGCATCATGGCGACGGTCTCGACCGTCTGCGACGACTGCGAGGGCAGACGGTTCGACTCGTCCGTGCTCGACCACACCCTCGGGGGTCGCGACATCTCCGAGGTGCTGGCCATGTCGGTCGCGGACGCCGAGGAGTTCTTCGCCGCCGGTGCGGCGAAGACGCCGGCGGCCCACGCGATCCTGCGCCGGCTCGCCGACGTCGGGCTCGGCTACCTCACCATCGGCCAGCCGCTGACCACGCTCTCGGGAGGAGAGCGGCAGCGCCTCAAGCTCGCGGTGCACATGGGCGAGAAGGGCAGTGTGCTCGTGCTCGACGAGCCCACCACGGGCCTTCACCTCGCTGACGTGCAGCAGCTGCTCGCGCTGCTCGACCGCCTGGTCGACTCGGGCAGGTCGGTCATCGTCATCGAGCACCACCAGGCCGTGATGGCCCACGCCGACCGCATCATCGACGTCGGGCCGGGCGCCGGCCACGACGGAGGGCGCATCGTCTTCGAGGGCACGCCCGCCGAGCTCGTCGCCGACCGGTCGACGCTCACGGGGCAGCACCTCGCCACCTACGTCGGGGCGTAGCGCGCTGCCGCCGCCGCGCGGTCCGGATCACGTCGAGAGTGCGCTCTTCGTCGCCAGCGGCACCGATATCGACACAGTGCGCACTCTCGGCGACGGGCCGAGAGGGCCGACACGGAGCCGGCTAGGCGAACCGCCCGCCGACGAGGCGCAGCCGCCGCGTCACCAGCGCTGACGGAACAGGCACGTGCGAGATGAGCACGACGGTGGTCCCGTCGGCCTCGGCGGCCCGCAGCAGGTCGGCGAGCAGGGCGTCCGCCAGGTCGGGGTCGACCCCGGCGGCGGGCTCGTCGAGAACGAGCACCGGGAACCCGCGCAGCAGCGCCCGGGCCAGCGCGAGCCGCTGCGCCTGGCCGCCCGAGATGAGCGCGCCGCGTTCGCCGGGACGCGCGTCGAGCCCGCCGCGCGACTCGAGCCACTCGCCGAGGCCGACCCGGGCGAGCACGGCCTCCAGCTCGGCGTCGGTCGAGGTGTCGCGCGCGAACAGCAGATTCTGCCGCACGTTCTCGTCGAACACGTACGGGGTCTGCTCCAGGAGCCCGACGGTGGCGCGCGCGTCGGCCGGCCGCACCGTCCGGGCATCGACCCCGCCGATCTCGTACGAGCCGCAGTAGTCCACGAACCTCACGAGCACCGAGGCCAGGGTCGACTTGCCGGCGCCGCTAGGCCCCTCGACGACGATCCGCTCCCCCACGGCGACCTCGAGGTCGAGACCTCGGAGCGCAGGAACTCCCGCCCCCGGCCACGTCGCTGCCACCCCCCTGAGGCGCAGGGCGACCGCTCCCGGCCCACCCAGCCCGAGGGGCTCGGGAGCCGCGGCGTCGTCGGAGTCGTCGTCGAGCACCACGCCGGCGGGCACCTCGGCCGGCGCCGCCGTGTCGACGCGTGCGGCGCTGGCGCGGACCTTGCGCCAGGCGAGCACCGCGACGGGCACGGCGCCGACGACCTCGAAGACGGCGAGCGGCACGAGGGCGACGAGGGCGAGCTCCGGGCCGAGCAGGCCGTGCCCGACGGTCGGGGAGGCGGCGGCGATCGCGCCCAGCACGGTGGCTCCGGAGACGAGTGCGATGAGGGCGGTGACCACGCCGGAGGTGGAGGCCCGCGTGAGCGCCACGGTCCGGAGCCGCGAGTCGAGGTCCGTCATCCTCTGGAGCTGGGCATCGACGGCGTCGAACGCGACCAGCACATCGAGGTTCTGGACCGTGTCGAGGATCGCGGCCGAGAGGTCGCCTCGGAGCCCGGCGAGGTCGCGTTCGCTGCGGCGGGCGAGCACGGTGGCGACGAGGCAGCCGACGCCGAACGCGATGACGAGTCCGGCGAGGAGCACGACCCCGGCCGCCGGCGAGAAGACGAGCACGGCGACGACCGCGGCCAGCGCCGACAGGCCCGAGATGACGAGGGGCTGCACGACGCGCAGCGGCAGATCCTGGAGGGCGTCGACGTCCGACACGACACGGCTCAGCAGGTCGCCGCGCGACGTGCGGCCGAGCCCGGCCGGAGCCACCCGCACGAGCCGTCGGTAGAGCGTCGTGCGCACGGTCGCGAGCTGCCGGAAGGCGGCGTCGTGGCTGAGGAGGCGTTCCAGATACCGGAAGAGCGCGCGGGTGAGCGAGAACAGCCGCACCGACACGATGGCGATCGACAGGTAGAGGATCGGCGGCTGCTCGGCGGCGCGCGTGATCAGGTAGGCGCTGGTGGCGAGGAGGGCGACGCCGCTGAGCGCGCTGAGGGCTCCCGCCGCGAGTCCGCGCCAGCTGCGCGACAGCGGCGGCTGCGCGGTCCGGATGATCGAGTCGGTCATGCGCTCACTCCGGCGGTCCGTCCCTGCTCGACCAGTCCCGCGGGGGTGAGCGTGAGCACCCGGTCGGCGGCCGCGGCCACCGCCGGTCGGTGCGTGACGACCAGCACGGCGACGCCGCTCGCCGCGACCGACCTCAGGCCGGCGACCAGGAGAAGCTCCGTCTCGGAGTCGAGCGCCGACGTCGGCTCGTCGACGAGGAGCAGTCGGGCGCCTAGCTGACGCACCCGGTAGATCGCCCGCGCGAGAGCCACCCGCTGCGCCTGGCCGCCCGAGAGACCCGCACCGCCGGCGTCGATCACGGCGTCGAGGTCGACGTCGGAGCCCGCCGCGGTGTCGAGGGCGGCGCGCACCGCGTCACGATCGAGAGCCGCGCCGAGCGCCACGTTCGAGGCCACCGTGCCCCTCATCAGGCCCGGCCTCTGGCCCGACCACGCGACATCGGCGCGCGAGGGCGCACCCGACGCAGC
The DNA here is from genome assembly GCF_057787745.1 of Frondihabitans sp. OV104. Taxonomy (NCBI): domain Bacteria; kingdom Bacillati; phylum Actinomycetota; class Actinomycetes; order Micrococcales; family Microbacteriaceae; genus Frondihabitans; species Frondihabitans sp. OV104. Next base: position 1,361,200 of record NZ_CM173541.1, read on the forward strand.
ACCGGCCCACCGCACCGTGCCGTCGAATCCGACGGTGCCGAGCAGAGCCGCGACGAGGCTCGACTTGCCCACGCCGCTGGGGCCGGCGATCGCGGTGATCTCCCCGATCGGCACATCGAGGTCGACGCCGTCGAACACGCTCCGCCCCTCGTAGGCCACCGAGAGCCCGCGGACCTCGAGACCGACGGCGGAACCTGCCGACGGCACGGCCGAAGACGCCGTGGGCGCAGGAACTGCCCGCCCGCCGTCGGGCTCCTCCAGCACCGCGAAGACCTCCTCGGCCGCCGCCACGCCGTCCGCCGCCGCATGGAAGTGGGCGCCGACCTGGCGCAGCGGCAGGTAGGCCTCGGGCGTGAGCAGCAGGAGGAAGAGGCCGAGGGGCAGCAGCATCGATCCCTCGACCAGGCGGATGCCGATCGTGACGGCGACGATGGCGACCGACAGCGACGCCGCCATCTCGAGCGCGAAGCCCGAGAGGAAGGACACCTGCAGCACCTTCATCGTCTCGCGGCGGTACTCGTCGGTGATCTCGCCGATGCGTCGCACCTGACGCCGTTCGCGCCCGAAGACCTTGAGCGTGGAGAGGCCGCTCACGGCGTCGAGGAACGATGACGCGAGCTTCGCCAGGCGGTCCCACTGACGGGCCTGGGCCGACCGGGTGGTCCACCCGATGAGAACCATGAAGACGGGGATGAGCGGCAGGGTGACGACGACGATGATGCCCGACAGGAGATCCTGCGAGAACATCACGACGACCAGGATCGGCGTCGCCAGAGCCGTGAGGATCAGCTGGGGGACGTACTTCGCGAAGTAGTCGTCGAGGGCGTCGAGGCCGGGGCCCGTCAGCGTCGCGAGTCGCGCCGAGCCCGTCTTCGCCACCCAGCCGCCACCGCGCCGGACGACCGCGTCGACGACCTGGCCTCGGAGCTCGCTCTTGACTCGGACGGCCGTGCGCGTCGCCAGCGACTCCAGCCCCCAGATCAGCACCGACCGCACGACCACGGTGATGCCGATGCCGACGAGATAGCCGGGAAGGCGGTCGGCGTGGCCGTCGACGACCGACACCACGGCGCGCGAGACGAAGAACGCGAACGCGACGGTCGCGATGGTCTGGACGACGCCGAGGACGGCGCCCAGGCCGAGGAAGCCGCGCACGCTCCGGGCGTAGCGGAGGAGCCTCGGATCGAGGGGCTTCACGATGTCGGTGCCTTCACGAGATCAGTGCGCCGAGGCGGTGACGACCGCCCGGGTGACCCGCTTGCGGAACATCCAGTAGGTGAACCCCTGGTAGAGCAGGATCAGCGGCACGAAGATCAACGAGATCCAGCTCATCAGCTGGAGCGTGTACGTGCCGCTCGCCGCGTTCTCGATGGTCATCGTGTTGGCCGGATCGTTCGTCGCGACGAGGACGTTCGGGAACAGCGTCGCGAACAGGCTGGCCACGACGGCGGTGATGGTCAGCGCCATGAAGCCGAACGCGACACCCTCGCGACCACGGAGGTTGGCGGTGAACGCGACGACCAGAGCGACGACCGCGACCGCGGCGAGGGCCGTCGAGACCGGGGTGCCGAACGCGACGACCGTGGCGACCAGGAACCCGCCGCCGACGACGACCGTGGCGACGCCGACGCGGACCGCGAGACGACGAGCGCGGAGCCGGATCTCGCCGTCGGTCTTCAGCGCGATGAAGAACGTGCCGTGCAGGAAGAACAGCAGCAGGGTGGCGAGGCCGCCGGCGATCGCGTACCAGTTGAAGAGGTCGCCGAGCGAGCCGATGTAGTCGAAGTTGCTGTCGAGGGCCATGCCGCGCACGATGTTGGCGAACACCACGCCCCAGAGGAACGCCGGGACGACCGACCCGACGAAGATCATCCGGTCGAAGTTGCGCTTCCACCTGTGGTCGGGCCGCTGGTGGCGGTACTCGAACGAGACGCCGCGCAGGATCAGCGCCAGCAGGATCATCAGCATGATCAGGTAGAAGCCGCTGAACACCGTCGCGTACCACTCCGGGAACGCGGCGAACATGGCGGCGCCGGCGACGATGACCCAGGTCTCGTTGAGATCCCAGACCGGGCCGATGGTGTTGATGAGGACGCGGCGGTCGGTGTCGTCGCGGCCGAGGAACGGCAGCGACATCCCGACGCCGAAGTCGAAGCCGTCGAGCACGAAGTAGCCGGTGAAGAACAGGCCGATGAGGAGGAACCAGAGGTCGGGCAGAGTCATGATCGCGCAGTCACTTTCTAGTACACCGTCGCCTCGTGGAGGAGCCTGCCCGTGGTCTCGTCGACCTTCGTGGGCGCTTCGGGGCCCTTCTGCGCCGCCCTGAGGATGAGCCGGAACTCGACGACGGCGAGCGTCGCGTAGATGGCGGTGAAGGCGACCAGCGAGATCAGGACCTCGACACCGGTGGTGCCCGGTGAGACGCCGTCGCTGGTCTTCAGCAGCCCGAACACCAGCCAGGGCTGCCGACCCATCTCGGTGAAGACCCAGCCGATGACCATCGCGGCGAGCGGGAGCGGGAAGCTCCAGGTCGCGGCTCGCCAGACCCACCTGTTCGCGGGCATGCGGCCCTTGCGGGTGATCCAGAGGCCGACCGCCGAGATGAGGATGGCGATCATGCCGAGGCCCATCATCCAGCGGAAGGACCAGTACGTGACCCAGATGATCGGCGAGTAGTCGCCGGGGCCGTAGGCCGCGGTGTACTGAGCCTGCAGGTTGTTGATGCCCTCGACCGTGCCGTCGAAGGTGTGGGTCGACAGGAACGACAGGAGGTACGGCACCCGGATGCTGAAGAGCTCGTGCACGCCGTCGGGGGTGCCCAGCGTGAAGATCGAGAACGAGGCGTCGAAACCCGTCGACGTCTTGTAGAGCGCCTCGGCCGAAGCCATCTTCATCGGCTGGGTCTCGACCATGGCGAGGCCGAGCTGGTCGCCCGAGAGGATGGTGAGTGCACCAGAGGCGATCATCATCCACATGCCGAAGCGGAGGGCCGGACGCATGGTGTCGAGGTTCTGGTTGCGGTGCAGGTGGTACGCGGCGACGGACACGATGACCGCGGCCGACACCATGAAGCAGGCGAACAGCGTGTGCGGGAAGGCGGCCAGCGCGACCTTGTTGGTCAGCACCGCCCAGATGTCGGTGAGCTCGGCGCGGCCCTTGGCCTTGTTGATCTCGAAGCCGACGGGGTGCTGCATGAACGAGTTCGCGCAGATGATGAAGTAGGCCGAGAGGATGCTGCCGATCGTGGCGCCCCAGATCGCCATGAGGTGGATGCGGGCGGAGACGCGGTCCCAGCCGAAGATCCAGACACCCAGGAACGTCGCCTCGAGGAAGAATGCCAGCAGGCCCTCCAGGGCGAGAGGCGCGCCGAAGACGTCGCCGACGAAGCGGGAGTACTCCGACCAGTTCATTCCGAACTGGAACTCCTGGACGATGCCGGTGACGACGCCCATCGCGAAGTTGATCAGGAAGATCTTGCCGAAGAACTTCGTCAGCTGCAGGTAGTGGGCGCGGCCCGTGCGGTACCAGGCCGTCTGGAAGACGGCGACGGTGAAGCCCATGCCGATCGTCAGAGGGACGAACAGGAAGTGGTAGACGGTCGTCAGACCGAACTGCCAGCGGGACAGCAGGAGGGGATCGAGCAGTTCGTTCATGTCGTGCTCACGCGGTGGCGCATGTCGTGCTTCCTCGACCGATAGGGGTGGTGGGTCTCGCCTTCGGGACTTCCAGGACACTTCGACTCTAGGGCGCTGTTCGCGGCAGAACGGGCCGTCGTACCTGCGAAGAACCTGATCACAGGCGGTATTGCTCGACGCCGAGACACCACGACCCGGGCCGTCGACGGCGCACGCACGAGAACGGCCTCCCCGACAGGTGTCGGGGAGGCCGTTCGTGTCGCGGGGCTGGGCTACTTGACGAGGCCCGTGTCGCTGAGGAACTTCTTGGCGATCACAGCGGCCGACGACTTGTCATCGACACTGGTCGTGTTGAGATCGATCAGCGCGGACTGCGTGAGCTTCGCGTTGACGTCCTCGATGATCCCGGCCGCCTTCGAGTCGACCTTGGAGTCGACCACGGGGATGACGTGCTGGGGCAGGATCATGTTCTCGGGGTCTTCCAGGCTGACGAAGTCGTTCGCCTTGATCGCCGGGCTGGCCGAGTAGATGTCGGCGAGCTGGACCTGGCCGTTCTTGAGCGCGGCGACGGTGTTCGCTCCGCCCGAGTCGGCGATGGCCTTCAGCGTCGCGGTCGCACCGTAGACGCTCTTCAGGCCGGTGATGCCGTAGGGGCGGGTCTGGAACTCGGCGTTGGCGCCGACGACGAGCTTGCCGGAGTAGTCCTTGAGGTCGGCGAGGCTCGTGATGTCGTTCTTCGTCGAGAAGTCCTTCGTCACGGTGTAGGTGTCCTGGTCGGTCGCCTCGGCGGCCTTGAGGGTCTTCAGGCCCGACGGAAGCGCGTCGGGGAGAGCCGACTCGATGTCGGACTCCGACTTGGCGGTCGTCTTGGCGTCGTAGTACTGCAGCAGGCTGCCGCTGTAGTCGGGGATCACGTCGATGGTCCCCTTCTCGAGCTCGGGCAGGTAGACGCTGCGCTGGCCGATGTTGAACTGGCGGTCGACCTTGAAGCCGGCGTTCTCGAGAGCCTGCGCGTATGCCTCCGCGATGATCTCGTTCGAGTAGTACTGCTGCGAGCCGATCACGATGGTGTCGCCCGAGGCGCTGGAATCCGATCCCGACTTGAGCGGATCGCCGGACGAGCACCCTGCCAGGGCGACCATAGCCCCGATCGCGACTGCGCCCACCAGGGCGAGTCGGCCTCTCTTCGCTGTGAACATCACTTGTTTCCTTCCTGGAGTGGAGAACCCACTACCGAGCGGGAGCGGGTTGCTCCCGACCGGTCGTTCTGAGGTCGTATCGCGCGGACACCCGCGGGCACGACGAGGCGCTGGATGATCGAGTAGACGATCTCCAGGACGACCGCCAAGGCGACGACGAGGATGGCGCCGACGAGGGTGGTCGGGTAGTCGTTGGTGCCGAGGCCGAGGAAGATGAAGCTTCCGAGCCCCTCGGCGCCGACGTAGTAGGCGAGGGTGGCCGTGGCGACGATCTGAAGCGTCGCCGACCGGAGTCCTCCGATGATCAGCGGCAGCCCGAGGGGCACCTCCACCTGGCGGAGGATCTGCCACTCGGTCATGCCCATGGCGCGGGCCGCGTCGATGGTCTTCCGGTCGACCGCCTCGAGGCCCGAGTAGGCACCCGCCAGGATCGACGGGATCGCCAGGATCACGAACGCGATGAGCGGCGCACGGAGGCCGATGCCGATCAAGACGGCCAGCAGTGTGATCACACCCAGCGTGGGCAGCGCCCTGGCTCCACCCGAGATCAGGACCGCCGCCTGGCGACCGCGGCCCGTGTGGCCGATGAGCAGGCCGATGGGGAGAGCGATCGCAGCCGAGATCACGAGCGCGAGGAGGGTGTACCAGAGGTGCTCGCCCAGGCGCGACCCGATCGGGTTCGCCGCCGACGCGCTCCAGTTGACCGGGTCGAGGATGAAGGCGAAAGCCGAGCCGAAGTAGTTCATGCGGTTGCCAGGACCCTTCGCGCGGCTCGTCGGCTGGGTGTCGCCGTCGCCCTGGTCCACGGCATGAGCGCGCGCCCGAGCAGCACGAGGAGCGCGTCGAGGATGAGGGCCATGACGACGACGAGGACGATGCCCGTCACGATCTCGGGGATGATCGCGCGCTGCAGTCCGTCGGTGAAGAGCAGGCCGAGCCCGTTGACGCCGAGCACGCCTCCGACGGTCACGAGGCTGACCGTGCTCACGACGACGACGCGCATGCCGGCGAGCAGGACCGGACCGGCCAGGGGGAAGTCGACCGACCAGAAGCGACCCCAGGGGCTGAACCCGACGGCGGTGGCCGACTGGCGGACATCCGGCTCGACCGCTTCGAGAGCGTCGGCCGTCGACCGGACCATCAGGGCCATGCCGTAGAGCGTGAGGACGACGATCACGTTGACGGGACTCCGGAGGCCCGTCCCGATGAACAGCGGCAGCACGATCAGGAGCGGCAGCGACGGGATCGCGTACAGCAGGCCGGCGACCGTGAGGAGGACGCCGCGCACGGGCCGGTACTGGTTGGCGACCCAGCCGAGAGGGACGCTCAGCACGAACGAGAGGATGATCGGCGGGATGCTGAGCTGCAGGTGGGCCAGTGCCGAGTCGCCCACGTACGAGGCGTTCTGGACGACCCAGTTCACGGCTCGGCCCGACCGCCGGCTGCCGGGACCGACCCAGTGAGCGTTCCGGCGGGCCGACCGTCGTCGTCGACGAGGATGGAGCCGGTGGCGGTCTCCTCGATGTGCAGCGCGCGCTTGCCGCGGTTCGCCCCGATGAAGTCGGCGACGAAGTCGTCGGCGGGGTCGGCGAGGATCTCGGCGGGCGAGCCGACCTGCGCGATGTGGCCGCCCTTCTTCAGGATCACGACCTGGTCGCCGAGGTAGAAGGCCTCGTCGATGTCGTGCGTGACGAAGACGACGGTCTTGTCGAGGTCGCGCTGAAGGCGGATCAGCTCCTCTTGGAGGTCGGAGCGCACGAGCGGGTCGACGGCTCCGAACGGCTCGTCCATCAGCAGGATGTTCGGGTCGACGGCGAGACCGCGGGCGACGCCCACACGCTGCTGCTGACCGCCCGAGAGCTGACTCGGGTAGCGGTCGGCGAAGGCGCGGTCGAGGCCGACGGTGTCCATCAGCTCGAGGGCCTGCAGGCGGGCCTCCCGCTTCTTGACGCCTTTGAGGAGCGGTACGGTCGCGATGTTGTCGACGACCTTGCGGTGCGGAAGGAGCCCGGAGTTCTGCATGACGTAGCCGATGCTGCGACGCAGGCCGACGGGCTCGAGCCCGCCGATGTCTTTGCCGTCGATCTGGATGCTGCCGGACGACGGGTCGACCATGCGGTTGATCATCCGGAGGATGGTGGTCTTGCCGCAGCCGCTGGACCCGACGAAGACGGTGGTCTTCCGTGACGGGATCACGAGGCTGAAGTCTTCGACGGCTCGGGTTCCGTCGGGATACTGCTTGGTGACCGAGCGGAACTCGATCATCGCTGTCGTTCAATCATTGCGGTGGCTCATTCCTCGTGGGCAACACGAATCGACACTTGCCAGGGCGTCAACTGAACCACAGATCATCGATAGGCGTTACACGGCTGTCGTTTACTGTCACGGAGTCGTAATGATTCGACCCACGGCGTCATTCAGGCCCCGGCGAGGTAACCCGTGACCACGGAACGGCATTCCTCGATGAACCGCGAATCGCCCTCCGGCGAGGCCTGGAACGCACGGGCCAGGATCGCGCTGCCCATCTCGATCGCGACGTCGAGAGCGAAGTCGAGGTCGGCCGATCGCTCGACCGGGTAGCGGACGGCGAGGAGCGCCGACATCTGCTCGGCGAAGGGGCGACGCCCCTCGGTCTCGTCGGACGTGGTGTCGGCGACCTCGGCATCGCCGAAGCGGATAGCGCGGAAGCCGGGCTCGGTGCGGTACATGTCGACCTGCGCGTCGATGGCGAAGTCGACGGCGTCGTGCCACTCCTGCGACCCGCTCTCGACGATGACCCCGTCGATGCGCTCCATGAGACGGCCGACGCAGCGGGCCGCGAGGGCCTCGACGACGGCGATGCGGTCGGGGAAGTAGCGGTAGACGGTGCCGATGGAGGCGCCGGCGCGCTCGGCCACCATGGCCGTCGTGAGGCGCTCGAAGCCGATCTCGTCGATGATCGCCGCCGCCGCATCGAGGAGGCCTGTCAGCCGAGCCGAGCTCCGCGCCTGGACCGGCTCGTTCCTGAGCAGTGATGATCCCCCGGGCAGTGCTTCATTGGTCTCGGTGACGAGCAATGGGTCTCCTTCAGTATGAGCGGCGCGTCTCGTGCGACCGGCGAGGCCGCTGCTGTCGCTCGATGTCCGACGCATGCGCTTGACTTGTGGTCATGTGCGGAAGATTCGTGATGTCGCGCGCCTCGAGCGACCTGGTGGCCCTCTTCGACGTCGACGTGACGGGAGATACTCTTCCAGAGCCTTCCTGGAATATCGCTCCGACCGCGCCGGTGAGTCTGATCGTCGATGCCGCGCCTCGCGGCGAGGATGCCGGCGGGCCCCCGGTGCGCCGCCTGGCCTCCGCCCGGTGGGGGCTGATCCCGGCGTGGGCCGACGATCCGGCCGTCGGCGCCCGGGCGTTCAATGCCCGGGTCGAGACGGCGGCCGAGAAGCCGACGTTCCGCGACGCCGTCGTCTCGCGACGGGGCATCGTTCCGGCGTCGAGCTACTACGAGTGGACGACCGGCCCCGAGGGCGCGAAGGTGCCGATGTCGATCTCGCTGCCCGACGACGAGCTCATGCTGTTCGCCGCGCTCTACGAGTGGTGGCGCGACCCGAAGAAGGCTCCGGACGACCCGTCGCGCTGGGTGCTCAGCACCACGATCCTCACGCGCGACTCGACCGGACCGCTCCGGGGGGTCCACGACAGGATGCCGGTGTTCGTCGGCGCCGACATCATGGACGACTGGCTCGACCCGCACACCGAGGGCGACGCCGACCTGCTTGAGGGCATCGCCGGCGAGGCGGAGCAGCACGCCGCCCGCGTGCGCATCGAGCCGACGGACGGACCGCACGGGACGCCGCCGCCCACGGAGTGAGGGGGCGGGCATGCCACAATGAGGGCATGCCGGGTCACCGCAAAGCCTCTTCCGCGCCTCCCGCCGCGTTCGGGTCGAACGCGCAGGCGGTGGTCGCGCAGAGCGTCGAGCCGATGCTGCACCGAGCCGCGCGGATGGAAGACGCGATCCACGAGTTCCGCGAGCAGAACGCCCGCCGACGCGGCCTGATCCCGACCATCGTGCCGTACACCGGCTACGGCGCTCCCGGCTGGATCCGCGTGCTCTGCCGCGTGCTCCTGACCAAGGAGGGAGAGAAGCTGTCGACCGGGCACACCCACGTGCGCGGCTGGCGCAGCTTCACGAGCGTGCCGATCAACGAGGTCGTGGTCGACGCCGTGATCGACGGGGTCACGCACCACATGACCGCCGACCGCGGCGGGGTCGTCGACACGCGCATCGAGGTCGACCTCCAGCCGGGCTGGCACTCGATCGTGCTGCGCACCGAGGGATCGCTCGAGGTGCACGCGCCCGTCTTCGTGATCGACCCCGCCGTCAAGTTCGGCATCATCTCCGACATCGACGACACCGTCATGGTGACGGCCCTGCCCCGGCCGTTCCTCGCGGCCTGGAACACCTTCGTGCTCGACGAGCACGCGCGCCGACCCGTGCCCGGGATGGCGGTGCTCTACGAGCGCCTCCGTGCTTCGGCGCCCGGCACCCCCGTCATCTACGTGTCGACGGGCGCCTGGAACGTGGCGCCGACGCTCAACCGGTTCCTGACCCGCAACTTCTACCCGCGGGGCCCGCTGCTGCTGACCGACTGGGGGCCGACGCACGATCGCTGGTTCCGCAGCGGCCGCCAGCACAAGTACCAGACCCTGCGGCGCATCGCCGCCGAGTTCCCCGAGATGAAGTGGCTGCTCGTCGGCGACGACGGCCAGCACGACGAGGACACCTACGGCAACTTCCTCGCGGAGCACCCGTCGAACGTCGCCGGCGTGGCCATCCGCCAGCTGTCGTCGACCGAGGCCGTCTTCGCCGGAGGCCGCTCGCGGGCCGAGGAGCACGAGCGCACCACGAAGACGCCGTGGATCTACGCGCCCGACGGTGCCGGCATCTGGGACCAGCTCGTCGAGAAGGGCATGGTCGGCGGGGCGTAGCGCTCTCGCCGTCGGCTTCGCACCACGCCCGCCGGGCCGCCGGGCCCGGCCGGTATCGTCGACGAGTGCTCCCCCGACCGACCCCGCGCCTGCGCTTCCGCGAGATGGGCGCCGCCGACCTCGACGCCATGGCCGGCCTGCTCGGCGACCCCCGCGTGATGGAGTTCTACCCGGCGCCGAAGACGCGCGACGAGGCCGCCGCGTGGATCGCCTGGAACCAGCGCAACTACGCCGAGCACGGCTACGGACTCTGGATCATCGAGACGCATGGCGGCGCCTTCGTCGGAGACTGCGGGCTGACGTGGCAGGACGTCGACGGGGTGCTCCGGCTCGAGGTCGGGTACCACGTGGGCACCGAGTTCCTGCGCCGGGGGCTCGCCACGGAGGCCGCAGGAGCGTGCCGCGATCTCGCGCGCGACGAGCTGGGGGCCGCGGAGCTGGTCGCCATCATCGATCCGGCGAACACGGCCTCGCGGCGGGTGGCCGAGAAGATCGGGCTGCGCGAGCTCGGGACGACGGGGTGGCGCACCGTGCTCGGCACGACCTTCGGCTGACCGGGGCCTCTGCGCACGACGATCGGGACTCGGCACCACGAGATCTCGCGGTGCGGAGTCCCGATCGTGGGCTGCGGGGCGATGCGAGGCGGATCAGTGCGAGCCGGCGAGCATGTGCAGCACCCGGTCGTAGGCGCCGTCGACCTCGGCGAAGCGCAGCATCTTGACCCGCTCGACCATGACCTGCTTCTCGTCGGGCCGTGTGCTCAGGATCTCGAACACCTCGTCGAGGTACTCGTCGACCGGCATGGCCCGGCCGCTGGTGTCCTCGTCCTGACCGAGCAGCGTCGTCGCAACTGCCGGCGGGATCAGCTCGAGCACCTCGACGCCCGACTCGGCGAGCTGCAGGCGCAGGATCTCGGTGAACGAGTGCACCGCGGCCTTCGTGGCGTTGTAGGTCGGCGTCATCGCGAGCGGCACGAAGGCGAGTCCCGACGAGACGGTCATGAACGCCGCGTCGGGCCTGCCCTGCAAGAACTCGGTGAACGCCGCGACGGTCCGGATCGTGCCGAGCAGGTTCGTGGTGATGGTCGCCTCGGCCGTCTCGAGGAAGCCCGCGGTCGTCAGGTCTTCGGGCTGCATGATGCCGGCCATCGTGATGACGACGTTGAGGTCGGGGTGGCTCGCCGTGATCGTCTCGAACCCGTTCTGAATGGACGCAGGAACTGCGACGTCCATCTCGAGGCCCGTGATCCCCGGGTTCTCCGCTTCGATCTCGGCCAGGAGCGCCGTGCGGCGTCCGGCCACGACGACGGTGTTGCCCGCCGCCGCGAAGCGCTGCGCGAGGCCCAGGCCGAGACCCGAGGTGCCGCCGGTGATGAGGATGGTGTTTCCAGTCGTTTTCATGTCTCCACTTTGGCGCCGCGCTCGGACGACGTGAAGGGAGCGGTCAGCCGGGGATTCGCAGTCCGTCCCTTCTCACGGCTCGGGGCTTCTGGTCGCGGGGTCGCGAATGTCGGAGGCGCGACGTAGAGTTCGAACATACTTTCGAACAGAGCCAGAGGGGCCAGCATGCGGATCGACGCGCAGCGGATCGACGAGCGGATCGCCGTCGAGACCACCGACGAGGGCACGCCCCTCCGATTCACCTGGCGGCGGGTCGTCTACGGCGTGGTGAGCGCACCCGAGGTGTGGATCACCCGGCAGGCCTGGTGGCGCAGCGCGACGCGGGCCCCGCGCGGCTCCGGCAGCGAGCTGCTCGAGATGCACGTCTGGCGCGTCGACGCGCTGCCGCTCACCGACGGCGCGCACCGGGTCGACGGCACGTTCGACCTCGCGCGAGACCCGATCAGCCGCGAGTGGCTGCTGCTCGGGGTGTTCGACGACCAGATCGACCAGCAGCTGTTCGCGTGAGCCGGCCCGCCTCAGCATGCCACGGCGGGCTTTCATGGCATCGGCTGATTGGATGAGCGCATGCCCTTAGCGATCGAAGACTACGCACTGATCGGCGACTGCCACACGGCCGCCCTCGTCGGCCGGAACGGCAGCATCGACTGGCTCTGCCTGCCGCGCTTCGACTCCCCCTCCCTGTTCGCCGGCCTCCTCGGCGACGACGACAGCGGTCGCTGGCTGCTCGCGCCGGCCGACCCGACCGCGACCGCCACCCGACGCTACGTCGACGACACGTTCGTGCTCGTCACCCGCTGGTCGACGCCGACCGGCGAGGTCGAGGTCACCGACCTCATGCCGTACGGCGACCGCCGAGCCGACCTGGTTCGCCGCGTGCGGGGCCTCTCGGGCACCGTCACGATGACCGAAGACCTCCGCATCCGCTTCGGCTACACGACGGCGATCCCGTGGATCCGGCAGCTCGACGACGACACCCCGCCCGACGACTCGTCCATGCCGCACGAGGCCGAGGCCGCCGGCCGAGGCACGCTCGTCGCCGTCGCCGGGCCCGACGCGGTCGTCGTCCGCGGGCCGAGGCTCACGGCCAGCGACCACGCCCACCGCGCCGCCTTCGACGTGACGGCCGGCGACACCGTCGACCTCGTGATGACCTGGTACCCGTCGTACCGCGAGCCGCCGGCGCCGATCGACGTGTCGGCCAGCATCGACACGACGATCGACTGGTGGCGCGACTGGGCGTCGCACTCCGAGGCGCCCGAGGCGTACGGCGAGGCGGTCCATCGCTCGCTCCTTATCCTGCGCGCCCTGACCCACGAAGACACCAGCGGCATCGTGGCCGCGGCCACGACGAGCCTCCCCGAGCAGTTCGGCGGCGGCCGCAACTGGGACTACCGCTACGTCTGGCTCCGCGACGCCTCGATGACGCTGCAGGCGCTGTTCTCGCACGGCTACGCCGACGAGGCGATGGGCTGGCGCGGCTGGCTGCTCCGCGCCATCGCGGGCGATCCCGACGACGTCCAGATCATGTACGGACTCGGCGGCGAGCGGTACCTCGCCGAGACCACCCTCGACGAGCTGCCCGGCTACCAGGGCGCCTCGCCCGTCCGCATCGGCAACGGCGCCTACACGCAGTATCAGGGTGATGTGTTCGGCGAGGTGATGGTCGCACTCCACGAGGCCCGCCAGCTCGGCAGCGAGGAGACCTACGACTCGTGGGCGCTCCAGCGCGCGCTGATCCAGCACGTCGAGGAGAACTGGTCGAAGCCCGACAACGGCATCTGGGAGATCCGCGGGCCCGAGCAGCACTTCACTCACTCGCGCGTCATGCTCTGGGCCGCCATCGACCGGGCCGTCCGAGGCGCGCAGGAGTTTCACCTCGACGGTCCCGTCGAGCGGTGGCTCGCCCTGCGCGAGAAGATCCGCGACGAGATCGAGACCAACGGCTACGACGCGGAGCGCGGGTGCTACGTGCAGTACTACGGGTCGCACGAGGTCGACGCCTCCCTGCTGCAGCTGTCGCAGGTGGGCTACGTCGATGCGCACGATCCGCGCATGCTCGGCACCGTGAAGGCGATCGAGCACGACCTCCTGCACGACGGCCTGCTGCTGCGCTACCGCACGCAGTCGGGTGTCGACGGGCTGTCCGGCACCGAGAACCCGTTCCTCGCCTGCTCGTTCTGGCTCGTCGAGCAGTACGCCCGCAGCGGCCGGCTCGACGACGCGACCGCGCTGATGGACCGCCTCGTCGGGTTCCGCAACGACGTCGGGATGCTCTCCGAAGAGATCGAGGTCGCGACGGGGCGCCACGTCGGCAACACCCCGCAGGCCCTGTCGCACCTGGCGCTGGTGCGCGCGGCCGACGCCATCCAGACGGCGATCGAGCATTCGCGCGGCGGCGAGGCGCGGCGGGCGCGGGCCTAACCCGGCCGCCGCCGGACCCTGGCGGCCGGACATCCCGGTTCGGCCCATACGCCGCGCCGCGGACAGGCATCCGGGCCTGACCACGGGGTCTGCGCCCAAACGGCGGGTCCGGGCCGCCCCGCCCCTGGTCCCGCCACGACGAAGCCCCGCCGAACCAGGTTCGGCGGGGCTTCGCGAGCGGGTGGCTACGCCTCTTTCGAAGTGGTCCAGTGGGCCGGACCAGCCGACCCGGCGGGGTACTTGTCGAGCGGAACCTCGCCCGACTCCCAGGCATCGACGACCGGCGCGACGATCGCCCAGCACCGCTCGGCCACGTCGCCGCGGATGGAGAGGGTGGGGTCATCGTGGAAGATGCCCGAGAGCACCTCGCCGTAAGGGGTCAGCTCGGGCTTGCCCAGGTCGGTCGACAGGGTCGACTTCTCGAGGTGGAACGGGTTGCCCTGACCGTTGGTCGTGACTCCGAGCTCGATGGTCTCGGGGCTGATCTCGATCTTGAGCGTGTCGGGCGACGACGAGCCCTGGAGCCCCTCGGGCAGCGCTGGCACCGGCTTGAAGGTGATCAGCACCTCCTTGCGGACCTTGGTCATCCCCTTGCCGGAGCGCAGGATGAACGGCACGCCGGCCCACCGACGGGTCTTGATCTCGAATTCGACCTCGGCGAGCGTCTCGGTCTCGCGGGAGTTGTCGACGCCGTCCTCGTCGGAGTACGCGGGGACGTCTTTACCCGAGATCGTGCCGGCCGCGTACTGGCCGCGACGGCTGTTGGCGACGGGGTCTCCGTCTTTCACCCAGGTGGCGCGCAGGACGCGGGCGATCTCGCTGCGGAGCTCGACGGCGTCGATCGACGACGGGGCGTCCATCGCGATGACGGCGAGCACCTGCAGGAGGTGGCTCTGGATCATGTCGACGAGAGCGCCGGCCTTGTCGTAGTACTGGGCGCGACCCTCGAGGCCGAGGACCTCGTCGTAGAAGATCTCGACCTTCTCGATGTTGTCGCTGTTCCAGACCGGCTCGAAGAGGCGGTTGGCGAAGCGCAGGCCGATCATGTTCAGCACGGTCGAGCGGCCGAGGAAGTGGTCGGTGCGGTGGATGCGCTCCTCCGGGATCACCTTGAGGAGCTCCTCGTTCAGCTCGCGAGCACCCTGCTCGTCGCTGCCGAAGGGCTTCTCGAGGGCCAGCCGGAGGCCGTCGGGCACGTCGATCTCCTCGAGGGCCTTGATGACCTTCGTCGAGATGGCCGGCGGGAGCGCGAAGTACATGACCGGCTCGCCCTCGGAGGCCGCGAAGAGCTTCTTCAGGTGCTCGGGGTCGGTCGGGTCGCCCTGGATGTACTCGCTCGAGGCGAGGGTCTTCTTGGCGAGCTCCGAGCCGGCATCGCCGTTGAAGGCCGTCTTGACGACGTCGTCCCATTCTTCGGGGCTGCGCTCGCTGCGGCCGGTGCCGATCAGCTTCACGTCGACGCCGCGGTCGCTCTTGAGCAGGCTCGCGAGGCCGGGGAGGAGGAGGCGCTCGGTGAGGTCACCGGAAGCGCCGAGGATGATGAGGGTGCTCGTCTCCGCCATCAGACGGTCTGCTCGGAGCGAGTCGCGGCGCTGGAAGGCGCAGTGCGGGTGGTCATGGACTTCCTTTCGAGGTGAACCTAGCTGTGGTCCACGTGGCTCAACACACCGGACCGGCAGGCATTCCCATGAGGTTCGAGGATGCGAGAGAAGGGGCACGGGCGCGAGTGGCCACGATGCCACCATCAACCGTACTGCTCTGCGGCGACTCCGGTACGCACCTGACCAGCCCTGTGGAAACCCCTCTCCCGCCGCCTGGCGAATGACCTACACTGTTCGAACACACGTTCGAACGAAGGGCGGCCATGAGCTTCACGCACCTGCACGTCGCCTCGGCGTTCAGCGCCCACTACGGCACTGCGCAGCCGGGCCACCTCGCCGCTCAGGCCGCCTCGAACGGCGCCGACGCAGCGGCGATCACCGACCGCGACGGCCTCTACGGAGCGATCCGCCACGTCGGCGCGTGCCGCGCGCTCGGCATCGACCCCATCGTCGGCGTCGAGCTGGGCGTATCGACCCCCTCCCCCGACGACCACGACAGCCCAGGGCGGCATCCCGCAGGGCAGCGCCCCGCAGGGCAGCATCCCGCAGGACCTCCTAGCGGTTCCCCGCCCATCGCCGCCGACGCCGACCGCGTCGTGTTCCTCGCCCACGGCGGCGGCGCCGTCGGGGTCGGCCCGGGCGCCGGCTGGGCCTCCCTCTGCCGCCTCATCAGCGCGGCTCACGGCCGCGCCACACGCAAGGTCAACGGCAGCGCGAACAGCGTGGCGACGATCCCCCGCGCCCGGGTCCGCGCTTTCCTGATGGGCGACGACGGCCCCACCGGCACGGTGCTGCTCGGCCCCGACTCCGACGTCGGACGAGCTGTGGCGCACGGCGCGCACGGCCGGGCGGCCGCACTGCTCGAGGCCTGGAAGGCGGAGGTGCCCGGCGGCGTCGCCATCGAGGTCGTCTGCCACCTCACCGAGCCGGGCGAGAGCCGCAGCCTGCGCCACGCCGCGCGGATGCTCGAGCTCGCCGACGCCGGGCGAGTTCCTGCGGTGCTCACCAATGCCGTGCGCTACCGCGAGCCCGACGAGGCCCTGACCGCCGACGTGCTCGACGCCGCCGGGCACCTCGCGGCACTCGGCAGCTTCGAGCCGCAGCCCAACGCCCAGGCCTTCCTCAAGACCCCCGACGCGATGCGCGCGCTCGCCCGGATGATCGCCGACGCGTCGTCGCTCGATCGCCGCGCGGCCGAGGAGATGCTCGCCGCCACCGAGGAGCTCGCCGACCGGTGCCGACTCGACCCCGACGTCGACCTCGGCTGGCGTCGCGCGAAGGTGCCCGAGCTGTCGGCGATCGGCGTCGAGGGCGACCCCGACCAGGTGCTGTGGCGGCGGGCCGAGGCCGGGGTGACCGAGCGCTTCGGCGACGCGTCGATGGCCAAGCGCGAGCAGATCGAGCGGCGCATGCGCGACGAGCTCGAGACGATCACCTCGTTCGGCTTCGCCGGGTACTTCCTGACCGTCGCCGACGTCTCGGCGATGATGCGCGACATGCGGGTGCGGAACGCCGCGCGCGGCTCGGGCGCCGGCAGCCTCGTCACCTACCTGCTCCGGATCTCGAACGTCGATCCGCTCGAGCACGACCTGCTGTTCGAGAGGTTCCTCGGCAACAAGCGCGAGACGCTGCCCGACATCGACATCGACGTCGAGTCGGCCCGGAGGCACGAGGTGTACCGGGCGATCTTCGACCGCTACGGCAGCAACCGCGTCACGCTGATGTCGATGCAGTCGACCTACCGGGGGCGCGGCGCCGTCCGCGACGCCGGGCTGGCGCTGGGACTCGACGAAGACCAGATCGATCTCGTCGCGAACAACGTCTGGCGCTCGAACGCCCGCGACATGCGCAAGGCTCTCACGGAGAAACCCGAGCTCCGCCAGATCGCCGACCTCGTCAAGACCAACGCCCAGATCGACCTGCTGGTCGACCTCACCGAGCGGCTCGACCGACTCCCCCGCCACATCTCGATGCACCCGTGCGGGGTGATCCTGGGCAATTCCGACCTGCTCAGCATGACTCCGGTGCAGCCGAGCGGCATGGGCCTGCCGATGAGCCAGTTCGACAAGCACGACATGAATGACGCCGGCCTGCTCAAGCTCGACGTGCTCGGCGTGCGCATGCAGTCGTCGATGGCCTTCGCCCTCGGCGAGATCGAGCGGCTGAACGGGCCGCGCACTGCCCTCGCCGGCGCCCTGCCGATCGACGCGCCCTATGTGAACCGCCAGGGGCGGATCGAGCTCGACGCGATCCCCCACGACGACGAGCCGACGTACGAGGCGATCCGCACCACGCACACGCTCGGCATGTTCCAGATCGAGAGCCCGGGCCAGCGCGAGCTGATCGGCAAGATGCAGCCCGACCAGTACGAAGACCTCATCGCCGACATCTCGCTGTTCCGCCCCGGCCCGATGAAGGGCAACATGGTCGCGCCCTACCTCGACACCAAGCACGGGTTCCAGAAGCCCGACTACATCCATCCGACCTTCGCGCCCTTCCTTCAGGACAGCTACGGGGTCGTGATCTACCACGAGCACGTGCTGCGGATCCTCAACGCGACCATGGGCATCTCGCTCGCCGAGGCCGACGAGATGCGCCGGCAGATGGAGAAGCGTGCCGACCTCGAGGGCGAGTTCCGCAGCAAGACCGCCGCGAACGTCGATGAGCACGGCAGACGGCGCTACACCGACAAGGAGATCGACCGGATCTGGGGCGTGCTGAAGGGCTTCGGGTCGTTCGGGTTCTGCAAGGCGCACGGTGCGGCGTTCGCCCTGCCGACCTACCAGACGGCGTGGCTGAAGACGCACTACCCGGCGGAGTTCCTGGCAGGCATCCTCACCCACGATCCCGGCATGTACCCGAAGCGGCTGCTGCTCGCCGAGGCGAAGCGGATGGGCGTGCCGGTCCTGCCGCTCGACGTCAACGCGTCGAGCGAGGTCTACCACGTCGAGCGGCTGCGCCCCCCGCGGACGCCCGTCGCGCGCACCTACGCCGGCGACCTCGGCATCCGCCTCTCGCTCCTCGACGTGCAGGGCATCACCGAGCACGAGACCACCCGGATCCTCGAGAACCGCCCGTTCACGTCGATCGCCGACTTCTACCAGCGGGCCACGCCTTCGCGGCGGCTCTTCGAGCGGCTCGGCCAGGTCGGCGCACTCGACTCGCTGGGAGGCGACGGGCGCAACCGGGGCGATGTGATGGCGCGCATCCGGCAGCTGACGAGCCGGGCATCGCGTCCGAAGCCCGCCGACACGATCAACCAGCTCGACTTCGATGTCGACGACTCGGCCTCGGTCCCCACGGGCAGCCCCGAGATGCCGGCGCACGAGCGGATCAGCCGCGAGCTCGACATCCTGTCGATGGAGGTCACCGAGCACGTCATCGAGAGCTACCGGCCCATGCTCGACGACCTCGGGGTGATCCGCGCGGCCGACCTCATCGACAACTGGAACGGCACCACCGTCCTCGTCGCCGGCATCCGCATCGCCACGCAGACGCCGCCGATGCGCAGCGGCAAGCGGGTCGTGTTCATCAGCCTCGACGACGGCTCGGGGTGCTCCGACTCCACCTTCTTCGAGGAGGCCCAGAATCGCGCCGGCTCCCTCCTGTTCGGCACGAAGCTGCTGCTGATCCAGGGGCGCACCCGCCGCACCGGCGAGCGCGGCATCTCTCTCGAGGCCGACAATGCGTGGGATCTCAAGGCGCTGTGGCGCGACTGGCAGGCGACCCGCGCGGCCGCCGGCCACGACGTCCTCACCTGAGCCGACTGCCTGGCGTCCGTGTCGCCCTGTCGGCCACGTCGTTCGTGTCGTTCGCGCAGTCCGTGTCGTTCGTACAATCCTTGTCGAAGGACGCCCTGCCCGCTCACAAGGAGAACCACGCCGCCGCGCACGCCCCACAAGGAGAATCCCCGCCGCACGCCCGCCCCGCAAGGACGCCTACCCCGCAGATCCTTCCGAAGCCGCGCGTAGGGTGAGCCGCATGAGCGACAGCAGCACGGCCAGCACCGACGAACCCGGCACCTACGTCACCCCGGGCCAGGAGTACACCCGCGACACCAACTACATCGAGGACCGCATCACGAAGGACGCCGTCGACGGCTGGCCGGTCGAGGCCGGCCGCTATCGCCTCGTCGCCGCCCGGGCCTGCCCGTGGGCGAACCGCTCCGTCATCTCGAGGAGGCTGCTCGGCCTGGAGGACGCGATCTCGCTCGGCCTCCCCGGCCCGACGCATGACGCCCGCTCCTGGACGTTCGACCTCGACCCTGACGGACGCGACCCGGTGCTCGGCATCGAGCGCCTGAAGGACGCCTTCGAGAAGCGGACGCCCGGCTACCCGCGCGGCATCACGGTGCCGGCCATCATCGACGTTCCGACCGGCAAGGTCGTCACCAACAACTTCCCGCAGATCACGCTCGACCTCGCCACGGAGTGGACCGACTTCCAGCGCGACGGCGCACCCGACCTCTACCCCGACGGGAAGCGCGACGAGATCGACGACGTCGCCGAGGTCGTCTTCCGCGACGTCAACAACGGCGTGTACCGCGCCGGCTTCGCCGGGTCGCAGGGCAGCTACGAGCGCGCCTACACGCGGCTGTTCGACCGGCTCGACTGGCTCGAGCAGCGCCTCGAGAACCAGCGGTACCTGGTCGGCGACACGATCACCGAGGCGGACATCCGGCTGTTCACGACCCTCGCCCGGTTCGACGCGGTGTATCACGGCCACTTCAAGTGCAACCGGAACAAGCTGACCGAGATGCCGGTGCTCTGGGCCTATGCGCGCGATCTGTTCCAGACGCCCGGGTTCGGCGACACCATCGACTTCGAGCAGATCAAGAAGCACTACTACATCGTCCACAGCGACATCAATCCGACGGGGATCGTCCCGGCCGGCCCGGATCCGCGCGGGTGGCTGCGACCTCACGGCCGCGACGAGCTGGGCGGGCGCCCGTTCGGCGACGGGACTCCGCCTCCGCCGCCACGCCCCGGCGAAGAGGTCCCTCCGATCCTCGCCGCGTGACAGCCCGCGACGACGAGGCGGCGGGCGACAGCCACTCGGCAGACGGCAGCCGCTCTTCATACGACAGCCGCTCGGCACACGACGGCCGCTCGGCACACGACGGCCGCTCGGCACACGTCGGCCGCTCGGCACACGTGGGCCGCTCGGCACACGACAGCGAGGCATCCCCCGACGTCAGCGCACGCCTCGAGGGCATCCGCGCCGACGCACGACGCCTCGCCGACCGTCTCCTGCTCGACATGGAGGCCGTCTCCGATGCCCGCGAGTCGTCGAACGTCGACGACGAGCACGACCCGGAGGGCGCGACGATCGCATTCGAGCGCTCGCAGCTCGAGGCGATCCGCAAGTCGACCCTCGAGCGCATGGCAGCCGCCGACACCGCCCTCGCACGACTCGCCGCCGGAACCTACGGCGTCTGCGAGGTCTGCGGCCGCCCCATCGCACCGGCCCGTCTCGAGGCCCGGCCCACGGCCACCCGGTGCATCGAGCACGCCGTCTAGAACGCAGCTACCGCAGCCCCACCCGGCCGAGCTCCTCGTCGAGGAACGCCTCGAACCACGCGTCGCGGTCGGCGACCACGTTCGTGTACTGGCCGAGCACCTCGAACGAGAGCCGGCCGAAGAGCGCGGTCCAGATCGCGACCCCCGCTGCGATCGACTCGGCGGGCGCATCGACTGAAGACGACCCAGTCGACGAAGACGGCCCAGCCATCGAAGACGACCCCGCCGGCAGAGACGACCGCGCCGGAGACAGCACCGACGCCAGCTCCTCGAACCCGGGTCGCAGCCGCTCGTCGACCGGCGGCCAGACGACGTCGGGCGACGCGAGGAGCGCGTCGAGCAGCAGGTACGCCACGGTCAGCGCCGGCCCGGTGGTGTCGGCGGGCGCGTCGTACCCGGGCACCGGAGTGCCGTAGAGGAGCGCGAAGCGGTGCGGGTTGTCGAGCGACCAGCTCCGGGCGGCTCTCGCGATGGCCCGAAATCGCGGTGCCCCCGCAGGAACTGCCGCCGCTTCCGCAGCCGCCGCCCCCAGGTCGGTGTAGGCATCGATGATCAGGCGGGTCAGCAGGGCGTCCCGAGACGGAAAGTACCGGTAGATGGCGGACGACGAGATGCCGAGCTCGCGGGCGATGGACCGCACCGACAGGGCCGCGGGGCCGACCTCGCCGAGCTGGCGGTTGGCCACGGCGAGGGCCCGGGCGGTGGTCTCGGCTCGGGCACGCGCGCGGACGCCGGTTTCGGAGGGGCTCATGCGCCGATCCTGCCACAGTGATGAGAGCAGTGCTCTTGCAATTCGCCCAGCAGACGCGCTACGGTCATCTCATCGTCCGAGAGCAGTGCTCTCTAAACGACTTCAAGGAGCACTCATGGCCACGCACCTCATCATCGGCGCAGGGAACATCGGCACTCCGCTGGCCGCGAAGCTCGTCGCCCGGGGCGACTCGGTCCGTGTGGCGACCCGCCGCGGCACGCAGCTGCCGGGCACCGGCGCCATCGCGCTCGACGCGAAAGACGCCGCGGCCGTCACCGAGGCGGCTCGCGGTGCCGACACGATCGTCGTCTGCTCCAACCCGCCCTACCCCGAGTGGGCCGCCGAGTCGCCGCCGATCTTCGCGGCTCTCGAGGAGGCCGCGACGGCGACCGGCGCCCGTATCGTGCTCATGGGCAACCTGTACGGGTACGGCGCGGGCAGCGGCGTCATGCGCGTCGACACCCCGCTCGCCACGACGGAGAACAAGGGGATGATCCGCGTCGCCGGCTGGAACCGCCTGCTCGACGCCGAGCGCCGCGGCGACCTGCGCGTCGCCGAGGTCCGGGCCAGCGACTACTTCGGCCTCGGCGCCGGCGCCAACGCGCACATCGGCGGCAACTTCTTCGGCCCGCTCCTGAAGGGCAGGACAGCCTGGTGCGTCGGCGACCCGACGCAGCCGCACGCGTGGGCCTACCTTCCCGACGTCGTCGACACGCTGATCGCAGCAGCCGACGCCGACCAGACCGGCCGCGCGTGGATGGCCCCGCACTCGACGAGCATCTCCCGCCGCGAGATCGTCGCCCAGGTCAACTCGATCACCGGCCGGAACGGAACGGCCCGCAGCTACCCGGGCGTCGTGTTCGGCGCGATGGCGCTGGCGATGCCGTTCATCCGCGAGGTGAAGGCGATGTCGTATCAGTTCACAGCGCCGTTCCTCGTCGACTCGGCCGAGTCGGAGCGGGCGCTCGGGATCACCGCGACCCCGTGGGCCGAGGCGCTGTCGGCCACTCTGGACTCGTACGGACGCCAGGTCTAGGCTGACTCCCATCACACAGGTGCTGATCAGAGCATCTGCGCAATCGCCGTCGATTGGTGTGGCATGGCATTCAGTCCGAGCCCGTGGGCCTCATTCCCCCCGGAGGTTCCGCGGGGCCCGCAGGCCGCCCACCGCCGCATCGTCAGCGAGTCCTGGGAGCGCGCCCGCCGCCGCCGTCTCGATCCCGAGAGCGTGCTGGCCGACGTCGAGCTTCCCGAAGACATGCTCGCGGACTACCGCAGCGCGCACCCGCTCTCCCTTCTCCTCCCGGTCGCCCGCACCCTCCTGCTGCGCGACATCGAGGGCTCGGGTCTCATCGTCGCCATGGGCGACGAGCAGGGACGCCTCCTCTGGGTCGAGGGCGACAACTCGGCGAAGCGCTCTGCGGAGGACATGCGCTTCGTCGAGGGGGCAGGCTGGGCCGAGAGCCGAGTGGGCACCTCGGCTCCCGGCACGGCTCTGGTGCTCGACCACGGCGTCCAGATCCGCGGCCACGAGCACTACAACGTCTTCGTGCAGAACTGGAGCTGCTCCGCGGTCCCGGTGCACGACCCGGTGACCCGCCGGATCCTCGGCTTCCTCGACATCACCGGCGACGAGCGGGCTGTCGGCCCCCACACCCTCGCTCTCCTCGAGGCCACGGCCACCGCGATGGAGGCCGAGCTCATGGTGTCGCGCCTCACGTCGGCTCCGCCCCGCTCGACGCCGGCCCGCCAGCGCATCGCCCGGCCGACCGCCTCAGCCCCGGCGAGCCTCACCACCCTCGGTCGCGACGTCGCCCTCATGTCGGACGGCCGCCGGATCGTCAGCCTGAGCGCGCGGCACAGCGAGCTGATGACGCTTCTCTCCTGGCACCAGCGCGGCCTCGGAGCCGACGAGCTCGCCTCCCTCGTCTACGGCGATCCGCATGCGATCGTCACCCTGCGCTCCGAGATGGTGCGCCTGCGTCACGCCCTCGAGGTGCTCGACCCCCGGATGGCTCCCCTCTCGCGCCCCTATCGTCTGATCAGCCCGCTCGAGACCGACGTCGCGAAGGTGATGTCGCTGCTCGACCGCGGCTCGTACCGGCGGGCCGTCGGGGCGTACACCGGCCCCGTGCTCCCGAACTCGACGGCGCCCGGCATCGAGGAGATCCGCGACCTCCTGGCCGCCCGCGTGCGCGAGTCCCTCCTCTCGGACGCCGGCGTCGACGTGCTGCTCGACTACGCCAGGAGCTCGGCGGCCGAGTCCGACCGGGAGATCCTGATGGCCGCGCTCGGCAGGCTCCCTCCGCGATCGCCGCGCCGGGCGGGGATAGTGGCGCGTCTGGAGCAGCTGGACCGCCTGTAGTTCCTGCGCCCGTGCACAGCGCGCAGCGCAACCGTTCGCAACCTGCCCGTTCGTATCGTGGAGGAACGCCGCTACCCGCGGCGACCGACAACGACGTCGAAAGGGATACGACAATGACCGTCACGACTCCTCCGAGCACCTTCGCGAACCCCGGAAGCCCGGATGCCAAGGTGCAGTTCAAGCCCCGCTACGACCACTTCATCGGCGGCGAGTACGTCGCCCCCTCGTCCGGCAAGTACTTCGAGAACCCGTCGCCCGTCAACGGCAAGGTCTTCACCGAGGTCGCGCGCGGCAATGCGGCCGACGTCGACAGGGCCGTCGAGGCCGCCTGGCGCGCTTTCGACTCGTGGAAGAAGACCACGATCACCCAGCGCGCGATCATCCTGAACAAGATCGCCGACCGCATGGAGCAGAACCTCGAGATGCTCGCCGTCGCCGAGACCTGGGACAACGGCAAGCCGATCCGCGAGGCCCTCGCCGCCGACGTGCCGCTGGCCATCGACCACTTCCGCTACTTCGCGGGCGCGATCCGCGCTCAGGAGGGCTCGACCGGCGAGATCGACAACGACACCGTGGCCTATCACTTCCACGAGCCGCTCGGGGTCGTCGGCCAGATCATCCCCTGGAACTTCCCCCTCCTCATGGCCGTCTGGAAGCTGGCCCCCGCCCTGGCGGCGGGCAACTGCGTCGTCCTGAAGCCGGCCGAGCAGACACCCGCGTCGATCCACGTCTTCATGGAGCTGATTCAGGATCTCCTCCCCGCCGGCGTCCTGAACATCGTGAACGGCTTCGGCGTCGAGGCGGGCGCTCCCCTCGCCTCCCACCCGAACATCCGGAAGATCGCCTTCACCGGCGAGACGACGACCGGCCGCCTGATCATGCAGATGGCATCCGAGAACCTGATCCCGGTGACCCTCGAGCTCGGCGGCAAGAGCCCGAACGTCTTCTTCGCCGACGTGGCCGACGAGCGCGACGACTTCTACGACAAGGCGCTCGAAGGCTTCTCGTTCTTCAACCTGAACTCGGGCGAGGTCTGCACGTGCCCGTCCCGCGCGCTGGTCCAGCAGAGCATCTACGACCAGTTCACCGCCGACGGAGTGGAGCGCGTCAAGCAGGTCAAGCAGGGCAACCCGCTCTCGCTCGACACCATGATCGGTGCTCAGGCGTCTAACGACCAGCTCGAGAAGATCCTCAGCTACATGGACATCGGCAAGCAGGAGGGCGCGAAGCTGCTCCTCGGCGGCGACCGTGCCGACCTGGGCGGCGACCTCACCGACGGCTACTACGTCAACCCGACGATCTTCGAGGGCCGCAACTCGATGCGCATCTTCCAGGAGGAGATCTTCGGCCCTGTCCTCTCGCTGACGAGCTTCAGCGACTACGACGACGCCATCAAGATCGCCAACGACACCCTCTACGGCCTCGGCGCCGGCGTGTGGAGCCGCAACGGCGCTCGGCTGTACAAGGCGGGCCGCGACATCCAGGCCGGCCGCGTGTGGTCGAACACCTACCACCAGTACCCGGCGGGAGCCGCGTTCGGCGGCTACAAGCAGTCGGGCATCGGCCGGGAGAACCACAAGATGATGCTCGACCACTACCAGCAGACGAAGAACCTCCTCGTGTCGTACGCGGACGGCCCGATGGGATTCTTCTGATGCCGGACACCTCGGTGTCCGATACCCAGCAGGCGCTGTCGCGGGTCGACGTCTCACCCGCGGCAGCCGCCTTCCTCGTCGAGCTGACGGAGCAGCATGGCCCGCTGATGTTCCACCAGTCGGGCGGCTGCTGCGACGGCAGCTCGCCGATGTGCTACCCGGTCGGCTTCTTCCGGATCGGCGCGGTCGACGTCCACCTGGGCGACCTGCACATCGACGGGATCGACCCGATCGAGGTCTACATGTCGAGGAGCCAGTTCGAGTACTGGAAGTACACGCACCTCACCATCGACGTGGTGGCCGGCCGCGGTGCCGGGTTCAGTGTCGAATCCCCCGAGGGCAAGCGCTTCCTGATCCGATCGCGCATGCTCGACGACGCCGAGCTGAAGGCCTTCGACCTGATCTGAGAGCTGCCGCGACGTCTACGCTCTGCCCGGTTCGGGCGGCAGAGCGTAGACGCCGTGGCCTGTCCTGACCACGACACCGCGGCGGGCGAGCACCGAGAGCGTCGAGAGCACGCTCGACCGGCGGTAGTCCGGCAGGCCCGCCACGATCTCGGTGGTCGACGAGGGCCCCGTGCGCAGGAACTCGGGGATCCGCTCGGCGAGGCTCGACGTATCGGGCCCCGGCTCCCCCGCCCCGCCCGGCTCGTCCATCGCGTACTCGCGCCGTGCGTCGGCCAGGCCCTCGGCCGACACGCGGGTCACGGCGCCCGACGCCTTGGCATACGGAGCGAGGGTCAGCGACCGGCCGACGCGGTTGTAGACGTTCGACTGGCTGGTGCCCTGGTGCTCCGCGATCTCCGGGTACGACGCGCCGCCGAGCAGCAGGGTCGCCTCGCCCTCGAGGCCGAGCCACTGGCCGAGGCTCGCGATCTCCCAGCCGGCGGTGGTCACCGCCGAGCCCCAGACCTCGATGTCGTCGGCGTAGTCGGTCGTGAGCTGCTCGAGGTCGGCGACGATCTCGGCGATCCGCTCACGGGCGTCGGCCACGATCTCCGCCGTGAATCGCGGCGGCCTGCGAAGTTTGATTGATCCTGACATTTGTGAAAGACTCTACAAGTTGTCCGGCGAACCGGGCACCACCGCGCTACTGAACACCACAGTCTTTCTTCAAGGAGTACCCATGGCTTTCGCAATCGTGCGCGCCGGCGGCCGTCAGGAGAAGGTCGAGGTCGGAACGATTCTGACCGTCGACCGTCTCAAGGCCGCCGAGTCCGACACCGTCTCGTTCGTCCCCGTCCTGCACGTCGACGGCGACACCATCCTCTCGGGCGACCAGCTCGGCACGGTCACCGTCGAGGGCGAGGTCCTGAACGACCTCCGCGGCCCGAAGATCGTGATCCAGAACTACAGGAACAAGACCGGCTACAAGCGTCGCATGGGCTTCCGTGCCGACCTGACCCGCGTCAAGATCACCAAGATCACCACCAACTAGTCGAGGAGCTGACTCATGGCACACAAAAAGGGCGCATCATCCACCCGTAACGGCCGCGACTCGAACGCGCAGCGCCTCGGCGTCAAGCGCTTCGGCGGCCAGGTCGTCTCGGCCGGCGAGATCCTCGTCCGCCAGCGCGGCACCCACTTCCACCCCGGCGTGAACGTCGGCCGCGGCGGCGACGACACCCTCTTCGCCCTCGCCGCAGGCAGCGTCGAGTTCGGCGCCAAGGGCGGCCGCAAGGTCGTCAACATCGTCGCAGGCGTCTGACTGCAGTAACCTCGAAAAGGCGGGCCACCTCACGGTGGCCCGCCTTTTTCGCGCACCGTCATTGAAGAACGTAATAAGTCGGCAAGGACTCGAACGGGGGCCTCGCCCTGGCCGGTGCACCCCGCTAATGTCGACCGGGTTCAGCAGTTGTTCTCACATGGTTAACCGACTCGCGCGGTCTGATTCACCGTACGACCAGCAAACAGATGGTGGACTTGGCTCCGAACACCTTGCACGAGCGTGAGCGTCACACTCGCCCACGTCAGACTGGCTCCATCTGTACCACGCGAATGCGAGAATCATGGGTCTCCGCACGGCTGAGCACGCTCGGCCCGACCACTTCATCCTCCACCTCAGCGACACGCATCTCATCGAGGCCGACTCCGACCTCTACGGCGATGTCGACAGTGCCAGCCGTCTCCGCCAGATCCTGGCCGAGCTGGAAGACTCCGGGGCTCGACCCGAAGCGATCGTCGTCACCGGCGACCTCGCCGACAAGGGCGAGCCGGGAGCGTATCGCAAGCTCCGCGCGCTGATGGAGCCCGTGGCGCTCCGTCTCGGAGCTCAGATCATCTGGGCGATGGGCAACCACGACGACCGGGGCGCATTCCGCTCCGAGCTCTTCGGCCAGATTCCGAGCGACCGCCCCGTCGACTTCGTCTACGACGTCAACGGACTCCGCATCATCACGCTCGACACCACCGTGCCGGGCCACCACTACGGCGAGCTCACCGGCGCCCAGCTCGACTGGCTGGCCGAAGAGCTGTCGGTGTCTGCTCCCGACGGCACCATCCTGGCCATGCACCACCCGCCGGTACCGAGCATCAAAGACCTCACCGTGCTCGTCGAGCTGCGCGATCAGGCCTCGCTCGCCGAAGTCGTCGAAGGCAGCGATGTGCGCTCGATCATCGCGGGCCACCTGCACTTCTCGACGAACGCCATGTTCGCCGGCATCCCGGTCTCGGTCGCCTCGGCCACCTGCTACACCGCCGACCTCAACATCCCGACCGGTGCGACCCGCGGCCAGGACGGCGCGCAGTCGTACAACCTGATGCACGTCTACCCCGAGACCATCGTCAGCTCGGTCGTCCCCATCGGCAGCTACCGCACCGTCGGCGAGTACGTGGGCCCCGAGCAGGTCGCCGCGCGTCTCGCCGAGGCCGGCGTCGTCATCCCCGCCGCTCGTCCGCGCCACCGCGCCGAGCCCGACGTGCTCACCGTTCCGACGCGCGACCTGTCGCTCACGGGACCCATCGGCACCCTCTAGCCGCGGGGCCCGCCTCGAACGGTCAGTTCTCCCAGGGAGCTCTGAAGGGGAAGTAGCGCTCGAGGAAGTCGGTGACGACCGCAGTGCGCTCTTCGTCGGTGACCTCGGGGAAGCTGCCGTCGTTGAGGCAGAAGAAGTCGTCAGAGCGCTTCTTCAGGAGCTCGGACAGGATGGCGAGACCGGCGACCATCGTCGTGTCGACGTAGCTCACCTTCGCGTTCTCCTGCACGATGGCGCGCCCCGTGACCAGCGCGTAGTAGTGGTAGAACGAGTTCGTCACCGAGATGTTGGTCGCGGCCCGGAAGGGCGAGGCGGCGGTCGACGCGAAGTCGGCCGCGAACTCGTGCTCCATCTCGAACAGCACGCTCTTGCGCAGCGGCGTGGCCGTGTGCTCGAGGTGGCGAGTGGTGACGCGTCCGAACCGCTGCTGCAGCAGCTGGCGGTTGACTCGGGCGGCGTTCTCGTGCCCGGATCGCGTCGCGTTGTTCAGCCCCAGGCCGATCCTGGTGTCCGCCTCGATGAACTTCGTGACCGAGCCCGGTGAGAAGAACATGCTCGGGCTGACCGGGCGGCCGAAGAACATGTCGTCGTTCGAGTACAGGAAGTGCTCGCTGAGGCCGTCGATGTGGTGCAGCTGCGACTCGACGGCGAGCGAGTTGTGCGTCGGCAGGACGGACGGGTCGGCGAAGAACTCCTCGCTGCGGACGATGCGCACGCGCGGGTGATCGGCGAGCCAGGCCGGGGCCGGCGAGTCGGTCGCGATGTAGATGGTGCGGATCCACGGCGCGAACATGTAGACGGAGCGCAGAGCGTACTTGAGCTCGTCAATCTGCCGGAACCGGGCGGGAGCGTCGTCGCCCTCGCCGAGCACGTGCTTCTTCTCTCGGGCGGCTCGGGCCCGCTGGTACTCGACGGAGTTGCCGTCGACCCATGAGAAGACGATGTCGACGTCGAAGGTGATGTCGGTCGCATGGTCGTCGAACATGTGCTCGATCGTCTGCCAGTGGAAGCCGTAGCGTTCGATGTCGGTCAGGTTCGCCTCATCGAGCGGGAGGGTCCTGCGCATGAGAGCGTTCTCGACCGGGGCGAGCACCTCGGTCTCGGTGGTGATCCAGAACTCGACCTGGACAGCGAAGCCGGCGCCGTAGCGGAGACGGCCGAGCGGCTCGACGCGCGGGCGGAACAGGCGGATGACGCGCTCGGTCTCGGAGCCGAAGCCGTCGGCGATCACGAGGGCCGCGCGACCGTGGCTGCCCTTCGAGTAGAACGGCTCGCCCTGAGCTGCGGCGCGGAAGGCCGTCTCGAACTCGGCGCGTCGCTCGGCGTCGACGGCGATGACGGGACGCTCCCCGTTGCCACGGACGAGCAGGTGGGGAATCCCGGAATCGTCGAGCACGCCCTTCACGAAGGCGAGGTCTTCGAGCATGGACTGCTGCGGGGTGAGATGGCCGTTGAGGAGCGTGTACTGCCCCTTGCGGATCACGAGGTCGTCACGCTTGAGAGCGGCGCCTTCGCGGTCGCGACCGCCGGTGGTGGGACGGGGGGTCAAGAGAGGACTCTCCGCCGAGCCGACGATCTCCGTAGCCATTCAGACTCCACTTCCTGCGACGGCCCGTGCGGCCGTGAGTGCAATTAGACGATTTTACTCTGTCGGCGACCGGTTGCGCTGACGCGGTGCCGATACCGGTGCGGTGGGCCTAGCGAGAGCGAGGAGTACGAGCCGGAGTCGTCGAGGCCGGAGCGTCGGCCGACGCCACTTTCACCCGGACGCCCACGACGATGAACACCGCCGCGGCCGCGAACTGCATGCCCTGCCAGAGCTGTCCCGTGATCGGCACGGGCCACACCGGATTCCAGAGCACCGCGATCGCGGCCAGGAACGGCAGGTAGCCCCACGCCCTGCCCCGCCAGGCGAAGACCAGCACGATCAGGGCGAGGATCGCCACGACGTAGCGGAAGAGCACGAACGCATCGCTCGAGATCAGGGCACCGCCGGCGATCAGAGCAATCGCGGCCAACAGCCCCGGTGCCAACGCCGGACGCGTGAACGCGGCCTTCTGCGGTGTGGGCATGCTCCGATCCTAGCGCCCGCGGCAGGACCGGCCGGGCGGCGTCAGCGTGCCTCGCTCGGCCGGATGATCGTGATCGGCCTGCTCATCGGCGGCTCCTCGCGCAGCCTCTCGAGCCCGGGCTCGAGCTCCGACACCCAGGCGTCGTAGCCCGCCGTCGTGAGGTGCAGGCCGTCCTCGGTGAAGTCGGGGTCGAGCGCGTCGCCCACGGCCAGGGCGGGCCACAGGTCGAGGTACTGCGCTCGAACGGTCGCCGCGAACTGGCGCAGGTGCCGATTGGCGTCCTGGATGCGCGCCGAGTACTCGACGTCGCGCGGGGCGATCGACTGCAGCAGCAGGCGGACTCCCGGCAGCAGGCGCCGCAGGTCGACGAGAATGGTCTCGATATTGCGCACCACCTGCTCGACGCTCCGCTTCGACGCGAAGTCGTTCGTGCCGATCAGCAGCACGATCGAGTCGGGGTCGGCCGCCACGACGTCGTCGATTCGCGCGAGCACATCCATCGTGGTGTCGCCGCCGACACCGAGGTTCACGACCTCGTCGTTCGGGAACCGCGCCGCCCAGTCGCCGCCCTCGGTGAGGCTGTCGCCCAAGAACACGAGCTTCTCGCCCATCGTCATCGCCTTCTTTCCTGCTCGGAGACCGCCGGCCGCTCGACCGGTTCTTTCGATGCGGCGGCGGAGATCCTGTTCAGCATGCCGGAGAAGATGACTCCGTGGAAGGGCAGGATCGCGAACCAGTAGAGCCGCCCGCTCAACCCGGTCGGGAAGAACACGGCGCGCTGCCGGTAGTGGGCCCCGCCCTCGGGGCCGTCCGACACGAACATCTCGAGCCACGCCTTGCCCGGGACCTTCATCTCGGCTCGGAGCCGCAGGAAGTTCCTGCGCTCGATGCTCTCCACCCGCCACCAGTCGAGAGCGTCGCCGGGGCGGAGGCTCGTGGGGCTGCGGCGGCCTCGGCGCAGGCCCACTCCCCCGACGAGCCGGTCCATCCAGCCGCGCGCGGCCCAGGCCAAGGGGAACGAGTACCAGCCGTTGTCGCCGCCGATCCCTTCGATGACCCGCCAGAGCTGCTCGGGCGACGCCTTCATGTCAGTGGAGCGGTCGTCGGTGAAGACGGTGTGGCCCGACCAGTCGGGGTCGCTCGGCAGCGGGTCGCTGGGGGCGCCGTCGACGGAGCCGTCCTGCCAGCTGGTCTCGACCTCGCCGTCGCGCATCTTGCCGAGAGCCAGGCGCACGGCTCGACGGTAGCCGGTCAGGCCGCCCTCGGGCTTCGGCACGACCTCCTCGATGTCGTGCTCGCGCACCACGCAGTCGTACTGCAGCGACGCCACGAGAGGGATGGCCAGCGACCGCGGAATGGGTGTGACGAGGTTGACCCACTGCGACGCCAGCCACGGGGTCAGGACCGGCAGGGGCGCGATCGGCCGCTGCTTCAGGCCCGCCTCGACCGCGTAGCCGTTCATCATCTGCCCGTAGCGGAGCACGTCGGGGCCGCCGAT
Organism: Frondihabitans sp. OV104; assembly: GCF_057787745.1. NCBI lineage: Bacteria > Bacillati > Actinomycetota > Actinomycetes > Micrococcales > Microbacteriaceae > Frondihabitans > Frondihabitans sp. OV104. Next base: position 1,393,267 of record NZ_CM173541.1, read on the forward strand.
GTCGAAGGCGCGGTTCACATCCGCGGGCACGTCGGCCGAGCCGATCAGGTAGTGGAGCACGTCGCGCACGGCGATCGGCTGGATCCAGTTGCGCACCCAGCGCGGCGCGGGCATGTACGGCAGCACGTCGGTGAGGTGGCGGATCATCTCGAACGAGGCCGACCCCGACCCGATGACGACACCCGCCTGCAGGGCCGCAGTCGGAACCCCCGAGGAGAGCAGGATCTCGCCGACCCTCTTGCGCGACTCCAGGTGGGGCGACAGCGGCCCGTCGGGGTGCAGTCCGCCGAGATAGACGATGCGCGAGACTCCGGCCGCCTTCGCCTCGGCCGCCACCGTCTGGGCCGCCTCGGCCTCGGTCTCCTCGAACGCGCCCTTGCCGGCCATGGCGTGCGCCAGGTAGTAGAGCACGTCGACGCCCTCGAGCGCCGCCCTGACCGAGTCGGCGTCGGTCAGGTCGCCCTGGGCGACCTCGACGTCACCCGCCCACGGCACTCCGATGAGCTTGTCGGGGCTGCGGACGAAGACGCGCACGTCGAACCCGGCCTCGATGAGGCGGGGCGCCAGGCGGCCGCCGATGTAGCCGGTGGCTCCGGTGACCAGGACACGACGCTTCGGCGTCGACCGGCGGTGCTGCGGGGCGTGAGGCTGTTCTGGCGAGTCGGGCATCGGCCCAACCTACGCCGCGGTTGCGGCAGCCTCTCAGCCGCGGGCGTCGAGATAGGCGCGGATCTCGGCCACGTCTCTCGTGATCTGCGCGATCAGCGACTCGAGCCCGTCGAACTTCACGTTGCCGCGCACCCAGCTGAGGAACGACACCGTGACCTCCTTGCCGTAGAGGTCGCCGTCGAAGTCGAGGAGGTTCGCCTCGACCTGCTTCTCGGGCACGCCCTGGAAGGTCGGGTTGTTGCCCACGGACACGGCCGCACCGTGCGCCAGGCCGTCGATGATGACGTCGGCCGCGTAGACGCCGTCGGCCGGCACGAACCCCTCGCTCCTCGGCTCGAGGTTGGCGGTGGGGAAGCCGAGCTCGCGCCCGCGCATCTCACCGTGAACGACGACCCCGCGGACGGACGGCGCGCGACCGAGCAGGGCGGTGGCCTCGACGATGCGGCCGGCGTCGAGGAGCTGGCGGATCCAGGTCGAGGAGACGCGGCGTTCGCCCAGCTCCGGCGCCCCGGCCTCGGAGAGCGCCCCGGACTCGACGAGAGAGCCGATCTCGAAGAGCACGTCGGGGATCAGCTCGACGTCGAACCCCCGCGTGCGCCCGAGCTCGCGCAGGGTGTCGACGGTGCCGGCGCCGCCCTTGCCGAAGCGGAAGTCGCCCCCGACCAGGATCACCTCGGCCTGCATCGCCTCGACCAGCACGCGGTCGACGAACTCCTCGGGGGTCAGGTCGCGGAGGTGCTCGTCGAAGGTCAGCATCAGCGTCGCCTCGACGCCGGTCGACTCGAGCAGCTCGCGCTTCTGGCGGTTGCTCGTCAGCGCCGCGGGCACGGCGCCGGGGTGGAGCACCGCCAGCGGGTGGCGGTCGAAGGTGACGACCGCCGACACGAGATCCCGGTCGCGCGCCACGGTCTCGAGCGCGGCGATGACGGCGCGGTGGCCCAGGTGGACTCCGTCGAACTTGCCGATGGTGACCGCGGAGGGCCCGAAGCCCGCCGGCACGTCGGCGAGGTTCGTGAAGAAGTCCACGCTCAGACCTCTCGCGGTGCGGCCCCGACGGCCGCGTCGCCGCGGGAGGGGCGGGTGCGGCGCAGCCACAGCATCCCGAGGATCGGCAGCACGAGCGGCACGAAGCCGTAGCCGATGCCGAAGTAGGTCCAGACGGTGGAGTGGTCGGAGTGGGCGTACTTGGCGCTCGGCACGAAGACCTCGGGAGCGATGATCGACATGAGGCCGACCAGCACCACGCCGGCCAGCTCGAAGGTGATCGTCGCCCAGGCGAGGCCGTACGACTTGCGGCCCGGCACGATCAGCGCGATGGTCGCGACGATGTAGACGACGGCCGACAGCCCGCTGAGCGAGTACGCCAGCGGCGCCTGCTCGAACTGGGTCGCGATCTGGAACACCGAGCGTCCGGTCGCCGCGAGGGCGAGGATCGCGTAGACGGCGATGAGGACGCGGCCGATGCCGACCGCTCGTGTTGACTGCTTCTGGACCATCATGACAAGGATATGACCCGGCGGGCACCGGCGGCGACCGCGACGGTCACGAGGCCGTCGCCGTCCAGATCTGAAGCATGCGCACGACCATCACGGCGACAGCGAAGACGGCGGCGCCGAGCACGACGTTGCTCCAGCGGGTGCGGTCGACGAGAGCCCACACGACCGCGAGGGGCGGCAGGAGCAGGGCGACGACGAGGTAGATGAAGAACTCGAGGACGCTGCCCGAGGCGCGGTTGCCGGCGAACGGGGCGATGATCGCCACCACCAGCTGGGCGATCAGAAGCAGCTCGACCAGGGCGACGGCGCCGAGCGTGTAGTCGTTGGGGATGCGGCGGGCCAGCCCCATCACGACGCAGAACAGCGCGACGGCGGCGCCGATGGCGGCCTGGACCCAGGTGAACCACTCGATCATGACCGGACCTCGTCCGTAGGGAAGTTGACGATGGGACGGGCCGTGCCCCGGGACACCGAGACGAGCCCGACGAGCCGCTCGCCGGGCGAGATCGCCGCGACGGGGCGCTTCGTGTCGGCGAGGTCGACGGCCAGCTTCTTGCCGTGACCGAGGTCGACCGCCTGCTCGGCGGTCAGCTCGAGCACGGAGAAGAGCCGACGGGCGACGACGGCGGGCGCCAGCAGCGCGGGCCGGACCGACTCGGCGTCGAGCGTCTCGATCGCGTCGGCCACGTCGAACGGACCGATCTTCGTACGCCGGAGGGCGGTGAGGTGGCCGCCGACGCCGAGACCCGCGCCGAGATCGCGCGCCAGTGCACGGATGTAGGTGCCGGAGGAGCAGTCGACGACGACATCGAGGTCGATCGCGTCGGACGAATCCTGGCGCCCGACGATCTCGAAGCGCGATACCGTGACGGCCCGGGCTTTCAGCTCGACCTCGACACCTTCGCGGGCCAGGTCGTAGGCGCGCCTGCCGTCGACCTTGATCGCGCTGACGGTCGTCGGCACCTGCTGGATGTCGCCGGTGAGCTCGGCCACGCCCGCCGCGATGGCGTCGTCGGCCACGGCTGCGATCGCATCGGGATCGGCCGTCGCCGTGACCGTGCCGTCGGCGTCGTCGCTGTCGGTCGAGGAGCCGAGGCGGATGGTCGCCTCGTAGGTCTTGCCGAGACCGACCAGGAAGGTGAGGAGGCGGGTCGACGAGTTGACACCCGTGACGAGGAGTCCGGTCGCCATCGGGTCGAGGGTGCCCGCGTGGCCGACCTTGCGCGTGCCGGCTGCTTTGCGGACACGCGACACGACGTCGTGGCTCGTGATGCCCTGCGGCTTGTCGACGAGGAGGATGCCGCTGTGCTGGGGGCCGCTGTTCACGATCGCCTAGCCTAGCGGGCGGGGTGCGCCGGCCTCAGCACGCGTCGTCGAAGAGACGGCGCGGGTGCTCGGGGTCGGTGTTGTCGATGATCGCCTGAGCGCGCCTTCGGCCATCGGGACTGCGGTCGCCCGCGTCGGAGCCCTCGACCCAGACCGCGTAGTGCCACAGGGTGCCGAGAGCAGAACGGCCCTCGAGCGCCCCGTCGACGACCAGGACGGCGTCGGCCGGACCCGTGACCCAGTCGGCCTCGACCTGCCGGTCGGCCACCGCGTCGAAGGCCGCCGGCACCCACGCGGCGCTGCCGCCCAGGCGGAACGGCTCGATCAGCATGCGGCGGAGCGCCGACTCGTCGACCGCGGAGTCGTCGCCTCGGCGCTCGCGCTCGGCCCGGGGCAGCAGGAAGTCGTCGACCGAGGCGCGGAACGCGCCGTGGTCGGCCTCGTGCAGGGATTCGACGAGGTCGTCGCCGAATACCGCCGCGGCGGCCCGGTCGGGACCGTCGACCGCGACGAGCACCCGGCCACGGCCGTAGTTGTGCAGGATCTCGTCCGCCAGGGCGCGAACGGTGTCTTTCTTCTCGGGTGCCCATCGCATCATGGCTCAGAGCCTAGGCTCGACGGGTGACAATCTCCCCCGCGATCGTCTCGTGGTTCCGCGAGAACGGCCGCGACCTCCCCTGGCGGCAGCCCGGCTTCCCCGCCTGGGGCACGCTCGTCAGCGAGTTCATGCTGCAGCAGACCCCGGTCGTGCGCGTGATCCCCAAGCTCGAGGCCTGGCTGGAGCGCTGGCCGACCCCGGAGTCGCTCGCCGCCTCCCCCGCCTCGGAGGCCGTGCGCGCCTGGGATCGCCTTGGCTACCCCCGCCGCGCCCTCAACCTGCATGCCTGCGCCGTGGCCATCACAGAGAAGCACGGCGGCGTGGTGCCGTCCGACGTCGACGAGCTCCTCGCCCTGCCCGGGATCGGCGACTACACCGCGCGGGCGATCGCGGTGTTCGCGTACGGCAAGCGAGTTCCTGTCGTCGATACCAACGTGCGGAGGGTGCTGGCCCGGGCCGTCGAGGGCCTGGCCGAACCGGGCTCGCCCCACGCGAAGCGCGACCTGCCGCTGATGGAGTCGCAGCTGCCCGACGACCTCGCCGACGCGCACGACACGAATGCCGGGACGATGGAACTGGGGGCTCTCGTCTGCACGGCCCGCTCGCCCCGCTGCGCCGAGTGCCCCCTCGAGGCCCAGTGCGCGTGGGTGCTCAGAGGCCGTCCCGCCCACGACGGCCCGCCGCGCCGCACGCAGAAGAAGTACGAGGGGTCGGACCGCCAGGTGCGCGGCCTGCTGCTGGGGGCCCTGCGGGCGAGCGAGAACCCGGTGCCCGCCTCGGAGCTCGACGAGGTGTGGGGCGACGACGTGCAGCGGTCGCGAGCACTCGCCAGCCTCGTGCGCGACGGCCTGGTGGTCGGGACGCCGTCGGCCGGATACGGTTTGCCCGACTGACGCGCGGGGGCGAGACCCCTCGGATCGGCCAGTGCACCTGTCCGCGGACTGGCGCCCAGGCCGATCGAGAGGGTTCAGCCCTCAGCCGGTGCAGGAACTAGCGGGTGCCGCCGTCGGGCTCCTCCGAGCCGCCCGCGGGACCGTCGAGCGAGTACTCCGCCTCGTCGTCGTCGTGCAGCTCGCGCGGCTTGACGTACGGGTCCTCGTCGCCGGCGTACTCGGCCGTCGAGGCCAGCGCGATGCTCTCGGCGTCGCGCTGTCGTGCCTCGATGAGCAGGGCGTCGATGGCCGCCGCGTTCTCAGGGATGCCGTCGGGGATGAACTCCAGCGACGGGGTGAGCCGCGCCGTGATGTTCTTGCCGACCTCCGAGCGGAACATGCCGGTGGCCGCCTTGAGTCCTGCGGCGGTGTCGGCGCGCTCCTCGTCGGAGCCGTAGACCGTGTAGAAGATCGAGGCGTGCTGGAGATCGCCCGTGACCTTCACATCGGTGATGGTGACGAAGCCGATGCGGGGATCCTTGATACCGCGCTCGAGGCGGCGGGCGACGATCTGCTGAATGCGATCGGCCATCTTGCTGGCGCGCTGTACGTCGACCATGGGGCCTTCTTTCCGGGGTACTGGCCTTGCAGGGGGAAGGGCCCGCAGGATCACGTGATCCTGCGGGCCCAGTGCCTCACGTTCTATACGCGGGGCTTTTCGACCATCTCGATGGTCTCGATCTCGTCGCCGATCTGGATGTCGTTGAACTTGCCCAGACCGATACCGGCCTCGAAGTCCGTGCGGACCTCGGTGACGTCGTCCTTGAAGCGACGCAGCGAGTCGATGGCGAGGTTGTCGCCGACCACCACGCCGTCGCGGATGACGCGCGCCTTGGCGTTGCGCGTGATCGTTCCGGAGCGGACGATGACACCCGCGATGTTTCCGACCTTGGAGGAGCGGAAGATCTCGCGGATCTCGGCCACACCCGACTGGACCTCTTCGAACTCGGGCTTGAGCATGCCCTTGAGCGAGTTCTCGATGTCTTCGAGGGCGCCGTAGATGACCGAGTAGAAGCGGATGTCCACTCCCTCGCGGGCAGCACGCTCGCGCGCCTTCGTGTCGGGGCGCACGTTGAACCCGATGATGACCGCGTTGTCGACGGTCGCCAGGTTGACGTCGCTCTCGGTGACCGCACCCACACCACGGTGGATGATGCGCAGCTGCACGCTGTCGTCCACCTCGATCTTGAGCAGCGACTCTTCGAGTGCCTCGACGGCACCCGAGACGTCGCCCTTGATGATGATGTTGAGCGCTTCGACCTTGCCCTCTTCGAGTGCACGGGTGAAGTCCTCGAGCGAGATGCGCTTGCGGGCCTTGGCCAGCTGGGCATTGCGCTCGACGGCTTCGCGCTTCTCGGCGATCTGACGGGCCGTGCGGTCTTCCTCGGTGACGAGGAAGGTGTCGCCGGCTCGCGGAACACTCGAGAGGCCCTGCACCTGGACGGGACGCGAGGGGTAGGCCTCGTCGACCGGGTCGCCGTTCTCGTCCATCATGGCGCGGACGCGGCCGTAAGCCGTTCCCGCGACGATGGCGTCTCCGACCCGGAGGGTTCCGGACTGGATGAGGACGGTGGCGACAGCACCGCGGCCCTTGTCGAGTCGCGCCTCGATCGCGATACCGCGGGCGTCCTTCTCGGGGTTCGCACGCAGATCGAGACCCGCGTCGGCCGTGAGGAGGACAGCCTCGAGCAGCTTGTCGATGTTCTTGTGGTCGCGAGCCGACACGTCGACGAACATGACGTCTCCGCCGTACTCCTCCGCGACGAGCCCGTACTCGGTCAGCTGCTGACGGACCTTGGCGGGGTTGGCCCCCTCCTTGTCGATCTTGTTGACCGCGACCACGATCGGCACTCCTGCCGCCTGGGCGTGGTTCAGCGCCTCCACCGTCTGCGGCATGATGCCGTCGTCGGCTGCGACCACGAGGATCGCGATGTCGGTGACCTGGGCACCACGGGCACGCATGGCGGTGAACGCCTCGTGACCGGGGGTGTCGATGAAGGTGATGGCGCGCTCGACGCCCTCGTGCGGAGCCCACACCTGGTAGGCGCCGATGTGCTGCGTGATTCCGCCGGCTTCACCCGCGACGACGTTCGCGTTGCGGATGGCGTCGAGAAGTCGCGTCTTACCGTGGTCGACGTGACCCATGACCGTGACGACGGGAGGACGGATCTGGAGAACCGACTCGTCTTCGTCTTCGAGCTCCTGCTCGAGGTCGATGTCGAAGCCCTCGAGGAGCTCCTTGTCTTCGTCTTCCGGCGAGACGACCTGGATGCGGTAGCCGAGCTCTTCGCCGAGCACCTCGAAGGTGGCCTCGTCGAGCGACTCGGTCGCCGTGGCCATCTCACCGAGGTGGAACAGCACGGTCACGAGGTTGCCGGGGCTCGCGTCGATCTTGTCGGCGAAGTCCGAGATGGACGCGCCGCGACGCAGGCGGACGACGGTCGTGCCGTCGCCGCGCGGGACGCTGACACCGCCGAGCGACGGTGCCTGGCGCATCTCGAATTCGGCCCTCTTCGTCCGCTTCGACTTGCGTGCCTTGCTCTTGCCGCCACCGCGACCGAACGCACCGGCGGTACCACCACCGGGGCCGCGACCGCGACCGCCGCCACCGCCGCCGGCCGGGCGCGGAGCGCCGAAGCCGGGTCGGAATCCACCGGGTGCGCCTGCACCTGCGCCGGCACCAGGGCCGCCGGGGCGCTGGAAGCCGCCGGGGCGCGAGCCCGCACCGGCCGGACGCTGGCCGAAGCCGCCGGGGCGCGGTGCGCCACCCGGACGCGGAGCGCCCGGACGGGGTGCGCCGGGGCGCGGCGCCTGGGGACGCGGACCAGCGGCGCCGCCAGGACGAGGACCGGCTGCGCCGGTTCCGCCCGGACGCGGGGCCGACGGGCGGCCCATGCCCTGGTTGGAAGCGAAGGGGTTGTTGCCCGGACGCGGAGCGCCGGGACGAGGACCGCCGGGACGAGGCGCACCCGCAGTGGCCTCGGCGGTGTCCGCGTCGGCCTTCGGGGCGTTGCGAGCGGCTTCGGCCTGAGCCTGGCGCTCGGCGACCGTCAGGGGCGCCGGCGTGACTGGGACCTCGGCGGCGGGTGCCGGCTCGCCCTCGGGGGCCGGGGTCTCGGCGACGGGGGCCTTGGGAGCCGCCGGGCCGGGGGTGGGCGCGGCGGGGCGCGGAGCGCCGGGTCGCGGCGCGCTGCTGGCAGCGGTCGCCGGTGCCGTGGCGGCGGGCGCCTTGGCAGCGGGTGCTTTGACAGCCGGTGCCGCAGCGGCCGAGCCGGACTGGCCGGCGAAGGCGGCGCGCAGCTTGCGCGCGACGGGCGGCTCGATGCTGGACGACGGGCCCTTGACGAACTCGCCCATCTCTTTCAGCTTCTCGAGCGCTGCTTTCGATTCGATACCGAGCTCGCTTGCGATCTCGTGTACGCGTGGTTTTGCCACTGTTCTCCTGTCTCGGGCCTCCACCCGGGGTCAGGAGGAAGCCATTAGTGCTGGACGCAACTCATTTCGAGGTGCTCATTAGTTGTCCATGGGCTGATCAGCCTTTTCTGTCTGTGTAGTGACTCGCGGCGCCCGGTTGGCGCCACTGGCTAGTTCGCGGCGGCCGTCACTGGGTGACGACTTCTGCGGGATGTGTCGTACGCGCCTCGAGGAACTCGCGGAGCGCACTGGTGTCGGGTTCGGAATCGAGTCGGAGTGCCCGGCGAAACGCCCTGCGCTTGACTGCTGATTCGAACGCCGGCATCGACGGGGTCAACCAGGCGCCCCGCCCGGGGAGCGACGCTGCCGTATCGGGTACGACGCGCCCTTCGAGGGCAATGACCCTCAAAAGAGAGGATCGTGGAGCGCGCGTTCGAGAGCCGATGCACGTTCTGACGGGTTCCACTCTACCCCTCCCTTGCTCGGACGCCCAGACGCCACGAGCGAACCGGCTTAATCCTCGAGGATCGAGTCGGGCTGGATGTCGATGCGGGCGCCCGTGAGCTTGGCGGCGAGGCGGGCGTTCTGGCCCTCCTTGCCGATGGCGAGCGACAGCTGGTAGTCGGGCACGAGCGCGCGGACGGCCTTGGTCGCGGCGTCGATCACGAACGCGCTCGACACCTTGGCGGGCGACAGGGCGCTCGCGACGAACGTCGGCAGGTCGGCCGAGTAGTCGACGATATCGATCTTCTCGTTGTTGAGCTCGGCGGTGACGGCCCGGACGCGCTGGCCCAGCTCGCCGATGCAGGCGCCCTTGGCGTTGACCCCGGGCTCGGTCGCGCGGACGGCGATCTTCGTGCGGTGGCCGGCCTCGCGAGCCAGTGACACGATCTCGACCACACCCGACGCGATCTCGGGAACCTCGAGCGCGAACAGCTTGCGCACCAGCGAGGGGTGGGTTCGCGAGACGGTCACGCTGGGGCCCTTCAAGCCCTTCGAGACGCTGGTCACGTAGACGCGGATGCGTCGCCCGTGCGAGTAGTCTTCGCCGGGCACCTGCTCCTCGGGGGGCAGGATCGCCTCGAACGAGCCGAGGTCGACGTGGATCATGCGCGGGTTGGGACCCTGCTGGATCACGCCGGCGACGATCTCGCCCTCGCGGCCCTTGAACTGCCCGAGGACCTTGTCGTCGCCGATGTCGCGCAGACGCTGGTTGATGACCTGCTTCGCGGCGAAAGCGGCGATGCGGCCGAAGTCGTCTGGGGTCTCGATCGCCTCGCCGACGACCTCGCCGTTGTCGTCGTGCTCGATCGAGAAGACCGACACGTGGCCGGTCTTGCGGTCGAGCTCGACGCGGGCCGACGAGCGCGACTCGGCTCCGGGTGCCTCGGCCCCGTGGCCCTCGCCGTTGCCTTCGTGCTTCAGGTAGGCCGTGAGAATGGCCTGCTCGATGATCTCCACGAGTTCGTCGAAGGGAATCTCGCGCTCGCGCTCCATGAGTCGCAGCACACTCAGGTCGATGTCCACTGAGGGCCTCCAATATTTAAGAATCGTGCCGTTCTAGCGGTGGCCGAACAGCAACAAGCAGTCTACCTGGTCGTCAGAGCGGCGACGGCCTCCGCCACGGGAACAGGGGTCCGCTCGCCCGTGCGGCGGTCCCACAGCTCGACGATCCCCTCGCCGGCCGAGCGGCCTACGACGACGATCTGCGGCACGCCCAGCAGCTCGGCGTCGCCGAACTTGACACCGGGCGAGACCTTGGGCCGGTCGTCGAACAGGACGTCGAGGCGCGCGCCCTCGAGGGCCGACACGAGCTCTTCCGCGACCTCGTAGACGACGGCGTCCTTGCCCGTGGCGACCACGTGCACGTCGAAGGGAGCGACGTTCTCGGGCCAGATCAGGCCCTTGTCGTCGTTGTTCGACTCGGCGATGACGGCGAGGATGCGCGTGACGCCGATGCCGTACGAGCCCATCGTGACGGTCACCTGCTTGCCGTTCTCGTCGAGCACCTTCAGCCCGAGGGCATCGGCGAACTTGCGCCCGAGCTGGAAGACGTGTCCGATCTCCATGCCGCGGGCGGTCTCGATGGGGCCGGAGCCGTCGGGCGCGGGGTCGCCCTCGCGCACCTGAGCGATCTCGTAGACGCCGTCGGCGGCGAAGTCGCGGCCCATGACCAGGTCGCGCACGTGCACGCCGTCTTCGTTGGCGCCGGTGACCCAGGAGCTTCCGGACACGACGCGGGGGTCGACGTAGTAGCGGATGCCCGACTCGCTCTCCGAGCCCAGCACCTGCGGGCCGATGTAGCCCTTCACGAGCAGCGGGTTCTTCGCGAAGTCGGCTTCGCCGGCGGCCTCGACCTCGGCGGGGTAGAAGGCCACCTCGACGCGCTTCATGTCGACGTCGCGGTCGCCGGGGAGGCCGAGCGCGATGATCTCGCGGGTGCCGTCGAGGTGCGTGAGCGCCACGATGACGTTCTTGAGCGTCTCGGACGCCGTCCACTCGCCGGCATCACGAGGCTGCGTGGCGTTCAGGTGCTCGACGAGCGTCGCGATCGTGGGAGTGTCGTGCGGGTCGAGCAGGGTCGCCTCGGCGAGCCCCTCGAGTGCGATCTCGTCGGGGACGATGGTGGTGAAGGCCTCGACGTTCGCCGCGTAGCCGCCGGCCGAGCGCACGAAGGTGTCCTCCCCCGCTTCCATGGGGTGCAGGAACTCCTCACTCTTCGAGCCGCCCATCGCGCCGGCGTCGGCCTTCACGATCACGTACGAGAGCCCGAGCTTGGCGAAGATGCGCTCGTACGCGTCTCGCTGCAGCTGGTAGCTGGCGTCGAGGCCGGCGTCGGACGAGTCGAACGAGTAGGCGTCCTTCATCGTGAACTCGCGTCCGCGCAGGAGGCCGGCACGGGGGCGGGCCTCGTCGCGGTACTTGTCCTGGATCTGGAACAGGGTGAGAGGGAGGTCCTTGTACGACGAGTACAGGTCTTTGACGAGCAGCGTGAAGGCCTCCTCGTGGGTGGGCGCGAGGAGGTAGTCGGCGTCCTTGCGGTCCTGCAGGCGGAACATGCCCTCGCCGTACTCGGTCCAGCGGCCGGTCGCCTCGTAGGGCTCGCGGGGCAGGAGCGCGGGGAAGTGCACCTCCTGTGCGCCGGCGGCCGTCATCTCGTCGCGGATGATCGCCTCGATCTTGGCCTTGACTCGCAGCCCCAGCGGCAGCCACGCGAAGATGCCCGGCGCCTGGCGCCGGATGTAGCCAGCCCGCACGAGCAGGCGGTGGCTGGTCACCTCCGCGTCGGAGGGGTCTTCACGGAGGGTGCGGACGAAGAGCTGAGAGAGGCGCGTAGACACGCCGCAAGCTTACCGACCGCCCGCAACTCCGGGATTCACGCGCTCACCCCTACCAGGGCTTGCCCGTGTAGTCCTTCGGCGTCTGGTCGAACTGGCGGTTGCGGTCGTTGTTGCGCTGCTGCTGCTCCTGCGCGTCGCCGTTCTGCTGCTGCAGCTTGTCGAGCGGGTCGGAGCCCGAGCCGCTCCCGGTCCCCTGGTCGGAACCCGAGCCGCTTCCCGAGCCGGAGTCGTCGCCCTGGCCGGAGTCGCCCTTCGACTGGTCGCCCTGGCCGCCCCCCTGGCCCTGATCGCCCTGCTGGTCGCCGCCCTGACCCTGCGAGCCGCCGGACTGCCCCTGCCCCTGCGCCTGCTGCTGCTTCTGCTCGAGCCGGCTCTTGGCATCGTCGAGGGGCTTCTTGCTCGGCGGCGCCGAGTCGCTGTCGGGATCGTCGAAGCAGCCGTCCGGCGCCTGGTCGATGAGCGCGAGAGCGTGCGTGTAGAAGGCTGACGCCTTGTCGAGATCGCCGTCGAGCACCGCGCTGTCGCCCTGCTGCTCGACGACCAGCGCCAGGTCGGTCTGCACCCGGCAGGTCGCGGCGACGTTGGAGGCGGGCACGAGCGCGAGCGCCCGTTCGAGCTCCGTGCGGGAGTCGACGAGGACCCCGATGCCCGCCAGACCCGTGCCGCGGTCGAAGTGGCGGACCCAGGGCTCGAGGACGTTCACCGGACCGAGACCGTCCGAGACGGCGACGACCTGGTCGAAGTTCCTGCGCTCGTACTGCCCCTGGGCGACACCGGCGAGAATCGGCATGCTGAGCAGCTTGACGGCGACGACGAGGACCAGGAGCACCGGCACGAGCGACCACCAGAACAGGCGGCGCCGGTAGCGACGGCGGTAGGCCACGAGGTCGGCCGGCACCTCGGGAGCGGCGTCGAGAGCCTCGACGTCGTCGGGCGGCGGGGGCGGCGCGACGGGCGGCAGGAGCGTGGTGGTCATGGGCGACCTCCCCCGGCCGCGATCCGGCGCGGTCGCACGTCGCCGAGGGCGCGGGCGACCACGGCGATCTCGATGAACAGGAGCAGGAACAGGGCGATCGCGGGGATCCAGTAGAGGTCGCGCGTGCTGGCCGTGCTGCCCGCGGCGCTGGTGACGTGGCCCTTCTTCGCATCGTCGACGACCGAGGCCAGCGACCCACCCGCCTCCCGGTGCAGGTACGGCACCCCGAGCTGCGAGGCGATCGTGTTCAGGTTGCCCTGGTCGATCACCGAGACGGCATCGGGCGAGCCCGACTTCGTCTTGTCTTCGATGTAGCCCTTGGCGGAGTACTGGTCGCCGTAGCCGTCGAAGACCTTCATGCGTCCGCCAGCGGCGGTTCCGTAGCCCAGGACTCCCCCGCCATCGGTCGACGCCCGGTCGGCGGAGAACGAGCCGGGGGCGGTGTCGGCGGTCTGCTCGCCGTCGCCGAGGTAGTAGACGACGTTCGCGCGGCGCGGGTCGGCCGTGTGGGCGGCCGTGAGCCGGTCCCCGAGGAGCGAGGCGGCCTCCGAGATGGTGCTTCCCTTGGAGTAGTAGGTGATCTCTTGCCGCATGCTCTTCGCCGAGGTCACCACGGCCGACGCGTCTTCGGTCAGCGGCACCCGCTGAACGGCGGTCTGGTCGAACGAGATCAGCGAGAACCGGGCCCCGGCGAGGTCGGCGGTGATCGAGTCGATGTCGGCGCGCATGCCGTCGAGGCGGGGCTCGGTGCCGTCCCAGTCCTCCGCCGCGGAGCTCGACGTCGTGTCGACGACGAAGAAGACGTTCAGCTCGGCGACCGACGCCTTGGCCGTGCCGCCGGGGATGCCCGGACGCGCGGCGATGACCAGCAGCAGGGCCACGATGGCGGCACGCCTTACCCACGCGGTCAGCATGCGGCGGTCGCCGCGCTCCGAGACGATGCGCCAGGCGACGAAGCCCACGAGCACGACCGCCGCCACGACGAGCAACGGCCAGGGCAGGACCGGACGCCAGACGAGGTCTCTCACAGTCTCACCCGCCAGAGCAGCCCCAGGGCCCCCATCACCAGCAGGATCCCGGCGATCGTGAGCGCCACCGGGTTGTCGGCGACCACGAGCCGCCGCGCCCCCGTGAAGAGGCCGGCCTCCTGCTCGTCGATGCGCTTGACGATGGCCGGCACGGTATCGGTGCCCGACAGGCCGTAGAAGCCGCCGTTCGTCGAGTCGACGACGCTCTTGAGCTCGGCGGCGACCGTGTCGCTCGTGCTCTCGGAGGAGCCGGCGACCGGATCGATCGCGTAGACCCGGATGCCTCGCTTGGTCGCCAGGGCGCCGGCCTGCTTGAGAGTCAGGATCGGGCTGCCGTTCACGTAGTTGTCGGTCGCCAGGATGATCGACTTCGGCCGCTTCGACGAGGTGTCGCCGTCGAACCCGAGCACGCACGAGCCGAGCCCGTCGCCGATGAGCGAGGCACCCTGGCCGAGGTCGGTGCCGGTCCAGTAGCGGACGCCGGTGTCGCCCTGCGTCTGGAACGAGTCGCGGTAGGTCTTCAGCTGCGCGGTGATGTAGTCGTAGTCGTCGGTGAGCGGGAACACCTGCACGGCCGAGCTGTCGAACACGGTGAGGCCGATCCGCTCGCCGTTCAGGCCCTCGGCGAGCGAGGCGAAGGTGTCGACGATCTTCGCGTCGACGTCGGTCATCGACCCCGAGACGTCGAGGCAGAGCATGATGTCGCGCTTGTACGACTGCGGCTCGACGGTCTCGACGCTCGACACCCGCGACGCCAGGAGCACGCCCGAGCCGGCCGCGACGACGACGACGGCGAGCAGGGCGCCGAGGAGGGCGCGATACCGGCGCATCACGCGGCGGTACTCGGGCAGCTCGGTGAGGCGCTCGCTGTGCGCGACCGGCACGCCGTCACGGCGCAGGAGGTCGCGGGTACGGCGACGCCAGCGCACGTAGAGCGCTGCGCCCACGATCGCCAGGCCGAGGGCGGCGAGCGGCATCCACCAGAAGATCAGCTCCACGAGCGCACCACCTCGCGGGCCGTCGCGACGGCGGCGGCAGGGTCGCCGGGGTGCTGCTTCTTAAACGCCGGCGGATAGTACTGCTCGACGGCGCCGGTGACGCGCGGAAGCGGCGCGCTCCGGAGGTCGGACAGCGTCATGACCTGCGCCTCGATGCCGGACGCCTCGGAGGCGAAGAAGCGCAGGAGCAGGCTGAGGCGGCTGTGGACGGCGCGCTCGGAGAGCTCGCCCGTCTCGGAGAGCGCGTTCACCTCGTCGATCATCGCGCCGTACTTCGCCTGCAGGAGGCCGAGCTCGACGCGCGGCTTCGGGCCGTCGACCACCGGACGCGGGAAGCGCGTGCGCGAGACCCGCACCAGGAACACGTACCAGGCGACGAGAAGCGCGACCAGCAGCACGCCGATCACGAGGTACAGGACGAACCGGTCGTACTGGGCCGGCCCGAAGAAGCCCCTATCGTCCAGCACGGCGGTGCTTCTCGAGGAGGGCGAACAGACCGGGGACGACGTCGGACTGAGAGGCGATGCGGTGGCTGGTGACGCCGAGCTGCCGCAACTCGCGCTCGGTGGACTCGACGGTGACGGACGCCTCCTGAGCGAACAGCACCTGGAGCGACCGGTTCGACCGCACGTAGGCGGGCAGCGCCGCGATCTCCTGAACGTCGTAGACCTCGCGACCGCCGCGCGCCGGGTGCATGAGGTCGGCGTCGCCGATCGTGAGCCAGAGCACCTCGTGCCGCACGCGGAGCCGCTTCAGCAGCGCGAAGTGCTCGTCGGCGAGCCGGACGTCGTCGGTGACGACCAGCAGCATCGAGCGGGTCGTGAGACGCCGGGCCACGTGCTCGAGCAGGCCCACGACGTCGCTGCGGGGCGACTCGAGGGTGATCCGCTCGTCGACGGCGCGGAGCAGCCGCTCGAGGTGCTCGTCTTTCTGCCCGGGCGGGTAGCTGCGCGAGCCGCCCTCGTCGCCGACGATCAGCGAGACGACGTCGCCGTGGCCGGTGGCGATCGAGGCCAGGGCTCCCGAGGCCATGATCGCGATGTCCTTCTTCGGCTCGCCGCTCTCGGCGGTCGCCGCCATGTTGCGGCCGGTGTCCATGAGCAGCACCAGGTGGTGCCGCCGGGCCGCGACGTAGCGCTTGACCAGGGGCTCGCCGTGGCGGGCGGTGGCCTTCCAGTCGATGTCTTTCACCTCGTCGCCCGGCACGTACTCGCGCAGGTCGTCGAAGTCGTGGCTGCGCGCGCGATGGACCGACGCGTAGCCGCCCTCGAGCAGGTCGAGGGTCTTTCGGTGGGCGAAGAGGCTCATCTTCGTCTTCACCCGGAGGAGGAGGCCCGCCACGGATCAGGGGGTCTGGACGGCGCCGAAGATGGCGTCGATGATCGTCTCGGGCTTCACCTCGTCGGCCGCGGCCTCGTAGCCGAGGATCAGGCGGTGGCGCAGGACCGAGTGGCGGAGGTGCTTGACGTCGTCCGGGATCACGTAGTCGCGGCCGTTGAGCACGGCGAGTGCCCGGGCGGCGCGCGTGAACGCGATGCTCGCCCGAGGGCTGGCGCCGAACTGGATGTAGTCGGCCATCGTGCCGGGGATGTACTGGTGCGGATGACGGGTCACGTAGATGACCTGCACGATGTAGTTGACGATCGACTGGTCGATGTAGACGCGCTTCGCGACATCCTGCAGGAACGTGACATCGTCGAGATGCACACCCGTCGCAGTGTCGCCGCGGTCGTACACCCCGGACTCGATGCGCCGGATGATCTCGGCCTCCTCGGCGGGAGTCGGGTAGTCGAGCACCTCTTTGAGGAGGAACCGGTCGAGCTGGGCCTCGGGCAGCTGGTACGTGCCCTCCTGCTCGATCGGGTTCTGCGTCGCGAGGACGAGGAACGGCTGCGGAAGGCGGTACACGGTTCCGCCGATCGACGTCTGCTGCTCCTGCATCGCCTCGAGCATCGCGCTCTGCGTCTTGGCGCTGGAGCGGTTGATCTCGTCGAGGAGCACGAAGTTCGAGTGCACGGGGCCGAGCTGGGTGACGAACGTCGCCTTCTGCGCGTCGTAGATCTGCGTGCCCGTGATGTCGCTCGGCAGGAGGTCGGGTGTGCACTGGATGCGCCGGAAGCTCGCCTCGACCGCCTGTGCCAGAGTCTGCGCCGCCGTGGTCTTGGCGAGCCCGGGCACGCTCTCGAGCAGCACGTGGCCCCCCGTCAGGAGAGCGACGAGCAGCGCCTCGCGCAGACCGGTCTGGCCCACGACCTTCGCCTCGAAGGCCGTCGACACCCGCTTCACGATCGCGGTCGCCCGCTCGAGCTCGGCCGCCGTGACCGGGCGAGGCCCGGGGGCCTCGGCCGTGGGGGTGGTCGAGACGTCCGTCACGCGGTGACGACCTCGGGCGAGCCGATCTCTCCGGGAGGCATCTCGTCGGCGAGGCGGTTCGCCTCGCGGATGAGCGTCTCGACGATGTCGGCCTCGGGCACGGTCGCGATGACCTCGCCCTTGACGAAGATCTGGCCCTTGCCGTTGCCGGAGGCGACGCCGAGGTCGGCGTCGCGCGCCTCGCCGGGGCCGTTGACGACGCAGCCCATGACGGCGACGCGGAGCGGCACGGTCATGCCCTCGAGGCCGTCGGTCACGTCGTTGGCGAGCTTGTAGACGTCGACCTGGGCGCGGCCGCAGCTCGGGCACGAGACGATCTCGAGCTTGCGCTCGCGGAGGTTGAGCGACTGCAGGATCTGCAGGCCGACCTTGACCTCTTCGGCCGGGGGCGCGCTCAGCGACACGCGGATCGTGTCGCCGATGCCCTCGGAGAGCAGGATGCCGAACGCCGTGGCGCTCTTGATCGTGCCCTGGAAAGCGGGGCCGGCCTCGGTCACCCCGAGGTGGAGGGGCCAGTCGCCGCGCTCGGCGAGCAGGCGGTAGGCCTTGACCATGACGATCGGGTCGTTGTGCTTGACCGAGATCTTGAAGTCGTGGAAGTCGTGCTCCTCGAAGAGGCTGGCCTCCCAGACGGCGCTCTCGACGAGCGCCTCGGCCGTGGCCTTGCCGTACTTCTGCATGATGCTCGGCTCGAGCGAGCCGGCGTTGACGCCGATGCGGATCGACACGTCGGCGGCCTTCGCGGCCGCGGCGATCTTGCCGACCTGGTCGTCGAACTTGCGGATGTTGCCCGGGTTCACCCGGACGGCGGCGCAGCCGGCGTCGATGGCCGCGTAGACGTAGTTCGGCTGGAAGTGGATGTCGGCGATGACCGGGATGTTGCTCTTCTTGGCGATGATCGGCAGGGCCTCCGCGTCGTCGCGGCTCGGAACGGCCACGCGGACGATGTCGCAGCCCGAGGCGGTGAGCTCGGCGATCTGCTGGAGGGTGGCGTTGATGTTCGTCGTCGGCGTCGTGCACATCGACTGGACGCTCACTTGAGCGTCACCGCCGACGAGCACCTTGCCGACCTTGATCTGGCGCGACTTGCGGCGCGGCGCAAGGACTTCGGGGATCTTGGGCATTCCGAGATTGACTGCAGGCACGCTTCATCGTAAGCCTCGCGGGCTGGAAGAGGCGCGAGCCGCGTGTGTCGCTCAGCGGGCTGCCAGGCGAGAGGGACGCAACTCGGCACGGGCCGGCGGGAGCCCCCGGCGCGGCGGGCGGCGAGTGGCTCCCCTGGATGCTCTCCCGGATCAGCCGACGGAGATCGGGTTGACCAGATCGGCGTAGATCAGCAGGAGGCTCATGGCGCCGAGGATGGCCACGACCACGAACGTGAGCGGGATCACCTTGGCGGTGTCGACCGGGCCCGGATCAGGGCGGCCGAAGAGCTTCGCGAAGAAGCGGCGGACTCCCTCGATGATCGCGCCGGCGACGTGGCCGCCGTCGAGCGGCATCAGCGGGATCAGGTTGAAGACGAAGAGGGCGACGTTGAGGCTCGCCAGCAGGCCGACGAGGTAGCTGGCGCGGTCGAGGATCGGCACCGAGTCGAGGCTGGCGACCTCGCCGGCCATGCGGCCGACTCCGACGACGCTGACGGGGCCGTTCGCATCGCGCTCGCCGCCGCCGAAGGCCGCCTGGGCGACGCCGACGAGGCGCTGCGGCAGGTGGATGATGAGATTGCCGACGTTGGTGACGTTCGACCAGACGGCCGGGATGACCGCGGTCACCGGCTGCTGGGTGCGGGCGTAGGCGGCGCCGATGCCGACGAAGCCGACCTCCTGGGTCTCTTTCGCCCCGCTCGAGTCGGTGACGTAGTTGCCGTTCG
Source organism: Frondihabitans sp. OV104 (assembly GCF_057787745.1). NCBI lineage: Bacteria > Bacillati > Actinomycetota > Actinomycetes > Micrococcales > Microbacteriaceae > Frondihabitans > Frondihabitans sp. OV104. The sequence goes on from NZ_CM173541.1 coordinate 1,412,288, forward strand.
CATCGGTCACGTAGCGCTTGGTGAGCAGCGGGGTGACCTCGAGGGTGGTCTTGGCGCCGTCGCGGAGGACGACGAAGTCGACGGTCGTGCCCGCGGCCTTCTGGATCAGGGCGGTCGACTGGTCCCAGTTGTCGATGGCGGTGCCGCCGATGCTCAGGATCCGGTCGCCGGGCTTGATGCCCGCGGCGGCACCGGGCGACGGCGTGGCGTTCGCCGGGCAGGTCGTCTCGGTCGAGCCCGCGGGGAGCACGCACTGCGAGACGCTGCCCACGGTCGTCGACGCCTGCTGCACGCCGAAGCCGCAGAGCACGACGCCGAACAGCACGATCGCGATGAGGAGGTTCATCACCGGGCCGCCGAGCATGATGACGATGCGCTTCGGCACGGCCAGGCGGTAGAAGGTGCGCTTCTCGTCGCCCTCGTCGATGGTCTCGGCGCTGGCGGTGCGGGCATCCTGCACGAGGGTCTGGAAGATGCCGGTGGTCGACGTGCGGCCGCCCTGCGCCCGGTGGTTCGTGGCCAGGGCGTCCTCGGCGACGACGGCGGTCTTCTGCGGCGGGAACATGCCCGACATCGAGATGTAGCCGCCCAGCGGGATCGCCTTGACGCCGTACTCGGTCTCGCCCTTCGTGCGCGAGAAGACGGTCGGCCCGAAGCCGATCATGTACTGCCCCACCTTGACGCCGAACGCCTTGGCCGGAACCAGGTGACCGATCTCGTGCAGGCCGATCGACAGCACCAGGCCGACGACGACGATCAGGATGCCGACGATGTAGAGCAGGACAGTTTCCACGTGTGCACAGTACGGGACTCACTCAGTGAGGGAGCCGAGCGGGGCGGAACCAGCCCGGATTGGGGGTGCGCTCCCTTCGCGGGGCCCCTTTTCGGGCGCCGGAACTAGCGCGAGGCCAGCACGCGGTCGGCCTCCGCGCGCGCCCACACCTCGGCGGCCAGCACCGCCTCGAGGTCGAGCTCGGCTGCGGGCTCGTGGAGGTCGACCACGGCGCGGATCGTGTCGACGATGTCGAGGTAGCCGATGCGGCCGGCGTGGAAGGCGAGGACGGCCTGCTCGTTCGCGGCGTTGAAGACGGCGGGGTAGGTGGATCCTGCGGTACCGACCTGCTTGGCGAGGCCGACGCTCGGGAACGCCTCGGCGTCGAGGGGCTCGAACGTCCAGGTGGAGGCCGTCGTCCAGTCGAGCGGCACGCCGACCCCGGGGACGCGGTCGGGCCAGGCCATGCCGAGGGCGATGGGGAGCCGCATGTCGGGCGGCGACGCCTGCGCGATCGTGGAGCCGTCGACGAACTCGACCATCGAGTGGACGATCGACTGCGGGTGGACGGTGACGTCGATGCGGTCGTAGTCGACGTCGAAGAGCAGGTGGGCCTCGATGACCTCGAGGCCCTTGTTGACCAAGGTCGACGAGTTCGTCGTGACGACGAGGCCCATGTCCCAGGTCGGGTGGGCGAGGGCCTCGCGCGGCGTGACGTCTGTCAGCTCGTCGCGGCTCCGGCCTCGGAAGGGGCCGCCCGACGCGGTGAGCACCAGTCGACGCACCTCGCCCGCCGTGCCCGAGCGGAGCGCCTGGGCGATGGCGCTGTGCTCGGAGTCGACCGGCACCAGCTGGCCGGGCGAGGCCTTCGCCTTCACCAGGTCGCCGCCGACGATCAGGCTCTCCTTGTTCGCGAGAGCGAGTGTCGCGCCCGACTCCAGCGCGGCGAGCGTCGGGCCGAGCCCGACCGACCCGGTGATCCCGTTCAGGACGACGTCGGTCTCGATGTCGCGAACCAGCGCCACGGACTCCTCGGTGCCGAGCGCGGTGTGCTCCACGCCGAACTTCGCGGCCTGCTGCTCCATCGCCTCGCGGTTGGTGCCGGCCGAGAGGCCGACGAGCTGGAACAGGTGGGGGTTGGCTTCGATGACCTCGAGGGCCTGGACCCCGATGGAGCCGGTGGAGCCGAGAACCGTGATGCGTCGCATTCGGCCAGCCTAGTTCCGGCTGGCGGTCTGGTTCCGGGTGACGGTCTGGTCCTGGCTGGCGGTCTGGTCCTGGCTAGTTGGTCGCCAGGATGTCGACGACGAAGACGAGCGTGTCGGTGCCCTTGATGCCGGCGGTCTCGTTGCCGCCGGTGCCGTAGCCGTCGGCGGGCGGAAGGATCGCGACGACCTGCGAGCCGACGGTCTGGCCCACGAGCGCCTTCTTGAAACCGGCGACGACCGACGACGTCGAGAAGGAGGTGGGGCCGCTCCCCCAGCTCTGGTCGAACACCTTTCCGGTGCGCCAGAGGGTGCCCTGGTACTGGACGGTGACCGTGGCGCCGCTGGCGACCTTCGCACCGTCGCCCTTCTTGAGCACCTCGAGCTTGAACGTCGAGGGCGCCTTCGTCTTCGGGATCGTGACGGTCGGCTTGCCGTCGTCGGCGAGCTTCACGGTCGGGAACCCGCTCTTCGGCGCGACATCGGTGCCGGTCGCCGTGGTCGCCACCTTCGACAGGAGGTCCATGACGACGACCATGTCGTCGTTCGCTCCCACGCCGAGCGACTCGGAGCCGGTGGAGCCGAACATGTCGGCGGCGTCGGCGACGGTCACTGTGCGCGAGCCGATGGCGGCGCAGTGCATGCCGTCGACCAGGCCGGCGAGGTAGAGCTTCTTCGAGACCGTGAACTGCGTCGCGTCCGTGCCCTTGTAGCCGGCCTGCGACACCTGCTTGCCGGTCTTCGCGTCGTAGATCGTGAACGCCACGTCGAGCAGCGTGCCGGTCAGGGCCTTCTCACCGGTGCCCTCGATGACGGTGGAGCGCTGGGTGCTCGACACCGACAGCCCCTTGGCGAACTTCACCTTCGGCGCGGCGTCGAGCGCGCCGGTGACTTTCACCGACTTCGCCGCCGCGCCCGACGCGGGAGCAGTGCAGTTCGTCTGCGACTCGGCCTTGGCGGTCGCCGTGGCGGTGGCAGTGCTGTCGGCCGAGCCGCTCGACGTGCAGCCTGCCAGCGCGACGGCGACGACGGGGACGAGGGCGAGGAGGCTGAGGTTTCTGCGGCGCATGACGGCTTTCGATCGGGAGCTGACCCGGTCGTCGTGGCCGGCCCTCGGGCAGGGCGCGCTTCCGGGCGCGGAAGCCAGCAGTCTCGCCGACGAATCAGGCGGGAAGCTGAGTGCTCTCCCGGACGACGATCGTCGGCTCGTGCCGCACGGGGAAGTTCATCGACGACGCGATGAAGCACTTCTCCGACGCCTCGCGGTGGGCTGCGCGGGCCCGCTCGACCATCGACTCGTCGGCGACGGTGACAGTCGGGCGGAGGACCACCTCCGTGAAGTGACCGCCGCCGTCTGTCGTCTGCACCATCGTCCCGACGGCGTCGTCGACGTAGCCGGTCACCACGACGTCGACCGTCGTGCACACCCAGAGGTAGCTCAGCAGGTGGCACTGCGAGAGGGCGCCGAGCAGCATCTCTTCCGGGTTCCAGCGGTCGACGTCGCCGCGGAACGGCTTGTCGGCGGAGCCGAGGATGTCGGGCTTGCCTGCCACTGACAGGGTGTGGTCGCGCCCGTACGAGCGGTAGTCGGCGGTGCCCTGGCCGCGGTCGCCTGTCCAGACGGTCTTCAGCGCGTAGTGGTGGTCGATCACGGGGTGCTCCTGTCGCTGCGGGCCTCCAAAGTTACACTCGGTGGCATGACGCACCAGCACCAGGAACTCGCCGATCTCGCCACCCGCCACCCGCTGGAGGTCGCCGGAAGCGTCGAGCTCGCGGTGCTGACCCGCTCGGGAATGGTCGAGAGCCGCCACATCGGCGCGGCGGCCGTGGTCGACGCCGACGGAACCCTGGTGCGGTCGCTCGGCGATGCCTCGGCCTCGATCTACCCGCGGTCGTGCATGAAGCCGTTCCAGGCGCTCACCGTGCTCCGGTCGGGCGTGTCGCTCGACGGGCCGCAGGCCGTCCTGGCCACGGCGAGCCACGCGGGTACCGAGCGCCACCAGCGGGTCGTGCTCGACATGCTGGCCCGCATCGACGCGACCGAGGCCGACCTCCTGTGTCCCGTCGACTGGCCGTTCGACCGCGAGACGGCACGGGCCGCGGCCGAGCCCCGCCGCCTCACGATGAACTGCAGCGGCAAGCACGCCGGCTTCCTCCTCGCCTGCGCCGAGAACGGCTGGGACCCCGCGCGCTACGACGACCTCGACCACCCGCTGCAGGCCGCCGTGCGGGCGACCGTCGAGGACTCCCTCGGCGAGCACGTCGACCAGATCGGCATCGACGGCTGCGGCGCTCCCGTCTTCGCGCTCACCCTCGCCGGGCTCGCCGGCGGCATCGGCCGGCTCGTGCACTCGGCGACGACGAACGCCGACCCCGACGCCGGCCACCTCGCGCGAGCTGTCTTCTCGGACGCGTGGGCCATCGACGGCCCCGGCCGCGCCAACACGGTCACGATCGACGAGCTCGGCGTGTTCGCCAAGCTCGGCACCGAGGGCGTCATGGTCATGGGCACCCGGGCCGGGCTCGGTGTAGCCGTCAAGGTGCTCGACGGCAACCTGCGCGCCGGAACCCTGACGGCCCTGCACCTGCTCGTCGCCGAGGGCGCCGTCGACGCCGCCGCCGCGCAGCGCGTGCTCGACAGGATCCTCGACCCGGTGCTCGGCGCCGGCCACCCCGTCGGCGCCGTGCTGCCGGGGGCAGGGCTGCTCGTCGCCTGACCTCTCCGCCGAAGGCGGCTCACACCGGCCAGCCCATCGCCGGCTCGAGAGGCACCCACTGGCCGTCGGCCTGACCGGCCTCCCTCGCGCAGCAGCGACCATCGGGGCTGATCCAGATCTCAGCCACTCCCGGCTGGACCGCCCGGCCAGGCGTCGGCCCGGACCGCCGCGCGGTGCTGATCCGCACCGGCAGCGGCACGCCGGCGACCGCCACGTCGACGCACCACGGCCCGGCGCCCGGGTGCTGCACGCGGGCCGCTCGCACGGCGTGGCGCCCGTATCTCGAGGCGATCTGGCGCAGGAACTCCTGCGCCACCGCCTCGGCCAGCCGCCCCGGGGCATGCACCCGCACCTCCGGGGCGCGCGTCGCCATCGGGGCGTCCTCCACGTCGGGCGCCCCGACCCCGGGCATCCGCACGCCGACGACGGCGCCCCGGCCCAGCACCACCTCGACACGCGCGGCCCCGACTGGGACCTCGCCGGCGCGGCGTTCGAGCCGTCGCCGATCGTCGGCGACCGACGGCGCTTCGGCTACCGGACCACGCCGTGGAGCAGTTCGTCTTCTCATGCCATCAGCGAAGCGGAGTCCAGGGCCAGCCGGTCATCATCCGGCGCGATCTGTGGAGAACTCCGGCCCCGCGAGGCCTGTGGAGAGCTGCGCCCCGCTGTCAGCCGTGTTTCTTATGAGCTGCGCCTCTTGTGAGCTGCGCTTCCTGTGAGCCGTGCTGTCGAGAGCCGCGCCGTCGGCGAGTCAGTTGACGATGAAGAACTGCTCGCCGATCTCGATCCGCGAGCCGCGGGCGACTCGGACGCGCTTGCCCGGCTCGACCCGGCGCACCTCGCTCGTCGGCATGTGCACGACGGTGCCGTTGCCGCTCCAGCGGTCGGAGATCCAGAGGGCGCCGTCGTCCTGGCCGAACTCGAGGTGGGTCTTCGAGACCGAGCGGCCCGGATCGAAGATGCGCACGAGCAGGTCGATCGCCTCGCCGGGCTGCGGGGTCGGGGCGCGGCCGACGAGGCCGGTCCCCTGCACCGTGAAGCTCTCACCCGTCGAGAACTGCAGCACGAAGGGCTCGCCGAGGGGGGCCCGCGCGACGATCCGGGTGTTCTCGGTGTCGTCGGCGGGCGCGCCGAGGTGCACGGCCCACGGGGCTGCCGAGGGCTCCGGCTGCGGCACCGGCGGCACGTCGGGGATGGCGGCGGGAAGCGGCTGGACCTCTGACGTCGGGGTCGCCCGCACCGGAGGCTCGCTCGGCCCCGAGGCCGGCGCGGGCACCGAGGACGGCAGCGGCGCGGGAACGGCCTGCGCGGCCACCGGCGGCTCCGACTGCGCCGGCGCCGAGGCCGGTGTCGCCGGGCCGGCCGCAGGCATCGGCGGCACCTCGGCCGTGGGCGACGAGGCGCTGGATCCCGACCAGAGCTGAGGCCCGCGGTCGGCCTGGCGACGGCCGAACAGGCGCCGGCGTTTCGCCGCGGGCTCAGGGTCGGCGACGAACGGCGGCAGGGCCGGCGTCGACGCGGACGGCAGCGGCGTCGGGGCGAGCGGGGCCTCGCGCGGGGCGGGGACGTCGGCGGGTGCGGCGACCGGCGTGCTGACGGGCCCCGGAGCAGACGCGGGCCGATTCGGTGTCGGAGCCGGCGCGGAGGCCGGCGCCGACTGCGCTGACGCGGGCGGCAGCGACGGGATGGGGCCGGTGAACGCCTGGGCGATGTGCTCGACGACGATGCCGCACTCGCCGCAGAAGATGTCGTCCTCGCCGATGGGCGCGCCGCAGTTCGTGCAGCGGACCCGTCCCGCCTCCCGGTGGGCACCGGGGGCGACCAAGGGGGCGGCGGCAGGCGCCGCTGAGGCGAGCGGCGGGACGAGCGGCGAGATGACGTCGGTGTCGCCCTGCGCGGACGCGTCGCGGGCGGCCTGCGTGGCGGCGGGACGCACGTCGGCCGGAGCCGAGACCGGAGCTGCCGCCGGGGCGGGCGCCGCGGCAGACGAGGGCGCGGCGGCAGACGAGGAGACGGTGGCAGACGAGGTCGGCGCGAGTGGCGATGCGGGACGCACGGCAGCGGGCGTCACCGAGTCCGACTCCGACTCCGACGCCTGAGGCGCGGCGGACACCGGCTCTCCATCGGCGGTGATCGGCGTGATCGACGCCGTCCAGAGAGGGACGGAACCTGGGCGCGACCCGCTCTCCGCCGCACCGGGCGGGCGGAGGGGCGTGGGTGACGACGCGGCGGGCGGAGGGAGTTCGGCAGGAGCGGGCGAGGCCGCCGCAGGCGGACCGGACGGCGCGGGGGCGGACGGCGCGGCGTGAGCCCCGGCGACCGGAGCCGCCGGCGGGGGTGCGGCCTCGGCGGGGGCGGCCCGGAGTTCCTGCGCCACCGGCTCGTCGTCGACGCTCGAGGAGGCGACTGCCGCCGTGTCGTTCAGGAAGGCCGACGACTCGTCGAATGCCGAGGCGGGTTGCGAGAGGGGCGCCGGCTGCGACGCAGGTGCGGGCGCGGGGATCGGGTCGTCGACCACGTCGGAGTCGTCGTCTTCGTCACGGGGCTCGTCGCCCTCATTCACCCACCACGGCGTCCCGGCGGGCACGGACGCGACGGGAGGCTCACGCAGCGCCCACGGACGCACGCCCTCGGGCCGCTCGTCGACGGGCGGCGTCGCGCCCTCGGAGGCGCGGAACGCTGCCCAGTCGGAGGTCGTGATCGCGCGGCCGCACTGGCCGCAGAACATGGCTCCGTCCGGCAGTGGACTCGAGCAGGTGGGGCAACGCATGTGAAGAGAGGATCCCTAACGCTTCGAAGGCTTCCGGCTATGGTATCCGCGCAGCGACCGGGTCGAGACCGCCGCGGCGAAGCGCTGCCAGCGGGTCAGGTTGTCGTCGAGGCCGCCGCGCATCTCGCCGACGGCCTTCCAGACGCGATCGGCCTCCGACTTGCCTGCCGGTTCGGGTGCGAACACCGACCGGTCGACGACCCGCGCGAGCACGCCCGCGCGCGAGCTGCCGACGGTGGTCGCCACCTCGGAGCGCGTCGCGGTCGGCACGGGCTCGATGCCGTGGTCGACGACGGCATCCTGGTACTCCTGCCAGCCGCTCGTCATTCTCTGCGCAGGATCCCGCAGCCGCCGTCGTCTCGCCCGCCGCCGCGCCTTCAGCGCCACGATGGTGAGGAACGGCGCCATCACGATGCCGGCCCCGAGCGCGACCCAGCCGGCGATGCGGCCGACGAGAAGCAGGATCGCCACCCAGGCGGGCTGGTCGGCGGGGTTGTCCTGCTTGCTCTGGGGCTGCGCCTGGTTGTTCTGCGGGTCGGCCTCCTGCTGCGGAGGCTGGATGACCGACTGCGGCCGCGACACCTGGTCGGGGTCGGTCTGCGTGTCTTTGGGGATCGTGCGCGGTTCGGGGTTCGGGTCGAGCGACACCCAGCCGTACTGCGCGGTGTCGACCTCGATGCGCGCCGTGATGTCGCCGCCCGTGAACGTCGTCGTGCCGCCGGTCGACTCGGCCGAGGAGAATCCGAGCACGACTCGAGCCGGGAATCCCAGCTGGTCGGCCATCAGCGCGGCGGCGGCCGCATACTGCTCGGCGTCGCCGAGCATGATCGGGTCGGTGAACAGCTGGGTGAGGCGGTCCGTCCCGTGGCCGGAGCGGCTCACCGGCTCGTCTGCTCCCACGCCGTGGCTCACGTAGCCGTCGCTCCTCAGGCCCTTGAGGGCCGCCTGCAGCCGCGCGCCCTGGCCGCTGACGCCGTCGACGTAGGACTGCAGGCGCGTCTTGAGCGCCTGCGGCACGTTCGTCGGGCTCGGAACCGACGAGCTGCCCGGAGTGAGGCCCTCGAGATCGCCCGTCGACGGCTGCCGCGGGTCGACGGCGGTCAGCCGGTACGACACCCCTCGCCCGATGCCGCCGACCACGGCCGCCGTGCCGGTCGTGTCGTTGAAGAAGAACGAGTCGCGGAGGGTTCCGGCGTCGCTGCCCGAGAAGTCGATCGACTCGAGCTTGCCGACCGTCGGGAGCCAGACGCCGGAGTACCCGTCGACCGTGACGTCGATGGACTGCTGGGTGCCGCTCACCTTCGACTGGTCGAACGACGTCGGCACCCGGGTGAACGTGCCCGATGCCGTCGACACCTGGTCGCTGCCGACGGAGTACTCGACCCCGTCGTACGTGTCGAGAGCGGCGATGCGCAGGAACTGCCCCGACGTCAATCCCGTCACCGTGAGCTGGGGGCGGTCGACCGTCGGCGTCTGCTCGTAGGCGCGGAAGCCGCTGAGCGGGCTCACGTAGTCGCGGGGATCGAACGGCTTCACCACGGCGTCTCGAGCGACCCAGCGTGCGCCCGCCGGTGCGAGCGTCGTCGTGGCCGCCACGGCCGCCGCCGAGGCGATCGCCAGCGTGAGCACCGCTCCCCCGATGGCCCGGCGCGCCACGGCGCTGTTTCCGGTGCGCTGCGACGACACGTTCGCGCCCGGCGTGATCCGCAGCAGGCGCTCGATGGACTGCCGGCGGCGCCGCAGCCGCCACCAGACCACCCAGATGATCGACGCGGCCAAGAGCACGAGCCCGGTGACGAGGGGCAGCAGCGCCTCCGTCGGGCCGAACACGATCCCGGCGATGTAGATGACGACGGGAGGGATCAGAGCCAGCTCGCCGCGCCGGCTTCGCAGCGCAGTGGACAGCCCGACGGTCGTGCCGACCAGCACCAGCACGAGCGCCGGCACGAGCAGCGCCTGGTAGCTGCCCACCGGCAGGGTGATCGTGAGCAGCTGCTTCCAGCTCGTCGACACGCCGACGACCAGTTCGCGCAGGCCCTCCAGCGACGGGAGCACTCCGTAGATCGCCTGGTTCGGCACGGCCAGGGCGACTCCGAACAGCGCGAAGGCGATCACGAGCAGCACGAGGAGCCAGAAGCTCGAGAGGCGCAGGAACGTGCCCGCCAACGCGATCGCGGCGCCGAGCGCGAACGCGGCCGCCACCAGCACGACGAACGCGCCGTCGCGGTACACGGGCCAGAAGGTCGACGACGCCACCGCGACGATGACGAAGAACGCGCCGGTCTGCGCGAGCGCGAAGCCGACCCGCACCCGCGGAGTCCTCGAACGGGGTCGGAGGCCCTGACGGGCATCGGCGACGGGAAGCGGTCGGCCCGCGATCGCGCTCATCCGGTCACCGTCTTCGCGAGGGACTGCTGGAGGTCTTCGAGGTAGCCGACCGTCAGGATCGTGAGGTCGGCGACGCGGCGCATGCCGGGCACGGTCTCGGGATCGCACACGATGGCCACAGCCTCGACACCGGCAGGGAACGCCGACGCGGCAGCACGGAGCTGCGTGATTCCCGTCGTGGAGCCGACCACGAGGAAGGCCACGGAGATGCCGGCGACCTGCTCGCCGGTCACCCGCGCGACGTCGGTGATGCCGAGCGCCGACTCGTCGTAGGTGACCAGGGCCAGCTCGTCGAGCAGGCGGACCCGGGTGAGAGTCGCGAGAGCGCGGACCGCCAGCGTCTTGCGCTTGGCGAACTCGGGGGTGCGCTCGGACACGACGACCGAGACCTCGCGCGCGTCGCGGATGGCGCGGACGCCCAGGGAGGCGGCCACGCTCACGCCGAGCTCGAACTCCTCCTCGGTGGCGAAGTCGGCGTTGGCCAGGCTCAGCGCGATCACGATGTGGCTGCGCCGGGTCTCCTCGAACTGGCGGACCATGTACTGGCCCGCGCGGGCGCTCGACTTCCAGTGGATGTGGCGCCGGTCGTCGCCGGGGACGTACTCGCGCAGGGCGTGGAACGAGATGTCGCTCGCCGACAGGTCGCGGGTCGGGTTGCCCTCGAGGTCGCGGATGAGGCCGGTGCTCGTCGAGGGGATTCCGATCGTCCGCGGGTGGACGAAGAGCTCGGTGACGCCCGTCCACTCCAGCTCGCGCCGCACGACGCCGATCGGGTCGCCGCGCACGGTGCGGACGGGGCCGACCGGGATCACGCCGCGCCGGTACGTCGGCACCTGGAAGGCGTCCTCGACGGAGTCGCCTCCGCGCATGCCGGGGAGCGAGATCTCGGCGAGGCCGGGGCCGATCGGGATCTCGACGGTGACCCCCAGCACGCGGCGCCTGGTCGGGTTGGTGATCGTCACGCGGCCAGACGCCTCGTCGCCGACCGACACGCGGCTGTGCGGGAGGTCGAGCGTGACGGTGAAGGCGTTTCGGCCGACCGCGTAGAGGGCGGCGAGACAGAGGAGCACAACCAGCGCGAAGCCGACGGCGACGAGTTCCAGCCACCCCAGGGTGTAGCCGACGATCAGGGCGATCGGGGTCAGCGCGAGGATCACCCAGCCGAGCGGGGTCACCACTCCCGACGCGACAGCCCCCCAGCGGCGGAGTACGGCGGTGATCCGGCGCCAGATGCGGACGAGGAGGATGACGACGTCGGCCGACACGCCCTGGCGGTCGCCGACGATCCGCGTGCGTGCGTTGGTGAGCCCCTGTGTTCCGGTGCCGTAGTGGGCGTCGGTCGCGGACTGACGCGATCGGTCGCGGGTGCTGGAGTGGACCGTCGAACGCGCTTTCGCCGCGGCCGACGGCTGACGCGTGTTCGCGAGCCGGGGTGCGTCGGAGGGCTGACGCGCGTCCGAGCCGTGCGGCCGCGTTCGCTCCGGGGGCTGGACCGTCACTCGGCCTCCCCGTCGGTCGTCCGGCTCGTCGTCACGCAGAGACCCGTTCGGCCGGGGGCGCGATCTCGATGAGGAGCTGGCTGATGATGCTGGTGGGCGTGACGCCGTCGAACTCGGCCTCGGGGTCGAGGACGATCCGGTGCGCGAGGACCGGCTCCGCCAGCAGCTTCACGTCGTCCGGGGTCACGTAGTGGCGCCCGGTCGAGGCCGCATACGTCTTCGCGACGCGGACGAGCGCGAGCGCACCGCGGACGCTGACGCCGAGGCGCACCTCGGGTGCGGTCCGGGTGCCCTCCACGATGCGCGCCACGTAGTCGGCGATCACGGGGTCGACGTGCACGGTGCGGGCGAGGCGCGCCATCTCGCTGATGACGCCGGCCTCGACGACCGGCGGCAGCTCGACCTCGTGGACGCGCGTCGCGCTGCCCTCGAGGATCCGGAGCGTCGCGGCGTGGTCGGGGTAGCCGATCGAGGTCTTGAGGAGGAAGCGGTCGAGCTGCGCTTCGGGCAGACGGTAGGTGCCGGCCTGCTCGATGGGGTTCTGAGTCGCGATGACCATGAACGGCGCGCCGACCTCGTGCGAGACGCCGTCGACGGTCACTCGCGACTCCTCCATGACCTCGAGGAGCGCTGACTGCGTCTTCGGGCTGGCGCGGTTGATCTCGTCGGCCAGGACGATGTTCGCGAAGATCGGGCCCGCGTGGAACTCGAACTCGCCGGTCTTCTGGTCGTAGATGCTCACGCCGGTGATGTCGCCGGGGAGCAGGTCGGGCGTGAACTGGATGCGGCTCGACGACGACTGGACAGTCTGCGCGACAGCGCGCGCGAGCGAGGTCTTGCCCGTGCCCGGGAAGTCCTCGAGCAGCAGGTGGCCCTCGCTGAGGAGCGCGGTGAACGAGAGCTTGATCACGAAGGACTTGCCGAGGAGCACCTTGTCGACGTTGGACACCAGGCGCGCGAAGATGTCGGCGAACCAGGTGGCCTGCTCAGGCGTCATGCTCATTGTCTGATGGTCCCATTCGTTGTCGGCGGCGTTGGATCGGGTGCGCGGGCGGTCACGGCGTGTCGCTCGTCCGGTAAGTCTTCTCGTAAGTCTGGCCGCCGTTGGCAGTGACACGGATGTCCAGGGTCGGCAGCAGCAGATCGACGCCCGTGATCTGGCACGAGTTGACCCCGTCGACCGCCGCCGTCCACGTTCCGCCCGAGCACTGGTACTCGAACTGCTCGTAGTCCGGGTTCGACACGACGCTGTAGTTGAACGACCAGGTGCCTTGAGTGCCGTCCGGGTTCTGGTAGTCGAGCCCGGAGACGTTGGTGCTGACCGGCGTGATCGACACCGCATCGGAGGCGGGCCCGCAGAACGAGGTCGTGGCGTCTCGGCAGCCGCGGAACGTGTACGACTGCGCCGTTCCGTAGACCGAGGAGTCGGCCGCGCTCGTGAGCGTGTCGTTCACCGCGACCGAGGTCCAGACGCCGCCTCGCTTGAGCTGGTAGTAGGGCGACGTCCCGCTGGCGACACCCAGGGAGTCGACGTGCACGTCGAAGTTGCCGTTGCTGCTGTTGCTCAGGCTGAGAGTCGCCGTCGCCTGCCCGGGCGCCGTCAGGCTCTGCACCCCGTCGATGCGGGCCGACGAGCAGAAGTAGCCGTTGTCGGCGTAGACGTAGTAGACGTACGAGCGGCCGTCGACGGCGGTCGCGTCGCGGTAGGTCGTGGCCGACTGCGCTCCCCCGATCGCACCCGGCTTCGAGGACGTCGAGCACGCCGGGGTGCCGGCGGGCGTGTTCGCATCGGCTCGGCCGACGGTGTAGCTGATACCCGAGCCGCCGTTCGAGCCGACTCCCGCCCATGCAAGGGCGATGACGCCTGACTTGTCGCTGGACGCGGTGATGCCGGTCACGCTCGACGGGGTGCCGGCCGGCGAGCCGGTCGCCGTGGCGCTCCGCGCCCAGTCGGCGGTGCTCGACACCTGCGCGGAGTTCTTCGCGTACACCTGCACGCTGTACTGCGCGCCCGGCGACAGCCCGGTGATGGTGGTCGACGTGCTGCCGCCCGCGACGTCGACCGAGCCGGGGGCTCCGGATCCTGCGATCTCGACCGTGTAACCCGTGACCGACGTGCCCTTGGCCGGCTTCGGCACGGTGTTCCACGAGACCACGACGGCGCCGGGGGTGACGGTGGAGGGAGAGACCGAGACGCCGGTGGGGGCGGCCGGCACGAAGTCGGCGCTGTACTGGATGCTCTGGGGGCTCGACGCGGAGGCCCCGATGCTGTTGATGGCCTGCACGCTGAAGCGGTAGAGCGCCCCGGGGTCGAGGTCGGTCAGGGTGCAGACGGTCGACGTGCCGCAGTCTTTCGTGTACGACCCGGCCGACGACGTGCCCGTCAGGCGGTACGAGGTGATCGCCGAGTTGTTGGACACCGGGGCCTGATACGTCAGAGTCAGCTGGCCGCCGATGAACGTGCCCGAGCGGATCGGCGCGGCGGGGGCGTCGGGGACGTCCTGGACCGAGATCGTGATGTCGCCGAAGACGTCCCGGTCGGGATCGCCCGTGACGTCGGCGATCTCGTACTGGAGGTGGGCGTTGACCGGCTTCGCCGACTTCGCCACCGTCACGGTCAGCTTGCTGTTGTCGGCGGACGGCTTGACCGCGACGCCGGCCGGGAGCGACGCGCCCTCGAGGCCGCGGATCGCGATTACGCGGAGGGGCTGGCCCGGGAAGGGGTTCGTGGCCTGGTCGTTGGCGAGCACGTCGACAACGGTCGTCGAGCCGCGCCTGGCGACGGCCTCGTCGGACGCCGCTATCGCCAGCGGACGCGTCGAGCCCACGACGGTCAGGCCGATGGTGCCTGATTGCGGAGCCGAGGTGGTGTCGCGCACGGTGAGGCCGATCCTGGCCGTGGTGCCCTTGGTCGCCGACGAGCTCGCCGTGACCGTGAGCTGGGTGCCCGAGAGCCGGACGCTGAACCCCGGCACCGACGACGTCGTGACGGCGTACCTCAGCTCGCCGATGTCGTTCGGGTAGTTGTAGGTCGTCAGGCGCGTGAGATCGAGGGTGCGCGACTCGTTCGGCTCGAGGTCGAGAGCGGACGCCTCGAGCACCGGCGGCTGGTTCTGCCGCGCCGTGACCGTGATGGGGAGCACCAGCGTCGCGGTGTGGCCGTCGGGATCGGTCGCGGAAGAGCCGTCGGTCACCTGGAACGAGATCGACGCCTGGCCGAAGAACCCCTTCTCGGAGGTGAAGACGAGGGTCGTCGCGTTCTGAACGAGGTCGGCACCGTCGGCGTGCGTCGCGCGGACCGTCGAGCTGTCGGTGAGACGGACGCCGTTGCTGCCGGTCGAGATCACGTAGCGGTTGAGGTCGATCGTGAGCGCCTTCTCGCTGACCACGGACAGCGCGGGGGCGGTCTCGTTGATCTGCGGGAGGGCGTCGTCGAAGCCGGGCACTCGGATGAAGGCGTAGGCCTTGATGGACGGGTCGTCGGGGTGCGACACCCAGAACGGGATGATCTGGCTGGTGTCGGTGATCGTGACGCGGATCCGGTGGTTCGCCGTCACCTGGGCCGTGTCGCCGTAGCCCGGCACGAGGCCGAGGCCGAGGGTCGAGACGTTGCCGTCGGCGAAGAAGACGTTCGCGAGCACGTTCACGTCGACGGTCTTGCGGTTGAGCACGTCGGTGAGCGTCAGGACGCTGTCTTGAGCCTCGGGGTAGTTGAGCTCGGAGTTCGGGTCGACCTTGACCGAGATGAAGGTCGAGCTGGTGCCGCCGGAGTCGTTGGCAACCGTGTAGACGAGCCCGTAGGTCTTGGCCGCACGAGGCGGCGTGACCCGGACCACGCCGCCGGCGAGGATCGTCGCCGTCACGTCGGCGTCGTTGGGCTTCACGCCGGTGACGCGGAGGGAGCCGCCGTCGGGGTCGGAGTCGTTCGCGAGGACCCTCACCAGGATGCTGCCGCCGGGGCGCATCGTGACGGAGTCGGCGACGGCGATCGGGTTGCTCGACCCCTGCGCCTTGGGAGCGATGCCGATCCGGATCGTGCCGGTCGCGCGAGCACCGAGCCCGTCGACGACCGTGTAGGTGAAGGTGTCGGTGCCGGCCGAGTAGCTGCCCGCGTCGTAGTCGATGTAGTCGGAGCCGACCGACGCGACATTGCCCTTCTCGGGGTTCGTGTCGACGCCGAGCAGCTGCACGCTGTCGCCGTCGGGGTCGATGTCGTCGAGCGGCACCTGGACCCGGACGCTCTGTCCCGCGACGACCCGGCCGGTCAGGGTCTCGGGCACGGGGGCCGTGTTGGTCGACGCGTCGGACTCGCGGACCGCGATGCTCACCTGAGCGGTCGCCCGCTGACCGTCGGGTCCTTCGATTGCGTACTCGGCGGTGAAGTTGCCCGGCGTCTTGGGCGCCAGGTAGCGGAGCTTGGTGCCCGACACGAACAGCAGCCCGCCGCCGGAGGTGACGTTCTTCACCAGCTTCGGCTCGAGGGCGATGTCCTCGCCGTCGGGCTGCTCGTCGTTCGAAAGCACGTCGATGTCGACCGCCGCTCCGACTCGCGCCGTGACCTGGTCGTTCGTCGCGATCGGGGGCTGGAGGCGGTCGGGCTTCGGGATCTGCACGACGGTCACCGAGCCGGGTGCCGACGCCAGGCCGTTCGAGACCGTGTACGTGAAGGTGACGGGAGCCTCGAGCACCCTGGTCAGGGTGATCCGGAGGTCGCGCTGCTCGAGCGTCTGCACCTGCACCCCGGAGTCGATCGACGGAGTCGCGGTCTTCGTGACCATGAGGACGTTGCCCGCCGGGTCGAAGTCGCTCGCCGTGATATCGACGGTCTGCGTGCTCAGAGTCTGGACGAAGACCGTCTTCGGGATCGTGATCGGCGCGGTGTTCGGCTCGGGCGGATCGACGACGTCGACGCGGATTGTGCCTGTGGCGGTCTTGTCGCCGTCCGTCACCGTGTACTC
The DNA here is from genome assembly GCF_057787745.1 of Frondihabitans sp. OV104. Classification (NCBI taxonomy): domain Bacteria; kingdom Bacillati; phylum Actinomycetota; class Actinomycetes; order Micrococcales; family Microbacteriaceae; genus Frondihabitans; species Frondihabitans sp. OV104. The sequence goes on from NZ_CM173541.1 coordinate 1,428,597, forward strand.
GAGCAGGTGCGGCCCGCCGACGGACGACGTGAAGGTGAACGTGCCTGCCGAGTAGCTCGGCGTGATCGTCGCGCCCGACTTGGCCGGGACGCTGTTCAGCTTGAGTGAACCGGTGCCGCCCGACGCGTACGGCATCGGGTTGATGGTCGTGACCTTGTCTTTGTCGGTCTCGACCGAGAACGAGCTCGCCGTGAGGGGGACGTCGCCGCCCGCCGAGACCTTGATCGACAGAGTGCCGCGGCCGACCGCCGTGCCGTCGGACATCGACAGCACGATCTCCTGCGTGGACGGGCCCTCGCCCGAGTCCTGGTAGACGACCTCGCCGGTGGGCTTGAACGTGACCGTGCCCCCGGAGGCACCCGACGCTCCGGTCAGGTAGAACGGATCGCCGTCCGGATCGACCCACGATCCCAGCGTGTTCACGGTGACGCGTCCGGACGACGAGACGTCGGCGCTCTCGACCCGCACCTGCTGCGGAGGGCTGTTCGTGCCGAGCTGGTGGACCCCCACGGTGACGTGAGCGGAGTCGGAGCCGCCGCGGCCGTCCGAGATCGAGTAGTCGAAGGTGACCGACCCGGCGGCGGTCGCCGGGAGCGTCAGGAGGATCTGCTGCCGGTTCGCGACGATCTCGACCTTGGCCGAGCTCGGCGACGGCGTCGACACGTCCGTGATGACGATCGGGTCGCCGTTCGGGTCGTAGTCGTTCAGCAGCACCGGCAGGAGAGTCGCCCGTGAGGGCCGGGCGCCGAGCAGGTCGTCTTTGGCGACCGGCGGCTTCTGCTGGACCTCGAGCTTGTCGGGGTCATCGCTCGGCTTCTGATTCGGATCGGTCGTGTCGGTCTCGTCGTTGATCAGGTCGGACCAGTTGTCGATCAGCTGGCCGCCCCGCTGAACCGCCCACGAGTCGCCGCTGGCCTCGTCGTTGAGCACGACCTTCGATCCGTTGACCGCGAAGGCCAGAGACGCCGACGCCGCCATCGACCTGAGCACGGTGTCGGACCCCGCCGCCGAGGAGCAGTCGTTCCAGCCGGTTCCGTCGGCCCAGGCCGCGTACGTGCAGCCGCCCGCGACGACCGGGCGAGCGGGATCGCCGGCGCGGCCGGTGACGACCTTCGACACGCTGCCGCCGAACGAGACGTCGAGGAGGCCCTCCTCCGACGCCACGGTCACCCCCGATCCGATGTCGGACGACTCCTGCAGCGCCACCGTGCCGGTGACCTCCGGCGACAGGTCGACCGGGTCGCCGTCGATGACCAGCCTGTTCGTGTCGGTGTCGAGCACGGCCCAGTGCGACCCGATCGTAGCTACCTGGTAGGCGTCGCGCTTCGGCAGCCGGAGCTTGGAATGGCTCGACACCCCGAATTCGCTGAGGCTGTCGATGCGCGAGACCTCGGCGCTGTCGGGCGAGTAGGCGATCATCGTGCCCGAGGGCGTCATGCCGGTGACGACCGACGACCCGAGGCTGAGATCGGCCTGCGCCGAGGCGTCGAAGGCCCCGAGCGCCGATACGGGCGTCGACCAGAACTCGCCCGTCTCGCCCGAGACGATCACCGCCGTCCCACCGGCCAGCAGCACTGCCGGCTTGTCGGGTGGCAACGGCACGGTCTGCGACACCTCCGCCGTGGCGGGGTCGACGACGCCGACCGTCGCGTTGCTGCGGTCGACCAGCAGCACGTGCGAGGCGTCCTGCACGACGGAGACATCCGTCCCGCTGCTGCGCACGGCCGAGTTCAGCTCGAGCACGGCGGGGTTCGCGCGGCCGATCGCCGACTTCGACTGGTTCGCCACCCAGACGGTGCCGTCGTTCAGGTCGAGTCGCTGAGCCTGGTACCCGGGACTCGTGAGCCCGATCGTCGCGGCCACCGCCGCGATGGCGATGGTCGCGACCGCGGTCGCCGTGAACGAGCGACGGGAGCGCAGGAACTGCACGAGCCTCTTCACTGCCCCACTCCCGGGGCGGCGCACTTCTGGGCGCTCACCGGCCCTGCCTTGCCGGCGCGCGTGACGGTCACCGTGATGCACACCTGCTGACCGCTCGTGCCGGTGGTCGTGAACGTCGTCGCCGTCTGCGTGCTGCTGTCGGTGCCGGTCGTGACGACGTAGGTGTCTCCGCTGCGGAGGCCGGGGTCGGCCCACTGGAACTCGACGGAGCTGCCGGTCGTCGTGGCGGAGATGTCGCTCACCCGCGGGATGTCGCTCGACGTCGACCGCACCAGGAACAGCACTGCGATGCCGCCGAGCACGATGACCACGACCGACGCCGCTATCAGCGCCCACGCCAGGTACTGGACCTTCTTCGGAGCTCTGGCCGGACGCGTCCCGGTCGATCGAGGGATCGCGTTCGAGTTGCGGACCGCGGGGTCGAGCGTCGCGACGATGCTCGTCGAGGTCGCCGCGGCCGACCGGCGACGACGACGGCGGTTCGGGACGCCGACGGCGGAGCCGTCGGAGCCGCGGATGCGGGTGCGCTCCTCGAGATCCGCGACCGTGGCCAGCGCCCAGTCGTCGACGGCCACCTCGATCGGCGTCTGCGCGACGCCGATCTCGGACTCGACCTGCTGGAACTCGCGGATCAGCTCGAGGATGCTCTCGTGCCGGTTCTCGGGCTTGTGCGACATGGCGCGCGTGAGCGTCGCCTCGAGACCCGCCGGGATGTCGGTGCGCCCGATCGGCTGCAGCTTGCCCTTCTCGATGCGGGCCATGAGGTCGCTCGACGAGTTCGAGCCGCCGAGCACCTCGAACGGGCTGCGGCCGGCGAGCAGGGAGTAGACGGTCGCGCCGAGCGACCAGACCTCGGAGGCGATGGTGCCGGAGGTGTCGTCGCGGAGCACCTCCGGGGCCGACCACGGGATCGACAGACCCACGACCTCGTTCGGCTCGCTCTCGCCCAGCGACGACGCGATGCCGAAGTCGGACAGCACGGGGTGCCCGTACGCCGTCATGAGGATGTTCGACGGCTTGATGTCGCGGTGCAGGACGCCCTGGCGGTGCGCCGTCTCGATGGCGCTGCCGATCTTGACGGCGATGCGGAGGACGTCGGCGACCGGGATCCGCTCGCGGCGGTAGCGCTCGCTCAGCGACGCGGAGCACAGCTCCATGACGAGGTAGGGGCGGCCGTCGGCCGACACGCTCGCCTGGTAGACGGTGAGGATCGACGGGTGGGCGCTGAGCTGCGCCATCAGGTTGGCCTCGGCCTGGAACATCTGCCGCACCTGGTCGTTCACGACCTCACTGAGCATGACCTTGACGGCCACCTGGCGTCGGGGCATGTTCTGCTCGTACAGGAAGACGTCGGCGAAGCCGCCCGAGCCGAGCACGTGGAGGTGCGAGAAGCCCGGCAGCACAGGGGGCTGCGAAGGAAGGCGCCTGGCCATTTCGCCCCCTCAGAAGCTTGCATGGGAAACGCTTTCGGAGCGCCCCGTCGATTTGCCGATCTTCGCAATTGTAAATGGCCCCCTCGCGCCGACGAGGCGGGGCACGGCGCATCTGTGGATAGTCTCGGCCCCACTTCGGGGGTGGGGAAAATCGACCTCCGCCGTCGTGGGGCGACGGTCCAGCAGCCTAGAGGCGCGGGACCTGGTCGGTCGGAAGAGTCGCATCGGCCTCGTGAGCGCGCCGCGCGCCGCGCACGTCGACGACCACAGCGGTGACGTTGTCTCGGCCGCCCGCGGCCACGGCTGCTGTCACGAGCGCCTGCGCCGCCGCCTCGGAGGACGCGTTCGCACCGAGGAGCGTCGCGATCGCGCGGGGATTGAGCTCCTTGGTGAGGCCGTCGGAGCAGATGAGCAGTCGGAGGCCCGGTCGTGCCGGAACCCGCCAGTAGTCCGGGCTGGGCTCGGCGCCGAAGCCGATGGCCTTGGTGATGACGTTGCTGTCGGGGTGGCTCTCGGCGTCGTCGGGGTGGAGCATGCCCGCCTGGACCATCTCCTGGACGACCGAGTGGTCGACGGTGACCTGGCGCAGCACGTCGGAGTCCAGCATGTAGACGCGCGAGTCGCCGACGTTGAAGATCGTGAAGTACGGGGCGTCACCGTCTTTCGTCAGGATCGCCCCGGTCACCGTCGTGCCGACGCCGAGCTCGGTGCCGACGGCCGCCACCTCGATGTCGTCCGTCGCCAGTCGCAGAGCCTTCTCGAGCGAGTCGGTGTCGAAGAAGTCGCCGGATGCCGCGGCGTCGAGGCGCGTCACGACGGCATCGCTCGCCACGTCGCCGGCGCTGTGGCCGCCCATGCCGTCCGCGACCACGAACAGCGGCGACTTCGCGATGAAGCTGTCCTCGTTGTGGGCGCGGCGCTTGCCGACATCGGTGACGCCGGCCCAGTCGAGGAGGACTGAGCCCTCGTCGCCGAGTCGGACGGTGTGTGCGGTCGTCGGACGACCAATCTCTGTCACGGGATGGATTCTTCCTGGGGAATGGAGCGGGTAGTGGGCAGGACCTCGAGTCGGTTCCCGTCGCCGATGTCCACTATGGTGCCCACGAGCACGACGATCGACTCGCCTTGCCGGAGTGCCACGGGAAGCCGGCCCGGAATCGTGACCCTCGTGCCGTTCGTCGACTTCAGGTCGGTCACGACGACGGCCGTGCCCTCCTGCCGGATCTCGACGTGCGTCGCCGACACCTCGTTGCGCGGGGACCGGACCGTGACCAGGCGAGGATCGCCCCGTCGCTCGATGCGGTGGGAGGAGGGGCGGCGTCCGATGATGAGCGCGGCGTCCAGCGTCTCGGTCGACGGGCCGACCCGGATCCGGTGGTAGCGGTTCGACGGATCGGACGTGGTCACGCCGCCTCCTCGCTCGATCTCCGGCCGGGCCCTGTCGCCCGGTGGGAACACGCTACCAACAGGTCACCCCGTGGTCCTGCGCAGATGCCTCCTCCACAGGCCCCCGGTTCTCCACAGGCGAGGGGCATCCTCGTTCGGCCCGTCGCCGCGCTCCTACGGTCGACGCCATGACCACGACATTCCTCACCTCGTCCCTCGTCCACCACGACTCCCCCGTCGGCCGACTGGCCATCCATGTCGCGGCCGATCGCATCACCCGGGTCGACATCCAGACGGCCGCGCTCATCGTGGCGGCCACTGAGACGGCGCTCGGCGACACCGCGCTCGACTGCACGCCCACCCCTCTCCACGATGAGGCCCGGCGGCAGTTCGACGACTACTTCGCCAATCGCCGTGACCGCTTCGACCTCCCCCTGGAGTACTGGGGCACGCCCTTCCAGGAGACCGTGTGGGGGCTCCTCGACGAGGTCCCGTTCGGCACGACGACGACCTACGGCGACCTCGCGGAGCTGTCGGGGCGGCCGACCGGCGCCCGTGCCGTCGGCGGCGCGATCCGGGCAAATCGGCTCGCGATCCTGGTGCCGTGCCACCGGGTCCTCGGTGCGGGGCGGAGAGTCACGGGCTACAGCCCCGGCGACGGGGTGGCGACGAAGAAGTGGCTTCTCGAGCACGAGGGCATCGACTTCGCGGGGAGGTGAGAGCGAGCAGTGCCGACGCCTCGGCGCCGGCGTGACCGGCACGACTGCAGGAACTCGACAGCTCAGCTTCCGAGCACGCTCTCCGCCACGACGACGAGCTCCCCGCCGTGGGGCTCGACGACCATCCCCTCGCCTCGTGCCCATCTCACGAGGTCCTCCACGGTCGCCAGGTCGGGCCGCGCGGCCAGCAGGCGGGCGATCAGCGTGCCCTTCGTCTTCTTGTTGAAGTGGTTGAGCGCGCGTCGGCGGCCTCCCTCGTCGGACACCACGCGCACGTAGGCGCTCCCCAGAGGCGCCGGCCCCAGCTCGGAGTACCCCTCGCTGCGCAGATCGATGACGGTCTGGCCGCCGGAGGCCAGCGCCCGGGCGACCGGAGCCGCCCAGAGCGACTTGAGCGACTTCTCGGGCAGCCTCGTGTCATGCGAGAGCCGGTAGGCCGGGATCGGATCGGCGGCGCGGACGAGGCCGAAGAGGGCCGAGTGCACGGCGACGTGCTCCCTCGCCCAGTCGCGAGCCTCGACCGCGAGCGACGGCGCGTCGATCGGATCGAAGGCCACGCCGGTGTAGCGCTCGAGAGCCGGCATCGTGGGCGAGATCTTCAGAGTGCGGTTGCGGGCGACCTCGGTGACGGCCAGCGCCGGGCTGATCTTGAGCAGCCGGGCCGACTCGTCGGCATCTCGGCTGAGGCGCACCACCGTCGCCGCGACACTGCGCCGGACTCGCCCCAGCGTCGGGAACGACAGCGCGTCGAAATCGAGCGTCGACTCGGGCTCACCACCCGACCGCTTGGTCTCGGACGGAGGCATGACGAAGAGCAGGGATGTCATCGACTGATTGAGCTCATTGAGGAGGAGGGCGTTAACGGAAGAGGCCCGGGTGGGCGACGCTCGAAGCGCCTTCCACCCGGGCCGGAGAGATCAGACCAGTGCCGCGTTACGGGCGACGATGGTGACCGTGTCGTTCTCGACCGACAGGAACCCGTCTTCGGCCGTGGCCTCGACGACGGCACCGCCAGCCTGACGAACGCGGACCTGCCCGGAGGCGAGAACCGCAAGCAGGGGCTCATGCCCCGGCAGGATTCCGATCTCGCCCTCGACGGTGCGAGCCGTGACCTGCGCCGCCTCGCCCGACCAGACCTGCTGGTCGGCCGACACGACGTTCACAGTGAGAGCAGCCACGATCAGCTGTTCTCCTTCTGGATCTGAGCCCACTTCTCTTCGACGTCGGAGATGCTGCCGACGTTGAAGAACGCCTGCGTGGCGACGTGGTCGAAGTCGCCGTTGGCGATCGCGGTGAACGACTCGATGGTGTCCTTCAGCGGAACGGTCGAGCCCTCGACACCGGTGAACTTCTTCGCCATGTAGGTGTTCTGCGAGAGGAACTGCTGAATACGGCGAGCACGCGAGACGGTGATCTTGTCTTCTTCGGAGAGCTCGTCGACACCGAGGATCGCGATGATCTCCTGGAGCTCCTTGTTCTTCTGAAGGATCGCCTTGACGCGGATGGCCGTGTTGTAGTGGTCCTGGCCCAGGTAGCGGGGGTCGAGGATGCGGCTGGTGGACGTCAGCGGGTCGACGGCCGGGTACAGACCCTGCGACGCGATCTCGCGAGAGAGCTCGGTCGTGGCGTCGAGGTGCGCGAAGGTGGTCGCCGGCGCGGGGTCGGTGTAGTCGTCGGCAGGGACGTAGATCGCCTGGAGCGACGTGATCGAGTGACCGCGGGTCGAGGTGATGCGCTCCTGGAGCACACCCATCTCGTCGGCGAGGTTCGGCTGGTAGCCCACGGCGGACGGCATGCGGCCGAGCAGCGTGGAGACCTCGGAGCCGGCCTGCGTGAAGCGGAAGATGTTGTCGATGAAGAGCAGGACGTCCTGCTTCTGCACGTCGCGGAAGTACTCCGCCATCGTCAGCGCCGACAGGGCCACGCGGAGGCGCGTTCCCGGCGGCTCGTCCATCTGGCCGAAGACGAGGGCCGTCTTGTCGAAGACACCGGCCTCTTCCATCTCCATGATGAGGTCGTTGCCCTCACGAGTGCGCTCGCCGACACCGGCGAACACCGACACGCCGCCGTGGTCCTGCGCGACGCGCTGGATCATCTCCTGGATGAGGACGGTCTTGCCGACGCCCGCACCGCCGAAGAGACCGATCTTGCCACCCTGGACATACGGGGTGAGCAGGTCGATGACCTTGATGCCGGTCTCGAAGAGTTCGGTCTTCGACTCGAGCTGGTCGAATGCCGGGGGCTTGCGGTGGATGGGCCAGCGCTCGGTGATCTCGATCGTCTCGCCGGGCGCGCCGTTGAGCACGTCGCCGGTGACGTTGAAGACCTTGCCCTTGGTGATGTCGCCGACGGGCACCGAGATGGGCGAACCGGTGTCGGTGACCTCCTGGCCGCGGACGAGGCCGTCGGTGGGCTTGAGGGCGATGGCACGGACGAGGTCGTCGCCGAGGTGCTGAGCGACCTCGAGCACCAGCTCGATCGTCTGGTCGCCGATGACGATGGTCGTCTTCAGCGCGTTGTAGACGCCGGGGATCGCATCGTGCGGGAACTCGATGTCGACGACGGGACCGGTGACGCGCGCGATGCGGCCGACGCCCGGTGCCTTCTCGGTCGCGACTGGCGCGGTGGCGATGTCAGTCATTTCTCTCTCTTCTCTAGCTCTGCGAGCTCAGTGCTTCTTGGCCGAGCTGAGGGCGTCTGCGCCGCCAACGATCTCGGAAATCTGCTGGGTGATCTCACTCTGGCGCGCGTTGTTGGCAAGGCGCGTGTAGTCGCGGATCAGGGTGTCGGCGTTGTCGCTCGCCGCCTTCATGGCCTTCTGACGGGCGGCGTGCTCGGAAGCGGCTGACTGCAGCATGGCGTTGAACAGACGGCTCTCGATGTAGACGGGGAGCAGCGCGTCGAGGACGTTCTCAGGGTCGGGCTCGAACTCGTAGAGAGGCAGGATCGCGTTCTCCTCGGGCTGCTCGATGCCTTCGACGACCTCCAGCGGCAGGAGACGCACGACCTCGGGGGTCTGCGTGACCATGCTGATGAAGCGGTTGTAGACGACGTGGATCTCGTCGACTCCGCCCTCGGCCGAATCGGTCAGGAACTTCGATACGACCGCATCGCCGATCTCTTTCGCCGTGGCGAACTCGGGCTGGTCGGTGTTGCCCGTCCAGCTCTGCTCGGAACCCCGTTGACGGAAGGTGAAGTAGGCGGCGGCCTTGCGACCGACGAGGTAGTAGACCACCTCCTTGCCCTGGCTGCGCAGAAGCGTCGCCAGCTCTTCGCCCGCCTTCAGCACGTTCGACGAGAAGGCGCCGTTGAGGCCCCGGTCGGACGTGAAGAGGACGATCGCCGCGCGATCGATCGACTCGGGCTCCGTCGTCAGCACGTGGTCGACGTTCGAGAACGTCGCCACAGCCGAGACGGCCCGCGTCACGGCGCGCGAGTACGGACCGGACGCGGCCATGCGCGCCTGGGCCTTCTGGATCCGAGAAGCCGAGATGAGCTCCATGGCCCGGGTGACCTTCTTGGTCGTCTGGGCAGAGCGAATGCGCTGTCGGTAGACCCGAAGTTGCGCTCCCATGTGTCTCCTGTTGGTATCGGTGCGGGCGAAGGTCGGCAGTCGCTATCGCGACTTGACGATCTTCTCCTGGTTGACGTCTTCGGCGTCCGTGGCGGTGAACTCCTCGCGGCCGACGGAAGCCAGCGGCTTGCCCTCGCCCGTCTGGAACTCCTTCTTGAACTCCTCGATCGACGAGTCGAGCTGAGCCACGAGGTCGTCCGAGAGCACGTTGGTCTCGGCCAGCGTCGTGAGGACGTCACCGGTGCGCGAGAGATAGTCGTGCAGCTCGGCCTCGAAGCGCAGGATGTCGGCCACGGGGACCTCGTCGAGCTTGCCGTTGGTGCCGGCCCAGATCGAGACGACCTGCTTCTCGACCGGGAACGGCGAGTACTGCGGCTGCTTGAGCAGCTCGGTCAGGCGGGCGCCACGGGCGAGCTGACGGCGGCTGGCCTGGTCGAGGTCGGACGCGAACATCGCGAAGGCCTCGAGCGAGCGGTACTGGGCGAGCTCGAGCTTCAGCGTGCCCGAGACCTTCTTGATCGACTTCACCTGAGCGTCGCCGCCCACTCGCGAGACCGAGATCCCGACGTCGACCGCAGGACGCTGGTTGGCGTTGAAGAGGTCGGACTGGAGGAAGATCTGGCCGTCGGTGATCGAGATCACGTTGGTCGGGATGTACGCCGAGACGTCGTTCGCCTTGGTCTCGATGATGGGCAGACCCGTCATCGAGCCGGCGCCGAGCTCGTCGGACAGCTTCGCGCAGCGCTCGAGGAGACGCGAGTGCAGGTAGAACACGTCGCCGGGGTAGGCCTCGCGTCCCGGCGGACGACGGAGCAGCAACGAGACGGCACGGTAGGCCTCGGCCTGCTTCGACAGGTCGTCGAACACGATGAGGACGTGCTTGCCCTCGTACATCCACTGCTGGCCGATGGCCGAGCCGGTGTACGGGGCGAGGTACTTGAAGCCGGCGGGGTCGGACGCGGGCGACGCGACGATGGTGGTGTACTCCATCGCTCCGGCGTCCTCGAGCGCGCCCTTCACCGAGGCGATGGTCGAGCCCTTCTGGCCGATGGCGACGTAGATGCAGCGGACCTGCTTGTTGATGTCGCCCGAGTCCCAGTTGGCCTTCTGGTTGATGATCGTGTCGATCGCGATGGCCGTCTTGCCGGTCTGACGGTCGCCGATGATGAGCTGACGCTGGCCGCGGCCGATCGGGATCATGGCGTCGATCGCCTTGATGCCCGTCTGCATGGGCTCGTGCACCGACTTGCGCTGCATGACGCCGGGAGCCTGGAGCTCGAGAGCGCGGCGGCCGGAGGTCTCGATGTCGCCGAGGCCGTCGATCGCGTTGCCGAGAGGGTCGACGACGCGGCCGAGGTAGCCCTCTCCGACGGGGACGGAGAGGACCTCGCCGGTGCGGGTGACCTCGAGGCCCTCGTCGATGCCGCTGAACTCACCCAGGACGATGACACCGATCTCGTCTTCGTCGAGGTTCTGGGCGAGGCCCAGGGTGCCGTCGGCGAAGCGGATGAGCTCGTTGGCCATGACGCCGGGGAGACCCTCGACGTGCGCGATGCCGTCAGCGGCATCGATGACGTGACCGACCTCGGTCGTGGACGTCTGCGAGGGCTCGTACGCCGAGACGAAGTCTTTGAGGGCGTCGCGAATCTCATCAGGGCTGATCTTGATGTCTGCCATTGGGATTCCTTTGTCGTTGTGTCTGTGACGATAACCGTGCAGGGCGTATGCCCCGCGTGGTCGGGTGAGCCCGCGTCAGCGAGCCTTGGTGCGTGTGGGTGCGATCAGCCGGCGAGCTGAAGGCGCAGATCGGTGAGTCTCGTCGACACCGTGCCGTCGATGACCTCGTCGCCCACCTGGACCCGGAGCCCGCCCAGGATCGACGGATCGATCACCAGGTTCACTCGCAGGCTACGACCGAACTGCTTCGCGAGGCCGCGCTCGAGACGCGTCACCTGCTCGGCGGCGATCGGCGCGGCGGTCGTGACCACTGCGACGAGCTCGTCGGACTGGTCGGCGACGATGGCGGCGGCGTTCCGCAGGAGCTCGCCGATTCGGCGGCCACGGGGCTGCTGCACGAGCTGCGAGACGATGGAGATCGTCTGCTGCGACGCCTTGCCGGCGAGGAGCTTCTCGACGAGGCCGGCTTTCGCTGGCCCGTCGCTGAGCTTCGTGCCGACCGCCAGCTCGAGCGAGGCGTCGGAGGAGACGACCTCGCCGAACGAGAACAGCTCGCCCTCGATCGACAGATCGGCCGGAGCCGACTTCGCGATCGTGCGGATGCCGATCTCTTCCACACCCGCGAGGAGGTCGCTGTGAGACGACCAGCGGCTGCCGACCACGGAGGTCAGCAGGGCACGAGCGGACTCGGTGAATGGGGCGAAGACGCGGTCGATGAACGCCTTCTTGCCGGTGACGTCTTCGGCAGGGTCGGCCAGGTAGGCCAGCAGCTTCGACGACGATCCGATGACTCGACCCGCGTTGAGGAGCTGTTCTCCCGTGGCCAGGTCAGCCGCGTCGCCGAGATCGGCGAGCACGCCCCGCGCGGACGCGAGTGCTTCTCTGGTCATGGATCCCATGGTTACTTGCCTGCCTTCGACGCTTCGTCGGCCTCGAGCTCGGACAGGAAGCGGTCGACGATGGCCGATGCCTTCCTGTCGTCGGTGAGGCTCTCGCCGATGACGCCCGACGCGAGATCGATCGCCAGCGAGCCGACCTCGCCGCGGAGCGAGACGAGGGCGCTCTGGCGCTCCGCCTCGATCTGGGCGGTCGCGTTCGCCGTGATGCGGTCGGCGTCGGCCTGAGCCTGCGCCTTGACGTCGTTGGCGATGCGAGTCGCATCCGTACGAGCCTGCTCGCGGATCTTGGCTGCCTCGGCACGAGCGTCGGCCAGCTGCTTGTTGTACTCCTCGAGCGCGGCAGCCGCTTCGGCCTGAGCGTTCTCGGCCTTCTTGATGCCGCCCTCGATGACCTCGGCGCGCTCGTCGAGCATCGTCTTCATGCGCGGGAGGACCAGGCGCCAGAAGATGAGCAGGATCGCGACGAAGCACACAGCACCCCAAACGAGGTCCGGCGTCGCGGGCAGCAACGGGTTGTGTGACTCACCCGCCGCAACCACGGTGGAAGTAGTGCTGAGCATTCGTCAGCCTCTCTTAGACGAAGATGAAGTACGTGGCGATGCCGATGAAGGCCAGGGCCTCGGTGAAGGCGATACCGATGTACATGAGGACCGTGAGGCGGCCCTGGAGCTCGGGCTGGCGGGCGACGGACTCGATGGTCTTGCCGACCACGATGCCCACGCCGATGGCCGGGCCGATTGCCGCGAGGCCGTAACCGACCGTCGCGATGTTTCCGTCGATTGCAGCGAGAACGGTTGATGCGTCCACGTGTGTTTCCTTCCGTGATGGCGGTTCGGGCAGGCGCCCGGACCGTTGTTAGTGTTCGTCGTTCAGCGCGAGCTGAGCGTAAACAGCAGTGAGCAGCGAGAAGACGTAAGCCTGGAGGACAGCCACCAGAATCTCGAACAGGGTGAACACGAAGCCGAAGGCGATCGTGCCGATTCCGAACAGGGCGAAGAGGTTGCCCGACTCGAAGAGGAAGAACGAGGTCGCCGTGAAGAACAGCACCAGCAGGAGGTGCCCGACGATCATGTTCATGAGGAGTCGCAGGGTCAGCGTGACCGGGCGGAGCACGAACGTCGAGACGAGCTCGATCGGCGTCACGATGATGTACAGCGGCCACGGCACGCCCGGAGGCACGAGGGCGTTCTTGAAGAACGCGCCCGGGTGCTTCCGGATGCCGGCGTAGATGAACACGACGTAGGCGACGGCGGCCAGGATCAACGGGATGCCGATCAGCGAGGTGCCGGCGATGTTGAAGCCCGGGATGATGCCGGTCAGGTTCATGAAGAGGACCATGAAGAAGACGGTCGTCAGAATCGGCAGGAAGCGCTTGCCGTCTTTCTTGCCGAGCAGGTCTTCGGCGATGTTGACGCGGACGAGGTCCAGGCCCATCTCGACGATGCTCTGGAAGCGACCGGGGACGAGCTTCATCTTGCGGGTACCGAGCCAGAAGACCAGGAAGAGCACGATGACGGCGAAGAAGCGCGCCAGCATGATTCGGTTGATCTCGAAGGGGGTGCCGTCGAAGAGGAGGACCGACGGGAAGAACTCGTCGATCGATGGGCCCTGGAAACCGCCGGTGCTGTCGCTCGCTGCGGCGAGAGGATGCACCAGGGTGATGGCGTTAGCTAACAGCGCTATCTCCTGATTCGGGACGCAGCTCTCAGTGATGAAGCCGGGAAGACCAACTGCAACACGTGCGGTTTTTCTAGCCTGGTTTCAACTCCGCGAGATGCGGCGATGATCTGTGGGGAAGCGACCCTTCGGCAGTGAACAGGCCGGGGACACGAACGAGTTCAGCCTATCAACAGATTCGCCCGGAGACGAACCAATCGGGCCGGTGGCGGGCCTATTGGTCTGATATTGCGCCGTCTGCACCCGATGCAGCCGAGTCGAGCACGGACGAGTCGACGTAGGGCACGCGCGAGCGCATCACGACGACGACGTCGACCACGAGCGACCCGAGCACCCCGGCGACGATGCAGACGAACAGGACGACCGTGTTGACCCACGTCTGGTCTTTGAGCAGGACCACCAGCACCAGGAAGATGACGAACTTGAGCAGCCAGCCGCCGAGCACGATGCCGAAGAAGGCGCCGCTGATGAGGCTGCCGCCCGATGCCCTGAGACCGAGCAGGATGCTCACCGCCGTCAGGCCCGTGAAGACGAGCGCGAGGGCCGTGCCGATGAGGGCGCCGGCCACGCCGTGACTGCCCGCGGCGATGCCGCCGATGACCGAGCCGACGACGGCGATGACGAGGGCGAGCAGGGCTCCGTACCGGACGATGGTGACGTAGAGGCGATTGCCGGCGGGGTTCATGCGGATCTTCCTGATTCGGAGCGTGCGGTGGTCGAGCCGGTGGTGCCGGGGCGGCCGGGTTCGGGACGTGACGAGGGAGCCGGACGGCCCGGCTCGGGCCGCGCGGTCGCGGACTCGGCCGCCGACGGGAGCTGCGGGGCAGGGCCCGTGGTGCCGCGGAGGGCCGTGACCGCGACGCGCTCGTCGTCGGCGGTGGGCTTCGGAGTTCCTGCGCCCGGAACGCTCTTGGCACGAGCGGCACCGGCCTGGTCGAGCGCGTCGAAGCGGTCGGCCCCGGTCTCGGCGGCGGCCGACGGCGCGGCGCTCTGCACAGCGATCTCGACGCGCTTGCGGCGGCTCAGCGGCGCGAGGGTGATGGCCGCGCAGACGACCAGGCCGGCGGCGAGGAACACCACGACCCAGTGCACGGGCAGGAAGAAGAACAGGAGGCAGCCGACCGAGACCAGGGCGGTCCAGCCGTAAAAGATCAGGACGGCGTGGAAGTGCGAGTGGCCCATGTCGAGCAGCCGGTGGTGGAGGTGCTTGCGGTCGGCGCTGAAGGGCGACTTGCCGGCACTGACGCGGCGCAGCACTGCGAGGCCGAAGTCGAGGAGCGGCACGATCAGGACTGCGAAGGGCAGCAGGATCGGGATGAAGACCGGCAGCAGCGTCGTCTTGTCGACCGAGCCCGGGTTGAGGTTGCCGGTGACCGAGACCGCGCTGGTCGCCATGAGGAGGCCGGTCAGCAGCGCGCCCGCGTCGCCCATGAACATGCGCGCCGGGTGCCAGTTGAGGGGCAGGAAGCCGACCGCCGCGCCGATCAGCACGGCGGTGAGCAGGGCGGCGAGGTTGAAGTACTCGACGCCCTGGTTCGCGTTCGTCAGGATGAAGCTGTAGATGAAGAACACGCCGTTCGCGATGATCGTCACGCCGGCGACCAGGCCGTCGAGGCCGTCGATGAAGTTGACCGCGTTCATCACGAGCACCACGACGAGCACCGTCAGGATCAGCGACATGTAGCTCGACCCGATGGTGAGGCCGCCGATCGGCAGCGACAGCAGCTGCACGCCCTGCCAGGCCAGCACGCCGGCCGCGATGATCTGCGCGGCGAGCTTGGTCATCCAGTCGAGGTCGTAGAGGTCGTCGATCACGCCCACCGCGACGATGATCAGCGCGGCGGCGAGGATCGCCAGGATGTGGCCGGGCTCGGCGAAGACCAGGCGGAAGTAGTCGGCCTTCGATATCAGCGGAAAGACGAACCACGCCGACAGCAGGGCGACGACGATGCCGCCGAACATGGCGATCCCGCCGAGCCGCGGCGTCGGGTTGACGTGGACGTCGCGCTCGCGGATCTTCGGGGCGATGCGGTACTTCGTGCCGAGCCGCCAGGCCAGGACCGAGAGGGCGAAGCTGACGATCGCCGAGATCGCCGCCGCGAGGAGGTAGTACCTCACCTCGCGGCCCTCACGACTCGGCCCTCATCGCGTCGGCCTCATACGACGACGTCGCTGCCCGCCACCCGGCGGATGTCGTCGTCGCTGATGACGCCGTGGCGCACGATGCGCAGCACGCCGTCGGCAGCGCCCGTCGCGTCGACGATCGTGGAGCCGGAGTTGGCGCCGGGGCGCTGCTCGTAGCCGGTGCCGGCCTGGCCGCCGTCGAGGTAGATCTCGACGTCGTCGCCGAGCATCGCCATCGCCTCGTGCGCGGTGAGCGCGGCTGGCTTGCCGGTGAGGTTGGCGCTCGACACGGCCAGAGGGCCGGTCTCTTCGAGGAGCTCCAGCAGGAGCTTGTTGTCTGGCTGACGCAGGGCGACGGTGCCCCGGGTCTCGCCGAGGTCCCAGGCGAGCGACGGCTGCGCCGTGAGGATCACGGTCAGCCCACCCGGCCAGAACTCGTCGAGCAGCGGCTGGATCAGCGACGGCACCGACTCGGCCAGAGCGGCGAGGGTGTCCTGCCCCTTGACCAGCACGGGCGGCGGCGACTGGCGGGTACGCCCCTTGGCCGCGAGAAGCCGCTCGACGGCCTCCGGGTCGAAGGCGTCGGCGGCGATGCCGTAGACGGTGTCGGTAGGGACGACGACGAGTTCGCCGCGCCCGATGGCGGCACGCGCGAGGCGCATGCCGGTGAGGAGTTCTGCGTCGACCGCGCAGTCGTAGAGGGAGGCCATGACTCGACGATTGTAGTGCGCTGATCCTGGCGTCCCGCCCACGGCTCGCATGAGAGGGCAGGAACTGCCGCCCTCAGCGCACCGCCGTGGTCGCCCGATCGCGCCGCGTCAGGTCTTCGTGGGTGGCCGCGCCGCGCCATCCGTCGCGAGACAGCAGCTCGCGGATCGCGGGGCCCTGCTCTTCGCCGTGCTCGATGACGAGCGTCCCTCCGGGCACCAGGAGCGCGAGCGCGCGCTGCGAGAGCGCGCGGACGAGGTCGAGGCCGTCCACTCCCCCGTACAGCGCCAGCTCGGGGTCGAACAGCCGCACCTCGGGGTCGCGCGGCACCATCCCGAGCGGGATGTACGGCGGGTTCGAGACGACCACCTGCACGGCTCCGTCGAGTTCGGGCAGGGCCGACGCCATGTCGCCCTCGACGAGGGTGACGTCGGCCCCGGTCGACGCGATGTTGCGGCGCGTCCACACGGCGGCCTCGGGCGACAGCTCGACGGCGTACACGCGGGCGCGGGGAACCTCGGTGGCCATCGACAGCGCGAGGGCGCCGCTGCCAGTGCCGAGGTCGACGGCCACGGGCTGCGGCTCAGCACGCGCCGAGAGCGCGTCGATGGCGATCTGCGCGACCCCCTCGGTCTCGGGGCGCGGGACGAAGACGCCGGGCCCGACATGGAGCACGAGGTGGCGGAACGGTGCCAGACCGGTGATGTGCTGGAGCGGCTCTCGAGTCGCTCGACGGGCGAGGACGGACTCGAAGGCGAGTTCCTGCGCCTCGGTCAGGACCGTGCCGACGATCGCCTTGACCGCGATCTCACCCCGGCCCACCTCGAGGACGTGCGCGAGGAGCAGCTCGGCATCCGCGCCCGCGGACGGGATGCCGACCTGATCGAGGGCGGCGCGCCCCTGCTGGAGCGCGTCGCCGACGCCGAGGGTCACTCGCCCTGGTCGCCGATGTCGGCCAGACGCGCCTCTTCGTCGGCCTGGATGCACGACTCGATGACCGGCTCGAGCGCGCCGTCCATGACAGCGTCGAGGTTGTAGGCCTTGTAGCCGGTGCGGTGGTCGGCGATGCGGTTCTCGGGGAAGTTGTAGGTGCGGATGCGCTCGGAGCGGTCCATCCCCCGGATCTGGCTCTTGCGGGCGATGGAGTCGACAGCCGCCTGCTCCTCCGCCTGACGGGCGAGGATGCGGGCGCGGAGCACGCGCATTCCGGCCTCGCGGTTCTGCAGCTGCGACTTCTCGTTCTGCATGGCCACGACGATGCCGGTCGGGAGGTGCGTGATCCGCACGGCGGAGTCGGTCGTGTTGACCGACTGGCCGCCAGGGCCTGACGAGCGGTACACGTCGATCTTGAGGTCGTTCTGGTTGATCTCGACCTCTTCGGGCTCGTCGACCTCGGGGAACACCAGCACGCCGGTGGTCGACGTGTGGATGCGCCCCTGCGACTCGGTCGCCGGCACGCGCTGGACGCGGTGCACGCCGCCCTCGTACTTGAGGTGGGCCCAGACGCCCTGCGCGGGATCCGACGAGTTCGACTTGATGGCCACCTGGACGTTCTTGTAGCCGCCCAGGTCGGATTCGTCGCGCTCGAGGAGCTCGGTCTTCCAGCCCTTGGACTCGGCGTAGTGCGAGTACATGCGGAGGAGGTCGGCTGCGAAGAGCGCGCTCTCGGCACCGCCCTCGCCGCCCTTGATCTCCATGATGACGTCGCGGCCGTCGTCGGGGTCGCGCGGGATCAGGAGTCGCCGGAGCTTCTCCTGGGTCTCGGCCAGGGTGTCCTCCATCGCGGGCACCTCGGCCGCGAAGGCCTCGTCTTCGCGCGCGAGCTCGCGCGCGGCGTCGAGGTCTTCGCCGGCCTGCAGCCACGCCGTGTGCGCAGCGACGATGCGGCTGAGCTCGGCGTACCGGCGGTTGATCTTCTTGGCTCTGGCCGCATCCGCGTGAACGGCGGGGTCTGACAGCTGGTGCTGGAGATCCTCATGCTCGGCCAGCAGCACTGCTACCGACTCGAACACGCTCAGTCCTCTTTGTGGCCGGCCGCCGCCGGGACCGACTTCTGCACCTGGACCAGGAACTCGACGTTCGACTGAGTCTCTTTCAGGTTGCGGAGGACGATCTCGAGCGCCTGCTGCTGGTCGAGGCCGGCGAGAGCGCGGCGCAGGCGCCACGTGATCGTGACCTCGTCGGGGCTGAGGAGCATCTCTTCGCGGCGGGTTCCCGACGCGTTGACGTCGACGGCCGGGAAGATGCGCTTGTCGGCCAGGTGGCGCGACAGGCGAAGCTCCATGTTGCCGGTGCCCTTGAACTCCTCGAAGATCACTTCGTCCATCTTCGAGCCGGTCTCGACGAGCGCGGTCGCGAGGATGGTCAGCGAGCCGCCGTTCTCGATGTTGCGCGCGGCACCGAAGAAGCGCTTCGGCGGGTAGAGAGCCGACGAGTCGACGCCGCCGGAGAGGATGCGGCCCGAGGCGGGGGTCGAGAGGTTGTAGGCGCGGCCCAGGCGGGTGATCGAGTCGAGCAGCACGACGACGTCGTGGCCCAGCTCGACGAGGCGCTTGGCGCGCTCGATGGCCAGCTCGGCGACCGTGGTGTGGTCTTCGGCGGGACGGTCGAAGGTCGATGCGATGACCTCGCCCTTCACCGTGCGCTGCATGTCGGTGACCTCTTCGGGACGCTCGTCGACCAGGACGACCATGAGGTGGACCTCGGGGTTGTTCTTGGCGATCGAGTTCGCGATGGCCTGCAGCACGAGGGTCTTGCCGGCCTTGGGCGGCGAGACGATCAGGCCCCGCTGGCCCTTGCCGATCGGCGACACGAGGTCGATGATGCGCGTCGACAGCTTGCCGGGCTCGGTCTCGAGGCGGAGGCGCTCCTGCGGGTAGAGGGGCGTCAGCTTCGAGAACTCGACGCGCTTGGCGGCGTCGTCGATGTTCTGGCCGTTGATCGAGTCGATGCGCACGATCGCGTTGTACTTCTGGCGGCCCTGCTGGTTGTCGCCCTCGCGCGGCTGACGGATCGCGCCGACGACGGCGTCGCCCTTGCGGAGGTGGTACTTCTTCACCTGGCCGAGCGACACGTACACGTCGCTGGCGCCGGGGAGGTAGCCGGTGGTGCGGACGAACGCGTAGTTGTCGAGCACGTCGAGGATGCCCGCGACGGGGATGAGCACGTCGTCTTCGGTGATCTCGGGCTCGAAGTCGTCGTTCTGGTTGGAGCGGCCGCGCTTGCGGTCGCGCTGACGGTTGCGGCTGCGGCCGCCCTCGTTCTCGTCGTCGACGGGGCCGTTCTGGCCGCCCTGCTGGTTCTGCTGGCCGTTCTGGGCCGAGCGCTGGTCGTTCTGACCGCCCTGGTTGCCGACGGTCGGAGCGGACTGCGGGGCCTGGCCGTTCTGGCGGTCGTTGTTCTGGCGGTCGTTGTTCTGACGGTCGTTGTTCTGACGGTCGACATTCTGGTTGCCGCCGTTCTGGCGGTCGCCACCCTGGTTGCCGCCGTTCTGGCGGTCGCCACCCTGGTTGCCGCCGTTCTGACGGTCGCCGTTCTGGTTGTTCTGGCGGTCGCCGCGGTTGCGGTTGCGGCTGCGACGGCCGCCGCCCTGCTGCGGCTGCTGGTCGGAGTTCGAGTCGGACTTGCCACTCTGATCAGACGACGCCTGGTCGGCCGCGGGGGCCTGCTGAGAAGCGCCGCCCTGCTCGGCCGTCGAGGTGTCGGCCTCGACCCCGTTCGAGCCGGCCTCGGCAGCGGTCTCGGCTTCGCGCTGCTCGCGCAGGCGGGCCTGCTCGGCACGGGTGCGGTCGGCGCGCGACTGGCGGGGCGGGAGGTCGAGGACGATGTCGTCGGTGGTCTTGGGCTCGGCGGCGGCGGGCGCCTCGGCCGTCTGGCCGGAGTCGCCGGCACGGCGCGAACCGCGACGACGGCGGTTGCCGCCCTCACGAGGCTCGGCCGGAGCCGCCTCGTCGGCGGTCGCGTCGACGACGGGCGCGACGGCGGCCGCGGGCGCCTCGACGGCGACGGGCGTCTCGGTGGGGATCTCGAGAACGCCCGACTCGCCCTGGTTGGCGTGCTCGACGGCCGACTTGGGAGCCGTCGCGGTGGCGGTGGTGGCGCGGCGCGGGGCGCGCTTGGCCTTGGCCGGCGCGGCGGGAGCCTCGACGGCGGTCTCGGCCGCGGGAGCCTCGACGGCGGCTTCGGCTGCGGGAGCCTCGACCTCGGCCGGCGCCTCGAACGTCAGCTCGGGCTGGGCGTCGGCCGACACCGCAGCGGCGGGGGCGACAGCGCCCGCACCGGCCTGAGCGGCCTCGATCGCGGCGATGAGATCGCCCTTGCGGAGCTTGGAGATGCCGGAGATGCCGAGCGACGAGGCGAGAGCCTGGAGCGCCGGCAGACGCTGAGCTGTGAGTTCAGCGGTGGTCGTGTCAGTCACGGAGATGGTTTCCTTTCGCTCCCCGGCACAGATAGGCGGGGGTGAGCTTGCCGTGCCTTGGGCAACGGCCGCGCAGACGACTCACCCGAACGTGTACGGATGCACAGTTCGAGAGATCAGCGCAATGGGTGTGCGGCGCAGGAACACGGGATTTCGTTGTGCTCTGCCCCGGGATTCGCGGCCGCTCAAGAGATGGAACTAGTGAACGGCGCTTTCTACCGGGTGCGGCACCACTGTAGCACCCTTGAGATCGACGGCCAGCATGAGCGCGCGCCATGTCGAGATGGAGTGCTCGTCGACCAGCCGGGCGGCGAAGAGGCGCTGGGCCGGGTCACTTCCGAGCACGAGGAGCGATGGCCCCGCGCCCGAGACGACGGCGGCGAGGCCGGCGTCGCGCAGCATGCGGATGAGAGTGTCCGTCTCGGGCATGGCGCTCGCGCGGTAGCTCTGGTGCAGGCGGTCCTCCGTCGCTGCGAGCAGCAGCTCGGGGCTCTGGATGAGCGCGGCGACCAGCAGGGCCGAGCGCGACACGTTGAACGTGGCGTCCTCATGGGGCACGGACGCCGGCTGCAGGCTGCGCGCCAGCTTCGTCGAGAGCGTGGTCTCGGGCACGAACACGACCGGCGAGACGCCGCGGTGCACGAGCAGCCGCTTGTGCGACGGACCCTCGGAGGTGGTCCACGCGATGGTCAGGCCGCCGAACAGCGCCGGCGCGACGTTGTCGGGGTGCCCCTCGAGCTCGGTGGCGAGAGCCAGCAGGGTGGTGGAGTCGACCTCGACGATCCCCTCGAGGAGGCCCTTCGCGGCCATGATCCCGGAGACGATGGCGGCAGCGCTCGAGCCGAGGCCGCGACCGTGGGGGATCGCGTTGACGGCGTGCAGCTCGAGGCCGGGGAGTTCCTGCCCCAGTGCCTTGAAGGCGTGCGCGATGGACCGCACGACGAGATTCGTGTCGTCGACGGGGACCTCGCCCTCCCCCACCCCGGTCACGTGGACCGAGACGCCGGGCGTCGCGGTGGCCGTGACGACGAGCTCGTCGTACAGCGACAGCGCGATGCCCAGCGTGTCGAAGCCGGGGCCGAGATTCGCCGAGGTGGCGGGCACTCGCACGAGCACCGAGCGGCCGACCGGGCTGGTCGCCCCGACGGGAGCGTGGGTCACGCCGACGCTCGCACCAGGCCGAGCACGTCGGCGACCTCGGCGGTGTCGACGGACACGACGGTGGGCGTCACTTCGCCGCCATCGGCCGTCTTCAGAGCCCACTGCGGGTCTTTGAGGCCGTGGCCCGTCACCGTGAGGACGATCGTGGCACCCGCAGGAACGTGCCCGGCCTCGGCGCGCTCGAGCAGGCCGGCGACGCTGATCGCCGAGGCGGGCTCGACGAAGACGCCGACCTCTTGCGACAGGATGCGCTGCGCCTCGAGGATCTTGTCGTCGGTGATCGCGCCGAAGTAGCCGTCGGTGAGCTCGCGCGCCTCGAGGGCGAACTGCCACGAGGCCGGGTTGCCGATGCGGATGGCGCTGGCAATCGTCTCGGGGTGCTTGACGACCGAGCCGCCCACGATCGGGGCGGAGCCGGCGGCCTGGAAGCCGAACATGCGGGGCATCTTCGTCGTGCGGTTTGAAGCGAGGTCTTCGCGGTAGCCGCGGGTGTACGCCGTGTAGTTGCCCGCGTTGCCGACCGGAAGGTAGTGGAAGTCGGGCGCGTCGCCGAGCACGTCGACGACTTCGAACGCGGCGGTCTTCTGGCCCTCGATGCGGTCGTTGTTGACGGAGTTGACCAGGTGCACGGGGTAGTTCGCAGCGAGGTCGCGAGCGATGTCGAGGCAGTCGTCGAAGTTGCCCTGGATCTGCAGCAGCTGGCCGTTGTGCGCCACGGCCTGGCTGAGCTTGCCCATGGCGATCTTGCCCTCGGGCACGAGCACCGCGGCGGTGATGCCGGCGTGCGCCGCGTAGGCGGCCGCCGAGGCCGACGTGTTGCCGGTCGAGGCGCAGATGACGGCCTTAGCGCCGTGCTCGACGGCCTTCGAGATGGCCATCGTCATGCCGCGGTCTTTGAACGAGCCGGTCGGGTTGATGCCCTCGTACTTGACGTAGACCTTCGCGCCGGTGCGCTCGCTGAGGGCGCGCGCCGGGATGAGCGGAGTGCCGCCCTCGCCCAGCGTGACGATGGGGGTCGCCTCGGTGACGTCGAGACGGTCGGCGTATTCGCGCAGGACACCCTGCCACTGGTGGGCCATCAGGCTCCTTCAACTCGAAGCACGCTCGTGACGGAGTTCACGACGGGTGCGGTGGTGAGGTCGGCGACCGTGGCCGCGAGCGAGGCTTCGCGCGCGCGGTGCGTTCCGATGATCAGCGTAGCGGTGGCCGGGGCCTCGCCCGGCCCCGTGACGCTCTGCGACCCCGAGGTCTGCTGGACCGTCTCGACGCTGACGCCGTGGTGCGACAGGATGCCGGCCACCGTCGCGAGGACGCCCGGCTGATCGGTCACGTCGAGCGTGATCTGATAGCGGGTCGTGACGGTGCCGATGGGCAGGATCCGCAGGTCGGCGTGGTTGGACTCGGCGAGGCCCGGGCCGCCGATGACGTGGCGTCGCGCCGCCGACACGAGGTCGCCGAGCACGGCCGAGGCCGTCTCGACGCCGCCCGCGCCCGCGCCGTAGAACATCAGGTCGCCGGCAGCCTGCGCCTCGACGAAGACGGCGTTCTTGGCGCCGTGGACGGCGGCCAGGGGGTGACCCAGCGGAACCAGTGAGGGATGCACGCGCGCCGAGACGCCCGCTACGCCCTCGTCGTCGACGAGGCGCTCGCAGATCGCGAGGAGCTTGACGACGTAGCCGGCCTTGCGCGCCGCGACGACCTGCTCGTGTGTGACGCCGGTGATGCCCTCGCGGTGGACGGCGACGAGCGGGACGCTCGTGTGGAAGGCCAGGCTCGCGAGGATGGTGGCCTTCTGCGCCGCGTCGTAGCCCTCGATGTCGGCTGTGGGGTCGGCCTCGGCGTAGCCCAGCTCGGTGGCGTAGGCGAGGGCGTCGTCGAGCGATTCGCCCAGGGTGTCCATGCGGTCGAGGATGAAGTTCGTCGTGCCGTTGACGATGCCCATGACGCGCTCGACGGTGTCGCCGGCGAGGCTCTCGCGCAGGGGGCGGATGATCGGGATCGCACCGGCGACGGCGGCCTCGTAGTACAGCTGAGCGCCGACCTGCTCCGCGGCTCGGAACAGCTCGGGGCCGTGGCTGGCCAGGAGCGCCTTGTTGCCCGTGATGACGTCGGCACCCGAGTTGAGGGCCTTGAGCACGAGGCTGCGCGCGGGCTCGATGCCCCCGATCAGCTCGACGACGATGTCGGCTCCCAGGATCAGCGACTCGGCGTCGGTGGTGAGCAGCTCGCGCGGCAGGTCGACGTCGCGCTCGGCGTCGAGGTCGCGGACGGCGATGCCCGTGAGCTCGAGGCCCGCGCCGGCACGGCCCGCGAGCTCGTCGGACTGCTCGAGCAGGAGCCGCGCGACCTGGCTTCCGACGGAGCCGGCGCCGAGGAGGGCGACCCGGACGTTGCGGTATTCGATCATGTGGTGCTTTCCGTTCAGAGTGCGGATCGTGAAGAGGCTGCGGGTCGCGCGACGATGTCGTCGAGCTCGAGGTCGCGCGCCAGCAGGTCGGCCTCGGTCTCCCCGCGGACGATGATGCGGGCGCTTCCGTCCGAGACGGCGACGACCGGGGGTCGCCCCACGTGGTTGTAGTTGCTCGCGAGGCTCCAGCAGTAGGCTCCGGTCACAGGAACTGCCACGAGGTCGTCGGGGGCGACGTCGCCGGGCAGGTAGTCGGCGAGCACCACCAGGTCGCCCGACTCGCAGTGCTTGCCCGCGATGCGGACGAGCGCGGGCGCGGCCGACGAGGTGCGGCTGGCGATGCGCACCGAGTAGTCGGCGCGGTAGAGCGCAGTGCGGGCGTTGTCGCTCATGCCTCCGTCGACGCTGACGTAGCGGCGGACGGCGGTGCCGTCGTCGACCTCCGTGCCTGAGACCTCGACGTCCTTGATGGTGCCCACGGTGTACAGCGTCGTGCCCGCTGGTCCGGCGATCACGCGCCCGGGCTCGACGGCGATCACCGGGACGGGGATTCCGAGCCGAGCGCACTCGGCCGCGACGACCTCGGCGATGCCTCGCGCGAGGTCGGCGATCGGAGCCGCGTCGTCGACGCGCGTGTAGTTGACGCCGAATCCGCCGCCGAGGTTGAGCTCGGGCAGGTCGCCGTCGGCGAGGAGCGCGGCGTGCACCTCGAGAAGGCGGCGTGCGGCCTCGCCGAAGCCGTCGGTGCCGAAGATCTGCGAGCCGATGTGCGAGTGCAGGCCCAGGAACCGCAATGACGCGTGCGAGCGGATGGCGGCGACGGTGGCCGGGGTGTCGGCGAGGGTGATGCCGAACTTCTGGTCTTCGCGGGCCGTCGCGAGGTACTCGTGCGTGGACGCGTGGACCCCGCTGTTCACGCGCAGCCGCACCGGCTGCACGACGCCGTGGCGCTCGGCCGCGGCCGCGATGCGCTCGATCTCGATCAGACTGTCGATGACGATGGCGCCGACGCCGGCGGAGACGGCGCGGTCGATCTCGACGGGAGACTTGTTGTTGCCGTGGAACCCGATGCGGGCGGGATCGGCCCCGGCGGCCAGCGCGACCGCGAGCTCGCCGCCGGTGCAGACGTCGACGGCGAGGCCGGCCTCGGTGACCCAGCGGACCACGGCGCCCGACAGGAACGCCTTGGCGGCGTAGTAGACCTTCGCCGTCGACCCGATTCGGCCGATCTCGCTGTCGAAGACCCGCTTCGCCTCGGATGCCCGAGCACGGAAGTCGGCCTCGTCGACCACGTACAGCGGCGTGCCGAAGGTCTCCGCGAGCTCGGTCGCCGTCACTCCCCCGAGCGACAGCACGCCGTCGTCTCCGCGCACCGCGGACGTCGACCAGACGCCGGCGGCGAGGTCGTTCGGGTCGGCGGGCTCGAGGAGCCAGGCGGGGGCGAGGGGGTTCGCGGTCACGAGCAGCTCCCGGTCGTCTCGAAGGTGGAGTCGGTCAGCGCCAGCGAGTCGGTGTGCACCGAGATCCTCGCCGTCCTCGGCGAGACGACGATCCTCGAGACCGTCGCCCCCTTCGGCAGGTACTGGGCCGCGCAGACGCTCAGGTCGAGCGTCTTGGCGTACTGCAGGATCGCCGACGGCGACAGCTGGATCAGCCCGGACTTCAGGTCGGTCTCGGTCGGCGTGAACGCCACCCTCGTGCCGGAGCCGGAGGGCGCCACCGAGCCGGTGATCGTGCCGGACACCTTCAGGCCGAGCACGGTCAGCGTCTTGTCGAGCGACACCCGGTCGTCGCCGAGGCGCAGGGTGCCGAGGCGCTTCACGGCGTCGAGGTCGTTGATGGCCGACTGGTCGATGGTGATCGTCGCGTCGACGTCTCCGGTCGTGCCGCCCTCGCTCAGAGGGACGTCGTCGATGCGAGCGGTCGCCGAGAGCGGGGTGCCGCCCACGATGAGGTCGTGCGACCGGAGGTCGAGCTCGTCGAACCGACCCTTCGCGAGCTGCGCGATCGCGGAGAATCCCCCGATCGTGGCGTCGACCGAGCCCGTCGAGCCGGCGGGGAGCGACGACTGGATCTGCTTCGATACCTGGCCCTCGGCGTACGAGCGCACGACGAAGTCCGCGGCCACGACGAGAGCGGCGAGAAGGACGACGACGATGACGAGGATGACAAAAGGATGCCCACGTCGCCGCCCTCTCGCCGAGGTCGAGCTCTTCGGCGACGAGGTCGAGCCGTTCGGCGCTGGGGTCTGCGAGCTCATGAGCTACATCCTGTCAGGAGCCGACACGCCCAGGAGGCCGAGGCCGTTGCGAATCACCTGCCCCGCGGCGTCGTTGAGCCACAGTCGCGTGCGGTGGAGGTCGGTGACCTCTTCGTCGCCGAGCGGCGTGACGCGGCAGGCGTCGTACCAGCGGTGATAGGTGCCGGCCACCTCTTCGACGTACCGGGCGATGCGGTGCGGCTCGCGGAGCTCGGCGGCCTGCTGCACCACGCGAGGGAGCTCGGAGAGCGCACCGAGCAGCGACGCCTCCGTCGGGTCGGTGAGCAGCGAGGCGTCGAACACGCTGCGGTCGACGCCGGACGCCGCCGCGTTGCGGCCGACGGCCTGCGTGCGAGCGTGGGCGTACTGCACGTAGAAGACCGGGTTGTCGTTGCTGCGCTTGGTCAGCAGATCGAGGTCGATGTCGATCATCGAGTCGGCCGAGAACCGCACGAGCGAATAGCGGCCGGCGTCGACGCCGACGGCCTCGACGAGGTCTTCCATCGAGACGACCGTGCCGTTGCGCTTCGACATGCGCATCGGCTCGCCGTCGCGGACGAGGTTGACCAGCTGGCCGATCAGGATCTCGAGGTTGACGCCGGGAGTGTCGCCGAAGGCGGCGCACATGGCCATCATGCGGCCGATGTAGCCGTGGTGGTCGGCGCCGAGCATGATGATGTTGCGCTCGAAGCCGCGCTCGCGCTTGTCGAGGTAGTAGGCGAGGTCGCCCGCGATGTACGCGGCCTCCCCGTCGCTCTTGATGATGACGCGGTCGCGATCGTCGCCGAAGTCGGTCGTGCGCAGCCAGGTCGCCCCGTCGGCCTCGTAGACGTGGCCGAGCTCGCGCAGGCGCTCGATGGCGCGCTCGACGGCGTGCGACTCGTGCAGCGAGTTCTCGTGGAAGTACACGTCGAAGTCGACGCCGAAGTCGTGCAGAGATTCTTTGATGTCGCCGAACATGAACTCGACGCCCACGGCGCGGAAGAGCTCCTGGGCCTCGTCGCGCGGGATCTGAGTCACGTCGCCGTCGTACGTCTCGATGACGCGGGCGGCGATCTCGCTGATGTAGACCCCGCCGTACCCGTCGTCGGGCGTGGGCTCGCTCAGCGCGCTCGCGAGTAGGCTGCGCGCGAAGCGGTCGATCTGAGCCCCGTGGTCGTTGAAGTAGTACTCGCGAGTGACGATGCCGCCGACCGCCTGGAAAATGCGGGCGAGGCTGTCGCCCACCGCCGCCCAGCGGACGCCGCCGATGTGGATCGGCCCCGTCGGGTTGGCCGAGACGAACTCGAGGTTGATCGTCACGCCGTCGTAGTAGGTGCCGCGGCCGAAGGCCTCGCCCTGCTCGACGATGGTCTTCGCGAGAGCGCCAGCGGCGGCCGCCTCGAGAGTGATGTTGATGAAGCCGGGGCCTGCCACGTCGACGCCCGCGACACCGTCGGTCTCGGCGAGCTCGCCGGCGATGGCCGTGGCCAGCTCGCGCGGGTTCGTGCCGAGGCGCTTCGCGAACCTCATGGCGACGTTGGACGCCCAGTCGCCGTGATCGCGATTCTTCGGCCGCTCGAGAACGGTGTCGGCCACGGTCGCCTGGAGGGCCTCCAGCGACGGGTCGGACTCGCGTCGGCGCTCGGCGATTCCCTGGACGACGGCGAGCAGGGTGGCGGAGAGTTCGGCTGGAGTCACGGTCGTCAATCCTACCGGTCACGATGGTGCGGCGATCTCGTTCTCCACAGGGTCGATCCGCCAAGATTGAGGCATGCCCACGGCTTGTCGAACCCGAACCGTCCGTGCCCTCTCGCTCGCTCTCACCGCGGCGGCCGCGAGCGTGGTGCTCGCCGCCTGCACCTCGGGCGGCACCGGTGCGGGCCCGACGGCGTCATCCGCCGCGGGGGTCGGCCAGGGCGGCGCGACGTCCCGGTCCTCCGACCCGGCCACGCCCTCGCCGAGCCCGACCGGCGGCGCAGGAGCCCTCACGGCGACGCCCCTGTCGGTGGCCTGCGACACGCTCGCGCCCGACGCCGCGGTCACCGCCGCCTACGCCGGCATGGCGCCCGTGACCGAGCCGGACGTTCCGGCGAAGACCGACGCTGCCGTCATCGGCGCCTACGAGGGCACCGTCTGCCAGTGGAAGAGCGACACCGCCGTCATGACGCTCGCCGTGGGCCGGTTCGACGACGACAGCCTCACGCGTCTCAAGAACAGCCTCATCCGCACCAGCAACGCGGTGCCCACCTACGACGGCGAGGGCTACTTCGACCTCGTCGGCACGACGGGCACCGCCGAGGCGTTCACCGGGTCGTACTGGGTCGTCGCCGTGTCGGACGACCCCGTGTTCGGCGAGCCAGGGGGCGCCGAGCCCCTCGTCGATGCCGCCATCACAGCGCTCCAGGCCGGCGGCTGAGGCGAGGCTGCCTGCTGAGGCGACCGCCTCGAGTTCCTGCGCCCCTCGCCACGGACTCCCGCGGGCTCAGGCGGCGAGGGCGACCTGCCCGGCCAGCCCGTCGAGCAGCGACAGCAGCTGCGCCGGCTCGGCCTTCCGGTCTTCGGGGTGCCACTGCACTCCGGTGATCGGGGCGACGTTGTGCTCCACGGCCTCGATGACGCCGTCTTGGGCCCGCGCCACGACCCGCAGGCCGCTCGCGACCTGGCCGATCGCCTGGTGGTGGGCGCTCTGCACGGACGCGTGGCCGCCCAGGATCGCGGCCAGACGGCTGCCCTCGCTGAGGTCGACGGCGTGCCGCTGCATGAGGGCATCGATCGATGCTCCGGCGTTGAGGTGCACCGTGTCGCCCTCGAGGTGCTGGATCAGCCCTCCGCCGAGCGCGACGTTGATCAGCTGGTGGCCGCGGCAGACGCCGAGCAGCGGGGTTCCCCGGTCGAGCGCACGGTGGAGCACGGCGATCTGCGCCGCGTCGGCCTCCTCGTAGTGCCGGCCCTCTCGGGTGTAGCCGGACTCGCCGCCGTACCACTCGGGCGCCAGGTCTTCGCCGCCCATCAGGACGACGGCGTCGGCGGCGTCCGTCAGTTGAAGCAGCGCGGCCTCGCCCAGATCGGCGGCGCCGTAGCGGCTCGCCTCCCAGCCGGTGGCCTCGGCCATGCCCTGCACGCGGCCGTTCAACGTGTCGACGTAGGCGTGGTACTCAGCGGCGTGCGGGCGGAAACGGGTCACCTCGATCACGGCGAGGCTGCGGCGGGTGCGGGACATGCCCCCACTGTGCCTCGCCGCGCGCGCCCCTGTCGCGAAGGTGTCGCCCTGTTACGCCCGCCCGGGCCTCGTTACGGCCAGAGGACCGATTTCGCCCAGGAACGCGGGTCGGTCCGGTCGTACCGCAGCCGCACCTGGTCGCGCCCGGTGGTGGCTTGCCAGAACTCGACCTGCATCGGGGCGACCCGGAAGGCGGTCCAGTCATCCGGCGCGAACTGGTCGTCGTCGGCGATCCGCGTCTTCGCCGCGTCGAGTGCGGCGTCGGCCGCGGCCGGGTCGTCGACGGGGCTGCTCTGCGGCATCGCGATCGCCACGGCCCGCGAGTCAGGGTGCCGCGCCGTGAAGTCGGCGGTCGAGACGTCGCGGGGCCCGGGGCTCGCCTCGCCGCAGATGCGGATCTGGCGCCCCTGCTCGCGCCAGAAGAGGGTCAGCGCGACCCGCGGGTTCTCGCGGAGCTGCCGGCCCTTGGGACTGAGCGAGGAGGTCGCGAACCAGAAGGCGTCGTCGACGTCTTTGAGGAGGAGCGTGCGGGCGGTCACCGCGCCGGCTCGGTCGGATGTCGACAGGGTCATGGCGTGGGGCTGGCCCACTCCGCCGTCGATCGCGGCGGTCAGCCACTCGACGAAGAGGGTCATCGGCTCGTCGGGAGCGGCGTCGGTGTCGAAGTCGGGGAGGTCGGGGTGGAAGACTTTGGCGCTGCGCAGCAGCTGTCGGATCTCGGAGGTCACTCCCCCACCTTGCACCGGTCCCCCGCATCGCGCCCGTCGCCGTGCGCCCCGCGCGAGGCGGAACGACTCGCGGGCACAGACACGCACCAGGTGGGCCGGGGGGAGTCCGCGAAGCCGACGAACACGCAGAGCCCTAGTCGGTGCCCCCAGTAGGATTCGAACCTACGCCCCTGCCTCCGGAGGGCAGTGCTCTATCCCCTGAGCTATGGGGGCCAGGAGCGGTATCCACGTTAGCAGTCCGGCGGGGCCGCCATGGACACCCCGCTCGCCTCGTGTCACACTCTCGGCATGGAGACCATCGACGGCGTGAAGCCCATGCGCCCGGTGCGCGTCGAGGACGTCCCCGTCGAGAAGGGCCGGACGCTTCGGGAGTTCGTCCAGCAGGCCGTGCCCGGTGCCACGTTCGTCGTCGTGTACCAGTCGCTCGCCGATTCGCTCGGCTTCCTGTGGTCGACGGCCATCGCGCTGGCATCCGCGATCGTCGTCGCCGTCCTCTTCCGCTTCGCCCGCCGCCGGTTCGACCGCTGGCGCGCGGCCCGCACCGCAGCCGACGTCACCGTCCAGGCGAGCGCTGCGAACCCGGCCTACACCGACCGCCCCGCCGACTAGTCCCTCCCGCTAGGGCGTCGACAGAGCGCGCAGGTACCGCCGCCGAGCCACCACCTGCGCCACCCGCAGCACGGGGAACAGCGCCCGCCACGGCTGCGTCCCCGAGGGCCGCGTCAGCGACCGGATCGTCAGCCGCACGACGGCGCCGGTCCGGTGCACGACGAACGCCTCCTCGCCGTCGACCGGGTGCCCGGGGAGCGTCCGGTAGCTGAAGCCGACCCGGTCGCCGGTCTGCACGACATCGACCACCTCCACCGGCTCGACCACGGTCACGCCCAGCACGCGCGCCGTCACCGTCATCCGTCGACCCGGCACCACGGCGGAGTCGTCGTCGACCCGAAAGCCGCTCCGGGTCTTCACCACCCAGCGCAGCACCTCGTCGGCCGCTTGCTCGAACGCGGCATCGCCCGATCCGATCACGGCCGAGATCTCCGAGCGCAGGAACTCCGCACCCGTCGGCGGCCACACCCCCGCCGCGGGAGCCGTCCCGCCACGGCGAAACCCTCCCGTCCGGCCCGAACCGTCGTCCGAGGACGAGGGTTCGGGCCGGAAGGGAGGGTTCGACACGACGGTGCTATTCGACGACGCTGCTAGTCGCGCAGCTCGAGGTACTTCTGGATGAGCGACTTGGTCGACGCGTCCTGCGCGTCGAGCGCCTCGGCGTCGCCGCCGACGGCTGGCGTCACCTGGAGGGCGAGCTGCTTGCCGAGCTCCACGCCCCACTGGTCGAACGAGTCGATGCCCCAGATGGTGCCCTCGACGAACACGATGTGCTCGTACAGGGCGATCAGCTGGCCGACGACGCTCGGCGTGAGGGCCGGGGCGAGGATCGACGTGGTCGGGCGGTTGCCGCTGAAGACGCGGGCCGGGACGACCGACTCCTTCGTGCCCTCGGCGCGGACCTCGTCGGCGGTCTTGCCGAACGCGAGCGCCTTGGTCTGGGCGAAGTAGTTCGCCATGAAGAGGGTGTGCACGTCGGTGCCGGGGGCGACGCCGGCTCCGTCTCCGGTGGCGTCCTTCAGCGGGTGGCCCGGGTTGGCGACGGCGATGAAGTCGGCGGGGATGATGCGCGTGCCCTGGTGGATCAGCTGGTAGAACGCGTGCTGGCCGTTGGTGCCGGGCTCGCCCCAGAAGACCTCGCCGGTGTCGACGGTGACGGGCGTGCCGTCCCAGCGGACGCTCTTGCCGTTCGACTCCATGGTGAGCTGCTGGAGGTAGGCGGCGAAGCGGTGGAGGTACTGCGCGTAGGGCAGCACGGCGTGGCTCTGCGCGCCGAGGAAGTTCGAGTACCAGACGTTCAGCAGGCCCATCAGCACGGGCACGTTCTGCTCGAGCGGGGTGGTGCGCATGTGCTCGTCGACGGCGTGGAAGCCGGCAAGGAACTCGCGCCAGTTGTCGGGGCCGATCGCGATGACGACCGAGGTGCCGATGGCGGAGTCGACGGAGTAGCGGCCGCCCACCCAGTCCCAGAAGCCGA
The DNA here is from genome assembly GCF_057787745.1 of Frondihabitans sp. OV104. Taxonomy (NCBI): domain Bacteria; kingdom Bacillati; phylum Actinomycetota; class Actinomycetes; order Micrococcales; family Microbacteriaceae; genus Frondihabitans; species Frondihabitans sp. OV104. The sequence goes on from NZ_CM173541.1 coordinate 1,460,996, forward strand.
AGGCGTTCTCGGGGTCGATGCCGAAGGCGGCGACCTTGTCGAGGGCGGTCGACACGGCGACGAAGTGCTTGGCCACGGCGCCGGTGCGGGCCTCGTCGGAGGCGTCGATGGCTCCGGCGGCGGTCAGCGAGTCCCAGAGCCACTCGCGGGCGAGGCGGGCGTTGGTCAGGGTCTCGAGCGTGCCGAAGGTCTTCGAGGCGACGATGAAGAGCGTGGTCTCGGGGTCGAGGCCGGCGGTCTTCTCGTAGACGTCGTTGGGGTCGATGTTCGAGACGAAGCGCGCCTCGATGCCCTCCTGCACGTAGGGCTTGAGAGCCTCGTAGACCATGACGGGGCCGAGGTCCGAGCCGCCGATGCCGATGTTGACCACGGTCTCGATGCGCTTGCCGGTGACGCCGGTCCACTCGCCCGAGCGGACCTTCTCCGCGAATGCGTAGACCTTGTCGAGGGTGGCGTGGACGTCGGCGTCGACGTCCTGGCCGTCGACGGTGAAGCCGGCCGGGGGCACGAGGCCCTCGCCGTTCTTCGGGCGGCGGAGCGCGGTGTGGAGCACGGCGCGGTCTTCGGTGACGTTGATGTGCTCACCCGAGATCATGGCCTGGTAGCGGCCGGCGACGTCGGCGCTCTTCGCGACCTCGAGGAGGGCGGCGACGATCTCGTCGGTCAGCAGGTTCTTCGACAGGTCGACGGTGAGGTCGGCGGCCTGGAACGTGTACTTGTCGGCACGGCCGGGTTCGGCGTCGAACCAACCGCGAAGGTCGGGCGTGAAGCCGTCGGCGATGCCGGCGAGGGTCTGCCAGCCAGTCGTCGAAGTGGGGTCTACGGGAGCGGAATCGGTCAAGGGGTCCTCCAGAACGCCTGAACAGTGCGAGGCCCGCGACTCACGCAGCGTTGCCTGGCGGACCGCATCCAACTCTATTGCCGTCGGCCCGTTCGCGTGTCACCCGTCGCCCGCCGTTCATCCTCTCCCGCCTACCGCGAGAGCTCCCCGCAGTCCTGCCATGGCCCGACAGCGGATACCATCGGCTGACGCGCACGAGGCGCGACGCAAGGGGGACAGCGTGACGGACGTCGACAGCGGCGAGAGACGGTCGAGCTTTCCGTTCTCGAGCCTCATCGCTCTCCTGCTCGGAGTCTGGAGCGCCGTGCTGATCGCGGCCGGGAGCATCGGCCTCGCGAACGACGGCGACGTTCCCGCTCACGCGGGCCTGATCGGCGCGGGGCTCTGCGTGGCGCTCTTCGACTTCCTCTTCGTGCACCTGGACGACGAGAACGCGACCATGCCGGGCGACGGCGTCGTCATGACGGCCCTGGCGACGGGCATGTTCCTCGGCGTCGACTACTTCGTCCTGCGCGTGTGGCACGAGCGCAGCATCGGCGACGCGCTCTCCTCCGTCGCCTTCTTCGTCGTGCTCGGCGCCCTGCGCGCCCTGCTCATCCGCCTCCGCCGCAGAGCCGACTGACCCCGGCCGACCACGAGAGACCCTTGACGGGCGACGATCGACGGTGCTTTCATTCACCCGTCTTCGATAGCGCGCCACCCCTCAGTTCCTCCCTCTCACCGATCGCGACACCGACATGGTCCTGATGACACCGACGTCGGAGCAGGAGCCCGAACCCGAGGGCCAGCCGACTCGGGGCGCAGGAACTCCCGCTCCCGTCGACGAGCTCCGCCTCGCCCTGGTCTGCGACGGCGGCGTCTCCCTCGCCATCTACGAGCACGGCATCGCCCGCGAGCTCGACAACGTCGTCATCGCGTCGCGGGTCTTCGATCTCATCCGGACGAGCGACGACCCCGGTGGCCCGCACGCCGAGCTGGTCGCGAGCCTGACCCCGGTGCAGGCCGCCTACCTCGACGCCCTGCGGCATCCCCGCGACGCCGGCGCCCTGCGCACCGTCGTGGTCGACGTCGTAGCCGGGTCGTCGGCGGGCGGGATCAACGGGGTGTTCCTCGCCAAGGCGCTCAGCGGCAATCACGCCACCGACGCGCTCACGTCGCTGTGGCTCGACAAGGCGAGCATCCTGAGGCTGCTGCTGCCCTCGGGCCCCGCGCGGCGGCGGGGACGCGCCGATGCGCCACGCGCGCCGAAGCCGGCGTGGTCGCCGTTCAACGGCGATGCCATGGGGCGCTGGGTGCTGGAGGCCCTGGAGGCGATGGACGCGACGACAGGGCTGGCGACGCCCGGCGCCGCGGATCCTGCGTCCCTTCTGCGCACCGGGCAGGAGCTCGACCTGTTCGTCACCGCGACGGACCTCCACGGCTACTTCAGACGGGTGCCGTCGCACGACGGCGGCGAGGGCGACGTCGACCGGCAGAACCGCACGGTGTTCCACTTCGCGCCGACGCCGCGCGACTCCGGCTTCGGACCCCGCGCGAACGGCGGGCTCGCGTTCGCCGCCCGTGCGACGTCGTGCTTCCCGGGCGCCTTCGCCCCGGTGAGCGTCGCCCATTTCGAGGAGGCGGTGCGGCGGGTTCCGGCGGCGGTGCCGCTCGTGAGGGCCGACTTCGAGAGGGAGCACCTCGCCCAGTACGGGCTCATCGGCGCCGACGGCGGCACGCGCCTGTTCGTCGACGGCGGCGTGCTCGACAACCGGCCGTTCGACGTCATGATCGGCGCCATCGCGTCGAAGAGCGCGCAGACCCGGGTCGACCGCCGGATCGTGCACATCGACCCGGATCCGGCGACCTGGGAGGAGCCGTCGGCACCATTGCCGACATACGGGTTCGTCTCGGCGCTGCAGACGGCGCTCGGCCTGATGAAGTCGCGGTCGACCCTCGGCGACCTCGCCGACGTCCAGGCCATGAACGCCGAGATCGACCGGGTGGGCGCCCTGACCGCGCAGCTCCACGACACGGCCGATGCGTCCCTGGCGGCGTTCGCCGCTCCGAGCGGCCCCGACTACTGGCGCGCCGCGACCGCGTGGGCGCCGCACGTGTACGACAGCGCCTCGGCCGACGGCTGGAACCGCGACACCTACCAGCGCCTCAAGGTCGACGCCATCGGCGCGATGATGAGCTCGGATCTCGCGACGGCACTCGGCTACCCGGCCGGCACGCAGCACCTGGTCTGCGTCGAGCACCTGCTCAGCACGTGGTCGTCTGGCGCGTTCTCATCCGAGGGCGACGACCCGACGCCGTTCCTGCGCCGGGCCGACCTGCCGTTCCAGGAGCGCCGCCTGCGGTTCCTGATCTCCCGGGTCAACGATCTGTACGCGACCGCGACCGCGACCGCGACCGCCAGCGACGACCGCAGGCACCTCGACGACCTGAAGGGCGCGCTGTGGGCGGCGCAGGTCGACCTGGTCCGCGCTCGCGCCGACGTGGCGGAGCGACTCGTCGCGTCGTCGGCGGCGTTCCTCGCGACACCGTCGCTCACGCCCGACGACGTCGCGATGCCGCGGGCGTTCGCCAGCGCGCACGACGCCGACCTGACGACCCTGATCGCCGACTACTCCGACGCGCTCTGGGAGCACTGGGACGGCCTCGCGCACCTGACAGAGTTCTTCGAGCACCGCGAGCCGAACGCGCTCTTCGAGGGCATCATCCGCGACTTCCTCTGGTTTCCGGTGTGGGACGCCGCCGTCTTCCCGACCATCGCCCTCGCCAAGCTGCCGCAGCTGACGCCGATCGGGCTCAGCCGATTCAGCCCGGTCGACGCCGCCCTCCTGGCGCCGATGCCGGGACGCGCGAAGCTGCAGGGCACGGCGGTGCGGAACTTCGGCGGCTTCCTGTCGCGGGCGCGACGCGAGAACGACTACGTGTGGGGGCGGTTCGACGGAGTGGAGCTGATCCTGCGCCTTCTGGGCTCGTCGACCCTCGACGACGTCGCGCCCGCCCTCAGGGCTCTGGCGCAGGAACTCGCCGCGACACCGACGAACCCCGACTCCTCGCGGCCGCTGCTCCGGACCAGGGCCGCCCGCCGCCTGCTCGCCCACGTGCGGAGTCAGCTCCCGGCCGACGTCGCTCCCCCGCCCCCACGCAAAACGGCCTGACACTCGCGTGCCAGGCCGTGGGCGAAGCCCGGTGGTGATCTTTCAGCTGTAGGTCAGCGCGATCACGGCGACGTCGAGCGAGCCGTAGGCACCCTCGGCGCGTGTCGCACTGCGAACGCGGCCTCGGAGGACCTCGAATCGGCCCTCGTTCTCGCGGATGAATCCGATCACGCCCGCAGTGGGCGTCGAGACCCGGCTGTAGCCGTCTCCCAGGGGCACGATCTCCGCTCGGGACGTGCGCTCCAATACTGCTCCCATTGTCTTCTCCGTCAACATCGTTGTCGCCCCGGGACAATCCGAGGTGGTCTATGTCGAAGAGTACCCCGACACCGGGGTACAAAGCACTGGGTCCGCGCGCAAACACCCCCGTCGTGCCCCGTATTTCCGGGGGACGCTCAGGTGAGCGCTCACGACAACGTGGTCATCCGGCAACGGGGTGGGGTGCCGGCGGCTCTCGACCGCTTCCGAGTGTCACGCCGACGCTCGCCGCTGTCACGAGAGCGAGCGCGACGATCTCCCGGACATCGAGGGCCTGGCCGACGACGAGGAAGCCGGCGAGGGCGGCGACGCCCGGGCCCAGACTCGAGAGCACGCCGAAGACGCGGGTGCTGAGCCGCCGGAGGGCGACCATCTCGAGGGCGTACGGCAGCGCCGAGGTCAGGACCGCCACGACGACGAAGACGAGCACGAGGGACGGCTCGCCGACGATGGCGTCGGCGGCCTGCCCGGCTCCGAAGGGGGCCACGACGACAGCGGCGACCGTCGCCGCCACCGCCAGGCCGTCGATCCCCTCGATGGCCCTGCCGGCCCGCGAGTTCGCGATGATGTACGTCGCCCAGAACGCCGCGGCGCCGAATGCGAGCAGGACTCCCGCGAGAGCGACCTGCCCGGTCGATCCGACGCCGAGCAGCACGACGCCGGCGAAGGCCAGCGCCGCCCAGAGCGCGTCGCGGATTCGCCGCGTCTGCACCAGAGCGAGCACGAGCGGGCCGGTGAACTCGAGCGTCACGGCCACGCCGAGCGGAATGCGGGCGAGCGCGAGGTAGATGAGCGAGTTCATGCCGGCGAGAGCGAGGCCGAGCACGACGGCCGCAAGCCACTGCTGCCGCTTCCACGAGCGCACCTTCGGCCGGACGACGGCCAGCAGGATGACCGCCGCGAACACCAGCCGCAGGGTCGCCGCACCCGTCGGGCCCACGGCATCGAAGTGCGTGCGGGCCCAGGCACTGCCGAACTGGACCGAGAGGATCGCCGCCACGGCGAGGAGCGGGGCGGGGATGCGGAGCACCTGCCAATTAACCCACACCCGCGACACCCCGCGTGGCTAGAATCCGGGGCAAGGGCGGGATCCGGCGGCGACGTCGGCCCGCCGAGCTGTTCGAATCTGGGGAGACACGTGATCGGCAAGGCGCTTCGAGACGACCGGGCGCCTCGCGTCACGACCCGGCTGGCGGTCCTCGCCGCACTGGTCGGCGCGGCCCTCGCCGCGATCGTGCTGCCCGCGTCGGCGGCGCACGCCACCGCTCCGGTCGACTTCCAGGGCGCGTACGTCGTCGACTCCGCTAATGCGCTGAGCGCCTCTGACGAGGCGTCGCTGACCGCGGCGATCAAGAAGACGCAGACCGACACCGGCATCACGGTGCTCGTGGCGTTCGTGCCGACCTTCACGGATCCGAGCGACCGCGCGGCGTGGGGAGCCGAGACCGCGAGCGTCAACTCGCTCGGTCAGGAGGACATCCTCCTTTCGGTCGCGGTTCAGAGCAAGCTGTACGACGTCTCGAAGGACTCCGGCGCCTCCCTGTCGGACTCCCAGCTCGCCTCGATCGAGAAGGACGACCTCGTTCCCCAGCTCCAGGCCGGAGACTGGGCGGCCGCCGCCACGGCCTTCACCAGCGGAATCGACGACGCGAAGGGTCCGGCCGACCTCAGCTGGGTCCCGATCGTCCTCCTGGTCGTCGTCATCGTGGTCGCGTTGATCGTCGTGCTGGTCGTCGTCAGGCGGAGCCGCTCCCGGAGGGTCGCGGCCGCCTCGGCAGCGGAGTCGCAGCAGGGCCTCGACCGCAGGGCCGGCGAGCTGCTCGTCGGCATCGACGACCAGATCACCCAGGCCTCCCAGGAGGTCGGCTTCGCCTCCGCCCAGTTCGGAGACGCCGCCGCGGCTCCGTTCGCCGCGGCCGTCGAGGCGGCCAAGGCGAAGGCGAGGGAGGCGTTCGAGCTGCGCCAGAAGCTCGACGACTCCGTCCCCGACACGCCGCAGCAGAAGCGGGAGTGGACCGAGCGCATCATCGCGCTCTGCGAGGGGGCGCACGCCGACATCGCCGCCCAGTCCGAGGCCTACGACAAGCTCCGGGCGTCCGAGGCAACGGTCGAGAAGGATGCGGCCGCGCTCCGCACCGACACCGCCGCCCTCCGGCAGCGCGCCGCGGACGCCGACACCTCCGTCGCGTCCCTGACCACCACGTACTCCGCGAAGGCGGTCAGCAGCATCGCCGGCAATCCCGACCAGGCCGACCGTCTGCTCGAGTTCGCCGACCAGGCCGCGGCGCAGGCGGACGGCCAGATCAGCGCGGACAAGCGGGGCGAGGCCGTCGGCTCTGTCGCTCAGGGCCGTCAGGCCCTGGCTCAGGTCGAGCAGCTTCTCGGCGCCGTCGACACGGCCGGCGAGTCGCTGCGCACGGCACAGAGCACGATCAGCGCGGCGGTCGCCGACCTGCAGTCCGACCTCCAGACCGCCGGATCGGCTCCGCAGTCAGCCACCGCCGGGACCGACCTGCCGGGAGCCGTCTCGGTCGTCCGCGCGGCTCTCGCATTCGCCGAGGCGACGCCCGACGATCCGCTGACCGTGCTCGATCGCCTGACCACCGCCAACACGAAGATCGACGCCGCGATGACGAAGGTCCGCGACGCCCAGATCTCGCAGAGGCGCGCGCAGCAGGCACTCGACCAGGCCCTCCTCGCGGCGCGCGGGCAGATCAGCCAGGCGCGCGACTTCATCGAGACGCGCCGCGGCGCGATCAGCGCAGGGCCCCGGACCCGCCTGTCGGAGGCCGAGCGCCACCTCGGCGCGGCCGTCAGCCTCGCGACGACCGATCCGCAGACGGCGGTCGCCGAGGCCCAGCAGGCCGCGGCCATGGCCGATGCCGCCCTGCGCGACGCCGACTCCGAGGTGGGCAGCTATCAGCAGCAGGGCATGTTCGGCGGAGGCGGCGGGCTCCTCGGCGGCGGCGCGGGCCGCGGAACAGGCGGAGCGAACCTGGGCGGCATCCTGACGGGCGTCATCATCGGCGGGCTCCTCAACGGAGGCGGCGGGGGCGGCGGCTTCGGCGGAGGGGGCGGCTTCGGCGGGGGCGGCGGCTTCGGCGGAGGGGGCGGCGGCGGCGGCCGCAGTTCCAGCGGTGGACGCTTCTGACCTGAGATTCATCTACAGATAACCGGACACAGACGAAAGGGAACACCGATGGCAAAGCAGTCGATCTTCGGGCGCATCGCGCAGCTCACGAAGGCCAACATCAACAACCTGATCGATCAGGCGGAGGACCCCCAGCTCATGCTCGACCAGCTGGTCCGCGACTACACGAACAACATCGCCGATGCCAAGAGCGCCGTCGCCGAGACGATCGGCAACCTCCGCCTGCTCGAGCAGGACCACAAGGAGGATGTCGACGCCGCGGCCGACTGGGGCACCAAGGCCCTGGCCGCCAGCAAGAAGGCCGACGAGCTCCGCACCGGCGGCCAGGCTGCGGAGGCCGACAAGTTCGACGCGCTCGCCAAGGTCGCGATCGGCCGCCAGATGTCGTCCGAGAAGGAGGCGAAGGACGCCGAGCCGACCATCGCCCAGCAGAATCAGGTCGTCGACAAGCTCAAGTCCGGCCTGACGAACATGGAGCAGAAGCTCACCGAGCTCAGCAGCAAGCGCAACGAGCTCGTCGCCCGCTCCAAGATGGCCGACGCCCAGTCGAAGGTGAACGACGCCATCGGCAGCATTAACGTGATGGACCCCACGAGCGACCTCGGCCGCTTCGAGGACAAGATCCGACGCGAGGAGGCGAAGGTCATGGGCCAGCAGGAGCTCCAGTCGTCGAGCCTCGACGCGCAGTTCGAGAGCCTCGAGAACCTCGACGCGCAGACCGAGGTCGAGGCGCGGCTGGCTCAGCTCAAGCTGGGCGGCGGCGCCGCACCCGTCGAGCACTGGGACTCGAAGCCGCTCGGCTCGTAGAGCCTCTGCCACCGCGGCGCTCGGGCGTGCCAGACTGTCGATCGTGAGGTTCGTCGCAGTTCCGCAGTGGCAGGGGTCGCCCTCGCCGCGTGCCATGAGGCTGTCCGACGGCGCGGGCGCCATCTTCGGCGACCTTCCGTCGAAGGCCAGTGCGATGGTCGAGGTGCCCGTCGGCGCCGGGGACGCCCTCGGCACCACGATCCATCGCCTCTCGGCGGTGGCGTCCGTGGCACATGCTCTCACCGACGAGCTTCAGCGATCGCCCGAGACCGCTTTGGTGGTCGGCGGCGACTGCGGTGTCGAGTTCGCGGCGGTACGCCACGCGCTCCGCGACGACACCTGCGTCGTGTGGTTCGACGCGCACCCCGACCTGCACTCCCCCGACTCGAGCGAGAGCGGGGCGTTCAGCGGCATGGTGGTCGGCGCGCTGCTCGGGCGCGCCGACGCCGAGCTCAGCTCGGGCGGCTTCGAGCCGGCGGCGGTTCCCCTCGCACCAGGACGCGTCGTGCTCGCCGGCACCCGCAGCTACGACGATGCCGAGGACACCTGGGCCGACGAGCAGGGAATCCGCAGCGTCAGCGCCTTCGAGCTCGACCCGGCCGACGTCGTCGACGCCGTCGCCGCGAGCGGCGCCACGTCGGTCTACATCCATATCGATCTCGACGTGCTCGATCCCAGCTCCTTCGGCGGCTTGCTCGACCCGCAGCCGTTCGGGCTGGAGCCGGCGACTCTCGTCGCGACCATCGGAGCCCTGCGCGAGCGCTTCGAGCTCGTGGGGGCCGGCATCTGCTCGTTCGCGCCGGCCACGGCCGAGTCTGCGGCGGACGACCTCGGGACCATCCTGCGGGTCATCGGCGCCCTGGCCCGCTAGGCGCATCTCGTCCTGGCTCGCGTGGCGATCTCGCCCGTCTTCGCCCCGCGGATCCCTGCTCGGGCTGGTTCGGCCCGAGTCCTGCGCGCCGAGCGGCCGTAGCATCGACCCATGAGCCCCGCCCCGCCTCCCGGCGCCCACGCGCCCCGCACCAAGTCCCAGCTCGCCGCGCTCGACGACGACCGTCCCCGCGTGACCGTCGAGGTCGACGGCCACGTCCTGCTGATCGGACTCGACCGCGAGGAGAAACGCAACGCGGCCGACCTCCGGATGCTGCACGAGCTCGCGCTCGCCTACGGTCGCCTCGAGTCCGACCCCGACCTGTGGTGCGGACTCGTGTCTGCGCGGGGCGAGCACTTCACCGCCGGCCTCGACCTCGGCAATGTCGCGGCAGCGATCACCCCCGAGGGCCTCGACGCGGTGCCCGAGGGCGGCATCAACCCGTGGCAGGTCGACGGGGTGCAGCTCACGAAGCCCGTCGTCCTCGCGGTGCAGGGCACCTGCCTCACCCTCGGTGTCGAGCTCGCGCTGGTCAGCGACATCGTGGTCGCCGGCAAGAACGCGAGGTTCGGCCAGATGGAGGTGCGGCGCGGGATCCTGCCCTTCGGCGGAGCCACCACGCGCTTCCCGGCCCGAGTCGGCTGGGGCAACGCCATGCGGTGGATGCTCACCGGAGACCTCTTCGACGCGCGCGAGGCACTGCGGATCGGCCTCGTGCAGGAGGTCGTGCTGAACGATCAGATCTACAACCGCGCCTACGACATCGCCCATCGGATCGCCAGGATGGCCGCGCCGCTGGCCGTCCAGGCCGTGCTCGCGAACGCGCATCTCGCCGAGTCGTCGGGCGAGGCGGCGGCGCACGCGATCCTGCAGTCGGAGCTCGTTCGCCTGCTCGCCACGGAGGACGCCGCCATCGGCATGAAGTCGTTCCAGGCTCGCGGCGACGCGACCTTCATCGGGCGCTGACACGGCGAAGCCCGCCCCAGGACGGGACGGGCTTCGCGGTAGTGCAGTGCGGACGAATCAGGACTTGAATGCGTCCTTGACGTCTTCGCCGGCCTGCTTGACGGATGACTTGGCCTGGTCGGAGTGTCCCTCGGCCTCGAGGTCGGGGTTGTCCGTGGCCTTGCCGACGGCCTCTTTGGCCTTGCCGGCGACGTCCTGGGCTGCGTTCTGGATCTTGTCTCCGAGTGCCATGCGATCCTCCAATTGCTCTGCGGGTGATGACGGTCGTCATCGATGCCGTGGACGTTACCCCGGAGTGTCCCCCTCGCTCTCAGGATTTGGCAGGGCGCCGCAATCACGCGGGCGATACGGTCACTACATGACGACTACCTATGACCTGATCGTGATCGGCGCCGGCGCCGTCGGAGAGAACGTGGCCGACTACGCCACCCGCAGCGGCCTCAAGGTCGCCCTCGTCGAGGCGGAGCTGGTCGGCGGCGAGTGCTCCTACTGGGCCTGCATGCCCTCGAAGGCGCTCCTGATGAGCAGCACCGCGCTCGACGCGGCCAAGGCCGTGGGCGGCGCACGCGAAGCCGTCACCGGCGAGCTCGACGTGCAGGCGGTCCTGAACCGCCGCGACTCGTTCACCAGCAACTGGGACGACTCGTCGCAGGCCGACTGGGTCTCGAGCGCCGGCATCGACCTCATCCGCGGCCACGCGGTCATCACCGGGGTCAAGGAGGTCACCATCGACGGCACCGTCTACACGGCGACCCACGCTGTCGCGGCCGTCACCGGCTCCGCTGCGCTCCTCCCCGACATCCCCGGGCTGCTCGACGCGAAGCCGTGGACCAGCCGCGAGGCCACGAGCGTCAAGGTCGTCCCCTCGAGCATCCTCATCGTCGGCGGCGGCGTCGTCGCGGCCGAGATGGCGACGGCCTACCAGCAGCTCGGCGCCAAGGTCACGCTCGTCGCCCGCAGCGGCCTGCTCGGCGGGCAGGAGCCCTTCGCCGGCGAGCTCGTCGGCGAGTCGCTCGGCGAGCTCGGCGTCGACCTCCGCCTCGGCCAGTCGCCGACCTCCGTGCTCCGCACCGAGCACGGGCTCGTCGAGACGACGCTCGACGACGGCTCCGTGGTCGTCACCGACGAGATCCTCGTCGCAACCGGCCGAGTGCCCCGCACGGGCGACCTCGGCGTGGAGAACGTCGGCCTCACTCCGGGAGAGTGGCTCGAGGTCGACGACACCCTGCTCGTGCACGGCACCGACTGGCTCTACGCCGTCGGCGACGTCAACCACCGCGCCCTCCTGACCCACCAGGGCAAGTACCAGGCGCGCGCCGCCGGCGAGGTCATCGCCGCGAGGGCCCTCGGCAAGCCCGTCCAGGCCGAGCCGTGGGGCGCCCATGTCGCCACCGCCGACCACGCCGCCGTGCCCCAGGTCACCTTCACCAGCCCCGAGGTCGCGAGCATCGGGCTCACCGCCGACGCCGCCGCTAAGCAGGGCATCGACGTCAAGGTCGTCGACTACGACCTCGCCGCGTTGGCCGGGTCGTCGCTGAAGTCCGACACGTACAAGGGCCAGGCGCGCATCGTCGTCGACGAGTCGCGCAAGGTCCTCGTCGGAGCGACGTTCGTCGGCCCCGAGGTGTCCGATCTGCTGCACGCCGCCACCGTCGCCGTCGTCGCCGAAGTGCCGATCGACCGCCTCTGGCACGCTGTTCCCTCGTACCCGACCGTCAGCGAGATCTGGCTCCGCCTGCTCGACGCCTACGGCCGTCCGGAGTGAAGAACCCCCTCCTCGACTCCCCGGTCTCCCGGGCGGGCTGCGCCATCGCCACGGCCATCGGCCTGGCGGTCGGCGTGCCCCTGAGCACCGGCCGTGTGCGCTTCGTCGGCGACCTCATCGTCTGCAGCGGCCTGCCGAAGGGGGTCTTCCGGCGCGGCGGCACCTGCGTCGGCCGCGTCTACCTGACTCGAAGCAACTTCGGGCCGGACGTCCTCGAGCACGAGGCCGTGCACGTGCGCCAGTGGCAGCGCTACGGCCTGCTCATGCCTCTGCTCTACGGCATCGCCGGCCAGGACCCTCTGAACAATCGCTTTGAGATCGAGGCAGGCCTCGAGAAGGGCGGCTACCGATGACCGCACCCCGCACCATCGTCGTGACCGGAGCCTCGAGCGGCATCGGCCGCAAGGCTGCGATCGCCCTCGCCGAAGGCGGTGCCGAGCTCGTCGTGGTCGGCCGCGACCGGCAGCGCACCGAGCAGGTGGCGCGCGACGTGGGCGGCGAGGCGCACGTGTGCGACTTCGACCGGCTCGACGATGTGAGGTCGCTGGCGCAGGAACTCCTGGCGGCCCACCCCCGCATCGACGTGCTCGCCAACAACGCGGGCGGCCTCGTGACCCAGCGCTCGACGACGGCGGACGGCTTCGAGCGGACACTCCAGTCGAACCACCTCGCGCCGTTCCTGCTCACCCGTCTGCTTCTCGACCGGATCGTCGAATCAGGCGGGCGCGTCGTGTCGACCTCGAGCACGGCGAACTTCTTCGGCCGGGTGCGGCTCGACGACCTGAACTGGGCCAAGCGCCCCTGGCTCGGCGGCTGGGGTGCGTACGGCACCAGCAAGCTGCTCACGAACATGTTCATCTCGCAGCTGGCGCGCCGCTCCCCCGTCAAGGCGTTCGCGTTCCACCCCGGGTTCGTGTCGACGGGGTTCGGTCGCGATTCGCGGTCGATGCGCATGGTCAACCTCCTGACGAACGGCAACTACGGCATCTCGGCCGACGCCGGAGCCGTGCCGCTGATCCAGCTGGCCGGACCCACCACGATCGGCGTCGCGAGCGGCACCTACTTCGATCAGCTCAAGCCCGGGGGCCTTCAGTCGCCGCAGGCGCGCAACGTCGAGCTCGCCGAGGTCGTCTGGAACAAGTCGTCCGAGCTGGTGGGGCTTCCGGCGGCCGTCTGACCTGAGCTTGGCGCCGCTGGAACGGCTCACCCCCTCCGCTCCGGTACGGCGCCCTGCCGAATCGGCACGCGCCCGCCTGCGCGACGGCGGGGGCGAGCCGCTTCGGCGGGGCGAGAGACGACGCGGCCGAGCGCGACACCCTCCGAAGAGCCTCCACATCGAGAGACCCGGGTCGAGTCGGTTAGGTAAGGCATGCCATAGTTAGGGTGTGCTAACTTCCACCCCGACCCGTCCGGCGCACCGCGCCTTCCGAGTCTCGGTCAAGCGAGTCCAGCGACTCAGCCCGAGCTTCGTCCGCATCACCTTCCACGGAGACGACCTCGTCGACTTCGGCGACGAGGGCCTGGATCAACGCATCAAGATCGTCCTGCCCACCGAGGCGACCGGGTACGACTCGTTCCCGACGAGCGACGACTGGTACGGCGAATGGCGCCAGCTGCCCGACCACGAGCGCAACTCGTTCCGCACCTACACGGCCCGCCGTATCCGCCGGGCCGAGCGCGAGGTCGACGTCGACTTCGTCTCGCACGGCGACACCGGGCCCGCCTCGGCCTGGGCGAACCACGCCGGGGTCGGCGACGACATGATGCTGATCGGGCCCGACGGCACGAGCGGGTGGACGGGCAGCGGCATCGAGTGGAAGCCGGCGGGCGCCGCGACGACGCTGCTGGCCGGAGACGAGACGGCAGTTCCTGCGATCTCGGCGATTCTCGAGCAGCTGCCGGACGACGCCCGGGGCTGCGCGTTCCTGGAGGTCCCGACGGCGGCCGACATCCTCGACCTGACGAAGCCGGCGGGTGTCGACGTGCACTGGCTGGCTCGCGACGAGGCGTCGTACGGAGCTCCCCTCATCGACGCCGTCCGCGACTGGACGAGCCGGTACCTGACGGCGACGCACCACGGCAAGCCGATCGACTCCGCCACATTGGCCGACGTCGACGTCGACCACGACATCCTGTGGGAGGTGCCCCAGGGCCGCGACCTGACCGGGGAGTTCTACGCCTGGCTGGCCGGCGAGGCGCAGGCGATCAAGACGCTGCGGCGATTCCTGGTCTCCGAGGTCGGCATCGACCGCTCGCAGGTGGCCTTCATGGGCTACTGGCGCGTCGGAAAGGCGGAGATGTGAGGACGAGCACGGATGTGAGGACGAGCACGGATGTGAAGAAGGGCGCGCTCGTCGCAGGCATCGCGCTGCTGGCCGCCGCCCTGACGGGCTGCGCCCCCGACGACACCACAGAGGGCGCAGGAACTGCCGGCGGCAGCTTCCCCGTCACCATCGAGTCGTCGTTGGGCGACGCCGTCATCCCGGAGAAGCCGAAGCGTGTCGTCACGCTCGGCCAGGGTTCCGCCGACACCGTCTTCGCCCTCGGAACGACACCCGTCGGCGTCGAGATCGACACCTGGGGAGGCGACTCCGACGGCTACCAGCCCTGGTTCCGCACCGCCGTCGAGAAAGCCGGCGACGACCTGCCCGAGCTGATCACGTCGACGCCCGAGATCGACGTCGAGTCGATCGTCGAGCTCGACCCCGACGTGATCCTCGCACCGCAGTCGGGCCTGTCGCAGAAGCAGTTCGACACCCTGAGCGCCCTCGCGCCGACCGTGGCGTACCCGGGCGACGCCTGGAGCACCGCGTGGGACGACCAGATCGAGATCATCGGCCAGGCGCTCGGCCAGAGCGACGACGCCGACGACCTCGTCGACGACATCGACGCACGGCTGGCGGCGGTCGCGACCGAGAATCCCGAGTTCGCCGATCACAGCTTCGCGTACCTCTACACGGGCGAGGTCGGAGCGCTCGGCGTCTTCCAGGAGAACGAGCCGCGCGCGGCGATCCTGTCGAAGATGGGCCTGCGAATCGATCCCGTCGTCGCCGAGCAGCCGGTCACCGAGGGCACGGCCTCGTCCGTGCTGGGCCTCGAGAAGGCCGACCTGTTCGACGACACCGACCTCATCTTCACGTTCTACAGCGACGCGGCGTCGAAGAAGCAGATCGAGGCGCAGCCGCTGTACGGGGCGATCCCGGCCGTCGAGCGCGGCTCGCTGGTCTCGACGAGCGACCAGTCGTTCGTGACGGCGTCGAGCCTGATCACCCCGCTGACCGTTCCGTACGTCGTCGACGACTACGTCGGCATGATCCACCGCGCCATCGACGCGCTCTGATTCCCGACCTGCTCCCCACCACCCGAGAGAACAGCATGCACACCTCCCTCCCCCGCCGCCTCGCCGCCGCGGTCGCCGTCGCCGCAGGGCTCGCCCTGGCCCTGGCCGGCTGCAGCACGTCCGCGTCGCCGTCCTCCACCGAGAGCAGCTCGAGCGCCGGGGCCGAGGCCGGAGCCTTCCCGGTCACGCTCGACTCGACTCTCGGCAGCACGACCATCGAGTCCGCACCGAAGCGCGTCGTCACGATCGGCTGGGGCTCGGCCGACACGGTCGTCTCGCTCGGGGTCGTCCCCGTCGGCATCGAGAAGGTGACCTACGGGCAGGACTCCAACGACGACTACCCCTGGGTCTCGAAGGCGATCACGAAGATGGGCGGCACGCAGCCCGAGACCTTCGACGTCTACCCCGACATCGACATGACGAAGCTGGCCGAGCTGAACCCCGACCTCATCATCGCCGTGCAGTCGGGCATCACCGACAAGCAGTACAAGACGCTCAGCGCCCTCGCGCCGACCGTCGCGTACCCGGGCAAGGCCTGGCTCACCCCGTGGGACACCCAGATCGAGACCATCGGCAAGGCGCTCGGCAAGCCGAAGCTCGCCGCCGAGAAGGTCGACGAGATAACGACCCGCCTGGCCGCCGTCAAGGCCGACCATCCCGACTTCTCGAAGCTGACCTTCACGTACGCGTCGATGGGCGAGCCCGGCCGTCTGGCCGTCTATCTCGACGGCGACCCTCGCGTGGCGCTGATCAAGGCGATGGGACTCACCGAGAGCAGCGTGATGAAGTCGGCGAAGGCCGACTCGGGATCGGGCTCCTATCTCGCGACGCTGGGCCTGGAGAAGTCCGACCTGCTCGACTCGACCGACATCGTCTTCACCTGGTACTACGACAAGGCGAACAAGGCCGAGATCGACGAGCAGCCGCTCATCGCGTCGATCCCCGCGATCAAGCGCGGCTCGGTCGTGTCGTCGACGGACCCGCAGTTCGTCATGGGCACCACCTTCATCACCCCGCTCAGCGTGCCGTATGCGATCGACGAGTACGTGCCGCTGATCACCGAGGCGGCCTCGAAGGTTGGCTGACACCCTCTCGACGACCACCCCGAGGGCCCGGCGCACGTCGCCGGGCCCTCGCCGGGCGTCGGGGCCCGCCGCCCGCACGCTCGTCCCGGCCCTGTTCCTGGCGGCCGGCGTGCTCGCCCTCGCGACGCTTCTCAGCGTCGCGGTCGGCACGCACTACGTGCCCCTGCCGACGGTGTGGAACGCCCTGCTCCACCCCGGCACGACCTACGACGACGCTGTCGTTCAGAGCCGCATCCCCCGCACGGTGCTCGGCCTGCTGGTCGGCGCGGCCCTCGCCGTCTCCGGGGTGATCGTGCAGGGTCTCACCCGCAACCCGCTCGGCGACCCCGGTCTGCTGGGCGTCAACGTCGGCGCCGCCGCGGCCATCGTCACCGGCCTCGCGTTCTTCGGCATCGGCAACGGGTCGACGCGCATCCTTCTCGCCCTGCCGGGCGCTCTCGTCGCGGTCGTCGCCGTGTACGCCCTGGGCTCCAGCCGCCGCGGGGCGACGCCCGTGAAGCTCGTGCTGGCCGGCGCCGTGATCAGCGCCGTGCTCTCCGCCTACATCCAGGCGGTCACCCTCACCCACCCGGCGGCGTTCAACAGCTACCGCTTCTGGGTCCTCGGCTCGCTCGCCGGGCGCGACCCCGGTGTGATCCTCCAGGTGCTCCCCTACCTCGTGGCGGGGTTCCTGCTGACGCTGACCCTGCCCGGCTCCCTGAACGCGCTCGCCCTCGGCGACGACACGGCCACGGCTCTCGGCGCCAAGATCGGCCGCACCCGCATCATCGGCGGGCTCGCGGCCGCACTGCTCTGCGCCGGCTCGACGGCCGCCGTCGGACCCATCGCGTTCATCGGGCTCGCCGTCCCGCACATCGTCCGCAGCTTTGCCGGCGGCGACCACCGCTGGCTGCTGCCGTTCAGCGCTCTGCTCGGGCCGGCGCTGCTGCTGCTCGCCGACGTGATCGGCCGCGTCGTGGCGAGCCCGCAAGAGCTGGAGGTGGGGGTGGTGACGGCCTTCCTCGGCGCGCCCGTGCTGCTCTGGGCCGTGCGGCGGATGCGGGGGCGCGAATGAGCGCGCCGAGCTCGCGCTGGACGGGGTCGGGCCAGTTCCTGCGCCAGGGCCCCGTCTCACCGCGACCCGTGCTGCGCATCGGAACGTGGCTCAGTCTGCCGGTGCGCCGCCGCTCGGTGGTCGTCGGTGCGATCCTCGCGCTCGGGCTGCTGGTGCTGACGCTCCTGACGCTGACTCTCGGCACCCTCGGCGTGCCGCTCGCCGAGCTGCCCCGCGCGATCGTCGACCCGGCCCCGGGGCGCACCGAGTTCGTGCTGAACGTGCTGCGCGGGCCTCGACTGATCACCGCCATCGCGACGGGTGCCGCCCTCGGAGTCGCCGGCGCCCTGTTCCAGACGGTGACGCGCAACCCGCTCGGCTCCCCCGACGTGATCGGGCTCGGCGCGGGCGCGAGTGCGGGGGCGGCCTGCTTCGGGCTTCTGATCCCCGGACTGATCCCGGTACCGGCCGGCGCGCTCGTCGGCGCGCTCGCTGCCATGGGCCTGGTCTGGCTCGGCACCGGACGCGGGTTCTCGTCGCCCGGGCGGATGATCCTCGTCGGCATCGGGGTGTCGGCGATGGCCGTCGCGTTCGTGCAGTTCGTGCTGACGCGCGCCGGCCAGGAGGAGGCGACGACGCTCGCCACCTATATCAGCGGCACGCTCGCCGACCGGCAGTGGAGCGACGTCGCGATCTCGGGCCTCACGGTCGTGGTGCTGGTGCCATGCGCGCTGCTGCTGAGCCGCCGCCTCGACCTGGTCGAGATGGGCGACGAGCTGGCCGATTCCCTCGGCGGCCGCACCACGCTCACCCGGTCGCTCGTCGTGCTCGTCGCGATCGGCCTGGCCACCGGCGCCGTCTCGGCCACCGGGCCGATCGCGTTCGTCGCGCTGACCGCCCCGCAGGTCGCTCGCCGCCTCGCCAAGGCTCCCGGCGCCGGGATCCTCCTCTCAGGCCTCATGGGCGCCGTCATCATGACGGCCGCCGACCTCCTCGTGCAGCAGTCGCCGTTCGGCGTGCAGCTGCCGGTCGGCCTGCTCACGGCCCTCGTCGGCGGCGTCTACCTGGGCTACCTGCTCGTCCGCGAATGGAAGAAAGGCACCGTCTGATGGCAATTCTCTCTGCCGCAGGACTCCGACTGGGGTACGACGAGCGCGTCGTCGCGGAAGACCTGTCGTTCGACGTCCCCGACGGCGAGCTCACCGTGATCATCGGGCCCAACGCGTGCGGCAAGTCGACGCTGCTCAAGGCGCTCGCGCGGACGCTGAAGCCGCAGGCCGGCACGGTCACGCTCGACGGCCGGCCGCTGTCGTCGTATCGCAGCAAAGACGTCGCCAAGCGCCTCGGCATGCTGCCGCAGAGCCCGATCGCGCCCGAGTCGATCACGGTGCGCGACCTCGTCGGCCGAGGGCGCTTCCCGCACCAGGGCGTGTTCCGGCAGTGGTCGCACGCCGACGAGCGGGCCGTCGAGGCGGCTCTGGTCGCAACCGGCGTCGCCGAGCTCGCCGACCGCCACGTCTCGGAGCTGTCGGGCGGCCAGCGCCAGCGCGCGTGGATCGCCATGGCCCTCGCGCAGGAGACCGAGCTGCTGCTTCTCGACGAGCCGACGACGTTCCTCGACATCGCGCACCAGTACGAGGTGCTCGAGCTGTGCGCGCGCCTCCACCGAGAGGGGCGCACCCTCGTCGCCGTGCTGCACGACCTCAACCAGGCGGCGCGCTACGCCACGCACCTCGTCGTGATGAAGGCCGGCGTGATCGTGGCGTCGGGCACCCCGGGCGAGGTGCTCACGGCACCGCTCGTCGAGGACGTCTTCGGCCTGCCGTGCGAGATCATCGACGACCCGCAGACGCACACGCCGATGGTGGTGCCGCTGGCGGCTCCCACGGCCCAGGCCCGCTGAAACGGCTCAGCCCCGCCGACTCTTCGGCAGGGCTGAGCCGATTGGGCGGGGCTGGCCCAATTCCGCGGGGCTGGCCCGATTCAGCGGGGCTGAACCGAAAAGGCGGGGCCGCACACCAGCCAGGGCGCAGGAACTGGCGCGCCCCCGCCCGACCCGACCTAGAGGGCCGGGGCCGCGTCGAAGAGCTCGCCGAGGTCGTGGCGCAGGTCGTAGGCGAACGACGTCGGGCCGCCGAGCCAGAAGACGTAGTCGCTGTCGACGAGGTCGGCCCGCTCGACGAAGAACTCGCCGATCCACGCGCGCACGGCTCGGTCGAGGGCGACGCCGGGGAGGCAGCGCTCGCCCGTGCCGGGACGGCCGGAGCGACGCGACCGATCGAGCCAGGTGATCGACACGCGGCCGGGTGCCGTGACGGGCACGATCTCGCCGGCGTCGGCGACCTCGATGAAGACCTGGCCTCGAGCGCAGATGGGGAGGACCTCGAGCATCGTCTGGATGTCGTCGATGGACGACGTGTCGCCGGCGAAGAAGATGCGGGTGGCCGACGGCTGGAGCTCGGGGGTGCGACTGGCGAGGAACATTGTGCTCCAAGAATAGGTAAGCCTTACCTATTGCGCCAGTCGCTGGCCGACTTGTCGGGGCAAACTCACGGACGATCTCTCGACACCGTGGTAATTTCTCCAAGGCCGACGGTTCAGCAGTGATCATCGGCGGGGGCGATCATCCGTTCAGCAGCGACGGAATGGTCCGCAGCGACCCGGTGTTCACAAGCGACACGGGTCTCCCGGCGTCCACACCCGTCCCGAAAGGTCTGCTTCACTGATGAGCTCTGCTCGCTTCCCTCTCCCCAAGCGGCTTCTCGCGGCCGCCTCGCTCGCTGTCGCCACCGCCCTCGTCGTGGCGGGCTGCTCGTCCGGCGGCACGACCGGCGAGACCGGCAAGCCCGACACCGCCGCCGTCGTGAACGTCGGCCTCGTGCTCGAGCCCACCGACCTCGACATCCGCACCACCGCCGGCATCGCCCTCGACCAGGTCCTGATCGACAACGTCTACCAGGGTCTAGTCGGCCGCACCTCGACCAACGACATCGTCGACGTCCTCGCCACGAAGCACACGGTCTCGAGCGACGGCCTCACCTACACGTTCACCCTCCACCAGGGCGTGAAGTTCCACGACGGCGCCGACCTGACGGCCGCCGACGTGGTCTGGTCGCTCCAGCAGGTCAAGGACACTGCGACGTTCCAGAACACGGCCGACCTCGCCGCCGTCAAGTCGATCAGCTCCCCCGACGCCGACACGGTCGTCCTGAAGCTCTCCGAGCCCGACTCCAACCTGCTGTGGGCACTGAGCGGGCGCGCCGGGCTCGTGCTCGAGGAGGCCGCGACCAACGACCTGAAGACGACGGCCAACGGCACCGGCCCCTACACGCTCGCGAGCTGGAAGCAGGGTGACAACATCCAGCTGAAGCGGTTCTCGGACTACTGGGGCACGAAGGCCAAGGTCGCCGGCGTGACCTTCAAGTACTACACGCAGGCGTCCGCCGCCATCAACGCCGTCATCTCGGGCGACGTCGACGTGCAGACCGCCGTCGACGCGACGCTGAAGTCGCAGCTGACCGGCGTCGACGGCATCTCGCTGAAGTCGGGCAAGACCACCGACAAGTACACGCTCGCCTTCAACAACGCCGAGGCGCCGTTCACCGACATCCGGGTGCGCAAGGCGATCCGCGAGGCCATCGACAGCAAGGCCATCATCACGGCAGTCGGCGGCTCCGGCGTCGAGCAGGGCGGGCCCATCCCCGAGCTCGACCCCGGCTACGACGACCTCACGAGCGTCGACTCGTACGACCCCGACGACGCGAGGAAGCTCCTGAAGGCGGCGGGTGCGACGAACCTGAAGCTCAGCCTCACGTACGCGAACTTCTACCCGGCCTCGCTCGGCGACGTGCTGACGTCGCAGCTCAAGAAGGTCGGCATCACGCTGACCGTCAAGCAGACCGACTTCACGACCTGGATCAACAACGTCCTGGTGAAGCACGACTACCAGCTGAGCATCGTCAACCACGCCGAGTCGCACGACTTCGGCAACTGGGCGAACCCGAAGTACTACTTCGGCTACGACAACACGAAGGTGCAGGAGCTGTACGCAGAGTCGCTGGCGGCCACCGATCAGACCGTCGTCGACGAGAAGCTCGCCGAGGCCGCCAAGATCGTCTCGGACGACGCGGCGGCCGACTGGCTGTACACGGCGACCACCCTGACAGCGATCCACGACGGCGTGACCGGCTTCCCGACGTCGTCGACCTCGGCGCGCCTCGACCTGGCCGATCTCGCGAAGTCGTAAGTGTTCCGCTTCGTCCTGTCGCGGCTGGTGCTGCTGGTCATCGGCCTGGTCGTCGCCAGCGCCCTGATCTTCTTCACCCTGCGGCTCCTGACCGGCGATGTCGCCCAGGTGATCGCCGGCACCCAGGGCACCGCCGCGCAGGTCGCCGCGATCCGGACACAGCTCGGCCTCGACCGCCCGCTGCCGGTGCAGTACCTCGACTGGCTGGCCGGGATGCTGCACGGCGACCTCGGCACGTCGCTCGTCACCGGCTCGTCGGTGTCGTCGCAGCTGCTGCAGAAGCTGACCGTGACGCTGCCGCTCGCGGGGATGTCGCTGGTGATCGGCCTGCTCGTCGGCATTCCGCTCGGCGTGGTGGCGGCGGTGAGGAACCGGCGGCCCGAGGGCACGGCCCTGTCGGTGGTGGCGCAGGCACTGGCCGCAGTTCCTGCCGTCTGGGGTGGCATGATCCTCATCGCGGTGTTCGCCGTCGCACTCAAGCTCCTGCCCACGCAGGGCTACCCGAGCGACGGCTGGGCCGAGCCCGGCAGGGCGCTCCGGAGCCTGCTGCTGCCGGCTCTGACGATCGGGATCATCGAGGGCGCGGTGATCCTGCGCTTCACGCGGTCGGCGACGCTCGGTGCCCTCGACGAGGACTACGTGCGCACCGCGGCCGCCAAGGGCATGACCCGCACCCGCGCGGTCCTGACGCACGGGCTGCCGAACGTGCTGCTGAGCGTCGTGTCGGTGCTGGGCGTGCAGATGGCCGCGCTGCTGGTGGGCGCCGTGCTGGTCGAGCAGCTGTTCGCGCTTCCGGGCGTCGGCCGCATGCTCGTCGCCGACGTCGGCGTCCGCGACCTGACGAAGGTGCAGGGCGAGCTGCTCGCTCTGACCGGCCTCGTGCTGATTCTCGGATTCATCGTCGACCTCGTGCACCGCGCGGTCGACCCGCGACTGAGGGAGCCGGGCGAGTGACCAAGCATTCCTGGGCGCAGGAACTCCTCCGGCGCCCCGCCGGCGTCGCCGCGGCCGCCTGGATCGTGCTCCTCGTCGTCGCGGCCGTCGTGTCGAGCGTGTGGACTCCCCACGACCCGTTCGACACCGACCCGTACTCGGCGTGGCAGACGCCGTCCCTGAACCACCTGTTCGGCACCGACGGCATCGGCCGCGACATCTTCAGCTACGTGTTCGCCGCCACCCGCACCACGGTCGTCGTCGCGGCCCTGGCCGGAGTGCTCGCGTCGCTCGTCGGGATCGGCCTGGCCGCGCTCGGGTCGCTCACGGCACGGTGGGTGCGCGAGTCGACCGCGGTGCTGATCGACATCCTCATCGCGTTCCCGACGATCCTGATCGCGATGCTCCTGTCGTCGATCCTCGGCGGCTCGCTCGGCGTCGTGATCACGGCGGTCGGCATCGGCTACGGCGTGAACATCGCTCGGGTATCGCGCGGCGAGATCCGCCGCGTGGGCCGGACCGACTACGTGCTCGCGGCCCGCGCGAGCGGCGTCGGCCCGGCCGGCGTGCTCGGCCGCCACATCCTGCCGAACGTCGCGCCGGTCTTCGTCGTGCAGCTGTCGCTGGCCATGGCGACGTCGATCCTCGCCGAGGCGGGCCTGTCGTACCTCGGCTACGGAGCCTCCGCGTCGACGGCGTCGTGGGGCCGGCTGCTCAACGACCTGCAGGTCTACATCGCGATCCATCCCGGCAGCGTCGTCTGGCCCGGCGCCGCCATCACGCTCACGGTGCTCGCCTTCAACCTCCTCGGCGATGCGCTGCGCGACGCCACCGATCCGCGGCTGCGCGCCCGCCGCGTCACCTCGGGGGCGATCGCATGAGCGGGGAGTCAAGCGGTCTCGACGTCTCGGGGCTCACCATCGAGATCGGCGGCCGCCGCGTCGTCGACGACCTCTCGTTCTCCGTCGCCACCGGCGGGCGACTCGGCCTCATCGGCGAGTCCGGCTCGGGCAAGTCGCTGAGCATCCTGTCGCTCGTCGGCCTGGCGCCCGCCGACGCCGTGGTCGCCGGCAGCGTCCGGCTCGACGGCCGCGAGCTCGTCGGGCTGTCCGAGCGCGAGCTCGCGCGCGTACGGGGCCGCCAGATCGGCATGGTGTTCCAAGACCCGCTCGCCGCGCTGAACCCGCTCCACACGATCGGCCGCCAGATCGGCGAGCCGCTCCGGCTGCACGAGGGCCTGTCGCGGAGGGACGCACTGGAGCGGGCCGTCGACGCCGCGGCCGAGGTCGGGCTGCCCGATCCTGCGCAGATCGTGCGCCTCTACCCGCACCAGCTCTCGGGCGGCCAGCGGCAGCGGGTCGGCATCGCCATCGCGCTCGCCTGCCGGCCAGCGCTGATCCTCGCCGACGAGCCCACCACGGCGCTCGACGTCACCACCCAGGCGGCGATCCTCGACCTCTTCCAGCGGCTCGTGGATGAGCGCGGGGCCTCGCTCGTGTTCGTGACGCACGACCTCGCCGTGCTCGCGAGGATCACCTCCGACGTCGTCGTGCTCTCGCACGGGCGCGCCGTCGAGCGCGGAACAGTCGACGGCATCCTGCGTGGTGCCGAGCACCCGGTGACGCAGGGCCTCGTCGCGGCCGCCCGCGCCACCACGTGGAGGGCATCGTGACCCCGCTCCTCCTCGGCACCCGCATCGGCCGCGACTTCGTGCTCCCCCGCCAGACCCTCTTCACCCCCGGCGTCGTGCGGCACGCCGTCGTCGACGCATCGCTGTCGGTCGGGGTCGGCGAGAGCGTCGGGCTGATCGGGGAATCCGGCTCGGGCAAGTCGACGCTCGTGAGGATCCTGCTGGCGCTGGATCGGGCGTCTGCCGGCACCGTCGAGTTCGACGGCCGGCCGATCGCGCCCGGCACGGCGTCGTCGCTGCGGTGGTTCCGCCGCCAGACCGGCGTCGTGCTGCAGGACCCGTACGCGTCGCTCGACCCCCGCATGCGCGTGCTCGACATCGTCTCCGAGCCGCTGCGCGCCCTCGACATCCCCGGCAACCACACGGCGACCGTCATCGAGACGCTCGACCGGGTCGGGCTGACGATGGCCGTCCTCGACCGCTACCCGTACGAGTTCAGCGGCGGCCAGCGGCAGCGCATCGCATTGGCCCGGGCACTCGTGCACGGCCCACGGCTGCTCGTCGGCGACGAGCCGCTCAGCGCGCTCGACGTGACGGTGCGGGCGCAGATCCTGGAGCTGCTCGCCGAGCTCCGCGACGAGATGGGCCTCGCCCTGCTGATCGTCTCGCACGACCTCGGCCTCGTGGACCACCTCGCCGACCGCGTCGCCGTGATGAACGGCGGGCGGATCGTCGAGCAGGGGGCGACGTCGGCCGTCCTGCGGTCGCCGCAGGACCCCTACACGCAGAAGCTCATCGCGGCGGTGCCGACGCTCGACTGAACGGCGGTTGCGATCCAGCTGCTACCACTGCGGCGGGTGCCGGCGCTGCCACTTCAGGCGGCGCTCCAGCTGCGCGCCGATCGCGAGCAGGACGTCCTCGCGGCCCGGTCGCCCGACGAGCTGGACGCCTACGGGCACGCCCTCGTGCTCGGCCACCGGCAGCGTGATGGCGGGCAGGCCTGCGACGTTGACGAACGAGGTGAACGGCGCGTAGAGGCACTGCTGCTCGAAGTTGCGCTCCCCATCGACGGCGTCGTACCAGCCGTTCGGGCGCGGCAGGAGCGCGACGGTGGGAGTCAGGACGGCGTCGTACGGCGCGAAGTCGGCGATCACCGTGCGCTCGTAGGCGGTCAGCCCGGCGAGGGCCGTCGCGAGGTCGCGGGCCGAGAGCGCCCGCCCCCGCTCGACGAGCCAGCGCGTCAGGGGCTCGAGCAGGTCGAGATCGTCGCCCTCGGCCGGGATCGTCGCGGCGCCGGCCTGCCAGAGCGTGCGGAAGTGGGTCGCGTACTCCCCGACCGGAACGCGCACGGCGTCCGGCTCGACCTCGTGCCCGACGGCCGCCAGGTGGTCCATCGCGAGGTCGAGGGCGGCGAGCACGGCGGGGTCGACGCGCACGTCGTAGGCGTCGTCCCACGGCGACGTGGTCGTGGTGGCGATCCGGAAGCGTCCCTCGCCGCGCACGGCCGCCGCCAGGAACGAGAACGAGTCGCCGGAGGGCGCCCGGAGCGCGTACTGGTCGCGGGGGGCGGCGGAGTCGGGAGCGACGAGTGCGTCCAGGAGCATGCCCGCGTCAGCGCAGTTCCTGCTGATCGGGCCCCCGACGGCGAGCCCGCCGAGGCTGGTGATGCCCGACTGCGACGGCACCCGCCCGCGCGAGGGCTTGAGGCCGACGAGGCCTGTCGCCGCGGCGGGGATCCGGATCGATCCGCCGCCGTCCGATCCCGGGGCGAACGGCAGGAGACCGGCCGCGACGGCCGCCGCGGCGCCCCCGCTCGAGCCGCCTGCGTTCGCCGCGACGTCGTAGGGGTTCCGCGTCGGCGGGCCGATGAGCGTCTCGGTGTACGAGGTCATGCCGAACTCCGGGGTCGCGGTCTTGCCGAGGCTGATGGCGCCCGCCTCGTCGACCGCCTCGACCACGCCGGCCGAGTGCGCCGGGATGCGGCCGCGCGAGAACCGCGACCCCGACCAGGTCGGGACGCCGGCCCGGTCGGTCAGGTCTTTGTCGGCGAGCGGGAGACCCCACAGGGGCGCCGTCGTCGAACCCGCGGCGCTCAGGGCGTCGGCGCGTTCGCGTGCGGCGTCGGCCGTCACGGTGACGAACGCGCCGACACCGGGATCGACGCGCTCGATGCGCTCGAGGTAGTGGTCGACGAGCTCGCGCGGGGTGACCTCGCGGCGTCGCAGCCAGTCGTACTGCTCCTGGGCGCTCAGGTGGTGGAGTTCGAACATCGGTCCGAGCCTAGCCACGGATCCCGACGAGCATCCGGCGGGCGCCGACAGACGCGCCCGAGCACCCAGGGGAGTTCGTCTCCGGCTACTTTCCCCGTGCGTGAATTCACGCCCAGGGAAAGTGTCCAGAAACGAATACCGGATGCCGGCGGCACCGGCGCGTTCACCCGCCGCCGATACCGTGGACGCCATGACTGCACTTCTGCCCCGGCTCGACGCTCCTGAGACAGGCGACGAGCGCGCGATGCTCGAGGGGTTCCTCCAGTTCCAGCGCTCCACCGTCGCCCTGAAGTCCGAGGGGCTCACCGACGCCCTCGCCGCGACCCGCCCCCTGCCGTCGCTCACCACCGTCATCGGGCTGCTGCAGCACCTGGCCGACGTCGAGCGCAGCTGGATCCTCGACGACCTGCTCGGCCTTCCGTTCGAGACGCGCTGGAACTCGGCCGACCCCGACGGCGAGTTCCGCATCGAGCCCGGTACCACGCTTGCGACGGCCCTCGCCGAGTACGAGGCCGCGTGCAACGAGGCCTCCGATGCGATCCGCGACGTGCCGCTCGACACGCTGACCCGCGACGGTCGGTTCACGCTCCGGTGGGTGCTGCTGCACCTGATCGAGGAGACGGCGCGCCACGCGGGTCACGTCGACATCCTGCGCGAGCAGCTCGACGGCGTGACGGGAGAGTGACCGTGGGCTACCTGTTCTTGGCCCTCGCGATCGTCAGCGAGGTCGTCGCGACCACGTTCCTCCGTGTCGTCAGCTCTCCGAACGCCCCGTGGTGGCCGTACATCGTGGTCGTCGTGGGCTACGTGGCGTCGTTTTTCTTCCTGTCGCAGACCCTGCGCGCCGACGTGCCGCTCGGCGTCGCCTACGCCGTCTGGGCGGGGGTCGGGGTCGTGCTCGTCGCAGCCATCAGCTGGCTGGTGTTCCATGAGCCGCTCACCCTGACGCAGATCGGCGGGATCGTGCTCGTCATCGCGGGAGTCGGTCTGCTGGAGCTGGGCGGCACGCACCAATAGGGCGCGCGACCGGTGACGAGAGCCGGACGGCTAGGAGGCGCACTCGATGCAGACCGGGCCCAGCTTCGACTCGTGGTCGAGCTGGATGCGCGGGCGCACCAGGAAGCACTCGACGCAGGTGAACTCGTTCTCCTGCATCGGGAGCACGACGACGTCGAGCGCCTCGTCGACGTCGGTGGCGTCGAGCTGGAACCCGCCCGAGGCGTCGCCGTCGTCGAGGTCGGCGACCAGACCGGTCGCCTGCGGACCACGCGCGGCCAGCGAGCGGACAGTGTCGTCGCTGTCGCCCTCGGGGGCGTTGCGGGGTGCGTCGTAATCGGCTGCCATGCTGTTCTCCTGCGAAGTCGTGCGGGGGGCGGAACGCCCGTCAGGCCTGTTGCCCGCCGCAACTATAAGGGGTAGGCGCCCGTGCTCCGACCATGTTCGCCGACGGCTGTATCGAGTCGTGCTCCAGCACCGGGAAGAGGCTGGTCGATCGGGCTTCCGGGCCCGTAGTCTGGACGGACCGGACGGAAGGGATGCCCGTGGGAGAACGACTCGACGCTGCCGCACGGATCTCCGCCCGCACCGTGCGCGCAGCCTCCCTCACCCCGATCGGCAAGCAGGTCCGGGAGAATCTCTCGTTCCTCCGCCGGGTCGCTCGGGCTGCCGTCACCGAGGCCGCCGCCAATCCCCCGGTCGTCACCACGGCGAAGTCGACCCCGCCGCACCCGGGAGTCGAACGCCAGCCGGACGACGACTTCTCACCCGGCGACGACGAGCGGTGCACCTGCCGCAGTCCCGCCTGGTGCGGCGTGACCAAGGGCGACGTCGTCCACGATCTGATGTCCCGCGGCATGCGCCTGGATCGCCCCCAGGCCGAGGCGATCTGGCGCGAGGCCCAAGACAGCCGGGTCCGCTGAGCCCGATCGGCCCAGACGAGCATGAGACACCTGGGCGGAGTCCGGACGAGACGAATCAGTCTTCGTCAGTCCAGCTCGTGATCTCGCCGAACTGCTGGGACACGTAGCCGACGAGGTCCTCGTGGACGAGCTGCGACAGGCTGGGGATGGAGTTCTTCGACATGGGAGTTCTTTCTCGTAGTCCTGGTCGTCGACGATCAGGATGGGCAAGAGGTATTCGATGCACCGCGGCCGGGCCGCGCGGAGGGAGGCCTCAGGCGACCTTGGAGGTGCCGAGCCGAGTCGGCGCCGCGGCTGCCGAGACGAAGAAGTCGGCATAGCAGAGGTCCGGAGCCGACACGGGTCCGCGCCGGAGCTCCTCCTGGAGCACGTCGCTCTGGGTGATCCGCTGGGCCGTGCGCGGGAACGAGCTGCGTCCATATCGCTTGGGGTAGACGCCGATTCGAGCCGGCGCGATACCCCTCTCGCGGAGGTAGGCGCTCATGCGGCGTCCGCCGCCATGAGGTCCCTCAGCTCGGCGAGGTCGAGCGGCTGGGTCTCGTCGAGGTCGTACTCGGGATTCATGCCAGGACCCCCAGTGCGGTAAGGGCGCCGGCGATGACGAAGCTGCTCGCCGACAGCGTGGCGACCGCGATGACGGCCCAGGTGCGATCCCGATGGATCTGCCGGACCTCGGAGAACGGGGAAGATGCGTTTTCGGCGCGATGAATGGACATTGGTTCAACTCATTTCCGGCCCTGCAGCCTGAGGTAAACGGTGGTGCGGATAGTCCCGCCGTGAATCGGGACGTGCCCCCGCCGTGAACCGGTGGCACATCCTCAGTATGACCCAGTTGCCTAGACGGACTACCTATTTCGTCCGAAGTCTGCGCTATTCGGATAATCCCCGATCCGAAGGCCCCCGGAAACCATCGCAAGGCCTACCTACACCGTCTAGGCAATAGTCTCTAGTCATGGCGGGAACACACCACTCAGCGGCGGCGGCGACATTCGACGAGTCGGGCTACTGGTATGCCCAGGACGGCGCCGAGAGAGGTGCGGCGGTTCTGAATGCGCTCCGGCGCTATCGCCAAGCCGAGAAGGAGATGCGCGCACGCACCCGGCTCTCGATGAAGATGGGCGAGACCGATCTGGCCGCCATCCGCTTCCTCCTCCGCGAGCAGCGAGCCGATCGGAGCGTGACCGCCTCTCGACTCACCGAGCACCTCGGTATCACCTCCGCCTCGACGGCGGTCCTCATCAACCGGCTCGAGGCCTCCGGTCACATCGTCCGGAGCAAGAACCCGTCCGACAAGCGGAGCATCTTCCTCACGGCGACCGGCAACAGCGACGACGAGGTGCGAGCGACCATGGCCGGCATGCACGCGCGCATGATCCTCGCGGCCGAGCGCCTGAGCCCCGAGGCCGCCAGAGGCATCGTCGCGTTCCTCGCCGAGATGACGGAAGCGGTCGACGCGTCGGTGACCGACTGAGCCCTCGGGCGGCCGACTGGGTCGAACTCTCGGTCAGGCGCCCAGGACGACCCGCATCGCGTCCGTGAGTGCCGCGTTTTCCCGACGGAGCGTCGCCGCTTCGGCCTCGAGTGCCGTCACGCGGTCGCTCACGGGAGTCGGCTCGCGGGCCGGTTCGATCGACGGCTCGTCCTCGTCAGCGTCGGGCCCGGGCGACGTGGCGTCCGCAGGCTCGACCGCTCCGGGAGCTTCCGGTGCTGATCCGGGCGCAGGATCGGGCGCTTCGTCCGCCGAGGCGCGAGCGGCGGGCGCGATCAGAGTCCGCACCACCGGCGAGAACTTGGGCCGGCGCGATGCACGCGCGGGTGCGACCGACTCCGGCGACGCCGCCTCCACCCAGGCCCGCAGCGACGGCTGGTCGACGGTGAACTCGTCGGCCACGACGGTGAACACGTGCCGGTCGCCGGGGTTCGTGGCGAGTCGCTGCAGCACTCGTGCCGTCGCGGCCTCGCGGGTCTCGTCGTCGTACCACTGCTCGAAAGGCATGCCGAAAACCTAGCGCCTCTTGAGCTTCTTGAGGTTCTTCTGCATCGTCACCGTGCCGAGCCAGCGGTCGAACTTGAAGCCGACACGGCCCATGCGGCCGATCTCCTTGAACCCGAACGACGCGTGCAGCCGGATCGATGCATCGGCGCCCTGGTCGCCGATGATGGCGATCACCTGGCGCACCCCGGCCTGCTGGCAGGCATCGAGCAGCGCGGCCAGAAGCGCCTTGCCGAGGCCCTTCCCGGTCGACGCCGGCCCCAGGTAGATAGAGGTCTCGACGACCGTGCGATTGATGGCGCGGTTGCCCCACGGCACGACGTGCGCGTAGCCGAGGAGCGTGCCGGCGGGAGAGACCGCGACGAGGAAGGGCAGTTCCAGCCGCTCTGATCGGCTGAAGACGGCGCGCCACTCGTGCAGCGACTTCTGCTTCGTGTCGAAGGTCACCGTCGAGTTGGCGACGTACAGGTTGTAGACGTCGCGAACCGCCGGCAGGTCGGCGGCGACGGCCGTGCGGATCTCGTACGAGAACGGAGCCTCGGGCACAGGCTCGGGCCGCAGGTGGCGCGGCAGGACGCGACGCGGCTGGTATTCCTCTTCGAGCACCCGCCAACCCTTGCACGACCGGGCCGCGGGCGCACGCCCCCACGCAGGGGCTCAGGCCGACGTCCGTCGCTCCGTCAGGCCGGCAGCCGCCAGTCGACGGGCTCGCCGCCCGCTTCGCGGATCAGCGCGTTCGCGCGGCTGAACGGCTTCGAGCCGAAGAACCCGCGCGACGCCGACAGCGGCGACGGATGCGCCGACTCGATGCGGGGAGTGTCGCCGAGGAGCGGCTTCAGCGACTGCGCGTCGCGACCCCAGAGGATCGCGACGAGCGGCCGATCGCGGGCGACCAGCGCCTCGATGGCCCGGTCGGTGACCTGCTCCCAGCCCTTGCGCCGGTGCGAGGCGGCGAGCCCCGGCTGCACGGTCAGCACCCGGTTGAGCAGCATCACGCCGTTCCGCGCCCACGGCGTCAGGTCGCCGTGCGCGACCGGCGCGATCCCCAGGTCGTCGTCGAGCTCGCGGTAGATGTTGGCCAGGCTCCGCGGCACGGGCCGCACGTGAGGGTCGACGGCGAACGACAGCCCGATCGGGTGGCCGGGCGTGGGGTAGGGATCCTGCCCCACGATCAGCACCCGGACGTCGTCGAACGGGTACGTGAACGCGCGCAGCACGTCGTCGCCGTGCGGCAGGTAGCCGGGCCCCGCCTCGGTCTCCTGGCGCAGGAACTGCCCCATCTCGGCCACCCGGCCGGCGACGGGCTCCAGAGCCCGTGCCCATCCGGACTCCACGAGCTCGTGGAGCGGATGGACGCTCACGGCGCGCCGCTCACTGCTCGCTGCTCACTGAAGGCCGCTCACTGCTCGACCGCCAGCGTCCCGACCGAGACGCCGACGATCTCGCCGTCGTCGTCGAGCTGAGGCTCGACCCGCCAGACGCTGCCCTGGCCGATGACCGCCAGGGCGCCCTCGCCGACGATCAGCGCGGTGTTCTCGTCGATGGCGACGCCACCGGTGACCATGCCGGCCTCGGTCGCGGCGATGAGCCGGGTGAGGGTTCCCCACTGGGCCGCGTGCACGTCGACGGCGAGGTCGACCAGGCCCAGCCCCTGCACGAGGGTGACCTCGTCGAGGTCTTCGGAGCTGTCCTGCGGGCACACCTCGACGCCGCCGATGCGGTATCCGCCGAGGATGGCCGTGTCGGCCGCGATCATCGCTCCGGCCGAGAAGCCGAGGTAGGGCAGGCCGTCGCTGACGAGCAGCCGCACCTGGTCGACGAGGGGCACGACCGCCTCGAAGTACGCGGGAGTCATGCCGCCGGCGATGAGCAGGCCGTCGATGTCGGAGAGAACGGTCGTATCGAAGACGTCGCTCGAGATCACCTCGGTGACGAGCGGCTCGCACGGCCCGATCGAGGCCAGCATCTCGGGGAACCCGGTGCGGAAGTCGGCCGACGGGACGTCGTCCTCGACGACGACGAGCACCGCGATGCGCGGCACGTCGCGGCCGATCCGGGCGGCGCGGGTCGACGCCTCGGCGACGAAGAGCTCGTAGACCTCCGTGGAGTCTGACGCCCAGCCACCGCCGACAAGGTGGATGCTCACGTGCTCACCGTCACCGGAGGCAGCGCGCTCCAGGGGAAGGTGATCCAGTCGGCGGTGTGGCGCCAGACGTGGTCGGGCTCGAGGATCGTGCGCGGCTTCGCATAGAGGCAGACCGTGTGCACGTCGGCGCCGTGGCCGCGGAGGATGTCGCGGACGAGCTCGAGCGTGCGGCCCGAGTCGGAGACGTCGTCGACGAGCAGGACGCGCTTGCCGCTGAGCGCCGGGGCGTCGAGCGCCGGAGGGAGGATGACGGGCTTCTCGAGCACCGAGTTGATGCCCGTGTAGAACTCGACGTTGATCGAGCCGCACATCTTCGTGTCGAGCGCGTACGAGATCGCGCCGGCGAGCAGGAGCCCGCCGCGGGCGATCGCCACCACGACGTCGGGGCGGAAGCCCGATGCGAGAACGTCCTGGGCGAGCTCGCGCGATGCCTCGCCGAACTCGAGCCAGCCGAGGATCTCGCGGCTGGCGTCGCGCGCCGGGCCTGTGGCCGCTTCGGCCGTGTCGACGTCGGGGGACGCGACCGGCGCGTCTTCGGGGAGGGCAACCATGGATCAACCGTAGTGCCGAGCGGCCCCGCGGTGCGACCCGTTCGAGGCGGCTCGACCGGCGTGCCGGCGTGCCGGCCCGGACGGCCGGACGGCCGCTACGCCGACCTCGACCAGTCGGGCCGGAACTGCACGCTGATCCGCGGCCCGACGGCCCGCTTGGTCTTGGCGATCGAGTGCTCGTGCGTGCGCTGCATGCTGCCGCCCATCACGAGCAGGTCGCCGTGCCCGAGGGGGAACCGCCGCACCTCGCCGCCGGACCTCGACCGCACCGCCAGGGTCCGCTCGGCGCCGACGGACACGATCGCGACCATTGTGTCGCGGTCGATGGCCTTGCCGACCTTGTCGCCGTGCCAGGCGATGCTGTCGTCTCCTGTGCGGTAGAAGCACAGGCCAGCCGTCTCGAAGACCTGACCGGGTGGTCGGCGGTAGTGGTCGTTGAGTGCGGACTGGGCCTCCGCGAGGACCGGGTCGGGCAGCACGGCTCGCGGCCCGAACCACGACACGAGGCGCGGCACGTCGACCACGCGGTCGTACATCTCGCGGCGATCGGCCTGCCACGGCACGCGGTCGACGAGCCGCTCGAAGAGGTCGTCGGAGTGGCCGACCCAGCCGGGCCGGAGGTCGAGCCAGGCGCCCTCGCCGAGCTCGATCCGCTGCACGGACGCGCCCAGCGGGCCGAGGACCGGCGTCGCACCCAGGACCGGGTCGTCGAGGAGGGCTGGATCGTCGAAGAGCGACGTCTGGAACGAGAGGGACATAGCCTCAGCCTAGCCGATCACTCGAACATGTGTTCGAATGATGTGCCGTCACGAGAGCAGGTGCGGCTGATCGAAGAGCTTCTTCGGATCGACGGTCGTCTTGATCTTCGTCAGACGCGCCAGGTTCTCGCCGAAGTAGCTCTGCCCGGGTGAGGTGAGCGAGGGGTCGGCGTAGTTGACGTAGGCCGCGTCACCCCACGGCGTCGAGAGCGAGCGACGGAAGTCGCGCACGTACTCGTCGTAGGCCCGGGGGTCGGCGCCGTCCGCGAAGGTGGCCGTGTACTGGACGCTGAAGAGAGCGGTCCGGTGCGGGAAGGCCGTGTCGGCGGCGGCGACGCGGCCGACTGCGCCGCCCAGGGCGTCGAGCGAGATCCCGCCCTCGGTGAGGCCGACGATGCCGCCCGCGGCCTCGACCTTGGCCACGAGCCGACGGATCGCGTCGCCGTCGAGCGTCACGGTCGGCATGCTGGACGTGCCCGACTCGGAGACGCGCTTCAGGACACCGCCCTCACCGGTCGTGCAGGCCGACGCCGGCTCGCCTGCGCAGCCCGCGTACCGGAGCATCGCGTCGCCGTACTCGTGGGCGACCGCCGTCTGCGACGAGGGCGTCGCCTTGACCGCGGCCAGGAACGGCGCGAGCTCGTCCTCGAGCGGCGTGCTCCCGGTCCAGGTGCCCGAGACGGTCAGCGACGGCGTGCTGCCGTGCGTCGACCCCGCCAGCAGCTTCAGCGTCGACCACAGCTGGTCGGACGCCCCGGGCGCCCAGCCCTGCCACACGTTCAGGACCCGCACCGCCCATCGCCAGTCCCATTCGATCGACCACATGGTCACCGTCGGGGCGGGCCGGGTGGTGAAGGTCATCGACGCGACGATCCCGACGAGGCCGCCGCCGCCGCCGCGGCAGGCCCAGAAGAGGTCGGCGTCCTCGGTCGCCGATGCGTGATGGACGACACCGTCGGCGGTCACGATCTCGACGGCGGCGAGCTGGTCGCAGGTCAGGCCGAACGAGCGCGAGAGCACTCCGACTCCCCCGCCGAGCGTCAGGCCGCCGATGGCGACGGTGCCGCACGAGCCCGCGCCGATCGCGCGGCCGGCGGCGGCGAGCTTCTCGTAGACGGCGGCCAGCGGAGCGCCCGGCCCGACGGTGACCGAGGCTCCGTCGCCCGAGAGCTCGACGGTGTCGAGAGCGGCCGTGCTGATGACGAGGGACGGGTCGACGTCCGTTCCTGCGGCACCCCCGGCGGACCAGCCGGCGTAGCTGTGCCCGCCCGATCGGACCGCGAGAGGGGTGGCCGAGTTCCTGCAGAAGGCCAGCCCGGCGATGACGTCGGAGGTCGAGGCCGCCCGGAGGATGCCGAGCGGCGCGGCGTCGTCGAAGCGCGGGTTCTCGGTCTGCTTGGCGGAGCCGTAGCCGACGCTCGACGGGCGCAGGAGCGTTCCCGACACGGCGGCGGCGAGCGCCTGCCACGTCGAGGGGCCGGCGGCGGTCGGCGTCTCGGTGACGGTGGTGGTCGCGGTGGGCGACGGTCTCGGGCTGGTGCAGGCGGCGAGCGCGACGGCGCTGACGGCTGCCACTCCGGCGACGGAGGCTCCGGTCAGGAACGTGCGGCGGTCGATCGAGGTCACCCGACGACCCTACGTCGTCGGGATGGCGGCGACGGGGATCCCCCGGGGCGTGGGATGCTCGTTCGATGAAGCGCAACGCATCGTCCCGGCTCGTCCTGTCAGCGACCGAGCCCGCGGAGCTGGTGCTGTCCGTCGCCGCCGCCGAGGGGCAGTCGGTCGTCGAGTCGCTGTCGGTGCGGCAGGGTGGGGTCGACGTGCCGGTGCGCGAGGTCGTCGACGATCGGGGCACGCGGCTCCAGGTGGCGACGATGCAGCCGGGCGTCCTCGAGATGGAGTACCGCGTCGAGGTGTCGGGGCGCACGGAGCCGATCGAGCTGGGGGCGCTCGACACGATCCAGTACCTGCGGCCGAGCCGGTACTGCGAGTCCGACACGCTCTTCCCGATGGCGAAGAGCGAGTTCGGCGGGCTGCGGGGGCAGCAGCTCGTGTCGGCCATCGGGACGTGGGTCAACGGGCACCTGTCGTACGTGCCGGGGTCGAGCTCGCCGACGGACGGCGCGGTGCAGACGTTCCTCGACCGTCGGGGCGTGTGCCGCGACTACGCGCACCTCGTGGTGGCCCTGCTGCGAGCGCGGGACGTGCCGGCCAGGCTGGTGTCGGTCTACGCGCCGGGGCTGTGGCCGATGGACTTCCACGCGGTCGCGGAGGCCTTGGTCGACGGCGTCTGGTACGCGATCGACGCGACGGGGCTGGCTCCCCGGCAGAGCCTGGTGCGGATCGCCACGGGGCGCGACGCGTCCGACACCGCGTTCCTGTCGTCGTCGGGCGGCTGGGTGAAGCTGCTCGAGATGGAGGTCATGGCGACCGCCGACGTGCTGCCGCGCGACACCGTCTCGGACTTCGTCTCGATCGGCTAGCGGCTCCCTGCGCGGTCCCGGCTCAGCGGGTGGAGAGCGGACCGCGCGCGAGCTTGTAGGGCTGCGCCTGCGCGACGGGCTTGACGGTGACGAGGTCGAGGTTGACGTGCGGCGGCAGCTCGACGGCGTGCACAACGGCCTCGGCGATGTCGTCGGCGGTGAGCGGAGCTTCGACGCCGGCGTAGACGGCGTCGGCGCGTTCCTGGTCGCCGGCGAAGCGCACGAGCGAGAAGTCGGTCTTGACCATGCCGGGGGCGATCTCGATGACCCGGAGGGGCTCGCCGTTGAGCTCGAGGCGGAGCGCCGCGACGACGGCGTGCTGGGCGAACTTCGCGGCGTTGTAGCCGCCGCCGTTCTCGTAGGCGATGTGCCCGGCGATCGAGGTGATTGTGACGATGTCGCCCGAGCCCGCCTCGTCGGCGCCGCGGCGGAGCGACGGGAGCAGGGCGCTGAGCGCGCGCTTGGTGCCGAGCACGTTGACGTCGAACATCCGCTGCCAGTCGTCGATCGAGCCCGTCTCGACGCTGTCGAGGCCGAAGGCGCCGCCGGCGTTGTTCACGAGGGCGTGCAGCGGTCCGGTGGACTCGACGTGCGCGCGCAGCGCGGCCATGTCGTCGTCGCTGGTGACGTCGGCGCGGAACCAGGTGGCGCCGGTCTCGTCGGCGAGCGCCGCGAGGCGGTCCTCGCGGCGGGCGACGGCGAGGACGTCCCAGCCGTGAGAGCGGAACAGGCGCACGGTGGCCTCTCCGATGCCCGAGCTCGCTCCGGTGACCAGTGCTCTCTTCGCCATGCGTGTGCGCCTTCCCTAGGTTGCGTGCGTCCCTGCAACGCTACTGCTCGCGGCGGGCAGGCAGCCGCCGGCGCTCGCGGCGCACCGCGCGTGCATCGTGCCGCCGGCGTCGACGATGAAGCCGTCGAGGGAGACGATCCCCGCTGCGATGAGCGTGCCCGCGGGCCGAGGTTACGCCGCGTGTCCGCTCCGTTGCCGGCCAGAGGCCCGCGCTCCTAGGCTCGGCCTCAACCGGGGTCCGATCACCGTCGACGGGCCCGTCAGACACCCGCACGACTTCAGGAGAGCATCATGAGCGACTGGCAGTTCGAGACCCAGCAGATCCACGCGGGCGCCCAGCCCGACCCCACGACGCACGCTCGCGCGACGCCGATCTACAAGACGACCTCGTACGTGTTCGAGAGCGCCGAGCAGGCGAAGAACCTGTTCGCGCTCGCCGAGTTCGGCAACATCTACTCGCGCATCATGAACCCCACCCACGACGTCGTGGAGCAGCGCATCGCGACGCTCGAGGGCGGCTCCGGCGCGCTGCTCGTCTCGTCGGGCCAGGCGGCCGAGACCCTCGCGATCCTGAACATCGCCCAGGCGGGCGACCACATCGTCTCGTCGTCGTCGATCTACGGCGGCACCTACAACCTGTTCAAGTACACGCTCGCGAAGCTCGGCATCGAGACCACGTTCGTCGAGAACCAGGACGACGCCGACGAGTGGCACCGCGCCGTGCGCCCGAACACGAAGCTGTTCTTCGCCGAGACGATCGGCAACCCGAAGATCAACATCCTCGACATCTCGCTGGTGTCGAGCGTCGCCCACGAGGCCGGCGTGCCGCTGATCGTCGACAACACGATCGCGACGCCCTACCTGATCCGCCCGTTCGAGCACGGCGCCGACATCGTCGTGCACTCGGCGACGAAGTTCCTCGGCGGCCACGGCACGGTCATCGGCGGTCTCATCGTCGACGGCGGAAAGTTCGAGTGGTCGAAGAACGTCGAGAAGTTCCCGGAGCTCACCGTCCCGGATCCCTCGTACCACGGCGCCAGCTACACGACAGCAGTGGGCGACTCGCTCGCGTACATCATCAAGGCGCGCGTGCAGCTGCTCCGCGACCTCGGCTCGTCGAACTCGGCCGACACCGCCTTCGCATTGATCCAGGGCATCGAGACTCTGAGCCTCCGCATCGAGCGCCACGTGCAGAACGCCCAGGAGATCGCCGAGTGGCTCGACGCCCGCGACGACGTCGCCAACGTCTTCTATGCCGGCCTCCCCACCAGCCCCTGGTACGCCGCCGCCAACAAGTACGCTCCCAAGGGCGTCGGAGCCGTGCTGAGCTTCGAGCTCAAGGGCGGCGTCGACGCGGGCAAGGCGCTCGTCGACGGCCTGTCGCTGTTCAGCCACCTGGCCAACATCGGCGACGTGCGCTCGCTCGTGATCCACCCGGCATCGACGACGCACTCGCAGCTCACCCCCGAGCAGCAGCTCACGACCGGAGTCACTCCCGGCCTCGTCAGGCTCTCCATCGGGCTCGAGAACGTCGCCGATCTCAAGGCCGACCTGGCGGCGGGCTTCGCGGCGGCCGCCGACGTGACGGCGGGCCTCCTCAAGAGCAACTGACGATCCACCCCGAAGCGGCGGCTCCCGGACGTAATGTTCCGGCAGCCGCCGCTCTTTGTTGACATGCTGGAGTCAAATGGACTGGCAGACGACACCCGAAGACACGGTCCCGTCGAGCGTCGTCACCGAGCGCACCCGCCGGACGATGCTGGGCAAGCCTCCGGTCACCGGGGCCTGGCGCGACGGCGACCCGGTCGGCGACCGCCGGTTCGAGTCGATCGACGACCTGCTCCTCGAGACCGGCGAGGTGCTCCCCCGTCCGCGCATCGCGTACGAGACGTTCGGCACGCGCGCCGCCGACGACTCCAACGTCGTGCTCGTGCTGCACGCCCTCACCGGCGACAGCCACCTCACCGGGCCCGCCTCCCTGGGCCACACCACGGCCGGCTGGTGGCCCGGCGTCGTCGGCCCGGGTCTCGCCATCGACACCGACCGCTGGTTCGTCGTCGCGCCCAACATGCTCGGCGGCTGCCAGGGCTCGACCGGCCCCTCGTCGCTCGCCCCCGACGGCGTCGAATGGGGCTCGCGCTTCCCGCGCCTGACCATCCGCGACCAGGTCGCGGCTCAGGTCGCCTTCTCGGATGCCCTCGGGATCGACCGCTGGAAGGCCGTCATCGGCGGCTCCATGGGCGGCATGCACGCCCTCGAGTGGGCCGTGGGCTCGCCCGACCGCGTCGAGCGTCTGGGCGTCCTCTCGACCACGGCGTTCTCGAGCGCCGACCAGATCGCTCTCAACACGGTGCAGGTCGAGGCCATCCACATGGATCCGGGCTTCGCCGGCGGCGACTACTACGAGTCGCCCGAAGGCGAGGGCCCGTATCGGGGTCTGGCCCTGGCCCGCCGCATGGCGCTCCTCAACTACCGCTCGCCCGATGAGCTCAACAAGCGCTTCGGGCGCGGCTGGCAGAGCGACCTCTCCCCCCTGGTCGGGCAGGGTCGGTTCGCCGTGTCCAGCTACCTGGACTTCCACGGCAACAAGTTCACGAGGCGCTTCGACGCGAACAGCTACGTGACGCTCGCGCGCGCCATGAACTCGCACGACCTGGGTCGCGACCGCGGGGGCGTGACGGCCGCCCTCGCCCGGGTCACCGCGACGTCGCTCGTGCTGGGGATCGACACCGACCGCCTCTTCCCGCCGCACGACCAGGAGCTCATCGCGGCGGGCCTGCGGCAGACGGCGGCGACAGACGCCGTGATCCTGCCCAGCGAGTTCGGGCACGACGGATTCCTCATCGAGAACGAGCTCGTCGGGACACACCTTCGAGCCTTGCTTGAAGGATGACGCCGCACAGGCCACAATGAGACTCGCTCGGGAACCATCCGGATCCCGCACGGACACCCGTCTCGCTTGAGCGCAGAGGCCCACAGGACTGCGCGCCGTGCCCCGCCTCGGGGGACAACTTGTGGAACGATGTGTCTAGGCGCCCCCGCAGGCCGCTTCCCACCATGACCGTTGGACTCGAATGGATCTCTTCGCCCAGGAGCGTGATCGGCTCCTCCGAACCACGACCCGGTTCCTAGGAATCGCGTGCACCGTGGTGTCGCTCGTGGCGTTGAGCTACCCCGGCGTCATCGACTACCCGCGGCTCGCGCTGATCGCCCTCTGCTCCGCCGCCATGGTCGTCTTCCTCATCATGGTCGGCCGTTCCCGCAATCTGCTGTGGGTCATCCTCGGAATGGCCGCGGGCCTCGCCGCCGGCGGCGTCGCCCTGATCCCCGGCGGCATCGACGGTCCCCTCGCGACGGCGGTCATCCCGCTGGTCGGCGGCGCGGTCGCCTCGTTCGCCCTCCTGCTCTCGTCGTCCACCCGCCGCGTCGTGCTCGGGGCGGTCGCCGCCGTCCTGGTCGTCGCCGAGGTCGTCGTCGGCACCCACTCCGTCCTCTCGGTGCAGGTCGCCGCCGTCCTGCTCGGCTGGGTGCTCTGCTTCGTCGCCGGCTTCTGGATCGGCAACAGCGTCCCCCGGGCCGCCCGCCGCATCTACTCGATCGGCAACGCGCACCGCGCCGAGCGCCAGGCCAGCGAGACCGAGGCCCAGCGACGCCAGGGCGCCCGCCTCCTCCACGACACCGTGCTGGCCACCCTCACCCTCCTCGCGCACTCCGGGTTCGGCGTCACGCCCGCCGCACTTCAGGCCCAGGCCGCCGAGGACGCCCGGCTGCTGCGCCACCTCCGTCTCGGCTCGACGCCCCAGCCGCAGGCCTCCGGCGACTACAACCTCAACACGTCCGAGGAGAGCCCCCTCGGACAGACTCTCGAGTCGGTCAAGCAGCGC
This sequence comes from Frondihabitans sp. OV104, assembly GCF_057787745.1. Taxonomy (NCBI): domain Bacteria; kingdom Bacillati; phylum Actinomycetota; class Actinomycetes; order Micrococcales; family Microbacteriaceae; genus Frondihabitans; species Frondihabitans sp. OV104. Next base: position 1,501,868 of record NZ_CM173541.1, read on the forward strand.
TTCGGCCGGATGGGCCTCGAGGTCAGCTGGCACGGCACCGGCCAGGTCCTGCTCCCCACCAACGTGCTCGACGCGTTCCTGCTCGCCCTCGCCGAGTGCCTCGAGAACGTCCGCCGGCACGCCGGGGTCGCCGAGGCGCACGTCACGATCATCCACGACAACGAGATGGTCCGCGCCATGGTCACCGACGCCGGCGTCGGCTTCGACCTCGAGGGCGTGTCGGAAGAGCGCCTGGGTTTCAAGGAGAGCGTGGTCAACCGCCTCCGCGAGGTCGGCGGAACCGCCCGCCTCTTCTCCGCGCCGGGTGCCGGCACCACCGTCGTGCTCGAGGCACCGCGATGAGAACTGAGCTTTCTTCTAACGAATCTCCGGTGACGGACGACAGTCCCTCCCGGAAGGGGGTCACCCGATGAGCATCGACGAGAACACACTCGGCGTCCCCCGACACCGTCGCGCACCGCGGGGCCTCCCCACGTCGTCCACCGGAGCCCGCTCGCTCCGCCAGGCCCAGCAGGCCGGAGCGACCCTCGGCACCGGCTACCTCGGCATGGGCGCTGCCGCCGTCGCCGCCGTCCAGGCGATCTACGGACTCATCTTCTTCCTGGTGCACCTCTCCCAGTACCCGGTCGCCGCCCCCGCGATCGTCGCCTGGCTCATCTACCTCGCCGCCTTCATCGGCAGCGTCACCCTGGTCGCCATCCAGGGCGAGCGCCTCACCGGCCCCGTCATGGTGATCATCTGCGCGGCCCTGCTCGTCGTCGTGATCCTCGATTTCGTCGCCATCTGGAAGCTCCACAACGTGGGCGCGTACGCCACCGCCAGCGTCGCCGTCGGGTTCGGCCTCCTGCCGCTGGTCACGCTCCGTCCGGCTCGCGAGCTCGTCATCGCCACCGCCGCCCTGTTCGTCCTGCTCGTCGCCGCGGTCGTCCTGACGACGCCGATCGGCCGCATCACCTTCCCGCAGCAGGTAACGGTCGTCGCGATCGCGATCCTGCCGCCGTCGATCGCCATCTACGCCGTGCAGCGGTTCCGCCGCATGATCCAGATCGAGCTCGACCGCGTCCTCGTCCAGTCGACGGTCACCCAACCCCGCTTCGCCGTCGGCATGCTCGCCAGCGACGAGCTGGCCCGCCTCGACCTCGCCGCCGAGAAGCTCCTCGACGGCGTCGCCATCGGCGAGATCGCTCTGCCGCTCGAGCCGCACGTGGCCTCCACGGCGTCGACGCTCGCCACCGAGCTCCGCCTGCATCTCATCGAGGGCCGCCGCGAGACCTGGCTCTACCACGCCGTCACCGAGTCGGAGTACCTCGGCCGCGCCGTCAAGCTCGCCGACCCGTCGTCGCTCGCGGGCCTCCTCACCCCCGAGCAGCGCGACGGCCTCCTGCAGGCCGTGTGGCTCCTTCTGGGAGATCGCCGCACCCGCGCCGCCGGCACGAGCATCACGCTGACGCTCGGCCCCATCCAGACTCCGACGACCATCGCGTCGATGGCGGGTCGCACCATCGAGGTGCCGATCGACGTCACGTCGACCGGCATCCGACGCAACCGCGTCGTGCCCGCCACCTGGAACGCCCTCGAGCGAGTCGGCGACTTCCAGACCTCCACCCACCAGGGCAGTCTGCGGCTCGCCATCCGCTGTTCGGTCGAGAACCCCGCAGACGCCTAACATAAGCCCCATCTCCGCTGTCGCCGGTCGCCTGAGCTCCTCCCAGCAGCGGCTCATCGAAACCCAGCGGCTCATCGAAGCTCATCGAAAGAGAGAAACCAGTGCCTGACTCCGAAGGACGCATCCGCCTCGCCCTCGTCGACGATCACAAGATGCTCCTCGGCGCGCTCAGCGAGTGGATCCGCAGCGCCGCCGACGACATCAGCATGGTGTGCGCCGTCGCCTCGTGGCCCGAGCTGCTCACGCACCCCGAGTTCCCCGTCGACGTGGTCCTGCTCGACCTCGACCTCAAAGACAACCTGCCGATCTCGCTGAAGATCTCGACGCTGAAGACGGCGGGCGTGAAGACGGTGCTGATGAGCACGTACTCCGAGCCGAACGTCGTGCGCGAGGCGCTGGCCGCCGGCGCGCTCGGCTACCTGGTCAAGAGCGAAGACGCCGAGATGATCGTCGAGGCGATCCGCAATGCGTCCGTCGGCGAGTCGTACATCTCGGCCGAGCTCGATCTGGCCCTCAATGCGGCCGAGGTCGGCGGAGTGCCGAAGCTCTCCGCCCAGGAGCGCCGCGTCATGGCCCTCTACGGCGGTGGCGAGCCCGTCAAGGCCGTCGCCTACCAGCTCGGCATCTCCGAGGAGACCGCCAAGTCGTACCTCAAGCGCATCCGCGAGAAGTACCGCGTCGCCGGCTTCGACGTGGGCACCAAGGTCGCCCTGCGGAAGCGCGCCATCCAGGACGGCATCCTGCTCCAGACCGACGACGCCGCTCCGTCGGGCTTCTAGCCGCGTCGCCGAGAGTGCAGCAGTGGTCGGGTTCGCCCGGCCGCTCCTGCGCTCTCGGCCGTTAACCCCCCGGGCGCAGGAACTGCCCGCCCGCCGCCCGCTCCGCCGACCCGGCGCGCCCTCGCCGCACCGGCACAGCCCCGCCTGACCGGCACAGCTCCGCCTTACCGGCACAGCTCCACCTGACCGGCACAGCCCCGCCTGTCCGGCACAGCTCCGCCTTACCGGCACAGCTCCACCTGACCGGCACAGCCCCACCTGACCGGCACAGCCCCACCTGACCGGCACAGCCCCACCTGACCGGCACAGCTCCCCGCCGAATCGGCACGGCCCCGCCGTCGCGCACGAGGGAACGTGCCGATACGGCGGGGCCTAGCCCCTCGCTGGACGCCCCAGGCTCAGAGCCCGCCGACCGGGATCGGCTGCGTCTCCGGCGTCGGGCCCGTCAGCGCCTTGCGCGCCCTGCCGTGCCGCTCGGTCGCGAAGCTCACCGTCACGAGGATCAGGCCCAGCACAGCGAGTCCCAGCCCCACCCACGCCGGAGCCCCGGCCCCGAGCCCGGCGGCGATGACGACGCCACCCAGGTACGCGCCGAGCGAGTTGCCGAGGTTGAACGCGGAGTGGTTGAGCGCCGCCGCGATGACCTGTGAGTCGCCGGCGACCTCCATCAGGCGGGTCTGGATGGCCGGGCTGATCACCGAGCTCGTGAGCCCGAGCGTGAAGGCGAAGACGAAGATGCCGACCAGGTGGTGCGACGTCACGGCGTAGCCGACGAGCGAGAGCATCAAGCCGGCGAAGCCGATGTAGATGGTGCGCCGGAGGTTCTTGTCGGCGCCCCAGCCGCCGAGCAGGTTGCCGATCGTCATGCCCACGCCGACCCCGACGAGCACGAGCGGCACGACCGACTCGGGCTGATGGGCGCCCTCGGTCACGGCCGTCGCCACGTAGCTATAGACGGCGAAGAAGCCGCCGAAGCCGATCGCCCCGACGCCCATGACGAGCCAGAGCTGCGGCTGCCGGAACGCGCTCAGCTCGCGCCTGATCGACGCCCCGTGCGGCGCCGGCGTCTTCGGCAGCGCCAGTGCCACCGCGAGGAAGGTCAAGGCGAACAGCGCCGCGACGACGGCGTAGGCGGCGCGCCACCCGGCTGCCTGGCCGAGCGCCGTGATGAGAGGCACGCCGACGATGTTCGAGATCGTGAGGCCGGCGAGGACGAACGCGACGCCCTTGCCGCGGTTGCCCGGCCCCATCAGCTCGGCGGCCGCCAGCGACGCGATGCCGAAGTAGGCGCCGTGCGGTAACCCGGCGGCGAACCTGGCGAGCACAACCAGCCCGAAGCTCGGCAGCACCGCCGACGCGACCGTGCCGACGACGAACGCCGTGAGCAGGATGAGCAGGAGCTTCTTGCGCGGCATGTGCGACGTCGTGGCGGCGATCGTCGGGGCGCCGACCACCACGCCGAGCGCGTAGGCGCTGATCAGGATTCCGGCCTGCGCCGTCGCGTTGTCGACCGACGCCTGGTACACGGTCGGCAGGAGGTCACGCGCGATGTTCGGCAGCAGCCCCATCGCGACGAACTCCGTCGACCCGATCGAGAACCCGCCCAGCGCCAGAGAGATCAGGGCGATCCGCCGACGGCGCGACGAGATCGTGGGCGTGGTGATCTGGGACACGAGCGGCTGCCGTTTCTACGAGAAGAGAGGTGACGGCTCTTCGTCGAGTCGCAGGATGGAGCAGGTGAGGCTCCCCTGCAATCGTAGGGCCGCCCCATGCCGACGCGGGTCACGCCCACGCCGGTCGGGGTAGCCCGCGGGCCTCCAGCGGGCACGTCAGAGCGTGTCGAGCGCCGCCTCGAGCCGTTCGACCTTGCCGTCGAGCTCGCCGGTGTGCCCCGGGCGGATGTCCGCCTTCAGCACGAGCGACACCCGGCGTCCGAACGGCGCCACGGCCTCGGTGGCGGCCTTGACCACGGCCATCACTTCGTCCCACTCCCCCTCGATCTCGGTGAACATCGACGACGTGCGGTTGGGCAGCCCCGAGTCGCGCACGACCTTCACGGCGGCGGCCACGGCGCTGTGCACCGAGTCGGGCTGGGAGCCCGACGCGGGCGCGCCAGACGAGGCGGAGCCACCGGACGGGGAGACGCTGAATGCGACGATCATGCGTCCATCCTGGCACCGACCCCCGACACCGGCGCTCGACCCGGCACCACGCACGACGGCACGGCGCGCCCGGCCAGCCAGACCCGCCGCAGGGCATCCGCGAGGAGCACGACGAGCAGCAGGTTCCGCAGCGTGATCACGACCACCATCCACGGCAGCGCGAAGACCAGCGCGTCGTACTGCCACGGGTAGACGACCTGGGTCAGCGCCGCGACGACCACCGTCAGGATCGCCGGCCGCAGGAACTCGCGCCCCACCACCACGAGCCCCAGCAGCACGGGCGCGGCCAGCCACGTCTCGTACTGCGGCGAGCCGACCTTGTTGGTGACGATGAACGCCGTCGCCAGCGCGAGCGAGAGCGGCGCCAGCAGGCGGGCGGGATCGGCGCCGCGACGAGCGGCCACGAGGCCGAGCCCGGCGACGCCGGCCAGCACGACGACCATCAGCGGCGTCATGAGGGCGGCCGCGAGGGAGGTGCCCGTTCCTGCGACCTGGTAGGTGATGATCTCGTGGTCGAAGTAGGTGCGCACGCCGGGCACCCCCGAGGCCTCGAGCCACAGCCAGATCGTCGTGACGGGCGCCTCGAGCTGCAGGCCGCGGCCGGTCTGCTTGGCGACGAAGCCGAAGATTCCGGTGGCGGTCCCGCCGGCGAGGAGGGCCGCGAGCACCACGACGACGCTGGTGGCGGCCGCCGAGATGAGCACGACGAGACGGCGGCGACCGGCGATCAGGACGGCTGCGACGAGGCCGAACGGCCAGACCTTGATCCAGGTGGCGAGGGCGAGCAGGGCGCTTGCCACGGCCGGACGCCGGGCCGCGATCAGGAGCGCGACGATGGCGAGCGGAACGGTGATGCTGTCGATGCGGCCGACGGCGATCGGGCCGAGCGCGACCAGGAACACGAGCCACCATGCGCCGGCTGCCGGCGAGCGCCGGGCGACGACCGCGAGAGCGACCGCATCGAGCGCCGCCACGAGGACGAGCCAGGTGCCCGAGTAGTGAGCGAAGCCGAATGAGGCCGACAGCAGCATCGGCGCCAGCGCGGCGGGCGGATAGACCCAGGCGACGTCGAGCCCCACCCAGCCGAGCCCGCGCGCGCCGTCGAGCATCCAGTCGCGGTAGACGGTGCTCACATCGTTGAGTGGCGTGTGCGGACCGTTCAGGACGGCGTACGAGAGCCAGAGGTGGACGGCGACGAAGCCGATCCACAGGGCCGCGAGGCCGAGGGGAGAGCGGTGTCGGGCCATGCCCCGAGGGTAGCGAACCGGCCCGTGCCAGCGGGCGCCCGGGAGTTTCTCAGGCCATGCCTAGGGTGACACGTCATCGTTCAGGGACACCCGACCCCCCAGAGGAGATCCCGTGAGAACTCGAAGCAAAGTCCTGATCGGCGTCGGCGCGGCTGTCGTCGTCGTCGCCACCGTCGCCGCGATCGCCGGCCCCGCGTTCTACCGAGACGTGATCGTGGGCGAGCCGGAGGCCGCGCCGACCGTGTCGGTGACACCGGGGAGCTCCGACCTCGCGGGCTCCGACCTCACCGGCGCCTGGACGATCGGCTCGGGCAGCACTGCCGGCTACCGCGTCAAGGAGGTCCTCAGGGGCACGGACGTGACGGTCGTCGGCAAGACGAGCGACGTGAGCGGCACCGTCACCTTCGACTCCGACTCGATCACGAAGGCGCAGATCACCGTCGAGGCCGGCACGATCGCGACCGACTCCGGCAGTCGCGACGAGTACTTCCGCACGTCGGCGCTCGAGACCGACATCCACCCCGACGCCACGTTCGCGCTGACCACGCCGGTCGACACCGGCGACCTGTCGTCGGGCGAGGTCGCCACGTTCACGGCGACCGGGGCGCTCACACTGCATGGCGTCACGAAGACCGTGTCGGTGCCGATGGAGGCCGCCCTGTCGGGCTCCGGCGCCGAGGTGAGCGGGTCGGTGCCGATCACGTTCTCGGACTACGACGTCACGGCGCCGAGCCTCGGGTTCGTCACCGTCGAGAAGACGGGGTCGGTGGAGTTCCTGCTGAAGGCGGCGCCTGCCAGCTAGCGGCGGAGCAGCTCCGCGATCGTCGCCGGCAGCGCGTCCACCAGCCCGAGAACGGTGAGGGGTCCGCCGCCCGATGCGCGCGACGCCGCCAGCCCGTGCACGACGCTGGCGGTGGCAGCCAGCCGCGCCAGCGCCGACTCGTCGGCGGCGATCTCGTCGTGGTGCGTCGCCACGAGCGCGCCGAGGATTCCGCCGAGCGCGTCGCCCGCCCCGGCCGTCGCCAGCCACGCGGGCGCGCTCGAGGCGACGAGGCGCACTCCCCCGGGCGCGGCCACGTAGGTGCGGTGCCCCTTGAGCAGGACGGTCGCGCCCCACTCGTCGGCGGTGCGCGCGGCGGCGGTCGCGGGATCGTCGCGGACCGCGTCGAGGTCCATGCCCGACGCCTTGGAGAGCTCGCGAAAGTGCGGCGTCACCACCATCGGCCCCGTGGCCTCGGCCCGGACCGCCAGCGCGCCGGCGTCGAGCACGAGCGGCAGCCCTGACGCGGCGGCCTCGGCGAACCGCGACCGGGTCAGGCCGTCGGCGGTCGACGGGTCGATGCCCGACCCGAGCAGCCACGCCTGCACGCGCCCGGCGCTGGTCACCGACTCCGGCCGGCGATGCAGCACGAAGTCCGACGCTCGCGACGGCCCGAGGTAGCGCAGCATGCCGACACCCGTGTGCAGCGCCGCCTCGACGCCGAGCACCGCGGCGCCCGGATACTGGTCCGAGCCGGTCACGACTCCGAGCACCCCCCGGCTGTACTTGTCGTCGTCGGCCTGCGGCACGGCGATCCAATCGGCGGCGTCGGCGGGGGTCCAGTCCTGATACGGGGTCACCCGCCCACGATAGGCGCGCCCCGCTAGCGTGGACTGCATGAGCATCTCCCTCCCCGGCCGCACCGTCGTCTTCGACTACGGCGAGGTGATCTCGAAGACGCCTCACGCGTCCGTCCGCGAGGCCATCGTCGCACTCGCCGACGTCGAGCCGGAGCCGTTCTGGGCCGCCTACGACGCCAACCGCGACGCCCTCGACTCGGGCGAGATGTCCGTCGTCGAGTACTGGCGGGCACTCGCCCGCGCGACCGGCACGGAGTGGAGCCTGTCGCGCATCCACGAGCTCTGGGCCCTCGACTTCCCCGCCTGGATCAGCCCCGAGCCCGGCACCATCGACATCATCGAAGAGCTCCGCGACGGCGGCACGCCTGTCTGCGTGCTCTCGAACGCCGGCTTCGACTTCGGCTCGCCCCTGCGGTTCTCGCCCGTCGGCACGCTCTTCGACCGCGTCTTCGTCAGCGCCGAGATGCACGACCTCAAGCCGAGCGCGTCGATCTACCGGACCGTCCTCGACGAGCTCGGCATCACGCCCGAGCAGATGGTCTTCATCGACAACAAGGCGGTCAACATCGACGGGGCGCAGGAACTCGGCATCACCGGCCACGTGTTCACCACCCCGCCGGCCCTGCGCGAGTTCCTGGTGGCCCTCCAGGCGGAATGATCCCGCGGGCGGGCGGTTGACTTCCGTATGGCATCCGAACTCTTCGCCCCCATCACCCTCCGTGGCACCACCTTCCGCAACCGTCTCTGGGTACCGGCGATGTGCCAGTACTCGGCCGAGAACTTCGACGGCATGCCGTCGACCTGGCACCTCGTCCACCTGGGCTCCTTCGCGCGCGGCGGTGCCGGCGCGATCGTCACCGAGGCCGCCGCCGTCGTCCCGGAGGGCCGCATCTCGCCGCAGGACCTGGGCATCTGGAACGACGAGCAGCGCGAGGCGTACCGCCCCATCGTCGACTTCGTGCACTCGCAGGGCTCCGCCATCGGCGTGCAGCTCGCCCACGCCGGCCGCAAGGCGTCGACTCCGCGCACCTGGGAGCCGCAGAACGGCACCCTCTCGGAGGCCGAGCACGGCTGGCCCGTCGTCGGGCCGTCCGCCATCGCGTTCGACGGCTACGACGTGCCCCGCGAGCTCAGTGCCGACGAGGTGCAGGGCGTCGTCGACGCCTTCGTCGCCGCCGCCGTCCGCTCGCAGCAGGCCGGGTTCGACTTCGTCGAGCTGCATGCCGCCCACGGCTACCTCATGCACCAGTTCCTGTCGCCGCTCAGCAACACGCGCACCGACCAGTACGGCGGATCGCTCGAGAACCGCGCCCGCATCGTGATCGACGCCGTCCGCGGCATCCGGGCCGCCACCGGCGAGGCCTTCCCGATCCTCGTCCGCTTCTCAGCCACCGACTGGGTCGAGGGCGGCTGGAACGAGCACGAGACCGCGACCGTCGCCGACTGGGCCCGCGACGCCGGCGCCGACCTCTTCGACATCTCGTCAGGCGGAATCGCGGCGAACGCCGTCATCCCGGTCGGCCTCGGCTACCAGGTGCCGCTGGCCGCGTCGGTCAAGGCCGACGGGGGCGTCGAGACCGGGGCCGTCGGGCTCATCCTCACGGCCGAGCAGGCCGAGCAGATCGTCGCCTCGGGCCAGTCGGATGTCGTCTTCGTCGGGCGCGAGTTCCTGCGCGATCCGCACTTCGCGCTTCGCGCCGCGTCGGAGCTCGGCGAGGAGCTGCCGTACTACCCGCAGCAGTACCACCGCGCGCCTTTTCATCCCCAGCAGCGTCCCGCCGCCGCGCCGGCCCCTTCGACAGGCTCCGGGGCGTCCGGCGTGACGGAGGAACGCAGCCCTCTCGTCGAGGCCCGCGCCTGACACCTCGCCCGCCGAGTGCGTGAAGATGCCCCCGCGGAAGACTCCGCGGGGGCATTCTCTCTGCACTCGGTCGACTAGCTCCTCCGGGTGGCGTCCTGGACCTCGCCGATCAGCTCCTCGATGATGTCCTCCAAGAAGAGCACGCCCCGCGTGGTCCCCTCGGCATCGAACGAGCGGGCCACGTGCACGCCGACGCGACGCATGGTCGCCAGGGCGTCCTCGAGCTCGGTGCCCTCGTAGATCGAGATGAGCTGGCGGATCCGCTTCGGCGGCACCGGCTCGGAGAACTCGCCGTCGTCGAGGTCGATAACGTCTTTGAGGTGGAGGTAGCCGGTGGGCTGCCCCAGGTCGTCGACGAGCACGTAGCGCGAGAAGCCGCGCTGGGCGACCGCGCGCTCGACGTCGGCCGGAGTGGCGGCCTCGCTCAGCGTGACGAGGTCGACCATCGACACGGCCACGTCGGAAACCTTCTTCTCGGTGAACTCGAACGCGGCGGTCAGAGCTCCGGTCGTGTCACGGAGGACGCCCTCCCGCTGCGACTGCGCGACGATCGTCTGGACCTCCTCGACGGTGAACGCGCTCGTCGCCTCGTCTTTCGGCTCGACGCCGAACGCCCGGATGATGTGGTTGGTCAGCCAGTTCAGGGTGCGGATCACCACGCCGAAGATGCGGCCGACGAACACCAGCGGCGGCGCGAGCAGCAGGGCGGCGCGGTCGGGCACCGAGAACGAGAGGTTCTTCGGCACCATCTCGCCGAAGACCACGTGCAGGAACGACACCAGCACCAACGTGATGATGAAGCCGACGGTGTCGACGGCGCCGTCCGAGATGCCGGTCAGATGCAGCGGCCCCTCGAGCAGGTGGTGGATCGACGGCTCGGAGACGTTCAGGATCAGCAGCGAGCAGACCGTGATGCCGAGCTGGCTGGTCGCGAGCATGAGAGTCGCGTGCTCCATGGCCCAGAGAGTGGTCTTGGCCGCGCGATTGCCCGCCTCGGCCTTCGGCTCGATCGACGAGCGGCGCGCCGAGATGACGGCGAACTCGGCGCCGACGAAGAAGGCGTTGCCGAGCAGCAGCACGACGAGCCAGACGATGCCCCACCAGTCGCTCATCGGCGGGCCTCCTTCGGGGCGTCGGCTCTCGTCGAGTCGGCATTGGGCGAGTCGGCGTGACGGCGGCGCTCCAGCGTGCGCTCGGCCATCGCGGCCTGCACGTCTTCGGCGGCGACCGAGTCGGTCACGACCTCGGGCTCGGACGTCGGGGTGAAGCGGATGCGGTCGATCCGGCGGCCTTCCAGGCGCTCGACCCGGAACTGGCCGTCCTCCGTCTCGACGGCGTCGCCGATGGACGGAAGCCGGCCGAGCTCGCTCATCACCCAGCCGCCGACGGTCTCGTAGGGGCCCTCCTCGGGCACCCTGACGCCGGCGCGCTCGAGCAGCTCGTCGGGGCGGAGCAGGCCGGGGAAGGTGAGCCAGTCCCGCGAGCGCACGACGTCGACCCGCGACCGGTCGTGCTCGTCCGAGACCTCCCCGACGAGCTCCTCGATCAGGTCTTCGAGCGTGACGACGCCGGCCGTGCCGCCGTACTCGTCGACGACCACGGCCATCTGGTACCCCTTGCCGCGGACCTCGGACAGCAGGCTGTCGAGCTTCATCGTCTCGGGAACCCGGATCGCTTCGGTCTGCAGGGCGCTGACCGGCACGTCGGCGCGCTTCTCACGCGGCACGGAGACGGCCTGCTTGACGTGGACGAGGCCGACGATGTCGTCGATGTCGTCGTCGGTCACAGGGAAGCGCGAGTAGCCGGTGCTGCGGGCACGCGCCAGCACCGTCTCGGCGCTGTCGGTGCGCGAGACGCTGCTCAGGCGCGGGCGCGGAGTCATGACGTCGGACGCCGTGTGCTCGCTGAAGACGAGCGTGCGGGCGAGCAGGGTCGCCGTGTCGAGGTCGAGGCTGCCCTCGAACGCCGAACGCCGGACCAGCGACGACAGCTCCTCGGCCGTGCGGGCGCCCGAGAGCTCCTCCTTGGGCTCGATGCCGATGCCGCGCAGGATCGCGTTCGCCGTGCCGTTGAGGAGCGCGACCGCGGGGCGGAAGACCATCGTGAAGCCGACCTGGAAGGGCATGACCAGCTGGGCCGTCTTGAGCGGCAGGGCCAGCGCGAAGTTCTTCGGGACCAGTTCGCCGATCAGCATCGAGATGAGCGTCGCGATGACGATCGACACGATGGGCGCGATGACGTCCACGATCGCGACGGGCCCGCCGAACTGGTGGAACGGGTCTTCGAGCAGCGTCGAGATCGCCGGCTCCATCGTGAAGCCGGTGAGCAGCGTCGTCAGCGTGATGCCGAGCTGCGCGCTCGAGAGGTGCGTCGACGTGACCTTGAGAGCGCCGATCGTCGTGCCCAGCCGCTTCTCGCCGCGGGCCTCGCGTGCCTCGAGGTCAGCGCGGTCGAGGTTGACCAGCGAGAACTCGCTGGCCACGAAGAGGCCGGTGCCGACGGTGAGCACGAGGCCGATGGCGAGCAGGATCCACTCGTTCACGAGTGCGACCTCCGCTCGGTGCCGGTCGAGAGGGGAAGGAAGGGCGGCTGTCTATGATGGTCGTCCATTGTCCGAGCAGTTTACCGGCCTCTTGCCCCGGCGCCAGGACCCGAGAGCCGAGAGTTCACCACGAGACGGGCAGCGCCTTTCCTTCTTCGTACCCCGCGGCCGACTGGATTCCGACGAGAGCCCTCTCGGCGAACTCCTGCAGCGTGCGCGCACCCGCGTAGGTGAACGACGACCGGACGCCCGACGTGATCATGTCGAGGAGGTCCTCCACCGACGGGCGCAGCGGATCGAGGTAGATGCGCGACGACGAGATGCCTTCGGCGAACAGGGTCTTGCGAGCCAGCTCGTAGGGGTCGAGCCTCTCGAAGCGCCCCTGGACGGCCTTGGTCGATGCCATCCCCCAGCTCTCCTTGAAGACCTTTCCCTCGGCGTCGGTCACGAGCTCGCCCGGCGCCTCGATGGTGCCGGCGAACCACGAGCCGATCATCACGCTGGAGGCGCCTGCTGCCAGGGCGAGCGCGACGTCGCGCGGATACCGCACGCCGCCGTCGGCCCAGACGTGGGCGCCCAGCGCCCGCGCGGCCTCGGCCGTCTCGAGCACGGCCGAGAACTGGGGCCGGCCGACCGCGGTCATCATGCGCGTCGTGCACATCGCACCCGGCCCGACGCCGACCTTGATGATCGAGGCACCGGCCGCGACCAGGTGCCGCACGGCCTCGGAGGTCACGACGTTGCCGGCCACGATGGGCAGGCCGAGGTCGAGCGCCGACACGGCCTTCAGGGCCGCGATCATCGCCTCCTGATGGCCGTGGGCGGTGTCGAGCACGAGCACGTCGACTCCGGCCGCGGCCAGGGCCCTGGCCTTCGTCGCGACGTCGCCGTTGACGCCGACGGCCGCCGCGACGCGGAGGCGCCCCGACGCGTCGAGCGCGGGCCTGTAGAGCGTCGAGCGGAGCGCGCTGCGGCGGCTGAGCGTGCCGATCACGTGCCCCTGGTGGAGCACCGGCGCGAAGTCGAGGTCGGCCGCCACCAGCAGGTCGAAGGCCGCGCGCGGCCCGTCGATGTCGTCGGCGTCGAGCGAGGTGAGCGAGCCGTGCAGCAGGTCGCCGAGGACTGCGTCGCTGGACGCCTTCGCGAGGCTGGAAGCCGCGATGCACCCGACGTAGCCGCCGTCGGCCTCATGCAGCACGATGCCCTGGCCCTCGACCGACGGCAGCTTGCGCAGCGCGGCCTCGACCGTGTCGCCCGGCGCCATCGCGTACGGGGTGTCGAACACGACGGGCTGCTCCTTGACCCAGCGGATGGCGGCGTCGAGATCCTGCAGGTGCATGTCCTGCGGCAGCACGCCCAGGCCGCCCCGGCGGGCCAGCGTCGCTGCCAGCCGCGGGCCGGTCACCGAGTTCATGTTGGCCGACACGATGGGGATCGTCTGACCCGTCCCGTCGCCGGTCTCGAGCGACACGTCGAGACGGCTGGTCACGCCGGATCGGCTCGGGACGAGGAACACGTCGGAGTACGTCAGGTCGTGCGTCGGAGTCGTCTCGTAGTACCTCATGACACTCAACCTATTCCCTGCACTTCCCTCCCACTCTCCCGAGGTCGAGCGATTAGTCTTGGCAGGCACCGGTCGCAAGACCGTGACGGATCAACAATCAACGGAGAGTGGGCGATCGGCTGTGTCTAGCCACGTGACCGGAACGACCGACGAGGGTACTTCCGCAGGCAGTGCCGACGAGGTGTGGGGAGCCAACGAGTGGCTCGTGGACGAGCTCTACGAGCAGTGGGTGGCCGACAAGAACTCGGTCGACAAGTCGTGGTGGCCGGTCCTGGAGAGCTACAAGCAGGGCCAGGTCGCCCAGCCGAGCGCTCCCGAGGAGGCAGCGGCGGCCGCACCGGCGGCGTCGGCCGCTCCGGCTTCGTCGGCCGCACCCGCATCGGCACCGGTGTCCGCGGCCGCACCGGCGCCGGCCACGGGTACCTCGCCGGTCGTCTCGGCCCGCACCACCTCGGTCGCCCCGCGTCAGAAGCCGGTTCCCGCCGACGCGCCCGCTCCGTCGTCCGCGAAGAAGCCGCAGGGCGAGGAGCCCGCCGCCGAACCCGAGAACGTGGTCCAGCCCCTCCGCGGCATGTCGAAGAGCCTCGCGACCAACATGGACGCCAGCCTCACCGTGCCGACCGCGACGAGCGTCCGCACGATCCCGGCGAAACTGATGATCGACAACCGCATCGTCATCAACAACCACCTCAAGCGCGCCCGCGGCGGCAAGATCTCGTTCACCCACCTCATCGGCTGGGCGCTGGTGCAGGCGCTCAAGGAGTTCCCGAGCCAGAACGTCTTCTACGATGTCGTCGACGGCAAGCCGTCGGTCGTGACGCCGGCGCACATCAACCTCGGGCTCGCCATCGACATCCCGAAGCCCGACGGCACGCGCGCACTGCTGGTGCCGGGCATCAAGAAGGCCGAGACGCTCACGTTCGCCCAGTTCCTGAGCGCCTATGAAGACATCGTCAAGAAGGCGCGGGCCAACAAGCTCACGGCCGACGACTTCGCCGGCAACACGATCTCGCTGACCAATCCGGGCGGCATCGGCACCGTGCACAGCGTGCCCCGCCTGATGAAGGGCGCAGGCGCGATCATCGGCGCCGGCGCGCTCGAGTACCCCGCCGAGTTCCAGGGCTCGTCGCCGAAGACGCTCGTCGAGCTCGGCATCGGCAAGACGATCACCCTCACGTCGACCTACGACCACCGCGTCATCCAGGGCGCCGGATCGGGCGAGTTCCTCAAGATCGTGCACGAGATGCTCATCGGCCAGCGGGACTTCTACGACGAGATCTTCCGCGCCCTGCGCATCCCCTACGCGCCGATCAAGTGGAACCCCGACATCAACGTCAACCTCGCCGAACGCGTCGGCAAGACGGCGCGCGTGCAGGAGCTCATCAACAGCTTCCGCGTGCGCGGACACCTGATGGCCGACATCGACCCGCTCGAGTACCGCCAGCGCACCCACCCCGACCTCGAGATCGAGAGCCACGGGCTCACCTTCTGGGACCTCGACCGCGAGTTCGTCACGGGCGGCTTCGGCGGTCGCGCGTCGATGCTGCTCCGCGACGTGCTCGGCGTCCTGCGCGACTCGTACTGCCGCACGATCGGCATCGAGTACATGCACATCCAGGACCCCGAGCAGCGCCGCTGGGTCCAGCAGCACGTCGAGGTGCCCTACACGAAGCCGACCCACGACGAGCAGATGCGCATCATGGGCAAGCTCAACGAAGCCGAGGCGTTCGAGACCTTCCTGCAGACGAAGTACGTCGGGCAGAAGCGCTTCAGCCTCGAGGGCGGCGAGTCGGCGATCTCGCTGCTCGACACCGTCATCCAGGAGGCGGCGTCGGCCGGCCTCCAGGAGGTCGCGATCGGGATGGCGCACCGCGGCCGCCTCAACGTCCTGACCAACATCGCCGGAAAGACCTACGGCCAGATCTTCCGAGAGTTCGAGGGCACGCAAGACCCCAGGACCGTGCAGGGCTCGGGCGACGTCAAGTACCACCTCGGCACCGAGGGCGAGTTCACGAGCGCGTCGGGCAAGACGATCCCCGTGTACATCGCCGCCAACCCGTCGCACCTGGAGGCCGGCGACGGCGTCCTCGAAGGCATCGTGCGGGCGAAGCAGGATCGCGGCGCCCCGCTCGCCTTCGCCGTGCTCCCGATCCTGGTCCACGGCGACGCGGCCATGGCCGGCCAGGGAATCGTCGTCGAGACGATGCAGATGTCGCAGCTGCGCGGCTACCGCGTCGGCGGCACGATCCACATCGTCATCAACAACCAGGTGGGCTTCACGACGTCGCCCTCCGAGGGTCGCTCGTCGATCTACTCGACCGACGTCGCCAAGACCATCCAGGCGCCGATCTTCCACGTGAACGGCGACGACCCCGAGGCCGTCGCCCGTGTCGCCGAGCTCGCGTTCGCCTACCGCCAGGAGTTCAAGCGCGACGTCGTGATCGACCTGATCTGCTACCGCCGCCGAGGGCACAACGAGGGCGACGACCCCTCGATGACCCAGCCGCTCATGTACAGCCTCATCGAGGCGAAGCGGTCCGTCCGAACCCTCTACACCGAGGCCCTCGTCGGTCGCGGCGACATCACGCAGGAGGAGTACGAGGGCGCGCACCGCGACTTCCAGGACCGCCTCGAGCGCGCGTTCGGCGAGACCCACGCCGCCCAGACCGGCTCCATCCCGGTCATCACCGACGGCAGCGCCGTGGCCGACCTCGAGCGCCCCAAGGCCCAGCAGGACGACACCGGCGTCACCGGCGAGTCGTTCGCGACGGCCATCCCCGACGACCTGGTGCGGGCCATCGGCGACGCGTTCGACAACCCTCCGGCCGGATTCACCGTGCACCCGAAGCTCACGCAGCTGCTGAAGAAGCGCGTCGAGATGACCCGCTCGGGCCAGATCGACTGGGCGTTCGGCGAGCTCCTCGCCCTGGGCTCCGTGCTGACCGAGGGAACGCCAGTCCGCATGGCCGGCCAGGACACCCGTCGCGGCACCTTCGTCCAGCGCCACGCCGTGCTGCACGACCGCGAGAACGACCAGGAGTGGATCCCGCTCCAGAACATCGCCGACAACCAGGCGAAGCTCTGGATCTACGACTCCCTGCTCTCGGAGTACGCCGCCATGGGATTCGAGTACGGCTACTCGGTCGAGCGCGCCGACGCCCTCGTGCTCTGGGAGGCGCAGTTCGGCGACTTCGCGAACGGCGCCCAGACGATCATCGACGAGTTCATCTCGAGCGCCGAGCAGAAGTGGGGGCAGCGCTCCAGCGTCGTGCTCCTGCTGCCGCACGGCTACGAGGGCCAGGGCCCCGACCACTCGTCGGCCCGCATCGAGCGGTACCTGCAGCTCTGCGCCGAGGACAACATGACGATCGCGCGCCCGTCGACGCCGGCGTCGCACTTCCACCTGCTGCGCCGCCAGGCCTACGCGCGCCCCCGCCGCCCCCTGGTCGTCTTCACCCCGAAGGCGATGCTGCGACTGCGCGGGGCGACCAGCGACGTCGAGGCGTTCACGAGCGGCCGGTTCGAACCCGTGCTCGACTGCACCCGCGTCGGCGACAGGTCGGCCACCAAGCGGGTCGTGCTGCATTCGGGCAAGGTGCACTACGACCTGCTCGCCGAGCTCGACAAGCGCGAGAGCGGCGACGAGATCGCCCTGGTGCGCCTCGAGCAGCTCTACCCGCTCCCCCTCGATGAGATGCGCGGTGTGCTGGACGCCTATCCGAACGCCGAGCTCGTCTGGGCTCAGGAGGAGCCCGAGAACCAGGGCGCGTGGCCGTTCATCGCGCTGGAGCTCGCTCCGAAGCTCGGCCGTACGATCACGGTCGCGTCGCGCCCTGCGTCGGCGGCGCCGGCGACGGGCTCGCCCAAGCGCAGCGCCGCGGAGCTCGCCGATCTGGTGAGCCGCGCACTCACGCTGTAGTCGACGAAGACCACACCGCGGCGCAGACGGCAGGGAGCCTGACGAGCGGCGACGACGCGGGAGCGCGGCGGCGGTGCGACGGCTGCGGCCCCTGATATTCGAGGGGGCCGCCGCCGCCGAGTCGGCTAGCCGAGCTTGGTGTAGCGGGTGCCGCTCTCGTGGTACCCGCGCTTCTGGTAGAAGCGATGCGCGCTGTCGGTCGCCGCGGCTGAGACGGCGGAGAGCGCGAGGGCGCCGTGTCCGTGCGCCCACTCCTCGAAGTGGGTGAGGAGCTGCGACCCGAGCCCATCGCGGCGGACGTCGGTGCGGACCACGAGCAGCAGGAGCTGCGCGGTCGGCCGGTCGGCGTTGTAGGCCCACATGACATGGGCGCCGGCTACGGCGCTGACGCGACCGGCGGAGTCGCGGACCACCCAGGTCTCGTGGCCGGCCTCGGGGGTCAGCCGGGCCAGCCGGGACGACAGATCGTCTCGATCGAGCGAGTAGCCCAGGGTGCGGATGAGGTCGACCACTTCGTCGAGGTCGTCAGGGGTGGGTGCGCCCAGGGGCTCCACGGTGGCGGTCATGAAGCGAAGCTACAGGACACGCGCACGGTGTGACGAACGGTCGCTTCGCAACCCGCAGGAGCGTCAGTGCGCCTGGAGATCCCTGATCTTCGTCAGCACCTGCAGACGCAGGTCTTCGGGTGCCGTCTCGCGGCAGGCGCGCTGGACGGCCTCCGTCATGACGACGTTGACGTGGAACTCGCTCGAGCAGTCGGCGCAGCCGTCCATGTGCTCGCGGATGTCCTTCGCGTCGTCACGGGCCAGCTCGTTGTGCAGGTACTCTTCGAGCTCGGCCTTGGCTTTGTCGCAGCCGCAGTCGGTCATTTCTTCTTCCCCTTCGTGGATGATGCACGGGTCGTCTTCTCGGGCACGACGATGCCGCGGTCGCGGGCGTAGTCGCCCAGCAGATCGCGAAGCAGTCGGCGCCCGCGGTGCAGTCGGCTCATCACGGTGCCGACCGGCGTCTTCATGATGTCGGCGATCTCCTGGTACGAGAATCCCTCGACGTCGGCCAGGTACACGGCCAGTCGGAAGTCCTCCGGCACCTTCTGGAGAGCCTCTTTCACGGCGCTGTCGGGCAGGTGGTCGATGGCCTCGGCCTCGGCCGAGCGCGACGTCGTGGTCAGAGTCGCCGAGGTGGCGCCGCCCATCTGCCAGTCCTCGAGCTCGTCGATGGTGCCCTGGTAGGGGTCGCGCTGCTTCTTGCGGTACGTGTTGATGAACGTGTTCGTCAGGATCCGGTACAGCCAGGCCTTCAGGTTGGTGCCCTGGGTGAACTGGCCGAACGCCGCGAACGCCTTGACGTAGGTCTCCTGGACCAGGTCGGCGGCATCGGCGGGATTGCGCGTCATGCGCATGCCGGCGGCGTACAGCTGGTCCATGAACGGCAGAGCCTGCTCCTCGAAGAGAGCGCGCGTCTCGTCGACGCTGCGCTCGGCAGGAGCGGTGGGGGTGGAATTCGCGGCTGCGCCGTCGGAGGTGCTCATCAGGGCCAATTCTAGGTCGACCATGACGGGGGCGTCAGCGAAAGTGGTCGTTGCCATGCCGCGACCTCCCGGGGTGCGTGTCGATGCTTGCATTACCCTTGACAACCGATGCAGGTATTCAGGTATTCCGGTCCCGAGTTCAACCCCTACGGCGATGGCGCACGCGAGTCCGAAGACGGCTCGACCGTCGACGAGGGGTTCTGGGTCGCGCCCACGGTCACCGGCCCGGTGCGGGCGACGCTCTCGCTCCCCGGCTCGAAGTCGCTGACCAACCGCGAGCTGGTGCTGTCGGCTCTCGCGTCCGAGCCGTCGCGGCTGCGCCTGCCGCTGCATTCGCGCGACACCTCCCTCATGGTCGAGGCCCTGCGCGCCCTGGGCACCTCGATCACCGAGGTCGAGAACGGCGAGCCGTTCGGCCCCGACCTCGAGATCATCCCCGCCGCGTTCACCGGCGGCGTCTCCGTCGACTGCGGCCTCGCCGGAACTGTCATGCGCTTCCTGCCCCCTCTCTCGGGCCTCGCGACCGGCCCGGTCACGTTCGACGGCGACGAGGCGGCCCGGCGCCGCCCTATGCGCACGACGATCGACTCGCTCCGCGGCCTCGGCGTCGAGGTCAGCGACGAGGGCCGCGGCACCCTGCCCTTCGTGGTCCAGGGCACCGGCGAGGTCGCAGCGGCCACAGTCGCCATCGACGCCTCCTCCTCGAGCCAGTTCGTGTCCGGTCTCCTGCTCTCCGCCCCGCGGTTCGCCGACGGGCTGACCCTCCACCACACCGGGGAGACACTCCCGAGCCTCCCCCACATCGAGATGACCATCGACGCCCTGGCCGAGCGCGGCGTGACCGTCGAGACTCCCGAGGTCGGCACGTGGGTCGTGCCCGCGCGGCCGATCGCCGGGCGCGACGTCACGATCGAGCCCGACCTGTCGAACGCGGCGCCCTTCCTGATCGCGGCACTCGTCGCCGGCGGCAGCGTCTCGATCCGCCACTGGCCGACCGAGACGACCCAGGTCGGCGCCGACCTCGAGACGCTGCTCCCGCTCTGGGGTGCCACCGTCACGCGCGACGGCGACGTGCTCACCGTCGACGGCGGCGACGGCCTCGTCGGCGGCAGCGCGCTCCCCGGCGTCGACATCGACCTCTCGCGCGGCGGCGAGCTGGCCCCGGCGCTCGTCGCCCTCGCGGCACTCGCCTCCGGCCCCAGCACCCTCATCGGCATCGGCCACCTCCGCGGTCACGAGACCGACCGTCTCGCGGCCCTCGTCGCCGAGATCAACGGGCTCGGCGGCCGCGCGACCGAGCTGCCCGACGGCATCCACCTCGAGCCCGCACCGCTCCACGCCGGCAAGTGGAAGACGTACGGCGACCACCGCATGGCGCACGCCGCCGCGGTGATCGGCCTCGCCGTGCCCGACATCGAGCTCGACGACGTCCGCGTCGTGTCGAAGACGCTCCCCCAGTTCGTCGAGCTGTGGAACGACCTCCTCGGCCGCAGCGTGTCGGTGTCTCCGGCCTCCGATCTGCTGGGCTTCCTGTGATCCGTCGCGGCACGGCCGGAGCGGGTCTCCGATGAGCTGGTGGTCGGACGGCGACGAGGCCGACGACGAGGAGTACTCCGAGTACGACGAGTCGTCCGTGCGGGTGCGCCCCAACCCCAAGGCCAACCGGCCCCGCACCAAGCAGCGCCCCGCCTACGCCGAGGCCGAGGAGGGCGTCGTCTGGACGGTCGACCGAGGCCGCTACGGCGTGCTGATGGACGCCGGAACGCCCGAGGAGCGCGAGATCACGACGGCGCGCGCCCGAGAGCTCGGCAAGAAGTCGGTCGTGACCGGCGACCGCGTCGACGTCGTCGGCGACACGACCGGTGCCGAGGGCTCGCTGGCCCGCATCGTCCGCGTTCACGAGCGCACCACCCTCCTCCGCCGCAGCGCCGACGACACCGATGCCGTGGAGCGCGTGATCGTCGCCAACGCCGACCAGATGCTCATCGTGGTGGCGGCTGCTGATCCGGAACCACGGCCGCGCCTGGTCGACCGCTACCTCGTGGCGGCGTTCGACGCCGGAGTGCAGCCGATCCTCTGCATCACGAAGACCGACCTCGCCGACCCCGAGCCCTTCGCCGCCCACTTCTCCTGCCTCGACCTCCGCGTCGTGACGACCTCCTCCACGAAGTTCACCGAGCAGGAACTCGCCGAGCTGCGTTCGATCCTCGACGGCCACGTCACCGTGACCGTCGGTCACTCCGGCGTCGGCAAGTCGACCCTCGTCAACGCGCTCACCGGCTCGAACCGCGCCGTCGGCGTCGTGAACACGGTCACCGGCCGTGGCCGCCACACCTCGTCGTCCACCGTGTCGTTCAAGGTGCCGTCGGGCGGCTGGATCATCGACACGCCGGGCGTCCGGTCGTTCGGCCTCGGCCACGTGAACCCCGAGAACATCCTCCAGTCGTTCGCGTCGCACGCCGTCTTCCCCGACGGCTACCGGCCCCGCGACGGCATCCCCCTCGATCAGGCGCACGACTGGGAGATCGTCGACCGCGTGGCGGCGGGCGAGCTCGGCCAGGTCGGGCGCGAGCGCATGGAGTCGCTGCAGACGCTGCTCGGAAACCGGGGCTCGTCGGTCGGCTGACCCCCCGCCGATACGCTGGGGAGGTGACCGACTACGCAGCCGACCTCGACCTCGCCCGCCGGCTCGCCGACGCCGCCGACGCCATCAGCCTCGCCCGCTACCGGGCCGCCGACCTCGACGTGTCGCTCAAGGCCGACCACACGCACGTCACCGACGCCGACCGGGCCGTCGAGGCGACCCTCCGCGATCGACTCGCGAAGGAGCGCCCCGGCGATTCGTTCTACGGCGAGGAGGGCGGCACGACCGGCGAGAGCTCCCGCCAGTGGATCGTCGACCCGATCGACGGCACCGCCAACTTCCTGCGCGGGGTTCCCGTCTGGGCGACGCTGATCTCGCTCGTCGTCGACGGCACGCCGGTCGTCGGCGTCGTGAGCGCTCCCGCGCTCGGACGGCGCTGGTGGGCGTCCCAGGGGCGGGGCGCATTCAGCGACGCCGGGCCCGTGCGGGTCTCGGACGTCGCGACGCTCGACAAGGCGTCGCTCAGCTACAACGGCCTGCAGTACTGGATGAAGGCCGGCCGGGTCGAGCAGCTCCTCGTCCTCGCCGAGCAGGTCTGGCGCACGCGCGCGTACGGCGACTTCTGGTCGTACATGCTCGTCGCCGAAGGAGCCGTCGACATCTCGGGCGAGTTCGACCTGCAGCCGTACGACATGGCGGCGCTCTATCCGATCGTGACCGAGGCCGGCGGGCGCTTCGGCGGGATCGACGGCGGCGACGGCATCTGGCACGGAAGCGCGCTGGCGACGAACGGGCTGCTGCACGACGCCGCGGTGCGGGCCGTCGCGCCGTAGGCCCCGGCTGGCAGTTCCTGCGCCCTGCGCCTCTCAGGCTCTCGTCCCTCCTGGGGACTTTCTGGGAGACCCGCGCAGTACCCTCGACGCATGGATCGCACCGCGCGCCTCCGGGTGCTCCTCATCGAGGACGACCCGGCCCTCGGCCCGCTCATCGAGGAGGTGCTGGCCGAGGTCTACGACGTCGTGCGGCACGCAGACGGCCGTGCCGGGCTGATCGCCGGGCTCGACGGCGACTTCGACGCGATGGTCGTCGACCGCCGGCTGCCGTCGATCGAGGGCGCCGACATCGTCACGGCGCTGCGCCGCAGCCGTGTCACGACGCCCGTGCTGATGCTGACCGCCCTCGGCACCGTCGCCGACAGGGTCGACGGTCTCGACGCCGGCGCCGACGACTACCTGGTGAAGCCGTTCGAGTTCGACGAGCTGCTCGCGCGGCTGCGGGCGCTGACCCGGACGTTCGCGTCGTCCGGGCCCCGGCTGCCGGTCGGCGAGTGGGAGTTCCTGCCCGACGATCGCCTGCTCTCGTCGCCGTACGGCGACCGTGTCGTGCTGTCGGAGCGCGAGTCCGGGCTGCTGCGGGTTCTCGCGGCCGCACCCGATACGACGTTCTCGCGCGAGCACCTGCTGCGGGTCGTGTTCCCGTCCGGCGAGATGCCCGGCACCGTCGACACCTACGTGCACTACCTGCGCCGAAAGACCGAGCGCGACGTCGTGCTCACCGTACGCGGCCGCGGCTACCGCCTGGGCGCACTGTGACCGCGCAGGATCGATCCACCGGACGGGCGGCCTACTCGATCGGCTGGCAGATCATGCTGGCCAGCGCCGTCATCGTGATCGGGATCATCCTGGTCGCCATCGTCTCCCTCACGCACCAGGCGCGGCCCAGCGAGCAGCTCGAGCAGTCGTCGTCGGCGACGCCCCACGTCTACGTCGATCTCACCGACACGGTGCAGGGCATCGCGCTGATCGGCGCCGGCGCCATCGTCTTCGCCGGACTCGTCAGCCTCGTCATCGCCCGGCGCGCCGTCAAGCCGCTCGGCGAGGCTCTGCGCCTGCAGCGGCAGTTCGTCGCCGACGCCGGGCACGAGCTCCGCACGCCGCTGGCCGTCCTCGACGCGCGGCTGCAGGTCGTGGAGCGGCGGCTCGGCGCAGGGACTCCGGTCAGCCCCGAAGCGCTGGCCGAGCTGAGGGCCGACTCCCGCTCGCTCATCGAGATCGTCGACGACCTGCTCTTGGCGGCCGGCGGCGAGGGCACGCCTCAATCCGGCCCGCCGATCGACGCCGCAGCGGTGGCCGCCGAGGCCGTGGACTCCCTCCGGATCCTGGCGGCCGAGCGCGATGTGACCCTCTCGCTGCACGCGTCGATGCCCCGGGCGCAGGAACTCCTGGCGGTCAGAATCCCGCCCACCAGCTTCCGCCGCTCCGTGGTCGCCCTCGTCGACAACGCCGTCGCGCACTCCCCCGCGGGCGGCACGGTCCGCGTCGCCCTCGCCCCCCGCGGAAAGCGTGTCGAGCTCACCGTCTCAGACGACGGGCCGGGCATCGTCGGCATCGACCCGTCGCGCGTGTTCGAGCGGTTCGCGCACTCGGGGCCGGTGGCTGCGGGGGCGGCGGATGGGCACGCGGTGGCGGCGCCGGGTGGCAATGGCTCGGCTGCGCTGGGTGCTGGGGCGGCGGCTCCGGGCTCTGCAGCGGCGGCGCCGGTGCGCGCGAGCTTCGGCCTCGGGCTCGCCCTGGTGCGCGACATCGCTACCCGGTACGGCGGCTCCGTCGAGGTGGTCGACACCTCGAGCGCAGGGACGACGTTCCGGCTGCTGCTGCCGGCTGCGCCCACCTCCCCGGCGGGGCGCGAGACCGTCGAGTGACGCTCGCCACCACCGCGATCGCGGTCGCCGTGCTGACTGCGGTCACCGCCGCCGTCGTCTTCGGGCTCCGGCTCGAGAAGCCGTGGCTGCAGCCGTGGGCGATTCTGCGGGCGGTCGTTCAGCTCGGAGTCCTCAGCCTGATCCTGCACGGGATCATCGATGATGTTCGGCTCGTCGCCGCGTTCCTGACGGTCATGGTGATCGCGGCGGCCTGGACGGTGCAGAGCCGCCTTCGCCTTCTCCGGCGGCACGCCTGGTTCGTGCTGGCTAGCGTGGCCGTCGCGGCGGCGGTTCCCGTGACGCTCGTCTTCGCCGTCGGAGCCGTCGATGCCACGCCCCGCTATCTCCTGGCCGTCGGCGGGATCATCGTCGGCGGAGTCATGGGCGTGATGACGCTGATGGGCCGCCTGCTCGCATCGGGCCTCCTGGCGGCGCGCGACGAGGTGGAGGGCTGGCTCGCCCTCGGTGCCACCCCGCGCCAGGCGGCAGCGCACGTGACCCGGACGGCCGCGTCGTCGGCCATCATCCCGGCGACGGACCAGACCCGCACAACCGGGCTGGTGACGCTCCCCGGGGCGTTCGTCGGCGCCGTGTTCGGCGGGGCGTCGCCGCTCGCCGCCGCGCAGTTCCAGGTCGTCGTGCTCGCCGCGCTCCTGGCGGCCGGCGCCCTCGCCGTCGCCCTCATGACCTGGCGGTTCGGTGCGCCCCGCCGGCTGCCCGTCGAGCCCGCGCCGCTCGCGTGACCCGTGCGGCCGCCCTGCCCCGGCGGATCGGCCCCGCCCCGCCACATCGGCCCAGCCCCGCCAGAACGGTCCAGCCCCGCCACGTCGGCGACGGCGCCCCGCCGAAGCGGCACGACCCCGCCGACGCGCAGGCGGGTTCGCGCCGAATCGGCGGGTGCGGCAGACCCGATCGACCCAGCCCCGCCAGAACGGCCGCACCCCGCCACATCGGCCCAGCCCCGCCACGTCGGCCGCGGCGCCCCGCCGAAGCGGCACGACCCCGCCGACGCGCAGGCGGGTTCGCGCCGAATCGGCGGGTGCAGCAAACCCGATCGACCCAGCCCCGCCAGAAGGGCCGCACCCCGCCACATCGGCCCAGCCCCGCCACGTCGGCCGCGGCGCCCCTCCGAAGCGGCACGACCCCACCGACGCGCAGGCGGGTTCGCGCCGGATCGGCGGGTGCAGCGGAGCACCACAACCACGGAGCCCCGTTCGAACACGGACTCGGGGTCAGACCCGCCGAAACGGCCCCAGCGCCAGCCCGCGGGCCGGCACCCAGGCCGAACGCGGGGGTCGAGCCCCGACGCTGGCCGGCCGAACGCCCCTACTTTCCCGTCGGCGCAGCGGCGGTGGCGGCGGCAGCGGCAGCAACGGCCGCGCGCTTCGCCTTGCGCCGCTCGAGCAGGCCGTGCACGACGATCGGCCCGACCGAGATGAGCACGATGACGATGGCCAGCACGTCGATGTGCTCGGTGATGAACGGGAAGCCGCTCAGCAGCGACCCGATCACCGTGAGCCCGCCGGCCCAGAGCGCGGCTCCCGTGACGTTCCACAGCAGGAACTTGCGGTACGTGTACCCGCTCGCCCCCGCCGCGAGCGGCACGTACGTCCGGACGATCGGGACGAAGCGTCCGAGGATGAGCGCGGGGCCGCCGTACCGGGCGAAGAACGCCTCGGCGCGTTCGAGGTACTCGGTCTTCAGGATGCGCGCGTCGGGCTTGAAGAGGCGTCGTCCGAAGCGGTTGCCGAGGAAGTAGCCGACCTGGTCGCCCAGGAAGGCCGCGACGAACGCGCAGATGGCGATGGTGGCGACGGCGAGGCCGAGCTTGTCGTGCAGGAGCCCCGCCGTGACGAGCAGGGAGTCGCCCGGCAGGAAGGGGAAGAGCACGCCGGATTCGATGAAGATGATGATCGAGAGGCCGACGAGTGCCCAGGGGCCGAGGTTTTCGAGCAGGGCCTGAGGGTCGAGAAGCATGCGACGAGTGTGACAGCGAACTCTCGGAAACCCCGTAGAACGTGCGCAGAGCGCAGGTATCACGGGGAGAACACGGAGCACGACAGAGACCAGTGGTGGAGATGGGGGGAATTGAACCCCCGTCCATCGCTGAAGTTGAACGCCTTCTACGGGTGTAGCCGGATGAGTCGTTCTACTCGGCCCCCACCTTTGCTACCGGCATCTAGGTGGACGAGCCCAGTCACAGTGAAAGTCCCAGACGACCCTGTGGCGCAGTCGTCCAGCAAGCCCTCTAGATGACGTCAGGCTCCGGATAGAGAGCAGTCTCCGGTCTGACGGACTTATGTGGCTCTACTGCTTACGCAGCGAGAGCGAAGTCAGTGCGCGATTTATTGGCACTTATTGTTTTCCAGAGATCGTTTACGAGATAACCCTGGATCCTCGACCCGCTTCTCGTTCGCAAACAGGCGATGTCGAAACCGATCATCCCCTCGAGTGGGTCTCTGTCGTGCTCTGTGGAGTTGTCAACCTGGTGCTGCTGCCGCTTGCGCGGTCTTCTACTGTACCGCTAGTCGCCGAGGTTGCGTCGCGCGCTCATCGCACGGTCGGCCTCGCGGCGGTCGGTGCGCTCGCGCAGGGTCTGGCGCTTGTCGTACTCGCGCTTGCCCTTCGCTACGGCGATCTCGACCTTGGCCCGGCCGTCCGAGAAGTAGATCCGCAGAGGGACGAGCGTGTATCCGCCCTCCTTGGTCTTGTGGCTGATCTTGATGATCTGCTGCTTGTGGAGAAGCAGCTTGCGCTTGCGCCGGGGTGCGTGGTTGTTCCAGGTGCCCTCGGTGTACTCGGGGATGTGCACCGCATCGAGCCAGATCTCGCCGCCGTCGACGAACGCGTACCCGTCGACGAGCGACGCGCGGCCCTGGCGGAGAGCCTTGACCTCGGTACCCCAGAGCACGATGCCCGCCTCGTAGGTGTCGTCGATGAGGTAGTCGTGGCGCGCACGACGATTCGTGGCGACGACCTTCTCGCCCTTGTCGCGGTCGGAGACCTTGCGCTTTTCCGATGTCACGGTTGCCATGGTGTCTCCTTCGTGACGAGGCCGAGCGGGTGCGTGCCCGGTCGAGCACAGCCCTGCAGTCTATGCCACGTACGCCTGGCAATCCAAATGCGACGACCGTCCGGGCTAGACCTTGAGGTAGCGGCGGATCGCGACGTTCGCCGACAGGGCGGCGAGCACGGCGCCGATCACGATCAGGAGCGGCACGACGAAGTACGTCTCGGACATCCCGACGAACGGCGTCGACGCGAAGTTCTCGGCGAGGTAGCCGCGCACGAAGACCTTGACGATCAGCACGATCGCGCCGCCGGCCAGCACCGACCCGACAAGCGCGGCGATCACGCCCTCGAGGATGAACGGCGTCTGGATGAATCGGTTCGACGCACCGACGAGTCTCATGATGCCGAGCTCTCTTCGGCGGCTGAAGGCAGAGAGCCGGATGGTCGTGGCGATCAGCAGGACGGCGGCGATCAGCATGAGCACGGCGATGCCGATCGCCGTGTACGACGCGGCGTTCAGCACCGAGAAGATGGGCTGCAGGTAGCCTCGCTGGTCGACCACGCTCTGGACGCCGGCCTGGTTCGACAGGCTCTCCTTCAGCACGTCGGCCTGAGACGGGTCTTTCAGGTTCACCCAGAACGTCTCGTTGAGGTACGACGGCTGCACGAACTCCGTGGCGGGGCTGTCGGCGAACTGCTTCTTGAAGCGCTCGTAGGCCTGCTGCTGCGTCTCGAAGTACGAGCGCTGGATGTAGGGCTTGAGGGTCGAGGACTGCAGCTGAGCCTCGATCTGATCTTTCTGACCGGTAGTCGCCTTCGCGCCCGTGCAGTTGCCGGTCGTGTCGGTGTCGGTGCAGAGGTAGACCGCGACCTGGGCCCGGTCGTACCAGTAGCCCTTCATCTGGTTGATCTGCATCTGGAGCAGCACCGCGGTGCCGACGAAGGTCAGCGAGATGAAGGTGACCAGCACAACGGAGACGACCATCGAGAGGTTGCGCTTGAGGCCGGAGCCGACCTCGCCGAAGACGAGCCCGAGCCTCATTTGTCGGCTCCCCAGGTGGGCACGCTGTGCGTGGCGACGGAGTCGGGATCGAGGCGGGGCTCGGGCGGCGTGGGGATGCCGGAGGGAGTTCCTGCGCCCGGGGAGTCGGCGTCGACCCCGAGACGGTCGATGCCGACAGCCTGGATCGGGACCGCCTGCGTCTGGTACCCGCCGGAGCGCTCGTCACGGATCACGTTGCCGCCCGAGAGCTCGATGACGCGGCGCTGCATCTGGTCGACGATGCCGGCGTCGTGCGTGGCCATGAGCACGGTGGTGCCGGAGGCGTTGATCCGGTCGAGGAGAGTCATGATGCCTGCGCTGGTGCTGGGGTCGAGGTTGCCGGTGGGCTCGTCGGCGAGGAGGATCGCCGGGCGGTTGACGATGGCGCGGGCGATCGCGACGCGCTGCTGCTCGCCGCCGGAGAGCTCGTGAGGAAGCCGCTGGGCCTTGCCTGCCAGGCCGACCATCTTGAGCACGTCGGGCACGGCCTCCTGGATGTAGCCGCGGCTCTTGCCGATCACCTGGAGCGTGAAGGCGACGTTGTCGAACACCGACTTCTGCGGCAGGAGCCGGAAGTCCTGGAAGACGACGCCGAGGTTGCGGCGGAAGTACGGCACCTTGCGGCTCGAGAGCGTGCCCAGCCGCTGCCCGAGCACGTGGATCTGGCCCTTCGACGGCTTCTCCTCTTTCAGCACGAGGCGGAGGAAGCTGGACTTGCCGGAACCGGAAGCACCCACGAGGAAGACGAACTCGCCCTTGAGAATCTCAAGGGAGATGCCGTTGAGCGCCGGGCGGGGGTTGCCGGCGTAGAACTTGGAGACCTCATCAAAGCGAATCATGACGGGGCAAGACTAGGCACGACGGCCGACAATTCGAGGCAGGCGCGCCTCTAACCCGAAGGCTGTGAAAACCCTATTCGTCGTCCGAGCGCTTGCGCCAGCGGATGCCCGCCGAGAGGAAGCCGTCGAGGTCGCCGTCGAAGACGTTCGACGGGTTGTTGACCTCGAACTCGCTCCGGAGGTCTTTGACCATCTGGTAGGGGGCCAGCACGTACGAGCGGATCTGGTCGCCCCAGCTCGCGGTGATGTTGCCCGCGAGCTCCTTCTTCTTGGCGTTCTCCTCTTCGCGCTTGAGGATCAGCAGTCGCGACTGGAGCACGCGCATGGCGGCCGCGCGGTTCTGGATCTGGCTCTTCTCGTTCTGCATCGAGACGACGACGCCGGTCGGGATGTGGGTGATGCGCACCGCCGAGTCGGTGGTGTTGACCGACTGGCCGCCGGGGCCCGACGAGCGGAACACGTCGACGCGGATGTCGTTCTCGGGGATCTCGATGGCCTCGGTCTCTTCCATCAGCGGGATGACCTCGACGGCCGCGAAGCTCGTCTGGCGCTTGCCCGCCGCGCCGAACGGCGACATGCGGACGAGCCGGTGCGTGCCGGCCTCGACGCTGAGCGTGCCGAAGGCGTAGGGCGCGTCGACCTCGAAGGTGGCCGACTTGATGCCCGCTTCTTCGGCGTAGCTGGTGTCCATCACGCTGACCTTGAAGCCGTGCTTCTCGGCATACCGGAGGTACATGCGCAGGAGCATCTCGGCGAAGTCGGCCGCGTCGACGCCGCCGGCCCCGGCGCGGATGGTGATGACGGCCGGGCGCGGGTCGTACTCGCCGTCGAGGAGGGTCTGAATCTCGAGGGTGTCCATCATCGACTGGATGGCCGTCAGCTCGACCTGGGCCTCGTCGGCGCTCTCCTGGTCGTCGCCCTCGTTGGCCATCTCGACGAGCACCTCGAGGTCGTCGAGCCGCTGGCCGGTCGTCGTGATCTTGTCGAGCTCCGACTTGCGGTGGCTGAGGTCGCTGGTGACGCGCTGGGCGTTCTCGGTGTCGTTCCAGAGGTCGGGGTCGGACGCCTGCTGCTCGAGTTCGGCGATCTCGGTCTCGAGCCGCTCGACGCCGATCACGGCGGAGATGTCGGCGAAGGTGGATCGCAGGGCGGCGATCCGGTCGGAGAAGTCGAGCTCGATCATGGTG
Organism: Frondihabitans sp. OV104; assembly: GCF_057787745.1. Taxonomy (NCBI): domain Bacteria; kingdom Bacillati; phylum Actinomycetota; class Actinomycetes; order Micrococcales; family Microbacteriaceae; genus Frondihabitans; species Frondihabitans sp. OV104. The sequence continues at coordinate 1,532,124 of NZ_CM173541.1, forward strand.
GTCCAGCCTACCGGGCGCGGCTCAGCGGACCACGCCCGCCTCGTGCAGAGCGAGCTCGGCGAGCTGCCGCTGCTCGAGCGCGTCGCCCGCGCTCCAGGCGGCCACGGGATTCGGGTTGATGCGCAGGAGCGCGTCGACGTCGCCGGAAGCCAGCGCCCGGAAGGCGAGGAGCTCCAGGCCGCCGTCGGTCTGCGCGAGCTTCCGGGTGACGCGCGCCCGGCGGACGAAGGCGAGGCGGGGTCGGAGCCACGCGAGCAGGATGATGCCGATCGGCACGAGAGCGACGACCAGCCCGGCGATCAGGCTGAGCTGCCCGACGATCTCCTGCTGGCGCTGCCCCGCGTCGACCAGCGTCGAGCCGGCGTCGCTCGCCCGCTGCAGGGGTGCGCTCGCGGTCGGCCCGATCAGGGGCACTCCCCCGAGCGCGTCCGCGGCGTCGGCCAGCCGGCTGCGGAAGTCCGACCCCGCCGTCTCGATGCTGCGGCCGACCTGCGCGAGAGTGGCGACGAGACCCGCGACCACGGCGCCCAGCACGGCGAAGGCGACGATCCCTGCGAGAGCGGTCACGTCGGCGAGGGTCTGGCGGGCGCGGCGGGCGGCGTCGCCCGAGTAGATCTGCATGGGCCGATTCTGCGCCTGTGCGGCCGCGCCCGTCGAGACGCCCGGATCGGGTCCAGTCGACGGCGAGAGCCCCGGATCGGGGCGAGCCACCCGAGCGACTGCGCTCGACTAACGCCCCAGGAGCGGCGCCCGGTCGGCGTAGCCGGCCCGGGTCGCCCGCGCGACGGCGTCGGGCAGCGCCGCGAGCAGCGCATCGACGTCGGCCTCGGTCGTGGTGTGGCCGACGGTGATCCGCAGCGCCCCGCGCGCCTCGTCGTCGCTGAGCCCCATGGCGAGCAGCACGTGCGACGCCTCGGGGATCCCCGCCTGGCAAGCCGACCCGGTCGACACCGACACGCCGGCCGCATCGAGCAGGAAGAGCAGCGAGTCGCCCTCGCACCCCGGGAACGTGAAGTGCGCGTTGCCGGGCAGCCGGTCGACGGGGTCGCCGCGGAGGACGGCCGACGGCACGGCCGCGCGCACGCCGGCGATGACGCGGTCGCGCAGGGCGTCGTAGGGCTGATGGGGCGCACGCGCGGCGACGGCGAAGGCGACGGCGGCCGGGGCATCCTGCGTCCCGCTCCTCACCTGACGCTGCTGCCCGCCGCCGTGGATCAGGGGCACGACCGTCGCCGTGCGCGACAGCACGAGCGCGCCGATGCCGATCGGCCCGCCGATCTTGTGCGCCGAGACGCTGAGAGCATCGAGGCCCGAGGCCCGGAAGTCGATGGGCACCTGCCCGTAGGCGGCCACGGCGTCGGAGTGCACGGGCACGCCGTACTCGGCCGCGAGCGCGACCACCTGGTCGACGGGCTGCAGGGTGCCGACCTCGTTGTTGGCCCACAGCAGCGTCACGAGAGCGACGTCGTCGTGCTCGGCGAGGGCGCGGCGCAGGAACTCGAGGCTCACGCGACCCAGCGCATCGAGCGGTATCCACTCGATCACGGCGCCCTGGTACCGCTCGAGCCATTCGACAGTGTCGACCGTGGCGTGGTGCTCGCCGCCGGGCACGAGGATCCGGGGGCGGGGGCGGTCGGCCTGCCGCGCCCACCACAGGCCCTTGACGGCGAGGTTCACCGACTCGGTGCCACCGGACGTGAAGACGACTTCGATGGGGTCGCAGCCGAGCGAGTCGGCGACGCGCTCGCGGGCCTCTTCGAGCACGCGCTTGGCGTTCTGGCCGGCGCTGTGGATGGACGAGGGGTTGCCGACGGCATGGAGCGCGTCGGTGTACGCGTCGATGGCCGCGGGGAGCATCGGCGTGGTCGCCGCGTGGTCGAGGTAGACGGCCATGGGTGCTCCTCTCAGGGCGTGTTCGCCCGTTCTGTGCCGGTGGGCCCTCTTAAGTACTCTAAGACGCGTGTCTGACATCGAGCTCCTCCAGGGCGATCCCGCTCTCGTCGATTCCCTGCGCGATCTCGGCGTGAGGCCGGGCCCCGACGGGCCGACGCTGCGCGTCTGGTCGGGAGCGGCGTCGAGCATCGACCTGGTGATCGACGACGCGCCGTCCGAGCGGGTCGTGCCCCTGATGCGCGATGCGTCCGGCGTGTGGACCGGCTCCGACCCGCGGCTCGTTCCCGGGCGGCGCTACTGGCTGCGCGCCGACGGAGAAGCGACCGGGGTCGACGACGTCGTGACGCCGTTCGACCCGACGGTCAACCTGCTCGACCCGTACGCGCGCGGCCTCGCCCGCACGGGTCGCGGAGACTGGCGCGGAGTCGTGGTCGACGAGTCGTTCGACTGGGGCGGGGTGGGCAAGCCCCGCACGCCGCTGGATCACACCGTCGTCTACGAAGCGCACGTGCGCGGGTTCACCCGCCTGGCGCCGTTCGTTCCCGAAGACCTCCGCGGCACCTACGCGGGCCTCGCCCACGAGAACACCATCGCCTACCTGAGAGAGCTGGGCGTCACCGCCGTCGAGCTCCTCCCGGTGCACCACCACGTCGACGAGCAGCGCCTCGTCGCGCAGGGCTTCCAGAACTACTGGGGCTACAACACGCTGTCGTACTTCGCACCGCATCCGGCCTACGCGTCGCGCGACGCCCAGCTCGGCGGGCCGTCGGCGGTGCTGCGCGAGTTCAAGGGCATGGTGCGGCTGCTGCATGCCGCCGGCATCGAGGTCTGGCTCGACGTCGTCTACAACCACACCGCCGAGGAGGGCGAGGGCGGCCCGGTGACGAGCCTGCGCGGCCTCGACAACCACTACTACCGTCACGACGAGGACGCCCGTCCCATCGACGTCACCGGCTGCGGCAACACCCTCGACACGAGCCTCCCCGCGGCGGCGCGCCTGGTGCTCGACAGCCTGCGGTACTGGGCGAACGACCTGCAGATCGACGGCTTCCGGTTCGACCTGGCGGCCACGCTCGGCCGCGGCGCCGACGCCGTCTACTCGCGCAACGCCCCGCTGCTGGAGGCCATCGCCTCCGACCCGGCGCTCGAAGGCGTGAAGCTCGTCGCCGAGCCGTGGGACGTCGGGCTGGGCGGGTGGCAGACCGGCAACTTCCCGGACGGCTGGAGCGAGTGGAACGACCGCTTCCGCAATCGGGCCCGCGACTTCTGGCTGCGCGACATCGCCGACGCCCGCGTGCACGGCATCGCCTCGAACGGCCTCGGGTCGTTCGCCTCCAAGCTGTCGGGGTCGAGCAACATCTACGCGCACGACCGCGGCCCGCTCGCCGGCGTCAACTTCATCACGGCTCACGACGGCTTCACCCTGGCGGACGTCGTCGCCTACGACTCCAAGCACAACCTCCGGAACGGCGAGGGCAACCGCGACGGCACGGACGACAACAAGTCGTTCAACCACGGCGCCGAGGGCCCGACCGAGAACCCGTGGGTGCTCGACGCGCGTCGGCGGGCGTCGCGCAACCTGCTGGCGACGCTCTTCCTGTCGGCGGGCATCCCCCTGCTCACCGCGGGAGACGAGATCGGCCGCACGCAGCGCGGCAACAACAACGGGTACTGCAGCGACGACGAGATCTCGTGGGTCGACTGGCAGCTCGACGACGAGCGCGAAGCGCTGCTCGCCGACGCCAAGGCCCTGATCCGGCACCGCCGCGAGAACCCCGCGCTGCGGCCGGTGCGGTTCGGCGAGACCGGCAAGGTCACGCTCTCGGCCACCGACATGAGCTGGTACGGCCCCGACGGCCGGGAGGTGCTCCCGGAGGCGTGGAACGACCCCGGCTGCCGCACTCTGCAGTACCTCGCGGCCTCCACCCCCGAGGTCGAGGAGTTCAACCGCGTGCTCGTGGTCGTCCACGGCTCGGAGAGCCCGATCACGGTCACGCTGCCGTCGCACGAGGGCGTCGCCTCGTACGAGGTGCTCTGGACCAGCGGCGATGCCTTCGACCCCCAGCCCCGGAAGCCGGGCGACGCTCACGAGATCGTGGGGCCGACGGTGACGCTCTGGCGGGTGTCCTGACTCGTGAGGGGCCACCTCGGATGAGCTCGGCACCAGGAACTCCCGCCACCGTCGCCCTCGACGCCGCCGGGGTCCCCTTCACCCCGCACACCTACGTCCACGCCGACACGGCCTCCAGCTTCGGCGAAGAGGCCGCAGCACTGCTCGGCCTCGACGAGGGCCAGGTGTTCAAGACGCTGGTCGTCCAGGCCGACGACGCGCTCGTCGTCGCGGTCGTGCCGGTCTCGGGCACGCTCGACCTCAAGAAGCTCGCGGCGGCAGTCGGCGCGAAGAAGGCGGCCATGGCCGATCCCGCTCTGGCGTCGAGGCGGACGGGCTACGTCGTCGGCGGCATCAGCCCCGTGGGGCAGAAGGCCCGGCTGCGCACGGTGATCGACGAGACCGCCGAGCTGTACGACACGGTGTTCGTGTCGGGCGGGCGCCGGGGCTTCGACATCGAGCTCGCGCCCGCCGACCTGGCGCGCGTGACCGGGGCGGCGTTCGCCCCGGTGGCGCGCGGCGGAGTTCCTGCGCCCCCTGCGCTTCCGGCCTCGGAGTTCGGGGTACATCCCGTCGCGGCGATGTCGGCGGCTCGGCGTACCGTTTCGGCCATGACCGACCAGACAGCACCCTCTTCCGCGAACAACCAGCCGACGAACGACGACGATGTCGAGCCCATGGCCACCGCCGGGCTCGGTGACGACCCTCTGGGCGACCAGGCGGCCGACCAGGGAGACACTCTCGGCGGCACCCGGCCCGACCCGTCCAATCCCGCATCGAAAGACCCGGAGGAGTGGGTGACCGGCGACGAGCCCATGACACCCGCTCAGCGCAGCTACCTCGACACGCTCGCTCGCCAGGCCGGCGAGGAGCTGTCGGCCGACCTGACGAAGGCCGAGGCGAGCGAGCACATCGACCGGCTCCAGCAGAAGACCGGACGCGGCGCGTAGCCGAACCTGCCGCCAGACGACGAGTGCCGCCCCGGCGGGTAGTCCGGAGCGGCACTTCGTGTCGTGCACCGGGGAGAACGACTCGTCGTCCGCGTTTCGGGCGCGGCTCGCATGATTCGGGCATGCGAGTGCAGTCGTCGGCCGGTGCAGGGCCCATTCGGGTGGGGTCCTGAGAGATCGGGGCGGGAATGCCTCGATCGCCGGCCGGTCGACATCGACGGTTCGTCCTCCGCCGGCCCGGGCTTTCGGGACCCTGGCCTGCGGTGTGATGACGACATTACTGGTCCCCCATAGTGCGGACAACACGCGTGGACACGTGTCGTGCACCCAGTACGGGGGGCATTCGGTCTATCCCCCGCAGCGTGGACACTCACCTGTACCCCGAACGTGCTCGGCCGGGTACGGCATGGACGCGGCGTCACCCTGACCGGGTACGGTCGAAGCGTGGCGATCCCTACAGAATCCAGAGTCGGAACCCGAGTCGGCCGCATCCCCGTCATGGGGTTGCAGCCACGGACGCCGGACGACGTGTTCGATACCAAGGCCTTCGTCGGCGAGGTGGTGCCCTTCAGTGCCATCGTGTTCCGCGAGGGGCACGACATCATCGACGCAGCGCTCGTCGTGCTGGGCCCGGACGGCAGCGTCGGCCGCAGCCGGATGACCCCGGGAATCCCGGGCACCGACCGCTGGAGCGCCGAGTGGCTGTTCGAGGCCGAGGGCCTGCACACCTGGTGGGTCGAGTCGTGGAACGACGACTGGGCGACCTGGCTTCACGTCGCCGAGATCAAGGTGCCCGCTGAGCAGGATGTCGAGAACGTGCTCGCCCAGGGCACCGACCTCCTCCGCAAGGCCGCCGAGCGCGACCCCGCATCCGCCCTCTTCCGCGACGGCGCCAAGGCGATCGGCAACACGAACCTCTCACCTGCGGCCCGCCTGCGCGTGGCGACGGACTCCCGCATCGCCGCCGCACTCGCCGCCCAGCCGCTTGCGAGCCTGGTGACGCAGAGCGACCGCAAGCACGTGCGCGTCGAGCGCACCCGTGCGGGTGTCGGCAGCTGGTACGAGTTCTTCCCGCGGAGCGAGGGCGCCAAGCGACGCGAAGACGGCTCGTGGCAGAGCGGCACCTTCCGCACGGCCGCCCGGCGACTGCCGGCGATCGCGCGCATGGGCTTCGACGTCGTCTACATCCCGCCGGTGCACCCGATCGGCACGACCTTCCGCAAGGGGCCGAACAACACCCTCGAGGCCGGCCCGGACGACCCCGGCTCGCCGTACGCCATCGGCTCCCCCGACGGCGGCCACGACGCCGTCCATCCCGAGCTCGGCACCGTCGCCGACTTCGAGTGGTTCGTCGGCGCCGCGAAGAACGTGGGCCTCGAGCTCGCGCTCGACCTGGCGCTGCAGTGCTCGCCCGACCACCCGTGGGTCGAGGAGCACCCGGAGTGGTTCACGAAGCTGCCCGACGGCACCATCGCCTATGCGGAGAACCCGCCGAAGAAGTACCAGGACATCTACCCGCTCAACTTCGACGTCGACTACGAGGGTCTGAGCGCCGAGATCCTGCGAATCGTCCGCCTCTGGATCGACCGGGGCGTCACGATCTTCCGGGTCGACAACCCGCACACCAAGCCGGTCCACTTCTGGGAATGGCTGCTCGCCGACATCCGCGAGGACCACCCCGAGGTCGTGTTCCTGGCCGAGGCGTTCACCAAGCCGGCGATGATGCAGGCGCTCGCCCAGGTCGGGTTCCAGCAGTCGTACACCTACTTCACCTGGCGCAACGAGAAGTGGGAGCTCGAGGAGTACCTGAACGAGGTCTCTCACGAGACCAGCCCCTGGTTCCGCCCGAACTTCTTCGTCAACACCCACGACATCCTCACGCCGTACCTCCAGTACGGCGGCGTGCCCGCCTACAAGGTGAGGGCGGCGATCGCCGCGACCAGCTCCCCGACGTGGGGCGTCTACTCCGGCTACGAGCTCATCGAGAACGTGGCGCGTCCGGGCTCTGAAGAGAACATCGACAACGAGAAGTACGAGTTCAAACCGCGCGACTGGGCCGCCGAAGAGGCTGCCGGCGCCTCGATCGCGCCGTACCTGACGCTGCTGAACCGGATCCGCTCGCAGCACCCGGCGCTCCGGCAGCTCCGCAACGTGCACGTGCACTCGTGCGACGACGACGCGATCCTCGTCTTCTCGAAGTACCTCGACGGCCGCCACACGCGGTCCGGCCGCACCGACGGCATCATCGTCGTCGCGAACACCGATCCGCACTCCGCCCGAGAGACGATCGTGCGGCTCGATCCGAGCGCCTTCGGCGTCGAGCCCGGAACGCAGTTCACCGTGCGCGACCTCATCACCGGCCAGATCTGGACCTGGGGCGACGACAACTACGTCCGCCTCGACGCCTTCGTCGAACCCGCCCACATCCTGGCCGTCGACTACACCCGCGCCCCGTAGGAGGCACCATGACCACTCAGAACCTCGTTATCCCCGCACTCGACCCGAACGAGGCCCATCTCGTCTCCGTCGGGTCGCACCCGCACCCTCACCGTGTCCTCGGGCCGCACCACGTCGACGCCGGTGTCCTGGTCCGCGCCCTCCGGCCTCTGGCGACCTCGGTGTCGCTGGTGATCGAGACCGGTGCCCGCCTCTCCATGAGCCACGTCTCCGACGGGGTGTGGGAGGCCCTCGCCATCATCGAGCCCGGCGCCTACCGGATCGAGGCCACCTACGACGGTGCCGACGCGCCCTGGCTCGCCGACGACCCGTACCGCTTCTGGCCGACGGTCGGCGAGGTCGACCTCTACCTCTTCGGCGAGGGTCGCCACGAAGAGCTCTGGAACGTGCTCGGGTCGCACGTGCGCGAGCACCAGGGCACGCTCGGCACCGCCTTCTCGGTCTGGGCGCCGCACGCGCAGGCCGTCCGGGTCAAGGCCGACTTCAACGGCTGGTACGGCGTCGCGCATGCCATGCGCCGCCTCGACGGCAACGGCATCTGGGAGCTCTTCGTGCCGGGCGTCACCTCCGGCACCTACAAGTTCGAGATCCTGACGCCCGACGGCCGCTGGGTCGACCGCGCAGACCCCATGGCCCGGTACTCCGAGGTGCCGCCCGCGACGGGCTCCGTCATCACTCAGAGCAGCCACGAGTGGGCCGACTCCGACTGGCTCGAGTCGCGCGATCGCGCCGACCACTCCAGGCGCCCGATGAGCGTCTACGAGCTGCACCTGGGCTCCTGGCGCCCCGGACTCTCCTATCGCGAGGTCGCCGACCACCTCATCGGGTACGTGACCGACCTGGGGTTCACCCACGTCGAGTTCCTGCCCCTCTCCGAGCACCCGTTCGGCGGCTCGTGGGGCTACCAGGTCACGGGCTACTACGCGCCCACCTCGCGCTTCGGAACACCCGACGATCTCAAGTACCTCATCGACCGCCTCCACCAGGCCGACATCGGCGTGATCATGGACTGGGTGCCCGGCCACTTCCCCAAAGACGAGTGGGCGCTGGCGAAGTTCGACGGAGTCTCCGTCTACGAGCACTCCGATCCGCGGCTCGGCGACCAGCCCGACTGGGGCACTCACGTCTTCAACTTCGGTGATTCGCAGGTCAGGAACTTCCTGGTCGCCAACGCCCTCTACTGGCTCGAGGAGTTCCACATCGACGGCCTCCGCGTCGACGCCGTGGCCTCGATGCTGTACCTCGACTACAGCCGCAACGACGGCGAGTGGGTGCCGAACAAGTTTGGCGGGCGCGAGAACCTCGAGGCGATCGCCTTCCTGCAGGAGGTCAACGCGACCGCCTACAAGCGCAACCCGGGCATCGTCATGATCGCCGAGGAGAGCACGTCGTGGCCCGGGGTGACGCGCCCGACCAGCGACGGCGGCCTCGGCTTCGGCCTGAAGTGGAACATGGGCTGGATGCACGACTCGCTCGAGTACATCGAGCGCGACCCGATGTACCGCAGCTACCACCACGGCGAGATCACGTTCTCGTTCGTCTACGCGTTCAGCGAGAACTTCATGCTGCCGATCAGCCACGACGAGGTCGTGCACGGCAAGGGCTCTCTGTACGGCAAGATGCCCGGCGACGAGTGGCAGAAGCTCGCCAACCTGCGCGCCTACCTCGCCTTCATGTGGGCTCACCCCGGCAAGCAGCTGCTGTTCATGGGGTCCGAGTTCGGCCAGCCGTCCGAGTGGAGCGAGGAGCGCGGCCTCGACTGGTGGGTGCTCGATCAGCCCATGCACGAGGGCCTGCACTCGCTCGTCCGGACGCTCAATCTCGTGTACCAGGGCGAGAAGTCGATGTGGGAGCACGACTTCGACACCGACGGCTTCGAGTGGATCGACGGCGGAGCGGCGTCCGACAGCGTCGTGGCGTTCCTGCGGAAGTCCCCCGACGGCGACCGCGTCGCCGTCTTCGCCAACTTCTCGGGGCAGCCCGTCACCATGCGCATGGGGCTCCCCGAGGCCGGCGTCTGGCACGAGATCCTCAACACCGACGCCGGCGAGTACGGCGGATCCGGCGTGGGCAACTTCGGCAGCGTCACGGCGACCTCCGACCCGTGGTCCGGTCGACCGGCATCGGCCGAGGTCGTGCTGCCGCCGCTCGGCGTGATCTGGCTCAAGCTCGCGCGCTGATCCTGCGCCGCTTTGCCGGAAGCCTGGTAGAGACACGCCGGCCCCGACCGATCCGCAAGGACTGGTCGGGGCCGGCGTCTCTGCGAGCGGCTAGTACAGGAGCATCGTCAGACGACGGCGGGCCGCGACGACCTCGGGTGCGTCCAGTCCGGCGATCTCGAAGTACTCGAGCAGACGGGTGCGCACGGCGTCTCTGCCCTCCTGGTCGAGTGACGGAAAGAGCGTGAGCACGCGGTCGAACGCGTCGACGACGTGCCCGCCGCTGACGTCGAGGTCGGCGACGGCGAGCTGCGCGTCGACGTCGCCGGGAGCCGCGGCCGCGGCGTCCCGGACCTCGGCCATCGACACGCCCTGCAGGCGGGCGAGCAGCGAGACCTGCGCGAGGCCGGCGACAGCGAGCTGGTCGCGAGGGTCCTGGGCGATCGCGGTCGTGTAGGCCTGCTTCGCCGCCTCGTAGTCACCGCGTTCGATGGCGTCATAGGCGTCCTGGTGGTGCGGCGGCAGCGGCTCCGGCTCGGGTTCGACCGCAGGATCCGCGGCGCCCTCGACGGGCACCGACCCCGTGACGCCGTTCTGCGCGGCGAACTCCAGCACCTGCTCGAACACGTCGCGCACCTGGGCCTCGGGCAGCGCGCCGACGAACAGCCCCATCGGACGCCCGCCGATCACGGCGGCGACGGTCGGGATGGACTGCGCCTGGAAGGCCTGAGTGAGCTGCGGGTTCGTGTCGGCGTCGACCTTGGCGAGGACCACGCGGCCGGCGTACTCGTTCGTGATCTTCTCGAGGATCGGCGAGAGCTGCTTGCACGGCCCGCACCACTCGGCCCAGATGTCGACGATGACCGGAACGGTGTTGCTCAGCTCGAGGACGGCCGAGAACGTCTCGTCGGTGATGTCGACCACGAGCGACGAGACGCCGCCCGGACCGGGGCCCGCCTGCTGCACGGCCGGTGCCGGCGCGGCGGGATCGGGACGGTTGACGAGGGACGACAGGTCGACCGCGCCGCGAAGACTCGCGGCGCTCGGGGGGACATTGCTCATGACGCCTCTTTCGCGGAGATCAGGGCCTGACTGAAGCCGAGCAGCACGATCTTGTCGGAGCTGCCGACCGGGGGGACGGAGAACAGGAGCTGGACGCCGTACGTGGCGACGATGCCCTTGGTGGACTTGGAGACGCCGCTGAGCGACTTCACCTCGCCCTCGGTGTTGACCTCGGCGCCGTCTTTCGTGGGCTTGACGGTCTCGATCTCGTCGAGCGACACCGAGACGATCGCGCCGGCGTCGTTGGTCGCGAAGGCGATGCTCGGCTCGGTGCCCACCTTGCTCGAGTAGGCGATGGACGCCGTCGACGGGAGCTTCTTCGCCTTGGCGTCTTTGTAGGGCTTGCCGATCTTGTCGCGGAGCGTGTCGCCGTCGGCCTGGAAGGCCGAGGCCGACGAGGCCGTGTCGCCGTTCTTGAGGATTGCGGCGTAGGCCGCGGCGACCTTGTCGGGCTCCAGCGCGAGGAGCTTCACGTCGGGAGCGAGTCGCGCGGCGCCGATCGTCGCCGGCGCCACCTTCGGAATCTGCGCGCCCGCCTCGAGGCCGACGAGGTAGTCGACCTTGTAGGGGTCGCGGGCGCTCTCCTGCACGAGCATCACGCCGACGGGCGCGACCTTCGTCGACGTGGTGCTCTGGACGAGCGCGAAGACGGTGCGCGGCCACGAGTCGGTCTGCTGCGGGAGCGTGAGGCTGACGGAGCCGCTCGGGATCGACACCGGCAGGGCGGCCGTCTTGTCGGCCTTGCGGATGGTGTAGCTCGCCGTGCGCTGCTGGAGAGCCGGACCAGTGAAGCGCGTCGCCGCCAGCTTCGGGTCGAGGTCTTTGTCGGCGCTGGTCTGGACGGCCGTGATCCGGGCGATGATGCGCTTCGCCTGAGGCACGGTCACCGCCGGGGGCTGGAGGTCGTCGCCCGGCGCGGCGGTCGCCGTCGCCGACGGCGTCGCGGCGCTCGTGGAGTCGCCGGTCGCGGGCTGCGGCCAGTAGTCCGAGGAGCACGCAGACAGGCCGAGCGCCGTCACGAGCACGACCGGCACGACGGCGACCATGCGGCGGCCGCGCGGGCCGCGGCCTGAGGTGAGGCCGAGGGCGGCCTTGCGGGAGGATCGGACGGAGCCGCGGCGCTCGGAGCGCTTGAGGCGCGGGGGCTTGCCGCCGCCCGACCGTCGCGGGCCGCGCGTGCGACGGTGGTGGGCGACGGCCCACGCGAAGAGCAGGACGCCGATCACGAAGACGAGCAGACCGGCGCTGATCAGAGGGCCGACCAACGGGGTCGCCGTCGAGAGCGGCCAGGTCACGGACACCGTCTTGGGGACGGCCGCGCTGCCGTCGGTGGCCACGAGCACCGAGATGTCGGTGTCGCCGACGAGCGAGAACCGGAGGTCGGACCCGGAGTACTCGGCCGTCCAGAGGTCGGAGTCGCGCGGGTCGGGCGCGGTGGTGCTGGTGCCGTCGACCGTCCTGGTCGTGAAGTCGCCGGTGGCCTTGTCGTACGACACGCGGTTGTAGGTCGTGTCGCCGATCCAGCCGACGATGTCGGCGGTGCGGCCGTAGGCGGCGAAGGAGTCCTTCGCGCCGGCGATGTGGATGCTCTCGCGCCCCTCGTACGCCTTGAGCGCCGAAGCGGGCAGCAGCGTGAGCGGTGCCGACGACGACGACTGGGACGTCGCGGTGACGGAGTCGGCCGGTGCGAACACCGTCCGTTGGGCCAGACCGAGAAGGACCAGCAGAGCCGCGATCACCAGGGTGACGACGGCCAAGACGAAACGCACGAGTTTTTCTCCCTTCGTGCCACCATCCGACTTTCTGGCGGCAGCGAATTTAAGACGGTTCAGGATAGCCGACCTCTCTGGGAGAGACCTAGCCCGCATCACATCCTCGGTATCCCGCTAAAATACGGAGGTTGGCCGTCGCAGCGGGTTCCAACGTGTTCATCGTTCTCGCGCCCCTTCCTTTCGGGCACCCCAACCACAGGGAGACATTCGTGGCCACTGATGAGGCTGAATTCGGAACCGAGCTCCGCGGCTACAAGAAGGAGGAGGTCGAGAAGGCTCTCGGCGACCTCCGGCGAGAGCTGATCAAGGCCAACAGCGACCGCGCCGAGCAGGCCGAGTCCGTCAAGGCCCTGAACCAGCGCGTCGAGTCGCTCGAGGACGACCTGCAGGAGGTCGGCGAGCCGACCTACAAGGGCCTGGGTGCGAAGCTCGAGAGCACCCTCCGCCTGGCGGAGGAGCAGTCGAACGACCTCATCTCGAAGACGGAGCGCGAGGCGTCGGAGCTCCGGTCGTCAGCGGCCGAGGAGGCCGGGCGCGTCACCGACGAATCCCGAGAGCGCGCCGCCGACATCCTCGACGACGCCCGAGGCCGCGCCGCCGCCCAGATCGAGGAGTCGACCGGCGAGGCCGACCGCCTCGTGGCTCGCGCCCGCGACGACGCGAGCGCCATGATCGCCGATGCCGAGCGCGACGCGTCCGCCACCCGCACCGCGGCCGCGACCGAGGCCGCCGAGGCGCTGACCACCGCCCACCGCGAGGCCGCTGCGCTTCGCGCCGAGGCCGAGCGGGAGGCCGCCGAGCTGCGCCAGACCGTCGCCGCCGAGGTGTCTGCCGCGCGCGACGCCGCCGCGACGCTCGCCCGCGACACCGAAGAGGGCCGCGCCGCGTTCGAGAGCGACTCCGAGCGTCAGCGCGCCGAGCTCGAGCTCGAGGGCATGACCGTCCGCGACGAGCTCCTGCGTCTCAGCGAGACTACGCGCACCGACCTCGAGCACGAGGTCGTCACCCGCCGCGACGCTCTCGACCGCGAGGTCATGGGCGGCCGCGCCGAGCTGGCTGACGAGGTCGCCAACGGCCGCGCCGAGCTCGACCGCGAGACGACCGCCGCCCGCGCCGCCCTCGAGAACGAGGCGTCGACGACGCGGCAGGCGCTCGCCCGCGAGGCCGAGGTCACGCGCGCCGAGCTCGACCGCGAGGTCGGCGAGGCCCACGCCGACATCGAGGCCGCCCGCGCCGCCAGCACCGAGGCCATCGCGCGCAGCACCCGCGAGACCGCCGAGCAGATCGAACGCGACCTCGAGCAGACCCGCGAGCGGATCGCCCGCGAGCTGGCCGAGCACGATGCCCGCATCGCCGACGAGGCCGCCCGCGCCCGCTCCGAGCTCGACGCCGACCTCGCCGAGACTCGTGCGCGCCTGGCCCACGACGACGAGGCGCAGCGCGCCCGTCTGAAGAACGAGCTCGAGAACTTCGAGGCGCAGACGAAGGCTCGCGCCCAGGAGGTGCAGGAGGCCCTCGACAAGGAGGCCGAGCAGGCCCGCGTCGACCTCGACGCCGAGCTGGCCACGCGCCGCGACGAGGCAGAGAAGGAGTACGTCGAGCGCCACCACGACGCGGTCACGCAGACGCAGACCTTCCTCGACGACGCCAACGCCCAGCTCGCCGAGGTCACGGCCCGCGCCGAGGCCAAGCGCCGGGAGTCGCGCAAGGCGGAGGAGACGGCGTACTCGACAGCCCGCAAGGTGCGGTCCGAGTCCGAGCGCGTGGCGTCCGAGACGCTGAGCAACGCGCAGTCGCGCGCCGGCTTCCTGGTCTCCGACGCCGAGCGCCAGGCGCGCGACATCATCGGCGACGCCGAGGAGCGCCTCTCCGAGATCAACGCTCGCCGCGACGAGGTGGCCGCGTACTTCGGCAACCTCCGCGGCATGATCGGCGACGGCGAGCAGGTCGAGCAGGTCGCGGCCGAGTGACCGCCCCGTGAGAATAGCCAACCCCTACCGCCTCGGCCTCTTCGGCGGCCTGGGCGTCCTGACCGCCGTCCTGATCGGCACCGCGCTCGGCGAGCTCTCGACGATCCTGACCTACGTCGGCGTCGCCATCTTCCTGGCCCTCGGCCTCGACCCCGTCGTCCGCTTCCTCGAGAAGCGCCGGGTGCCGCGCTGGCTGGCGATCGTCATCGTCATGGTCGCCGTGCTCGCCGCATTCGTCGGCGTCGTCTTCGCCATCGTGCCGACGATCGTGCAGCAGACCTCGGTGCTCGTGAACAACCTCAGCACGTACCTGCAGAGCGTCACGGCCAAGCAGTTCACCGACAATCTGCAGTCTCTAGTGCCGAAAGACGTCTTCGACGTGCAAGACGCCCTGAACACCGTGATCGACTTCCTGACCGACCCGAAGAACGTCGTCACGATCGGCGGCGGCGTCCTGGCCGTCGGTGTCGCGATCTCGAACGGCCTCGCCGGGGTGCTGATCGTGCTGATCCTCACTCTCTACTTCATGGCGTCGCTCGACAGCATCAAGGGCGGCCTGTCGCAGCTCGTGCCGAAGTCGAGTCGCCCCGAGTTCCTGCGCCTCACCGAGGGGATCAGCTCGTCCGTCGGGCGCTACGTGATCGGCCAGGTGTCGCTGGCGCTGCTCAACGGCATCCTGAGCTTCATCGTGCTGTCGATCGCGGGCGCCCAGCTGCCGGCCTTCTTCGCCTTCATCGCCTTCATCGGCGCGCTGATCCCGCTCGTGGGCACGGTGAGCGCGGCCGCGGTGGTCGTGCTGGCGCAGGTGGCACTGCTGCCCCTCTCCCCCGCGACCTGGATCTTCCTCGGCATCTACTACCTCGTCTACATGCAGGTCGAGGCGTACATCCTCGCCCCGCGCGTCATGCGCCAGGCGGTCAAGGTCCCGGGCGTCATCGTGATCATCTCCGCTCTGGTCGGCGGCACGCTGCTCGGCGTGCTCGGCGCCCTCATCGCGGTGCCCGTGGCAGCGGCCGTGCTGCTCGTGGTGCGCGAGGTCGTGATCCCGCGGCAGAACGAGCGCTGAGCCGACCTGAGGCGGAGGCCCGCCGGGGCACGAGGCTGGGCGCGGCGCTACCAGGAGCGGGGCGGCACTGCCGCAGTTCCTGCGCCCGATGCAGACTCGGGGCATGACGAACTCCACGTACACGATGACAGGCGGCCCCACGGTCGCGCGGATGGGCTACGGCGCGATGCAGCTGGCAGGCCCGCGGGTCTGGGGCCCGCCGGCCGACCGCGGCGAGGCGATCGCGGTGCTCCGGACGGCCGTCGAGCTGGGCGTCGACCACATCGACACCGCCGATTTCTACGGGCCGCACGTCGTGAACGAGATCCTGCGCGAAGCCCTCGCACCCTTCTCAGGCGACCTGACGATCGTCACGAAGGTGGGCTCGGTGCGCGACGAGAACGGCGGCTGGCCGCACGCGCGCTCCCCCGAGCAGCTGCGCGACCAGGTGCACTCGAACCTGCGGACGCTCGGCGTCGATGCTCTCGACGTCGTCAACCTCCGCGTGGGCGGCGGGGCCGACGGGCACTCGACGGTGCCCGGCTCGATCGCCGAGCCGTTGGGCGCGCTGGCCGAGATGCGGGCCGAGGGGCTGATTCGGCATCTTGGCGTCAGCGTCGTCGACGCCGAGCAGGTCGCAGAGGCGCGGGCCATCGCCCCCATCGTGACAGTGCAGAACTGGTACAACGTCGCCCACCGCGGCGACGAGGAGCTGATCGCGTCGCTGGCCGAGCAGGGTATCTCGTACGTGCCGTTCTGGCCCCTGGGCGGCTTCAGCCCGCTGCAGTCGGGGGTACTCGACGCGGTGGCGGCTCGACTCGGTCAGACTCCCAACGCGGTGGCGCTCACCTGGCTGCTGCAGCGGTCGCCGAACGTCCTCCTGATTCCCGGGACCTCGAAAGAGGCGCACCTGCGCGAGAACGTCGCCGCGGCCGAGCTCGAGCTGCCCGCCGACGCGGTGGCCGAACTCGACGCGATCGGGTGAGCGGTGGCGGCGTCGAGCCGAGCTCGACGCGATGGGCTGAGCCGCCTCCGCTTGCGGGGACCGCGGCCCATCGCCAGCAGGCACAGTCGCCACGCGCGATCGTTACACCCGCGCCGGCTCGGGCCAGGAATCAGACAGCGGCAGCGCCCCCGGATTGACCACCCGGACGATCTCGCTCAGCACCCGACGGGTCTGATTCTCGCCGACCCACAGGTGCTTGCCGCCCTCGACCTCGACCAGCTCGGTCTCGGGCACGACAGCGAATCGCTCGCGCGCCTCGGCGGGTCGGAGGAAGTCGTCGAACTCCGGCACGATCGCCACCAGGGGCCTGCCCGACCCGGCCCAGCGAGCCAGTTCGGCATCACTCGTGCGCGACAGGGGCGGCGACAGCAGGATCGCCCCCGCGATGTCGTGCTCGAGGCCGTGCTTCAGCACGACCTCGGTGCCGAACGACCAGCCGACCAGCCACGGCGCCGGCAGCCCCTGGGCCGCAACGAACTCGATGGCGGCCGCGAGGTCGAAGCGCTCGGTGACGCCGTCGCCGAACTCTCCCTCGGACGTCCCGCGGGGCGACGAGGCACTCCGGAAGTTGAACCGCAGCACGGACAGGTCGGCCTGTGCCGGAAGCCGCGCCGCCGCCTTGCGGATCACGTGCGAGTCCATGAAGCCGCCTGCGGTCGGCAGCGGGTGCAGCGTCAGCAGGGTCGCAGCCGGGGGCCGGGACGCAGGAACTGCCCACTCGCCGACCAGTGTCAGCCCGTCGGCGGTGTGCAGCTCGATGTCGCTCCGCCGCGCCGGGAGCTCGACGCCCCCTCGCACCTGGAGGGGCTCGCGTGCGGCTTCATCGGCGTGCGCATCAGTCATGAGATCTTCCAGCAGTGGGTGTGCCAATGGCGGCGAGCCGCCAGGTCGGAGTCTTCGCCGAACAGGCCGTCGGCGCGCCATGCGACGACGTGCGGCGTTCCGGGCTCGACGGGGAGTGTGCAACCGGGGCAGACGTAGGGCTTCGTCGACGACGCACCCGAGATGGCCTGAACGACCCACTCGCGCCCTCGTCGGGTCTCTGTTCGCTGGCCGCCGTAGAGCATGCGACTGAGGTCGCCGCCGTCGTCGTGCGCGGGCACCTGGCCCGGACGGCCGCCGGGGGCGCGTCGAGGTCGGTTGCTGCGCGGCATGCCCTCCAGCCTAGCGAAGGGGGTGCCGGGGCGGTGGTCGAACCGGCGGGGCGCCGGAGTTTCTGCTCGTTTGCCCCTGGCTCCCGTGACGGCACAGAGAATGCATCGTCAACCGCGCCGCCGCCGATGCGTCGGCTGCGGCGGAGATGAGGCCTAGTACCAGTTGTTGGCGACCGAGTGGGCCCAGGCACCGCAGGGGTTGCCGTAGCGGCCCTGGATGTAGTTGAGGCCCCAGGTTATCTGAGTGGACGCGCTGGTCTGCCAGTCGGCACCGACGGAGGCCATCTTGCTGCCGGGCAGTGCCTGCGGGATGCCGTAGGCGCCCGACGGGTTGGCTGCGTAGACGTTCCAGCCCGACTCTTTGTTCCAGAGCGAGACGAGGCAGTTGTACTGCGAGGTGTCCCAGCCCCGAGCGGCGACGAGCTGCGCGCCGATGGCCTGGGCGCTGCCCGGGGTAGCGGCTGCGGCGGCCGGTGCCGCCGTGACCGTCGTGGTGGTCGTCGTCGGGGCAGCATCGGCAGCCGTCGTGTCGGTCGTGGCCGTGTCGGTCGCCGTGGACTCGGCGGTGGCCGTGGTCTTGGCCTTCTCGACGACCACAGGGGCCGTGTAGTTGACGGTGTAGGCGTCGCGGCTCGTCGAGATGGACGCCCCGTCGGCCACGGTATAGCTCTGGCCGCCCACGGTGTATCCCGTCGAGATGGCCGTGTCGGTGCTGGGCGTCGTCGTCGACGCATAGGCACCGGAGAGCGGGTTCACGAGCGAGGCGGAGACGAAGGCGAACGTGGCCGCGAACCCGACGAGCGGAAGGACGACGCGCTTCTTGGGAGCGCGGAAACCCGACGAAGCGGCTGCCGGGGCGAGGACCAGAGCGGTCTGACGGACTGCCGGTGCGCTGGCGCGCGGTCGTGAGACCACGGATCGCGACGGACCGGATGCGTGTACTGCGGAGTGCCTACCCATAAGTCCGTCAACTATAACGGATGGATCACGAGCCGTACAGCCTTCGATGGCGGCGCGTCATCATCCGTGAGATGTATCCCGGAGCATGTGCGGAGTGAATCGTCAGCGAACGGCCAGCATGACGTCGACCACGGAATCGAGCACGAGGTCGACCTGGGCCTCGCGGTAGCCGCCGCGCTTCGAGCGGAACACGCTCGTGCGCACCTCTTCGATGCTGAGCGCCCGCCCCTCGGAGAAGTAGCCGCGAAGACGCGTCGCGAGGCGGTCGACGTCTTTCGGGTGGTATCCGGCCGACAACACGCTGACCCGGTCGAATCGGTGACCCTCTGGTCGCTCCAGGCGCGCGACGACAGCCTCGGCAGTCGCCTTCGCCTCGGCGAACCAGGTCTCGTCGCCCGTCGAGCGGAGGTACCGCTCGCGCTCGCGCATGGCGAAGGCGTCTTCAAGGCGCTCGAGGGCCGAGTCGACGTGGTCGGGCACGTAGCCGTGCTTGACCATCGAGAAGGCCGTGCGGCGAATGGACTCCGCCGACACCTCCGGGGACTCCGCGTCGCCCGAGTAGGCCGCACGGGCGTCCTTGAGAAAGTCTTCGACCTGCTCGATGTCGTAGCCGCGGGTCGAGCCGGTCACCTTGGGGAATGTCGCGCTCACGGTGACATTGTGCCGCACGATCCCGTGGAAGCGGTCGCGCGACCCGCACCAGCGGCAGGAACTCGCCACCGCGGCGGGCTTCTCCGCCGCCGCGCGGGGTTTCTCCGCCGCCGCGGGGGTGCCGTGGGCCTACGCGAAGATGAGGTAGAGGGCGTACGCGACGACCGCTGACGGCAGCGTCGAGTCGAGCCGGTCGAGGAAGCCGCCGTGCCCGGGGAGCCACGTCGAGATGTCCTTGATGCCGAGATCGCGCTTGATGAGCGACTCCGTCAGGTCGCCGACCGTGGCGGTCAGCGTCAGCACGGCGCCCATCAGCACGCCCAGCCACCAGGCCTCGTGGATCATGAACAGCGCGATCAGGACGCCCGCAATCATGGCGGCCGCCGCTGATCCTGCGAACCCCTCCCAGGTCTTCTTGGGGCTGATGCGCGGCGCCATCTTGTGCTTGCCGAAGTTGAGGCCGGCAGCGTACGCGCCGGTGTCGACCGAGATCACGATGATCAGCGTGCCGAGCGCCCACCACTGACCGCCGTCCTGGGCCGTGAGGAGTACCAGGAACGAGCCGAGGAAGGTCGTGTAGATCTGCACGAACGCGCCCGTGCCGAGGTCTCGGACCAGGTCGGCGCCCGTGGCCTTTCGCGAGGGCACAGCGATCTCGGCCAGGCGCCACAGCGAGATGAAGAGGATTCCGCCCAGCAGCACGAGCCACTGGCCCTCGGCGCGCCAGTAGTAGGCGGCTGGGACCACGGCCAGCGCCGTCAGGACGCTGGGAACGCGAGGCACGTTGCGCCCCGCGACTCGCACCGCGTTGGTCAGCTCGATCACCATGAAAAGGATCAGCACGGCCGCGACGACCATGAACAGGGCCTTGACGAGGATCAGGCTGACCAGCACGGAGCCCCCGAGGCCGACGCCGATGCCGATCGCCGCCGGCAGGTTGCGGCCGGTGCGCTCGGTCAGCTTCGCGTTGCTGGCCTCGAGGCGTGCACGCTGGGCGCGGAGCTGGTCTTCGATCTCGTGGCGCGCCGAGTGGGCCCGCGCGTCGACGTCGGGTCTGGTCGGAGTGGTGCCGCGCTCCGGATCGTCAGGAACGGTTCCCATCAGACCTCGAGGAGCTCCGCCTCTTTTTTCTTCAGTGCGTCGTCGATCTGGTCGACGAAGCCCTTCGTGATCGACTCGAGCTCCTTCTCGGCGCGCGAGATCTCGTCTTCGCCGACCTCGGGCTGCGAGTCGAGGTCGTCTTTCGCCTTGCGGCGGATGTTGCGGATCGCGACCTTGGCGTCTTCGCCCTTGGTCTTGACGATCTTGACAAACTCCTTGCGGCGGTCCTGCGTCAGCTCGGGGATCGTCACGCGCACGATCGTGCCGTCGTTCGTCGGGCTGGCACCGAGATTGGGGAAGGTCGCGATGGCCTTCTCGATCTCTTTGAGCGCCGTCTTGTCGTAGGGCGTCACGATCAGCGTGCGCGCCTCGGGCGCCTGAAGCGACGCCAGCTGCGCGAGCGGGGTCGGGGTGCCGTAGTAGTCGACCGGGATCTTCTGGAACAGCGCCGGGTTGATACGGCCCGTGCGCACCGTGTTGAAGTCGTCTTTCGCGACCTCGACGGCCTTGCCCATCTTGTCTTTGGTCTCGGTCAGTACATCTGCGATCGCCACATTGCTCCTTAGTTCGTCGTCAGCTTACTCGGGGGGCCGATGCTCGACCTGCGCCCCGCCGCCGGTCGGGAGTTCGCGCCCCGTCGCCACTCAGTTGCTGACGAGGGTGCCGATGGCCTCGCCGCGGATGGCGCGGGCCACGTTGTTGTCGCCCTCCATGCCGAACACGCGCATGGGCATGCCGTTGTCCATGCAGAGGCTGAAGGCGGTCGAGTCGACGACCTTGAGGCCCTTCACGAGGGCGTCCTGGTAGGTGAGGGTGTCGTACTTCGTGGCCGTCGGATCGGTGCGCGGGTCGGCCGAGTAGACGCCGTCGACGCCGTTCTTCGCGACGAGCACCTCGGTGGCACCGATCTCGAGCGCCCGCTGCGCGGAGACCGTGTCGGTCGAGAAGTAGGGCAGGCCCGCGCCGGCGCCGAAGATGACGATGCGGCCCTTCTCGAGGTGGCGGCCGGCGCGGCGCGGAATGTACGGCTCGGCGACCTGGGTCATCGCGATGGCCGACTGCACGCGGGTGGAGGCGCCGGTCTGCTCGAGGAAGTCCTGCAGGGCGAGGGCGTTCATGACGGTGCCCAGCATGCCCATGTAGTCGGCGCGGCCTCGGTCCATGCCGCGCTGGCTGAGCTCCGCGCCGCGGAAGAAGTTGCCGCCGCCGACCACGATCGCGACCTCGACGTCGGCCGAGGCCTCGGCGATCTCGTTGGCCAGCGCGCTGACGACGTCGGGGTTGACACCCAGGGATCCGCCCCCGAACGCTTCGCCCGACAGCTTCAGGAGAACTCGGCGGCGGGCGGTCTTCGGTGTCTTCATCGTGTTCTCCCTCGGTGATGGCTCATGTCAGCGTAGCCAGAAATCAGAGTGCGGGCGGGCGCAGGAACGAAGCGCCCGTCGCCGTGCGTCGAATCGTCTGCGCGCGCGCAGATGGGGCCCGAGACGATCGCTCGTCTCGGGCCCCATCGGGTGGTGCTACGCGCCGACCTTGATCCGGGCGAAGCCCTGGACGGTCATGCCGGCCTCGGCGAGGACCTTCTCGACGGACAGCTTGCTGTCCTTCGCGTAGGCCTGGTCGAGCAGGGCGATTTCTTTGAAGAAGCCCGTGAGGCGTCCCTCGATGATCTTGGGCAGAGCCGCTTCGGGCTTGCCCTCGTTCTTCGCGGTCTCCTCGACGATGGCGCGCTCGCGAGCGACCTCCTCGGCCGGGACCTCGTCGCGGCTCAGGTACTTCGGGTCGGCGAACGCGATGTGCTGAGCGATCGAGCGAGCCGTCTCGGCGTCGCCGCCGGTGTAGCCCACGACCACGCCGACCTGCGGGGGCAGGTCTTTCGAGGTCTTGTGCAGGTAGACGGCGAACTCGGAGCCCGGGACCGTGGCGACCGTGCGGAGCTCGACCTTCTCGCCGAGAAGAGCGGCCTCCTGGTCGACGAACGCGGCGACCGTCTGGTCGCCCGAGACGATCGCGGCGTTGCCGGTCTCGGCGTCGTCGGCGCCCGAGGCGGCGACGGTGTCGAGGACGGTCTCGGCCAGCGCCACGAACTTGTCGTTCTTCGCGACGAAGTCGGTCTCGCTGGCGAGCTCGATGATCGTCGCGGTGTCCGCGCCGACCTTCGCGGTGACGAGGCCGGCGGTGGTCGTGCGACCCTCGCGCTTGGCGACGCCCTTCAGACCCTTGACGCGCAGGATCTCGATCGCCTTCTCGAGGTCGCCCTCGGCTTCGACGAGCGCGTTCTTGGAGTCGAGCATGCCCGCGCCGAGACGGTCGCGGAGGACCTTGACGTCGGCGAGTGAGTAGTTGGCCATTGATGTGCCCTTTCGTGAATCAGGCGTGCTGAGAAGGTGGAGAGGTTACTTCTTGGCGGCGGCGGCGTCGACAGCGGCAGCGTCGGCGTCAACGGCGTTGGCGACCTCGGGGTCGGCCTCGGCGACCGGGTTGGCGACGGGCTCGCCCAGTGCCTTGTCGGCGACCTGAGCGTCGGCGTCGTTCTCCTCGGTCGGCTCGGGAGCGGCCTCGGCGGCGGGCGCCTCGGCAGCGGCGGGCTCGGCCGCGGGGGTCTCAGCCGCCGGAGTCTCAGCAGCAGGGGTCTCAGCAGCGGGAGCCTCGGTCGACTGAGCGAGAAGCTCGGCCTCCCACTCGGCCAGCGGCTCGACGGGCGCAGCGCCCTCTTCGGGCTTCTGGTGGCGCTGGATGAGGCCCTCCGCGGCGGCGTCGGCGACGATGCGCGTCAGCAGGCCGACGGAGCGGATCGCGTCGTCGTTGCCCGGGATCGGGAACTGGATCTCGTCGGGGTCGCAGTTCGTGTCGAGGATGCCAATGACCGGGATGCCCAGCTTCTTGGCCTCGTCGATCGCGAGGTGCTCCTTCTTGGTGTCGACAACCCAGAGAGCCGAAGGGGTCTTCGTGAGGTTGCGGATACCGCCGAGCGTCTTGTGCAGCTTGTCGAGCTCGCGCTTCTTGATCAGGAGCTCTTTCTTGGTGAAGCCCTGAGTCGTGTCGTCGAAGTCGATCTCTTCCAGCTCCTTCATGCGAGCGAGTCGCTTGGAGACGGTCTGGAAGTTGGTGAGGAGGCCGCCGAGCCAGCGCTGGTTGACGAACGGCTGGCCGACGCGGATGGCCTGCTCGGAGATCGAGCCCTGAGCCTGCTTCTTGGTGCCGACGAAGAGGATGGTGCCGCCGTGGGCGACGGTCTCCTTGACGAAGTCGTAGGCCTGGTCGATGTAGCCGAGCGACTGCTGCAGGTCGATGATGTGGATGCCGGAGCGCTCGGCGAGGATGAAGCGCTTGACCTTCGGATTCCAGCGACGGGTCTGGTGTCCGAAGTGGACGCCGCTGTCGAGCAGCTGGCGAATGGTGACGACGGCCATGGCCGTTCTCCTGTTCTACGCACGCGAACGCGCACGTCTTCTCGGTTGGATGGACGACCGGTCGGTCGCCTCTGCCTGATGCCCGGGCTCGTACCCGCCTTGCGTGGCAAGGACCGAATGGGTGGAGTCACCGCGGTCGAGGACCGCTAGGGCATGCGAAGTCACCCCGCGAACGGAGTGCGTGCCAACAATAGCACTCGCTAGGCGGAAGCACCCACCGCCTCGGAGCCCATCTCCTCGAGCGAGCGGCCCTTCGTCTCCTTGATCTTGAAGAACACGAAGAGGATCGACAGGAAGGCGAAGAAGGCGAAGATCCCGTACGAGAGCGTGAGGCTCAGTGCGGCCAGCGCCGGGAACGCGACGGTCACGACGAAGTTCGCGATCCAGTTGAAGCTGGAGCCGATGCCGAGGGCGGCCGCGCGGATGTTCGACGGGAACATCTCGCCGAGCAGGACCCACATGAGCGGGCCCCAGGTGGCGCCGAACGAGATGACGAAGAGGTTCGCCGCGACGAGGGCGATAGGGCCCCAGGCGCCGGGCAGCTGCGGGTTGCCGTCGACGACGTTGGACTGGCTGAACGAGATGGCCATGAACGCCAGGCTCACCGTCATGCCGATCGATCCGACCAGGAGCATGGGGCGGCGGCCGACCTTGTCGACGAGCGCGATCGCGATGAAGGTGACGGCCACGTTGACCACGGCGGTGATCGTCGAGATGAGGAACGACTGGTCTTCCTTAAAGCCAACGGCCTGCCAGAGCGTGGTCGAGTAGTAGAAGATCACGTTGATGCCGACGAACTGCTGCAGGATCGCCAGGATGATGCCGACCCAGACGATGCCCTGCAGGCCGAAGACCGGTCCGCGCACGCTCGACTTCTTGGTGAGCTGGGCCTCCTTCTTGATGGCGTCCTCGATGTCGTGGAGGTTCGTCTCGATCGTCTCGGTCGGGACGATCTGCTTCAGCACGTCGCGCGCCTCGTCGCGACGGCCCTCGCCCGCGAGGTAGCGCGGCGACTCGGGCAGGCGGAGTGCGAGAATGCCGTAGACCACCGACGGGACGACGCCGACGAGGAACATCCAGCGCCAGGCGGGGAACGGGCCGATCATGGCGTCGGCTGAGCCGGCGGTGACGGCGAAGAGCTGGTCGGAGAGCAGAGCGGCGAAGATGCCGAGCGTGATGGCGAGCTGCTGGAACGAGCCCAGGCGGCCGCGGATGCTCTTGGGCGAGACCTCCGAGATGTATGCCGGCGCGATGACCGACGCGATGCCGATGCCGAGACCGCCGACCAGGCGCCAGATGATGAAGTCCCACGTGGCGAAGGCGAGTCCGGCGAAGATCGAGCTGATCAGGAAGAGGCCCGAGGCGATGAGCATGACGCGGATGCGGCCCCAGCGGTCGGCGAAGCGGCCGCCCAGGTAGGCGCCGACCGCGCAGCCGATCAGCGCTGACGCGACCGTGATGCCCGAGGCGGCCTCGGGGATGTCGAACTCCTTGGTGATGGAGTTGACCGCGCCGTTGATGACCGACGAGTCGAATCCGAACAGGAATCCGCCGATGGCCGCTACGACCGCGAGAGCGGTGACCCTCCGGTCGAGCCGTCTGGCTTCGTCGGTCTTCGGTTCTGTCGTCTTGTCTGACACTGTTCTTCTACTTTCCATCGGCGACGGCATGCTTTGTCGTCGACCCTCTGTGAGGAAGGCAGCGACTCATGATCGCCGCCTCCCCAGGTGCGGCATGCACGAGTCGTTGTGCACAGATCGACCCTACGCCCGTTGCAGAGTGCATCGCCACGCGATCCTGGGCGTGTGAGACCGATCCTCGTCGTGCCGCGTGCTGCGGCGCTGCTCGTCGCCGCGCTGCGGGCCGCAGCGCTGCGGGCCGCCGCGCTGCGGGCCGCCGCGCTGCCGGAGGGGGCGTTACTGGCCGGAGTGCTGCTCGTGGGGGCGCCGGGCGCCGCCGCGGCGCGCGAGGAGGCGGGGTCGCCGTGGTCGTGGCCCGTTCCTGCGCCCCATCCGGTCCTGACGGGGTTCGAGGCGCCGACCGAGGTCTGGTCGCCCGGGCACCGCGGCATCGACGTCGGGGCCGCGATCGGCGCCGTCGTGCTCGCACCCGAGTCGGGCGTCGTGCACTACGCCGGGGTGGTCGTCGACCGTCCGGTGCTGTCGATCGAGCATCCGGGCGGCGTGCTGTCGAGCTTCGAGCCGGTCGTCGCGACCGTGGCCCGCGGCGACTCCGTGCAACGAGGTCAGCCGGTGGGCGTGGTCGAGGCCGGGCACTGCGCCGACGCGATCCCGTGCGTGCACGTGGGCGCACGGGTCGACGGGGCGTACGTGTCGCCGCTGGTCTTCTTCGGCGGGGTGC
Organism: Frondihabitans sp. OV104; assembly: GCF_057787745.1. Lineage (NCBI taxonomy): Bacteria > Bacillati > Actinomycetota > Actinomycetes > Micrococcales > Microbacteriaceae > Frondihabitans > Frondihabitans sp. OV104. The sequence goes on from NZ_CM173541.1 coordinate 1,558,188, forward strand.
CGCGCGCCGTGCTGCTGCCGACGCGGCCGCTGGCCGGTGTGGCTGCGGGTCCTCTGGCGAGGACGCCCGGGCGCCCCGCAAGGAGATCCGCCGCGACGCGCAAGCCCAAGAAGGATCTCGGGCTCGAGCTGCGAGCGCCACGAGGACGCCCGGGCTGACTGTCCTTGCGAAGCTCGGGCATGCGGTCAGGCGCGCGGGTGAGCCGTCCGGTAGCTCTCGCGCAGCCGCTCCGTGGAGACGTGCGTGTAGATCTGCGTGGTGCCCAGGCTGGCGTGGCCGAGGAGTTCCTGCACCGCCCTCAGGTCGGCTCCCCCGTCGAGCAGGTGGGTCGCGGCGGTGTGCCGGAGCGCGTGCGGACCCGCGGGGCCCGACCCCGGCAGCGGCTCGAGCAGCCGGGCCACCAGCGAGTAGACCGCCCGCGTGCCGAGCCGTCGACCCGACCTCCCGACGAAGAAGGGCGCAGGAACTCCGCCGCCGCCGCCCACCAGCTTCGGCCGGGCGCGGTCGACGTACTCCCCCAGCGCCGCCGCTGCCGGCACTCCGAACGGGACCACCCGCTGCTTCGACCCCTTGCCGACGACCCGCACCGTGAGCCGTTCGAGGTCGATGTCGCCGAGGTCGGTGCCGACCAGCTCGGCCACGCGCAGCCCTGCGCCGTACAGCAGCTCGATGACGGCGAGGTCGCGCACAGCGCCCGGGTCTCCGGTGTCGGCGAGAGTCGCCAGCGAGGTCAGGATGCCGTCCATCTGCTCGCGGGTGAGGACGCGCGGCAGGTGGCTCTCGGCCTTGGGAGCGCGAAGCCGCACTCCGACATCGGTCGGGGTCGCACCCGACTCGTGCAGCCGCCGCGTGAACGCGCGCGCCGACGCCGACCGGCGGGAGATCGTCGCCCGCGCCAGCCCCTGCTGCGTCGACTGCCACAGCCAGTCGCGGAGCGTGTCGAGGTCGAGCCCGGACGTCTCGGGCTCGCCGTCGACGCGGCCGCGGACGAAGGCCAGGAGCGACTCGAGGTCGGAGCCGTACGCGCGGACGGTGTGCTCGCTCAGCCCGCGGCCGTGGCGAAGCCAGGCGAGGAAGGCGTCGATGTCGCGGACGAGGGTGGCGGGCACGGTCAAGGGTAGGCACGGCGGCGGCCGGGCGCGGCGCGGCGCGCCACGGCCGCGGGCGCACCGGGGCGGTCCCGGCGCGCCGTCGACTCACACGACGGCGACCCACCCCCGATCGCGCTCGCGGGCGCGGCCCGTCAGCTCGAGGACCGCCAGGGTGGCGCGGGCCTCGCTCTCGCCGAGACCCGCCGACAGGGCCACTTCGGCCTCGGTGCGCGGCCGTCGCGGACTCAGCGCGTCGAGCACCCGCACCTCGACGGGGTGCGGTCGCCCCTCGCCGGTGCCCAGGTGGTCGGCCCCGCCGGTGTCGAGGGCCGGGCGCAGGAGCCCGACGACGTCGTGCACTCCCCCGATCAGCCGGACCTCGGGCTCGCCCAGCAGACGGTGGCACCCCGCCGACGACGGCGACGTGATGGGCCCCGGCACCGCGCCGAGCGGACGCCCCAGCCCGCGAGCGTGGGTCGCCGTGTTCAACGCGCCCGACCGCTCGCCGGCCTCGACGACGACCGTGGCGCCCGTTCCTGCCGCCAGAAGCCTGTTTCGCTGCAGGAACCGCCAGCGCGACGGACTCGTGCCGCACGGCACCTCCGCCACCACGGCTCCGCGGTCGACGACACGGGCCAGCAGCTCGGAGTGCCCGGCCGGGTAGAAGCGGTCGACCCCGCCGGCCATCACCGCGACGGTCGACCCCTCGGCGGCGAGGGCAGCGCGATGCGCGCTCCCGTCGATCCCGTAGGCGCCGCCCGAGTGGACGGCGATGCCGCGCGAGGCCAGCCCGTCGCCCAGCTCCAGCGCCACCTGCTCGCCGTAGCCCGACGAGGCCCGCGAGCCGACGATGGCCACCCCGGGCTCCGCGGTCAGCCGCGCCGGGTCACCCCGCACCCAGAGCGCCGCCGGCGCGTGCAGGCCGAGATCGGCGTACCCGGCGGGCCACGACTCGTCGCCCGGCACGAGCAGCTGCGCCCCGACCGAGCGCGCCGCTCGGATCGCGGCCCGGACGCGCGCCTCGGTCAAGCGCCCGACCCAGCGTCGCAGCGCCGCGTCGACGTCGACGCTCGCGGCCTCGGCCACGTGAGCGTCACGCAGCCGGGACCGGATCTGATCGGCCGAGAGCGTCAGGAGCGCCAGCGCTCCTTCGGCGCCGAACACCGTGCGGAACAGCCCCGCGACGCCGTCGCCCGGTTCGGCCAGGCACGACCAGATCGCTCCGGATATCGCCGCGGTCGGCTCGACCGCGCAGCCGTCGACGCGACCGAGCACCCGGGCAGCGGCTTGCGCATCGCCCGGCGACAGGATGCCGCTGATCGTGCCTGCACTGAGCAAGCCGGCACCGAGGGTGTCCCGCGCCGAACCTGCAGTGCCCTCTGCTGCGCTCACAGCGCCCTCCGCCGCATTCACAATGCCCTCCGGAGGGCCAGGGCGGCTCCCACGTGCTCGCGGGTCGGCCGCTCGGCGGCATCGAGGTCGGCGACCGTCCATGCGAGCCGAAGCACGCGGTCGTAGCCGCGCATCGTCAGCGCCCCGCCCTCGAGCGCCCGGTCGAGCACCTCGGTGTCGGCGGTCGCGAGGCGCAGGTCGCCCGACCGGAGCCGGCTGCCCGGCACCTCGGAGTTGAGCCGCCACGGCGTGCCCTCCCACCGGCGTCTCTGCCGATCGCGGGCGGCGACCACCCGTGATCGCGCCTCGGCGGTCGTGATCTGCCCGCCGAGCGGCTCGGTCGCCTGCCGGAACTGCGCCGAGTCGATCCGCGACACCCGCAGCTGGATGTCGATCCGGTCGATGAGCGGCCCCGACAGCTTGCCGAGGTAGCGCCGTCGCTGAAACGGCGAGCAGGAGCAGGCGACGTCGCGCGACCCGTACTCGCCGCACGGGCACGGGTTGGCGGCGAGCACCAGCTGGCACCGGGCCGGCCACGTGGCCGAGCCGTGGGTCCGTTGGATCACGATCGACCCGCTCTCGAGGGGCTGGCGCAGCCCGTCGAGCACGGCGGCCGCGAACTCCGGCGCCTCGTCGAGGAAGAGCACCCCGCCGGAAGCACGCGTCACGGCGCCGGGCCGCATGATGGCGTGCCCGCCGCCGACGAGGGCCGCGGCCGAGCACGAGTGGTGCGGGCTCTCGAACGGCGGGCGCCGCGACAGGAGCGCCTGCACCGGGAGCCCGCTCAGCGATCGTACCGACGAGACCTCGAGGGCCTGATCGATGTCGAGGTCGGGCAGGAGTCCCGGCAGCCGTGCCGCGAGCATCGTCTTGCCCGCGCCCGGCGGCCCGACCATGAGCATGTGGTGGCCGCCCGATGCCGCCACGATCATGCCCTCGACGGCCGCCCGGTTGCCGATCACGTCGGCCAGGTCGAGGTCGGCCTCGTCGACGGCCTCGGGCGCGGGCCGGGTCAGCGCCTCGACGGCTTCAGGCTCGAAGTCGCCGCCATGCCAGATCGCGGCGTCGCGGAGGCTCGCGACCCCGACCACGCGGACGTCGGGCACCAGTGACGCCTCGTCGACGTTCGCGGACGGCACCATGACGGTCGTCGCCCCGGCCCGGGCGGCGCCGAGCACGCTCGGCAGGATGCCGTCGACCGGCCGAAGCCGTCCGTCGAGGCCGAGCTCGCCGATGTGGACCACCGACCGGATCGACGCGGCGCCCACGAGGTCGCCGGCCGCGAGGGCTGCCACGGCGATCGACAGGTCGAACGACGATCCGTGCTTGCGGAGCGACGCGGGCGACATGTTCACGGTCAGCTTGCGCGACGGCAGCGGGCATCCCGAGTTGGCAGCGGCCGCCCGGACCCGGTCGCGGGCCTCGCCGAGCGATGCGTCCGGCAGCCCGATCAGCAGGAACCCCGGCAGGCCGTCGCTGATGTCGGCCTCGACCTCGACGATCGCACCGTGGAGCCCCTGGAGGGCGATGGCCTGGGTGCGTGCCACGCTCATGCGACGTTCTCGAGGTGCTCGACGGTGGGCGGGGCAGTTCCTGCGGCGACCGTCACTGCCACCGCGTCCACGCGCAGACGCGAGCCCTCGCGCGGGTTCTCGCGCGCCCAGGCCCCCGCGAGGCGTCGCAGCCGCGCCAGCTTCGTCGGCGTCACCGACTCGAACGGATGCCCAGCCGCATGGCTCGACCGCGTCTTCACCTCGACGACGACCACCCAGTCGTCGTCGGCGACGACGATGTCGATCTCGCCCTCGGGGCACCGCCAGTTGCGCGCCAGCACCCGGTAGCCGCACTCGCGCAGGTACTCGGCGGCGATCTCCTCGCCGGCAGCGCCCAGTTCGAGCCTGCTGCCCCTGTCGGGACTGCTGTGTGTTCTGTCTTCTGTCATCACGACCTCCTCGTACGAGGATCGTGAATCGCAGGAACTCCCCGCGGCCGCCGGTCACATCTGTGGACAGACCATCGGCCAGGGCCCGCCTGTGGAGAACACCCCGCAGGTGGTCGCCCTACTCGTCGAGCGCGAGCTCTTTCGGAAGCTCCAGGTCGCGCGTGGTCAGCTCTTCGACGTTGACGTCTTTGAAGGTGAGCACGCGCACCGATTTGACGAAGCGGTCGGACCGGTAGACGTCCCACACCCAGACGTCGGTCATCGTGAGCTCGAAGTAGAAGTCGTGCTCGGTGTCGCGGCGGACGAGGTCGACCTCGTTGGCCAGGTAGAAGCGTCGCTCGGTCTCGATCACGTAGCGGAACTGCGACACGACGTCGCGGTACTCGCGGTAGAGGGCAAGCTCGACCTCGCGGTCGTAGTCGTCGAAATCGTCGTCGTCCATCGAGCGGCTATCTTACGTCAATGCAGCCAGGAGAGGCGGTGCAGCGGCGAGGGGCCGTGCGCCTCGAGACCGGCGTAGTGGGCCGCCGAGCCGTAGCCCTTGTTCGCCGTCCACGAGTAGCCCGGGTGGACGTCGTCGTAGCCGATCATGAGCCGGTCGCGGTGCACCTTGGCGATCACCGACGCGGCGGCGACGGACGCGCAGTCGCGGTCGGCTTTGATGCGAGTGACGATGCGCGGCGGCGTCAGGAGCGCCGGCGTGAGGTAGTCGTGGCTCCCGTCCAGCACGACGACCGAGTCGAGGATCCCGACGCCGAGCCCGTGGAGCTGCGCCAGAGCCCGCCTGCCCGCCAGACCGAGGGCGGCGATGATGCCGACGGAGTCGACCTCGGCCGCCTCGGCCAGGCCGACCGCCGACGCCTCGCACCACTGGGCGGCGAGGGGCGCCATCGCCTCCCGGCGCTTCTCGCTGAGCATCTTGCTGTCGCGCAGGCCCTCGGGGTGCGGCCCGCAGGTGATGCGCACAGCGCTGATGCCGACGGCGACCGGACCGGCGATGGCCCCGCGACCCACCTCGTCGCAGCCGAGCACCCAGACGGCGCCGTCGTCGTGCAGCTCGCGCTCGAAGTCGAGCGTCGGATCGGCGACCGGGGTCACTTGGTGCTCGAGTCCGTTCCGCGGAACACGTCGGGGTAGTCGTCGAGCCAGGTCCAGCGGCTGAGGGGCCACGTGATGATGAAGGCGCGGCCGACGACGTCGGACTCCGGCACGAAGCCCTTGGACGGCGTGTTCGTCTGAAGGCGGCTGTCGGCCGAGTTGTAGCGGTTGTCGCCCTCGACCCAGAGCGAGCCGGCGGGGACGGTCACCGAGAAGTCCTTCTCGGACTCGCGGGAGATGCCGGCGGGGAGCTTCGTGTACGGCGCGTCGAGGGGCACGCCGTTGACGGTCATCTGACCGAAGTCGTTGCAGCAGGCCACCTTGTCGCCGGGCAGGCCGATGACGCGCTTGACGAGGTGGTCGTCGCTGTCCTGCGTGCCGAGGCCGACCTGGGTCAGGAACCACTGGAAGCCGTCGACCACGGGGTTGCCGGTCGTCGACGAGACCTGGTCGCTCGTCGAGAGCCACCCGCCCGGGTCTTTGAAGACGATGATGTCGCCGCGCTTCAGCGGGACGACGTTCGGGACGAGCTCGTTGACGATGATGCGGTCGTTGATCTGGAGCGTGTTCTCCATGGACGCCGACGGGATGTAGAACGAGCGGACCAGGAAGGTCTTGATCAGGAACGAGATCAGGAGGGCCGCGAGAAAGATGATGACGATGTCGCGAAGGAAGCGGCCCATGCCGCCCGGACGCCTGACGGTCTCGCCGCCCTCGCCGTCGGGAGCACGGCGTCGCCCGCGGACGGGCGACGATCCGTCGGCGGTCTGCATCTGCAGCCCCCGCCGCAGGCTGCGCATGAACGTGCTGTTATCTGTCATAAATCACCGAACTCCCCGCCCAAATGTACTGGACGGGGAGCTCGAAGTTCGGCAAAGCGCTGAACGACTAGTTGTCGCGCTTCTCCTTGATCTTGGCCTTCTTGCCGCGCAGCTCGCGCAGGTAATAGAGCTTCGCGCGGCGCACGGCGCCGCGGCTGACGAGCTCGATGTGGTCGATGACTGGGGAGTGCACGGGGAAGGTGCGCTCGACGCCGACCTGGAAGCTGACCTTGCGGACCGTGAAGGTCTCGCGGACGCTGTCGCCCTGGCGGCCGATGACGACGCCCTGGAACACCTGGACGCGCGAGCGCGTGCCCTCGATGATGTTCACGTGGACCTTGACGGTGTCGCCGGCACGGAAGTCGGGGACATCGCTGCGAAGCGACGCTGCATCCAGACTCTGGAGGATGTGGCTCATGATGGTTCGCTCTCTCGGGCCGCCACAGGTCGACCGCGGTTTCGGGTCCCGGCGCACGGTGATCGTGCGGGAACGCTTCGTGGAAGATCGTGCCTCGTGATGGCCGACTCCCCTGTGGCAGAGTCGTGCGCGGGCACAAACGCCTATTGTGCCACAGACCGCGGTCCTGGCGCCAGGTGACACCGTGGCCTCGAGGTCGCCGCCGCCCCAGGGACGCCGATGCCTCAGGAGTGCGGGCCGACCGTCACCGTGCGGTCGGGGTCGAGCGCTGCGGTGGTCGACACGAACCCCTGACGGAGCGCGCGCACGGAGCGACGCACGCTGACGGCGATCAGGACGGCGAGGGCGACCACGGTGAGCATGATCGCCGCGGCCGCCAGCACGCTCGACAGCGTCGACGCCCCGGCGCCGGCGAAGACGGTGAACGCCGAAGCGGCGGTGCGCCCGGCCGCGGAGTCGACGAGGAAGAAACCGGCGGCGAGCTGACCGATCCAGGCTACGGCGAGCAGCCCGGAATCGCTCCAGGAGACCGAGCGGGTGCGGCGATTGGTGCCGCGGAGGGTGACCAGAGCCGTCGCGACGGCCTGGCCGACGAACAGGACGGGCACGAACAGGAGCTGGGCGAAGAACTGGAAGCCGAGGGGCGCCCCGAAGAAGCCGCGCCCGAACAGCACCCACAGCGGCAACGCGAAAGCCGCGATCCACGACACGCGATACAGCACTCTGCGAAGCCTCATGCAGTGGAGCCTAGGCACCGACGGTGAAGAATGACTGCATGATCGATCTACGCACCCCGGGAGAAATCGAAGCGATGAGGCCCGCCGGGCGGTTCGTCGCGTCCGTTCTGGAGGCCACCCGGGCGGCAGCTGTCCCCGGAGCCAATCTCCTCGAGATCGACGCTCTCGCGCACCGCATGATCCGGGACGCCGGGGCGGAGAGCTGCTATGTCGACTATCACCCGTCGTTCGGCGCCAGCCCGTTCGGCAAGGTCATCTGCACCTCCGTCAACGACGCCGTGCTGCACGGGCTCCCCCATGACTACGCCCTGCAGACGGGCGACCTCCTCAGCCTCGACTTCGCCGCCAGAGTCGACGGCTGGGTCTCGGACAGCGCCGTGAGCCTCGTGGTGGGCGGTGAGGGTTCACCCGAGGATGTCGCGCTCATCGCGACGGTCGAGGAGGCGCTGGTCCGAGGGGTCGCCGCCGCCCAGCCCGGCGGCCGGCTCGGCGACATCAGCGCCGCGATCGGCGAGGTCGCCCACGCCGCGGGTTACTCGGTCAACCTGCAGTTCGGCGGCCACGGAGTCGGGACCGAGATGCACGGAGACCCGCACGTGCCCAACGACGGTCGAGCCGGCCGTGGCTTCCCGCTCCGCCCGGGCCTGGTCATCGCGATCGAGCCGTGGCTGATGCAGTCGACCGACGAGATCTACACCGACGCCGACGGCTGGACGCTCCGCAGCGTCGACGGCTCGCGCACGGCGCACGTCGAGCACACCGTGGTCATCACCGCCGACGGTCCCCTGGTGCTGACTGCCCGCTAGGAGGCGGCGCCGCCAGGCGACCGGCGAATCCGTCGCTCCGAGGTCACGCCTCGGCGTCGGGAAGCAGGTCGGGCCGCACCCGGCGCGTGCGCTCCACCTGCTGCTCGTGGCGCCACGTCGCGATAGCCCCGTGATTCCCGCTGAGCAGGATCAGCGGAACCTCGTGCCCCCGCCAGACGGCCGGCTTGGTGTAGCTCGGGTACTCGAGCAGGCCGCCCTCGTGGCTCTCCTCCGTGAGGCTCTCCGGGTTGCCGACGACACCCGGCACGAGTCGCCCGATGGCCTCGATCATTGCCATGGCCGCGACCTCGCCGCCGTTCAGAACGTAGTCGCCGAGGCTGACCTCGCGGACCGTCACACCCGGCCTGGTCGCCGCGTGGTCGATGACGCGCTGGTCGATGCCCTCGTAGCGCCCGCACGTGAAGACGAGACGAGGCGCGAGCGCGAGCTCGCGGGCCTGCGCCTGCGTGAACGGCGTGCCCGCCGGCGACGGCACGACCACCACGGTGCCCTCGGGCGTTCCGTCGAGGATCGCGTCGAGCGCCTCGCCCCAGGGCTCCGGCTTCATCACCATGCCGGCACCGCCGCCGTAGGGCGTGTCGTCGACGGTGCGATGCCGGTCGTGAGTGTGGTCGCGCAGATCGTGGACCTGCACGTCGAGGAGCCTCTGCTGCCGGGCCCTACCGAGCAGCGAGACGTCGAGCACGCCGAAGAACTCGGGGAAGATCGAGACGATGTCGATGCGCACCGAGGGCCTACTCGGACGTCTCGTCAGGCTTCGGGTCACGAGCCGCGGGCGCAGGAACTGCCGTCGCGGGCACCTCTGCATCGGCAGGCTCGTCGTCGTCGAGGCTTTCGAACAGGCCGAGCGGAGGCGTCACAGTGACCGTGCCCGCCGCGAGATCGACGCTCGGGACGATCGCGGAGACGAACGGCACGAGCACCTCGCCCGAAGGTGTGTCGACGGCCAGGAGGTCCTGGGCCGGGAGGTGGTCGACGCGGGCGATGGTGCCGACCTCGGATCCGTCGCGGACGACGGAGAGGCCGATCAGCTGGTGGTCGAACCACGCATCGGGCTCGTCGCTGACCTCGACGCCCTCGTGCTCGACCCAGAGGATCGCCTTCACGAGCGTCTCGGCCGCGGTGCGGTCGTCGACGCCGACGAAGAAGCCGACAGGGTGCGAGTTGTACCAGCGGAGTTCAACGAGCTCGAGGGTCTTGCCGTGCCAGGGTGAATCGTTCGGCACCTGCAGGGCGAAGACGGCCCCGGGGACGAATCGCTTCTTGGGAGCGTCGGTGTAGAGCTCGACCTTGAGAGCGCCTTTGAGGCCGTGAGCCTTGGTCAGACGGCCGACGCGGAGCCGCGTCTGGCCGTCGCCAGGAGTGGAGCTGTCGGACACCGAATCAGAAATCGGTGTCGACGACATCGACGCGGACACGCTTGCCGTCGGCGATCGCCGTGACAAGGGTGCGCAGCGCCTTGGCGGTGCGCCCGGAGCGTCCGATGACGCGTCCGAGGTCTTCAGGGTGGACCCGGACCTCGAGCACGTCGCCGCGCTGCGAGGTCTTCGAGACCACCTGCACCTCGTCCGGGTGATCGACGATCCCCCGGACGAGGTGTTCGAGTGCAGGTGCGAGCACTGACTACGCCTCGGTCGACTCGTCGGCAGCGGCGTCGTCGGCAGCGGGAGCCTCGGCGGCGGGCGCCTCGGCGACCTTCTCCGTCTTGGGCTTGAGGACGGGCTTCTTTTTCTCGTCGGCGACGAAGGCCTCCTTGGGGGCCTTGGTCTTGACGGTCGAGACGGCGTCCTTGTCGCCCTTGAACTGACCCCAGTCGCCGGTCAGCTTCAGGAGGGCGGCGACCTGCTCGGTCGGCTGAGCGCCGACGCCGAGCCAGTACTGGGCGCGAGCCGAGTCGACCTCGATGACCGAGGGCTCTTCGGTGGGGTGGTACTTGCCGATCTCTTCGATCACGCGGCCGTCGCGCTTGGTGCGCGAGTCGGCGACGACGATGCGGTAGTACGGGGCGCGAATCTTACCGAGACGCTTGAGGCGGATCTTGACGGACACAATTCTCCTGTGGCAGTGATTTGAGGCGAGTTGCTAGCCGTGAGCGTGGGGGCACACTCGGCTCGAAAGCTCTAAGGGGTCATGCGTGCCACCTGATTAGAGGGTCGGGTGGCCGCTGACTCGACCTCTCATTGTTGCAGACTGGTGCCCATTCAGCCAATCATCCGCTGGCCCGTGTCGGGATCGATGCCCTCGTCCCTCAAGATCCGGTCGATCGCGTCCGCTGCGTCCGCCGGCCTCCGGCTCGCACGCCGCCGTGGCCACAGCGCCTCCGCCGGTTCGAACGCTCCCGTGTAGCCTCCGCCCTCTCGTCTCGCCCACGCGGCGCGGAGACCGGCCACGGCCGCCTCGAGGCGGCCGATGGCGTCGTCGTCCAGACGGTAGAGGCGCTGCGGCCAGGCGTCGCGGACTCGAACGAATCCGGCTCCGTGCAAGATCTTGAGGTGCTTGCTGACCGCGGGCCACCCGAATCCGAAAATGTGCTGCACCCTCTCGGCGAGGTACAACGACGCGCACTCCTCCGATGCCAGGACAGCGAGCAGATACCGGCGAACCGGGTGCCCCATGACGTCGAATGCGTTCGCGGCATCGACGAGCCACGGCGCGGGCGGCGCCTCAGGAGTCGCAGGAGTGAGCGGCATGCGTCGATTCTTCCTCGAGGTGACTCTGCCCGACGGCTGTCCACACGAATCCAGCCCCCCGAAGCCCCTGTGGAGAACCGTCGCCGATCGCACACGCATCGCCCGGCCCTGTCGGTTCCCCTCCGGAAGACTTTCCCCGCGCGTGAATTCACGCCCAGGGAAAGCGGCCGAAAAGGAAACCCCGGGGGGCAGGCGGGCGGGTGGGGAGCCCGCGTCAGGGGGCGATGGCGCGCGACGCGGACAGCCCCTCGGAGGTCGCCCGGACGGCGTCGACGGCGCGGGCGTCGAGGGCGCCGCCGATGACGGTGTGCTCGATGGCGGCCGCCGCGAGTTCCTGCGCCAGGGACGAGACGGATTCTTGGCCGGCGCAGACGATCACCGTGTCGGCCGGGATGGCGGTGACCCGGCCGGCGTCGTCGACGACGTCGAGGAAGCCCGGGCGGATCTCGCGGTAGTCGACGTGGTCGACGAAGCGCACGCCGGCGGAGCGGAGGCGGCCGACGGCGACCCAGCGGGAGGTGACGCCGATGCCGCTGCCGAATCTGCCGGAGCGCGACACGAGGGTCACGTCGGCGCCGGGGCGGGGCGGGTGCGGGCGGAGCGCGGGGCGGCGCTGCGGGCGGTCGGACTCCGCGGATCCTGCGCGGGGTAGGCCGTGGTCGGCCACGAACGACGCCGCGCGGTCGGCCTCGCGGCCGGACTCGACGAGGAAGGCGGCTGTGTCGACGCCGATGCCTCCGGAGCCGATGAGCGCGACGGTGCCGCCCGGCACGCCGTGGCGGAGCGCCTGCTCGTAGGTGAGGACGTGCGGCAGGTCGACTCCGGGCACGTCGATGCGGCGCGGCTCGACGCCGGTGGCGACGACGACATGGTCGAAGCCCGCAAGATCGGCGGCGGTGACGCGGCGTCCGACGTGGACAGCCGCGCCGAGGGCCAGGAGGGCGGAGTGCCAGGCCTGGACGGGGCCGGCGTAGTCCTCCTTGCCGGGGATGGTCGCGGCGAGGTCGAACTGACCGCCGAGCGCGTCGCGGGCCTCGAAGACGGTGACCGGATTGCCGCGCTTGGCCAGGTCTACGGCGGCGGCGAGGCCGGCGGGGCCGGCTCCGACGACGGCGACGCTGCGGCGGACTGCCGAGAGCACGGTCGGGAACTCGAGCTCGCGGGCGGCGCGCGGGTTGACGAGGCAGGAGACCGGCCTGCCGAAGAGGGAGCGGTCGATGCAGGCCTGGTTGCAGCCGATGCAGGTCGTGACCGCCGCGAAGTCTCCCGCCGTGCTCTTGGCGACGATGTCGGGGTCGGCCAGGAACGGGCGGGCCATCGCGACGGCGTCGATGAGCCCGCCGGCGAGGACGTCTTCGGCGTCGCGGAGGTCGGTGAGGCGGTTGCTCGCGATGACGGCTACGTCGGGGCGGCTCGAGGCGCGGACGACGCCGGCGATGCGCCGGGCGAAGGGCACCCAGACGCCGTGCGGCACGGCGGACTGGACGGTGGGGACGCGCGACTCGTGCCAGCCGACGCCGATGCTGATCGCGTCGGCACCGGACTCGACGAGGTCGCGGACCAGGGCGTCGACGTCGCCGGGAGTCGACGAGCCGGGCATCAGGTCGTCGCCTGAGACGCGGACGCTGACGGGGATCCCCGCCTGGCGGACGGCGCGCAGAACCTCGACGGCGAATCGACGCCGGCGCTGGGAGTCTCCGCCCCACGCGTCGTCGCGCAGGTTGGTGAGCGGCGAGCAGAACTGGTTGATCAGGTAGCCCTCGGAGGCCATGATCTCGACGGCGTCGAATCCGGCGGCGGCGGCGGAGGACGCGGCACGGCCGAACGAGGCGATGGTCGCGAGGACGCCGGCCTCGTCGAGCTCGAGCGGAACGGCTCCGCGGGCGCCGCGCCACGCTACGGCCGAGGGCGCGACGGCCTGCTGGGGGCGGCCAGACTCGTCGAGGAGGCCATGCGTGAGCGCGTAGCGGCCGGCGTGGAACAGCTGCGCGGCGACGAGTCCGCCGGCGTCGTGGACGGCGGCCACCGCGGTGCGGAGCCGCTCGTCGGCGGCCGGGTCGCCGAGCATCGCGTAGTCGTCGCCCCCGCGGCCCGCATGATCGACGGCCAGGCCGCCGGTGATGATGAGGCCCGCACCGCCTTCGACGCGCTCCCGGTAGAACTGCGCAAGCGCCGCTCCCCCGTCGTCGCGGACCTCGAGGCCGGTGTGCATGCTGCCCATGACGACGCGGTGCGGCACCTCGAGCGGTCCGAGGCGCCACGGCCGCATGGTCAGCGGGAGCGTCTGCGCGCTAGGAGGCGTCGGAGGCACCCAGCACCGCGTCCCGCAGCGGACTCGTCGTGTCGACCCAGAACGGCGGGGCGATCACGGTCAGCCCGCCGTCGACCGACAGGGTCTGGCCCGTGATGTAGCCGGCCTTCTCGGAGAGCAGGAAGTCGACCGCGTCGGCGACATCGTCGGCGGTGCCCTTGCGCTGCAGCGGGATCTTCTCGACCACGCTCTCGATCGGCGCCATGCCGGGCACCGAGTTGTAGAAGTAGTCGAGCGAGTCGGTGTCGATGAGCCCGCCGTTGACGGCGTTGACCGTGATGCCGCGAGGGCCGAACTCTGTCGCCATGAACTTCACGTACGCCTCGACCGCGGCCTTGGCAGCGCCGAGGGACGCGTAGGTCGGGAACGCGCGGAGCGATCCGTAGCTCGTGATGGCCACGATGCGGCCGCCGTTCGGCATCAGGGCCTCGGCCGCCTGCGCACCCAGGACGAACGAGCGGATGTTCGTCGCGTAGTTGCGGTCGAGGTGGTGCAGCTTCAGCTCGGAGACCGGCTTGAAGGCCGACGCCGCCGCGCTGGCGATGAACATGTCGAGCTTGCCGTAGGTCGTCTCGACGAGCTCGAAGACCGCCTCGATCGACTCGGGCTGCTCGACGTCCAGCTGCGCCGTGATGCCGTCGGCACCGAGCGCGCGGATCTCCGCGAGCGTGCCCTCGGCCATCTCGGCGTTCTTCTTGTAGGTCACGACGACGTCGACGCCGCGGCTCGCCAGCTTGAGGGCGAGCACCTTGCCGATGCCGCGCGAGGCCCCGGTGATCAGAGCGACAGGACGGGTGGGGGTTTCGGAAGCCAACTTCGGCCTTTCGTAGGAACTCGGGATGGTGATCAGTACGAGACGGCGCCGGTCACGACGGCGCGCCCCACGATGAGCTTCTGGATCTCGTTGGTGCCCTCCTCGAAGCGCTGCGCGCGAGCGTCGCGGTACACGCGCTCGATCTTGTTGCGCTTCCAGTAGCCCTGCCCGCCGTGGACCTGCAGCGCCTTGTCGGTGACGCGCGCGAGCATGTCGACCGCGACCATCTTCGATGCGCTCGACAGGACTCCGGCGTCGGGACGGCCGTCTTCGTAGGCCTTCGCCGCCTCGATGACGAGGGCGCGGGCGGCGGCGATGTCGGCGTAGTTCTCGGCGAGGTAGAACTGGATCGCCTGGCGGCTCGACAGCTTCTTGCCGAACGTCTCTCGCCGGTCGGCGTACTCGACGGCGAGCTGCTGGGCGCGCTCGGCGAGGCCGACTGCGCTCATCGCCACGGACACGCGGCTGGGCAGGAGGAAGCCGCCGAGGGCGACCTTGAGGCCGTCGCCCTGCTCGCCGAGGAGCGCTCCGGCCGGGACCGGCGTCTCGGTGAAGCGGAGGATCGCGTGGTCGGTGCCGCGGATGCCCATGGTCTCGGAGTCGTCGATGACCTCGGCGCCGGCGAGACCCGTGTTGGGCATGAGGAAGGCGACGAAGCCGTCTTTCTCGGACGACCCCTCGATGCGCGCGGCGATGAGCCAGTAGTCGCATTTCACGCCGAAGGTGATGAGGTGCTTCTCGCCGTTGAGGTACCAGGTGTCGCCCTCGAGGCGGGCCGTGGTGCGAAGATCCTGGCCGGTGCCGGCGGTGGCCTCGGTCAGCGTGAACGCGACGAGCTTGGTGCCGGCGATCGAGGGCTTGACGACCTCCTCCATCTGCTCCGGGGTCGCGAACGGGACCATGGCGCGCCAGGTGCCGTTGATGACGTGGACGAGCATGCGGATCGACGCGTGCGACCGCGACACGATCTCCATCAGCTCGAGGTAGCGCGAGAACGGGATGCCGCGTCCGCCCAGCTCGACCGGCGCCGCGAGGCTGAGGTACCCGCGGTCGCGGAGCTCGGGCAGCAGGCGGTCCGGCACCTGGCCGGTGGCCTCGATCTCGTCGGCGAAGTCCTCGCCCGGCCCCTCCACCCAGGCGGTGATGTCGGCTTTGATCGCCTGGAACTCGGCCTCGTCGAAGGCGGCAGGCGTCGTGATGGTCATGGTCATTAGCTGTTCTCCTTGACGGGCGTTTCCGCGGCGACCAGGTCGGCTGCCCGCTCGCGGAGGATGTTCTTCTGAACCTTGCCGACGGCGTTGCGAGGGATCTCGTCGATGAACTCGAGGCGCTCCGGCCAGTAGTACTTCGAGACGCCGGCGTCGCCGAGGTACTTCTGCATCGTGTCGAACGGGAGTTCCTGCCCCGATCTGGCGGGGACCACGAAGGCGCACGCGCGCTCGCCGAGACGCGGGTCGGGCATGGCCACGATCGCGGCGTCGGACACCATCGGGTGCTGGTACAGCAGATTCTCGATCTCGACGACCGGGATCTTCTCGCCACCGCGGTTGATCACGTCTTTCACGCGGCCGGTGATGTGGAGGAAGCCCTTGTCGTCGATCTTCGCGAGATCGCCGGTGCGGTACCAGCCGTCGGACGTGAAGACGTCGTCGGTGAGGTCGGGGCGGTCGAGGTAGCCGCCGAACATCGTCGGCGAGTGCAGCTCGTAGTTGCCCTCCGAGCCGGTCGGGAGCTCGACGCCCTCGTCGTCGACGATGCGGAGGCGGATGCCGGGCAGCGGCTTGCCGTCGCTCCCCCACGCGTCGGCCGGCGCGTCGAACGGCGTCGACAGCGCGCCCAGGCAGGTCTCGGAGGTTCCGAAGGCGCCGAGCACGCTCGTCTCGAGGACGGTCGTGGCCTTCTCGGCGAGGGCGCGAGGCACTGCGGCGCCGGTCGCCACGAAGATGCGCAGGCTCTCGGGCTGGGCGACCCCGCCCTCGACGGCGGCCACGAGGTCGGTGAGGAACGGCGTGGCGCACTGCACGAAGGAGGCCCTCGACGCGTGGAAGGCCTGGTCGAGGGCGACCTGGGCGTCCCAGACGGGCTGGATGACGCTCGCGACTCCGAGGCGCCAGGAGAGCAGCATGCCGTACAGGAAGCCGGTCTGGTGAGCGAGCGGCGACGGGATGTAGATGCGGTCGCTCTCGTTCAGCCCGAGGTGCGCGACCTCCATCGCGGTCGCGAGGCCCAGAGTGCGGTGCGGGTGCTGCACGCCCTTCGGCTCGCCGGTCGTGCCGGAGGTGAACAGGAGCTGGCAGGTGTCGTCGGGGCTCGGTGCGAGCTGGCGGATGCGGTCGACGTCGGCGGTGACGGCGCCGAGGGCGATGTCGTAGTAGCGCCAGTTCCACTCGGAGGCCTGCACCGCGGCGGCCGCCGCCGCGGGGATGGGCGTGAACTCGCTGCGCCCGCCGCCGTGGCCCCGGAACTCGGAGCGGATCACGACGACGTGCTCGACCGACAGGCGGCGCTTCTGAGCGCGGGCCTCGTCGACGACCTCGAGCAGCTCGATGGCCGGGCGACGACGACGGAACAGATTCGGCAGGAAGACGACGCGGGCCCTGGAGCGGGCCAGGGTCATCGTGGTCTCACGCGGGCCGAAGACCGGCATGATCGGCGTGGCGACGGCGCCGATCTGCACCGTGCCCAGCGTGATCGCGACGAACTCCTTCCAGTTCGGCAGCTGCATCGCGACCGACTCGCCCTTCTCGACGCCCAGCTCGATCAGCAGCTGCGAGACCTTGTCGGCCTCGTCTTGCAGCTCGCGCCAGGTGGTCGTGACCGGGGCGACGCCGCCGACCTCGATCACCGCGGCCTCGTCCGGGTGCGTCTCGGCAAGACGGCGGACCTTCTCGCTGAGCACCAGCGGGTCGGCGTCGACGCCCTGCAGCTCGAGCGGGGCCTCCTGGAGCGCGGCCTCCTCGGTCAGGCTGTCGCGCTCGAAATCGACGTTCTCGCTGGTCTCGAGGCTCTTCGGGTCGCCCATGTCGAGGTCGAGGCCGATCGACGTCATGGCCTCGAGGAAGGTCGGATACGAGATGCGGTAGGCGCGGGGATAGGTGAGGGTCGACGGACCGGCGGCGCGGGTCGCTGCGATCGCCAGCGACATGAGCACGCGGTGGTCGTTGAACGACGAGAGCGGAGCGCCGACGAGCGGCTTGGTCGCCCCAGTGACGCGCAGCTCGTCGTGCGTCTGGTCGGCGGTGCCGCCCAGCGTGTTCAGCTGCAGCATGGCCGAGACGCGGTCGCTCTCCTTGAGGCGGATGTGACCCACGTTGCGGAACGTCGAGGTGCCGTCGGCGAAGGTGGCCATCGTCGACAGGATCGGCAGCAGGTCGGGGATCGGCTGACAGTCGATGTCGATGGCCTTCAGCGGCGAGCCGTCGCTGGTGATCCGCACGAACCCGGTGGCCTCGTCGATCGTGAACGGCACGCCCATCGAGGCGGCGATGTCCAAGAACTCCGACTCGGGGTGGTCGGTCTCGGCCGTGGTCGTCGCGGTAAGACCGCGGAACAGGACGTCGGAGGGGTGGATCGCTGCGGCGGCGATGCCGAAGGCGGCCGAGCCGATGTCGGCGGGGATCGTGTAGTCGTGCGGCGTCGCCGTCTGGTTGCCCCTGATGCGGAAGGTCAGCCAGTCGTCGTCGTGCTCGACCTCCAAGCCCCAGAGCCGCATCATGCGGATGGTCAGGTCGACGTAGGGCTGCTCGTTGAGCGTGCCGCCGGTGACGTGGATGACGGTGTCGTCCTCGGCGAACGGCGCGAGGAGCAGGAGCCCCGAGATCCACTGGCTCAGCGTGCCGGCGATCGAGACCTCGCCGCCGCGGGGGCGCACGGGCTCCACGTGGACCGGCGGGCGGTCCTGGTCGGCCTCGAGCCGCACCCCCATCTGCTGGAGCGAGTCGAGAAGCGCCTTGATCGGGCGGCGCCGGAAGTACTTCATTCCCGTGAGGGTCATCGGCTGGTCGGCGAGCGACGCGAGGCCGACCATGAAGTAGAGCGTCGTGCCCGAGGAGCCCATGTTGAGCAGGCCCTCGGCGCCCTTGGAGCCGTGGTCGACCACGTCGGTGGCCCGGTACGGGCCGCCCTCGACGACGTAGGTGTTGCCCGTGATCGTGATCGTCGTGCCGAGGGCACGCAGCGTGCCGACGGTCCACTCGACCTGGCGGGTGGTCGACACGCCGGTGATGACGCTGCGGCCCGGGGCGAGCGAGGCGAGCACGAGCGCGCGGTGCGCGTGGTACTTCGACACGGGCACCTCGAGTTCCCCTTCGAGACGTGTGGTGGTTCCGCGCACGACCAACTGCATCGCTGTACTCCTTCTGCTGCGTGAGTCGGGACGCGTCGTTGGAGAGAACCTCTACCCAGTGTCGGTCCCAACCCACAACGTTAGACCTTCCACGCGCCAGCAGAGGGTCACCGGCGGCCCTCACCGCACGCGTCGTCGAAAGTCGTTACACACCCTGCAAGATTTGGGCGTGAACTTCGGAGGATGCCCACTTGCCGACGCCGCGCCCGCGCTCCGGCTGGCAGGATTGGCGCATGAATGGACCGCAGCCCATCCCGTTCGCGTCGAGCGAGCTGTCGACGCTGGGCCTCGAGTGGGAGCTGGCGCTGGTCGACTCCGCGACGGGCGAGCTGGCGCCGCACGCTCCGGCGATCCTGCCGTCGCTCGAGTACCTGAACGCCGACGGCGACAGGGTCACCAAGGAGCTCTTGACGAACACGGTCGAGGTGGTCACCGGCGTGCACCACCGCGTCGCCGACGCACTCGCCGACCTGTCGGCCACCATCGACCTCGTGCGCGAGCGGGCCGCGATCCTCGGCGCCGACCTGATGTGCGCCGGGACGCACCCCTACAGCCAGTGGTACCAGCAGCAGATCACCCCCGACAGCGAGCGGTACGAGACCCTCATCGACCGCACGCGCTGGTGGGGACGCCAGATGATGATCTGGGGCGTGCACGCGCACGTCGGGATCGCCGACCAGCGCAAGGTGCTGCCGATCATGAACGCGCTGCTGGCCTACCTGCCGCACTTCCAGGTGCTGACGGCGTCGAGCCCGTTCTGGGCCGGCGACGCGACCGGGTACGCCTCGAACCGGGCGATGATGTTCCAGCAACTGCCGACGGCGGGCCTCCCGCCGCAGTTCGAGACCTGGGCCGAGTACGAGGCGATGGTCGGCGATCTGGTGCACACCGGCGTGATCGACGACAACTCCGAGCTGCGCTGGGACCTCCGCCCCTCGCCGAAGTGGGGGACCCTCGAGATCCGCGTCTTCGACGGCATCTCGACGGTGGCCGAGGTCGGCGCCGTGGCAGCCCTGGCCCAGTGCCTGGTCGACGACTTCGCGGCCCGGCTCGACCGCGGCGAGGAGCTCCCGCGCCTGCAGCCGTGGTTCGTGCGCGAGAACAAGTGGCGCGCGGCCCGCTACGGCATGGAGGCGATCATCATCCAGAACGCCGACGGCGACGAGCGGCTGGTCACCGACGACACCCTCGACGTGCTGGAGCGACTGGCGCCGACGGCCGAGAAGCTCGACTGCGCGCAGGAACTCGCCGGCGTCCGAGCGATCATCGAGAACGGCGCGTCGTACCAGCGCCAGCTCCAGGTCGCCTCCCGGCACGACGGCTCCCTGCGCGAGGTGGTGGCCTCGCTCGTCGCCGAGCTCCGCGACGGCCTGCCGGGCGCCTAGCGCCGCCCGGAGCCCCGGCCTAGCGGCCGAGGAACTTCTGCAGGCTGGCGAGCTCGTCCTGCGTCGGGGCCTTGTCGCCCTTCTTGCCGCCGAGGCCGAAGCCCCCGCCGGTCGGAGCAGCCGGAGCCGCCTTCTCGCCGCTGGCGAGTCGGGCGTTCTCGGCGGCCCGCTTGGCGGGGTTGCCCGCCTTCGAGCCCTTCTTCTTCGCGACCTGCTTGCGGCCGCCGCCGAAGCCGGCGCCGGGGATCGGGCCCATGCCCGGAACCTGCGGCACCCCGCCCTTGGCCACGGTCTTCATCATCTTCGCGGCCTGCTCGAAGCGATTGACGAGCTGGTTCACCTCGGTGACCGTCGATCCGGCACCGCGGGCGATGCGCAGGCGGCGAGACCCGTTGAGCAGCTTGGAGTTGGCCCGCTCGGCCTTGGTCATCGACTGGATGATCGCCTCGGTGCGCACGATCTCGCGCTCGTCGAAGTTGTCGAGCTGCTCCCGCATGCCCTTGGCGCCGGGGAGCATGCTCAGCATGCCCTTGATCGAGCCCATGTTGCGCAGCTGCTGCATCTGCTTGAGGAAGTCGTCGAGCGTGAAGCTGTCGGTGGCGAACTTCTCCGCCATCTCGAGCGCCTCGGCCTCGTCGAAGGCGCCCTGCGCCTGCTCGATGAGGGTGAGGATGTCACCGAGGTCGAGGATCCGCGACGCCATGCGGTCGGGGTGGAACGGCTCGAAGTCGTCGAGGCCCTCGCCGGTCGACGCGAACATGATCGGGCGACCCGTGACGTGGGCGACGCTGAGCGCGGCACCGCCGCGCGCGTCGCCGTCGAGCTTGGTCAGCACGACGCCGGTGAAGTCGACGCCGTCCTGGAACGCCTTCGCCGTGACGACGGCGTCCTGGCCGATCATCGCGTCGATGACGAACAGCACCTCGTCGGGGTCGACGGCCTTCCGGATGTTGGCGGCCTGCTTCATCATGTCGGCGTCGACGCCGAGACGGCCGGCGGTGTCGACGATGACCACGTCGTAGAGCTTGTCGGCGGCGAACCTCACACCGTTCTTCGCGACCTTGACCGGGTCGCCGACGCCGTTGCCGGGCTCGGGGGCGAAGACCGGGACGCCAGCCTGCTCGCCCACGACCTGGAGCTGCGTGACGGCGTTGGGGCGCTGGAGGTCGGAGGCGACGAGGACGGGCGTGTGGCCCTCCTTCTTCAGCCACTTCGCCAGCTTGCCCGCGAGGGTCGTCTTGCCCGCGCCCTGGAGGCCGGCGAGCATGATGACCGTCGGCGGCTTCTTCGCGAACTCGAGGCGTCGCTGCTGGCCGCCGAGGATCTCGACGAGCTCCTCGTTGACGATCTGGACGACCTGCTGCGCCGGGTTCAGCGCCTTGTTGACCTCGTCGCCGAGGGCGCGCTCGCGGATCGCGGCCGTGAACGATTTGACGACGTCGAGCGCGACGTCGGCGTCGAGCAGGGCGCGGCGGATCTCGCGGACGGTCCCGTCGACGTCGGCGGGGCTGAGCTTGCCCTTGCCGCGGAGGTTCTTGAGGGTTTCCGCGAGGCGGTCGGAGAGTGATCCAAAGGTTGCCATTGTGGATCGATCTTAACTCAGACTCAGCCGATGAGGTTCTGGACGAACACGTGGGGCGTGAAACCGGTCAGGTCGTTGATCCCCTCCCCCTGCCCGACGAGCTTGATCGGGATGCCCGTCTGCTCCTGCACCGCCAGCACGAACCCGCCGCGCGCCGAGCCGTCGAGCTTGGTGAGCACGAGCCCGGTCACGCCGGCGTGCTGGATGAACGCCTCGGCCTGCGCCAGGCCGTTCTGCCCGGTCGTCGCGTCGAGCACGAGCAGCACCTCGGCGATCTCGGTCTGCTTCTCGACGACGCGCTTGATCTTGCCGAGCTCGTCCATGAGCCCCGCCTTGGTCTGGAGGCGACCGGCCGTGTCGATGATGACGATCTCGATGCTCTCGCGCATGGCCTTCTCGACCGTCTGGAACGCGACGGACGCGGGATCCTGCCCCTGCTGCTGGGGCTTCACGATCTGCACGCCGGCGCGCTCGGCCCAGGTGCCGAGCTGCTCGACCGCCGCCGCGCGGAAGGTGTCGGCCGCCCCGACCACGACGGTGCGGTCGAAATTGCGCAGGAACTTGGCGAACTTGCCGATCGTGGTGGTCTTGCCGACGCCGTTGACGCCGACCACCAGCACCACCGCCGGGCGGTTCGAGAGCTTCAGCGTGGAGTCGAGCTTCGACAGGCGCTCCTCGAGGTTCTCGCGCAGCATGCGCCGGAGGTCGGCGGGGTCGGTCGTGTTGTACCGGGCCACCTGCTCGCGGAGGTGCTCGGTGATCTGCTCGGTGACGTCGGGGCCGAAGTCGGCGCCGATGAGGGAGGTCTCGAGGTCGTCCCACGTCGTGTCGTCGATCGTCTTGCGACTGAAGACGCCGCGGAGGGCACCGGAGAGGGACCAGGGATTTGCCATGCCTGCAACATTAGCCGGGAGCTTGCGAACGGCTTTCGCCGTCGCGTAGCGTTGTCGTCATTGAAGGGGAGTATTCCCAACGCAGCGGTGTCGTCAATACGTTCCAGAAAGACCTGGTTCCGTACCGCTGGTCCTGGCACTTGTGTAGGGGCGTTAGAGACCTTCAGTGAACAGCCCTGCCATAAAGCGACCGGTGAAACGGCGTGCAGGGCCCAACACTGAAGGAACATCGTGGAAACCTCATTCCTCGTCTGGGCGATCACCATCGCCGGCATCCTCGGCCTCCTGGTCTTCGACTTCTACAGTCACGTCAAGACGCCGCACGAGCCGACCATCAAGGAGTCGGCGTTCTGGTCGGTCGTCTACATCTCGATCGCGATCCTGTTCGGCGTCGGCATCGGCATCTTCGCCGGCTGGGAGCCGGGCGGCGAGTACTTCGCCGGCTGGATCACCGAGAAGGCGCTCAGCGTCGACAACCTGTTCGTCTTCCTGATCATCATGACCGCGTTCGCGGTCCCGCGGATCTACCAGCAGAAGGTGCTGCTCGTCGGCATCGCGATCGCCCTGCTCTCGCGCGGCGTGTTCATCGCGCTGGGCGTCGTCATCATCGAGAACTTCTCGTGGGTCTTCTACCTGTTCGGCATCCTGCTGTTCTGGCTGGCCTGGAGCCAGGTCAAGCCCGGCGAGGAAGACCACTCCGGTGACGCCGACAGCCGCCTGATCCGCACCCTCCGCCGCATCATCCCGACCAGCAAGGACTACGTCGAGGACCGCCTCACCACGAAGGTGGACGGAAAGCGCCTCTTCACCCCGCTCTTCCTGGTCATGGTCGCGATCGGCCTCACCGACGTGCTGTTCGCGCTCGACTCGATCCCCGCGATCTTCGGCCTGACGCAGGACCCGTACATCGTGTTCACCGCGAACGCGTTCTCGCTGCTGGGCCTGCGCCAGCTGTACTTCCTCATCTCGGGCCTGCTCGAGAAGCTCGTCTACCTGGCCCAGGGTCTCGGCGTGATCCTCGCCTTCATCGGCGTGAAGCTCCTCCTGCACGCTCTGCACGTGAACGAAGTACCCTTTATCAATGGCGGTCGGTCCGTCGAATGGGCCCCCGAGATCCCCATCTGGTTCTCGCTCGGGTTCATCCTGCTCACGATCCTCGTCGCTACCGTCCTCAGCCTGCGCAAGTCGGCTGCGGACGCGAAGAAGAAAGACGAGGTCGCTGCGTCCTAGTCGACGCACCCTGAGGGCCGGCCCCGCATCCAGCGTTGGAGTACCAGCGATGGTGTCGAGGGCCGGCCCGGCCCTCGTCCCCCGCGCGCTCCGCGCGCATCGACGAGAAGAAGACTGAAGAAGACATGCGCCTCGAACTGATCCGCCACGGACAGACCGACTGGAACCTCAACGACCAGCTGCAGGGCTCCAGCGACATCCCCCTGAACGAGACGGGTCGCGCCCAGGCGCACGCCGCGGCCGAGCTCCTGGCCCCCTACGACTGGGCCGCCATCGTGTCATCGCCCCTCGGGCGCGCCCGGGAGACCGCGCGGATCATCGCCGGCGACCTCGGCATCGAGCTCGGCGACGCCTACCCGGAGCTGATCGAGCGCGACTACGCCTCGCGCGAGGGCACCATCACCGAGACGAAGATCCCGGACGAGCCCAACGCCGACTTCCCCGACATCGAGCCGCGCGAGTCGGTCGCGCGGCGCGGCCTCGGCGCCCTCGAGGACATCCGCGACACGCGCCTCCCCCTCGACGGCGACGACAGCAACATCGTCGTCGTGTGCCACGGAACGATCATCCGGTTCACCCTGTCGGCGATCCTCGGCTATGAGGTCGGCCACATCCACAACGCCGCGGCGAACACGGTCGAGTGGGCCGACGGCGAGTGGCGCGTGCTGACGGTGAACGGCGAGCCGGTCGGGGTGGCCGCGTAGAGGTCGGCGAGTTCCTGCGCCCTCGATTCTGACGAGTCGGGGGCGCTTCCGCGTCTACGCGCGCGTGTGCGGGGCGGGCGGCGCCCAGGCTGCCGGGACCGCCGACGGGGCCGATACCGGAAGCGGCGGAGCGGTCGGCGGGCCCGCGTGGCGGCCCGGAGGCGGACCGGGCGGCAGGGGCGAGCCGCCGGAGGGCGGCGGCGCGAGCCACCAGACGACGCGGAGGTGGAACGCGTGACGAGCCCGGCGAGCCACCTTGATCCAGACGAGGCCCGTGCCGACGATAACGCCGGGATACACCAGCAGGACGACGACGATCGCCAGGAGGTACTGGGCCGGGCCGGTGACGACCTGGAGGGTGCCGGCGGCGCCGTCCCAGAGGCCGTGGGCGAGCGAGACGCCGAGGTAGGCGACCAGCACGATCGGGCGGAAGCGGAACCTCCCGCCCTTCGACGCTGAGAAGAGGGCCGCTGCGAACAGCGCCGTGTAGAGCGGGTGCAGGAAGGGCGTCAGGATGCCGCGGGTCGGCACGAGCACCAGTGCTGCCAGGATCGGGGTGAGGTGCAGCTGCGCGGGCGGGCTCTGGTAGAAGCTCACGGCGTAGGCGAGGTCTTCGAGCGCGGCGAAGCCGAGGCCGACCGCGCCGCCGAGGAAGAGGCCGTTGCGCATGCTCTTGTCGCGGAGCTTCCACGACACCGCCATGACGGCGAGGATCTTCGCGAGCTCCTCGGAGATGCCGGCGAGCCAGAGGACGGTGAGGCCGGGGTGCGCTCCCCCGCCGGTGGCCTTGTTCAGGAGCGAGTCGAACGAGGATCCGAGGGCGACGGCGATGAGGCCGCCGAGGCCGAAGGCGAGCAGCAGGCGCGGCATCCCGATGGTGTCGCGCGGCACGAAGCGGTACGCCATCGTGTAGATGAACGCGGCCGCGACGGTGACAGAGCCGACCAGGAGGCCGACCGTGATCGCGGCGCCGTTCTCGAGCAGGAGGCCGCCGACCAGGATCAGGAAGAGGAAGAACACGGTGCCGCCCGCGGCGATCCACAGGCCTCCCCAGCGGCCGAGCCACTTCTTCGCCGGGACCTCCGACTGAAGCCAGAGGGGCGGGGGCCAGTTCGCGCGCATCCTCCGAGGCTACGCGGGGCTCGTCGGGCAGGCCTGACCCAGTTCGGGGCTGGGCGCCCTGACCCGGTTCGGGGCTAGGCGGTCTGGGCTTCGGCCTCGGCGCCGCGCTCATGAGGATCGACCACGCGCTGGCCGATCACCGCCGAGACGCC
This sequence comes from Frondihabitans sp. OV104, assembly GCF_057787745.1. NCBI lineage: Bacteria > Bacillati > Actinomycetota > Actinomycetes > Micrococcales > Microbacteriaceae > Frondihabitans > Frondihabitans sp. OV104. The sequence goes on from NZ_CM173541.1 coordinate 1,583,742, forward strand.
GTCCTGGCGCATCGAGACGCCGTAGAGGGCGTCGGCAATCTCCATCGTGCGCTTCTGGTGCGTGATCACGATGAGCTGCGACGATTCGCGCAGGTCGCGGAAGATGGTGAGCAGACGGCCGAGGTTGGCGTCGTCGAGCGCCGCCTCGACCTCGTCCATGATGTAGAACGGCGACGGGCGCGCCTTGAAGATGGCGATGAGCAGCGCGACCGCGGCAAGCGACCGCTCGCCGCCCGAGAGCAGCGAGAGCCGCTCGATCTTCTTGCCGGCGGGCTTGACCGTGACCTCGATGCCGGTCTCGAGGAGGTTCTCGGGGTCGGTGAGGTGGATCGAGCCGCTGCCGCCCGGGAAGAGGATCGGGAACACCCGGTTGAACGCCTCGCGCGTGTCGTCGAAGGCGCTGCCGAAGATCACCTGCATCTTCTCGTCGATCTCGTCGATGATCGTCAGGAGGTCCTTCCTGGTCGAGGTGAGGTCGGTGAGCTGATCCGTCAGAAACTTGTGGCGCTGCTCGAGAGCGGCGAACTCCTCGAGCGCCAAGGGGTTGACGCGTCCGAGCTGAGCCAGGGTCCGCTCGGCCGCCGCCAGGCGCTTCTTCTGCTCGTCGCGGACGTACGCGACCGGCTCGTCGCCCTCGGTCGTGCCCGGCACCGGCACCTCGGGGCCATACTCGTCGATCAGGACCGACTCCACGAGGCCGAGCTCGGAGCCGGCGCGCTCGAGCAGGCTCGACAGGTGCAGCTTCTTCTCGTAGATCTCCATCTCGAGCCCGTGCACGCTCTCGGTGACAGTGTGGAGGCGGTCACGGAGGGCGCGCTCGTCGCGGCGTAGGGCCGCGAGCTCGTCGTTCTGCCCCGACCGCTCGGCCTCGCGCAGCGCCAGCACCCGACGAGCCTCGGCAACGGAGCGGTCGACGGCGTCGAGCACGGCGGGCAGCGCGTCGAGCACGGCCGTCGTCGCGGCCATCTGACGCTGGCGCACCACCGTCTGGCGGGCGTGCTCCTCGGCGGCGGCCCGCTGCTCTTCGAGCTGGCGCTGCAGCTCGTTCGCGCGTGACACCTCGGCACGGACACGCTCGCGGATGGTCTCGAGCTGGATCCGCTTCTCGATCTCGACGCCGCGCGCGTTCTCGACCTCGGCGAGGACCCCGTCGCGCGCCGAGACGTCGAGGATCGGGCGCGGCCTCGAGCCGTACTCCTCGAGCGCGCTCGTCGCCTGGGCCACGACGCGCTCGGCCTGGTGCACCGCCTCGGCCGACGTCGCAAGCGCCGCCGAGAGACGCTCGGCCTCGGCCTCGGCCGCCTCGAGTCGAGCGCGGAGACGCCCGGCGCGCTGGCCGTGGGCCGCGAGACGGCTCTCGTGCTCGCGAGCGACCGCCTGGGTCTCCTTGGCGGCGGTCCGGGCCTCGGCGAGCTCGCGGCGGGCGTCGTCGAGCTGCGCGGCCGACTTCTCGATCGTCACGCTCACGCCGGTGAGCGCCTCGGCTGCGGCGTCGCGGTCGGCGATGAGCTCCAGTCGCGAGCGTCCTCCTGCCGACCCGCCGCGGACCACGAAGTCGGTGAGCACCTCGCCGGCGCGGGTGATGACGGTCGACGGCGCGTCGCCGCCGAGTGCGAGCACGGCGGCCGCGACTGCGAGGTCGTCGGCGATCACCGTGGTCGCCAGGATCGCCGCGATACCGGCCGGACCGGCCACGACGGAGGTGGCGGCGACCGCGCCGGACGGCAGGTCGAGGTGGAGACCGTGGGTCTCCCGCGACGGCGTCGCGATGACGACCTCGACCCGGCCCAGCTCTTCGTCCGCGACGTGGCGGACGGCCGCCACGGCGTCGTCGAGCGTCTCGGCCAGCACCGCGTCGGCGACCGACCCGAGGGCCGCGGCCACGGCGACCTCGAAGCCGGGCTCGACCTGCACGTGCTCGGCGACCAGACCGGTCACGCCGGGGCGGGCCGCCGCCACGAGAGCGCTGGACGCGTCGTTCTGATCGAGCGCCAGAGACAGGGCGCTGGTGCGGGCGGCGAGGGAGTCGCGCTTGCGCTCCGCGCCGTGGAGGACCTCGCGGAGCTCGTCGACCAGGGATTGCGCGGTGGACACCCGCTCGTCGGCTACGGCCTGGAGCGCGGCATGGTCGACGTCGTCGCCGCTGGCCTCGGGCGACTCCTTCTCGAGAGCGGCGAACTCGGCGCGGGAGGTCTCGCGGCGGGCCTCGGACGCCTCGAGCGCGTTCGACTGGCGGAGCTGCTCGCCGCGCACGGCGGCCAGCTTCGAGCGCGCGACCTCGACGGCCGCACCGAGGCGAGAGACCTCGAGGTCGTGCTCGGACACCAGAGCGCTCTGGGCGGCGATCTCGTCGTCGAGCGAGTCGAGCGAGGCCCGCGTCGTCGCGACATCCGCCGCGGCCCTCGCCACGGCGAGCTCGGCCTCCGCGACACCCGCCTGCAGGTGCTCCGACTCATCGCGCGCGTCGGCGACCATGCCGGCGGACACCGTCGTGGCCACACCCGGAGAGTCGGCCTGCTGGGCGAGCATCGTCAGCTTCTGGTTGGCGAGGCTCGACAGGCTGCGGAGGCGCTCCTGCACCGACTCGAGGCCGAACGCCACCCGGCGGGCCTCGTCGACCGCGTCGCCCACCATCGCCTGCTCGAGGCGCTGCTCGCGGATCTTGTTCTGGTCGAGCTGCTCCTGCAGCACGATGCGCTCGCTCTTGCGCTCGTTCTCGCTCGCCGACTGCGTCGTCAGGACGGTGCGGAGGCCGACGACCTCGTCGGCCAGCAGACGGGCGCGGGCGTCGCGGACGATCGAGGCGATCCCCTGCGCCTCGCGGGCGATCTCGGCCTGGCGACCCAACGGCTTCAGCTGGCGCCGGATCTCGCCGGCGAGGTCGCTCAGACGCGTGAGGTTGGTCTGCATCGCCTCGAGCTTGCGGATCGTCTTCTCTTTGCGGCGACGGTGCTTCAGGATGCCGGCGGCCTCCTCGATGAAGCCGCGGCGCTCCTCGGGGGTGGCGCGCAGCACGGCGTCGAGCTGGCCCTGCCCGACGATGACGTGCATCTCGCGACCCAGGCCGGAGTCGCTCAGGAGTTCCTGCACATCGAGCAGTCGACAGTTGTCGCCGTTGATCGCGTACTCGCTGCCGCCGTTGCGGAAGAGCGTGCGGCTGATCGTCACCTCGGTGTAGTCGATGGGGAGCGCGCCGTCGCTGTTGTCGATGGTCAGGATCACCTGCGCGCGGCCCAACGGCCCGCGGGTGGAGGTGCCGGCGAAGATGACGTCCTCCATCTTGCCGCCGCGGAGGGTCTTGACGCCCTGCTCCCCCATCACCCAGGCGAGGGCATCGACGACGTTGCTCTTGCCCGAGCCGTTCGGCCCCACGACGCAGGTGACCCCGGGCTCGAACGCGAAGGTGGTCGGCTGGGCGAACGACTTGAAGCCCTTGAGGGTGAGGCTCTTGAGGTACACCGGGGCTCCCCTCTGGTCGGCGCCCGCGCGGCCCTGCGCCGTGCGATCCCCCTAGGGTAGCGGCGTGGCGCGGTTCGTCCTGCTTGCTGACCCGCCGCGGCGGCGGGAACCTGCAGCTCCGGCGGGGATTCTCTACCGCCGCCGCGGGCTAGTGCCGCCGGCGCTGACAGCGCGGGCAGAAGTGGCTGCCGCGGTTCATGAAGGAGACGCGTTGGATGGGGGTGCCGCAGCGGGGGCACGGCTTGCCCTGCTGCCCGTAGGCGTTGAGGCTGTGCGAGAAGTAGCCCGACTGCCCGTTGACGTTGACGTACTGGGCGTCGAAGCTCGTGCCTCCCTCGGCGAGGGCCTTGAACAGCACGGCGCGGATCTCGACGAGCAGCAGCTTCGCCTTGCCGCGCGACAGCGACGACGCCGGCTGATCGAAGTGGAGCTTGGCGGCCCACAGCGACTCGTCGGCATAGATGTTGCCGATGCCGGAGACCAGGGTCTGGTCGAGCAGGGCGCGCTTGATCCCCGAGGCGCGGGCGGCGAGCCGCGTGAAGAAGAGGGCCTCGTCGAACGCCGGGTCGAGGGGGTCGCGGGCGATGTGGGCCACCTGGCGCGGGATGACGGAGAGCCAGGGCGGCTCCTGCGCCGGTGACTCCGAGGCGGAGGACCCCAGCAGGGACGCCCCCGCGAACCCGGAAGCCCGCCCGTCGGCGGTCGGGACGAGCTCGTCGAGCGCCATGGAGCCGAAGATCCTCTGGTCGACGAACGCCAGGCGCTGCGGCCCGAGCGACGGGTGATCGAGGTCGAGGCGGATCCGCAGCAGCCGGTCGTCGGGCGCAGAGCGGTCGCGGAGCAGGACCTGCCCGCTCATTCCGAGGTGGGCGACGAGCGCGTGGCTGTCGTCGCCCGCGGCCGACTCGAACGGGAGCCACAGGAACTTGCCGCGCCGCACCGCACCCCGCAGCTCGGCCCCCACGAGCCGTGCGACGAAGTCGTCGGCGGGGCCCTCGTGGCGGCGCAGGCTGCGCGGCTCGAGCACCTCGACGCGCTCGACGACCGCACCCGCGACGGCGGGCTGGAGGCCGGCACGGACGACCTCGACCTCGGGGAGCTCGGGCACGCGGGTCAGATCTGGTCGGGCGCGACCGGCGGGACGCTGAGCTGAGTCCACGCCTCGAGAGCCGCTGCCATCTCGGCCATCTTCTTGCTGCTCCCGGTACCGGCGGCGATCTCGTCTTTGCCGAGGCGAACGATCGCATGGAACCGCTTGTCGTGGTCGGGGCCGGAGTCGGTGATCACGTAGTTGGGCATGCCGCGACCCTGGGCGGAGGCGAGCTCTTGCAGGCTCGTCTTCGGGTCCATCGCGGCGCCGAAGCGGTCGGGGTCGGCCAGCAGCGGGGCGATGAGGCGCATCACGAGGCCGGTCGCGGCGGCGGCCCCGGCGTCGAGGTAGGTGGCGCCGATGATGGCCTCGACGGTGTCGGCAAGGATCGAGTGCTTCTCGCGCCCGCCGGTCATCTCTTCGCCGCGGCCGAGCAGGAGGTACCGGCCGAGGCCGATGTGCGCAGCCACCTCGGCCAGCGCCACCGTCGAGACCAGGCTCGCGCGGCGCTTAGCGAGGTCGCCCTCGTCGAGGTGGGGGTTCTCGCGGAACAGCATCACCGTGACGGCCTGCCCGAGGATCGAGTCGCCGAGGAACTCGAGGCGCTCGTTGTTGCCGATCCCGCCGTGTTCGTACGCGTACGAGCGGTGGGTCAGCGCGAGCTCGAGCAGCTCGGGGGTGACGGCGACGTCGAGGAAGTTAACCAGATCAGCCCGATCAGGCACTGGTGCGTGATCGGGCTGACTCATGGAAGCCAAGCTTAGTCGACTCGAATTGTCTGAGAAGAACTCAGATGTCGGCGACCTTGCGGCCCTTGTACTCCATGTACAGGGCGGTGCCGGCGGAGTCTTCGACAACCTTCGCGCGGTGCGGGAGGCTGTAGACGGTCTTGCCGCCTTCGATGGTCTTCACGAGAGTGGCGGGCGTGGCCTTCCACTGCGAACGGCGGGCGTGCGTGTTGGCGCGCGACTGCTTCCTCTTGGGAACTGCCATGACTGTCTCTTCTCTGTGTTGGTCAGATCTATGTGGATCGGATCTGTGTTGATCGGATGTGGTTCGCCGTGGCACAGGATTGTGCCGGGCGCACGCTATTCGGTGGGCTTGGAGTCCGCGTCAGCGACGAGCTGATTGAGAGCTGACCACCGGGGGTCGAGCACTTCGCGGGGCTGGTAGTCGACCAGGTCTTCTACCCGCTCGCCCGTTTCGGGGTCGAGACCTGGGCAATCAGGCCGGCAAACCGGTTGGAAGGGCAGTGACAGGACCACTGCGTCTCTGACGACTGGTTCAAGATCCACGTGATCGTCTTGAACCCGATAGTCAAAGGCTTCGTCGTCAGAATACGCGAAAAGCTCGGCGAAATCGACCTCGACACTCTTGGTGATCGGTTTCAGGCACCGGCTGCACTCGCCGTCAGCGTCTCCGGACACGTGCCCGGTGACCAGGATGCCGTCGTGCAGGCTCTCGAGACGGAGGCTCAGATCGATCGTCGCCCCTTCGGCGACGGCGATGACGCCCTCGCCGAGCTTGGAGGGCACGGTCACCTCGACATCGGCCTCGCGCATGGAGCCGGGGCTGCGCATGAGGTCGTAGACGGTGACGTCGTACGGGGAGGAAGTGGAATGAGGCACGAAGATCGAGTTTACGCTCCCCGCGCCGTCCTCGGGCGAGCCTCGACGAAGAGACTGATGGGAATCACCGTGGCGCGCACCCGGGCGAGCGGCGCGCTGGTGCGGTGCAGGCCCCGGATAGCCTCGCGGGCGGCGTCCTGCGCCTCAGTTCCGGCGCGCTGATCGGCGAAGCCGAACCGCTCCTCCTCGACGGCGCGCCGCACCGCGTCGACCGCCGCCAGTGCGAGGTCGTCAGGCGCGACGGCCTTCGCGAGGGTGGCAGAGGTCTGCTGCGGGGTCGCCGCCGGATCGACGGGCAGCCCGAGGTCGCGAGCCGTGTCGACGATCTCGCGCCAGGCGGCGAGGGCGGAGTCGGGTGGTCTCTGGGTGAGGCGGCGGCGTCGGCGTGACGTCCGCAGCCACCACGGCAGCATCCCGAGCAGGATCACGATCGCGATGGCTCCGACGGTCAGCGGCACTCCCCCGACGGTCGTGCCGCTGCCGGCCGACTGCGCGTCGGCAGAGCTCGTCGAGGTCGCCGTGGCGGCATTGCTCGCGGCCGTGCTGGTGGGCGTGGCCTCGGCCGAGGCGGTGTCGCTGGGCTCGGTCGTCGCCGATGCGGACGCCGACGGGCTGGTGTCGGTGCCCGTCTGCGTCAGGTAGCTGGCGGTCGTGCCCTGGCCGACCGTCGGCTCGAAGGGGATCCAGCCGAGGCCTTGGAAGTACAGCTCGGGCCAGGTGTGCAGATCGTTGCTCGTGACGGTCCAGTCGTCGCTGCCGCCGACCTGCGTGCCGGGCAGGAAGCCGACCGCGATGCGCGACGGGATGCCGAGGGTGCGCGCCATGACGGCCATCGCCGAGGCGAAGTGCACGCAGTAGCCGCTCTTGCGCTGCAGGAACGTCTCGACCATGTCGAGGCCCGACCCGTCGTAGCCCTCGCGCACCGGCGTGTCTTCGGAGTACGTGAAGTCGCCGTTGCGGAAGTAGTCCTGCAGGGCGACGGCGGCATCGAACTTGTTCGCCGCGCCCGAGGTCTCGCGCTTCGCCAGGCGGGTGATGGACGCAGGAACTCCGTCGACGTCGAGGTACTTCGACATGTCGGCGGACTGCTCGCCGAGCGCGTCGATGATCTGCTGCGTCGTCGGGTCGACCGGCTTGGACGTCACCGAGTAGTCGAGGCCCTGGGAGCCCTGCGTCGCGCTGCGGATGGTGACGCCCGACTCGTTCACGTACTTCCAGGCGTCGCCGATCCCGCTGATCTTGGTGGCCGGTACGGGGATCGGCAGATACGGGCTGCGGAGCAGAGTGACCGAGACGTCGGTGTCGACGGTGTCTCTCGTCGTGCCCGCCGAGACGCCGGAGGGAGCCGGGAGCTTGTCGACGCTGTCGGCGGAGTCGAGCGTCACATCCGAGGGACTCCAGCGGGTGCCCGAGAAGTCCACGAGGTCGACGAGCTTGAGGTACTGCCCAGTCGAGGCCGACGTGCTGTAGGTGAGGACGGTGACCGGGTCGCCGCGCCGGAGGTCCTTGCCGAGGTTGATGACCGGGTTGACACCCGTCGAGATGCCTGTCCCGGTGCCGATGCCGGTCAGCGGCGACGCCAGCGACGCCGGGAGGAGAGCGGTGACGATGCCCGCGACCACGATGCCTGCGAGACCGGTGACGAAGCTGGCCTTCGACGGCCTCCGGCCGGTCGAGATCAGCAGGATCGCGATGTAGCCGAGGACGGTCGCGACGACCCACACCCACGCCGGGTCGATGTTCGGGATCAGCGCCGGGACGAGGATGACGACGGCGAACACGACGCCGGTCAGCCCCGGGATGCGGCTCACCCGCGCTAGCACGTCGAGCAGCACGGACGCCGCGGCGACCGACACCACGATCACGGCGAGCAGAGCGTCGCCGACGACCACGGGCGCCTGGTCGCTGACGATGGCGTCCTCCGCCTGCTGAACGAGCAGCCGGATGCGGTCCACGGTGTCGCTGGTCGGGATGATGCCGGCGATCGCCGTGCCGCCCTGGACGATCACCGTCGACGCGACGAGCCCCACGACCAGGCCGGCCAGCGAGGCGACCGCCGACGGCCAGTGGGCCGCGCGGGCGGCAGCCGACGCGGCGAAGACGAGGCCCGACACCACTGCCGGGACGAACCACCAGGAGGAGCCCTGGAAGAGCGGGTGCAGGCTCGCCAGCGACGTGAGAAGGGTCAGCCAGAGCACGAGGGTCAGCCCCCAGCGAGCATTCCCGGGCGCGAACCGGTCGGGCGCGCGCTCAGCCACCGAGCACCCCCGGTGCATGCAGGACGGCCTCGCGGTCGCCCGCCGAGTCGGTCTCGACGACCCGCCAGCCGGTCTGGCGGAGGGTCGCGGCCACGTGGCGCGGCGCATCGCGGTCGGTGTCGTCGGGCGTCAGCGGGTCGCCGTCGAGATGAACGACGATCGCCACTCCCCCGACGCCGGGGCCGCGCGCGTGGCCGAGGCGCACCAGGTCGCCGGGCGTGAGGCTCGAGACGATGGCGATGACGGGCTCGCGCGGTGCGGCGTCCGGGCTGCGGTCATCGACCGGGTCGTCGAGGGCGATGTCGGCGAGGCGCTCCAAGAAGAGCGGCGTCGTGGAGGGGTCGTGGACGCCCACCGTGCTGCCCTCGAGCGACACGACGCGGGTCTGCGAGCCGGCCATGCCGTACTCGAGCGCGAGCGATGCCGTCAGAGACACCGCCCACTCGAAGCCGTCGCTGACCGGATCGCCCGAGCCGAGGGCCGGATGCCAGTCGCGCCAGTTCTCCTTGGCGACGGGCAGGACGACGCGGACGCTGGGAAGCGCGTGCTGCTCCTCTTGCCGCACCATGAGCTCGCCCTGCCGGGCGGTCGCGCGCCAGTGCACGCGGCGCATGGGGTCGCCGCGGCGGTACTCGCGTGTGATGGGATCGTCCTGCCCGCCGGCGAGGCTGTGGTCGCGGCGCTGGCGCGCCCCCTCGCCGAGGGCACCCGACTCGCGGCCGCCACCGGTGCCGACGATCTCGGGGAGCACGACCAGCTCGCCGCGGCCGACGATCTCGACGTGGCGCCGAGCAAGGCCGAACGACTCGATGACGTCGATGCGGGCAGGACCGACGCGGTGCCGGCCTCGGGGCAGGTCGTCGTGCTCGAACGTCAGGCGGACCACCCGACCGGGCTCGATCTCGGCCAGCATCGCCTCGTCGGCGTGCATGCTGCGCCACGGAACGCTCTCGCGCACCCGCAGCGCCACGTGCCCGGTCGACGACGGCGACGACACGCTCAGCGTCTCGACGACCGACCAGCCGGCGACGGCCCGGTCGGGCGAGAAGCGGCGAGCGATGACGAGCTCGGGCATCGTGATCCCGACGGAGACCAGAGCGGCGACGACCACGGCGATGAGGGCGACGCCCGCGAAGACGAGCGGCATGGAGCTCAGCAGATAGCCGACGACGGCTACTGCCAGGCCCGCGACGGCCGCGCCGAGGCCGCGCGGGGTCGGCCTCGGCCAGCCCCTCGCTCGCTCGGCGAGTGCGCGCCGCACGCTCAGACGGCGGGCTCGTCGAGCGGCACGGGCGTCGTGCGCACCACCTGCTCGACGATGTCGTAGGCGGCCGACACCGCGCCGGCGCCGGAGCGGCCGGCGAGGATCAGCCGGTGGCCGAGCACTGGCCCGCTCAGGGCGTCGACGTCGTCGGGGATGACGAAGCGGCGGCCGTTGAGCGCGGCCCACGCCTTGGCGGCGCGCATGAGCTGCAGGGTGGCACGCGGGCTCGCCCCGAGGCGGAGGTCGGGGTGCACGCGCGTGGCCTGCACGATGTCGACGGTGTAGCGCTCGACAGTGCGGGCGGCGTACACGCGGCGCACGGCGGCGATCATCCGGCGCAGCTGCGCGAGCGTGACGAGGGGCCGGAGCGCGTCGAGGGGGCTCGCCGTCTCGCGCTGGCTGAGCATGCGCAGCTCGCTGGTGGCGTCGGGGTAGCCGAGCGAGATCCGGGCCATGAAGCGGTCGCGCTGGGCCTCGGGGAGCGAGTACGTCCCCTCCATCTCGACCGGGTTCTGAGTCGCGACCACGAGGAACGGGTCGGGCAGCGGGTGCGAGAAGCCGTCGACGGTCACCTGGCGCTCCTCGAGGCTCTCGAGGAGGGCGGACTGCGTCTTGGGCGAGGCCCGGTTGATCTCGTCGCCGATGACGATGTTGGCGAAGACCGGGCCGGGCTTGAACTCGAACGCGTTGGCCTGGCGGTCGAAGATCGAGACGCCGGTGATGTCGCTCGGCAGCAGATCGGGCGTGAACTGGATGCGGCTGACCGACGCGTCGACGGCCTTGGCGAGGGCGCGTGCGAGCTGGGTCTTGCCCACACCCGGAACGTCTTCGATCAGGAGGTGGCCCTCGGCGAGCATGACGGTCAGGGCGGTCGAGATCGCGCCGGCCTTGCCGTCGATGACGGTGCCGACTGCCTCGAGGATGGTGCGCGCGAGGTACTGCACCTCGTCGAGCTCCATCGGGGCCTCGCCGCCGGATGAGAGGGAGGGGTTCTGGGCGTTCTGCGTCGTCGTCGTCATGCTGATCCGTTGTTCGGAGCCGAGGGGAGCTCGGGCGGGGTCGTGCCGGCTGCGGCGGGCGCGCCGGGCCCGGTCGCGAGGTAGGCGGCCACGTCGGCGGGGACGTAGGGCGAGATGTCGCCGCCCAGCGCGGCCACCTGACGCACGAGCGACGACGACACGAGCGCGTGCGCCGGGTCGGGAAGCAGGAACACCGTCTCGACGCCGGCGAGGCTGCGGTTCATGATCGCCATCGGCGTCTCGTAGGCGACGTCGACCTGCGAGCGGATGCCCTTGACCAGCACCTTCGCTCCGACGCGCACGCAGTAGTCGACGAGCAGCCCCTCGCTCCAGCTGGTGATCGTCACCGTGTCGGGCGCGCCTGCGGCAGCGACCGCATCGCTGATGAGCTCGACGCGCTTCTCGATGGGGATCAAGGCCGCCTTGTCGGGGTTGTGCACGACCAGGACGTGGAGCTCGTCGAACAGGCCCGCGGCCCGGACGATCACGTCGAGGTGCCCGAGCGTCACCGGATCGAAGGACCCCGGGACGACGGCAATCGTGCTCATTCGGCCACCCTAGTAGTCGAAGGCGACACCTGGCTGAACACTTCCGTGACGCGTCACTGACGGTCTCGGTGAACTCGCGGTGACGCGCACGGGTGTCAGTTCTTGGCCAGCGCGTCGCGGCTGGCGTCGTCGAGTCGGCGGGCCAGCGCCGCGGCGAGGGCCGGGTGCCCGGCGAGCGTCGGGTCGGCCTCGACCACCTCGGCGGCGTGCTCGCGAGCCAGCGCGATCACGTCGCCGTCGTGCGCGACCCGCAGCAGCCGCAGCGACGAGCGTCCGCCCGACTGCAGGCTGCCGAGCACATCGCCCTCCCTCCGCAGGTCGAGGTCGATCTGGGCGAGCTCGAAGCCGTCGGTCGTGGAGGCCACGGCGGCGACCCGCTCTCGCGCGGTCGTCCCCTCCTCCGCGTTCGTGACGAGCAGGCAGAGCCCCGGGTGCCCGCCCCGGCCGACCCGGCCACGGAGCTGGTGGAGCTGCGAGACGCCGAACCGCTCGGCATCGAGCACCACCATCGTCGAGGCGTTCGGCACGTCGACGCCCACCTCGATCACGGTGGTCGCGACGAGCACGTCGATGCGTCCGGCGGCGTACTCCTGCATCATGGCGTCTTTCTCGACGGCGCTCATCCGGCCGTGAAGCGGCTCGATGCGCCGGCCGGCGAGAGCGGGCGCGTCGCGCAGGGCGGCCAGGACGCCGTCGACGCTGGCTATGGCCACCGGCGCCTCGGCGGCCTCCGCGTCTTCGGCGAGCTCGTCGGCGACCTCGGGCGTCGCGGCGTCGATGGCCGGACACACCACGAACACCTGGCGGCCTCGCGCGATCTCCTCGGACGACCGCTCCCACACCCGCGAGATCCAACCCGGGTGGTCGACGAGCGGCACGACGAACGACTCGATCGGCTGCCGTCCCTTCGGCAGCTCGGCGATGGTCGACACGTCGAGGTCGCCGAACACCGTCATGGCCACCGTGCGCGGGATCGGCGTCGCCGTCAGCACGAGCACATGCGGAGGGGTCTGCCCCTTGCGCCGCAGCGCCTCCCGCTGCTCGACGCCGAACCGGTGCTGCTCGTCGACGACCACGAGCCCGAGGTCGTAGAACTCGACGCGGTCCGAGATGAGGGCGTGCGTGCCGACGACGATCTGCGCCTGTCCGCTCACGATGGCGAGCGTGGCCTTGCGGCGCTCGGCGACCGGCATCTGCCCGGTCAGGAGGACCGGCCGCAGCGTGGCCGCGAGATCAGGACCGAGCGTCTTCACGATGGATCGGAGGTGCTGCGCCGCGAGCACCTCGGTGGGCGCGAGCAGCGCCGACTGCCCGCCCGACTCGGCGACCGCGAGCATCGCGCGCAGGGCGACCAGCGTCTTGCCCGAGCCGACCTCGCCCTGCACGAGACGGTTCATCGGCACGTCGGCCGCCAGGTCGCGTGCGATCTCGGCACCGACGAGCGACTGGTCGCCGGTCAGGTCGAAGGGCAGGGCCTCGTCGAACCGGGCCAGAAGACCAGCGGGCGCAGGAACTCGCGCCACCGCCGCCGACACCCTCAGCTCGGCGCGCTGCTGCAGCAGCGCCGCCTGCAGCACGAACGCCTCGTCGAACTTCAGCGTCTCGCGCGCGGCCTTCCAGTCGCGGTCGCGCTCGGGCCGGTGCACGTTCTCGAGCGCTTCGCGCAGCGGCATCAGCTGCAGCTCGGCACGCACCGTCTCGGGCACGGAGTCGGGCAGCGGCGGCAGGGTGTCGAGGGCGACCTCGATCGACTTCTGCACCTGCCACGAGGCCACCGACGCGCTGGCCGGGTAGATCGGGATGGGCTGCTTCGCCCATCTCTGCGCCGTGGCATCGCCGGCCTCGGCGTTCCGCTCGTCGCCCTGCTCGAACAGCTCGTAGTCGGGATGCGCCAGCTGGCGGTTGCCCCGGTAGTCGCCGACCTTGCCCGCGAAGATGCCGCGGATGCCCGGGACCAGGTCTTTCGCCCGCCAGGCCTGGTTGAAGAAGGTCAGGGTCAGGATCCCCTGGCCGTCGCCGATCCGCACCTCGAGGATCGACCCGCGTCGCGCGCGCATCGTGCGCTCGCGCACGTCGAGCACCTCGGCCACGATCGTGACGCTCTCGCCGATGGCCAGCTCGCTGAGGGCGGTGAGCTCGCCGCGCCGCGCATAGCGCCGCGGATAGTGGCTGAGCAGGTCGCCGACCGTCTCGTACCCGAACGCGCGCTTGAGGGCACCGGCCGTGCGCCCGCCGAGCGCGTTGGACAGCGTCGTGTCGAGCGGAGAGGTGGGCACGGCTCAACGCTACCCGGCGCCGCCGACACCGCCTGCGATGATGGTGCCGTGACTCGCATCATCAGCGGCTTCGCCGGCTCCACCGCCCTCCGCGTCCCGAAGACCGGCACCCGGCCCACCAGCGACCGCGTCCGCGAGGCGCTGTTCTCGGCGCTCGAGGCGCGCGACGAGGTCCGCGGCCTCCGCGTGCTCGACCTCTATGCGGGCACGGGGGCCCTCGGCCTCGAGGCCGCCTCCCGCGGCGCCGCGACGGTCACCCTCGTCGAGAAGGGCCCGCAGGCCGCCCGCCTCTGCCGCGCCAACGGCACGCTCGTGGCCGGCCGCGCGCCCCGCGGGTCGGCTCCCTCGATCGACGTCGCGACCCAGACTGTGCGCGCCTACCTGCAGCACGCCCCGCAGAAGGCGTTCGACCTGGTACTCATCGACCCGCCCTACGAGCTCGGCGACGACGACCTCCGCCTCGACCTCGTGGCCCTCGTGCCGGCCCTCGAGGCCGACGCGCTCGTCGTCGTCGAGCGCCGCGCCCGCAGCGGCGAGCCGATCTGGCCGGACGGCCTCGCCCTCGAGACCAAGAAGTCGTACGGCGACACCGTGCTCTGGTGGGCTCGCGCCTAGCGGCCTCCCGAGAGCATCGGGCGCAGGAACTCAGCCCACCCCGCCCGACCACCGCGCGTACGGGTCCCACCCCGTCGCATCCGCGAGGGGCGCTCCGTCGAGGAGCACGACGGGCTCCCCCGCGCGCACGACGCCCACCGGGCGGAAGCCGCCGGGCAGGACGGCGTCGGCGGGGAACGTCGCCAGGAGCGAGTGGTCCTCTCCCCCGCGGAGGGCCGCGAGCGGGTCGGGCCCGAGCGCCGACCCGACGAGGTCGAGCGTGACGCCGGAGGCCCGGGCGACGCGGCCCGCGTCGAGGGCGAGTCCGTCAGAGAGATCGAGCATGGCGGTGGCCCCGGCGACGGCGGCCAGCACACCGTCGGCGACCGGCGGCGTCGGCGCGAGGTGCCACGCGACACGGGGGTCGCTCAGGCGGAGAGCGTCGGCGGCTCGGCGATCGGGAGTTCCTGCGCCGTCGACCGCCTCGGCGAAGAGCCGCTCGAGGCCCGACCCCGAGTCGCCGAGAACCCCCGACACGGCTACGACGTCGCCCGGACGAGCGCCGTCGCGCCGCACCGGAGCACGCCCGTCGAGGTCGCCGAACGCGGTGACGGCGATGGTCATCGTGCGCGAGACCGACATGTCGCCGCCGACCACGCCGCAGCCCGGCGCCATCACCGCGCAGCCGTCGGCGAGGCCGTCGGCGAACCGCTCGAGGAAGGCCGCCTCGGTATCGCCCGGCACCGCCAGCGCGACGACCAGCGCCGTCGGAGCCGCCCCCATCGCGGCCACGTCGGTGAAGTTGGAGGCGGCGGCCTTCCAGCCCAGGTCGTAGGGCGTCGACCAGGCGAGCCGGAAGTCGGGGCCGTGCACCATCAGGTCGGTCGTGACCACGAAGCGCCCGTCGGCCGCGGCCACCACCGCCGCGTCGTCGCCGGGCCCGAGCAGCGTGCGGTCGCCCTTCGGCAGGCGCGGCAGGATGCGGCCGAGGGTGGCGACCTCGCCGAGGCTCTCGACGGTCTCGGGCGCGCTGGTCGCGGCACTCTCACTCATGCACTCACGGTAGCGTGGACGTCGATGCCTCCCCGTCGCCGCCGCCGCGCGGCCCTCGCCCTCGCCGCCGCCCTGGCCGCCGTGCCCGTGCTCGCCGGGTGTGCCGCCGTGCAGGTCACGAGCGTGCATCTGCAGCCCGCGGCGCGGGCCGACACCGTCGCGTGCGCCGACGTCGTCGTGCACCTGCCGACCTCGGTGGAGTCCGAGACCGTCCGCGAGACGAACGCGCAGGGCACGAGCGCGTGGGGCTCACCGACGTCGATCGTGCTGACGTGCGGCATCACGACGCCAGCCGTGTCGGACCTGCCGTGCAACACGGTCGAGGGCGTCGACTGGCTCGCGGAGTTCACCCCGTCGAAGGCAGTCTTCACCACGTACGGCCGCAGCCCCGGCGTGCAGGTCGTCGTCGACACGAAGGCCGTCGAGGCCCCAACGAACGTCCTGCACGACGTGTCGAGCGCCGTCGGCACGCTGCCGCAGAACCGGGCGTGCCAGTCGCCGTCCGACGCGACCCCCGCCCCGTAGCCCGCCCAGGCGGGCAGGCGCAGACGGGCAGGCACAGGCGGGCATGCGCAGACGGGCAGGCGCAGACGGGCGGGCACAGACGGGCAGGCGCAGGAACTCGCCCTAGCGGATCGTCTCGAGGCCGAGGGCGATCAGCTCGTCGAGCAGCGCCGGGTAGCTGAGGCCGGAGGCCAGCCAGCACGCCGGGAACATCGAGATCGGGGTGAAGCCCGGCATCGTGTTCAGCTCGTTGACGATGAACCCCTCGTCGGTGAGGAACGCGTCGACGCGGGCGAGGCCGGCCCCGCCGATGGCGTCGAAGGCGCGGGCGGCGAGTTCGGAGAACTGCTCGAACTCGGCGCCCGACAGAGCGGCCGGGCAGACCAGGTCGGCCCCGGGGGCGCCGAGGTACTTCGACTCGAAGTCGTAGAACTTGTCGTCAGCGAGCACGATCTCGCCCGCGACGGATGTGCGGGGCGCTCCGCCGCCGCGGCCGCCGAGCACGGCCATCTCGAGCTCGCGGCCGACGACGGCCGCCTCGACGAGCACCTTCGAGTCTTCGGCCAACGCGATCTCCATGGCGGTGGCGAGCGAGGCGAGCGAGGTCGCCTTCGAGACGCCGACGCTGGAGCCGGCGCGGGCCGGCTTGACGAAGACGGGCCAGCCGAGCTCTTCGACGTGCTCCTCGACGACCGCGCGACGGTCGGCCCAGTCGCGGGCGGGGACCGTGATCCACGGCGCGACGTCGATGCCGGCGGCCTGGAGCACCGTCTTGGCGAAGTGCTTGTCCATGCCGACGGCCGAGGCGAGGATTCCCGCGCCGACGTAGGGCAGGCCGAGCAGCTCGAGCATGCCCTGGACGGAGCCGTCCTCCCCGAAGGGGCCGTGCAGGATGGGGAACACGACGTCGATCTCGCCCAGCGATCGCTCGACCCCGTCTTCGACGACGGTCATCTCGCGCGTCGCCGACGACTCGGGCCAGCGCACCTGCGTGCCGTTGGCCTCGACGGAGGGAAGCTTCTCGGCGTCGAGGGCGAAGTGCGCCGCGTCGTCGGGTTGGAGCGTGAAGGCGCCGTCACGGGTGATGCCCACCGGGATCACGTCGTAGCGGTCGCGGTCGAGCGCCGCGAGCACTCCGCCCGCTGTGGCGCAGCTGATCGAGTGCTCGCTGGAGCGCCCGCCGAACAGGAGGACCACGCGAAGACGGGAGGCAGGAGTGGTGTCGGTCACGGGGCGCCTTTCGACGATGCGGTGCGAGCCCTACTCGCCCTGCGGCTCGTCGGTCTCGGTGAGGTGCGGCGCGATGTTGCGCGGGTCCAGAGTACCGGCGAGGACCTCGGCGACCTGCTGGACGATGGGCATGTCGACGCCGCGCGACCGGGCCAGCTCGAGGATGGGGGCGACCGACGCGAGGCCCTCGGCCGTCTGGTTCATCTGGCGGATCACGTCGTCGTACCGGTAGCCCTGGCCGAGCAGGCGCCCCGCCGTGTTGTTGCGCGAGAGCGGCGACTGGCAGGTGGCGATCAGGTCGCCGAGGCCCGCGAGACCGGCGAGCGTCTCCGGCTTGGCGCCGAACGAGACGGCGAAGCTGGTCATCTCGGCGAGGCCGCGCGTGATGATCGACGCCTTCGTGTTCTCGCCGTAGCCGACTCCGTCGACGATCCCGATCGCGACGGCGATGAGATTCTTCAGGACGCCGCCGAATTCCGTGCCGATCACGTCGGTGTTGACGAACGAGCGGAAGTACGGGTTCGTGGCGGTCGCGGCTACCAGCGTCGCGGTCTCGAGGCTCTGGGACGAGATGACGGCCGCGGTCGGCTGGCGCTTGGCGATCTCGAGGGCGAGGTTCGGCCCGGAGGCGACGGCGACCAGCGACGGGTCGATGCCGAGGGCCTGGACGATGACCTCGCTCATTCGCAGGCCCGTCGACTTCTCGACACCCTTCATCAGGCTGATGACCGGTACGCCGGCGGGGATCAGGTCGCGGATCTCGGCGAGGTTCTGGCGGAGCGTCTGCGAGGGCACCGACACGTAGATCTGCTCGGCCCGGTCGAGCACCGCGGGGATGCTCGGCGACGCCGTCAGGGTGATCGGCAGGTTGATGCCGGGCAGGTAGTCGCTGTTGCGGTGGGTCTCGGTGACCTCGCGGGCGATCTCGGGCCGGCGGGCCCACATCTGCACCTCGGCGCCGCCCTCGGCGAGCACCTTCGCGAACGTCGTACCCCAGCTGCCGGCGCCGAGCACGGCCACGCGGCGCTCCATCGACGCGGCCCGGACTATCGAGATCGCCTCGGTCGTCACGAATCCCTTGCTGAGTCGGTCGAGGCCCTCCTGAGGGCCGGAGGAGCTAGGAGGTGCCACGGTCGAAACGCCCGATCTCGGATTGGTTGTGGTGCGCGGGGTCGTACCGGACGGCCGGCGGCTGCCCGCCCCGGAGCTCGGCGACGAGCGCGTCGATGCGGCTCATGACGAGCTCGGTGGCCTCGGCGACCTCGTGCTGGTCGAGGTGGCGCCCCCGGTAGGCCGAGAGGTCGACCGGGTCGCCGATGACGAAGGTGAACCGCTTGCGCGGGAAGAGGCGGAGCTTGTTCGACGGCGGCAGGAGCTCCTGCACGCCCCAGCTGGCCATCGGGATCAGCGGCACGCCGGCGTCGATCGCCATGCGGACGGCGCCGCCCTTGCCCCGCATCGGCCAGAGGTCGGGCTGACGCGTGAGCGAGCCCTCGGGGTAGACGACCACGCAGGCCCCCGTGGCGAGCGAGGCGACGCCGGCCGCGACGGGGTCGGACCCCCGGGTGCGCCCGGAGCGATCCACCGGCACCATCTTCGTCTGGCGCAGGATCCACCCGAGCACGGGCACCCGGAAGAGCGACTCCTTCGCGAGGAACCGCGTGATCCGCCCCCGCCGCCACAGGGCGAACGCCACGGCGAGCGGGTCGAAGTTGCTGTAGTGGTTGGGCGTGAGCACGAAAGCGCCGTCGGCCGGGAGCTTCTCGGGGTTCTTCAGCCGGTAGCTCGCGAGGGCCAGCAGCGGCACGTAGGCGATGCGTCCTGCCACGGCGAAGACGGCGTTGGGTTCGCGCCTGCGCTTCTGCGGGGGCAGGGGCGCGTCGGGGTTCATTGCGACGATGGCCTTCTACCCCGCGAAGTCGAAGTCCGCACCGAGCTTCCGCAGCTTCGCCACGAAGTGCTCGTAGCCGCGCGCGATGATGCCGACGTTCGTGATCTTCGACTCGCCCTCCGCGGTCAGCGCCGCGATCAGGTGGCTGAAGCCGCCGCGCAGGTCGGGCACGCGGATGTCGGCACCGTGGAGCGGAGTCGGGCCGGTGATGACGGCGGCCTGCTCGAAGTCGCGACGGGCGACGCGGCGGTCGGCGTGCTTGAGGCCGTCCTTGTGAACGACGATCTGCGCACCCATGTCGTTGAGCGCCTCGGTGAACTGGAAGCGGTTCTCGTAGACGGTCTCGTGGACGACGGAGACGCCGTGAGCCTGAGTGAGGGCTACGACGAGCGGCTGCTGCCAGTCCGTCATGAAGCCGGGGTGCACGTCGGTCTCGATGACGACGGGCTTGAGCTCGCCACCCGGGTGGTAGAAGCGGATGCCGTCCTCGTGGACGTCGAACTCGCCGCCGACCTTGCGGAAGACGTTGAGGAAAGTCATGAGGTCTTGCTGCTTGGCGCCCTCGACGAAGATGTCGCCCTTGGTGGCCAGAGCCGCGGCGGCCCAGGAGGCGGCCTCGTTGCGGTCGTTGATGGCGCGGTGGGTGTAGCCGCGGAGCGACTTCTGGCCCTCGATGAAGATGACGCGGTTCGGCTCGACGTTCACGATCGCGCCCATCTTCTGCAGGATCGCGATGAGGTCCATGATCTCGGGCTCGATGGCGGCGTTGCGCAGCTCCGTCACGCCCTCGGCGAGGACCGCCGTCAGCAGCACCTGCTCGGTCGCGCCGACGCTCGGGTACGGGAGCTCGATGTTGGCGCCCTTGAGGCCGTTCGGGGCAGTCAGGTGGATGCCGTTGTACGACTTGTCGACGACGGCGCCGAACGCGCGGAGGGCGTCCATGTGGAAGTCGATCGGTCGGTCGCCGATGCGGCAGCCGCCGAGGTCGGGGATGAACGCCTCGCCCAGCCGGTGCAGGAGCGGGCCGCAGAACAGGATCGGGATGCGCGAGGAGCCCGCGTGCGCGTCGATCTCGGCGAAGTGCGCGCCCTCGACGTTCGACGGGTCGAGGATCATCTCGCCGCGAGCCGGGTCGGTGATGCGGACGCCGTGGATCGAGAGGAGCCCGCGGACGACGTTGACGTCGCTGATGTCGGGCACGTCCTTCAGGATCGAGGGCGTGTCGCCGAGGAGCGAGGCGACCATGGCCTTCGTCGCCAGGTTCTTGGCGCCGCGGACCTCGATGCGTCCGATCAGCGGCTTGCCGCCGCGGATGACGATCTCGTCGGACTTCAGGCCCACGCGGGCGCCTGCTGCTGCTGCATCCTGAACAAGGGAGTTCACTACTTCACCGGCAATGTCTTGGGCCGCCAGGTGGCGCGGCGTGATTCGAATTCTGTGATTGCCGCCTCGTCGCGGAGAGTCAGGGCGATGTCGTCCAGCCCCTCGAGGAGACGCCACTTAGTGTAAGCATCGACCTCGAACGAAACCGTGTAGCCCGCGATCGTGGCGGTTTGCTCGGCCAGGTCGACAGTGATCTCGGGGACCGGCTCGCCGGCCTCCACGGCCGCGTCGATGATGGCCCAGATCTTCTCGATCTCGGGCTCGGCCACGACGGCGGCGAGCAGGCCCTGCTTGCCCGAGTTGCCGCGGAAGATGTCGGCGAAGCGCGGGCTGAGGACGACCTCGAAGCCGAAGTCGCGAAGCGCCCAGACGGCGTGCTCGCGGCTCGATCCGGTGCCGAAGTCGGGCCCGGCGACGAGCACCTTTGCGCCCTGGAACTCGGGGCGGTTGATCACGAACTCGGGGTCCTGGCGCCACGAGTAGAACAGGGCGTCCTCGAAGCCGGTCTTGGTGACGCGCTTGAGGAAGACGGCCGGGATGATCTGGTCGGTGTCGACGTTCGATCGCTTGAGGGGCGCCGGCGTGCCCGTGACCACGGTGGTCTTGTGCATTACAGGGCCCCTTCCAGCTCGGAGGCGTTGGCGGTCGTCGAGTCGGCCGCGAGGTCCCACGGGCTCGAGAGCGTGCCGCGGATGGCCGTGGCGGCTGCGACGAGCGGCGACACGAGGTGCGTGCGCCCGCCCTTGCCCTGGCGGCCCTCGAAGTTGCGGTTCGACGTGGAGGCGCAGCGCTCGCCCGGTGCGAGCTGGTCGGGGTTCATGCCGAGGCACATCGAGCAGCCGGCGAAGCGCCACTCGGCGCCGAAGTCGGTGAACACCTTGTCGAGGCCCTCGGCCTCGGCTTCGATGCGGACGCGCGCCGAGCCCGGGACGACCATGACCCGGACGCCCTCGGCCTTCTTCTGGCCCCGGACGATCGACGCGAAGGCCCGCAGGTCTTCGATGCGGCTGTTGGTGCAGGAGCCCATGAAGACCGCGTCGACGGCGATCTCCTTCATCGGAGTGCCGGCGGCGAGGTCCATGTACTCGAGGGCGCGCGACGCGGCGGCCTTCTCGTTCGGGTCGCTGATGGCGGCAGGATCGGGGACGGACTCCGAGAGCGACACGCCCTGGCCCGGGTTGGTGCCCCACGTCACGAACGGCTCGAGCTCGCCCGCGTCGAGGAAGACCTCGGCGTCGAACACGGCGTCGTCGTCGGTGGGCAGAGTGTTCCAGTAGGCGACCGCGTCGCGCCAGTCGTCGCCCTCCGGGGCGTGCGGACGGCCCTGCAGGTAGTCGTAGGTGATCTGGTCGGGCGCGACCATGCCGGCGCGGGCGCCGGCCTCGATCGACATGTTGCAGATGGTCATGCGCCCCTCCATCGAGAGGGAGCGGATGGCGCTGCCGCGGTACTCGAGCACGTAGCCCTGGCCGCCGCCGGTGCCGATCTTGGCGATGACGGCCAGGATGATGTCTTTCGCCGTGACGCCGGGGCGCAGCTCGCCCTCGACCGTGATGGCCATTGTCTTGAACGGCTTGAGCGGCAGCGTCTGCGTGGCGAGGACGTGCTCGACCTCGCTGGTGCCGATGCCGAACGCCATGGCGCCGAAGGCGCCGTGCGTCGACGTGTGCGAGTCGCCGCAGACGACCGTGACACCCGGCATGGTGAGGCCGAGCTGCGGGCCGACGACGTGCACGATGCCCTGCTCGGCGTCGCCCAGGGAGTGCAGGCGGACGCCGAACTCGGCGGCGTTGCTGCGCAGCGTGTCGATCTGGGTGCGGCTCGTCAGGTCGGCGATGGGACGGTCGATGGCGAGCGTCGGCGTGTTGTGGTCCTCGGTCGCGATCGTGAGGTCGAGGCGGCGGACCGGGCGGTCGGCCTGGCGGAGGCCGTCGAACGCCTGGGGGCTCGTGACCTCGTGCACAAGGTGGAGGTCGATGTAGAGAAGGTCGGGAGCGCCGTCGGCGCCTTTGACGACGACGTGGTCGTCCCACACTTTTTCTGCGAGCGTTCTACCCAAGGGTGTGCCCTCCATCGGTTGGCTTCGGATCGGACGAGTCTAGCCGTGTTACGGCTGTGTTTCCCCGGAGGGGAACCAGGGGCAACAGCGCGGAAGCCAACGCGCCCCCGCGCCGCGTTCTTCCCGGACGGATAGAGTGCGGCTGACGAGGGGGCCGAGCGAAGGCGGTGCTGGGATGACGGGCTGGACCCCGGCGCGCCCCGAGCGCCCCGCCCCCGCCGCACCGCACGGCGCCGCGCTCGGCACGCCGACGGCGATCGCGGGCCTGCCGGTCGCGCCCGTCGGCGAGCGCCGAGTTCCTGCGCCCGTCGCCTCCCGGCGCCGTCGACGACGGCTGCCGCTCTCGCCCGCCAAGAGGCTGATCGCCGGCTTCGCGCTGCTGGCCCTCGTGATCGGGGCGGTCACGGGCGTGGGCACGGCCCTCACGCCGTCGTACGGCGATCTCGCTCCGTGGCGTGACGCGGCGATCGCCGACGTGCGCCAGAGCCCCGAGCCCACCGGGTGGACGACGAACCTGTCGCGCGCGATGCTGCCCGGCGTGCCGTCGCGGTGTGCGGAGTTCCGGGCCTCGTCGGCCACCGACCCGCTCGTGATGATCACGGCCGACTCGCCCTCGCTCGGATCGACGGCGAACTGCTCGGTGTCGACGATCCAGCAGGTCGACGCCACCGTCGCCCTCTTCGACCCCGTGACCGGCGATGTGCGATGGCGTCACGACCTGAGCCGCGAGTTCCCGGCGACGACCGGGACGTTCACGGTGCAGCAGACGTGGATTCGCGCCGACGTGGGGCGCGTGCTCGTGGCGTTCACGACCGACGGCCGGTTCACTCTCGCGGTGCTCTCGCTCGGCGACGGGACGCTGCTGAGCAGCATCCAGGTGCCGCGCGGCGACATCGGCTCGGGCCCGCTGGTCGAGGGCAGCCTGGTCGCCTACAGCGTCAGCACGTCGCGCGAGGGCTCGAGCCTGTGGACCCTCACGGACATCCGCACCCTCGGCGACCCGGTCTGGACCGATCTCCTGCCCGACTCGACCCCGGTCGTGCTGCTGCGGAGCGGCCTCTTCACCGAGGTCGACGGCCGGTCGGTCCGCATCGACGGCGCCACCGGCGAGGCGAACCAGGTCGGCGACGGCACCGTGGGCTTCGGCTCGGTCGAGGAGGACGGCGTCGACCTGTTCACGAGCGACACGCTGGCGAGCGGCGTCGCGATCACGGCGTGGAGCCCGGAGGGCAGGCGCCTGTGGACGCGCGGCGGCCTCGGCGACTTCGCGGGGCTCAGCCGCAGCTGCCTGCTGACCTCCCTGCCCGGAACCACGTCGCTGCGGTGCGTCGATCGAGCGACCGGCGCGAGCCGCTGGACTCGCGACCTGGCCTCGCAGGGCTCGCCCACCGGCATGATCGGGCAGACGACCGACGACGTCGCGGTCTTCCGGAGCTTCGGCAACCACTCCGAGCTCGTGATGCTCGACGGCGGCAGCGGCAGGCCGAAGTTCTCGGTCGACCTCCTGCCGACGACGACGATCGCCGCCGTCTCGCGCACGACCGGCTACCTGGTGTCGTCGAGCCTCAGCGGCACGCCGATCGGCCTGATCGCGTTCGATACCGAGTCGGGGCGGATCCTGTGGCAGCGGAACGTGCTCGACGACGGCGACACCGAGATGTGGGGCGGGAGGCTGGTCGAGCTCTCCAGCGACGGCATCGTGAGAGAGCTGACGAATCCTCCGGGCACGGTGCTCGGAACGTAGGCGCGAAGACTAGGCTCCGGGGCGGTCGGTGATTCCGGCCGCAACACGATCGCGCAGCGTCGCGCGAGGAAGCGTCGTCATGTCGCAGATCGACCACCGCCCCTGGACTCCGCCGCGTCCTCCGGGGCCCGCCTCGCCGTGGACCCCGCCCCTCCCGACCGCGCAGCCGAGCACCGGGGCGCAGGAACTGCCCGCACCCCGCCTCGCCACCCCGCCGTCGGCGCCCCCGCGCCGCCCGGGTCGGCGAGCACCGCGCCGCGGGCGGATCGCCGGTCTGTGGTCCCGAACGTCGCTGCCGCGGCGGATCCTGCTCTCCTATGTCGCTCTGGCCGCCGTCATCGCCGCGGTCGTCGGCGTGGGCGTCGTGGTCCAGCCGTCGTACGGCACCCTCTCGCCGTGGTCGGGCGTGCGCGTCGACGACGTCCGCGCCTCGCCGACCCCGCGCGCCTGGGCCGTCGACCTCGCCTCGACGCTCGCTCCCGGTGCGCCCGCCGAGTGCCTCCGGTTCACGGCCGTCGACGTCGGCCAGGACCTCGCCGCGGTGCGCGCCGACTCGGCGTGGAACTCCGGCTTCTCAGACGACGCCTCGTGCTCCATCGTCCCTTCGGGCTACAAGTCGCGCGTGGCGCTCCTCGACACGGCGACCGGCGCGGTCCGGTGGGTGCACGACACCGCCAACGACGTGGACGCGCGGTCGGGCGTGGCCATCTCGTGGGTCTCCACGACGGGCTCCGGCACGCGCCTCCTGGTGCGCTCGGGCACGGACACCACCTCCGTCGTCGAGACGCTGTCGACGACCACGGGCCAGGTGCTCGGCTCGACCGGCACGCAGTCGTGGAGCGGCGACGACCGGTTCACGGCGAACGGCGATGTCGTGGCCATGGGCCGCCGCACGGGCGACGGCCTCGAGTACATCTACGAGCTCCGTGATTCGCGTGCGCTGTCGAGGGTGGTGTGGCAGGGCACCGCGAACGAGACGGCGACCCTGATCGCCCTCGACGACCGGATGCTGCTGGGCGACCGGGGGACACTGCAGATCCCGCTGGCCACCGGCACGCCCCGCCCGTGGAGCGGACCGGTGAACACGGCGCTCGGCTACGCGCTGCGGGGCGACGTGGTCTTCGCCGCCCGTACCCGCGGCTCCGGCGTGACGACGAGCGCCGCGGGCGGCTTCTCGGCCGTCGACAAGACCGGCAGGGTGCTCTGGTCGTCTGACCTCGACCTGCGCGGCAGCTTCTCGGTCGGCCGCGACTGCCTCGTCGTCACCAACCTGCGCGGCGATCGGCTGACCTGCCTCGACTACCGCACGGGCGCGGTCCGCTGGAGTCGCGACACCGAGTCGTACAGCTACGCCGGCAGCGCCGTCGGCCAGCGGACGGACGACGTCTACACGGTGTCGACGAACGACGACCCGCAGGTGGTCGCGCTCGACGGAGGCACCGGACGCGTCCGGTTCCACGCCGACGTGCCCGCCGGGTCGTACGTGGTCGCCGCCGGCCACACGGTCGGCTACGCCCTCACCTACGGGGCTACCGGAGCGAGGACGACCGTCGTGGCGTTCGACCTGTCGAGCGGCCGGAGGCTGTGGGTGCACACCTCGCAGCTGCAGCTGGGGGTCTGGGGAGGGCACGTCATCGACGTCGGGCTCGACGGACTGGCACGTCGACTGGGGTAGCGGACGGCCCCGATCGTGCCCCGCGCCTCGCGTAGGGTGAGCCGGGTGCTCGCAACGATTACGTACACCGGCCCCGATGCCACCGATCTCGGCTTCCTCCTCCACAAGCACCCCGGCCGCCTGCAGTCGTTCGATCTCGCAGTCGGCCGCGCCCACGTGTTCTACCCGGAGCAGACCGACGAGACCTGCACTGCGGCGCTCATGCTCGAGGTCGACGCGATCGACCTGGTCCGCAGCAAGCGCTTCTCCGGAGGCGACTCCTCCGAGCTCGGCCACTACGTCAACGACCGCCCCTACGCGTCATCGTCGATGCTCGCCGTCGCGCTCGCTCAGGTGTTCCGCACGGCGATGACCGGCCGCTGCGACGCGCGCCCTGAGCTCGCGGCGAGCCCCCTCCCCCTGACCATCACCCTGGCGGCCGTGCCGTCGCGCGGCGAGCCGGGTCTGGCGAGCCGCCTGTTCGAGCCGCTCAGCTGGACCGTCGTCGACGCCGCGGTTCCGCTCGACCCGGAGTTCCCGGAGTGGGGCGACTCCCGGTACTCCGACCTGACGCTGACGGGCACCCTCCGTCTCGCCGACGCGCTGCACCAGCTCTACGTGATGCTCCCGGTTCTCGACGACTCGAAGCACTACTGGGTGGGCGACGACGAGATCGGCAAGCTGCTCCGCGCAGGCGAGGGCTGGCTGCCGGCGCACCCCGAGCGGGAGCTCATCACCCGGCGGTACCTGGCGCACCAGCGCGGCCTGGTCCGCGACGCGACGGCGCAGCTGGAGGTCCTCGACGGATCGCCGGTGCGCGAGGGGCTCGACGACGCCGAGATCGCGACGCCGCTGCGCGTGCACCGCGCCGAGGCCGTCCTGACCGCGCTCCGAGACGTGGGCGCCCACCGGGTGGCCGACGTGGGCTGCGGTCCGGGCGCGCTGCTCACGCACCTGCTCGCCGACTCCGCGTTCACCGACATCATCGGCACCGACGTCTCGCACCGCGCTCTCGACGTCGCCGAGCGCCGCCTGCACATCCGCGACCTGAGCGACCGGCAGCGCGACCGCATCCGGCTGCTCCAGTCGTCGGTCACCTACCAGGACGACCGGCTGGCGCATCTCGATGCGATCGTCCTGATGGAGGTCGTCGAGCACATCGAGCTGGAGCGCCTCGACGCGCTCGAGTCGTCGATCTTCGGCAGCGCGGCTCCGGGCGCGGTGATCGTGACCACGCCGAACTCCGACTACAACGCCCTGTACCCGTCCTTGCCGGCCGGCCGGTTCCGGCACCCCGACCACCGCTTCGAGTGGTCGCGCGCCGAGTTCGCCGCCTGGGCCGACCGCGTCGCGGTCTCCTACGGCTACACCGTGGAGTACCGGCCCGTCGGCGACGCCGACGAGACTCACGGCTCCCCCACCCAGCTCGCGCTCTTCCGGAAGGCCTGACCATGGCTGAGATCACTGTTCCCGCCATGTCGCTGGTCGTGCTCGTCGGCACGAGCGGCTCCGGCAAGTCGACCTTCGCCGCGCGCGCCTTCGAGCCGTTCGAGACGCTCTCGAGCGACGTGTTCCGCGGCCTGGTCTCGAACGACGAGAACGACCAGTCGGCCACGGCCGCCGCGTTCGAGGCGCTGCGCCACGTCGCGGGCCAGCGGCTGCGTCGCGGCCTCCTCACCGTCGTCGACGCGACGAACGTCCAGAAGGACGCCCGGGCGTCGTTCGTCGAGCTCGCCCGCTCGAACGACGTCCTGCCGGTGGCGATCGTCCTCGACGTGGCGGAGTCCGTGGCCGTCGCCCGCAACGCCGAGCGCACCGACCGCGACTTCCCCGCCTCCGTCATCCGCCGGCAGCACGACCAGCTGCGACGGTCGCTGAAGTTCCTCGGCAAGGAGGGCTTCCGGCGCGTGCACGTGCTGTCGAGCGTCGACGAGATCGACCAGGCGACCATCCGCCGCGAGCCGCTCCTGAACGACCTGCGCACCGAGCACGGCCCGTTCGACTCCATCGGCGACGTGCACGGCTGCCGCTCCGAGCTCGAGTCGCTGCTCGGCGAGCTCGGCTACGAGCTGACCCGCGACGAGCAGGGTCGCCCCGTCGACGCCGCCCACCCCGAGGGGCGGCGCGCGGTCTTCCTCGGCGACCTGGTCGACCGCGGGCCCGACGTGGTCGGAGTGCTGCGGCTGGCGATGGGCATGGTGGCCTCCGGCAACGCCCTCGCCGTCCCCGGCAACCACGAGCACAAGCTGGTGCGGGCGCTTCAGGGCAAGAACGTCCAGACCTCGCACGGGCTCGCCGAGACGCTGACGCAGCTCGCCGGCGAGACGCCCGAGTTCCGCCGCGATGTCGAGCGCTTCTGCCACGACCTCGTCTCGCACCTCGTCCTCGACGACGGAAAGCTGGTCGTCTGCCACGCGGGACTCCCCGAGGCGTACCACGGCCGGGCGTCCGGGCGCGTCCGCTCGTTCGCGCTCTACGGCGACACCACGGGCGAGACCGACGAGTTCGGCCTGCCCGTCCGCTACCCGTGGGCGGACGACTACCGCGGCGACGCCGTCGTGCTCTACGGCCACACGCCGACCCCGGTCGCCGAGTGGGTCAACAACACGCTGTGCCTCGACACCGGGTGCGTCTTCGGCGGCGCCCTGACGGCGTTGCGCTACCCCGAGCGCGAGATCGTCTCGGTGCCCGCCGAGCGCGAGTGGTACGCGCCGGTCAAGCCCCTGCAGACGCCCGAGCAGGCGGCCCTGTCGCAGGAACGCCCTCCGGGGGTGCTCTCCGTCCAGGACGTCCTCGGCCGGCACATCATCGAGACCAGGCACCACGGCCGCATCGGCGTCCGCGAGGAGAACGCCGCCGGCGCCCTTGAGGTCATGAGCCGGTTCGCCCTCGACCCGAACCACCTGCTCTACCTGCCGCCGACCATGAGCCCGCCCGCGACCTCGAAGCTCGACGACTACCTCGAGCACCCCGCCGAGGCCTTCGCCGCCTTCCGCCGAGACGGCGTCGAGAGCGTCATCGCCGAAGAGAAGCACATGGGGTCCCGCGCCGTCGTGCTGCTCACGCGCGACCCCGCGCGATTCGGAGCGAAGCCCGGGTGGCGCGGCGTCGTGCACACCCGCACCGGGCGACCGTTCTTCGACGAGGCGACCGGTGCCGAGTTCCTGCGCAGGATCGACACGGCCGTCGACGGCGCGGGCCTGTGGGGTGAGCTCGACACCGACTGGCTCCTCCTCGACGCCGAGCTGCTGCCGTGGTCGTTCAAGGCGGGCGACCTCATCCGAGACCAGTACGCGTCGGTGGGCGCCGCGGCGACCACGGCGCTGCCCGCGGCGGTCGCCGCACTCGAGGCGGCAGCCGCCTCCGGGGTGGACGTCGGCGAGCTCGCCGAGCGCACCCGGCTCCGATCGGACGACGCCGTGAAGTACGTCGCCGCCTACCGCCGCTACGCCGCGCAGTCGTCGGGACTCGACGGCGTGCAGCTCGCGCCGTTCCAGGTGCTCGCGACCGAGGGTCGCACCCACGTCGATCGCCCGCACGAGTGGCACCTCGACCTCGCCGACCGGCTGGCCGATGCCGACCCGGTGCTCTTCCGCCGCACCCGTCGCACGATGGTCGACCTCGGCTCCGACGACTCGGTCGCCGCCGCCACCGCCTGGTGGGTCGACCTGACCGAGGCGGGCGGCGAGGGCATGGTCGTCAAGCCCGCCGAGGGCCTGCGCCGCACGAAGAACGGGCTCGTGCAGCCCGGCATCAAGGTGCGCGGGCGCGAGTACCTGCGGATCATCTACGGCCCCGACTACACGAGGCCGGAGAACCTCCGACGTCTCAAAGACCGCGGGCTCGGGCTCAAGCGATCGCTCGCGCTGCGCGAGTACGCCCTCGGAGTGGAGGCGCTGGACCGGGTCGTCGCGCGGGAGCCGCTGTGGCGGATCCACGAGGCCGTGTTCGCGGTGCTGGCGATGGAGTCGGAGGCGGTGGATCCGCGGCTGTGAGGGGGTCGGCGGGCGCGCCAACACAGTGAGCTTCGCTCAATTTGTTTCCGCGCCGAGCCGTATGGCATACTCGACGAGTTGCAAATACGGCCCCATCGTATAGCGGCCTAGTACGCTGCCCTCTCACGGCGGTAACACCGGTTCGAATCCGGTTGGGGTCACGATGCAAAATGCCCTCCCCTGCGGGAGGGCATTTTGCATCTGTGCCTGTCAGAACAGATGTGCTTGTCAAAACAGATGTGCTTGTCAGAACAGCTGAAGGGTCGCTTCGCTCCCTTTCCTTCCGGGGCTGTCGGCCGGGAGCTTGAGCCTCGTGCGCAGTAGCGTTGGGGTCATGTTGGTTACCAAGTACGAGCACGCAGCCCTTGTCGTCGAAGTGGACGGGCAGCGGCTCGTCATCGATCCGGGCGGATTCACGCGCCCGCTCACGGATGTGACCGACGTCGAGGGCATCGTCATCACCCACCAGCACCCCGACCACTGGACCCCCGGCCAGATCGAGGGCCTGCTCGAGGCCAACCCCGGCGCGCGCATCCTCGGCCCCGAAGGTGTCGCGCACGCTCTCGGCGAGGTGGGGTTCGCCGTGGAGACGGTCAGCGACGGCGACGTCGTCGAGGTCGGCCCGTTCACCCTCCGCTTCGCCGGGACCGACCACGCTGTGATCCACGAGAGCCTCCCCCGCGTCGACAACACCGGCGTGCTGGTCAACGACACGCTCTTCCACCCCGGCGACTCGTACACCGTCCCCCCGTTCGACGTTCCTGTGCTCGCTGCTCCGATCGGCGCCCCGTGGCTTAAGATCGGCGAGGCGATGGACTACGCGGCCGCCGTGAAGCCGGGGCGGGCCTTCCCGATCCACGAGAAGACGCTCTCGGAGACGGGGCTGGGGATGCACGTCGACCGGATCCGCGCGGTCGTCGAGGCAGCCGGAGGCGACGTCGTCGTGCTGGCGCCCGGAGAGTCGCTCGAGCTCTAGTTCCTGCGCCCCCGGGCTCGCGAGGTGGCCCCCGTCGTCGCCGCGCCTCCAGCGGTGCGACGACGGGGGCCATCTCGCGCAACGCCGTGACGCGAAACGCCCCGTCGCACGAGGCGGCGGGGCGTTCCAGGGCCGAAAGCTACGCGTCGAGGCGCGTCAGCCAGCCGTGGCGGTCTTCGCGACGGCCGTACTGGATGTCGGTGAGCTCGGCGCGGAGGGACCGCGTGAGCGAGTCGGGGCCGGCGACGGGCGACACGATCGACACGCCCTCGCCTTTCAGCTCGCCGATCGGCACGACCACCGCGGCGGTTCCGCAGGCGAACACCTCGACGATGTCGCCCGAGGCGACGCCGTCGCGCCACTCGTCGAGCGACACGCGGCGACGCTCGACCGTGTGGCCGCGGTCTTCGGCGAGCTGCAGGATCGAGTCGCGCGTGATGCCCTCGAGGATCGAGTCGGAGTCGGGGGTGACGAGGGTTCCGTCTCTGTAGACGAGCACCACGTTCATGCCGCCGAGCTCTTCGATGTAGGTCGTGTCGACGGAGTCGAGGAACAGCACCTGCGAGCAGCCGTTGGCGTACGCCTCCTCTTGCGGGAGGAGCGATGCGGCGTAGTTGCCGCCGGTCTTCGCCGCGCCGGTGCCGCCCTTGCCCGCACGGGAGAAGTTCGTCGACAGCCAGATCGACACCGGGGCGACGCCGCCGGTGAAGTACGCGCCGGCCGGGCTCGCGATCACGTAGTAGCCGACCTTGTGCGCCGCCCGCACGCCGAGGAAGCTCTCGGTCGCGATCATGAACGGACGCAGGTAGAGGCTGGTCTCGTCGGCCGACGGCACCCACTTCTCGTCGACCTGGACGAGCTGCTTGAGCGACTCGACGAAGTCGTCGACCGCCAGCTCGGGGAGGGCGAGGCGCTTCGCGGACCGCTGCAGGCGACGGCCGTTGGCGTCGGGCCGGAACGTCCAGACCGAGCCGTCGGCATGGCGGTAGGCCTTGATGCCCTCGAAGATCTCCTGCCCGTAGTGGAGGACGGCTGCGGAGGGGTCGAGCATCAGCGGACCGTACGGGCTGACGGTGGCGTCGTGCCAGCCGTCGTCGGCCGTCCACTCGATGGCGACCATGTGGTCGGTGAAGTACTTGCCGAAGCCGGGGTCGGCGAGCATGGCCTCGCGCTCGGCGTCGGCGCGGGCAGCCGGCGACGGAGTCAGCTGGAAGTTCAGGGGGTAGGTGTCGTGGGTCGTGGTCATGAGCGCGCCTATCGGGAAGTGGGGACGAGTGCCACGGCGGCGGCGATCGCGTCGCCGATCTGGGCCGTGGTTCGGGAGGACCCAGCGGTGCGGCCGGCGATGTCGGCCTCGACGGCCGCCGTCACCCGGGCGGACTCTTCGGCCAGACCGAGGTGGTCGAGGAGAAGAGCCGTCGAGAGGATGGCGGCCGTGGGGTCGGCCTTCTGCTGGCCGGCGATGTCGGGAGCGGAGCCGTGCACCGGTTCGAACATGCTGGGGAAGGCGCCCTCGGGGTTGATGTTGCCCGAGGCTGCCAGGCCGATGCCGCCGCTGATTGCGCCAGCCAGATCGGTGAGGATGTCGCCGAAGAGGTTGTCCGTGACGATGACGTCGAATCTAGCAGGGTCGGCGACCAGGTGGATCGTGGCCGCGTCGACGTGCTGGTAGTCGACGGCGACGTCGGGGTACTCGGCTGCGACCGCGTCGACGGTGCGCTGCCAGAGAGAGCCCGAGAAGACGAGCACGTTGGTCTTGTGCACCAGCGTCAGGCGGTGTGCGGGGCGCTTCTGCGCGAGCTCGAAGGCGTACCGGACGACGCGCTCGACACCGTAGGCCGTGTTGACGCTGACCTCGTTGGCGATCTCGTGCGGCGTGCCGGTGCGCAGCGAGCCGCCGTTGCCGACGTACGGACCCTCGGTGCCCTCGCGGACGACGACGAAGTCGACGTCTCCGGGGCTGGACAGCGGCGACGGGACGCCAGGATAGACCTTCGTCGGGCGAAGGTTCACGTAGTGGTCGAGCGCGAAGCGGAGCTTGAGCAGCAGACCACGCTCGATGATGCCGCCGCGCAGGTCCGGGTCGCGCGGGTCGCCCCCGACGGCGCCCAGCAGGATCGCATCGTGCTGCCTGATGGCGTCGAGGTCGGCGTCGGTGAGGATTTCGCCGGTGGCCTTGAAGCGGGCGGCACCGAGTGAGAACTCGGTGACGTCGAACGCGGTGTCGCTGCCGTCGGTGACCGCGCGAAGCACCTTGACGGCCTCGGCAACCACCTCGGGTCCGATCCCGTCGCCCGGGATGCTGGCCAGTCGGACGGTGCGGCTCATGCGTTCTCCTCGCTTCGGGGCTGCTGCGTCAAGCTTACCGAGGGGGCGGGGGCGCGAAGGAGTTCCTGCGCCCCTCGGAAGAAGGCCTACAGCGTGACGTCGATCTCCTGCAGCACGTCGGCGTCGATCGCGCGGCGCACCTTCTCGAGCAGCCCCTCGGGAGCCGGGGAGTCGATGGTCAGGACCGACAGAGCAGTGCCGCCCGCCGTGGTGCGCGCGATCTGCATTCCGGCGATGTTGATCCCGGCCTCGCCGAACTCCTTGCCGTAGACCGCGACGATGCCGGGGCGGTCGGTGTAGAGCATCACGATGTGGTGCTTCGCGAGCGGGACCTCGACGTCGTATCCGTTGATCTCGACGATCTTCTCGACCTGCTTCGTGCCGGTCAGCGTTCCCGAGACCGAGATCTGACGACCGTCGGCGAGGGCGCCGCGCAGGGTGATGATGTTGCGGTACTCCTCCGACACGGCGTCGGTGAGCAGGCGCACGGTGACTCCTCGCTGCTCAGCGAGCAGAGGCGCGTTGACGTAGCTGACCGTCTCTTGCACGGCGTCCGAGAACACGCCCTTGAGCGCCGCGAGCTTGTAGACGCTGACGTCGTACTCGGTGAGGTCGCCGTGCACCTCGACGTCGATCGACGTGAGCGGGCTGTCGGCGAGGCCGGAGAAGACCTGGCCGAGCTTCTCGACCAGCGGGATGCCGGGGCGGACGTACTCGTCGATGACACCGCCGGCGACGTTCACGGCATCGGGAACGAGCTCGCCGCCGAGCGCCAGGCGCACCGACTTCGCGACCGAGACGCCGGCCTTCTCCTGCGCCTCGTCGGTCGACGCGCCGAGGTGCGGGGTGACGACGACGTTCTCGAGGGCGAGGAGGTCGGTGTTCGCGGGCGGCTCGGAGACGAACACGTCGAGGCCGGCGCCGGCGATGGTGTCGCTGCGGAGGGCCTCGAACAGCGCCTCCTCGTCGATGAGTCCGCCGCGGGCCACGTTGACGATGAAGGCGGTCGGCTTCATCTTCGCGAGCTGAGCCGTCGAGATCATCCCCGTGGTCTCGGGCGTCTTCGGCATGTGGATGGTGATGAAGTCGCTCTGCTCGAGCAGCTCGTCGAGCGTGAGCAGGGTGACGCCGAGCTGCTGAGCGCGAGCCGGGGTGACGTAGGGGTCGAACGCGACGATGTTCATGCCGAACGCCTGGAGGCGGGCGGTGATGAGTGCGCCGATTCGGCCGAGTCCGATGATGCCGACGGTCTTCTCGAAGAGCTCGACGCCGGTGTACTTCGAGCGCTTCCACTGACCCTGCGCGAGTGCCGCGTGGGCGGCGGGGATGTGCCGGGCGAGGCTCAGGATGTGGCCGACGGTCAGCTCGGCCGCCGAGATGATGTTGGAGGTCGGGGCGTTCACGACCATGACGCCGGCGTTGGTCGCGGCCTTGATGTCGACGTTGTCGAGGCCGACGCCCGCGCGGGCGATGACCTGCAGGTGGGGAGCCGCGGCGATCGCCTCGGCGTCGACCTTCGTGGCCGAGCGCACCAGGATCGCGTTCGCGTCTGCCAGGGCGGAGAGGAGGGCGGGGCGGTCGGTGCCGTCGACGGTGCGGACGTCGAAGTCGGGCCCGAGGGCGTCGACGGTCGCGGGCGAGAGTTCTTCGGCGATCAACACGATGGGCTTGGCCACGGGATTCCTAACGATGGTTCGTGCGCGGGGACTCGTCCACAGTAGCCAGGCCCTCGGCCCTTTCCGGGCGCACGAACTGCCCTCGCGGGTCGAACCTGAGAATCCGCAGAGCATGCCCAGGCGACCCGGACCTAATTGCGCGGCCCGCGTTCCTCTGGCAAGGACAACCCGAAAGGCGGTCCTTGCGGCACTGGCATTCGCGCGCAGAAATC
Organism: Frondihabitans sp. OV104; assembly: GCF_057787745.1. Classification (NCBI taxonomy): domain Bacteria; kingdom Bacillati; phylum Actinomycetota; class Actinomycetes; order Micrococcales; family Microbacteriaceae; genus Frondihabitans; species Frondihabitans sp. OV104. The sequence continues at coordinate 1,618,583 of NZ_CM173541.1, forward strand.
CGCGCTGGCGATGCGCGACGGTGCCCGAATCCTCGACAGCACGAAAGCGTTCCTTGCGGACGGATCGTGTGGCGGGGTCAGAGCTGGTAGGTACTCGTCACGTACGCCGAGACCGACGCCGAGATGGCCGACGCAGCGCAGGCGGCCGCCAGGAGCAGGACAATTCGACGCCCCAACGAGCGGCGCCGACCGATGAGCACCGCGCCCAGATAGGCGACGGCCGGCGCGACGAGGGCGACGATCAGCTGAACCCAGGGAAGCGGCTTGACGAGTCCGTCGAGGCCGTTTGCCCTGTAGAAGGAATAGTTCTTGCTGATGAGGGGAGGAACGGTGATCACGTTCTGCAACCCGATCCAGGTGAAGTACGCCGCGAGCAAGCCGAAGACAGCCAGCGCCGTGATCCATCCGACGAAGGTGGACGAGCGGTCCGACATGATGCCGTTCTCACCGGCTTCGTCACCGCTCGTCGATTCTGCCGACGCCAGGTCGCTCACGAGGCTCCTCCATAGACGAACTGCCACGGGATCAGCACGATGACTCCCACCAGCAGCCAGACGACACGACGACGTGCCGACGAGGCAGGCGTCAGGGAGAGAGTCGCGGCGAACCACAGTGCCGGGGCGAAGACGGCCAGCCACTGCCCGAGATGCCACAGGGTCAATGAGGCGCCGGCGAGCCCCGGTGCCGTCGCACGGGTGACGGCCAAGAGCCAGGCGACCGTGTAGAGCAGGAGGATCGCGGCGAAGACGCCGTGGGCGACGAGCATGCCCGAACTGAGCACGCCCTCGGGCAGCTCGTCTTCGTCGCCGTCCGCGTCGTCGGCGGTCTCGTCGCCCCGGTGCCCGCGGGCCGGGCCCTCGACGTAGCTGCTGTCGGCCGACTCGCCCCAGCTCAGGGCCTCATCGTCGTCGAGCTCGTGGTCGACGGGATTCTTCTCGGGGCTCACGCGGCGACCCGCGACGAGATCTTGTCAGCGACCACGGCCGCCAGCGACGGAAACAGGGGGTGGCCGGGAAACACTCCCGTGAGCGTCTCGGCGAGCAGCTCGGGACTCACGCCGGAGCCGGCGCTCGTGCGCAGCAGAGACTGCAGCTCGCGACTCTCGACGTCGTCGGGCACGTCGAAGTCGAGAGCGGCGCGGACGACGCGGACGAGGCCGTCGAAGGCCAGACCTCGCTCGGCGAGCTGCGCGGCCGGTCCGACGAGGCGTTCGTGCCGGCTCAGCTTGCTGAGCGGGTTGCGGCCGACGCGGCCGGTGGTGTCGGGGAGGTGCGGGTTCGAGATGCGCTCGAGGTTGCGGTCGATGTAGACCTGCTGCTCGGCGGCGTCGAATCCGTGCTTCTCGATCAGGAGGGCCTTCGTCTCGAGCAGAACCTCGAGCACCTGGGCGTGGATCTCGGGAACCTCGAGGGCCTCGCGGACGCTGCCGATCCCCCGGGCCCAGCCGTAGTAGGCGGCGGCGGCGTGCGCGGTGTTGACGGTGAAGAGCTTGCGCTCGATGAACGGCGCCAGGTCGTCGACCCAGGTGACGCCGTCGATGCCGGGTGCGTCGACGCGGCCCGCGAACGGACCGATCTCGATGGCCCACTCGGCGAACGACTCGATGATCACGTCGAGGCCGGGCGTCTGCTCCGGCACGATGCGGTCGATCTCGCAGTTGGCGAAGACGGCGGAGTCGGCGGCGACCGGCGCGACGCCGCCCAGCGACTCGACGGAGCGGGCGACGGAGGCGGCGAGCGTCGTGGACGCGCCGATGGCGGTCTCGCAGGCGATGACGACGAGCGGAGCCAGGTCGGCGTCGCGCTCGATCAGGCCGCGGGCGATGAGGGGTGCGAGCGATGGGAGGACGCGCGGGCCGACGGAGGTGGTGACGATGTCGGCGGTGGAGATCTCGTAGACGGCGCGCGCCTCGTCGAGTCGGCTGTCGACGGCGCGGAAGCCGTCGACCGAGGTGGTGCGGCCATCGCCGCCGACCTCGTGGACCTCGTACGACTCGGCGGCTTCGAGCTCACGGACCAGTTCGGAGTTCACATCGCAGAACACGACCTCGTAGCCCGAGGCGTGGAGGTACTGACCGACGAAGCCTCGCCCGATGTTTCCGGCGCCGAAATGGACGGCCTTCTTGATCACAACCATCCTTCGATCATCGCACGTCGTTCCGTGCAGGACGACAACACCGCTTCCGCCCGAAGATACCGGAGATGACCGGTGCTTCCGGGCGAAAGCGGTGTCGAAAAGGTCACGAAACGGCTAGCGGGCGGCGTTGCCGTCTACGTAGTCGGCGTCCTGCTGCTTCCAGGCGAAGAGCGCGCGGAGCTCGTGGCCGGTGGCCTCGATGGGGTGCTCCTCGCCCTTCTTGCGGAGGGCCAGGAACTCCGGAGCGCCGGCGTCCTGGTCGTTGATGAAGCGCTCGGCGAAGGCACCCGACTGGATGTCCGCGAGGACGGCCTTCATGTTCTCCTTGACGTCGGGCGAGATGACGCGCGGGCCGGAGACGTAGTCGCCGTACTCGGCGGTGTCGGAGACCGACCAGCGCTGCTTGGCGAGGCCGCCCTCCCAGATGAGGTCGACGATCAGCTTGAGCTCGTGGAGCACCTCGAAGTAGGCGATCTGCGGCTGGTAGCCCGCCTCGGTGAGGGTCTCGAAGCCGTACTGGATCAGCTGCGAGGTGCCGCCGCAGAGGACGGCCTGCTCGCCGAACAGGTCGGTCTCGGTCTCTTCGGTGAAGGTCGTCTTGATGCCGCCGGCGCGGAGGCCGCCGATGCCCTTGGAGTACGACCAGGCGAGGTCCCACGCCGAGCCCGTGGCGTCGACCTCGACGGCCACGATGACGGGGACGCCTCGGCCGGCCTCGAACTCGCGGCGCACGGTGTGGCCCGGGCCCTTGGGCGCGACGAGGACGACGTCGATGCCCTCGGGGGCCTCGATGTAGCCGAAGCGGATGTTGAAGCCGTGTCCGAAGACGAGGGCGTTGCCGGCCTCGATGTTCGGGGCGATGTCGTCTTTGTAGACGTGGCGCTGTACCTGGTCGGGCGCGAGGATCACGATGACGTCGCCCCACTTCGCGGCCTCGGCCGGCGTGAGCACCTTGAAGCCGGCCTCCTCGGCCTTCGGGCGGCTCTTGGAGCCCTCCTTGAGGCCGACGACGACCTCGACTCCGGAGTCGCGGAGGTTCAGCGCGTGGGCGTGACCCTGCGAGCCGTAGCCGATGACGGCGACCTTCTTGCCCTGGATGAGCGACAGGTCGGCGTCTTTGTCGTAGAAGATTTCAGTCACAGTGGTGGTTCTCCTTGTTGGTGGTGCGGGTCAGTTCTTGAAGACGCGGTCGGTGATGCTCTTGGCACCGCGGCCGATCGCGAGGAGCCCGGATTGCGAGATCTCCTTGATGCCATAGGGCTCGAGCACCCTCAGAAGAGCCGTCGTCTTGCCGGTGTCGCCCGTGACCTCGATCACGAGCGCATCGGTCGACACGTCGACCACGCTGGCGCGGAAGAGGTTGACGGCCTCGAGCACCTGCGACCGGGACGTGTTGTCGACGCGGACCTTGATGAGCATGTGCTCGCGCTGGACCGACTGCGAGTAGTCGAGCTCGACGATCTTGATGACGTTGATCAGCTTGTTGAGCTGCTTCGTCACCTGCTCGAGCGGGAGCTCCTCGACGTCGACGACGACGGTGATGCGGCTGAGGCCGGGGATCTCGCTCTTGCCGACGGCGAGGCTCTCGATGTTGAAGCCGCGGCGGGCGAAGAGGCCGGCGACGCGGGTCAGCAGACCGGGTTTGTCTTCGACGAGGAGGGAGAGGACGTGGCTCATGCGTGTTCTCCGGTCATGTCGCCGTCGCGGGTGGTGTCGGTCGCGCTCGTGCCGGGCGCCTCGTCGTCCCACTCGGGGGCGAGGGCGCGAGCGTGCTGGATCTCGGAGTTCGATACGCCCTGCGGCACCATGGGCCACACCATCGCGTCGCGGCTGACCACGAAGTCGATGACGACGGGGCGGTCGTTGGTCGCGAGGGCCAGCTGGATCGCGGCGTCGATCTCGTCTTCGCGGGTGACCCGGATGCCCAGGGCGCCGTAGGCGTCGGCGAGCTTGACGAAGTCGGGGACCATGCGAGTGACGGTGCCGCCGCCGGTGTGGCCGGTGTTCAGGTCGGTGAACGAGTGGCGGCCCTCGTAGAACAGGGTCTGCCACTGACGCACCATGCCGAGCGACGAGTTGTTGATGATCGCGACCTTGATCGGGATGTCGTTGATGACGCAGGTGGCGAGCTCCTGGTTGGTCATCTGGAAGCAGCCGTCTCCGTCGATCGCCCAGACGACGCGGTCGGGCTGGCCGACCTTGGCGCCCATGGCGGCGGGGACCGAGTAGCCCATGGTGCCGGCTCCGCCGGAGTTCAGCCAGGCGTGAGGACGCTCGTACTGGATGAACTGGGCCGACCACATCTGGTGCTGGCCGACACCCGAGGCGTAGACGGCCTCCGGCCCGGAGAGCTGGCCGATGCGCTGGATGACCTTCTGCGGTGACAGCAGGCCGTCGTCGGGCTCGGTGAAGCCGAGCGGGAACTGCTCGCGGAGACCGTTCAGACGCTCCCACCACGCCGACAGGTCGGGCTGCGAACCGCCAGTGATGTCGGCGTAGGCGGCCGTGAGGTCAATGATGACCTCTCGCGCGTCGCCCACGATCGGCACGTCCGCCAGGCGGATCTTCGAGATCTCGGCGGGGTCGATGTCGACGTGCACGACTTTGGCGTTCGGGGCGAAGAGCTCCGCCTTGCCGGTCACCCGGTCGTCGAAGCGGGCGCCGAGGGCGATGATGAGATCGCTCTCCTGCAGGCCGAGGACGGCCGGGACGGTGCCGTGCATGCCCGGCATCCCGAGGTGCTGCCGGTGCGAGTCGGGGAACGCGCCCCGAGCCATCAGCGTGGTCACCACGGGTGCCCCCGTGGCCTCGACGAGCTCGAGCAGCTCGGCCGACGCACCGGAGCGGATCACGCCGCCGCCGACGTAGAAGACCGGCTTGCGCGACTCGGCGATGAGCTGGGCCGCGGCAGTGATCTGCTTCCCGTGCGCCTTGGTGATCGGACGGTAGCCGGGCAGGTCGACCGTCTCGGGCCAGACGAAGGGCGCGGACATCTGCTGCGCGTCTTTGGTGATGTCGACGAGCACGGGGCCGGGGCGGCCGGTCGAGGCGATCTGGTACGCCGCCGCGAGGGTCGCCGGGATGTCCTCCGGCTTCGTCACGAGGAACGAATGCTTCGTGATCGGCATCGTGATGCCCACGATGTCGGCCTCCTGGAACGCGTCGGTTCCCATGAGGGTCGAGAACACCTGGCCGGTGATGGCCAGGAGCGGCACGGAGTCCATGTAGGCGTCGGCGATCGCGGTCACGAGGTTCGTGGCGCCGGGACCGGACGTCGCGATGGCGACGCCGACCCGCCCGGAGGCGGCGGCGTACCCCTCGGCGGCGTGACCGGCACCCTGCTCGTGGCGGACCAGGATGTGGCGGATCGCCGTCGACGACATGAGCTCGTCGTAGAACGGGATGATCGCGCCGCCGGGAAGGCCGAAGACGTCGGTGACGCCGAGCTTCTCGAGCGACCGGAGGATGGCACCGGAACCCGTCAGGATCTCGGGGCTGGCCTGGCGTGGGCGGGCGGGTGCGGTGGGCAGGGGACTTGCATCTGGAGTCATCGGTGACGATTCCCTCTGGGGGTGGTGGCGAATGGGTGAAAGCCCTAGTAGGTGACAGCGCCCTCTGCGGCGGACTTCACCTGGCGGGCGTACTTGGCCAGGACTCCGCGCGTGTACACGGGAGGCAGAGGTGCCCAGCCGTCACGGCGGGCGTCAAGCTCAGCCGGATCGACGAGTAGGTCGAGCGAGCGAGCAGCGATATCGACCCGAATCAGATCACCATCGCGCACGAATGCGATCGGACCTGCGTCGACCGCTTCGGGTGCTATGTGGCCGATGCACAGGCCGGTTGTGCCGCCTGAGAATCGTCCGTCCGTCAACAGTAGTACATCCTTGCCGAGGCCCGCGCCCTTGATGGCCGCCGTGATGGCGAGCATCTCGCGCATGCCCGGGCCGCCCTTCGGGCCCTCGTAGCGGATGATGACGACGTCGCCCTTGTCGATGCGCCCCTCCGTGAGGGCGTCCATGGCGGCACGTTCGCGCTCGAACACCCGGGCAGGACCCTCGAACACGTCCGCGTCGAAGCCGGCGGTCTTGACGACGGCGCCCTCGGGTGCGAACGAGCCGCTGAGGACGGTGAGCCCGCCGGTCGGGTGGATCGGGTTGTCGAGCGTGCGCAGCACCTCGCCGTCGAGCGGCTTCGGCTTGATGTCGGCGAGGTTCTCGGCGACGGTCTTGCCGGTGACGGTGAGGCACTCGCCGTGGATCAATCCGGCATCGAGCAGGGCCTTCATGACGACGGGCACGCCGCCGTGTCGGTCGACGTCGTTCATGACGTACTTGCCGAACGGCTTGAGGTCGCCGATGTGAGGCACCTTGTCGCCGATGCGGTTGAAGTCGTCGATGGTCAGGTCGACCTCGGCCTCGTAGGCGATGGCGAGCAGGTGCAGCACGACGTTCGTCGAGCCGCCGAAGGCCATGGCGACGGCGATGGCGTTCTCGAACGCCTCCTTGGTCAGGATGTCGCGCGCAGTGATGCCGAGCCTCAGCATGTTCACGACGGCCTCGCCCGAGCGGTGGGCGAAGTAGTCGCGGCGACGGTCGGCCGAGGGCGGCGAGGCCGAGCCGGGGAGGCTCATGCCGAGCGCCTCGGCGACCGAGGCCATCGTGTTGGCGGTGTACATGCCGCCGCAGGCGCCCTCGCCCGGGGCGATGGCGCACTCGATGGCGTACAGGTCTTCGTCCGAGATCGTGCCGGCCTTGGCGGCACCGACGGCCTCGAACGAGTCGATGATCGTGACGTCCTTCTCGGTGCCGTCCGACAGCTTGACCCAGCCGGGAGCGATCGATCCGGCGTAGAGGAAGACGCTGGCCAGGTCGAGGCGCGCGGCGGCCATCAGCATGCCCGGCAGCGACTTGTCGCAGCCGGCGAGCAGCACGGAGCCGTCCAGGCGCTCGGCCATCATGACGGTCTCGACGCTGTCGGCGATGACCTCGCGCGAGACGAGCGAGAAGTGCATGCCCTCGTGGCCCATCGCGATGCCGTCGGACACCGAGACGGTGCCGAACTGCAGCGGGTAGCCGCCACCCGAGTGGACGCCCTCTTTGGCGCCCTGGGCGAGTCGGTTCAGCGACAGGTTGCAGGGGGTGATCTCGTTCCACGACGAGGCGATGCCGATCTGCGGCTTCTCCCAGTCGGCGTCGCCCATTCCGACGGCGCGGAGCATTCCTCGCGAGGTGGTGGCTTCGACTCCGTCGGTGACGTCTCTGCTCCGAGGCTTCCAGTCGACGCCGTGCTCGTTCAATTTCTCAGGCATGCCGCTCAGTTTAGGGCGTCGGAGTGGCCGTGTCGGACGGGTGGAGCCCCGGCTGCCCGGTCGGCGTCGGCCGCGCCGTCCGGCTGACCGTGAGGTCCATCGGCGACACCTCCAGGATTCCGGCCGAGATGTTCCACCGGGCCGAGTACGAGCGCGTCGCCGACACCACCAGATCGAGGCGCACGCCCGCCGCCGCGGCGTCTTTCTCCGGGGTGCAGGAACTCGCCGCCCGGTCCGAGCCCGCCGCCATGATCAGGCAGAACGAGTCGTCGATCCCCCGCGCCACCCAGATGCCGCCCTTCACGCGACCGTCGGTGAACTGGGCGAGGACGCGCCGGGTGGTCGCCGGGTCGACGCGCGTCGGGACGACCGCCGGGATGTCGGCGGCCACCTGCTTCTGGTCGAAGTACTCCGAGCCGAGGCCCTGGGCGACGGCGGCTCCCGGGTCGACGGCGCTGAGCCCGTAGGTGGCGACGGCGGCCGGAGCTGCCCCGGGGGCGTCGCCCGGCGGGTCGGCGTGGAGCGCCTGGGCGACGCCGGCTCCCGCCAGGCCGGCGACGAGGACGGCGACGCCCGCGACCGCGACCCAGCTGCGGGCCGGACGGGACCTCGGCGGCGGGGTGGCGTCGGCGGCGGCGGGGGCTGCGGCGGGCAGTTCCTGCGACTCATGGCCCTGCCTGCCGTGCACGAGCGGATGCAGGAGGGCTCGCAGCTCGGCCACGTCGCGCGGGTCGGGCGCCTCGGTGCCGTAGACCCGGGCTTCGAGTTCGCTTCGGCGCTCCTCGGGGCTCATGGCTCGATGGTAGTTCGCCCGGGTCGCGGTCGGTCGGCCGAATGTCGGTGGGGGCGGGCAGGGTGGGCGCATGGATGAGAAAGAGCGACTCCACCTCTACCTCAGGCAGCGGCGCGACGACCTGCTGCACAAGCTCGAGGGGCTCGGCGAGTACGACGCGCACCGGCCGATGACGCCGACGGGCACGAACCTGATCGGGCTCGTCAAGCACACCGCCAGCGTGCAGCTCGGCTACCTGGGCGAGGTGTTCGGGCGGCCCGCCGAGCGGCGGGTGGCGTTCGAGCTGCCCGGTGCGGCCGAAGACGACGACATGTGGTCGCCGGCCGGTGAGACGATCGCCGACGTCGTGGAGTTCCACCACTACTCGGCCGCGCACGCCGACGCGACCGTCGAGGCGCTCCCCCTCGATGCGGCCGGCGTCGTGCCGTGGTGGCCGGACGACCGCAAGGCCGTGACGCTGCAGTGGATCCTCGTGCACATGCTGTCCGAGACGGCGCGGCATGCGGGGCACGCCGACATCCTGCGCGAGACGATCGACGGGTCGATCGGCAACGGCCCGGCCGACGCGAACGTGCCCGGCAAGTCGCCCGACGAGTGGGCGGCCTTCCGGGCGAGGATCGAGGCCGCCGCCCGCGAGGCCGGTGACCGCTAGCTCCAGCGAGTCGCTCGGAGGCGTGCGCTCCAAGGCGGAGCACCGACGACTATGGCGGAGCCATATCGCCGGTGCGACAACGCCGGAGGGTGCGCCCCCGGCTGACCCCAGCGAGTCGCTCGGAGGCGTGCACTCCAAGGCGGAGCACCGACGACTATGGCGGAGCCATGTCGCCGAAGCGACAACGCCGAAGGGTGCGCCCCCGGCCGACCCCAGCGAGTCGCTCGGAGGCGTGCACTCCAAGGCGGAGCACCGACGACTATGGCGGAGCCATGTCGCCGAAGCGACAACGCCGAAGGGTGCGCCCCCGGCCGACCCCAGCGAGTCGCTCGGAGGCGTGCACTCCAAGGCGGAGCACCGGCGACTATGGCGGAGCCATGTCGCCGAAGCGACAACGCCGGAGGGTGCGCCCCCGGCCGACCCCAGCGAGTCGCTCGGAGGCGTGCACTCCAAGGCGGAGCACCGGCGACTATGGCGGAGCCATGTCGCCGGTGCGACAACGCCGGAGGGTGCGCCCCCGAGCGACTCGCCCTAGCTCTGGCCGAGGTGGGCGCGGAGGTCGGCCAGATCAGCCAGCAGGTGCGCGACCGCGGCGGGATCGGCGACGCGGTAGGCCGCCGCGGTGGCGCCCGAGCCGCACTTGAGGCCGAAGTCGTCAGGGCCGAGCACGGCGAAGCCGTCCTCGTCGGTCACGTCGTCGCCGGCGAAGAGAACGGCGGTCGCACCGGTCATGGCACGCAGGCGTTCCAGCCCGTCGCCCTTCGATGCGCTGCGGACAGCGAACTCCAGGACGTCCTTGCCGATGCGCGAGAAGGCGCCGGGCGCCTCGGCCTCGATGCGGCGAGCGGCCTCCGCATCGGCCGCCTCGGTATCGGCGTCGGTCGCATTGCGCGTGTGGAGGGCGAAGCCGGCCGGCTTCTCCTCGACGATGACGTTCTCGTAGCCGGCCGCGACCTCGTCGAGGACGGTGTGGATCGTGGTCCGCAGCGCCGACTCCTCGGGCGTGAGGCCGACATCGGCCGAGCCGTCGATCCGGTACTCGACACCGTGCGACCCCACGAGCAGCACGTCGTCGGGCATCTCGGACACCTCCGCCAGGCTGGCGATGGCGCGGCCCGAGACGAGGGCCACCGTGGTGTCGGGGAGCTCGACGAGACGGAGCAGGGCCTCGCGCGCCTCGGGGAGCATGCGCGCGCCCATCGGCTGGTCGACGGTCGGCGAAAGGGTGCCGTCGAAGTCGAGCGCGACGAGCAGCACGGCGGTGGTCGCGAGGCGGCCGAGCGCGTCGGCCATGGCGGTCTCGGCTGCGGCGTCGGGTGCCTCGGCGGCGCCGGGCACGGGGGCGGGGGCGGTCATGCGGCGGTCTCCGGGGTTCCTGCGCTGTCGTCTGCGGGCTCGGATCCCGACGACTCGGCCAGCGCCTCCTCGACGGTCTTCTTCGGCGGTGCCGCGATTCGGTGGCCCGGCCGGACGTCGGAGAGCGCGGCCAGGAACGACGCCGACCACTTCGCCACGTCGTTGTCGAGCACGCGTCGGCGCAGGGCGCGCATGCGCGTGACGCGGTCGCGGCGCGGCATCTCGATCGCGCGCATGATGGTGTTCTTGAGGCCGCCGATGTCGTGCGGGTTGACGAGGAGGGCGCTGCGGAGCTCGTCCGCGGCACCGGCGAACTCGCTCAGGATGAGCACGCCGTCGCTGTCGAAGCGGACGGCGATGTACTCCTTGGCGACGAGGTTCATGCCGTCGCGCAGGGCCGTCACGAGCATGATGTCGGCGGCGAGGTAGAGCGCGACCATCTCCTCGCGCGGGTAGCCGTGGTGGTGGTAGCTGATCGCGGTGTGGCTCATGGTGGCGTAGTCGCCGTTGATGCGGCCGACCGTCAGCTCGATCTCGTCGCGCAGGGCCATGTACGCCTCGACGCGCTCGCGGCTCGGCGACGCGACCTGCACGAGAGTCGCGTCCTCGACGCTGAGACGGCCGTCGGAGAGCAGCTCGCCGAACGCCTTCATGCGGTGGCGGATGCCCTTCGTGTAGTCGAGGCGGTCGACGCCGAGGATCACCGTCTTCGGGTTGCCGAGCCCCTCGCGGATCTCGCGGGCGCGGGCCTGGATCTCGGGCTTGCGGGCCAAGGCCTCGAAGCCGGCGGAGTCGATGGAGATCGGGAAGTGCTTCGCGACGACGCGGCGCACCTTGCGACCGCGGCGCGACAGCGGGGCCGACTCGTCGTCGACCGGCACGTCGATGTAGGGGCGCGTCGTGGCGTAGCCGAGCAGATGGCGCACCGAGCGCGAGAAGTTGGAGGCGTCGTCGGCGCGCTGGAACCCGATGACGTCGGCGCCGAGCAGACCCTCGAGGATCTTCTCGCGCCACGGCAGCTGCGAGAAGATGCCGAGCGGCGGGAACGGGATGTGGTTGAAGAACCCGATGGTCAGGTCGGGGCGGAGCTCGCGGAGGAACTGCGGCACCAGCTGCATCTGGTAGTCCTGCACCCACACGACGCCGTCCTGCTCGGCGACCTCGGCGGCGCGCTGGGCGAACCGGCGGTTCACCAGCACGTAGCTGTCCCACCACACGCGGTGGTAGGTCGGGGCCGAGATGACGTCGTGGTACAGCGGCCAGAGCGTGTCGTTGCTGAAGCCCTCGTAGTAGCGCTGCACCTCTTCTTCGCTGAGCGGCACGGGCACGACGTTGATGCCGTCGTTCTCGAACGGCTCGAACTCGAGGTCGGGCTTGCCGGCCCAGCCCACCCAGGCGCCGTCGTTCGCGCGCATCACGGGCTCGAGGGCCGTGACGAGGCCGCCGGGCGAGTGCTCCCACTTGACGTCGCCGTTCTCGTCGACGGTGTGGTCGACCGGCAGGCGGTTCGAGACCACGACGAAGCCGTAGGTCTCGTGCTCGGTGGCGGGAGGGGTGTGATCGGGGTGTTCGGACATCGGGTGTAGGTGCTCCGCTCGCTGACCCGGGACGCATTCCCCCGGGGATCCGAGGCTACCAGCGCGCCGAACCGGGCGGTTCAGAGGCCCGGGCGCAGGAACCCGGGGGGGCCGGCCCCGGCAGATCAGTCCAGCAGGCGCAGGGTCGCCTCCGCCGCACGGGCCAGGGCGACGCCGTAGCTCCGGCCGTGCCCTGCCGCGTGCACCGCAAGCGGGTGCAGCTGGTGCAGGGGCACCCGCGCCTCCCAGCCCGGGCGCAGCGGCGCTGCCGCGTCGTACGCGGCCAGCACGTCGTCGAGGTACGGGCAGCCGAAGAGCGCGAGCATGGCAAGGTCGGTCTCGGGGTGCCCGCCGTGCGCCGCCGGGTCGATCAGCACGACGCCGTCGGCGCCGAAGAGCACGTTGCCGTTCCAGAGGTCCCCGTGGAGGCGCGCGGGCGCCGCATCGTCGTCGAACTCCCCCGCCGCGATGGCATCGCAGGCGCGCCCGACGACGGCCGCCTCGTCTGGCGCGAGGCTGCCCGCCGCTACGGCGATGTCGGCGAATGGCCGCACGCGCTGCTCGGCGTAGAAGACGCCCCACGAGTCGCGGGGGCGACACGCCTGCTCGCGGCTGCCGATGAACGTGGGGCCGGTCCAGCCGTCGGGCGGGGCCCCGAAGTCGGCGGCGCCGGCGCCGTGGGTGACGGCGAGCGCGCTGCCGAAGGCGCGGGCCGCGTCGGTCGAAGGGCGGACCTCGGAGACGGCCTCCAGCTCGATGCGGCCGGCCGCCACGGCGATCACCTCGGCGACCCGGGCGCCGCCCGCCGCCTGGGCTTCGGCCAGCCAGCGGAGGCCGCGGGCTTCGGCCTGGAAGAAGCCTGCGGGAGCATCGGGCCGGGTCTTCACATGCGAGGTCACCCCTGAATCCTGCCCGTCACCAGTGATCGAGGACCACCTGAAGGGCTTTGTAGAAACAAAGACCGACGGCAATGACCAGAAATCCGGAAACGACTTTGCCTCGCCACAGGGAGCATGTGACAACAAGAGCCACCAGGGTGGCGAATGCCTCGAGAAGGAGGACGCCATCCCAATCTCGATCAAGTCTCCGGCGAACGTCTGCCGTCCCGACGAACGTTGCCACGGCGACACACCAGAGCCACCAGCGCGTCTCGTAGACGCGCTTCTCCACGACAGGGTGTGGTTCGTTGGTCAAGACGCCTCCTTTCGAAGATATCGAAGGAACCCGACGGCACCAGGGACAACAATCCAGAGAGCGGCGGATGTCACCGCGGCCAAGGGATCAGCTCCTGATGCCATCCAGTTCGGGAAACTCGCGGATGCGAAATACCTGCCGCCGCCGTCAGGAACGACCGCGAGCGCGAGATCGAAAACAAGCTCGACGAAGAGGACCACTGCGACCGCCACTGGTGGAGACAACGCAACCGCGCCGATTGCGAACCCGAACAGACATCCCGGCACCACAAGAGCTACGACACCCCACACCATCGCCCAGAACCCACCGAGGACCATCGGTTGTTCGCGGCTGAGTCCCACGGTTAGTCCCGCAGCAACGGCTAGCACGATGGCAACACCGCTGATTCCGAGGACTCCGATGAGGGATGCGGCGATCTTCGCTCGAAAGATGCGATCACGCCGCGACTCCACGAAAAGCGTCTGCTGTATCGCCTGCGTGCGCCAGTCTGATGCAGCGGCGATGGCCGACAGGACGGGCGCGATAATTGCGAACGGCAAAACAGCAGCCGCCGCCGTCTGACTCAGGTCGAGGACTCCCCCTTCTTGGACAAGCAGCCCGAGAGCGCCGAGCCCTACGGCAGCGACGATGCAGACGAGCATCGTGACGATGGACGATCGCGTGTCAAAAAGCTTCCTTAGCTCAAAGGCAATGAGGCGGCTCATTTGGCACCTCCGCGTAGGGGAGGTCGATATTCACCTGAGGCGACAGCAGCGAACGTCTTCTCGAGTGATTCGCCTTGATCGTCGCGGAGTTCGAGTACGGCGATGCCAGCCCGGAATGCACAGAGGCCAACCGCCTCAAGCGGACCATCGATCGCCCAGCTTCCCGCCGAGTATCGATGCGCCCAGCCGGTCTCCGAGAGGGCATCAGCGAGTCGCGCATCATCGTCGACTCGAAGGAGAGTTCGCGTGTGCTCGACGGCTGAGCCACAACTCACATCATGCACAAGCATCCCGCGGCTCAGGATCAAGACGCGATCCGCCACCGCTTCGAGCTCGTTCAAGAGGTGACTTGAGACGACTACGATCCCGCCGGATTCGGCGAACTGCCGCATGACCGACTTCACCCAGGTGATCGCCTCGGCGTCGAGGCCGTTCATCGGCTCGTCGAGAAGGAGAATCGCTGTCGGCCGAAGAGTGGCGAGTGCCAACCCCAGTCGTACCCTCATCCCGAGAGACAGAGTCTTGACAAGACGACTACCAACCGCGGAAAGACCGGACCACTCCAATCGATCATCAGCTCTGGACCGACTCTGTCCAGAAAGAAAGGCCACCAACCGCAGGGTCTCTCGGACCGTTCGACCAGGATGGAGGTTGTCCACTCCCAAGAACACGCCAGTACCGGAGTCGCCAATTCGGGTCAGCTCCGGAGATCCACCATCAATCGTGATCGTCCCGCTCGACGGCTGACCAAGGCCCGACAGGAGCCGGAAAAGCGTGGTCTTCCCCGAACCGTTGGGCCCGGCAAGTCCCACCACGGTCCCGGCCCGCACATCGAAAGAGATACCGCTGAGAGCGTCTCGTTTTCCGTACCGCCTAGTGACGTCTCTGCACACGAGATGCACCATAGGACTCCTTCGAGAATGGTCGCGGCGGGCGAAATGCGAAGATTTCGCCCGCCGCACGGGTTAGTGGGTGAGAACCCAGTCGACGATCCGGCTGAGAATCTCAGTCGCAGAAGCGTTGGCGAGGAACTTGATACCCGAGCGGACCCACGAGGCCAGACTGTTCCACCAAGCCACCGTCTTGCTCCAACCGGCCTTGGCCGCTTTGACGCAGGCCTTCCAGATTGCGACGCCGGCTTTTTTGATGAACGAGATGATCGGACCGATCGGGATCCTGCCCCTCGACGACTTCGACGGCTCCGGAGTATCTGCCGGGATTCGAAGGTCGGCACCGATGCCCGACGGGGATCCGATTGGCGTGACGGAGCTTGCGGTCGAGACAACCGCCGTGGTGGTGCTGGGAGCAGGCGCCGCAACGACTGGCGTCGCTCCGAGACCGATCGAGAGGCTCCCGAGCACGATGCCTGCAGCGACTGAGACACGATTGACTTTCTTCACGCGTTTCCTTTCTGGACGAACATACACATGAAATGTCTCGGTAATACTTCAGCGACGCGAGTCGGCATCTCGGCGGACACACGCGTACCCCGCATCCGTCGCCGGGCGCCGCCGCCTAAAATCGCGAGCATGCACCGCACCCGCGCCTACCGCGACGGATCGCTCGTCGGCGAGGACTTCGCTCTCGACGACGTCAGCGACTACCTCGAATCCGACGACTGCATGATCTGGGTCGACTTCGTCTCGCCCACCCAGGCCGACCTCGACAAGGTCGGCGAGGAGATGAACCTGCACGAGCTCGCCATCGAGGACGCCCTCGAGCACGGGCAGCGGCCGAAGCTCGACCGGTACGAGAAGTTCCTGTTCGCCGTGATGTACGACGTCGACTTCGACCCGGAGTCGGGCGACCTGGCCACCCGCGAGGTCAAGGCGTTCATCACTCGGCGCGCGATGGTGACGATCCACGACGAGTCGTTCGACATCTCGCTCGTCACGAAGACGTGGGACGACAACCGCGACCTCGCCCAGAAGGGCGTCGCCTTTCTCGTCTGGGGCCTCCTCGACCGCATCGTCGACCGGCACTACGACACCGCCGACGCCCTCGACGACGCGATCGACGGCTTGGAGGAGAACCTGTTCGACCTGAAGCAGCAGACGATGGAGATCCAGCGCCGCTCGTTCGCGCTCCGCAAGAGCCTCGTCACGCTGCGGCGCGTCGTGAACCCGATGCGCGAGATCCTGAACACGCTGCTCCGGCGCGACGACACCCAGTTCGCGCCCGACATGGGGCCGTACTTCCAAGACGTCTACGACCACGTGCTGCGGGTGATCGAGCAGACCGACAGCCTCCGCGACCTGGTGTCGACGATCCTCGACACGAACCTCAGCATCCAGAGCAACCGGATGAACCTCGTCATGAAGAAGGTCACGTCGTGGGCTGGAATCATCGCCGTGCCGACGGCGATCACCGGGTTCTTCGGGCAGAACGTGCCGTTTCCCGGCTACTCGCACGAGTGGGGCTTCGCCCTGTCGTCGGTGTCGATCGTGGCGATCTCGGTGGTGCTGTACGCGTCGTTCAAGAAGCGCGACTGGCTGTGACGCACCACCTCCTGCGATCCTGAAATACCGCACTTCTTAACACCGTGTTCACGGGGCGGCCACAGTCGGCGCCTAGCGTGAGCCGCATGATCACGGTCGGCATGAGCACCTCCTGCGTCTATCCGCTCGGCCTCGAGCAGGCCTTCGCGATCTCAGCCGAGGTCGGCTTCGACGGAGTCGAGATCATGGTGACCAACGACCCGGCCACGCACCGGGCGCCGCGCCTGATCGAGCTGGCGCGCGAGCACGGCCAGCCCATCCTGTCGGTGCACTCCCCCGTGCTGCTGCTCACGCACTTCGTCTGGGGCCGCGACCAGCGCACGAAGCTCGAGCGAAGCGCCGAGCTGGCCCGCGAGGTCGGCGCGGGCACCGTCGTCGCGCACCCGCCGTTCCGCTGGCAGCAGGGCTATGCCGAGCAGTTCCTCGATATCGTGCGAGAGGTCTCGGCCGCCTACGAGGTCACGGTCGCCGTCGAGAACATGTTCCCGTGGAAGATCGCGGGCCGCTCGATGAAGGCCTACGCCCCGGGCTGGGACCCGAGCACCATGGACGTCGACGCCGCGACCCTCGACTTCTCGCACGCCTCGCTCTCGGGTCGCGACTCGCTCGAGCTGGCGCGCGCCCTCGACTCGCGCCTCCGTCACGTGCACCTGTGCGACGGGTCGCGGGCCTCGGACGACGGGGGCATCTTCGACGAGCACCTCGTGCCTGGCCGCGGCGTCGAGCCGGTGGCGGCCGTGCTGCGCGAGCTCGCCTCGCGCGACTGGTCGGGCTCGGTCATCGCCGAGGTCAACACCAAGAAGGCCGGGTCGCAGGAACTCCGCCTCGCCATGCTGCAGGAGACAGTCGACTTCGCGCGCTCCGCTCTCGCCGTGCCCCGCGTCGCGCCGTCGGCCCCGGCCCCGTCGCTCCGCACCACGATCGGGACTGGGCACCACTGAAGCCCGTGGTGCCCAGTCCCGATCGTGGGCCTGCGCGTGGCACCGGCGGTAGGGTCGCGGCAATGGACATCGTGCTCGTACCCGGATTCTGGCTCGACGGCGCCTCGTGGGACGCCGTGACCCCGGCGCTGACGGCAGCCGGCCACCGCGTGAACGCCCTGACCCTGCCCGGGCTCGAGTCGGTCGACGCCGACCGCTCCGAGGTCTCGCTGGCCGATCACGTCGCAGCCGTGGTCGCTGCGGTCGACGCGGCCGACGGGCCCGTGGTGCTCGTCGCGCACTCCGGCGGCGCGGCACCCGTGCACGGCGCCGTCGACGCCCGTCCCGAGGCGGTGGTGCGCGCCGTCTACGTGGACTGCGTGCCGATCGGGCACGGCGCGGCGGTGAACCGCGACCTGCCCGTCGTGGGCGGCGAGATCCCGCTGCCGGCGTGGTCGGCCTTCGACGAGCCCGACCTCGTCGGCCTGGACGAGGGGCTGCGCGCCGAGTTCCGGGCGCGGGCCGTCCCCGAGCCGAGGGGCCCGGCATACGACGCGCTCGAGCTCGGCGACGTGCGCCGCTACGACGTGCCGATCACGGTCATCGCCTGCGAGTTCGGCTCCGCCCTGATCCGCGAGTGGGTCGAGAGCGGCCAGCCGTTCGTCTCCGAGCTCGGCCGGATCCACCGCCGCACGTTCGTCGACCTGCCGACCGGCCACTGGCCGCAGTTCACTCGACCCGACGACCTCGGGGCAGCGATCGCGACCGCGGTCGCCGGCGCCTAAAGCAGCACGAGCGCGAGCACCGAGAGCGGCAGCATCACGACCGTCAGGCCGAGCCCCGCGAGCAGGAACCGCTTCCACGGCACCTCCACGCCGAGCGAGACCAGGCGCCCGTGCCACAGCAGGGTCGCCAAGGACGCCCACGGCGTCACGATGCACCCCAGGTTCACGCCGATCAGGATCGCGACGAGGCGGAGCTCGCTGCCGCCGACCGGCTCGAGCGCGAGGTAGGCCGGCAGGTTGTTGGCTGTGTTCGCCGACAGAGCCGCGCCCCCGGCGAGACGGAGCAGGTCGGGGAACGACGTGCCGGTGCCGACGATGTCGCCGAGCAGGGTGGCGAGGCCGAGCGCCTGCGCCGCGGCGACGACGACGAAGAGCCCCGACGCGAACAGGAGGGTGCCCCACGGCACGAGGGTGAGGCGCAGGGCGGAGGGCTTCCGCACGGCGAAGGCCACCACGAGCACGAGGGCGGCCGCCGCCGCGGGGATCCAGACGGCGACACCGGAGACGAGCGCGGGGACGAGCAGCACGACCACCACCGCGGCGATGACGAAGAGCCCGCGGTCGGGAGCCGGAGTTCCTGCGACCCTCTCGAACCGTGCGCCGAGCTCGCGGCGGTAGCGCACGCCCACGGCGACGACCGGCACCAGGATCCCGACGGCCGCCGCCGGGGCGACCAGCGCCGCGTATGCGAGCGGGGCGGGGTTGCCGAGCGCGTGCACGGCGAGCAGGTTGGTCAGGTTCGACACCGGCAGCAGGAGCGAGCCGCAGTTCGCGATCCAGACGGTGGTGAAGGCGAACGGCAGCGGAGAGGCGCCGACCTTCCGGGCCACGAGGACCACGACCGGCGTGAGCAGCACGGCTGTCGTGTCGAGCGACAGGAAGACGGTGCACAGCACGGCGAGCAGCACGACCAGGAGCCAGAGCACCCAGACGCGGCCGCCGGCCACTCGGGCAGCGACGTCGGCGAGGCCGGCGAACAGGCCGGCTTCGGCTGCGAGGTCGGCGACGATCGTGAGGCCGATGACGAAGCCGAGGACGGGGGCGACCCGGTCGAGGAGGGCGAGGAGGGCGTCGGGCGAGAGCACACCGGTGAGGGCGGCGACGGCGCCGATCACAGCGAGGCCCGCACCGATGAGGGCAGTTTTCACTGCGTCAGTGTGCCATGCCCAGAGGTCGTCATCTGTATTGGACGACCCAGGCGACCTGGACGTGCCCCTGAGCGGACGCCGACACGGCCTTGCCGTCGGTGTTCGTCTCGACCTGGAGGTGACGTCGTGCGAGGGACCGTCGAAGGCGTTCGTCGACGAGCCCACGACCTTGGAGGCCGGGTAGATGGCGCCCGCCAGGTTGCCGTCGGGCCAGTCGATCTCGCCGTCGCTCCAGTCGTCGGAGGTCGGCCAGAGCAGGAAGGCGAGCTTGTACCCGGCGACCCGGCCGCGCGCGGCGTCCGTGGTGAAGTTCTGGGAGTACGACGGGGTCCACGTCGTGCCGTTCGACACGACCGGGCCGGTGGGCATGGCGGTGGAGGCCGTCGCGGCACCGGCGGTCTGGTCGGGGCTCCCGGCTGAGACGAACCCGCCGACGACGGCTGCGGCCGCGGCGAGTCCGACAAGAGCCCTGGCTCGTGGTCGCATCCGGACACAGTAGCGAGCGGTCGTTACCGGGGTGTGTCCGGGTAGGTTTGACGTCAACGACGTCTAGGAGTCAAAGTTGCGCAAGTTCCTCTTCAACGGTGCCATCATCAGTGCGGCCTTCTCGGGCTTCAGCGCCCTCAAGGCCACGGCGAGCGGCCCCCGCGATTGGCGCCTCCTGCTCCTCTGGGTGAGCTGGGCCGCGTCAACCGCCATCGCCATCGGCAACGTGGTCGACGCGGCGAACCACGCCGACGACGACGCCTAGTCGTTCCCCGGGGCGTCCCGCTCGACGATCGCACTCCGCTCGACGATAGGGATGGCCGACGTGAACAGCGCCGCCCGCTCGGTGTCGGCGTGCTCGCCGGTGAACAGCCCGCCCTCGGCCGCCGTCGACTTCGTCGCGCGCCGCGACGGGACCTCCGCGGCCACCTGCTCGACCCGCGTGCGCGGCATCGACTGGGGGCTCTTCTCGTGCATCCACGTGACGAGCTCCTCGCGCACCAGGCAGCGGAGGTCGAAGAGAACGGCCGCATCGACGGCCGACACCAGGATGCGCACGTGCACGAATCCGCCGACCGCGTCGGTGACCTGAAGCACCTTGACCCGTTTGTCCCACAGGTCGGTTGCGGCCAGGATCCGGTCGAGCTCCTCGCGCATGGCCCCCGGGGCGATGCGCCAGTCGAGGTCGAAGTCGACCTGGCCGAGCAGCTCCGAGTTGCGCCGTGTCCAGCTCTCGAACGGCGTCGTCGTGAAGTAGGTCGACGGCAAGACCATGCGCCGGTCGTCCCAGATGTGCACCACGACGTAGGTGAGGGTGATCTCCTCGATGCGACCCCACTGCGTCTCGACGATCACGACGTCGTCGACGCGGAGCGCGTCGCTGAAGGCGAGCTGGATCCCGGCGAACACGTTCGACAGCGTCGACTGCGCGGCGAGACCGGCGATGACCGAGACGAGCCCGGCGCTGGCCAGCACGCTCGCGCCGACGGCCTCCACACCCGGGAACCCCAGCAGGATCGCGCCGGCCGCGATGATCACGATCGCCGCCACGGTGAGGCGCCGGATCAGCAGCACCTGCGTGCGAAGCCGCCGCGCCACCCGGTTGTCGGGCTGGTCGAGGCGGTACCGAGCGAGGCCCAGGTCTTCGAAGTAGATCGCGAGCGACGCGATGAGCCACGCCATCGCGACGATCAGGGCACAGCGGAACACCTGCCCGACGAGCGAGTCGCCCGTGTATCCCTTCGGCAGCACGTTCTGCATCGACGACGAGAACGCGATCCAGACGAGCGCGATCAGCAGTGTCGTCCGGAACGGCCGCCGCACGCGGATCACGAGGCGTGACGCCCACGCCTCCCGCTTGGCGATCAGCCGGAAGATCAGCGACACCACCGCCGAGACGATGAAGGCGATGAGGACGGCCGCAGCGACGGCCAGAACGGGTTGCAACCAGGTCATCGTCCAAGCCTGTCAGCGAACGACGCCTGTCGCGCGATTCAGGGCGCAGGAACTCGGGATGGCCAGTTCATTGCCAGGGCGGAAGCGCGTCGATTCAGATGCTGCGGGGGCGCTGGCGCAGCGCCTCCTGTGCGAGACCCCGGGTCGCGTAGGTGCCGAGCAGCGTCGCCGACGCGAGGTGCGATCCGCGGAGGGCGGAGTAGCCGTTCCAGTCGCTGCGGACGAAGCCCAGGATGGCGTCGTCGCTGGAGACCTGCAC
Source organism: Frondihabitans sp. OV104 (assembly GCF_057787745.1). Classification (NCBI taxonomy): domain Bacteria; kingdom Bacillati; phylum Actinomycetota; class Actinomycetes; order Micrococcales; family Microbacteriaceae; genus Frondihabitans; species Frondihabitans sp. OV104. The sequence continues at coordinate 1,639,854 of NZ_CM173541.1, forward strand.
CAGGTGGTCGGTGAGTGCGCGAGTCGTCACCCGGACCGGGCGGCGAGCGAAATCTAGTCGTTCAAGTGTCACGACGCCCAAGTTATCCGGGCGGCCCTCGCGGAGCCCTGGGACTTCGCTGTCGTTTCGCTGTTTGTACCCCGCAGTCCTCCTTAACGCCGACTGGCCCGCCGGTGAATGCGCCAGTACCGTGCCGCAATGAGTACCCCCATAAAGGGGGGGCCGAGCGCCCCCGAAGGCAAGCCCGCTGACGAGTTCGTCGCACAGGACTTCTCGCACGAGCAAGAGGGATTCCATCAGGGGCTGAAGCCTCGCCAGCTGCAGATGATAGCGATCGGCGGGGCAATCGGAACGGGCCTGTTCCTCGGCGCGGGCGGGCGTCTCGCCACCGCCGGGCCTGCGCTCGCCATCGTCTTCGCCATCTGCGGCCTGTTCGCGTTCTTCATCCTCCGCGCTCTCGGCGAGCTCGTGCTCCACCGTCCGTCGTCGGGCTCGTTCATCTCGTACGCTCGGGAGTTCTTCGGCGAGAAGTTCGCGTACGCGGCCGGCTGGATGTACTTCCTGAACTGGGCGATGACCGCGATCGTCGACACCACGGCCGTTGCGCTCTACCTGCAGTACTGGAAGGCGTTCACCTCGGCCCCGCAGTGGCTCCTCGCCCTCATCGCTCTCGCCGTCGTGCTCAGCCTCAACCTCGTGGCCGTCAAGGTCTTCGGCGAGATGGAGTTCTGGTTCGCGCTCATCAAGGTGACGGCGCTCGTGATCTTCCTCGTGATCGGCGTGATCTGGCTGGCGGCGGCCTTCCCGGTGACGCACGACGGGTCGTCGATCGACACGGGGCTGGCGGTCCTCCGCGACAACGGCGGCATTCTGCCGCAGGGTCTGCTCCCGGCCGTCCTCATCGTGCAGGGCGTCGTCTTCGCCTACGCGGCCATCGAGCTCGTCGGAACGGCGTCGGGCGAGACGCAGAACCCCGAGAAGGTCGTGCCCCGCGCGATCAACACCGTCATCATCCGCATCGCCGTCTTCTACGTCGGCTCGCTCGTGCTCCTCGCCCTCCTGCTCCCCTATACGGCGTACAAGGCCGGCGAGAGTCCGTTCGTCACGTTCTTCTCGAGCATCGGCAACCCCCAGGTCGGTCAGATCGCGGGGTCGATCATGAACTTCGTCGTCCTGACGGCGGCCCTCTCGAGCCTCAACGCCGGCCTGTACTCGACCGGCCGGGTGCTCCACTCGATGGGCATGAACGGCTCGGCGCCGAAGTTCACCACGGTCATGTCGAAGGGCGGCGTCCCGTTCGGCGGGATCCTGCTGACCGCCGGCATCACCCTCCTCGGCGTCGCACTCAACGCGGTCGTGCCCGACCAGGCGTTCGAGATCGTGCTCAACATCTCGGCGCTCGGCATCGTCACAGCGTGGGCGACGATCATCCTGTGCCAGATGAGGTTCCGGAAGTTCGTCAAGGAGGGCAAGGCGAAGGCGCCGACGTTCCGCATGCCCGGTGCCCCCGTCACCTCGTGGGCCACCCTGGCGTTCCTGGTCGCGGTCCTCGTCCTGATGGCCTTCGACTCGCCGATCGGCACCTTCACCGTGGCGTCGCTGATCATCATCATCCCGCTGCTGATCCTGGGCTGGTTCCTGCAGCGCGACCGGATCCTGCAGATCGCGGCCATCCGCGAGGGCGTCACGGGTCCGTTCCCCGTCACCGGTCGAGACGCCGACCAGCAGGTGCCCCGCGACGACAAGTAGAGCTGCATCGCACCGCACCCGGTGCAACCCACGATCGGGACTGCCCACCACGGCATTGTGTGGTGGACAGTCCCGATCGTGGTTTCAGCGGGCCCGGTCTTCCGTCAGGCGAGGGCGGCGGCGTGCAGCCGCGCCAGCTCGACATAGCGGGCGGCGTTGTCGCGCAGGCCGGCGACCTCGTCGTCGCTCAGCGGGCGGCGCACCTTGGCCGGCACCCCGGCGACGAGCGACCGCGGCGGCACGACGGTCCCCTCGAGCACGACGGAGCCGGCCGCGACGAGCGACCCCGCGCCGATGACCGAGCGGTTGAGGACGGTGGCGTTCATGCCGATGAGGCAGTCGTCCTCGATGGTGCAGCCGTGGACGACGGCGCCGTGCCCCACGCTGACGCCCGATCCGATGACGGTGGGAGTTCCTGCGTCGCAGTGGACCGACACGTTGTCTTGCAGGTTCGAGCCGGCGCCGACGCTGATGTCGTCGACGTCGGCCCGTACGACGGCGCCGTAGAACACGCTCGCGTTCTCGCCGAGACTCGCCCCGCCGACGAGCACGGCACCGGGTGCGATGAAGGCGGACGCAGGAACTCGGGGCGCTCGGCCCCCGAAGGAGATGGCAGTCATCCCCTCACGATGTCACTCAGAAGGCCAGGAGGTTCTCGCGGAAGGTGGCACCGTCGTACGAGTCGCGGATCAGGCCGCGGCGACGGAGGGCCGGCGCGAGCCCGTCGCACACCTCGGTGATGTTCTTGCGGGTGACCGGCAGGGCGACCAGGAAGCCGTCGCCGCCGCACTCCTGCATCATCTCCTCCATCTGCGAGGCGACGCTGTCGGGCGAGCCGATATGGCGGGTCCCGACCGTGGTGCGGAGGGCGAGCGTCTCGCGGAGTGTCTTGCCCTTCGAGGTGCGGGCGAACTCGTCGACCGACGACTGGTGGCCGTTGCTCTTGCCCGTGAGGTCCTCGATGGGCGCATCGAGGTCGTACTTCGAGAAGTCGATGCCCGAGACGTACGACATGCCGGCGAGGGCTCCGTCGAGGTTGGCTGCGGCGGCCGCGTCCATGCGGTCGGCCTTGGCCTGAGCCTCGGCGTCGGTGTCTGCGAGGACCGGCTGGTACAGGAACAGCACCTTCACGTCTCTCGGGTCGCGGCCGTTCGCGATCATGCGCGCCGAGATGTCGTCGCGGTACGCCTTGGCGGCCTCCGTCGTGCGCACCTGGGCGATGATGGTGTCGGCGTGGCGGGCGCCGAACTCCATGCCGGCGGGGCTGCCGCCGGCCTGGCAGATGACCGGGTGGCGCTGCGGCCCCGGCGGCACGTTGAGCGGCCCGCGCGTCTTGTAGAACTCGCCGTCGAAGTCGGCGCGGTGCACCTTGGTGTGGTCGGCGAAGACACCGGCCTGCTCGTCGAACGTGAGCGCGCCCTCCTCCCAGCCGTCCCAGAGCGCCGTGACGGCGTCGACCCACTCGTCGGCCATCTGGTAGCGGAGATCGTGCTCGAAGTGCTCGTCGTAGCCGTAGTTCTGGGCGGCCGCATGCGGGCTCGACGTCACCAGGTTGATGCCGACCCGCCCCTGCGTCAGGTGATCGAGCGTCGTCATCAGGCGGGCGGCGAGGAAGGGCGGGTAGAAGCTCGTCGAGGCGGTCGCGACGATGCCGAGCTTCTTGGTGGCGCCGGCGAGGAGCGGCACGAGCGGCATCGGGTCGAAGCGGATGACGCCGGTCTCGAGGGCCTGGCGCGGAGTGCCCTCGAAGACGTCGGGCAGGACGGACGAGTCTTCGAGCATCATGTAGTCGAAGCCGGCGCGCTCGAGGCTGGTCGCCAGGTCGACGAAGAGCTGCGGGTTGCCGACGTCTTTCGGGACGTTGCCCGACCACTGGCCGTTCCAGCCGTAGGCGCCGAAGCCGGTGGTGAGGAACCAGGCCATGTGGAACATCGTGAATCTCCCGTGCGATCGTGGATGGGTCACTCCAGGATGGACAACGGGTGTTTCGGACGGCCCACCCCTCCGGTTTCGCGATGATTGCGCCGCGCAAGCGCAATACGATCCGAGGATGGGGGCCGGTACCTGACGCTGTGCCCGGCGTTCGCCACGGCGGCATGCGCCGCCGCAGGGCGCGCTTCGCGCGCCGGCGTCCCCGAGCCGCGCGAAACTCCAGCGTTAGACCCTTACGGCGGCGATTGAGGGGCCAACGCTGGAGTCTCGACGACGAGTGCGGGGCGGCGCTAGAGGCCGAGCGCGCGGAGGGTCACGGTCAGCGACCGCGCCGACGACGACGTCGCGTTGGCGTCGTTGTGGGCGGCGGCGTCCTCGTCGGCGAAGTCCGAGATGCCGCGGACGGCGAGGAACGGCACGTCGAACGCGAAGCACGTCTGCGCCAGGGCGAGCGTCTCCATGTCGACGGCGGCCAGCCCCGGGAAGTCGACGGCGACCGTGCCGAGCGTCTCGGCCGTCATGAAGCGGTCGCTCGAGGCGACGAGGCCGGAGTGCACGGCCCAGTCGGCCTCGTGCTGGTCGAGCGCGGCGGCCAGCAGGGCGGGGTCGCCGGCGTAGCGGGCGGGCATGCCGGGGGTCTGGCCGAGGGCGTAGCCGAAGGCGCGGGCATCGGCGTCGAGGTTCGCGCACTCGGCGCCGACCACGACGTCGCCGACGCGGAGTTCCTGCGACAGGGCACCGGCGGAGCCGGCCGACACCGCCCCCCGCACCGTGGCACCGCGCGCGTGCACCGAGACGATGGCCGCTGTGGCGGCGGCTGCGGCGTTGACCAGGCCGATGCCGGTCAGCACCAGGGTGAGGGCGCCGCCGCCGGGCACGGTGAGGTCGCGCTGTACCGAGCGGCCGATGGCGACCGGCGCGCCGACCGACGTGGCGTGGGCAAGGTACGGTGCCGCCTCCTCTTCCATGGCGACGAAGACGAGGGCGGTCGTGGCAGTGGTGGCGGTGCTCATTCGGAGGCTTTCTTTCGATTCGAGACGAGCGCCCCGATGGGACGGCCGAGCAGGAGGAGCAGGAGCGCGTAGAGGTTCACGACGGGGAACACGACGGCCACCACGAGCGCGAGCGCGAACAGGGCCGTCGAGATCACGGCGGGCGTCACCCGGAGGCGGCCGATCGTGGCGGGATCGCCGAGGCCGGGTTCGCGGGTGAGCAGCCAGTCGATGACCGCGGCGGATCCGCTGGTGACCACCATCGTGCCGATGTAGAGGGCCGAGTTGGCGCGCTCTCCGCTGGAGCGGCTGATGACGTTCGCCGCGAAGGGCAGGAACACGATCGACGCGAGCCAGACGAGGTTCGCGTTGACGAGTCGGCGGTTGTACGAGACGGCGTACTCGAAGACAGTGTGGTGCACCGACCAGAAGCGGCCGATGACGGCGAACGTGATCGCGAAGCTGACGACGGCGCCGATGTTGTCGGCGAGCAGCCCGCCGAGGTCGCGCCCCGAGGACTCCCCCGCGATGTCGACCAGCGGCAGGATCAGCAGGGTGATCGCGATCGCGACCGTGGCGTCGGAGAAGTTCACGAGCCGGTCGAGGCCGCGGTCTGTCCTGGGGTGCGCCATGCGATCAGGCTAACGGGTGGACACACGGGTGCCCGGCGGTGTAGTCAGGTGCCAGAGGTCGCGACGTCGCGGCCCGCGAGGAGGACACCGTGGTCGAATTCTTCTGGATCTTCATTGGGGCCGTCGTCGTGCTCGGGGGCGGCATGACGGTCGCGTCGTTCATCGCTCTGCACGACCAGAACTAGCCGACTTCGGGCGCAGGAACTCCGCTCTGCCGCGCCTTCGTTGCGCGGCACGACATACTGGGTGCGTGGCCGATCCGATCCCTCGCCGACCCGACGCCTCACGACAGCGCAATCTGTCGCGCATCCTGCGCCGCATCCACGTCGCGCCCGCGACCCGCAGCGACCTGACGCGGCTCACCGGCCTCAACCGCTCCACCATCGGCACGCTCGTCGCCGATCTGACCGAGCGCGGCCTCGCCATCGAGGACGACGCGAGCTCCGCCGGGCAGATCGGCCGCCCCAGCCCCCTGGTGCGCCCGAGCGACAGACCCGTCGCGATGACCGTCAACCCCGAGATCGACGCCATCACCGTCGGCGTCGTGCAGCTCGGCGGCCGCGTGCTGCGGAAGGACCGCATCGAGGTGTCGCACCGGCCGTCGGTGGCCGAGGCCGTCGCGGTCACCGCCGAGGCCGTCGCGCGGATCAGCGCCGACCTGGCGGGTGACCACGACGTCGTCGGGCTCGGCGCGGCCGTGCCCGGCATCGTGCGGATGCCCGACGGCTTCGTCCGGATCGCACCCCACCTCGGCTGGCGCGACGTGGCGTTCGGCGAGCAGCTGCAGGCCGCCACCGGCCTCCCGGTCCAGGCCGCGAACGACGCGATCCTCGGCGCCCAGGCCGAGTGGATCTTCGGCGCCGGCCGCGGGTCGGACGACCTCCTCTACGTCAACGGCGGCGCCAGCGGCATCGGCGGCGGCATCGTCTCGGGCGGCGCGCCCCTCCGCGGGGCCAGCGGCCACGCCGGCGAGATCGGCCACGTGTCGGTGCGGCGCGGCGGCTCGCTCGACAGCGCCGGCCAGCAGGGCACCCTCGAATCGGAGGTGCACCGGGCGGGGCTGCTCAGGGCCCTGGGCCTTCCGACGGCGAGCCCCGACGAGTTCGAGCGGATCCTGCTCGCCTCGAAAGCGGGGGCCGTGACGAGCGAGGTGCACCGCCAGATCGACAGCCTCGTCGTCGCCCTCGCTACCGCGGTCAACCTGCTCAACCCGTCGCGGATCGTGCTGGGCGGGTTCCTGGGGTCGCTTGCAGCGGTCGACCTGCGCAGGATCCGCGACGGCGTCGCCGCCCACTCGCTCGATCCGCTCTGGGACGGCGTCGACATCCGCCGGTCGCAGCTCGGCTCGGACCTCCTGACGATCGGGGCCGCGCAGCTGCCGATCGAGGCGCTGATCGCGGGCCTCTAGAGCTCCCGGCCGTCTGCCCGGATCGGGGCTTCTCGAGGGGCTGCTAGCGGGGGCGAGGGCGGGGGCGCGCGACGGCCGTCGAGCCGGCGACGTGCAGCGTGCACGGCAGCAGCAGGTGCAGGGGCTCGGCCGCCGGGCCGTCGAGCTGGTTCACGAGCGACTCGGCAGCGATGCGGCCCAGCTGCCGTCCGGGCGAGTCCATCGTCGTGAGAGGCGGCTCGTGCAGGGCGCCCGCCGCAGTCGACGACGCGATCGACATGACCGAGACGTCGCCGGGCACGTCCAGCCCCTGCTCGGCGAGGCCGCGCATGAGGCCGAAGGTCGAGTCGTCTTTCATGATGAGCACCGCCGTCACCTCGGGATCGGCCGCGATGAGGTCGTGAGCCGCGGCGTTGCCTCCGGCCGTCGACTCGCCGCAGTGCACGACGATCGCGTGCATCCCGCGGCGCTCGGCCGAGCCGAGGAATGTCGACTCGGTGCGGATGTGGGGGGCGTACCCGGCCATCGGGCTGCCCTCCATGTCTTCGGTCACCAGGCCGACCCGCTCGTGCCCGAGGCTCTGGAGGTAGTCGAGGCTGTCCTCGATCGTCGTCTCGAAGTCGATGTCGACGTACGAGAGGGCCTCGGGGTGCCGGGTGCGGCCGATCGCCGTGAACGGGACACCGCGCTCGAGGAGGAGGTCGATGCGGTGATCCTCCATCTTGATCTCCATGACGATGACGCCGTCGATGAGCCCGCCCGAGATGAGGTCGTCGACGTCTTCGCCGTTCGCCTCGCTCGGCCAGAGCACGAGGTGGTACCCGAGGTCGGAGGCGCGACCCGCGGCGCTGGTGAAGAAGCTGGTCGCCGTCGGGCCCATCCGGTGCTCGACCGACGGGAAGAGCAGAGCCATGATCCGCGTGCGGCGGCTGGCCAGCGCCCGGGCGACGACGTTGTTGCGGAAGCCCAGCTCGGCCATGGCCGAGGTGACGCGGTCGCGGGTCGATGGCGAGACGTTCTTGGTGCCGTTGACGACGAACGAGACCGTGGCGATCGAGACCCCCGCGCGAGTCGCGACATCTTGCATTGTCGCCATCGGGCCTCCTGCCTGAATCGGGTGGATTCACTGTAGCGGGAAACCGACCAGAGGAATTTGTTGCGTTAAGCGCTTTACTAGCTAAGCGCTTTACTGCTACGTTCATGCCACTCGAGAACGCAACGAAGCGCTCCCTGCCTCGTGCACCCCCGAGCGCGGCGATCACCGCCGCACCCCCACCCCACGAGATGCACACACCACGAGAAGAGCTAAGCAATGAAGCCTAGATTCCCCGAACTGCGCCGTGCCACGAGGCTCCGTCGAACTATCATCGGCGCCGTCGCCATGGCGGCCACTGTGCCGCTGGTCCTGACCGGCTGCTCGGCCGGAGGCGGCGGCTCGTCGTCGGCCGACTCGAAGACCCTCACCATCGAGGACTACTACGCGGCGAGCTTCAACCCCATCTACAACCAGTGCGCCAAGACGGTCGGCGCCAAGGTCAAGATCAACCACGTCGCCGGCGCCGGCCTGATCGCGAAGGTGCTGCAGCAGGCGTCGTCGCGCACCCTGCCCGACGTCCTCATGCTCGACAACCCCGACGTGCAGCAGATCGCCGCCTCGGGCGCCCTCTCGCCGCTCGACGACTACGGCCTCAGCGCCGACGGCCTCGTGCCGGCCGTCGAGAAGGCCAACACCTACAAGGGCAAGCTGTACGGCCTCCAGCCGGTCACCAACTCGATCGCGCTCTACTACAACACCAAGCTCCTCAAGGCCGCCGGCGTCACCCCGCCGAAGACCTGGGACGAGCTCCGTGCGGCAGCGAAGAAGCTGACCACGGGCAAGACCTACGGCTTCGCGATGAGCAACATCAACACGTACGAGGGCACCTGGCAGTTCCTGCCCTTCTTCTGGTCGAACGGCGGCGACGAGAAGAACATCGACACCACCGCGGCCACCGAGGCCCTGCAGTTCGACCTCGCCCTCCAGAGCGACGGCTCGATGTCGAAGAGCTCGATCAACTGGGCCCAGGCCGACGTGAACAACCAGTTCATCGCCGGCAAGGCCGCCATGATGATCAACGGCCCCTGGCAGCTGCCCGCCCTCAACGCCGCGAAGGGCCTCTCCTTCGACAGCGTGCCGATCCCGACGAAGGACGGCGCCGCCACGGTGGCCCCGCTCGGCGGCGAGGCGTTCACCGTCCCCGTGACGAAGGACTCCGCGAAGATGAAGCTCGCCGGCAAGTTCGTCGGCTGCCTCAACGAGGCCAAGATGCAGGCGACCATCGCCGGCATCACCGGCAACGTCCCGACGAACATCGACGCGGCCGACGCCTGGGCGAAGGACCACCCGCAGGTCGCCTCGTTCGTCACCACGGTGAAGACCGCTCGCGCCCGCACCGGCGAGCTCGGCGAGGACTGGCCCAAGGCCGCCACGAAGATCTACACCGCCGTCCAGCTGGCCCTGACCGGAAAGGCGACCCCCGCAGACGCGCTCAAGCAGGCGCAGACGCAGAACCAGTAGGTCGTCGGGGAGCCGGCCCGGCCGGGCCGGCTCCCCTTCCTTTACAGAGCACAGGGAAGGCAGATATGAGCGTGTCAACGCAAGTGAGATTGGGCCGCGACGTCGTCACGACGCCGCCGGTCCGCCCGGGACGACGGCGAGCGCAGATGCTCAGCGGAGCGACGCGGTGGCTGTTCGTCACGCCGGCCGCGATCTTCGTGGCCGTGTTCTTCGGGTACCCCGTCGTGAAGAACGTCATCATGTCGTTCCAGGACTACACGACGAAGACCTTCTTCACGGGCGAGGCCCCGTGGGTGGGCTTCGCGAACTACGTCAGCATCTTCACCAGCTCGGTCTTCACGACCAGCCTCATCAACACCGGCCTGTTCACCATCGGGTCGATCGTGATGCAGTTCGTGATCGGCCTGGGCCTGGCGCTGTTCTTCAAGCGCAACTTCCCGCTGTCGGCCTTCCTCCGCGGACTCCTCCTGCTCCCGTGGCTGCTGCCTCTGATCGCGTCCAGCGCGGTGTGGAAGTGGCTGCTCGACCAGGACAGCGGGGCGCTCAACCAGTTCCTCGGCATCTTCGGAGTTCCTGCCGTCCCCTGGCTCGTCAGCCCGAACCTCGCTCTGATCGCCGTCATCGGCGTGAACATCTGGCTCGGCATCCCGTTCAACACGACCATCCTCTACAGCGGCCTGCAGGCCGTCCCGACCGAGCTCTACGAGGCGGCCTCGCTCGACGGCGCAACCGGGTGGAAGGCCTTCTGGCACATCACCTGGCCCAGCATCCGCTCGGTCGTGAGCGTCGTGATCATCCTCGGGGTGGTCTACACGCTGAAGGTGGTCGATCTGATCCTCGGCCTCACCGGCGGCGGTCCCGCGAACTCGACGCAGACCCTTGCGACGAACGCGTACCACCAGTCGTTCATCAACTTCCAGTTCGGAATCGGAGCCGCCGTGAGCAACGTCCTCATCGTCGTGTCGTTCGTGTTCGCCATGATCTACCTGGCCATCTCGCGGAAGGCGGTCGACGAATGACCGTCAGCCTCCCCCGTGCGCAGGCGCGAGTCCGTGCCGCGACGACGACGAACCCCCGCAAGCCGAAGAGCAAGGCCCGCTCGATCCCGCTGACCATCGTCGGGATCATCATCCTGGCGATCATGGTCTTCCCGGTCTACTGGATGGTCAACACGAGCCTGCAGGCGACTGCGGGGGCGGCCACGGCCACCTGGTTCCCGTTCTCGCCGACGTTCGCCGGCTATCAGGCCGCGTTCTCGCAGCAGGGCCAGAACTTCCTGTCGAGCATGATCATCGCGCTCAGCACGGTCGTCGTCACGCTGGCGATCGCGACCCCGGCGGCCTACGGCCTGGCGCGGTTCAAGATGCGGGGCACCCGGCCGCTTCTGCTGATCCTCCTGATCACGCAGATGGTGCCGACGATCGTCGTGGCGAACGCGCTCTACACGCTGTTCAACGACGTCGGGCTGCTCAACTCGTACGTCGGCCTGATCCTCGCCGACAGCGCGGTGCAGGTGCCGTTCGCGATCCTGCTGATGCGGGCGTTCATGGAATCGCTGCCGCCGAGCCTGGTCGAGGCGGCGCTGGTCGACGGCGCGGGCGATTTCCGCGCATTCGTGTCGATCGTCATCCCGATCAGCCGCAACGCCATCGTGACGGCGGCCCTGTTCACCTTCCTCGGGGCCTGGGGCGACTTCCTGATCGCGCTGACGCTGACGTCGACCGACGCGGTGAGGCCGATCACCCTCGGCATCTACAACTACATCGGGTCGAACGTGACCGACTGGGGTCCCGTCATGGCCACCTCGGTGCTCGCGTCGCTGCCTGCCGCGGTGCTCCTCCTCTTCGCGCAGAAGTACATCGCGGCCGGCGCGCTCGGCGGGGCCGTGAAGTGACCACGGCCTCGGAAGGGGTGGCCGTCGATCGCGGCACCCCGCTCCGGGTCGTCCTCGTGGGCGCGGGCCTCATGGGCCGCAACTGGCTCGAGGCGCTCCGGCACTCGGCAGATGCCCGTGTCGTCGGGATCGTCGACCTCGACCTCGACCTCGCGCGATCGGCGGCCGGCGAGTACGGCGTCGACGTCGTCGGGACGAGCGTCGCCGACGTCGCCGCCGCGGCGAGCGCCGAGGCCGTGATCAACGTCACGGTGCCCCGGGCCCACCTGCCGGTCACCACCGAGGCTCTCGACGCCGGGCTCCCGGTGCTCTGCGAGAAGCCGATCGCTCCCACGGTGGCGGAGGCGCTGCTCACGGCAGCCGCCGCCGAGGCGTCGGGCCGGCTGGTCATGACGAGCCAGAACCGCCGCTACTACAACGCGCTCGCCGCCTTCCGGGGCGCGATCGACGAGATCGGCGAGACGGCCCTGCTCACCACCGAGTACGCCAAGGAGGCCCATTTTCCGGGCTTCCGGGAGACGATGGCGCACCCGCTCCTCGTCGACATGGCGATCCACGCCTTCGACGTCGCGCGGTACCTGCTCCGGTCGAACCCGGTGTCGGTGTGGTGCGAGACGTACAACCCGGCGTGGAGCTGGTTCGACGGCGACTCGGTCGCGACCGCGACCTTCGAGTTCGAGGGCGGTACCCGCTACCGCTACACGGGCTCGTGGACGACCCGCGGCATGGACACCTCCTGGAACGGCGTCTGGCGGGCCGGCGGCTCGCACGGCACGGCGACCTGGGACGGCGAGCGCGGCGTCGACATCGAGCGCGCCGACCCCTCGGCATCCGTGCCCGGCACCGGAGCGAGCGTCGTCACGAGCTCAGGTCTCTCGGAGCCGATCCGCGACGACGCACCCGAGGAGGTCGCCGGGGCGCTGGCCGACTTCGTCGACGCCGTCCGCACGGGGCGCACGCCCGAGAGCGAGGTCCACGCGAATGTCCTGAGCCTCGCCATGGTCGAGGCCGCCGTGAGGTCGGCCGACACCGGGGTCCGCGTGCGCATCGCGGACGTGCTCGACGACGCCTACGCGACCGCCCTCGACCTCCCCGCTCCCCCCGCCGTCCACGACGCGCTCCTCGCCTGGGGCTCCGCGTCGGCCGGCCTCCACCTCTCTCACCCCGTCGACGCCTGACCCGCAGCTCCGCCGACCAGCCGAACACCGACAAGCCACACACCGACAAGCCAGTACAGAAGGGCTCACCATGTCAACACCTCTCCGCGTCACCGTCTGGGGCGAGAACGTCCACGAGAAGGTCGAGCGCCACGTCGCCGAGCGCTATCCCGACGGCATGCACGGCGCGATCGCCGCCGGCATCCAGGAGAACCTCCCCGACGCCGTGATCACCGTCGTCACCATGGACATGCCCGAGCACGGCCTCACCGACGAGCTCCTCGCCGACACCGACGTGCTCACCTGGTGGGGCCACGCCGCACACGGCGACGTCGACGACCTCATCGTCGACCGCGTCCACCGCCACGTCCTGAGCGGCATGGGCCTGCTCGTGCTGCACTCCGGCCACTGGTCGAAGATCTTCGGCAAGCTCATGGGCACGACCTGCACCCTCCGCTGGCGCAGCGAGCACGACCAGGAGCTCGTCTGGACCGTCAACCCGCAGCACCCGATCACCCGCGGCGTGCCGAACCCGATCGTCATCCCCGAACAGGAGATGTACGGCGAGTACTTCGACGTGCCCACCCCCGACGAGCTCGTCTTCATCTCGGGGTTCACCGGCGGCGAGGTCTTCCGCTCGGGCATGACCTACCGTCGCGGGCTCGGCAAGATCTTCTTCTTCTCGCCCGGCGACCAGGACTTCCCCGTCTACCACCACAAAGACGTTCGACGCGTGATCGCGAACGGCGTCGAGTGGGCGCGTCCCGAGCGCGAGCGCGCCATTCCGACGCTCAACCGCTACGACCTCGGCGAGTACTTCGACGGCCAGCACTACGCCGGTCCGTTCGACCACCCGCTGGAGGCCCCGGCCGAATCGGTCGGCGCATGACCGGGTTCCGCGCCGAGGCGCCGTCGGATCGTCCGCTCCGGGTGATCCAGGTCGGCGCGGGCGGCATGGGCCAGGCCTGGCTCGGCACCGTCGCGGCCGATCCCGACGTCGAGCTCGTCGGGATCGTCGACCTCAACCTCGACGCGGCGAAGGCCTCGGCGCAGGCGCTGGGTTCAGGCACACCCGGGGCGCAGGAACTGGCCGTCGGCACCGACCTCGCGGCACTCGTCGAGCAGACCCGCCCGGATGCCATCCTCGACATCACGGTCCCCGTGGCCCACCACCCGGTGACGACCCAGGCGCTCTTCCTCGGCCTTCCCGTGCTCGGCGAGAAGCCGGTGGCGCCGACGATCGCGCAGTCGCTGTCGCTGGCGGCCGCGGCGGAGGTCTCGGGCGAGCTGTTCATGGTGTCGCAGTCGCGGCGCCGCAACGACCAGCTCGTCGACCTGAGACAGCACGCCGCCCTGCTCGGCGACGTCGGCATCGTCACGACCGAGTTCTACAAGGCGCCGCACTTCGGCGGGTTCCGCGAGGAGATGGACGACGTCCTCCTTCTCGACATGGCCATCCACCCGTTCGACTCGGTGCGCTACCTCCTCGGCACCGAGCCGGTCTCGGTCTACTGCGAGTCGTACAACCCGTCGTGGTCGTGGTACTCCGGCGACTCGGCGGCGACCGCGCTGTTCGAGTTCGAGGGCGGCGTCCGCTACGAGTACGACGGCTCGTGGTGCAGCCCCGGGTTCGAGACGTCGTGGAACGGATCGTGGCGGGTCAGCGGCGAGCACGGCTCGGCGCTGTGGAACGGCGACGACTCCCCCACGAGCGAGGTCGACGGCGGGCTCGGAGTTCCTGCGCCCGCTGCCTCGCTCGGCGACGGGATCGCCGGCTCGCTGACGGCTTTCACCCGCGCGCTCCGGACGGGCGAGGCCCCCGACGGCGAGGTGCACGGAAACATCATGAGCCTGGCGATGGTGGAGGCCGCGATCGCATCCAAGAACCAGCGCCGCCGCATCCTGATCGACGAGGTACTCGAGGGCGCGCTGACCGAGGCGATCGCCGCCGAGACGCGCGACGACGTGCGCGAGCGCCTGACGTCGTGGGGCTCGGTCCGCTCCGCTCTCGCCGCCGTCGGCTCCCGCGTCGCCTGATCGACAAGGCGGGTCTCCGTCGGCTTCGGCCCAGTGACGAGAGACCCGCCCGCAGCGGCGGCCCCCGCCGATACCGGCGCGGGGCAGGCACGATACGGTCGGAGCATGACGACCGCGCCCGAGAAGAACGCCGTCGACCGCCTCTTCGACCGCGTGTTCGCATTCTTCCCGATCCGCGTGATGCTGCTGTTCGGCGGCAAGAACGGGTTCGTGCTCGCCGCCGGCCTGGCCTACCAGGCGCTGTTCGCCCTGTTCGCGGCGCTGTGGTCGGGCTTCGCGGTCGCCGGAATCGTGCTGTCACAGAGCCCGTCGCTGCAGGACTCCCTGTTCGACATCATCGACGCGTCGGTCCCGGGCCTCATCTCGTCGCCCGGCGGAGGCGGCAAGGGCGCGATCGACCCGACCTCGCTGCTGCACGCCAGCGTGTTCAGCCTCACCGGCGCGATCGCCGTCGTCGTGCTGGTGTTCACGGCCATCGGGTTCCTCGGCTCGGCGCGCGGATCGGTGCGCACGATCTTCGACGTGCCGCAGCCGACGGAGCCCTTCCTGCTGCTCAAGGCGAAAGACCTCCTGATCGGGCTGCTGTTCGGCGTGGCGGTGCTGGCCTCGAGCGTGCTGTCGCTGGTGAGCACCTCGTCGGTGCGGTTCCTGCTCGGCATGCTCGACATCTCGCAGTCGAACCCGGCCGCGACCCTGCTGCTGCGGCTGGTCGGCCTCGCCGTGGTCTTCGTCTTCGACACGGCCGTGCTGATGGGGCTCTTCATCGTGCTCGCCGGCCTGCACATCCCCCGGCGGCGCCTCCTCCAGGGCGCACTGCTCGGCGCGCTGGCGCTCGGCGTGCTGAAGACGGTCGCAGGATCGCTGCTCGGGCGCGGCACGACCAATCCGCTCCTCGCGTCGTTCGCCGTCATCGTCGGTCTGCTCATCTTCCTGAACCTGGTCTGCCAGGTGCTGCTGATCGTGGCGTCGTGGATAGCGCTGATGATGGCGAGAGACGGAGTGCTGGCCGACCCCGTCGCCGAGAAGGCGCGCGTCGAGCGGCTGCAGGAGGAGCTGCGCCTCGAGCGGGAGCGCGAGGCCGCCGCGCGTCGCCGTGAGATCGAGCTCCGGGCGCTGCGGGCGAAGCCGCTGTGGATCCGGGCCGCCTCGGCCGTCCGAGACAGGTTCCGGCGCGGCGCTCCTTGACCTGACGCCAGCGCGCACCTAGTTTGGTGTTTGGCACAACAATCCCCGTGCCGTCTACCTCTCAGAACGGTGACCCCTCATGGCAACGAAGCCCACGCGCGACGACAAGTTCTCCTTCGGTCTCTGGACCATCGGCTACAACGGGTCCGACCCGTTCGGCGGCCCCACGCGCCCGCCGCTCGACGTCGTGGAGGCCGTCGAGAAGCTCGACGAGCTCGGCGCCTACGGCCTCACCTTCCACGACGACGACCTCTTCGCGTTCGGCTCGACCGACGCCGAGCGCCAGACCCAGATCGACCGTCTCAAGGGCGCTCTCTCGGCCACGGGCGTGAAGGTCCCGATGATCACGACGAACCTGTTCTCGGCCCCCGTCTTCAAGGACGGCGGCTTCACGTCGAACGACCGCCAGGTGCGCCGCTTCGCCCTCCGCAAGGTGATGCGCAACGTCGACCTCGCCGCCGAGCTCGGCGCCGAGACCTTCGTCATGTGGGGCGGCCGCGAGGGCGCCGAGTACGACGCCGCCAAAGACGTGCAGGCTGCTCTCGAGCGCTACCGCGAGGCCGTCAACATGCTCGCCCAGTACACCGAGGACAAGGGCTACGGCATCAAGTTCGCCATCGAGCCCAAGCCGAACGAACCTCGCGGCGACATCCTGCTGCCGACCCTCGGCCACGCGATCGCCTTCATCGACACCCTCGAGAAGCCCGAGCTCTTCGGCGTCAACCCCGAGGTCGGCCACGAGCAGATGGCGGGCCTGAACTTCACCGCCGGCATCGCCCAGGCGCTGTACTGCGGCAAGCTCTTCCACATCGACCTCAATGGCCAGCGCGGCATCAAGTACGACCAGGACCTCGTCTTCGGCCACGGCGACCTGCAGAACGCGTTCTCGCTCGTCGACCTGCTCGAGAACGGCGGCCCGGGCGGCGTCCCGGCCTACACCGGCCCGCGCCACTTCGACTACAAGCCGAGCCGCACCGAAGACATCTCGGGCGTCTGGGACTCGGCCGCAGCCAACATGCGCATGTACCTGCTGCTCAAGGAGCGCGCCGCGGCGTTCCGCGCCGACCCCGAGGTGCAGGCGGCCCTCGCCGCATCGAAGGTCGACGAGCTGCGTACGCCGACCCTGAACGACGGCGAGACCTACGACCAGATCCTGGCCGACACCTCCGCCTACGAGGACTTCGACGCCGACTCCTACTTCGGCGCCAAGGGCTTCGGCTTCGTGCGCCTGCAGCAGCTGGCGCTCGAGCACCTCATGGGCGCGCGCTAGACCATGGCAGAACTCGTAGCCGGCGTCGACTCCTCGACGCAGAGCTGTAAGGTCGTCATCGTCGACGCCGCCACCGGGGCGATCGTCCGCGAGGGTCGCGCCTCCCACCCCGACGGCACCTCGGTGAACCCGTCGGAGTGGTGGCGCGCCCTCGGCGAGGCGATCACCGCGGCGGGCGGGCTCGACGACGTGTCGGCCCTGTCGGTCGGCGGCCAGCAGCACGGTCTCGTGGCGCTGGACTCGGAGGGGCGCGTCGTCCGCGACGCCCTCCTCTGGAACGACACCCGCAGCGCCCAGGCCGCCCGCGACCTGACCGACGAGCTCGGTGCCGCCGCCTACGCGGCGCGCACCGGGCTCGTCCCCGTCGCCTCGTTCACCGCGACGAAGCTGCGCTGGCTCCGTGACGCGGAGCCAGAGAACGCCGCCCGCGTCGCGGCGGTGGCGCTCCCCCACGACTGGCTGTCGTGGCGGCTCCGCGGCTACGGCCCGGCCGACGACTCGCCGCTGGGCCCCGACCTCGACGCTCTGGCGACGGATCGCTCCGACGCCAGCGGCACCGCCTACTACGACCCGGCCCGCGACGCCTACGACGACGAGCTGTTCGCGCGTGCGTTCGAGCGCCCGCTGCGCGTGGCCGGGGCGGAGGGCGACGCCGACGGCGTCGTCGTCCCGCGCGTGGTCGCGCACGACGAGGTGATGGGCGCCGTCGACGGCGCGGTGGAGCTGCCGGCGGGGGCGCGCGTTCCTGCGGGCCTGAGAATCGGGGCGGGTGCGGGCGACAACGCCTCGGCCGCGCTCGGCCTCGGGGCCGGGGCGGGCGACGTCGTGATCTCGCTCGGCACCAGCGGCACGGTCTTCGGCGTGGCGCCCAGCGTCACGTCCGACGAGTCGGGAACAGTCGCCGGATTCGCCGACGCCACCGACCAGCGGCTGCCGATCGTCACCACGCTCAACGCCGCCCGCGTGCTCGATGCGACGAGCGCGTTGCTCGGTCTCGACTACGAGGCGTTCGGCGAGGCTGCCCTGACCGTGGGCGCAGGAACGGGCGGGCTCGTCTTCGTGCCCTACCTCGCGGGCGAGCGCACCCCCAACCTGCCCGACGCCACCGGGACGCTGACAGGGCTGACCTCCGCCACGATGACCCCCGCGCACCTCGCGCGCGCCGCCATCGAGGGCATGCTCTGCTCGCTCGCGGCCGGCGTCGACGCGGTCGTCGCGTCGGGCGTGACGGTGGAGCGCCTGCTGCTCATCGGCGGGGCGGCGCAGAATGCCGCCGTGCAGGCCATCGCCGCGCAGGTGTTCGGGCGCGACGTGACCGTGCCGACGCCCGGCGAGTACGTCGCGCTCGGGGCGGCGGCGCAGGCCGCTCGGCTCGTGACCGGGTCGGCTGCTGCGTGGGCCGGCGGCGACGCCGTCGTCGTGCCGGGCGACGCGCAGCCGGCGATCCGCGAGCAGTACGACGCGGCGGCGGGGGCGTACCTGGTCTAGCGCCGCCGGTGACGGCTCAGAACCTCCGAACCGGCGCAGACCCTCCGATTCGGCCCCCGCGCCTGTCCGTGGACACGTGTGCAGGCCGATTCGGAGGGTTTCGTCGTTCCGGTCGCTGGACGCCACGAAGCGGGATCCGTATCGGGCGGCCGCCCCCGCCAGATCGGCTCGCTCCCGCCGTGGCATCGTCGGGGACGTGCCGTTTCGGCGGGCCGGCCGACCGACCCGACGGGGGCCTGCCGATCCGGCGGGCGGAGCCAGCGACGGCGACCGCGACCGCGACGCCTACAGCGACGTCATCCCGCCGTCGACCGTGAAGATCGCGCCGGTCGCGTACGACGACTCGTCGCTGGCGAGGTAGACCATGATGCCGGTGACGTCGGCGGGGGTGCCGGGTCGGCCGAGCGGGACGCGCGAGGTGATGGCGGCGCGCGACTCGGCATCGCCCGAGATGGCCGAGACGAGCGGCGTCTCGGTGTAGCCCGGCACGACCGTGTTCACGCGGATGCCGTCGCGGGCGTACGCCATGGCCGTCGCGCGCACGAGCGAGTGGATGCCGCCCTTGGTCGACGAGTAGGCCGCGAACTCGGAGCCCTCGCCGTTCACGCCCGTCGGGCTGCCGGTCGCGATGATGGAGCCGCCGGCGTTGGCGAGCATGGAGCGGACCGCGTGCTTGACGGTCAGGAACGTGCCGGTGAGGTTGATCCCGACGGTGCGGTTCCAGGTCTCGAGCGAGACGTCGGCGACCTTGGCGTCGTGGCCGAAGAGCTGCACGCCCGCGTTGGCGACGACGACGTCCGGCACGATGCCGTCCGCGGCGAGAGCCGCGAAGCCGGCCTCGACGGCCCCCTCGTCGGCGATGTCCATCGAGACGGCGACGCCGCGGTCGTCGGGCACCGACGCCGCGGCCGCGGTGGCAGCGGCCCCGTCGAGGTCGGCGAAGACCACGGTCGCGCCCTCGGCGGCGAAGGCGTCGGCGATCGCCCGGCCGATGCCCGAGGCGGCGCCGGTCACCAGGGCGGTCTTGTTCTGGAGGCGGTCGGTCATGAGAGGGCCTTACGGGAGTGGAGGGCGAGCTTCGCGACGAGGTCGTCGATCAGGAGGCGGAGGTCGAGGTGCGTGTAGACGCGGATCGTGCCGGCACCCTCGAGCGGCGGCCGGTACTGCCCGTCGTCGCCGAGCTGCGGGCGCGGCACGAGCACGTAGTCGCTCGACGACGGGTCGGCCTCGAACGACGACTGAAGAGCGGTGAGCAAGACCAGCGGGCTGTCGCCGAGCACATACGTCTCGCCGATGTTGAGGCCGAACTCCAGCACCCGCGAGGCCACGGCGTCGAGCGACGACGCGAGGTACTCCCCCAGCGGGCCCAGCGGGCGCACGCGCGCGTCGATCTCGGCGAACGACATCAGCACCCGGCGGTACGCGTCGCGGGGCACCTGCCAGATGGCGAGGTCGGGTGCCGCGAAGACGGTCCGGGCACCCTGCACGTCGATGTTGAGGTTGTACTCGACGGCCGAGGCGCCGGGAGGCGGGGTGCCGATGCCCGGGTGCTCGTTGCCGCCGATCCAGACCAGCGTGATCCTCGCCGCGATCGACGGCTCGAGCAGCAGCGCGCTGGCGAGGTCGGTCATTCCGGCGCCGGCCGCGAAGTAGAGCGGCAGGTCGGTGTCGTCGCGGAGGGCCTCGGCGATGATCGCGCGGGCGGCGGCCGAGTCGCGCGGCTCGGTCGGCGAGACCAGCGCCAGCTCGGCGCCCTGGACCACGGGGATGTCGGCGCGGCCGACGCGCTCGAGCAGGTCGGTCGCGACCGTCACCGCGTTGGCGGCCTGGTGATCGCTCGAGTCGAAGCCGTCGTTCGGCGCCAGGTGCGAGCCGATGACGAAGGGGATCTCGACGGAGGGCGAGAGCACGTGGTGAGCGAGCTGCCAGAGGTCGTCGGGGTCGCCCGAGAAGTCGTTGTCGACGATGACGCGGGCGCGGGGCCGGACGTGTTCCAGCATGTCTCTCCTTCGAAACGGGACCGTGGTCGCATAACCGCCATCCCCGGGATGCGGTGGCCCGCGCTCACTCTAGAAGTGGTCAACCGGTTGCGCAATACGTCATACGAAAGACGCTGGCGAGTCAGCGCACCGACCGGGTAGTTTGTAGCGTACCGAAACAAAGTGCACGACAAAGGAGTCGCCGAATGCCCGAACACATCAACGTCGCCATGGTCGGCCACGGCTTCATGGGAGCCGCGCACTCGCAGGCCTTCCGCGTCGCGCCGCGCTTCTTCGACCTGCCGCTCACCCCGGTCATGTCGACGCTGGTCGGCCGCAACGCGTCGGCGACCACCGCCGCGGCCGAGAAGTGGGGCTGGGAGAAGACGGCCAACGACTGGCACGACGTCGTGAACGACCCCGACATCGGCCTCATCGACATCTCCTCCCCCGGCTCGACCCACGTCGAGATCGCCGTGGCCGCGCTCGAGGCCGGCAAGCACGTGCTGTGCGAGAAGCCGCTGGCCAACACGGTCGAGGAGGCCGAGACGATGGCGGCGGCAGCGAAGGCGGCGGCCGAGCGCGGCGTGTACGCGATGGTCGGGTTCAGCTACCGCCGAGTTCCTGCGCTCACCTTCGCCAAGCAGCTGGTCGCCGAGGGGCGGCTCGGCACGATCCGGCAGGTCCGGGCGCAGTACCTCCAGGACTGGCTCGTCGACGAGGACGGCCCGATGACCTGGCGCCTCGACAAGGCCAAGGCCGGCTCCGGCGCTCTCGGCGACATCGGAGCGCACGCCATCGACGCCGTGCAGTTCATCACGGGGCAGACGCTCGACGACGTCTCGGGCCTGCTGCACACGTTCGTCACCGAGCGACCGCTGCTCGACGAGAGCGTCGCGCAGACCAGCCTCGGCGGCGCCGCGTCGACCGAGCGCGGCCAGGTCACCGTCGACGACCTCGCGCTCTTCACCGCCAAGCTCTCGGGCGGCGCCATCGGCTCGTTCGAGGCGACGCGCTTCGCGACGGGCCGCAAGAACGCCTTCCGCATCGAGATCGCCGGCAGCCTGGGCGCCCTCTCGTTCGACCTCGAGCGCGAGAACGAGCTGGAGTTCTACGACGCGACGGCGCCGGCCACCGAGCTCGGCTTCAAGAGGATCCTCGTCACCGAGCCCGAGCACCCCTACTTCGCCGCCTGGTGGCCGACCGGGCACACCATCGGCTACGAGCACGCGTTCTCGCACCAGCTCGTCGACCTCCTGACCTCCATCGACGCACGAACCCAGCCCACCCCGTCATTCGAGGACGGCCTGCAGGTGCAGCGCGTCCTCGACGCCGTCGACCGGTCGAGCGAGGCCGGGAGCGCGTGGACGACCACCCGAGCCACCGCCACCGCGAACGGAGAGACCCGATGAGCATCCAGCGACCGATCACCCTGTTCACCGGCCAGTGGGCCGACCTGCCCTTCGAGGAGGTCTGCCGCCTCGCCGGCGAGTGGGGCTACGACGGCCTCGAGATCGCCTGCTGGGGCGACCACCTCGACCCCGACCGCGGCGCCACCGACGACGCCTACATCGCCGATCGCAAGGCGATCCTCGAGAAGAACGGCCTCCAGGTCTTCGCGATCTCGAACCACCTCAAGGGCCAGGCCGTGTGCGACGACCCGATCGACCAGCGCCACCGCGACATGCTCCCCGACTCGGTCTGGGGCGACGGCGACCCCGAGGGCGTCCGCCAGCGCGCCGCCGCCGAGATGAAGAACACCGCCCGCACGGCCGCCCGCCTGGGCGCGAAGACGGTCACGGGGTTCACGGGCTCGTCGATCTGGAAGTACGTCGCCATGTTCCCGCCGGTGCGCGACGAGCTCGTCGAGGCCGGCTACCAGGACTTCGCCGATCGCTGGAACCCCATCCTCGACGTCTTCGAGGAGGTCGGCGTCCGCTTCGCCCTCGAGCCGCACCCGTCCGAGATCGCCTACGACTACTGGACCACGAAGAAGACGCTCGAGGCGATCGGCCACCGCGCCTCGTTCGGCATCAACTGGGACCCTTCGCACATGGTCTGGCAAGACCTCGACGCCGTTGGCTTCCTCTGGGACTTCCAGGAGCACATCTTCAATGTGCACTGCAAAGACACGAAGAAGCGGCTCAACGGCAGGAACGGGCGTCTCTCGTCGCACCTGCCCTGGGCCGACCCCCGACGCGGCTGGGACTTCATCTCCACCGGGCGCGGCGACGTGCCGTGGGAGGACGCCGTGCGCATGCTCAACGCCATCGGCTACGAGGGCCCGCTCTCGGTCGAGTGGGAGGATGCCGGGATGGACCGCCTCGTCGGCGCCCCCGAGGCGCTGCAGTTCGTGCGCGGCCTGTCGTTCCCGCAGCCGTCGTCGGCGTTCGACGCGGCCTTCGCCCAAGACCGGAGCTGATCACCCCATGACCGACGCCGCCATCGCCCACCCGTATCAGGACGCCTCGCTCGACATCGACCAGCGCGTCGACGATCTGCTCTGTCGGCTCGACACAGCCGACAAGGTGGGCCTGCTGTTCCACAGCATGGCGGCGCTCGGCGACCCGACGGTGGCGAACCCGGCGTTCGGCCTCCCGTCGCTTCAGACGATGGTCGTCGACCAGCGGATGAACCACTTCAACCTGCTGGGCGCGCCCGGGTCGGGGCGCGAGTTCGCCCAGTGGCTGAACGTCGCCCAGCGGCTCGCGGTCTCGACTCCGCTGGGAATCCCGATCTCGTTCTCGACCGACCCGCGGCACGCGTTCACCGACAACCCGGGCACGGCCATGATGGCGGGCCCGTTCTCGCAGTGGCCCGAGACGCTGGGCCTCGCGGCGATCCGCTCCCCCGAGCTGGTCGAGCGGTTCGCCGACATGGCGCGCCGGGAGTACCTCGCGGTCGGCCTGCGCGTCGCCCTGCATCCGCAGATCGACCTGGCGACCGAGCCGCGATGGTCGCGGGCGAACGGCACCTTCGGCGAGGACGCCGACCTCACCTCGGAGCTGGTGGTCGCCTACATCCGGGGCTTCCAGGGCGAGTCGGTCGGGCCCGAGTCGGTGTCGACGATGACCAAGCACTTTCCCGGCGGCGGGCCTCAGAAAGACGGTGAAGACCCGCATTTCGCCTACGGCCGCGAACAGGTCTACCCGGGCGGCATGTTCGAGCAGCACCTCAAGCCGTTCGAGGCGGCCTTCGCCGCCGGCGGATCGCAGATCATGCCCTACTACGGCATGCCGGTCGGCACCCAGTACGAGGAGGTCGGCTTCTCGTTCAACAAGCAGGTCATCACGGGCCTGCTCCGGGAGCGCTACGGCTTCGACGGCGTGGTCTGCACCGACTGGGGCCTCCTCACCGACGCCGACATCATGGGCACGATGTACCCGGCCCGGGCCTGGGGCGTCGAAGACCTCAGCCGCGAGGAGCGGGCGCTCAAGGCGCTCGAGGCGGGCGTCGACCAGTTCGGCGGCGAGCTCTGCACCGACGTGGTGCTCGGCCTCGCCACGAGCGGACGCCTGGCCGAAGCCCGCCTCGACGTCTCGGTGCGGCGCCTGCTGCGCGAGAAGTTCCGGCTCGGCCTCTTCGAGAACCCGTTCGTCGACGAGGAGCGCGCCGCCGTCGTCGTCGGCAACGACGAGTTCGTCGCGGCCGGTGCGGCGGCGCAGCGCGCGTCGCTGACGCTGCTGGTGAACGACGGCCTCCTGCCGCTCGCCGCGGGCGCCAAGGTCTACGGTCTCCCCGCCACGGCGCTCGAGGGGCACGGCACGGCCGTCGACGACCCGGCCGAGGCCGACGTCGCGATCCTGCGCGTCAAGGCTCCGTTCGAGGCCCGGGGCGAGGGCTTCGAGGCGCACTTCCACGCCGGGTCGCTGGACTTCGCCCAGGCCGAGATCGACCGCATCACCGCGATCGCGGCGACCGTGCCCACGGTGCTCGACGTCTACCTCGACCGCCCGGCGATCCTCACGCCCTTCGCGGGCGAGGTCGGCGCGCTGGTGGCCGATTACGGGTGCTCGGACGAGAACCTCGTGGCCGTGCTGTTCGGCGACGAGTCTCCGCAGGGGGCGCTGCCGTTCGACCTGCCCCGCTCGATGGCCGCCGTCGAGGCGTCGCGCGAGGACGTCGCGTTCGACACCGCCGATCCGCTGTTCCGATTCGGGCACGGCCTGCGCTACTAGCGAGGGAGCGGGTCAGCCGCCGAGCGCCGACTGGACGAGGCCGGGGAGGGCGACGAGCAGGATCAGCCCGATCATCACGAGCAGCGCGATCCGCAGGCTCTTGCGGATCATCGGCGGCTTCGGCGTGACGACCGGCGCCGTCCAGCGCATCGGCGCCAGGATGGCCGACTCGGCCCCGGCACCCCATCCGGCGGCGTCGCGCGCGAAGCCGAACTCGTCGAAGTGCATGGGCGGCCGGCCGGTCTGCGCGCGCGCGCCCGCCGTGGCATCGAGGTAGGCGCGGTACGCCCACGAGTCGACGTCGTGGCGCACCACGGGCGCCGCCGTGCGGATCGCTTCGCGCACGCGCCGCTCGACGGTCGCCCGCGCGCTGAGTCCGGTCGCCAGGCGGATGCCGCCGAAGACGAAGAACAGCGCCGTCATGCCGAGGAAGCTGTGGTCGCCCGACGCGATCGCCGTCACCCCGAAGAGCACGCCGATCGCCAGGATGATCGAGCCCCACGTGAGCGCGCTGGTGATTC
The DNA here is from genome assembly GCF_057787745.1 of Frondihabitans sp. OV104. Lineage (NCBI taxonomy): Bacteria > Bacillati > Actinomycetota > Actinomycetes > Micrococcales > Microbacteriaceae > Frondihabitans > Frondihabitans sp. OV104. Next base: position 1,664,812 of record NZ_CM173541.1, read on the forward strand.
CCGAGGTGAAGGTGGCCCGGAACGGCGTCCAATGAGTCGGCTCGGGCGCCCAGAACTGCCACTCCGGCGGGGCGGCGTACACGGGACGCCGCAGCGGCGGCGTCCACCCCGCGGGTGGCTGCCAGCCCTGGTTGCGGGCGACCCACTCGGGTGTCGGCGTCGGCCAGCCGGGCGGGGGCACGAAGCGGAGCGGCGGGCGGTCGGGGGTGTACGTCATCGGCGTCGTCGCGGATCCTGCGCCGCTAGCAGTGCACGGCCTCGAGGAAGATGTACTTCGCACCGGACATGTCGTCGCCGATCGGCATCGACACGTGGGCGGTCTGGCCGGCGACGAGCGCCACCGGGGTCGTCCGGGTCGCCTTGTCGCTGCCGGTCTTCGAGTCGGCGAAGCCCCAGTCGATCGTCGCCGCCGGGCAGCTCGCGACCGGCTGCACGTCGATGTTCAGGCAGTCGGTGCCGGTCGTGCAGGTGTTCGTGTCGAGCACCGTCCAGCCGTCGGTGGGCACGTAGACCGTCGAGTCGGCAGCGGGGTTCGAGTTCGACAGCGACGAGAGAGCCGTCGAGGTGGAGCCGTGCGGAATCGCCAGCGGGATCGCGATGCCGATCACGATCGCGGCCGCGGCGCCGAGCCCCATCCAGAGGCCGCGTCGCGAGCGTCGGCCCGTGTCGGCGTCGGTGAACGCCGCGGCGGCGGAGGCGGCGGGTGCGGCTGACGCCCAGAGGGCCATGGTCGGCGACGGCGCACCCTCGGGCAGCTGGGGCGCAGGAACTGCGGCTCCGTCCCACGGCTGCGCGTCGCGGCCGAAGCCGAACTCGTCGAACGTCTGCGCCGGGGCACCTGTCTCGGCACGCTCGCGAGCCGTCCGGTCGAGGTAGGCGCGGTAGCCCTCGGAGTCGAGCTGACGGCGCACCTCGATCGAGTCGGGGCCGATGGCGGCGCGGGCCGCGGGGTCGACCTTGCGGAGCGCCGCCAGACCGGTGATCAGGCGGATCGCGCCGAAGATCAGGGTTCCGTAGAGGAGGTAGTACGAGCGGCCGAACTCGCCCAGCATGCCGGCGAGGGTGATCGCGATCGCGACACCGAGCATGATGCCGCCGACCAGGATGGCGCGGTGCGCGTGCTTGGCGAAGGGCTGACGGTAGTCGTCCCAGGCGGCGCCGTTCGGAGCCCAGAACCGCCAGCCCTGCGGAGCCGGGGCGAGCGGGTACTGTCCGCTGGTCGGCGGGGTCCAGCCCGCGGGCGGCTGCCAGCCCTGGTTGCGGACGACCCAGTCGGCGGGCGGCTGCGGCCACCCCTGCGGCGTCTGGAATCGGAGTGGCGGGCGGGCGGTCGAGATGGTCACAGCGTCTCCTGCATCGTGGGGTCCCCCTGGACCACAAAAGTCTTGGTGAATTCACAGTATCTGCAGAGTGTGCACTCTATGGATCCCCCGAACGGGGCGGTTCGACGCGTCGTCCCCGGGCAGAATGGCTGGATGCCCGGAGATCGCCCCGCCCGCCCCCAGTCCGTCTTCGTCGTCGACCGCGTGGAGCGGCTCACGCCCCACCTAGTGCGCGTCCACCTCGGCGGCGACGCGTTCGACGCGTTCCTCGCCGGGGCCGACCCCGAGCGCCTCGCTGCGACCGACAAGTACGTCAAGCTGCTGCTGGCGAAGCCGTACCTCGGGCTCGTGCCGCCGTACGACCTCGACGCGCTGCGCGAGACCCTCGCGCCGGAGGACGTCCCGGTGCGCCGCACCTACACGGTCCGCTCGGTCGACGAGGCCGCGAAGACCATCGCCGTCGACTTCGTGGTGCACGGCGACGAGGGCCTCGCAGGGCCGTGGGCCGCCGCGGCCCAGCCGGGCGACCTGCTCGCGCTGTCGGGGCCTGGCGGCGGCTATGCGCCGTCGGCCGACCCCGCGGTCTTCCATCTGCTCGTCGGCGACGACGCCGCGCTGCCCGCCCTCGCCGCGGCCATCGAAGCGCTCAGCACCGACGCCCGCGGCGTCGCGCTGCTCGAGGTCGAGTCGGCCGCCGATCAGCTGCCGCTCACGGCGCCGACCGGCGTCGAGCTCCGCTGGCTGCACCGCGCTGGCGCCGCCCCCGGCAGCCTGCTCGTCGCCGCCGCCGAAGAGCTCGCGCGGCCCGAGGGCGTGGTGCAGGCGTTCGTGCACGGCGAGCGCACGGCCATCAAGCAGGTGCGCCGGGTGCTCACCGACGGCTGGGGCCTCGACCGGGCCCACCTGTCGCTCTCGGCGTACTGGGCGCTCGGCCGCGCGGAAGACCGCTTCCAGGCCGAGAAGCGCGAGCCCGTCGGGCAGATCTTCTGAGGATCTCCGCGTCTACCACACGGAGTGGGGGGCGCGTTTCGCGCGATCGAAGGCCGATGTCCGCCTCGTGCCGAAGGGGCATCGCTTCGCTAGCCCGACCGCCGGCGTCTAGCGCTCGGAGACCTGGCCGGCCTTGATGTAGAGGCGGCGCTCGGCGCGGCGAGCCACCGCCGAGTCGTGCGTCACGATCACCAGCGTCAGGCCGCGCTCCCGCCACACCCCCTCCAGCAGCGCCATGATCTCGTCGCGGGTCACCTCGTCGAGGGCTCCCGTCGGCTCGTCGGCGAGGAGCACGCGCGGCTCCTTCACGAGGGCTCGGGCGATCGCGACACGCTGCTGCTGGCCGCCGGAGAGCTCCGACGGCAGGTGCTCGGCCCGCTCCGCCAGGCCGACCGACTCGAGCGCGGCGGCCACCCGGTTGCGGCGCTCGTCTCGCGGCAGGGAGCTGTCGGCGAACGCGGTCTCGACGTTCTCGGCCGCCGACAGCGTCGGGATCAGGTTGAACCCCTGGAAGATAAATCCGATCTCGGTGGCGCGCGCCCGGGCGAGGGCCCCGTCGGAGGCCGTCGCGAGTTCCTGCGCCCCCAGCTTCACCGAGCCCGAGGTCGGCCGGTCGAGCGCGCCCAGCATCTGCAGCAGCGTCGACTTGCCGCCGCCGGTCGGGCCCTGCACGGCGACGAGCTGCCCGCGCGGGATCACCAGGTCGACGCCGCGCAGCGCCTCGACGGTGCGCTTCTTCTGCCGGTACGTCTTGGTCACGCCGGTGAGCGTGAACGCGGCATCGCGGCCGCCGATGGTCGTGGCGAGCGGGGTCGGGATGGTCGTGGTCATGGGGTCTCCTGGGGTGCGGCGGCAAGGGGTGCGGCGCAACGGGGTGCGGCGGTACGGGGTGCGGCGCAACGGGCTGCGGCGAATCGGGGTGCGAAGGCGGGGCGGGCCATCGTGGTCGGGCTGGGCGAGACGCTCCCGCGGCCCTCGGCCGGAGCGGGCCCGGCCCGGCGCGACGTGCGTCTCACGCGACGCTCCGCAGCGCCTCGGCCGGTCGCAGGCGCGAGGCCCGCCATCCGCCGAAGGCGCCGGCGAGGAGTCCGCCGAGCACGGCCAAGCCTGCCGCGATGAGGATGATGCCCGCCGTCAGCGGGATCTGGAGCGCGATGTCGGTCGTCGTGCTCGCGGTGGACGCTCCGCCGGGGCCGCCGGCGCCGGGGCCGGAGGTCGACGCCGCGGCGGCGGTCGACAGGGTCGGGGCGATGACGTTGACGATGATGATCCCGGCGATGCCGACCGCGGCGCCGATGGCCCCGCCGATGAGGCCGTTGACCACAGACTCCCCGGCGACCTGGCGCACGATCCGGCCGTTCGACCAGCCGATCGCCTTGAGAGTGCCGAACTCGCGGGTGCGGCGGCTGACGCCGGAGACCGTGAACAGCACGGCGATGGCGAAGGCGGCGGCCAGGACGATCAGCGACAGCCACTTGCCGAGGTTCGACACCAGGTTCGAGACGGTCGAGAGCGAGCCTGAGATGCTCGAGGCCAGATCGGCCTCGGTCGAGACCGTCGCGCTGGGGAGGGCCTTCTCGATGGCGGTCTGGATGCTCGTGACGTCGGACGCCGAGTCGGCCGAGACGGAGATGTCGGTGACCTTGCCGTCGAGGTCGGCGAGCGACTGCGCGGTGTCGAGCGGGATGTACGTGTCAGAGGCGGTGGCCGAGCTCGACGACGACGACGAGACGATCCCGACGACGGTGAACTTCTTGCCGCCGATGGTGAGGGTGTCGCCGACGGTCTTCTTCTCGGTGGTCGCGTAGGTGCTGTCGAGCACGACGTTCTTCGTGCCGTCGTCGCTGGCCTTCAGGTAGCGGCCGGAGTCGAGCGCCGTCGCCGACATCGGCCCCACGCTCGTGTCGGTCGTCGAGATGCCGGTGACGGTGAACGAGTCGACGCTGAAGCTGCTGGGGCCCGTGCCGGTGCTCGTGCTGCTGCTCGAGTCCGTGCCGCTTCCGGTGGTCGGAGCCTCGCCGGTGGTGCCGGAGCCGCTCGTGCCGCCGCTCGACGGCGCCGCCCCGATCGAGCCCGAGAACGAGCTGTTCGTGAGGCTCAGGGTCGCGGTGGCCGACTTCACTCCCTCGACGGCCTCGACCGTGGCGAGCGACGACTCCTTGAGGCTCGACGTGCCCATCGCGAGCTGCAGGGTCGACTGCGACAGCTTGGTCTTGCTGCTCGACGAGCCGCTGGCGGAGTCGCCGGAGCCGAAGGCGAACTGCTGGCCACCCGCTCCCGCGCCCCCGGCCGTGGCGGTCTTCGTCACGGTGATGTCGGTGCCGACGCCGTAGACCGACGAGAGAGCCGTCGACTGCGCGCTCTTCACCCCGGCCGAGACGCCGTTGACGATGATGACGAGCGCGATGGCCAGGGCCATGCCCATCGCGATGATGATGCTCTGCTTCTTGCGGTTGCCGAGCTCTCGGCGGAGGTAGGTGAAGAACATGCGGGCTCCTGTGGTCGGGGGTCCTGACTGTCGGACTCGCTCACGCTAGGAAGGCGCCCTGCCGGCCCGCCCTCAGCCTCCACAGGAGCCGCCAAGAGAACGTAAGGGAACGCTATGGACGAGCGCGTTGCTCGAAGCCAATGCCTGCGAATCGCGTGTGCGTGCATGCACCGAGTGCATGGATGCACCTAGTGTGATCTCGTGATCACCGAGGTACCCGACCGTCGCGCCGCTCTGAAGGCGCGCCACCGCGCCGCGATCCTCGGCGCCGCGCGCGAGCTGGTCGACGAGAAGGGCGGCCCGCGGTTCAGCGTCGACGAGCTGGCCGAGCGCGCCGACGTCGCCCGTCGCACGGTGTTCAACCACTTCGCCTCGCTCGACGAGATCCTGCTCACCCTCTGCGACGATGCGCTCGAGGTCATCATCGAGGACTTCCTCGCGGTCGCCCGGGCCACCCCGGTCGGCGACGGCAGCCGCTCCGCCATGTTCGACGAGGTGGCGCAGATGCTGCGCACCGCCGACCTGCCGTCGGCCATCGCGTCGATCGGGCGGATCCTGGGCCCCCTCGACCCGATCGACTCCCGAGGCCGCGCCCTCAGCGACGCCGCCTTCGCGCGCGCTGCCGAGCGGCTGCTGCCCGAGGTGGCCCGCCGCAACCCGGGCGCCGACTCGCTCGACGCCGAGCTGCTCGTGAGCTCGCTGATGGGCGGCGTCATCGTCATCGCCAAGCACTGGGTCGTCATGACCGACGTGCGCCTCGACGCCGGCACGCGAGCACAGTGGAGCGAGCTGCTCGGCCGCCTCATCGACACGGTCCGCACGGGCTACCACCACTAGACGTCTCACCCGGGGTTCACCGGCGCACCCCACCCGCACACCTCCACCACATCAACGCAGAAAGCCGAGATCAGCAGCATGGCCGGACTCCTCTACCGTCTCGGGCGCTTCTCCGCCCGCCGCCACTGGACCGTCATCGTCGCCTGGGTGGTGATCATCGCGCTGGCCGGCGTCGGCTTCTCGCTGTTCAAGGGCACGATCTCGTCGGCGATCAGCATTCCCGGCACGGCCACCGAGCAGGTGCAGAACGAGCTCTCGGACAAGTTCCCGAAGGCCTCGGGCGGCAGCGGCAGCATCGTCTTCGAGACGACATCGGGCAAGGCCTTCACCTCGGCCGAGAAGTCCGACATCAAGTCGTGGCTCGGCGAGGTCGCCGACATGAAGGGCGTGAAGTCGGCGACGAGCCCCTTCACGACGCAGGCGCAGCTCGAGGACGGCAAGCAGAAGATCGTCGACGGGCGCACGGCCATCGACGACGGGCGGACGCAGCTCGCCGACGCGCAGGACCAGATCGACGCGGCCGAGCCGCAGCTCGAAGCCGCTCAGAAGCAGCTCGACGGCGCGGTCGCCGCGGCGAAGGCGAGCGGCAGCTACTCCGTCGCCAAGGCCCAGCTCGACGGCCAGCAGGCGATCCTGGACGGCCAGCAGAAGACGATCGACGCGAACCAGGCGAAGCTCGACGCCAGCAAGAAGAAGCTCGAGGCCCAGAGCACCACGCTCGAGCTCAACTCGCAGCTGCTCGACCTCTCGTCGAACATCCGCTTCGTCTCGAAAGACGGGACCAGCGCCGTCGGCTCCATCCAGTTCACCACCGGCACGTACGAGGTCGACCCCGACCTGAAGACCGCGATCGTCGACAAATCGGCCAAGGGCATCGACGGGGTCCGCATCTACCCGACGAGCGACATCGCCCAGGGCGTGCCGAGCATCGTCGGGCCGGGCGAGGTCGTCGGCGTGATCGTCGCCGCCATCGTCCTGCTGATCATGCTGTCGACCATCATCGGCGCGGTGCTGCCCCTGCTCAGCGCCATCGTCGGCCTGGCCGCCTCTGTTCTCGGTGCCATGGCCTTCTCCGGCCTGGTCGAGTTCAACTCGGTCACCACCGTCCTCGGCATCATGCTGGGCCTCGCGGTCGGCATCGACTACTCGCTGTTCATCCTGAACCGGCATCGAAAGCAGCTGAAGCAGGGCATGGACGTCCACGAGTCGATCGGACTCGCGAACGGCACCTCCGGCAACGCCGTCGTCTTCGCCGGCTCGACCGTCATCGTCGCCCTCCTGGCTCTGAACGTCACCGGCATCCCCTTCCTCGGCCTGATGGGCACCGTCGGAGCCGTCGCGGTCGCCGTCGCGATCCTCGTCGCGATCTCGTTCACTCCGGCGATGCTGTCGCTCGTCGGCATGCGCATCCTCCGCAAGAAGGAGCGTGCCGCCATCGGCAACACGGCCTCCACCCGGGTGCCGAACGCGCCGATGAAGAGCTGGCGCGCCGTCGCCACCCTCGTGCTCGGCGTCGTGATCCTCGGCGTCATCGCCCTGCCCGCCATGCAGATGCGCCTCGGGCTGCCCGACGGCTCGTCGGAGGCCACCGACTCCAGCCAGTACAAGGCCTACAAGACCCTCGAGCGCGAGTTCGGCGCGGGGCAGAACAGCCCGCTCGTCGTCGTGGCCGACCTGCCCGCCAAGGCGACCGACGACGACCTCCTGAAGCAGGAGATCACGATTGGCAAGGCCCTGACCTCGAACTCCGACGTGGCGGCCGTCGCCCCCATCGGCGCCTCGTCAGACGGAACCGTCGTGGCGTTCCAGGTCGTCCCCGAGGGCGGCCCGTCGAGCGAGTCGACCGAGACGCTCGTGCACTCGCTGCGCGACCTCTCGCCGCTCACGTCGGACGCCGGAGACATCACCCTCGGCGTCGCCGGCAACGCCAGCGCCAACATCGACGTGTCGGAGAAGCTCGCCAACGCGCTGCCGATCTACCTCGTGCTGGTCGTCGGGCTGTCGCTGCTGATCCTGATCCTGGTGTTCCGGTCGATCCTCGTGCCGCTGACCGCGACCGCCGGCTTCGTGCTGTCGCTGCTCGCGACCTTCGGCGCCCTGACGGCGGTGTACCAGTTCGGCTGGGCCAGCGCCCTGTTCGGCGTGCACGACCCCGCCCCGATCCTGAGCTTCCTGCCGGTCATCGAGGTCGGAGTGCTGTTCGGTCTCGCGATGGACTACCAGCTCTTCCTGGTCTCCGGCATGCGCGAGGCGTACGCCCACGGGGCACCCGCGAAGATCGCCGTCCAGCGCGGCCTCTCCGCCGGGCGAGCGGTTGTCACGGCAGCCGCGATCATCATGATCTCGGTGTTCTCGGGCTTCATCTTCTCGGAGTCGTCGACCATCCGCCCCATCGGCTTCGGCTTGGCGTTCGGCGTGCTGCTCGACGCGTTCGTGGTGCGCATGCTGCTGATCCCGGCCGCGATGCACCTGCTCGGCAAGACGGCCTGGTGGTTCCCGAAGTGGCTCGACCGGATCGTGCCCGACGTCGACGTGGAGGGCGCGAAGCTCGAGCGCTCGCACCCCGCGCAGTAGGCCCGGCGGGGGTGGGTGCGGTTCCTGCGCCTGATCCCCCGCTTCAACCCACGATCGGGACTGGGCACCACGAAATCTCGTGGTGCGCAGTCCCGATCGTGGTGTCGGGCGGTGTGGTCGCGGTGGGGAGTCCCGATTGTGGTGTCGCGCCGAGCCGGGCAGCCGCTAGTCGAGGGGGCGCAGCGCCGGGTGCTGGGCGAGCGCGTCGGCGCCGTGCGTCATGAACAGCGTCATGACCGCCAGGATCGGCGCGTCGATGCCCGACAGGCGCAGCGGCGGGATGCTCTCGAAACCGCAGACCAGAGTGCGCTCGGCGACCTCGGGGTAGACGGCCGTCATCGCGCCGTAGTGGAAGCTCAGCCACTGCCCCCGCACCAGGCAGAGCAGACGGTGGTTGGTGACGAGCACCCGGATGCCCTCGCGGTCGCGCCACTGCGTCGCAGCCAGAGCCTGGGCGGCGCGCTGGCGCGAGGCGTTGACCGCGCCGGTGACGACGAGGCCCGCGAGGATGAACGCGGGGCTGCCGAGCAGGAAGCTCCCTGTCGGCTGGTAGCCGGCGTCCTGCCCGTAGAAGCGCTCGTGCACGGCTTTCAGGTCGTAGAAGAAGACCTCGCCGGCCTCCGGCACGATCTCCCACGCGGAGATCGTCGGCGGAACCTCCTGATCGAGCAACGCGGCCCGCAGCCTCCTGGCCTCTGACCAGGCCGCGTCGGCGCCCGCCACGTCGGTGGCGTTGGGCGCGCCGAGAACGACCTCGGCTCCGGGCGCAGGAACTCCCGCCCCCGCCGTCGGAGCCTCCTGCCGCGCCGGCTTCGGCGCCCGCGACATCGCCCACCAGCGCCGGATCATTACGGCGATGACGAGCGCGACGACGACGCAGGCGAGAACGAGCACCCGGTTATCGTCGCACGCCCGGCCCCGAAAGCGGCCGATCCGCCGGTCAGAGCTGGTAGCCGCACACCTTCTCGAAGGCGGCGTCGGCGGTCTTGACGTCTTTGCTGTCGGCGACGACCTGGGCCGCGCCCTCGGTGAACCCGCTGTCGGAGAACGTCGTGTAGTCGGTCACCAGCACATCGAGCGACTCTGCGACATCCTGAGCCGACGACTTCACCTCGGCGTCGCCGACCGACTTCGCCGCATCGGCGATGTCGACGCTGAGGTGCTTCATGGCCGTCTCGTAGGCTGCGGGATCGGTCTTCGTGTCGGCGGTGTGCGCCTTCACCTCGACCTCGGATGCCTGCACGTGCCGCTTGATCGACTGGCACTCCGCCCCCTTCGAGACGGCCTTGACCGCGGCGACCGGCGAGCAGCCGACGAGGCCCCCGGTCACGACGGCAGCGAGAAGGAGCGCGGCGGCTGCGCGCGGGCGTGCGTTGTTCATGGTTCCCCCGGTGTGATGGTGCGATCTGCGACGACGGTACCAGCCGCTGAGGCGCACCAGACTCGGCGCGGTGCCGGTCGCGCCGAACACCGAACACCGGTAGGTTTGTTGCGAACGACAGCAAATGCTCGGCCCCGGGCAGCACCAGGCGGCCAGCACGACCCGCAGGAGCCCCATGCCCGACATCACCTGGACCGTCACGACGCAGGATCTCCCGTGGCAGACCCAGCCGGCCCCGGCATCGACGCCGATGGTGATCACGGCGATGACCGACTTCCCGAACGTGATCCTGAACCGGGAGCACACCGACCAGACGATGGAGGGCTTCGGCGTCTGCTTCAACGAGCTGGGGTGGACCGCCCTCGCGCGGCTGACCCCCGAGGAGCGCGGCGGGATCCTGCGCCAGATGTTCTCCGGCGACGCCGACAGCGACTCCGCCGGATTCACGATCTGCCGCATGCCCATCGGCGCGAACGACTTCTCGACCGACTGGTACTCGTACGACGAGACCCCCGGCGACCTCGAGCTCGCGGACTTCAGCATCGACCACGACCGGTCGACGCTCGTGCCGTTCATCCAGGCCGCCCAGGTCGAGCAGCCGGCGCTCCGGCTGTGGGCGTCGCCGTGGAGTCCGCCGACCTGGATGAAGTCGACGGGCCACTACGCCGGCGCGAAGCCGTTCTCCGGCTCGGGCGTCGAGAACGGCATCGGCGACGAGCAGGTGGGCGCCGAGGGCACCGACATGTTCCGCCTCGAGCCGGAGTACCTCGACGCGTACGCCCGCTACTTCGCCCGGTTCGTCACGGCCTACGCCGCCGAGGGCATCGCGATCGAGATGGTGATGCCGCAGAACGAGTTCAACTCCGCGCAGGTGTTCCCGAGCTGCACGTGGACCCCCGACGGCCTCACGCGGTTCATCCGCGTGCTCGGGCCGGCGATGGCCGAGCTCGGGGTCGACGTCTTCTTCGGGACGCAGGAACGCGCGGCCACCCACCTGCTCACCGATGTCCTGGCCGACCCCGAGGCGTCGCGCTGGGTCAGGGGTGCGGGGTTCCAGTGGGCGGGCAAGGGCGCCATCGCCGAGATCCACCGCACCCATCCGGAGCTCGCCCTCTACCAGACCGAGCAGGAGTGCGGCGACGGCCTCAACGACTGGCGCTTCGCCCGCCACACCTGGTCGCTGATGAAGCACTTCCTGAGCAACGGCGCAAGCGCCTACACTTACTGGAACCTCGCGCTCGACGAGGGCGGCGTCAGCCGCTGGGGCTGGGCGCAGAACTCGCTCGTCGTCGTCGATCCCGCGACCAGCACGTTCCGGTACACCCACGAGTACTGGCTGATGAAGCACCTCAGCGGGTTCGTGAAGCCCGGCGCCGTGCGCATCGAGGCGTTCAGCTGGTCGGGCTACGAGAACCAGCTGGCCTTCCAGAACCCCGACGGCAGCGTCGTGGTCGTCGTGCAGAACGACCTCGGCGACCCCCTGCCCTACAAGGTCGGCCTCGACGGCCAGGTGTTCGAGGCCCTGCTGCCGGCCGACTCGTTCTCGACCTTCACGATCGCGTAGCCCTCTCGCGCCCCCGCTAGGGTCGGACGCGTGAGCTCACGCCCCGTCATCGCCATCGCCGGCCTCGCGACCGAGTCGTCGACGTTCTCGCCGGGCCGCACCACGGCCGAGGACTTCCACGCGCAGCGCGGCCAGGAGGTCGTCGACTCGTGCGGGTTCCTCGCCGCGGGGCAGCCCCTGCGCGAGGCGGCCGAGTGGTACGGCGCCCTGCGCGGCAAGGCCCTCCCCGGCGGTGCCGTGCCGCGCGCCGACTACGAGCGTCTCGCCGACGAGCTCACCGCCCGGCTCGCCGAGCTGCCGCCGCTCGACGGCCTCTACTTCGACATCCACGGCGCGATGAGCGTCGAGGGGCTCGACGACGTGGAGGCCGACCTGCTGCGCCGCATCCGGGCCGTCATCGGCGCGCGCCCGATCGTCTCGACGTCGATGGACCTCCACGGCAACGTCTCGCGAGAGCTCGCCCACCAGACCGACCTGATCACCTGCTACCGCCTGGCCCCGCACGAAGACGCCGAGGAGACGCGCAAGCGGGCCGTCCGCAATCTCATCGAGCATCTCGCCTCACGACGACCGCGCCCGTTCAAGGCCTGGGTGCCGATCCCGGTGCTGCTGCCGGGCGAGAAGACGTCGACGCGCCTCGAGCCGGCTGCCTCCGTCTATGCGCGCGTGGCCGAGGTCGAGGCGCGCCCGGGTGTGCTCGACGCCGCAATCTGGGTCGGCTACGCGTGGGCCGACGAGCCGCGCAACCGGGCCGTCGCGATGGTCACGGGCACCGACGAGGCAGCGGTGGCCCAGGCGGCGCAGGAACTCGCCGCCGGGTTCTGGGCCGCCCGCGACCGCTTCGCCTTCGTCGCCCCCGCCGACACCCTCGACGGCGCGCTCGACCGGGCGCTGGCCTCGGCCGCCCGCCCCTTCGTCATCAGCGACTCCGGCGACAACCCGACCGCGGGCGGGTCGGGCGACATGAGCTGGGGCCTGACCCGGCTGCTCGCGCGACCCGAGTTCCGCTCCGACGACTCCCCCGTCGTGATCTACGCGTCGGTGCCGGGCGCCGCGGCCGTGGCGACGGCCGTCGAGGCCGGGGTGGGAGCCACCGTCACGGTAACGGCGGGTGCCGAGGTCGACTTCGCGCACGCCGGGCCGGTCACGCTCACCGGCGTCGTCCACAGCATCCGCCACGGCGACCGCGACGCCGAGACCGAGGTCGTCGTGCGGGTCGGCTCGGTGTTCGCGATCCTGACCCGCAGGAGAAAGCCCTACCACCACGAGCGCGACTTCACCGCCCTCGACCTGGCGCCTCGCGACGCTGCCATCGTCATCGTCAAGATCGGCTACCTCGAGCCGGAGCTGTTCGATCTGGCCGCCGACTGGATCCTCGCGCTCACGCCCGGCGGCGTCGATCAAGACCTGGCGCGGCTCGGCCACCGGCGCATCCGCCGGCCGATGTTCCCGTTCGACGCCGACGGCGGCGAGCCCGACCTCTCGGCGCGCTTCATCCCCGCCTCGACCGAGCCGCTCGACGGGATCGACGAATGAGCGCCGGGGCTCCACGAGAGACCGCCCGACCCGCCCTGGAGGTCGCCGTCTCGACGCCGGCGGGCGCTCGTGCGGCCCGCGCCGGCGGCGCCGACCGCGTCGAGCTCTGCTCCGCGCTCGAGCTCGGCGGCCTGACGCCGTCGCAGGGCCTGGTCGAGGCCGTCGTCGAGGTCGGGCTGCCGGTGCAGGTGCTGATCCGGTCGCGGCCCGGCGACTTCGTCTTCGGCGACGACGACGTGCGGCTGATGGAGCGCGAGCTGCGCGCCGCGGTGTCGTCCGGCGCGGCCGGCGTCGTGATCGGAGCGCTGACCGAGGCCGGAGCGCTCGATCTCGACGTGGTCAACCGGCTCGCGCGCGCGGCGCGCCACGCGCGCGACGACGTGGAGGTCACGGTGCACCGGGCGATCGACCAGTCCGCCGACCCGGTGGCCGCGGCGGCTTCGCTCGCCGGGCGCGGGATCGACCGGATCCTGAGCTCCGGAGGCGCGGCCCGGGCGGGCGACGGCGTGGCCGTGCTGCGGCGGATGGCGGCGGAGCCGGGCGCGCCGACGGTGATGGCCGGGGGCGGCGTGCGGGTGGGCGACGTGGCCGAGTTCCTGCGCGCGGGAATCACGGCCGTGCACGTGTCGGCCAAGCTGGCCGCACCGCGCCGCGGCGGCGCGTGGATCCCGCTCGGGGCCGGAGTCTCGGGGGAAGGCGCCGACACGCACTTCGTGACCGATCAGGGGATCGTCGAGGCTGTGCGCGTCGCGCTTGACGTCTGACGTCTTCGTCAGCCATCGGCGTTTTCGGGATTCTTCGAGCCGTTGACGCGTACAGACATCGGATGATTGGATGGTCGTACGACCTCCACCGAAAGGACCTCGCACCGTGGCGATGTTCAAGACCGACCCTGTCCGCCCGCCCGCCTACGCCGGTTTCGAGAAGCCGACGCCGGCCTGGTTCGAAGACGCGAAGCTCGGCATCTTCGTGCACTGGGGGCCGTACTCGGTCCCGGCCTGGGCTGAGCCGATCGGCGCCCTCGGCACGATCGACCCCGAGTACTGGAACATCCACAACCCGTACGCGGAGTGGTACTACAACACCGTCCGGATCGAGGGCAGCCCGGCCCATCAGCACCAGCAGGAGGCGTTCGGCGGCGCCGACTACGACGAGTTCATCGACCTGTGGAAGGCCGAGAACTTCGACGCCGACGCCGTCATGGCCCTCGTGAAGCAGACCGGGGCGGGCTACTTCGTGCCGACGACCAAGCACCACGACGGCGTGACCCTGTGGGACGCCCCGGGCACCGACGGCCGCAACACCGTGGCCCGCGGGCCTAAGCGCGACCTGGTCGGCGAGTTCCACGACGCGGCCGAGCGCGCCGGCGTCCGGTTCGGCGTCTACTACTCGGGCGGCCTCGACTGGCATTTCAGCGACCTGCCGCCCATCACCGGCAAGGACGACGACATCATGGTGAGCCGCCCCGTCGGCAAGGACTACGCCGACTACGCGTTCGACCACGTCGCCGACCTCATCGAGAAGTACGACCCCGAGGTGCTCTGGGGCGACATCGAGTGGCCCGACGCCGGGAAGCCCGACGGGCCGAAGAGCATGGCCGAGCTGTTCCGGCGCTTCTACGCCTCGCGGCCCGAGGGCGTGGCCAACGACCGCTGGGGCGAGACGCACTGGGACTACCGCACCTCGGAGTACGAGCTGGGCGCCTCGTCCGAGCACGGCACCTGGGAGAACAACCGCGGCGTCGGCTTCTCGTTCGGCCACAACCGGCTCGAAGACGAGTCGAACTCGCTGGACGGCCCCGGAGCCATCAGGTACTTCGTCGACGTCGTCTCGCGCGGCGGCAACCTCCTGCTGAACATCGGGCTCACCGCCTCGGGTGAGGTCACACCGCTGCAGCGCCGGGTGCTGACCGAGCTCGGCGCCTGGAACTCCGCCCACGGCGACGCGATCTTCGGCTCGCGCGCGCTGCCCGAGTCGGTCGCCGCGCCGTCGGAGTCGCCGTGGACGCGCTGGACGGCCTCCGCCGACGGCACCACCGCCTACGCGATCGTCGATGCGCCGGCCGGCACGGTCGTGACGCTCGAGGTGAACGGCGCGACCCGCGAGGTGACGCTGCCGGAGCGCGACGAGGTCGGCCCCGCGGTCGTGGCACTCCCCCTCCCTGCCTGAGCGCCGGGTGGCCACGCCCCGCGGGACCGGCTCGGGCCCGCCGACCCGGGCCGCGCGCCCCGCCGGATCGGCACGAACCCGCCGAATCGGTGCCGCCCCGCCCACACGGCTCCACCCCGCCGGATCGGCACGAACCCGCCGGAAGATCGGCGGGTACGAGCCGAAACGGCGGGGCCACGCGTAACCGCGACACCGTCCGCCGCGCACCCGGCACACCCCCGCTAGACCGGCCCGGCCCCGCGGGAACGGCTCGGCCCCGCCAGACCGGCCCGGCCACACCGCCAAACCGGCTCGAACCCGCCGAAGGTTCGGCGGGTACGAGCCGAAACGGCGGTGCCACACGCCAGCACCGCCTCAGCCCCCGCGCATCCGGCGCACTCCCGCCCGATCGGCACGGGCCCCCTGGACCGGCGCCGCACCTCCCAGACCGGCACGGCCCCACCGAAGCGGCTCGGCCCCGCCGAACCGGGCCGCCCACCCCGCCGAACCGGCACGAACCCGCCGAAGGTTCGGCGGGCACGAACCGAAACGGCGGGGCCACACGCCAGCACCGCCTCAGCCCCCGCGCAACCGGCACGGGCCCGCACGGCCGGACGGCTGAACGGCGCCACCCACCCCGCAGCAAAGGTCGGATGTATGGTGACTCCATGGCAGTGACAGACGAGGCGATCTCGAAGATCCAGGCGATGATCGTCGCGGGCGACCTCAAGCCCGGCCAGCGCCTCCCTCCCGAGAAGGAGCTCAGCGAGAGCCTCGGCCTGTCGCGCAGCTCCCTCCGCGAGGCGGTCAAGGCGCTCGAGCTCATCCGGGTGCTCGACGTCCGCCGCGGCGACGGCACCTACGTGACCACGCTCGACCCCGGCCTGCTGCTCGAGGCGGTCTCGTTCGTCGTCGACATGCACCAGGACCACTCCCTCGTCGAGCTGTTCGAGGTGCGGCGCATCCTCGAGCCGGCCGCCGCGGCGCTGGCGGCGACGAGGCTCGACGCCGACGCGATCGACGAGCTCCGCACCCTGGTCGACGAGGTCGACGAGACCACCACCGTCGAAGACCTGGTGGCGCACGACCTCGACTTCCACGCCCGGATCATCCAGGCTGCCGGCAACGCCTACCTGTCGAGCATGCTCGAAGCCCTCAGCAGCCGCACCGTCCGCGCGCGCATCTGGCGCGGCCTCACCGAAGAGCGCTCCGTCAGCCGCACCCTCGACGAGCACCACGCCATCGTCGACGCCCTGGCCCGCCACGACGCCGACCTCGTGCGCGCGCTCGTGACCGTGCACGTCAGCGGCGTCGAGAACTGGCTCCGCCGCTCGCTCGAGTAGTCCGGCCGCCCTCGACCACCGGGCGCAGGAACTGGCCGGACCGTCAGAGGCCACCGCCCGAGCCCGGCCCGACGCCGTCAGGCGGGCACGCCGACGTGATAGACGCGCGACGCCGTGCCCGACTCGAGCGCCTCGCGCTCGTCGGCCGCCAGCGCCGCCAGCACGGCCCTCCCCCGTGCCGCCGTGTCGGCGTACGTCCCGGCCGTCAGCGACACCGGCCAGTCGCCGCCCCACATCAGGCGGTCGGCGCCGAAGGCCTCCAGGGCCACGTCGGCGGCCTCCCGCGTGTGCTGCCCCAGGCCGGAGATCTTGGCGAAGACGTTCGGCCGTCGCGCGAGGTCTGCCACCGCCGCGCGCCACGCCGCAGTAGGCGACTGCGGCTTGCCCAGGTGGTCCACCACGATCCGAAGCGACGGCATGGCGTCGGCGAGGCGTGTCAGCGCCGGCCACAGGCGCGGCCAGGCGTCGGGCACGTCGAGGGGCAGCCGGTGCGCCGCGAGCAGCCGGAGCGTCTCGCGCACCGGCGCCCGGTCGAGCACGTCGTCTCGGGGATCGTCGTGGATCAGCTGGCGAATGCCGACGATCGGCTCGCCGAGGAGCCTCCAGCCGTCGAGCCGCCGCTCTGCCTCGCCCGGCGACTCCAGCGGAACCCAGGCCACCACTCCCAGCGCCCAGGCGTCGGCCGCGGCGGAGGATCGTGCCACCCGCAGCAGCTCCCGCGTGTCGCGGTCGGTGTCGGCCGCCTGCACGAGGACCGCGCCGGTCATGTCGCCCGAAGCGAGAGCGGCCGACGCGTCGTCCGGCCCGAACGACGCGTGGACGGGCCCGAGAGCGGGGGTGTTCCACGCGTAGTCGCCCGAGGCGAGGCTCCACAGGTGCAGGTGCGCATCGATCATCATCACGGAATGAGGCCGCGATCCTGCAGGTCGCTCCAGAGCGCGTCGGGCACCTCGGTCGTGAAGCGTGCGACGTTCTCGGCGATCTGCTCCGCCGTGCGCGCGCCGATCACGACGCTTGTCACGGCCTCGTGCCGCAGCGGGTACTGCAGGGCCGCCGCGGGCAGCTCGACCCCGTGGCCCCAGCAGACCTCGGCGAGGGTGCGCAGGCGGTCGAGAACGGCCTCGGGCATCTCGCCGTACTCGTAGGGCAGGTCGCCGCGCGGCACCGGCGACGACAGCGCGCCGGAGTTGTAGACGCCCACGGCCACCACCTCGACGCCGGCGGCAACGCACTCCGGCAGGAGATCACGGAGCGCGGGCTGCTCGAGCAGCGTGTACCGGCCGGCGAGCATGACGACGTCGACGAGCCCGGTCGCGACGGCCGCCCGGAGGGCATCGACCGACTTGGAGCCGACGCCGACCGCCCGCACGACGCCTTCGGCCCGGAGCGCGGCCATCGCCGGCAGCGCCGTCTCAAGCGACGACTCGAGCCCGTGCTCCTCGGGATCGTGGAGGTAGAGCGCGTCGACACGGTCGTGGCCGAGCCGCTCGAGGCTCTCGGCGAGCGAGGTGCGGATCCCGGCGTCGGAGGAGTCCCAGACCCGGGCCACATCGGCGGCGACGGCGAAGCCCCTGTCGTCCTGCCGGTGCGCGGTGGACGGCGAGGGCCGCAGCAGCCTCCCGACCTTCGTCGACAGGAAGTACTCGTCGCGCGGCCGCCCGGCGAGGGCGGCGCCCAAGCGGCGCTCCGACAGCCCGAGGCCGTAGTGCGGCGCCGTGTCGAAGAGCCGCACTCCGGCGTCCCAGGCTGCGTCGACCGCCGCCCGGGCGTCGGCGGGATCGAGCTCGGTGAACAAGTTGCCCTGGGCGGCGGCACCGAAGCCGAGCCGTGGGAGGCCGAGCCGCGATCGGCCGACGCCGAGCACGGCCGGCGCAACCGCTGTCACTGGCCGACCTCGATCGGCACCGTCTCGGGCAGAGTCCAGACCAGCGGGATCCCGGAGTCGTCGCCCGTGTAGTCGTCCTCCACCTCGAGCAGCTCGGCCATCTGGGCCTGCCACTCGGCGTTGACGGGGTCGTCGGCGAGTGCGAGCCGCATGGCGCGGTAGTCGTCGACCTCGACGAGGTGGAACAGCTCGCGGCCGCTCCGCCAGATGCTCCAGGCCGTGACGCCGGCGGCGCGCAGTCTCGGATCGAGCGCGTCGGGGATTGCCGCGTGGATGCGGTCGTAGTCGGGCTCCCGGCCCGGCTTCAGCCGGGTATGGAGGGCGATCCGCTCCGTCACCGGGCGCCCTCCCTGAGGAAGATCTCGACCACCGGGATCGCCACGTCGGGCCGGACGACCGGCAGCTGCAGGGTGAGAGTCCCGGCGGGCTGGCCGCCCATGCCGGTCGTCAGGGCCGGCGTGCTCGGGTCGATCTCGCGGAAGCTCAGCTCGGATGCGTCGTTCAGGAGCTGCGCGTACTCGACCTTGCCGGCGAGGCCGGGCAGGTGGATGTGCTCGAACGGCCAGGAGAAGAGGTGCAGGTAGAGGCGGTCGCCGCGCTGCGTGTAGCGGGCGTCGACCGGGGCCTCGAAGGCCGAGGCGCCGGCGCCGTGGATCGAGCGGTCATGGCGGCGCATCCACTCGGCGAAGGCGTCGAGCGCGTGCGTGGCGACGGCGTCGAGCTCGCCGCGAGCGGTCGGGCCGACGTTCAGCAGCATGTTGCCGTTCTTGGAGACGCCGTCGATGAGCATGCGGATCATCAGCTCGGGCGCCTTGTGGTTGTGGTTGTCGCGGAAGTAGCCCCAGCTGCCGTTGATCGTCTGGCAGGCCTCCCACGGAACCTCGACGCCGTCGACCGTCATCGGCTCCGAGGGCTGGTACTGCTCGGGCGTGACGATGTCGCCGGGGATCGCCAGGCGGTCGTTGACCACGATGCCGGGCTGGAGCTCGCGCGTCAGCGCGAGGAGCTCCTGTGATCCCCAGTCGTCTTTGCCCTTGCCGCCCCACACCGGGTGGTGGTGCTCGACCTCGTACGAGAAGTCGTAGAAGAGGTAGTCGATGCGGCCGTAGTCCGTGAGGAGCTCGCGCACCTGGCCGTGGAGGTACTCGCGGTACTTCGCCATGTCGCGCCCCTCCTGCAGGCGGGCGATCTCGTCGGGCGAGTCGTCGCGGCGCGGGTGGCGGCCGTCGATGGTGAAGTCGGGGTGGTGCCAGTCGAGAAGCGAGTGGTAGAAGCCGACGCGGAGGCCCTCGGCGCGGACGGCGTCGACGAATTCGCGGACCAGGTCGCGGCCGGCCGGGGTGTTGGTGGCCTTGTAGTCGGTGAGACGGGTGTCCCAGAGGCAGAAGCCCTCGTGGTGCTTCGTCGTCAGGACCACGTACTTCATGCCGGCGGCCTTGGCGGCGCGGGCCCAGGCACGCGGGTCGTAGAGGTCGGGATCGAAGTACTTGGCGTACTTCTCGTACTGCTCGGTCGGGATCTTCTCGTAGTTCATCACCCACTCGTGGCGGGCGGGCAGGGCGTAGAGGCCCCAGTGCACGAACATGCCGAAGCGGTCGTGGACGAACCAGGGCGCGATGCCCTCGGGTGCCGTGTCGACGTCGGTGTCGGTCGGTGTGAGCGTGGTGGTCATGCGAAGCCTTTCCAATTGGGGGTCAGCGGCCGCCGAGGCCGCTGGTGACGATGCCCTTGACGAGGTGGCGCTGGAGGACGATCAGGAGGGCGACGGTCGGGATCATCGAGATCACGCTGGCCGCCATGACGAGGTTCCACTGGCTGCCCTGCTGGCCGAAGAACTGCTGGAGGCCGAGCGGGATCGTGCCGTGCGCGTTGACGTCGTTGACGACGATCAGCGGCCAGAGGAACGAGTTCCAGTACGAGATGAACGAGAAGACGGCGAGCACCGCGAGGGTGGGGCGGGCCAGCGGCAGCATCACGAAGAAGAACGTGCGGATCGTGCCGGCACCGTCGACGCGGGCGGCGTCGTCGAGCTCCTGCGGCACGGTCAGGAAGAACTGCCTGAGCAGGAACGCGCCCAGCGCCGTGAACGCCCACGGGATGATGAGCGCCTGGAAGGTGTCGACCCACCCGAAGCCCTGCATCATGACGTACATCGGGATGACCAGGACATCCTGCGGGATCATCAGCGTGGCGAGGAACAGGATGAACACGGTGCTGCGCCCGCGCCAGCGGAGCCGCGAGAACGCGTAGCCGCTCAGCACCGAGACGGCCATGTTGATGATGGTGCCGGCCGCGGCGACGAGGATCCCGTTGATCAGGAAGCGGGCGAACGGCAGGTAGGTGAACGCCTCGACGTAGTTCTGCCAGCGCAGCTCGGAGCCCCACAGGGTCGGCGGAGTCGTGAACGTCTCGGAGGCCGGCTTGAGCGAGGTCGCCACCATGTAGATGAGCGGCGAGATGAAGGCCAGGGCGATCAGGCACAGGATCGCGTACCCGATGCCGCTCCTGACCCGGTCGCGCGTCGAGCGATGCACGACCCGCTTCGGTGCCGGGCGGACCCGGCCGATCGTTCCGCTACTCATAGTGCACCCACTTCTTCTGGCCGATGAACTGCACGGCGGTGACGCCGAGGATGATGATGAAGAGCACCCAGGCGCCGGCCGACGCGAGGCCGAGCTGCTGGTACTGGAAGCCCTGGTTGTAGATGAACTGGACGAGTGTCAGGGTCGAAGAACCCGGCCCGCCCTTCGTCAGGATGAACGGCTGGATGAAGACCTGGAACGACGTGATGAGGGTCATCATCGTGGCGAAGAACACCGACGGCGAGATCATCGGGAACTTGACGCTCCAGAAGGTGCGCCAGGCGCCCGCGCCGTCGAGCTCGGCCGCTTCGACGAGGTTCTCGGGCACGGAGTCGAGGGCGGCCGAGAAGATCAGCATGTTGTAGCCGAAGCCCTGCCAGACGCTCATCATGACGACGGCGATCATCGCCCAGCTGGTGCTGGCCAGGAAGTTCGGCGCGTGGAACCCGAACAGCGTCTGCACTGACGCGTCGATGGCCCCGCCGGGCTGGTAGAGCATGCGCCAGACGACGACGTTGGCGACGATCGGCGTCACGGTCGGGATGAAGAACAGCACCCGGAAGACGTGGCGGTTGCGGATCTTGGGCGTCAGCCACGCAGCGAGGCCGAGCGACACGATCAGGTTCAGCGGGATGTACAGCACCGTGAACAGGAGCGTGTTGAGCAGGGCCGTCCGGAAGATCGGGTCGCCCAGCAGCTTCGAGTAGTTGTCGAAGCCGATGAACTGCTTGTCGCCGAGGAGCGGCCAGTTGTTCAGGCTGATCACCATCGACGCCACGATCGGCACCAGGGTGAAGACCGCGAGGCCGATCACGTGCGGGCTGGCGAAGGCGAGACCCCACCAGGATCTCCTCCCCCGTGCAGCTCCGGGGGTCTCGCGGGGATCCTCGGCCGTGACGGACGCGATGGCCGGCGTGGTCGGAGGTGCGACGGATGTCGTTGTCATGGGTGTGGGTGCCTCCCTGTTGCGGACCTCGATGGGCGCAGTTGCGGACCTCGATGGGCGGGCCGCGGTGTGCGGCCCGCCCGATGCACTACTGGGGCAGCTGCCCGGCGATGTCCGACAGCACCTTCGCGCCGCTCTCCTGGCCGTTGACGGCCTGGATGGCGTACTGCGTGAAGAGCTGGCTCAGCTGGTCGCTGTTCTTGTTGCCCGGCAGAGGCACGGCGCCCTTGAGCGCTACGGCGAACGTCTCGTCGGCGCCCTCGATCTTGGCGTTGTCGAACCAGTCCTGCTGCACCGAGGTCCGGCCGGGGAACGCGCGGCCCTCGGCGGCGAGCCCGCCGAGCACCTTGGCGCTCGTCATGGAGACGATCGCCTTGTAGGCCTGGTCGGGGTACTTGCACTCCTTCGAGATGCCGAAGCCGGATCCGGCCGAGTACGTCGTCTCGGTCGTGTCGCCGACGGGGAGCGTCGTGACGCCGAGGTCGAACTTCGCCTTCTCCTTCTGCGTGATCAGCGACCACGGGCCGTCGGTGTACGCGGCGACCTGGCCGTTGACGAACGCGTTGCCGTCGGCGGACGCGTCGCTGGACGCCTCGGTCGAGTAGCCCTTCTTCACGAGGGTGGCCATCCAGTCGAGGCCGGCCGCGAACTTGGCGTTCGTCGGGTCGAGGGTGCCGTCGCTCGTGACGACGCGGCCGCCGTTGTAGGCGAGGATCAGCGACTCGAGCGGGATGTCGCCGACGTTCGGTGCGAAGAGCGTCTTGCCCTTGGCCTTGAGAGCGGCGCCCGCCGCCTCGAAGTCGGCGGTGGTCCAACCCGGCTTCGGCTCGGCGACTCCGGCCGCCTTGAACATGTCGCGGTTGTAGAACATCAGGAAGGGGCCGGTGTCGTACGGCAGGGCGTAGAGCTTACCGTCGACCTTCATGCCGGTGAGGGCCGTCTGGTCGAACTCCGACAGGTCGGTGCTGTTCTTCTTCACGAGCGAGTCGAGGTCGACGAGCTGCGAGGTGTAGTTGGCGGCGCGGAGGCTCTGCAGCGTGACGATGCACGGTGCGCTCGACGACGACAGCTGCGTCTGGAGCTTGGTCCAGTAGTCGGCGAACGGGGCGCCCTGGATGGTGACCTTGAGGCCGTCCTGGTCGGCGTCGGCCGCGTCGGCGACCTTCTGCCAGGCGGCCTGGTCGGCGTTGCCGGAGATCCACATGCCCCAGGTGAGGGCGTCGGCGGACTGTCCGCCGGCGGATGTGGAGCCGGAGCAGGCGGCCAGCGCGAATGTCATCGCGATGGCGGCTCCGGCGAGGAGAGGGCGGCGTTTCATGACTGGCTCCACTTCGTTGTGAGGGTGTCGGTGCTGTGTTCAGTTCAGGGGTGTTGCCGAGTTGAGGTCAGCGTCATCGAAGGCTCAGGGGGAGGCGACGGCGACCGGCTCGCCGATCTCCAGCCACACCGAGCCGTGCGGATACGAGTAGGCCTGAGCCGACTCGGGCAGCATGTCGGCGCCCGCGCCGGGAGCCGTCGGAGCGACGTAGTTGCCGTCGTGCATCACGACCGGCGTCGCGAAGTGCTCGTGCAGGTGGTCGACGAACTCGATCCGGCGGTCGTCGAGCGAGCCCGAGACGGCGACGAAGTCGAACATCGAGAGGTGCTGCACGGCCTCGCACAGCCCGACGCCGCCGGCGTGCGGGCAGACCGGGATGCCGAACTTGGCGGCCAGCAGCAGGATCGCGACGTTCTCGTTCACCCCGGCCACGCGGGTCGCGTCGATCTGGAGGTACGAGAGCGCCTTCGCCTGCAGGAGCTGCTTGAAGACGACGCGGTTGGCGATGTGCTCGCCCGTGGCCACCGGCACGGGGGCGATCCGGCGGGCGATCTCGGCGTGGCCGAGGATGTCGTCGGGGCTGGTCGGCTCTTCGACCCAGGCCAGGTCGAACTGAGCGAGCGCGCCGATCCACTCGACGGCCTCGTCGACGTCCCAGCGCTGGTTCGCGTCGATCGCGATGCGGATGTCGGGGCCGACGGCCTCGCGGGCGAGCCCCAGACGTCTGATGTCCTCGTCGACGCTCGCACCGACCTTCAGCTTGATCTGGGTGAAGCCGTCGCGGACGGCCTCCTTGCTGAGGCGGACGAGCTTCTCGTCGGAGTACCCGAGCCACCCGGGAGTCGTGGTGTACCCGGGGTACCCGGACTCGAGGAGGAGGGACTCGCGTTCCCGCCGCCCGTCTCTCGAGGCGTTCAGGATCGCCAGGGCCTCGTCGCGGGTCAGCGCGTCGGACAGGTAGCGGAAGTCGACGAGGTCGACGATCTGCTCGGGGGTCAGCCGGGCGAGCAGCTGCCAGAGTGGCAGGCCCGCGCGCTTGGCCTTCAAGTCCCAGAGGGCGTTGACGACGGCGCCGACCGCCATGTGCATCACGCCCTTCTCCGGGCCGAGCCAGCGGAGCTGCGAGTCGTGGACGAGCTCGCGCCAGACCCCGCCCATGTCGGCGAGGAGCGCGTCGACGTCGCGGCCGACGAGGAACGGGGCGAGCGCCTTGTAGGCGGCGACCTCGACGTCGTTGCCGCGGCCGATGGTGAAGACGAAGCCGGAGCCGCTGAGGCCGTCGGCGTCGTCGGTGTGGATGACGACGTAGGCGGCCGAGTAGTCGGGGTCGGCGTTCATGGCGTCGGATCCGTCGAGGTCGCGCGATGTCGGGAAGCGGACGTCGCGGCTCTCGAGCGAAGTGATGCGGCTCACCTGGACTCCTTTGACGAGGTGGGGGCACACCGCGGTGACGAGCACCGCGAGGTGGGGCACGGCATGCGGTGCCGTGATGTGCCGTAACTCTAAACATCCGATGTCTGGTGAGTCAAGAGGAGATTTTCTCTGCTCGAGGGACTACTTTAGGCAGTGCAAAGGTGCAGACACTTGATGAATTGCGCCGATTTCGACGATTAGGAGCGCAATGCGATTTCTCAGGACCGGCCCGCTCGGGTCGGAGCGACCCGCCGTGGCGAACGACGACGGCACGTTCGACATCTCGTCGGTGCTCGACTCCCTCGGGGTGAGAGACATCGGGCCGGAGTTCTTCACGGCGGGTGGGATCGACGCCGTCCGCAACGCTCTCGGCTCGCTCCCCGCCACGACGCCGGCCGAGCGCATCGGCTCGCCGATCGCGGCCCCCGGCAAGATCGTCTGCATCGGCCTCAACTACCGAGACCACGCCGCCGAGACGAACGCGGCGATCCCCGACGAGCCGATCGTCTTCATGAAGGACCCGTCGACGATCGTCGGTCCGAACGACGACGTGCTCATCCCGCCGACCAGCACGAAGACCGACTGGGAGGTCGAGCTCGGCATCGTGATCGGGGCCGAGGCGCGGTATCTGGCCTCGCCCGACGAGGCGAGTTCCTGCATCGCCGGCTACGTCGTGTCGCACGACGTCTCGGAGCGCGAGTACCAGCTCGAGCGCGGCGGACAGTGGGACAAGGGCAAGTCGTGCGAGACGTTCAACCCGCTCGGCCCGGAGCTCGTCACCGCCGACGAGGTCGACCCGTCGAACCTCCGGCTGACGCTCAGCGTGAACGGCGTCTCGCGCCAGGACGGCACGACCGCCAACCTCATCTTCGACGTGCCCTACGTCGTCTGGTACCTCAGCCAGTTCATGGTGCTGCGCCCCGGCGACCTCGTCAACACGGGCACCCCGGCGGGCGTCGCGCTCGGTCTGCCCGACCACCCGTACCTCCGCGAGGGCGACGTCGTCGAGCTCGCGATCGAGGGGCTGGGTGCCCAGAGGTCGACGTTCCGGCGCGCGACCGCAGGCGCCGTCGCGTCGTCGGCTGCGTCTTCTCGGGCGGCCCGCGCATGACCGGGCAGCTGGACGGCCTCCGCGCCGTCGTCACCGGCGGCGCCTCGGGTATCGGGGCCGCGATCGTCGACGCTCTGCTCGCCGGCGGCGCCCGAGTGGCCGTCATCGACCGCGCCACCGACGGGAGCCACCCCGATGCCTTCGCCGTGCAGGCCGACATCGGCGACGACGCCTCCGTGCGCGCGGCGATCGACGCCATCGCGGCCGAGCTCGGCGGCATCGACACCCTCGTGAACAACGCGGGCATCGGCGCTCAGGGCACGGTCGAGACGAACGACGACGAGGAGTGGCACCGCGTCTACGACGTCAACGTCGTCGGGCTCGTCCGAGTCTCGCGCGCCGCGCTCCCCCACCTGCGCGCCGCCGGGGCCGCGTCGATCGTGAACACCTGCTCGATCGCGGCCACCGCGGGGCTCCCCCAGCGGGCGCTCTACTCGGCGACGAAGGGAGCCGTGCTGGCGCTGACGCGCGCCATGGCGGCCGACCACCTCCGCGAGGGGATCCGCGTGAACTGCGTCAACCCCGGCACCGCCGACACGCCCTGGGTCGGGCGCCTGCTCGACTCGGCCGACGACCCGGCCGCCGAGCGCGCCGCCCTCGAGGCGCGACAGCCGCACGGCCGGCTGGTCTCGGCCGCCGAGGTGGCCGCCGCCGTCGCGTACCTCGTCAGCCCCGCGGCATCGTCGACCACCGGCACCTCGATCGCCGTCGACGGCGGGATGCAGAACCTGCGCCTGCGCGACTGACCCCGCCTCTGAAAATTCAAGGAGATTTGTATCGCGGCGGCCTCGGATCGCACTGAGGCCGCCGCCCGACGCCGGTTTCTCCGTGAAATTCGGAGGCGGGGCGGGGGTAGCGTGCAGGCATGAGCGACTTCACGTACCAGGGCCCCGCCGACATCGACCGAGCCATCGGCTACTTCGTCGGGCTGGACGACAGCGAGAAAGACGCCCTGGCCGTCATCGAGCTCGACGGCGTCATCGACGAGCTGCAGGCCGAGTACGAGAAGGCCAGCGCCGACCCGGCGTACCGCCCCACCGACGACTTCCTGGTGCGCCTCGGCGACTACCTCGGCATGGCGGGCGACAGCGCCACGGCCTAGGCGGTCAGCGCCCGTTCGAACGGGGTGCGGAACACCGGCTTGACCAGCGCCCCGCCGAGACGCTCCTGCAGCGAGGCCCCCGCAGCGGCAGCCAGCGCAGGAACGTCGGTGCCCCGATCGGCCACGACCTTCACCCGAACCTCTCCGTCGGCCGCCACGGCCCACCCGCCGACGATCTCCCCACCCCACCACACGGTCGGCCCGAGGTTGCCGTTGGTGTCGAAGTGCGGGGCGGGGTCGACGCCGAAGAACCACCCCCGCTGCTTGTAGCCCATCGGCGTCGGGTCGAGGGCGGGCAGCAGCGTGATGGCCGGCGGCGCGGGCTCGACATCGAACTCCGCGCCCGCGAGGGCGACGCCGGGCTCGCCGTCAAGGTCGACCTCGTCGATCGCCAGGCGCCCGAGGGCGGCTCGCACGGCGGTCTTGGTCCAGCCGGTCCACCACTCGATGTCCGAGACGGGCGCCGGTCCGAACACGCGCAGCCACTCCTCGACGAGCGACGCCTGCGCCTCGGCCTTCTCGACGACCGGCAGCCCGTCGGGCCACCAGTGCTCGAGCGGCTCCCAGCGGTGCAGGCGGGTCGTCCACTCCCCCGCCGCCGTGCCGCGGACGATGCTGCCCTCGGCGCTCATCAGCGTCAGCAGGATGCTCGTCACGTTCTGAGCGAGGTCGGACTTCACGCGAGGGACGATCGCCGTGCGGAGCCGCGGCTCGTCTGTGCTGAGCTGCGCGCCGGTGGCCGTGCCGCGGGCGAGGAGGCCTGCGTGAGCACCCTGCTCGACCTCGGACACCCAGGCCCCGATATCGCCTGTGATCGGCGGCTCGGTGCCGTTCAGCTCGAGCATGCGCACGAGGCGCCTGCGGAGCGTCACGGCGAGGGGCGTGCTGGCCGCGGCCTGCACGACGGGGACGATCTCGCGGGGGAAGACGAAGAGCGTGCGGCGCATGGCCATCCAGCGGACGAGCGCGCGGCGGTCATACATGGCGGCCTGGACGTCGGCGATGGTCAGGTCGCGGGCGCGCGCGAGCACCTGCAGATACACCGAGGCGGGGTCGGTGGCGTGGAGCGCGAGCACCGACCGGGTCGCCTGCTCGGGAGTCGCGGCGTCGCCCGTGAGGTGGTGCCGCCGCACGAGGAGCGCCCGGCGATCGGCTGCGGTGAAGGTGCGCATGCTCCGACCGTAGCGTCAGCCGCCGACACCCAGGGCCGTTCGCGCAACGGTCACCGGCCGTTCACATTTCATTGCAGATTCATAGGCAACCTAGAGGAAGTCCCCCGCTCGGGGGGCGTCAACGAGGAGACTGCAATGCGAAAAACAGCCAGCACCCGTCACAGAAGAGTCGCGATCGTAGCCGGCGTCGTCGCCGCCGCTGTCCTGCTTCCCAGCGCGGCATTCGCCGGCGCTGAGGCCGCTCTGTCGCAGAACGGCGGCGCCACGCGCCTGGCCGGCGACCAGACCGCGGCCGTCAAGGCCGCCATCAAGGGCTCCAAGGCGAAGAACGTCATCCTGCTCATCGGCGACGGCATGGGCGATTCCGAGATCACCGTCGCGCGCAACTACGCGTACGGCGCCGCCGGTCGCTTCCCCGGCCTCGACGCGCTGCCGCTGACCGGCTCGTACACGACCTACTCCCTCTACAACTCCGGCCCGGACAGGGGCAAGCCCGACTACGTGACCGACTCCGCCGCTTCGGGCAGCGGCTGGGCCACCGGCACCAAGACCTACGACGGCGCCATCTCCGTCGACATCGACGGCGCCCCGCAGGCGACCATCACCGAGATCGCCAAAGCGAACGGCTACCGGACCGGCGATGTCTCCACCGCCGAGATCCAGGACGCCACCCCGGCCGTCCAGGTCGCCCACGTCGACGCGCGCAGCTGCTACGGCCCCGACTCGACCTCGTGCGGAGACGACTCGCTCGTCAACGGCGGCCTCGGCTCGATCAGCGAACAGCTGATCGGCACGCGCCCCGACCTCACGCTCGGCGGCGGCTCGACCAGCTTCACGCAGACCGCGAAGGCCGGCAAGTACCAGGGCCAGACCCTCTTCGACCAGGCCGAGGAGCGCGGCTACAACGTCGTCTCGACCGGGGCCGAGCTCGCCGCCGTCAAGAAGGCCGACCAGAAGAACCCCGTCCTCGGCCTCTTCACCCCGGGCAACTTCCCCACCCGATTCGCCCCCAGCACGGCGACCGTCGGCGGAGCCAGCCTCGCCCCCGTCACCTGCCAGCCGAACCCGGAGCGCCTCGGCTCCGATCTCAGCCTCAAGACGCTGACCAGCAAGGCGATCTCGCTCCTGAACAAGCCGAAGGACGGCAAGGGCTTCTTCCTGCAGGTCGAGGGCGCATCCATCGACAAGCAGGATCATGCCGCCAACGCGTGCGGCCAGATCGGCGAGACGATCGACTTCGATGAGGCCATCCAGTCCGCGCTCGCCTTCGCGAAGAAAGAGGGCAACACGCTCGTCATCGCGACCGCCGATCACGCCCACACGAGCCAGATCGTCGACTCGACGCCCCCGGCGACCCTCAGCACCGCGCTGACGACGGTCGACGGCACCACGATGAAGGTCGCCTACGGCACCGCTGCGGCCGGCGGATCGCAGCAGCACACCGGAACTCAGGTTCGCATCGCGGCCTACGGCCCGGGAGCGGCGAACGTCGTCGGCCTGACCGATCAGACCGACACCTTCTTCACCATGGCCCGCGCTCTGAAGCTCGACACCGACACGGCGTCGCTCAGCGACAAGGGCCGCGCCTCGGCGAGCGACTCGCGTCCGCGCCCCTCGGAGAAGGTGACGATCACCGGCACGAAGTTCGCCGGCGACCGCCAGGTGAGCGTCACGGTCGGCTCGGCCGATCTCGGCACGTTCGACCTGATCGACGGCTCGGTGTCGGTGAAGCTCACGGCTCCCGTGAAGCTCGGCGACGTGGCGATCACGCTGAGCGGCGTGCAGACCGGCCATGACGCCGTCGCGAAGATCCGCGTCACCAAGTAGCGCATCTCGAGAGACCCCCGCCTCCGGCACCCGCGCACAGTCGCGGCTCACGTGCCACGCCGGAGCGGGGGTTTTTCCGTACGCCCCGAGCGAAGCCCACCTCGCGTTCACCGCCCGGCCACGAACCGTTTCGTCCGGTCAGCGAGGCTTGCCGGGCCCGCCCACCGATCTGAACGGACACGCATGCGCCCGCCCCTCGTGAAGCTGGGAGCCATCACGCTCACCGGCTCGCTCGCCTTCGCCGGCATCCTCGTCGCCACCACCACCGCCCAGGCCGCTCCCGACTCCGGGATCGTCATCAACGAGATCGAGTCGCAGGGCGGGACCCCGGGCGACTGGATCGAGTTCGCCAACCTCTCGCCGACGGCCGTGGACGTGTCGGGCATGGTCGTCAGAGACGACGTCGACACCGACTCGTACGTGATTCCCGACGGCACGACGATCGCTCCGGGTGCGTTCTTCACGGTCGATCAGCTCGGCGGCTCCGGCGTGACGACGGGCTTCGACTTCGGCCTCGGCGGTGCCGACTCCGTCCGCCTCTACGACGCGGACGGCACGACGCTCGTCGACGCGTACACCTGGACCGCCCACGCGACCACGACATACGGCCGCACCGCAGACGGCTCGTTCCGGACGACCTCCGGGGCGACCAGGAACGCCGCCAACGAGTTCCCCGAGCCCACACCGACCCCGACGCCCACTCCGACCGCCACGCCCACGCCCGGGGGCGGGTCCCCTGCGGGACTGGCCTTCAACGAGGTCGAGTCGAACGCCGACGACACCGACTGGGCCGAGGTGACGAACACCTCGACCGAGGCCGTCGACATCTCGGGCTACACCTTCAAGGACAGCGACGACACCCACTCGTACGTGCTGCCCCGGGGCTCGATCGTCGAGCCCGGCGCGTTCGCCGTCATCGACCAGAAGACCACGACCGACGACGGCTTCGACTTCGGCCTGGGCGCCGACGACGCCGTCCGCCTGTTCGACACCGGTGGCGCCCTCGCTGTCAGCTACAGCTGGACCACCCACAGCGCGGTGACCTACGGCCGCTGCCCCGACGGCACCGGCGACTGGACGACCACGACCGTCTCGACCAAGGGCGAGGCGAACGACTGCTCCTCGCCGGTCCGCATCAACGAAGTCGAGTCGAACGGCGGCTCGCCCGACGACTGGGTGGAGCTCACGAACATCGGCGCGTCGACCGTCGACATCTCGGGCTACGTGTTCAAGGACAGCGACGACACCCACTCGTACGTGATCCCCGCCGGCACCACCGTGGCCGCAGGCGGCTTCACCGTGCTCGACACGACGACCGCCTCGACGCCTGACGGCTTCGACTTCGGCCTCGGCGGCGCCGACAGCGCGCGGCTGTTCCTGGCTGACGGCAGCACCCTCGTCGACTCGTCCAGCTGGACGTCGCACGCAGGAACCACCTACGGCCGCAACCCCGACGGCACCGGCGACTTCGAGCAGACCTCGGAGGCCACCAAGGGCGCCGCGAACCGCTTCGAGGGCACAGCCGTCGCCGAGACCTGGCCCGGCAGGCCCGACGAGACGGCGCTCGACGCCGAGGTCACGTACACCGGCGACCTCTCGGGCCTCGACT
Source organism: Frondihabitans sp. OV104 (assembly GCF_057787745.1). NCBI lineage: Bacteria > Bacillati > Actinomycetota > Actinomycetes > Micrococcales > Microbacteriaceae > Frondihabitans > Frondihabitans sp. OV104. Next base: position 1,695,960 of record NZ_CM173541.1, read on the forward strand.
ACGAGCCCTCCGGCACGTCGAAGGACGGCACCCTGTGGGGCGTCGAGAACGGCAACGGCAAGCTCTACAGGATCGTGTCCGACGCCTCCGGCGGCTGGGCGCCGGCCACCACCGGCGGCTGGGCCGACGGCAAGGTGCTCCACTACGCCGACGGCACCGGCACGGTCGACGCCGAGGGCGTGACGGTCGCCGACGACTCCTCCGAAGGCGGCATCTACGTCTCGTCCGAGCGCGACAACGACGTCTCGTCGGTCAGCCGCCCGGCCGTCCTGAAGTACGACGCCACGTCGCCGGCGACCGTCCTGAACGCCGAGCAGGAGTGGAACCTCGCGGCCGACTTCCCCGGCCTCGGCGCGAACTCGGGCCTCGAGGGCGTCACCTGGATCCCCGACGCGTTCCTGACCGGGAGCGGCTTCGTCGACGGTTCGACGAACGCCGCCTACGAGCCCGCCGACTACGCGGGCCACGGCGACGGCCTCTTCTTCGTCGGAGTCGAGGGCACCGCCAGCGTCTACGCCTACGCGCTCCTCAGCGACGGCGGCTTCCACCGCGTCGCCACGATCGCTACGTCCTTCCCGGTCGTCGCCGACGTGCAGTTCGACGCCGACCTCGGCCGGCTCTGGGTCGTCTGCGACGACGCCTGCGAGGGCCAGACGGCACTGTTCTCGATCGACGACTCCGGTGCGTTCACTCAGAGCTCGCTCTACGACGCCCCGTCGAACGCCGACCCGGCCCTCGCCAACGAGGGCTTCGCGATCGCTCCGGCCGCCACGTGCACGACCGACGGCGAGCGCGAGACGTTCTATGCCGACGACAACGACACCGACGGCTTCTCGTTCCGCGAGGGCAGCTACCCGTGCGAGCCCGCGACGACGACCCCGGGCGCAGGAACGGGCGGCGGCGACAGCGGAACCGATCCCGCGGGCGTCCTCAGCCCCGACCAGCTCACCGCCGCGAACCGCGGCGACGTCGCCGCGGCCGACCCGTCCCTGGCGTACACCGGCACGGACGTCATCGGCACGCTGGCGGTGGCCCTGGCCCTGCTGGTCGCGGGTGCCGGCGCGATCGTGGTGCGACGCCGCCAGAAGGCGTAGCCCCGCCGCACGGTGACCCGCGGCACCACGATCGGGACTCGGAACCGAGCCCGGTCGTGGTGCGGAGTCCTGATCCTGGGCGGGGAGCCAGACCGGGCGCGAGCACGGGGTTAGCATCGATGCGTGGGGACCAACGCGGACGAACGGCGGCACGAACTCGAGGCCATCGCGTTCGGCGAGGGCACGACGGCGGCGGAGCGCGCCGACGCCCTGCGGGCCCTCGGCGTGAAGCCGGTGAAGGCCGGGCCAGTTCCTGCGCCCGAGTCGTCGACGGAGGCTATGGAGGATCCCGGCCACGCAGAACCCGAGACGTCGGCTCCGACTCCGCGATCGCGGTCGCGCATCGTCGCGACGGCGGCCCTGCTCGCCGGCGTGCTCGTCGTGGGCGGCGCGGCAGGCTTCGGGATCCGCACGGCGACAGCCCCCACCGCCGAGGCGACACCCGACTCGGCTCTGACGTCGCGCCTCGCCGCCGGCGATCCCGCGACGAGCGCATCGGACCCCGCCATGGACTCGACGCTCACGAACGACGACACCCTCAACTCCCCCGCGGCGTCGCCCACGAGCGACGTGTCGACGGCCCAGGCGCAGGCCGACTCGCTGTTCGTGGGCGACCAGACGACGCTCGACAAGTACCCCTTCCCGCCCGACGCCGGGAGCGACACCGACTTCACCGCGTCGACCACCCGCCTCGTCCTGACGAGCGCGCAGGGCATGCGCGTCTGGGTGGCCGAGCGAGCAGGCGACGGGGGCGGCTACTGCCTCCTGATCACGTCGAGAGCCGACTCGTCGAACGGCCTCGCCGGCTCGTCGACGTGTGCCTCTCCGGGCTCGTTCGCCGCCAACGGCATGACGCTCACCATGTCGTCGTTGACTGCCACCTGGACGGGCAGCTCGGTCGGAATCAGCGTCACGGGCTGACGGGCGCGCACTCCCTCCGAGGGGTGCGCGGTATTCCCTCCGAGGGGTGCCCTGGCAGTGCCCCTAAGACCTCAGGTGACGCAGATACGCTTGAAGCGTGCTTACAGTGAATGCTTTCGGAGCCCCCTCCGCCACCGAGCCCCTTGTCCCCCTCACCATCGAGCGTCGTCCCGTCGGCGCCGAAGACGTCCTGATCAAGATCGCCTACGCCGGCATCTGCCACTCCGACATCCACTTCGCCCGCGGCGAGTGGGGTCCCATCAGCTACCCGCAGGTCGTGGGCCACGAGATCGTCGGCGAGGTCGTCGAGGCCGGCGCCAATGTCACCAAGTTCTCCGTCGGCGACCGCGTCGGCGTCGGCTGCATGGTCAACTCGTGCCGCGAGTGCGCCAACTGCCTGGCCGGCGAAGAGCAGTACTGCCTCAAGGGCAACATCCAGACCTTCGGCGGCATCGACCCGAAAGACGGCAACGTCACCCAGGGCGGCTACTCCACCCACGTCGTCGTCGACCAGGACTTCGTGCTGAACGTCCCCGAGTCGCTCGACTACGCCGCCGTCGCCCCGCTGCTGTGCGCCGGAATCACCACCTACTCGCCGCTCCGTCACTGGAACGCGGGCCCCGGCAAGAAGGTCGCCGTCGTCGGCCTCGGCGGTCTCGGCCACATGGCCGTCAAGCTCGCCGCCGCCATGGGCGCCGAGGTCACCGTGCTCTCGCAGAGCCTCTCGAAGCAGGACGACGGCCTCCGTCTCGGCGCCTCGCACTACTACGCGACCAGCGACCCCGCCACCTTCGAGAACCTCGCCAACGAGTTCGACCTCATCATCAACACGGTGTCGGCGTCGATCGACATCAACGCCTACCTCAGCCTCCTCACGCTCGACGGCGCCCTCGTGGCAGTCGGCGCTCCGGCCGAGCCGCTCGGCGTCCAGGTCTTCACGCTGTTCGGCAACCGCCGCACCTTCGCAGGCTCGTCCATCGGCGGAATCCGCGAGACCCAGGAGATGCTCGACTTCTGCGCCGAGCACGGCATCGTCCCCGAGACCGAGCTGATCGGCGCCGACCAGATCAACGAGGCGTGGGAGCGCGTGCTGAAGAGCGACGTCCGCTACCGCTTCGTCATCGACACGGCCACCCTGACCGGCGCGGGCGCCTGATGAAGGCGGCTCTGATGTACGGCGCGGGCGACGTCCGCGTCGAGACCGTGGACGACCCGACGCTCGTCGACCCCGCCGACGCGATCGTGCGCGTCACGGCCGGCTGCATCTGCGGCTCCGACCTGTGGCCGTTCGCGTCGAAGAAAGACAGCGACACGGGCTCGCGCATGGGTCACGAGTTCGTCGGCGTCGTCGAGCAGGTCGGCGACGACGTCACGCACGTCAAGGTCGGCGACTTCGTCATCGCGCCGTTCGTCATCTCGGACGGCACCTGCGACTTCTGCCAGGAGGGGCTCGAGACCTCCTGCAGGCACGGTGAGGCCTGGGGCGGAACGTCGCACGACGGCGGGCAGGGCGAGATCGTCCGCGTGCCGCTCGCCGACGGCACCCTCGTGGTCGTGCCGGCCGGATTCGACGAGAAGCTGATCCCCTCGCTGCTCTCTCTGTCGGACGTCATGTCGACGGGGTACCACGCCGCCGTCATGGCCCGCGTTCAGCCCGGCCAGAGCGTCACCGTGATCGGCGACGGCGCGGTCGGCCTCAGCGCCGTCCTGTCGGCGAAGCTCCTCGGAGCCGAGACCATCATCCTGATGGGTCGCCACACGGCGCGCACCGACCTCGGTCGCGAGTTCGACGCGACCCACGTCGTCGCCGAGCGCGGCGACGACGGCATCGCCGCAGTGAAAGAGATCACGAACGGCGACGGCACGCAGGTCGTGCTCGAGGCCGTCGGCCTCGGCGCCGCCGTCGAGACCGCGATCGCCGTCGTCCGCGACGGCGGCGTGATCAGCCGCGTGGGCGTGCCGCAGGAGCAGTCGCTCCCCTTCGGGCGCAGCGAGTTCATGCGCAACCTCACGATGACGGGCGGCGTGGCCCCGGCCCGCCACTACATCCCGACCCTGCTGCCGCTCGTGCTCGACGGCTCGATCGAGCCCGGCAAGGTCTTCGACGTCACGATCGGCGTCGACGAGGTGCCCGCGGGCTACCAGCAGATGGCCGACCGAACGGCGCTCAAGGTGATGGTCCGCCCCTAGGTCGCTGCCTTTCGGGCACGCGCAGGAACTGCCCCGCCCACCGTCGACTCGACGGTGGCGGGGCAGTTCCTGCATCCGCGCCCCCGCCCGTTGGCACGAGATAAGCTCACCCCACGACACGTTTCGAAGGAGAACCCCGTGCACGAACTCAGGCCCGACTGGACCCGCACACTCGGCTCGACCGGCCTCACCACCACCGCCGTCACCATCGGCGGAGGCCCTCTCGGCAGCCAGCCGCTGCTGTTCGGCTACGACACCCCCGAGGCCCAGGCGGTGGAGCTCGTCGAGGCCGTTCTCGACAGCCCGATCCGCTCGATCGACACGTCGAACCAGTACTCGGGCGGCGACAGCGAGACGCGCATCGGCCTGGGGCTGGCGGCGCACGGCGGGCGGCCCGACGACTTCCTGGTCGTGACGAAGGTCGACTCGATCGACGGCGACTACTCGGGCGAGCGGGTGCGCGCCTCCGTCGCCGAGAGCAAGGCGCGGCTCGGCCTCGACACACTGCCGCTCGTGCACCTGCACGACCCCGAGAACCAGGCCTTCGAGTTCATGTCGGCCCCCGGCGGCGCGGTCGAGACGCTGGTGGCCCTGCGCGACGAGGGCGAGATCGGCCACATCGGGCTGGCCGGCGGGCCCAGCGGCGAGATGCGACGCTACATCGACCTCGGCGTCTTCGAGGCGATCCTCGTGCACAACCGGTACACGATCGTCGACCGCAGCGCGGCCGCCCTCCTGCAGCACTGCGCCGACGCCGGACTCGGCATCATCAACGCGGCCGTCTACGGCGGCGGGATCCTCGCCGCACCCCGCTCCGGCAACACGAACTACGGCTACCGGCCCGCGGCTCCCGAGACCCTCGCTGCCGTCGCCGCCCTGGCCGACCTGTGCGACGAGTACGAGACCGACCTCGGCACCGCGGCGCTGCAGTGGTCTCTGCGCGATCCGCTCGTGCACACGACGGTCGTCGGCATCAGCAAGCCTGCGCGCTTGGACGGGCTGCTCGCGTCGTCCGCCGCCGAGCTGCCGGACGCGTTCTGGGAGCGCGCCGAAGAGCTGACCCCGCCGGCGCGGGTCTTCCTGGACGCGTAGCTCCGCGCCTGCGGGGCGCCCGCCGCGCGCTGGCTCTGCGCCCCGCGGGCGGCCCGGCGGCGGCCCGGCGGCGGCCCGGCGGCGGCCCGGCGGCGGCCCGGCGGCGGCCCGGCGGCGGCCCGGCGGCGGCCCGGCGGCGGCCCGGCGGCGGCCCGGCCGCGGCGAACTAGGGTCGACGTGTGAATCGCACCGACCGCCTGTACGCCCTCGTCGAAGAGCTGCGCGCCGTGTCGCCCCGCCCCCGGAGCGCCCGCTGGCTCGCCGAGCGCTTCGAGGTGAGCGGCCGCACGATCGAGCGTGATCTGTCGGCGCTGCAGCAATCCGGCGTGCCGATCTGGGCGGAGCCCGGCCGCACCGGAGGCTACTGCCTCGACGCGTCGCACACGCTGGCTCCGCTCGGCTTCACCGTCGACGAGGCCCTGGCGATGACCGTCGCACTCGGCATGCTGGGCGCGAGCCCGTTCTCGGGGCCCGCAGCCTCGGCCCTGCGGAAGGTGGTCGCCGTCTTGGACGACACGACGACGGGGGTGACGGGCGAGCTCGCCTCCCGGGTGCTCTTCGTGCGCGACGAGGCCCCGACCGGAGCACCCGCCGGGCTGGTGGAGGCGTTTCGGAGCGGCGAGATCCTGCGCCTCGAGTACCGCGACAGAGCGGGCGTCGCCACGCGGCGCGATGTGGAGCCGCTCGGCTACGTGGGGCGCGAGGGCAGCTGGTACCTGGTCGGGTGGTGTCGGCTGCGCGACGGGGTGCGGGCGTTCCGCGGCGACCGGATCGCGGCGGCCGAGCCGACGGGCGAGAAGCCCCCGAGGCGTCCGTTCAGCGCCGCCGACCTCGATGCGGTGTACGGCCACATCACTGCGGCCGGGTCGTGAACGGCACGCTTTCCCGGCGCGCCTCGTAAACACCGACAGGGCGCTGTCGCCGGCGCCGCCGAGACTGGTCAGGTCGGGCCACCGGGGCCCGCCGGAAAGGCCACCATGGACTTCGCCTCCATCCGCATCATCACGCACGACGTCGACCGGCTCACCGCCTTCTACGAGAGGGTCGCAGGAACTCCGGCCACCCGCCCCGCCCCCGTCTTCGCCGAGATCCGCACCCCGACGGCCACCCTCGCCATCGGCAGCACGGCCACCGTCGCGATGCTCGGCGACGCCGCCCCCGTTCCTGCGTCGAGCAGGTCGGTGATCATCGAGTTCCGCGTGGCCGATGCCGATGCCGAGTTCGCGCGCCTGCGCGACCACCTCGACGACATCGTGCTCGAGCCGACGACGATGCCGTGGGGCAACCGGTCGGCGCTGTTCCGCGACCCGGACGGGAACGTGGTGAACCTGTTCTCGGTGCCGGTGGGGTGAGCCGGGTGCGGCTCCTGGCCCGGGCGTCCCGCCCGACCTACTTCTCGCGGATCGTGATCGGGGGGATCGGAGTCGCATATCCGTACGTGGGAAACCCGATGGTGATGGAACCGTCAGGGTTGCACACCGACATGAAGGAGCCGCTGGCCGCCGGCTTGGTCCCCAGTGGTGGCTTGTACTCGGACTGCGGAGCCCGGACCAAGACGATGCCGTGCCGCACGTAGAGGACCCCACGCGCGCGAAGGAGCGTGTCTGTCTCGCGAGCCATGACTCCGGGGTCTCCATGACAGGAATCGGCGACGTCGGTGTAAGTCGCTCTGTGGCCGATGTAGGCGGTGACACCCGTCGCCCCCGATTCGACAGTCACGAGGATTCCTGCCGAAGCAAGAGCCCGGCGAACGGACAGGTCGAGTCTGGAGCGCAGCCAGAGGAACGCACGGGCCGACGCAGCGACCTCAGCGATCACCAGCGAGAGCGCTCCGACGTCCCAGCCCGCTGCGCCGTGAAAGAAGAGATCGACGTGAGCGAACGCACCCAGGCACACCAGGGCGACCGTGACGGCCGTGAACGTCAGCGCGGCAGTTGAGAATATTCGGCCTGATCCGACCCGAGCACGCGATCGAGCATCCGCCATACCCCCAAGCTACGGAAAGATCTCGGCGCATTCCTCGACCAGAAGACGCATTCGAGGCGACGGAGGGATGACCGTCGTCGACCGCCGCCTGGTTCGAAGAACTCCAGGAGCACTGGCGCGGCTGGTCAGGGCTCCGCGACATGACCGGCAGGTGCCTCGGAGAGCCTCCATCGCCTCTCTGGTCACGCGGCTGCTCTCAGATCACCTGGGGAGTGAATTCGTCGTGGAGTGTTCTTGTCGGACGGTGGCGATCGCGGTCCGGGTGAGTTCGACGCTGCGCTGCAGCCCCAGTTCGTTGGTGTCCAGGAGCACGCGCGACTGGAATCGAGCGAGCTCGTCGGGCCACTGCTGGTAGATCCCCTCTAAGAAGACTCGCTCCCGCGAGACGCCCCTCGATGGGTCTCGCTGTGCGCGCTCGAGCGCCACACTGAAGGGCGCGGTAAGCGCAACCGTGACGACGGGGGCACCAGCCGGCGCTTGGTTGATGATTCGGAGGACTTCTTCATAGCTGCCTGATCCCTCAGCTATGACGCACGTGAGTGAAGAGCGCAGCCACTGGCCCGTGACGGACTCGAAGATGCGATGCGCGGTCTCCCAGTCCGGCAGGGTGGGCAGAGCCATCGCCGCTATCTGATCGAGTTCGACCAAGGCGACGCGTTCGCCGGCCTGCCTGAGCTCATGGCTCAGCGCGGCTGCCAGCGTGCTCTTGCCCGACGCTTGAGGTCCGGCGATCACGACGAGCGCGAGCGGAGGCAGAGGGTTCATCGTTCAACCCTGCCGGAGTCAACGTCGTCGCACCAGAGGCCACTCCCCGGGCTCCACCCTGCGGTCACGGGATCAGGTGCTGCGCGATCGTGCCCGAGCCGTCGGCAAGCGTGATCTCGGCCAGTGCGCCGTTGACCAGCGGCATCTGAGGTGACTGGTGCCCTGTATCGAAGTCGAGGATCACCGGACCCCGAGACCACTCAGCGCGCGTCGGCCTGCTTCTTCTTGCGTGAGACCAGCCAGACTTCCGCCGGAGGTTCGGCCGATCACGATGCCGTTCGCGTCGTCGAACCAGCCGGCCAATCGCAGCGATTGAAGCATTCGAAGTACCGCGGTGGAACCTGGGCTCATGATCGCGCGTCGTTCAATCACGGGGACGACGTACGCCTCCGATTTGGAGATGACTTTTGGGGCCCACTTCGCTGGATCCTCTCTCAGCTCGCCAATAAAGAACGCGATTTTGCAGCGCTATCTGCGCGCTACGACATTGACTTCGAGTTTCGCGCGTTCAATCAACGACTCGGCCAAGAAGTTCTCATCCCGGGGAACCTCCTGGCGGATTTGAGTCGGCTAGGACTCGATCTGCGAATTCACCTCTATAAATCGACCCTGGGTGTGCCGAGGTCCTCCGATTCAGGAACCTCCACCGTTCGCGAGATTGGCCGAGCGCCGCGAAAGAAATACCGTGCGGCTCGGCCCGCCTTCACGAGGGAACGACCAGCGGCACTTCCGGTCATGGCCGGCAGCCCCTAGCTTCGGTCTTGTGACCTTTCCCTTGAAACTCACCCGCTCCGTGTGGGTCGGAGTCCTACAGCTCGATGAATATGACGAGTCGATCTCCGTCCACGATGAAGTCGATTGGCAGGTCTCGGCCCTCAATGAGGGCTTTCTCGACGGGGCACTGCCCGGAGAACCGTTGGTCGACTTCGAACTCGATCGCTACGCCGAAGCCATGGGCTTAGCTCGAACAGCCCTCACGGGCACCGTAGCCCGAATTCGGTGGCTGGATTTTCCTGTCCCAGCGGCCTTGGATGTCTCTCGTGCGGCCGAACATTCATCGCCGACGGCGCGGTCCATTTACTCGACGAAGGAGCTGATGGGGCGCGGGCGGCAGGATCGGCAGGCCCTCTTGGTGCAGTGGGGAAGGGAGTGGAGTGGTTTCGGCGGATTCATCGTCGACGTTGTTCTCTACAGCAATTCGGAGGAGTTGGAGGCGCTCCGCGTGCGCCTCCCCAACGCACACAGCGTGCCGTGGCCAGAACCGGAGTAGCCGAGCGTGGGCCAACCTTCATCACGCGAGTTGGCGTGTTCAGCGAAGAAGGCCTACCGATCGGACTTCGTTCGGCGACTGGTGAGGCCGACGGCTATACCGCCGGCTAGTAAGACGAAGCCAATGGCCGCGACAACAAACGGACCTACTAGATTTGGCAGGCTTTCGGAAACGGTCATGTGTTCGTCGGCCCAGATGCCGAGCTGAGCGCCGTCGATATAGGTCAGGACCACAATGGCGAGTCCAGCCAACGACATCAGCCAAGGCAATGCTTTCATGAACAATTCCTGACTTCCTGCAAGGCGGAAAAACTTGATTGCTTTAATCTACGAAAGGGTTTGCCAAAGGGGCTCATTCCGGCGGAAGAGGTTGCTGACGAATCGGCTGACCAATTCAGCGCGTAAGCCGAACCCTCAGCGCTCATCCCTCGCCGTCATCGCGGCTAAGCCATCCGCCAGATCTCGAATTGCCTCGGCGAGGGCCTGAATTCCTTGATGCTCAGTCGAGTGCAAGGCTCCGAGACCGATGGGCTTTGCGTACAAGTCGATGGCCTTCTGTGCACTCTCGGCGGCTGATCGAAAGGACAGGTTGGCGACGTTGCTCGTCATAGCGTTAGCTTTTCATCATTCAAGAGGGGATGCCAAAGGCGGTCGCATTCCATGGACGGAAGCCGGACCATCTACGTGCGGCCTAGCTCACTTGAGGGGCGACTTAATCGAGCGGTAGCGTCCGATGGCGATGCCCGTTGTTGCCGCTCCGAGCATCACAATTGCTGTTCCAATGATTCCATGACCGTGACCCGCCAGTGAACCGCCGGTCACGAGCAGGACTATCCCTACGGCGGCAAGAAACAACCACGATCCACGCGTCATCTGCTGATTATGGCTCTGGCAGCTCCACCTGACCAATACCCTGTCCAGAGGGACGGCCCCCGTGCGGCCGTGCCTGCGTTCACATGGGAACCCTTTCCGCCTCAAGAGGCGCGCATCTGACCCACCTGACCGGTGTCGTTGGCCCCGCCATATGGAGCCAGACCGTACGCTCGCGTCATGGTCGACTGGTTCTTTGGGCTTCTGACACCCACTCAATGGGACGCCTGGAGAGGTTGGCTGACCACGCTCGGCGGCCTGTTGGCGTTGCTCGTCGCAACGAGCACGTACCTCCGGAACGGACGCATCAAGAGGGAAGAACAGGCTCGCCTGGTGTTCTCGAAGTTCACACATGTCGAGAATCACAATCCCGGCTCGACTGTCCCTCTACTCCCGAACGGAGCACGCGTCGGCAACGCCTGCGCCGCCCTGGGACTCATTAACAACCCGGACCCCGACTCTGAAGAGAAGATGCTCGGGGTGGCGCTCCTGCCGCTGAATCAGACGACCGTCATCATTCACAACGGCAGTAAGGAGTTGATCGGGCCCGCTCGCGTGCAGATGGTCAACGGCGGCACGGTCCGCACCTGGGACGACTTCTCCATCAGCGTCGGCGCCATCGACCCAGAGACTGACTACGTCGTCAACTTCACGTGGGAGAACGACGTTTATCCCGGAATGCCCGCGCTGGCGACGACGGTAATCTTCCGCGACGCGAGCGGACAGTGGTGGCGAAGGCACCGCTCGGAGCCGATTGAGCATGTGCATGACGACCCGGAGAACGCGGGGCCGACGCCCGCGGAGCGGGTGACGATTCGCGCCAACCAGCAGGCGATGGGAATCCCCACGGAGCATCAACTCGTGGAACCGAATGTGCGTCTTCGCGTTCGGTGGCACCGATTCTGGCGAGCTCGAGCCGGTAAGTCACCCATACCGTGACGGGGATCTCTAGCGTTCGCTCACGGCCAGGATTTCCTTGTAGAGCCGCCGGCGATCTTTGGCGCCTTGGCCGTAGTCGATAACCGTCGTAGCGACGGTAGGTCTCCAACCTGCTTCAACTTGGGTTCAACTTCCTTGTCCGGGTGTGAAGCTGAGCTCGATTACGCCAGCCCACACTCGCCAGGTGAACCCCACGGTGAGAATGGCCCCGGCGGTGGTCGCTTCCTTGAATTTGAAGCGCCTCGATGTGCGGACCACCTCGGAGATCAATGCGGGCAGTGACTCGCGAGGTGTCTCAAGAGGGAAGGTGGCCGAGCTTCGCGCCCGCGAACTCGACACCTTCAAATCGCTTTCCATGCCATCGCTCTCCTCCGAAATCGCCACGATCAGATGATCCTCGAGACCTCTTTCGGATAGGAGCGAAAGACGGACCTTCAGCGCGATGCCGCCAATTTGCTCACCACTCTCACTGCGGTGCGGACCATGGCGCCCTCGCTTTGTACCTCCGCTTCGATGTGGACGGGCCGTTCTTCAAACTCAACCCTGCGGGAAATCTCGTCGCCGCGGGAGAAAGCCATGTCCTCGTAGGCTGGCGGTACCTTCGGTAGGTGCAGATGTCGAGCGGCCCTTTGACGGCTGTTTCCTCGGCAAAGTTGCCGGGGCGATCGTGACAGTCCCTGACGACTAAAGTCCGTAGCCCCGTCCCACGGCGACACCGTAAGGGACACTTGCTGGCCTTAGATCGGACTCCTTGCGCTCTAAAAGGCCATTGCGCGATTGAGGACGTGCCAGACGATGCCGTTCAAGACCATGAGGAGCATGCCAGCGGCCGGGCCCGCGAAAAGCAGCTGGTGGCTTCGCCGTTTTCGCGTCCCGACCCAGATGGCCGCACCGACGAACGTCGCTAAACCGAAGAGGAACGCAAACGGCACAGTGACGTTTCCGAAGGTCCAGTCGCAGTTGTCCGCGCCTGTTCCGACGTCTGCGCACGCACCGGACTGCGTGTAGAGCCAAGTTGAACGGAACGACTCGAAGACGGCTGCGTAAAAAACGATGAATTGCAGGGCAAAGAGTCCAGTAACCCCAAGCCATCGAAGCACGCTGAAGCCTCGACGTCTGACCTCGGGTTCACCCGTCGCATCAGCAGCAGTCACAGCCCCAGTCCTTCGTCGGCTTCGCGCGTTTCAAGTCTTCGACCAGAGATTACATAGCCTTCTTGGTGCACGTATTTACCCCAGAACGGGGCGGGCCAGCGCCACATTGAGCGGCCGGGACTGCTGTCAAATCAGTTGACCAATCGCGCGCGCAAGCCGGACGCTCGCCGTTCGTCGGCAACGGCGTTCGCGGAGCAAGCGTCAGTCTGGCGCATGCATTTCAGCAATGCCCCGGTTCGACCCCCTCGGATTGAGGAACGCTACGCAGGTCCGGTTATCTGTCTGTATGGTCGGGTCATGAACCGGACTCGTGGGCAATTCTTGACCTCCGCCGTGGTGCTTGGGGGGCTGGGAGTGATCATGCTTGCGCTCGGGTGGCTCCTTCAGTCGACGCACCACGATGCGGCCGTTCTGTTCTTTGGCGGACTTTCTGTTCTCGTTCTGGCAGCAGCCGGAACCGTGATTGCCTTTCGAGCGCCGCGACGCTGACGTCCCGATCTACCTAGGTCCGCTCTTCGGACTGTTGGCGAAACGGAGGACTATACGAGCGCGAGAGCCGGACGACCACCACTCTTCTCCCTCTAGGTTTGCGCTTCAACACGAGACGGCGTCCGCGATGTGCGTATAACCCGCACGATGAAGTGCACGGTGGCGGGGCGGTAACTGCAACCACAGCGCCAAGACCAGAGCGAAAGCAAGCTCTGCAGACGACTCCGTCAAATCGGGGCGATTTCCGCGACGCCGAGAACCGTCAGAAACGGTCACCTTAGCGTTCTGACGCTTTCGGTTTTGACGAAGAGTTTCGCCGGATCGAGAGCCCCCAGTGTTCGCGGTTCGCCAAGCGCGCTGCAACGACCTCCAGAAACGATCGCTATCGCGGGACGTGTCCGATAGCGGATCGGGACCGGACGAGTGACGCCCTGTTGCCCCTGGATCCTGCCGAGCATTCATGCTCTGCACGCTTTTGGGGTTTTCGTTGCGCTACAGTCTCCTGCAGAGGGAAAAAACTCTGCTTTGCCCCGGCAAGTGGAACCGCGCACACGTCTCATTGGAGTCGTCACTTCTTCATCAAAGGAGTGCCCATGTCTGAACGAACCGCCCGGCCGCCGTTCGACCCCGAGCTCGCGCCCTTCCTCACCGCGCTCGAATCTCGCGGCTCCTTCGCGCTTACGCCCGAGATGCTGCCCCGCATGCGGCAGCTCGACGTCACCGAGGACCTCCTCGACGAACGCCTGCGGAACCGCGGATATCAACGGCGAACCGTCTCCGTCCCCGGGCACCTCGGTGGTCGCATCAGCCTCGCGATCATCGACCGCATCGAGCGCGCCGGGACCACCACGGGCGTCTATACCATCCACGGTGGAGGCATGATGTTCGGCCACTACCTGGGCAACCTCGACTCGTACGACGACTGGCTGCTCGACCACGACATCGTGCTTATCAGCGTCGACTACCGCCTCGCCCCCGAGCACCCCGACCCTTACCCTGTCGAGGACTGCTACGCCGGCCTCGTCTGGGTCGCAGAGAACGCCCCCAAACTCGGCATCGATCCGGGTCGGATCGTGATCGCAGGACAAAGCGCCGGCGGTGGGCTCGCCGCCGGCACAGCGCTCCTTTCGCGAGACCGGAAGGGACCCGAGCTGATGGCCCAGATCCTCGTCTCTCCCATGCTTGACGATCGTGACGACACGGTGTCGACCATGCAGATGGATGGTGTCGGGGTCGCGGACCGCCAGATGACCATCTTCGGCTGGAACGCCTACCTCGGATCACGCCGCGCTACCGAAAACGTCTCCGCATACGCCGCACCAGCCCGCGCCACGGATTTGTCTGGATTGCCGCGAACCTACATCGACTGCGGCAGCGCAGAGGTTTTCCGCGACGAAGACGTCACCTTCGCCAGCCGCCTCTGGGCTGCCGGGGTCGACGCGGAACTCCACGTCTGGCCAGGAGCCTTCCACGGGTTCACCAGCATGATGCCCGACGCCGCCATCTCCAGGACCGCCATCGCAGGCCTCGGGGACTGGACCCGACGGCTACTCGGCACACCCCAGCCGGTCCGACTTCAGGACCTGGAATGCCAAACCACGCAGGTTGACGAAAATTAACCGTCTCAGTAGCCGATCAGCTACCGGGCGCGGTCTGCAGAAATCCGTTGCGCCGATGATTCAGCCGATGCTTGCTCATAGTGGGGAAGAGCCCACGCGCCACCTCGATCCGTCGTAGCTCGTGCTGCGACGCGTTCGGGGATGCGGAGGGCGCAGGCCACGGAGAACGCCGCCTGGAGCGCAGCGACAGCAAGTCTCCGCCGCGGGAACCCGAACGCCAGCAGACGAGGTTTCACCACGGCCTGGATCTCATCAACGAAGGGGCGAAGGGTCAAGTCATACCGGCGTAGGGCGCCCTCCAGGTCGTCGGGCGTGGCGTTGATCTCACCAGCGAGGACGTACGCCCCGACAAGCCCGCCCGAGATGCCCATCCCGCTATAAGGCGAGGCGCAGTGCGCGGCATCTCCGAGCAGGACGACGCGGCCCTTCGACCAGGTGCCGGTGCGGACCTGCAACACTTCCTGCGAGTAAAAGAACGGTGCCTCTTCCATACCGTCGGTGAACCGCTGCGTCTGCCAACCGGCATTCCGGAACCGGTCACTCCAGAACCGTTGCTGGTCCGCGATCGGAGCGCGGTGGATTGCCGAGGCCTGAGCCGACGAGTCGCGGACGATGAAGTACGCCTGCGTCTCGGCCGCGTTGTGGCTGCGCCGCATGATCTGCCGGCCACCCGGCGCGGCGTAGGTCTCTCGCATGTCGCTGTCGGAGGCGACTCGAGGCACGAACCAATACGCCATGTGCAAACCGGTCCGCCAGTAGACGTCCGCTCCCTCAGGAAGGATGGCTCGTCGGATTCGGGATCCCTGACCGTCAGCTCCCACGAGCAGATCGAAGGTCTCCTCGGAGCCGTTGGAGAAGTGGGCGGTGACCTGGTCCTGTGCCAGGTCGAACCCGTCGACGGTCAGCCCGAAGCGATAGTCGACGTCCTCTTTCGTGGCGTCGTGGAGGATACGGACGAGGTCGCCGCGCATGATCTCGAACTCGGAGGTGAAGGTCTGCTTTCCCTCACCGGAGGTGTTCGCCATGATGGCTCCGAGCTGTCGTCCGGCTCCGTTCACGAATGCGACACCGGGCTCGGTGACGAGATGCGCCCGGACCTCGTCCAACAGGCCCATCGCGACGATCGCCTCGATGCCCTGCCCGCGCAGGTCGACCTGCGCTCCTGTTGCCCGGAGCGCTGGGTACCGCTCCGCCACCGTGACCCGATGACCGGCTCGCGCCAACCAGAACGCCAGTGCAGGACCGGCGACTCCACCGCCTGCAATGAGGACCCTCAATGACTTCTTCTTCTCCGCGACCATGACATTGCTCCCATTAATCTATCGGTGATAGTTGCTGTGCCCGAAGCATGCGCCTATCGGTGATAGATTGTCAAGCATGGCGAAGATCGATAGAGGGGCAGTGGTCCGGGAAGCGTTGGCGCTGCTCGATGACGTGGGCCTGGATGGGGTCAGTACCCGTGCTGTTGCTCGGCGACTCGGGGTGGAGCAGCCGTCTCTGTATTGGCACTTCAAGAACAAGCAGGAATTACTGGCAGCCATGGCCGCGGCCGCGCTTGAGCGGCACGAGGAGCTTCCGCTACCGCAGGTCGGCGACGACTGGAAGTCGTGGTTCCTGGAGAACTACCGGAGTTTCCGCGGTGCCCTCCTGGCGCATCGCGACGGGGCACGCCTCCACGCTGGCTCCGTCCCCGACGGCGCCTCCCGGGAACGGCTCCTGCGGAAGTTCGCGTTCCTCATCGAGGCCGGCGTGGCCGAGCAGGATGCAATCACGGGGATGCTCGCTGCGAGCAGGTTCACTGTTGGCAGCGCCCTCGAGCAACAGGCAGACCCCGACGCGGACGGGGCCTCGCCAGACGCAGTCGAGCAGCCCGTTGCCCCAACACACAAACAAGCCTTCGAGGCAGGCCTCCTGATGCTGCTCACCGGTCTCGAAGGCTCCACCGCAACCGCTAAAGCTAGACGACTCTGACGCGCTTCAGTACACCGGGAACACCGGTACTACTTGCCTCTCATAGTTCGGAGTCTCGTTAGCCGACCCCCTAGTGTGCGCTCTGGGCCAACGCCAACCTTGGTCGGTCAAAGAAGTACCCGACTGCCCTCGAAGTCCTGAGCCTGGCGAGGGAGCCCGGAGAGATAGAGAGTGAGAATCCGTGTGGCGTCAAAGGTCGCTGCTCGCGCCGCGCCGTACATGAGAAGCGCATCGACGACGGCGACGAGATCTCGTGCATGAGTAGACGGGTCAAGGACGTGCAACGCTCGCAGTACGCCCTCTGCCGCTTGAAGCAGAAGCTGCCGCACCGGGGCCTGCTCGGTGAGAGCGGCACGCATTTCATCGTCGTGTCGCAGCTCGAACAAGAGCGCGAACCTCGCGGCCTGAGCATCTTCCCGCAACGACAGGTGCTCGAGGAAGCCGACGGCCACTGCGGCCGCTTGCGCCGGCGTGAGGCTCGGCGGCACCACGAGACCATCGAGGTCCTGCTGCGTGTAGTCGGCGAGCCGGTCGACGACGAGGGCCGTGAGATCGCGGCGGGTCTTGGCGTAATAGGTCGTAGAACCGGGAGGGAGTTCTGCCTCTGTGTCGACGGCACGATGCGTGAGCGCGCGGATACCTCCGCGGGCGATCAGGCGCACCCCGGCGTCCCCGATGTCGTCTAACCGCGTCATATCGCTCCTCGTCTCCCACCCTCTACAATCTTAGAGTCTCTACGTCTGTAGAGCTTTGGTTACTGTGGAGGCATGCTGTGAAAGCGATCGTCATCGGTGGAGGAATCTCGGGCAGGGCAATTCAGGGGGCACTGGTAGAGCGCGGTGCGACCGTCGAGCTGCTGTCGCGATCAACAGGATTCGATGTTCTCCGAGACGACGCAGCCTCCCGACTCAACGGCGCGGATGCCGTCGTGGAGGCCATCGGACGGTTCACCACGAGCCGGAAGAGGGCGACCGAGTTCTTCACGAAGTCCACGCGCGCCATCTCGGAAGCCACACGACTGGTCGGTGCTAAGCACGTGCTCTTGTCGATCGTGAACTGCGAGCTGCCTGAGGTTCAGGGATACGGGTACCTCGCCGGCAAGGCCGCCCAGGAGCATTTGGCGCACGAATTGAGCGCGGACCTCACAACTGTTCGAACGACGCAGTGGTTTGAATTCGCGCAGCAGACCCTCGAACGTATGGGCGCGGGGCCCGTTGCGCTCGTTCCACGAATGCTCATCCAGCCCGTTGCGTTGAGTGGCGTCGCGCAGGTCATTGCCGACGTCGCCGTGGGTCACCGCCACGGCGACGTCATCAACCTCGCGGGCCCGGAGTCGATGACTTTGAGTGAGATGGTGAGACGGGTCCGGCCGACCAAATCCCTGCGGCTTCCCCTGGCATTACCGGGTGCGACGTGGAGAGCGATCAGCGACGGAGCTTTGCTCCCGGCCGGTGACGTCGAGACGGTCGGTCCCACGTTCGTCGAGTGGCTCAAGAAAGCGTGACGACTCGACGACAGGGAGTCGCAGTCGTCTGCAGCCGTGCCGAGACACGGTAACTCGGAGTCATAGCCTCGGCGGCGGTAGAATGCCGCATGCGAGTCGCAATGGTGCTGGCGTCCGTCTCTGGCGACTATCTCTACAACCAGTACGTCCTGGAAACGATCAGATTCTTCCTGATCGTTGTCCTTCCAGCTTTGGCAATTGCCCTATTCGTGAGATTCATTCTTCGTCGGCGGCGAGATAAGGATTGAGTCGTCCTCCTACTGCGGCGGTATCTTCCGACCATGAAATCGGAACGCGATGGCGTCAACACCGAAGACTGGGTCGTCTTCGACGATGACGCCCTTCGCACCGCAAACGCGAAACGGCTCGAATTGCTGACGCCCATTCTGATCATCACTACGCCCGCGTGCGGCTTCGTCACCAGGACGGGCCCACTCCCGCCCTATGCACCGTGGTGGATCATCCTTCCAGCGGGAATGCTCCTGGGATTCCTGATCAGTTTGCTCGTGCGGGCCGGATTCGCTTACACGTACCGGCCTTTCGCTGCCAACGAGAAGACCTCCGAAGTGCAGATCCGCGGTAAGACGAGCAGGGTTGCTGACGTGACAGCGGCAGGCGTCATGGTGATGTCGGGTGATGGGGTCGAGTTGGCGATTCGCTTGCGAGCCGGACATGGGCCCTGGGCGACGCTGCTCTTGAGAAATCACGACGGACCAGTACTGGACGCGTATCACCGCGACGTGCTCCTGGCTGTCATACGTGGGTCGTCGATCGTCCGGCCCCGTGACCCCTATGACAAGAACGGCACCTTTGGCAGGTACAACCATCCCTACACACTGGACCGAGCTGACGCCGAATCGTTCGTCATGAACCCTCCCGGGCCCGGCGATTCGCGACCCTGGGGCCAATGAAGACCACCCGAGGTCGGCCACGGCGAGCCCGCTCTCTTCGTTCTCCCGACGGACGCCGCCCAGGTTGCCTGGCCCTTACGGTGTGACCATGACTGCGCCGATCATCGCCTCGCCTACCTCGGCCGTTCCGACGCGAGCGTCGAAGGCCACCGCAATTGCTCTGGGAGCAGCTATAGCCACCCTGAACGCGACCTTCCTGCTCTTCTTCGTTCTCTGGTCGCACGCTGACGAGTGGGCCGTTGACAGATCAGAGGCACGAGGTGGCTTCGACCCTACGCAGTTGCTACCGCATGGTGGACTCATGTGGGTCGCCGCGCACGTGGCATTCGCCGCTCTTCTCGGTTGCGACGTTCTCGGGATGGTCGTATTCGTGCGCGTCCGGAAATCGGGACATGCCCATTCTCGACCGGTCGACGGGAGCCATAGCTAGAAGCTGCGCGCCGCACTCTCGAACTAGCCCGTGTGTCGCTATTGCCTAGCTCCCCGTTTCGATCCAGTCGTCGATAAGCGCGACCCGGGCGACAGCCCTTAGATGTCAGTCGCGGCACGAGATGGGCTGAGCACGCCCGAGATGAGTAGCTGCACGAGGGCGCCGGCCTTGTACTGGGCGTCGCTTGCGGCACCGATGCAGAGGTTGCCGATGCCTTTGAGCACGTTGTACGCATCGATCGAGGGAGCTAAGTCAACCGACGTGAGCGCTGCCTCGAGGAGGTCACCGCATACCGGCACGAGACGGCTGACGAAATAGGTATGCAGCGCGTCCGATCCGGCGCTGTCCCCGTGGAGTGCATCGGCGAGGCCGTGTTTCGTGACAAGGAATTCCACGAACAGAGCCACCCATGCCCGCAGGGCCGCCTCAGGCGTCGCGCTCTCCGCGAGTAGCCGTGGACCGGCCTCGGCACACGCCTCGACCTGGTGCCGGTACACCGCCACGACGAGTTCCGGACGCGTCGGAAAGTGACGGTAGATCGTCCCCACACCAACGCCGGCCCTCGCTGCTATCTCCCGCACCGGCGCGTCGACACCGGAGATCACGAAGACCGCTGCCGCCGCATCGAGAAGTGCCTGCTCACTTCGACGCGGACGGCCCACTTGCGGCTGCGCAGGGTGCGACCGGTCGCTCTCAGTCTCAGCCATATGCCCCTTTCACAACGTCGATCGCACGTCCTTGTATTTCGGAGCGTTGTTCCGTAATGTTGCGGAACAACGCTCCGATAAGCAGTATCGCAGAGCGCACCCGTAGAGAGGAATAGCCATGACCTCGAGTCTCGTCGAAGCGCTGGACGGCGTTATCGGAACCGGCACTCCCGTAGTCTCCGTCGCTCCCGTCAGGCTGCTTGCCCCCGGACGACCGGTCCCGTTGGAGGTGCGCGTGTCGGCGCCGACTACCGGGACAGACCTCCCCGTGGTGGTGTTCTCGCACGGCAATGGGTGGAACCTCGATGGCTACGCACCGCTCACAGCGTTCTGGGCATCGCAGGGGTTCGTCGTGATCCAGCCCACCCACCTCGACTCGCGTCGAAACGGGTTCGGGTTCGACTCCCCGGTGTTCCCGACGATCTGGAGAGAGAGGATCGCGGATCTCACCCGCACCCTCGACCAGCTCGACACCCTCGAGGCGGCCGTCCCCGGGCTTGCCGGTCGCATCGACCGCAGCCGCGTCGCCGCCACCGGACACTCCTGGGGCGGGCAGACAGCGCAGTCGCTCCTCGGCGCACGGATCGTCGACGACGCCGGCCAAGTCGGCGAGGACATGTCCGACAGCCGCGTCACCGCGGGCATCCTGTTCGCAGCAACCGGTCTCGGCGGCGATGACCTGCATCCGTTCGCTCAGGCGAACTTCCCGTTCATGCGACCCTCGTTCCAGGAGCTCACCGGCCCCACGCTCGTCGTCGCCGGCGATCACGACCAGTCCAGGATGTCCAGCCGCGGGCCCGACTGGTTCACCGACGCCTACACATACAGCCCCGGCGCCACCGACCTCCTCACCTTCCACGGCGCTGAGCACGCCCTCGGTGGGATCGTCGGCTACGAAGTGGCCGAGACCACCGACGAGAACCCGCAGCGGGTCGCCGTCATCCAGCGAATGAGCACCGCATACCTTCGGACGGCTCTGCGAGTCGACAAGAGCAGCTGGTCCGCTGCCCGCTCCGCATTCCGGGACACCACCGATCCGATCGGGCATGTCGACACTAAGTCGTAGGTGCAGTACCGGACCGATCCATGCGCCCCGGCTGCGAGCGGGAGCCAGACATCAATCCGCGCCAACGATGCACCAGGCGAAGTCGAAATCACGGGCATCGAGATCGGACTGCCGCATCCACACCTCGAGCGGACACGCGTCACCGAACCAGCCCTCGAGGGTCGTCCAGCTCTCCATGTCGAGCACGAGCCGGTACCGGTCACCAGGCTCGGTCAGCGGCAGGCACGCTGGCAGGATCGCCTCGACCGCCTCGAGGTCGCCCGCCTGACTGTGGCCGTAGAGGTGAGTGATCGGAAGGGGCCTGCTCCCGCGAATCATGGTCCGCTGCCATGACCACATCCACTGATATGCCTGCAGGGCCCTCTGGTTGGCCGTGAACGCCTTCGTCGATTCGCGGGCCGCGGCACTCTCAGCTGGGATCGACCACGTTGCGAAGAGGTGAAACGCCTGACACGCGTCGCTGGGCAGTTCGAGGTCAGCGGGGCCATTCGCAAGCACGGTGAAATCGGGGTCGGGAATCCACTGCACCTTCCACCCTCCTGAATCCCGATCGTCGGCGTCCGTGCCGTGCGTCTGAGTCAGGTCGTGGAACACCTGCAGCACCCCGTGATCGGGGAGTCCGCCGATCGCGTTCGGCCAGTCCGCTTGTGTCTCGACGCCGAGGCACTGGTCCACGGCCCACAGGTTGACCGTGGCCACGTGGGCGAGCGGAATACCATCAGGGCGTCTGGGCCACTCCTCGGCGGCGAGTCCCAGCGCCGGACCGCCCAGCCACGACAGACCGCCTTCGCCGGCCGCCGCGGAGGCCCGCAGCTCCTGATCGCCCGGCGGAAGGGACTGCTCCGACCAGGCGATCGAGAACTCCAGCTCGTCCGCGAGATGCGCCGCTCGAAGCTTCGGCCGGTCGAGCCAGTCGACGACCAGCGATCGCGCGCTGTGGATGGGAGCGGTGTTCTCGTTCGCCTCCGTCATGCCCTCAGGCTTCCAGTCCTCCGAAGTGGATCGCTGAGAACGTGCGCGGACTGCACGCCGGCGCCCTCTCCGGCCACTCGGTCGCCGAGCGCCTCCCACCCGCCCGGCACGGAGGGCGCTACTCTCACCGGAGGAGGGAGCGACGATGGAGCAGATCCAGGGGTACGAGGCGCAGGGGGCACGAGCGCGCGAGGCTCGGGCTGATGACGGGCTGGGGCCAGTTCCTGCGCTGAGGGCCTTGAGCTGGCTCGGCGCCGCGTTGATCGTCGCGGCGGTCGTGCTCGTGACGGTCCCGTTCCAGACGCCGCACGCGACCGAGGCCGGCTACGCGCCGCTGCAGTCACTCGCTGGGACCACGGTCGTCGTCGCGGTGGTGCTCGCGTGCACAGGTGTGGTCGTCATCGCCGTCCGCGTGGCCGCCGGCGCCGTGATCCGCTCGCTGCGGTCGAGCTGAGTCGCGAGCCAACCAGCACGGCCCCTCACTGCACCCCCATCACACCGACCTCGCAAGGGAGCGCCATGCCGAAGATCGTCACTCTGATCCGATCCGCCGAGCTGTCGAGCGTCGCGCAGTACGCGTATGCCGCGACCGCGCCGGCCGACGCGCGGCTCGTCTTCCTCGCCGGGTCGTGCCCGCTGAACGCAGACGGCTCGACCGCGAGTGTCGGCGACTTCGCCGGGCAGGCAGCGAAGTGCCTGGAGAACATGGTCGTCGCGCTCCGCGAGGCCGGCGCGGGGATCGACGACGTCATCAGCACGCGGGTGCTGGTCGCGTCGTCCGATCGCGCCGATCTCAGGACCGCGTGGGAGGTCGTCAGGACGACCTTCGGCGATCACGACGTGCCCAGCACGCTGCTCGGCGTCACGGTGCTCGGCTACGACGACCAGCTCGTCGAGATCGAGGCCGTGGCGGCGGTGCGAGGCTGACGCGGGGTCGGAGATCAGGCCGGAGGCGGCACCACCTCGTGATACCTCAGGAGCCGCGAGCCGAGCGGCGATTTCAGGTGGAGCGTCCAGCTCCCCTCGAGGCCGACCCCGCCGCAGGCGCGGATGCTCGGGTCGTGTCGCACGTCGTCCCAGACGTCGACGACCACCTCCGTGGGGGTCTCGTCGAGGTAGACGTCGGTCTCGCGGTTCGGCACGCCGCAGTTGCCGTAGCTCCAGCGCACGCCGATCGCCATGGAGCTCGGCGTCGTCGCGGTGGCCTCGAGAGTCGCGGGCACGAGGTCGGCCGGGATCCTGCCACCCTTCTCGACCACGTGGATCTCGAGGTTGGTCCTCCCTCGGGTTCCGGCCGCAGGAACTTCGGGAACCGCCGCCAGCATCTGCCTCTGCCCGCTCTCGAGCCGCGCCACCTGCTGTGGCCGCGTGTTGGCGTAGACCAGGAGCCCGACGACCGCGGCCGCTACGGCGAGACCGACGCCCAGCCTGAGCAAACGTCGCTTCGCCATGCCCCGAGACTAGGTGGCCGGGCAGGCGGTCCTGATAACAAGTCGGCTACGACTGCTCCTTACGAGGCGAGATTGTCGGCACGTTGCGTGACTGCGCGAAGCGCGTTCACCTCAGCCGTCGACAGCTGCACCGTGACGGTCGCCTCGAGCCGGACGGCCGGGCTCCCCGAGTCCAGGCCTGGGTCGCGATAATGAGCGAGCACCATGCGGAGCCCCTCGCGAAGGAGCGCGCTCTGATTGAGGTGCGTCACTCGCGCTAGCTCTTGCAACTCCGCCTGCTCTTCTTCTGCGACCCGGAAGCGCAGGACGGGTGATTGAGCGCCCGATCCACCAAGGGCGGCGGGGCCTCGGCGAGCGCGCGTGATGACGTCGTCGGCAGGAACCGCGTCGTCGAGCAGCATTCGTCCTAGCGCCTTGGCTTCGTCACCAGTGACCGGCCCCGGACGGCTCTCCCAGGTCGGGATCGGGATCGTTGGGTCGGCCCGGTCTTCGTCGCTGTTCTTGTCGATCATGCTTGCGTCTCCTCTAGGAATGGCCGGAACTTCGGCCCCAACTCCATTGCATGGAACACGTTCTTGTCTCCCGAGGGAAGCGCCCGGACGAGGATCTCAATCAATCGGTCGGTCTACCCGTGCGGGTGACCGATGACGAGAAGGACGTCGAGCTCGACCAGTTGGACGACTGTCGGGTTGGCGATCGCGTGGCGTTGGTCGGCCTCAGGAATGCCGTGCTTCTCAGACGAGCGAGAAAAGTGGATCGGCGGCATGACTAACTGTACCGCCGTTGTGCCACAGATTAGATCCGTGGAACGCCTTGGCTGAGCCCAGTGGTCCGCCGCCGCAGGCGATCCTGATGACGAGTCGGCTACGACTACTCGGCGGCCGTCCTGATGAGCGCGCGCAGGGTCGACGGGTCGGCCTGACCGAGGATCCGTGCGCTGACCCGGCCGGTCGGATCGACGACGAGCGTGGTGGGCGTGGCGTTGGGGCCGCGGGTTCCGGCGAAGGCGAGCTGGACGGCCGCGCGGCTGACGTCGGACGTCGTGTCGTAGGTGACGCCGAACGTGCGGTCGTAGGCCGTGATCGTGTCGACCTCGTCGCGGACGTTGACGCCCAGGAAGGTCGCCTTCGCCTTCGTGTCCTGACTGACGGACTGAAGGTCTTTCGCCTCGGCGCGGCAGGGCGGGCACGAGGCGTACCAGAAGTTCACGACGAGCACCTTGCCCCGGTAGTCGGCCGCGGTCTTCGTCGTTCCTGAGACGAGGTCGGTGGTGAAGTCGACGGGGGTGCCGCGCCGACCGTCGGGGTACTCCGTGACCTGCTTCGTCTTCGCGATGGCCGGCTGCTGCGTGACGGCGCTCGAGGAGCACGCCGTGAGGCCGAGGGCGAGGAGGGCACCGGCTGCGAGGGCGAGGAGGGCGGGGCGGAGGCGCATGGGTTCAGGGTAGGGGACGGCGGTGGGGCAGTTCCTGCGCCCTAGCGCGAAGCGGGCCGGCGCAGCGGGAGGACGAGCCGGACGAGAAGACCGAGCAGGCCGACCACCCCGAGCACGGCACCCGCGACAACCAGCAGGCCGGCGCCGATGTTCGCGCCGTCGCCGGCGTCCTGGGCGTTGGCGATGAGACCGGTGGCAGCGAGGGCGATGCCGACGATCAGGATGATCGTCGCGGCTACCCCGAGCCGTCTCGATGTCGTCATGGTGCGCCCCTCCGCTTGGAGCACCACTCTAGGAGAAGCGCCCGCTTCTCAGGATCTCGGACTCACGAGAGAGGACGGGGCTGCCCGATCAGGACACGATCCGCCTCATCCGGTCGCCGCAGCGCAAGCTGCCGGGGTGAGAAAACCACGCGGACAGCCGGCGATGCGCCATCATCGAGGCATGAAGCTCGAAGCCGTCGACGGCAGCCGGATCGCGATCACGGTCGCGGGACTCGAGTGGACGGCGCTCCAGATCCCGGTCGTGCGCACGAACGATCCGCGTCACCCGCGGGAACCGAAGCATCAGTTCGGTCGGTGGCGGGGTGCCGGGGCACCGGGGCGGGACGATGTCATCGCCCAGATCACGGGCATGCTCGATCACGACGACGACACTTCTCACATTCTCACCATCCAGCGTGCGCACGCCCCCGGCCTCATCGAGGTGCTCGAGCAGAACCGCCGCGTGGAGTGGAGCCTCCCGCTCGTGCCGCGAGAGCTCGTCGCTCAGATGACCGCAGCCGTCACCGCCTTCGCAGCCGGCGACGCTGTCTCGCCTGTCGACACCGAGCGCATCACAGGTGAATGGAACGCCGCTCGAGACGACGAGTGGGGTCGGCACGACTGGCAGATCTCCGCCTCGCGGCTGAGTGAGCGCCGGGCCCGGTGGGCTGCACGGGTGCTGCGGATCCTGCGCCTCGGCGATTTCTGCATGGTCGACCCGCACCGCTCGTTCGATGTCCGCCTCGACTACACGACGGCAATGCATCTGCGTGCGGCGCTGTCGAATGCCGAGCACGAGAGCGTCGTCGACTACTCCGACGGCGCGCTCACCTCCATCGCGACAGCCCAGGCCCGGGATGAGATGCAGGAAGTGCTCGACATCGCCGACTTCCTCGACCACGCCACGACACCGAGGCCTGTCGAGTTCGACTGAGGCCCGCCGCGCCCGACCCGAACGGGGACTTCCGCGCTCGGCTCGGTCCCCTAGCGTGGAGGCAGCACGCCACGACCGGAAGAGAGGGCGCACGATGAGCTACGACATCCTGGCGTTCGACCCCGACGCCACCACCGACGCGGCCTTCGGCGCGTGGTGGGAGCAGGAGTCCGAGTCGGACGACGGGCGCTCGTACGACGACGCCAGCGTCACGACGCCGGCCCTCCAGGCGTTCCTGGCCGAGCTCACCCAGACCTACCCGCCCCTCACCGGCCCCGGCTCGCCGAGCAGCGACGAGCTCGACGCTGACGAAGACCTCCTGCACCGCGCCACCGACTACTCAATCGGCCGCAGCCTCGTCTCCGCCAGCTTCTCGTGGAGCCGGGCCGACGCCGCCCGCGCGCTCTTCCTCCAGCTCGCCGCCAGGCACGGCGTTGCGGTGGCCCTCGTGAGCGACGGCGACGAGATCATCCGACCAGCGTCGGCCAAGCCGGCCCGTCACCCTTTCTGGCGCAGAAAGCAGCCGCGCCCATGACCGCCGACGACCCCATGCGCGAGCTGTTCAGCGCAGGAACTACCGACGTCGTCCCACCGGACGACGCCCGACAGGCCGCGGGTCTCGCGGGCGCGATGTCGGTGCTCGCAGTGGTGTCGGCCGTCGTGGTGTCGGCTGCGTTGGTCGGGGCGGGGACGGCTGTCGTGTGGGCTTTTTTGCTGTTCGTCCGGCCGTGAGGGCGCGGCCTTAGGCAAGGATCGGCTGTGTGTTCGCGAGGATCGGCGCTGCTTTGTGCAGCGCTGACAAGGAAAGGCGGGGCCAGATCGTCCTTTCCTAAGGACGCGCTCCCCCAGAGTCCTAACCTAAGGACGCGAGGCGCGAGGCGCGAGGCCCACGCGCGTCACAACCGCAGCACCAGCGCGTTCGCCGTCAACCCCGCCGCCGTCCCGCACAGCAGCACCGTATCGCCCCGCCCGAGCCGCCCCTCGTCGAGGCACCGCGCGAGCGTGTAGGGCACCGACGCCGACACCATGTTCCCGTACTCGGTCACATTGTCGACGTACGAGCCGACGGGCATCCCGAGGCGGCGCATGGCCAGGCCGATAGCGCCGCTGGCCTGGTGCGGCACGACGAGGTCGATGTCGTCGAGACCGAGGCCGGCCTTGACGAAGAACCGCTCGAAGAAGCCGGGCAGCACCGTCAGCATCCCCATGAGCGCGCGGCGTCCGTGCATCGTGAAGACGTAGTCGGCCGGGTCGCCGTCGGCGTAGTCCTGAGCCGGGTGCAGCGAGAGGCCGCCACGCAGCTCGGTGTCGTGCGCGTGCTCAGGCCAGGTCTGCTGGAGGCTCGCGATGACGCCGGGTCCGTCGGCCGAGTCGTCCGACCGCGTCAGCACGACAGCCGCGGCGGCGTCCGAGAACAGCTCGTAGCTCTCGGTCTGCGCCGGGTCGAGGAACCGCGAGCCGACGTCGCCCGAGACGATCAGGATCCTCTCGTACTCGCCGTCCACCAGGTACCGCGACGCGATGTCGACAGCCGTGATGAAGCTCGTGCAGGTCGAGTTGACGTCGAACGCCGCGGCGCGGGCGCCCGGCGCGACACGCTCCATGACGAGCGCCGCCGTGCACGGGATCGGCTGGATGCCCGCGGCGCAGGCCGCGATCACGCAGTCGATGTCGTCGGGCTCGAAGCCGGCCATCCTGATGGCGTCCCCCGCCGCCGACGCGAGCATGTCGAGCTGCGACATGTCGTCGGGAATCCGATACCGCGTCTGCGTGCCGAACGTGACGCTCTGGGTCGGGCGGAACGTCCCCCACCCGCTGATAGTGCAGTTCCTCATGATCCCCTCGGATCTCGTTCTCAGGCGTGCGCCAGCAGGTCGACGCCGCTCGGGTGCCGATCGTGGCTGAACAGCAGACGGATGCCGGTGCGCTCGACGGCGAGCAGCGACCGGGCGGTGGCGGTCTGGATGGCGAAGGAGTGGGCGACGGCTCGCGGCACCGGCTTGATGCGGTGCTCCTGGCCGAGCATCTCGCGGCCCCAGGCAGCGTCGGCCGCGAGCAGCACCCTGCCTTCGACGAGAGCCCCGACGTGGCCACGCGAGTGGCCGGGGAGGTCGACGAGGCGGTAGCTCCCGTCGCCGAAGAGGTCGGCGGCGCGGAGTTCCTGCGCCCAGGGCTCGAAGCAGGAACTCCCGACCACCGTCACCCTCTCGTCGAGCCAGGAGGGCAGGAGTCCGCGCAGCAGGCCCGCACGCAGCTCTGACAACCCGTGGTGCGATGATCTGAGCGTGTCGCGGAGTCCTTCGGTGAGGATCACATGTGCTTCGGGGAATGCCTGAATCCCGCCCACGTGGTCGGGATGCAGGTGCGAGAGCACGACGTGCGTCACCGTCGACGGATCGAGCTGCTCGCCGATGGTCGCGCCCGCGGGTACGCTCGGCGGGAGCAGCCGCCGGTAGATCGAGCCCGCGAGGCCGGCACGCCACGGCTCGGGCGCGTATCCGGTGTCGAAGAGCACGCGGCGGTCGCCCGACGTGTAGAGGAATGCTCCGGCCGGGAACACGCGGCGCTCGCGCGGCGCACCGCGGAGCAGCTGGTGCATGCCGTGCGTCGTCTCGCCGCACGCGAAGTACTCGAGGCTACCCACGGGCGGCTCCTGCGCTGGCATAGCTCGCCAGGCTCTGGTCGAGCGTCACCGCCGGCGCATACCCGAGCAGCTTGCGCGCCTTCGAGATGTCGAGCGTCTGCGAGTGGGCGATCGTCGTGACCGTGTAGCGCGTGACCGGCGGTTCAGGACGCCCCGGGAGCATGCCGCAGACGGCCTCGAGGATTCCGGCCAGGGCATACACGCCCCGCGCAGGCAGCGCCCGGTGCTTCTGCGGCAGGCCGAGGCCCCCGAGCAGCTGGTCGAGCAGCTCGATGAACGGGCGCGGATCACCGTTGGTGATGTTGAACACCTCGCCGTCGATTCCCGGCGCCTGGGCGGCGAGCCGCACCGCGAGCGCGACGTTTTCGACCGCGGTCAGGTCGATGAGCCCGCGTCCGCCGCGCATCACCGGCACGCCCAGGCGCTCGTGCACTCTCAGGAGTCGCGGCACCAGGCTCGGGTCGCCCGGGCCGATGATGCCGCGCGGTCTCAGGATCACGACCTCGGGTCCGCCTGATCGCGCGACGGAATCCTGAAGCAGCGCCTCGGCCTGCAGCTTCGACCGGATGTAGTGGTTCATCGGGTGGCGGGCGTCGACCTCGCTCTCGCGCAGGTTCACGAGGTCGTGCGGTGCGGCGTAGATCCCGGGCGACGAGATGTGCACGATGCGGCGAGCACCCATCCGCTGCGCGAAGCTCAGGACGCGCTCGGTGCCGACGACATTGGCGTGGAAGAACTCCGACCATCGGCCCCACGGCGACGACAGGGCGGCGCAGTGCACGACGACGTCGCACGGAATCGATGCCGTCGCGAGATCGTCGAGGTCGCCCACGAACGTCGGCCCGCCGGCGGGCAGCGCGGGCGCACGCCGGCCGGCGGCTGTGACGTCGTAGCCGTGCGCCCGGAGTTCCTGCACCACATGCCCGCCCAGAAATCCGCTCGCGCCGGTGACAAGCACCCTCTCCCCCATGTGACGATCCTAGGCGGGCTGTGCCTAGACTCCGTTCTGTGCGGATCGCCCTCGTCACCGACTACTACCCGCCGACTCTCGGGGGCGTTCAGACCGCCGTGAAGGCTCTGGCCGAGGCACTGTCGTCGGCCGGACACGAGGTCACGGTGTTCTGCCCGCTCGCGCCGGGGGCTGCAGCGGTCGACTCGGCGGCACCCGTCGCCCCGTCGCGCGCGCCCGCGGTCGTCGGCCTGCCGGTGTCGCGCGTGTTCCGCCCCGACGGCTACCCCTTCGCGTGGTCGCCGCGTCAGGTGCGCGAGAGGCTCCGTCAGGAGTTCCTGCGGCGCGGTATCGAGGTCGTGCATACGCACAGCGAGATGTTCGCTGCGCTCGGTGCGATTCGGGCGGCGCAGGAACTCGCCCTCCCCGTCGTCCACACCATGCACGGCCGCATCGACGTCTACACGGCCAACGTCCTGCCGGTGCCCGCCGTCACGACGGTGCTGCTCGCCGCCCTCCACGCCCGTCAGGTCAGTCACGCCGGACTCCGCGTGTCGGGCGACGCCGCCTACACCGCCACCGCCGTCGCTCGGCGCATGTGGAAGCTGATGCTCGCGCAGTCGCGTGCCGCCGCCCACGTCATCGTGCCGTCGGCGCACTTCGCCCGGAAGCTCGTCGATCAGGGCGTCGAGACGCCGATCACCGTCCTGTCGAACGGGCTCGAGGAGTCGGTACTGGCTCAGGTCGGCACGCCGGTCGTCAGGACGCTCACCCCCGGTCAGGATCTCAGGATCGTCTGGGTGGGGCGGCTGTCGCCCGAGAAACGTCCTGAGGTGATGGTCGAGGCGGCGCGCGGCTTTCCTGACGGAGTCGTCGTCGACGTGTACGGCGATGGAGTCGCCCGCAGCGCCGTCGCGCGCGCAGCGGTGGGCGCGCCGGTCACGCTCCATGGCGCGGTCGCCCACTCCGAGGTCCTGAGCGCCATGCGCTCGGCGCACCTGCTCGTCTCCAGCTCCGTCGACTTCGACAATCAGCCGATGGTGATGCTCGAGGCGATCGCGACCGGGCTGCCGGTGCTCTTCTGCGACCCCGACCTGGCCGAGGTCGTGCCCGGCGGCGGCGGGTTCCCGGCGCCCACGCCCGACGCGGCCGGGCTGGCAGACGTGGTGCGGCGTCTGCGTACGACGCCCGCGCTCCTCGCGGACGCGAGCGCCGCGATGGCGGCGGCGCGCGCAACCGTCGCCCAGCCCATCGCCGCCGTGGTGTCGGTCTACGAGCAAGCCCTCACATCCGGCCGCTGAGGGGTCGCTCGTTGTCGGCGCAGGTGCCGCCGGCGAGCAACGAGCGACTCCTCACCGCCCTGGTGCGGGGGCTCTAGGGTGGGGTGATGGAGCGCGTTGTCGAGGTCGGCGGGTGGGAGCACGAGTGCTGCGGCCGCGCGTACGAGCGCGGCGACAGGGTCGAGCTCGACTGCATCCGGTCGCAGGGCGCGGGCGACATCGCGCAGCTCGTCGAGTCGCACCACATCACGCGGACCACGACGAAGGTGCGCGGACGCGTCACGGCGATCAGCATCGTGCACGCGGACGGGTCCGAGAGCCCGATCCTGCGCCTTCCGAGTGGCACGGCTCTCTGCGGCTTCGATGACGACGACGACGGCCACCTCGAAGACCCCTGGACCTCGGCGCCCATCGAGAACGACTCGTCGGAGTTCCGCCTCACCGTCGTCGACCGGCGGTAGGTGGCCTCCGCGGGCTCGCGCGCCTAGCCTGAGACGGTGAACCCGCCGCCGACGCCGAAGCGCGATCTCCTTCTCGACGCGCGGGTGCGGCTTGCCGCCCTGACGATGCTGCTGGGCGTCCTGGTCGGGGCGTCGGCGGCTGCGTACGGAGTTCACCTGTCGTGGCCGCACCCCGCCGCCATCGCGGTCGGCGCCGCAGTCGTCGTCGGGGCTGTCGTCGTGATATCGACCCTGGTCTCGTGGCGGCGGGCGGGCGGCCGCGAATCGGTCGAGCAGATCGACCGGTGGGCCAGGTCGGGGCGGCTTCCGTCCGACGTGCCGCTCGGCGCCACCCTGTCTGGAATCGCCGGACGCATCGACTCGGCGAAGTCGGCGCTCTGGTCATCGGGCGTGCTGTTCGCGCTCTGGGCCGCACAGTTCGCGTTCCACCTGGCTGACCCGGCGCAGGATCGCACCGACGTCGTCGTCTTCGGCGTCGCGTTCGCCTACTTCGCCGCCAACCTGGCCTGGAGCCTCTACGCCTGGTTCCGTAGGGTCCCCGCGCTGCGCGACCTCCTGCGGCAGGGCCAGCACCGTCTCGCCCCCGGCGCCCCTGCGCCCGGCGCAGCCCCCGCCCAACCCCGACCCGGCCGGTGAGGAGTCGCTAGTTGTCATCGCGCCCCCACCACGCGAGCAACGAGCGACCCCTCACCGTCGCGGCGCGAGACCTGCGCGCCGATGAACCCGCGCCCTAGGCTGGAGCCATGGACACCGTCGTCATCGCCCCCCTCCCCCCGCTGCACTGGAGCGGCGCCCCGGTCGGCGCCGAGCAGCCGACCCCGGGCACGCTCGTGCTCACCGCCGCAGCCGGCACCGACTGGACCAACGACGCGTTCGGCGGCCCGCAGCAGCACGCGTCCTCCTCCCTCGGCTTCACCCCGACCGAGGACTTCTCGCTCAGCGCCCGCGTGCGCGTCGAGCCTCCGCGCACCACGTTCGACGCAGGCGTCCTCGCGATCTGGGGAGACGCCGACCACTGGGCCAAGCTCTGCTTCGAGTTCTCTCCGCAGGGGCAGCCGATGGTCGTCTCCGTCGTCACCAACCTCTACTCGGACGACTGCAACTCCACCCTCGTCGACGCCGACCACGTCTACCTGCGCGTCACGCGTTCCGGCCCGGGGTGGGCGTTCCACTCGTCGCCCGACGGCGTGCAGTGGCACTTCGTCCGCGTCTTCCGCCTCGACTTCGACGGCCCGGTGTCGGTCGGCTTCATGTCGCAGGCGCCGATGGGCCCGACGTGCGTGGCGACGTTCGACGAGATCGCCTACTCGTCGACGCCGCCGTCCGACTTCCGCGACGGCTCCTGACGCCAGCCGGTCCGGCCTCGAGATGGCCCTCCGCGTCGGGTCGGCGGGCGCGAAGCGACGGCGAGGGCCATCTCGCGACCCCCCGGGCGCAGGAACTGCGCCACCCACGCCGGCACCGACCCCGCCGGCAAGGCACGCGTCAGACGACCCAGCCGCCCCTGGCGAACGCCTCGCGCAGCGTCATCTGATCGGCCTCGTCGCGGAACTCGTTCCACTCGGCGAGGGCGAAGGCGCGTGCCGACTCGGGCGCACCCACGCCCGCGGCCGTGCTGTCGATGATCCGCGGCGCCAGCTCGCCGAGCTTGGCGTCGAGCTTGAGATCGACACTCGCGTTCGGCTGATCCGGGAACTGCCGCCGGACGTCCTCGCTCGGCTCGTCGCGCTCCATCAGCTCCAGGGCGGTGCGACTGCGCGTCCGCCCCAGGAAGGAGTCGCGGACCGACTCGTCCGGGTCTTTCGCGAGGACGAGCTCGACCTCGAGGGGAAGGTCGTCGGCGCCGGCCAGTTCCAGCCGCTGCATTCGGGTGCCCGACACCGCCGTCGCCAGGTAGGGGTGCGGCGCGCGAGCCTCCGTGACCGGCGACGCCGGCATGGCCTCGATGTCGACGATGTCGACGTCGTCCACCTCGTCGTTGCTCGCGCTCGGGAAGCCGACTCCGGCGTAGGCCGTGTGACCGATCGGCAAGGCCCCGATGGACTGGTGCAGCGCGTTGGCCGCGAGCTGCACGCGCTTCTGCGTCACGTCGCCGCCGGCCTCCCGAAGAATCCTCGCGTAGGCCCGGACCACCGCGATGTGTCGCTCGGTCGCGGCTTCGAACCACTCCCAGCCCTTCTCGGCCCCGTAGGTGAAGCCGGTCAGGTGGACGCTGACGCGCGTCGGGTCCTGCAGCCCACCCAACTCGACACCTTCGCTCATGCCGCTCGCCGTGAAGGTCATCTCGTCGTCGTCGCTCACGCACTCATCCAACCGCACGCCGCCCTGCCTCCGCGCTGGCGCTCAATCCGGCCGGTGAGGGGTCGCTCGTTGTCGTCGCGCCCCCGCCGCCCGAGCAACGAGCGACCCCTCACCGCCGGGTCGGCGGGTGGGTCGGGCGGGGCGGGCGGGGCGGGCGGGGCCCGCCGACGGCCGCGCTCAGCGGACGCGCACGGGCAGCGCCTCGACGGCGTGCACGAACTCGCCCGGCGCGTAGGTCGCCGGCCCGACGCTGAGCCCAGGCATCCGCTGGTGCACCTCGCGGAGCACCGCCGCAAGCTGTGCGCGGGCCACGACGCTGCCGAGACAGAAGTGCACGCCCCCTCCGCCGAACGCGACGTGCTGGCGGGCGTCGCGGGCGAGGTCGAGGCGCCCCGGATCGCCGAAGACGGTGGCGTCGCGGTTGCCGGAGCAGTAGAACAGCGCTACCTTGTCGCCGGCAGCGACGGTGACGCCGCCGGCCTCGGCATCGCCCGCCTGGCCGAGATCGTCGCCACCCCCGCCGAGGCGGACGTCGCGCGTCGCCGTGCGCGCGAACGAGATGACCGGAGAGGCGTAGCGCAGCAGCTCGTCGAGGGCGCCGTCGATCCGCGGCGCGAAGTCGGCGTGCAGCCACGCGCGCTCGACGGGGTGCTCGTCGAGCGCGATCACGGCGAGAGACGTGGCCTGCTTCGTCGTGTCGTCGCCGGCCACCACCAGCAGGAGCGCCGTCGACAGGATCTGGTCGTCGGAGAGAGGACGGTCGTCGACCTCCGCCGACACGAGGGCCGTCAGGAGGTCGTCGGCGGGGTTCACCCGGCGATGGGCGGCCAGGGCGGCGACCAGGGCACGAAGGTAGTCGACCTCGCGGCGGAAGAACTGCTCGAGGGTGAGGCCGGGAGGGAGTTCCTGCGCCAGGGATGATCCGACGTAGGTGTCGGCGGCCCGCACGAACGCCGCCGTCTCGCTCGGCGGCACCCCCAGCAGGTCGGCGATCGTCAGGAGCGGCAGCTGCGACGACACCTCTCGTACGAAGTCGAACTCGTCGTGGACGGCGGCGCGGGCCACGATCTGCTTGGCCCGCCGGTCGATCTGGCCGCGCAGGCCCTCGACAGCTCGCGGGGTGAAGAACGGGCTCACGATGCGGCGGTAGGCGGAGTGGTCGGGCGGATCCATCACGAGCATGTTGTCGGCGATGCGGAAGGGCGCCGGACGCACCGACACCTGTCCTATCGCCGAGCTGAAGGTCTCGTGGTCGCGGCTGACGCGCACGATGTCGGCCGCGGTCGTGACCGCCCAGAACCCTGCCTCGCCGTGCTTCGACCGCGGGTAGCCCGGCGTCTCGAGCGGCGGGTGCCACGACACCGGAGCGGTGCTGCGCAGCTGTTCGAAGGCGGCGTCGCGCTCGTCGAAGCCCTGCGACCAGAAGCGCACGCTCGAGATGTCGACGCCCGACGTCTCCGGATGCCCGGTGCCGTGGAGCCGCGGATCCCGCCGCCGGGCCGACACGATTACCCGGCTCGGAGCTGGCGCACCGCGTCGTCGATCGTGGCGAGGATCGCGACCGTCTCGTCGAGCGTGTGCAGCGGCGACTCGGTGCGCCCCTCGCCGACGTAGCGGGCGAGCGCCGTCGCCTCGTACGAGAGGGCGTCGAAGAGCGTGAGGCCCGTCGGGTCGGTCCACTCGAGGGCGGGCGCGAACGGCTCGTTGCCCGAGAGGCGGAAGGCCTGCGGCGTGTAGAAGAACGAGTCGAACTCGACTCGCGCGTCGGAGCCGGCGACCATCGCGGTGGTCGGGGTGCGGGTGAGCATCGACGTCGTCAGGGTGGCCTGCGCGATGCCCGGGTAGGTGAGGATGAGCGACGAGTACGCATCCACTCCCGTCGACGTCATTCCGCCGACCGCGGTGACGCCCGTCGGCATGCCCAGGAGCATCGATGCGAACTGCACGGGGTAGATGCCGAGATCGAGCAACGCTCCCCCGCCCAGCTCGGGCCGGTAGAGGCGGAGGTTCGGGTCGACGGGGATCGCCTGGCCGTGGTCGGCCGCGACCGAGCGCAGATCGCCGAGCACGCCGTCGGCGACGAGCCTCTGCAGCACCGAGGTCTGCGGCAGATAGCGCGTCCACATTGCCTCCATCAGCATCACGCCGGCGCGACGGGCGGCGTCGGCGAGCTGCGCGGCGTCTTCGGCCGTCGTCGCCAGCGGCTTCTCGATCAGCACGTGCTTGCCCGCCACGATCGCCAGAAGGCCCTGCGCGAGGTGCTCGCTCTGCGGCGACGCGATGTAGACGACGTCGACGTCGTCGCGGGCGACGAGAGCCTCAGCCGAGTCGAGCGGGGCGTCGATGCCGTGCGCGGCGGCGAATGCGGCGGCCCGCTCAGCCGACCGCGAGGCGACGGCGGTGAAGCGCTGCGGCGTGTGGCGGTGCACGGCCCCGACGAACTCGCCGGCGATCCACCCTGGGCCGATCAGCCCCCAGCGAAGGGCCGGCTCACCTCGACCCGGGGCGAAGACGTCGGCGTCGGGGAACGACGAGGGCAGCATGCAAGACCTCTCGGTAACGGGGCCGGCGCTCAGGACGGCGCCGCGGCTCACACCGTAGCAACGTTTTTAGCACGAGCCAAGTATCGACCATGCGAACGGCCGCACGAGCGTTGGCACGCGCTAAAGTGGGCGCGTGACTGAGACCGGCCCCGTCGAGCCCCTGACGACCAGCGCCGCCGGAGTCCGGACCGGGCCGGCGAGACCCTCCGCGGCGTCGTCCGCCTCGAGCCGAGCCACGACCGCGGCCACGGTCGCCTCGACCGTCGCCTCGATGTCCTGCCGCAGGCTGGTCATGTCGTGGTAGCTGAGCGCCGAGACGTAGCTGTCGTCGAAACCCGTCACCGAGACCTCGCCGGGAACATCCACGCCGGCCAGAGCCAGGACCGCCAGCGCTCCCGCAGCGCAGTGGTCGCTGCAGCAGACCAGGGCTGTCGGCCGAGTCTCGCGGCGCAGGAACTCGCGGGCCGCCGCCGCACCGCTCTCTTCGTCGAAGCCCGCCGGGAGCACCTCCGCCTGCCCGGAGAGCCCCGCCTCGGCCATCGCCGCCCGGTAGGCCGCGGCGCGCTGCTCGCCGACGAAGCCGCCGAGCCCGCCCGCGTAGACGATGTCGCGGTGGCCGAGCGACACCAGGTGCTCCACGATCAGCTCGAGCCCGCGCTCCTCGTCGGCCCGCACGTTGTCGACGCCGTCGAGCCGGGCGCTCTCACCCAGCCAGACGACCGGCACGCGCACCGCGGCGTCCTGCAGCGCCGGCGACGCCGGGTCGGGGTTGAAGGCGACGAGCGCCTCGACGCGCTGGCTCATCAGCTCGGCGACCACGTCTTCGGTGCCGCGCTCCGCGGTCTCCGGGCCGAGCACGAGGCCGAAGCCCTGCTCGGCGGCGCGCACGAACAGGCGCTCGACGAAGCGCACCTCGAAGGCGTTCCGCATCTGGAACAGCACGCCGATCAGGCCCGTGCGGCTCTGCCGCAGCAGGCGCGCCGAGGCGTTCGGACGGTAGCCGAGCTCGTCGGCGGCGGCCAGGATGCGCTCACGCGACTCGGCGCTCGGGCCGGGCACACCGCGGAGCACGAGCGACACGAGCTGGCGCGACACCCCGACGTGGTCGGCGACGTCGCGCATCGTGGGCAGCGGATTGGGCATGGTCCTCAGTGTTCCATGACCCCCACCCTTCGAAGTCCTCTGACAGACGCCCCACCACCCGAAAGGCACCCATGACCGATCATCTGCAGCTTCAGGAGGAAGAGCTCGTCTTCGACACCTTCGACCTCGTCGACGCGTGGTGCCTCGGCACGCTGATCACCGAGCGAGCGATCGCCGACGACCTCGCCGCGTTCGGCTGGCTCGATCCGTACGACTACGCGCTCACCGGCGGATCCTTTCCGATCCGGCTGCGTGGCAGCGGAGTCGTCGGCGCCGTCACCGCCTCAGGACTCACCTCCGAGGAGGACCATGACCTGGTCACCTCCTCCATCGCCGCGTACCTCGCCTCGGCTTCGTCCTCCCCTACAGAAAGCGCGTCATGATCCAGCACACCGTCTCGTTCGCCCTCGTCCACCCGGCCGGCAGCGCCGAGGAGAAGGACTTCCTCGCCACCGCCGCGTCGATCCTGCCGACCATCGCCGGGGTGACCGACTTCGGCATCTCCCGCCAGGTGAGCGCCAAGAGCGACCTGACTTGGCACTTCACGATGTGGTTCGCCGACCAGGCCGCCTACGCCGCCTACGACTCGCACCCCGATCACCAGAACTTCGTGCAGACGCGCTGGGTGACCGAGGTGGCGGCGTTCCAGGAGCTCGACTTCGAGCCCGTCGACGTCGCGGCGGTCGCACTGTGACCGATGACGACACGGTGGTCGGCCACGACGCCGTGATCGGCGACATCGACCCCGCCGCCCTCGAGCCCCGCCGGCTGCTGCCCGGCCAGCGCTGCGAGATCCGGGTGTTCGATGTCGCGGCCGGAACGTCGCGGCTCGTGCACGAGAGCGCCGACACCCTGTACGAGGCACCGAACTGGACACGCGACGGCCGGCTGATCGTGAACGCGGAGGGCGGCCTGTACGAGCTTCCCGCCGACGGGTCGTCCGTTCCTGCGCCCATCGAGATCACCGGGGTGCCCGGCCTCAACAACGACCACGTGCTCTCGCCCGTCGACGACTCGGTGTTCGTGTCGGCGAACGACTTCCACATCTACCAGGCCCCGCTCGCCGGCGGCCCGGCTCGGCGGGTCACCCTCGACACGGATGCCCTGCACTTCTTGCACGGGGTCTCGCCCGACGGGCAGACCCTCGCCTACGTGCGCGTGAGCCTCGACGGCTGGGGCGACGTGCGCGTGCACGAGGTCGGGCTCGACGGATCGGGCGACCGGGCCGTCACCACCGACCCGGGGCCCGCCGACGGCTCCGAGTACAGCCCCGACGGGGAGTGGATCTACCTGAACACCGAACAGTTCTCGCGCGGTCAGGCGCAGATCGCGCGGATCCGCCCCGACGGCAGGGAGCTCACGCAGCTCACGTTCGACGAGCGGGTCAACTGGTTTCCGCACGTGGCTCCGGTCGGCGAGGACGCGGTGTACATCTCGTTCCCGGGCGGCACCGAGGGGCACCCCGCCGACAAGGAGGTGCGGCTCGTGCTCGTCACGGACGGCGACTGGGCGGCCGGCCGAGTCGTCGAGACGTTCAACGGCGGCCAGGGCACCATCAACGTCAACAGCTGGGCGCCCGACGGCTCGGCGTTCGCGTACGTGAGCTACCCGCGCGCCTAGGCGGTCGGGGCCGCACCACGATCGGGACTCTGCACCGCGAGAAGTCGTGGTGCGGAGTCCCGATCGTGGTGCGGGGCCGGGGCGGGGACGAGCGTGGGCGGCCTCAGGCCCGACGCGCGGCGGCGAACAGCCCCTGCTCGAAGGCGTACACCTCGTCGGAGTCGACGTGCCCCTCGTTGACGTAGCTGCGCGTCGGCAGGCGGTCGGCGGTGGCGGGGTGCCACGGCGCGGCGCCGTCGGCGATGAACCCGATCCAGTCGGCGTGCATGCGGTCGGCGAGCGCCTGCGAGGGCGTGTCGCCGAGCACGACGGGCACGCCCTCGGCGTCGAGGAGGTCCCAGGCGAAGGGGATGTCGGAGCAGTGGCCGCTGGGGTCGGCCTCGAAGCGGCGGCCGGCGAAGTCGTAGGCCCAGGTGCGCGCGGCGGGGTCGGCGGTCTGGCGGGCGGTGGCGATGCGCGGCACGGCCGTGCGGAACAGCGCCGATGTCACGAGCTGGCTCTCGGCGCGGTCGAACCCGACGCGCGCGACCTCGGCCTCGAAGGCGCGGATCGCCCCGTCGGAGACCCCGGCGGCCTCGAGGTCGCGGCGTACGTCGGCGACGTCGACGCGCCCGCCCGGGGCCGAGAACTCGTTGCGGGTGGCGCCGAGCAGCAGAGGCACGGCGGCGTTCTGCGCGAGTCCCGCGTCCATGGGCCCGGCGAGGACCTCGCCGTCGATCACCGGTGCCCAGGCCAGGCCGGTGCGACCCGAGGTGCTGCCGTCGGCAAGCCCGGCGACGAGGTCGGCCGCCGAGACCGGCGGTGCGTCGGCTTCGAGGACGGTGTCTCCGACGTGGTTGAAGTCGCGCTCGGTGGCGGTGATGCGCTCCTCGGGGATGGTGCTCCACGCCTCGAGGGTCGGCGCGATGCCGAGCGAGTCGGCGTAGGCCCGGGCGATCGGCTCGGCCGCGTCGGCGGAGAGGTCTCCGGCGGCGCCCGAGTGCGAGATGACGGCGCGGAACAGGTCGCCCCGCAGCGGCGACGCCAGCAGGGCGAGGACACTGCCGCCGCCCGCCGACTGACCGCCGATGGTGACCTTGGCCGGGTCGCCGCCGAACTGGCGGATGTTCTCTCGCACCCACTCCAGTGCTGCCAGCTGGTCGAGAAGGCCGCGGTTGAACCCGCCGCCGTCGACCCAGCCGAAGCCCTGGAAGCCCAGGCGGTACGACACGGACACAGTGACGACGCCGTCGCCGTTGAACGAGCGGCCGTCGTACCAGGGGCTCGCGGGCGATCCGGCGAAGTAGCCGCCGCCGTGGATCCACACGAACACCGGCAGGTTCGCCTCGGTGTCGCCGGGTGCGGGCGTGAAGACGTTGACGTTCAGCGTGTCGGCGCCGGGGATCGACGGCTCGGGGATGGTGACGAAGGGGCCGAACGGCTCGCGCTGGGCCGTGGCGCCGTACTCCACGGCGGGACGGACGCCGTCCCAGGCGGCGCGGCGACGCGGGGCCGTGAACCGCAGCTCGCCGACGGGGGCCTCCGCGAACGGGATCCCCAGGAACGCGACCGAGTGCGGCGTCTGCACGACGCCCTGGACCCGGCCCGACGCGGTGGTGACGACGGTGGACTGAACGAGAGTCATGGCGGCCTCCTTTGGCAACGGGGCGAGCCTACCGCCGGTCGGTATGCGGCGGCGGGCCGATGGAGTCCGCGTTCCGGCACCCGCCCTGGGCCGCGGCGTGGCGTGAGTGACGCTGCACGGGGCCTACCGGCCCGACGGTGCCAGTCGATCGCGGAACGCCCGCCCGCCGACCACGACGACGGCGACCACGGTGGCGGCACCGTACCCGGCGACCAGCCACGCCTGACTCGGAACCACCGCCGCCGCCCCGAGCCCGACGAGCGGGGCCGAGAGCGCGCCGAAGCTGTACTGCGCCACCCCGAGGATCGCCGACGCCGTGCTCCCGGCGTGCCGGTCGACGCTCATGCCGATCGCGATGACGTTCGAGCCCAGGAAGCCGGCGCACATCACGACGACGGCCAGCATC
Organism: Frondihabitans sp. OV104; assembly: GCF_057787745.1. Lineage (NCBI taxonomy): Bacteria > Bacillati > Actinomycetota > Actinomycetes > Micrococcales > Microbacteriaceae > Frondihabitans > Frondihabitans sp. OV104. The sequence continues at coordinate 1,736,962 of NZ_CM173541.1, forward strand.
CCGAGGATCACGCCGAGGGGCGCGGCGGCGGCGAAGGCGACGACGAGGGCGAGGCCGTCGGCGGCGAGCGCGCCGGCGGCGGCCGTGGCGACGACGCCGGGGCGGATCCTGCGCACGAGACGGGCGTTGACCTGCGCGGCGATCAGGAGGCCCACGGCGTTGAGGGCGAAGACGACGGCGTACTGGGTGGCCGAGAGTCCGTAGCGATCCTGAAGCAGGATGCTCGTGCCTGCCAGATACGACAGCAGGGCGCCCGACGACAGGCCGATCGCGAGGGCCGATGCGAGCACGGCGCGCTGGCCGAGCAGGGTGCGGACCTTCCCGTGGCCGCCCGTCGACACGTCGGAGGGCACCTCGCGCTCGGCGGGCGCGAGCGACCGGTCGATGCGGTCGGGGTGCGTCTCGGGCAGGGCGGGCACGACGACGACGAGCACGACGAAGCCGAGGGCGCCGATCATGGCGAAGATCCAGCGCCACGATCCGCCGGCGTTCATGAGGGCCGAGCCGACGAGCGGGCCGACGACCGGCGCGATGCTCGTGATGGCGGCGAGCTGCGAGAAGAACGGGGCCAGGCGCCTGCGCTCGAGCACGTCGCGGCCGAGCGTGCGCGACGTCGACACCCCGATCGCCGCGGCGACGCCCTGGAACAGCCGCGCGACGATCAGGAAGGCGATGTGCGGGGCGAGCGCGCAGGCGAGCGTCGCGATCAGGAAGACGACGAGGCTGCCGATGAGCGGACCCCGCCGGCCGAACCGGTCGGCGAGCGGCGCGCCGAGCAGCTGGCCGAGCACCAGCCCGGCGAGGCTGGCGGTGAGGGTGAGCTGCACGGCCCAGTCGCCGACCCCGAACTCGCGGGCGATCGATGGGAAGCCGGGGCTGTAGGCGTCCATGGTGAACGGGCCGAGCCAGGTCAGGAAGACGGCCACCACGACGATCCGCCGCACCAGCCCCGCCCGGGAACGGGTCGCGGTGTCGGCGGCGATGTCGATCGTGGTCATGGCGGTGCTCCGTTCGCGCCGGGCTCCCCGACGTTCTCAGAGTGGGGGCGGCGTATTTCCGGGCGGGTCCGCGCGCGTTACGGGTGGTTTACGCCTCTGCGCGGGCGTGGCGCCGGCGCGGCCTAGGCCGAGGCCACGGGCGCAGGAACTCCGCCCGCCCCCTCGTGCCGCAGCAGCAGCCCGCCCCGGCGCCCGACGGCCCACACCGTGAGCGCGACCCCGCACAGCACGGCCCCTCCGAGGGTGACCGCCGTCCAGCCGCCGTGGGCCCAGAGCAGCGTCGCCAGCCCCGAGCCGATCGCCCCGCAGATGAAGTTGTTCGTCACGAACGCCGTGTTGAGGCGGCTCCGTGCGGCGGGGTCGATCAGGAACATCCGCGACTGCACGGTGATGTTGTGCCCCTGGATGGCGACGTCGAGCACCACGATCGCGACGACGATCCCGACGACGCTGTCCGCGGCGAGCCCGGCCACCACGAACGAGACGAGCACGAGCGCCCAGGTCACGCCGATCGTGGGCATCGCGAGTCCGCGGTCGCTGAGGCGTCCGGCGCGCTGGGCGGCGGCGGCTCCGGCGAGCCCGACGAGGCCGAACAGCCCGATCGCCGTCACCCCGAACGAGAACGGCGGCGCGCTCAGCAAGAAGGTCAGCGACGTCCAGAACATCGTGAAGACGGCGAACGAGACGCCGCCGAGCACGAGGTGCCACCGCACGGCGCGCTCCCGCCGCACGATCGAGAACACCGAGGCGATCAGGGCCGGGTACCGCATCGCCGTGCGCGGCTCGAGGCGCGGGATCGCGAAGTACAGCAGCACGGCGAGCACGAGGGCGAGCGCCGCCGCCACCACGTAGATCGCGCGCCATCCGGCCGCCCCGGCGATGAGCCCCGAGACGGTGCGCGAGACCAGGATGCCGATCAGGATCCCCGATACGACGGCACCGACCACCCGGCCGCGGCTCGAGTCGTCGGCGAGGTCGCCGGCCAGCGGCACCAGGATCTGCCCCGACACCGTCGTGAGCCCGACGAGCGCCAGCGTGACGAGCAGCACGGCGAACGTGGGAGCGAGCGCGCTGGCGAGCAGGGCCGCCGTCGCGCACAGCAGCGCGATCGGCACGAGGATCCGCCGGTTCACGACGTCGCCGAGTGGAACGAACAGCAGCACGCCGAGCGCGTAGCCGATCTGGGTGGCCGTGACGAGCAGGCCCGCCGACGAGGTGTCGGTCTTCAGGTCGTCGGCGATGAAGTCGAGGAGGGGCTGCGACCAGTAGAGGTTGCCGACGGCGGCGCCACCGGCGATGGCGAAGAGGAGGGTGAGGCGGCGGTTCATGCCCCCAGCCAAGCGCACACGGGCGGCGCGTGGGAGTTCCTGCGAGTACACCCTTCGGCGCTACCGCGCCAGCGTCAGGATCTCGGCCCCGTCGGCGGTGATCGCGATCGTGTGCTCGGTGTGGGCCGTGCGGCACCCGGTCGCGCTGCGGAGCGTCCACCCGTCGGGGTCGGTCACGAGCACGTCGGTGTCGGCCATGATCCACGGCTCGAGCGCCAGCAGGAGGCCCGGCCGCAGCGTGTAGCCGCGCCCGGGCCGCCCGGTGTTCGCGACGTGCGGGTCCTGGTGCATCGTCGAGCCGATGCCGTGGCCGCCGAACTCGACGTTGACCGGGTAGCCGGCGTCGTCGAGCACGGTGCCGATCGCCGACGACAGGTCGCCGATGCGGGCACCGGGGCGGGCCGCGGCGATCCCGGCGGCGAGGGCGCGCTCGGTCGTCTCGATCAGGGCGAGGCTCGACGCGGGCTGCGTCGGCCCGACCACGAAGCTGATGGCCGCGTCGGCGGCGATTCCGTCCGTGAGGACCGCGAGGTCGAGGGTGAGGAGGTCGCCATCGAGGAGCGCGTAGTCGTGCGGCAGGCCGTGCAGCACGGCGTCGTTCACCGCGGTGCAGACGTAGTGGCCGAACGGACCGCGCCCGAACGACGGCGCGTAGTCGACGTAGCACGACTCGGCGCCGGCCTCGACGATCATCTCGTGGGTCCAGCGGTCGATCTCGAGCAGGTTGGTGCCGACGGTCGTGCGGCTCTTCAGCGTCTGAAGGATCGTGCCGACCAGCGCGCCGGTGACCCGCGCCTTGGCCAGCTCGGAGGGGGTGAGGATCTCGATCATTCCAATAACTATACCGGTACTAGTATTGGGCGCATGGTCCGCCTCCCGCTCTCTCCCGCCGATGTCGAGCGCGGCCGCCGCCTCGGGGCCCTTCTGCGGCGAGCGCGCGCCGACCGCTCCATGCTCGACGTCGCCCTCGCCGCCGGGCTGTCGCCCGAGACGCTCCGCAAGATCGAGACCGGCCGCGTGGCGACGCCGTCGTTCCCGACCATCGCCGCGCTGGCCGACGTGCTGGGGCTCTCGCTCGACGAGGTGTGGGCCGCGATCCGAGCGGAAGAACTCGGGGCCCTCGCCGGCTGACCTCGCCCCGCCGCGCCCTCCCCTCCCCGCCAGCCCTGCCTAGTCGAGCGGGATCTCGACCCAGTGCCACCCGTCGGGCAGCGTCTCGGCGGGCAGGTCGGCCGGTCCGTGCGACACGGCGCCCGCGGCGTCGATCTGGACGACCTGCGAGGCCGCGGAGGCGGTGCTCACGGCGGCCATCAGAGCACGTCCACGAGAACGAGGTCGGCGCCCGACACGCGGAGGACGGCCGAGAGCTCGCCGCCGGGGCCGGCCCCCGTCACGGCGGGGATGGTCGTCAGCGCGTTCGGCGCGACGAAGTCGAACCCCCGGTCGGTGAGGCGGTCGGCGAGGGCGCGCCGCGACTGCCGGCCCGACGGCCACTGCGCGAGTTCCTGCACCACTGCGAAATCGAGGGGGGCGAGCAGGAGGGGGCGCCCGCCCATCCAGGCCTGGCCCGTCGCCGTGTCGAGCACGAGGTCGCCCCGCACGACGCTGGTCGGCAGCTTGCCCTGCTTGCGGAACAGCGCGGCGAGCGTGGCGACGACCTCCTCGAGCGCGAACGGCTTGGTGATGTAGTCGTCGGCACCGGCGGCGTAGGCGGCGAGCCGGTCGTCGATCGACGACCGGCCGGTGAGGAAGAGCACGGGCGTGTCGACGCCGCGCTCCCGCAGCCGCGACACCACCTCGGTGCCGAGCACGTCGGGCAGCATCATGTCGAGCAGCATCGCGTCGGGGGCGTCGATCGTGGCCGCCTCGAGCACGCTGAGGCCGTCGGGGAAGCGGGTGACCTGCCACCCCTCCATGCCGAGGGCGATCGACAGGAGGCGGGTGATCGGGTCCTCCTCGTCGACCACGAAGACCCGCAGGACGCCGATGGGCCCCTGCGGCTCGCGGGTCGGAGTGTCGCCCTGCTGTGGAGCGACGCCGGTTGCGGTCGTGACCATGATGCGTTCCCTTCGGTCGGTGCTTCGGATTCGGTACGTCCACTCTCGCCAGCCGGCGCCGCGGGCGCGTCCCCCGGGCGAATCGATCCGCGTACTGCGATCGGAGTACGAGACCCTCACGGCCGCGACCCGGGCGGGTGATGCGACGCACATGCGCGTTGGGCAGGATGGGATGGCGCCGCGCTGCGACCGTCGGCGCTGGGAGGAGCCCGCGATGAGTGTCGTCCGTCGCGCGTCGCCGACCCCGCGCTACATCCGACCGCGCGGTCTCGGCTGGCCGACGACCGTCGTCTTCGGCCTGATGACGCTCGCGTTCGCGGTCACGCCGACCGACGTGGGCGGCAGCGGCATCCCGGCGCACCCGGTCGCGGCGATCATGGTCGGGGCCGCCCTCGCGGCCATCGTCTTCCGCGAGCGCTTCTGCCGCACCGCCACCGTGGTCGCCATCGTGTCGGCGGCGCTCGGCATCGCTACCGGCGGCCCGACGTTCGCCTTCCTGCCCGCCGTGCTCCTGACCGTGTTCACCACCGCCGTGCTCACCGACCGCATCACGACCGCCGTCGCCGTGGTGATCGCGTCGAGCGTGGCCGGCGAGGTCGCGACCGGCGTGCTCCCCCACTTCTTCCGCGACTCGCGCGTCGTGATCCTCTGGGTCGTCCTGACGGTGCTCGCGGCCATGACCGGAGACGCGGCCCGGTCGAGGGCGGCCTACATCGAAGGGGTGCAGGAACGCGCGCGCCGAGCCGAGTCGAATCTCGAGGCGGAGGCGCAGCGCCGCGTCGTCGAGGAGCGACTCCGCCTGGCGCGCGACCTGCATGACGCGGTGGCGCACCACATCGCCGTGATCAACCTCCAGGCGGCGGCCGCGCGGCGTGCCCTCCCCGAGGGCGCCGACGCATCGGCGCGATCGCTCGACACCGTGACCGACGCCGCGCGCACCGTGCTGGCCGACATGGGCAACATGCTGTACGTGCTGCGGCAGGGCGACGCCCAGGGCGGAGGCCAGGCGCCCATCGCCGGCCTCGAGGAGGTCCCGGCGCTGCTGCGGGTGTTCGCCGCCGACGGACTCCGCGTGGAGCTCGTCGAGACCGGCGCCCGTGTCGCCCTCGATCAGCCCGTCGACATCGTCGCCTACCGGTGCATCCAGGAGGGGCTGACGAACGCGCACAAGCACGGGGCGGGCGGCACGGCCGTGCTGCGGCTCGACTGGGGCGAGGGCGCCGTCGAGGTCGAGGTCGAGAACGGCAGCGCGGCTCCTGCGCCCGATGCCCCACCGCTGCCCGACGCCGCCGACCGGCACCGCTACGGTCTCGCCGGGGTCCGCGAGCGGGTGGCCAGCGTCGGCGGCACCCTCGAGCTCGCCGAGACGATCGGCCGGAGCTTCGTCTTCCGGCTGCGGCTGCCGCTGCAGACCCCCGCCTCTCGAAGGAGCGCCCCGTGAGCCCGATCACCGTCATGCTGGCCGACGACCAGACGCTGATCCGCCAGGCCGTCGCCGACCTCGTGTCGCAGGAGGACGACATCGAGGTGGTGGCGCAGGCGGCCGACGGCGCGGAGGCGATCCGGACGGCCCGCGAGCTGCGGCCCGACGTGATCCTGATGGACATCCGGATGCCCGGCACCGACGGCATCGCCGCCACCTCGACCATCTGCGGAGACCCCGCGCTCGTCGGCACCCGCGTGATCGTGCTCACCACCTTCGAGAACGACCAGAACGTGCTCGACGCCCTCCGCGCCGGCGCGAGCGGCTTCGTCGGCAAGGGAACCGACCCCGAGGCCCTCGTCGCCGCGATCCGGACGGTGCACGACGGCGACGCCCTGCTCTCGCCGAAGGCGACGAAGGCGCTCATCGACCGGTGGCTCGTGCCCGCCGAGCCGCCCGTGCGGCCTCGGCCGCGCGAGCTCGACGACCTGACCGAGCGCGAGGCGGACGTGCTCGAGCGGATCGCGCGAGGCCGCACCAACGCCGAGATCGCCGCCGACCTCTACCTCTCGCCCCACACCGTGAAGACGCACGCGCACCGGATCATGGCCAAGATCGGCGCGCACGACCGGGCGCAGATCGTCGTCTTCGCGTACGAGAACGGGCTGCTGGTCCCTGGGGCGTAGCCACCCGCGCGTGCGGCAGAAGTCGCCGCCGCGGCGGGCCGTTCCTGCCGCCGGCGCGGGTCGCTCCCCGTATCACCGGCGTAACACAGCCGACACATCCGTGCGGCAGAGTGAACCCATCGGTTCACTGACCTCGGAGACGCCATGACAGCCCCCCTCACCTTCGGAATGTTCCAGACGATGGGGCTCTCGGGCTCGTGGCGTCTGCCCGACAACACGACGCCGGGCTTCCTGACCCTCGACTACTGGACGACGCTCGCCAAGCGCAGCGAGGAGGCCGGCGTCGACTTCCTGTTCATCGCCGACGACTTCGGCTACCCGCTGATCGACGGCGAGGTGTCTCCGACCGCCGTCGAGCACGCCCTGCTCTTCCCGCGCGGCGACCCGTCGATGGTCATGTCGGCGATGGCCGCGGCGACCGAGAAGCTCGGCCTCGTCGTCACGATGTCGACGAGCGTCGACCGCCCGCCGGCACTGGCGCGCCGCATGGCGACGCTCGACCACGTGACGAACGGCCGCATCGGCTGGAACGTCGTGACCGGCGCCGGCCAGAACGCGTCGGCGCGCCTGTTCGGCGAGCCGATGAAGGCGCACGACGACCGCTACGCGGCCGCGGAGGACTACCTGAAGCTCGCGATGACGCTGTGGGAGGGGTCGTGGGAGGACGGCGCCCTGAAGGTCGACCGCGCAGCCGGGGTCTACGCCGACGCTGCGATGGTCCACGAGATCCACTACGACGGCACGCACTTCCGCTCGGACGGCGTGTTCACCGTGCCGCCTTCGCCCCAGCGCACGCCGCTGCTCTTCCAGGCCGGCGCCTCGACGAAGGGCCGCGACGTCGCCGCCCGCTACGCCGAGGCGGTCTTCCTGGCCGCCGAGCCCGACGCGGTCCGCGAGCAGATCGCCGACATCCGGGCCCGAGCAGTGGCGGCCGGCCGGGAGCCCGACGCCATCAAGTTCCTGATCGCCGGCACCTACGTCGTGGCGCCCACGCACGACGAGGCCCTCGCCCTCCGCGAGACCGTGACCGCGTTCGTCACGACCGCCGATGCCGCCGTGCAGTACGCGTTCTTCACCGGCCTCGACCTCACGAAGATGGACCCGTCGAAGCCCCTGCAGTCGACGGCCAGCGAGCAGGGCCGCACCAACATCGAGCGCTTCACCGGCGAGGACGCCCCGACCGTCGGCGAGATCCTCGAGGAGTTCCGCGTGAACGGCGTGATGAGCCGTCCGTTCCTCGGCACGCCCGCGGAGGCCGTCGACCAGACGGTCGCGCTGATGGAGCACACCGGCGCCGACGGCGTGCTCGTGCAGCCCGGCCCGACCGGCGACTCGGCGTCGTTCTTCGAGCTCGTCGTGCCCGAGCTGAAGCGGCGCGGCCTGATGGAGGGCCCCGCCCAGGCGACGACCCTCCGCGAGAGGCTGTTCCCCGCAGGATCCGCGCACCTGCCGCCGAGCCACCCCGGTCACGCGCTGCGCGTCGGCCGCTAGGCCCGTCGATGGAGTACCGCGACTACCTCCGCCTCGTGCCCAAGATCGAGCTGCACTGCCACATCGTCTCGACGATCCGGCCCGAGCGGCTGCTCGGCTGGGCCGCCGAGCGGGGCGTCGCGCTGCCGGCCGACACCGCCGAGGCGCTGTTCGACTACGACGACATCGTCGACTTCCTGGCGGTGTTCAACGCCGCGCACGAGGTGTTCCGCACCCGGGAGGACTTCGCGACGCTCGCCTACGAGGGCGTGGCCGACGCGGTCGCCGACGGCAACCTCTGCTATCGCGAGTACTTCGTGAACCCCGACAACTTCCGCCATCTCGGCCTCGGCTACACCGACGTCGTCGACGGGCTGATCGACGGGCTGCGCCGCGCCGAAGACGAGTTCGGGGTCGGCTTCGGGCTCGTTCCTGCGATCAACCGCTCGATGGGGATCGACGTCGCGATGGCCCTCGTCGAGTCGATGGCGGCCAACCCCCGGCCCGAGGTGCTGGGCCTCGGCCAGGACGACCTCCGCGCTGACGGGCAGGAGTCGCCGCTCGACTGGGCCGAGCCGTTCCGGCGGGCGCAGGAACTCGGGGTCCGCCTCACCGCTCACGTCGGGGAGCTCCCGTCGTCGAACGCCGCCTCGGTCGTCGAGTCGTGGGACGCCCTGGGGCTCGACCGCGTCGACCACGGCTACCACGTCGCCGACGACGGGGCCCGCGTCGCCGAGGCCCGCGAGCGCGGGATCCCGTTCACCTGCACGCCGCGGTCGACGCAGTTCCTGTCGGGGTGGGCGCTCGACGCCGAGCACCCCATCGCCGCGATGATCCGCGCCGGCCTCCGGGTGACGCTCGCCACCGACGACCAGGTCTTCTTCCGCACGACCCTGCGCGAGGAGTTCGAGCACGTCGGCCTCGGCATGGGCTTCGGGCCCGACGTGATCGACGGCATCGTGCTCGACTCGATCGAGGCCACCTGGCTGCCCGAGGAGCGCAAGCGCGCCCTCCGCGCCGACTTCCGCCGCCAGCTGCGAGCGCTCCGCGGCGCCCTCGACTCCACCCCGTCTTCGACAGGAACCGGCTCATGACCCTCTCCCTCGGCCCGCAGACGCGGCGCGACTCCCGCATCGACGCCTTCCTGGCGGCGTCGCCCCAGCGGCTGCTCATCGGCGGCACCTGGGTCGCCGCCGCATCCGGCGACACCTTCGCCAGCCACGATCCCGCGACCGGCGAGCACCTCGCCGACTGCGCCCGCGCCGACTCGGCCGACGTCGACGCCGCGGTCTCCGCCGCGCGCACGGCCCTCACGTCGCCCGCGTGGAAGGGCATGACGCCCGCCGACCGCGGCGCGCTGCTCTGGCGCGTCGCCGACCTGCTCGAGGCGAACCTCGACCAGCTGGCGCAGCTCGAGACCCTCGACCAGGGCAAGGCCTGGGGTACCGCGCGGTTCGGCGAGATCCCCGCGGCGATCGCGCAGTTCCGCTACTACGCGGGCTACCCGACCAAGATCCTGGGCACCACGATCCCGTCGTCGCTGCGCAGGCAGGGCCCCGACAGGCAGGTGTTCGCCTACACGACCCGCGAGCCGGTCGGAGTGGTCGCCGCGATCGTGCCGTGGAACTCGCCGCTGCTGATGGCCGCGATGAAGGTCGCCCCGGCGCTGGCCGCAGGCTGCACCGTCGTGCTGAAGCCGGCCGAGAACACGTCGCTGACGGCGATCCGCCTCGGCGAGCTGCTGGTCGAGGCGGGCGTGCCCGACGGCGTCGTCAACGTCGTCACCGGCTACGGTCCGGAGGCGGGCCAGGCCCTGGCCGACCACCCCGACGTCGACAAGGTCGCCTTCACCGGCTCGACCGCCGTCGGAAAGCGCCTCGTCACCGCGGCCAGCGGCAACCTGAAGCGGCTCACCCTCGAGCTCGGCGGCAAGAGCCCGGTCATCGTCATGGGCGACGCCGACCTCGACCGCACCGTGCCGGGGGTCGCCGCGGGCATCTTCGACAACGGCGGTCAGGTCTGCGTCGCCGGCAGCCGCGTCTACGCGCACCGCGACGTGTACGCGGAGCTCGTCGACCGCCTCGCCGCGCACAGCCGCACCCTCACGCTCGGGCACGGACTCGCCGAGGGCACCGACCTCGGCCCGCTGGTCAGCCGGGCGCAGTCCGACCGCGTCGAGCAGTTCGTGCGCGAGGCCGCGGGCGACGGCGTCGACGTCGTCTCGGGCGGAGAGCAGGAGGGCGACCTCGGCACGTTCTACCGGCCGACGGTGCTCACGGGCGTGACGCAGAGCATGCGGATCATGCGCGAGGAGGTCTTCGGACCGGTCGTCACGGTGACCCCGTTCGACGAACCCGAGGAGGTGCTCGCCTGGGCGAACGACAGCTCGTACGGCCTCGCCGCGAGCGTCTGGACCGAGGGGCTGTCGAACGCGCACCGGATCTCGGAGGGCATCGACTCGGGAACCGTGTGGATCAACTGCCACTCGTACTTCGGCCCCGAGCTGCCGAAGGGCGGCCACAAGGAGTCCGGCTGGGGCTACGAGAACGGCGCCAACGGCCTCGAGAACTACCTCGAGACCAAGACCGTCGTCACGGTCTACTGATGCCGAAGCAGATCAGCCTCGGGGTCTTCGAGATGATGAACCCGAACAACGGCATGCCGACGTGGACGCACCCGCTCGGCAAGGGCGACCGCTACGACAGCGTCGAGTACTGGGTCGAGGTCGCGCGGATGCTCGACGCCGCCGACGTCGACTTCCTGTTCTTCGCCGATACCTACGGCTACGCGACGATCGACGGCGCCATGCCCGACCTGGTCGCCGCGCACGGCATCCAGTTTCCGGGCTTCGACCCGATGCTGCTGATCTCGGCGCTCGCCCGCGAGACCGACCGTCTCGGCTTCGTGCTGACCTCGCCGACCACCGTCGAGCGGCCATACGCCACCGCGCGCCGGTTCGCGACGCTCGATCACTACACCGCCGGCCGCATCGGCTGGAACGTCGTCACCGGCAGCTCGCAAGCCACCACCGACGACCTGTTCGGCGTCGCCGACAGCGGGACGCACGACTCCCGGTACGACGTCGCCGACGAGTTCGTCGATGTCTGCCTCGAGCTGTGGGAAGGCGTCTGGGAAGACGACGCGCTCGTCCGCGACCCGTCGCGCAACCTGTTCGTCGACCCGGCCAAGCTCCACCCGATCGCGCACCGCGGCACGCACTTCGCATCCAGCGGCGTGTTCGCGATCCCGCCGGGGCCGCAGTGCTCCCCGGTGCTGTTCCAGGCCGGCACTTCCGCCCGCGGCCGCGCCTTCGCCGCCCGCAACGCCGAGGCCGTCCTGATCCAGGGGCAGTCCATCCCGAAGGCGCGGGAGCACGTCGACGACATCCGAGCCCAGGCCGTCGCCCACGGCCGATCCCCCGACGACGTGAAGGTCGTCACCGGCGTCACGATCACCGTCGCGCCGACGCACGACGAGGCCGTCGCCCTGCGCACAGAGCTCGAGGGCCTCTACGCCGTCGAAGACGCAGCCGTGATCTTCGCGGGCTTCACCGGCGTCGACCTCTCGGCGTTCGACCCGTCCGAGCCGCTGACGGCGATCGCCTCCGACCAGGGCCAGACCCTCGTCGACCGCTTCGTGCGGCCCGGCCAGCCCGTCCCCACCGTCGGCGACGTGCTCGGCGACTTCCGCCTGCGCGCCAACCGCGGCTTCCAGATCACCGGCGACCCCGCCGAGGTGGCCGACGAGCTCCAGGCCATCGTCGAGGGCACCGGCATCGACGGCATCATGCTCGAGCCGACGTTCGGCGGGCCCGAGGCGTTCGAGGCCTTCATCGATCTCGTGCAGCCGATCCTGCGCGATCGCGGCCTGCTGCCGGCGGCCCGCTCGGCCTCGGAGCCCACCCTCCGCGAGAGGGTCACGGGCGCAGGAACGCCGCACCTCCCGTCCGCCCACCCGGGCGCGCGCTTCCGCACCGTCTGACCGCCCCTTCGCCCCCTGCCAGAAAGGCACCCCATGCAAGCCGAAGCCGTCGACGCGGTGATCCGCGGGCTCAAACGAGCCGGGATCAGCGTGGTCTGCTACCTGCCCGACTCGCTCTTCAAAGAGCTGTACCCGGCGCTCGACGCCGATCCCGACATCCGCACGATCCAGGTGACCAACGAGGGCGAGGGCGCGGCGATCGCCGGCGGGGTCTTCCTGTCGGGCAAGCGCGCCGTGCTCATCATGGAGAACTCGGGCCTGCGCGCCGCCGTCGAGCACCTGGCCCGGATGGGCCTCGGCGCCGGCATCCCCGTCGTCATGCTCATGAGCTACCGGGGCGACCTCGGCGAGAACAACTGGTGGGCCATCCCTCACGGCATCACGATGGAGCCGATCCTCGACGCGCTCCGCACGCCCTACCAGGTGATCCGCCACGCCGACGAGATCGAGCAGGCCATCGTCGACGCGTCGACCTGGTCGCACACCGCCTACTACCATTCCGCAGTCGCGCTGAGCGGGGAGATCGTCCGATGACCGAAGCCACACCGTTCGTGAAGCCCGAGCACGGCACCATGAGCCGCTACGCGGCCATGGAGGCCCTGGGCCGGCGCCTCGACGACGCCCTCGTGATCCTCTCGCTCGGGGGCGCCGTCGACGAGTGGTACAACGCCGCCCCGCACATGCGTGCCGCCAGCCTGTTCCAGCAGCAGCTCGGCTGCGTCACCGGCGAGGCCCTCGGCCTGGCCGTCGGGCTGCCGCACCGCCGCATCGTGTCGCTCGACACCGACGGCGGCCTGCTGTTCAATCTCGGCATCATGGCCACCGTCGCCAACGAGCAGCCGGCGAACCTTTTCATCGTCGTCTGGGACAACGAGCAGTACCAGTCCATCGGCGGGCCCAAGACGCACACCGCTTCGGGCCGCGTCGACCTCGCGGCGATCGCCCGCGGCTGCGGCATCGCCAACGCCTTCACCGTCGACACCCTGGACGAGTTCGACGCCCACTGCGCCGCCGGCCTCGCCGCGACGGAGCCGTACCTGCTGGTCGCCAAGACCGACGGCATCCTCGAGCCCGGTATCAAGCGCAAGCACTCCGACGGCCGGGAAGACAAGTACATCTTCGTCCGCCACGTCGAGGAGACCGAGGGCATCGTCATCATGGGCCCGAGCGAGCACAACTAGTGAGCGGACCGCACTCGGCCCCGCCCGACGCCGACCCGGCCGCCGCGCTCGCACGGGCCTACGACTACGTCATCGTCGGCGGCGGCGCGGCCGGGTGCGTGCTCGCCAACCGGCTCTCCGCCGACCCGGCCGCGACCGTGCTGCTGCTCGAGGCCGGACCGACCGACGCCGGGGTGGCCGCCATCGACGACGCCGACCGCTGGGTGCCCCTCCTCGGCGGCGAGTACGACTGGGGCTACACCTACGAGCCGACGCCGCTCGTCGAGGGCCGCACGATCGCCATCCCGCGCGGTCGCGTGCTCGGTGGCTCGTCCAGCATCAACGCGATGCTCTGGTACCGCGGGCACCCCGACGACTACGACGAGTGGGAGGCCGTCGGCGCGACCGACTGGAACTGGTCGACTCTGCTGCCGCACTTCCGGGCGGTCGAGGACTGGGAGGGCGGTTCGACGTCGCTCCGCGGAGCCGGCGGCCCGATGCGGATCGAGACCTCCCGCGACCCGCACCCCATCGCGCTCGCCATGATCGAGGGGGCACCCGAGATGGGCGTGCCGCGGGTCGACGACCCGAACGGCGCGTCGAACCTCGGGGCCGGGCTCGCCAACCTCAATGCGACGACGCGGCCGGACGGGTCGATGCGGCGGTGGAGCAGCGTCCGCGGGTACCTCGACCCGGTGCGGTCTCGCCCGAACCTCACGGTGCTGACCGGGGCGACGGCGACGCGGCTGGTGCTCGAGAGGGCGCGGTGCGTCGGGGTGGAGGTGGTGGTCGGCGGCGGCTCGGGCCACGGGACTCGCCTCGTGGCGCGGGCCGACCAGGGCGTCGCGCTGACGGCGGGGGCGATCGACACGCCCGCGCTGATGCAGCGGTCGGGGATCGGCGGGGCGACGTTCCTGCGCTCCGTCGGAATCGACCCCGTACACGACCTGCCCGGAGTCGGCGAGAACTACCAGGACCACCCGCTCGTCTCCGGGATGAACGTCCACGCATCGGCGCCGCTGGGGCCGATGCGCGACAACGGCGGCGGCAGCATGATGAACTGGCGGTCGTCGGTCGCCTCGGCCCAAGGAACTGGCCCCGATCTCCACGCGTTCGTCGTACAGGAGTCCCGGCCCGCGGCCGGAGTCGCCCAAGACCTCAGCGGCGACATCTTCGCGGTGTCGCCCGGGCTGATGCGATCGGCGTCGCGCGGGCACGTGCGCGTGCGGTCGGCATCGCACGACGTCGCGCCGGTCATCCAGCCGAACTTCCTGCGCGACGGAACCGACCTCGACCGCCTGGTCGAAGCCGTCGAAGGGGTGCTGTCGTTGCTCGACACGACGCCGTTCCGGGCCCTCGGGGCTCGGCCGCTGGTCGACTTCCGGGCGGGTGACCGGGACGCCATCGTCTCGTTCGTGCGGCACGGCGTCGACACGTTCTTCCACTCGTGCGGGACGGCGCGGATGGGCACCGACACGCTGGCGGTCGTCGATCCGGCGACGATGCGGGTGCACGGCCTCGCAGGCCTATGGGTGGCGGACGCCAGCGTGATCCCGGTCATCCCGACCAGCAACACGCAGTGGCCGACCCTGGCGATCGCGGAGCGGGCGGCTGTGCTCATCGGCGGCCGCGCCGCCGCCGCCTGACGACCGCTAGAGTGCGCACACTGCTCGCGATTCGCGAGCCGATTGCGCATTCTCGCCGAGCGCGAAACGGGGGCGAAACACCGGCCTCATAGGATTCTCCAAGTGAGCACACGCCGAGCCCTGCGGGGCGCCTCCCTCGTCCTCGTCGTCAGCCTGGGGCTCGGCGCCACCGGCTTCGCCGGCGCGAGCGCTGCCGCCGCGGCCGCACCGGTCGCCGGCGGCGACACCGCGGGCGACTCCCTCTTCCCCGGCATCGGCAACACCGGCTACGACGTGACCCACTACGACATCGATCTCACGTACCTCCCGGACGGCTCGATCACCGCCGTCACCACGATCGACGCCACCGCGCCGGCCCCGCTGTCGTCGTTCTCCCTCGACTTCGAGGGGCTGACAATCACCGGTGTCGATGTGGACGGCGCAGCCGCGAGCGTCACGCGCACCAGCGATCCGTCCATCGACTCCTACAAGCTCCGGATCACGCCGGCCGCTCCCGTCTCGGGCACGTTCGAGACCGTCGTCCGGTACTCCGGGACCCCGGTCACGCACACCGACGCCGACGGATCGAGCGAGGGCTGGGTGCCCACGCGCGACGGTGCGACCGCCGTCGGCCAGCCGGTCGGCACGATGACGTGGCTGCCGAGCGACAACACGCCGTCCGACAAGGCGACGCTCGACCTGACGCTGACCGTCCCGACGCAGATCGACGGGGTCGACGCGGCCGGCGTGGGCAACGGCGTGCTCGTGTCCTCGACGCCGAACGGCGACGGCACCACCACCTGGGTGTGGCACGAGGGGCAGCCGATGGCGACCGAGCTGGCGGTGGTGTCGGTGGGGCAGTTCCTGCGCTCCGACTCGACTATCACCCTGCCGAGCGGCCGGACCATCCCCGAGACGAGCTTCGTCGACCCGACCACGTCGGCGTCCGACCAGGCCGAGATCGCGCGGTTGAGGGCGAAGCTGCCCGAGATCCTCGGCTTCTTAGAAAAGCGCTACGGTCCCTACCCGGGCGACGCGACCGGCGTGATCGTCGACGACACCGACCTCGGCTACGCGCTCGAGACGCAGGACCGCCCGTTCTTCGAGCGGAGCATCGACGAGGAGACGCTGATCCACGAGCTCACGCACCAGTGGTTCGGCGACTCGGCGACACCCGCGGACTGGGGCGACATCTGGCTGAACGAAGGCCCGGCGACGTACGTGCCGACGCTGTACGCCGAGAAGCACGGCGGCGAGTCGGCCGTGACGACGTGGGAGGACCACTGGGCATCCGTTCCCGCGAGCGATGACCTCTGGACAGTGCCGCCCGCCGGGATGACCAGCCCCGAGGAGCTCTTCGGCGCCCAGGTGTATGACCGCGGCGCCATCACGCTGGCGGCGTTGCGGGCCCTCGTCGGCACAGCGACGTTCGACCGCATCCTGCGCGAGTGGATCGCCGAGAACCGCGGCGGAACGGTATCGACCGCCGACTTCATCGCCCTCGCCTCGAGAGTGTCGGGGGACGACCTCGACGGGTTCTTCGACTCGTGGCTGTCCACCGCGGCGAAGCCAGCGTGGCCGGCGTCGGCGGCGCCCGTTCCCGTGCCCGTTCCTTCGCCCGACCCTGCTCCCGGTGCCGGTGCTCCGGCCGGTTCCGGCGACCCCGGTGTCGCCGTTGCAGACGAGGCGCAGGAACTCGCCGCCACCGGCACCGACACGACCACCGTGGGGGCGCTCGGCGGCGCCGGGCTCCTCCTCGTCCTGGCCGGGGGCGCGGCGCTCGTGGCGGCTTCGCGTCGTGGCGCGCGCGGTCCCGTCCGCAGCGCTGCCCGCGGCTCTCGCTCCGGCTCCGTCTGACAGTCGCCTCCAGCATCTGCGTATCCCGCGCCGCCGAACTCGCGGCTGCTGGAGTCCGGCCTAGGGTGAGGGCATGGAGTACGCGGGGGAAACGTGGGTCAAGCGCCTGAGGGCCGGGCAGTTCCCGGGCGTGCGCGGAGTGCTGATAGCGGTGGTGCTGCTCGTCGTGGGCGGCGCCGTGCTGACCATCGCGGAATGGACGCACCCCGGGTGGTTGGCTCGCGCCGTCGAGGGCCGGCGAGGGTTCACGTACATCATCGGCCCGCCGGCGCTCGCGATCGGCGGGATCGTGCTCGGCGTCGGCACCCGGATCCAGCAGCGGGCGGATCGTGCTCTGATCGCGCGGATCCGCAGGTCGACCTCACCCGTGCTGTTCGTCCCTGTGCTGCCCAAGGGCCCGTTCACGAGTGAGGATCTGCCGTCTCCTCGACCCTCCATCTGGACGGTCGACGAGACCGGACTGCAGGGGTGGGCCCCCTCGCGCGAGAAGCCCGTGCTCATCGTGCCGTGGGCCGACATCGAGGCCTTCGAGCTGGCGACCAATGATCGCGAGCCCGTGTCCGGGCAGCGGATGGACTACGGCGTGCGCATCCTCGGCACCCGGCCGCATCTCGTCCTGGTCCCGCGCGCCGACCTCGGCCGGGCGACCGGCGCCAGCGCTTACCGTATCGACGTGCTGCAATCGCTGCTCCGCTCGTTCCAGCGGCAGCTCGACTCCGAGCCGCGGGGCCGCTCGCGTCCGTAGTCGCTGGCGTCCGTAGTCGCTTTCGGGCGACTGCGGGAAGCGCGGAGGACGTCCCGCAGAATCGGTCTGGTGACGCCGCACCGGCTCAGCCGGCGACCACCACGGCGGGCGTCGTCACGGCGCCCATCGTGCTCGTCGCCTCGCCGACGGACAGCGTGCCGGACCCGGTCGTCAGACCCGCGGGCAGGTCGAGTGCGGCCTCGTCGACACCCCGTCTGGTGTCGTCACAGTCCAGCAGCATCGGCTCGGCCGTGAACTGCAGCTCGCCGCCCGGGTGCAGCGCTAGGGGCGACGCCGCGCCATGGCCTCCAACGAGTGCTGCCCGTACGAGTTGTCGACCGGGTTGATGGTCACGCCGGGCGCCACGATGGCGTCGATCCGGTCGAGCGTCTCGTCGGAGAGCACGACCGACGCTCCGCCGAGCTGCGACTCCAGCTGCGAGAGCGTCCGCGGCCCGACGATCGCCGAGGTCACCCCGGGGTGCCGCAGCACGAACGCCACAGCGAGGTCGATCAGCGTGATGTCCAGTGAAGCCGCCAGCACAGCCAGCTCCTCCACGGCCGAGAGCTTCGCCTTGTTCGCCGGCGTCGAGAGGTCGAACCGCATCGGCGGCCGGTTCTTCGACGAGGGCGCGTCGCCGCCGTCCTTGCGGTAGCGGCCGGTCAGCCAGCCGCCGCCGAGCGGCGAGTACACCAGGGTCCCCATCCCGTAGCGGAGCGTCGTCGGAAGCACGTCCTCCTCGATGCCGCGCACGAGAATGGAGTACGGCGGCTGCTCGGTCACGAAGCGCGCGAGGTTGCGGTCGCGCGACACGACCTGCGCCTCGACGATCTCGCTCCCCGAGTACGAGGACGAGCCGATGTATCGGATCTTGCCGGCCGAGACGAGGTCGGTGAGCGCCCCGAGGGTCTCGTCGACGTCCATGACCGGGCTCGGGCGGTGCACCTGATACAGATCGATGTAGTCGGTTCCGAGGCGGCGCAGACTGTCTTCGACGGCCGTCATGATGTAGCGGCGCGACCCCCCGCTCGTGTTCGGGCCCTCGCCCATGGGCATGAAGAACTTGGTCGCGAGCACGACGTCGTCGCGGCGCCCCTTCAGCGCCTTGCCGACGATCTGCTCCGACTCGCCGGCCGAGTAGACGTCGGCGGTGTCGACGAAGTTGATGCCGGCGTCGAGCGCGCGGTGGATCACCCGCACCGAGTCGTCGTGGTCGCTGTTGCCCCAGGCGCCGAACATCATGGTGCCCAGGCACAGGGGGCTGACCTGCACTCCCGTGCGGCCGAGATAGCGGTAGTCCATCGGTGTCTCCTTCGTCGTGATTGCCGTCTCTCCGACCGTACGGAGCGCAGGAACGTCCTGACGGGTACCACCTGTGCCCCTCGCCCCGGCCGCCGCCCGCCCCGCGATACGGTTGTCGGACCATGCAGCAGCACCCTCTCGACGACCCCATCCGCTCAGCCCTCACCGGCCGCCACGCCCCGATGGCGATCACCTCGGGCACGGCCGCGCGCTACCCCGGCGACGTCGCGCCGTTCGGCTCGATGCCGCTCTCGCCGACCCCCGCCGACTGGGCGTCGCTGGCCGAGATCGCGACCGACGACGCCGTCGCGATGTTCGTGCCGACCGAGTTCGTCGTGGCCGACGGGTGGAGCACGCACCTCGAGCTCGGCCTGGTGCAGCTCACGGACGACGACGTCGACACGTCGGGCACGCGCGGCGACGACATCGTCGACCTCGCCGACGCCGACGTGCCCGAGATGCTGCGGCTCACGGCGCTGACCCGGCCGGGCCCGTTCCTGCCGCGCACGATCGCGTTCGGCGGATACGTCGGGGTCGTCGACGGCGGCCGGCTCGTCGCGATGGCCGGGCGGCGCCTCAGCATGCCCGGGTGGGTCGAGATCAGCGCCGTGTGCACCGACCCGGAGGCACGCGGCCGGGGGCTGGCCCGGCGGCTCATCACCGAGGTCGCGCGGGGCGTCCGGGCTGACGGGGATCGCGCGTTCCTGCACGTGGCAGCCGGCAACCCCGCGCAGGGCCTGTACGAGGCGATGGGCTTCGTCGTGCGGCGCACCTCGAAGGTCGTCGACGTGACGCCGCCGCGCTAGGGCCTCCTACTCGTCGTCGATCGCGAAGATCGCCGAGTCGGGCCGCACCGCGTCGGGGTCGGGCCCGCTGCGCACGCCGAGGTCGAGCGCGTCGATCGCGGCGAGCTCGGCGGCCGTCAGCTCGAAGTCAAACACCGCGAAGTTCTCGGCGATCCGGCCGGGGTTCACCGACTTCGGGATGGCGCTGCGGCCCTGCTGGAGGTGCCAGCGCAGCATGACCTGGGCGGCCGACTTGCCGTGCGCCTCGCCGATGCCGGTGAGCACCGGGTCGCTCAGCGGGTTCTTGTTGCCGGCCTGGTTGAAGCCCGGGTAGAACGTGATGCCGCCGATCGGCGACCAGGCCTGGGTGACGATGCCGAGCGCGGCGTCGGCGTCCTCGTTCTCGTGCTGCGCGAAGTAGGGGTGCAGCTCGATCTGGTTGACCGCCGGGACGACCGTGCGATCCTGCATCAGCCGATCGAGGTGCTCGCCGGTGAAGTTGCTGACGCCGATCGACCGGACCCTGCCGTCGGCCAGCAGGGTCTCGAGCGCACGGTACGCCTCGAGGGTCTTGTCGAACAGCCACGGCGCCGGCTGGTGGAGGATGTACAGGTCGATCTGCTTGACGCCCATCTTCGCCGTGGCGATGTCGAAGGCGTGCAGGGTCTCGTCGTAGCCGTACTGGCTGATCCAGACCTTCGTCTCGATGAACACCTCGTCGCGGGGCACGCCCGACCGGCGAATGCCCTCGCCGACCTGGCGCTCGTTGCGGTAGGCGGCGGCGGTGTCGATGTGGCGGTAGCCGGCGCGGAGCGCGGCGTCGACCGCGTCGACGGTCTCGGCGGGCGCGCTCTGGAAGACGCCGAGGCCGAGTGCGGGCATCGTGACGCCGTTGTTGAGGGTGAGGATCTCTGTCATGCCTCGACGCTATGCCCGGGAGCGGTGCGGCTGAGAGGGCGGGTCAGTACCCCGGTGGCCGGTACCCGGCAGGGCCCGATTCGACAGCGCCCGCCCCAGTCACCGCTCCGGCGCCTCCGCCGTGCTCCCCCGCACGACCAGCTCGGTCGGCACGATGACGTCCTCCGGCCGGGCCGCGTGGGCGATCTCGCCGAGCAGCAGGGCGATCGCGCTCCGGCCGACGCTGTCGAAGCTCTGCCGGATGGTCGTGAGCGGCGGCCAGAACGACTCGGCCTCGGTCATGTCGTCGAACCCGACCACGCTCAGCGACGCAGGAACTGCCCGCCCGGCCTCGTGCGCCGCCCTCAGGAGTCCGAGCGCCATGCCGTCGTTGCCGGCGAACACGGCGGTGATGTCGGCTCGGCGCGCGATCTCGCGCCCCGCCGCGTACCCGGACTCCGTGCTCCAGTCGCCGCGGAACGGCTCGGGCACGACCCGCCCGTGCGCCTCGAGCGTCTCGCGCCAGGCGGCCTCGCGGCGGCGGGCCGCGTAGTAGCCGCTCGGCCCGGCGACGTGCCACACCGTCTCGTGGCCGAGATCGAGCAGGTGCTCGGTCGCGAGCCGGGCGCCGAGCGCCTGGTCGGTGTCGATGAACGGCCGCTCGCTCTGGCGGCTGGAGTCGATGATGACGACGGGGAGGTCGGCCGGCAGCTCGACGTTGCTCTCCGAGAGCAGGTCGGCCTCGATGACGATGACGATCCCGTCGACGGCCTGCTCGGAGAGCCGTGCGAACGCTCCGGTGACGTCGCCCTGGGTGCGGTGCGAGACGGGCAGGAGGGTGATCGTGTAGCCGGCGTCGGAGGCCGCCTCGGCGATCGCCTCGAGAAACTTCGCGTTGCCGTACGAGGACAGCGTGAACATGATCACGCCGATCGTGTGGAACCGGCCGGAGCGGAGCGCGCGGGCGGCGCGATTGGGGCTGTAGCCGAGCTCGGCCATCGCCTCGCGGACGCGGGTCGCCGTCGCGGGCTGCACGTTGTCGAGACCCCGCGCCACGCGCGAGACGGTCTGCATCGACACGCCGGCGGCGCGCGCGACGTCGGCGGCGGAAGCCTTGCGCGCGCTGGGCTCAGTGATCACGACTTCCCTTTCGATGTGGCGATGGCGACGTTGACATGATACGGTCCCCTCCGAGATGTTGACGTAAACATCTGCGAGTGAGACAAGGAAGTTTCGATGAGTTCGAGAGCAATCCAGGCCACGCGCTCCGGGCGCACGCGCCGCGGGAAGCAGACCGGCTGGCTGTTCGTGGCGCCGTTCATGGTGGTCCTGGTCGCCATGCTGATCGTCCCGATCGGCTACGCGCTGTACCTCAGCCTGTTCCGCGACCAGCTGATCGGCGGCAACCACTTCGTGGGGCTCGCCAACTACATCCAGCTGCTGCAGGACAGCAAGTTCTGGTCCAGCTTCCTGCGGGTGCTGATCTTCCTGGTCATCCAGGTGCCGGTCATGCTGATCCTCGCCCTGGTGGCGGCCCTCGCCCTCGACAGCGCCAGGCTGCACGCCGCGGGCTTCTTCCGCATCGCGATCTTCCTGCCCTACGCCGTCCCCGGCGTCGTGGCGGCCCTGATCTGGGGCTTCATCTACGGCCCGCAGTTCGGCCTGACCGGCTCGTTCAACGACCTGCTCGGCAGCGACCTGCTCAAGCCGTTCACCTCGACCTGGATCCTGACGTCGATCGGCAACATCGTGACCTGGGAGTTCCTGGGCTACAACATGATCATCTTCTTCGCGGCCCTCCGCGTCGTCCCCACCGAGCTCTACGAGGCCGCATCGCTCGACGGCGCCGGCAGCCTCCGCACGATCATCTCGATCAAGCTCCCGGCTCTCCGCGGCGCGATCGTCATCGCCACGATCTTCTCGATCATCGGCAGCTTCCAGCTCTTCAACGAGCCGAACCTGCTCAAGACCCTGGCGCCGAACGTCATCGGCACCTTCTTCACCCCGAACATGTACGCCTACAACCTCTCGTTCGCCGGCCAGCAGTTCAACTACTCCGCGACAGTCGCGATCGTCATGGGCGTCATCACCGCCGTGATCGCGTACGTCGTCCAGGTCCGCGGCACGAGGCAGGAGAACCGATGAGCGCGCTCACCACCCCCGAGGTCATCCCCGAAGAGAGGCGCGCAGGATCGCGCAGCCTCCGCAAGGCCGCCCGCCGCCCCGGGCCCAGCGGCTACCGCGACAAGAAGTCGCTCGGGCTGACCGCCGTCATGGTGATCTTCCTGGTCTACTCGCTGGTCCCGCTGTTCTACCTGCTCGTCAACTCGACGAAGTCGCAGGACTCCCTGCTGGCGTCCTTCGGCCTCTGGTTCGGCGACGGGTTCCACCTGTTCCAGAACATCCACGACGTCTTCACCTACAACGGCGGCATCTTCCTGACCTGGTTCCGGAACACGCTGCTGTACGTCGTGGTCGGCGCCGGCGGCGCCACCCTGCTCGCCACGCTGGCGGGCTACGGGCTCGCGAAGTTCCGCTTCACCGGGCGCCGCGCCGTCTTCGCCGTCGTGCTCGGGTCCATCGCGATCCCCGGGACTGCACTGGCCGTGCCGACGTTCCTGCTGTTCTCGCACCTGGGCCTCACCAACACCCCATGGGCGATCATCCTGCCGTCGCTGATCAGCCCGTTCGGCCTCTACCTGGTCTGGACGTACGCGGTCGACGCCATCCCCGAGGAGCTCCTCGAGGCCGCGCGCATCGACGGGGCCGGCGAGATCCGCATCTTCTTCACGATCGCGATCCGACTGCTCACCCCGGGCATCGTGACCGTCCTGCTGTTCTCGGTGGTCGCCACCTGGAACAACTACTTCCTGCCGCTCATCATGCTGAGCGACCCGAAGTGGTACCCGCTGACCGTCGGCCTCAACCAGTGGTCGCAGCAGGCGAACGGCGTGGCCGCCGACCCGATCTACAACCTCGTCGTCACCGGCTCGCTCATCACCATCGTGCCGATCGTCGTGGTCTTCCTGCTCCTGCAGCGCTACTGGCAGTCCGGCCTCGGCGCAGGCGGCGTCAAGATGTAGCCCCTTTTCCTCTCCTCCCGCACCACCCTCCTGAACACCACACACACAACGAAGTGAAAGGACCCTCATGCACAAGCGCTTGAGGACGATCGTCGGCGCAGCGCTGACGACGGTCGCAGTCACCGCAGCCCTCGCCGGCTGCTCCAGCAGCACGGGCGGCACCGGCGGAGGCGGCGGAAACGCCGACCAGGTCGACGCCGCTCTGAAGGCCGGCGGAACGCTGACCTACTGGTCGTGGACGCCGTCCGGCGCCGCGCAGGTCGCCGCGTTCGAGAAGGCCTACCCGAAGGTCAAGGTCAAGCTCGTCAACGCCGGAACCGGCAACGACGAGTACACGAAGCTGCAGAACGCCGTGAAGGCCGGATCGGGCGCGCCCGACGTCGCCCAGGTCGAGTACTTCGCGCTTCCGCAGTTCGCCCTGGCCGACTCGCTCACCGACCTGTCGCAGTACGGCTTCGACGACCTGAAGAGCAAGTACACGTCCGGCACCTGGGGCTCCGTCGACCTCGACGGCAAGCTCTACGGCCTCCCGCAGGATTCCGGCCCCATGGCGATGTTCTACAACAAGACGCTGTTCGACAAGTACAGCATCGCCGTGCCGAAGACGTGGGACGAGTACATCGCCGCCGCGAAGAAGCTGCACAAGGCCGACCCGAGCGCCTACATCAACTCCGACACCGGCGACGCTGGCTTCACGACGAGCATGATCTGGCAGGCCGGCGGCCGTCCGTTCAAGGTCGACGGCACCAAGGTGACCGTCAACCTCCAGGACGAGGGCACCAAGAAGTGGGCCGACACCTGGAACGAGCTCGTCGAGAACAAGCTCCTCGCTCAGACTCCCGGCTTCACCGACGACTGGTACAAGCAGCTCGCCGGCGGTGAGATCGCCACGCAGATCTCGGGCGCCTGGTTCCCCGGCGTCATCGAGTCGGGCGCCAAGGGCGGCTCGGGCGACTGGGCCGTGGCTCCGATCCCGACCTACGACGGCAAGACCGCCGTCACGGCCGAGAACGGCGGTGGCGCACAGGTCGTCATGAAGCAGTCGAAGAACCAGGCTCTGGCGGCCGGCTTCGTCAAGTGGCTGAACTCGTCGGACGGCAGCGTCAACACGTTCCTGGCCTCGGGCGGCTTCCCCTCGACGACCGCCACGCTCACGTCGAGCGACTTCCTCGCCACCAAGCCGGACTACTTCTCGAAGCAGCCGATCAACGAGGTGCTGAAGGGCGCCTCCGACTCGGTCGCCTCCGGATGGCAGTACCTGCCCTTCCAGGTGTACGCGAACAGCATCTACGCCGACACCGTCGGGCAGTCGTACGCGAACTTCTCCGACATCAACACGGGCCTCAAGGCCTGGCAGTCGGCACTCGTGAAGTACGGCAACGAGCAGGGCTTCACGGTCTCCGCCAAGTAGCAGCACAGCACCACCAGCACTCCTCAGCAGAACGGGCGCGGCGCCCTCGCAGGGCCGCGCCCGTTCTGTCGATCACACCAGGAACGAGACCCACCATGACCAGCAGCCGCTTCGCGCTCGGCGCGACCGACTTCCTGCTCGACGGCGCACCGCACCGGATCCTCTCCGGCGCCCTCCACTACTTCCGCGTCCACCCCGACCACTGGGCCGACCGCATCGAGAAGGCCCGCCTGCTCGGCCTCAACACCATCGAGACGTACGTGCCCTGGAACGACCACGAGCCCGTCCCCGGCGCCTGGACGGCCGACGGCGCCCTCGACCTCGCGCGCTTCCTCGACCTCGTCCAGGCCGCCGGGATGCACGCGATCGTCCGACCCGGCCCCTACATCTGCGCCGAGTACGACAACGGCGGACTCCCCGCCTGGCTCTTCACCGACCCCGAGGTCGGCATCCGCCGGTTCGAGCCGCGCTTCATGGCCGCGGTCGAGAGCTACCTCCGCCGCGTCTACGACATCGTCGCGCCCCGGCAGATCGACGCCGGCGGCGCCGTGATCCTGGTGCAGATCGAGAACGAGTACGGGGCCTACGGCTCCGACAGGCAGTATCTCCGCGCTCTCGTCGACATCACCCGCGACGCCGGGATCACCGTGCCCCTGACCACCGTCGACCAGCCAGAGCCCGAGATGCTCGAGAACGGCAGCCTCCCCGACCTCCTGAAGACCGGCTCGTTCGGATCGCGCAGCCCTGAGCGCCTCGCGACCCTCCGCGCCCATCAGCCGACCGGCCCCCTCATGTCGTCGGAGTACTGGAACGGCTGGTTCGACTTCTGGGGCGGCGAGCACCATGTCACGTCGGCCGAAGCGCAGGCGCGCGACCTCGATGCGCTCCTCGCGACCGGTGCCTCGGTCAACCTGTACATGTTCCACGGCGGCACGAACTTCGGCTTCACGAACGGCGCGAACGACAAGGGCGTCTACGAGCCGACCGTCACCAGCTACGACTACGACGCCCCGCTCGACGAGGCCGGCAACCCGACGCCGAAGTACTTCGCCTTCCGCGAGGTCCTGGCGAAGTACACCGACGTCCCCTCCGGACGCCTCGACCGCGGCGAGTCCGACCTGCCGACCCCGGCCGTCCGCTCGATCGGCGCCATCGGCCTCCTCGAGGCGCTCGAGCACCTCGGCTCCTGGCGCGGCACCGGCACGACGCCGGCCACCTTCGACGAGATCGGTCACTTCCGCGGCCTGATGGCGCTTCGCACCGCCCTCCCTGGCAACGCCACGACGCTGCGGGTCGGCGAGGTGCGCGACCGCGCCACCCTGTTCGTCGACGGCGTCCTCGTCGGCGTCCTCGACCGGGCCAGCGGCGATCGGGCGCAGGAACTCCCGGCCGGTCGCGTCCTCACCGTCGTCGTGGAAGACCAGGGCCGCGTCAACTACGAGCGGCGGATCGGCGAGCCCAAGGGCCTGATCGGGCCGGTCGAGCTCGACGGCCACGACGCCGAGTGGAAGGCGCTCGCCCTCGACGTCGCGCACCTCGGCGACCTTCCCGTGATAGCGGATGCCGACCCCGCCGCCGCCGGCGTGCACCGGTTCGAGTTCGACCTCGACGAAGCGGCCGACCTCCAGCTCGACACGTCGGGCCTCGGCAAGGGCGCGGCGTTCGTCAACGGCTTCGCGCTCGGTCGATACTGGAGCGTCGGCCCGCAGCACACGCTGTACGTGCCGGGGCCGGCGACGCGGGCGGGCGCCAACGAGCTCGTGATCCTCGATCTGGCCGGGCCGGAGTTCCTGCCCTCGTTCGCGCCGCGGGCCGACCTCGGACCCGTCGTCCGCGACACCCTCTCAGTACAAGGAGCCTGACCAGTGCGATCGCCCCTCACGCCGTACGTCGCCGACGACGAGCGCTACGCCAAGCTGCCCTACGACCGGATCGGCCGCAGCGGTCTGCGCCTGCCCCGGATCTCGCTCGGGCTCTGGAACAACTTCGGCTCCGACCGTCCGCTCGAGACGCAGCGCGACATCCTGCTGCGGGCGTTCGACCGCGGCGTCACGCACTTCGACCTCGCCAACAACTACGGCCCGCCCTACGGCTCGGCCGAGGAGCAGTTCGGCCGCGTCTTCCATGCGAACCTGCGCCCGTACCGCGACGAGATCCTGATCTCGACGAAGGCCGGCTACGACATGTGGCCCGGCCCCTACGGCGACGGCGGATCGCGCAAGTACCTGCTGTCGTCGCTCGACCAGTCGCTCGGCCGCCTCGGCCTCGACTACGTCGACATCTTCTACTCGCACCGACCCGACCCGACGACGCCGATCGAGGAGACCATGGGGGCGCTCGCCACGGCCGTCCGCCAGGGCAAGGCGCTCTACGTCGGGATCTCGAACTACGACCCCGCCCAGACGCAGGCGGCCGTCGATGCGCTCGCAGCCGAGGGCGTGCCGCTGCTGATCCACCAGCCCCGCTACAACATGTTCGACCGCAGGCCCGAGGGCGGGCTCTTCGACACCCTCCTCGCCAACGGCATCGGCTCAATCGTCTTCTCGCCGCTCTCCGGCGGACTCCTGACCGGCCGCTACCTCGACGGCATCGCGCCGGCCGGATCGCGCGCCGCCGAGGGGCGCTGGTTCACCTCCGACGCCTTCGACGACGACTACCTGACCCGCGCCCGCGGCCTCAACGCCATCGCCGAGGCCCGAGGGCAGTCGCTCGCCCAGCTGTCGCTGCTCTGGGTGCTGCGCCAGCAGGCCGTGACCTCGGCGCTGATCGGCGCCTCCAGCGTCGCCCAGCTCGACGACAGCCTCGACGCGCTGCACGGCGCCGACCTCACCGACGACGAGCTCGCCGCCATCGAGCCGCTCGCCGTCGACGGCACCGGCTCCAAGCGCTGACCGCCGCCCCGGACTGGGGTCGGACGCCTGGCGAGATGCGACACCCCGCTCCCCTATGATTCTCAAAAAGCGAGCCGTGATCACATCGTTCGCATCACCACAGCACGGGGGAACACACCACATGTCAGCACCACGTCTGCGCCGTCGCGCGCTCACGATCACCGCCGCTCTCGCCGGCACCGTCGGGCTCGCGCTCGCCGGCGTCGGTCCGGCGACCGCCGCCACGCCGTCCACGAGCACCACGAGCTCCGCTGTGTCGAGCCGCATCGTCGAGGCTCTGCACGAGAAGGGCCTCGGAACCCTGGGCAGCCGCTCAGCCGTCGCGCGCGCCCTCAGCGACTCCGGCATCACCTCGTCGGCTTCGCAGTCGCGCACCGTCGCGCCGTCGGCCGTCACACCCGCTCCCGCCGGGGTGCGTCCCGCGGCCGAGGTCGACCCGAACGCGAACCGCGACGCGGTCGTCGGCCAGGCCGTTCTCGGAGACGAGCTGTACGGAGCGGGCGAGGGCTACAACGCCGACGCCTCCGACCTCGAGCACTGGACGAACGTCGGCTGGAAGCCGGTTGCGGGCTCGCCGCACGAGATCGACTCGCAGGTCGTCAAGGTCGGCGACGCCGTCTACTTCACGGTGACGACCTACTCGAAGAACTACAACGCGAGCGCCACCCTCTGGAGCTACGACGGCACGACGTTCAGCGCGCTGAAGAAGTTCGACGGAGAGGTCGGTCTCGCAGCCGCGGGCTCGAAGCTGACGCTGCTCCAGTACACCAACGCCGACGACGAGGAAGACTCCTTCTTCGAGTTCAACCTGCCGACCGCCACGGTCTCCCAGTACGACGGCACTACCTTCACGACGCCGTTCGAGAGCAAGAAGGTGCTCTATGCGCCCATCGCGATCGGCGACACGCAGTACTTCATGGCGATCTCGATCACCTCATCGACGGTGAACTCGGCCATCTACCGCCTCGACGGCAGCAGCCTCACGCGCATCAGCACCGCACCCTTCGGCTACTCCGGAGTCGAGTGGGACGGCGCGTTCTACTACGGCGGCGTCTCGGCCAAGGGGGTCGAGGGCATCTACCGCTTCGACGGCACCGCCACGCCGACTCTCGTGAAGACCGGCGTCTCGTTCGCCGGCGCGTACAACCTGCCCGATGTCGGCACGTTCGACGGCGACCTGGCCTTCACCGGCCAGAAGCGCGACAAGACGCCGACGCTCTACACCTTCGACGGGACGACCACGGCGAGCGCCGGCCCGATCGGGACCACCGACTACGACTCCGCCGTCTTCCAGGAGTTCGACTCGAAGCTCTTCTACGCCGCGGACGGATGGGACGGCACGGACACCTGGATCTACGACCCGAAGGCGACCACGAGCGATCCCGCGACCGTCGTCGAGTCCTCCGTGCCGACGATCACGGGCACCCCGACGGTCGGCAAGGTGCTCACCGCCCTCGGCGGCGACTGGACTGCCACCGCGAAGCTCTCGTACCAGTGGCTGAGCGACGGCAAGGCCGTGAAGGGCGCTACCAAGGCCCGCCACCGCGTGACGGTCGGCGACTACGGCCACGCGATCAGCGTGCGAGTCACGGGCTCCGGCCCCGGGTTCACCCCGGCGACGCAGACCAGCGCCGAGACCGCCAAGCCGCTGAACGGCACCATCGACTTCTACCCGGAGATCTCGGGCAAGTCGAAGGCCGGCTCGACCCTCACGGCCAAGGCGTACTCGCTCACCCCGTCGACGGCGAAGCTGACGTACCGCTGGTACCGCAACGGCACGCCGATCATCGGCGCCACGAAGAAGACGTACAAGTCGACCTCGGGCGACGTGGGCAAGCGCCTGACCGTCGGCGTCCGCGCCTCGAACACGGGCTACGACGACGCCTCGATCCTGAGCGACCCGTTCGGCGTCCGCTCGAAGTAGAACCGATCACTAGAGACTCCAGCACCTGGTGGTCCGGCGCAGCCGCGATCGACAGGTGCTGGAGTCTCTTCGTTGAGCGACACTCGACGCCGAGCAACGTCGACGCGCGGTAGGTGAGGATAGCCTAAGCTAACCTCTCGTGACCCAGACCGCCGCGCCTGCCCCCACGCCCGCGCACGGCGCCGCAGTCGCGGACCGGCGGCGCGGCCCCGGGGGCAGGCGCGTGGGCATTCTGCTCGGCCTGGTCGTGGCCGTCGCAGTCACGGCGGCGGCGAGTGTGGCGTTCGGGAGCAACCACGTGCAGTTCCTGCGCGTGTTCGAGGCCCTTCTCCACCCCGGCGACGACGAG
Source organism: Frondihabitans sp. OV104 (assembly GCF_057787745.1). Classification (NCBI taxonomy): domain Bacteria; kingdom Bacillati; phylum Actinomycetota; class Actinomycetes; order Micrococcales; family Microbacteriaceae; genus Frondihabitans; species Frondihabitans sp. OV104. The sequence continues at coordinate 1,766,934 of NZ_CM173541.1, forward strand.
GCGACGACGATCGTCCAGGGCGTGCGGATCCCCCGGACGATTCTCGGCATCGTCGTGGGCGCCTGCCTCGGCGTGGCCGGCGCGGTCATGCAGGGGCAGACGCGCAACCCGCTCGCCGACCCCGGGCTGTTCGGCGTCTCGGCCGGCGCAGGTCTCGCGGTCGTCATCGGCGTCTTCGTGTTCGGGGTCGCCGACACCGGGCTCGACGTCTGGTTCGCCCTGGCCGGAGCCCTCGTCGCGAGCGTCGCCGTGTTCTCGATCACGGCCGCCGGCAGCGGCACGGCCAGCCCCGTCCCGCTGGCACTGGCCGGAGCCGCGGTCTCGGCGCTGCTCGACGCCTTCACCTCGTTCATCGTTCTCGCCGACAAGGACGCCCTGAACGCGTACCGCCTCTGGGTCGTCGGATCGCTGTCGGGGCGCGATGCCGGCGTGATCTCGTCGGTTGTGCCGTTCGCGCTGGCCGGCCTGGTGCTGGCGTTCCTGAACTCGCGCGCCCTCGACAACCTGGGGCTCGGCTCGGACATGGCCCGCAGCCTCGGCCAGAACGTGCTCGTCGCCCGGATCACCGGCCTCGCGTCGATCACGCTCCTGACGGCGGCGGCCACCGCCGCCGCCGGGCCGGTGGGCTTCGTCGGACTCGTCGTGCCGCACCTCGCGCGGGCGATCGTCGGCGGGAGCCACCGGTACCTGATCCCCGCGTCAATGCTCATCGGCATCGCGCTCGTGCTCGGGGCCGACGTGGTCGGGCGGCTGATCGGCGGTTCGGGCGAGGTGCAGGTCGGCATCGTGCTTGCGGTGCTCGGCGGGCCGTTCTTCGTCGCGGTGGCGCGGCGCCGGTCGCTGGTGGCGCTGTGAGCGGGCGCGTGTCGACGTCGCCCGTTGCTGTGCGCGGGCCGGACAGGAACCCGCGAGCAGGCGTCGTCGTCGGCCCGATCGGCCTCGCCTGGCGGCCTCGCCTGATCGCCGTGACGGTCGTGGCTCTCGCCGCGGCCCTGGTGCTGCTCGTCGTCAGCATCGGCGTCGGCAGCGTCGCGCTGACTCCGGTCGACGTTGTCCGCGCGCTCACCGGCGGCGGCACCGACCTCCAGCGCCTGATCGTGCTGCAGCTGCGTCTGCCCCGCGCCCTCACCGGCGCCCTGGTCGGCCTCGTGCTCGGGATCGCCGGAGCCCTCACGCAGACGTTCACGCGCAACCCGCTGGCGACGCCCGACGTGATCGGCGTCACCTCGGGCGCTTCGGCGGGCGCCGTCGCGGCGATCGTGCTGGGCGGCGGAACCTACTCGGTGAGCACCCTCCTGCTGGGCGGCGGCATCCCGGTCGCAGCGACCCTCGGCGCCCTCATCGCGGCGGCACTGGTCTACGGACTCGGCTGGCGCGGCGGCGTCGAGAGCTACCGCCTCATCCTGGTCGGCATCGGCGTCGGCTCCGTCCTGACCGCGATCACCAGCTACCTGCTCGTCCGCGCCCAGATCTCAGAGGCCCAGCAGGCAACGGTGTGGCTCGTCGGCTCGCTGAGCGGCGCGTCGTGGCCGAGCCTCTGGCCCCTGCTGGCGGTCGCCTCGGTGGCCGTGCCGCTGTCGATCGCGACGAGCACGGCGCTGGGGCTGTCGCAGCTCGGCGACGAGACGGCGGTGGGCGTCGGCCTGTCGATCCAGCGCCACCGCCTGACGGTGATCGCCCTCGCCGTCGTGCTGACGGCCGCGGCCGTGGCGGCTGCCGGCCCCGTGGGCTTCGTCGCGTTCGTCGTGCCCCAGGTCGCTCTCCGGGTCGCAGGAACCTCCCGCCCCCCGATCGTCCTCTCCGGCCTGGTAGGCACCGCGCTCGTCCTGGCCGCCGACCTGGCGGGGCGGACAGTCTTCCCGGGCGAGGTGCCCGTCGGCCTCGTCACCACGGTCGTCGGTGCTCCGTACCTGATCTGGCTGCTGGTCCGCCACCGAAAGGAGCTCGTGTCGTGACGACGACCACGCTTCCCGCCCTCGAGGCCCGCGGCCTCCGCCTGGCCTACGACGGGCGCACCGTCTTCGCCGGCCTCGACCTCCGCATCGAGCCGGGTTCGGTCACGACCCTGGTCGGCGCGAACGGCAGCGGCAAGTCGACGCTGCTGAAGGCGCTCGGGCGCATCCTGAAGCCCTCCGCGGGCGAGGTGCTGCTCGAGGGCGAGCCGATCGCGCGCCTCGCCACCAAGGAGGTCGCGCGCCGCCTGGCTCTCCTGCCGCAGAGCCCGAGCGCTCCCCCGGGCATGAGCGTGCGCGACCTCGTGCTCCGCGGCCGCAACCCGCACCAGACCTGGGCGCGCCCCTGGTCGCCCGACGACGCGGCCGTCGTCGACCGCGCACTCGAGGCGACCGGCCTGACCGACGTCGCCGACCGCGATGTCGCGGCCTTGTCGGGAGGACAGCGCCAGCGCGTCTGGATCGCCCTCGTCGTGGCCCAGGAGGCCGCGACCCTCCTGCTCGACGAGCCGACGACCTTCCTCGACCTGACCCACCAGCTCGACGTGCTCCGCCTGGTCCGCCGCATCAACCGCGAGAGCGGCTCCACTGTGGTCATGGTGCTGCACGACCTGTCGCTGGCGGCGCGCTACTCCGACCGCCTCGTCGTCCTGCACGGAGGCGGCGTCGTGGCCGACGGCCCGCCCGCCGAGGTCATCACGCCGGCCACGCTCGAGCTCGCGTTCGGCCTGCGCGCCCGCGTCATCCCCGACCCCGTCACCGGGACGCCCCTGGTCGTCCCCGAAGACGACTGACCCCCTGCCACCACCGAAGGAATCCTGAATGAAGAGAATCGCCACCGCCCTGGCCGTCGTCGCCGCGGCCGCCCTCGCCCTGTCGGGCTGCTCCGCCACGTCGGGAGACAGCACCGGCACGGCCACGACCGCGACGTGGTCGTTCACCGACGACCTCGGCAAGACCGTCACGCTCGACCACCGGCCGACGAAGATCGTCGGCCAGGGCGAGACGGTGGTCTCGCTGATGAACTACGGCATCACGCCGGTCGGCACGTTCGGCTCGTTCGACATCACGAAGGACGCCCGCTACGAGAAGCTCGACACGAAGGGCATCACGCAGGTCGGCACCGAGTACGGCTCGTTCGACCTCGAGAAGCTCGCGGCGCTCCAGCCCGACCTCATCGTCGCCGACGTCTACCCGGTCGATGCGAAGGGCACGATCGACAAGGCTCAGCCCGACTTCGGCTTCTCTGACCTCGCGCAGATGAAGCAGGTCGAGGCGATCGCGCCCATCGTGACGATCGTCATGGGCGGCGACGGCGCCGACGTCATCTCGAGCATCGTGAAGCTGTCGTCGGCGCTCGGCGCCGAGTCCGGAACGATCGCGACCGCCAAGAAGGCGTTCGACACGGCGAGCGCGAAGCTCCAGGCCGCGGCGGAGGAGTCGAAGGTAAAGGTCGCGACGGTCTACGCCGACGCCGACGGCTACTACGTCGTCAAGGCGGCGGAGGACCCCGCACTCGATCTCTACGCCGACCTCGGCGTCGACTTCGTGAAGCCGACGCCCAAGGGCTACTACTGGGGCATCTACTCGTGGGAGAACGCGGGCAAGGCGGGCGGCGACGTGATCCTGCTCAACCAGTCGGGGTACCAGAAGAAGGAGCTCGCCGCGCAGCCGACGCTGGCGAAGACGGCGGCCATCACCTCCGACCAGGTCTACCCGTGGCTCTCGGCCGGCCTCGACTACGTCGGCCAGGCGGGCTACATGACCGAGCTCGCCGGCTACCTCGCCGAGTCGAAGGTCGTGACGAGCTGAGCCCCGATCCGCTGAGCCTGCGCGGCAGCACGCACGACGTCGCCGGCCTCCCGGTCTGGTTCCGCCGGCTGAGGGAGGCCCCGGCCGGGTCGCCGAAGGTCCTGCTGCTGCACGGCGGGCTCTCCGACTCGCGGGTCTTCAAACCGCTGGCGCGCAGACTGGCCGTCGACCACGACCTCTGGGCCTACGATCGGCGCGCGCACGGCCGGACGCCCGACACCGACGGCCCCCTGGGGTTCGAGCAGATGCTCGCCGAGGCCGTGGCCATGATCGAGGGGCCGATCGGCGGACCCGTGCACGTCGTCGGGCACAGCGACGGCGCGTCGCTCGGCCTGATGCTGGCCACCCGGCGGCCCGAGCTCGTGTCGTCGGTCGCGGCCTTCTCGGGCAACCTCGACCCGTCGGGCATGGCGCCGAGCACCCTCTCCCGCGCGGAGCTCGCCGAGGCCCTCGTCGAGGCCGTCGCTCCCGACTACGCCGCCGTCTCGCCCGACGGCGTCGGGCACCTCGCCGTGGTCGTCGACAAGGCCGTCGCCCTCTGGTACTCCGAGCCGAGCCTCACCCCCGACGACCTGGCGCGCATCACCTGCCCCGTGCTCGTGGCCTGCGGGGAGCGCGACTCGATCGAGCGCGCCCACACGCTGAGCATCCACGCCGCCATCGCCGGCGCCTGGCTCGCCGTCGTGGCCGGGACTGGGCACATGCAGGTGGCGGAGGCGCCGGAGGCGTGCGCGGCGCTGGTGGCCGAGCTCGTGGCGGGCAGTCGCTAGCCTGAGCGCATGACCTCCGACGACCTGGCCGCCTTCGCGTACGGCCTGCCCAAGGCCGAGCTCCACGTGCACCTCGAAGGGACTCTCGAGCCCGAGCTGCGGTTCGCCCTGGCCGAGCGAAACGGCATCGAGCTGGCCGAGAAGACCGTCGACGAGATGCGGGCGACGTACGTGTTCGACGACCTCACGTCGTTCCTCGCCGTCTACTACCCCGCGATGGCGGTCCTGGTGACGGCCGACGACTTCGACGACCTCGCCTGGGCCTACCTCGAGCGCGCCCGGGCCAACGGGGTGCGGCACGTCGAGATGTTCTTCGATCCGCAGGCGCACACCAGCCGCGGCGTGGCCTTCGACACCGTGATCCAGGGCCTGCGGCGGGCCGTCGTCCGCGCCGAGGCGGAGCTCGGGATCGACGCCGCGCTCGTGCTGTGCTTCCTCCGTGACCTGCCGGCCGACTCCGCGATGGCCACGCTCGAGGAGGCGCTCCCCTACCGCGACTGGATCGTCGGCGTCGGTCTCGACTCCGACGAGCGCGACAACCCGCCGACGAGGTTCGAGGCCGTCTTCAGCCGCGCGCGCGCCGAGGGGCTTCGGCTCACGATGCACTGCGACATCGACCAGGTCGGCTCGATCGACAGCATCCGCTGGGTGCTGGAAGAGCTGCGCGTCGACCGAATCGACCACGGCACCAACATCGTCGAGGACCCGGCGCTCGTCGAGGCCCTGGTGGGCTCCGGCATCGGCCTGACCTGCTGCCCCGTCTCGAACTCGTTCGTCACCGCCTCGATGAAGGGAGCCGAGATGGTCGACCTGCTGGCGCGAGGCGCGAGGGTGACGCTGAACTCCGACGACCCCGCGTACTTCGGCGGCTACGTCGCCGACAACTACGTGCGCCTCGCCGAGCAGTACGCGCTCGGCCGCGACACGCTCGCGCAGCTGGCGATCAACTCGTTCGAGGCGAGCTGGCTGCCCGCCGAGCGCGTGGCGGCCTACGTCGCCGAGGTGCGGGAGTTCGTGGCGGCGCAGTAGGGCCGCCGACGGCGGGGCGCCTAGGCGGGGAAGAGCCCGTCGGGGTCGCCCACCGACGCGAGGTACGCCGAGCGCCGGGCGAAGAGTCCGGGCACGAGCGAGCGCACGCGGGCGATCAGCTCGGCGAGGTCGGCGTTCACGAGGACGCCGTCGCGAGCGACGACCGCGCCCGCGACCATGGTCAGCGACACGTCGGAGCCCTGGACGGCGTGCACGAGGTTGTGGTGCACGTTCGCGTACGGGCCCTCGCCGATCAGCGGTGTCATGCGGGGCGTGTCCGAGCGCACGGCGATGAGGTCGGCCTGCTTGCCGACCTCCAGAGAGCCGAGCCGCAGTTCCTGCCCCAGTGCCTTCGCACCGCCGACCGTCGCCATGGTGAGGACCTCCCACGAGTCCATGGCGGCAGCGTCCATCGTGCGGAGCTTGCCGAGGAGGGACGCCGTCTTGAGCTCCTCGAACATGTCGAGGTTGTTGTTCTCCTTCTCGCCGTCGGTGCCGAGGCCCACGGGAATCCCGGCAGCCAGGAACTCGGCGACGGGCGCCATGCCGCTCGCGAGCTTCATGTTGCTGACGGGGTTGTGCGAGATGCCGACGGCCCGGCCTGCGAGCACCTCGATCTCGGACTGGTCGAGCCACACGGCGTGGGCGAAGAACGCCCGCGGCGCATCGAACCAGCCGAGCTTCTCGAGAGCCTGGATCGGGCGCGCGCCGTACCGCTCGTCGAACTCGGCCAGCTCGATCTCGGACTCGCTGAGGTGCGTGTAGAGGCCGGTGTCGTAGTGGCGGGCCATCGCGATCACCCGCTCGCGGCCGGCGTCGTCGGCGTAGAACGGGTGCTCGAGGCCGACCCACGGCACGATGCGGCCGTTCGCCGCCCCGCTCCAGTCGCGGAGCATGCGCTCGTTGTCGTCGAGCGTGTCGAAGTAGTCGTAGTCGGGGTGCGCGCCGGTGTAGTTGACAGTCACCAGCCGGTTGCCGAGCGTCTCGGCAGCCCGCGCCGCGCCGTCGAGGTAGCGCCACATGTCGACGACCGTCGTCGTGCCCGACAGGATGCCCTCGGCGTAGCAGAGCCACGCGGCGGCCTCGGCCTCCTCCGGCCGGAGCACTCGGTGCATCGGGTCGATGTGCAGCCGCAGCCACTCCCACACCGGCAGGTGCTCGGCCGTGCCGCGCAGCATGCCCGAGTGATGGTGCGCGTTGACCAGGCCGGGCATCAGCACGACGGCGCCCAGGTCGTCGCGCGCAGCGCCGGGATGCGCCGCCACGACGTCGTCGATCGTGCCGACCGCGGAGATGGCGTCGCCGTCGATCGCGACCGCTCCCCCGACGATCACGTCGAGGGCGGCGTTCATGGTGACGAGGTGGTCGGCGGTCAGGATGCGCATGCAGACGACACTAGTTGCCCGACTCCCCCAACGTGATCGACGGAGGAGAACGGGTGCGACTCGACTCGCGTGAGCGCCTGCGACTGTTCGACAGGTGCATAACAGACAGGCTCGATTATGTCCATCCCTATGCCGGTTTATCTCGATGAGTGAGGATTATTCTCACTCGCGCGATTAGATGGATCAGGCGTGCGAGACGAGCGGGGTCTCACGGGCTTCGCTCGACAGCTCCTTCGGAGTGTCCGGTCGGGCGCACACTCCGAAGGAGACACCCATGGGCTACCTGGTCTACAACAGCGAGCGCCTCGACCTCCAGATCGAGGACCGCACCCTGGCCCACCTCCAGATAGTCATCATCAACAAGCTCCGCAAGAACGAGAGCTTCGCGTTCTCGTGGATGGACTCCCGCGAGTCGGGCGACGGGCGGTCGACCATCTGGGTGACGCCCGCGAGCGGCCTCCACTTCAAGTTCGCCGGCAGCCGCATGCCCGAGATCAGTGCAGCCTGGCTGCAGGTGCTCTACGAAGCCGCCGGCTCGGGACGCGGCCTGTACGTCGTCGACGAGCCGACCGACTCCGTGGACGTCACGATCGACGCCGACGCCACGACGCCGGTGGGGCTCCCCGAGCGCCCCCTGGGCACGGCGACCCGGGCTGCACGTCCGGCGGGATCCTGATCCGCACCGTGCTTTCCGCAGGGAGCGGTCGGTCACCCCGGGCCGCGGGCACACTGCACTCATGAGCGACGACACTGCGACTACCCACGACGGCCCCGCGCCCTCCTCCGACGGCCCTGCGCCCTCCCACGACGGCCCCGACCCCCAGCACACCCGCCCCGACGGAGTCAGCGACGAAGTGGTCACCGCCCTGGGCAAGCTCTCGGAGGGCCTCGAGGTGATCGAGCACGCCCGCGGCCTCCTCTACGGCTTCCACCGCCTGACCGGCATGGGCGACCTGGCGCTGGGCGAGGCCGCCGAGCTGCTGAGAGAAGCCGGGGCGCAGGAACTCGCCGACGCCCTCGAGCACGACGTCATCGGCCGCAACGCCATCCGCGGCCGCTGGACCTTCCAGATCGTCGAGGACTACGACGACGGCTACTACGCCACCGCCAAGGCGTTCGAAGCACGAGCGCGCGACGAGCTCGCCGACGGCAGGCGGCACCTCTTCGAGGCCGAGATGAAAGAGAACCGGCGCACCCACGGGGCGCCGCACCACGAGGCGACGCCCTAGGCGGCGGTCAACGGGTGGCGGCGAGCAGCGCCGTCAGCTCGTCTCGCACCCGCTCGAGCTGCGCCAGCGGCACGCCGAGCCGCTCGACGATCTGGCCGGGCACGGCCAGCGCCTTCTCGCGGAGCGCGTGCCCGGCGGGTGTCAGTGCGACATCGAGCGACCGCTCGTCGCCGGGGTTGCGCTCGCGCGTGAGCAGCCCGGCCGACTCGAGCCGCTTGAGCAGGGGGCTCAGCGTGGCCGGCTCGAGGAACAGCTCGTCGCCCAGGTCGCGGACGCGGAGCGGGCTGCGCTCCCACAGGGCGAGCATGACGAGGTACTGCGGGTGCGTCAGCCCGAGCGGCTCGAGCACAGGCCGGTAGAGCGCGATCACGCTGCGGCTGGTGGCGGCGAGGGCGAAGCACACCTGGCGATCGAGGGCGAGCGGGTCGGCTAGCGGGTCGGCGAGATCGGTCTTCGACATGCACCTAGATTAGCGCGTACACTAACTATTCGTGGACAAGCAGAAGGCACCGAACCCGTACGAGCACTCCCGCGGCCTCATCGGGCGGCTCAACCGCTTCCTGTACCCGATCGCCGGCCCGGCCTCGCTCGGCGCCGGGCACCCGGAGGAGCCGTACCGGGCGCCTGCGGATCCGTCGTGCCCGGTCTGCGGCACTCCGCTTCGCCTGCACGACATCCAGCGCGGCACCGCGTCGCGTCCGTCGCAGCTGAACTGCCCCGTCTAGACGCCCGCGCGGCCCTCGGCGAGCCAGGCGAGGCGCCGGAGGGCCTCGACGTTCCGGACGTTCAGGGCGGCCGCCATCAGCGGCGCCGGCACGAGCCGGCCCGGGCCCTTCGAGGCGTACTCCTCCATGCGCACGACGCACCCGCCGGGCCGCGACTTCGCGTCGATGATGACCGTCGCCTCGCCGATCGGCCAGCCCTGAGCGACGAAGTGCGCGTGACGCGGGGCGTCCCACGCGACCACGTGCGTCGTGTCGTCGATGACGGCCGGCCACACGCCGAAGGAGTGGTGGATCTCGGCGCCCACGGCGGGCCAGGCGTCGTCGACCCCGCGGATCCGCGAGGCCCCGACGACCCAGCTCGGGAAGAGCCAGCCGTCGGCCAGCACTTCGAAGACGGCCTCGGGCGGTGCGGCGATGAAGCGGTGGCGGACGGACACGGTGCTCCTCTCAGGCCCCGACGGACAGATCGGGAAGGGTGTGGATGCCGAACTCGTGGCGGAGAGCGCTCCGCGCCGCGTAGGCTCCGCCGAGGCCATGGACGCTCGGCCCGGGCGGCGCGGACGACGAGCCGAGGTAGACGCCGGGGACGGGCGTGCGCCACGGATCGACGTCGACGACCGGTCGGGCGATGAGCTGCCGGACGCTGGGTGCGCCGGTGGCGATGTCGCCGCCGACGTAGTTGGGGTTGTAGTTGCCGAGTTCCTGCGCCGTCTTCGATGCCGACGCGAGGATCGTGTCGCGGAAGCCCGGGGCGTACTTCTCGATCTGCCGGGTGATCGTCTCGGTCTGGTCGACGTCGGAGTCGCGGGGCACGTGGCTGTAGGTCCAGAGCACGGCCTTGCCCTCGGGCGCGCGCGTCGGGTCGACGGTGCCGGGTTGGACGGCCAGGACGAACGGCACGTCGGCGTGGCGGCCCTGCGCCACCTGGCGCTCCGAGAGCGCGACGCCGGCCCGGTCTCCGCCGAGGTGGACGGTGGGCGAGCGGCGGACGGTCTCGTTCAGCCACGGGACGGGCTCCGACAGCGCGAAGTCGACCTTGGAGGCGGCGTTGCCGTAGCGGAAGCGGCGGAGCGCACGGGAGTACCAGCCCGGGAGGCGTTCGCCGCCGATGTCGGCGAGCGAGCGGGCGCTGACGTCGAGCACGACCGCCTGGGCGTGGCCGACCTCGTCGAGCGAGGCGACCTCGACGCCGGTCTCGATCGTGCCGCCGTGGGCGACGACGTCGGCGGCCATCGCGTCGACGATGCTCTGGCTGCCGCCTTCGGGGAGAGGCCAGCCGCGAGCGTGAGCGTGCACAGCCAGCGCGAGGCCTGCCGCCGACGCCGAGAGGCTGGGCATGGGCCGGATCGCGTGCGCCATGACGCCCGCGAGCATGGACGGTGCCAGGTCGCTGCGCCAGCGCTCGTTCCACCACGGCATGCCTTGATCGAGCATCGACAGTCCGAACAGGGCGATGGTTACCGGGTGTCGGGGAACCTGGAGCAGGGCGGACAGGGAGAACTCGGCCAGAGCATCGTCCCTGTCGACGAGGTCGGCGAGCAGACGGCGGTACGAGGGGCCGTCGACGCCGAGGCCGGCCACCGTCTGCTCGAGGTCGCGATAGGCGATGCCGGCTCGGCCGCCGTCGAGGGGGTGCGCATAGCTGACGTCCGGCGTGATCATCCGGATGCGCTTGTCGAGCTCGAACCGGCGGAAGAACCCCGACACGGCGCCCATCGGGTGCACCGCCGAGCAGACGTCGTGCCGGAACCCGGGCAGGGTCAGCTCGGCTGTGCGCGCTCCCCCGCCGATCGTGTCGTTCCGCTCGAGGACGGTGACCTTCACGCCGGCGCGCGCGAGCACGACCGCAGCCGCCAGGCCGTTGGGCCCGGCGCCGACCACGATCGCGTCGTCGGTCACGCGCGCTTCTTGAGACCGGCCACGAGGGCGCCGACGCCGGCCGCCGCAGCGCCGATGGCGGCGACGTACGACACGGTGCGGTGCTGGGTGTACCAGATCTGCGGGCTGGTCGATTTCGCCTTGTCGCTGAAGATGCCGCGCGACCCGTGGTCGCCGGCGACAGGCTCGTAGAGGTTGGACGGCAGCATGGGGTCCTTCTTATCAGGAGCCTGCTGGCCGGAGTAGCCCGTCTTCGCCAGGTACACGTCGAGGAACGGAGCGACGAAGCGGTTGCCCAGCACGGTCATGACGGTCGGCTCGCCGATCCAGCTGCGGCGGCGCGGGCTGTCGGCGACGTCGGCGACGGCGCGGGCGCACGTCTCGGGCTCGAAGATCGTGGGCACCGGCTGCGGGTGATGCGGCAGCTGCGACTTCACCCAGTTGAACTGGACGGTGTTCATCGCCGGCATGTCGACCTGCGAGATGCGCACGGCGCTCTTGTCGTGGATCAGCTCGGTCAGAACCGACTCGGTGAAGCCGGTGATCGCGTGCTTCGACGCGCAGTAGGCCGCCTGGAGCGGGATGCCGCGGTGCGCCAGCGCCGAGCCGATCTGGATGATGTGGCCGCGGTTGCGCGGTTTCATGCGCGTCAGGGCTGCGCGGGTGCCGTTGACGAAGCCGAAGAAGTTGACCTGAACAGCGCGCTCGAAGTCGCGCGGCTCGGTGGTGACGAACTCGCCGAACACGCCGGCCATCGCGTCGTTGACCCAGAGGTCGATCTCGCCCAGATCGCGTTCGATCTGCTCGGCCGCGGCCTCGACGGCGTCGTTGTCGGCCACATCGACCGAGAGGGGCAGTGCCCGCCGGCCAGCGCGCATCACGTCGGCCGCGGCGCCCTGCAGGCCGTCCTCGCCCCGGGCCAGGATCGCGACGTCCCAGCCCCGCTCGGCGAGCTCTCGCACGATGGCGCGGCCGAGGCCTGCGGTTCCTCCGGTGACTACTGCGATCTTGGCGGGCATGGAACTCCTTGGGTCGGCTCTCCAGTCTGCTCACTCGCCGCTGTGGAGGGGTACAGGGAGGAGTGCGCGCACCGAACGCCGCGGAGCCGGGCAAGATGGCCCCATGACGACGCTCGACCGCATCCGCCAGATCACCGTCGCCGTGTGCGCCGTTCTCGCCATCGTCGGGTCGTTCATCGGCTCCGGCGCGGCCGGCGGCACGCCGATCGCCGAGGCCGCCGGCGGGGCGCTCGCCGCCGACGCCACTCTCGTCGCACCCGGCACCGGCGCGTTCCAGATCTGGGGCATCATCTACGTCGGCCTCCTCGCCTACGCCGTGTGGCAGTTCGTGCCCGCGCAGGCGACGGCCGAGCGCCACCGCCGGCTGGGCTGGTGGGTCGCCGCATCGCTGCTGCTGAACGCGGCGTGGATCCTCAGCATCCAGTTCGACCAGCTGTGGCTGAGCGTGCCGGTCATCGTCGTGCTTCTCGTCGTGCTCGGCATCACGTTCCGCATCGCGTACTCGACCGTCTCGACGAACCCCCTCGACGCGGTGTTCACCGACGGCACGATCGGCCTCTACCTCGGCTGGGTCTGCGTCGCGACGGTCGCCAACGTCACGGCGTGGCTCGTCGACCTCGGCTTCGACGGCCTCGGCATCGCCCCCGAGGCCTGGTCGGCCGCCGTCGTCATCGTCGCGGGGCTGGTCGGCGTCCTGCTGGCGGTCGTCGGGAACGGGCGCCTCACGCCCGCGATCTCGCTCTCGTGGGGGCTGGTCTGGATCGCCATCGCCCGACTCTCGGGTGCGCCGCAGTCGACGCCGACGGCGGTCGCCGCCCTGGTCGTCGTGGCTGGCGTGCTCGTCGTCACCGCAGTGTTCCGGGGCCGGCGCCCATCGCGCCACCCCGCGCGCGTGCCGTCGCCCCGCTAGCCGCCCGCCAGCAGCTCGGCCTCCGCAGCGACGCTCAGCCCCGCCCGCCGCACCCGGCCGACACCGCGCTCGACCTCGTCGACGAGAGTCCGAGCGATCGTCTCGCGCAACGGCCGGAGCACGCCGCGCGACGCCACGAACTCCCTGTTGCAGCGCCGGGCGAAACCCGTCGCGTCAGCGGGAAGCCACAGCGGCAGCGAGCGGGGGCCCGCCCAGTAGTCGACTCCGGCGGCGATCAGCGCGGCGTCGTCGAGGGGGCGGAGTGCGCCGTCGAAGCCCACGACGTCGGCGACCTCGGCGAGGTACGTGCCGAACGGCACGGGCTCGCCGACGGCGTTGACGATGCCGGTGCGGCGGCGCGTTCCTGCGCTTGTGATCCAGGAGGCGAGGTCGCCGACGTCGATCGCCTGGACGAACCGGTCGTCCGTCTCGGGCACGACGACCGCGCCGCCTCGGCTGAGGCGAGCCGGCCAGTAGCCGAAGCGGTCGGTCGGGTCGCCGGGGCCGACGATGAGGCCGGCCCGGGCGATCAGCAGGCGGTCTCCCACCGCGGCCGCCGTGTCGCGTTCTGCGGCGACCTTCTGCTCGCCGTACCCGTCGGGCCCGGGCTCGAGAAGCCGGGCCGACTCGTCGGCGCCGGGCTCGTCGTCGCGGGCGTAGACCGAGATCGTCGACACGAGCGTCCAGTGCGCGGCCCGAGCGGCGAGCGCTTCGAGGGCGGAGCGCACGAGCTCGGCGTCGTACGAGATCTCGACGACGGCGTCCCAGTCGCCGGTCAGCGCGTCGTAGGCGCCCGGCTGCCGGCGGTCGGCGCGCACCAGGCGGGCCCCGACGGGCACGTCGCCGGAGTCGCCGCGCGCGAGGCACACCACCTCCGCGCCGCTGTCGACGGCCCGGCGGGCGATCTCGCGCCCCAGCCAGGCCGTGCCGCCGAGGATCAGCACGCGTCTCATGCCCCCACGCAACCACGCCGGCCTCGGGCGCGGCTGGCCCGTCCGCTCCCGGCAGACGCCGCGGAGAAATGCAAGGAGATTGTGACGTCGGCCCCGGGTCGATCGCCGTGCCGCGGCCCCCAGGGTGAGAATCTCCTTGCATTTCTGGGAGCGCAGGAGCGCAGGAACTCAGCCGCCCGCCAGCGCCACCATCTCGGCGACGGTCCCGCGCAGCGCGGCGGCCAGCGCCGTCCGCGACACGACCGGTTCGCCGTGCACGGCCACCATGAACGCGCTCATGACGAACGCCACGGCGACGTACGCCACGTGGTCTCCGGCGGGCTCGGCCGTTCCGGTGCGCTCGGCGACGGCCGACACGATCGCCCCGCGAAGCTCCTCCATCCACGCGTGCACGGTCGGCACGAGCTCGGGGTGCTGGTCGATGAGCCGCTTCATGCGGACCCGGTCGGCCGGGAGGTCGATGGTGTGGGCGACGAGCTCGCACAGGTCGCCGATGAGGTCGGCCTGGCCCCTCCCCTGCCGGAACCGCTCCAGCACGTCGTCGCGCACCACCGGAGGGGTGAGCCCGACAGCGGCGGCGGCCTTCGACGGAAAGTAGTTGAAGAACGTGCGGGTCGACACGTCGACCTCGGCGCAGATCTCCTCGACTGTCACTCCGGCGAGGCCGCGCTCGAGCACGAGCGTCGTCGCGGCCTCGTGGAGGGCCTGCCAGGTGCGCTGCTTCTTGCGCGCCCGGAGGGAGGCGGCCTCGTCCGGGTCGGACGAGGCGAGCCACTCGGGGGCGGGCGCCGTGCTGGTCGTCACGATGCGGTCGATCAGGCGGCCGCGGCGGCGGAGTTCGACTGCTCCTGCAGCGCCGAGTGCTGGCGCAGCGGCGGGACGCGGAAGAACAGCGAGAGGACGAACGCGAGGAGCACGACGCCGAGCCCGACCCAGTAGATACTCACGGCCGAGGCGTTGAAGCCGGTCATGAACGGGCGGGTGAGGCGCTTGTCGGCGCCGTTGAGGTACGACGTGTCGCTGGTCTCGCTTGCCGAGGAGCTGTTCGACGACGTGCCCTCGCCGAGCTGCGTGACGAGCGCCGGGACGACCTGGTCCACGTAGTGCTCGCGCTGCGAGGCGTTCGACCAGTCGACCGTCAGGGCGCCGTTCTGCACGGTGGCGTCGGCCTTCGTCGCAGCGGCCTTCAGGGCGGCGGCCTCCGCGGCGGGGGTCGCGGCGGCGACCTGCTGGTCGATCACGGTCTGCTGGGCGGCGGCGGGGACCGTTCCTGCGGCCACCTGCTTCTCGACGGCGGCGGTCACCTGCTGGGTGACGGCGTCGTCGGCGGCCTGCTTCGCGGCGGCGGTGCCCTTGTCGAGGCCCGCCTGGATCTGCTTCTGGATCGGAGTGACGATCGGGGTCCAGATCTGCTTCATGACGCCGGCGTTCTCGCTCGCGGTCGCGACCGTCGGGTTCGTGGCGGCGTCGAGGGCGGCGGTGAGGTTGTCTCTGTCGGCGGTCGCGTGGACGATGTTGGTCGGCAGGAGCGAGAACAGCACCGAGAGCAGCACGGCAGTGCCCAGCGTGCCGCCGATCTGGCGGAAGAACGTGGCCGACGAGGTCGCCACGCCCATGTCGCGTGGGGCGACGGAGTTCTGCGAGGCGAGGGTGATCGTCTGCATCAGCTGGCCGAGACCGAGTCCGATGAAGAACATGCCGATCATGAGGAACCAGAGCGGTCGATCGATCGTCATGAAGGTCAGGACGGCGAAGCCGATGGCGGTGAACGCGGTGCCGATGATCGGGAAGATCCGGTAGCGGCCGGTACGCGAGACGATTTGGCCCGAGACGATCGAGGCGATCATGAGGCCGCCGATCATCGGCAGGGTAGCGAAGCCCGACTCGGTGGGCGTGAGGCCGGTGACGATCTGGAGGTAGAGGGGAATAGTCAGCATCGCGCCGAACATGGCGAAGCCGACCAGGAAGCCGAGCAGCGTGGCCATCGAGAAGGTGCTCGACCGGAAGAGCTTGAGCGGGATGATCGCGTCGTCTTTCATCTTCGTCTCGATGACGAGGAAGGCGACCAGGCCTACGAGGCCGATCACGTAGCAGGCGATCGCCTGGCCGGAGCCCCAGCCCCAGGTGCGGCCCTGCTCGGCGACGAGGAGGAGCGGAGCGAGGGTGAGGATCACCGACGTGGCGCCGAGCCAGTCGATGCGCGGGCTGCGCTTCTCGCCGACCTTCGGGAGGTGCAGGAAGGCGATCACCATGAGGAGCGCGGCGATTCCGATCGGCACGTTGATGAGGAACACCCAGCGCCAGCCGGAGATGAAGAGGATCTCGTTTGCGCCCGAGAACAGGCCGCCGATCAACGGCCCGATGACGGACGAGATGCCGAAGACGGCGAGGAAGTAGCCCTGGTACTTGGCGCGCTCGCGCGGCGCGAGGATGTCGCCCATGATGGCCAGCGGCAGCGACATCAGCGCGCCGGCGCCGATGCCCTGGACAGCGCGGAACCCGGCGAGCATCAGCATCGTCGTCGAGAACGACGACAGCAGCGAGCCGAGGATGAACATGCAGATGCCGAAGATGTAGAGCGGGCGTCGGCCGAAGATGTCCGACAGCTTGCCGTAGATCGGCGTCGAGATCGTCGAGACGATCAGGTAGGCCGTGGTGACCCAGGCCTGCTGGTTGAGACCGTGGAGGTCGTCGCCGATGGTGCGGATCGCTGTTCCGACGACGGTCTGGTCGAGAGCGGAGAGGAACATCCCGGCCATGAGGCCGTAGATGACCAGGAGGATCTGGCGGTGAGACATGATCGGGCGGCTGGAGCCGTCCGTGGTCTGCACCGGGCGCGGTGCGGTAGCTGTCGACATGGGGTCCTTCGGGGCGTGCTGGGGTGCGGTGTCGGAAGTCGCTGCGGTGAGTGCGCGCACGGGAGGCGGGCGACGTTTTGCAGGGTTGCAAGATTACACACCATGCATAAGTGCCGTCAACGCAAATGCCCGGTCGGATGTGCGGCGCGTACGCTCGACCGGTGCCCGCCCCCGAACCCCTCAGCCGTCTCGCCCCGGCGCTGCCCGGTCGCGCCGTCATCTCGCAGCACTGGGGCGACCTCGCTTTTCTGCACTGGCGCGTCGACCCCGCCCTGGTGGCGCCGCACCTGCCACCCGGCGTCGAGCCGGACGTCTTCGACGGGTCCAGCTGGGTCGGCCTCATCCCCTTCGAGCTGTCGCGTTCCGCATTCGGGCCGTTTCCGCCGGTGCCGTGGCTCGGCCGCTTCGCCGAGACCAACGTGCGGCTCTACGGCGTCGGCCCCGACGGACGCCGCAGCGTCGTCTTCCGCACCCTCGAGGCGTCGAAGCTCCTCCCCGTCGTCACGGCCCGCGTCGGGCTCGGACTGCCGTACACCTGGGCCGACATGTCGATCGTGCGCGGCGGCGGGCTCATCGCCTACTCCAGCCGCAGGAACTGGCCCGCCGCCGACGGCCCCGTGCCCCGCCCCCGCACCCGCGTCGTCGTGCGCCCGCGGCCCGGCGCCGTCGTCGACGACCCCCTCGCCGACTTCCTCACCGCCCGCTGGGGAATGCACGTCGCGCGCGGCGGCCGCACCCGGTTCTGGCCGAACCACCACGCGTCGTGGAGCCTGACGGCGGCCGACCTCGTCGAGCTCGACGACGAGCTGCTCGCCGCCACGGGGTTCGCCGGCGTCGCGGCGCGGCCGCCCGACTCGGTGCTGTACTCACGGGGCGTGTCGACGCGGTTCGCACTGCCGGCGCGGCGCGCGGTGTAGGCACCCGCCGCGGCTGCGGGTCCTTTGCCGCCGGCACGGGTGCCGCTTCGCGGGGTCTGCCTCGAACCCGCCGGATCGGCGCAGACCCGCCGTCGCGACGGCGGGCGTGTGCCGATCCGGCGGGTTCGACGGCGGCGTCCGGGCGGCGCGTCAGCGGACGCGCGGCGGCCCGGCGCTCTCGCGCACGACGAGCGGCGGCCGCGACGTCGACCGCGCGACCGCGGCATCGCCGTCGAGCTGCGCCTGGAGCAGCTCGAACGCCCGGCGCCCGAGCCCCGGGAAGTCCTGGGCGATCGTGGTGATTCCCGGCCGCCAGATCCGCGCCAGGGGGTGATCGTCGAACCCGACGACGCTGACGTCTGCGGGCACGTTCCTGCCGGCGTCGCTGAGCCCCGTGATGACGCCCATGGCGATCTCGTCGTTGCCGCAGAAGATCGCGGTGACCGAGTCGTCGGCGGCGAGGCGGCGGCCGATGCAGACGCCCGAGGAGGCGTCCCACGTCGCCGGAATGATCTCGGGTACCTCGGCCCCGGCCTCCACGAGCGCGTTGCGCCAGCCGGTCGTGCGGTGGTCTTCGTCGCGCGAGGCCGGCACGGTGACGTGGTGCACGGTCGGATGCCCGAGCGACAGCAGGTACCGCACGATCTCCTCGCCGGCGGCGACCTCCTCGATGGAGGCCTGGGAGACCTCGTCAGACACTTCTCCCGACACCGCGACCCGCGGGATGTCGGGCGGCAGCGCCTCGAGCACCCGCACGCCGACCGGGTCGAACTTGAGCACGATGATGCCGGCGAGCGGCTGGCCGAGCACGAGCTCGACGGCCCTCTGCGCCTCGTCTTCCGTGGGGTTCTCGACGACGGAGATCACGACGAAGTACCCCTCGGCGCGAGCGGCGGTCTCGATCCCCTGGATCGTCGCGGAGTAGCCGAAGATGGCCGTCTCGCTGGTCATGACGGCGATGATCCGCTGCTTGCCGCTGACGAGGGCGCGCGCGGCGCCGTTCGGCCGGTAGCCGAGCTCGTCGATGGCGAGCAGCACCCGGTCGCGCTTGTCGGGCGACACCTTCGCCGCGCCGGTCAGCACGCGCGAGACGGTCGGCACGGAGACGCCGGCGACACGGGCGACGTCGGCGATGCTGGCCGGCTTTGCAGTGGCACGCGACATGGTGTGCCCACTGTACTGGCTGACCTCCGTCACGATCCGACGACCGCGACCCCGGTGGTGAACGCGTCGAGGGTCGCCCGGACGAGCCGCGGACCGGGTGCGCCGTCGACGGCGCCGAGTCGCAGCTCGGTCACGCCGACGCCGATGGTGACGGGCACGCTGATCTCGCGGGGGCTCTCCCACGACGACGTGAACCGGAACGGCACCCTCTGCACGGCGTCGCCGGCGCTCAGCTCGAGGAACCGCGTGATCACGTCGGCGTTGTAGAGGTGACCGGTCGCGCGGTCGGCGTTCGCGAACTCGATCGTGAGCAGGTATTCGCCTGCACGACCCCCGCCCGCCGGCGAGACGGAGGCGTCGAGCGGCAGGGAGTGCTCGGCGCCCGCACCGAGATCCCAGACGGCGACGGGCGGGGTCGACGACGCCGTGACGTCGACGTGCTCCACCACGGCGGCATCGGCGGCGCCGACCGTCACGACGGAGAGCCCGAGGGGCAGGGCCACGGTGGCCGAGCCGTGGGAGTCCAGCGGCACGAACCTGCCGTCGACGGCGAGGCGGGGAGTTCCTGCGCTCGTCGCCACCGAGATCCAGTGCGCACCCCGGTGCGCGACCGCCACGAAGAACCGGGCGCAGGAACTCGGCCCCACCCGAACCGCGACCGGCCCGGTGAGGGCGCCCTCGCGCTCGTGCACCAGCTCCGCCCCCTCGTCGAGCCAGGCGTCGAGCGCCCCGTGGCGCTGCGTGCCGCCCGTCGTCGCGCGGGCGAGCCGCAGGCCGTCGATCGCCACATCGCCGGCTCCCGACTCGTCGTCGGCGCGACGGCGGGCCATGACCCGGTGCGACCCCTCGGCGAGCTCGACCGGCACGTCGGCCCGGCCGAAGTAGAACCGCGACAGCGTCGCCGGCAGCTCGATGCCGCCGAGCGAGACGCCGTCGACGAGCAGCTCGACCAGGCCGGGGCGCGCGTCGGTGCCGTAGACGAGCCCCAGCAGGTACTCGCCCGCCTCCGGCACGGCGACGTCAAACTCGACCGAGCTCGCCGCGTGCGGGAGGCCCGCCACGGCATAGCGGCCGGCTCCCGTGTACTCCTGCGGGTCGTCGCCGTGGCGACGCAGGGGCGCCTGGACGATGCGCGCCGACTCGACGCCGACGGCGGTCGACCACGGCGCGGGATCGGGGTCGGCGCCGGGGCCTGCGGGGGTCAGGACGACGAGGTACGCGGCCTGCGGGTCGCCACCCGGCAGGCGCACGGAGGCCCGACCCGAGGTCACCGGCGTCTCGGCGGAGAGGATGATCGGAGGAGTTCCTGCGTCGCCTTCGTAGCCCGTCCACGTCGTGCGCGAGACGGTGACGCGCGCGGACTCCCCCGCCCAGTCGACGCCTCGCAGCTCGAGGTCGACCTCGTCTGCCGTGCCGCCCACGATCACGCGGAGCACGAGCGAGTCGGCGTCGACTGCGGCGAGCGCGCTCACGCTGTCGCGGACGCCGGCGTGCGGGAGGGTCACGCCGACGGTGCGGCCTCGGAGCGAGGCGTACCAGTGCAGGAGCCACCAGCCGCCGTTGGCCTGGTTGGTGCCGACCGCGTGGTCGTCGAGGTTGCCCGCCATGGTCCAGTAGGCCAGGTCGGCGTCGACCCCGGTGCCCTCGAACAGCGCCAGCCACTGGATCAGCTGGCCGGGGTTCGACATGTCGCGCTTGTTGCCGTACTCGTCGATGTTGATCGGCAGCGGGCCGACGCCGAGCCGGCGCTCCAGGGCGCGGTAGTGGGCGAAGTGCGCCGGGTAGCGCTCGAGCGACGACGGCGAGAGCTCGTGCCAGCTCATCACGTCGGGCAGGACGCCCTCGTCGCGGGCGAACTCCAGGAAGTCCGTCACGCGCGCCGGGAAGTACTGCGACTCGTTGGGGCCGGCGATGCGTGCGCCGGGATCGACCTCGCGGATCGCGCGGTAGACGGTCGCCCAGTCGGCGAGGAACCGGGCGCGGCCCGCCTCCGACCAGTCGGAGTACCAGATCCAGTCGCCCTCGTTGAAGGGCACCCAGGTGAAGCGGCGGCGATCGGCCACCCGGCCGACGAGGTCGCGCACGAGGTCGGCGTAGGCGTCGATGCCGAGCTGCTCGTACGGCCACTCGCGGAGGGCGTCCTGGAGGTAGACGACCATCTCCTCGCCGCCGGCGGCGAAGTAGCCGTCGGCGAGCACCGCCGCGTCGCCGCCGGGGTGCTGGGCTCCGCCCGGCGCCTTCTGAGCCATGGTGCGCGGCTTCACTCCCTCGACGAGCGCGCGCGACGGCACGCCGGGCTCGCCGAGGCCGTAGAGCATGCCGGCCGCTCCGCCGTGGACGTCGCTGCCTGTCTGGGTCGCGTCGACGACGACGGTGACAGCGGGCCGCTCGGTCGTCAGCCGGAAGGTGCGCGCGGCGACCTCGCCGCCGGTGGCGCGCACGCGCAGGATCCCTGCGGCGGCGTCCCACTCGGTCTGCCACGGGTCGAGTCGCGCGGGGAAGACCGTGTCGACGAACAGCTCGCGACCGCGGAGGTCGGGCAGCGGCACCTCGATCGTCGCGACGGAGCCCGCGCGGCGCCAGAGCGTCAGGTAGCGCGCGTCGGCGGAGCCGATGGCGAGTGCGACCCAGGGGGCGTCCCACTGGTCGATGCCGAGCGGCCACGACGCGTGCCCGACCGCGAGATCGGCGCGGATGCGCTTGTGCGCGGCAACGGCCTCGGCGACGAGGGTGGTCTGCGCGATCGACATCGTGTCGACGTGGCCCGAGAGGTA
This sequence comes from Frondihabitans sp. OV104, assembly GCF_057787745.1. Classification (NCBI taxonomy): domain Bacteria; kingdom Bacillati; phylum Actinomycetota; class Actinomycetes; order Micrococcales; family Microbacteriaceae; genus Frondihabitans; species Frondihabitans sp. OV104. The sequence continues at coordinate 1,788,309 of NZ_CM173541.1, forward strand.
GAAGCGCCCGAGAAGGGCGGTGCAGAGGGTGAAGGCCAGCTCCTCGTCGCCCATGCCCGGCTGCGGGTAGGCCCAGTTGGCGGCCTGCTCCGGGAGCATCATGAGCGGAGCCGCCGCCGCGATGGGCGGGTACGTCTCGGGCTCCTGCTGGTCGCTCGTGGACTGCAGCTGCAGGCGCTGGAGCATCGCCTGGTCCATGCGCATGGCGCCCGACCCGCAGTTCTCGAGCACGAGCCCGGGGTGGCGATCGAGCACCGACTCGAGCCACGCGAGGTGCGCCCTGTTGTGGTCGAGCAGGGCCGCCCCGGGACTCGTGGCGGCCACGTCGGTGCCGGCGCCCGGGTTGATGTTGTAGTCGAGCTTGAAGTAGCCGACGCCGAACTCGGTCACCAGCCTGTCGACGGCCTCGTCGAGGTGGGCGACGACGGCCGGGTGCCGGAAGTCCAGGTGGTAGCGGCCGTGCTCGACGATGCGCACCCCGTGCCGCTGCAGGAAGGCGTCGGCCGGCAGCGAGTCGGCGGCTCGGCTCGTGACGCCCACGACCTCGGGCTCCAACCAGAGTCCCGGGATCATGCCGCGGTCGCGGATGTGCGCGATGACGCGGTCGAGACCGCCGGGGAACCGCACGGTCGACGGCTGCCAGTCGCCCACCGAGTACCACCAGCCCGAGTCGTCGTCGTACCAGCCGCAGTCGATCACGAAGTACTCGACGCCGGTCTCGGCGGCCGCGTCGATGAGCGGCAGCAGCTTCTCGGTCGTCGGGTCGCCCATGAGCGTGTTCATGTAGTCGTTGAAGACCACGCCGAGCGCCGCGTCGTCGGGGTGCGGGCGCCGGGCCGCACGCCGGAAGTCGGTGAGGGCCGCGATGGCGCCCTCGAGGTCGTCGCCGGCGGCCACGGTCGCGGGGACGGTCTCGAGCGACTCGCCGGCCGCGAGCACGCCCAGCCACTGGTGGTCGGCGTCGGTGGGGCCCGAGAGGGCGAGCGAGGTGCCCTGCTCGTCTTCGCCGATGTCCCAGCGCCAGCCGCCGTTGTGCTCGATCTGCCAGGCAAGTGCTCCGCCCGACACGGCCTCGAGCACGCCGGTGGGCAGTGCCCGCGAGGTCGACCAGGTGCCCTCGGAGGCGGCGACGATCGCGCCGCGGCTGCCGGTCCGGTGCTCGGCGAGACGGAGGTCGGCGAGACCCGCCTCGCGGAGCGGCTTCCGCGACCAGCGCGCCTCGCCGATCCAGTCGCTGGCGGCGCTGGCGAGAAGGAGGCCGTCGGGGCTCGAGACCGCGGCGTCGCCGAGCCCGATCCGGAGCGCGAGGCTCGCGACCGAGCGCACGACCCGAGTTCCTGCGCCCGCGGCATTCTCCAGTCGCACGGTCGAGCGGATGGCGAGGCCCGTCGACGGGAGCGAGAGGCGCAGGAACGCCGACAGCCCGCCGGCGAGGCCGTCCTCCTCGAGGGTCACCACCAGCGACCGCCACCCCCGCTCGTCGACCTCCTCGACGTGGGAGGCGTAGCGCAGCCGCGCACTCACGTCGCCCAGCGTCAGCCGCGACGTCGACGGAGCGTGCCCCGAGTCGACGGTGACGACCTCGACGGCAGGCTGGCCGGACGGCGCATCGGCGGCGGACCCGCGGCGCCCCAGGCGGAGGACGCGCAGGGCTTCGCCCGGATCCTGCCTCAGGACGATCTCGAGGTCGTCGTTGCCGAACTCGATGGTCACGCTGTCGAGGCGGCCCGACGTGCGCTCGGGGGCGAGGGTCACTTGACTGCTCCTGCGGTGATGCCGGAGACGATCCGGCGCTGGGCAACGATGAAGACGATGAGCATCGGAAGGCTCATGATCACCACGTACGCGAAGATGAGGTTCCAGTTCTGGGTGTATTGCGTCTGCGACGCGACCTGGAACAGGTTGAGCGGGAGGGTCGAGGTCGAGCCGCCGCCGAGCACGAAGAACGCGTAGAAGACCTCGTTCCAGACGCTGAGGGTGACGAGGATCGTCGCGGTCGCGATGACCGGGCCGAGCAGCGGCAGGATGATCCGCAGGTAGACCTGGGTCGGGCGGGCGCCGTCGATGCGGGCGGCCTCTTCCAGCTCGACCGGGATGCTGCGGACGAATCCGGTCACGAAGAAGATGACCGTCGCCATGAACATGCCCATGTAGACGCCGACCATGCCCAGGACGGTACCGGCGAGGCCGAGGTTCTTGAGCGTGAGCACGATCGTGATCACGGCGGGCGGGAGCACGATGCCCGAGATGCCGACCGAGTAGAGGAACGACATGACGCGGGTGGTACGGCGGGCGAGCACCCACGACGCGGCCGAGCCGACGACGAGCACGCCGACGACGCTCGGCACCGTGACCAGGAGGCTGCCGAGGAAGCCGCCGACGATGTCGCCCTGCGTGAAGACCTGGGCGTAGTTCTCGGCGATGTTCCAGACCTTCGGCAGGGCCAGGTTCGGCGACTGCGACTCCCCCGTGGTCTTGAACGAGTTGACGAGCACCATCCACATCGGGATGCCGACCACGACGAGCGTGACGATGACGACCCCGATGGGCCGGACGTAGTCGCGGGCGTGGCGGCGCGACGTCCGGACGGGAGCGGTTCTTCCGATGGCGGTCACAGGACTTCCTCCCTCTTGCGCAGGAACTTGATGACGGGGAACGCGATGATGATCACCACGAGGAACAGGATGAGGCTCATGGTCGTCGCCTGGGCGTAGAGGCCCTGGCCGAACGTGCGGTAGATGAAGATGTTGAGCACCTCGGTGGTCTGGGCGGGCCCGCCCTTCGTGGTGCCCTGGACGACGTCGAAGCCGTTCATGGAGCCGAGCAGCGCCGTGGCGACGTTGAAGGTGAGGGCCGGGGCGAGCAGCGGAAACCTGATGCTGCGGAGCGTGCGGAGCCAGGAGGCGCCGTCGATCTTCGCCGCCTCCAGGACGTCCTCCGACATCGTCTTGAAGCCGGCCAGGTAGATCAGCATGCTCAAGCCCATGAACTTCCACGACTGGACGAGGGCGACGACCACGATGGTCCAGGTCGTCGAGCCGAGCCAGGGGATCGAGACCGAGTGGCCGGCGAACAGGCCGAGGAAGCCGTTGAGGGCGCCGTCGGGCTGCAGGATCGCCTGGAAGATGTAGCCGACCGCGAGCGACGACATCAGGACGGGGATGAAGAAGAACACGCGGGCCGTGCGGTTGAGCCGCGTGTCCTTCTCCAGGAAGAGCGCGAGGACGAACCCGAAGAGGTTCTGGAACACCGCCACCAGAAGCGCGTAGATCAGCGTCGTCCGCAGGGACACCAGCACCTGGCCGTCGCTGAACAGCGAGACGAAGTTGTCCCAGCCGATGAACGCGACGCCCGGGTGGAAGGCCGACCAGTTGGTGAACGCGTAGACGAAGTTGAGGATCGTCGGCACGAAGAAGAAGACCGCGAGGATCGCGAACGCCGGGATCAGGAACCAGGCCGGGTACGACCTCGCCTGAGCCCGCGCGAGCGAGCGGAGCTTCTTCGTGTTGTGCCGTTCGGTCTTCGACGGCCCTCCGGGAGCCCGGCCCGGCCTCTCGGCAGGGCCGGCGTCTCGACGGAGCACGTCGGAGTTCGGCGCTTCGGTGGCGGATGTCATCAGAATCCCTTCGCGCCCTGGGCCTTCGCCAGCTGGGCGAACTGCTTCTGCGTGGTCTCGGCGACCTGCTCCGGGGTCTGCGTGCCCTGGATCATGTTGGCGAGGTTGATGTAGAGGTCGGGGTTGGCGATGGCGAGCGACTGCATGGAGCCGACCGACGTGCCGAGCGACGCCGCGATGGTGTCGGCGATCTTCGGCACTCCGGCGGGGCTGTCGACGCCCGTCTCGATCGACGGGGTGCCGGCGGCCTTGATGAACGAGGCGTAGTCGGTGGTCATCCAGAAGTTCAGGAACTGACGGCTGGCCGCCTCGCGCTTCGCGTCGCCGGTCTTGAAGGCCACGACCGCGTTGCTGTTGTCGGGGATGTTGGTGCCGATGGCGCCGTCCCCCGAGATCGGGAACCAGCCGAGCTTCTTGTCGATCTCGGACGTCGACGCAGTGGTCTGGATCTGGTTGAGGTACGAGTTCACCTGCAGCACCATTCCGACCTTGCCCGACAGGAGCGAGGTCGCCTGCTTCTCGAAGGTGCCCGTCTTGATGTCGGAGTTGAAGTAGCCCTGGTCGATCAGGTCTTTGTAGTTCTGGATCGCGGTGAGCATCGTCGGCGAGGTGAACTGCTGCTTGTTCTCGTTGACGTCCTTCCAGAAGGTCGGGGCCTTCGACCCGAGCTGGGCCTGCGGCCACCACTGGGTCGGCCACTGAGTAGCGCCGGCCTCGTAGAAGGCGGTGCCGCCGTCCGCCTTGATCTTCTTGGCGTCGGCGAGCATCTCGTCCCAGGTGGTGGGCTCGTCGGTGATGCCGGCGTCCTCGAAGACCTGCTTGTTGTAGTACATGCCCATGACGCTCGGCGAGGTGACGAGCGCGGCGTAGCGGGTCTTGCCGACGAAGCCGGTGATGTCGCGGACCGACGGGTCGATCTTCTCGAGCCACGGCGCCCCGTCGAGACTGAGCAGGTTGGTCGGCGCCTGCAGGGCCGTCAGCTCGCTCGTCGTCGGCTGCCAGCTGGCGAGGTCGGGCTTGTCGCCGGTCGCGACCTTCGTCAGCAGGCTCTGCTCGTAGGGGTCGGGGTAGGCGACCTTCTTGAACTTCACGTTCGTCTTCTTCTCGAAGGCCTTGATGACCTGGTCGATGGGCCCGCCGGCCACGCCGCCGCCGTAGGTGAGCGTCACGCCGGAGAGGTCTTTGCCCGGGTCGTTCCAGACGACCTTGCCCGAGTCGTCGCCGCCCGAGCCCGAGAGGCTGCCGCCGGAAGCGCAGCCCGTGAGGAGGAGGGCGGCCGAGGCGACCAGCGCCAGGCCGGTCGCGAGGGACGATTTCTTCATTGAGTGTCCTGAGTTCGTAGCGAGGGGTTAGTGGTGCGGGGTCGCCGAGATCGCCGCCGGGTGGGCAGCGAGACGGGGTCGACGGAGCCGCCGGCCGCAGTGCCCGACGGCTTCGTCAGGTGGGGCGGAGGGTGCCGGTCCGTCGATTTTTGAAAACGTTATCAGAGAACTCGGGCGGCGCAAGGGGTGCCCCTGAAAACGTTATCAAAATCGTGACGACGGGCCCCGGGGGTAGCGTCGAGCCATGGACCTTCAGATCTCCGACCGCGTCTACCTCGTTCTCGGCGGCGCCGGCTACATCGGCTCCGCCATCGTCGACCGGCTCCGCGCCGAGGGGGCCATCGCCATCTCGGCGTCGCGCCACGCCGTCGACGGCATCGCGATCGACGGTGCTGATCCTGCGTCCGTGAAAGCGGGGGTCGACGCCGCCGTGGCCCAGCACGGCCACCTCGACGGCCTGATCGTGACGGCCGCCCCGAGCGCGTCGACGCTCGACGCGGAGCGGCTCTCCGACCCGGAGCAGGTGCTCAGCGCGTTCGACGGCAAGGCGATGACCTTCCTGCGCACCGCGAACGAGGTGATCCCCCACCTCCGGCAGCGCGGCTTCGGCCGGATCATCGGCGTCTCGGGGCAGAACGCGTACTTCACCGGCAACATCACGGCGTCGATCCGCAACGCGGGGCTGAACATCGTCGCGAAGAACCTCGCCGACGAGCTCGCCGGCTCGGGCATCACCGTCAACACGGTCAACCCGGGCGTCGTGGCCGACGAGCCCCGAGCCGAGGTCTCGCGCGCGGGAGCCGGCCAGTCGAGCCCGCAGCAGATCGCCGACCTGATCGCCTTCCTCGCGTCGCCGCTCTCGTCGACGTCGGGCGAGCAGATCGCCGTCGGCCACCGGGTCCTGGGCATCGCCAGCGCCTGACCCGACGGCGGATGCCGCCGCCGAGGTGGCCGTGGGCGTCGGGGGCGGCAACGCGACCCGACGGCCACGGCCATCTCGCGAGCAGCGGGCGGTGCGCGCTTGGCACCGGCCGCGGCTCAGGGGTCGGCGGCTCAGGGGGCGACGGCGACAGCCTGCAGCAGCGCGAGCTTCTCGGCCGACTCGCTGCCGGGCTCGGCGTGGTAGATCGCGACCGTGAGGTTCGGGGCCTCGCCGACGACCAGCTTCTCGCGGCCGAGCTCGAGCTCGCCGACCTGGGGATGGTCGAGGCGCAGGATCGCACCCCGCCGCCCGCCGACGTCGTGACGATCCCAGAGCCGCCGGAAGCGCGGGCTCGCGATCGAGAGCGTCCCGACCAGCTCGACGAACCTCGGGTCGTCGGTGTCCATGCCTGCCGCCTGCCGGAAGTGCCCGATCAGCTGCTCGGTGGCGGGCTCCCAGTCGACGAACAGCGCGCGCTCGTCGGCGTCGAGAAAGACGTCGAGCAGCCGGTTGCGCCCTGAGGCCAGGCGAGGCGACAGCGCCGTGGCCATCGGGTTCGCGGCGAGCACGTCGAGGTAGCGTCCCTCGACGAACGCGGGCTGCGGGAGCTGCGCGAGCAGCCGCCGGACACCCGGGGGCACCGTCTCGCGCTGGGGCCGACGGCGGGCGACGCGCGGCTTCTCGGCGCCGAGCGCGAGCAGGTACGCGGAGCTCTCGTCGTCGAGGAGGAGCACGCGAGCGATCGACTCCAGCACCTGCAGCGACGGGTTTCGGTAGCGGCCCTGCTCCAGCCGCAGGTAGTACTCCGCGCTGATGCCCGACAGCATCGCGACCTCCTCGCGGCGCAGCCCCGCGACCCGGCGGGTGCCGACGACGGGGAGTCCCGCCTGCTCGGGGGTGACGAGCTCGCGACGCGCACGCAGGAACTCGCCGAGGGGGTTCGGCTCTTCGGTCATGCTCCACGGTAGGCCGATCGCGCCCGACTCCGGGTGGGTGCGCCGCTACCAGTACGGCGGCGGACGCACCGAAGCCCGCCGCGCCTCTCGACGTGACGGGCCCCATCGGGTCGTCCGGAGCATCCAATCCCCGGACTGATCTCCCCCGGGCGAGCCCGGTGAAGACTTCCTCCCGCCGTCGACCCTCGGGCGCGGCGCAGTCGGAGACACGGAAGAGCCCGCCGCGATGGCGGCGGGCTCTTCAGTGATGGTGGGTGCTACTCGGCGATCTGGGCGGCGATGGTGGCGGTGCCGACGAGGAGTCCGGGCTTGACGGCGTCGGTCTTGAACGTGGAGTTCAGGAGCTTGGCGGCGTCGGTGGAGATGTGGACGGTGGTGCCGGTGAGGGTGCCGACGTTGCCGTCGACCGAGAGGGGCTTGAGGGTTCCGCCCCAGAGGCTGAAGATGTTGGCCTGGGTGACGGCGACCTTGCCGTTGACGAGGACGTCGCCGTAGAGCTTGGAGTTGCCGGGGTTGATGGTGAAGTTCTCGAGTGTGACGGTGGTCGAGCCGGCCTTGAGGTTCAGGCCGGATCCGTCGTGCTCGAGGATGCCCTGGACGTAGGGGCGGTAGTTGCCGTCGGGCGACCAGTAGACGACGGAGCCGCCGGTGATCGGGAAGGAGATGTCGGAGCCGCTGAGCTTGGCGGAGCCCTCGGTGGAGGGGGTGAGTCCGAGAGACTTCAGGGCGGCGAGGAAGTCGCTGTCGAGGGCGACGGAGGTGTTGCCGCCGAAGACCTCGGGGACTGCCGCGACGGGGGCGGGGATCTTCGTCGACGACGACGAGACGGTGTGGATGGAGGGGGCCGCGTTGGCGGCGGCGCCGGCTCCGACGCCTCCGAGGATCAGGAGGCCGGCGGCACTGAGAGCCACGGTTGCTTTGGAGAACTTACGCATTTGCTTATCCTTTGATGGATGAGGGGTGAACACTCGATCGGTGTTCGTTGGGCGTTTGCCCGATGTCATGTATTCGCGACCCTCCCCGGGAGGGTTTGGTCCGGGTGCCCTCCGTTACCCGTTCGTGACCATCGGCCCTCGACGTGGCAGGGTTGACGGACAGCCACACCGAATCGAGGACGATATGACGACGCTGCCCACCCCGACCGACACGACGGAGCTCCGAGTGGGGGTGGTGGGGCTCGGCTTCGCGGGCACCACCCACCTCGACGCCTATACGGCCCTGCCGGGAGCGCGCGTAGTCGCCCTCGCCGGGCAGGAGGCCGGCCGCCTGGCCGAGCTCGCCGAGACCCGCGGCGTGGAGGCGACGTACGCCGACTGGCAGGACCTCGTGGCGCGCGACGACCTCGACATCGTGTCGATCGGCGTGCCCAACGACCTCCACCACCCGATCGCCATGGCCGCGCTCGAATCGGGCAAGCACGTCTTCTGCGAGAAGCCGCTGGCCACGACGGGCGACCTCGCCGCCGAGATGGTGGCGGCGGCCCGGGCGGCCGACCGCGTGCTGGAGGTGGCGTACAACCACCGGAGGCGCGCCGACGTGCAGTTCCTGCGCCGCGAGCTCGACGAGAACCCCATCGGACGCGTCTACCACGCGCGGGCCAGCTGGCTGCGGCGGTCGGGGGTGCCCGGCATCGACTCGTGGTTCACCAGCAAGGCCGCGGCAGGCGGCGGGCCCCTGATCGACCTCGGGTCGCACGTGCTCGACATCGCGCTCTACCTGATGGGCGAGCCGACGGTCACCGCGGTCTCGGCCGTGGCCTACAACGAGCTCGGCCGCGCCGGCCGGGGCGGCAGCACGCGCGGCGGGCCCGTCTCGGCGCGCGGAGGACACGCGTTCGACGTCGAGGACTTCGCGAACGCGCTGCTCCGCTTCGCCGACGGATCGAGCCTGCAGCTGCAGGCGTCGTGGGCGTCGTACTCGAAGGCCCACGAAGACATCGAGGTCGAGCTGCTCGGCGCGGAGGGAGGCGTGCGGCTGCACGTCGACGACTACAGCACCGACGGGACGGTGACGCTGTACTGGGACGTCGCGGGCGCTCCGACGGTGTCGCGGCCCGACGTGCACGTTCCTGCGGGCCACCACCAGAGCGTGATCGAGGAGTTCCTGGCGACCATCCGCGAGGGTGCGGACGGCGCGGCTCCCCGGTACGCCGGCCACCACGGCGAGTACGCGCTGCACCGCTCGCGGGTGGTCGACGCCGTGTACGAGTCGGCGGCCGCCGGTCGCGAAGTGCCGGTCGAGAGCACCGAGGTGGTGGCCCGATGACCCGGATCGTGGTGTGGAACGAGTACGTCCACGAGACACGCGGCGACGAGGTGGTGCTCGGCAACTACCCCGACGGCATCCACGCGGTCGTCGCCGACGGGCTCCGCGAGCTGCTCGGCGCCGACGCCGACGTCACGACGGCGACCCTGCAGGAGCCCGAGCACGGCCTCACCGAGGAGCGCCTCGCCGCCACCGACGTGCTGTTCTGGTGGGGGCACATCGCGCACGACCAGGTCTCGGACGAGGTCGTCGACCGCGTGGTGCGCCACGTGCACGCCGGCATGGGGCTCGTGGTGCTGCACTCCGGGCACTACTCGAAGCCGTTCACCCGGCTGATGGGCACGACCTGCTCGCTCAAGTGGCGCAACGACGGCGAGCGCGAGCTCGTCTGGACGATCGCGCCCGACCACCCCATCGCCCAGGGCGTGCCGCACCCGATCGTCATCGACCGCCAGGAGATGTACGGCGAGCAGTTCGACATCCCCCGGCCCGACGAGGAGGTGTTCCTGTCGACGTTCGACGGCGGCGAGGTCTTCCGCTCGGGCGTCGCGTATCGCCGCGGTCTCGGGAAGGTGTTCTACTTCTCGCCCGGCGATCAGGAGTACCCCGTCTACCACCACCCCGACATCCGCCGGGTGCTGGCCAACGCTGCCGAATGGGCCGCGCCGACCGCGCCGCGCCGCGACCTGACGGCCGATCAGCACCCGCGCGACTGGTTCCTGAACGGGTAGTCGCCCGGCGAGCCCGGTGAGGAGTCGCTCGTTGCTCGGGGCGGGCGGGGTCACCGACAACCAGCGACTCCTCACCGGGCTCTGGGGGGGGGCTGGGGAGGGAGAGAGGGGAGGAGGGACAGGGGGGCTAGAGGGCCTGGAGGTGGCGCTCGGCGAGGATGCCCCGGATGTTGGCGACGTCGGCGGCGATCTGCGCGACGAGCGCGTCGAGCCCCTCGAAGCGGACGTTGCCGCGGACGCGCCTCACGAAGTGCACCGAGATCTCACGGTCGTACAGGTCGAGCGAGGCGTCGAGGATGTGCGCCTCGATCTGCCGCTCGGGGACGCCTTCGAACGTCGGGTTGTTGCCGACCGAGACGGCGCCTCCGAAGACGCGGCCGTCGATGACGACCCAGGCGGCGTAGACGCCGTCGGCGGGCGTCACGCCCTCGGCCTTCGGGTCGAGGTTCGCGGTCGGGAACCCGAGCTCGCGGCCGCGCATCTCGCCGTGCACGACCCGACCGGTGACCGTCGGGTACAGAGCGAGCCGCGCCGCCTCCGGGGAGTCGACGAGGGGCTCGCCGAGGAAGGCGGTTGCGGTGTTCGCGGGCAGTGCTCCCATTACGCGTCCTGTCAGTCGAATAGCTGTCTGTTCGAACGACCCCGGCGTCGTTCTCCTGACGCTAGTCAACGCGCGGCGTATTGCGCCTATTCGTACGCAGTGTTACGAGTTCATTGCGCCTACGACGACGCCGCGATTCCCCCGGCGTTCCGGGGCAGTCGCGGCGTCACGTTGCCGATGAAGAGGCTGAGGGCGCCTAGACGGCGGAGTCGTTCTGCTTCAGCCAGGCGAGCGACGAGGCGATTCCCTCGAAGACGTCTCCGCTGTAGCCGTCGAACTCGACGACGCGGAGGGCCTGCGGGGCCGCCGCGAGGATGCCTGCGACGTCGACGTCGCCCTGGCCGGCGGGCGTCTGGTTCTCGAAGGCGGCCTTCAGCGCCTCGGGAACGACGAGAGCCGACTCGCTGCTGGGCAGCGCGTCGCGGATGTCGCCCGAGATCTTGCCGTCTTTCACGTGGATGGCGACGACTCGGTCGCCGAGGGCCTTCAGCACGGCCGGGGTGTCGGCGCCGCCGACGGTCGCCCAGAACGTGTCGAGCTCGAGGACGACCGCGTCGGAGAGCTGCGAGACGAAGAGCTCGTAGACGGTCTGGCCGTCGACCTTGTTCGTGAACTCCCACTGGTGGTTGTGGTAGCCGAAGCGCAGGCCGAACGACTTGGCGGCCTCGGCGAGCTCGTTGACGCGCGCCGAGAGGCGGGCCACGTCGTCGGCGGTCTGCCAGCGGTCGGTCGGGATGAACGGGTCGATCACCGTCTCGATGCCGAGGCGGGCCGCGGCGTCGAAGACCACGGAAGGGTCGTCGACGTCGATGACCGGAGCGTGGCCGGACGGCGCGGCGAGGCCGGTCGCGGCGAACGCGCGCTCGTAGTCGGCGACGCGCTCGGGGAAGGAGTACGGCTCGACGAGCTCGAAGCCGATCTCGCGGACCCGCGCCAGTGCCGAGTCGAGGTCGGCAGCGACGGCGTCGCGCAGGGTGTACAGCTGGACGGAAGGGGTCGTCATTGAGGGTCCTTTGAGTTGCCGAACGGTGGTAGGTTTCTCGATCAGCCTAGTCACGGCTGCTGTGCACGAGCCAACTCGCTCAGCCTAGAACCTCGAGCGGCGCTGGAACCTCGATCGGCCTCAGACCCCGGGCCAGCTCCTCGCCTTGGCGAGCGGCGCGGCGAACGACTCGATCTTGCTCGTCGTCAGTCCCTGCCGAACGAGGGTCTCGACCATGGCGGCCGCGGCGGCGACCCCGTCGATGACCGGGACCGGCAGACGGTCGCGGACGTGCTCCTCGAGACCGGCCATGCCCGCGCAGCCGAGGCAGATGACCTCGGCGCCCTTGGCGATAGCGCGCTGACCGGCCTCGACGAACGCCTCGGCTGTGGCGAAGGCGTCCTCCTCGAGCTCGAGCACGCCGAGCCCCGTGTCTTCGATGGCTGCGCACTTGGCGATGAGGCCGGCGTTCGTCAGGCTGTCCTCGATCTGCCCGACGGCACGCCGCACGGTCGTGACGACGCCGAAACGGCGGCCGAGCGGCATGGCCAGATGCGCGGCGGCCTCGGTGATGTCGACCACGGGTATGGACAGCAGCTCGCGCGCACCCTCCCGGCCGTGCTCGCCGAAGCCGGCCATGACCACGCCGTCGATGTCGGCGGGCAGCGTCTCGAGCGCCTGCAGCACGGCGGCCGCGCTGATGAAGCTGTCGTACCAGCCCTCGGCCGACGCGACTCCCCAGCTCGGGGTGACCGCGACGATCTCGACGCCGGGCCCGACCGCCAGGCGGGCGCGCGCGGCGGCCGTCTCGGTCATCGACTCGGTGGTGTTGCAGTTGACGACGGCGATGCGGATCATGCGGGCACCGCCCCCGGAACGCGGGCGAGGGCGACGGCCTGGCCGACTCCGCGCTCGGCGGCGAGGTCGATCACTCGGGCGGCGACGGCGAGGTCCTGGGCGGCGAGCCCGACGGAGTCGAAGACCGTGATGTCGTCGGGTGCGGTGCGGCCGGCCGCAGTTCCTGCGATGACCTCGCCCAGCTCGCTGAATCGCGTGTCGGCCGACAGCGCCCCCTCGGCGATCGCCTCGAGCAGGTCGCCGGACTTCGAGAAGGCGGTGGCACGGCTGTCGACGATCACCGTGCCGCGGGCCATGGCCTCGCCGTCGAGCTCGCGGTGCGTCGGACGGGGCCGGGCGCCGACCGCGTTGACGTGCTGGCCCTCGTGCAGCCAGGCGCCCAGGACGACGGGGTCGATCGACGGGGTCAGCGTGCAGAGCACGTCGGCCTGCTCGACGACCTCGCGGGGGCTCGACGCGATGACGCAGCCGCCGGGGAGGTCGAAGCGGACGCCCTCCAGGAAGGCGTCGACCGTGGACCGCGACCGCGACCAGACGACGATGCGCTCGAAGGGCATGGTCTCGGCAAACGCCCTGGCGTGCTCGATCGCGAGGTTGCCCGCGCCGATGAGGCCCAGGGTGCGGCCCCCGGGTGCGGCCAGGTGCCTCGTGGCGACGACCGAGGTCGCGGCCGTGCGGACGCGGGTGATGGAGGCGCCGTCGAGGATCGCGACGCACTCCCCCGTGACCGCCGACGACACGACGATGGTCGAGCGCTGCGTCGGCAGGCCGCGCTCGGCGTTGGCGGGGATGTCGGCCATCAGCTTCACGGCGACGAGGCCGAGGCGGTCGGAGCGCGAGGCCATCGGAAGGAAGACGGCCTCGTCGGCCCCGGTCAGGGCGCCCGGCGCGAGCTGCGTCATGGCACCCGAGCCGAGGTCGCGGTGGATGGCCTCGACGGCGTCGACGGCGTCGACCGAGGTGATCAGCGAGCCGATCTCGCTCGCACCGAGGACGACCGTCACGAGGCGGCGCCGACCGGAGCCGCGGCGCCCTGGAGCTCCTCGAGGGTGGGCACGTGCGCGAGCAGGCCGCCCTCGTCGAGGATGCGCATCCAGCGGTCCGACGCGTCGCGGTCGATGACGGCGGAGTCCCAGACGCCGCCCTCGGCCATCTCGGTCGCGGCGGAGCGGAGCAGCGTGTGGTCCTTGTCGGGCCAGCGGGCGGCCAGGACCGCGTCGATCTCGGCGTCGGCTTGCTTCGAGGTGATCTTCTCCATGGCGGTCGCGATGCCGTCCATGAAGCGGCCGAGGCGGTCGCCGAGCTCGTCGACGCGCTCGGAGAGGCAGTAGTAGACGCTGTTCGGCATGATGCCGCCGGCCTCGAGGTGCTGGAAGACGATGGTGCCGAAGCCGTCGGCGACGACCTCCTTGGCCGAGACCAGGTCGAGGATGATCGCGTCGCCGAGGCCGCCCTTGTAGAGCTCGATCAGCATGGCGGTCGAGAGGTCGCGGACGAAGCGGGTGGCCGAGACGTCGAAGCCGGCCTCGCGGATCAGGCCCGCGGTGAACTCGTAGGGGGCGCTGCCGCCGGCCCCGGGTGCCAGGACGACCTTGCCGGCGAGCTGGCCGAGGCTGATCGGAGCGGTCTCGGTGCGCGACACGATCGTCATCGGGAACTTGTGGTTGAGCTGGCCCACGACCGACAAACTGCGGTCCATGCCGGCGTACATGGCCGGGACCCAGAGTCCTCCGAGGGCCACGTCGGCCGCGCCCGACTCGATGTCGTCGAGGACGCCCGTCCACGGGTCGCGGGCCACGGCGGTGACCTGGAGGTCGTTCGCGGCGAAGATGCCGCCCTGCGCCGCGACGTACTCGGGCAGGTAGTTGAGGCCGTTGGCGGTCGCGGTGATCTTCAGGGTGTCCATGTGTTCCTCCAGGGAATCGGTTGCGGTGGGGCGGAGGCGGGGCCGGTGGTCACCGGCCCCGCCGGGTGGTCAGGAAGCGAGCACGTTCTCGTTGACGTCTTCGAGCGAGCGGCCGCGGGACTCCGGGGCGAAGCGCGAGGCGATGACGAGGATGGCGTACATGACTGCGGCGAGGCCGAAGACGCCGGCGAAGGCGAAGTGGCCGTAGAGGGCGATCGCGAGGAACGGCATGACCGCTCCGGCGATGTTGCCGATGCCGTTGACGATCGAGGCGCCGGAGGCGCGGATCGCGGTCGGGTAGACCTCGGCGGTCCAGGCGGCGAGCGTGGTGTTGGTCACCATGGTGAAGAACTGGAACAGGGCGCCGAGCACCAGGATCGCGCCGGTCGCGTTGCCGAAGCCGGCGAAGGCGAGGGCGGTGAGGCAGCCGAGGATCCCGGCCGTCGTGACCAGGGGTCGGCGGCCGACGCGGTTGGCGAGCAGCGCGGCCGCGGTGCAGCCGAGGAGCGAGCCCACGTTCATGATCATCGTGTACAGGAGGCTCTGCGAGACGGTGTAGCCGCGCTCGACGAGCAGGGTCGGCATGAGGAAGTTCAGCGTGACCTGCGAGCCGAAGGCCATCCACGAGGCGATGCCGATCGAGATGGTGCGTCGGAGCACGAGCGGGTGGAAGACCGCGGCCGGCGACGAGTGCAGCGCGACCGGGGGCAGGTCGGCGGCGGTCAGCGTGAGGGGCGGCTTGACGTCGGCCGAGGGGCGGAGCGAGTTCGAGGCGAGGATGGCCAGCGAGCGGTTCGCCTCGTCGATGCGGCCCTTGGAGAGCAGCCAGCGCGGGGTCTCGGGCAGACGGCGGCGGTAGAGCACGACCAGCAGGGCCGGGAGGGCGAGGATCACGAAGGTCCAGCGCCACACGTGGTCGTCGCCACCCAGCGGGATGGCCAGGGGGCCGAGGAGCAGCAGGAAGAGGCCGTACGAGATGAAGTTGCCGATGCCTCCGGCGCCCACGTTGATCGTGGCGATGAGCCCGCCCCGGAAGCGGGTCGCGACCATCTCGGAGAGCATCGCGATGCCGATCATGAACTCGCCGCCGACGCCGATGCCGACGATGAAGCGGCTGACGAGGAGCATGTCGTAGTTGAACGAGATCGCCGACAGCAGGCCGCCGAGCGTGTAGATGAGGAGGTTGAGGCCGAGCGAGAAGCGGCGGCCGTACCGGTCGGCGAGGAAGCCGGCGAGGAGGCGGCCGACGAGGCCGCCCAGCACGGTGGCGGTGTTGATCGTGGTCAGCTGCACGTCGCCGATCTGGAGCGACGCCTTGATGTTGGTGGCCATGGCGCCGACCGAGTTCTGCTCGAGCGTGTCGAAGAACTCGCCAGCGAGGATCAGCATGAGCACCCAGAACTGGGCGCGGGTGAAGCCGATCGAGTCGAGGGCGGAGGCGACGCCGTTGCCGGTGGCGGACTTCGTGGGAGGGGTCGTGGTGCCGGTGGAAGCTGTGGAGCGGGTTACAGCAGTCATTCGAGACTCCAGCGGGAAAAGAGGTGGCGGCGCCAGATTCATTCTGCACCGTGCGGACACTCTTTTGTATACGAAAACGTGTTTCCGGCTGGTTTCGGGGAAGAAACGCTTGATTACGGGCGCCTGGCTGGCCCGACAATTCAACGATCTAAGCGCCCGACACGCCCAAAAAATCTACCTTTCGTATACGTTCAGTCGCGAAATGCAGGCTCGAGGGCAGCGAAGATCGCCTCGTCGCGCCGCAGGTGCTCCTCCATCAGGAGCCCGGCCTGAACCACTGAGCCGCGCAGGATCGCGTTGGCGACGGCCGCATGGTCGCCGCCGCTGGACGCCACCTCGTCCTGCGTCACCCGCTCGAATGCCCACGATGTCTGGTGCACGAGGCGCTCGATCATCTGATCGAGCCGGGCGTTGCCGGACGCAGTCGCCACGAGCCGGTGGAAGGTGAACCGCGGCGACTGCACCTCGACCTCCTGGTCGGAGCGCTCCTCGTTCACCACTGCGCGCAGCAGGTCGGCGCTCTCGCCGCCGCGACGCCCGGCGGCGAGCTGAGCCGCGAGCACCTCGAGACCGCGGCGGATCTGCATCAGCTCCACGACGGCCTCCGGCGACGAGTCGGCGACGCTGACGCCCTTGAACTTCTCGGCGACGACGAAGCCCTCTGTTTCCAGCTGGCGCAGGGCCTCGCGCACCGGCACCCGCGAGACGCCGAAGCGCTCCGCGAGCTGGTCTTCCTTCAGGCGCGTGCCCCGGGGCAGCGTGCCGGCGATGATCTCGGCACGAAGGGCTCGGAGGACGGACGCGGGCTTGGACTCCACGAGGCCGATCGTATCGGTCGGTGCGCAGGAACTCCTGGCGGCCGCCTCAGTCGACCCAGACGACCGTGCCGTTGAGCTCGTTCACGAGAGCCGCCACCCCGGCCCGCAGGGCGCGTCCGGCCCGCTCCGGCGTGAACGAGTCGGGGTCGTAGTGCGTCGGCGGCAGTCACGTTCGCGGTCGGGTCCGGTGAGGAGTCGCTCGTTGTCGCCCAGCTCGCTGGCCGGGACAACGAGCGACTTCTCATCATCCCGGCCGGAGCAGTTGACCTCAAGCGCTTGAGGTGTGGTTCTGTGACGACATGACCACGATGACCATTCAGGACGCATCGCGCCGGACCAGGCTCAGCGAGCCGACCCTGCGCTACTACGAGGAGGTCGGGCTCGTCGGCCCGATCCTCCGCGACGACCGCAGCGGGCACCGCCGCTACCGAGAGACCGACGTCGACGACCTGCAGATTCTCGCCTGCCTGCGCGCCATGGGCATGGGCATCGACGAGATGCGCACGTACCAGGCCAACCGAGCCCTCGGAAATGCCGCGGCCGGCGAGCAGCGCGACATCTTGACGAAGCACGCCACGCGGATCGAGGGCGAGATCGCGACCCTGCATATCCACCTCGAGTACCTGAGCGCGAAGGCGGCCCTGTGGGATGCCCGCGACAAGGGCGACGTCGCGCTCGAGGCCGAGGCCAAGACCCGCGTCGACGCGATCCTGCCGCAGCTCGAAGGGGCGCTCCGATGACGCGGGTCCTGGTGACCGGCGGCTCGGGCTACCTCGGCAGCCGGCTCGTCGCCGACCTGCTGCTCGCGGGGGTCGAGGTCCGCACCACGGTCCGCTCGCTCGACAGCGGACCCGAGCTGCGCGAGGCCGTGCGCCGCGGCGGGGCCGACGACTCGGGGCTGGAGGTCGTGACCGCGACGCTCACCGAAGACGACGGCTGGGCCGCGGCCGCCACCGGCATGGACGGCGTCTACCACGTCGCCTCGCCGATGATCCTCGCGACCGAGCCCGACGAGGTCGTGATCCCAGCGCGCGACGGCAGCCTGCGGGTGCTCCGCGCCGCCCGCGACGCCGGCGTGCCCCGGGTCGTCCTGACGTCGTCGTTCGCCGCTGTCGGCTACTCGCCCAAGCGCGTCCGCGACTACACCGAAGACGACTGGACCGACCCCTCGACCCCCGGGCTCCCGGCGTACCCGCTGTCGAAGGCGGTGGCCGAGCGTGCGGCCTGGGACTTCATCGAGGCAGAAGGTGCAGGAACTGAGCTGGTCACCGTCAACCCCACCTGGATCGCCGGACCCACCCTCACCCGCACCGCCCGCTCGTCGCTCCAGGTGTTCACGGCGATGATCGGCGGACACATGCCCGTGACGCCCCGTCAGCTGTTCGGGATCGCCGACGTGCGCGACGTGTCGCAGCTGCACATCGCCGCGATGACGACCGCGGCCGCTGCGGGCCGCCGCTACCTCGCCCTGGCCGACGGCCCGACGACGACGTTCCTCGAGGTTGCGACCGTGCTCCGCGAGCACTTCCCGGTGCTCGCCGAGAAGGCGCCGACCGAGGAGGCCCCGGGCGACGACCTCCCGCCGCTCGTGATCCACAACGAGCGCGCCAAGGCCGAGCTGGGCTTCCACCCGCGGCCCGTCGAGGCGACTCTGGTCGAGACCGTCGAGAGCCTGGTCGAGCTCGGACTCGTCGGCTAGGGCCGGCGGGTGTAGCTCGTCACGGTCACGCCCGAGGGCAGCACGCGCACCTCGCCCTGGGCCAGCCTGGTGACGGGGAAGCCGTCGGAGAAGAGCCGCTTGCCGGTGCCCAGCACGACGGGGTAGGTCACGAGGCGGTACTCGTCGACCAGGTCGTGCTCGGCCAGGGTGCGGATGAGGCGGGTGCTGCCCCACACACGCAGCTCTCCGTCGGTCTCGTCGCGGACCCGGCGCACCTCGGCGGGCAGGTCGGCGCCGAGAAGGTGAGAGTTGGTCCAGCCCAGCTCGGTGAGGGTCGTCGAAGCGACGTACTTCGGCACGCGGTTGTAGCGGCGCGTGAACTCGCCCATGAACCCGGGGGCGTCCTCAGGCCAGACGCCCCACGCGCCCGCCCAGATGTCGTACGTCTTGCGCCCGAGCAGCAGGGCCGCTGTCTTGGCCTCCCAGTCGGTGACGACGTCTCCCAGGTCGGCGTCGTCCTGCCAGCCGCCATGGCTGAAGCCGCCCTCGGTGTCCTCGTCCGGGCCGCCCGGCCCCTGCGCGACGCCATCGAGGGTGAGGAAGGTCTGCACGACGAGGGGGCTCATGCGCGCGAGGCTACGCCGTGCACCGGCTCTTCCGTGCGAATCCGACGATTTGCCGCTACTGTCGCGGAAGTCATCGATACTCCGCCCGGCGCCTCACCAGGCCGTGCGCAGCATCGCCGCCCGAGGGCGGCGCCGACCGGATCAGGACCACGCATGCTCGACTCCCTCCGCCGACTCCTCGCGCGCCCCCTCGTCGCGCTCTGGCTCGCCTTCAGCCGCCACTCCTGGCGACGCCGCGTCCTCCCCCATGACTCGCCGCACGTGCGCGCACCGGGCACGAACCCCGATCGAGTCCTGATCGTGGGCGACGGCGCCGCCGCGGGGCGCGGCGTCCTGACTCACGATCTCGGTCTTCCCGGCTTCCTGGCCCGCAGCCTGACGGAGCGGACCGGCCGCGCCACCGACGTCGACGTCCTCGTCGACGACGAGATGGACACCGTCGCCTGTGTCGACGCATTGGCCGAAGTCGACCTCTCCCGGTACGACATCGTGCTGCTCTCGATCGGCGCCCACGAGGCGCTCACACTTCTGGCGCCCGCCGAGTGGGAGGCGTCGGTCGCGGCCCTCGTCGGCTTCGTGCGGCAGCGGACACCGAGCGCCTCGCTCGTCTTCGTGCTGGCGGTGCCCCAGTTCGGCGTGAACCCGCACTTCCCCAGACGACTGGCCGACATCGTCGACTTCCACGTCGGACTGATGAACACCATCACCGAAGACCTGGCCACCCCGCGGTCGGGCATCGTCTTCGTGCCCGAGTCGAAGGGGCACGTCTACGAGACGGCCGAGGCCCGCGTCTACGAGCGCTGGGCCGACTCGATCGCCGAGCGCATCCACGAGAACCTCGATCCGAGCCGCCCCGCCGCTGCCGACACCTCGGAGGCCGACGAGCAGGAACGCCAGCACGCGTTCGAGGAGGTCGAGGCCGCGCTGCAGGCCGCCGACCCCGATCCCGTCCTCGACGGCCTCGCCGCCGACACCCGGCGCGCGCTGGGCACCGAGTTCGCCGCCGTCACCCTCGTCGGGCGCGACACGCAGAGCACGATGGCCAGCAGCGGCATCGACCTGGCGACCGTGCCGCGCGGGCAGTCGCTGTGCGACCTGACCGTGCGGCGAAGCAGCCACTTCGCCGTGGAGGACGCCAGCCGGGACTCCCGCTACGCCTGGTACTCCATGATCGCCGGGGAGCCGGGCATCCGCTTCTACGCCGGCTACCCGCTCGAGTCGCCGACGGGCCAGCGAATCGGCGCCCTCTGCGTCATGGACTCGAAGCCGCGGCGCTTCACCCCCGACGACGCAGCGGCCCTCCGCACGCTGGCGTCGAAGGTGCAGCAGCGCATTTACGAGGTCGCGTCATAGGGAGCGCTCACTCGTCGGGAGACGCTGCGCCCAGGGCGGAGGCGATGACGCGGAAGTCGGCCTCGGGGACGGACGTCTCGCTGCGGGCTACGCCGGGTAGTCGCCCGCCCGCAGGTCGTCGAGCAGCACGGGGTGCGACGGCGCCCAGCCGAAGGTGTCGCGCGTCCAGGCGCTCGACGCGGGCTGGTCGATGCCGAAGATGATGCCGAGAGGACCGAAGCTCTCGGCCGGGACCTGCTGCACGGGAACGCCGAGCTGCTCGCCGATGACCGTGGCGATCTCGAGCATGGTGTCGCCCTCGGAGCTGACGGCGTTCACCGCGGTCCCAGCCTCCGCGGTCTCGAGCGCGAGGCGGAACAGCGAGGCGGCGTCGCGGCGGTGCACCGCGGGCCAGCGCTGGCTGCCGTCGCCGACGTACGCCGAGAACCCCGACTGGCGTGCCGCACCGATCAGGATGCCCGCGAACCCGTAGGCCGCGTACCGCTCGTGGACGGAGCGCGGCAGGCGGACGGCCGACGTGCGGACTCCCCGATCGGAGAGCGCCAGGATGCGGTCGACGTTGATGCCGCGGCCGCCGACGGGGCCGTCATGCGGCAGAGGGTCGTGCTCCGTCGCGAGCCGGCCTTCGACCCAGGTCGTGCCCGAGACGATGGTGAACGGCTTGCCCGTGCCTACGAGGCCGGCGCCGATGGCGTCCATGGCAAGGCCCTCCTCGGCGATGCTGGCCTCGAGGTCGCCGAAGTCGTTGCTGAACGCGAGGTGGATCGCGCCGTCGGCCTCCGTGGCCGCGTTCGTCAGCACGTCGAGGTCGCCGAGACCGCCGAGCACGGGCGTGCCCCCGGCGGCGACGACCTTCTGCGCCGACGACTCCGAACGGGCGAGGCCGAGCACCTCGTGGCCGTGGGCGACGAGCTCCTCCGTGACGACGGAACCGATGTGGCCGGATGCTCCGGTGATGAATACGCGCATTGCATGCTCCCTGGGTCGATGATGATGCGACTGATGTCCCATCACCGTAGCACCGTGATGGGACTCGTGTCGCATCGCTAGGATGAACCCATGCCTCGATGGGAACCAGACGCACGCGAGCGCTTTGTGACGGCAGCCCTCGAGCTCTTCACCGACCAGGGCTACGACGAGACCACGGTCGCCCAGATCGCCGACCGGGCAGGGTTGACGCGCAGCACGTTCTTCCGCCACTTCTCCGACAAGCGCGAGGTGCTCGCCGCAGGCCAGGCCACCCTGTCGCGCCTCTTCGCGGAGGGCATCGCGTCAGCCCCCGCCGAGGCGACGCCCCTCGAGGCCGTCGCCTCAGGGCTCGCCACCGCCGCCGCGTCGATGACCCCGTTCAACCGCGAGCTCGGCCCGCGGCTCGAGGCCGTCATCGCGACCAGCGCCGAGCTGCGCGACCGGGCCCTCCTCAAGCAGGTGGGCATGGCCGCCGCGATGGCCGACGCCCTCCGCGCCCGCGGAGTCGTCGACCCCGTCGCGGCCACCGCGGCCGAGCTCGGCGTGCTCGCCTTCCACGACGCGTTCTCGGAGTGGATCGCCGACGCCGACGCCCCGCCCCTCGCCGACCTGCTGCAGACGGCTCTCGGTCGGCTTCGCGCCGCGGTGGCCCAGCTGGGCTGATCGGCGGCCACCCGCCGCCGGGCCCCACCGGGGGCTCCCGCCACGCTCGGCCCCGCGTTAGGAAACCGTCAGGATCTTGCGAGCGCCCGCACGGGTCCTGTTAGGACCGCCGTCGCAGCCCCGCCGCGGGTGTCTGATCGGATCCGTGATCGTCTTCAGCCTCATCGCGGCCGCCCTCGGGGTCGCCGCCCTCGTCTATCTCGTCGTCGCGCTCGTGAAACCCGAGCGGTTCTGATGACGATGCCCGACTCCGTCGCCGGCCTGCTCCAGATCATGACCGTCCTGGTCGTTCTGGTCGCCCTCCACCGTCCGATGGGCGCCTACCTCGCCTGGGTCTACAGCGCCCGTCGCGACTGGCGCCTCGAGCGCGGCTTCTACCGCGTTATCGGAGTCGACCCGTCGCGCGAGCAGTCGAGCGGCGCCTACCTGCGCGGCATCCTCGTCTTCTCGACCGTCGGCATCGCCTTCGTGTTCGCGTTGCAGAAGCTGCAGGCGCTCCTCCCCTACTCGCTCGGCTTCGGCTCGATCCCGAACGCGCTCAGCTTCAACACGGCGGTGTCGTTCGTGACGAACACGAACTGGCAGTCGTACTCCCCCGACGTCACCATGGGCTACGCCGTGCAGCTCGGCGGGCTGGTCGTGCAGAACTTCGTGTCGGCCGCCGTCGGCATGGCCGTCGCGGTCGCGCTGATCCGGGGCCTCGCGCGGGTCCGCTCGGGCACGCTCGGCAACTTCTGGGTCGACCTGACCCGCGGCCTCGCCCGCGTGCTGGTGCCAATGGCCGTCGTCGCGGCGGTGGTGCTCCTCGCGGGTGGCGTGATCCAGAACTTCGGCGGCTTCGAGCACGTCACGACCCTCACCGGCGGCAGCGCCGTGATCCCGGGCGGACCGGTGGCGTCCCAGGAGGCCATCAAGATGCTCGGTACGAACGGCGGCGGCTTCTTCAACGCGAACTCCGCCCACCCGTTCGAGAACCCGAACGCCTTCACCAACCTGTTCGAGATCGTCCTGATGCTGATCATCCCGTTCTCGATGCCGCGCCTGTTCGGCCGCCTGGTCGGCGACACCCGCCAGGGCACGGCGATCGCGGCCGTCATGGCGACGATCTTCGCCGCCTCCCTCACCGCGATGACCATCTTCGAGACGCACGGCGCGACGGGCGCGATGGAGGGCAAGGAGACCCGCTTCGGCGTCTGGTCGTCGACCCTGTTCGCGACCGCGACGACCTCCACCTCGACCGGCGCGGTGAACTCGGCGCACGACTCGTACTCCGCGCTCGGCGGCATGATGGCGCTGCTCGACATGATGTTCGGCGAGATCTCGCCGGGCGGCGTCGGCTCGGGCCTCTACGGCATGCTCGTGCTCGCGATCATCACCGTGTTCATCGCGGGCCTGCTCGTCGGCCGCACGCCCGAGTACCTCGGCAAGAAGATCGGCCCGCGCCAGATCACGCTCGCCTCCCTCTACATCCTGGTCACGCCGACGCTCGCCCTGGCCGGCACGGCCCTGAGCTTCGCGCTGCCGGGAGTCCGCGACAGCGTCATCTCGACGTCGATCTTCAACCCGGGCCTGCACGGGGTCAGCGAGGTGCTCTACGCGTACACCTCCGCCGCCAACAACAACGGCTCGGCGTTCACCGGCCTGACTGCGAACACCGACTGGATGAACATCTCGCTCGCCGTGGTCATGCTGCTCGGCCGCTTCGTGCCCATCGCGTTCGTCCTGGCGCTCGCGTCGTCGTTCGCGGCTCAAGACAAGGTGCCCGCCACGGCCGGCACGCTCCCCACCCACCGGCCGCAGTTCGTCGGCCTCCTCCTCGGCGTGTCGATCGTCGTGACCGCCCTCACCTACTTCCCCGTGCTCGCACTGGGACCCCTCGCCGAAGGACTCAACTGACATGACCACCCTCGAGACCCCCGATCGGGCGCAGGAACTCGCGCCCACCCCGTCGAAGAAGACCGCCTTCTCCGCCGCCCAGCTCGTCGAGGCCCTCCCCGGCGCCCTCCGCAAGCTCGATCCCCGCCTGATGTGGCGCAACCCGGTCATGTTCCTCGTCGAGGTCGGCGCCGCGTACACGACCGTCCTCGCCGTCGCCGAGCCGTTCACCGGCGGGCCCGGCGAGTCCGGCGGCTCGGTCGTCCCCGGCTCGTTCACCTGGGCGATCGCGGCGTGGCTGTGGCTGACCGTCGTCTTCGCCAACCTCGCCGAGTCGGTGGCGGAGGGCCGCGGCAAGGCGCAGGCCGAGACGCTCCGCAAGACCAGGACCTCGACGAGCGCCGTCCGGGTGCTCGACTACGACGCGTCGGGCGACCCGGACGCGTCGACGTCGGCCACCGACGAGATCTCGTCGGCCGACCTCACCCTCGGCGACACGGTCGTCGTGGTGGCCGGCGAGCTGGTCCCCGGCGACGGCGACATCGTCTGGGGCATTGCCAGCGTCGACGAGTCGGCCATCACGGGCGAGTCGGCCCCGGTCATCCGCGAGTCGGGAGGCGACCGCTCGGCCGTCACCGGCGGCACGCGGGTGCTGTCCGACAGGATCGTCGTCCGCATCACGTCGAAGCCCGGCGAGACCTTCGTCGACCGGATGATCTCGCTGGTCGAGGGGGCCGCCCGGCAGAAGACCCCGAACGAGATCGCGCTGAACATCCTGCTCGCGTCTCTCTCGATCGTGTTCGTCGTCGTGGTGCTCACGCTCAACCCGATCGCCTCGCTCAGCGATGCCGCAGCGTCGATCCCGGTGCTGATCGCCCTGCTCGTCTGCCTGATCCCGACGACGATCGGCGCCCTGCTCTCGGCCATCGGCATCGCCGGGATGGACCGCCTCGTGCAGCGGAACGTGCTCGCCATGTCGGGGCGTGCCGTGGAGGCCGCGGGCGACGTGACGACGCTGCTGCTCGACAAGACGGGCACCATCACCTACGGCAACCGCCGCGCCAGCGAGTTCCTGCCCCTGGGCTCAGCGACCGAGGCTGAGCTGACGGAGGCCGCGGCCACGTCGTCGCTGGCCGACCCGACGCCCGAGGGACGCTCGATCGTCGACCTCGCCGTCGAGAACGGGTTCGCCGTGCCGTCGGCCCCGGCAGGCGCCGTCGTGCCGTTCACCGCCCAGACGCGCATGAGCGGCGTCGACTTCGCCGACGGCTCCGCCGTGAGGAAAGGCGCAGGAACCGCCCTCGCCGCCTGGGTCGCGGCCGCCCGCGAGCAGTCCGCCGCCTCCCTCGCGGGGACCGCCGCCGAGCGCGACGCCCTCGACCGGCTGGTCACCGGCGTCTCGAACGCGGGCGGGACCCCGCTCGTCGTGGCCACGCGCTCCGTCGACGGGGCCACCCGCATCCTCGGCGTCGTGCACCTGAAGGACGTCGTGAAGGACGGCCTCGCCGAGCGCTTCGCCGAGCTGCGCCTCATGGGCATCCGCACGGTGATGATCACCGGCGACAACCCGCTGACGGCCCGAGCCATCGCGGCCGAGGCCGGGGTCGACGACTTCCTCGCCGAGGCCACGCCCGAGGACAAGCTCGCTCTGATCAGGAAGGAGCAGGAGGGCGGCAACCTCGTGGCGATGACCGGCGACGGCACCAACGACGCTCCCGCTCTCGCCCAGGCCGACGTCGGCGTCGCCATGAACACCGGCACGTCGGCGGCGAAGGAGGCCGGCAACATGGTCGACCTCGACTCCGATCCGACCAAGCTCATCGACATCGTCCGGATCGGCAAGCAGCTGCTCATCACGCGCGGCGCCCTGACCACGTTCTCGATCGCGAACGACGTGGCCAAGTACTTCGCCATCATCCCGGCCATGTTCGCCGGCATCTTCCCCGGGCTCGGGCTGCTCAACATCATGCAGCTGCACTCGCCCGCGTCGGCGATCCTCTCGGCGATCGTGTTCAACGCGCTCGTCATCGTCGCGCTGATCCCGCTGGCGCTGCGCGGCGTGAAGTACCGCGCGGCGTCGGCATCGTCGATCCTGTCGCGCAACCTCCTGATCTACGGGCTCGGCGGCATCGTCGCCCCGTTCGTCGGGATCAAGCTCATCGACCTCGTCGTCTCCCTCCTCCCCGGTTTCTAAGGACCCGTCTCATGTCTGTTCGCACCTCCGCGCGCCCCTGGTGGGTCGCACTCCGCGCCATGCTCGTCTTCACCGTCGTGCTCGGCGTCGCCTACACGGTCCTCCTCACCGGAGTGGGGCAGCTCGTGCTGCCGCACCAGGCGAACGGGTCGACCGTGAGCTCGGGCGGCCCGGTCGTCGGGTCGTCGCTCATCGGGCAGTCGTTCGCCGACGAGGACGGCAAGCCGCTGGCCCGGTGGTTCCAGTCGCGGCCCTCCGCCGCCGGCGACGGGTACGACGCGTCGGCGTCGAGCGCCAGCAACCTGGGGCCGTCGAACGCCGACCTCGCGTCGTCGATCAAGGATCGTCGCGCGGCGATCGCCGCCTTCGAGGGGGTCGCGCCGGCCGCTGTCCCCGACGACGCGCTCACCGCGTCGGGCTCCGGACTCGACCCGGCGATCAGCCCGGCGTACGCGCTGCTCCAGGTGAAGCGGGTCGCGGCCGCCACCGGACTCTCCGACGCGGTTGTCCACAGGCTGGTCGAATCGAGGATCAGCGGCCGCGAGGCCGGATACCTTGGGGAGCCCACGGTAAACGTGCTGGAGCTCAACGTCGCTCTGGCCGCACTGACGAAAGACTGACGCAATGGTTCGAGGGCGGCTCCGCGTGCTGCTCGGCGCCGCGCCCGGGGTGGGCAAGACGTACACGATGCTCGAAGAGGGCGCGCGACTGAAGGCCGAGGGGCGCGATGTCGTCGTGGCCGTCGTCGAGACCCACGGGCGCGCGGCCACGGCGGCCCTCGTGGGCGGCCTCGAGGTGCTGCCGCGGCTGGCCTCGCAGCACCGGGGCGTCGAGCTCACCGAGATGGACGCCGACGGGGTCGTCGCCCGGCGACCCGACATCGCCCTCGTCGACGAGCTCGCCCACACCAACGCGCCCGGCAGCCGCAACGAGAAGCGCTGGCAAGACGTGCTCGACCTGCTCGAGGCCGGGGTCGACGTGATATCGACGGTCAACGTGCAGCACATCGAGTCGCTGAGCGATGTCGTCGAGCAGATCACCGGCGCTCCCCAGCGCGAGACGATCCCCGACGCGATCCTCCGGTCGGCCGACCAGATCGAGGTCGTCGACCTCGCCCCGCAGGCCCTCCGCGACCGGCTGGCCGAGGGCAACGTCTACCCCGCCGCCCGCGTCGACGCCGCGCTCTCGAACTACTTCCGCCTGGGCAACCTGACCGCGCTCCGCGAGCTGGCGCTGCTGTGGCTGGCTGACGAGGTCGAGTCGGCGCTCAAGGCCTATCGGGCCGAGAAGGGCATCGACTCGACGTGGGAGGCCCGCGAGCGCGTCGTCGTCGCCCTGACCGGCGGCCCCGAGGGCGAGACGCTCATCAAGCGCGGTGCCCGGATCGCGGCCCGCTCGGCCGGCGGCGACCTGATCGCCGTGCACGTCAGCCGACAGGACGGCCTCGCCGACTCCCACCCCGGCGCCCTCGCCGCCCAGCGCGCGCTCGTCGAGAAGCTCGGCGGCAGCTACCACCAGGTCGTCGGCGACGACGTGCCGCGCTCGCTCGTCGCGTTCGCCAAGTCGATGAACGCCACGCAGCTCGTCATCGGCGTCAGCCGCCGCTCGCGGCTCGCCGCCCTGCTGACCGGGCCGGGCATCGGGGCGACGGTGATCCGCGAGTCGGGCTCCATCGACGTGCACATCGTGTCGCACTCGCGCGCCGGCGGCCGCTTCACCCTGCCTCGCCCCGGCGGAGCCCTCACGCTCCGCCGGCGAATCGTCGGCCTGGTGCTCGCGCTCGTGCTCGGCCCGCTCGTCACGCTGCTGCTGACGGCCGTCCGCTCGGACGACACCCTCACCAGCGACGTGCTCGTCTACCAGCTGCTGGTCGTGATCGTCGCCCTCGTCGGCGGAATCTGGCCGGCGCTCATCGCGGCCGTCCTCTCGGGGCTCACCCTCGACTTCTTCTTCGTGCAGCCGATCCACAGCGTCACGATCGACCGGCCGCTGCACCTGCTCGCCCTGGCCCTGTACGTGGTCAACGGCCTGCTGGTGTCGTACGTCGTCGACCAGGCCGCACGCCGGTCGCGGTCGGCGGCCCGCGCCCTGGCCGAGTCGGAGCTGCTGGCGACCGTCGCCGGCAGCGTTCTCCGCGGGCAGGACGCCCTGGCGGCGCTGGTGTCGCGCACCCGCGAGGTCTTCGGCCTGACGAGCGTGCGCGTGCTCGCCGAGGGGCGAGTCGTCACCGAGGCGGGCCAGGCCGACCGCGACGACCGGGTGACCACCCTGCCGACGGGCACGCACGGAACGCTCGAGCTGCGCGGCCCCGACCTCGCGGCCGCCGAGCAGCGGCTGCTCGCCGTCATCGCCGCCCAGGTCGACGCGGCGCTCGAGCGCTCCGCCCTGCGGCAGGCCGCCGACGAGGTCGAGCCGCTCGCGCAGGCCGACCAGATGCGCACAGCGCTGCTCGCGGCCGTCGGCCACGACCTCCGCCGACCGCTCGCCGCGGCCACCGCCGCCGTGACCGGCCTGCGCTCCCCCGGCGTCGAGTGGACCCCCGCCGACCGAGACGAGCTGCTGGCCACCGCCAGCGAGAGCCTCGAGTCGCTCGCGACCCTCGTCACGAACCTCCTCGACGTGTCGCGCGTGCAGGCCGGCGTGCTCGCCGTCTCGCTCGCCGCCGTCGACGTCGACGACGTCATCCTCGGCTCGCTCGACGAGCTCGGCCTCGGGCCCGACGAGGTCGAGCTCGGCCTCGCCGACGCGCTGCCCGCCGCCCTCGCCGACGGCGTGCTGCTGCAGCGCGTCGTCGTGAACCTGCTCGACAACGCGGTGCGGCACTCCCCCGCCGACGTGCGGGTCCGCGTCGCGGCCAGCCACTTCGACGGGCGTGTCGAGCTCCGCGTCGCCGACCACGGCCCCGGGATCGCCGCCGACCGCCGCGACGAGGTGTTCGTGCCGTTCCAGCGGCTCGGCGACACCGACAACACGACGGGTCTCGGGCTCGGCCTCGCTCTGTCGCGCGGCTTCACCGAGGGAATGGGCGGCACGCTCGACGCCGAGGACACCCCGGGCGGCGGGCTGACCATGGTGGTGTCGCTGCCGGTGGCGGGGGTTTCGGTGGCGGGGGTTTCGGTGGCGGGGGCGCCAGTGGCGGCTTCGCCTGATCCTGCGTCGCCCGAGGGGGCCGCCTCGTGAAGATCCTGGTGGCCGACGACGACCCGCAGATCGTCCGCGCCCTGCGCATCACCCTGGGTGCGGCAGGCTATGAGGTCGTGACGGCCGCGGACGGAGCCGCCGCCCTCGCCCAGGCCATCTCGCAGCACCCCGACGTCGTGATGCTCGACCTCGGCATGCCCCACCTCGACGGGGTTCAGGTGGTGCAGGCCCTGCGCGGCTGGTCGCAGGTGCCGATCCTCGTCGTGTCGGGCCGCACCGGAGCCGCCGACAAGGTCGACGCCCTCGACGCCGGCGCCGACGACTACGTCACCAAGCCCTTCGCGATGGACGAGCTGCTCGCCCGCATCCGCGCCCTCACCCGTCGCACCGCCCCGGCGGCCGAGTCGCCCGCCGTCCGCCTCGGCGACGTGACCGTCGACCTGGCCGCGCGCGTCGTCACCGGCCCCGGCGGTCCTGTGCGGCTGACCCCGACGGAGTGGCGCCTCCTCGAGCTCCTCCTCGCCAACCCCGGCCGGCTCATCACGCGCGAGGCGATGCTGACCCAGGTGTGGGGCCCCGCGCACGCCCGCGACACCGGCTACCTCCGCCTCTACCTGGCGCAGCTCCGCAAGAAGCTCGAGCCCGTGCCCGGCGCCCCGCGCTACCTCGTCACCGAGCAGGGCATGGGCTACCGCTACGTCCCCTAGCGCGCCGGCCCGCTTATCCCGGCGCCGCGGACGCCCGCCCCGGGCGACCGGAGGGCTGGCCCGAACCGGAGGGACTGCGCCGAACCCAAGGGTTCCCCTCTTCGGCGCCGGCGAGGTCTGCGGCTGGGCCCGCCGAATCGGCTCGGCCCTGCCGTCGCGTCGGCGGGTCCGAGCCGAAACGGCGGGGGCCGGGCCCGGGTCGGCGGGGCCGAGCCGAAGCGGAGGGCCGCCCGCGCCGCGCGAGCCCCGCCGGTACGCTGGCCCCATGACCGACGTCGAGATCCGCACCGTCCAGCTCCGCCGCTACGCCCTGCGCGCCGGAGTGATGGCGGAGTTCCTGCCGTGGTGGCACTCCAAGCTCGTGCCCGTCCGAGAGAAGGCCGGGTTCGCCATCGAGTTCGCCTACGCGATCCCCGAGAGCAACGAGTTCGTCTGGGCCGTCAGCGCTCCCGGCGACGCCGCCGCGTTCGCGCAGATCGAGGCCGCGTACGTGGGCTCGCCCGAGCGCGCCGAGGCCTTCGAGGGCATCGACGGGTGGACCGACTCGCAGGTCATCACGCTCGTGAACGTCGAGGCGTAGACCCGCGCCAGAAGGCCCGGCGCGCACGCGACCGAACCCCGGCAGGGCACTGGGTCGCAGCTGCGACGAGCCCGCCGGGCGCTCCCGCGCACCCCGGACTCCGCGAGCACGCCGCCGACCTCCGGGGCTACGGCTCGACCCGCGCCCGGAGCTCGTCGCGCTCGGCCCTCGACGTCGCTCCGCCGGTCAGCGTCGGCGCCGAGCCGACGAGCAGGCGGGTGTAGGCGTGCTGCGGCGTGTTGATGATCGAGTCGGTGGAGCCCTCCTCGACGATGCGCCCGCGGTAGAGCACGACGACGCGGTCTGTGATGCCGGCCACGGAGCCCAGGTCGTGCGAGATGAACAGGAGCGAGACGGCCGGGCCCGCGAGTTCCTGCATCAGCTCGAGGATCTGCACGCGGTTCGCGGAGTCGAGCGCGCTCACGGGCTCGTCGAGGATCAGCAGCCGGGGCTCCGTGATCAGCGCACGCGCGATGGCGGCCCGCTGACGCTGGCCTCCCGAGACCTGGCCCGGAAGCCGTGACAGGAGCCCCTCGTCGAGGTGCACCCTGGCGAGGTACGTGCGCACTCGGCGGGCGATCTCGTCGGCGGCCAGCCCTCCCCCGGTGACGAGCGGCTCGGCGATCGACTGCTCGATCGTGAACTCCGGATCGAGGCTCCGCATCGGGTCCTGGAAGACGTACTGCACCTGGCCCGTCCGCCGAAACGCCCGCAGCTGAGCCGGCTTCAGGGTCGTCAGCTCGGTACCGCCGAACCGGACGCTGCCGTCGGAGGGCTCCACGAGTCCGAGGATCGCGCGAGCGAGGGTGGACTTGCCCGATCCGGTCTCGCCGATGAGCCCGACGACCTCGCCGGCTCGGATCCTGAGATCCGCGTCGAAGAGCACCTGCTTCTGCCGTGCGCCGCGGCCGTACGCGACCTGCAGCTTCTCGACGGTGAGGATCGTCTCGGCGGTCATTCGGCGGCTCCTGCCGGTCGGAGGAACCGCTCCAGTCCGAAGCGGTGGTGCTCGTCGAGGAGCAGGCGCGTGTACTCGTGCTCGGGGTCGTGGAGCACGCGCTCGGTCGGCCCCTGCTCGACCACGGCGCCGGAGCGCATCACGAGAACGTCGTCGCAGATCTGCGCGACGACGGCCAGGTCGTGCGAGACGACGATGAGGGCCAGGCCGAGGCGGTCCTTCAGGTCGGTGAGCAGGTCGAGGATCTCGGCCTGGACCGTCACGTCGAGCGCCGTGGTCGCCTCGTCGGCGATGAGCACCGCCGGCTCGCACGCGACGGCGGCCGCGATCAGGACACGCTGCAGCATGCCGCCGGAGAGTTCGAACGGGTACTGGAAGAAGACGTACTCGGCATCGCGGATCCGCACCGTCTCGAGAAGCGAGACGGCGGCCGCTCTCGCCTCGCGGCGCGGCAGCCCCTTCTTGACGCGCAGGATCTCCTCGATCTGCCGCCCGACCGGGATGGACGGGTTGAGGTAGGTCGCGGGGTCCTGGAAGACCGCCGAGATGGTGGTGCCCCGGAGGGCCGTCCACTGCCTGCGGCTGAGCGCCGCCGTGTCGCGGCCGTCGATCTCG
Organism: Frondihabitans sp. OV104; assembly: GCF_057787745.1. Classification (NCBI taxonomy): domain Bacteria; kingdom Bacillati; phylum Actinomycetota; class Actinomycetes; order Micrococcales; family Microbacteriaceae; genus Frondihabitans; species Frondihabitans sp. OV104. The sequence goes on from NZ_CM173541.1 coordinate 1,820,145, forward strand.
ATGCGTCCGGCCGTGACCTCGAACAGCTCGGGCAGGACCCCCAGGAGGGCGCGGCACGTGATGGTCTTGCCGCTTCCCGACTCGCCGACGATGCCGAGCGCCTGCCCGGGTCGCAGCGAGAACGAGACGCTCTCGACGGCGACGTCGTCGTGCAGGTGGTTGTAGATGCTGAGGCCGTTGACGGCGATGACGGTACGATCCGCGGTCATTCGACCCTCCCGGCGAGCTGCGGCTGAAGTCGGCGCCCACGGCGCCGGGCCTTGGCGAGCGCGCGCTTCTTCAGCAGGATCCGACCCGCCTCTCCGGAGGTGTCGCGGAGCACGTCGGCGAGCAGGTTGAGCGCCCACACGGTGAGCATGATGAGGACGATCGGGTAGGCCGGCGCGTACGGCTGATAGGCCAGGTAGCCGAGGTCGGAGGCGAGCATGCCTCCCCAGGTGGGAGCCGGGGGCTGCACGCCGATGCCGAGGAACGTCAGGCTGGCGACGATGACGAGGCCCACTCCCGCGGCGTTGGCGAAGGCGATGCCGATCGGGGCAAGCACCTTGGGCCCGATGTGGCGGCGCAGGACCCACCCCGTCGAGCCGCCGCTGAGGACCGCCGCTTCGACGTACTGCGAGCTCGACACCGTGAGTGCGGCGGCGCGCGACACCCGGTAGAACATGGGCGACAGCAGGATGCCGACGCTCAGCATGGCCTGGGTGAGGCCGTTGCCGAGAAGAGCGGTCAGCGCCACCGCGAAGACGAGAAAGGGCAGAGCGATCAGCGTGTCCATGATGCGGAGGGTGAGCCACTCGAAGACCCGGCCGAGGTAGACGGACAGCAGGCCGGGGATGGTCCCGACGACCAGCGCGATGGCGGCGACCTCGAAGGCTCCGAGGATCGAGACGCGGGAGCCGGCGAGGAGTCGGCTGTAGACGTCCCGACCGAGGTAGTCGGTTCCCAGAAGGTGCGTCGCCGAGGGTGCCTGGAGGAGCGCGGAGCCGCCCGCGAGCGGGTCGTCCGGCGCGAGGGCCGAGCCGAGGACCCCGAGCAGGAGGACGAGCACCAGGAGCACGGACGCGATCCAGAAGGACGGCAGCCGGCGCAGTCGCGAGTACATGTCAGACGCCTCTCTTCGCGCTCGGCTCGATGCGGTTGAGCGCGATGTTGACGATCAGGTTGAAGGCGACGACGAGGACGATCGACACGACCAGCACGCCCTGGACCGCGGGGACGTCGCCGTGGAGGGCCGACGAGCTGGCGAACACGCCGTAGCCCGCGAGGCCGAACACGGTCTCCGTGACGACGGCGCCGCCGAGCAGGTTCGGCAGGCTCAGGCCCACGAGGGCCAGCGCCGGACCGCCGCCGTTGCGCAGCACGTGGACGAAGAAGATGCGCCTCGGGCTCAGGCCGTGCACGGTGGCTCCGAGCACGTAGTTCTGGCCGTAGGCCGAGACGAGGCCGGCCCGCAGCTGGCGCGCGACGCCCGCGACCATGTCGAAGCTGAGGGCGATGGCGGGGAGGATCACGTGACTGAACCAGGGCCAGAGCCCCTGGCTGAGCGAGATGTACCCGGCCGACGGCAGCACCTTGAGCTGCACCGCGAAGATCGCCACGAGGATGATCCCGACCGTGAACGGCGGCATGACCGACATCAGCGAGGTGAATCCCGTGATGGCGCGGTCGACCCAGGTGGTCTGCAGGATCGCGGCCACGCCGCCGAGAGCGGCGCCGACGACGATGCCGATCACGAGGGCGAGCGCGGCGACCGACAGGCTGATGACGATCCGCTGGCCGATGAGGGTCGAGATCGAGATCCCGTCGATCCAGCTCGATCCGAGCGAGCCGTGGAGGAGCGCGCTGAACCAGGTCCAGTACTGAACCAGGAAGGGCTGGTCGAGCCCGTACTGGTGGTTCAGACGGGCCACGGCATCCGGTGTCGCGGCCTCGCCGAGCTGCACGTACGCGGGGTTGAGCCCCGTCAGCGTCCCGAGCAGGAAGGTGATGAACGTGCCGAGCAGGAACACCGGAACGAATACGGCGAAGGGGCGCAGGATCGCGAGTCCGATCCGCTTCCAGCGGAGCGACCCGGCCGTCCGCGCCTCGGTCGGACGCGCCACGCGGGTGCGTCCGACCTCGATCTCGGTTGCGGTGGCCATGCCGTCAGCGTCCGGTGATGGTGACGCCGGTCCAGGTGATGTACGCCGGTATCCTCGGGAGGTCCGAGACCGCCTTCGTCTTGACGAGGATGTTCGGCAGACTGTCCGTGAAGATCAGCCCGGTCGTGGCGAGACCGGCCGCGGTCGCGGCCTGGATGTTCTTCTCGTAGTCGTCCGAGTCGAGCGGCGTGGCGAGGGCGGTGGCGACGGCCTCGTCGAAGGCGCTGCCGGGCTCGGTGCCGGCGGAGTTGAGCGCGCCTGCTGGTCCGAAGTGGGCCTGCAGGGTCTGGATCGGCGAGTCGCGGCCGGTCGTCCCGTAGGTGGTCAGGGCGAGCTTCTTGGCGAAGAACGAGGTGGCCCAGTTCGTGTCGACCTTGAGGGCGGCCGTGATGCCCACCTTCTTCAGCTGCGCCTGGATGAGCTCGTTCGTCGGGGTGTCGGCCGAGACGACGAACTCGACCTCGAGGCCGTCGGCGTAGCCCGCGTCGGCGAGCAGCTGCCTGGCCTTCGTCGGGTCGTACGCGTAGCGCGCCGCCGACGACGGGTCGTAGGCGATGTACTCCTTCGGGAAGGGCTCCGTGGCAGCCGTCCCGTAGCCGAAGTCGATCTGCTTGACGATCGCCTCGCGGTCGATGGCGTAGTTGAGCGCCTGAAGCACCTCCGGCTTGTCGAACGGGGCGATCGTCGTGTTGACGCTGAGGTTGTTGGCGTTGAAGCCCGGCTGCAGCACCACGTCGAGATCGGCGGCCTTCGCCGCCTTGACCTGGCTCGGCGTCAGGTCGGAGAAGTTGTAGACCCCGCTCTGCAGGCCGGAGACGATGCTGGACGCGTCGGCGCCGAACGACACCGTGACGTTCGCGATATGGATGTTGTCGGCGTCCCAGTAGTCCGGGTTCTTGACGAACGTCGCCTTCGATCCTGCGACGATCGTGACAGGGGTGAACGGCCCCGCCCCGTCGGGCTTCTCGTTGAGCTCGGCCGCCGACCTGCTCGGGTTGGTGATCTGCCCCACCCGCTGGGCGAGCACGAGCGGCAGCTGGAAGTCGGGCTGGCTCAGGTTCAGCCTGACGTCGGTGGCGCTCGGCGTCTCCACCGACTCGATCACCGAGATGCCCTCGCCGACCAGCGACGAGTTCTCCTGCGTCTGGGCACGCTCGATGTACTTCTTCACTGCGGTCGAGTCGAGGGCGGTCCCGTCGGCGAACGTGAGTCCCGGACGCAGGTGGAAGGTGACCTTCGTGCCCGCGTCGTTGTAGGTCCAGCTCTCGGCGAGCCCGGGCGCCGCCTTGCCGTCCTCGTCGGTGTTGGTGAGCGACGCGTAGGCGAGCGCGGTGATGCGGAACGCCGCCCCGCTGCCGTTGACCACCGGGTCCCAGCTCGACGGGGCGTACGACGAGGCCCAGCTGAGCGTGCCGGTCGCCGCTCCGGCGGCAGTCGACGCGCCGGTTCCGGTCGACGTCGTCGAGCAGCCGGCCAGCACCAGGGCGAGTGAGGCGGCTCCCGTCGTCAGAAGGGTCCTGCGGCCGACGACGTGGTCGAGAATCGGTGGTGTCACGGGTGTTCTCCTGGGGGTTCGGTCGTGAAGGAGCGAGAAGCGAGGTGAGGTCGGGAAGCGGCGGGTCAGGCGTCGACGAGAGCTCCGGAGTAGCGGTTCCGGGGCACCGGGATGCCGAGGTTGCCGCGGAGCGTGGTCGACTCGTAGTCGCGGCGGAACACGCCTCGCTCCTGCAGCAGCGGCACCACCTCGGCGACGAAGCGCCGGAACTGCGAGGGGTGGTCGACGTGGAGGTTGTAGCCGTCGGTGCCGCCGCCCTCGAACCACTCGACGAGCAGATCGGCGACGGTCTCGGAGGATCCGACGAACACCCCGGGCCTGGGCGCCGAGACGCGCTCGACGACCTGACGCAGCGTGAGGCCCTCCGAGAGGGCCGTCTCGGTGATTCGGTCCGCCTGCGTCTTGAAGCTGAGCGCGGCGACGGCGCGGACGTCCGGGAACGCCGCGTCGGCGTCGTACTGCGAGAAGTCGTGCCAGCCGAACGGCCGACCCAGTTCTTTCACCGCCCGGTCGAAGTCGTACTCGATGGCCTGGTACTCGCGCTCGATGCGCCGGGCGTCCGCGTCGGTGTCGCCGAGGTAGACGCTGATGCCGGGCAGGATCTTCACCGAATCGGGGTCGCGGCCCTTCTCGACGGCCCGGCTCCGGATGTCGTCGCGGAAGGCCCTGGCCTGCTCGAGCGAGGAGGCGTGGGTGAAGATGCCCTCGCCGATCGTCGCGCCCAGATCGCGGCCCTGCTCCGAGTCGCCGGCCTGGAAGACGACGGGCTGACCCTGCGGGCTGCGCTCGATGTTCAACGGCCCGACGACGGAGAAGTGCTCGCCACGGTGGTCGAGCCGGTGCTGCTTCGAGGGGTCGAGGAAGACGCCCGAGGCTCGGTCGCGCGGGAAGGCGTCGTCTTCGTACGAGTCCCAGAGCCCGCGGATCACCTCGACGGACTCCCGCGCCCGCCCGTAGCGCGTGTCGTAGTCGTAGTGCTCGTCGCGACCGTAGTTGCCGGCGGTGCCCGCGTCGCCCGAGGTGACGACGTTCCATCCGGCACGACCTCGGCTGATAAGGTCGAGCGACGCGAAGCGACGGGCGAGGTTGTACGGGTCGTTGTAGGAGGTCGTCGCGGTGCCGACGAGTCCGATGTGCGACGTCGTGACGGCGAGCGCCGAGAGCAGTGTCAGCGGCTCCAGTCGGTTGAGGTAGTGGGGCGGCGAGTCGGGCGTGATGAACTGGCTGTCGACGATGAAGACCAGGTCGAACTTCGCCCGCTCGGCCAGACGCGCGTACTCGATGTACCAGTCGACGTCGACGCTGGAGTCGAGCGGCAGATCGTCGTCGAGCCACGTCTTGGGGTGACCGGGGCCGCCGGCGCCGGTGAGGATGACGCCGAGGTGAAGCTTCGTCGAATCGGTCATCAGATGCTCCTGAGTCCGTGGTCGGGGGTGCGCAGCCGCTCGGCGAACTGCACGATCTGCGCAGCCACCGACCGGTGAGAGAGGTCGTTCAAGACGTCGTGCAATCCGCCCTCAAGGCCGAACGCGCGCACGTCGGGCAGGGCCCGGTAGACCGCCACGGCCGCATCGATGTCGCTCACGCCGTCGACCTCTCCGTGGAAGGCGAGCACGGGCGCAGGAACTCGCCCGGCCAGCGCCGCATCCACCTCGTCGGCGGCGCCGTGGCTCGCCAGGGCACCCCTCTCGAGGACGCCGTCGGTGCCGAGGCGGCCGCGGTGCACCGGGCATGCGGTCCGCTCCGCGATCTCGGCGTCGCCCCCGACGTCGTGCGAGCCCGAGGCGGTCAGCGCTCCGGCGACGACGAGACCGTCGACGACCAGGTCGCCGTCGGCCACGGCACGCCAAGCGGCGGCCACGCCCGAGTCGGAGGCGACGACGATGCGCGGCCCGGCCTCGGTGCGGTCGAGCTCGGCTCCTGCGGCCTCGACGGTCCCGGGCTCGACAGCGCCGAACGCGACCACCCGGTAGCCGTCGGCGGCGAGCCGGTCGGCGAGCCGGCGATAGACCTCGGGGGTCTCGCCGCGGCCGCCGAAGACGACCGCGGTTCCTCGGGCCGCTGCCACTGGCAGGGCTTCGATTCGGGCGGTGGTGGTTGATGTGGGCATGGTCCGATGCTCGTGCGGATCAGCCGAACGAACCAGTTCGTGACGTCGTTCGACAGTGTGTTACGTCGCGAGTCAGGCCTCTTCGGCAGACTCGAAAGGTGAGTTCATCAGCCGAGTCCCCCAAGCCCCGCACCGCCACGACGCAGATCCACGGAGGCGTTCTGCCGCCGGTGGCGCAGAACACCGTCGCGACGCCGATCTACCAGACGGCGGCCTACGAGTTCGACGACCTGGCGAGCGCTCAGGCGATCTTCGCCCTCGAGAAGACGGGCAACCTGTACAGCCGCAACGGCAACCCGACGCAGTCGGTCTTCGAGCGTCGGCTCGCCGCCCTCGAGGGCGGCGTCGCGGCGCTCGGGACCGCGTCCGGGCAGGCGGCGGTCGCCATCACGCTCCTGTCGCTGGTCCGCACCGGGCAGCACGTCGTCGCGCCAGCCCAGCTCTACGGCGGCACGATCGACCTCCTCACCGACGCCTTCGCCGACTTCGGCATCGAGGTCACTCTCGTCGATCAAGACGACCTCGGCGCCTGGCGCGCCGCCGTGCGCCCGACGACGCGCGCGTTCTTCGCCGAGGGGATCGGCAACCCGACCGCCACGGTGCTCCCGATGGCCGAGGTGGCGGCGATCGCGCACGAGGCCGGGGTGCCTCTCGTCATCGACTCGACGCTGGCGACCCCGGTGCTGCAGCGGCCGAAGGAGTTCGGGGCGGACTTCGTGGTGCACTCGGCCACGAAGTTCCTGGGCGGTCACGGCTCGTCTCTCGCGGGCGTCATCGTCGACCTCGGCACCTTCGACTTCGGCGCCGAGCCCGAGAAGTGGCCGCAGTTCACCCGGCCGTACAAGCGGGTCGGCGGAGTCGTGCTGTGGGAGCGCTTCGGCCGTGAGGGCAGCGCCTTCCTGGTCTACGCGAAGACGAAGTGGGTGCACGACCTGGGGCCGTCGCTGTCGCCGTTCAACAGCTTCCAGATCTTGCAGGGGGTCGAGACGCTCGAGCTGCGGGTCGCCCGGCAGACGCAGAGCGCGCTGGCGGTCGCAGAGTTCCTGAGCGCGCATCCCGCGGTGTCGAGGGTCAACCACCCGGGCCTCGCCTCGAGCCCGTACCACGAGCTCGCCCGGCGGTACCTTCCCGACGGCGCCGGCGCCGTCTTCTCGTTCGACCTCGCTGCGGGCGAGAGCGCGGTCGCCCAGGTGATCGACTCGCTCGAGGTCTTCTCGCTCGTCGCCAACATCGGCGACGTCCGGAGCCTCGTCATCCAGCCGGCGACCACGACGCACAGCCACCTGAAGCCGCAGCAGCTCGAGGAGGCCGGATTCTCGCGGGCCACGATCCGCCTCTCGATCGGCCTCGAGGACGTCCGCGACCTGATCGCCGATCTCAACAGCTCGCTCACCGCCGTCATCCCCGCGGACGCGCTCGCGACGGAGGCGATCTGACCGTGCACTTCGGCTACTGGACACCGGTCTACGGCGGCTTCCTCCGCAACGTCGGCGACGAGGGCATGCCCGCCGCCTGGGACTACATCAAGCGGATCTCTACCCAGGCCGACCGCCTCGGCTTCCACACGACGCTCGTGCCCGAGCTGTACCTCAACGACCGCAAGGGCATCGACGCCCCGTCGCTCGAAGCCTGGTCGCTGTCCACGGCGATCCTCGCCGTCACCGAGCGGCTCCGGGTGATGACCGCCGTGAGGCCCGGTTTCCACTACCCGGGCGTCATCGCGAAGGCGACCGCGACGATCACTGACATCGCCGGGCTCGGCCCGGACGCCGCCTCCCGGTTCGCCCTCAACGTCGTCGCCGCCTGGTGGGCGGAGGAGGCGAAGCAGTACGGCGGGGTCTTCACCACGCATGACCGCCGCTACGACCAGGCGACGGAGTTCGTCGAGATCCTCCGCGGGATGTGGACCGAGGAGCGCTTCACGCGGGCAGGCGACTTCTACAGCGTGGCCGACGCCATCCTGTCGCCCAAGCCCGAGGCGCTCCCCGCGATCTTCGCCGGCGGCGAGAGCGACGCCGGCCGCGAGGCCATCGCCGGGTTCGCCGACTCGTACGTTCTCCACGGCGGCACCGTCGACGAGGTGCGCGCCAAGGTCGCCGACATGAACGAGCGCCGCCTCCGCCTGCACGGCGAGCCGTTCCGCGAGTTCGGCATGGCCGCCTACGTCATCGTCCGCGACACCGAGGCCGAGGCGCAGCTCGAGCTGGAGAGGATCACGACGGTCGACCCCGACTCCCCCGGGTACGCGTCGTTCGAGGAGTTCCGCGCCCACTCGAACCTCGACGTCGAGCTCTCGAAGCGCGAGTACTCCGTCGGCACCCGAGGGCTCCGTCCGAATCTGGTGGGCACGCCCGAGCAGGTCGCCGGGCGCATCCGCGAGTACCAGGACGCCGGGCTCACGCTCCTGCTGATCCAGTCGTCGCCGCTTCACGAGGAGCTCGAGCGGATCGCGCGCGACGTGTTCCCGCTGGTTCCTGCCCTGCAGTTCCGTTAGGCGACGGCGGTCGCAGGAACTCCCAGCCGCGCGGCGATCTTCGACGCCATCAGCCGCACCTCGCCGATCGCCACGGTCTCCCACAGCGCGCCCTTGAGCGAGGCGCCGATGCCGAACAGCCTCCCTGCGGCCAGGCCGTCGGCGCCGAGCAGGGCACCGTCGGGGTCGGCGTCGAAGCCGAGGCCGGTGGGGTCGCCGGCCACCAGGCCGCGGTCGAGCAGGCGGTCGACGAGGGGGCTCCAGCCGCGTGATGCGACGGAGGCGGGGCCGGTGCAGTTGACGGCCACGTCGAATCCGGACGTGTCGACGTCGGCGGCGATGGTCAGGGTCTGGGCGTCGAGCAGGCCCGACAGCTCGGCCCACACGGCCTGCGCCATGCGGTGGCGGTGGACGTCCCAGCGCCGCGCCCCGTGGGCGAGGAACCGCTCGCGGTCGGCCTGGTCGAGCGCCAGCCACAGCGCCTGGGTCTGCGGGCGCATGCCGTCGACGACGGCCTGCCACGGGGTCCCCTCCGCCTCGGCCCGGTGCAGCCGCGCCGAGAAGGCCGACATCATGCCGCCGAGGGTCGAGAGGCCGTCGCCGAGGCCCGGGCCGGGAGCGGCCGGGACGCTCGGGTGCACCGCCGGGAGGAGCAGGTGCCGGCTCGTCGCGGTCATCCGGATGCCCGGCAGGCGCCGAGCCAGCGAGGTCGCGACGTCGATCATGGTGAGGCCTGTGCCGATCAGCAGCACATGGTCGGAGGCGTCGATGCCGTCGAGCGCCCCGACGGCCCACGGGTCGTCGATCGCACGGGCTGCACCGGTCGGGACGCGCCCGGGCGCGGGATTGCCGAGTGCGAGCACGACGGCGTCCGCGGCGAGCGCCGTGCCGTCGGCGAGCGTCACGACGGGGCCCGTGCCCGAGTCGTCGACGTCGGCGACTTCACCCGGCTCGAAGGCCACGCCCGAGGCCGGGTCGTCGACCAGCGCGCGGAAGGCCGCCACGACGTAGTCGCCGAAGACCTGCCGGGGCACGAACGCGCCCGGAGTCGCGGACGACCCGTCGACGTCGCGCCATCCGGTCTCGTCGAGGTGGCGGAGGAAGCCGTCGGCATCGGACGCCGTGAGGCTCATCTTGCCGGCCGGGCTGTTCAGCCGGTGGTGCGCGTCGGCGCGCCCGTAGGCGAGGCCGCGCCCCACGACCTCCTCGCGGCCGACGACCGTGATGCGGGGCGGCTCCACGCCGTCCGCGACGGCCCGCTCGCGCAAGGCGACGGTGGCGAAGACGGCCGAGGCGCCGCCTCCGACGATGATCACGGAGGAGGGCTGGGACGTCATGGGTTCACCGTAGCGACGGCGGCCGCGAGCGGCCCGCACGCGGCTCCGCCTCGGCCTCCGACTCCGCGTCCGCGTCCGCGTCCGCGTCCGACTCCGCCTCCGCGAGGTGGCCCTCGTCGTCGGCCGCGTCGCGTCGCGCCGACGGGCACGGCCATCTCGCGGGGTCCACCGGACGGGCACGGCCATCTCGCAGACCGGCAGAGCCCGGCCTCAGCCGACGAAGCCGCGCACCAGGCCGAGCGTCGCGGCCGGCTGCTCCAGGTGCGGCAGGTGCCCCGCGTCTGCGACGACCTCGAACCGGGCGCCGGGGATCGCACTCGCCAGCGCTCGCCCGTAGGCCGGCGTGACGATGCGGTCGGCCTCGCCCCAAAGGACGAGGGTGTCGGCCGCGACGCCGCCGAGCCGCATGAGCAGCGTCGGGTCGCGCATCTCCGGGCCGCCGGAGTACGCCTGCAGCGAGGCCATGTTGCCGCGGGTCGCGGCGAGCTGCTCGGGCGTTCGCGTCGCCGGATCGACGTAGCCGCGATCGGGGTCGGCCCAGGCGAGCTCGGCGAGCCCGCGGGCGTCGAGGCCCGAGACGTCACGCGCGGGCTCCCCCGCGACGTCGACGCCCACCGAGTCGATCAGCACGAGCCGGCCGACGACCCGCTCGGCCTCGGGCACGGCTCCGTCCTGCACGGCGACCTCGGCCGCGATCCAGCCGCCGATCGACGAGCCGACCACGACGGCGTCGCGCACGCCGCGATCCCGCAGCTCGGCGAGGTAGCGGCCGGCGAGTGCGGCGATCGTGTCTCCCGGGACGCTCGGCGTGCCCTCCCACCCCGGGTGCACCGGCGCGTCGACGGAGAACCCCTCGCCGAGGGAGGCGACGATCGGGGTCATCGTGGCGGGGCCTCCGCCGCCGTGAAGGACGAGGGCGGTGCGGGTGCTGCTCATGGGGTCTCCTGACGCCGGATGCTGGTTCTAAACATGTTGATATCAACATCCTGATACGCTGACGCCATGCCTGTCAAGCTCGATCTCCTCGGACTCGCCATCAAGCGCGCCCAGGACCGCGACCACCGCGCCATGGACTCCGCCCTCCGCGCCATCGGCGTCACCCTCGTGCAGTGGGACGCCCTCCGCGCCATCGACGCCGCCCCGGCGGCATCCGCGCACGACCTGGCGGTGACGACGTTCCAGAGCGACCAGGCGTTCGGCACCCTCGGCACCCGGCTCGTCGCGGCCGGCTGGGTCGAGCGCTCCCCCGGCGTCGGGCGTCGCCTCGAGCACCGTCTCACCGACGTCGGCCGCCGCATGCTCGCCGACGGGCACGCCGTCACCGCCCGCGTCCTGCCCGAGCTGTTCGCGCCCCTCGCCGAGACGGAGCGCGCCGTGTTGCTCGAACTCCTGTCGAAGCTGACGGGCGGCGCGTCCCGGCCGTGATCCCGGGGCGCGGCTGCGGCGTGGCAGGCCGGGCGCTCCCGCGCGGCCCTGCGCTCGGCACGCACCTCGCTGAAGCTGACGGAAAGTAATTGCCGGATTGGCAAGTCCGTGAGAGGCTCGAGTCGACGAAAGGGGACACCATGACCGACCGAACCGACATCACCCCCGCCGCGGCTCGCCGCCTGCTCAGCCACGCCGACTCGCTGAGCCGGCGCACGCATGACGCCGTGCGCTGGCCCTACATCGCCTTCCTGCTCGGGCTCGGCTCGACCACGTCGTTCGGCACAGCCGCCATGACCCTCACCGAGGGTCGTGCGTTCGGCCTCGTCTACGTCGGGACGCTCGCCGCGACCTTCGCGCTGCTGCTGTTCTTCCTCGTGACGACGCAGGGCCGCCGCGCCTTCGCGTGGAGCCGGCGCTGGACCGTCTACATGGCGTGCTGGTCGACCGCCTACGCGGGCGCGATCGCCGCCGTCGCCCTCGCGCACGGATCGGTCGCGTGGGCCGGCACGACATCGGGGCTGGTCCTTCTCGTGACGCTCGTGTGCGCCGCCGTCGAGGCCCGGCGATGACCATGACCGAGCATCCCCGCCACCGCCTGGCCGACCCCCTCCTGAATCCCGTGCGCTTCTCGATCGTCGCGGCCCTCGACCGGGCCGAGAAGCTCAGCTTCGGCGAGGTGCGCGACGCCGTCGAGATCACCGACTCCGCACTGAGCAAGCAGGTGTCGCTGCTCGAGGCGGCGGGGTTCCTCGCCGTCGGCAAGGGGTTCGTCGGCAAGACGCCGCGCACGACGCTCTCGCTGACGCGTGCCGGCCGCGCGGCCTGGCGGGGGCACCTCGACGCGCTCCGGGAGATCGCCGGCGAGGGCTGAGCCCGCTCGGCCCCGCGCGAGCGGGGCGCCCCGCCCGAGCGGGGCGCCCCCGCCCGAGCGGGGCGCCCCCGCCGCGAGATGGCCGTGCCGGTCGGCACGCCGGGGCGGCAGCGACGGCGCGGGCCACCTCGCGGCGGGCCGCGACCGGCCCGCAGCGGGTGCACCACCGGCACTCCCGCCCTAGACTCTCCGGGCATGAGGACTCTCCGGGCATGAGCGCGAATTCGTCCGGACTCGATCGTCCCGCTCCGAAGACGCCCGCGGGCTGGTACCCCGACGAGGATCCCGGCCGGCTCCGCTGGTGGGACGGCGACGCCTGGACCGAGCGGACGCGCACCGGCGACGAGCCGCCGGCACCGACGGGGCCCCTCGCCGTGCGCGGGACGACGGGCGTGGCCGAGCTCGACGGGTGGATCCTGCGCTACCGGCAGAAGCCGGATCGGCCGGCCCTTCAGGAGATCGATCTGCGCGAGGTCGACGGCCTCGTGGTCTCGCGGAACGGCGACGCGTTCGACGTGACCCTGGCCGGAGCGCGCCCGAGGTCACGGCCGAGCTTCTTCTCGGAGACGAGCCTGCGGCGCAGCTCCAAGACCAGCGCCGCAGACTGGCGGGTCTTCCTCGACGCCCTGGGATCAGCCATCCGGGCCGCCCGCCACCCCGCGTAGCCCGCCTCAGCGCCTCGCCGAGAAGGCCCGTTACCGAAACGAGACAGTCCTAGCTTGCGATTCGCTGAGCGATGCCTAGTATTGACCCCGGATTGTGAACGTTCACACTCTCGAAACGCCAGAAGACATCGGAGTCCACATCGACGCTCCGAGCCTTTGCACCTCACGATCACCACACGAAAAAGGAACACCATGAAGACAAAGAAGTTCTTCGTCGGCGCAGCAGCCATCGGCCTCGCCTTCAGCCTCGCGGCCTGCTCGGGAGGCCGCGCTGGCGGCTCGAGCGACGACGCCGGCAGCAACAAGGGCGCCCTCGTCGGCGTCGCGATGCCGACCAAGGTGTCGGAGCGCTGGATCAAGGACGGCAACGCCGTCAAGAGCGACCTCGAGAAGAAGGGCTACAAGGTCGACCTCGAGTACGCCGACAACAAGATCCCGACGCAGGCCCAGCAGGTCAGCAACATGATCACCAAGGGCGCGAAGGTCCTCATCGTCGCCTCGATCGACGGCGGGTCGCTCAGCGACCAGCTCGACGCCGCCGCCAAGGCCGGCATCAAGGTCATCTCGTACGACCGCCTCCTCACCGGCTCGAAGAACGTCGACTACTACGTGTCGTTCGACAACTACAAGGTCGGCGTCGACCAGGCCACCAGCCTGCTGACGGGCCTCGGCGTCCTCGACGCCGACGGCAAGAAGACGGGATCGAAGAAGGGCCTCAACATCGAGCTCTTCGCCGGAAGCCCCGACGACAACAACGCCACCTTCTTCTTCAACGGCGCCATGGCGACCCTCAAGCCCTACATCGCCGACGGCACGCTCGTCGTGGGCTCGGGACAGACCGGCTTCACGCAGGCCGCGACGCTGCAGTGGGACCCGGCTACCGCCAAGGCCCGCATGCAGAACCTGATCGCCAAGTCGTACTCGGCCGGCAAGAACGTCGACGGCGTCCTCTCGCCCTACGACGGCATGTCGATCGGCATCATCTCCGCTCTCCAGGGTGCCGGCTACGGCACCTCGTCGAAGCCGCTCCCGACCATCACCGGACAGGACGCCGAAGCGGCGTCGGTCAAGTCGATCATCGCGGGTGAGCAGTACTCCACCATCTACAAGGACACCCGCCAGCTGGCGACCGAGTCCGTCACGATGGCCGACGACCTGCTCAACGGCAAGAAGCCCGAGGTCAACGACACGAAGAGCTACAACAACAAGGTCAAGGTCGTCCCGACCTACCTGTTCCAGCCGACCGTCGTCACCAAGGACAACTACAAGAAGGTCCTGATCGACAGCGGCTACTACACGGCAGCCGACCTCAAGTAGCACCGGCACCATCGCGGCGGCGGCCCCAGCGGGCCGCCGCCCCCTTTTCCCGACCATCCACGGAAGTAAGGACCCACTGTGTCCAACACCATCCTCGAGATGCGTGACATCACCAAGACGTTCCCCGGGGTGAAGGCCCTGCAAGACGTCACGCTGGAAGTCGAGCGCGGGCAGGTCCACGCGATCTGCGGCGAGAACGGCGCCGGCAAGTCGACGCTCATGAAGGTGCTCTCCGGCGTCTACCCCGCGAGCACGTTCGACGGGCAGATCCTTCTCGACGGCCAGCCGGTCGAGTTCAAGAACATCAACGACTCCGAGGCGGCCGGCGTCGTGATCATCCACCAGGAGCTGGCGCTCAGCCCGTTCCTGTCGATCGCCGAGAACATCTTCCTGGGCAACGAGCGCTCGAAGCGCGGCTTCATCAACTGGAACGACACCAACCTCGAGGCCGCGAAGCTGCTCGCCCGGGTCGGTCTCCGCGACAACCCGGTCACCAAGATCGTGGACATCGGGGTCGGCAAGCAGCAGCTCGTCGAGATCGCCAAGGCCCTCTCCAAGAAGGTCAAGATCCTGATCCTGGATGAGCCGACCGCCGCTCTGAACGACGACGACTCGGCGCACCTGCTCGACCTCATCAAGAGCCTGCAGAGCCAGGGCATCACGTCGATCATCATCAGCCACAAGCTGAACGAGATCAAGGCGATCGCCGACAAGGTCACGATCATCCGCGACGGCAAGACCATCGAGACGCTCGACATGCACGCCGACGAGGTGTCGGAAGACCGGATCATCAAGGCGATGGTGGGGCGCGACCTCGAGAGCCGCTACCCCGAGCACGAGTCCACGATCGGCGAGGAGCTCCTCCGGATCGAGGACTGGACCGTCCACCACCCCCTCGACGCCTCCCGCGAGATCGTCCACCAGGCCAATCTCAGCGTGAAGGCCGGCGAGATCGTGGGCATCGCCGGGCTCATGGGCGCCGGGCGCACCGAGCTGGCGATGAGCGTCTTCGGTCACAGCTACGGGACGCGGATCTCCGGAACCGTCTACAAGCGCGGCGTGCCGATTCAGACCAACACCGTCTCGAACGCGATCAAGAACGGCCTCGCCTACGCGACCGAGGACCGCAAGCGCTACGGCCTCAACCTCATCGACGACATCAAGCGCAACGTCTCCGGCGCCGCGCTCGGCAAGCTCGAGCACCTCGGATTCGTCGACGCGTCGAAAGAGACGACCGTCGCCGAGGGCTACCGCAAGAGCATGAACATCAAGGCTCCGAACGTCTCGGTGCTCACGGGAAAGCTCTCCGGCGGCAACCAGCAGAAGGTCGTCCTGTCGAAGTGGATGTACTCCGACCCGGAGGTCCTCATCCTCGACGAGCCGACCCGCGGCATCGACGTCGGTGCGAAGTACGAGATCTACACGATCATCAATGCGCTCGCCGACCAGGGGAAGGGCGTCATCGTCATCTCCTCCGAGCTGCCCGAGCTCCTCGGCATCTGCGACCGCATCTACACGCTCTCGGAAGGGCGCATCACGGCGGACGTCCCCCGTGACCAGGCGACCCCCGAGTACCTGCTCAAATACATGACTCAAGAACGAGAGGCCCCCGTCAATGAGCGCGACATCTGACCTCAAGAACCCCCGCCAGGACCTCGTGCCCGGCAAGCAGCCCGGACCCCTCGGGTCCGCAGCGACCTATCTCGCGGGCCAGCTCCGCCAGATCGGCCTGTTCATAGCCCTCCTGGTGATCGTGATCTTCTTCCAGATCGCGACGAACGGCATCACGCTGCGTCCGATCAACGTGTCGAACCTGGTCATCCAGAACAGCTACATCCTCATCCTGGCCATCGGCATGGTCATGATCATCATCGCCGGCCACATCGACCTGTCGGTCGGATCGGTGGTTGCCTTCATCGGCGCGATGTCCGGTGTGATGATCACGCAGTGGGGCCTCCCCTGGTGGGTGGCGATCATCCTGTGCCTGATCCTGGGTGCTCTGGTCGGAGCCTGGCAGGGCTTCTGGGTGGCCTACTTCGGGATACCGGCGTTCATCGTGACGCTGGCCGGAATGCTGGCATTCCGTGGAGCGGCTCAGATCGCGCTCCAGAACCAGCAGATCTCGCCGTTCCCGTCGCAGTTCCGCGCCCTCGGCTCCGGATTCCTGCCGGCGTTCGGCACGTCGGGCTACGAGCCGCTGACCCTGATCATCGGAGCCGTGGCCGCTATCGCCATCGTGCTCAGCGGGTTCCGCGGGCGCGCGGTCCGCCGCAAGTACGAGCTCGAGGACGAGCCCTTCGCGTGGTTCATCGTCAAGATGGCCTTCACCGTGGCGCTCGTCGTCTACGTGGCCTTCCTTCTCGCGAGCTACAGCGGCACGCCCATCGTCCTGGTGGTCCTCGGTGCGCTCGTCGTGATCTACGCGTCCGTCATGCGCAACTCGGTCTTCGGCCGCCACACCTACGCCATCGGCGGCAACCTGCAGGCGGCGTCCCTGTCGGGCGTCAAGACCAAGCGCGTGACCTTCCTGCTGTTCGTCAACATGGGCGTCATCTCGGCTCTGGCCGGCCTGGTCTTCACCGGCCAGCTCAACCTCGCCAGCCCCAGCGCTGGCACCGGGTTCGAGCTCGACGCCATCGCGGCCGTCTTCATCGGCGGCGCCGCCGTCACCGGCGGCATCGGAACCGTCCCCGGGGCGATCGTCGGCGGTCTCATCATCGGCATCCTGAACAACGGAATGTCGATCCTGGGTGTGGGCACGGAGTACCAGTCGCTCATCAAGGGCCTGGTCCTGCTCGCGGCTGTCGCCTTCGACGTCTTCAACAAGCGTCGCGCGGCCAGCTCGATCAAGTAGCACTCGACACGCAGCGTCGAGCAGACGGCGGGGCCCGCGGGATCATTCCCGCGGGCCTCCGTCGTCAGAACCCGACGGCTCCCCGACTCGGCTCGGCGCCCCAGCGGCTGGCGCGATAATGAGCCACGGCGCCTCCCCCACCCCGCCGCCATCCACCTCATCGAACGGGCACGCCATGGTCACGGGCAGCAGCACCCGAGCAGCGACGATCCTCGACGTCGCGCGACTCGCGGGCGTCTCGTACCAGACCGTCTCGCGGGTCCTGAACGACATGCCCAACGTCGCGGACAAGACGCGGGAGAAGGTCGAGAAGGCCATCGAGGAGCTCCAGTACACCCCCTCGGTCGCCGCCCGGGCCCTCGTGACCCGCCGTTCGCGCACCATCGGCGTAATCAACACCGGGGCGACGGACTTCGGGCCGGCGAGCATCGCCAACGGCTTCAGCGTCGCGGCCGACGCCGCGAACTACGCCGTGACCCTCGCCTCCGTCGCGGACGCCAGCGCCGAGGCCGTCCGGGCCGCCTTCGCCCTCCTGATGCGGCAGAACGTCGAGGCGATCGTGCTGATCGCCGTCCGCACCAGCGCCTACGAGGCCATCGCCGGAGTCGACCTCGCGGTTCCCCTCGTCTCGATCGACCCGGTCGGGCACTCCGGCTTCCACAGCCTCTCCCTCGACCAGTACCACGGTGCTCGACGCGCCGTCGGCCATCTGGTGGCGCTCGGCCATCGCGAGATCCTGCACGTCAGCGGACCGCCGGACTCCCTCGACGCGACCGAGCGCGCGCGCGGCTGGCGGGACGAGCTCGCCGCCCACGGCCTCACCGCACGCGACGTGGTCTGCGGAGCCTGGACTCCGCAGAGCGGGTTCGAGGCGGGGAAGATCGTCGTCCCCCTCATCCGCGACGTCACCGCGGTGTTCGTCGCCAACGATCAGATGGCGCTCGGCCTCCTCCACGCGTTCGAGGACGCCGGCATCAGCGTGCCCGAGGACATCTCCCTGGTCGGCTTCGACGACATCCCCGAGGCCGCCCACTACACGCCTCCCCTCACGACGATGCGGCAGGACTTCGACGCGCTCGGGCGTCAGCTGATGGACGACCTCGTCGGGATCCTGGCGGGAGGTCCGGCCTCGGAGCGCGAGCGGACGATCCCGGCGCTCGTGGTCCGCTCGTCGTCGACCGCGCCCCGGACTCATCCGGTCGGGCGCAACGGCTGAGCCCGCCCCGTCGCCGGACCGTGATCGGCACCGGCCGAGACCGCGAGATGGCCGTGCCGGTCGGCGTACGAGGGCGGGGGCGACGACGCGGGCCATCTCGTGACAGGGGGGCCAAACCGCCGGCGCACCCGGCGCCGGGCTCCCGCCTGCTCCGGAGGCCGTCCGGCACGGCGCGCGACGCCGTCGAGCAATAGCCTGGGGGCAGGAGGTCCGCATGGCAGTCGACACGGCGACGACGGCGATCCCGGTCGGCGAGTCGTCGTCGGCGAGGGTGCGCCGCGCGGTGACGCGTCCGCTGCGCCGGGCGGTGCGGTTAGTCGCGACGTCCGACCCCGACCTGTCGAGGCTGCGGCACGCCGGCACGACGATCACCTGCCTCATCGTGGTCGCGATCATCCTGTTCGGGCTCGCGGCGCTGACCGGGCTGTCGGCCGCGGGGGCGATCCCCGGGCTGATCCTGACGATGCTCGCCTGCAACGCAGTGCGCGACACCCGGCCGAAGCCGCGCGCGGTGTCGATCCTGCTGATGATCCCGTCGTCGCTGGTCGCCGTGACCCTGGCGGCGCTCACGAACGACGTCACGCTGGTGGCCGACATCGTGTTCGTCGCCGTGGCGATGGCGGCGGTGTTCGCCCGCGTCATCGGCCAGCGGGGCGTGCCGATCGGCATGGTCGCGTTCATGTCGTACTTCATCGCGATCTTCACGCGCGTGACCCCGGCCGAGATCCCGGTCGTCGCGGTCGCCGTGAGCATCGCCGCCATCGTCGTGATCGCGCTCCGCTGGCTGCTGCGGCCGAAGCACCCGGACCGCGACCTGCGACGGCTGATCCGCGCGCTGGGAGTCCGGGCGGGGCGAGTGCTCGACGTCGTCGACGACGGGGTGCGCGAGGGCGTCATCGACGAGCGCCTGCACCGCACGGCGACGTCGCGCCTGGCGGCCTCGAGCTCGACCGCCGTCGGAGCCGAGCAGGCCCTGGCGAGTGCCGACCACCCGCTCGTCGAGGGGCTCGCGAACGACGAGCTCAGCGTGCGCATCTTCGACTTCCAGCTGACGCTCGAGCGCCTGCACAGCATCGTGCGGCGCGTGCTGCTCGACGGGAGCATGACCGACGAGCAGCGCGAGCAGCTCTCGGGGCGGCTCCGCGAGCTGCGCCGGGCGGTCCACGCGCCCGTGGAGCTCAGCCGCGAGAGCGCGCCGCCGCATCCCGCTGAAGCCGCTCCCGACGCCGACGCGGCCGTCGCGCTCGACACGACGGCGACGCCGATCGTCAGCGGTCACGGCGCGCACGTGTCGCCCGGCGGGGTCTCCGACAGCGACGACCGGCTCGAGGCCCTCGCGCGCGTCGTGCGCTTCGGCTTCACGTCGTGGCAGGGCATCGTCGCGCGCGGCGGCGACGCGGCGCCGAGCCACGCCGACCCGGCCGACGTCGATCCCGCCGGCGATCTCCCGCCCGGGCCCGACGACGCGGCGGTTCCGGCTGGGCCGCCCACAGGACGCTCCGCGCTCCCCCAGCTGGCGCGGACCGCCGTGCAGGTGGGCCTGGCGGCGGCACTGTCGATCGCGGCGGGCACGGCGCTCTCGTCGACGCGCTGGTTCTGGGCCGTCATCGCGGCGTTCGTCGTCTACGTCGGCACCTCGACGCGCGGCGAGATCCTCACGAAGGGCTGGCAGCGCGTGGTGGGCACGCTCGGCGGCGTGGTCCTCGGCGTCCTGATCGCCGGGCTTGTCGGCGGCAACCTCGTCGTCTCCCTGATCCTGATCCTGCTGTCGCTGTTCCTCGGCTTCTACTTCATGCAGGTGTCGTCGGCGTGGATGATCTTCGGCATCACGACGATGCTTGCGCTCCTGTACGGGCTGCTCGGCGAGTTCAGCGTCGACCTCCTGCTGGTCCGCCTCGAAGAGACGGCGGCCGGGGCCGCGATCGGCATCCTGGTCTCGTACGTGGTGTTCCCCAACAGCACTCGCGACGCGATGCGGTCGGCGACGCGGGTGTTCCTCGGCGAGCTGGCTGCGACGCTCCGGACCGCCGAGCAGCGGCTCGCGATCCCCACTCCCCGTGCCGGGGCCGCAGCCGCCGCACCCGACGACGCCCGCGCCCTCCGCGACGCCTACGTGGCGCTGACGACGACGAGCAAGCCGATCACGCAGGGCTGGGCCGGCGTCTCGAACCGGTCGGGGTCGCGGCGGACGCTCGTGATCCTCGGCGCCTGCGAGTACCACGGCCGCGCCCTCATGAGACGCGCCGACGGAGCCCTCGGCGCCGCCGACACCGCGGGGCTCCGCGAAGCGCTCGACCGGGCCATGCGGGCGGTGCAGGCTGACATCGAGACCTTCCGCGGTGCCCTCGACGGCGGGATCGCCGACATCGTGTTCCACCCGGCCGGCGACGTGATCGACCAGCTCGAGAACCACCCCGACCTCACCGGATCGCGCCGCCACCGCTCGCTCATCGGCATCGCGCGCCACCTCCACGCGATCGACCAGTCGCTGTGCGGGCGCGGGGCCGAGCTGGGGGCGGCGCAGGAGCCGCTCGCCGCCGACGTTCGCCCGACCCGCTGATTCGGCAGGATCCCGCCCGAACTGCGGCGGGGCCGAGCCGATCCGGCGGGGCCGAGCCGATCCGGCTGGGCCGAGCCAGCTGGGCCGAGCCGATCCGGCGGGGCCGATCCGGCGGGGCCGATCCGAGCCCGAACCGCCGCACCCGCGACGGCTCAGCGCCAGGCCCAGACGCGCGACGGGGTGCCCCGCGCCGGCACCGTCTCGTCGGTCTGGACCACGCCGCTCGCCGGCGCGAGCAGCTGCCGCCGCAGGCTGGCCGTGTGCGGGGCCGAGCCGGTGAGCGCCGCCGAGAGGTCGCTGGCCCCGGCGAGCGTGAAGGTGTCGCCGGTCAGCGCCCGCGTCACGCCGTGATCGTGCCAGAGCCGGGCGGCCATCCACTCGCGCGCGAAGTCGATGATCGCCTCGTGGTCGAACGGCAGGTTGAGGTTCCGGACACTCGCGAGCTTCCAGTCGGCGGGCGACGCCAGGGCCGGCCCGGGTGCGACGACCGCCAGGTACGCGACGCTCACCGAGTGCTCGCGCGACTCCCGGCCGGGCTCGTCGAACGTGTGGAGCTGCGCGAGCGTGCGCACGGCGTCGGCGGCGATCCCCGCTTTGACCTCCAGTGCTCGGTGGGCCGCCTCGCGCAGGCGCTCGCCCTCGCCGAGCAGGACGCCCGGCAGCGCGAGCTGGCCCTTCGCGGGGTCCGCCGCGCGCACGGCCGTGCCGAAGTGGAGCCCCGTCGCCGCGTCGAAGAACGCCGGCACCACGTCGACCGCGATCAGCGGCTGTCGCGGCCGGCCGCCGGGGCCGGGCGCACCGACCCCGGCCCCTCCTGCGGCTGCACCCATCGTCATGCCCCGGCGCGGGCCGCCCGAGCCGTGCGCTCGGCGGCCAGCGTGGCCCGGACGTCGGCGAACGACTGGAGCGTCGTGAACGCCCCGTCGATCCACACCGTCTGCAGCAGGCTGTCGGCCTCCTGCTCCGGCGTCGCCTGGTCGGTCTGGACGATCTCGCCGCTCGCGTCGCGGTGGAGGGCGATGCGGCCCTTGGCGCTCTTCTTGCCGCCGCCGGTCTTCGGGTCCTTCTGGATGTCGACCGGCTCTCCGTCGACGAGCGCCCAGGTGGCCTTGACGGCCGAGCCGAGGTTGTCGCGGGTGAGGTACTGGTAGGTGAACGACCCGACGCCGAGCACGATGTTGTCGCTCGAGTAGCCCTTCGCCGCAAGGCGCTCGAAGATGCGGGTCGCGCGGTCGATCGTGATGCTGTCGCCGTAGATGACTCCGACGTGGCTGTCGAGGACCTTGAAGCCGGCCTCGTTGACGGTGTGGCCGAACTCCTCGTCGAGCAGCTCGACGACGCCCTTCTCCTCCGGGCTGCGGTCGCGGTCGCCCGCGGCCGCGAGCTCGTCGCCGAAGAGGCTGCCGGTGACGATGTCGACGGGGTCGCCCGAGTCGGGGCGGATGACGAGCTTGCCGTCGCGTCCCAGGATCCGTGCTCTGAGCGCCGGCTCGGTCAGCACGTCGGTGAGCACCTTGAACAGGTCGTAGCCGTCGCTGACCGCCGACACGATGCCGGTCGGGAACTCGTCCAGGATCGCGTTGAACGTCTCGAGCTCGCCCTGCTCGCCGCGGATGCACATGACCGAGTGCTCCGTCGCCGGGACCGACGCCCCGAGCAGTCCGTTCTCGCCGGGGTAGTAGCGGCGGATCCAGTCGAACGTCGGCATCGAGTCGGTGCCGAGGAACGACAGCAGGTGCCCGGCGCCCGACGCGGTGGCCGATCCGAGCGACGACTGACCGCGCATCGAGAAGTCGTGCGCCTGGAAGTCGATTCCGGCCAGGGCGCCCCCGGTGGCCGCGGCCCACTTCTCGATGAGGTCGCGGTACTCGAGGGCGATGGTCGCGACTGTGCCGGGGTGCCAGATGCTGGCCGACAGGGCGGTCTCGATGTAGTTCGGCAGCCAGTAGAACTCGTCGACGGTGTTCTCGATCGTGAGGGTCGCGACGCCGATGGGGGCGAGGGTGCCCTCGGGCAGGGCCTTGATGTCGAGCGGCAGGTAGCCGAGGCGGTGGAGCGCGCGGACGTGCTCGCTGCCGATCGCGTTCGGCCCGAAGTAGTCGCGCAGTTCCTGCTCGAACAGCTCTGCGACCTCGTCTTCGGAAGCGGCGAAGAAGGGAGCCCACGCCTCGGTGAGGTACTCCTGTGCGAATGCCTGGAGGCCGAACACGACGGCGTGGCTCGAGCCCGGCAGGAGGCGGTTGCTGCGGTTGGTCCAGTTGATCAGGATCCGCGTGGTGCCGGCGGGGTAGAGCTGGCGGTGCGACTGCTTGTAGCCGTCGGTCGTGAGGAGCGCCTGGATCGGGCTGGCCGTGGTGAGGCGCGGGGCGATGGTGGTCACGGGGTGTGCGGCGGTCGCTGTGTGCGCAGAGGTCGCTGGATGTGCGGAAGTCACTGGATTGCTCCTGTCAGGGCGGGGTGGAGGTCGATGACGCGCAGGCCGGGGATCTCGGTCTGGGCGGGGTAGCTGTCGGTGGTGACGATCTCGCCGAAGTGGTCGGCGAGGGCGGGCGCACGCCCCGAGAAGACGCCGTGGCTGACGAAGAGGCCGAGGCGCTCCCTGGGGAGGCCGGTCGACTCGGCGAGGCCCATGAAGGTGCCGCCGCCGTCGCAGATGTCGTCGACCACGAGGAACCTCCCGGTCTCGGGGAGCTCTTCGCAGGTGAAGCCGTCGAGCTTGCCGGTGTCGGGGTTGCGGTGCTTCTCGGCCCGGAAGACGGGGAGGTGGCAGATCGTCGCGACCTCGGTGGCCCGGGCGATCGCGCCCTTGTCGGGGGCAATGATGCCGGCGTAGCGCTGCGGGGCCGTGTCGCGGTCGGCTCGGCCGACCACGTGCTGGCGGACGAGGTGCGCCGGGTCGACGATGGTGAGCCGCTCGATCAGCGACGGCATAACCGGCGAGTGCGGGTCGAGGCACACGATCTGGTCGATGCCGAAGCCGTTGATGATCGTCGCGTAGACGTTGGCCCCGAACGGGAGTCCGCGGTCTTGGCGGGCACCGGGCAGGTATGGGATGAGGGCGACGGTGCGGGCGGCGCGCTGCTTGGCGGCGTCGGCCCACATGCCCAGGAGCACGAGGTCGTTGGCGTCGGCGCCGGTGAGGGTCGCGACCTCGGTGAGGTCGCCCTTGCCGGTGTTGTCGTGCGCGACCTTGACGTGGCCTTCGCCGGCCGGGAAGCGCATGCTCTCGAATGTCGGCGTGGTGACGAAGCCCGGTCCGATCCGGGTAGCGAATGTGATTGCCATACCCCGACCATACAACTAACTGTGCACATTGCACAATAATCATTTCGAGAGCACGTGCTGGACGCCGCGATTCGACTGAGCACACTCCGCCAGCGCCCGCTACCCCCTGGCACTCAGCCGCGCCACCCGCCAGGATTGATGCATGTATCTGGTCGAAGTGCAGGCCCGGCTGGCCAACGGCGCGATCGTCCCGGTGTCGGCGACGAGCCACGACCGGTCGATCGCCATCCGTCGCGCGCTCGACTCGATGCCGCTGAGCAGCGTCGCGGTCCGGACCGTCGTGACCGCCTCGGCACCCACGCCGGCTTCGGCCTCGCAGAACGTCTCGGCGTGAGGGCCGAGAACGTCCAGCGCCACTTCGACGAAGCGCACGCACGTGACGACGACCCGTGGGGCGTCGCGACGCGCTGGTACGAGGTGCGCAAGCGCGCCATCCTGCTCGCCGCGCTCCCCCGCGAGCGGTTCGGCAGCGCACTCGAGGTGGGCTGCTCCAACGGCGTCCTCACAGCCGAGCTCGCCGAGCGCTGCGATCGGGTCACCGCCGTCGACTTCTCCGCCGAGGCGGTGCGCCTGGCACGCCGCCGCACGGCCGGCCACGGCAACGTCGCCGTGCTCGAGGGCGACGCCGTCGACGGCTTTCCGACAGGCCATCACGACCTGGTCGTCGTGTCGGAGGTCGGCTACTACCTCGAACCGGACCGCCTGGGCCGCCTGCTCGACCTGATCGCCGGATCGCTCACGCCGCAGGGCACCGTCGTCGCCTGCCACTGGCGACACCCCGAGGGCGACTTCGCGCAGCCCGGCGACACCGTGAACGCGGTGTTCCGACGGCGGCCCGGCTGGTACCTGCTGGCGCACCACGCCGAAGACGACTTCGTGCTCGACGTGCTCTCGCCCGACGGCCGGTCGATCGCGGCCCGGACGGGGCTCCGGTGACCGCGGACCCGACGGCGAACGGGATCCAGGTCGAAGGCACAGGCTATATCGGACGGGTGCTCGTCGTGATCCCCGCCCGCGACGAGGAGGCGCTGATCGGCCGGGCGCTCGAGGCCGTCGGCCGCGCCCGCGCGGCTCTCCGGGGCGCCTGCCCCGACGTCGCGGTCGACGTGGTCGTTGTGGCGGATGCCTCGACGGACGCGACCGCGGCGACGGCGGCGGGATTCGAGGGGGTCCGCGTGCTCGAGTCGACGGCCGGGCGCGTGGGAGCGGCGCGCGCGCACGGAATCCGGGTGCTGCTGGGCGGCGTGGGGCCCGTTCCTGCGCCCGAATCGATCTGGATCGCCAACACCGACGCCGACTCGGTGGTCCCCGAGCGATGGCTCGCCGACCAGGTGTCGATGGCGGATCGCGGCGTCGACGTGATGGTCGGCACCGTCCGGCCCGACCCCGACGACCTGACCGACGAGCAGAACGCCGCGTGGCTCGAGACCCACGTGCTGGGGCGGCCCAACGGACACGTGCACGGTGCGAACCTCGGGCTGCGCGCCTCCGCCTACCTCGCGGCCGGCGGCTTCGACCCGGTCGACGAGCACGAGGACAACCGGCTCGTCGACCGTCTGCGGCGCGGTCCGTGGGTCATCGCGGCCTCCGACGTCTGCCAGGTCGTCACCTCGGGCCGCCGAGTCGGCCGCACGCCGGGCGGGTACGCCGGCTACCTGGCGGAGACCCTGTGAGGCGCGTGGCCCTCGGGGACGTCGTCGGTCCCGTGACCGCACGGGTTCTGGACGACTCCCCCGCGACGGTCGACGAGGCCCTCCGAACTGCTGTCGCCCTCGGCGAACTCGCACCCTACGTCGGCGAGGGCACGACCCCCGACGTCTTCCCGACGGCCGCCGGCAGCACGACCCTCGACGTGTGGGAGGCGCTCGCCACCCTGGGAGCCGCCGACGTCGCCCTCGCGCGTGCCGTCGAGCCCCATCTCGACGCGGTCACGATCCTGCACCAGGCCGAGCGGGCCGTGCGCGACGGCTCGACCTGGGGCGTGTTCGCCGCCGAGGGTCCGGGCGTGAGGCTGGAGGCCGAATCGACCCCGACCGGATGGACGCTCACGGGCACCAAGCCCTGGTGCTCCCTCGCCGGGACCGTCTCGCACGCCCTCGTCACCGCCTGGGTCGACGACGCCCGCCGCGGGCTCTTCGCCGTCGAGCTGGCCGACCCGCGCACGACCGTCGAGCCCGCGTGGGCGGCGCGCGGCCTCCAGGAGATCCCGAGCGGCCCGGTCTCGTTCGCCGCCTCGCCCGCTCTGCCCATCGGCGACCCCGGCTGGTACCTGCACCGCCCCGGATTCGCATGGGGCGGCATCAGCGTCGCCGCCTGCTGGCTCGGCGGGGCCACCGGCGTCGCGCGGACCCTGCTCGCCGCCGCCCGCGAACCCGCCCGGGCCGACGACGCCATCCTGCTGATGCACCTCGGCCAGGTCGACGCCCGCCTCGCCGAAGGCCGTGCCGCCCTCGTCACCGCCGCAGCGCAGATCGACACGGGTGGGCCCGGCTCGACCGGAACCGCGGCATCCCTGCTGGCCAAGCGCGTGCGCACCACGATCGCCGACGCCGCCGAAGCCGTGCTGCGATCGGTCGGCCACGCGCTCGGACCCGCACCCCTGGTCAACGATCCGGCCCACGCCAAGCGGGTCGCCGACCTCGAGCTCTACCTGCGCCAGCACCACGGCGAGCGCGATGCCGTCTCGGAGGGTCGGGCGGTCCGCGACTCCGAGGCGCGATGGTGAAGACGGCGCAGTGGTGACGACGACGCAATGGTGACGACGACGTCGTGGTGAGCTTCGACTCGAGCGACCCGGGCACCGCAAACAGCGACTGGGCGCAGGAACTCCGCCTCACCGCCGCCCCTCCCCTGACCCCGCCCGCCGACCTCCCCCTCGTCGTGCTCGCCGCGCATCCCGACGACGAGACGCTCGGCGCCGGCGGGCTCCTCCACGGTGCGGCAGCCGCGGGTCGGCCGGTGACGGTGGTGCTGGTCACCGACGGCCGCGCGTCGCACGCGTCCGACTCGATCGCCGCCGTCCGGGCGGCCGAGTTCGACGCCGCCCTGGCCGCGCTGGGAGTGGTCGGCTCGCACTCGCTCGGGTACCCCGACGGCACGGTCCGCGAGGCCCGCGACGCGGTGCTCGCCGACGTCGCCGCGATCCTGCGCCCCCTGCCCCGGGCTCAGCTCGTCGCCCCGTGGCGCGGCGACGGCCACCGCGACCACCGCGTGCTCGGCGAGGTCGCAGCGGAGCTGGCCGATGCCCGGGGCGACGTGCTCTGGGAGTACCCGATCTGGCTGTGGCACTGGGGGTCGCCCGCCCACCCCGATGTGCCGTGGGACCGTCTGGGGCGGCTGCCGCTCCCGCCGGCGGCGCAGGCCGCGAAACGGGACGCGCTCGACGCCTACGGATCGCAGACGACACCGCGGGGCGATGAGCCGCCGCAGCTGCACGAGCGATTCCTCGAGAACTTCGCCCGCACGTTCGAGACGTTCGTGGTGTGACCGGCTCGCCCGGCGCCCAGCAGGAACCCCGTACGCTCGTCCGGATGTCCCGTTCCGCCCTCGCGCCGGCCTGGCGCACGGCCACCGCCCGGCCGCGCCTTCTGCTCGCCGCCAAGACCGCGGTCGCCGTCGGGATCGCCTGGGCCGTCGGCCCGCACATGCCCGGCACCACCGACGACTATCCGTACTACGCGCCCCTCGGCGCCCTGATCAGCATGTATCCGACGCTGATGGGCTCGGCGCGCACGGGCCTGCAGACGCTCCTCGGGCTCGTCGCCGGGATCGGCCTCGCCGCCGTCGCGATGCTGACGGTGGGCCCGACCTGGTGGAGCATCCCGCTCGTCGTCGGGATCGGCGTGCTCCTCTCGGGCACGGGGTGGTTCGGCGCCGGACGCGAGTACGTGCCGATGGCCGCCCTGTTCGTGCTGATCATCGGCGGGAGCCGGGCCGAGAGCTTCTCGCTCGGCTACCTCGCGCAGATGGGCGTGGGGGTCGCCATCGGCCTGGCCGTCAACTTCGCAGTCGCGCCGGCCGTGACGAGCCGGGCCGCCGAGGCGCGCGTCGGCGAGCTCGAGCGCGAGATCGCCGAGCACCTGCACGACGTCGGGCAGGCGCTGTCGGAGCCCTGGCCGCCCGAGCACGAGGCGTGGTCGCGCGGCTCTGACCGCCTGGCGGCCACGTCGGCGTCGGTGCGTCGGGCCCTGGCCGACGGGGCCGAGAGCCGCAAGGGCAACCCGCGGGCGCTCTGGCGGAAGCACGACCCGAGCGACGGGGCAGAGCGGCTCGAGGTGCTCGACACGGTGCTGTTCCACGTGCGCGACATCACCGGCGCTCTCACCGACACCATCTGGGGCCGTCACGGGGCGCTCACGTTCGACCCCGTGCTCGCCGCGCCCCTCGCCGAGGCGTGCCACGGGGTCGCCGACGCCGTCGACCGGGGCGACGCGACCGAGGCCGAGCGGCACCGGGCGGTGGGCCGAGCGGCGCGCTCGGTGCGTCAGCTGGTGACGATCGTGGACGCCCGCACGCTGGCCGACGGCTCGTCGATGGGGCCCGGGGTGCTCTGCGCGATGCACCTTCGCAGGATCCTGCTGCACCTGCAGCCCGTCGGGCCCACCCGCTTCTAGCGGCGGTGGCTCGCCAGCGTCTCGCTCGGGTACTGGCCGTGGCGCTGGGCGTAGGCCGCGGCGAAGCGGCCAGCGTGGGCCATGCCCCATTTCTGGGCGATGCCGGCGACGGTCGCCGTGGAAGGATCCGACAGGAGGAGCTCCTCGTGGATGCGGTCGAGGCGGATCTGCCTGAGGTAGCTGTTGGGGCTCATGTCGAAGTGGCGGACGAAGGCCTGCTGCAGAGTGCGGAGGCTGACGTTGGCGATGCGGGCGAGGTCGGCCGTCGTGATCGGCAGGTGCGCGTGCTCGTGGGCGTACTCGACGGCACGGCGCACGTGGGCGTACCGCGGAAGCAGCAGCTCGGCGGGCAGCTCGGCCGCGGTCAGCGGATACAGCTCGATGAGCGACACCGCGGCGATCCGCCCCATCTCGGCCTGGAGAAGTGGGCTGGCGTGCCGGTCGAGCACGGTCGCCGAGATGAGCGAGACCGTCTGCCGCCAGCGCTGGAGCGCCTGGTCGGTGGGCCGCGCGGTGTGGTCGAAGGCGAGGTGGCCGGTGTACATGCCCCGCTCGCCGAGGATCGTCTCGACGGTGGTGCGGTTGACCTGGACGAGGCGCTGATCCCACTGCTCGAAGCCGAAGGTGAACGGGTCGGTCGGCCACAGCTGCGGGACACCCGGCTCGGCCACGACCTCGCGACGCCCGTCGTCGAATCGACCCGTTCCGCGACTGAGCGAGGTGACGACGAAATCGTCGCCGGCGGGCATCTCGCCCTCCATGTGCCCCTCGAAGCGCAGCGCCCGGACGGTCATCGACGAATCGCCGGCCGCCGCGTACCGGAAGGAGAAGGGCGCGTCGCACTCTCCGGCTCGCCACTCGACGCCGTTGTAGGCGCTCGCAAGCATCTCGCGGGCTTCGACGATGTCGGTGCCGCTCGTGTCGACCTCGAGACGGTCCGGATTCTCTCTCAACTGTTCACCGTGAGAACAGTCGCACGGCGGTACCTCGACGAGGCTGGCCTATCCGGAATACGTCGGAGTCAGAACCGGTCGTCGACCGTCTCGCCGTTCTGGTAGACCGACATCAGCATCGCGGCAGCGAGACGGGCGGAGCGCGCGGGCTTGGCCGTGTGGTGGATCCCGGCCTCGGCGCGAGCGCCCTGGATCAGAATCGTGAGGGCGTCCGACACGTAGTCGGGCAGCCCCGCGCGAGCGCAGAGCACCGACATGTGGCGCTCGACCTCCTCGAAGTGCTGCACGGCCAGTGCGGCGATCCCCTCGTCTTCGCGGCCGACCTCGGCGTACGCGTTGACGAAGCAGCAGCCGCGCCACGTGGTGTCGGCGAAGCACTCCTCCATGTACGAGAAGACCTCGAGGATCTCGTCGCGGGGGTCGTCGACACGCGTGCCGTTCTTCTCGAGCCGAGCCACCCAGCCCTGGTGCTTGTAGGCGAGGACGGCGACGAGGATCTCGCGCTTGGTCGCGTAGCGGCGCGTGATCTCGCCGACCGACGACTCCGCCCTGTCGGCGATGGCATCGAGGGTCACCCAGTCGATGCTGTGCTCGGTGAAGAGGGAGTCCGCGGCTCGGAGGATCGCGCGCTCGGCGTCAGTGTCGATGACGACGGACGTCAGGGAGAGAGAGGAGGCCATGAACCGTTTCTGATCGGGTGACACTCACGATAGGTCTGCGCGGGCACGGCTGCACCCCGGCTGTCCCGTTTCCGCACGCGGACCGAGTGCGGCTATCCGATTTGCGCACGCTCCGTGGGGATGAACGACTCAGCCGGTCTCCAGGCCGTCACGGCGATCTAGATTCATGCCATCGAGCCGCACGGCCGACCGAAGAAGGACCGGGGCACACACCCCGAGGAGGAGCAACCAGCATGGACATCACCACCGACCTCAAGCAGGGCCGCTCGGCGACCACGGCCTCATCGCGGCTCGTGCCGCGCGGACGCTCCTCCTACCGCCCCAAGGGCCGGGAGACGCTCAAGGCCATTCCGGGGCACCGCCACGCGAAGACGACGAGCACCATCGGCACAGCCGGCAGCGTCATGGCCCTCGCCGGCACGTCGGCCGCCGCGATCGCCCTCATGCTCGGCCTCGGTCAGTGAGCCTGTACGTGCGGCACGCCTCGGCGATGCCCGCCCGCATCGAGGTCTACCCGAAGCGTCGTCGCACCCTCGTGGTGGACGCCTTCGCGGCGACCCCGACCAGGCGCGACGAGCCGACGGCTCCCGACGTCTGCTACGCCGACTTCTTCGTCGACGCCGCCGGCCTGATCGCGTCCTGAGCCCTGGGGGCCGGTCGCTCTTCGGGGCCGGTCGTTTTTCCGGGTCAGTCGCTCTTCAGCTTCCGGAGCGCCGAGCCCTTGTGGGCGGCCTCCGCGGACGACTTCTCGGACTCGACGATGTAGGTCGGCTCGTCGTCCGACGCCGTGAACTTCTGCCCGTCGAACTCGAAGTCCTTGACGCGTCGTTCCTTGACGACGCCGGTCGTCCGGCCCTGCGGGGTGTTCCACGACACGCGGTCGCCCTTCTCAATGGAGTCGCTCATGGACGACACCGTAGGCCAGGCTGCCTGACGGGGGACAAAGCGTGGCGACCGGGGGCACACTCGGGCGAGTGACCATCACTTCTCAACTCACCTCCCACGAATATGGCGGCCGCTCGTGAAGAAGCCTGTCGCCGTCCTGTTCGACATCGACGAGACCCTCGTCCACACCGGCGGAGCGGGCGGTCGCAGCTGGAAGGCCGCGTTCCTCGACCTGCACGGCGTCCCCGCCGACATCGGCGAGCACACCTCGTCGGGCGAGACCGACCCCGCAGTCGGTCGCGAGACCTTCCAGGGCGTCCTCCATCGCGAGCCGACCCCGGACGAGCTCGCCCGCCTCTACGCGCGCTACCTCTGGCACCTCGCCGCCGACATCCGCACGTCGCCCGGCTACCGGGTCGAGGCCGGAGCTGACGATTTGCTCCACCGCCTGGCGGCCGAGGGCGTCGTGCTGGGCGTCATCTCCGGCGCGATGGAGGGGGCCGCCCGCGCCAAGATGGAGCCCGGCGACCTCGGCCGCTACTTCGTGTTCGGCGGCTACGGCTCCGACTCCCCGGATCGCGACGAGGCGACCCGCGCCGCGATCCGCAAGGCGTCGCTCATCGTCGGCCACGACCTGGAGCCCGACGAGGTCTTCGTCGTCGGCGACACCCCGCGCGATATCGCGTCGGCACATGCCGCAGGCGCCCTGGGCATCGGCGTCGCCACCGGGCACTTCACGGCGCAGGAACTCGCAGCCGCCGGCGCGGACGCCGTTCTCGGCGACCTCACCGAGGCGTTCCCCGGCCTCTGACGCCGTCGCGACCGTGGCTTCGAGACAGCTCGGCTTCGAGACGGCGCGGCGTCGAGACAGTGCGGCTCCGAGACGGCGCGGCGTCCAGACTGCGCGGCGTACTGTCGCGCGGGTGACGACCGACTGTCACCACGGACCTGGCGAAGCAGCGGCTTTCCCCCGGATCCGAAGCCCCAAGGCCGACCCGCATCGACAAGGACTCACGACATGAGCAACTCAGCAGCAACCGATTCCGACCTCCCGACCGACGCGACCGACCCGAATCCAGGAATCGAGACCGCGCCCGATCGCCGCGACAGCGACGACCCCACCGTCGACAGCCCGCGGTCCGAGGCGGTCACGCGCGACCTGCAGGACAGCGACGTCGAGGAGTCCGCAGCCGTCGACGACGACATCGACACGGACGACATCGTGGCTCTGCCCGGAACCGGCGGACCAGACGACGGCGGCGACATCGAGGTCGACGAATCGGAGCTGAACCTCTCGGGCGACTCGATTCCCGGCCACCCCAAGCCGTCGGCCGGCCGCTGACGACGACTCCCTGTACCCCGACTGATCGACGCCGGAGACCGATCGGGGTACGAGGGACGTATGAAGGCACTCACCTACCAGTCGATCACGAACGTCAGCGTCGAAGACGTCCCCAATCCCGAGATCCGCGAGCCCGGTGATGCGATCATCAAGGTCACCTCAGCGGCGATCTGCGGCAGCGACCTCCACCTCTACGACGTCTTCGACCCCTACCTCGACAAGGGCGACGTGCTCGGTCACGAGACCATGGGCGTCGTCACCGAGGTCGGACCCGGCGTCGAGCGCATCAAGGTCGGCGACCGCGTCGTCGTGCCGTTCGTCATCGCGTGCGGAGACTGCTTCATGTGCGACCGCGGCCTGTTCTCGCAGTGCGAGACCACGCAGGTCACCGAGTACGACTCCGGTGCGACGCTCTACGGCTACACGAAGCTCTACGGCCAGGTGCCCGGCGGCCAGGCCGAGTACCTGGGCATCAAGCGCGCCGACGCGAACCTGATCGTCGTCGGCGACGAGCTTCCCGACGAGCGCTACCTCTTCCTCAGCGACATCCTGCCTACCGCGTGGCAGGGCGTCGAGTACGCGAACGTGCCCGATGGCGGCACCCTCGTCGTGCTCGGCCTCGGCCCGGTCGGCCAGTTCGCCTCGCGCATCGGCGTGCACAAGGGCTACCGCGTCATCGCGGTCGACCCGGTGCCCGAGCGACGCGACATGGCGAAGCGGCACGGGGTCGAGACCCTCGACCTCACGAAGGGCGTCGCCGACGAGATCAAGCGGATGACGGACGGCCGTGGGCCGGACTCCGTCGTGGACGCCGTCGGCATGGAGGCGCACGACCATGGCGGAGTCAGCCTCGTTCAGAAGTTCGCAGCCGCCCTGCCGGACGCCATCTCTCAGCCGCTCATCCAGAAGGCCGGCATCGACTCGCTGTCGGCGATGCACCTGGCCTTCGAGATCGTGCGCCGCGGCGGCACGGTGTCTCTGAGCGGCGTCTACGGGGGCACCGCCGACCCCACGCCGTTCCTGTCGCTCTTCGACAAGCAGATCGCGATCCGCATGGGCCAGTGCAACGTGCACCACTGGATCGACACGCTGATGCCTCTCGTCGAAGACGCATCCGACCCGCTCGGCACCGAAGACCTCGTGACCCACCCGGTGCCGCTCGACCGCGCCGCCGAGATGTACGAGGTGTTCAAGAAGAAAGAGGACGGCTGCATCAAGGTCGTCCTCAAGCCCTAGGGCGCAGCGCTTCAGCGCACAGCGCACGCCGAAGGCCCCCGGTCGTCTGACCGGGGGCCTTCAATCGGGAGCGCCGGAACTACGGAGTCACCATCCCGCCGTTCACGTTCAGGGTCTCTCCGGCGACGAAGCTCGACTCGCCCGATGTCAGGAAGACGTACGCGGGTGCGATCTCGGCAGGCTGCCCGGCCCGCCCCATCGGCGACTCGCTCGACCCGAACTCGGGCAGCGTCTCGGGGTCGACTCCCCCGGTCACCTGCAGCACGCTCCAGGTCGGGCCGGGCGCCACGACGTTGACTCGGATGCCGCGCTTCACGAGCTGCTGCGCCAGCCCCTTCGAGAAGTTGTTGATCGCCCCCTTGGTGGTGGCGTAGTCGAGGCGGTCGGGCGCGGGCACGTAGGCCTCGAGCGAAGCCGTGTTCACGATCGTCGACCCGGGCTGGAGGTGCGGGAGCGCCGCCTTGACTATGCGGAACGGCGCGTACACGTTCGTCTTGAACGTCGTGTCGAACTGCTCGTCGGAGATCTCCTCGATCGTCTCCTTCCACACCTGCTTGCCCGCCACGTTCACGACGGCGTCGAGGCCGCCGAGGCCGTCGACCGCGCGCTGCACGAGCTCGCTGCAGAACGCGGCGTCGGTGATATCGCCCGGAATCGGCACGGCCACGCGGCCTGCCGCCTCGATCAGGTCGATGACGTGCTGGGCGTCCTCCTGCTCCTCCGGCAGGTACGAGAGGGCGACGTCGGCGCCTTCGCGCGCGAACGCGATGGCGACCGCGGCGCCGATGCCGGAGTCGGCTCCGGTGATGAGCGCGCGGCGTCCCGTCAGTCGGCCAGTGCCGCGATAGGACTCCTCGCCGAGGTCGGGAACGGGCGTCATCTGCGACTGGAGGCCCGGCTCCGGCTGCTGCTGCACCTCGGGCGAGATGTTCGGGTAGCGGGTGCGGGGATCTTCGAAGCTGTACTGGTCGGGGCTGCTGTGGTCGCTGCTGCTGTGGTTGTTGCTCATCGCGGCGTGTTTCCTCTGCTCGATTCACGGCGCCCGAGGTCGGGAGGCGCCTCGAGGGCGACGGTATCCGCCGGGGCCTGCGATGCCGCTGAGGGGACGCGCTCGGGGTACAGGTCCGGCGTCCGGCGCCGGGCGTCGCACCCGCCGCACCCGCCGTACCGGCAGAAACCCGCCGCCGCGGCGGCGGGTTCGTGCCGGTTGGGCGGGTTCGCGCGGGAAGGCGGTTCAGCGCCGTCCAGCCGCGGCGGCCGTCAGGCCGTGAACCCCGCGAGGAGCTCGTCGAACGCGGGATAGAGCTGCTCGGCCGGCACGTTCAGCTGCGACTTGAGCTCGCGCGTGGGCTCATCGGCGATGACCTCGAGGGCACCGTCGACGACTCCCGCGTAGGCCTGGGCCACGACGCTCTCGGGGCTGACCTTCGGGATGTCCCACCGCTGTGACATCTCGGTGTCGATCATGCCGACCAGCAGCCCGGTGACGAGGGTCCCCTGCCCGCGGAGCTCCACGCGCAGAGCGTTCGTCGCCGACCACGTGGCCGCCTTCGACGCCGCATAGCCGGTCGGCACCGGGATCCACGCCGCCGACGACAGCACGTTGAGCAGCGCGCCGCCGCCGTTCGCGGCGAGCACTGGCGCGAACGCCTGCGCGACGCGGACGGTGCCGAAGAAGTTCGTGTCGAAGATGCCGCGGAGCTGCTCCTCGGTGCCCGACAAGAGGGAGTCTCCGACGGGTGCGATTGCGGCGTTGTTGACGAGCAGGTCGACGTCGGCGGCTGTGGCTGCTGCAGCGCCGACGCTCGCGGCGTCCGTCAGGTCGAGGGCGAGCGGCACGATGCGGGGGTCGCCCCACTCCTTCGGCGACCGCGCGGCGGCGTAGACGCGGGCCGCTCCGAGGTCGAGCGCCTGCTGGACGAAGTGTCGGCCGAGGCCGCCGTTGGCGCCCGTCACGAGTACGACCCGACCGTCGAGTGGCTGGTTCATCTAGACTCCTTCGATAAGTGGGGAACGTCCCCGACTCAGTATGCGGGGACTATCCCCAGTTAATCAAGTTCAGCACTCGACGACCGGAACGCCATGCCCGAGACCGACCCGCGCCCTCTCCGCGCCGACGCGCGGCGCAACCGCGACGCAATCCTCGCCGCTGCGCTCGTGACGTTCGAGTCCGACGGCGCCTATGCCTCGCTCGACGGCATCGCCCTCCGCGCCGGAGTCGGCAACGCCACCCTCTACCGCAACTTCCCCACGCGCGACGACCTGCTCGCCGCCGCGATCGGCACCAGCGTCGACACCGCCCTCGCCGAGGCCGACGATTTCACCCGGTCGATGCCGCCGCGCGACGCCCTAGCCGAGTGGATGAAGCGCATGACCTGGCAGCTCCGCGTCTGGCAAGGGCTCCCGTCGTGCGTGGCGACCGCGCGCGACGAGCCGACCTCTCCGCTCGCCGCCGTCTGGCAGCCGTTGCACGACCGCACGGCAGCGCTGGTCGCGGCGGCGCAGGCCGACGGCTCTGTGCGAGCCGAGGTCACCGCCGAGGAGGTCGTCGAGCTCGCGACGGCGCTGGCGTGGGGCGTCGACCGCTTCGGCGACGACGAGCCGACGGCCCGGCGACGGGTGGGGCTCGCCGCCACCGGCTTCTTCGCGGGCTGAGGGTCGGAGGACGGCCCACCCAGCGCCGGGCTCCCGCCCGCCCTCGCCCCGTCGCACCCGGCGCCGGGCCGCCGCGCCCGCTGCGACCGCCGCAGCCCGCCGCACCCGCCGCACCGGCAGAAACCCGCCGCCGCGGCGGCGGGTTCGTGCCGGTTCGGCGGCTCGGGGCCGGGCCGCTCCACGTCGAGGCCGGCGGGAGCCCGGCGGCCCACCCCGCCCACTGGGGTCCCCTCCGCCTCCCGGGGCCCGGCAGAATGGACGCGTGCACGACGACGGCAGGCATCCGCGATCGTTCGGCGGCTCCGCGAAGGGCCGCCACACGCTTTCGCGGCGCGTGCGCGACATGGTGGCCGCCGCCGTCAAAGACGAGGTCTACCCGCTCAACGAGAAGCTCATCGAAGAGGTGCTGGTCGAGTCGCTCGGCGCTTCGCGCAACGCCGTCCGCGAGGCACTGCAGAGCCTGGCCCGCGACGGCATCCTCGAGCGGCACACCCGGAGCGGCACCACGGTCGCGAGCAGCAAGGTGCTCCTGCGCATGAACGACATCGTCGGGGACGACCCGGAGCGCGCCGCCGACTACGGATTCCGCATCATCGACCGGGCCGAGGTGACGAACGTGCCCATGCTGCAGCGCCGCCTCCGCGTCCTGGAGCCGACGGTCATGATGGACGAGCTGCTGTTCCTGTACCGGGGCGAGCCCATCGGGGTGCGCACCACCTACTACCAGGTGGGCCGCTCGACCTTCGAGCCCATGGACGGCGGCGACATGCGGCGCGTCACGGAGGAGTACTTTGGCACCGAGCTCGGCGAGATCGAGACCGAGATCGGGGCGACGGTCGCCGACTCCCGCACCAGCAAGCTGCTCGGCGCCGAGGAGGGCGCCGCGGTGCTGGTGCGCGAGCAGCTCGTGTTCGACCTCGACGACGTGCCGATCGAGGTCGTGTTCGATCACTTCCGCGCCGACCGGGTGTCGTTCGTCGACTGAGCCGGCGCGCGGCGCTCATCGACTGAGGCGGCGCGCCGCGCTTCGGCGCCGTCGCCGCCCGCCTCGACCCCGCGGTCGTGGCACGCGAGAGACCCCGCGTCCGTTAGGCGCGAGAGACCCCTCGTTCCGGCGTGGACGCACTGCCGCGGCAGTGCGCCTGCGCCGGAACGCGGGGTCTCCTGGTTGTTACTTGTTGCGCACCAGCGGCTTGATGTAGATCGCGCCGGTGGAGACGTCCTCTTCGAGCTTCTCGAGGGTGCGGCCGCGCGTCTCGGGGACGGCCCGCCACACGAAGAGCAGTGCGAGGGCGTTGACCACCGCGAACCCGAAGAACGTGCCGGTGATGCCGAACGCCGCGATGATCGTCGGGAAGTACAGGCCCAGGAACGCGTTGGCGATCCAGAGGCAGAACACCGAGACGCCGATTCCGAAGCCGCGCATCTTGAGCGGGAAGATCTCGGACAGGGTGACCCAGACGGCGACGTTCAGGAAGGTCTGCATCGATCCGACGAACAGGATGATCAGCACGAGCAGCACCCACGGGCGAGCAGCGTTGCCGACGGGCAGGGCGACCGAGCCGATGCCGATGAGCAGGTGGCAGATCGTGGTCAGGGTGAAGCCGATGATGAACGTGAGGCGACGCGGGAAGTGGTCCATCATGCGCAGGGCGATGACGGCGCCGATGACCGCGACGATGCCGGGGCCGATGTTCACGATCAGCGCCGTCTGAGCGCCGAAGCCGGCCTCGCGGAGCACGCTCTGGCCGTAGTACATGACCGCGTTGATGCCGGTGAGCTGCTGGGCGACACCCAGGCCGATGCCGACCAGGATGATGCGGACGAACCACTTGTTGCGCAGGATCTCGCCGATCGACAGGGTCTGGCGCTTCGACTCCTCGGAGGTGACCTCGTCGATCTCCTTCAGCTCGGCGACGGCGCGCTCCTTGGTGCGAAGCGTCGACAGGACCGTGAGAGCCTCTTCGTCGCGGCCCTTGCTGACGAGCCAGCGCGGCGACTCGGGCATGCGCAGCATTCCGATGAACAGCGCGATGGCGGGCAGCGCCTCGATGGACAGCATGATGCGCCAGACGCCGTTGCCCTCGCCCCAGATGTTGCCGATGATCGCGTTGATGATGAAGGCGGCGAGCTGGCCCGAGACGATCATGAGCTCGTTGCGGCCGGCGAGCGAGCCGCGGATCTCGAACGGCGCGAGCTCGGCGAGGAAGACGGGGACGACCGTCGAGGCCGCACCGACGGCGAGGCCGAGGATCACACGGCCGACGAGCATCACGCCGAACGTCGGTGCGACCACGCAGACCATGGCGCCGATGAAGAACAGCACGCTCATGAGGATGATCGACTTGCGACGGCCCCAGGCGTCCGAGAGACGGCCACCCGTGATGGCGCCGATCGCGGCGCCGAAGAGGAGGCCCGACGTCACAGCGCCCTCGGTGAGGTTGGTGAGGCCGAGCTCCTTGACCATCGGGCTGAGTGCGCCGTTGATGACTGAGGTGTCGTAACCGAAGAGGAGGCCGCCGAAGGTGGCGATCAGGGCGACCTGGCCGAGGCGCCTCGAGTGCGGTCCGGTCGTGAGCGGGGGCAGAGCCGAGGCGGCGCTGCCCGACGCTGAGTCGGTGGGGCGGGTGGTCGAGGTCATGGGAACTCCTTTGTTCTGGTGAAAGGCGGTTCTGTGAAGGGCGGTTCTGTGAAGGTCGGTTCTGTGAGCGGAGACGGAGCAGAGGGTCAGTACGAGACGGTCTCGGTCCTTCCACTCATGAGGGCCGCCGTCGCGGCCTCGGCGATCGCCTGGGCCTTGAGCCCGTCGCGGAGCGGTGCCGGAGCCGGCAGCCCTGCTTCTAGGGCGCCGACGAATGCGCCGAGCGCGGCTGAATAGGTCGGCTCGACTCGCGCGAACCAGCCGTCGTGGAGTGCGTCGAGCACGATACCCGAGCCACCGTAGACCGCGACATTGCCGCTCGACTGGCGCCTCGACTCGACGAGCCCCGTCGAGCCCATCACCTCGATGCGCTCGTCGTAGCCGTAGCCGGTGCGCCGGACGCTGTCGATCTGCACGAGTGCGCCCGACGGGAGTGTCAGGGTCGCGACTGAGGTGTCGACGTCGCCGAACTCGGCTATCGCCGGATCGACGAGCGCAGATCCGGCCACGGAGACCGAGACGGGGTCTTCCCCGGTAATCCATCGGCAGAGGTCGAAGAAGTGCACGGTCTGGTCGCGCATCTGCCCTCCCGAGCTACGCAGGTACTCGATCGGCGGCAGTGAGGGTCCGCGGGAGCTCATCTGGACGAGTTCGACCGAGCCGACGCCGCCCTCGTCGACCACGCGCTTCAGAGCCGCGTGGTCACGGTCGTATCGGCGGTTGAAATCGACCATCGCAGGAACTCCGGATGCCTCCACGTGCTCCACCACCGCGACCGCCTCGGCCAGGGTCGACCCGACCGGCTTCTCGCACATCACGGCGAGTCCGGCGTCGGCCGCACTCCGCAGGTGCTGCGCGTGGGTGTCGGTCGATGAGGCGATGAACACGGCGTCGACGAGGGACGGGTCGAAGACCTCGGCGAGGTCGTCGGTGGCGCGGGCGCCGTGCTTGCCGGCGAGGGCCGCCGAGCGCTCGCCGTCGATGTCGTACACGAGCACGAAGTCGACGGCGGGATTCGTTGTGAGGCTGCGAGCGTGGACCGCGCCGATGAAGCCTGCCCCGATCAGGGCGAAGCGCTGCATCAGCCGACCATCGTCGCGATGAGGGTGCGCATCGCCGATGCGATGGCCTGGGGATCCTGCTCGTCGGCGCGCGTCGAGAACATCTCCGACACCCACCAGCCGTCGTAGCCGGTCGACTTGACCGCATCGACCCACTGCTGCAGCGGGATCGCGCCGCCGCCGATGACGACGTCGCGGTGGTGGCTCTGGTCGGGGACGTCGTTCTCGCGATCGAGGTCGAGGCCGTCTGACAGGTGGACCGCCTTGATGAGCTCCTTCGGCAGCGCGCGCACCTCGTCGAGGGTGTCGCCGGTGGTCCAGAAGTGCCAGGTGTCCAGGGCGATGCCGACGTTGTCGCGGCCGGCCTCGTCGATGAGCTGCAGAGCGTGTCGGCACCGGTTGAGGTGCGCCCAGGCGAGCGGCTCGAGGTAGAGCTCGAGGCCGAGGCCCGCGGCGATATCGGCGGCGTCACGGACGTTGGAGCCCGCCAGGCGGATGGCGTCGACCTCGCCGAGACCGAGAGTGGCCCGGTAGCGGCCGTCTTCGGCAGCGAGATGCCCCGCCCGGAAGTCCTTCACGACGTTCCAGTCGACGGGCCCCGTGCACAGCTGGACGATGGGGGCACCCACGACGACGGCGATCTCGCACATGCGACGGACCTCGGCGAGGTACTCGTCGCGGGCGGAGCCCTGGCGCTCGATGTCGAGCACAGCGCCGAGGCCGGTCACCTCGATGCCCTCCAGCATCTCCGGCAGGGTCTCGACCGCGTAGCCGGCATCGAGATACCGGTAGAGCTTCGGACTCTGCAGCTCGATCCCCGCGTACCCGGCGGCCTTCGCGTGCTGGATGTCGGTCGCGACGTTTCCGTGGAAGGTCGTCGTCACGTTCATCGAGATCTTGGGGGGCATGCTGTCCACTTCGTCGTGAGGCTCAGTCCGATTATGCCAGGCTGTTGTCATTTTGTCCTGACATGTCTGGACCGGTCCAGAATACAGCCCGGTCGACAGATCGCAACCCCTACGCTGGACGAATGACCGTCGACAGATCCTCACCGGGGTCTCGGCGAGCGCCGACGATCCGCGATGTGGCCCAGCGGGCGGGCGTCTCGAAGTCGCTCGTCTCGATGGTCCTCCGTTCCGAACCGGGTGTCAGCCCCGAACGCAGGACGGCTGTCCTGCAGGCCGTTTCACAGCTCGGCTACGAGCCGAACCGCCTCGCTCGCGCGCTGGCAGGAAACGGCACCGGGGCGGTCGGGATCCTAATCAACGACCTGCGCAACCCGTGGTACGTCGAGCTCCTCGACGGGATCAGCACAGCCTTCGAGCCTGCCGGTGTCGCACCCCTCATCGTCGACTCGGCGACCAACCAGCGGGTCGGTCGCTCGTCGATCCAGATTCTCATGCGACAGCGCGTCGACGCGATCATCGCCCTCGGTACCTCGGGCGAGGAGGCCGGCCTGACGACGCTCTCCGCGCGCACTCCGGTCGTCCTCGCGGGCACGTACGACCCTGCGAGCATCGACGCGGACGTCGTCGTGGGCGACGATGTCGCAGGGGCCCGGCTCGCGACGGAGCATCTGATCGCTCTCGGCCACCGCCGCATCGCCTACCTGCGCGGCCCGGAGCTGGTCGGCGAACTGCGCGAGCAGGGGTACCGCGAGGCGATCACGGACGCCGGTCTCGTCGACATGATCGTCGCCGACGAGGCAGGCGCGATGGAGGAGTCCGGCTATGCGAGCGCCAGACGAGTGCTCGAGGCCATCGTCCGGCCGACCGGTATCGTCGCGTACAACGACCTCACGGCGATCGGCGCTCTCTCGGCCGCGCAGGACCTCGGACTCTCATGCCCGGATGACGTGTCGGTGGTGGGCTATGACGACACGTACATCGCCGGCATCGGGCGGCTGTCTCTGTCGTCGGTCCGGAACGGCACATTCGACATCGGCGCCATGGCGGCGACATTCGCTCTGGAGCGGATCGGCGGGTTCGACGGAACAGGGCGGCTGCACCGGGTCCCGTCGTCAGTGGTTGCGAGGCGGACGAGCGGCCCAGCTCCTCTCTAGCCGCGGGGCGTCAGCTGGCGCGCGCAGCGGCCTCCTCGCGGGCCTTCGCCTCCGAGTCGTAGCGCTCCCAGGCCTCGACGGCGAACGGGTCGGGACGAATGCCTGCGTGGACCGCCCGGGCGATCTCGTTCGCGTAGGAATCCCTCATGGCCTCGGCTGCTTTCAACGGCACGACTACCCCCGGTGTTCGGTGTTCTCGACTCGGAGCCGGTCCCGCACGGCTCGCAACGTGTCTCTCAGGATCGTCCTCCACCAGGCCTGGCCGCGACCCCCAAGCCGGGTCGCACCCGCGGGTGAGCGCGCTCCCACCCGTCGTACCCGCGAGGGGTGGGTGTCGAACCCGCCGGATCGGCACCAACCCGCCGCACCTTCGGAGGGGCTGAGCCGATCCGGCTGGGGCCCACAGCACGAGACCCCCGACGGAGGCGGATCCCCCGCCCGGGCGACTCCAGCCCCGACCCGGCCCGGCAGGCTGGAGGCATGACGTCGCGCCGCCGCTCCCGCCCCCTGCTCGTCGCCGCCGGAGCAGCCCTCGCGCTACTGCTCGATGCCGTGGTTCACGCGGCCAGCCGCAACCGCACCAGCCGGTCGTCGTCGTCACGCGGCGAGCCCCGGCCGTCGGTGTTGTTCGTCAGCACCCAGAGGTCGCCGTCGAGCGACTCCAGCACCGTGCGCAGCCGGCCGAGCTCCCCCGACAGGTAGTCGTGCGAGGTCGCCGGGTCGGAGACCGGGATGCCCCGCAGCACCTCGCCGCGCAGGTTGGCGACGAAGACGGTCTCGCCGACGACCGCCAGGCCGCTCGGGCTCGCGTCGTCGGTCGCCCGCTGCTGCACGGGGTCGACGAAGCCCTGCGCCTCGCCGCCGGCGCCCTCCACCTCGGGCCAGCCGTAGTTCGATCCCGCTTCGATGACGTTCAGCTCATCCCAGGTGTTCTCGCCGAACTCCGCCGCGAACATCGTGCCGTCGGCCGCCCAGCCGAGACCCTGCACGTTGCGGTGTCCGAGGCTGTACACGAGCGACCCCGCGAACGGGTTGTCGCCCGGAACCTCGCCCTCGCCGGTCATGCGCAGGATCTTGCCGGCGAGCTTCGACCTGTCCTGCGCATCGGCGCTGGCGCCCGCGTCTCCGACACTCGCGTAGAGCATCCCGTCGGGCCCGAACGCGATGCGGCCGCCGTCGTGGAACGAGTTCGACGGCAGCCCGTCGAGGATCGTGGTCGCGGAGCCCAGCGCGTAGCCGCCGGCCGACCCGCTCACGGCGAAGCGCTGGATCCGGTTGCCGTCGTCGGCGGTCGAGTAGACGTACAGGCGCTCGCCGTCGTCGACGGCCAGGCCCAGCAGGCCGGCCTCGCCGCCCGAGGCCACGCCCGGCACGGTGCCGATCGAGCGGGTGGTCCCGTCGTCGGCGAGCTCGAGGATCCGCCCGGAGTCGCGCTCGCTGATGAGCGGCGTGTCGCCGAGCAGGACGACCGACCACGGCGCGTCGAGGCCGGTCGCGACATCGGCGGGCGCGCCGACCGGGGCGACCTCGCCCGTGGCCAGGTCGGTCGGGGCGGTGGACGCCGTGCGCTCGGACGTCGTGTCGTCGGACGTCGTGTCGTCAGCCGCGCAGCCGGCGACGGCGACGACTCCTGCGACGAGGGCGGCGGACAGAGCGGCTCGGGCTCGGGTTCTCATGCGGCCATTCCACCGTGCCGGGCCGAGTGCAGGCCGAGAGCCGGGTGCTGGACGTTCGGCACGGTCTTGTGGCTCACGGGGCGGGCATAAGATCGTTGCATGACGCGCACCCTTTTCTCGATGACCCCG
This sequence comes from Frondihabitans sp. OV104, assembly GCF_057787745.1. Taxonomy (NCBI): domain Bacteria; kingdom Bacillati; phylum Actinomycetota; class Actinomycetes; order Micrococcales; family Microbacteriaceae; genus Frondihabitans; species Frondihabitans sp. OV104. The sequence continues at coordinate 1,863,890 of NZ_CM173541.1, forward strand.
ACTCGAGCAGGGTCGGAGTCGACGGGCGCCACGTCGACCAGCAGCGCGCCCACCACGAGGGCCGCCGCGATGCGCAGCGCCTGCCCCCTCGCGTCGAGCTGCTCGTGCGTGTTCACCAAGGTCCAGGGCCAGACGGTGATGCTCAGCCCGTCGACCAGCAGCTCGCTCCACGCCGAGGTCACCCACTGGACCGACCTCGGGTACGCGGTCGTCCGCTCCGACGCCGGCGAGGTCGTGCTCGAGCGCCGCCGCCTGCTGGGATTCTGCGTCAACGCCGCCCTCACCGCCGTGACCGGGCTGCTCTGGCTCGCCTACTGGATCCCCCGCACCCGCCACCCGCGCGTCGACGTCGTGACCCTGACGGTCACGCCCGGCGGCGACGTCGCCACCTCCGCGGTCCTCGACCGGCGCTGAGCGTCCCCGCGGCGCCGACTCCGGCGCCGCACGGCGCCCGGCCCGCTCCGGCGCATCCGGCGGGAGCCCCTGGTCGCCCGGGACGGCAGTGGCTGCCCTAAGTGTTTTAGGTCTGAACCTAACGGTGTTAGGGTGACGGCATGCCCCGCACCCCGCTCACCCCGCAGACGATCGTCGCCGCGGCCGCCGACCTGGCCGACCGCGACGGATTCGACGCCATCGTCGTCTCGGCCGTCGCCCGTCAGCTCGGCGTGCAGACGGCCAGCCTCTACGGGCACGTGCGCGACCGCGAGGCGATCCTGTCGGGGGTGCAGGAACTCGCCCTCGCCGAACTGGCCGACGCCGTCGGCGCCGCGATCGCCGGCCGCAGCCGCCGTGACGCCCTCGTCGCGATGGGCGACGCGCAGCGCGACTTCGCCCGCGCCCACCCCGGCCGGTGGGAGTCGCTGCAGCGGCGCGCCGACACGGGGGTCGTGCGATCCGAGGCCGCAGCCCGCGTGTCAGGGCAGACCGTCGCCGTGCTGCGCGGCTACCGCCTCGCCGACGACGACATCGTGCACGCCGCCCGCATGTCGGGCGCGACCGTCGCCGGGTTCGTCGCGCTCGAGCGCACCGGCGCCTTCGATCACCGCGACCAGAGCGTCGACGAGTCGTGGCGCCGCTCCATCGACGCCCTCGACGTCGTCTTCACCAGCTGGACCCCGAGCGTCGAGGAGGGCGCCTCATGATCCCCGTCGACATCACACCCGCTCTTCTCCGCGGCAGCGCCACCATCGAGCCGAGCGACCGCGGGTTCCGCCTGCACCGCCTGCCCGAGTGGGTGCGCACCCGCCACGCCGACGGCCAGCTCACCCTGGTCGAGTCGCAGCCGTCGGGCGTCCGCGTGGCCTTCCGGACCACAGCCACCGCCGTCGAGCTCACCCTCCATCCGACCCGCGTCGCCTACCGGGGCGCCGACCGCCCGCGCGGGGTCGTCGACCTCCTCGTCGACGGCGCGCTCGTCGCTCGCGACACGATCGCCGGCGGAGACGCCGTCGAGGTCGATCTGACGACCGGCCAGAGCGGGTTCCGCCAGGGCGAGCCGCACGTCGCGCGCTTCGAAGGGCTGCCCGCCGACGACAAGCTCGTCGAGCTCTGGCTGCCGCACAACGAGACCGTCGAGCTCGTGACCGTGGCCGCCGATGCGCCCGTGCGGCCCGACGAGACGCGCTCTCCCGTCTGGCTCCACCACGGCAGCTCGATCAGCCACGGCTCGAACGCCGCCTTCCCCAGCGAGATCTGGCCCGCGATCGCCGCCCGGCGCGCCGGCGTCGATCTGCAGAGCCTCGGCTTCGGCGGCAGCGCCCTCGTCGACCCGTTCATGGCCCGGGTCATGCGCGACACCCCGGCCGACGTGATCAGCGTGAAGCTCGGCATCAACGTCGTGAACGCCGATGTGATGCGCCTGCGGGCGTTCGCCCCGGCGGTGCACGGGTTCCTGGACACGATCCGCGACGGCCACCCCGACACGCCCCTGCTGCTCGTGTCGCCTCTCTTCTGCGGCACCCACGAGTCGACGCCCGGGCCCGGAGCCTTCGACCCGGCATCGATCGGAACAGACCAGATCCGCTTCATCGCCACCGGCGACCCGGCCGAGGTCGCCGCCGGGCGCCTGACGCTCGAGGTGATCCGGCGCGAGCTCGAGGCCGTCGCCGCGAGTCGCTCCGACGACCCGGACCTCCACTTCCTCGACGGGCTCGACCTGTTCGCAGCCGCCGACGCAGCAGAGCTCCCTCTGCCCGACGGCCTCCACCCCGGCCCCGAGGCCCACCGCCGCATCGGCGAGCGGTTCGCCGACCGGGCATTCGGCACCGGAGGCCCCTTCGAGAGAGTGGCACGTGCACTCTCCGCGAAATAGTGCAATCATTCATCGGTGACCTCCGACCCCGACGCGCGCCAGCTCCGCGTCCGCTCCGCCCTGGTCTCGCAGGCGCGTCGCCGCACCGCCGAGTCGGGCCTGAGCGGCTTCACCGTCCAGGAGCTCTGCGACGGCGTCGGCATCTCGCGCCGCACCTTCTTCAACTACTTCCCGACGAAGGAGTCCGCGGTGCTCGGCGTCGAGAACAGCTTCGACGACGACCTGCTCGGCGCCTTCCTCGAGGCCCGCGACCGTGATGCGAGCTCACGGCGACCGCTCGTCGACGACCTGACCGACCTGGCCGTCGAGCACTTCGCCGCGATGGGCCCGACGGCGTCCGACCTCGACGACCTCGTCGGCGCCCTGCAGCGCGAGCCGAAGCTGATCACGGCGATGATCCAGTCGGGTCGAGCCGAGCAGGAACTGCTGATCGACCGCATCACCGCCCGCCGGGGCCACCCCGACCGCGTCGAGGTCGAGGTCGCGCTGGTCGCCTTCCAGGCTCTCGTGCGCCTCGCCTTCGAGGCCGTCCTCCGAGGGGACGACGACGTCGCCTTCGCCGACCTCCTGCACGCGCGGGTCGAGTCGGCCCGGGCCCTGTTCGCTCCCCCTCCCCCTCCGACGACCGCTCCGACGATCACCCCCACGAGAAGCCTGGTGCACACCGCATGACGACCGAGAAGACCGCCCCTCCCACGACCGGCGACGGGCCGCTGCTGCTCACGCAGCGCCGCATCTGGATCATCTTCGCCGCGCTCATCGCGGGCATGCTCCTGTCGAGCCTCGACCAGACGATCGTGTCGACGGCCATGCCGACGATCGTCGGCCAGCTCGGCGGCGTCGAGAACCAGGCCTGGATCACCACGGCCTACCTGCTCGCGACGACCATCGTCATGCCGATCTACGGCAAGTTCGGCGACGTGCTCGGGCGGCGCAACCTCTTCCTGATCGCCATCGCCATCTTCACGATCGCATCGGCAGCCTGCGCCTTCTCGACCGACTTCTGGATGTTCGTCGTCTTCCGCGCCATCCAGGGCCTGGGCGGCGGCGGCCTGATGATCCTGTCGCAGGCGATCATCGCCGACATCGTGCCGGCGTCCGAGCGCGGCAAGTACCTCGGTCCGCTCGGCGGCATCTTCGGCCTCGCCGCGGTCGGCGGACCCCTGCTCGGCGGCTTCTTCGTCGACCACCTCACCTGGCACTGGGCCTTCTACATCAACATCCCCGTCGGCATCGCCGCGTTCGCCATCGCCTGGTTCACCCTGACGCTGCCGAACAAGAAGGCGACCCGCAGGATCGACGTCGGCGGGGTCGCGCTGCTCTCGATCACGACCGCCTGCCTCATCTTCTTCACCGAGTTCGGCGGCAACGCCAAGCACGGCTGGGGTGCTCCCGAGACCTGGCTCTTCGGCGCGGGCCTGCTCGTCGCCGGCACCCTGTTCGTGCTCGTCGAGAACCGTGCCGACGACCCGATCATCCCGCTGTCGTTCTTCACGAACCGCATCTTCGTCATCGCGACGGCCATCGGCTTCGTGCTCGGAATCGCCATGTTCGCAGCGCTCGCCTTCGTTCCGACCTTCCTGCAGATGGCGTCCGGCGCATCGGCCGCGGCTTCGGGCCTGCTCCTGCTGCCCATGATGGTCGGCCTCATCGGCATGTCGATCCTGTCGGGCCAGGTCATCGCCAAGACCAACCGCTACAAGGCGTTCCCGATCATCGGCACCGTGCTCGTCGGCGTCGCCATGTTCCTGATGACGACCCTGACCGCCGACACCCCGATCTGGCTGATCTGCGTGTTCCTGTTCATCTTCGGTGCCGGCCTCGGCTCGATCATGCAGGTGGTCGTGCTCGTGGTGCAGAACTCGGTCCCCGCGAAAGACGTCGGCACCGCAACCAGCACGAACAACTACTTCCGGGAGGTCGGCTCGGCCCTGGGCGTCGCCGTCTTCGGCGCGATCTTCACGAGCCGACTGACCGAGAAGCTCACCGACGTGTTCACGAGCGCCGGCGCCTCGGCGTCCGACGCGGCGTCGTCGACCTCGACGCTCGACCCCGCCGCCCTGAACAAGCTGCCGACCGCGATCCACGACCTCGTCGTGGCCGCGTACGCCGACTCGCTCGCCCCGGTGTTCTGGTACCTGATCCCCCTCGTCGCGATCGCGTTCGTGCTGTCGCTGTTCCTGAAGGAGATCCCGCTGTCAGACGTCTCGGGCATGGTCGCGCGCGGGGAGGCCATCTCGGGCGAGGAGGCCGAGCGCCTCGAGGCGGAGCGCCGCGCGGGGCCGAAGTCGGCGGCGCCGGGCGCTTAGCGTCGAGGAGCTCGACGAGCATCGCGCCCGCCGCCTGTAGCCTGCGTCCATGAAGCTCGCGATCCTCGGCGGCGGCGGGTTCCGCGTGCCGCTCGTCTTCTCGGCCCTCGTCGGCGACGACGCGACCATCGACACCGTCTCGCTGTACGACACCTCGGCCCAGCGCCTGGCGGTCATCGTCCACGTGCTCGAGCAGATCCGCCCGGCCGGTCACCCGATCCGGATCGAGCCGACGACCGTGCTCGACGAGGCGCTCGCGGGGGCGTCCTTCGTGTTCTCGGCCGTCCGGGTCGGCGGCACGGCGGGGCGCGCGGCCGACGAGCACGCGGCACTCGACCTCGGCGTGCTCGGCCAGGAGACCACCGGCCCCGGCGGAATCGCCTACGCGCTCCGCACCATCCCCGTCGCCATGAACGTCGCCGAGCGGGTGGCCGCGGTGTGCCCGACCGCGTACGTCATCAACTTCACGAACCCGGCGGGCATGATCACCGAGGCGATGCAGACCGTTCTCGGCGACCGCGTCATCGGCATCTGCGACACCCCGAGCGGCCTGGGCCGTCGCCTCGCCGAGCTCCACGGCGTCGAGCCCGCCCGCGTCCACCTCGACTACGTGGGCCTCAACCACCTGGGCTGGCTGCGCCACGCGACGGTCGACGGCCGCGACCTCGTCGCCGAGACCCTCGCCGACGGGGCGCTCCTGGGCGGCCTCGAGGAGGCCGGCGTCTTCGGCATCGACTGGCTGCGCACACTCGGCTCCCTGCCGAACGAGTACCTGCACTACTACTACGACGATCGCGACGCTGTGGCCGCGATCACCGCGCAGCCCGCGACCCGCGGCGACTACCTGCACGAGCAGCAGCACCGGTTCTACGAGGCCGTCGCCGCCGACCCCCTCGTCGCGCTGGACGCCTGGCACCGCACCCGGCTCGACCGCGAGGCGACCTACATGCAGGAGGCGCGCGCCGACGACGAGCAGCGCCCGAGCCTCGAAGGAGGCGGCTACGAGCGGGTCGCGCTCGACGTCATGCGGGCCATCGCCTTCGACGAGCGGGCGACGATGATCGTGAACGTGCGCAACGGCACCGTCCTGCCGGCCCTGCCGCCCGACGCGGTGATCGAGGTGCCGTGCCTGGTCGACGCGGCCGGAGCGCACCCGCTCGCCACGACAGCGCCCGGCCCCACCGAGGTCGGCCTGATACTCCAGATGAAGGGCGTCGAGCAGCTGACGATTCGCGCCGCCCTGGAGCGCGACCGCCGCCTGGCCTTCACGGCGCTGGCGCTGCACCCGCTCGTCCCGTCGACCCGACTCGCCGGCTCGCTGCTCGAGGCGTACGAGCGCAACACGCCCGGTCTGTTCAGCTAGCCGGCGGCGGGTGGCCAGTTCCTGCGCTCCAGCACGGATGTTTCGCGCAGGTTACGCCGGGTTGCAGCCCGATTGGCCAGGCCGTGTCGAACCCGGGCACCCTGAGACGTCGCCGAGTCACCACGAGACGCTCGGCGAATTCTCACCGCACCGGAAAGAGGCCCGCCATGTCCGTCCCCACCACCCCGAACGGCTCGCCCCCGCAGCTCCCGGCCCGCGAGCGCAACCGCCGCCCGCTGATCATCGGCATCATCGCCGCGATCGTCGTCATCGCGATCGTCGTCGTCATCATCGTCGTCAACCGCCCGTCGTCGTCGACGACCGGCGAGGCGAAGACCGTGTCGATCGGCGTCGCCGACGGGTCCGAGCCGTACTGGAAGACCTACTCGAAGCTCGCGAAAGAGAAGTACAACGTCACGATCAAGCTCGTGAACTTCTCGAACTACACGCAGCCGAATCCCGCGCTCTCGCAGGGGCAGCTCGACCTCAACGAGTTCCAGCACATCCAGTACCTGGCCAACTACAACGTGACGACCGGCGACGACCTCCAGCCGATCGGCGCCACCGCCGTCTACCCGCTGCCGCTCTACTCGACCAAGTACACCGACGCGTCCGACCTGCCCGCCGACGCCAAGGTCGCCGTTCCGAACGACGCCGTCAACGAGGCGCGCGGCCTGCTCGTGCTCCAGGCTGCCGGCCTCCTCACCCTGAAAGACGGCGGCACCGCCTTCTCGACTGTCACCGACATCGAGACCCACAACGTCGACGTCACCGCCCTCTCGGCCGACCAGACGGCGGGCGCCCTCAAGAGCGGCTCGGTCGCCGCGGCGATCGTCAACCAGAACTTCGCCACCCAGGCCGGCCTCACCGCGAAGCAGGCGATCTTCAAAGACGACCCCTCGTCGTCGAGCGCCGCGCCCTACGTCAACGTGTTCGTCGCCGCCAAGAAGGATGCCGACAACGAGCTCTACCTGAACCTGGCGAAGCTCTACCACACGGCCAGCGTCGAGAAGGGCGTGCAGGAGGCCAACAACGACACGGCCGTGTTCCGCCAGACGAGCGCCGCCGACCTGCAGAAGGAGCTCGCCACCGTCGAGTCCGACGCCAAGGCTGCGTCGAAGTAGTGACTGGCGAAGCGCTCGTCCGGCTCGAGGGCGTCAGCAAGGTCTACGACACCCCCGCCGGGCGGCGCACCGCGGTCGACGACGTCTCGCTCGAAGTCCAGGCCGGCGAGATCCTCGGCGTCATCGGCTACTCCGGAGCCGGCAAGTCGACGCTGGTCCGCCTCGTGAACGCGCTCGAGCTCCCGACCTCCGGCCGGGTGTTCATCGGGGCGCAGGAGCTCACCGCCCTCTCCGAGCGCGACCGCCGTGGGGTCCGCCAGGGCATCGGCATGATCTTCCAGCAGTTCAACCTGTTCCGCTCGCGCACCGTCGCCGGAAACGTCGCCTACCCGCTGCGCGTCGCCGGCCTCGGCAAGGCGGAGCGCGACGCCCGCACCGCCGAGCTTCTCGACTTCGTCGGGCTGCTCGACCGCGCGCACAGCTACCCGGAGCAGCTCTCGGGCGGCCAGAAGCAGCGTGTCGGCATCGCCCGGGCGCTCGCGACGAACCCGCGGCTGCTCCTGGCCGACGAGGCGACGAGCGCGCTCGACCCCGAGACCACCGCCGACGTCCTGGCGCTCCTCAAGCGGGTCAACCGCGACCTCGGCGTCACGATCATCGTCATCACGCACGAGATGGACGCCATCCGCGCCATCGCCGACCGCGTGGCCGTCATGGACGGCGGCCGGATCGTCGAGAGCGGCCCGGTCTACGACGTCTTCGCGAAGCCGACCACGCCGGCCGCGGCGCGCTTCGTCCGGTCGGTCCTGCAGGATCGCCCCTCTCCCGAGACGCTCGAGCGCCTGCGGCAGAGCCACCCCGGGCGGATCGCCACCGTGCAGGTCGCCGAGATCCCCGGCTTCATCGGGGTGGTGACCTCCGCGTTCGCGGAGCACGGCGTCACGGCCGACCTCATCTTCGGCGGCATCAGCGAGCTGCAGCAGCGGCCCGTCGGCGCCCTGACGTACAAGCTCGCCGGCGACGACGCGGCGATCGACGCCGCCCTCGACGGGCTTTCCGCCCGCGGTATCGACTGGAACGAGGAGCGCTGATGGACTTCTTCCTCAGCAACATCGACGTGTTCGTGACGGCCATCGGGCAGACGCTCTACATGGTGGTCATCTCGATCCTGATCGCCGGGATCCTGGGCCTTGCGCTCGGGATCGGCCTCTACGTGACGCGGCCGGGCAACCTGCTCGGCAACCGGGTCACCTTCACGGTACTCAACGTCGTCGTCAACATCGTGCGCCCGATCCCGTTCGTCATCTTCATCGCCGCTGTATCGCCCCTCACGTCGGCGGTCGTCGGCACGACGATCGGCCCGAACGCGGCCACCTTCGCGCTGTCGCTCGCGGCCGCCTTCGCGGTGTCGCGCATCGTCGAGCAGAGCCTCGTCGGCATCGAGCCCGGCGTGATCGAGGCGGCCCGGGCCGTGGGCGCCGGCCCGATCCGCATCATCTTCACCGTGCTGATCCCCGAGGGGCTCGGCCCGCTCATCCTCGGCTACACCTTCATCTTCGTCGGCATCGTCGACATGTCGGCCCAGGCCGGACTGATCGGCGGCGGCGGCCTCGGCGACTTCGCGGTCACCTACGGCAGTCAGCGCTACAACTGGCCGGTCGTCTACATCACCGTCGCGACGATCATCGTGCTGGTGCAGCTCGGCCAGTTCGGGGGCAACGCGTTGGCGCGTCGGGCGCTGAGGCGTTAGAAGCGGCCGCAGGCGCCAGTCGTTAGAACCGGCCGCAGGCGCCAGTCGTTAGAACCGGCCGCAGGCGCCGGACGTGAGAAGCGGCCGCAGGCGTGGGTCAAGGCGGCGGTGTGGGCGGGTCCGGGTCGGATCGGGCGGGTCTCCGGAGACACGCCGAATCCGACCAGCCCCCGCCGAAGCAGTGCGTGCCGATGGCGGGGCAGGCGGCAGCAGCAGCCCCGTCAGGCGACGTGCCAGACCGGCCCCGCCTGCGTGCTCGACGGGTAGGCCGACGCGATGCGCGCCACGGCCTCGCGCAGGGTGTCGGGCGAGCAGGCCAGGTTGAGGCGGGCGAAGCCCCGGCCCTCGGCGCCGAATCCGAGACCCGAGTTGAGCGCGACGTAGGCGTTCTCACGGAGGGGCACGGCGGGGTCGTCGCCCAGGCCGAGGCCGCGGAAGTCGAGCCACGCCAGGTACCCGGCCCGCGGGCGGTGGTAGACGACGCCCGGCAGCTGCTCGGCGAGCAGGGCGTTCAGGAGCCGGTCGTTGGCTACGACGCGGGCGATCGCCTCGTCGAGCCAGTCGACCGCCGTCGAGAAGGCGGCGATGTTGGCGTGCAGCCCGAGGATGCTCGTGCGGCAGGCCACCTCGTCGTTGAACGTGTCGAGCAGGGCTGCCGAGCGGTCGTCACCGGCGACGACGACGGAGCACTTCACGCCGGCGAGGTTCCAGCCCTTGCTGGCCGACGTCACGACGACCGAGCGGGCGCCGGCCGAGGCCGCGATCGGCGCGAACGGCGAGAAGACGACGCCGGGGTGGGTCAGGGGGCCGTGGATCTCGTCGCTGATCACGAGCACGTCGTACTTCGCAGCGAGGCCGGCGAGCGCCCTCAGGGTCGCGGGCTCGTGCACGAGGCCGACCGGGTTGTGCGGGTTGCAGAGCAGGAAGACGCGCACTCCCTGCGCGAAGGCCTGCTCGAGCCCGGCGAGGTCGAGGCTCCACACGCCCCACTTCTCGAGCAGCGGGATGGTCTCGACCTGACATCGGGCCTCCTCGACGAGCTCGAAGAAGGGCGGGTAGACGGGAGGCGCGATCGCGACGCGGCCACCTTCCGGGAGCGCGACGCGGAGGGTCTCGACGATGCCGACGCTGACGTCGGTGGCGATGTGGACGCGCTCGGGGGCGACGGCCCAGCCCCACCGGTCGGCGGCGAAGCGGGCGAAGGCGGGCGCGAGCGGCCCGGGGCCGTCGAGGTAGCCGAGGTCGGACGACCGGACGCGCGCGATCAGCGCCTCCTCGATGGCCGGAGCGATTCCGTAGTCCATCTCGGCGACGAACAGCGGGAGCACGTCGGGGGCGAAGCGGGTCCACTTGATGCTGGTGCGGGCGGCACGGATGTCGTGCGTCGGGTCCAGCTCGTCGATGCGGTCGGCCATGAAACAATCGTCCTCCCCCGCCGCCGCGATAGCGACCCGCGCGTCACGCGGCGTCGCACGCGCGCCCCTCCCTCCCCCGCCCCTCCTCCCTCGCCCCTCCTCCCCCCCCCCCCCCCTTCCCGGCCGGTGAGGGGTCGCTGGTTGCTGGCGGCGAGGCTCGCGCCGAGCAACCAGCGACTCCTCACCGGCCGGCGGGTGGGCGGGCGCGCAGGCACAGGCGCAGGCGCGCGCCTGCGCGCAGGTAGGCTCGGCGGATGGTCACCGTCGTGCTCCCCTGGCGCCCTCAGCCCTCCCGTCTCCCCGCGTTCGACGATGTCCGCGCCTGGTACGCGGCGAACCTGCCCGACGCCGAGGTCGTCACCATCGACAGCGACGACGACGTCTTCGTGCTCGCCCGCTGCCGCAACCTGGGTGTCGCGGGCGTTGCAGACGGCGACGTCGTCGTCATCGGCGACGCCGACACGATCCCGGAGCTCGCACCTCTGCATGAGGCGATCGCGGCCGCCCCGACCTCGGGTGTGGTCCATCTCCCCTACGACGAGTACCGCTGGCTGGGGCGCGAGGGCACCGCCTCATTCCGTGAGGGCACGCCTCTCGCCGACTGCGACTTCGAGCTCGTCCGCGGGGCCTGCTCGGGCGTCTACGTGACGACCCCCGAGACGTGGCGGAGCCACGGCGGCCAGGACGAGCGATTCCGCGGCTGGGGCTTCGAGGACGCCGCCTGGTACATCGCGCACGAGACGCTCCTCGGCGAGCCCCCGCGGCGCCAGGTCGGCCGCGTCTTCGCCCTGCACCACACCGCCGAGGTCCGCGAGGGTCCCGACTACGACGCGAACGCGGCCCGCATGCAGCGCTACCGCGACGTGTCGGGCGACCCCGAGGCCATGGCCCGCTTCGTGTTCGACGTGACCGCGTCGAACGCGCGGGTCCGCCCCGGGCTCTGACGCAGATCCTGCGCCAGCCGCACCAGCCCGTCCGCGGGCAGTGCGAGCACTGTGCGCAGCGCGTCTTCCAGCTCGCCCGCCGTCGCCGTGTTGGGAGCGAGCGCGACCCCGAACCCGGCCCGCTCGATGGCCTCTGCACCGGCGAACTGGTCGGTCGAGAACGGCAGCACGAGCAGCGGCACGCCCGCCGTCATCGCTTCGGTCACGCTGTTGTTGCCGCCGTGGGTCACGGCCGCGGCCGCCTTTCCGAGCAGGGTCACCTGCGGTAAGAACTCCCTCACGAGCCAGGTCGCAGGAACTGCCCCGAGCTCGCCCCGGTCAGCCGATCCGAGCGCCACGGCCCCCCGCAGCCCCAGCGAGCTCAACGCCGTGACGACGCGCGCGACCACGTCGGCCCGCACCGACAGGAACGATCCGAAGCTCACGTACACGAACGGCTCGTCTGACGACGCCAGCCACTCCTCGACCTCGGCGTCGGGCGGCTCGACGCGCACGGACGACCCGAGGAACGCGTGGGGCGGAAGCGGGCGCGCCGGGTCATGCAGCTCGGCGGGGTAGTTGAGCAGGAGCAGCTCCCCGTGCTCGGAGAACGCCGACTCGCTGGGCGGGGCCTGCGGGTCGAGCTCGGCGAGCGCCGTGTTCCACTCGGCCGTGAACGACTCGCTGACCCGCTCGCACAGGTCGCGCAGCTCGCGGAGGGCGTCGGCGTCCGGGCTGAAAGCCCGCGGCCACGACGGCGGGTAGCCGTAGACCTCGCCGGCGACGGGCAGCGCGCTCGGATGGCCGAGAACGACGTCGGCGTACGGGATCCTGCCCGCGGTCAGTGCGAGTCGGGCGCTGTAGGCGAGGTGATCGACGACGATGTGGTCGGGCTGCACCTCCTCGATGACGCGCAGCACCGCGCGCGCGGTCTCGACCGGCTGCCACATGAGGTCGGTCAGCCGCTCGGCCGCCTGGTAGGCGAGCGTCTCGACCATTCCCTCGCGGGTGGCGTCGAAGAAGCCGCGGAGCGAGTCGTCCTCGCCCTCAGGCTGGTCCTCGGCGCGGATGATCCCGGGGTTCGACCCGCGCGCCAGGGCGAGGTCGACCCGCTCGAACCCGAACGACTCGACGATCGACGCCGTGGCGCTGCCGGTGGCGACGACGACGCGCTCGCCCCGCTCGAGCCAGGCCGTGCCGAGGGTGGCCAGCGGGAGCAGGTGCGACGCGTAGTCGGGACTGATGATCAGCAGTGTCATCGTGCCGCGAAGCTCCAGTCGCGCAGGGCGGCCTCGTCGTCGTGGACGCCCCCGTAGACCGAGCCGAGTGCCGCCGCCATCGCCTGGATGGTGAAGTCCTTCTCGACGGTGCGGCGCGACCGGGCGGCACGATCCTCCGAGGGCTCGGAGCCGCTGGCGCGCAGTGCGCCGTCGACGGCCGCGCCGAGCTGCGCCTGGTCCCACGTCTGGGTGAGGAAGCCGGTGACGCCGCGCTCGACGTAGGTCGCGGGGCCGCCGCCGTCGGGAGCCACGACGAGCAGGCCCGACCCCATCGCCTCGAGCAGCGCGATGCCGAACTCCTCCTTCAGGCTTCCGCACACGTAGACACCGCGGCCGGAGCTGAGACCGGGCAGGCCGAAGCGCGCGGCGGCGACCCAGCGGGCGACGGTGTCGTTGGGGCGGTGCCCGGGCAGGATCAGGCCGGCGTCACGGCGTCGGTCGGCGGGCACGACGGCGTCCATCAGCGCGAGCTGCTCGCGCTCGTCGCCGCTCGGCGCCTCGAGGTTGCCGCCGATCACGAGGAGGTTGGCGCGATCACGCAGGTCGCTCTCGGCCCAGGCCGACACGATGGTGGCCATCCCCTTGACCCGGTGCAGACGTCCGACGCTCACGATCAGCGGCAGCGAGCGGCGCGCCTCGGGGAGCTCCCCGACGAGCTCGCGGAGCTCGGCCAGGGGCACGCTGGCCTCGGCGCCGTCGGCGTGAGCCCGGGCCTCGGCCACGGCCCGGTCGACGACGACCAGGTCGATGCCCTCGGGCACGACGGTGTGGCGCTCGGGGTGCGCCGTGATGTCGATGCCGACGAGCTCCCGCATGTCGCGCTCGAGCGAGGGGCGGGGAAAGAGCACGGTGTGGGCGGCGTCGGCCGCGAGTTCCTGCACCAGCCGGCTTCGGAACCAGTAGTGCTCGCGCTCGTCGACCTCGCCGAAGTTCTCTCTCGTCACCGAGCCCGACAGGTCGAGCGACTGGATGACCGCGTGCGGATCGGGCGCGACCGTGAAGACGACGGGCACGTCGAGCTCGCGGGCCACGTCGGCCGCCGCCAGGCTGCCCACGTCGGCCATCCGAAGGTGCAGCACGTCGACCCCGCCGCTGGCGCGCAGGATCCGGCGGATCCCCCGTCGGGCCGCGACGCGCAGGGGCCACGCGTCGGCCGACGCCACGGGCTCGCTGAGGAGCGGGATCCGGCCGTAGTGGTGGCCCGACTCGGAGGCCGCGATCTCGGAGACGCTCTCGATCGCTCCCGCCACCGATCCGCGGGAGAGGGTGAGCACGCGGTCGACCGACTCGGTCCGCGCCAGCTCGTCGCCCAGGCGGACGAGCAGGGTCGCGATGCCGCCGTTGTCGCCGCTGCCCGCCTGGGTGAGGTCGGCGTCGATGTCGGCGTGCAGGAAGAGCTGGGCCACGGTGAGGCCCGATGCCGGAGAACCCGTGCCGTCGGCGCTCCGCTCGGTGTCGTCTCCGCCGGCGGCGAGGTCGACCAGCGCCATGCGAGCGACCTGGGCCAGGAACCCGTCGCCGGCGCAGAGTCCCTCGACGGCCCTCGCCGCGCGACGGTCGCCGCGCCGCTGCCCGAGGGCGGCGACGGCGGCGACGCGGACCCGCTCGTCCTCGCGGGCGTCTTCGGCAAGGGAGAGGAGAGGCCGGGTGGCGACCGCCCCGCGGACGAGTCCGAGCGTCTCGACCACCCGGTAGCGGGCTGCGACGTCGCGGACGCCCAGGAGCGCCCCTTCGAGGCCGACGGCCACGAGGTCGGGCACCTGCGGCGACCACTGCTCGAGGGTGCGCTGCGCGACCATGCCGCCGAATCCGCCGCCGACCACGAGCCCGACGAGGCGCCCGATGGTGTCCGCCCTCGGGAGACGCGAGCCCAGGGCACCCGCGGCGTGCTCGCGCAGGAATCCCCGCTCGCTCGACAGGAGGGCGGACAGGAGGGCGTCGGCCTGCTCGTCGACGACCTCGGCCAGAGCATGGGTCGCGGCGATCGCGGTGAGCTGGTCGTCGCCCCCGATCGCGTCGGCCAGGAGGCGGATCGTGCGGACGCCGCCGGTGCGTCCGGCCTCGAAGGCGAGGTCGTCGGCGAGCCGCATCGCATCGATCAGGCGGTCGGCTTCTCGGACGGCGTCGAGCGAGGTCTGGATTCCCATGGTGCGTCGGCTTTCGAAGGGATCGGGGTACAGGGGTACACGCCTCATGACGAAGCCTGCGACGGAACTCTAGGCCGTCGAGATGCATTCCGCCTCTCGTCGAGTCAGTAGCATCGGACGGCCCCCTTCGCTCAACCCTTCCGGAGACGCTCGTGCACATTGTCCTTCTCGGCGACGTCGGAATCCTCGACGACATGATCCACATCGGCGACGAGGCCATGTTCGAGGAGTTCGCGAGCCAGCTCCGGCGCCGCGGCGCGACCGACATCGTCTCCCTCTCGTCGAACCCCACTGAGACCGCTAGCCGCTACGGCGTCTCGGCGGTGCCGTCGATCGGCTTCCACCCGGCGTCGTTCGCGGCGAGCGGCGCGGACGTCCGCCCCCTGCAGGAGGAGCGGATGCGGCGGGTGATCGAGGCGGCCTCCGGCGACGCCGCGGCGCTCTCGGACGGCGACCCGGCGTGGGAGGTCATCGACGCCGTGCGCTCCGCCGATGCCGTCGCCGTCTCGGGTGGCGGCAACATGGCGTCGATCTGGCCGATGCACATCTTCGAGCGGGCCACGCTGGCCGCTCTGGCCCGCGTCTTCGCCAAGCCCTTCGTCGTCAGCGGGCAGACGATCGGCCCGGAGCTGGTCGGAGACGACCGGCGGCTCGTCGCCGAGCTGCTCGGCTCCGCTCGACTCGTCGGGCTGCGCGAGCGGGCCTCCCTCGCACTCGTCCACGACCTGGGCGTGAGCGGCCCGGGCGTCGTGGCGACCATCGACGACGCCAGCTTCCTCGCCGTCGCCGCCGACGGCGACGACGCCGTCGCGGCACCTCCGTACTGCTCGGTCACCCTCGCAGCGCACGTCGGCGACTCCGACCGGGACGCCTTCGCCGCCGGGATGGCCCGCCTGCTCGACCGCATCGCCGACGAGACCGGGCTCGAGATCGTGTTCTTCGCGCACTTCAGCGCCCTCGGCGGCGGCGACGAGCGGGGAGACTCGCTCGCGCACCGGCGGGTCATCGACCGGATGACCCGCCCCAGCAGGATCGAGCGGACCACCGACAGCGCAGCCGCCGCCCGCTTCGCCCGCGGAGCCTCCCTCAGCGTCTCCAGCCGGTACCACCCGGCCGTCTTCGCGGTCGCCGCCGGCGTCCCCACGATCGGCATCGCCGTCGACGACTACACGACCGTCAAGCTCACCGGGGCCCTCGGCAACTTCGGCCAGACCGGCGTCGTCCGGGCGTCCGATGTCATCGACGGCAGCGCCGCCGATCGGGCCGTCGAGGTCTGGCAGACCCGCGACTCCATCCGCGCCGCCTGGGCCGCGCGGATCGAGTCCGTCCGCGCCGCCTCCGTCGCGTGGTGGGACTCGGTGGCACGCGCCCTCGCCAACCCCTGACTCTGACGCCGCAATCAGCCGCTGAGGGGTCGCTCGTTGTTGGCGCTGACGCCCGTGCCGAGCAACCAGCGACTCCTCACCGGCGTGAAGGGGGGACGCGGGAGGGGGCGGGGGCGGGCGGGAGGGGGGCGGGGGCGGCGCGTCAGGTGGGGAGGACGCGGCGCTGGCGCTGGCGCGCCGCGTAGACGGCGGCCACGACGGCGCCGACGACGAGGATGCCGGCGAGGATCCCGATCGCGGGCACGACCCCGACGGTGGCTCCGGCCACGCCGAGAGTGACCCCGCCGCCGGTGCGGAGGCCCGACGCGAACATCCCGTAGACGCCGAGGGTGCGGCCGCGCTCGGCGGACGGGGCCTCCAGCTGCACGACGCTCTGCGCCGTCGACATCGACGCGATCTCGCCGACGCCGGCCACGACGAGGGCGATCAGAGCCAGCACGAAGCTGCCGGTGAGCGCGAACGCCGCGATGGCCCCGCCGAAGACGATCGTCGCCACGACCGCGGTGCGGAGGTTCGGCTTGGCGACGCCGGTGGCCTCGAGCAGGAACCCGCCCACCACACCGCCGATGCCCATCGCGAACAGCAGCGAGCCGTAGGTGAGGTCGCCCGACGATCCGGCGCCGAGCCGCTCGGCGAAGACCGGCATCGACGAGGGCAGCGCGTTGCCGATGGTGACGGCCATCAGCCCGGAGATGACGATCATCGCGATGATCAGGTGGTTCGAGCGGATCCGCCCCAGCACGAGCAGAGTGTCGCGCAGCGTGACCCGCGGGGCCTTCTCGAGGTCGGCCGCGTCGCGGATATGCCCGGTGAACTTCGTCCGGATCATCAGGATCGTCATCGGCAGGTAGATCAGGACGTTGGCGTAGATGCCGCCGATCGGCCCCAGCCAGAGCAGGAGCGCCGAGCCGACCACCGGGCCGAGCAGGAGCCCGACGCTCTGGAAGGTCGCGTTCATGCGGACGGCGCTCGGGAGGTCACGCCGCTCGACGAAGTCGTGCAGCAGGAGCTGCTCGGCGGGGGCCCAGAGGGTTCCGGCGACGCCGTGCAGCACGAGCAGGATGCAGGCGGCCCACACCGTCAGGCTGTGCGTCACGAAGAGCGTGCCCCAGCCGATCGACACCAGCATGAACAGCACCTGCCCGGCCTGGATGATCCTGCGGCAGTCGTACTTCTCGGCGAGCGAGCCCGACCACACCGACAGCAGCAGGAACGGCAGCCAGTGGCTGATGATCTGGAACCCCACCAGCGCCGGCGAGTGGAACGTCTGCCACAGCACCCAGTACGTGATGACGTGCTCGGTGTTGTCGGCCATCATCGACAGGCCCGACGTGAAGAGGTACGGGCGCGAGTCGCGGTTGCGGAGCGCGGCGAAGCGACGCGGGCCGCCTTCGCGGAGGTCGGGGAGCGTGGGCTCGAGTTCGTGCATGGGGTCCTGCGTCAGTCGGCATCGGTCGGCGGGGTATGTTGCCGACGCCAACATACTGCCCCGGCGAGGCGCTGTCGACGGGGGTGGGCAGTTCCTGCACCCGGTTCGCCCTAGGCCGTGGCGGTCGCCGCCGAGGCGCGCCTGTGGAGGGCATTGCCGATCGCCCGCACCACGAGGGCGAGAGCGACGAACGCGATCAGCAGCACGACGCAGTAGAGGGCGACGCCGCCGTAGCCGCCGACCGCGCCCGGGTTGAAGAACGGGTAGCAGTAGAAGCCGACGATGGCGCCGCGCACGACCGAGTAGGCCGTGTAGACGACCGGCACGGCGACCCACGACAGGGCCGTGCGGAGCGCGACGGGGTGCCGCGGCGGCAGCAGCAGCCAGTCGAGCACGACGACCAGCGGCATGAGCATGTGGTGCACCACGTTGACCCACGGCGTCAGGTCGCCGAGGTCGGCGTCGCGGAGCAGCGTGTTGAAGACGATTCCGACGAAGGCCATGTAGACGACCGAGGCTCCGCGCACGGTCTCCCACGTCGGGGTGCTCGGAATCGGGCGCAGGATCCGCACGGCCCCGACGACGAAGACGACGCTCGCGAACAGATTGCCGAGCGTGGTGAAGTAGCTGAAGAAGTTGACGAGGCCGAAGTCGCTCCTCACCGCGATCACCAGCTGCGTGATGACGCCGGCGACCGACGCGGCCGCGAGAAGAAGGCGGACCGCGACGGCGGCGGTGTTCACGGGGCTGGGCGCGCCGGGGTTCGTCATGCGCCCACAGTAGCCGCGCCTCACCAGGGGATGGCCGCGCGCCAGGCGGGCGATCCCGCGTACTTCAGCGTCAAGGGCGATCGCGACACGTGCATCGGGATCCTCGGCCTCGTGCTCGTGCTCACCGGCCAGACGCACGCTCTCGGCCTCTTCATGCTCGTCTTCACGCTGATCCCCGTCGCCGACGCCGTGATCGTCCTGCGGAACGGCGGCACGCGAGCCACCGCCTTCGGCATCCACGTGTCGACGGCCGTTCTCGTTCTCGCCGACGCCGTGCTGCTGCTGATCGCCGCGTGAC
This sequence comes from Frondihabitans sp. OV104, assembly GCF_057787745.1. NCBI lineage: Bacteria > Bacillati > Actinomycetota > Actinomycetes > Micrococcales > Microbacteriaceae > Frondihabitans > Frondihabitans sp. OV104. Next base: position 1,882,334 of record NZ_CM173541.1, read on the forward strand.
CGATCCTGCTGGGTCCGTCACCCGGCCGGCCTCCGAGCCCGCCTGCTCGGGCACTGGGGGCACTTCTGCCCTGCCCCGATCCCTCCCCAGGAAGGCGGCGTATCCTCCAGGTATTCGGCCCTGACCTTGCCGAGTCAGCCTCGTTCTCTGACGAACGATCGCCCCGACTGCACCGTTGCAGGCGGCCCGGCAGCCTCGCAAGCGTCCTGACGTTCAAGGAGGCTACCCCGTGCAGACCACGCTCAAGGCCGATGTCATCTCGGCGCGACTCGACATCCTCGCGAAGCTCGACTCCTCCCCCGAGGTCTCGTTCATGGAGCGCGCGCGGTTCCGACTCCGCGTCTTCGGGATCGTCGAGGCTCTCGACCGAGGCGACATCACGTCGTCGACGGCGGCCGACCGCCTGACGGAGCTGCGCCGGGAGATCGACTCGTAGCACGCCCGCCGGACGCCAGCGTCGCTCCCGACTCGTCTTCGAGGAGTCGAGCGGCGGCCAGCTCGCCGAACCCCGCGCCGAGCCGCCGGCGTGCCTCTTCGTGGATCGCGAGCACGAGCGCGGACAACTCGAACGGCGTGGCGGCCGCCGACGCACTGTCGCGGAGGATCTCGAGCTCCTCGACGACCCGGTCGACACGGAACGAGTCGAGGTGGTCGCCTTCGAGGAGCGGGTCGACGTGCTCCGCGAGATACGCACTCGCCCCCGGGCCGTCGCGGAGGATGGGGACGAGACGCTGCGGCTCCAGCCCGAGCGACCTACCTAGCAGCAGCACTTCGGTGGTGGCCACGACCTGCCCGAACCACAGCAGGTTGCCGAGCAGCTTCACGACGAGCGCATGCGCGGGGTCGTGACCCACGACGGTCACGGCGCAGGATCCGCCGAGCGCCGTGAGAACCGGCGTGGCGAGGGCGATGGCGGTTGCGGATCCTGCCGCCCAGAAAGCGATACGACCCGAGCGCGCGTCGGCGGGCGATCCGCGCAGGGCTGCCGCCGCGAACTCCACGCCCCGCCTGCGAGATGTCTCGGCCTCGCGGCTCACGACATCCGGCGCAGCGGTCGTGAGCTCGATCCAGAGCATGCCGGGACGGAGGAGCGCTGCGAACGCGCCCTCGTCGATCAGAGAGGCTGCCTCCGCTGATCCGGGCAGGACGGTCAGGAGCGTGTCGCTGTGATGGACGAGGTCCTCGAGCAACGTCGCGACTGCCAGTCCCTGCTCCATGGCCGCGTGGCGTCGAGCTTCGTCGATGTCGAGCACACGCACGTCGGCACCGCCGGCCGCCAGGGATCGGGCGAGGGGAAGCCCCATCGCTCCGACCCCGAGCACGCCGATCCTCCCGAGAGGACGCGCGATTACTTCACCGGACCGTAGAACGCCTCGACCTCGGCGAGCTCGCGCTCGGCGGTCTCCTGAATGAGCGCGAGGAGGTCCTTGTCGAGGCCCGGCGAGAACTCCTCGAGGCGCTCCGGCGAGATGACGGACGGCACGCCGGTCGGGGCCTGCTCCGTGGCCGTCAGGTCCGTGCCGTCCTTCGACGGCGAGGTGCCCTGGAAGATGCGTCCGGCCTCCGACTTCCCGTCGAGATCGAAGCTGTACTGCTTGCTCTGAAGACCTAGACCGACGAGCTTCTTGACCTCCGGGAACCGCTCCGCGTTCGTCTTCGGAATCGGCAGCAGGGTCTTCCAGTCGACCCCGAGGGTCTCGAGGGCCTTGGCGTAGGCGTTCTCGTGCGCCTGGTCGCGGACGATCAGATAGGCGAGCGTCCCTCTGGCCGTCGGGTTGTCGGTCATCTCGTAGATGCGGCACTTCTGCAGACGGCCGGTCGACTCGAGCATCACGTTGTAGAGGAGGTCGAGGGGGAGGTTGCCGGAGTTGTAGACGTAGCTGCCCGACCAGGGGTTGCCCGCCGAGTCCACCGGCAGGGCGCCCTGCGCGCCGACGAGGTAGTGGTGGATGTTGCCGGTGTCGAGAGCCATGCTCAGCGGCGTCGCGCCGCCGGCACCCGGCTCGTCGAGCGGGTCGGTGATCTTCCCCGTGTACTCGGGCGATCCGTCGAGCAGGTGAGAGATCGTGGTGCCGATCAGCTCGACGTGGCTGATCTCCTCCGTGCCGACACCCTGGATCAGGTCGCGATACGGCTTGGCCGCCGCACCCCGGAAGTTCATGGCCTGGAAGAGGTACTGCATCATCGTGCGCATCTCGCCGAACTGACCGCCGAGCCCCTCTTGAAGTGCATTGGCGGCGGCAGGATCCGGCTCGCCGTCGGCGATCTCGTTGATCCAGGTCTGGGCGTGGAAGTACATGGTCGACCCCTTCTCGACCGGAGGCGAGGTGCCGCCGCTCTCTGCCCTGCCTACGCGGCCGGGGCGACTGAGGGCGGGGGCTTGCCACGGGTGCCTCCCCTGCGTAGAACCTCCGCGGCGGGAGCTGATCGACGGGCCGAAGTCACCGGGCCGGCGAGAGCAACCGCAGGTGGTCGATGGCAGCATCCAGAGCCGCCTCGAGGGCGATGGTGTCGCGGCGCGTCTGACTCAGGAGGAGTCCGCCCTGGACCGCGGCCAGCAGAGCGAGCGCCGCTCGGTCGAGATCGAGGTCGGCCGGGAGGAGGCCCCGGTCGCGCATAGTCGCCAGCCCTGCGCGGAGCAGCTCCTCCCAGGCGGCGAACGACGCCTGGAGGGCGGTGCGCGCGTCGAGGTTCGTCTCGACGAGGTCGCTTGCCAGGCTGCCGATGGGGCAGCCGCCGACGCACTGCTGCGCCTGGAGCACGTCGACGATCATGTCGCGCCAGGCGACGAGACCGTCGAAGCTCTCGACCCGGGTCAAGCGAGAGCGATGGATGTCGAGCACCGTCTCGGTCTGGTGATCGATGACCGCCAGGATCAGCGCGTTCTTGTCGACGAAGTAGTGGTAGAGCTGCGATGCGTTGACGCCCGCCACCCGCTGGATGTCGTCGATCGTCGCGCGCTCGACGCCGACCTCGAGCATCAGCCGCGACGCGGTCTCGACGATGCGCTGCCGAGTGGCTCGCCCTTTCGCCGTGAGCGGGCGGCCGCCGACGGAGGCGAGCGGAGCATCGACCGTGAGGGACATGGTCGGAGACTACCGCTTTTAGAGTTGACATTCCATTTTTTGGGTCTGATTCTTGGAGCAATCACTCCAATCGAAAGGCTCCTCATGACGAACATCGACTTCTCCGGGCTCACTGCCCTCGTGACCGGCGGCACCAGCGGGATCGGCCGCGATGTCGCGCTCCAGCTCGGCGCAGGCGGGGCCCACGTCGTCGTGACCGGCCGCAGCGCCGAGCGAGGCGCCGCGACCGTCGATGCGATCGTCGCAGCCGGTGGCGCTGCCGACTTCGTGGCTGTCGATCTGGCCGACGCCGCCGCGGTGACGCACCTCGCCGCGGAGGCGCTCCGCATCGGGGGCGGTCGCGTCGACGTCCTCGTCAACAACGCCGGCCTCTTCCCCTTCGGCGCCACGGCCGACGTCGACACCGAGACGTTCGACTCCGTCATGGCGGTCAACGTCCGAGCGCCCTTCGCGCTGGTCGGGGCGCTCGCCCCCGGGATGGCCGAGCGAGGTCACGGCGCGATCGTCAACGTGACGACGATGGTGGCCGCGTTCGGCATGAGCGGCATGTCTCTCTACGGCTCGTCGAAGGCGGCGCTCCAGCTGCTGACGAAGGCGTGGGCGGCCGAGTTCGGGGCCTCGGGCGTCCGCGTCAACGCCGTCAGCCCCGGCCCGACGCGCACCGAGGGGACCGAGGTCATGGGTGAGAGCCTCGACGCGCTCGCCGCGACCACGCCCGCCGGCCGGCCGAGCACGCCCGCCGAGGTGGCCGCGGGCATCGTCTTCCTCGCCTCGGCGGCGGCATCGAACATCCACGGCGTGATCCTGCCCGTCGACGGCGGGCGTCTCGCCGTCTGAGACTCGGGGCGCCGGAGCTCGCGGCCGAGCGGCTGGGAGTTCCGGCGCGACGGCCGGGCGGCGCGTAGCGTCCCGTCTATGAGCACCGACGACCAGACCACGCCCCTCATGGACGGCAGCGATGACGCGACGAACGACGAGAAGCTCGCCGGGCTGATCGAGCAGGTCGACAACGACCACGGCGACGAGGGCGCCGGGGCCATGGCAGACCACCTGCGCGACCGGATGGACGAGACGAAGGTCGACCCCGAGAGCACCGACGATCCGGCGCTCGGGGCGGAGTAGGCGATGGCCGACCTGGACTCGGTCCGCTGGAACGACGAAGCTCGCGGCAAGATCCTCGCGGATGCCGATGGCGTTCTTCGCGATGCCGTAGCCGACGTCGCGCGCGACTATGACGGAGACGGCTGGGAGGCCGCATTCCAGTCGCTCAACGAGCGTCTCAAGACACGCTTCATCGACTACGAGCCGGGCCCCGACGTGCGCAAGTTCGCCGAGATGATCGCGGCGGGCGACTTCGCCTAGTTCCCCGCGCCAGAAGCGGCCAGGCACGCGCGGGCGCGCTTCACACCACCCAGGCCCGAGCCCGGGGAGTGGCGCGTGCCGACCCGGTGCGATCGAACGCGATGACGTCGACCGGGTGCGCGGCCGTCAGCGCGTCGAGGTCGGCCGCCGAGCCCGCCGCGATCGCCGTGGCCAGGACATCGGCGGTCACGATGTCGTCCGCGACGACGGTGACCTGCGTGAACTCCTCGGCGCCGCGCCGCCAGATGTGCTCGCCCCGCTCGGCGGTCCCCGAGGTCGCGACCGCCCGTCGGGTGCCTGTCAGGTCGATGAGGCCCGCGAGGCGGTCTCGAGCCGCAGGATCGACCACTCCCACGCTCCAGGCCATCTGCTCGTGCTCTCCCCGCGCGAGCACGTCGCCGCCCACGGCGAGCATCCAGTCGTCGGCGCGCTCGTCCAGCAGGAGCCCGGCCTCGTCCATCGCCAGCGCCTTGACGACGCCCGACAGGTCGATGACGCCGTCTGGACGATGCGGCGTGAAAGCGCCGCCGGTCCGGTTGCGCCAGTCGATCGCGAGGGCGTAGGCGTCGAGGACCGCGGGCCCGGCGGCCACCAGGGCCAGCTCGCCCCGAGCGATCCGGCTCAGGGGGGACGCCTCGTCGTAGAGGCTGAATCTCTCGTCGTACCGACGGAAGACGCCCTCCACGGCGTCGTAGTCGGTCGGCGCGAGCGCAGAGTCGGGGTCGCGGAGGCTGACCACCGTGCCCATGGTGCCGAAGACGTGGACGGTCACAGCCCCGCCTTGTCGATCGCGGCCTGGAGCGACGTGATGTAGCCCTGGCTGGTGTACGTCGCGCCGCTGACCGACTGGATGCTCGCCGACTGGGCGCTCAGCGCCTCGGTCCGCAGGATCGGGGCGGCGTAGTTGCTGATCTGCACGGAGCGCCCCCCTTGGTCGGTCAGCTGCAGCGCCCTGACGTCGGTGATCTTTCCCGCCGCGACGACGATCTCGACCTGCATCGGCCCGAACTGCGTCTGGACCGTCGTGCCGGCGAACGTGCCCGAGACCGACGTCTTCGAGGAGCTCGTGCCGCCGGACGTGCTGCTCCCGGAGGCCGAGCTGCCGGACGACGCCGACGGGCTCGATGACGGCGTCGACGGCGTCGACGAGCCGGATCCTGCGCCAGGAGCAGCCGAGCCGGCCGACGACGCCGACGTGGCCGCGAGCTGCTGGGCACCGATCTGCCAGCCGACGCTGACGATGGCGGCCGAGGCGATGACGCCGCCGGCGAGTGCGCGTGCTCTCATGATGCGAACCTCTCCTGGTGGATCTGGTGCTCGGGGACTCCGGCGAGACGTGCGTCGCGGGCGACGAGGTCGGCCCAGGCCTGTGGGCCGCAGATGTAGACGTCCGACTCCAGCAGGTGCGGGAAGGTCGAGACGAGGGTGACCCCGCGACGGAAGTCGTCGGCGGACTGCCACGCAGCGGCACCGGCCGGCCGGGCCCCCATCATCGCGAACAGCTCGCTGCGGGTGCGTGCGGCCAGGTCTGCGACCTCGTCCCAGAGGTAGCGCTGATCGGCGTCGGAGCCTCGAAGCAGGATCGTGGCCTCTCCTGGGCGGAGGTCGGAGTCTTCGAGCAGGGCCCGCACCGGCGTGATGCCGATGCCCGACGCCACCAGGGACAGATACGGGGCGGTGCGCGCACGGGAGGTGAAGAGGCCGTAGGGACCCTCGAGCGAGACGAACGCGCCGGGGCGGATCCGGCCGAGTCGCCGTGATCCTGCGCCCAGGTCGCGGACAGTGATCCGGGCGGTGTCGCGACCGGGCAGCGCCGAGAACGAGACGGGGTGGGCGTGAAACCAGGTGCGGGCGGTCCAGAACCGCCAGATGCCGAACTGGCCGCCCTCGACACCGAGCCGGTCGAGGTCGCGCCCGGCGAGGTGGATGGAGTACACGCCCGGCGCGATCGGCTCGACCCCGGTGACGCGGATGCGGTGTCGGAAGGTCGCGATCAAGGGCATCGCGAACCGGTAGACGACCACGGCCGCGAGCACGACGACGTAGAGGGTGATCCAGTAGACGCGCTGCCAGGTGCCCGAGACCAGGACGCTGCCGACGCTCAGCTGGTGCGGAAGCGCCACGGCGACGGCGGCGTAGGTGAGCAGGTGGATGCCGTGCCAGACCTCGTACGGCAGCTTTCGACGCACGGCGACGAGCGACGTCACGACCACCGTGACGAACAGGCCGAGCGACAGGTAGGCCAGCGGCATGTCCTCCACCGTCGTGAACAGCGAGAGGGTCTCGCCGACCGGGTTCATGCGATCCGACAGGCCGTAGCCGACGGTCAGGAGCAGGCCGTGCGCGAGGAGGAGGTAGAGGACGGGCTTGCCGAGCGAGCCGTGGACCGCGATGGCACGGTCGTGACCGAAGAAGCGGTCGACGACGGGTACGCGAGCTGCCAGCAGGATCATCACGAGGACCAGGTCGGTCGCGACGAGGCCCGCGGCGATCCCCGCGGCGGTCACGACGCCCGCCGGGCCGGCGATGTCATGGGCGCCGGGCGAGGCGAGGTACAGGGCGACGGCGATCGCCGCGGACGCCCAGACGAGGATGGTGAGCAGGTCGACGACGACGCTGCGACGTCGGCGGTCACGGCGACGTCGGCGGGCGTCGGCGACGAACGACTGGGCGGGCGGCCGAGCGAACGCGGAGGGCGGCGCCTGGCGGGTGGCGGTCGACGTCATGGGATCTCCTTGGGACGGTCTGGATGCCGTCGGTGAATCCATAGTCGGATCGCGACCTATGCGCAGACCCCGGAAGTCGGGCCGGTTTTCTTCGAGATCTCACATCTGGGCTCGTGCCGGCAGCGAGCTCAGACGGCCGGCAGCTGCACGACGGCCGAGGCTCCCCCGTGAGGTCGATTCAGGAGCTCGGCGCGACCCCCGGCTCGTTCGACGAGGCCCCGGACGAGCGCGAGGCCGAGGCCGGTACCCCCGCGGATGCGACGGCGGGAGTCGTCGGCACGAGTGAAGCGGTCGAATGCGGCGTCGAGGAAGTCGTCCGGCACCCCCGGCCCGTCGTCGGAGACGGCAAGGTGCAGGACCTCCTTCCCGAGCACATTTCGCTGACTCAGGACGATCGTGACGACGCCGCCGTCGGGGCTGAACGTGACGGCGTTGGCGACGAGGTTGTCGGCGACGCGGCCGAAAGCCTCCGACGAGAGGGCGTAGTCCGCAGCCAGGGCGGCGACCCCGCCGACGTCGTAGTCGATCGTTATGGTCGAAGCCGACGGGGCCACCCGGGCGCGGTCGACGGAGGCGAGGAGCTCGGCGACCAGTTCCTGCGCCCCCGTCGACGGCTGGGATCGCCCAGGCTCCGCGGACTGATCGAGTCGGGAGAGCTCGAGCAGGGTGGTGGTCAGGGTGGTCAGTCGATCGACGCTCGCCTGGGCCGCGGTGATCTCGGCCTCGAGGGCCTCGGCGTCGCCGCTCGACCGGTGCGCGAGCTCCAGCCGCGCCGTGAGCGACGCGAGCGGGGTTCGGAGCTCGTGGCTGGCGTCGGAGACCATCTGGCGCTCGTGGTCGGCGCTGGCGCGGAGCCTCGCGACGAAGACGTTGAGGGTGGCGGCGAGCCGGGTCAGCTCGTCGCCGGCGGGTGAGACGGGGAGCGCCTCACCGGTGTCGGCGTGGCTCAGCTGCTCGGCGGATTCGATGAGGCGGCGGATCGGCCGCAGCGACAGGCTGCTCAGCAGCCACGATGCCGCTGCGAACGCCAGGAGCGCGACGACCAACCCCGCGAGGAGGGAGCGATCGAGCGCGGCGATGGTCAGGTCTCCTGACGACGTGCTCCGAGCGCCCCACAGGGTGAACCGGCCCTCGCTCGTCGTGAGATGGCGCTCGACGACGACGTAGGTCGTCGTCCCGCTCGTCACGCGCCGGACGGGAGCCTCAGCGTCCTCCTCCCCGTGGGGCGCCCGCGCGAACCGGGAGTCGTGGAGGTCGCGGTCGTCGAGGTTCCGCTTGAGGCCCGCGGGCAGGGAGTCGACCAGGAAGGCGCCGGACTCGGCGCGGATCGCGACGAGGACTCCCGTCGAGGGCGTGTCGGGCGTCTCGTCCGGATTGGCCTGCAGATCGGCGACGTAGGGGGCGATGTCGCTGCTGGCGAGGGTCGCCTCGCTGGATGCGGTCGTCGCTCGGACCTCGTGTGCCATCAGCCCGGCCACCGCCGCCAGGACAACGGCGGCGGCGAGGAAGCTGCCGAGGGTGATCCGAACCCGGATCGGCAGCGAGCCGAGTCGTCTCACGGCTCGGCCGGTGCGTCGAGGCGGTAGCCGACGCCGCGGACCGTCGAGATCGACACGTCCGCTCCCGCCGCCGCCAGCTTCTTGCGCACGTAGCTCACGTACTGGTCGACGATGGTGGGATCGAAGTGCTCCGACGACCCCCAGACCTCGTCGAGGATCGCAGCCCGCGAGCAGGCCTCGGGGGTCGACTGCACCAGGACCCGCAGGAGCGAGAACTCCTTGACGCTGAAGGGCACGACGCGGCCGCCGATGCGGGCCCGGAGCGCCATCGGATCGAGCTCCAGGGTACCCGCGCTCAGCAGCGGTGCTGCCCGTAGCGGCGCCTCCCGGAGCATCCGGGCATCTGCCCGCCCTCGCAGCTGAGCGCGCAGCCGAGCGTTCAGCTCCGCCAGCGCGAACGGCTTCGTCAGATAGTCGTCCGCGCCGGCGTCGAGCCCGAAGATGCGGTCGTCCACGGCATCCCGTGCGGTGACGAGGATGACGGGAAACCGTCGACCGGCCTCGCGGAGCCGTCGGCAGATCTCGAACCCGGTCATCTCGGGCAGCATCACGTCGATGGCCGCCGCATCGAACTCCGCGGTGCTCGCTGCGATCAGGGCTGCCACTCCGTCGCCGACGGCCGTGACCTCGTACCCCTCCCCCGCGAGGCTCTCGCTCACCAGCCCGCGCATCTCGACGTCGTCCTCGACGACCAGGATCCGTGCCACGGCCGCTCCTCCGCTCGACGCCGCTAGGCGATCCCACCGGTGTGCAGGAGCATACCCATGACGAATGTGGCCGCGAGGGCGACGGCGCCGCCCACGACGACTCGGATCGTGGCACGGGCCTTCGAGCTTGCACCGATGTGCGCCCCCACCGCTCCGGTGAGCGCGAGTGCGATCAGCACCGCCCCGAACGTCACGGGCACGCGGATCGACGACGGAGGCAGCAGGATCGCCGCGAGCGGCAGGATGGCCCCGATCGTGAACGCGAGCGCGGAGGCGGCTGCCGCATGCCAGGCGCTGACGACGTCGTCCTCGTCGATGTTCAGCTCCATGGCGAGGTGGGCCGCGAGGGCGTCCTTAGCCGTGAGCTCCTTCGCGACCGTCTCGGCGGTCTCCCGTGACAGCCCTCGGACTTCGTAGAGCGCTGTGAGCTCCTCGAGCTCAGCGTCCGGGTCTGCGTGGAGCTCTTCCCGCTCCTTGGCGATGAGAGTCTGCTGGCTGTCACGCTGACTGCTGACCGAGACGTACTCCCCCAGCGCCATCGAGATCGCCCCGCCGACGAGTCCCGCGACTCCGGCCGTGGCGATGGCGCCCGTCGAGGTCGAAGCGCCTGCGACGCCGACGACGATCGCCGCGACCGAGACGATGCCGTCGTTGGCCCCGAGGACGCCTGCGCGCAGCCAGTTCAGCCGTTGCGCGAGGTTGCCCGTGTGCTGCTCGCCGTCGTGAGGTGGCGGGCCCTGTGTCGCATCCAGTCCGGTCATGCGCTCAGAGTGACCCTCTCCACGCCGGACTTCCAGCCTGGGTAGGCTTTCCTACCCCCGTGAACCCGGGCAACGTGAGCCCACCATGTGAGCATTCGAACATTCGGTCGTGCTTTACCGGCCCCTGCACGGTCCGGCCACACCTACGGTCAAGGCATGTCGACCTCTTCGAGCCGCCCAGTCCCCGCCCGCCCGCCCGCCACTCCGTCAGCTCGCCGCGCCTACGCCATTGCCACGGGCGTCGCCGTGCTGTTCATCTTCGCGCAGTCGGTGACCGCAGGCAGTTTCATCGAGGACGGACTCCCCGAGTCGACCAAGCAGACCTGGGTCGACGTCCACGGCGTCATGGCCTACCCGATAATGGTGTCCGCGCTCATCGCAGCCATCGTCGCGACAGTGCGCCTCGCGTCGGCGGGTCGACTCAGGATCGCCGCCGTCGTGCTGTTCGCCGCCACCCTCGCACAGTGGCTCTCTGGTCATGCCATCTCTGGGCTGGGCATGGACTGGATGACGCCCTTCCATGTCGCTCTGGCCTTCGTGGTCTACGGGCTCGCCATCTGGCTGTCCGTTCAGTCGGCGCGGCTCAACCGGACTTCGAGCTGAGACGTACCGGCCACGCTGGCGGGAGCTCAGACGAGCGGGCCGTCGTCCTCCGTGCTGCGCCGCGTGACCCGCTCGCCCGAGACGGAGTCGACGCCCGTTCGCGAGGTCGAGACGACGCGACGGCGGCGGGTCGCCAGGACGACGCCGAGGATCACTCCGAACGCACCGGCGGCCATGAGGATGTAGCCGATCAGGTGGATGTCGATGCCCGCGACCTGGAAGTTGAGGGCGAACGCCAGGATGGCGCCGATGACGAGCAGGAAGATGCCTCCGCCGATACTCATGGTCAGTCCTTTCGTCGTCCGTGTGTGTGGCTTGTGAAGCGTAGCGGCAGAGCACCGCTGGCGCCCGCGCGAGGCCGCTTTCAGTCGCGCGGCACGCGCACCGTCAGGCCGCCCGGCTTGACCGTCGTCCGGAAGCCGACCGCCTTGCCGAACTCGTCGCCGTCGATCTCGATGTCTTCGGGCCCGCGGAGCTTCACCGTGACCGACTTGGCCTTGACGTAGCGGAGCGCGTCGTCTTCCCGGCCCTTGAGCTTGTCGGCGAACGGCAGTCGCCGGACTACGCCGTTCTCCCAGAACACCTTGTACAGGATCTGCAGCCACCCGAGGAAGCTCTCCGGCCGCAAGAGCAGGATGTCGAACACCCCGTCGTCGATGGCGGCGTCCGGCAGCAGGAGGATGTTCGCGGGGAGGGCTCCGCAGTTGCCGATGATGATCGTGTTCGCGCGCATGGTGCGGGCGGGCTTGCCGTCGAAGCTGTAGCGGAACTCGAGGTGGTTCTTCTCTCGCAGAGTGGTGACGAGGGCCTTGGCGTACGCGAGCCACCCCACCCTCTTCTTGAGGTCGGCGTCGGTGTTGGCGAGCATCCGCGCGTCGACGCCGAGACCCGCCATCACCACATAGACGTGCTTGGTGACGCTGTCGTCGTCGCGCCGGATGTCGATCAGGCCCAGGTCGATGGCGCGGTCGTCGCCGGCGAATGCCGTGTGGAGGGCGTTGTCGAGATCTTCGAGGGTCAGCTTGAGGTTGCGGGCCAGGAGGTTGCCGGTGCCGGACGGCAGAAGCGCCAGCGAGGCCGACGAGTCGTGCATGCCCTCGGCCACGGCGCGCACCGTCCCGTCTCCTCCGGCCGCGATGATCATCGTGGCTCCTGCGGCGAGCGCCTCGGCTGCAGGGCCCTGGCCGGCGTCCTCCTCAGAGGTCTCGAACCAGAGCGTGCTCGGCCAGCCGGCTTCCTTCTCGGCGACGGCGACGGCCTGCCGAACGGCCTCGACGTCGATCTTGATCGGGTTGTACACGACCGCGGCCTGACGGGCAGGGGCGGAGGGAGGGGTCGTCATGCGCTCACCGTACCGGGTGGCTCCTCAGTGCTGTGCCCCACCGTCACCCGCGCGTCCGACCGGGCACTCGGTCGGGTGACCGTCGTCATGCGGCGGGCAGGATGCCGCCGAGGTCGAGCGAGGCCGTCATGGCGGAGAGGAGGGTGATGATGCGCTTCGACTCGCGGGGGGACAGGCCGGCCAGGAGCGCGCGGACGTCGTCACGCGAGTCGCCGAGCGCCGCGGAGAACTCGGCCTTCGCGGCCGGTGTGAGGTACAGGAGATGCCCTCTCCCGTCTCGAGGATTGTCGGTGCGGCTCAGGAGTCCGCGATCCATCATGCGAGACACGATGATCGTGCTGGCCCCGCTGGTGACGCCGAGAGCCCGGGCGATGTCGAGCGCCCGGACGGGTTGGCCGAGACGACCGAGCCGAGCCACGAACTCGAGCGCCGAGATCTCGTTCGCTCGAAGCTGGAGGCGGTCACGGAGGCGCCAGCGGAGGTGAGCGTCGGCCGTCTGGAGGGCGGACATCGCCTCGAGGAGCGCGATCGGCGTCACCGGCATCGGGCCGTCTTCTTCGCGCCGGCTGTCGCCGTCACCCTCGCTGTCGAGGGATGTCACGATGCTGCTCACGATGGACCTTCCGTAGGGGGTCCGCAAGCATGCGCCATCGTCCGATGAACATCCGCGGGAGGCCATCGAAGCACACTCCCGTCGACTCCCTCGCATCCGCCTCCGTCGTGCGGCCTGCGCGGGCGGCGAGGCACCGGGCGGAAGCTGTGTCGTTCGACACGCCCCTAGGCCCGGTGTGCGGCAGCGGCGCGGCGACGGCGACGGCTGGCCGTGACCAGGACCGCCCCGCCGACGAGGAGCAGGCCGGCGGCCGCACCCGCGCCGATCGTGTCGGTGCCGGTGTACGCGAGCTCGGCACCGGAGCCTGTGCCGGTGCCCGTGCCCGTGCCCGTCCCAGTCCCAGTGCCTATGCCTGTGCCAGTGCCTGTGCCTGTGCCTGTGCCTGTGCCTGTGCCTGTGCCAGCACCGGTACCCGCTGGGATCCGGACGGTCACGGTGTAGGTCGCGGAATCGGTCGGGGTGGTGCCGTTGCTAGCGGTGACGGTAAAGGTCGTCTTGCCCGGAGTCGTCGGAGTGCCCGAGATGACGCCCGTCGTGCCGTTGAGGACGAGGCCGGCGGGCAGCGTGGTCGAGGTGAACGTCGGCTTCGGCGAGCCTGTTGCTGTCACCGTGTACGTGTACGGCGTTCCCGCCGTCGCGGTCGTCGGAGCGCCCGACGTGATCGTGGGCGCGGTGGTCTCGGACGTGGTACCCGGGTTCGGGCAGCCGGTCGGCGCCGTGATGGTGTTCGTGTCCAGGGTCACCGCACCGGTGCGGGCGAGGAGACGGCCGACGATGGTGGCTCTCGTGGTCGCGGTCACCGACTCCTGGGCCAGGACCGTGCCCTGGAACTGAGCTGCCGAGCCGATCGTCGCCGAGCTCCCGACCTGCCAGAACACGTTGCAGGCGGTCGCACCGCCCGTGATCGTGATGCGGGTCGCCGATCCGATCGTGAGCGTCGAGGCGGCCTGGAACACCCAGACCGACTTCGCACTGCCGGCCAGGGTGAGTGCGCCGTTGTTGGAGAGGATGAGGTCATCGCCCGTGTACACGCCCGGGGTGAGGCTCAGGCCGCTCAGCTCGCTGATCCCCTTGCGGGTGGGGGTCAGGGATGCGGCGACGTTGTAGGCCGTGGTGGTGTCCGCCTGCGCCTGCGTCGCCTCGGCGTCGGTCGTGTGGATGGTGCCGTTGACGATGCCGGGGCCGCCGTCGAATCCGGTGATGGCGGTGCCGGGCGAGACGCCCAGGTCGCCGTTGACGAGGGTCGTGCCGGTATTGGTGACGGTGCTGGCGCCGAGGACCCCGAAGGTCTTCGCGGTGCCGAGGTTCACGGGGCCGTCGAGGACGGTCGCCGCGGAGGCCGTCGACGCGGCCCCGAGAGTGAGGGCCGCAGCGAGACCGATGCCGGTGGCCACGACGAGAAGCGGACGGAAGATGGGCGTGCTGGCCATGGTGGCCCCTGCCTGAGTGGGAGAGGCACATGTGTAAGCGTCGACGACGCCCCCGTGATCCCCGGTACCCGAGTTATACCTGAAGATTGGTCGAAACGGGCCTTCTAGTTCACAGATTCAATTAAGACGTCGCAAACCGGCCTTCCGGTGTCTCACGATTTCAATCAACCTGGCAATTCGCCCGGCTCCGGGGAGAACCGCTCAAAGAGGCGTGTACTTGGCGCATGTCGGCAGGCAGCCTCTGGGTGGGGCCGCCTGGCTGGGTCGGGGTAAGACCTGCGACATGAGGTGCAGGGCACACGATTCGGGTCGGAGTGCCGCATCGTGATGGGGGTGACACGCTTCGGGTCGTGGCACCCCATCAACCCCGCCTTCGATCAGCCGCAGTACTCGATCAGCCGCAGTACTCGGACGGCGGGATGCCGCTGTCGGCGAGGGTGATCCCGATCACCTCGTCGCGCTCGCCGACGCTGAAGTCGATCCAGCGGCCGTTCTCTCCGCTGAGCCCGTAGTACGTGGTGATGTCGCCGTAGGCGCCCGTCTTCGGGATGCCCGGATAGGCCGCCTTCAGTGCCGCGACCGTCGACCCGATGCCGATGCCGGCCTCCGTCTTCGGCGATGCGGCGATGACCGTCGAGCTAATCGGCTGCGAGTTGTCGCCCGAGACCGCCACCAGGGTCGTGACGTCGGGATTCGCCGGCACGAACGTGGTGGCGAACTGGGGGGTGCCCTTGCCGTAGAAGAAGTCGGCGGGACACGTGCCGCCCTGCCCGAGCTCCTGATTCTCGGACCCGGTGTACCCGAGGCCCGTCATGACCGTCGCTTCGGCCTTCTGGTTTCCGCCGATCGTGAGTGGTCCGACGCGGGTGAACGTGATGGGCCATGTGGACGTGTCGTCGGCGGTGAACGAGCTCGTCGGCGTCGGCGTGCTCGCCTCGGTCGGGGCGGCTGTCGGGGCCGGAGCCTCGGTGGCGCTCGGCGCCTCGGCGGTCGGCGTCGCGGTGCTCGGCCCGGCGGCGCTGGGGCCGGTGGAGCAGGCGGTGAGGAGCGCGGCCGCGACGGCTGCCGCGACCATGGCCGCCGCGATCCTGCGCCTGCTGTGATGAGTGGTGTCGTTCATGGAATCCCCCTTCGTCGAGTGTGGTCCTAGTCAGTGATGTCCGCGGCGGGCAAAAGGTTTCATCCGGTTCAGCGGCGGCTGCGGAGCGATCCCGCGGCGGCGAAGGCCACAGCCAGCAGCACGGCGACGAGCCAGAACGAGTCGAGCAGGCCGATGGCCTCGGACAGCCCGCCGATGACGGGCGGCCCCGCGAGGTTGGCGAGGTAGCCGACCGAGGCGACGGCGCTGACCCGCGCGGCGGCGTTGGGCCCGCTCTCGGCCGCGGCCGACATGCCGAGCGGGAAGCCCATCGACACGCCGAAGCCCCACAGCACCACCCCGACGAGCACGACCCAGACCGGCCCGCCGAGGATGAAGACCGCCAACCCGACGACGCCGATCGCCGTCGTCAGGCGGATCGTGCGGACGCGGCCGATCCGATCCACGACGGGCCCTCCCGCCACGCGCGCCGCCGTCTCGGAGATTGCGAACACGGTGAAGAACAGTGCGGCGACGGTCTCGGTCTGCCCGTGTCCGTCGCGGGCGGAGAGCGACAGCCAGCTGTTCGCCGTGCCCTCTCCGAGCTCCGCACCGAGCATGACGACGCCGATCAGCAGGAGTCGCGGGTCGAGCAGCCGACGGGCAGACTGCCCCAGACGCACCCGCCACGGCACGCCGTCCACTCCCCCGACCTCGGCTGCCTCGCCCTCCTCGGCGGGCGACAGCCGCAGGTACGCCGTCGCCCCGAGGCCGACGACGGCGATCAGGGCGGCTTCGGCCAGGAACTGCCACGCGAACCCGACGCCGAGCGCGGCTGCCCCGGCGCCGATCCCGGACCCGATCACGGCCCCCGCCGACCAGGCGGCGTGGAGCAGGGGCATCAGCGTCCGGCCGGCGGCCTTCTCGACGGCGGCACCCTGAACGTTGATCAGCACGTCGAAGGAGCCGACCGCCAGCCCGACGACCACGAAGCCGACCACCGTGGCCGGCACGGACGCGGCGACCCCTGCGCCCAGCCCCACGAGGGCGATGCCGACGCCGATGAGCACCGCGGCCCCGCCGATGGCGCGGCGCGGACCGAAGCGGGCGAGTGCGTGCGCCGCGAGCGACAGCCCCGTGACGGAGCCGACGGTGACGCCGGCCAGGGCGATCCCGATCAGGCCGTCGCCGATGCCGAGAGAGTCGCGGATGCTCGGCAGTCGGGGACCCCAGGTCGACAGCGCGATCCCGCCCAGGGCGAAGAGCACCATGACGGCGTTGCGCCACGACGTCGTGGTCGACGCCGGGGCGAGACGGGCTGAGCGGTTCGTCATGCGGACTCCCGGAGCGTGAGCGTCAGCGGCACGCTGATGTCGTGCGACGGGTCGTCGCGATGGGTGTGGTCGCCGAGCGCGTCGTGCAGGAGGCCCAGAGCCTCGCGCGCCAGGCGGGTCGTGTCGATCGCCAGCGTCGTGAGCTCGGGCGTGACCGCTCGGCCCACGGCGAGGCCGTCGATGCCGATGACGGCGACGTCGCCGGGAACGGCACGCCCGGCTTCGGCGAGCGCCTTCAACGCGCCGATCGCCATGATGTCGTTGTACGCCACGAGCGCGTCGACGTCGGGCCAGGCGGCCAGGATCTCGCGCGCCGCCCGCAGCCCGCCGTCCATCGACTCGTCGCCGGCGTAGGAGGGCCGGCTCTCCCCCTCGAGTCCCCTCGACGCGACGTGCCGACGGTACAGCTCGAGTCGGTCGCCGGAGCCCTCGGTCGAGTCGACGAACGCGATGCGCGTGCGCCCCGACACCGCCAGGTGGTCGACACCCTGGCCGATGGCCGTCGCGAGGTCGAGCACGACCCGCGCGTCCAGGCGCGGGTGCGCCGGCCCGTCGAGCATGACCAGCGGCATCCGGAGCCCGGTGCCGCTGAGGACGTCGTCGGGCAGCAGCGACATCGTGTCGTTCCGGCATCCGGTCAGGACGACCGCGTCGACGCTCTGGGTCATCGACGCCAGCTGCGCGCGTCCCTTGACCGGGTCGCTCCCCACGTCGCACAGGAGCAGGCTCCAGTCGCGCTCGGCAGCCTGCCTCGACAGGGCCGAGGCCAGCTCGGCGAAGTACGGGTTGCTGAGGTCGTCGACCACGAAGCCGACCGTCGTCAGGCGCCCCTGGACCAGCCCCTGGGCCGCCCGATTGGGACGGTAGTTGAGGCTGCGCGCCGCCGCGACGACGCGCTCGCGGGTCGCCGGCGAGATGTCGGCGAGACCGTTCAGGGCGCGGGTGACCGTCTGCCGGGACACCCCGGCGAGCTCGGCCACGTCGATGATCGTGGCCCGTGGGGGCACGGAGCTCATGCGCGGGCCGCTACTTCCCCGTCACCGGAGGTCCAGCCAGGCGACCTGCTCCGGGGTCAGCTCGACGCCGAGACCGCGCATCGACGAGCGCGCCTCGGCGATGGTGCGCGGCCCGAAGAGCGGGAACGTCGGGAACGGCTGGTGCAGCACGAAGGCGAGGGCGATCGCGGTCGCCGCCACTCCGTGCTCGGCGCCGAGCTGCTCGGCCCGGCGCAGGCGCTCGAAGTTGTCGTCGCTGTAGTAGCAGCGGACGAGCTCGGCGTCGGTGAGGTCGTCGGGGCGCGCGCGGCCGGTGAAGAAGCCGCGGGCCTGCGACGACCAGGGCAGCAGCGGGATCTGGCGCTCTTCGAGCCACCGCTTCGACTCCGGATCGGTGACGTGCTCGCACCCGGCCCACGGGACGTCGTATGCCTCGGCGAGCCCGAAGTGGTTCGAGAGCACCGAGAACTCGGCGCGGCCGTTGGCCCGGGCGTAGGCGTTGGCCTCGTCCACGCGAGCCGGCGTCCAGTTCGAGCCGCCGTAGACGTGGATCCGCCCGGCCGCGCGGTGCTCGTCGAGCACGTCGACGAACTCGCCCACGGGCACCTCGATGTTGTCCCTGTGCATCATGTAGATGTCGGCGTACCCGGTGCCCTGACGCTCCAGGCTCTCGAGGAGCTGCCGGCTCAGCGACTCCGGATCGCAGTAGGGCGTGTGGGCGCCCTTGGTGATGACCACGAGGTCCTCGCGGATCCCGCGGTTCGCGATCCACCGCCCGAGCCGCTCCTCCATCTCGCCGTGGCCGTAGAGCCAGCCGGTGTCGAAGGTGTTGCCGCCCTGGCTGACGAAGTGGTCGAAGATCGCCGACGCGTGCGCCAGGTTCTCCTGGTTGTCGACGCCCATGATCAGCCGCGACACCCTCTTGCCGACGCCGTCGATCTCGCCGTAGACCATCGGCGCGTCGGGCGACACCGCGAGCGGCGCCCCGGTGACGGGAGGGATGGACACGTCTTCCCGCTCGAACGGGTAGCGGAGCGAGATCGCCTCCCGCCACTGGTCGAGGACGCGGGCCGTGCCGACGCTGTCGTCGAGGCCGCTCTCGAGGGTCTCGCCGCTGCCGTCCCGCAGCGCGGCGATGGTGGCGGCGGCTTCCAGCCCGTACGGCTGCGCGCCGGAGAACGAGAGCGACCGGGTCTCGCCGTCGACCGTGCGCACGGTCATCTCGGGCTGCTCGCCGAGCGTCCACGGGTCGGTGAGCACGATGCTTCCGAGCGACCCGGTGATCGTGACCGCGTTGGCGTCGTCGACGCGGACGCCGCAGCGCACCGTCGCCGTGACGCCGTCGCCGAAGTCGAGCTGAGCGACCGTCCACTCGTCGACGCCGGTCGGCCCGAGCGTGCCCTTGGCTGTGACGGCGAGCGGCTCGGCGAACGCACGGCCCCGCGCGGCGCCCACGACCGCGCGGGCCATGGAGACGGGATACCCGCCCACGTCGAGGATCCCGCCGCCGGCGGTCTCGACGTCGAACAGGCGGCCCTCGCGCACGGCCACTGCGAACGAGAACGCGGCGTCGATGTGCACGAGCTCGCCGATCGCCCCCTCGCGCACGAGGTCGAGGAGGGCGCGGGTCTGCGGGTGGAAGCGGTACATGTACGCCTCGACGAGGGTCGCCCCGGCCTGCCTGGCCTCGTCGGCGACGACCATCGTCGTTCCCGCGTTGGGCGTGAGGGGCTTCTCGCAGAGCACCGCCTTGCCGGCCGCGATCGCGTCGAGCACCAGGCGCGCGTGACCGGTGTGGACCGTGGCCACGTAGACGGCGTCGATGCTCGGGTCGGCGAGGATCTCGGCGTAGGTCCCTGTCCGCACGGCGTCGCCGCCGGAGCCGTCAGGGCCACCGGAGCCGCCGGGCCCGGCGCCCTGCTCGACGGCGAACGCCGCGAGGCCGGCCGCGCGCCCCTCGTCCGTGCTGCCGACCGCGGCCAGCACGCCGCCCGACGAGGGGAGCTGCGAGACGAAGCGGCGCGCGATCGATCCGGCGCCGAGCACTGCCCAGCGGGCCGTCGTAGGAGAGGTCATCGGTCTTCTTCCTCTTTGAAGTGAGCGACCGTGAACGTTCACGGCCACGCACACGCTATCAAGATCCGGGGCGTCACGCACCTGCTCGAGAGAGCGTCAGAGCAGCCCGAGCTCCATCGCCAGCGTCACAGCACGGGTCCGGTCGCTCACTCCGAGCTTCTCGAAGACGTGGATCAGGTGCGTCTTCACGGTGGCCTCGCTGACGAACAGCTCGCCGGCGATGGACCGGTTGCTGTGGCCCGAGGCGACCAGCGCGAGCACCTGCCGCTCGCGCGCGGTGAGCGCCGGCGTCGCGGCCTGCGCTCCGGCCGGCGCGGCGACACGACGCACGAGCATGGCAGCGATCGCGGGCGCCAGCGCGACCTCTCCCCGCGCGGCCGAGCGGACGCCGGCCAGCAGCTCGTCTTCCGGAGACGCCTTGAGCAGGTAGCCGACGGCGCCTGCCTCGATGGCGGTCAGGATCTGCTCGTCGGTCTCGTAGGTCGTGAGCACGACGACGCGCACGGCGGGGTCGCGGGCGATGATCTCCGCCGTCGCCCGGTCGCCGGAGAGCACCGGCATGCGGAGGTCCATCAGCACCAGGTCCGGCTGGAGCGCGGCTGCGAGGTCCACCGCCTCCCGCCCGTCACCCGCCACTCCGACGACATCCACGTCGTCGGTCGCAGCGAGCAGCGCGACGATGCCGCTTCGCACGATCGGATGGTCGTCGGCGACGATGACACGGATCACGAGGCGCTCCCGAGCGGCAGCGAGGCCACGAGAGTCGATCCGCTCCCCGGCGCGCTCCGCACCTCGAGCCGGCCGTCGGCGAGGTCGAGGCGCGCGCGCATCCCGGCCAGGCCGTAGCCGTCGGAGGGGCGCGCAGGATCGAACCCCGCCCCGTCGTCCCCGACCGTCAGGCGCACTTCGGCGCCCGCCCGGATCAGCCCGAGACGGGCCGACGCCGCCCCCGAGTGCTTCCTGACGTTGGCGAGCCCCTCCTGAGCACAGCGGAGCAGCACCACCTCGACGTCGCGGTCGAGACCCTCGACCCGATCGACGTCGACGTCGACGTGGATCCCGGTCTCCCGCTCGAATCGACCGGCAAGCCGCCGAAGCGCGGGCTCGACGCCTCCTCCGAGGTCGACCGCCGAGGTCGAGGCGACGAGCGACCGGGCCTCCGTGAGGGCCTCCCGGGCGTTCTCCTCGAGGAGGGCCGCGGTGTCGCCGGCCACGTCGAGCGTGTCGGCGGCCAGCTCCCGCTTGAGCCGCTGCGTCAAAAGCACGACGCCCGTCAGGCTCTGCGCGATCGTGTCGTGGATCTCCCGGGCGAGGCGCTCCCGCTCGCCGGAGGCACCCGACTCGCGGCTGAGCGTGGCCAGCCGCACCTGCGCGAGCGTCAGCTCGTCGAGAAGCTTCTGGCGCTCCTCGCTGAGCTCGGCGAGCCGGGTGATCCAGACCCCGAGCGCGATGCTGCCGACGAGGCTGATGCCCTCGATGAGCACGGCCTGGGTCCAGTCGTCGGGCGCGGACCCGAGGCCCGTCGCCATGGCCACCGCGATGACGACGGTCAGCAGCGCGTTCACCGCGACAGCGACGCGGACCCGATCGACCATCACCCAGATCAGAGGGCAGGCGATGGCCTGGACGAACGCCGTGCTCGGGTCGACGAACACCATGACGCCGGATGCCACGACGAGGATCGCCAGGAAGGCCGCCGCCGCTGTCGGCCGGGTGAAGCCGCGGCGGCCGAACGCGCACCAGGCGAGCGACAGCAGCGCGATGACGATCACGGCGACGATCCGGTCGGCGTCCCCCGCGACGAGGTTGATGACGCAGATGGAGGCGATCAGGGCCATCGTCGCCCCGAAGAAGAGGTCCCACCACCGTGCTCCGGTCATGGTGCTCAGCCTCTCACGCGACGCGGTCACGAGTCCTTGCGGATCCACCGGAACGTGAGGCGGGCGGCCACGACGCCGGCCACGAGCCAGACGCCGAGCACGGCGGCAGTTCCTGCGGCATCCCAGGATCCCCCGGGCTCGAGCGTCTCGAACGTGGAGGGGAGGAACACGCTCCGCATCCCCTGCGCCAGCCACTTGAGCGGGAACACCGATGCGAAGCTCTGGAGCCATGAGGGCAGCTGGCTGAACGAGAGGTAGACGCCGCTGATGAACTGCAGCACGAGCACCATGGGCACGATCACCGCGGTGGCGCTCTTGCCGGTCCGCGGCACCCGCGAGAGCGCGATGCCGAGCACCGCCGACGTGGTGATGCCGAGCAGGTAGACCCAGACGAACGTGAGCCACTTCGAGGCGTCCGCAGGCAGAGCCACCTGGAAGGCGATCCGCGCGACCAGGAGTAGCAGCACGATCTGCAGGGCCGAGGTCGCAAGCACCTGCAGGAACTTCCCCACGAAGTACGACAGCACCGGGAGCGGGGTCCCGGCCAGGCGCTTGAGCGTCCCGTCGCCGCGCTCGACCGCGATGTCGACTGCGAGGTTCTGGACCCCCGACAGCAGGATCCCCGCGGCGATCATCCCCGGCAGGTAGAACGCCGCCGCGGTGATCCCGCCGGAGCCGTCCGGCTTCGTGCCGAAGTTGCCGGCCGAGCTGAACGCGACCGAGAAGATCGTGAGCATGACGACCGGGAAGAGGAAGGTGAAGAAGACGGTGTCGCCCTGCCGGAAGTAGACGGCCGTCTCGAAGCGGGCGCGGCGGAGGCCGAGAGCGAGGGCGTTCACGCGAGCACTCCCGTCGACGTCGCCGTGCTGTCGTGCTTCGCGACGAGGTCGAGGTAGACGTCTTCGAGGCTCGGGCGGATGACCTCGAGCGACCGGACCTCGCCGCCCGTCGACCGGTGCAGCTCGGCGACCAGGGCCGTCGGCTCGGTCGTGCGCTGCTCACGCGGGCCCGCGGCGTCGACCCATCGGACGACGGGGATCCGCGAATCCTGCCCCCCGATCTCGTCGACGGGCCCGAGGGCCACCAGCCTGCCGCCGACGACCACCCCGGCCCGGTCGCCGAGCTGCGCCGCCTCGTCGAGGTAGTGCGTCGTGAGCAGGATGGTCGTGCCCTCGCGCTTGAGGAGGCGGATGAGGCTCCAGAACTCGTGCCGCGCCTCGGGGTCGAACCCCGTCGTCGGCTCGTCGAGGAAGAGCAGCTCGGGCCGGCCGATCACGCCGAGGGCCACGTCGACACGGCGGCGCTGGCCGCCCGAGAGGGCCCTGATCCGCGTTCCCGCCTTCTCGGTGAGGCCGACCGCGGCGATCGTCTCGTCGACGTCGCGCGGGTTCGGGTAGAAGGTGGCGAAGTGCGCGATCAGCTCGCGCACGCCGACGTTGCCGCTCTCGCCGCTCGACTGCAGCACCATGCCGATGCGCGCCCGCCAGTCGCGGCCCGCCCGGCCCGGGTCCTGTCCGAGCACGGACACGTCGCCGGAGGTGCGGTCGCGATACCCCTCGAGGATCTCGATGGTGGTGCTCTTGCCGGCGCCGTTGGGCCCGAGCAGGGCGAACGTCTCGCCCCGCCCGATGTCGAAGGAGATGCCGTCGACGGCGTCGAAGGCGCCGTAGGTCTTGCGCAGGTCTCGCACGCTGACGTGCTCGGTTTCGCTCATGAGACCACACTGGCCGACGCCGTCGCCTGCCGGACCAGCCGATCGGCCAGACCCGGCGTCAACCGATCGGTGGATGCGGGTCGGGGGCGAGCGGCCCGCTCTCAGCGGGCGATCTTGCCGGTCTGCTCCCGGATGAGGTCGCGCATCCGAGCCGGCTGATCGTCGGGCAGGTCTGCCCACGCGGTGTCGGCCCGGTCGGCGACCGCCTGGTAGATGACCCGTACCTCTTCGACGACGCGATCCTGATCGAGGCCGCTCGTGCGGGCGAGTTTCGCCCAGTGGTCGATGCTGACCTCCTGCGGGAAGTCGGCGCCGCTGACCCTCATGGCGAGGGTCTGGTCGTAGGAGGGCCACAGCCGTGTCGGCAGGGAGTCGTAGATCGGGGCGAGGCTGATGCTCCCGGGGCGCAGCAGCACCGAGTAGTTCTTGGCGTGCGCGTCGGCATTGCCGATGGCGGTGTTGAACGCCATCTGGCGGACGAAGTCGTACCCGGAGCGCAGGTCGGCGTCATGGGCGGCGAGCAGTTCGATGACCTGTCTCGCCGTCACGTCGTCCTTTTCGGAGGTGTCCTTGCCGAGGGCCTGTGCCATGTCTTCGACGTGGACGCGACGCGCGATGGAGTCAGCGCCGGTCACCCGATCGAAGCGCTCGACGATGTACGCCTGCTCCCCCGCGATGGTGAGGATGGACGCCCTCGGGGCGGCGATGCCGACAAGGCCTGCGAGAGCGATCGCTGCGACTTCGGCCTCTTCCGCACCGACGTTGACGTTCGCAGCGGGCTTGACGATGTGCGTTGACGGGATCGCGGCGTTCGACCAATACCAGTCGCCGTCGATGTCGGCGAGGGCGAACTTCGGCTGCGAGCCGGCGAGGGAGAACCGGGCCGGCTCTGCGCTGTCGTACCAGCGGTCGGTATCGAGGTGGAGGGTACGGATGCGGAAGGCGATCGCATCGTCTTCGGCCGGGTCGAGGTCGCCGATCGCGGCCTCCGGCGTCTCGTCGCCCGGCAGAAGCACGAGGCCGCCGGCGAGGTCGCCTCCGACTGCGGCGAGCAGATCGAACGTGCCGGTGGACGCGGCGTGGGTGACGCTCTTCATCCATTCGCGGGCGGCTCGGCGGTCCGGGAGAAGGTTGCCGAGGAACCTTCCTGCCGCCTTCCTGGTCGCGGCCCCGTCACGAGGCAGCGACAGCGATATGGGAGTCTGCGGTGCATTGTCATCGTAGAGGAACGTGATGCTCCCGGCCCGCTCGTCCTCGATGAACTCTCCGGCGTAGACGCCCTCCAGCCACGCAGACAGGCGGCGGGTCACGGTGTCGGCCGAACGGTCACCGGCGGCAGCGCGAGCGGCTGCACGCCGAGGGCGCGGAGGGCGGCACGGGTCGAGCCGATGCGGACGCCGGGCTTTCCCTTCTCCAAATCGATGATGTCGCGGGCTTCCACATCGGCGAGCGCGGCGAGGTCTCCGACGGTCCACTGGTGGATCGCTCGTTCGTCAGCGATAACGCGCGCGAGCCGGTCGCCGGTGATGGCGAACTTCCGGCGGGGTTTGCGGACGAGGGCGACCACCCGGTCATCTCGCCGTTCGTGAGCCTGGCGGACGATGACTTCTCCGGGGGTGAACCCGGCGGGCACCTGGTCGCGAAACCAGGCGCGGAGCAGATCGGCGGGGTTGTCCGCCCGGCGCAGCTGGCCGAGGTGCTTCGCCACGCGAACGCGATCGGGTCCGGTGAGTCCGTCGAGGCTCTGCGCTCTGAGCGCGCGGATCATATGAGCACGCATCGCGGTTCCCATCGACCGCGGGGCGGCTGGGCGGGCGGGCCGGTCTTCTGAGTCGATGACCCAGGTCTTGCCGCGCCGGTGGGCTGGGATCGCACCCTGGCTGGCGAGCGTTCGCACGCGTCGGGCACTGATGCCATGCGCAGCAGCGTACTGCTCCGTCGTCGTCATGCCCCGACTCTACGCCTGCGGAACAAGAAGTGCACTCACGTGTCAGGGGGTCAGACCCGCCCCGCAGCGGTAGAGGGCGGTCGCGAGGCCGTCGACGGCCTTGCGCGCGGTCGCGGGGTCGGTTCCCGCGGGCACTCGTTCGGCCCAGATGGTGAAGGCGACGCGGTGGCCGGCGCGGGGGTCGGCGATCGCGGTCAGGCCGTACATGTCGTCGAGCGTGCCGGTCTTGCCTCGGATCCTGCCCGCCGCTTCCCGGTTCGACGTCTGGAAGCGGCCGTTCTCGGCGAGGGTTCCCGTTCGGCCAGCGACCGACAGCCCGTCGTCCACGGGTCCGAGCCCGTGGTCGCGCCGGGCGACCTGCACCATCAGGCGCGTCATGGCCGTCGCGGTCACTGCGTCGTCCGAGCTCAGCCCGGACGCGTCTGCCAGCCGGAGCCCGTCGGCCGAGACGCCCAGCAGGTCGAGCGAGCCTCCCGTGCCGCCCTGGATGCCGTCGAACGTCGATCCCGTCCCCGCGGTCACGGCCACGAGGCGCCCCAGAGTCTCGGCCAGAGTGTCGTCGGAGTGCGTCAGCGTGTAGCGCGCGAGCTCCGCCACCGGAGCCGACTCGACGGACGCCAGCTTCGTCGCACCGGCCGGGGCCGTGACCAGCGCAGGATCGACCCGGACGGAGCCGCCGAGCAGCGGCGCGAACGCGTCCGCCGCTCGCATCACGGCGGCGTCGCCCCGCTTCGAGTACTCGTTCGTCGGGTCGTCCCGGTCGCCGTCGACCATGAGCGCCGTGATGTTGGACACCGAGCCGGTCGTCCGCGCCGAGTCGCTCCAGGTCGGAAGCCACGCCGGCCCGCCGAACAGGCTCGAGTCCACTTCGAGCGTCGTGATCGGCACGTCGGCGAGCCGCGGATCGGCCTGGCGAGCCGCGAGGGTCTCCGCCGCGAGCGCGTCGAGGTGCGGCGCCTGCGGGTAGACCGACGACTGCCCGCTGGGCAGGCGCGAGAGGGTCGGGTCGCCGCCCCCGACGAGGATGACCGTGCCGGGGTCGGCGCCCTGCAGCACCCGGGTGGTCAGGCGCGTGTCGGCTCCGAGCGTCGTGACGGCGGCGGCCATCGTGAGCACCTTCATCGTGCTGCCCGTGGCGGCCGGCTCGTCGGCGCGGATTCCCGCCAGCGACCGGTCGGTGTCGACGTCTCGGACGGCCAGGTGGAGTGTTCCGGCGCTCCAGCTGCGCGTGAGCTGGGTGACGCTGCATCCGGGCCTGACCGAGGGGATCGCCGAGGCGTCGGCAGGATCGAAGGGGTTCTTGAGGAGTCCGCTCGCGAGCCCGGCCGCGACGACGGCAGTCGCCGTGACGGCGGCGGCGGCGACACGGCGGCGCGATCTCTTCGTCTTCATACCTCGACGCTACGAAGCCGCCACGCGCCGCACCTCCCCCGCGCGACCGGTACGACCGGGCCTCGAGGCGGAGATCCGCGCGTGCGGCACGGTGGCGAGTCAGGCCGTCGCGAGTGAGGCCGCGAGCGCTTCGTCAGCCTCGGTCAGGACCGCCGCGGCGACCTGGATACCCTCGATCCGCCCGAGCGAGACATCCTCGTGCTCGATGTTCACCGCCATGTCGGGGTCGACCTCGTGGAGCGCGCGCAGGAACTCGGTCCAATACGCCGTGTCATGCCCCTTGCCGAGTGCGACGAAGTCCCACGCGGACTCCTTCGGCCACTCGTTCGCCCATTCGTCGCCGCCGAGGTTGGTGCGGGGCTCGTCCTCCCGCAGTTTCCGGAACGAGTTGTCGAGCACGCCGTTGATGTCGGCCGCCGGGTTCACACGAACATCCTTGGCGGCGGCGTGGAAGACGAGCGGGCCGAGGTGGCGGACGACGGCGACCGGGTCCATCTGCTGCCAGAACAGGTGGCTGGCGGCCGGACCAACGAGCCCGACGGGTTCGCGGCGGCGCAGCGGCTTCTCGCCGACGAGCCCGCCACCACGGCCGTCTTCGCCGCGAACGACACGATGGCCCTCGGCGCTCTCGCCGCAATTCACGACATCGGGCGTCGAGTGCCCGAGGACGTCTCGTTGATCGGCTACGACAACTCGCCCCTCGCCAGCTCGCAGACCCTCCGATTGACGACGATCGAAGACGACAGCCGCGACGTCGGTCGACTCGTTGCACGCGCGGTGGTCGCAGTGCTGGACGACGAACGGACCGACGACGCCGGCCTCGTCGAACCCTCACTCGTCATCCGCGCATCGACGGGGGCGCCCTCCTCGCGATGACAGTCGCGGCACGCCGACGCGAGAAGGCTCCCAAAGGTGGAGTCGATTAGCCGAGCGCTTTGCTTTCCTGGGCGTGGACACGGTCGCACGCGCCTACCGTGAGCCTCATCGCGAGGAATTCCCCGCACAGCACTCATCGATGGAAGGAGCGACCATGTCGCTAGGAGACAAGGCCAAGGACGTCACCCAGAAGGTCGCCGGAAAGGCCGAGGAGTTCGTCGGCAAGAAGACGGACGACCAGGAGCTCACCGAGCAGGGTCAGTTCGACCAGGCCAAGAGCGAAGACCGTCTGGCCACCGAGCACGCCAAGGACGGCGACAACAAGTAGTCGGCGCTCATCCGAGAAGACTCCCGCCACCTCCTCGGGTGGCGGGAGTCTTCTCTGCGGCGCCCGTTCCGCGGCGCGTCGCTGGAGGCGACCCAACCGGCACAGACGAACAATCCCCGGGAAGCGACACTGTCGCGAACACCGGGGATCAGATTGCTCGTGCACCCCCTCGGACTTGAACCGAGAACCCACTGATTAAGAGTCAGTTGCTCTGCCGATTGAGCTAGAGGTGCGTTGCCCGGCTTGCACTGGGCACTGCCCGGCTTGCGCTGGGCGTTGGCTGAGGAAGACTGGCTTCCGGCGCCGAGGAACAACATTAGCATGAGATCTGACGTCGTTCGAACACGTCCGAGAACCCAAGGAGCCTCATGTCGGATCGCCTCGAGAAGGGCGCGGAAGCGCCCTCGTTCACCCTTCCCGACGAGACGGGCAAGCCCGTCTCCCTGGCCGATTTCCGTGGCGAGAAAGTGATCGTGTACTTCTACCCCGCCGCGTCGACGCCGGGATGCACCACCGAGGCGTGCGACTTCCGCGATAACATCAACTCGCTCAAGTCGGCCGGCTATCAGGTGCTCGGCGTGTCGAAAGACGAGGCGCCGGCGCTCCAGAAGTTCAGGAGCGAGCAGGGCCTCAACTTCCCGCTCCTCAGCGACCCCGACCTCGCCGTCCACCAGGAGTACGCCGCCTACGGCGAGAAGTCGCTCTACGGCAAGACGGTCACCGGCGTGATCCGCTCGACGATCGTCGTCAGCGAAGACGGCTCGGTCGAGCTCCCGCTCTACAACGTGAAGGCGACGGGTCACGTGAAGTCGCTGCGGAAGAAGCTCGGGCTCGACGCCTAGCGCGTCGACGTCACCTTCACGACGGGTGGCGACACCAGCAGCGCCACGATGACGACGGCGGGCACGACCAGCGCGAGCCCGATCGCGGGCACCGCCGTGAGCCCGCGGAAGCAGCCGACGCCGACCGAGAAGACGAGCACCTGGAACACGATGGCGGCGCCCCGCATCCACGCGTGGCCGCGGTATGCGGCCGTCACGATGAAGGCCAGCCAGATGGTCGCGACGAGGGCCAGCACGAGGAAGGCGATGCCTCCCGCGAGGGTGTCGGCCTGCCCGGTCGCGCTGGCGAAGGCGATGACGATCGTCACGATCAGCATCGCGACGAACTCGGCCGTCAAGAGCACAATCAGCGCCCACAGAAGAGGCGGTCTGTGCCGCAGAACGAGGCGTCCACGAGCGTCGGTCTGCTGAGTTTCGACTGGTTCCGTCACGCTGAGAGCCTCCGCTTAACCCCTTGATTTGGTCACACCAGTATGGGAGCATATTCGAGGTTGATGTGACGCGTACATTGCTGTGCGCGCCTCCCAGAATCTTTTTTCTTCTCACCCCCGGAATCCCGGCTTTATTGTCGTGCCCTCGGCATGCCGTGATTGCTGAACCACAAAAGGAGTACCCATAGATGGATTGGCGTGACAAGGCCGCCTGCCTGACCGCGGACCCAGAGCTCTTCTTCCCCGTCGGGAACACCGGGCCCGCCGTCGACCAGATCGACAAGGCGAAGGCGGTGTGCGGTCGCTGCTCCGTCACCGAGACCTGCCTCCAGTACGCGCTCGAGACGTCGCAAGACTCCGGCGTCTGGGGCGGGCTCAGCGAAGACGAGCGCCGCGCTCTCAAGCGCCGCGCTGCTCGCGCTCGTCGGGCTTCCTGACCTCAGATAGTCGCGCAGGGGCGCGTTCCTGACTTCGGTCGGGGGCGCGCCCTTCGTCGTTGCACCCGGCGTTCTGCTCCGGGCGCAGGAACTCGCCGCCCGTCGCCGGGCTACGCCGGCTGCTCGACCCAGCGCAGCGGCACGTCGATCGTGACCTCGGTGCCCGACCCGACGAGCGTGTGCCAGTCGATGGTGCCGCTCAACTCGCCCTGGATGAGGGTGCGAACGATCTGCGTACCCAGCCCCGAGCCGACCTTGCCCTCGGGCAGACCCACGCCGTTGTCGCGCACCTTGACCGTGAGCTGCCCGTCGGTGCGCTCGGCGTTGATCTCGACGTCGCCGTCGCGCCCGTCGAGGCCGTGCTCGACGGCGTTCGTCACGAGCTCGGTGAGAGCGAGGGCCAGTGGCGTCGCGTACTCGCTCGGCAGCGCACCGAAGCTGCCGGTGAACTTCGGCCGAACGGTGGTGTTGTGACTCGACGCGACTTCGGCGATGAGCAGCAGCACCCGGTCGAAGACGGTGTCGAAGTCGACGTTCTGGTTGAGCCCCTCTGACAGCGTGTCGTGCACGACCGCGATCGACGCGACGCGACGCATGGCCTGGTTGAGGGCGTCGCGGGCGACGTCGGTGTGAGTGCGGCGTGCCTGGATGCGCAGCAGCGAGGCCACGGTCTGCAGGTTGTTCTTGACGCGGTGGTGGATCTCGCGGATCGTGGCGTCCTTGGTGATGAGCTCGCGTTCCTGGTGGCGCATCTCGGTCACGTCGCGGCACAGCACGACGGCGCCGACGCGCTCACCGCGGTCACGGAGCGGGATCGCCCGCAGCGACACGGTCACTCCGCGCGCCTCGATGTCGGTGCGCCACGGGGCACGGCCGGTGACGACCAGAGGCAGCGACTCGTCGATCACGATCTTGCCGGCGAGCAGGCCCGTGGTGACCTCGGCGAGCGACTCGCCCTCGAGCTCGCCCAGGAAACCCATGCGGTTGAACGCCGACAGGCCGTTCGGGCTGGCGAACACGACGACGCCGTCGACGTCGAGCCGCAGGAGGCCGTCGGATGCCCGGGGAGCCCCGCGACGCGGACCCGTCGGCGCCCCGAGGTCGGGGAAGTCGCCCGCCGCGATCATCGCGAACAGGTCGTTGGCGCACTGGTTGAAGGTGAGCTCCTGGCGACTGGGGGTGCGCGCCTCGCTCAGGTTGGTGTGCCGCGTGATGACGGCGACGGGGCGCTCGCTCACGTCGGGGCGCGACGCCCCGAGGCGGCGCAGCACGGGCACGGCGCGGACGCGCGTCGGCGTCTCCTCGTACCAGTCGGGCGCAGCCGAGTCGACGATCTGCGACGAGTCGAAGGCCTGCTGCACCTGAGAGCGCCACTCGGGGCGCACCTCCTGCCCGACGAAGTCGCGGTAGAACAGCGTCGCCGAACTCGACGGACGCGCGTGCGCGACCGCCACGAAGCTGTCATTCTCGGTCGGCACCCACAGCACCATGTCGGCGAACGCGAGATCGGCGAGCAGCTGCCAGTCGCCGACGAGCAGGTGCAGCCACTCGACGTCCGCCTCACTGGAGCGGCCCTGGGCGAGAACGAGTTCACTGAGCGTTGACACGGGATCAGCCTATCCGGCCCCTCTGACAGGGCCGACCAGGGGCCCGGGTGACCCCGATTCAGGGGCGCAGGAACTCGAGTTCCTGCGTTCGTGACCGATAATCGACTCATGGACGACCACGCCGACCAGCCCTACAGGCAGTTCCTGACGGTCGAGCGCGTGGCCGAGATCCTCAGCGTGGGCCTGGACGACGTCGAGGCCCTGGTCGGCACCGGCGAGCTTCCTGCCATCCGGGTGGGCTCCCCCGGCTTCTGGCGCATCGAGGTCAGCGTGCTCGACGCGTACATCGCCGGCCGGTACGAGGAGGCTCGGCGAGCGGCCGTCTTCGACGGGTTCGATTTCGGGAGCGTCAGCGAGATCGATCCGCCGTCGCGCTGAGCCCGCTTGCTGCGACCGGCGGTCGCGCCTCCCGGTCGGAACTGTTTGTCCACAGGTTTCGACAGGCGGGCGTGTCGCGCCATACGAATGTCATATGTTGATGCTATGCCCGCTCGCAAGCGGCGCTCACACCGTTCACGAGCGAGAGCAACGACATGCCCCAAGCCGCCGCCGCGCCCCGGCGCACCTCAGCCGCCCCGATCGACGCCGACCCGTTCTTCGCACCTCAGCCGACACGTCGCGAGTCGTTGCCTGATCCGGCCCCGCTCGCCGAGAACCTGGCGCGGTGCGTCGTCGAGATCCTGGCCGGCGCGCGCGAGATCGAGCAGATCGCCCGCTGGGTGACCGACGACGTGTACTCGCACGTGCTCAAGCGAGTCGTGCTGGCGGCCCGGGCCCGGAGCGCCCGCGGCGAGGTACCGCATCGGCCGGCGTTCCGTGTCGGGAGCGTGCGGCTCGACGAGCCGTCCGACGGGGTCGTCGAGGCCGTCGTCGTGATCCACGGTCGGGCGCGCAGCCGCGCCGTCGCGCTGCGGCTCGAGGGCCTCGACCGGCGCTGGCGCGCGACGGCCGTGCACGTGCTGTAGGGCGGGCGCGGGCGCGCCGCCGGTCCGGCGGGTTCGTGCCGATTCCGCGGGCTCAGCCTCACGGCCGCTCCCCCACGCACCCGCACCCGCCAAATCGGCAGACCCCCGCCGTCCGTCCGGCGGGTTCGCGCCAATCTGGCGGGCCCAGCCGGACGGAGGCTTCGCCCACGCGCCCGCACCCGCCGAAACGGCAGACCCCCGCCGCTCATCCGACGGGTTCGAGCCGATCCCGCGGGCTGAACCCCTCGGCACGGGCCGGCGCCTCGGGCCCGCACACCCCGCGTTCCGGCACCCGCCCTAGGTCGCGGCGTTGCGCGCACGCCGCATCGCGGGGTCCAACCCCGTCCTCGCCGCAGACACGCAAGGCGCCCCGCCCGCCGCGCACACGCACAGCGGCCCCGCCCCACGCGAACGCGGAGACGGGGCCGAACGTGCGAGCGACGCGATGTCGCCCTGCGACTACTTGCGCTTGGCCTGCGAGCGACGCTCCGAGCGGTTCGCCGGCGGAAGCGTGTCCGTCGTCGACTGCCCGAAGGCGCCGCGACCGGCGGGCTTGCCGTCGCCGCCCGAGGCCTCGGGCGAGCCGGAGGTCGCGCGCGCGGCGGCAATCTCGGGGTCGGCGTTCTCCTCGACGAGCTGCTGCTGGCGCTGCGCGCGAGCCGTCTCGGCCTTCTCGATGCGGCCGCGCTGGTCGCGGACCTCGACCTCGCCCTCGGTGTTGGGGGCCGAGAAGTTCAGGACGGCGTCCTTGTTCTCGCCCTCGCCCAGGCCCTTGGCCGCGATGATCGGACCGTGGTCGTGACCCTCGTGGCCGACCTGCGACTGCACCTCGACCTCGAGGTTGAACAGGAAGCCGATGGACTCCTCGCGAATTGCGCCCATCATGTTCTGGAACAGGGCGAAGCCCTCGCGCTGGTACTCGACGAGCGGGTCGCGCTGGGCCATGGCACGGAGGCCGATGCCGTCTTTCAGGTAGTCCATTTCATAGAGGTGGTCACGCCAGCGGCGGTCGATCACCGAGAGGACGACCTTGCGCTCGAGCTCGCGCATGGCACCGTCGCCCAACGACTCCTCACGGCCTTCGTACGCGACCTTGGCGTCTGAGAGGATCTCCTTCGCCAGGAACTCGCGCGTCGCCTTGGCCTTGGAGCCCGCCTCGGTGATGACCTCGTCGATGGTGATGGAGACCGGGTAGAGCGTGCCCAGCTCGGTCCACATGGCGTCGAGGTTCCAGTCGTCGGGGTTGCCCTCGCCGGTGTGGGTCTCGATGACCTCGTTGACGACGTCGTCGAGGAACGCCTCGGTGCGGTCCTTCAGGTCGTCGCCCTCGAGGATGTGGCGGCGGTCGGAGTAGATCGCCTCGCGCTGGCGGTTCAGCACGTCGTCGTACTTGAGCACGTTCTTGCGGATCTCGGCGTTGCGGCTCTCGACCTGCGACTGCGCCGAGCGGATGGCGCGGCCGACGATCTTGTTCTCGATGGCGAGGTCGTCGGGCACGTTGCCGCGACCCATGAGACTCTCGGCGGCACCCGAGTTGAAGAGGCGCATGAGGTCGTCGGTGAGCGACAGGTAGAAGCGGCTCTCGCCCGGGTCGCCCTGACGGCCGGAGCGGCCGCGCAGCTGGTTGTCGATACGGCGCGACTCGTGGCGCTCGGTGCCGAGCACATAGAGCCCGCCGGCCTCGCGGACCTTGTCGCCCTCCTCCTCGACGGACGCCTTCTGGGCGACGAACACGTCGTCCCAGGCGGCCTCGTACTCGTCGGGAGTCTCGACCGGGCTGAGGCCCCGCGAGTTCATCTCGGCAACCGCCAGGAACTCGGCGTTGCCGCCCAGCATGATGTCCGTCCCGCGGCCGGCCATGTTGGTGGCCACCGTGACGGCCCCGAGGCGACCGGCCTGAGCGACGATGGCGGCTTCGCGCGCGTGGTTCTTCGCGTTGAGCACCTCGTGCTTGATGCCCTTCTTCGCGAGCAGCTTCGAGAGGTACTCGCTCTTCTCGACGCTCGTCGTGCCGACGAGCACGGGCTGGCCGGCCTCATGGCGCTCGGCGATGTCTTCGGCGACCTGCTCGAACTTGGCCTGCTCGTTCTTGTAGACCAGGTCGGTCTGATCCTGGCGCTGCATCGGGCGGTTGGTCGGGATGGCGACGACACCGAGCTTGTAGGTCGACATGAACTCGGCGGCCTCGGTCTCGGCGGTACCGGTCATGCCCGAGAGCTTCTTGTAGAGGCGGAAGTAGTTCTGCAGCGTGACGGTCGCGAGAGTCTGGTTCTCGGCCTTGACCTCGACGCCCTCCTTGGCCTCGATCGCCTGGTGGATGCCCTCGTTGTAGCGGCGACCCGACAGGATGCGGCCGGTGTGCTCGTCGACGATCAGCACCTCGCCGTTGATGACCACATAGTCTTTGTCGCGCTTGAACAGGGCGTCGGCCTTGATGGCGTTGTTGAGGAACGAGATGAGCGGCGTGTTGGCCGACTCGTAGAGGTTGTCGATGCCGAGGTAGTCCTCGACCTTCTCGATGCCGGGCTCGAGCACGCCGACGGTGCGCTTCTTCTCGTCGACCTCGTAGTCGATCTCGGGCTGAAGGCGCCGGGCGAGCGTCGCGAACTCGGCGAACCAGCGGTTGGCCTCGCCGGACGACGGGCCCGAGATGATGAGCGGCGTGCGGGCCTCGTCGATGAGGATCGAGTCGACCTCGTCGACGATGGCGAAGTAGTGGCCGCGCTGCACCATGTCCTGTGCCTGCCAGGCCATGTTGTCGCGCAGGTAGTCGAAGCCGAACTCGTTGTTCGTGCCGTAGGTGATGTCGGCCGCGTACATCTCGCGGCGCTCCTGCGGGGTCTGGCCCGCGAGGATGCAGCCGGTCGTCATGCCGAGGGCGCGGAACACGCGGCCCATGAGCTCGGACTGGTAGCTCGCGAGGAAGTCGTTGACCGTGATGACGTGGACGCCGCGCGAGGCGATCGCGTTCAGATAGGCGGCGGTGGTCGCGACGAGGGTCTTGCCCTCACCGGTCTTCATCTCGGCGATGTTGCCGAGGTGAAGGGCCGCACCGCCCATGAGCTGGACGTCGAAGTGGCGCATGCCCAGGGTGCGGCTCGAGGCCTCGCGCACCGCGGCGAACGCCTCGGGCAGGAGGTCGTCGAGCGACTCGCCGGCAGCGTAGCGCTCGCGCAGCTCGGCGGTCTCGTTGTGGAGCTCTTCGTCGGTGAGCGTCTTGAAGTCGTCTTCGAGGTCGTTCACCGCCTTCGCATAGGCCTTCAGGCGTCGAAGGGTACGACCCTCGCCGACGCGAAGGACTTTCTCGAGAACGTTGGCCACGGATACTCCCGGTTGGTGATGAGCGGAACGCTTGGCGTTACCAGCCCGTGATGGTAGCAAGCCTAATAGCCGAACCCCTGGGAGGCCGCCACGCGGGCGGCGTCCCAGGGGTTCGGGTCGAGCGGTCGAGCGTCAGCCGACGAGGCCGCCGCGGATGGCCATCTCGGTCTCCTGGTGCGTGGGGGCGGAGTCGTCGAGCGCGATCACGCCGTAGTCCCAGCCCTTGCGCCGGTAGACGACGCTCGGCCGGCCGTCGTTGGCCGAGTCGGTGAACAGGTAGAAGTCGTGGCCGACGAGCTCCATGTAGTAGAGCGCGTCGTCGACGGTCATGGGCGTCGACGCGAACGTCTTCTCGCGGATCACGACGGGGCAGTACTCGTCTTCGGCGGGCTCGACGGCCTCGTCGACGGTGGCGATCGCGCCGGTGCGCACCTGCTCCAGCGTCTCGGCCGACGCCGGGACGATGCCCGCGCGGCTGAAGTCGGCGGCGGCGGCCTCGTGCAGCGAGGTGGGCCGGTGCTGGCCGCGATGCACCTTGCTCCGGTCCTTCGCTCGGCGGACGCGCTCGAGCAGCCGGGCGATGGCCAGGTCGAATGCGACGTACTTGTCGGATCCGCTCGACTCCGCGCGGACCAGCGGGCCGGGGCCGATCAGGGTGAGCTCGACGCGGTCGTCTCCCGACGTCGAACCGGATTTCTCGTTGTGCCTCGACACCTTGATCTCGAGCGCCAGTGCTCGGGTGGCGAGGGAGCCGACCTTCTCGGCTTTCTCGGTGGCGTACTCGCGGAATCGATCGGTGATACCCACGTTTCGACCCGTTACGGAAATGTCCATGACGTTCCTCCAGCCACTTCAGCGTGCCGCCGTTCGTGTAGGCGGTAGTGCTTTCACGCCTCGTAGGGCCACCGTAGTGACGTCGGCACCGCGATGTCACGACCTGTTCACCCATTCTTCGCACGCTCCTCGAATTCGCACCTGCCACGCAGGCGGCACCAATACGCTCGGGGTCCGCGCGTCGATTCCGCCAGATGATCTCCCTTCACGATCCGCCGCTCGAAACGTCGTGGTCACGATCGCCCACTCACGATCGCCCGCTCAGGGGCACGGCTGCCAGCGCGCACACCCCGACGACACGAGCCCCGGCCTCCCGGGCGGCCCGGCAGGCCTCGGTCAGCGTGGCCCCGGTCGTCATCACGTCGTCGACGATCACGACGCTCCGGCCCGCCCAGCGCGTCGAGCAGACGAGCCTCCTCGATCGGTGGCGCTCGGCCCGCCCGCGTCCCTTCTGCTGAGCGGAGTTCCCATGGCGCAGGAACTCGAGGCCCCGCCGCCCGGGCACAGCCCCCGCTGCTCGAAGCAGCAGCTCGACGGGGTCGTACCCGCGCCGTCGACGGCCCGAGCGCGACGGGGGCACCGCGAGCGCCACGAGGGGGTGCGCGTCGTCGGGTGCCTCGGCCGCGAGAAGGGCCAGCGCGCGACCGAGCGGCGGAGCCAGAGGCCGGGCCAGGCGGAGGCGCCCGCCGTCCTTGAAGGCGAGCACGGCGTCGCGGGCGGAGCCGGCGTAGACGAGCCCGGTGGCGCACGGGGTCGCGTCGGCCAGGGCGTCGAGGCGGGGCAGGGCGGCGGCGAAGCGCGCGCGGCAGCGGCCGCACAGGTCGATGTCGGGCGCACCGCAGCCGGCGCAGTCGACGGGGGCCACCAGGGCGAGCGCGCCACGGAGGGAGGGCGCGGCGCGGACCCAGAGGGCGAGGAGCAGGGGCAGGAGGGGCATGTCTCGATGGTGCCGGCCCCGAGTTCCTGCGCCCCGAGAAAGGGCCTGCCTGTGGACAGACGAGAGCCTGTGGACAGAGCCCGGCTAGCGCTGCGTCGCCAGGAGGTCGGCGCTGATGCCCGTGTCTTCCCAGCCGTTGCCGCGCGGCTCGAGCAGGGTGCCCGACGCGGTCAGCACGCGGACGCCGTCGGCGCCGTTGCCCCCGACGAGGTTGACAGCGGTGCCGCTCGGGGTCCCGAGGTCGGTGCTCTCGCCGCCGACATCGTGCTCCGAGACCAGAGACGATCCGGTGCCGCTCGTCGACAGCGTGCCGATCGTGAGCTCGTCGACCCACGTGACCGAGACCGGGCTGCCCGCCGGCGGCGTCAGCTCAAGCGGGTTGCCGAGCGCGGTGGGCATGTGCTTGGCGTCGCGCTGGATCGACGCCACCAGGAGGCGGGTCGTTCCGGCGTTGTCGAGCAGGATCGCCACTCGGGTGCCGTCGCGCGACACCGTGAAGCCGACGAGCTGCTGGTCGCTCGGCAGGTCGGTCGAGACCGGGTGGGCCACGCCCTCGGCGTCGTACGCGATCATCGAGCGCGGGTCGTCTGTCTGCGCGCTCCAGACGAGTCCCTGGCCGTCGAGCGTGGGCGCGGCGAGGCCCGACCTCGAGTCGACGCGGCGCGAGACACCCTGGTCGGTCACGACGAACGTGCCGTCGGCGGTGCCGACCGCGGCCGTCTTCTGGTCGGTCGAGAGCTCGACCGACGTCGGCTTGAGGGCGACGACGGCCTTCGACAGGCCCGCGACGGGAGAGACCGACGACGCACTGGCCCAGCCGAACGCGCCCTTCGACAGCACCAGCGGCCGGGCGTCGACCTGCGGGTCGGTGAGGGCGGCGCCGCCGGTGTCGTTGGGGATCGAGAGGTTCGCGCCGCCGGCCGAGATCTCGACCGCGCTCACCGTCGTGACCGTCGAGAAGCTCGCCACGAGCTGGGCGCGCATCCGCGAGCGCTCGCTCGCGTCGAGGCCCTCCACCCCGCTCGACAGGTCGACCCGGGCGGTGCCCGACGACACGGTCACGGCCCCCGGACCGAGCTTGGCCTTGGCCGGGAACGCCGACTCGACGGCTCCGTTGAGCCACGGTGACGGGCCGCCGAGAAGCGCCTCGACGATGTGCGTCGTCGGCGACGTGCGCGCCAGGAACCACCGCTCGTCGGGCACCAGGTAGGTGAACGTCGGATCGTAGAAGTAGATGGCGTGCGGCCGGAAGACGAGGTCGAAGTTCGCCGTCGACAGCACGATGCCCGACGGCGCCCGGCTGATTCGCCACTCGCCCCCGACCTTCTGGAAGGCGAACTGCAGGCTGACCGTGTCAGACGGCTGCGCCTCGGCGTAGTGCCCCTCGGCGTCGACCGACGCGACGCTCTGCACGGTGTAGGTCGCGGCGCCGTCTGTTCCGGCGGCGAACGTGCCCGAGCCCTGGCGGACGACGACGCCCGCACGGGGATCCCACTTCTTCGCCTCGGCGCTCGTGAGGTACTGCCGCGCCACCTTGTAGTCGCCCTGCGAGCCGGTGCCGGCCTCGATGAAGCCGCGAAGGATCCGCTCCTGGTCGCTGCCGGCGATCGGCCCCGACGGCAGGTACTCGATGTCGCTCTCGATCTTGTTGCTGATCGGGTCGCCGGTCTCGACCCCGCCGGTCGACGGGATCGTGGCGCAGCCGACGAGCACGACGACCGAGGCCGCCGCCACGAGCGCTGCCCGGACCATCCGCATCATCCGGCCTCCTCCCCGCCCGGGAGCGTCAACGGGATCGGCGCCGCCGCAGCGATGCCCACACCGGAGCGCCGCGGCAGCGTGACCACGAAGCGCGTGCCGACGGCGACCGCCGAGCGCACCTCGAGCCGGCCGCCGTGCAGCGCGGCGTCCTCGCGGCTGATCGACAGGCCGAGTCCGGTGCCGCCGATGGTGCGGCGGCGAGATGGGTCGGCTCGCCAGAACCGGTCGAAGACGCGCTCGGCGTGCTCGGGCAGCATGCCGGCGCCGTGGTCGTCGACCGCGATCGCCACGGCGTCGGAGTCGCTGTCGACGGTGATCTCGATCGGCCGGCCCTCGCCGTGCTCGATGGCGTTTCCGACGAGATTGCGCAGGATCCGCCGAAGTCTGCGGGGGTCGACGTCGGCCTCGAAGTACCCGCCCCGGGCATCCACCGACAGCACGCTGCCGGCCCCCTCGGCCAGGGGCACGAACTCGTCGACGGTCTCGCGCACGAGCCGCACGATGGCGACCGGCTCGGTCTCGAGCTCGACCGCACCCGCATCGAACCGCGAGATCTCGAGCAGGTCGGCGAGCAGCAGCTCGAACCGGTCGACCTGGGTGTGGAGCAGCTCGGCCGTGCGCGCCGAGGCCGGGTCGAACGAGTCGCGGTTCTCGTAGAGCACGTCGCCGGCGAGGCGGATGGTGGTGAGCGGCGTGCGCAGCTCGTGCGAGACGTCCGAGACGAACAGCTGCTGCATGCGCGACAGGTTCGCCAGCTGCTCGATCTGCCGCTGCATGGCGTCGGCCATGCCGTTGAACGACCGGCCGAGGGTCGCGATGACGTCCTGGCCGGCCTCCGGGATGCGCTCCTCGAGCTGCCCCGCGGCGATCTTCTGGCTCGTCTCGGCGGCGAGGCGGATGGGGCCGACGACGATCCGGACGACGACGTAGGTGATCACGGCGATCAGCAGCACCAGCGCGATCGAGCCGATGGCCAGCGTCTGCTTCATGAAGTCGAGCGTCTTCTGCGCGTCGCTCAGGTCGTAGACCAGGTACAGCTCGTACTGGCCGGCCGTCGGCACCTGCAGGGTCGACCCGACCGCGAGTCCCGGCTGACGGCCGGTGCTCGTCGTGAGCGAGACCGGCTGCAGGTGGATGCGGTCGGTGTCCTCGGCGACGGCGTTCCGCAGCGCCTTCGTGATCGACGCGCTCGGGAAGTCGGGGCTGGCGATGTTCTGGATCGTCTGCGACGTCGACTGGCCCGGGGTCCGCAGGATGGCGATGCTCGTGCCGCCGGGGCTCGAGGTCGCCGAGAGGATCGCGCTCTGCGCCTGGTTCTGCAGCCCGTCGAGCTCGACCTGGTTGCCGCTGTCGGTCGAGGTCGCCGTGTCGAAGATGTTCTGCGCGAGCTGGGTCGCCCGCTGCGACTCCGACTCGATCTGCGTGCGGCGCTGGTCGTAGACGTTCGTGCCGATCGAGATCGAGATGGAGGCGCCGATGACCGTGACGGCGATCCCCGACAGCAGCACCGTGATCAGGATGGTGCGGAACTCGAGCGACTTGCGCCACAGGCCGAGCACCCGGCCCGGCCAGGACCGCCAGTCCGAGAAGGTCCGCCACGGCGCAGCCGGCATGACGGAAGCGCTAGACACTGGCGCCGGCGCGGTACCCGACGCCGCGCACCGTGCTCACGATCCGCGGGTTGTCGGGATCGTGCTCGACCTTGGCGCGGAGGCGCTGCACGTGCACGTTCACCAGGCGGGTGTCGGCCTTGTAGTGGTAGCCCCAGACCTGCTCGAGCAGCATCTCGCGCGTGAAGACCTGCTGCGGCTTCGACGCGAGGGCGAGCAGCAGCTCGAACTCCAGCGGGGTCAGGTTGATGACCGCGTCTCCGCGGCGCACCTCGTGCGCTGCGACGTCGACCGTGAGGTCGCCGACGGCGAGGGTGTCGCTCGACGGCTCGGCGATGGGGCGAAGCCGCGTGCGGATGCGTGCGACGAGCTCCTTCGGGTTGAACGGCTTCACGACGTAGTCGTCGGCGCCCGACTCGAGGCCCCTCACGACGTCGCTCGTGTCGCCCTTCGCCGTCAGCATGATGATGGGCACGCCGCTCTCGGCGCGCAGGAGGCGGCAGACCTCGATGCCGTCGATGCCCGGGAGCATCAGGTCGAGCAGCACGAGATCCGGCGTCGTCTCAGCGAACGCCTCGAGAGCCCCGCTGCCATCGGCGCAGAACGACGCCTCGAACCCATCGGCACGGAGCACGATGCCGATCATCTCGGCCAGGGCTGGGTCGTCGTCAACCACCAGGATGCGGGGGGTCATGGTCTCCACGGGTAAGAAGCGCCGCGCGATGCGGGTCGCTCCACAGTAGCGAACGGCGCTGGGATCGCCACAGGCAAGGCCATCGGAGGCGCTCAGCCTTCAGCTCCGGTGTCGGCGGCCTGTGGTTTCATGGTTCAAAGCACGGACGCACGCACCACGGGGGATCCATGAGCACGGACGCACCACGCAACGCCGACGAGGGCTCGCCCTGGGCGGCGCCGGGTGGTGCGTCGCCGCGGCCGGGGGGCGTGCCGGCGGTTCCGCCCGTTCCTGCGCCCGCCGCCCCGCCCGCGCCGCCTCCGGGCTACGGCCAGCCCGCACCGCCCGCCGGAGTCGCGCCTTCCGTCTACCCTCAGCCTGGCGGCATGCCGCCCGCCTATCCACGGCAGGGTCCGCCTCAGGGGCCGCCGCCCGGGTGGGCGCCGCCGCCGAAGCCGGGCCTCGTGCCGCTGCGGCCGCTCACGCTCGGCGACATGCTGGGCGCCGCGTTCCGGGTGTTCCGGCGGAATCCGCTGACCACGTTCGGCACCGCCCTGCTCTTCTCTCTCGGCTCCACCGTCATCGTCGCCGGCGTGGGCGCGCTCATCGTGGTCGGCGCGGTCGGCCGCTACCAGAGCGCCCTCCCCCAGGACCGCGACTCGATCCTTCCCGGCACCATCGCCGGCGGCGCGCTGGCGCTGCTCGTGCCCGTCTTCTTCCAGGTCGGGGTGCAGGCGATCCTGCAGGGCGTGCTCGTGCTCGAGACCAGCCACCAGATCGTCGGCGAGAAGATGCGTCTTCGCGGGCTCCTGCGCCAGGCCCGGGGCCGGATCTGGGCGCTGATCGGCTGGGCCGCGGCCATCAGCGGCGCTCTGCTCGTCGGGATCGGCATTCTGGCGGGCGTCGTCGTGCTGCTGGTCGTGGGGGTCGGCCAGGCCGCCGGCATCACCGCGGGCGTGCTGGTCGGCGTCTTCGGCAGCCTCGGAATCGTCGTGCTCGCCGTCTGGGTGGGCACCAAGACGGTGCTCGTGCCGAGCGTGCTGCTGCTCGAGCGCTTGGCCTTCCGCGCAGCGATCGCCCGGTCGTGGCGACTCACCCGCGGCAGCTTCTGGAAGACGTTCGGCATCATCGCGCTCGTCGCCGTCATCGTCTCGGTCGCGTCGAATGTCGCGAGCGCGCCGGTGTCGTTCATCGGCGGCCTGGCGGGCGGGCTCCTCGCCCCGAACGGCAGCGACGACTCCAGCGGCGCCGTCGTCTCGTACGTCCTCATCCAGGTCGCGTCGGGTCTCGTCGCGCTGGTGGTGGGCGCCATCGGCTCCGTGATCCAGTCGGCGACCGTGGCCCTGATCTACGTCGACCTCCGGATCCGCCGCGAGGGGCTCGACCTCGACCTCGTCCGCTACGTGGAGCTGCGCCGGCACGGCGTGACGCCGCTGCCCGACCCGTACCGGCCACCCGGGGCCCCGACCGCTCCCCCCGGAGTCGCGTGAGCGCCCCGCTCTCGCCTGGTGCCGACGAGGCCCGCAGGCTCCTCCAACAGGAGCTCGCCAAGGCCGAGTACCAGAACGCCAAGCCGGGCCTGCTCGACCGTGTCGCCCAGTCGTTCTGGGACTGGGTCAACTCGCTCGAGTTCGGCTCGGTCAAGGGCGTGCCGGTGCTGGGCATCCTCGTCGTGCTCGCGATCGTCGCCGTCGTGCTCCTCGTGGTGTTCCGCGTGTACGGGGCGCCGCGACTGAACCGCAAGGCGTCGGCCGCGTCGACGCTCTTCGGCGAGAACGACGACCGCTCGGCCGCCGACCTCCGAGCCGCGGCCGCCCGCGCTGCCTCGGCCGGCGACCACGATCTCGCGGTCGTCGAGGCCTTCCGCGCGCTGGCCCGGGCGCTCGACGAGCGCGACGTCGTCTCGACCAGCCCGGGCACGACCGCGCAGGCGTTCGCCGTGAGCGCGGGCGAGGCGTTCCCCGACCTCGCTGGGCGGATCCTCGACGCGTCCGGCTCGTTCGACGGCGTCCGCTACCTCGAGCGCTCCGGCACCGCAGCCGAGTACGAGCGGGTGCGGGAACTCGACGGGGCTCTCGAGACGGCCAGCCCGGCCCGGCCGATCGGCGTGCTCGCATGACCGACACCGCGACCCGGCCGCGCCGTACGGAGGCCCCCGGCCCGCGGGTGCCGGTCAACGTCCGCACGCGGATCCTGCTCGGGCTCGGCGCCGCCGTCGTCGTCGCCGTCCTCGCCCTGCTCGTCGTCGGCGGTCTCGCCGGCACGACCGGCAGCGCCCTCGACGCAGCCAGCACGCAGCCGAGCGGCGCCAAGGCGCTGGTCAGCGTGCTCCGGGGTCAGGGCATCGACGTGACAGTGACGACGACGCTCTCGTCGACTGCGGCTGCCGCGGCGGACGACCCCGCCAAGACGACGATCTTCGCCTACGACTCGAACGGGTACCTCGACGCCGACCAGTGGCGGCGCCTCGCCAGCGCCTCGTCGCACCTCGTCGTCGCGGCCCCGGCGCAGACGGCCCTCGACGCCGTCGCACCCGGCGTCACCGCGTCGACGAAGGAGCTGACCGGCACGCTCGCGCCGAGCTGCGACCTTCCGGCACTCGCGCAGTCGAGCCGTGTCACCGGAGACGGCAGCCGCTACACCGTGGCCGCCGGCTCCGACGCCGACCGCTGCCTCCCCGCCACGAGCGGCGGCGGCTACGGCCTCGTCCAGCAGCCGTTCGAGGGCTCGACCGTCACTGTCGTCGGCACGACCTCGGCGCTCAGCAACGAGAAGGTCGCCGACCTCGACGACTCCGCCTTCGCGCTCGCGCTCCTCGGCGACTCCCCCACGCTCGTCTGGTACCTCCCCTCCGTCGACGATCTGCCGAAAGGCACCGGTACCCTCGCCTCGCTCACACCCGGCTGGGTCACGCCGAGCATCGCACTGATCTTCGCCGCCGGGATCGCGGGCGCGTTCTGGCGCGGCCGCCGACTCGGGCCCCTCGTCGTCGAGAACCTGCCCGTCGTCGTGCGGTCGACGGAGACGACCGAGGGCCGGGCGCGGCTCTACCAGCGCGGCACCTCCCGGGTGCACGCCCTCGACCAGATCCGCGTCGGCGCCCTGTCGCGGCTCGCCCTCGCGGTCGGGCTCGGGCGGGGGGCCGACGTCGACCAGGTGGTGCGGCGGGTGGCCCAGTTCCTGCGCGTCGACCCCAAGCAGGTGCGCCACGTGCTCGTGGATGCCGTGCCCGGAGACGACGCCCACCTGATGGCCCTCAGCGACAGCCTGCGCGACCTCGAAGCCGCCGTCGCGCGAGCCGTGCGGCCCGGGGCGAGACCATGACGCGCCCGACCCGGCATCGCCCGATCCGAACCAGCACCCCGCCCCTTCGACGGAAAGACTCATCGGCATGACAACGACCCCCACGAACTCCGACCTGCAGCAGTCGTTCGCGCGAGTCC
This sequence comes from Frondihabitans sp. OV104, assembly GCF_057787745.1. Classification (NCBI taxonomy): domain Bacteria; kingdom Bacillati; phylum Actinomycetota; class Actinomycetes; order Micrococcales; family Microbacteriaceae; genus Frondihabitans; species Frondihabitans sp. OV104. The sequence goes on from NZ_CM173541.1 coordinate 1,927,005, forward strand.
GCGAAGAGGTAGGCAAGGCCGTCGTCGGCCAGGACGGCGCCGTCTCGGGCCTCATCGTCACTCTGCTCGCGTCGGGCCACGCGCTGCTCGAGGGCGTTCCCGGCGTGGCGAAGACGCTGCTGGTGCGCGCTCTCAGCCACAGCCTCAGCCTGGAGACGTCGCGCGTGCAGTTCACGCCCGACCTCATGCCCGGCGACATCACGGGCTCGCTCGTCTACGACTCGAAGGCCGGCGAGTTCGAGTTCCGGCAGGGGCCGGTCTTCACGAACATCCTGCTGGCCGACGAGATCAACCGCACGCCGCCGAAGACCCAGTCGGCGCTGCTCGAGGCCATGGAGGAGCGCCAGGTCTCGGTCGACGGGGTCTCGCGGCCTCTGCCAGTGCCCTTCCTGGTCGCGGCGACGATGAACCCGGTCGAGTACGAGGGCACCTACACGCTGCCCGAGGCGCAGCTCGACCGGTTCTTGATGAAGCTGACGCTCGGCCTGCCCGCCCGCGACGCCGAGGTCGAGGTGCTCGCGCGCCACGCGGCGGGCTTCTCGCCCCGCGACCTCACCGCCGCCGGCGTCACGCCGGTGATCGGCGAGGCCGACATCCTGGCGGCGCAGGCCGCGGTCCGCCAGGTCGGCGTGCGGCCCGACGTGCTCGCCTACATGGTTGACCTGGCCCGGGCGACCCGCGAGAGCCCGTCGGTGCGGATCGGCGTCAGCCCGCGCGGATCGACGGCCCTGCTCGCGGCGTCGAAGGCGTGGGCGTGGCTCACCGGGTTCGACCACATCACCCCCGACCACGTGCAGGCCATGGCCATGCCCGTGCTGCGCCACCGCCTGCAGCTGCGCCCCGAGGCCGAGCTCGAGGGAGTCGACGCCGACTCGATCCTCGGCTCCGTCCTGCAGCAGGTGCGGGTGCCGCTCTAGCCATGGTCGTGACCGGATGGTTCGTGCTGCTCGTCGCCCTCGGCGTCGTGCCGATCCTCGTCGCGCCCAGCCCCTGGGTGCTGCTGGCGTGGATCGTGCTCTGCGTCGTGCTGCTCGTCGTCGACGTGCTGCTGGCGGCGTCGCCGAAGAAGGTTCGGCTCACGCGCGACCTGCCGGGCTCGATCCGCCTCGGCGAGAGCGCCACGTCGACGCTCTCGGTCTTCAACGAGAACCGGCGCAGGATCCGCGGAACCATCCGCGACGCGTGGCAGCCATCGGCCGGCGCCTCGCCGTCGCGCTTCCGTGCGGGCATCGACCCCGAGCGCCGAGTCGTGCTGACGACGGGCCTCACGCCGTTCCGGCGGGGTGAGCGCCGCGCGTCGGCCGTAACCGTCCGCACCCTCGGTCCCCTCCGGCTCGCCGGGCGCCAGGCCACCCACCCCCTCGCCGGAGCCGTGACCGTGCTCCCCCGGTTCTCGTCGCGCAAGCACCTGCCGTCGCGGCTCGCCCGCCTGCGCGAGCTCGACGGCCGCACCAGCGTCATGGTCCGTGGGCAGGGCACCGAGTTCGACAGCCTGCGCGAGTACGTCCGCGGCGACGACGTGCGCTCCATCGACTGGCGCGCGACCGCCCGCCGGAGCGACCTCATGGTGCGCACCTGGCGGCCCGAGCGCGATCGCCGGGTCGTGATGGTCGTCGACTCCGGGCGCACCAGCGCCGCCCGCGTCGGCGACGAGCCCCGCCTCGACACGGCCTTCGAGGCGGCGCTTCTGCTCGGCGCCCTGGCGACGCGCGCCGGCGACCGGGTCGACCTCGCGATCGCCGACCGCCGCGTCCGCGCGAGAGTGCAGGGCGCGAGCGGGGCCGACCTCCTCTCGCAGATGGTCTCGGCCATGGCGCCGGTCGACCCCGAGCTCGTCGAGACCGACTGGGCCGCTGTGCCCGCGCTCGTCCGCTCGATCACGACGCAGCGGTCGCTCGTGGTCCTCTGCACGACGCTCGACACCCCCGGCGCCGCGCGCTCGCTCCTCGCCGCCGTGCCGCAGCTCGCCAGTCGGCACCTGGTCGTCGTCGCGAGCGTCACCGACCCGGCGCTGACCGCGCTGACGACGGCGCGCGACACCCGCGACGACGTGTACCGGGCCGCCGCCGCCGAGCGCGCGCTGCTCGACGTCGCCCGCGTCTCGGCCGCCCTGCGGCAGCTCGGGGCCGACGTCGTCACCGGGACCCCCGCCGACCTGCCGCCCGCCCTCGCCGACCGCTACCTCGCCCTCAAGGCGGCGGGCCGGCTCTAGCCGCGCCGCGCCGCCGCGCCGCTGCTGCCGCGCCCGCCGCCGCCGCCGCGCCACGGCGCGGCCGCCGCAGCCGCGCCGCCGAGATGGCCGGCGCCGTCGCCCGCGCCTGACCCACCCGACGCCCAGGGCCACCTCGCGCCGGGCGCCGCGCCGCCGCCGCCGCCGCCGAGAAACCCCGATCTGGGCGACTCGATCCCCGAGAACCCCCACTCGGGGCAACTCACGCGCACCCACCGCGCCGATCGGCACCGCGCCGCCGCCGCCGAGATGGCCGGCGCCGTCGCCCGCGCCTGACCCACCCGACGCCCAGGGCCACCTCGCCGCCGCGCGTCGCGCCGCGCCGCCGCGCCCGCCGCCGCCGCCGAGATGGCACGCCTCACGGCAGGAGGGACGGACGGCGCCCCGACGTCAGCCGGAGACCAGCCGCCGCGCCCCCGCCTCGAACTCGTCCAGGTCGCCGGTCTGGCCGGCACGGTGGGCGCGCCCGCCGACGACCCACTGGTAGACGACGAAGGCCGCGAGCGCGACGGTCCCGATCCCGATCTTGATGGCCCACGGCCACGGCTGGCGGGTGACGAACCCCTCGATCACGCCGGAGACCAGCAGCGACAGCATCAGGCCGATCGCGATGGTGAACAGGGCGCGGCCGTCTTCGGCGAGCGCCTGCCCGCGGGTCCGGGCGCCGGGCGCGATCCACGACCAGAAGATCATGAGCCCGGCGGCCATCGACACGAACAGGCTGTACAGCTCGAGCTGGCCGTGCGGGGCGATGTACAGGAAGAAGTAGTCGAGACGCCCCTGGTCGGCCATGATGCCAGCGGTCAGCCCGACGTTCTGCGCATTGGTCAGGAGGATGTACGGCACGAACAGGCCGGTGATGCCGAACGCGATGCTCTGGGCGGCGATGAACGCGTTGTTGGTCCACACCTGACCCGTGAACGACGATGGCGGGTTGTCGGAGTAGTAGTCCACGAAATCGCCGGTCGCGAACTGCCTGCGGAACTCCGGTGTGCCGAAGGTCGCGAGCACGGCCGGGTTCGACGCGGCCCAGGTCGCGAACAGCACGGCGACGACGACGGTGACCCCGGCGGTCACGAGCGACAGCCAGCGTACCCGGTAGAGCGCGGCGGGCAGCTGGGCGACGAAGAACGCGGGGATCTGGGCGGCGAGGTTGCGGCCGGCCCCCGTGAAGCGGAGGCGGGAGCGGCTCAGGGTCAACGAGAGGCGGTCGGCGGTGCCTGACGTTCCTGCGCTCGATTTCATGGCCGAGAGCTGGGCGGCGCCCGACTGGTACAGCTCGATGAGCCGGTCGGCGTCGTCGCCCTCGAAACGGCGGCGGCGGGACAGCGCGTCGAGCTCCGCCCAGTCGGCGGAGTGGGCGCTTGCGTAGGCGTCGAGATCCATTCTGATTAGATACTAGGCATGGCTGGTCGTCGCGTCCGCAAGGACTCCCCCGTCGCGTTCGACGCATTCGCGCCCGACGACGACGAGCTGGTCACGGGCGAGGCCGTCGGGCTCGACGTGCGACCGGCGTCGTTCGTGCTGCGGCTGGCGGGTGTGGCCATCGACTACGCCGTGTACTTCCTGGGGCTCATCGGACTCCTGATCCTGCTGTCGCTCGCCGCCGAGAACAGCCTCGTCGACGACTCGACCGCCCAGGCGCTCGTGATCGTGTCGCTCGTGCTGGCCCTCATCGTCGCGCCGACGGTCGTCGAGACGGCCACGCAGGGCAAGTCGCTCGGCAAGCTCGCGGTGGGCGCCCGGGTCGTCCGACTCGATGGTGGCGCCATCGGGCTGCGCCACGCGTTCATCCGCGCCCTCGTCGGCATCCTCGAGATCGTCGCGACCACCGGCGGAGTGGCCGTCGTGGTGGGGCTCCTGAATTCGAGGTCCCGCCGCCTGGGCGATCTGCTCGCAGGAACGTACGCCCTCAACGAGCGGCCTCCGAAGGCCGGGCGCGTGGTCTACGCCGTCCCGCCCGAGCTCGAGGCGTGGTCGCGGCTCGCCGACGTGGCGAGGCTTCCTGATTCGCTGGCTCGGCGCATGTCGTCGTTTCTGCAGCAGTCCGGCGCGATGACGCCCGACAGCCGAATCCGCGTCGCGTCGGGTCTTGCCGCAGAGGCCTCGGCGTTCGTGTCGCCGCTGCCGGAGGTCGCGCCCGAGCTGTTCGTCGTGGCCGTGTCGGCCGTGCGCCGCGAGCGCGAGTCGCGGGCGCTGGCGGCCGAGGCCGCGAACCTCGAGCGGCTGTCGCCGGCGCTGACGGGGCTGCCGGCGGGGTTTCCGAGGCGCTGATCCCGGCCTTGCCCGTCCGCCCGCGACACCACGATCAGGACTCGGCACCATTCCGCCAGCCTGCAACACCACGATCAGGACTCGGCACCATTCCACCAGCCTGCAACACCACGATCAGGACTCGGCACCACGCAATGCAGTGGTGTGGAGTCCCGATCGTGGTGTGGTGCCAGGGGGCCGGGCCCATCGACGCCGCCGCGCGGCTAGAGAGCGCGCCGCAGCCGCAGGCTGTTCCCGACGACGACGAGCGACGACAGCGCCATCGCCAGCCCGGAGACGACGGGATTGAGCAGGCCGAGCATCGCGATCGGCAGCGCCGCGACGTTGTACGCGAACGCCCAGAACAGGTTGACCTTGATCGTCCGCAGCGTCGTGCGCGCGACGACGAGCGACTCCGCGATCAGGCGCGGGTCGTCGCGCATGAGCGTGATGTCGCCGGCCTCGATCGCGGCGTCCGAGCCGCCCCCGAGCGCGATCCCGACGTCGGCCCCGGCCAGAGCGGCCGAGTCGTTGACGCCGTCGCCGACCATGGCCACCACGTGGCCCTTCGACTGGAAGGACCGCACGGTGTCGAGCTTTCCGCCGGGCAGGACCCCGGCGACGACGCGCTCGATCCCGAGTTCCTGCGCCACTCGCCGCGCAGCGCCCTCGTTGTCGCCGGTGACCAGCACCGGAGTCAGGCCGAGTGCGCGGAGGTCGGCGATCGCCTGGCCGCTGGTGGGGCGCACGGTGTCCGACACCACGATCACGCCGCGGGCGAGGCCGTCCCAGGCGACGACGACCGCGGTCGCGCCGCTCTGCTCGGCGGTGTCGACGGCATCCTGAATCGACGCGTCGAGTGTGACGCTCCACGCGTCGGCGATCCAGCCGGGCCGGCCGACCGCCACGAGGGTGCCGTCGACCAGAGCGTGGGCTCCCTGGCCCGGCGTCGACCGGAACTCCCCTGATTGTGGACGCAGGAACCGCCCGCCCTCGCCGGCCTCCACGATCGCGCGCGCCACCGGGTGCTCCGAGAACCGCTCGACCGCCGCCGCGCGAGCGAGCACCTCGGGGTCGACCTCGTTGCTGACGCTCATCAGTCCCGTCGTCAGGGTCCCGGTCTTGTCGATCAGGACGGTGTCGACCGCACCGGCGCGCTCGATGACCTCGGGTCCGCGGATCAGGATGCCGCGCGTGGCGCCGAGACCGGTGCCGACGAGCAGGGCGGTCGGAGTCGCCAGTCCGAGCGCGCACGGGCAGGCGATGATGATCGTCGCGACCGCCGCGGCCACGGCGACGGACGGCGCGGAGCCGGTGAGCAGCCAGAGCACCAGCGTCAGGAGGGAGAGCCCGATGACGACGGGGACGAAGACTCCTGAGATGCGGTCGGCGAGGCGCTGCACCTGCGCCTTGCCGGTCTGGGCGCTCTCGACGAGGCTCGCGATGCGGGCGAGCTGCGTGTCGCTGCCGACGCGCTCGGCGCGGACCGTGAGGTGGCCGCCGGCGTTGAGGGTTCCGCCCGCCACCACAGCGCCGGGGGCCACTTCGACAGGAACGGATTCTCCGGTGAGCATGCTCACGTCGACCGCCGAGGTTCCTGAGACGACCACGCCGTCGACCGGGATCCTCTCCCCCGGGCGGACGGCGACCACGTCGCCGACCTGCAGGGCCGCGGCGTCGACCGTGGTCTCGACTTCATCGCGCACGAGAGTCGCCGTGCGCGGGGCGAGGTCGAGCAGGGCGTGCAGAGCGCGGCCGCTGGTGACACGCGCCTTGGCCTCGAAGTAGCGTCCGGCGAGCAGGAAGACCGTCACGACCGAGGCGACCTCGAGGTAGACGTCTCCGCTGGCCGACCCGGACCGCCCGAACAGGCGCAGCTCCATGTGCATGCCGGTCATCCCCGCGTCGCCGAAGAACAGGGCGTAGACCGACCAGCCGTAGGCCGCCGTGACGCCGAGCGAGATGAGGGTGTCCATTCCGACGCCGCCGTGCCGAGCCTGGCGGACGGCCATCGAGTGGAACGGCCAGGCGCCCCAGATCGCGACCGGGCTCGCGAGTGCGAACGCGAGCCACTGCCAGTCGGCGAACTGGAGCGGCGGGACCATCGACAGCACCAGGACGGGCAGGGCCAGGATCGCCGACACCACGACGCGCTGCCGCAGGTCGTCGGCGGAGCCGTGGTCGTGCTCGCCGGAGGCGTGCTCAGACGCGGCGTGTTCGGGCGCGGTGTGTTCGGGCGCGGTGTGTTCGGGCGCAGCGTGCTCAGGCGCGGCGGGCGCTCGGTCGCCGGACGCGGCGCGGCCGGGCTCGACGGGCGTCGAGGCGCCGCGGTCACCGTGGGTCGCGGTGGCCCCGCGATCCTGCGCCCGGCCGTCTCGGGTCGGCCGCGACGGAGCCCGCAGCACGAGCGCGCCGTAGCCGGCGGCGGCGACAGCGGCGAGTGCGACATCATCTGGCGCCTCGGACGGGAGCTCGACGCGGGCGCGCTCGGTCGCGAGGTTCACGGATGCGGTGGCTCCCGGGATGCGGTTGAGCTTCTTCTCGACGCGAGCCGCGCAGCTGGCGCAGGTCATCCCCTCGATGCTCAGGTCGACGTGGCGGCGGTCGAGGTCAGGGGTGCTCGGCGTGGTGCCGTCGACTCCGGGCGTCACGACCGGGCCGCCAGGGAGTAGCCGGCCTCGTCGAGGGCGGCGCGGACGTCGTCACCCGGGAGAGGGGCGGCGCTGGTCACGGTCACGGCGCTCGAAGCGCCGGGCTTCAGGTCGACGTCGACCGAGGCGACGCCGTCGAGGGCGCCGAGCTCGGACGAGACGGAGTGCACGCAGTGGGCGCAGGTCATGCCGTCGACGAGGTACGTGGTGGTGGTGGTCATTCGGGTCTCCTCCGAAGTGATGGGGTCGCGCGTCACGAGCGCACGAGGCGGGCGATGGCGGCGGACGCCTCCTTGACCTTCTGGTCGGCGATGTCACCGCCCTGGCGCGCGGCCTCGGCGACGCAGTGGGCGAGGTGGTCGTCGAGCAGCTGGAGCGCGACGGTCTCGAGGGCCCTGGTCGCCGCCGACACCTGGGTCAGGACGTCGATGCAGTAGGTGTCTTCCTCGACCATTCGCTGCAGGCCGCGGACCTGCCCCTCGGCGCGTTTGAGGCGCTTGATGATGAGCTGCTTGTCGCCGCTGTAGCCGACATGCGCGCTGTGGTCGTGAGCGGTGCTGTCGTGCGTGGTGCTGTCCATGTCGTTCCTCCATACCCCCTAGGGGTACCGCCACCCTACGACTCCGCACCGTCGAACGGTACCCCCCGGGGGTACCTGCCACCGCCCGCCCTCCGAAATTCAAGGAGAAATGTGCGCGCGGCGTTGATGCGAGACGGATCGGCGGCCTCCGCCGCACATATCTCCTTGAATTTCGGCGGAGACGCGGGCCCGACGACGAAGCCCCCGCCGACGGCGGGGGCTTCGGAGCGACGCGGACCGCGCCTACGCCCGGATGAGCGCCAGCACTGCGTCGCGCACGCGCTCCATGCTCGCCGGCGTCGCCGCCTCGGCGTTCAGGCGCAGCAGAGGCTCCGTGTTCGACGGGCGCACGTTGAACCACCAGAACTCGCCGTCGTCGAACGAGCCTGAGACGGTCAGCCCGTCGAGCTCGTCGAAGTCGCCGACACCGGTGTAGGCATCGACGATGCGCGCGTAGGCCGCGGGTACGTCGTCGACGACCGAGTTGATCTCGCCCGACGCGGCGTAGGGCGTGTACCGGTTCGTCAGCTCGGAGAGGGGGGCGTCGCCGCCGCCGAACTCGGCGAGCACGTGCAGCGCCGCCAGCATTCCGTTGTCGGCGCCCCAGAAGTCGCGGAAGTAGTAGTGCGCCGAGTGCTCGCCGCCGAAGATGGCGCCGGTCGACTTCATCTCGTCTTTAATGAGCGAGTGGCCGACGCGGGTGCGCACGGGCGTGGCCCCGGCGGCCTCGATGGCCTCCGGCACGGCGCGCGAGGTGATCAGGTTGTGGATGACGTTGATGCTCTCGGTCGGCGACGCCGCGCGGACGCGCGCGATCTCGCGGACGGCCACGATGGCTGCGACGGCCGACGGGGTGACGGCGTCGCCGTTCTCGTCGACGACGAAGCAGCGGTCGGCATCGCCGTCGAAGGCGAGGCCGAGGTCGGCGCCGTGCTCGACGACGGCCTTCTGCAGGTCGACGAGGTTCTTCGGCTCGAGGGGGTTCGCCTCATGGTTCGGGAAGGTCCCGTCGAGCTCGAAGTAGAGCGGCACGATCGTGATCGGCAGCGCGCGGAGGCCGGCGGCGGTCTCGAGCACGGCCGGGACGGTGAGGCCGCCCATGCCGTTGCCGGCGTCGACGACGATCGTGATCGGGCGGATCGTCGACAGGTCGACCAGCGAGCGGAGGTAGGCGGCGTACGACTCGAGGGCGTCGAAGGGGGTGACGGAGCCGGGCTCGGCGACTGGCTCGATCGCTCCCGCGCCCAGGTAGGCCGATGCTCGATCGCGGATCGAGGCCAGGCCGGTGTCGAGGCTGATGCCCTGGGCGCCCGCCCGCGAGAACTTGATGCCGTTGTAGGTGGCCGGGTTGTGGCTCGCCGTGAACATGGCGGCGGGGGCGTTCATCGAGCCCGACGCGAAGTACGTCTCGTCGGTCGAGCAGAGGCCGAGCAGGGTCACGTTCGCCCCGCGGGCGGTGGCGCCGCGGGCGAAGGCGGCGGCGAACTCGGGCGACGAGTCGCGCATGTCGTGGCCGACCACGATGCCGGCGTCGCCGAGCGTCGACGGGCCGATCTCGTCGGCGAATGCGGCACCGAACGCCTCGACGATCTCGGGCGTGAGCTGGCTGCCGACGAGCCCTCTCACGTCGTACGTCTTCACGAAGGCGGAGAGGTCTACGGAGGCGTCAGATGTCATGCCCCAAAACTACATGCCGCACGACCTGCCACCCTTGCGGGGCCGACAATCTCTCGGCGTGCACGGCGCACAGGTCGTAGCCGTGCGGCTCGACGGTGCCCGACAAGGGGCCCACCACCGCCATGGAGTCGGCGTAGTCGTAGGTCAGGGTGGCCACGGCCTCGGTCTGGCACGTGACCTTGCTGCAGGGTCGCCCGTTCATCGAGATCCAGGGTACTTGCCGCCGCCGACACTCGCCGACGGATGTCTCGCGACGAAGGCGGCGACTACCATGAGCGAATGGCTCGATCCCGAAGCGTCCGCGTCACGGGACGCTCCACGTTCCGCGACCGCCACGGGCGGGGCCTGCGGTCATCTGCGGCGGGTCCGCACCTGCCCTTCCTGCAGACGCGCATCGACCTCTTCGACGACATCGTCGGCGCGGCCGCGCAGTACCTCCGGGAGCTCTGGCCCGACGACCTCGCCGACGTGACCTTCGAGGTCGCGGGCCTGCCGGGCGAGGGGTCCGACGGCCTCGTGCGCTACCGCGTCGATGCCCGCCGCCGAAGCATCGTGCTGTACCGCCTGCCGATCGAGCGCCTCGCCAAGCCGCGCGAGCCGCGGGGCACGCAGGACGCCGCATGGGACCACCGCATGACGATCGAGGGCTACGTCTTCCGCGCCGTCGGCGAGCTGATCGGCAGAGACCCCTGGGACCTCGCGCCCGACCGCTACCGCGACCGCTGAGCCTGTCGCTGCGATCGCAGGCAGCGGGCGCAGGCAGCGCAGGAACCAGCCGATCCGATCAGGGGTAGACCGTGACCGGCCGCGACACCGCCGTCGGCGACTCGAGCGCGTACGACGCGATCTGCGTCGACGAGTTGAAGCTGATCGACGCCCGGAGCCCGTCTCCGTCGCGGATCGAGCCGACGGCTCGCGCGTTCACGGCGCGGGTCACCGATCCTCCGGCCGGCACTGAGACCGTCACGGTCGCCTTGCCCCGCACTGCCAGCGACGTCGTCACGGCCCGCGAGGTGGGGTTGGCGAGCGTCAGCGTGGCCGCCGGGCCCGCCGGAACGGTGAACAGCGTCTCGCCGTCGATGGCCGGGGCTGCCGCCGCCCACGAGAGGTCGGTGACTCCCCCGGCGCCGATGGTCGACGAGCGGACTCCGGCCACGATCGGCTGCGACGACTGGACCGTGGCCGTGTAGGTGCCGGTCTTCAGACCGTCGAGCGGGATGTCGTCGACCTGGCCGGCCTCGGCCGTCTCGGTGAAGGTCGCGCCCGTGCCATCGGCCGTGCGGAGCTGGATCGAGAGGTCGGCGTTCGCGTCGCCGGGCACGAAGACGCGCAGGGCGGTGACGAGGTCGCCGTAGCCGTCCTCGGCCGCCTTGGCCTGGAGGGCGTCGCCACCGCGCACGACGATGCCGGGCACCGTCACGGTCGACGCAGGAGGCGCCGAGGCGCTGACGGTGTCGAGGCCGCCGGCCCGCAGGGTGCGGACGACGCTGACCTGGAGGTCGGCGACGATCTGGCCGCCGGTCGAGGTCACGTGGACGACGGGGGAGGTGAGCCCGGTCGCGAAGCCCGAGAGCGGCACCACCTTCTGGCTGTTGGGGGCGACGACGATGCCGGTGAGGCCCGGACCGTCGACCGTGCCCGACTCGCCGAAGACCGACAGGTCGACGGTGGAGTTCACGTCGGTGGGATTGACCAGCGAGATCAGGGTCGTGCGGCCGGTGTCCGTCGAACCGCCGACGAGCCAGGTCGAGCTGGTGGGCTCGGCGCACGACGAGGCCGCGAAGCCGGTGAGGTCGGAGGTCGCGGACGACGCGCTCTGAGCGGCGGCGACCAGGGGCACCGTCGTGGAGCCGCCGGACGCGGCCGTGACGAGCAGAGGGTCGGAGCCGGTGCCGTCGGCGCCCGCGAGCGTCTTCGTGGTCGGGGCGTCGCCGCTGCCGGCCGCCGTCACGGTCGCCGCGGTGCCCACGGCCGACACGGACGTCGCCGACGCGCCGGAGTCGCCCGAGAGACGCAGGAGCGACCCTCCGCACACCCGCTGCTGGTCGAGCGCGACCGGCGTCACGATGCGCCCGGCGGGGGTCTCGCTCAGCGTCGGCAGCGGCACCAGGACCGCCGCCGCGACGACGGCGCCGCCGACGGCGAGCGCCACGACGCCGAGGCCCAGGCGGAGTCCGGTCGACTTGGCGGTTCGCCTACTCATCTCGCTCCTCGTCGAAGGTGGTCGCCGGCTGCTCGGCCTCGGGGGCGCCGGGGCGCACCCGCCGGCGGCGCGGCGCGGTCGGGATGGCCAGCAGCAGCGCCGAGCCGAAGATCAGCGCCCACGACGCGAGCACGATCGGGCGCAGCGGCCCGCTGGTCGGGTGCCGGGTCGTCCGCTCGGTCGCATCCACGTACCGCCAGAGCTGGCCGGACGACGTGTCGGCGGCCTTCAGCAGCAGGGCGTTGCTGCCGAGCACCTGGGCTGCGCGCTGGTTCAGTGCGGCGGCTGGATCCTGCTCGTTGGTGTCGTCGAGCAGGACGAAGCCGACGCCGAGCTCCTTCAGCACCGGGGCCGGGTCGTAGCCGCTGCGGCTGACCAGGTTGCCGGCGAGGATGGTCAGGTCGCGACTGGTCGACGAGAGCTGCTGCTGCGTCGAGTCGAGCGTCGACTGCTGGTCGAGGGTCTCGCCCTGTCCGCGCTCGAGCGACACGGCGAGCGTGCCGTCGGGCTGCGGGGTGAGCACGAGCGTGCCGACGTCGGGCTTCGCCACGGCCTCGGCTGTCACGTAGGCCGAGAGGATCCTGCCGTCCGAGGGATGGATCAGGGCCGTGCCGCCGAGCGTCGCGATCAGGACCGGCACCGAGGCGGCGACTCCGAGCACGGCGAACAGGAAGCCGAGCGGCGGCGTGAACCGCGGGATGCGGTCGAGGCTGACAACGGCGGCGCCGATCATGCCGAGGAAGTACAGGCTGAGGCCGCTGCCGGCCCGGACGCCGGTCGTCGAGCTGCCGACACCGGTGATCTCGAGGTGCGTCGCGGCGACCGCGGTGGCGTAGCCGAGGAGCGCGACGGCGAGGCACGCGATGGCACGGCCGCGGGTGGGCAGGAAGACCGAGACGACGGCGAGGATGCCCAGAGGCAGGAGCGCGAGCGCGACGAGGAAGGCCATCGTCGCACCGCTGATGCCAGCGCCGGCGACGAGAGCCGTCCAGCCGTTGAGGCCGGTCTCGGGCGAGCCGAGCAGGAGCTGCAGCGGCGACGCGGCATCGGCCCGCGACGGCGCGCCGGGGTCGGCGAAGAGCGCCCACCAGGTTCCGCGCGAGACCTGCGCGATGGCCAGCGGCACGAACAGGGCGAGGGCCGGCAGCGGGATCCCGAGCATGCGGTGCGTGCCGCGGGGGCGGGTCGCGATGGCGCCGAGCCACCCGATGACGAGGGCGGGCAGCAGAGAGGGGGATCCTGCCGCGATCAGGGCGAACAGGATCGACGCCGCCGCGCCCGCCGACCACGAGCGGTGTGACGCCACCATCGTGACCACCAGGAACGGCAGGAGCGCGTGCGCGACGAGGGCTCCGAGGTGGCCGGTCTGCATGGCCGAGAGCACGGGCGGCGACATCGAGTAGACGAGCGCGGCGATGGTCGGCACCCAGCTGCGGCGCGTGATCAGACGGGCGGCGAACCAGGCGCCGAGTGCCGAGAGGGGCAGCGCGACGAAGTAGAACAGCACGATGCCGAACGACGGCGCCCAGAACGTGATCGTTCCGAGGATCGCCACGAGCCCGGCGAACGGGTCGGAGGGGCCCACGTAGCCGGTGCCGATCTCGTGCCAGCCGTAGCCGACCGAGTTCCACAGCGATGCGACCGTGGTGCTGACCGGGAGCAGCCCGCCTCCGGTGATCGCCTGCGCGCTCAGGAAGGGGAAGAAGGCGACGATGCCGACGACGGCGGCCAGCAGCGTGATCCAGAGGCCGCCCGAGCCGACGAAGCTGGCGCGGGGCGTCGCGGAGTCCTCGATGCCGGCGAGCTGCGCGTCGCGCTCGTTGACGCGTCGCTCGCGTACCTGCGTGACGGTTGCCCGGAGCGGCCGGATCGCCCCCCAGGAGGCGGTCTTCGTGCGCCGGAGGTTCGCGCGCGCACGGGTGATGTGCGACCCGCCGAACGCCGTCGCGAACGCGGTGCGGAACTCCCCGATCGCAGCACCAGGGTTCTTCACCAGGAGGTGCCAGAGCGAGCGGACGAAGGCCAGCGGCACCAGGCTCAGCCAGTGGAGCGGCAGAGCGGCGAGCGGCGCGTAGACGAGGCGGCGGTGCAGCTGAGCGGCGCGGGTCAGTCGCGCCTGTCGGGCGTGGCCGCCGGGTTCGCGACCGAAGTCCTCCGGTGGCCCGGCCGACTCGACGCGGGCGGACGGCACGAGCACGACGCGGTGCCCGGCGAGGCGGGCGCGCGTCGAGAAGTCGAGCGAGGCGTCGATGTGCGGGAGGCCGGGATCGAAGCCGCCCAGGGCAGTCCAGACGCTCCGGCGCACGAGCATGCCGCCCGCGGCGACGCCCAGCACGTCGGCGTGCGAGTCGTGCTGCCCCTGGTCGAGCTCGCCCGCGACGAGCGGCATCGAGCGGCCGAGCACGGTGACGGTCTCGCCGAACTCCGAGATGACGCCCGGCTCGGACTGCCGCATGAGCTTCGGGCCTGCCACGGCGACGGACGGCGCGACCTCGACGGTGGCGAGCAGCTCGGCGAGCGCCACGGCCTCGGGAGCGTTGTCGTCGCCGAGGATCCAGAGCCACTCGTCGTCGCTCTCGGGAGCCGGACCGAGCACGCGGACGGCGTGGGCCACGGCGGCGCCGATCGAGGTGACGCCCGGCGCGGAGACCATCTGGGCGGCGCCGCTCAGAGCGAGGCGGCCGGCGTCGGAGTCAGCGGGCGATGCATCGACCACGACGAGCGCCTCGGGCGGTCGCGTCTGTTGCGACAGCCCATCGAGGGTTCTGTCGAGGGAGGCCGCACCGCTCGGCGCGACGAGGATCGCTGTGACTCTCGGCTGCATGACGGTGAGACTCTAGGTGCCCCGCAACGCCGGACGGCGCACCCGGTGGGCGCGCCGCAGCGATTCATAGGTGGGGATCAGCCCGGTCAGCCGAGTGCCGGACGACCTAGGCGCGCCGACGAAGCTTCCTGCGCTCGCGCTCCGACAGCCCGCCCCAGATTCCGAAGCGCTCGTCGTTCTGCAGGGCGTACTCGAGGCACTGGGCCTTGACGTCGCACGACGTGCAGATCTTCTTGGCGTCGCGCGTCGAGCCGCCCTTCTCGGGGAAGAACGCCTCGGGGTCGGTCTGTGCGCAGAGCGAGTCGGCCTGCCAGCCGAGCGGGTTGGCCTCTTCGTCGACGACTGAGGTGCGACGGACGCCGGGGACGCCGAGCGAGACCGGATCGACGTGCCAGTTGTCGGGAACCGTCGAGCCGGTAGTGCGACCACCTGAGAGGAGGGCGTCGGCCTGAGCCTCGAGCGACGGGACGGCCGAGAGACGAGCACCCTGGTCATGCAAGCCCTGGTCGTGCAAGCCCTGGTCGTCTGAGCCCTGGCTGTCTGCCCTGTGGTCGTGGATGGCCATTGCTCATCTCCCCTCGTGCTGCCACTCCCCCGCTGGGGTGACACCTGTAATTACACTCGTGTAACTAGGGGTACGTCAAGTCGAGCATCATAAAACCCTCGACCCCCGAATGAGGGTGATTTGACTCCCGGGCGTGTCGCGAGTCGCGAACCTCGGGCGTGTCGAACGGGGTACAGCCTGTTCCGGGCGCGGCGCGCGATTCGATCGCAGGAACTGCCCGCGCCGTCGGCTCAGGCCGCCGCCTGCCTCGCCGCCCACGCGCTCTGCACCATCTCGAGAAGGGTGTGCCGCATCTTCCAGTCGAGGTCGCGCCCGGCGAGCACGCCCTCGGCCACGATGCGGTCGGGATCGCCCGGACGGCGCGCCGCGATCTCCGGGGTGAAGGCGATGCCCGTGCCCTCCGCCATGGCGTCCATGATCTGCTTCACGCTCGAGCCGTCGCCCGAGCCGAGGTTGTACGCCGCCTCGAGAGTCTCGCCGGCATCGAGCCTCCGCGCCGCCGCCGCGTGCGACACGGCGAGGTCGGCCACGTGCACGTAGTCGCGCACGCAGGTGCCGTCGGGAGTGCCGTAGTCGTCGCCGAAGATCTTCGGCGCGCGGCCCTCGAGCAGCGCCTGGAACACCAGCGGGAAGAGGTTGTGCGGGCTCGCGTCATACAGGTCGGGCTCGCCCGAGCCGACGACGTTGAAGTAGCGGAGGCTGGTGTGGCGGAGGCCCGTCGCGACGCCCTGGTCGCGCAGCAGCCACTCGCCGATCAGCTTCGACTCGCCGTACGGCGACTCCGGCGACTTGGGCGTGCCCTCGGTCACCACGTCGGTCGGCGGCACGCCGTAGACGGCCGCGCTCGACGAGAAGACGATCCGGTCGACGCCCTTGGCCGCCATGGCGGCCAGCAGGACGGCCGTGCCCGTCACGTTCTGCTCGTAGGTGTGGAGCGGGCGCTGCACCGACACCCCGGCGTACTTGTAGCCGGCCACGTGCACCACGCCGGTGACGCCGTGCTCGTCGATGGTGCGCTCGACCAGCGACTGGTCGAGGATCGTGCCCCGGACGAACGGGACGCCCTCCGGCACGAACGACTCGATGCCGCTCGACAGGTCGTCGACGACGACGGGCGACAGCCCCTCCTTCGCGAGCGCTCGAACGACATGCGAACCGATGTATCCGGATCCCCCGGTAACCAACCAAGCCATGGGCCAAACCTATCGGTACCGCCGCGCTCGATGCGTGTGGCAGGATGTGAACTCCCGACGAACATCCGCCACGTTCCCCTGGAGGCCCCGTGCTCCGCTCCGTCGCCGTCCTCGCCGTCGAGGGTCTTCCGCCGTTCGAGTTCGGCGTCGCCTGCGAGGTGTTCGGCATCGACCGGCGCGACACCGGCGGGCCCGCGTTCGACTTCCGCGTCGTCACGGCGCGGCCCGGTCGTGTGAAGACCAGCCTCGGGTTCGAGATGGTGATCGAGCGCGGGCTCGACGAGGCGCGCGGAATGGACCTCGTGGTCGTACCGGCGCACGGGGTGGACGCTGTGGAGCCGGAGTACCTCGAGTTCCTGCGCCGGGTGCACGCCGAAGGCGCGATCATCCTCAGCATCTGCAGCGGCGCCTTCACGCTCGCGGCGACCGGCCTGCTCGACGGCCGCCGGGCCGCCACCCACTGGATGCACGCCGACACCCTGCACGAGCGCTATCCGCTCGTCAGCGTCGACCCCGACGTGCTCTACGTCGACGAGGGGTCGATCGTCACGAGCGCCGGCACCTCGGCGGGCATCGATGCGTGCCTGCACATCGTGCGGCGCGAGCTCGGCGTCGGCGCCGCCAACGCGATCGCGCGGCGCATGGTGATCCCCGCTCAGCGCGACGGCGGGCAGGCGCAGTTCATCGGCGCGCCGATCGCCGAGCGCTGCTCCGACTCACTCGCCGCCGTCATGGACTGGATGCTCGAGAACCTCGACCGCGAGCTCACCGTCGACGAGCTCGCCCGCCGCGCGCTGATGTCGCCCCGCACCTTCGCCCGGCGGTTCCGCGCCGACGTCGGCACCACGCCCGGCGCCTGGCTCAACCGGCAGCGGCTGCTGCGCGCCCAGCACCTGCTGGAGGCCACCGACGACACCCTCGAGGCGATCGCCGGCGCTACCGGCTTCGGCTCGGCGGCCGTGCTGCGGCACCACTTCGCGCGGGTGCTGCAGACGACGCCCACGGCCTACCGGCGGGCCTTCGGAGAGCGCCAGCTCGCCTGACCGCTCGCGCCCGCGCGCCGCCCGCCCGGCTCAGCCCGCCAGCCGCAGCACGTCGACGAGCACGTGCCGGACCATCAGCAGCACGAGCAGCGCTCCCGGCAGCGTGGCCCGGAGCAGCCACTTCCGCCTCAGCCGACGGCCCTCCGGTGCGACGACGACGCGCGGCACGGCTCCCGGCCGGGTGTCCGCGTAGCGCTCGGTGCGGCGGCGGGTCGCGCCGCCGACGCGCGATACGAGGTCCTCGATGGCGAGCAGCGTCGCCCGGTCTCCGACCCGGAACGCCGTCGGCGCCGACAGGAGCAGCGAATCGTCGATGAGCTCGACGTCGAAGCCGGCCGCCTCGTCGACGAGGAGCGCCATGAGGTCGGGCGTGAGCACGTACAGCAGGTCGGGGCCGTATCCGTCGGGTGCGTAGACGGTGAAGTACCGCCCGAAGTCTCCCTCGAGCTCGATGCGCTGGCCTGCCTGGTAGCCCGCCCGGCCGAAGCGGCGCGGGTGGGTCCGGCCGGCCCGGACGGACTCGAGCACGACGTGGGGCACCCTCCGGTCGAGCCGCACGCGGATGAAGCCCCAGGCGCGCCCCTCCCGCCGGATCGTGATGCTCTCGGGACTCAGGACGATGTTGCCGAACTGGAATCCGTGCGCCCGCTCGAAGTCGAACACGTCGCGGGTGTGGGCGGTCGCCCCCTCGTGCACGAGCGTGCCGGTGAGGCGCGGGACCGGCGCCCCGAAGGCATGCGCGCCCCCGTTCGCCTCGGCGAACCGCGCGAAGCGGACCCTCCGTCGCCAGTGGTTGCTGAGCCGGGTGTCGCGCCGGATCATTCCGACCAGCGCGACGATGAGCGCAGCGCACAGCGCTTCGACGATCAGGATGCCCGCCAGGCCGAGGACGGCGTCTCCGAGGCTGCGCCCGACCCACCGGATGCCGGGGTCGCCGAACACCGCGACATCCACGAGCGCCAGCGCGAGCCCGGCGACACAGGCGATGACGACGGACGCCACGAGGAGGGCCGGCACCGTGGCGATCATCGTCCGGAGCGGTACGACCGTATCGGGCCGGACGTGCCTGGTGCGCCGTCGGAACTCCCGCACCTCGCGCCGGGTGGGTCGCCGATCGAGCTCGCGGTAGTCGAACCGCGCCGCAGCCCTCTGATCGACTCCCGTCACCACCCCATCGTGCCGGGGCGGTGACGTCGCCGCAGGTCCCCGTTAGGGGTGCGGGCGCAGGAACTGCGGCTACGCCGCCGTCGCCACGAACGCCTCGCCCGTGCCCGTGACGGCGAGCCGCCACTCGTCGGGGGTGACGTACACCGACTCGCCCGCGCCGAGCTTGATGTTGCCGTCCTGGCCCTTGAGGTGCAGCTCGCCGCTCGTGACGAAGACGATCGAGGGGCCGCCGAGCTGCACGACCGCTCCGGCGTCGCCGGGGGTCACGTGCAGCAGGGCGAAGCCGACCTCGGTGGGGTCGAAGCGCTCGACGCCGGGGCCGACCTCGACGGGCTCGAGGGAGGGCGCCGGGAGCGGCTCGAAGTCGAGCACGCGCATCAGCTCGGGAACGTCGACGTGCTTGGGCGTGAGTCCGCCGCGGAGGACGTTGTCGGAGGGCGCCATCAGCTCGACGCCGAGGCCGCCGAGGTAGGCGTGGATGTTGCCCGCGGGCAGGAAGAGCGCCTGGCCGCGCTTCAGCGTGACCCGGTTGAGCAGGAGCGCCACGACGATGCCGGGGTCGCCCGGGTAGTCGGCTGCGAGGTCGGCCAGGGTCGCCACGGTGGGCGAGATGGCGGCGTGCGCGCCGGCGTTCGAGACGGCCGCCGTCGCCGCGGCGCTGACGGCCTCGATCAGGGCCGGGGCGTCGTCGCCTTCGAACAGCCACGCCACGGTGGCCTCGAGCGAGTCGGCGAGGTGGGCGCGGAGCGGCTCGAACGCTCCGGACGAGTCGTCGAGGGCGTCGACGTCGACGAGGGTCTCGGCGACGGTGCGGAACCCGCAGAGCGCGTCGAACTCGTCGCTGAGCGCGTAGATGATCTCGGGCTTCGGAAACGGGTCCTTGTAGTTGCGCTCCGTCGCGATCAGGGGCACGCCGGCGCGGTTCTCTCGGTCGAAGCCCTCGCGCGCCTGCTGCGGAGTCGGGTGGGCCTGAATCGACAGCGGCTTGGCGGCCGCCAGGATCTTCATCAGGAAGGGCAGGTGGCGGCCACCGGCGCCGAGCGCCCGCTCGGGCTGTGCCGCGATCCAGTCGGCCAGAGTGTCAGCGCCGTCGACCACCGCGGGGTTCACGACGATGCTCGGCGACCCGGGGTGGGCGCCGAGCCAGAGCTCGGCCTCGGGCTTGCCCGTCGGCTTGCGGCCGAGCAGGTCGGAGATCGCCGTCGTCGAGCCCCACGCGTAGTCGCGCGGGACGTTGGTGATGGCTAGGAACATGTCTGACCTCATCGAGACGGGGTGGTGGGCCATCGCTTGGCCCCCCTCTACAAACGGGCGCGACCGCGCCCACCTGGGCGTTGGTCAAAACTACCAAGGCCGTTGGCAGTCGTCCTGCATCGGCCTATCGTCGCCTCCGGATCGGCCGACGAGGGCCGGCCGCCGACACGAGAGCAACGGAGCACGGATGTCCGACACGACCCTGACCCAGCTGGCGCCGCTCGCCAGCGATTTCTACGGCTACGAGAGCCTCCTCAGCGACCAGGAGAAGTCTGTGCTGGCCGAGCTGCGCCAGTACCTCGAGGCCGAGGTGCGGCCGCTGGTGAACGACTACTGGGCTCGCGCGGAGTTCCCGACGCAGATCATCCAGAAGCTCACCGACCTGAAGCTGTTCGGCATGCCGTGGGACGAGACGAAGCCGTTCGAGAACTCGGCCGTCTTCCGCGGCTGGGTCGCCCTCGAGCTCGCTCGCGTGGATGCGAGCGTCGCGACGTTCGTCGGCGTGCAGAACGGCCTGACGATGGGCTCGATCGCCGTCTGCGGCTCCCCCGAGCAGCGGGCCGAGTGGCTGCCGCGGCTCGCGAGCGGCGAGCTGATCGGCGCGTTCGGCCTCACCGAGCCCCTCTCGGGCTCCGACTCGGCGCAGGGCCTCCGCACCGTCGCGACCCGTGACGGCGACGACTGGATCCTCAACGGCTCGAAGCGCTGGATCGGCAACGCCACGTTCAGCGACATCACCGTCATCTGGGCCAAGAGCACCGAAGACGGCCAGGTCAAGGGCTTCGTCGTCCCGACCTCGACGCCGGGCTACACCGCGGCGAAGATCGAGAACAAGCAGGCGCTCAGGATCGTGCAGAACGCCGACATCACCCTCGAGAACGTGCGCGTGCCCGAGTCGAACCGCCTCCAGAACGGCAACTCGTTCCGCGACACGGCCAAGGTCCTGCGCCTCACTCGCGCCGAGGTCGCCTGGGCGGCCGTCGGCAACTCGATCGGCGCCTACGAGGCCGCCCTGAAGTACGCGTCCGAGCGCGTCCAGTTCGGCAAGACGATCGCGAGCCACCAGCTCGTGCAAGACCTGCTCGTCAAGTCGCTCGGCAACATCACGGCCTCGCTCGGCATGGTCGTGCGCGTCTCGCAGCTTCTCGACGAGGGCACGCAGCGCGACGAGCACGCCTCGCTCGCGAAGTCGTTCACGACGTCGCGCATGCGCGAGACGGTCGGCTACGCGCGCGAGATCCTCGGAGGCAACGGCATCGTGCTCGACTACGACGTCGCCCGCTACTTCGCCGATGCCGAGGCCCTGTACAGCTACGAGGGCACCCGCGAGATGAACACGCTCATCGTCGGGCGCAGCATCACCGGCCAGGCGGCCTTCGTCTAGCCGGCTCGGCTCGCAGGGCGTCGGCGCCATGGGCCGACCCGGTAACCTGAGGCGCATGGCCGTCACCCAGCCCCTGCCGCGCGCCGACGTCGCGCCCCGCGGGCCCTCGGCCGAGCACACCGGCTTCGCCACCGTCGTCTTCGGCGTGCTGTTCTTCGGCGACGCGCTGCGCAACTCGGTCAACTGGGCCGGGTGGGCGGTCGTCTGCCTGGCCGTGGTCGTCTGGGCGGTCGCCCTCCTGGTCCGCAACCCCCCGCGTCCCAGCCGCTCCCCCGCCCTGCTCGGCCTGCTGCTGCTGTGGATGATCGCGTCGCTGATCTGGTCCGACTACCGGGCGGGGTCCCTGCTCGGCATCGGCACGCAGCTGATGACGACCGCTGGCGCCGTGGCGGTCGCGGTCACCGTGTCGTGGGAGGGCATCGTGAAGGCGCTCGGCCGC
The DNA here is from genome assembly GCF_057787745.1 of Frondihabitans sp. OV104. Taxonomy (NCBI): domain Bacteria; kingdom Bacillati; phylum Actinomycetota; class Actinomycetes; order Micrococcales; family Microbacteriaceae; genus Frondihabitans; species Frondihabitans sp. OV104. Next base: position 1,948,468 of record NZ_CM173541.1, read on the forward strand.
GCGCTCCGCGCGATCGTCGTGCTCTCCCTTCTCTTCGAGCTCGTCGTCGCGCTCTTCGTCCGGCAGCCGTTCTGCCCGATCTACGTCGACTGCTCGGGCTCGCACCCGGCCGCGTTCTACTGGACCCGCGACGCCCTCTTCACCGGCGGCCAGATCCAGGGGCTGCCCGGCAACAGCAACCTCCTCGCGATCTACGCCCTGCTCGCCCTGGCCGTCACGGCCGTGCAGTGGCACGCTCGCTCCATCGAGCGGCGCCAGGCCTGGGTCGGCATCGCCGCATCGGTGCTCGCGCTCGGCCTGACCCGCTCGTCGACGGTGTTCGCGTGCCTCGCCGTCGCCGCGCTCGTGTTCGGCTTCGCGGTGCTGGCGCGCCGGGTGCGGCTCGGCCGGCGGTGGATGGTCGCGGTGCTGGCGGCGCTGGTGGCGGGAGCGCTCGCGGCGGCCGTGTCGGTCGGCTGGGGGCTGATCCTGCGCGTGCTGGAGAAGAGCCCCGACCTCACCGGCCGCGGCACGATCTGGAAGTCGGTCTACGAGCTCGCGATCCAGCGGCCGGTCGTCGGCTGGGGCTGGACCGGCTGGTGGCAGCCGTACCTCGAGCCGTTCAAGGGGCTCGCCGTGCGCAACGGGGTCGTCTACCTGCAGGCGCACAACGCCTACCTCGACGTGTGGTTTCAGATCGGCTGGATCGGGCTCGCGCTCTTCCTCGCCGTCATCGTCACGACGACGGCCCGTTCGTGGTGGTGGGCCACCGACCGGCGGATGCTCGGCCCGGGCCGCCCCGCCCCGTGGAACACGCTCGACCTGCTGCCGATGCTGCTGATGTCGATCATGCTCGTGCACGGCCTCGCCGAGTCGCGCCTCAACGTCGAGTGGGGCTGGGCCCTGCTCGTCGTCGTCTGCTTCGCCACGCGCCGCGACAACTACCGCTGGTGGTCGACTCCCGCCCCCGACGCTCGATGAGCCAGGCCGCACCCGTCCGCGACCCGCTGCGCCGCTACCTGTCAGCGTGGATCGGCTTCTCGGCCGGCGGCACGTTCAGCCAGGCGCTGACCGTCGCGATCCTGCTCTATGCGCTCGGCATCCACACTGTCCGCGCGCTGATCGGCTGGCCGGGATCGATCGCCGTGCTCGCGACGCTCGTCGTTCTGGCGGGGCTCTCGCTCTTCGGGGCGCGCAACCGGATCGAGTGGCACGGCATCCTGCCGGTGTCGGTGCTCGCGCTGTTCGCCTACTTCGTCGTCTCCATCTTCTGGAGCCAGTACACCTGGGTCTCGATCGGCGGCGTCTTCTACGCGCTCGCGTTCGGCAGCCTCGGCATGTACCTGGCGCTCGGCCGCGACCTGGTGCAGGTGATCCGCGCCACCGGCGACACGCTGCGGATCCTGCTGACCGTGTCGCTGTCGCTCGAGGTGCTGTCGGGCATCCTGATCGACCAGCCGATCTCGTTCCTCGGCATCCAGGGCAACCTCGCGAACGGCGGGCCGATCCAGGGCGTCGCCGGAACTCGCAACTACCTCGGCTTCCTCGCCGCTCTGGCGCTCATCACCTTCGCGGTGGAGTGGTTCACCCGCTCGATCACGCTCGGCGTCGGCGTGGCATCCGGGGTCCTGGCGCTGCTCACCCTGTTCTTCGCGAGCTCGCCCGTGACGTCGATCGCCGTGCTCGTGCTCGTCGTCGCCGCGATCGCGCTGCGCTTCCTCCGGCAGAGCCCGCCCGAGCGGCGCGCCCTGATGCAGGGCATCCTCGCCTTCCTGGTGGTGCTCGGCGTGGTGCTGGCCTACGTGGGGCGGCACCGGCTCATCGCGGCGCTCGGCGCCACCAGCGACCTCGAGGTGCGGCTGGCCCTGTGGACGAGGATCCGCGAGCTCATCCCCTTCCACAGCCTCGTCGGCTGGGGCTTCGCGGGGCAGTGGCCGACCGACGTGTTCCCGTTCTTCCTGCTCACCGGGCCGACCGGCCGGGTATCCGAGACCGGGCTCGGCGCCTTCTTCGACACCTGGCTGCAGGTGGGGCTCGTCGGCGTCGTCATGCTGCTCGCCGCCGGCGCCCTCGCGTTCACCCGCTCGTGGCTGACCGCCTCGACGCACCCGATCGTCGCCTACACGTGGCCGGCGCTCGTCCTGCTGCTCATCGCCGTGACCGCCTCCGCCGAGAGCTACCCGCTGTTCGAGGGCACTCTGCTGCTGTTCGTCGCCATCGCCACGATCTCGGCGCGCAAGCGCTCGTGGCGACGGCACCTCACCCCGTCGTAGCCGGCGCCGACGCCGCCGACCCGCATCGGCGGCGGGTGATGGCCGCCGCGGCGGGGATCTTCTGCCGCCGATGCGGGTGGGCCGCGCCTAGCGGACGGTGACAGCGCGGCACACGCCGAGCCGCGGGTTGGTGCCGCCGGTGGTGTCGATGGCGTAGGCGCACACGGAGTGCTTGCCGGCGGCGGCCGTGAGAGTTCCTGCGAAGCCGTGGAGGGAGGTGGGGAGCGAGTGCGTGCGCTTGACGTCGGGGCGGGAGCCGGAGGCCGTGAGGCGCGGCCGGGACGTGCCGTCGACGTAGACCGCGACCTGGATCGACGCCGCGGTGTCGTCGGGGTCGAACGCCCAGCCGGAGACGCGGATGCCGCCCTTCACCGCGGTGGCGGAGTCGAATCGCCCGACGGGCTTCTTGTCGGTCGTGACGGTGGCGCACCGGATCAGGGCGTTCTTGCCCGTCGAGCCGGGGGCGTTGAGCGCGTAGACGCAGACCGAGTGGGTGCCCTGCGTCGTCGGGACAGTCACCGAGTAGCCGTGCGACGCCCCGTAGGCCGGGTAGGCGCGGCCGATGTCGGCTCGGGTGCGGTCGGCGACGGCGGCGGTGACGCGCTTCTTGTCGACGTAGACGGCGACTCGGACCGGGTCGATCGTGTCGCCGTCCGCGGCCCAGCCGCTGACCGTCAGGCTCCTCGGCGTGAAGGAGACGCTGTCCAGGCGCCCGGTCGGGACGGACGACAGCACGGTGACCGTGGTGCAGGCGCCGAGCTGCCGGTCGGCTCCCCGGCCGGTGTTCACGGCAGTGAGGCAGACCGTGTGCGTCCCGGCGGCGGCGGCGAGGGTGGCCGAGAAGCCGTGGTCGGAGCCGACGGCCGGGAACGCCTTGGCGACGTCGGGTCGGGCGGCCGACGCGGTGAGCGTCTTCGCTGCCGTGCCGTCGATGGTCACTCGGACAGGGATCGCCCCGGAGATCTCGGGGTCGGCGGCCCAGCCGCGCACGGCGATGCCGCCCGGGGCGGCCCGGACGGAGTCGACAGAGCCCAAGGGCGAGGGGTCGGCGACAGTCACCGGGGAGCACGAGATGAGGCTGGTGGCGGCGTTGGCCCCGATCGCCGTGGCGCACAGGTCGTAGGTGCCGGGATCCGCGTCGAGGGTGGCCGAGAAGCCGTGCTTCGAGCCCGAGCCCGGATAGGCGGATGCCACGTCGGCGCGGGTGGCGCCGGCGGTGAGGGTCTTCGCAGCGGTGCCGAACGAGAGGGCGACCTTGATGGGGGCGGTGGTCGAGGTGTCGAGCGCCCAGCCGCGAACGCTCACCGTGCCGAGGCCGCCGGCGGCCGAGTCGAGGTGGCCGGCTGTCGTGGCGACGGGGCCGGTCGCGGTCGGCGAGCCGAACCACTTCGTGAAGTAGGTCCAGAAGTTGCGGTTGCCGTAGGCCGAGCAGCTGTCGCCGGTGCCGTACAGGTTCGCGAGGGCGGCCGCGTTGGGCGTGTACGGCGTGTAGTAGTACAGGTTGGCCGTCGCCTGGTTGGCGATCCTGACCTGCTTGGTGCCGCACGGCGACGACGGGCTGTAGCGGACGGCGACCGTCTTGCCGGGCGTGTAGGTCGTGAAGGCCGCCGAGGTGCCCGCCGGGTTGGCGTAGCGCTTGAACTGCCAGGCTGCCCGGTAGATCTGGTTGTAGATGCCGGCGTAGGTCGGGTCGCAGCCGTTGCCCGTGTCGGGGCACGCGTAGCCCATCGCCCGCTCGATCGCGTACGACGAGGGCGCCGTCGCTCCGACGAGGCCCTGCTCCTTCTGCAGGCTCACCAGCAGCACCTCGGGGTTGATGCCGCAGGCGATCGACACCTTCGCGATGATCGTCGAGACCTTCTCGTTCGGGGCCCCCTTGTAGGCCGAGCACATCGCGTCGGCGGCGCGCGACGTGGTCGTCGCCGTCAGCACGGTCAGGCAGCGCGAGTTGGCGCAGGTGCCGGTCTTGCCGGTCAGGAAGCTCTGGATCTGCGCCGCCGTCATGGCGTCGGAGTCGAAGAACACCTGGTCGCTGATGATGTTGCCCGCGTCGAACCGCGAGGCCACCGGGATGTCGGCCGTCGCGGGCTGCGCGGTCAGGAGCTGCCCGGTGAGCAGGGCGGCCACCGCGCTCGCTGCGACGGCGAGCGCGATCAGGCGGTTCGGCGGCCTCACTACGGCACGGTGACGGTGGAGCACTTCAACGTCGGGTTGGAGCCGTGGCCCGACGGGTCGATCGCGTACACGCAGACCTTGTGCGAGCCCTTCGACGCCGAGAGCTTCTTCGTGAAGCCGTGCTTCGTGCCGATGCCGGGATGCGCCTTGGCGACATCGGCGCGCGACGTGCTCGCCGTGGTGCGGACGCCATGGCCGTCGAGGTAGACCGCGACCGGGATCGACTTGGTCTTGACGTCGGGGTCGTACGCCCAGCCCGAGACCGTCACGGCGCCTTTCGACGGCGTGATCCTGTCGACGACGCCGACGGGCTTGTAGTTCACGACGACGGTCTTGCACGAGCCGATGCGCGAGTTGGGCCCGGTGCCGACGTTGATGCCGTAGACGCAGACCTTGTGCGTGCCCTGCGCGGCGGGCACGGTCACGGAATAGCCGTGGGCCGAGCCGTAGGCGCCGTATGTCGTGCCCACATCGGTGCGGGTGGTGGCTGCGACGGCGGTCTTGTGCGCGCCGTCGACGTACACGGCGACCTTGATCGAGGCGGCGGTGGAGCCGTCGATGGCCCAGCCGCTGGCAGTGACGCTGGTCGTCGTCGTGGCCACGGCCTTGTCGAACGAGCCGACCGGGTTGGTGCCGAGCGACTTCGCGGTGGTGCAGGAGGTGAGGAGCGCGTTGGCGCCCTTCGCGCCGGCGTTGATGCCGTAGACGCAGGTCTTGTACGAGCCCTTTGCGGTGCCGATCGTCACGTCGTAGCCGTGCGCGGCGCCCCACTTGGGCATCTGCGTGGCGACGTCGGGCCGCGACTTGTTCGCGGTCACGACGGTGACCTTCGACCCGGTGTAGACGTGCACCTTGATCGACTTGTAGGTGTCGGGGTCGATCGCCCAGCCGCGGACCCGGATGCCGCCGGGCACCGTGGTGACCGAGTCGACATAGCCGTTCGGCGACGACAGCAGCGTGGCCAGGGACGACGGGAGCGCCAGGCCCTTGAGCTCGTTCATGGTGCCGTTGAAGACGTCCGAGTCGCCGGCGAACGGGCCGGTCGAGGAGTACTGCCAGATGGTCCAGTCCGACCAGCTCGCACCGATGCCGACGGGGCCCTGCGAGAGGTCGCGGTCGTAGCTCGGAACCATCAGGGCGTTGGCGCCGAAGGCCTTGCTGTTGCCGGTGCAGTCCTTCCACCAGTAGTAGCCGGCGTAGATCGCGGGCGCGCGGCCCGTGAGCGACTTCATGGTCGACGAGAAGGTCGAGATCCACGAGACCATCGCCGCCTGGCTGAGGCCCCAGCACTCGCCCTTCGCGCCGCCGTACTCGATGTCGAGCAGGGGCGGGAGCGTCTTGCCGTCGGCCGACCAGCCGCCGCCGTTGGCGACGAAGTACCTGGCCTGCGCCGCTGCCGAGGCGTCGGGGTGGGCGAAGTGGTAGGCACCGCGGAGCAGGCCAGCGGTGGCCGCGCCGGCGTACTGCTTGGCGAAGGTGTCGCTCTTGTAGGTCGTGTTCTCGGTCGCCTTGATGTACGCGAAGCGCGCGCCGTTCTTGTACTGCGTCGCGAAGTTGACGGTCGGCTGGTACGCGCTCACGTCGAGGCCCATGATGCTCGTCTTCGACGCGCCCGAGACGGACGACGTGGTGACCGCCTTCGACTGCACCCGCAGCGACGAGGTCGGCGACGTCGACGCGCCCGGTGCGTTCGGCTCGCTCGGCTCGTTCTCGGCGATCGTCGAGCCCATGGTGTGGTTGCCCTCGGCGTCCTGGACCGAGAGCGACGGGTCGGCCGCGAGCGAGGAGTCGGCCGGGGCGTCCGCGGTGGCCGACGCGTCATCCGTCGGCTCGGCCGAGGCCGACGCGGACGGCGCCGCCGACGGCGAGTCGCTCGCCGGCGCCGAGGCGGTGTCGGTCGGCGTGGCCGAGGGCGACGCGGTGGCGGCGGGCGCGGCCGTCGCGGTGGCCGCGCTGGTCGGCGTCGGAGTGTCGGCGAGCGCGACGTCGAACCCGACGAGGGTCGACGCGGCCACGGTCAGCGCGGCGACGATGCCGAGCGCGGGGCGGAGCGTCGACCTCACCGGCGGTGCCCGAGCGTCGGCGCCCCGATGGGCGTGGCGGTGGGGTACGTGAACACGGTGGTGCCTCCCGAATGGCATCTGGCATATGGGTCAGGCCCGGAAGAACCCCTGGTGATCCCAGTGTTCGACGCCCGAACGTCGACCTGCGAGGGGCTCTTCCGAGCACTTGACTTCTCCACCGTAAGTCACATCAGTCACAACCGCCAGGGCCGCGGCGTCCCCCGATAGGGGGCGAATCGGGGGACGAACGTCCAGCTCGCGCCAAGGCTCAGCGCAGTCGGCTCTCCACCTCTCGACGGGAAGCTCGCAGGAACTCGGGGCGCTCACGCCCCCGCACCGACCTCGCCACGAGGGAGGGCACCTCCCGCGCGATCCGCCCCCACGAAGCCCGCGGCAGATAGGCGCCCCCCGGCACGACCAGGTCTTTCAGCATCCGGACGAGAGTGCGCGCCGCGACCCGTCCCACCATCCCGGGGCTCCCGTTGCGCAGCACGACGGCCAGCCGGTTGCGCATGCTCTGCCGGCGGATCAGCTCCGAGCCGCTCGACGACGAGCCGGCGTGGAGGTGCACGATCCGAGCCTTCGGGGCGAAGCCGATGCGGTATCCGGCGAGCCGCAGGCGCCACGAAAGATCCAGGTCTTCGTAATACATGAACAGGGTCTCGTCGAAGCCGCCGACCTCGGCGAGGGCGGCCCGGCGGATGAAGGCGGCACCCCCGCTGAACCCGAACGGGTCGGCGTCCGGAGAGCCGTCGGCGGCGGAGACGTCGGCCACGGGGCGGAGCCAGTCGCGGTCGTAGCCGTTGCCATCGCGGGTGAGCTCGACGCCGGTGCCGTTCATGAGGCTGAGGCCGGAGGGCAGTTCCTGCGCCCCGGCCCGTCTCCAGGCGGTGCCGTCGAGGCCGACCAGCACGTCGTCGCCGCGGCCGGAGGTGCGGACGAAGAGGCCCTCGAGCACGACGGCGGCGCTGACGGCGGCGACCTCGGGCCCGCCCGCATCGAGCGCCGCCAGCCCCTCGCGCAGGAAGGCGGGGTCGGGCACGGCGTCGTTGTTGACCAGCACGACGACCTCACCCGAGGCGGCGGCGATCCCGCGCGTGACGCCGCCGGCGAAGCCCGAGTTGGAGGCCTCCTCGACGAGCACGACATCGGGGTGCGCCGCGCGGAAGACGTCGACGGCACCCGGCACCGCCTCGTTCTCGACGAGGACCACCTCGTACGGCTCGTCGATCTCTTGCGCCGCGAGGGCGTCGAGCGCCCGCAGGGTGAGCTCCGGCTGCTTCCAGTTGACGACGACGATGGAGGCTCGCATCCCCCCAGTGTGCCCGAGCCCCGTGCGGCGGGCGGACGACTCACGGGGGCGCTTGACTATAGTGAGACCGCCTCTCGGGGCCGATCCGTCTTGTTGTCAACGTGTTTGGGGCATCTCCTTGTCAGTATCCACTTCGAGTGTCGTCTCCGTCGTCATCATCAACTTCCGCGGCACCGACGACACGCTGGAGTGCGTCGCGCGCCTCAACGAGGTCGACTGGCCCGAGTCGCAGCTCGAGATCGTCATCGTCGAGAACGGGTCGGGCGACGACAGCGAGGAGCGACTCCGCGCCGCTCTGGGGGCGCAGAAAAACGTCACGCTGATCGTCTCGAAGGAGAACCTCGGCTTCACCGGCGGCTCGAACCTCGGCGCCCAGAAGGCGCGCGGCGAGTTCGTCGCCTTCCTCAACAACGACGCCAAGCCCAGCGTCGACTGGATCCGCGCGGCCCTCGGCCAGTTCGGCGTCAGCCCCAAGGTCGCCGCCGTCGGCTCGAAGGTGCTCGACTGGGAGGGCAAGGCCATCGACTTCGTCCAGGGCAGCCTCACCTGGTTCGGCATGGGCTACAAAGACAAGGTCACCGAGGTCGACACCGGCGAGTACGACACCCCGCGCGACATCCTCTTCGGCACCGGCAGTGCGCTGTTCGTCCGCAAGGCGATCTTCCTCGAGGTCGGCGGCTTCGACGAGCGCCTCTTCATGTTCTACGACGACGTCGACCTCGGCTGGCGCCTGAACCTGCTCGGCTACCGCGTGCGCTTCGCCCCCGAGTCGGTCGTCTACCACAAGCACCACGGCTCGATGAAGTCGTTCGGCGAGTACCGCGAGATGTACCTGCTCGAGCGCAACGCCCTGATCCTTCTGTTCAAGAACCTCGACGACAACAGCCTCGCGAAGTTCCTGCCCGGCGCCCTGGCGCTGCTCGCGCGCCGCGCCGTCGCCAAGAGCGGTCTCGACTCCGAGATGTTCGACATCCGCCGCTTCACCGGCGCGGCCGACGAGTTCGAGCGCGACACCCCGGTCAACAAGGACACTGTCGCGGGCCTGTTCGCCCTCGACCAGTTCGTGACCGAGCTCCCGTCGCTGCAGGAGACGCGCGACGAGCTCCAGTCGCAGCGCCAGCGCACCGACGGCGACCTGTTCCGCCTCTTCGGCGACATCTTCCGGCCGCTGTTCGCCGACAACTACTTCCTCGACGGCCTGCACTCGATCGTCGACGCGTTCGGCATCGTCGAGCACACCCAGCGCCGCCACATCCTCGTCATCACCGGCGACGCGATCGGCGAGAAGATGGCCGGCCCGGCCATGCGCGCGTGGAAGATCTCCGAGGCGCTGTCGCAGCACAGCGATGTGCGCCTGCTGACCTGGAACGTCGCGAACCGGCAGTCCGACAAGTTCGAGGTCGAGCGCGTCCGCCTGCAGAACGAGCGCGAGATGAAGGTCCACGAGGAGTGGGCCGACGTGATCTTCTTCCAGGGCCACGCGCTGCACCACTTCACGACGCTCAAGCACTCGAACAAGATCATGATCGCCGACCTCTACGACCCGATGCACCTCGAGCAGCTCGAGCAGGGTCGCGAGTGGGGTCTCGCCCAGTGGAAGAACCAGGTGCAGTCGTCGACCGACGTGCTCAACGAGCAGCTCCTCCGCGGCGACTTCTTCCTCTGCGCCAGTGAGCGCCAGCGCCTGTTCTGGCTCGGCCAGCTCGCCGGCCTGGGCCGAATCAACCCCGAGAACTACGCGGCCGACGAGAACCTCGAGAATCTCATCGCGATCGCGCCCTTCGGCATGGACTCCACTCCCCCGCAGAAGACCCGCAAGGCGATCCGCGGCGTCGTGCCCGGCATCGGCGAAGACGACAAGGTCGTCATCTGGGGCGGCGGCATCTACAACTGGTTCGACACGATGACGCTCGTCCGCGCCATCGCCCAGCTCGCCGAGCGCCGACCGAACGTCAAGCTGTTCTTCCTCGGCGTCGCGCACCCGAACCCCGACGTGCCCGAGATGGCGATCGTCTCGAAGACCCGCGAGCTGGCCTCGCAGCTCGGAGTGAGCGGCAAGAACGTGTTCTTCAACGAGCAGTGGGTCGCCCTCGACGACCGCCAGAACTACCTGCTCGAGGCCGACGCCGGCGTCTCGACGCACTACGACCACATCGAGACGACCTTCTCGTTCCGCACGCGCATCCTCGACTACATGTGGGCCAACCTGCCCATCGTCACGACGCGCGGCGACAGCTTCGGCGACCTCGTCGGCTCCGAGGGCATGGGAGTCTCCGTGCCCGAGCGCGACGTCGACGCCCTGGCCGCGGCCCTCGAGTCGATGCTGTACGACGACGCGGCGATCGCCGAGGCGCGCAAGAACGTCAGCCGCATCCGCGAGGAGTTCACCTGGGAGCGCGCCCTCGCGCCCCTCGTCGAGTTCTGCCGCGACCCGCACGTCGCGCCCGACCGCGCCGCCCTCGTGGGCGAGCCGCTGTCGGCCCCGTCGCGAGGCAGCGTGGTCCGGCCGGTCAAGGGCCGCTCGCCGATGACCAGCGAAGAGAAGTTCCACCGCATCGCCAACGGGCGCCACGGCCTCGGCCGCGACATCGCGCTCGCTCGCTTCTACCTCACCGACGGCGGCATCAGCGGCCTGCGGACGAAGGTCCAGACCCGGCTCGCCACGACCCGGGCCAGCAAGTACGGAAAGTAGCTGCGACCGCCTGAGGCGCTCCCGGTTCCCCGGCACAGGGGGCCGGGGTAGAGTTTCCAGGTTTTCCAAGGATGAGGTACGACCCATGACCACCATCACGCCCCGCCCCCCGAGGGTGTCCGAGGTGACCCTCTCGGCGGCTGCCCAGGCGGCCAGCCGCTACGAGAAGCTCAAGGCCGAGCCGATGGAGGTCGCCGGGCAGCCGACGGGAGCCTTCACCGGCTTCTTCGGCACGATCCGCGACGTGATCGCGCACGGGCGCCTGCTCGACCTTCTGATCCGCCGCGACCTCAAGTCGCGGTACAAAGACTCCGCGCTCGGATTCCTCTGGACCCTGATCCGCCCGATCACGCAGCTCGCGATCTACTACGTGATCCTCGGCAACATCCTCGGCGCCGCTCGCGGCATCGACAACTTCGCCGTCTACGTCTTCTGCGGCCTGACGGTCTACAACCTGTTCAGCGACATCGTCGCGGGCTCCACCGGGTCGATCGTCGCCAATGCCGGCCTGATCAAGAAGGTGTACGTCCCGCGCGAGATCTACCCGCTGGCGAGCGTCGGATCAGCGCTGTTCAACTTCGGCATCCAGCTCGTCGTGCTGCTGATCGCGACCGTCGTATTCGGCGAGTTCCCGGCGCACCTCGACCTGCTCTACTTCTTCCCGTCGGCGCTGCTGATCCTGATCTACGGCCTCGCCCTCGGCCTCCTGCTCTCGGCTGCCAACGTCTTCCTCCGCGACATGGGCTACCTCGTCGAGATCGTGCTCATGCTGCTCATGTGGGCCTCCCCCATCGTCTACGCGTGGTCGACGGTCGCCACCCGCCTCACCGGGTCGCGCGAGTGGCTCCTCCACATCTACACCGACAACCCCATCACCCTGGCCGTGCTCGGCTTCCACCGCGCCTTCTGGCTCGGCGGCGCCGAGAACGACTACCCGGCCGACATGCTCCTGAAGATGGGCGTCGCGGGCGTCATCGGGCTCGTGCTCGTGTACGTCTTCCACCGCGTCTTCTCGCGGCTCCAGGGCAACTTCGCGCAGGAACTGTAGGCACCCCATGAGCATCGACACCACTTCGAGCCGCCAGGCCTCGCGCACCCCGGCCTCGGCCGACCACCCCACCGTCGTCACGATCGAGAACGTCTCCAAGAAGTTCGTGATCCGCAAGGACAACTCGCTCAAGGAGCGCATCGTCACGCTCGGCCGCACCGGCCGTCGCAACTCCGAGGAGTTCTGGGCCCTTAAGAACGTCAACCTGACGATCCCCGCCGGCTCGACGATCGGCCTCCTCGGCCCGAACGGCTCCGGCAAGTCGACGCTGCTCAAGGCGATCGGCGGCATCATCGAGCCGACGACCGGCTCGATCAAGCGCCGTGGCCGCCTCGCGGCGCTGCTCGAGCTCGGCGCGGGCTTCCACCCCGACCTCACCGGTCGCGAGAACGTCTTTCTCAACTCGGCGATCCTCGGCATGTCGCGCGAGGAGACCGAGGCGAAGTTCGACGACATCCTGAACTTCGCCGGCATCGGCGACTTCATCGAGACGCAGGTGAAGTTCTACTCGTCCGGCATGTACGTGCGGCTCGCCTTCGCCGTCGCCATCCACACCGACCCCGACGTGCTCCTCGTCGACGAGGTCCTCGCGGTCGGCGACGAGGCGTTCCAGCGCAAGTGCATGGACAAGATCCACGAGTTCCAGGAGCAGGGCCGCACGATCATCCTGGTGAGCCACTCGCTCGGCCAGGTGCAGGAGCTGTGCGACCGCGCCGTCGTCCTCGCGAAGGGCGAGGTGCAGTTCGAGGGCAGCGCGCGCGAAGCCGTCAAGAACTTCCGCGACATCCTCGAAGACCGCCGCGTCGCCGAGGCCACGGCCCAGGGCGAGGCCAAGGCCGAGATCACGCCGGGCAAGGTGCTCTCGGGCACCGTCCGCGCCGAGGGCCGCGCCGAGGGCGAGGACTTCCGCCCGGGCGACAACCTCATCGTCACGATGGAGTACAGCCACGAGACGCCGCTCGACCGCTGGAACGCCGGCTTCAAGATCGAGAACAATCTCGGCCAGCCGGTCTACGGCACGTCGAGCAAGTTCCTCGGGATCACCATGCCGCCGATGCGCGGCACGGCCACGGTCGAGTTCCGCCTCGAGAACGTGCAGTTCGGCGGGGGCGCCTTCTTCCTGCACGCGTTCTTCGCCGAGCCCGCGGGTCCGCACATCGCCATCAAGCGCGAGGCCGCGCGATTCGTGATGGCCGACGACCCCGACGGCGAGGGCACCGTGCGCGTGAGTTCGTCGATGCGGCAGATCGCCGGCTGATCCGGTGACGCCGCCCGACCCTTCGCTCGACACGGCACCGGTCCTGCTCGACGCCACGTCCATCCCGCCCAACAAGGGCGGCGTCGCGCGCTACCTAGCCGGGCTGCTCTCGGGCCTCACCGACGCCGGCGTGCGAATCCACGTGGCGGTGAAGCGCGAGGACGTCGCGTGGCTGCGTCCGCAGGCGCCGGAGCACCACTACGTCGAGGTGCCCGGCATCGTGAGCGCTCGGCCGGTCCGCCTGGCCTGGGAGCAGGCCGGCCTCCCGCGGCTCGCGGCCCGCCTGGGCGCGACGACGATCCACTCCCCCCATTACACGTTCCCGATCGCGGCCCGGGGGCGCCGAGTGGTGACGATCCACGACGCGACCTTCTTCAGCCGTCCCGACGACCACGGCCGCCTCAAGCGCGTGTTCTTCACGACCTGGATCCGGCTGGCCCGCCGCCTCGCCGACGTGGTCGTGACGCCGAGCCGCGCGACCGCCGACGAGATGCAGCGCTTCGCCGGCAGGGCCCGCCGCGTCGAGGTCGCCCTGCACGGCGTCGACCCCGAGGTGTTCCACGCGCCGACGCGCGAGGAGGTCACGCGCTTCGCGCGCGGGCTCTCGCTCGACACGGCCAAGGGCTGGATCGCCTTCCTCGGGACCGTCGAGCCGCGAAAGAACGTCGGTGCGCTCATCCGCGCCCACGAGGCCGCACGGCAGGCCGACCCCGGCGTGCCGCCGCTGCTGGTCGCCGGGGGCCTCGGCTGGGACGAAGACGCGGCGGCCCTCCTCACCGCCGCAGGCAACCAGGCCGCCGCGCCGGTCCGCTACGTCGGCTACCTCGACCTGGACGACCTCGCGGCGTTCCTCGGCGGCTCCAGCTTCGTCGTCTACCCGTCCAGCGCCGAGGGCTTCGGCCTCCCAGTGCTCGAGGCCATGTCGACGGGCGCGGCCGTCCTGACCGCTCCCCGCCTGGCGATCCCCGAGGTCGGCGGCGAAGCCGTCGCGTACGCAGAGCCGACCCGCGACGGCATCGAGGCGGGCATCCTCCGCCTCGCGGGCGACCCGGGCCTCCGGCGCAGCCTGTCGGCCGCCGGAGCCGAGCGTGCCAGACTGTTCACATGGAAGGCATGCGCCGAGGTTCACGTGCGGGCCTACGGAGCAGACCCTCATCTGACGACCACCCCTCGGCGAGTCGCGCGATGAACACCGCCTCCGTCGCCATCGTCACCGTGAGCTACAACTCGGGCCGGTACCTCGACGACTTCCTCGCCTCCGCGACCCGCGCGACCGGGACGCCCTGCCCGATCGTCGTCGCCGACAACGACTCCCGCGACCCCGACGAGGCGCGCCGATCGACCGAGGCCGTCGGCGGCACCTTCCTCGAGCTCGGAAGCAACGACGGCTACGGCTCCGCCGTCAACCGCGCCGTCGAGGCGCTGCCCGCCGACATCGAGTGGGTGCTCGTCTCGAACCCCGACGTGATCCTGTCGGAGGGCGTCGTCGACGCGCTCCTCGAGGTCGCGACGGCCGACGGCGAGATCGGAGCCGTCGGCCCCGGAATCCTCGAGACCGACGGCGAGTTCTACCCGTCGGCCCGGCGCGTGCCATCGCTCCGCACCGGCCTCGGCCACGCGCTCTTCGCCAACATCTGGACCTCGAACCCGTGGAGCCGCTCCTACCGCAGCGACGGCGACCACGAGTCGCGCCGCACGACCGGCTGGCTGTCCGGCGCCTGCCTGCTGGTCCGGCGTCCGCTCTTCGACCGCCTGGGAGGATTCGACGAGGGCTTCTTCATGTACTTCGAAGACGTCGACCTCGGCTACCGCATCGGCCGCGCCGGGTTCTCGAACGTCTACGAGCCCCGCGCGCGCGTCACCCACGTCGGCGCCCACTCGACGCGCGAGTCGTCCGACATGATGCGACGAGCCCACCACCGGAGCGCATACCGCTTCCTCGCGTCGAAGTACCGTGGCTGGTATCTCCTGCCACTCCGGCTGGCCCTCCGGGCCGGGCTCGGAATCCGTGCCAGGATGCACGGACGCCCCAGCGCCTGAGCCTGCGTCTCGCATGCCGCCGGCGCCGGCGGCGCATGCAGCACGCGCTGCGGCGACACGCCGTCAAGGCAGCACGCCTTCACGCCAGCACAGGCCCTAGAGCGAATACAGGGAGCTCCGATGAAACTGGTCGTCACCGCCATGGTCCGCGACGAGGCCGACATAATCCGCCAGTGGGTCGACTACCACGTCGCCCAGGGGGCCGACGCGATCATCGTCACCGACAACGGCTCGATCGACGGCACGGCCGAGATCCTCCAGGGCTACGCCGACAGGGGGCTCGTCGACCTCCGCCACGACCCGGTGCAGCGCAAGCAGCAGGGCACCATCGTGACGCAGATGGCGAGGGACGCGTACACGCAGCACTCCGCGGACTGGGTCGTGAACGCCGACGCCGACGAGTTCCTGCGCCCGGTCGATCGCTCGCTGACCCTCCGAGACGTGTTCGAGCGCATCGACACCGGGCTCGGATCGTTCACCGCGCCCGTCGTGAACATGGTCGGCTCCATCGCGGAGTCGGGCGCTGGCATCGACCGACTCGTCTGGCGCGACGAGCGCTCCAACGACGAGCTCAAGGAGCGCGGCGTGCTCGCCCAGCCGACGCACAACGCCATCCACGTCGGCGCCCCCGACATCACGGTCGTGCAGGGCAACCACTTCGTCAGCATCGCCTCGGGCGGTCAGCCGCCGGCCGAGCTCGCCGTCGAGGTCGTCCACCTGCCCTGGCGCTCGTGGAAGCAGCTGAGCAACAAGGTCGAGATCTCGGGCCGCGCCTACGAGGCCAACCCGACGCTGATGCCCAGCCCGAACCACCACGGGATGCTCGACTACCGCCGCTACCAGGAGGGCTCGCTCTTCTACTACTACGCCGCGCGAATGGTCACCGAGGCCGAGGCCGTGACGGGTCCGTTCACCCGCGACGAGAGCCTCGGCGAGTTCCTCGCCGGGCTGGACGTCGATCGGAGCGCCTACCCGGCCGACGTCGGGGCCTCCGATGAGCGGACCGGCCGGGCGAGCGCCGTGGGCGTGCTCCTCACGGCACGCGACGCCGCAGCCGCGCGCGATCGCGACCGCGCGCAGCACGCCTACGAGACGTCGTCGGCCCGGATCGCCGAGCTCGATGCGCACGCCAGGGGCCTCGAGCACGAGCTCGAGGTGGTCCGAGCCGAGCTCGCCGCCCAGCGCGCGAGAAAGGTCGTGCGCATCGTCGACCAGCTCGGGGATGCCGCGAGGCGCATCCGTCGCTGACCCCCATGTAAACTCCTTGAGGTTTACCCCGCAGCGATCGGCCGTCCACGGCCCCGCGATCGAGGCCGCGCCGCCGGCTCGCACCGAATCAGGACTCATACCCGCGTGAAACTCTTCATTCAGATCCCCTGCCTCAACGAGGAGACGACGCTTCCCGCCGTCCTCGAGTCGATGCCCACCGAGATCCCCGGCATCGACGAGATCGAGATCCTCATCATCGACGACGGCAGCACCGACCGCACCGTCGAGGTCGCCAAGTCGTACGGGGTGACCCACTTCGTGACGCACACGCGCAACATGGGTCTCGCGCGCTCCTTCCGCGACGGGGTCGACTACGCCCTGCTGCACGGGGCCGACATCGTCGTCAACACCGACGGCGACAACCAGTACCCGCAGTCGATGATCCCCGAGCTGGTTCAGCCGATCCTCCGCAAAGAGGCCGAGATCGTCGTCGGCGACCGCCAGACGAGGACCATCGAGCACTTCTCGGGCTTCAAGAAGGCGATGCAGCAGCTCGGCAGCTGGGTCGTCAGCCGTGCGGCGGGCCTCGACCTGCCGGACGCCGCTTCCGGCTTCCGCGCGTACTCGAAGTACTCGCTGATCCGCCTCAACATCGTCACGCAGTTCAGCTACTGCATGGAGACGATCGTGCAGGCGGGCTACAAGCGCCTCGCGATCACGAGCATCCCGATCACGACGAACGCCAAGACGCGAGAGTCGCGGCTGTTCTCCAACATCTTCCAGCACATGTTCCAGTCGGGCTCGGCGATCGTCCGCGCCTACCTCATGTACCGCCCGGTCGCCCTCTTCATGTGGATCAGCGCCGTGCTGGCCGTCTGCGGCCTCATCCCGTTCATCCGCTACCTCGTGCTCCTCGCGACGCACGACGCCGGCCAGAACATCCAGTCGCTGCTCCTCGGCCTCCTGCTCATAGTGAGCGCCCTGCTCTCTCTCGTCATAGGCGTGGTGGCCGATCTGACGAGGATCAACCGGACCCTCGCCGAGGAGAGCCTCGACTACCAGAAGCTGCAGCGCTATGGCGACTGACAGGTCGCCCCGCTCCGAACGCCTCACCATCGCGGTCATCACCGCCTCCTTCGCGCTCCTGCTCGCCCTCTGGGCCGCCCTGACGCCGATGTTCCAGGCTCCTGACGAGTCGACGCACTACAACTCGGTCGTCCGCCTGGCTCTCGGCGAGGGCTGGCCGGCCCCCGGCGACGCCCGCGTCACCCAGGTCGTCCGCGCCATGGAGCAGACCGCGCCGAGCGTCGCGCCCGCCGACCGCCCGACGTTCAGCGAGCTGCAAGACCAGCACCCCGGCCTCACCAAGACCGTCGACCAGATGACGCAGCACCCGCCGACCTACTACGCGGTCGGCGCCGTGCTGCTCAAGGTCATCCACTTCGGCGACCTGCGGTGGGACATCAGCGTGATCGCGCTGCGCCTGATGGACTGCCTCCTGGTCGCGCCTCTCCCCCTGCTCATCTGGGCCACCGTCCGCCGCCTGACGAAGTCGCCGAAGATGGCGCTGGTCTCGGCGATGGCCCTGTTCGCCGTGCCCGAGCTGGCCTCCATCGGCTCGTCGATCACGAACGACTCCGTGCTGATCCTCGCCGGCGCGGTCGTCGCCTGGCTCGGCTCGCGCATCCTCACCGGCGACCTGCGCTGGCGCACCGTCGTCTGGCTGGGCGTCGTGCTCGGGGCCGCCGCCCTGGTCAAGGGCACCGCCCTGCCGCTCATCCCCTTCGCCGCCCTCGTCGTGCTGCTCGGGGGCCGCACCGAGCTGACCTGGGGCCGCCGCCTCCTGCGCGTCGTCGTCACCGGCGGGGTCACGGCGCTGATCGGCGCCTGGTGGTGGCTCCGCAACCTGCTCGTCTACCACTCGCTCCAGCCGTCCGGGCTCGATGCGGTGCGCCCCGGCTCGCCGTTCCCCGAGGGCCAGACACGCAACTTCGGCGCCTTCTTCAACATCCTCTGGAACGGCCTCTCGGGCACGTTCTGGGGCCAGTTCGGCAAGGCGCGCTACCCGATGACGCCGATCCTCGTCGACATCCTCACCGTGCTCGTGCTCTTCGGCATCGTGGCCTACGGATTCCGGCGCAGGAACTGGCTCACCTCGACCCTCCTCGCCCTGATGCCCGGCATCTACCTCGTCTCCCTCGTCGCCAAGTCGTGGGGGACCTACGGCCACACCCAGGGCATCTACGGCGTGCAGGGCCGCTACCTGTTCCCCGCGATCGTCGCCGGCATCGCTCTCAGCGCCATCGCCTGGCGGACGCTGGTCACCGAACCCCGCTCGCTCCACCGTTTCGGGCGCATCGTCAGCGTGGGCTCCGTGGCGATCGGACTGTACGGCCTGTCGGTGGCGTATCGCGCCTTCTATCAGCAGACCAACCTGGGTGTGACGCCCACCGGTCTGAAGCACCTCTTCTACGTGACACCGGTCGGCCGGGTCGGCCTCGCCGCGATCCTGGTCCTGCTGTTCGTCGCCGGCGTGCTCGCCCTCGTCCGCGTCTGGCGCACCTGCGCCGTCACACCCCTCGCCCGGGCGGCGGCCGCGGCCGCATGAGCGCGCGGAGGGGGGCCGCGCGCGCCGGGGGGACGCTGGCCGAACGCCGCTCCACCCTCGCCGTGATCACCGTCTGCTGGGGCCTCGTGCTCGTGCTGTGGGCCGTGCTCACCCCGATGTACGGGGCTCCCGACGAACCCGCCCACGTCGACTCGGCCATCCGTCTCCAGGGCGAGCACACGTGGCCGGCCCCCGGCTCCGCCCACTACCTCTCCGGAGTGCGCCACTCGATCAACGACGAGATCGCCCTGCCGGCGGCCGACCGGTCGACGTTCGGCGAGCTTCTCACCGCGAACCCCGGCTACAGCAAGGTCGTCGACCAGATGACCCAGCACCCGCCGCTGTACTACGCGGTGGCCGGTCTGGTGCTCAAGGCGATCCACTTCGAGAGCCTGCGCTGGGACCTCGTCGTCACCGCGCTCCGCCTGTTCGACGTGCTCCTCGTGCTCCCCCTCCCGCTGCTCGTCTGGGCCACGGTCCGCCGCCTGACCCGGTCGCCGAAGCTGGCCGTCCTCGGCGCCATGGGCCTGTTCGCCGTTCCGCAGCTGCAGCAGATCGCCGCCTCGGTGACGAACGACGCGCCGATGATGCTCCTCGGAGGCGGCCTGACCTGGCTCGTCGCGCGCTACCTGACAGGCGCCCAGCGCTGGCGCGACGTCGTCGCGATCGGCGTCGTCCTCGGCGTGATGCTTCTCACCAAGGGCACGGGCCTGCCCGCCGTCCCGTTCGTCGCAGTGGGGATGCTGATCGCGGCTCCGATCGTCGACCGGTGGGGACGCAGGATCCTGCACGCCTTCGTCGCCCTGGCCGTCGCCCTCGTCCTGGGCGGCTGGTGGTGGCTCCGCAACCTGTACCTGTACCACGACTTCCAGCCCTCGGGCCTGGCCGACGTGCACCCGACAGCCGTCTGGCCTCCCGGCAAGGGTCCCGACCCGGGCGTCTTCCTCACCAACGTCTGGAACGGAGTGCCGGCCTCGTTCTGGGGCAAGTTCGGGCTGCTCCGGTACCCGATGCTGAACGTGGTCACCGATACGCTCACCGTCCTGGCGGTCGGCATCGTCATAGCGTTCGCGTTCCGACGGGGAGTGAACCGGCGGACGGCGCTGGCCCTGGCCGTCATGCCGACCGTCACGCTCGCGCTCCTGCTGTTCAACATCTGGCGGATCTTCGACCGCACGGCGCGCATCTACGGCACCCAGGGCCGCTACTTCTACGTCGCGATCGTCGCGCTGCTCGCCCTGAGCGTGATCGCCTGGTCGGCGGCCGTGACGAGCGAGCGCATGCGGCGCCTCGCCGCGCGGGTCGTGACCATCGGCGCCCCGGCCCTCACCCTCTACGGCCTGTCGGTCGAGTACCGCGGCGCTTTCGAGAAGTCGTACCTCGCCGTCGACTACGACGGCCTCTACACGTGGGCCTACTCGACCCCCGTCGGCCCCGAGGGCATCGTCCTCGTGCTCGCCCTCGTCGCCGTCGCCCTCGTCCTGACCATCATCCGCACGACGCGCGCCGCACTCGAACGACCGCGCCCCGATCTCCCGAGAGAGGCCCGGCCCGCTGTTGTCTGACCTGACCGACACCCGACCCACCACCAGCCGCCTGGCCCTGCGACTGCTCCGCCACGACCGCCGGGTCGCTATTCTGGGCGTCGCCTTCGTCGCCCTCGGCTACCTCGCGATCACCGGCTTCGCGACGATCACCATCCCGTGGATCGGCACCGGCGACAGCTACGACCACCTCGACTACGTCTACCAGGTGACGCTCGGCCACCTCCCCCAGCCCAACGGCCACCAGTGGACGCCCGGCAACTACCCGGGCGAGGGTGCGATCGGCCGCCAGTACGCCTCGGCGCACCCGCCCTTCTACTACTTCCTGATGTCGCTCCTTGCCGGCCAGCAGCTGGTCGACGGCCACTGGCACGTCGCGGTCGAGATGATCCGCCTCGCGAACGCCTTCTTCGGCCTCGTCGGCCTGGTCACGACCGCCTTCTTCGGCTGGATGATCGGCGGCCGTCTCCGCGTCCGCCTGGCGATCGGCCTGCCCGCCGTCGCCACTGCGACCTTCTCGTACCTGCGTTTCTCGTCCGACGTCTACAACGACCTGCTCGTCACGGCGCTCTCGCTCATCGCGCTCACGCTCGCCACGCGCACTCTGATGCGCGGGCCGTCGTGGCGGGTCACTCCCTTCCTGGCCGTGGTCGGCGCGCTGGCCATCGGCACGAAGGCGACCTATGTCCTCACGCTCGGCGTCGTCGCCGTGGCCATCGTCGCCGCGGCGCTCGTCCACCCCGCCGGCCGCAGCATCGGTCGGTCGATCGGCCGCATGATCGGCCACCTCGCCGTGATCGGCGCCGCTCCGATCGCCGCGTTCGGCTGGTACTTCGTCGCCAACTACCTGCGCTCCGGCGACTGGTACCGCTCGAGCGTGCAGACCGCGATCGGCGAGCGCTCCAACCGCACGCTGATGGACAACCTCACCGACCCGAGCTTCTACCTGATCGTGCCGCAGGGCCTCGTCGGCCGTGGGCCGGCCGCGTTCGTCGAGACGGCGCAGGCGTGGTCGATGGTCATCTTCTTCGCCGCCTTCGCCGTGACCCTGATCGTGACGGTCGTCGCCCTGGTGCGCCGCTCATTCCGCTGGAGCACCGTGCGCGTGCTGATCGTGATCATGCTGCTCGGCCACCTCGCCGGCTCGTACCTCCTGCAGCTCAGCCACTCGATCGGCTACGGCGCCTACAACTGGCGCTACTTCCTGCCGTCGACGATCTCGATCGGCCTCGTGCTCGGCATCGGCGTCATCGCGATCGGCCGCCGCAGCGGCGCGATCGCCGCACCCGCCCTCGTCATCGCGCTCTGGGTGACGAACTGCATCTCGTTCGTCACCTACTCGCTCGTGCGCGGCGACGTGCCCAAGACCGGTCAGGGCCTGGTGAAGGACGCCGGCGCGCTCGCATTCGCGAACGGATTCCCGGGCTGGACCCCCGCGGCCCTCCTCGCCGTCGCCGCGATCGGAATCCTCGGCGTCGGAGTTGTCCTCTGGCGCTACCGCGAGGCTCCCCTGCCGACCGACGAGGCCGTCGCCGACGCTCCGGCCGCAGCCCGGGCCGACTGACCGCAGCCCGGTGACCACAGCCGCTCCGACCGCCGCCGCGATGCGTCCGCGCGCCGCGCGCGACCGACGGCGGCAGCACCGCGCGGTCCTCGTCGGCGTGGCACTGGTCTCGATCGGCTACCTCGCGATCACCGGCTTCGCCAGCGCCACCCTGGCCTGGACCGGCACCGTGGACAGCTACGAGCACCTCGACTACGTTTGGCAGGTCCTCCACGGCCACCTCCCCGGCCCGCTCGGCCACGAGTGGACACCGGGCGCCTACGCGAGCGAGGGCAACGACGGCCGCCAGCTCGCCTCAGCGCACCCGCCCGTCTACTACGCGGTCATGGCCGTGCTCGTCGGCCCGTTGCTCGAGTCGAGCCACTGGCACGTCGCCGTGGCCATCATCCGCGGCGCCAACACGCTCTTCGGCCTCGGCGGCCTCCTCGCGGCCGCCTGGGTCGGCTGGATGGTCGGCCGCCGCCATCGGGTGCACCTCGCGATCGCGCTCCCAGCCCTGGCCGGGGCCCCCTTCGCCTACCTCCGCTACTCGAGCGACGTGTACAACGACACCCTCGTCGCGGCCCTGTCGATGGCGGCTCTAGCGATCGCCGTGCGGCTGGTCGTCGCGGGGCCGTCCTGGCAATTCACCGTGCTGCTCGCGGTCGCCGCCGCGCTGGCGCTGGGCACGAAGGCGACGGCCGTCCTGACCGTCGGGGTTGTCGCCGTCGCCCTCGTCGCGGCCTGCATCGTGCACGCCGACCGGCGCAGCCCACTCCTCACGGCCCGCGCGGCCGTCATGCGCCTCCTCGTGCTGGGCGGCGTCCCCGCAGTCGCATTCGGCTGGTTCTACGTCCGCAACGCCGGGCTCAGCGGCGCCTGGTACCGCTCCACCGAGGTGAGCCAGGTGAGCGGCCGCACCCGCCGGGGCCTCGTCGACGTGCTGACCGACCCCGACTACTACCAGATCATCCCGCGCGGGCTCATCGGACACGGCACCGCGGCCTTCGGCGACATCGCCGACGCGGCCTCCCTGGCGGTATTCGCCGTGGGGGCGGGGCTGACCGTGGCGGCGGTCGTGGCGCGCAGAAAGAGGGTGCCGGAACTCGGGGCGGCCCAGTTCCTGCTCATCATCATGTTCGCGGGACACCTGCTCGGGTCGTATCTGCTCCAGCTGAGCCACTCGGTGGGCTATGGCGCCTACAACTGGCGCTACTTCCTGCCGTCGTCGCTCTCGGTCGCGCTGCTGCTCGGCACCGGGGCCTCGCTCTTCGGGCGGCGCGTCGTGGCCGTGGTCGTCCCCGTGCTCGTCGCGGTGATGTGGGCCGGGAGCTGCATCTCGTTCGTGCTCTACGCGCAGGAGCGCGGCCATAAGGTCGCTCCGACCGGCCGCGGCTTCCTGCACGACGCCGGAGCAGCCGCCTTCGCGAACGGCCTGCCCGGCTGGCTTCCGACGCTGCTGCTCGTCCTGGCCGCCGCCTCGATCTCGGGCGTCGGTGCCGTGCTGTGGCGGTCCGTCGTCGCGCCGCACCCGGCCGCCGTGCCGGTTCGCGCCTCAGTCGTCTCGTAACGCCCTCGCGGCACCACGATCGGGACTCCGCGCCAGTCTGCCGTGACGCCGCACGACGATCGGGACTCCGCGCCAGTCTGCCGTGACGCCGCACCACGATCGGGACTCCGCGCCAGTCTGCCGTGACGCCGCACCACGATCGGGACTCCGCGCCAGTCTGCCGTGACGCCGCACCACGATCGGGACTCCGCGCCAAGGAACATCGTGGCGCCCAGTCCCGATCATGGGCGGCGGCATGACGTAGCGGCTCCGCTTGCCGCGGTGCGGGTCGGTGTCGCGGTCGTCGGCGTCGTCTTCCTGCCGTCCGCGCTCATCCCGCGGCGCGCGGAGAAGTCGGCGCGCCAGTGGCCCACGATCGCGACAGTCCGGCCCACGATCGCGACATGACACCACTTCGAATCGTGGTGCCATGTCGCGATCGTGGGTCCGGGATTGCGCGACGGGGTTCCCAGCCGCCGGACGCGCGCCGAGGCTAGAGGCCCGCCCGCACCACGTCGGCGATGAGGTCGGCCTGCTTGAGCGAGCGCGCCTTCACCTCGGGCAGGTGCGTGGACAGCTTCGCGGCGACGTCGTCCCGCGAGACGAGCAGCGCCTCGTAGCGCTCCCAGAGGTGCGTCGGCGTCAGCTTGTCGTGGCCGAACGCCCACTCCTGCAGCTCGAACATCTCGAGCACCTCCTCGTACTTGTGGCCCCAGCCGATGACGAGCGTCGGCACCGCCATGGCGAGCGACGACACCATGGCGTGGAAGCGGCTGGCGACGAAGAACGAGCAGCGGCCGATGAGGTAGCGCAGCACCTGCGAGGGCAGCTCGCGGTCGATGAAGACCACGTTCGCCTTGTCGGCGACCTTCGAGTAGATCTCGCGGCAGAGCGGGAGGTCGTTGTTGTGGGTCGCGTCGGTGCCGGTGCGGACCGAGTGCGGCACGAGCAGCAGCTTCTTGCCCGACGCGGTGACCTGGTCGATGAACGTCACCATCTGGCCGACGTAGTCGCCCTCGCGCGCGTCGACCTTCTTCTGCAGCACTACGCTGGGGCTGAGGCCCACGACGGCCTCGTCGAAGATCGACAGGTCGATGCCCGCGGAGACGGCGGCCGCCTCTTCCGAGCCGTCGAGCTCGAGCGAGAACGCGTAGTCGGCGCCGGCGAAGGTGTTGGTCAGGCGCAGCTTGTCGGCGTAGCTCTGCGTGATACGGCCGCGGGTCACGACGGTCGCCGCCTTGGGCAGGAACGTCCGGGCGACCAGCCGGTTGATGCGGTTGCGGAAGGGGCCGACGGCCTGCGCGCACTTGAACACCGGCGTGCCGACATTCAGGGCGGGCAGGATCGACGCCACGTTGTAGATCAAGAACTTCTCGCGCCCGTCGGTGAACGTGATGCCGCCCTGGTCGAGGAGCACCTGCGACTCGGCGAGGGCCTTGACGGCCTTCGAGCGGGACGTGATGAGACCGCGCAGCGGCGGCAGGAGGCGGTAGGCGAGGGCGGCCGAGTTGATGTTGACGCCGAGCGTGCGCGGGCGCGCATCGACGATCTCGAGGTTCGGGTACGTGTTCTGCTCGCGGTCTTCGCGCGGGTACATGCTCAGCAGGGTGAACTGCACGCCGGGCAGGCGCTGCTCGAGGGTCGCGATAGACGACTCGAGCATGGCGGCGGCGCCCTTGTTGCCCGAGAGCGCGGAGCCGATGACGGTGACGTGAGGGGTCGTGGAGGTCATGAGACAGATGGGCCTTTCGGGAGCGTGAGGCGCAGGGCGCCGTACTGGAGGGCGATGACGGCGTCGGCGACCGTCGACAGGAGGCGGCTGAGCACCGAGATGATGACGGCCTGGCCGCCATCGATGCCCAGGCCGACGAGGCAGACGTAGAGGACGGCCTCGCGCACGCCGATTCCCGACGGCACGAAGATGATCAGGATGCCGATGGCGCCGGCGAGGGCGTAGGCCGCCGCGAGCGGAAGCCACTGTCCCGGCGTGATGGCGGTGACGCTGGCGGCGCACAGGATGAACCCGATGCCGTTGATGACCCGCGGTGCGATGTAGGCCGCCGAGAACCCGAGGCTCTGGAGGGGGCGCAGGAAATACTGCTCGGGAAGCGGCGACTTGAGGAAGCGCTTCGACGCGATCGACATGATGCGGTGGAAGATCTGCGGCACCAGGATCGCGATCAGCGGGACCAGGACCACGACGACCCCGACCACCGTGAGCGCGTTGTTCTCGACGAGGGTCGGCCCGATGGCCAGGATCAGGATGATCGCGCTCGGCACGATCGACGCGATCTGGAGGAAGACGTTCTCGTAGATGAACGTGATCAGGATCAGCGTGCGCGGGAAGCCGTTGCGCTGCCCCCACGTGACCTTGCTCAGCACCGAGCCGATCTGCCCGGGCACGTACTTAAGCAGCCAGGACAGGTCGTGGACGGCCATCGACTGCAGGGGGCCGACATGGGCGCCCTTGTCGGAGAGCCGGTTGAGGATGGACCCCCAGAGCACGCCCGACACCGGGACCGCCAGGGCGAAGAGCACGATCGCGGCGACGTGCAGCCAGCTCAGGTGCAGGTGGGCCGCTTGGACAGCTGACCAGTTCTTCGACAGCGACCGCGCGAACAGCACGGCCACCACAGCGACCACCACGACCGTCAGAAGCCGCGAGAGGAGCTTGCGCCGCTTCTTCTTGGCCGCCTTGGCCGGATCGATCTCGGGAACGACGGCGCCGGTGGAGTCGGCCGTCACCGCGCGAGGTTGTTGTAGCTGCGGAACGTGTCGAGTTCTTTCTTCTGCGAGAACGGGACGAGTCCCTCGGGGTGCGCGTAGCCCACGGCGATCAGCATGATCACGCGGTCGGAGCCCGACAGGCCGAGGGTCTTCTGCATCTTGCGCTCGAGCGGCTCGAAGTCGGGCCAGTTGATGACGCTCGACGAGAGGCCGAGCGTCTCGAGGCCGAACATGAACGACATGGACGCGAGCGACGCGTCGACGTAGATCGCGTGGCGGTCGCGCGGGCTGAAGTAGCTCTCGAGCTTTCCGACGACGACCACGACCGTCTGGATGTTGTCGGCGTAGCCCGCGGTGCCGAACGGGATGTTCGAGACCCTCTTGACCATGGCCGGGTCGTCGAAGACACGGAACTCGTAGGGCAGGCGGTTGCACGCCGTCGGCGCCTGGCGGGCGACGAGGAGCGCCTTGTCGACGAGGTCGCGGGGCACCGGCTTGTCGTCGAAGAACCGGACCGAGCGGCGCTGGTTCGCGAGGTCGACGAGCTCGTCGTACGAGACGTTCGACGAGAGCTGCTTCGGGCGCGGCACGTTGCCGGTCGTGGAGGGCACGTAGTCGGTGCCCTCGAAGGAGGCGCGGGCGTCGTCGACGGCCTTGTCTTTTCCGGTGGCGGAGACGCGGAAGTACTCTTCGAGCACGTTGTGCGCCCAGTCCATCTCGGCGATCTCCATGGTGCCGGGCGACAGCTTGCACTGGTTGGCCGCAGCCTCGTAGAACTCGATGGTCTCGCCGATGTAGTCGCGAGCGAACACGTCTCGGCGGGGCCGCATGATGAGGCCCTTCTCGATGCGGTGGACGTTGCGGCGCAGCTCGACGCGGGTGAGGCGGTCGCGCTTCTTGTTGCGGTAGTAGTCGCGACGCCCCTGGAGGGTCGCGGCCTGCTCGCGGTTGAAGGTGATGAACGACACCAGGAAGAAGAAGTGCGTCAGGATGCGGCTCGACCCGAAGGTCTCGAGGAACGCGCGGTTGGTGTTCTCGTAGATGCGGCGGATCGAGCGGATCGCCAGAAGATCCTTGGCGATCTTCTTCAGTCTGTTCAGCATTCGTCTCCTTGAAACCTAGGCCTGCAGGAGATTCTGCAGGTAGACGCCGTAGCCGCTCTTGGCGAGCGGAGTCGCGAGGGCGGTGAGGGCCGCGTCGTCGATCCAGCCGTTGCGCCAGGCGATCTCCTCGATGCAGCCGATCTTGTGGCCCTGGCGGTCCTCGATGACGCGGACGTACTCGGACGCCTGCATCATCGACTCGAACGTGCCGGTGTCGAGCCAGGCGGTGCCGCGGTCGAGAACCTGCACCTGCAGCTCGCCGGCCTCGAGGTAGCGCTCGTTGACGGTCGAGATCTCGAGCTCGCCACGCGCGCTCGGCTCGATGGTCTTCGCGATCTCCACGATCTTGTTGTCGTAGAAGTAGAGGCCCGGCACCGCGTAGTTGCTCTTCGGCGCGGTCGGCTTCTCTTCGATCGAGACGGCCTTGAAGTCGTCGTCGAACTCGACCACGCCGTACGCCGTGGGGTCGGAGACGTGGTACGCGAAGATCGTGGCGCCCGAGACGTCGGTGTTCTTCGTGAGGCTCGTGCCGAGGCCGACACCGTGGAAGATGTTGTCGCCGAGCACCAGCGCGACGCTGTCGTCGCCGATGAAGTCCTCGCCGATGATGAAGGCCTGCGCGAGGCCGTCGGGCGAGGGCTGCACGGCGTACTCGATGCTCATGCCGAGGCTGGAGCCGTCGCCGAGAAGCGACCGGAACTGCTCGTCGTACTCGGGCGTCGTGATGACCAGCACCTCGCGGATGCCCGCCATCATCAGCGTCGAGAGGGGGTAGTAGACCATGGGCTTGTCGTAGATGGGCATCAGCTGCTTCGAGACGCCCTTGGTGATCGGCCAGAGCCGGCTGCCGGTGCCCCCGGCGAGGATGATGCCCTTCATCGGTTCTGCTCCTTCGGGGTGGTGAAGGCGGTGTTCAACGACGCGTAGTACTCGCGCATGTCAGCCCACGTCGGCAGGAGCCCGGAAGCCGCCGCCTCGGCAAGCGACGGCGCGTCGGTGTCTTTCGGCGAGAGCAGGGCCTCACCGGCCTCCTCGGGGAAGACCAGGGCGATGTCGGCGTCGAGCGGGTTGATGCCGTGCTCGCGAGGCGCGTTGAAGACGTCGGTCACGAGGTAGCTCACCGTGGCGTCGTCGGTGAGCGCCACGAAGCAGTGGCCGAGGCCCTCGGAGATGTAGATCGCCTTGCGGTCCTTGTCGTCGAGGAGCACGGTGTCCCACTTGCCGAATGTCGGCGAGCCGACGCGGATGTCGATGACGTAGTCGAGCACGGCACCGTGCGTGGCGGTCACGTACTTGGCCTGGCCCAGCGGGACGTCGGCGAAGTGGATGCCGCGCACGACGCCCCGCTTCGACACGGACGTGTTGGCCTGCCGGAGGTCGATGGGGTGACCGACCACCTCGGCGAGCTTGTCGAAGCGGTACCACTCGAGGAACACGCCGCGGTCGTCGCCGAACTGCTTGGGGGTGATCTCGTAGCTGTCTGGGATCGTCAATTCGCGGATCTGCACCCCGGAAGCCTACCCCGACGCGCCTCCTGAACGCGGTTATCCACAGCCGCCGCACCGCACCGCTAGGGCAGGAGGTGCCCCGCGGCGGTGAACAGGCGGTACCACTCCTGACGCGTCAGGGGCAGGTCGCTCCCGGCGGCCGAGTCGCGGACGCGCTGCGGGTTCGTGGTGCCGAGCACGACCTGCATGTTCGCAGGATGACGCGTGATCCAGGCGACGGCGATCGCCTCGGGCGCGACCGAGTAGGCCGCGGCGAGCTCGTCGATGACGTCGTTGAGCTCGGCGTAGTGCTCGCGGTCGCCGAGGAAGACGCCGTCGAAGAAGCCCTTCTGGAAGGGCGACCACGCCTGCAGGGTGATGTCGTTGACCCGCGAGTAGTCGAGGATGCCGTTGTCGCGGTCGATCGACTGGTCGAGGCCGTTCATGTTGGCGCTGACGCCGGCCGCAATCAGGTTGGCATGCGTGATGCTCAGCTGCACCTGGTTCACGAGGAGGGGCTGCGTCACCGACTTCTTCAAGAGCTCGACCTGCATCGGCGTGTGGTTCGAGACGCCGAACGCGGACACCTTCCCTGCGGCCTTGAGCTCGTCGAACGCGGCTGCGACCTCGTCGGGCTCGACCAGGGCATCGGGGCGGTGCAGCAGGAGGATGTCGAGGGTCTCGATGCCGAGCGCCGTCAGCGACTGCTCGGCCGACTCGACGATGTGCTCGCGCGAGAAGTCCCAGAAGCCGTCGCGGATGCCCACCTTCGACTGGATGATGACGCTCTCGCGCTCGGACGGCGACAGGGTGATCGCGTCGCCGAAACGCTGCTCGCAGACGTGCGGGGCGCCGCCGTACACGTCGGCGTGGTCGAAGAAGGTGATCCCGGAGTCGCGCGCGGCGCCCACGAGGGCGCGGATGTCGTCGTCGCTCATCTCGGTGATGCGCATCAGGCCGAGGATGATGTTCGATGCGGGGGCGGTCAGGTCGGGAAACGTCGTCGTCTTCATGTCGCCATCATGGCCCACCCCGCTCGGGGAAGGCGCAGTTCCTGCCCCCTATCATTGGACGGATCGACGCTCGCGAACCGAAAGTATTCACCATGCGCATCCTCGTCACCGGCGGAGCCGGCTTCATCGGCTCCAACTTCGTCCGGCGCACTCTGCAAGACGCCTACCCCGGCCTGGAGGGCGCCGAGGTCGTCGTCCTCGACGCACTGACCTACTCGGGCAACCTCGAGAACCTCGCCCCCGTGGCCGACTCGCCCCGCTACACCTTCGTCGAGGGCGACATCCGCGACGGCGCCCTGCTCGACACGCTCTTCCCGACCGTGGACGCCGTCGTCCACTTCGCCGCCGAGTCGCACGTCGACCGGTCGGTGCGCGACGCCTCGATCTTCGTCGAGACCAACGTGCTCGGCACCCAGCAGCTGCTCGACGCGGCCCTCCGCAACGACCTCAAGCGCTTCGTGCACGTGTCGACCGACGAGGTCTACGGCTCGATCGCCGAGGGCTCGTGGGCGGAAGACCGCCCGCTCGAGCCGAACTCGCCCTACTCGGCATCGAAGGCCGGCAGCGACCTGCTCGCGCGCAGCTACCACCGCACGCACGGCCTCAACGTGTCGATCACGCGCTGCTCGAACAACTACGGGCCTTACCACTTCCCCGAGAAGGTCATCCCGCTCTTCGTCACGAACCTGATCGACGACAAGCACGTGCCGCTCTACGGCGAGGGCGACAACATCCGCGACTGGCTGCACGTCGACGACCACACGCGCGGCATCGCGATGGTGCTCGTCTCGGGCGAGGCCGGCGAGATCTACAACATCGGCGGCGGCACCGAGCTGACGAACAAGGAGCTCACGCAGCTGCTGCTCGACGCCACCGGCAAGGACTGGTCGTACGTCGACCGCGTGCAAGACAGACTGGGCCACGACCTCCGCTACTCGGTCGACATCTCGAAGATCCAGCGCGAGCTCGGCTACGAGCCGCAGGTGCCGTTCGAGCAGGGCCTGAAAGACGTCGTGCAGTGGTACCGCGACAACCGCTCGTGGTGGGAGCCCCTCAAAGAGCGCGCGGCGCTCGCGTGAGCACCCGGCCCCTCAGTGCTCGACCGATGAAGTACCTCGTCACGGGCGCCCGAGGCATGCTCGGCACCGATCTCGTCGAGGCCCTCTTCGGCCGCGACGTGACCGTGCTCGGCCGCTCCGACCTCGACGTGACCGACCGCGACGCCGTCTTCGCGGCTGTCGAGGGCCATGACGTCGTCTTCAACGCCGCCGCCTACACCAAGGTCGACGACGCGGAGGAGCACGAGTACGAGGCTCTCGCGGTCAACGGCGTCGGCGTGCGGCTGCTCGCCGAGGCGACCGCCGAGCACGGCGCGAAGCTGGTGACCATCTCGACCGACTACGTGTTCGACGGCACGGCGACCGAGCCGTACGACGAGTACACCCCGCTCGACCCGCTGAACGCCTACGGCCGCACCAAGGCCGTCGGCGAGACCGCGGCCCTGGCCGCGAACCCCGAGGGCACCTACATCGTGCGGACCGCCTGGCTCTACGGCCAGCACGGCCCGAACTTCGCCGCCACGATGCTGAAGCTCGCCGCCGGCCGCGACACGGTCTCCGTGGTCG
Source organism: Frondihabitans sp. OV104 (assembly GCF_057787745.1). Taxonomy (NCBI): domain Bacteria; kingdom Bacillati; phylum Actinomycetota; class Actinomycetes; order Micrococcales; family Microbacteriaceae; genus Frondihabitans; species Frondihabitans sp. OV104. The sequence continues at coordinate 1,979,716 of NZ_CM173541.1, forward strand.
ACGACCAGGTCGGCCAGCCCACCTGGACGGCCGATCTGGCCGCTCAGCTGGTCGCGCTGGTCGACGCCGATGCTCCGGCCGGGGTCTACCACGGCACCAACTCGGGCCGCGCGTCGTGGTTCGACTTCGCCCGCGCCGTCTTCTCCGAGGCCGGACTCGATCCGGAGCGCGTGCTGCCCACCGACAGCGCCGCCTTCGTGCGCCCGGCCGCTCGCCCCGCCTTCAGCGTGCTCGGCCACGACGCCTGGGCCGCCGCCGGCCTCACGCCGATGCGGCCCTGGCAGGAGGCCCTGGCGCAGGCGTCGGCCGAAGGCGTCTTCGCCTCCTGACGACCGTGGTCGACGCACGGCAGCACCCTCGGGCGGCCTTCCGGCCCGAGATCCAGGTGCTCCGCGCGTTCGCCGTGGCGGCGGTGGTCATGTACCACTTCTGGCCTGCGCGCCTTCCCGGCGGCTTCGTCGGCGTCGACGTGTTCTTCGTGATCTCGGGCTTCCTGATCACGTCGCATCTGCTTCGTGAGCTCGCGTCGACCGGTCACGTCCGGCTCGCGTCGTTCTGGGCGCGGCGGGCGCGGCGCCTCCTGCCGGCGTCCCTGCTCGTGCTCGCGGTCACGGCCCTGGCGACGATCGCCCTAGTGCCGCGCGCCTACTGGCAGCAGACGTTCCGCGAGATCGTCGGGTCGGCGCTCTACGTGCAGAACTGGGTTCTCGCCGGCGACTCGATCGACTACCTCGCCAGCTCGAACGCGGCCTCCCCCGTGCAGCACTTCTGGTCGCTCTCGGTCGAAGAGCAGTTCTACCTCGTCTGGCCGGCGCTCCTCCTGGTCGTCGCCGTGTGGGCGGGGCGGGGCCGGCGGGCGGCGGGCCGCGAGCACCGCGTCGTGTGGCGCACAGGCGTTGTGCTCGGAGCCGTCGCGGTCGCGTCCTTCGCCTGCTCGGTCGTCCTGACCCGCAGCTCCCCCGGCCTCGCCTACTTCGCAACGACGACCCGGGCGTGGGAGTTCGCCGCCGGAGGCCTCCTCGCCGTGTCGGCAGCACGAGCTGCCGAACCACCGGTCCCAGGAACTCCGGCCCCCGCCGTCCCCCTCCGCACCGTCGCCGCCTGGGCGGGCGCGGCCCTCCTCGCGGCGTCCCTCGTGCTGATCGACGGAGCGACGCCGTTCCCCGGCGTCGCCGCCGCCCTGCCCGTGGCCGGCACGCTCCTCGTCATCGCCGCTGGCTCCGCCCCCTGGTCGCCGTCCGCGCTCCTCGCTCGCCGACCCGTCCTCGTGCTCGGCGACCTCTCGTACTCGGTGTACCTCTGGCACTGGCCGGCCCTCGTCGTGCTGGGGTTCCGGCTGGGCGACGGCCTCACCTGGCCGCTCAAGCTCATCTGCCTCGTCGGAGTGCTGGGCCTCGCCTGGCTGAGCGCCCGGTTCGTCGAGAACCCGGCGCGCCGCGCGCGGTTCCTGACCACTGCGCGACCCCGGCGCACCTTCGCCGCCCTCGCGGTCGCCGTCGCCGTCGTGGCCGTCCCCGTGGCCGTCGGCGGCGCCGCGCTGCAGCGGCAGGCGACGGATGCCGTCGAAGCCGCGCAGGCGCAAGCGGGCGCCGGGAAGCCCTGCTTCGGAGCGGCGGCCCTCGACCCCGGGGCATCGTGCGGTGCACCCCCGGCGACGCTCAGCCCCGACCCGGCGCTGGCCGCCGACGACCTCCCGCCGGCCTACGAGCAGGGACGCCGCTGCCTGCCGCCCGAGTCGTCGACCTCCGTCGTGGCATGCACCTCGGGCTCCGGGTCCGTCCGGGTCGCCCTCGTCGGCGACTCGCACGCCGCGAGCTGGGAGCCGACGATCCGCGCGGCCGGCGCGACGCGCGGCTGGTCGCTGACCACCTACCTGCACTCGGGCTGCCCGTTCACGACCATCACGGAGTCGAACCCGAACCCGAACTACGTCGCGGCGTGCACGACCTGGAACACGACGCTCGCGGCGACGCTCGCCGACGACGAGCCCTTCGACATCGTGTTCGTCTCGCACTCGCAGCACGTGCCCGATTCCGCTGCCGCGGCGGCGGCCGAGGTCCGCGGTTACTCGGAGGCGTGGCAGCCGCTGCTGAGCCGAGGAACCCGGGTGATCGCGATCGCCGACACCTCACGGGCTCCGGCCGACGCGCAGGCGTGCCTCGAGACGCACGCGGCCGACCCGGGTTCCTGCTCTCTGAAGAAGGCGGACGCGTATCTCGCGCCGGACGCCATGCTGGCCTCCGTCGAGTCGACCGACGGGGCCGAGGCCATCGATCTGACCGACCGGGTCTGCCCCGGCGACACGTGTCTCACGGCGATCGGCGGCGTGGTCGTCTACCGCGATACGCACCACCTGACGGCCACCTACGCGCGCACTCTCGGGCCGGCCCTCGGCCGTGCGTTCGACCGGCTCGCGACCGGGTAGCGCCGCGCCACAGCAACCCCCAGGTTGGCGGTCGGCGGGCTGATACTGTCGATTCGCCCATCCCGTCGAGCGTCCTGAGGAGTTCGCCATGCTGACCCTCCGCGTCGTGGTCGACCAGATCCTGGCACCGGTGCCCGGCGGCATCGGCCGCTACACCGAAGAGCTGACCCGCGAGCTCATCGCGACCGCCCCGCGCGGCTGCGACGTCGAGGGGATCGTCGCTGCGCACCCGCAGGAGGCCTACGACCGGCTCGACGACAAGCTCCCCGGGCTCGCCGGCATGTACCGCTCCGTGCTCGGCCGCCGCGAGCTGTCGATCGCCTGGCAGACCGGCGTGATCGGCCTCCCCGGCCGTGGCATGGTGCACGGCACGAGCCTGATGACGCCGCTCTACAAGCACGATCGCGAGCTGGCGCCGGCCACCCAGACGGCCGTGACGATCCACGACACCGTGCCGTGGACCAACCCCGACACCCTCACCGCGCAGGGCGTCCGCTGGCACAAGGCCATGGCGAAGCGCGCGTACCGGTTCGCCGACGCGGTCGTCGTGCCGACCCACGCGGTCGCCGGCGAGCTGTCCGAGCTCTTCCCCTTCGGCGACCGGCTGCGCGTCATCGGCGGCGCCGTGTCGACCGACCTGGCCGCCCCGCCCGACGCCGATGCGATCGCCGACGAGCTCGACCTGCCTGAGCGGTACATCCTGAGCGTCGGAACCCTCGAGCCGCGCAAGGGCATCGAGCCGCTCCTCGAGGCGCTCGCCCACCCGGACGCCCCCGACGTGCCGCTGCTCATCGTCGGCCCTCCCGGCTGGGGCGACGTGAGCGTCGACTCCGTCGTGGCCCGACTCGGCCTCGCACCCGACCGCGTGCGCGTTCTCGGCCGCGTGCCCGACGCGTCGCTCGCCGTGCTGCTGGAGCGCGCCTCCGTCTTCGTGTTCCCCTCGCTCGCCGAGGGCTTCGGCCTCCCGCTCGTCGAGGCGTTCAGCTTCGGCACGCCGGTCGTCCACTCCGATGCGCCCGCGCTCGTCGAGGTCGCCGCGGGCGCCGGGGTCATCGTGCCTCGCGACGACGCGGCGGGGTACCCCGAGCGGCTCGCGCAGGCGCTCTTCCAGGTCGTCAACGACACCGACCTCGCCGCCCGTCTCGGGGTCGCAGGGCTCGACCGGGCGCGCGCCTTCAGCTGGCGCGACTCGGCCGAGAAGGTGTGGCAGCTGCACGCCGACCTCTAGGGGCGGCGCGGGGCTTCGCAGCCTAGAGCGACGCCTTCAACCGCGCGTTCTTCTCCTCGACGAGCTCCGCGAGCCCGGTCGCGTAGTCGGCGAGCCGCGCCGAGATCGCGGGGTCGAACGCCCCGAGGATCCGCGCCGCCAGGATGCCCGCGTTGGCCGCCCCGCCAATCGACACCGTCGCGACGGGGATCCCGGCCGGCATCTGCACGATCGAGAGCAGCGAGTCGAGCCCGTCGAGCTTCGCCAGCGCGACCGGCACCCCGATCACCGGAAGGGTCGTGAGCGACGCCAGCATGCCCGGCAGGTGAGCGGCACCGCCGGCGCCGGCGATGATGACACGGATACCGCGGCCGGCCGCCTCGCGCCCGAACGACACCATCTTGTCGGGGGTGCGGTGCGCCGACACGACCTCGACCTCGAACGCGATGCCGAACTCCGTGAGGATGTCGGCGGCGGACTTCATGGTCGCCCAGTCGGAGTCGCTCCCCATGACGAGGGCGACGACGGGGGCTTCTGCGTTCATCTCAGGCACTCCTCCAGCCTAGCGAGCCGGCCCTCCTCGAACTCGCTCGACGAGACAGAGCGCGGGCGCAGGAACTCCCGACGCCGCCTAGCCCTCGAAGTGCGCCGCGGCGACCCGCGCCGCGACCACCACGTCGTCGAGCGCCGCACCGGTCGCCGTCACGTGACCCACCTTGCGGCCCGGCCGCGGCTCCTTGCCGTAGTCGTGCACCTTGGCGCCGGGCTCGTCGGCCATGAGCGCCGGCAGGCGGTCGGCCATGCTGCCCGTGGCAGGGCCGCCGAGGACGTTGACCATGACCGACCACGCGGCGTGCGGCGTCGTGTCGCCGAGCGGCAGGTCGAGCACGGCGCGCAGGTGCTGCTCGAACTGGCTGGTGATCGAGCCGTCGATCGACCAGTGACCGGTGTTGTGCGGGCGCATCGCGAGCTCGTTGATGAGCAGGCGGTCGTCGGTGGTCTCGAAGAGCTCGACGGCGAGGACGCCGGTGACGTCGAGCTGGGCGGCGACGGTCGTCGCGATCTCGGCGGCCGTCTCGGCGACGCGGCCGGCCGAGCGCGGGGCCGGCGCGATGACCTCGGCGCAGACGCCGTCGCGCTGGATCGACTCGACGACGGGCCACGCGACGATCTGTCCGCTGGGGCGCCGTGCCACCGACTGGGCGAGCTCGCGCCGGAACTCGACGAGCTCTTCGGCGAGCAGCGCGCCGCCGGTCGACGGGTCGGCGAGAGCGGCGAACCAGTCGGCGACGTCGTCGGGCGACGACACGACGCGGACGCCCTTGCCGTCGTAGCCGCCGCGCGCGGTCTTCACGACGGCGCGGCCGCCGTGCTCGGCGAGGAAGGCGCTGAGATCGTCGGGCGTCTCGAGCCGCGCCCAGTCGGGCACCGGCAGGCCGAGGCCGGCCAGGCGCTCGCGCATGACCAGCTTGTCTTGCGCGACGAACAGGGCTTCGGGCTTCGGGTGGACGGCGACGCCGGCCTCGACGAGGGCCGCGAGCACGTCCTGCGGCACGTGCTCGTGGTCGAAGGTGATGACGTCGACGTCGCGCGCGAACGCGAGCACCGTCTCGGCGTCGTGGTAGTCGCCGACGGCGGTCGCCGCAAGGCGGGCCGACGAGCCCTCCGTCTCGGCGAGGACGCGGATGTCGAGGCCCAGGTGGACGGCCGGGGGCACCATCATCCGGGCGAGCTGGCCGCCGCCGATGACGCCGACGCGCAAGGAGGCAGCCACGGCTACGGGCGTCCCAGCCCGCGGACCTCGAAGCCGGCGGCGCGCCAGGCGACGGCGTCCAGGCAGTTCCTGCCGTCGACGACGCGCTTGCCCGCGACGACCGACGCCACGGCAGCGGGGTCGAGGTCGCGGAACTGCTGCCACTCGGTGAGCACCAGCACGGCCTCGGCGCCCTCGATGGCCTCGTCGACCGAGTCGACGACGGTGAGGTCGGGGTGGCTGCGGAGGGCGGTGTGCTTGGCCTCGGGGTCGTACGAGCGCACGTCGGCGCCCGCTGCGACGAGCTTCTCGACGACGTCGAGAGCCGGAGAGTCGCGCACGTCGTCGGAGTTCGGCTTGAAGGCCAGGCCCAGCACGCCGATCTTGACGCCCTGGAGGTCGCCGACGAGTTCGCGCGTCAGAGTGACGACGCGCTCCCGGCGGCGGAGGTTGATGGCGTCGACCTGGCCGAGGAACGACAGCGTGTCGGTCAGGCCGAGCTCGTCGCCGCGGGCGCGGAAGGCGCGGATGTCTTTGGGCAGGCAGCCGCCGCCGAAGCCGAGGCCGGCGTTGAGGAACTTGCGGCCGATGCGCGCGTCGTGGCCGATCGCGTCGGCGAGCTGGGTGACGTCGGCGCCGGTGGCCTCGGCGACCTCGGCCATGGCGTTGATGAACGAGATCTTGGTCGCCAGGAACGCGTTGGCCGACACCTTGACGAGCTCGGCGGTGGCGTAGTCGGTGACGATGCGCGGGGTGCCGGTCGCGAGCGCCGTCGCGTAGACCTCGTCGAGCACCTCGGTCGCCTTCTCGCCGGCGTCGCCCGAGGGCACGCCGTAGACGAAGCGGTCGGGCGCCACGGTGTCTTGCACCGCGAAGCCCTCGCGCAGGAACTCGGGGTTCCAGGCGAGCGACGCCCCCGCCCCCGACCCCTCGACCACTGCCGCGAGCCGCGCCGCCGTGCCGACCGGCACGGTGGACTTGCCGACGACGAGGTCGCCCTCGCCCAGGTGCGGCAGGAGGCCGTCGACGGCCGCGTTCACGTACGTCAGGTCGGCGTTGAAGCTGCCCTTGGTCTGCGGCGTGCCGACGGCGACGAAGTGCACCGTCGCGTCGTCGGCGGCCGCCATGTCGGTGGTGAAGCGCAGGCGCCCCGTGGCGATGGCGCGCTCGAGCACCTCGGGCAGACCCGGCTCGAAGAACGGGGCCCGGCCGGCCTGGAGCTCGGCGATCTTGGCTTCGTCGACGTCGATGCCGACGACGTCGTGGCCCAGCTCTGCCATGCAGGCAGCGTGGACGGCTCCGAGATAACCACATCCGATGACTGAAATACGCACGCTACGACAGTACTGGACGTCCTCTGACAATCGCGTCAGGGCTCCTGCGACTCGCTAGGCCGACGCCCGCTCGGCCCGACCTCTGCTACTGCCAGACAGGCGGACCGCCCTGCGGCGCGGACTGCTCCTGCTGGCGCATGCGCGCGACGGCGCTGAGGTTCTGCTCCATCAGGTCGTGCAGGGTCGACTGCACCAGGTCGGCGGTGGGGACGTCCCACAGCACGACGGGCCGGTCGAGCCCGGTGTTGATGAGCACGTCGCCCGAGCCGAACAGGCTCTGCACCGCGTTCTTGCGGACGGTGAGGTCGTAGCCGCGCGTGTGCATGAGCTCCTGCCGGGTGCGCACGAACAGGCCGCGCCGGATCACGATCCGCCGCGTCGTGATCGTGTAGTGCCGGCCGAGCCACGCGAGCAGCGGCAGCAGCCAGACCAGCGCGATCAGCACCAGCGCGGCGATCGGCAGGGCGCTGTTCATCCACGGCTCGGGCAGGGTGCCCCCGAAGAAGCCCGTCGCGGCGCAGATCGCGATCAGCAGGACGGACGGCCAGAACAGCACGCGCGAGTGCGGCCGCAGGCGTGCGATGACCTCCTCGCGGGCCGGCTCGCCGGCGCCCTGCGGCTGCTCGCCCGACTCCGCGGGCGCGCCGAACGCCGCGAACGGGTTCGGCTCAGCGGACGACATGGGTCATTCATACCTCAGGTGCGTGACGTCCCCGGCGGCCACGGCCACCTCGGCGCCGGAATCATCCTTGCGGACGACGATCCGCCCCGTCTCGTCGAGACCGGTCGCGGTGCCGTGCATCATCTCGCCGCCGGGCAGCTCGACCCGCACCCGCCGCCCGACGGTGTCGCACTGGGCCTCGACGACGGAGCGCACGTCGCCGCCTCCGGCGAGCAGGTCGACGAGCCGGCGCAGCTCGATCAGGTAGGCGGCGAAGACGGCGTCGGCGATCTCCTCGGCGCTTCCGGCGGCGCCCTCGATCGCGAGCGACGTCGAGGTCGGCGTGGGCAAAGCGTCGGGAGGGATCGTCAGGTTGATGCCCGACCCCATGACGACTGCCGCAGGAACTCCGGACTCCCAGACGAGGTCCGCCAGCAGGCCCGACACCTTCCGCCCCGACACCTGCACGTCGTTCGGCCACTTCAGCGTCACCGACCGCTCCGGCAGGAGGTCGGCCACGGCCGTCCGGAGCGCGGCGCCGGCGAGCAGCGAGAACCAGCCCCACGCGTCGACGGGGAGCACGTCGCCCGACGGCGTCCGCGGCCGCAGCAGGACGCTGGCGGCGAGGCTCTGGCCGGCGGGCGCCTGCCACGAGCGGTCGAGGCGGCCTCGGCCCGACGTCTGGGCGAACGATGCGATGACGGCGAAGTCGGGGAGCCCGGGCGCGGCCTCGACGAGGTCGGCGTTGGTCGAGCCCGTCGTCGCGCGCAGGTCGACGACGGAGGCGACGCCTCGGGTGATCGGCAGGATCCCGCTCACGACGTCGCCCCGAGCCCGCGCAGGGCGGCCTGCACCCGCGCGCTGCGCGTGACCGCCCCGGTCAGCCGCTGCTCGGCGGCGGTGCCGCGGTAGTCGTAGATCGCGAACCGCCCGCAGCGGACGATCTCCTTCGGCGTGCCGAGATCGGTCACGGTGTCTCCCCAGTAGTCCAGGTGGCCGTTGTCGTCGGGTTGCTCGGCCACGACCACGTAACCTACCCGGGCGCTCTCGGCGGGAGCCAGGTTGGCCAGCCACGGGTACACCGACAGGTCGGAGTTGACCTGCACCAGCTCGACCCCGTCGCCCGCGTAGGCCTGCAGCCCGCGGACCGTCCAGAACTGGCCGGCACCGGAGATTCCGTCGCGCGCGGCCCCCGAGGCCGTCGCCCACTGCGTGAGGCACGAGGCCCCCGGCACGGCCGGGTCGGCGGCGGCGCGGGCCACGGCAGTTCCTGCGCCCGCTCCCGTCGCGACGAGGGCCGCCGCCAGCACCCCCGCCCCGATGGCCCCGAAATTCAAGGACAAACCAGGCCGGCGGCGCGCAGCCACGGGCATCCCGGCCCGTCGCTGCAAAACTCTCCTTGACATTCGGGAGGCGGGGCGGAGGGAGGCGGGGCGGAGGGAGGGCGGGCGGAGGGAGGCAGGGCGCGGCGCAGCGGCGACTACGACGACCATCGCGACCAGCGGCACGACCACCAGCGGCTCCGCATACCGGGTCGAGATGCTGCCGATCATGAGCAGCCCCACCGGCACCGCCACGACGGTCGCCGACCCGATCAGCAGAGCCAGCGTCCGTGCCGACCGCTCGCGGCGCGCGAGGGCGACCACGGTCGCGACGACAGTCCCGGCGATCAGGACGGCCGCGAGCACCAGCTCGACGAACCCGCCGAGCGTCTGCGCCTGAGTCAGGAGGGTCTGCCGCGCGAAGGCGAGGCTCGCCGCCTGGCCGTCCCAGCGAAAGTACTCCTCCTTCTGCGCGATCAGGAACCTCGAGAGCGGAGTCCTGCCGGCGTAGCCGAGGCCGCTCCCGGCGATCAGGATGCCGGCCGCCAGCAGCGCGCGACGCCAGCGGCTGTGGCGCACGAGCGCGAATGCGGCGAGCGCGAGCGCCATCGGCGCGGTGCCCCACAGCACGAAGAGGGGGTTCGAGAAGGTGGCGAGCGCGGCGACGATCAGGAGGGCGGCGGGCGGCCGGTTCCTGCGCCCGTGCCCCGCGCTGATCTGCAGCACGAGGCCGATCGCCGCCACCAGCGCCAGGAGCGTACCCGAGTAGTACGTGGTCGTCAGAAAGAGCGACGCGATCTCGCCCGTGTTGCCGCCCGGCCGCGACTCGAGCAGGCAGGCCGCGGTGAAGACGGCGACTCCGGCGAGGGCCGCGAGCACGGCGCGAGGCCGCGACCGTGTCACCCGGCCCGCAACGAACCGCAGCAGGGCGTAGAGCAGCACCACGTTCAGGACGCCGTTCAGCAGCAGCGCACCCGCGACGCCCCGGGTGACGGCCGCCGACGCGAGGTAGAGCGGCAGTTCCGGAAAGGCAAACAGCACCGGCGACATGCCCCACTGGAACGCCTCGCCGCGCTCGACCGACCGCACCAGCAGAGGCAGCAGCACGCTGTCGCCATCCGAGAGCAGCAGGGCCCGCTTGGCTCCCGACACCGCGTGCCCGAGGGCGATCAGGGCGCAGGAACTCGCGAGAACCACACCGAGCACCTCGATCGCGGCGCTGCGCAGTCGGATCGGGGCCACCCCGGCACACTAGCCGCTCTGCCCGGCCGTCAGGCGCCGGTTGGTTAGAGTTGTCGCCGTGACCGACGAAACCCCCACGACCGACCGCCTCTCCTCCACCGCCGGCAGAGTCGCCGACCTCCAGCAGAGGTTCGACGACGCCGTCACCGCCCCCGAGGCGATCGCGCAGGAGAAGCAGCACAAGCGCGGCAAGAAGACGGCGCGCGAGCGCATCGAGGGCCTGCTCGACCACGGCTCGTTCGTCGAGCTCGACGAGTTCGTCCGTCACCGCACCACAGCCTTCGGCATGGATGCCAAGCGCCCCTACGGCGACTCCGTCGTCACCGGCACCGGCACCATCGGCGGGCGCCAGGTCGCGATCTACTCGCAGGACTTCACCACGTTCGGCGGATCGCTCGGCGAGGTCGCCGGCGAGAAGATCATCAAGGTCATGGAGCTCGCGATCAAGACCGGCGTGCCGATCATCGGCATGCTCGACTCGGGCGGCGCGCGCATCCAGGAGGGCGTCGTCGCGCTCGGCAAGTACGGCGAGATCTTCAAGCTGAACACCGCGGCCTCGGGCGTGATCCCTCAGATCTCGATCATCATGGGCCCGGCGGCCGGCGGTGCGGTCTACTCCCCCGCGCTCACCGACTTCGTCATCATGGTCGACAAGACCAGCCAGATGTTCGTCACCGGCCCCGACGTCATCAAGACCGTCACCGGGGAGGACGTCGGCTTCGAGGAGCTCGGCGGCGCCCTGACCCACAACAAGATCTCGGGCGTCTCGCACTACCTCGCCTCCGACGAGGACGACGCGCTCGACTACGTCGCGGCCCTGCTGTCGTACCTGCCCGACAACAACCTCACCGACGCCCCGGTGTTCGACGTGGCTCCCGAGATGGAGATCACCGACGCCGACCGCACGCTGAACACGCTCATCCCCGACTCTCCGAACCAGCCGTACGACATGCTCACCGTCATCGAGCACATCGTCGACGACGGCGAGTTCCTCGAGGTGCAGCCGCTGTTCTCTCCGAACATCGTCATCGGCCTCGGCCGCGTCGAGGGCCGCTCGGTCGGCATCATCGCCAACCAGCCGAACGTCATGGCCGGCACGCTCAACATCGACGCCGGAGAGAAGGCCGCGCGCTTCGTGCGCTTCTGCGACGCGTTCTCGATCCCCATCCTCACGCTCGTCGACACCCCCGGATTCCTGCCGGGCACCGACCAGGAGTGGACCGGCATCATCCGCCGCGGCGCCAAGCTCCTCTATGCGTATGCCGAGGCCACCGTGCCGCTGGTCACCGTCATCACCCGCAAGGCGTACGGCGGGGCCTACATCGTCATGGGCTCGAAGCAGCTCGGCGCCGACATCAACCTCGCGTGGCCGACCGCCGAGATCGCCGTGATGGGCGGCCAGGGCGCCGTCAACATCCTCTACCGGTCGGAGATCAAGCGGGCGACGGACGCCGGCGAAGACGTCTCTGCCGTCCGCACCAAGCTCGCGAACGACTACACCTACAACGTGGCGTCGCCGTTCCTCGCGGCGGAGCGCGGCGAGCTCGACGGCATCGTCGAGCCGGCCGCGACCCGCACCGCCGTCATCAAGGCCCTGCGTGCCATGCGCACCAAGCGGGCGTCGCAGCCGGCCAAGAAGCACGGGAACATCCCGCTGTGAGCGAGCAGCCCTCTCCGCCCGACGACCCGACCATCCGCGTCGTCTCCGGCAACCCGACACCGGAGGAGCTCGCGGCCGTCACGGCCGTGCTCAGCGCGTTCGCGGCCGAAGCCGAGGCCGAGAGCGCCGCGCGTCGTGTCCCGGAGGGCCAGACCGGCTGGGCCGAGTCGCAGCGCGCGCTCCGCACGCCGCTGCGCACGGGGCCCGGGCAGTGGACGCGGCACAGCGCCTGATCGACACAGCGTTTGACGGGCACAGCGCCTGATCGACGACACAGCGCCCAGGTACCCCGTTTCGGTCGTCCTTGGTGAGTTCGTACCCCGAAATTCGCATTCTTTTCGATCACGTGCGGCAGACATCCCCACAACGGGGGGCATCGGGTCGAAACGAACCGGACTGTCTGCCCCCCGGTGTCCCCCTAAATGACGACTTTTGGCAACACGCTCAGTTCGGCATTATTACTTGTGCTAGGTGTCTCTCTCAGAGTTACACCACCGAACAGGGGCCGCCACGCGGCCAGGGCTTACTAGGGTAAGCAAGCCTGTGACTGTTCGGGGGCGAGTCAGGGTGATATTCGGGTTGTCGCCCTGACTCGGGGGTTTTGCGAAGGGCCGGACTGGGTGTCCGGCCCTTCTGCAGTTAAGCGGCACGCTCGGGCGGGTGCCGCTTCGCGGGGTCCACCCCAGCCCCGCCGGATCGGCACAGCCACGCCGTCGCCGCGGCGGGATCGTGCCGTTCCGGCGGGCTTACCGCCCGGCGGCGGCAGTGGCGGCGGGTTCGGGGCGGGCGGCGGCGGCGCTGTCGGGGGCGGCGCCGAGGTCGGCGGGGCTCCCGAGTTCCTGCGCGATCAGGCGTCTACGGCGTCAGCGGGCACGGACGAGCGCGGGATCTGCAGCCACAGGCTGACCTCGTCTTCGTCGTCGTCGTCTTCGTCGTCGTCGAAGTCCTCGCCGTCGGCGTTCGACGAACCGAGCGCGCTCGACTGGAGGTCTTCGGAGCTGAGGCCGACGACCGTCACGGCGTACTCGCTGCCGGGAGCCACCGTGCGGATGATGAGGCGGTCGGCCGACGAGTCGCGGATCGCGCTGGCGAGGGCGGCGTGGACGCGGGCGAGCTCGCCGTCTTCGAGGTCGTCGATCCCGCCCTCGTCGAGCAGGCTGACGATGGTGCCGCGGCGGCGCGCTGCCATGACCTCGTGGCGCACGTCGTCGCTGAGCAGCCGGCGTCCGCGGATCTCGTCGCGGATCGCCCCCTCGAGGTTGAGGCACTCCTGGCGTTCAGCCTCGGTGAGGTCGCCACCCGCGGCGACGATGCGCTGCAGCATGGGGCGGGCGGTGCGGCCGGTCTGGAGCAGCCGGAACTGGCGCTCGTTGACGTGGGCCTCCTGAGCGGCCTGCCAGTCGGCGGCCTCCTGCTCGGCCCGGATGAACTCGCGGGTGTCCCGGCTGGCGCGGGCCAGGGTGACCTGGAGAGCGTGCGAGATGCCGACCCAGCTCACGCTGCCGACCACGCCGAGGCTGGCGACGTCGGCGAAGGTGCCGCTCCAGACAACCGAGTGCACGACGAGGAATCCGACGCCGGCCCAGGCGAATCCGTGACGGCGACGGGTCGACACGATGACCATGAGGGTGCCGACGGCGGCGACGTACCAGGTGGCGTAGCCGTTGCCGCCGGGGCGGTGCGGGTCGAGCTGCGACGCGACGGCGAGCGGAAGGATGATCGAGACGGCGACGCACAGGCATGCGATCCACACCGGCATGGTGAGGCTCTTCGACTTGTTCGGGTAGAGCGCGACGATCGTCGCCGCGGCGTAGAGCGCCATGCAGATGAGCACCGGCACCGGGTTGCGCGGCACCTCGAGCGACACGAAGGCCAGCAGCAGGTGGTACAGCGAGAAGATGCCGGCGAGGCCGATAGGCAGCCAGCGGGGAAGCTTGACGTTCACGAGATCTCCTGCTGGACGGTTGCGTGCTCGGGGATCGAGCGCTCGGGGATGGATTCGGCGGCGTCTGGCTCTTCGGCTCGCGGCGCCTGCCGCGGCCAGACCAGGTCGATGACCGTGCCGGAGCCGGTCTTGGTGTGGATGGTGGCCTCGCCGCCGGCGTTCGACAGCCGCTCGGTGATCGAGACGCGGACTCCGAGCCGTTCGCCCGGGACGGCTGCCGGGTTGAAGCCGGAGCCGGTGTCGCCGACCTCGACTCGCACCCGGCCGCCGGCCCACTTGAGGCTCACCCACCGCGACACGTCGTCGCCGCCGGCGTGCTGGACGCTGTTGACCACGGCCTGGACGGCTGCCGAGTAGAGCGCCTCAGCGGCCCCGGCCGGGATGGAGTGGTCGTCGAGGCCTTTCGAGCTCACCTCGACCTCCGCGCCGAGGCCGTCGATCAGGACCTCGATGCGCTCCTGCATCGACGTCAGCGACGTCGACGACTCGTCGAACGGGGTGACGCTGGCCGAGGTGGTCAGGTGCGACATCGCGTTCCGGGCCATCGTCGTGGCGAGCGCCATCTCGTCGGGCGAGTAGGCGCGCGCCGCCGAGATGAAGGTCGTCAGGACGCTGTCGTGGACGATCGCGTCGACCTGCACGCGCTCGAGCTCGGTCGCGTGCTCGCGGATGGCTCCCGAGTACCGGGCGACCGCCATGTTCTGGGCTCCGTCCACTGCGGCGGACGCCTGCCGCAGCAGGATGATCAGGATCAGGACGGCGCCACCGAGGATCACCGAGTAGATCGTGTCGAGCGAGGCCCAGAACGGCAGGAGTCCGCCGCCCGATGGCGTGAGCTCGATGAGGCCGTAGATCGTCGGCGCCAGGATCAGATAGACGGTGGCGATCCAGCGCGAGAAGGCGATGGCGGCGGCCGAGGTCGCGACCGAGATGAGGTAGTACAGCCAGGGCGACTGGGGCAGGACGGTCGTCGGGTCGCGCACGGCGAGCGGCCAGGTCACGAGCGCGACCAGGAACGAGATCGCGACGAACGCGGCCGCGGTCTCGATGCCGCGCATGAAGACGCTCGCCACGCCCACGGCGAGGATGCCGCCGAAGACGGCGATCGAGATGATCCAGCCCCAGGCGGGCTGCATGCTGCCCTGCTGCGCGATCAGGGAGGGGATCGACTGGAGGCCGAAGACGATCCCGAGTGCGGCTAGAGCGCGCGCGAAGATCTTGTCGAGCAGCGGGCCGCTGATCGGGTTGCGTGTGGGCCTCGGTCGGAACGCAGGAACGGAGGAGGCTCCGTCAGCGGCCATCGCCGCCGTCCGCATCGAGCCCGGGCAGGATTCCGTCTTCGACGGCCCGGCGCAGGAGGTCGACCTTCGTCGGGGCCGGGCGGCCGACCTCGACGTACTTCACGCGGATGCGGTCGAGGTACTCGCGCGCGGTCGAGTAGCCGATGCCGAGCTGCTGGGCGGCCAGCTTGAGCGGCAGACCCGATGCATAGAGGTGCAGGATCTCGCGCTCCCGCCGCCCGAGCTGCGCCTTGGCGAAGTCACGGTCGGCGTCGATCGCGCTCGCCCACTCGAGGTTGTTCAGGACGTCGCCGCGGGCGACGGTCGCGACGGCGGCCATGACGGTCTTGGTCGCGGACGACTTCGGGATGACACCGGCGGCGCCTGCGGCCAGCGCCTCGCGGACCGATGCGACGCGGTCGGCGATGCTGTGGACGAGGACGGCCGAGCCGGTCGCCTGCACGCGCTTGACGTTCTCGGTGACGGTCGAGCCGTCGCCGAGGGAGAGGTCGAGCACCACGACGTCGACCTCGCGCCCGGCGAGGTTGTCGACGAACTCCTGGACGCCGGCCGCCGTGAGGATCACGGTGAAGCCCTCGTTCTGGCACGCCGCCTGAATGCCGAGGCGCACCGACTCGTGGTCGTCGACGATGGCGACGCGGACGGGAGCGGCGCTCCGGGGCGTGGGAGCGTTGCTCGGGTCAGTCGTGGTTTCTGGCACGATCATCCTTCGTTCGATGGACGCGTCGGGTCCCTGATTTCCCCGGGCGTCCACCCGGAATTCTATCGGGATCGGTCACTCTCGACGGGCGAGGCGCACCACGGTTTCAAGATGGTGGGTGTTCGGGAACAGGTCGAAGGCACGAATGCCCTCGACTGCGTAGCCGTCCTCCGCGAAGAGGGCGACGTCCCGAGCGAGCGCGACCGGATCGCAGGCGACATAGATCACCTGCGCGGGCCCTGCCGACGTTATCCGCCCCACCACGTCTTTCCCAGCCCCCGATCGGGGTGGGTCGAGCACGATCGTGGCCTTGGCCAGGCGGTCGCTCTCGCCCTTGCTGAGCTTCGTGGCGAGGTCGCGGATCCAGCGCTCGACGCGTCCGGTCTCGGCGGTGGCGCCGATCCACTCCTTGAGGTTCTCGGAGGCGTGGTCGGTCGCCCGCGGGTCACTCTCGACGCTGGTGATCCGGACGGCCTGGCCGAAGCGGTCGCCGACCGCGGCGGCCAGCAGGCCCACTCCCCCGTAGAGGTCGAGGTTCATGGCACGCGGGTCGAACAGGTCCGGGTCGATGAGGTCCTGGACGGCTGCGGTGAGCGTCGTCGCCGCTCCGTGGTGCACCTGCCAGAAACCGCCGTCGTCGAGGCGGAACTCGCGATCGCCGACGCGCTCGACCACTGTGGTCCGCGCCTGCTTGCCGATGATGAGGCGGGCGCCGCCCTCGCTTGGCTCGAGCACGTCGACGTGCTCCTCGCCGGCGAACAGCTGGTCGAGAGGCGCGGCCTCCTCGACCGCCGCGGTGGCCAGGGGGAGGTCGTCGACGGCGACGACCGTGTGCGAGCGGGCGGCGTACGGGCCGGGTCTGCCCGCCTCGTCGACGTGCAGGCGCACGCGGGTGCGCCACCGCGTGCCCGAGACGCCGTCGTCGCCGGCGAGGGGCTCCACGACGACCTCGGGGGTGATCCTGCCCATGCGCTCGAGGGCGTCGGCGAGGACCTGGCGCTTCAGCTCGCGCTGGTGATCGAGGGCGATGTGGCCGAACTCGGCGCCGCCGGCTCGCTGCGACGGATCGCGATCGATGGAGGCCGCCGACCAGACGTGCTCCTGGCGGTGCGGCGACGCCTCGAGCACCTCGACGGCGTCGGCTCGCCAGAACGACTTCTTGCGGTCGTCGGTGATTCGGGCGCGCACTCGCTCGCCGGGGATCGCGTCGCTCACGAAGACGACCCGTCCGTCGAGCCGCGCGACGGAGATCCCGCCGTGCGCGATGGAGGTGACGTCGAGGTCGACGTCCTGGCCAGTGAGTTCACCCATACCTCCTATTGTCCACGCGCGCTCCTCGCCGCATGCGCCAAGCTGGTCGCATGACGGTCCGCCTCTACCTCGCCAGCACCTCCCCCGCCCGCCTCTCGCTCCTGCGCGCCGCCGGCATCGAGCCGGTGCTGATCTCCCCCGGCGTCGACGAGGACGAGGCGGTCGCCGTCGAGTCGCTCCGGCTCGGCCGTCCCCTCGATGCCGTCGAGACCGTGTCCCTCCTGGCGCGGGCCAAGGCCGAGACCGTGATCGGCGCCACTGTCGACGGCGAGCCGATCGACGGCTTCGTGCTCGGGGGCGATTCGGCGTTCGAGATCGAGGGCGACGTGCTCGGCAAGCCGCACGAGCCGGCCGTCGCCACCGCGCGCTGGGCGCAGATGGCCCGGGTCGGGCACGGCGTGCTGCACTCGGGCCACCACCTTCTGGACCATCGCGGCGGGGTTCCCCACCAGGGCGCGTCAGCCACGGCCTCGGCCCGGCTCACCTTCGCCGACGACCTGACCGACGCCGAGATCGCCGCCTACGTCGCCTCGCGCGAACCGCTCGAGGTCGCCGGCGCCTTCACCATCGACGGACTCGCCTCGGCCTTCATCACCGACATCGAGGGCACGCCGTCTGCGGTGGTGGGCCTCTCGATCCCCGTGCTCCGACGTCTCTTCCGGCAGCACTTCGGCGTCGAGTGGCACGAGCTGTGGCCGACGGACTTGTAGACCACCTCCTGTGCCGATTGCCCGTTTTTGTGCGGGGCATCCAAAGGGGGTGCATTCGGTACCCCTAGGCTTGGTTCTCATGCCGCGTATTACAAAGGTGCTCATCGCCAACCGTGGAGAGATCGCAGTCCGGGTCATCCGCGCCGCGCGAGACAGCAGCATCGCGTCCGTCGCGGTCTACGCCGACCAAGACCGCGACGCGCTCCACGCCCGCCTCGCCGACGAGGCCTACTCGCTCGACGGCACCACGAGCGCCGACACCTACCTCGTGATCGACAAGATCCTCTCGGTGGCCCGCCGCTCGGGCGCCGACGCCGTGCACCCCGGCTACGGATTCCTCGCCGAGAACGCCGACTTCGCCCGCGCCGTCATCGATGCGGGGCTCGTCTGGATCGGCCCCTCGCCCGAGGCGATCGAGCAGCTCGGCGACAAGGTGTCCGCTCGGCACATCGCCGAGCGGGTCGGAGCGCCGCTCGCTCCCGGCACCCTGAACCCGGTCTCCGGCGCCGACGAGGTGCTCGACTTCGTCGACACGCACGGCCTCCCGGTCGCCATCAAGGCGGCGTTCGGCGGCGGCGGTCGCGGTCTCAAGGTCGCCCGCACCCGCGAAGAGGTGCCCGAGATGTTCGACTCCGCGACCCGCGAGGCCATCGCCGCCTTCGGTCGCGGCGAGTGCTTCGTCGAGAAGTACCTCGACGAGCCCCGGCACGTCGAGACCCAGTGCCTCGCCGACCAGCACGGCAACGTCGTCGTCGTCTCGACCCGCGACTGCTCGCTTCAGCGACGCCACCAGAAGCTCGTCGAAGAGGCGCCCGCGCCCTTCCTCACCGACGCCCAGCACGACGCCCTCTACGCCGCTTCGAAGGCGATCCTCCGCGAGGTCGGCTACGTCGGCGCCGGCACCTGCGAGTTCCTCATCGGCAGAGACGGCACGGTCTCCTTCCTCGAGGTCAACACCCGCCTTCAGGTCGAGCACCCGGTCAGCGAAGAGGTCACCGGCATCGACCTGGTCCGCGAGCAGTTCCGCCTCGCCGAGGGCGGCGTCCTCGACTACGACGACCCCGAGCCCGTCGGCCACTCGTTCGAGTTCCGCATCAACGGCGAAGACCCGGGCAGGAACTTCCTCCCGGCACCCGGCCCCGTCCACGTCTTCAAGGCGCCCGGCGGCCCCGGCGTCCGCGTCGACACCGGCGTGCAGTCGGGCGACGAGATCTCCGGCGCGTTCGACTCCCTCCTCGCGAAGCTCATCGTGACCGGCGCCTCGCGCGAGGACGCCCTCGAGCGCTCGCGCCGCGCACTCGACGAGTTCGAGGTGGCCGGCCTGCCGACCGTGCTCCCCTTCCACCGCGCGATCGTCTCCGACCCCGCCTTCGCCCCCGAGGGCGGCAAGCCGTTCTCCATCTACACGCGCTGGATCGAGACCGACTTCGACAACACGATCCCCGCCTGGAGCGGCGAGGCCTCGGCCCCGTCCGTCGCCGGCGAGCGCTCGACGGTCGTCGTGGAGGTCGCCGGAAAGCGCATCGAGGTGACGCTCCCCGCGTCGCTCGGCACCCGCTCCGCCGACCCGGTCGCGCCGAGCAGGCGTCGCAGCGGCGCCCGCAGCGGTGGCGCCGTCGCCACCGGCAACGCGGTCAAGGCGCCGATGCAGGCTACCGTAGTCAAGCTCGCCGTCGAGAACGGGCAGAAGGTCGTCAAGGGCGACCTCGTCCTCGTGCTCGAGGCGATGAAGATGGAGCAGCCGGTCGCCGCCCACCGCGACGGCGTCGTGTCGGGCATCGACGCGACCGTCGGCGCGACGGTGTCGTCGGGACACGTGCTGCTGAGCATCGAGGACTGAGCGGGGCGCGGGCGGCGTGGTGCTGGGCGCCCGTGTGCCCGTTCCTGCTGTCGTGCCCGTTCCTGCTGTCGTGCCCGTTCCTGTCGTCGTGCCCGTTCCTGTTGTCGTGCCCGTTCCTTGTACAAGGACGTCGCGCGCCTTCGCAAGGAGCGCACGCCCGTTCTGCACCGCCCACAAGGCAATCCGCCCCGTTTTCGTCCCTTCCCGAGGACGACCCTCGCGAGAGTCCTTGCGAACTGCCGTACTCACGACGCCACGTTCGCCACGGCATCCAGCACCATCCGCTCCACCCACGGCCACTGGTCGCGCACGTGGTCGGCGGTGAAGCGCAGCGTCACGATCCCCTGCGCAGCGGCTTCGGCATCCCGCCGTCGGTCCTCGCCGAACTGCGCCCGGCTGCCGTGGAACGCGAAGCCGTCCACCTCGACGGCGACGCGCGTGCCGAGCAGGCGCAGGTCGACGTGCCCGACCCGCGACAGCGAGGCCTGCCGCTCCACCACGTAGCCGAGCCGCTCGAGGCGCAGCCGCACGATCGTCTCCAGCCCGGACTGCGCGCCCGGCCGACACCGCTCGATCGCCCGCCCAGCTGACGGAGTGAGCCCCGATGCGATTCGATACACCGTCTCCTGCTCGACGAGACCCGTCGTGAGCGCGCTCTCGACGGTCGCGGTCGCCGTCTCGAGGTCCGCCCAGCGGAGCACCTGACGCAGGCAGCGCTCGGGCGACACGCGCCAGGCCCAGGCGACATCGCGAGGGTCGTCGTTCCAGTGCACGACCACTGTCCGCCCCTCGATCGTCCGGACCGAGCGGAGCTGCTCGCGCCGCGTCTTCGGGACCATCGCGGAGTTCCGCGGCACGACGACGTGCAGCCGGTCGTCGCAGCCGTCCCAGAGACCATATGAAGCCGCGGCCGAGAGCCCCGCCAGCCGCCCGCCCGCACGCACCGCGAGCAGCGCGGCCGGCGACGCGTCCGGCAGGGCGTAGAGGCCGCGCCGCACTCGCAGCAGCCGCCCGTCGGCCACGGCGGCCGCCAGGTGCCGCGGGGCGACGCCGCCGGAGGAGAGCCCGCGGGTCGTGGCGATGCCGCCGGCGGAACGAAGGATGCGCTCGAGATTGTCCATGCCCCGAGCCTGCGACGGCGGCCAGGCCCCGAACGAGAGAGGCGGCGCGCTGTGGAGAGACGACGGCAATTCCTGCGCCCTGTGGAAAACGATTCACCCCCGATATGGGGGTACCGACCGGTCGCGCGTGTCGGTGGCCCGACATAGGGTTTTGACAGGTCGAACCGGGGGCTCATCGACAGGGCTTCGCGCATGGCCGCGTCGAACGGATCTCTCGTGAAAAACACCCTCCATGCCCGAATTGCGGGTCTGGCCCTCGCCTCTCTGCTGGCCGCTGCGCTGGTGCTGGCCGTCGGCCTGGGCGGCAGCGCCGCGCCCGCGACGGCAGAGTCCGCCTTCGTGACGAAGTCGCCGACTGTCTCAGGCACACGGCAGGTCGGGAAGACACTGACCGTGACGGTCGCGACCTGGTCGCCGCGGCCCACCACGACGAACTACCGCTGGTATCGCGACGGTCAGCCGATCGACGGGGCCACCCACGCGTCGTACACCTTGACGAGCCGTGACTACGGCACGACCGTCGTGGCCAAGGTCGCGGGCCACCGCACCGGCTACGCGACCGCCGCTCGCGGGACGATCGTCGGCGCCATCGCCAAGGCGCCGGGTGCCGTGCTGACCAGCCGTCCGATCGTCGAGGGAATCGCCCGCGCGGGCGTCACGCTGACTCTGACGAAGGGCAGCTGGAGCCTGTCGAACCTCTCGTACGCGTACTCGTGGTTTCGCAACGGGGTCGCGATTCACGGCGCGACGACCCAGCATTACAAGGTCGGCAGCCTCGACATCGGGCAGCGCCTCTCCGGTCACGTGACAGTGCAGAAGACCGGCTACGCGGCGAGCGCGGCGGCGAGCGCCGAGACCGCACCGGGGGCCCGGGCTCTGGTCGCGTTCTCGGGCGACGGCGTGAAGAAGGTGGGGCGCGACGTCGCGCCCGGCGTCTACTACACCTACCCCGACCAGACCGGGATCTGCGACTACGGACGCCTCCGGTCGGCGACCCCCGGCGACTTCGTGAACGACGGCGACGGACTCTCCTTCGACACGTCCGTCCTCAACGGCCAGGCGCTGATGAACGTTCGAGCCAAGGACACCTACATCGAGACCACCGGCTGCGGCCAATGGCACCGGATCTCGTCCGCGGGGCCGGCTCGCTCGATCATCCCCGGTGAGGGCATGTGGAAGGTGGGCACGCAGATCACTCCTGGCACGTACCAGGTCACCGTGCCCTCGAACAGCTACGGCTGCGATTTCGGCACCCTCCACGACTCCGAGTGGAACGAGATCAACCACGAGGGATTCAAGCACCGCGGCTTCATCGCGACCCTGACGGTCAAATCGACCGACTTCGCCGTCAAGTCGTACGGCTGCGGCACCTGGACCCGCATCAAGTAACGGCGCATAGGGCCCCGACGAGGCCAGCGATCACCGCCGGCCGGGCCGGCGCCCTTCGTCGTACTCGCTGACTTCCTGTGGGCTGTGGAGAGTCTCGACGGGGGATCCCCGACGGCCCCTAGAGTGGTTCGCATGTCTTCGACCACCACGAATCCCGTCGGCGCGAACCCGCTCGACGACCCGTCCGCCGATCCCGCCGAGATCGCGCAGACGGCCGCCGCCGAGATCGCGAGCGCCACCGGCGTCGCCCGCCACGACGTCGCCCTCACCCTGGGCAGCGGCTGGGGCAAGGCCTCCGAGCTGCTGGGCGAGACCGTCGCCGAGGTGCCCGCCGCCGAGATCACCGGCTTCACCGCTTCGGCGGTCGTGGGCCACTCCGGCACGCTGCGCAGCGTCCGTCTGGCCGACGGTCGGCACGCGCTCATCATCGGCGCGCGCACGCACTACTACGAGGGGCACGGAGTCCGCCGAGTCGTCCACAGCGTCCGCACCGCGGCGGCCACCGGCGCGAAGATCATGATCCTGACCAACGGCGCCGGCGGCATCCGCGAGAGCTGGACCCCCGGGCAGCCCGTGCTCATCAGCGATCACATCAACCTGACAGCCGACTCGCCCCTCGAGGGCGCGACGTTCATCGACCTCACCGACCTCTACTCGAAGCGCCTCCGCGACATCGCGCGCACCATCGACCCGAGCCTCGATGAGGGCGTGTACTGCCAGTTCCGCGGGCCGCACTACGAGACCCCGGCCGAGGTGCAGATGGCCAAGGCGATCGGCGGTCACATCGTCGGGATGTCGACCAGCCTCGAGGCGATCGCCGCCCGCCAGTCGGGCATGGAGGTGCTCGGCTTCTCGCTGATCACCAACCTCGCCGCCGGCATCTCGCCCGAGCCGCTCAGCCACGCCGAAGTGCTCGAAGCCGGCCGCACGGCAGAGCCGGTGATCAGCGACCTCCTCGCCCGCGTCGTGGCGGCGCTGTGAGCCTGCCAGAGACCCTCCGCGCCACCGCCGAGGCCTGGCTCGCGCAAGACCCCGACCCCGAGACCCGCGACGAGCTCACCGCTCTGGTGACCGCGGCCGACGGCGGCGACGAGACCGCTGCGGCCGATCTCGCCGACCGGTTCGACGGACGCCTGCAGTTCGGCACCGCGGGGCTCCGCGGCGAGCTGGGGGCGGGCTCGACGCGCATGAACCGCGTGCTGGTCGGCCAGGCCGCCGGCGGTTTCGCGAAGTTCCTGCTCTCGAGGTCGTCGGGTACGGGCACGTCCGAGGCCGAGGGCAGCGTTTCCTCCGGGGCGCAGGAACGGACTCGTCGGGCCCCGAGCATCGTCATCGGCTACGACGGCCGCACCAACTCCGACGTCTTCGCCCGCGACACCGCCGAGATCATGGCCGGGTCGGGTATCCGCGCTGTACTGCTCCCCCGCGCTCTGCCGACGCCCGTGCTCGCGTTCGCCGTGCGGCACCTCGATGTCTCGGCCGGCGTCATGGTCACGGCCAGCCACAACCCCCCGCGCGACAACGGCTACAAGGTGTACCTGGGCGACGACGACCACGGGTCGCAGATCGTCAGCCCGGTCGACGGCCAGATCGCCGCATTCATCGACGAAGTGGCACGCGGCTCGGTGCTCGACCTTGCGCGCTCCGACGAGTACGAGACCGCCGGCGACGACCTGGTGAGCGAGTACGTGCGGGTGACGGCGGCGATCTCCGGCACGTCGGACCCACTGGCGGAGCCCGCCCTCGTCGACACTGCGCCGGCGGCGACGAGCCCTGCCCCGCTCCGCGTCGTCTACACAGCTATGCACGGCGTCGGTTGGGAGGTCGCACGGCGGGTGTTCGCCACGGCGGGCTTCCCCGAGCCGATCCCGGTCGCCGAGCAGGTGGTGCCCGACGCCGCCTTCCCCACCGTGGCGTTCCCGAACCCCGAAGAGCCCGGCGCCATGGACCTCTCGTTCGCCACGGCCTCGCGGGTCGAAGCCGACCTGATCCTCGCCAACGACCCTGACGCCGACCGGCTCGCGGTGGCGATCCCCGATGCCGACGGCGAGTCCACCAGCTGGCGTCAGCTCACCGGCAACGAGGTCGGTGCCCTGCTCGGGTGGCGGGCCGCGGAGCGCGCGACCGCTACCGGCGCGACCGCTGATGGTGCCGCCGCATCGTCCGATGCGGCGGCTGGTGCCGGCGCGACCGCTTCGTCGGCCTCAGCCGATTCGACGCCGGGCGCACTGGCCGCGAGCATCGTCTCGTCGCCGGCGCTCCGCGCCGTCGCCGACTCCTTCGGGCTGCCGTTCGTCGACACGCTCACGGGGTTCAAGTGGGTGTCTCGCGTGCCCGGCCTCGTCTACGGCTACGAGGAGGCTCTCGGCTACCTCGTCGACCCGGCCAAGGTCCGTGACAAGGACGGGATCTCAGCTGCGGTCGACATGCTCGCCCTCGCGACCGAGCTCGCCACGAGCGGCAGCTCCCTGCGCCAGCACCTCGCCGACTTCGACGCCCGCTTCGGCGCCTTCGCGTCGTCGCAGGTGTCGTTGCGCGTGACCGACCTGGCCCAGATCCCCCGCATCACGTCCGCGTTGCGCGCGACGCCGCCGACCGCAATCGGAGGGCACCCCGTCGATCGGCTCGACGATTTCGCCGACGGGTTCGAGTCGTTCCCGCCCGGCGACATCCTGCGCTTCTGGCTCAGTGGTGACGAGAGCCACGACGGCTCCCGGGTCATCGTGCGACCCAGCGGAACCGAGCCGAAGCTCAAGGTGTACATCGACGCATGGAGCACGACCGGCGACGCAGCTGCGCGGCGCGCGGCGGCCGACGCCGTCGTGGCTGAGCTCGACGCCGGGGTGCGCGCGCTGCTGCACTGAGTGGGTCGGTTCGCAAGGACTCCCGGCGACGGCATCCTTGTGGGCGATGCAGAACGGCGTCGAACTCCTCGTGGGGCGTGCACCGACGCCGCCGAGTCCTCGTGAGCGCGCACGGCGTCCTCGGATGAGGATGACGGCGGGACGGCGCGACGGCGGCTCAGGGCACGCGCGCGATGACGGTGCACGCTCGCAAGGACTTTCGGCGACGGCATCCTTGTCGGCGATGCAGAACGGCGTCGAACTCCTCGTGGGGCATGCAACGACGCCGCCGAATCCTCGTGGACACGCAGCGAGTCCTTACCGAAGGACGACGCACACCGGGGGCGACGACGCGCACACGCACGCTGACGACGCGCGCCCACTCACCCCAGCGCCGCCACCAGCTTCTCGCGCAGCTCCTCGAGGTCGAAGTGGTTCACGACGACGATGACCTCGGCGAACGTCGGGCCGATGGCGTCGACGAACTCGGCCGACGTCAGGATCACCTGGGCGTCGTCGGCGACGGCGCGGATCGACGCGACGTCGGCGGCGACGACGTCGGCCTCGATGTCGAGGCCGGCGAGCACGCGCTCGGCGTTCACCTTGAGGATTCCGCTGGAGCCGATGCCGACGCCGCAGATGGTGACGATCTTCACGAGGTCACACCGTTCATGAGCTGGGCACTCCCATCAGTCGCCGTACCTCGTCGGCGGAGGTCGCCGCCGCGAGACCCGGGATGATGCTCGGGTCGTTGAAGACGTTGGCGAGGTCGGCGATCGACTCGAGATGACCGCCGACCGACTCGACGGCAAGGCCGAGCACGACGCCGACCGGGTCGTTGTGCGGGTGGCCGAAGGCGACCGGCGTCGCGAGGGTGACGACGGCGAGGCCGTCGGCGAGCACCTGGTCGTCGGGCCGCGCGTGGGCGAGGGCGAGACCGGGGGCGATCACGACGTAGGGGCCGTGCTCCTCGATCATGCGGATCATCGCGTCCGCGTAGCCGGGCTTGGCCGCGCCGGAGGCGACGAGCGCGGCTCCGGCGGCGTGCACGGCCTCGCGCCAGTCGGCGACCGTCGCCGCGATGACGATGGACTCGTCGGGAAGAGCGGGAAGCGTCATGGGTCAGGCCTCCTCGAAGCCGAGGGCGATGCGGTCGGCGAGCGCGTCGCGATCTTCGAGCGGGAGGAAGGCGGCGGCCGCGGCGTTGAGCTGGAAGACCTGGAAGTCGTTGAGGTCGTAGTCGAACGCCTGCGACAGGAGCGCGAGCTCGCGGCTGAGGCTCGTGGCGCTCATCAGCCGGTTGTCGGTGTTGACGGTGACGCGGAAGCCCAGCTGGTAGAGGAGGTCGAAGGGGTGGTCGTACATCTCGGTGCCCCAGAAGGCGATCGCCCCGGTCTGCAGGTTCGACGACGGCGCCAGCTCGAGGGTGATCTCGCGGTCGCGCACCCAGGTGGCGATCGGACCGAGGCCCACGGTGGTGCGGTCGGTCTCGCGGCCGATCACGCTGACGTCGTCGGCGAGGCGCACCCCGTGCCCGAGACGCAGCGCCCGGCCGTCGAGGAGGGCGCCGCGGATGCTGTCGAGCCCGTCGGCCTCGCCCGCGTGGACGGTGACGGGCAGGAACTCGGTCGCGAGCAGGTCGAACGCCGCGCGGTGACCCGCGGCCGGGAAGCCGATCTCGGGGCCCGCGATGTCGAAGGCGACGACGCCGTTCTCGCGGTGGCGGAGGGCGAGCTCAGCGATGGCGAGCGACTCGCCGGTGTGCCGCAGCGCGCAGAGGATCTGGCCGATCGAGATCTCGTGGCCGCGCTCGGCGAGGTCGTCGATCGCGTCGTCGATACCCTGCTGGACCGCCTCGACCGCGGCGTCGAGAGTGAGGCCGCGGGTCAGGTGCTGCTCGGGGGCCCAGCGGACCTCCCCGTGGATGACGCCGTCGGCAGCCAGGTCGAGCACGAACTCGTGGGCGACCCGGGTGAGGGCCTCGGCCGTCTGCATGACGCCGACGGTGATCTCGAACGTCTTCAGGTACTCGACCAGCGAGCCCGAGTCGGCCTGGGCCGCGATCCAGGCGCCGAGGTCGCCCTCGGGCAGCTCGATGCCGGCTGCCGGCGCGAGCTCGGCGATCGTCGTCGGGCGGAGACCGCCGTCGAGGTGGTCGTGGAGCGAGACCTTCGGCAGCGCCGCGATGCTCGGCCCGCCGTTGGGCAGGCGGTACTCCTGGTCCGGTGCGCTCATACCGACAACCGTACTAGTGGCCGCAGTCGGCAGACTGAACGGCGACCACAAGCGGGCGGGGTGAATCTAGGAGATTCGCTCCACGACGAGAGACCGGGGCGCCGGGGCCGTGCCGCCGATGCTCCAGGCGCCCTCGACGGCCTCCAGCGCGCGGCCGAACCGCGATTCGTCCTCGCCGTGAAGGGTGAAGAGCGGCTGGCCGGCCGTGACCTGGTCACCGGGCTTCGCGTGCAGCTCGATGCCGGCCGTGGCCATCACCGGATCCTGCTTGCGGGCGCGTCCGGCGCCGAGTCGCCAGGCGGCGATGCCGAACGGCAGCGCCTCCTGCTCGATGAGGTAGCCCGACTCGGCGGCGGTGACGACGTGCGTGTGTGGCGCCACCGGCAGCGGGGCCTCAGGGTCGCCGCCCTGGGCGCGGATCATGCGGTTCCAGGAGTCCATGGCTCGTCCGTCGTCGAGAGCGGCCTCGACGTCGGCGTCGGGCTGGCCGGCGGCGGCGAGCATCTCGCGCGCCAGGGCCACGGTGAGCTCGCGGATGTCGGCCGGGCCGCCGCCCGAGAGGGTCTCGAGCGACTCGCGCACCTCGAGGGCGTTTCCGATCGTCTTGCCGAGCGGAACGCTCATGTCGGTGAGGAGCGCCGACGTGCGAACGCCCGCGTCGGTGCCGAGGTCGACCATGGTGTGCGCGAGTTCCTGCGCCCGTGTGAAGTCCTGGATGAAGGCGCCGGAGCCGAACTTCACGTCGAGCACCAGGGCGGCGGTGCCCTCGGCGATCTTCTTCGACATGATCGACGACGCGATCAGCGGGATCGCCTCGACGGTGCCGGTGATGTCGCGGAGCGCGTAGAGCTTGGCGTCGGCGGGGGCGAGACCTGTTCCGGCGGCGCAGATCACGGCACCCTCGTCGGCGAGGATCTCGCGCATGCGCTCGTTGGTGAGCGACGCCTGCCAGCCGGGGATCGACTCGAGCTTGTCGAGGGTCCCGCCCGTGTGGCCGAGGCCTCTGCCCGAGAGCTGCGGCACCGCGACGCCGAACGAGGCGACGAGCGGCGCGAGGGGCAGGGTGATCTTGTCGCCGACTCCGCCGGTGGAGTGCTTGTCGACGGTCGTCTTGCCGAGGCCGTCGAACGACATCGTCTCGCCCGACGCGATCATGGCGAGCGTGAGGTCGCGGATCTCGGAGCGCTGCATGCCGTTCAGGAAGATCGCCATGGTGAGCGCCGACATCTGCTCGTCGGCGACGTAGCCGCGCGTGTAGGCGTCGATCAGCCAGTCGATCTGGGCAGTGCTCAGCGTGCCGGAGGAGCGCTTGACGCGGATCAGGTCGACGACGTCGAAGGGTTCGATGGAAGTGGTCATTGTGAGTCCTTCTGGGAGGCCTCGTAGGCCTGGAGCTGACGGGGCCCGAACGCGTCCGGGATCACCTCGTCGATGGTCTTGAATCCGGAGACGGTGTCGAGCACCATGCCCTCGGCGGAGTGCTCGTAGAGCAGCTGCCGGCAGCGGCCGCACGGCA
Source organism: Frondihabitans sp. OV104 (assembly GCF_057787745.1). NCBI lineage: Bacteria > Bacillati > Actinomycetota > Actinomycetes > Micrococcales > Microbacteriaceae > Frondihabitans > Frondihabitans sp. OV104. The sequence goes on from NZ_CM173541.1 coordinate 2,008,231, forward strand.
TCAGCACGCCGCCGTTGCCGTCGACGCAGGCGAACGCGACGAGGCGGCCCCCGCCGGTCATGGTCAGCTGCGACACGAGTGAGCACTCGGCGCACAGCGTGAGGCCGTACGAGGCGTTCTCGACGTTGCAGCCCGACACCACGCGGCCGTCGTCGGTCAGCGCCGCAGCCCCCACCGGAAACTTCGAGTAGGGCACGTAGGCCTTCTGCATGGCCTCCCGAGCGGTGGCGCGCAGGCCGTCCCAGTCGAAGACGCTCTCGTGGTCGACGTCGGTCATGACTTCACGTAGGGCTTCCCCGAGGCGGCGGGGCCCCTCGACTGGCCGACGAGCCCCGCGACGGCGAGGATCGTGACGACGTACGGCAGCATCAGCATGAACTCGCTCGGCACCGGCGAGCCGACCGCGCTGAGCACGTTCTGCAGGTTGCTGGCGAAGCCGAAGAGAAGAGCCGCGAGCGTGGCGCGGATCGGATCCCAGCGCCCGAAGATGACGGCGGCGAGGGCGATGTAGCCGGCACCCGCGGTCATCGACTTCTGGAACTCGCCCAGGTCGCCGAGGGTGAAGAACGCGCCGCCCAGGCCTGCGATCGCGCCCGCCAGCGAGACGTTCCAGAAGCGGGTCGCGTTGACCCGGATGCCCACGGTGTCGGCCGCCTGCGGGTGCTCGCCGACCGCGCGGAGGCGGAGGCCCCAGCGGGTCTTGAACAGGCCGAAGAAGACGACCGCGACGGCGACGTACATCAGGTAGACGACGACGTTCTGCTGGAAGAAGAGCGGCCCGATCAGCGGGATGGAGCTGAGGCCGGGGATGTCGACCTGTGCGAAGCGGAGCCCCTGGTTGAGCTTCTCGTTCGAGGTGAGCACCTCGGAGTAGAGGAAGCTCGTCAGGCCGGTGACGAACACGTTCAGCACGACGCCGACGATGACCTGGTCGACGAGGTAGCGGATGCTGAAGACGGCCAGGATCATCGACACCAGGGCGCCGGCGACCATGGCGCTGACGAGGCCGGCCCAGAGCGACCCGGTGACGCTGGCCACGACGGCCGAGACGAAGGCGCCGCCCAGCAGCTGGCCCTCGATGGCGACGTTCACGACGCCGACCCGCTCCGAGATGACGCCGCCGAGGGCGCCGAAGATCAGCGGAGTCGAGAGGGCGAGCGACCCGACGAGGAGGCCGGGCACCAGGATCGACTGGTCGGCGCCCGCCCAGGTGAGGAAGGCGACGAAGAACAGGACGCCGAACACCGCGATGAGCCAGATCGGCACCCGGCGGTACTGCGACACCAGGTAGGCGGCTGCGACCGCGATGACGGCGAGCACGATCGTGAGCACGATGTCGGTGCCGCGCGTCGGCAGGAAGGCGTTGGGGAGCTTGACGAAGTCGGTCGCCGACGACAGGCGGAAGGTCGAGTCACCCGAGCGGCCGGCCACGAGGAACAGCAGGACCGACACGACGACGAACGCGCCCAGCGCGATCGGTGCCTTCCAGGAGCGCGTCTTCGCGACGGCGAGCCCGGGGGTCTCGGCGACGGGCACGGCCACGTCGGGGGTCAGGGAGCTCACTTGGTCACCACCGCGGTCTTGGAGGAGGACGCCTTGCGGATGCGGGGCGACCCGGAGCCGGTCTGCCGGATTCGGAAGATGGTCCGCACCAGCGGCGGCGCCGCCACGAACAGGACGATCAGCGACTGCACGACCAGCACGATGTCGATCGGCACGCCGTTCGCGGCCTGCATGGCGTAGCCGCCGGCCTTGAGAGCACCGAACAGGATGCCCGCGCCGAAGACGCCCCAGGGGCGCGAGCGGCCGAGCAGCGCGACGGTGATCGCGTCGAAGCCGATGCCCGCGTCGATACCCGACGAGAAGCCGGTGGTCAGCGTGCCGAGCACCTGCGTGGCGCCGGCGATGCCGACGAGCGCGCCCGACAGGACCATCGCCCAGACGTAGACGTTCTTGACGTTGATGCCGGCGGTGCGGGCCGCGTGGGGGTTCTCGCCCACGGCGCGGAAGCGGAAGCCGAGCGTCGACCGGTTGAGCAGCCACGAGCAGAAGATCGTCGCGGCGATCACGAGCAGGAAGCCGACGTTGAGGTTGAAGCTCGGGCCGAGCAGCTTCGGCAGGATCGCCGTGGGCAGCGTCGCCGGAGACTGCGGGTTCGTGGAGCCGGGTGCCTGGAGCAGGCCGGGCGTCCGGAGCATGAACGACACCAGGTACAGGGCGACGTAGTTCAGCATGATCGTCAGGATCACCTCGTGCGCGCCGGTGCGCGCCTTCAGGAAGCCGACGATGAAGCCCCAGAGGGCCCCGCCCGCGATACCCGCGATGATGGCGAGCGGCAGGTGGACGGCCAGCGGCAGGTGGAACGAGAAGCCGACCCAGCCGGCGGCCGCGGCGCCCATCAGGATCTGCCCCTGGCCGCCGATGTTGAACATGCCGGCGCGGAACGCGAGCGCCACCCCGAGGCCCGCGACGATCAGCGGCATCGCGTAGTTCAGGGTCTCGGTCAGCGGGTGGATCCCGGCGGCGAAGCCGTAGGCGCTGAAGTCGATGACGCTGCCCTGGAAGATCGACACGTAGGCGACCGACACGGAATGCCAGACCGCCTGGATCATGTCGCCCGGACGGGCGAAGAAGTAGCCGGACGTCGACTGCACGGTCGGGTCGGTCGCTGCGATCAGGATGCCCGAGAGCACCAGCGCGAGGACGACCGCGAGGACGGACACCATCGCGTTGCTCTGGACGATGTCGCGGAGCAGGCGCGAGGCCTGCGCGTCGCGCGAAGGAGCCGGAGCCGGAGCTGGAGCTGGAGCGGGCGTGGTCGGGGTGGGGGTGCTCATGCTGCGTCCTCCGTCGAGGGGACCTCGCCGGCCATCATGAGGCCGAGGATGTCGCGGGGGGTGTCGGCGGGGACGATGCCGACGATCGTGCCGCGGTACATGACGGCGATGCGGTCGGCGAGCGCGGTGACCTCGTCGAGCTCGGTCGAGACCACGATCACGGGAACGCCCGAGTCGCGGGTCTCGACGATGCGCTTGTGGACGAACTCGATCGAGCCGACGTCGATGCCGCGGGTGGGCTGGGCCGCGACGAAGAGCCGCAGGTCGCGCGACAGCTCGCGGGCCAGGACGACCTTCTGCTGGTTTCCGCCCGACAGGCGGCCCACCGGAGTGGCGATGCCCTGGCTGCGGATGTCGAACTCGCGGACCTTCTCGGTCGCGAACTCGGCCAGCTCGACCAGGCGGAGCCAGCCGCGCTTCACGAACGGGCCGGACTGCGAGCGGTCGAGCATGAGGTTCTCGGCGATGGTGAACTCGCCGACGAGGCCGTCCTCGGTCCGGTCCTCCGGGACGAAGCCGACACCCGAGTCGAGCACCTTCCGGACGCTGAGGCCCTGGATCTGCTTGCCGTCGAGCTCGATCCGCCCCTCAACGCGCGGCTGGAGGCCGAGGATCGCCTCGGTGAGCTCGGTCTGGCCGTTGCCCTGCACGCCGGCGATGGCGAGGATCTCGCCTCGGCGCAGCTCGAACGAGACGCCGTCGACGACGAACTGGCCGATGGCGTCGATGACGCGGAGGTCGTCGACCACGAGCGCGACGTCGCCCGGCTCGGCCGGCGCCTTCTGCACGGTCAGCTCGACGGAGCGGCCGACCATGAGCGAGGCGAGCTCGGCGTTGGACGCCGTGGGCGAGGCCTCGCCGACGACCGTGCCGAGGCGGATCACGGTGATGCGGTCGGCGACCTCGCGCACCTCGCGGAGCTTGTGGGTGATGAAGACGATCGCGGTGCCGGCGTCGCGGAGCTGCCGCATGATCGCCATCAGCTCGTCGGTCTCCTGCGGCGTCAGCACGGCGGTCGGCTCGTCGAACACGAGCACCTTCGCGTCACGCGACAGCGCCTTGATGATCTCGACGCGCTGCTGCACGCCGACGGGGAGCTCCTCGACGATGGCATCGGGGTCGACGTCGAACCCGAACCGCTGCGAGATCGCGCGCACCTTCGCGCGCGCTCCCGGAAGGTCGAGGCGGCCGCCGAACGCGGTCTCCTCGTGGCCGAGCATGACGTTCTCGGCCACGGTGAAGACCGGCACGAGCATGAAGTGCTGGTGCACCATCCCGATGCCGGCGTTCATGGCGTCGCCGGGACCGGCGAACCGCTGGACGACGTCGTCGAGCAGGATGTCGCCCTCGTCGGCCTGGTACAGGCCGTAGAGCACGTTCATGAGGGTGGACTTGCCGGCGCCGTTCTCTCCGAGAAGCGCGTGGATCTCGCCAGGCTCGACGGTGAGGCTGATGTGATCGTTCGCGGTGAGAGCGCCGAAGCGCTTGGTGATGCCTTGCAGCTCGAGTTTCATGGGGTTGGGTTCTCCCTGGGGGGTCAGGCAGGCGTAAGGGCCCGAAGCGACGTTAGTCGCTCCGGGCCCTGTGGTGGGACGGCCGCGCGAGCGGCCGAGCCCGTGGCGCTACTTGCTGGCGGCCGGCGACTTGACCGTGATCGAGCCGTCGATGATGCCCGCCTTGATCGTCTTGAGCTCGCCCTCGAGGGTCGAGGGGATCTTGTCGGCGTAGTCGTGGAACGGGGCCAGGCCGACGCCGTCGTTCTTCAGGGTGCCGACGTAGGGGGTCGACGAGAAGTCGCCCTTGGCGGCGGACTCGATGACGGCCTCGGTGGCGGGCTTGATGCCCTTCTCGACGCTGGTCAGGAAGAGCGCCTTGTTGGCCGGGTCGGTCTCGTAGGTGTCGGAGTCGGCCCCGATGAGGACGATGTCTTTACCGCTCGCGTTGGCGTCCTTCGCGGCCTGCGCGGCGCTCTGGTAGATCGGGCCACCGACCGGGAGGATGACGTCGGCGTCCTGATCGATCAGCGACTGAGCCGTCTGCTTGGCGGCGGTGCCGGCCTCGAAGCCGCCGGTGAACGAGCCGCCCTTCTGCTTGTCGACGTCCCAGCCGACGACCTTGACGTTCTTGCTCTTCTGCTCGTTGAAGTACTGAACGCCGTCATAGAAGCCGTCCATGAAGATCGTGACGGTCGGAATGTGCGCGCCGCCGAAGGTGCCGACGACGCCGGTCTTCGAGTACGCGGCAGCGGCGTACCCGCCGAGGAAGGCCGCCTCGGAGGTGTTGAAGGTGATCGGCTGCACGTTGTCGGCCGTGATCGACGCGTCGTCGATGGTGGCGAAGTCGACGTTCGGGTTCGCCTTGGCGGCGTCCTTCGTCGCGTCGGCGAGCAGGAAGCCGACGGTGACGATCAGCTTGCACTTCTGAGTGACGAGGCTCGAGATGTTCGAGGCGTAGACGGTCTGGTCGGCGGACTCGACGGCCTTCGGCGTGACGCCGAGGGTGTCGGCGGCGGCGTCGAGGCCCTCCTTGCCGAGCTGGTTGAACGACTTGTCGTCGAAGCCGCCGGCGTCCGAGACCATGCACGGGAGGTAGCTCGACGCCGAGCCGCTCTTGGTGCTCGTCGCTTCAGGGGCCGAGCCGCAGCCGGCGAGGATCGCCGTCGCTCCGACCATGGCGATGCCGGTGAACACGGCCTTTCGCACGGAGATTGTCACTGTGTCCTCCAAGACGGGTTCTGCGCGATGCAGAGGGATTGTGAAGAAGTGGCCCAGCATTCGCCGCTGGGCGCGATGTCTTGCAGGTTACCCAAAGTTACGAGGGCTAATTGCACGTCGCCCCGATCGGGCGCGAAGCGTTACCGGACCGCGACCATCGTGAAACAGCGCCGTTACGCCGAATCTGATAGGGGTTTCGGGTTGTGCCCGCCGCTAAGGTGTGGGCATGACGACAGCACTCGACCGGTTCTACAGCATCATCCCGGCCGGCGGCATCGGCTCCCGCCTGTGGCCGCTGAGCCGCGCAGACGCCCCGAAGTTCCTGCACGATCTCACCGGGTCGGGCACCACGCTGCTTCGCGGAACCTGGGATCGCCTCGCCCCGATCAACGGCGAGCAGCGGATCATGGTCGTCACCGGGCGCTCGCACCGCGCCGCCGTCGAGGCCCAGCTGCCCGCCCTCGAAGACCGCAACGTCGTGCTCGAGTCCGAGCCGAAGGACAGCACCGCCGCGATCGGCCTCGCCGCCGCCATCCTCGCCAAGCGCGAGCCCGACGTGATCATCGGCTCGTTCGCCGCCGACCACGTCATCAGCGATCAGCGCGGCTTCGTGCGCGCAGTGAAGGAGGCCATCGTCGCCGCCGACGCCGGCTACATCGCGACGATCGGCATCACGCCGACCGAGCCTGCCGTCGGCTTCGGCTACATCCACTGCGGCCAGCCGCTCGCCATCGACGGCGCCCCGCACGCGGCAGCAGTGACCTCGTTCGTCGAGAAGCCCGAGCTCGAGACCGCCGAGGAGTACGTCGCCGACGGCAACTATCTCTGGAACGCGGGCATGTTCATCACGCGCGCCGACGTGCTGCTGCGGCAGCTCGGCGAGACGCGCCCCGAGCTGCTCGCCGGCCTGCTCGAGCTCGCCGACGCCTGGGACACCCCCGCGCGAGGCGCCGTCGTCGACCAGGTCTGGCCCGACCTCGAGAAGATCGCCATCGACTACACGGTGGCCGAGCCCGCCGCGGCCCTCGGCCGACTCGCCGTCATCCCCGGCGACTTCGACTGGGACGACGTGGGCGACTTCGCCTCGATCGCGAAGCTGCACTCGAAGGGGCGCGCCTCCGATCTGGCGATCCTCGGCGAGAACGCCCGCGTGCTCGCCGACTCGTCGTCGGGCATCGTCGTCAGCCAGGGCGACCGGCTCATCTCGCTCATCGGCGTCAGCGACATCGTCGTGGTCGACACCCCCGACGCTCTGCTCGTCACCACCAGCGCCAACGCGCAGCGGGTCAAGAGCGTCGTCGACGCGCTCAAGCTGTCGGGGCGCAACGACGTCCTGTAGCAGCTGCGGGCAGGTCGCCATTCGGCGTTCACTGCCCCGCCACTCCCCTGTCACACCCGACGCATAGGTTCGCCTCAGCGAGCGGGTTCTGTGCGCGGATGAGGTGGGATGATGCGAGTTGCCATCGTGACCGAGAGTTTTCTCCCGACCGTCAACGGGGTGACCAACAGCGTCTGCCGGGTGCTCGAGCATCTGCGCGACCGCGGCCACGAGGCCATGGTCATCGCGCCAGCGGGCAAGGGCCCCGACCGCTTCGCGGGCTTCGCCGTGCACCGCATGCCGAGCGTCGGCTACCGCCAGTTCCCGGTCGGGATCCCCGGCCCGGCGATGGCATCGCTGCTCGCCGGCTTCGACCCCGACGTGATCCACGCCGCGTCTCCCCTCGTGCTGGGTGCGCAGGCGATCACCGCCGCCCAGCGGATGGGAGTGCCGAGCGTCGCGATCTTCCAGACCGACATGGCCAAGTACGCCGGCCGCAACGGCTTCGGCGCCGCCGGAACCGCCCTCGTGTGGAAGCTCATCCGCAAGGTGCACCACAATGCGACCCTCACGCTCGTGCCCTCGGAGGCCTCCCGCCGCGACCTCGAGCGCATCGGCGTGCAGCGCGTCGCGACCTGGGGCCGCGGCGTCGACTCGGCGCTCTACCATCCCAACCGCCGTACCGAGCAGGCAGCGCAGGAACTGCGGGCCCGTCTCGCACCCGACGGCGAGGCGATCGTGGGCTACGTCGGGCGCCTCGCCCCCGAGAAGGAGCTCGAGCGCCTGCAGGCCCTCCGGCGCATCCGCGGCATGAGGCTCGTGCTGGTCGGCGACGGGCCTGCGCGCGCCTCGCTGGGCCGGCGCCTGTCGGCGCTCGACCCGGTCTTCCTCGGGACGCTCCGCGGCGAGGAGCTCGCCACGGCCTACGCCGCCTTCGACCTGTTCGTGCACGCCGGCACGACCGAGACCTTCGGGCAGACGCTGCAGGAGGCTCATGCGGCCGGGCTCCCGGTCGTCGCGCCGGCTGCCGGCGGCCCCCTCGACCTCGTCGAGCACGGGGTGGACGGCTTCCTGTTCGACCCGCGCCACGACCACTCGCTGCGGCGGGCCGTCCTCTCGCTGGTCGAGGACCCACTCCTCCGCGCCCGCTTCGGCGAGGCCGGCCGGCGCGCGGTGGTCGGCCGCACCTGGACCCACCTCGGCGACGAGCTGATCGCGCACTACGGGGCCGCCGCCGCGGCGATGCCGCAGCCCGTGGGAACTCTCTCGGCATCGAGATAATCCCCTCAGCGCTCTCCAAGGCGCTCAGGACGGGTGCCTAGGATGGTTCAGATACCGCGTCACACCCCGATCCGTTTTGGAGGGTTGCTCATGGCCGAGCAGACAGGGGTCCTCACCGGGCCTCCCGCGCCGAATGGCGACACGAAGGTGGCGCCTCCGCGCCCGAGCAGGTTCCAGGGCACGCTGTACCGGGGTCGCGAGGGCATGTGGTCGTGGGTCCTCCACCGGATCACCGGCGTCTCGATCTACTTCTTCCTGCTGGTGCACATCCTCGACACGGCGCTCGTCCGGGTCAGCCCGCAGGCGTACAACGCGGTCATCGGCACCTACAAGCACCCGATCATGGGCTTCGGCGAGACGGCTCTCGTCGCGGCGATCGGCTTCCACGCCCTCAACGGCCTCCGGATCATCCTGATCGACTTCTGGAGCCAGGGCACGAAGCACCAGCGACTCATGTTCTGGATCGTGATCGCCCTCTGGGTGATCCTGCTCGCCGGCTTCGTCCCCCGCCAGATGATGAACATCTTCTCGGAGTAGCGCATGACCTCCTCGACCATCGAAGCCCCCCGGAGCCCTCGCCCCGTCACGCGTAAGCGCCGCGTCAACTGGGAGAAGTGGGGATGGCTCTACATGCGCGGCAGCGGAGTGCTGCTGATCGTGCTGATCGCCGCGCACCTGTTCACGAACCTCATCGCCGGCCAGGGCGGCGTCAAGGCGATCGACTTCGCCTTCGTCGGCGGCAAGTGGTCGAACCCGTTCTGGAAGGTGTGGGACACCCTGCTCCTCTGGCTCGCCCTGATCCACGGCTCGAACGGCATGCGCACCATCGTGAACGACTACGTGTCGAACCCGAAGGTCCGCAAGACCATGCTGATCGCGCTGCTGGCCTCCAGCGTCGTCCTCCTGCTCCTCGGCACCCTGGTCATCTACACGTTCGACCCGTGCCCGGCCGGCTCCCTCCCGAGCGACCTCCCGTCGTTCTGCCCGGCCCAGTAACGCCGTTCTCCTAGCGGCTCCCCCACTCTCGAAGGTTCCTGTGTCTGACATCCCCGACTCCTCCACCGCCCCGACCCGTACCATCGACGGCGTCCACTACCACCAGCACGACATCGTCATCGTCGGCGCCGGCGGCGCCGGGATGCGTGCGGCCATCCAGGCCGGCGCGGGCGCCTCGACAGCCGTCATCTCGAAGCTCTACCCCACGCGATCGCACACGGGAGCGGCCCAGGGCGGCATGGCCGCGGCCCTCGCCAACGTCGAGGACGACAACTGGGAGTGGCACACCTTCGACACCGTGAAGGGCGGCGACTACCTCGTCGACCAGGACGCGGCCGAGATCCTGGCCAAAGAAGCCATCACCGCGGTGCTCGAGCTCGAGAACATGGGCCTGCCGTTCAACCGGACGCCCGAGGGCAAGATCGACCAGCGGCGGTTCGGCGGCCACACCTCCGAGCACGGCAAGGCTCCGGTGCGTCGTGCCTGCTACGCGGCCGACCGCACCGGCCACATGATCCTGCAGACGCTGTTCCAGAACTGCGTGAAGCTCGGCATCAACTTCTTCAACGAGTTCTACGTGCTCGACCTCATCATGACCGAGGTCGACGGCGAGAAGCGCCCGGCGGGCGTCGTCGCCTACGAGCTCTCGACGGGCGAGCTGCACGTCTTCCAGGGCAAGGCGGTCATCTTCGCGACCGGCGGGTTCGGCAAGATCTACAAGACGACCTCGAACGCCCACACGCTCACCGGCGACGGCGTCGGCATCATCTGGCGCAAGGGCCTTCCGCTCGAGGACATGGAGTTTTTCCAGTTCCACCCGACCGGCCTGGCCGGTCTCGGCATCCTCCTGTCGGAGGCCGCCCGAGGCGAGGGAGCGATCCTCCGCAACAGCGAGGGCGAGCGCTTCATGGAGCGCTACGCCCCCACGATCAAGGACCTGGCGCCTCGCGACATCATCGCGCGCTGCATGCGCACCGAGATCCGCGAGGGCCGCGGCGCTGGCCCCAACAAGGACTACCTCTACCTCGACATCACGCACCTGTCGCCCGAGGTGATCGACGCGAAGCTCCCCGACATCACCGAGTTCGCCCGCACGTATCTCGGCGTGGAGCCCTATACCGAGCCGGTGCCGGTGCTTCCGACAGCGCACTACGCCATGGGCGGCATCCCGACCAACGTCAAGGCCGAGGTGCTCTCCGACAACACCACCGTCGTGCCCGGCCTCTACGCCGCCGGCGAGTGCGCCTGCGTGAGCGTCCACGGCTCCAACCGCCTCGGCACCAACTCGCTGCTCGACATCAACGTCTTCGGCAAGCGAGCCGGTGACAACGCGGTCGAGTACGTCAAGACGGCCGAGTTCGCGCCGCTCCCCGACGACGCCGCCGAGTTCGTCAAGGGCCTGATCGACCAGGTGCGCGGAGCGACCGGCACCGAGCGCATCGCAACCCTTCGGCGTGAGCTGCAGGAGTCCATGGACGACAACGCCCAGGTCTTCCGCACCGAGGAGACCCTCATCGCGGTGACCGAGAAGATCCAGGAGCTGCGCGAGCGCTTCCTCAACATCTCGGTGCAAGACAAGGGCAAGCGCTTCAACACCGACCTGCTCGAGGCCATCGAGCTCGGCTTCCTGCTCGACCTCGCCGAGGTCGTCGTCTACTCCGCGCTCTCACGCCAGGAGAGCCGCGGCGGCCACTTCCGCGAGGACTTCCCGAAGCGCGACGACGAGAAGTGGCTCGTGCACACGATGGCCTACCTCTCGGGCGACGCCCACTCGGCCGACGCGGGCGACCACATCAAGCTCTCGACCAAACCGGTCGTCATCACGAACTACCAGCCGATGGAACGGAAGTACTGAGATGAGCACCGTCCTCGAAGAGCGTCCGGCAGCAGCCGACGCGATCCAGAAGTTCACCGCGACGATGATGATCCGCCGCTTCGACCCCGATGTCGACACCGAGCCGCGCTGGCAGGAGTTCTCGGTCGAGATGCTGCCGACCGACCGCGTGCTCGACGCGCTGCACCAGATCAAGTGGGAGCAGGACGGCTCGCTGACCTTCCGTCGCTCGTGCGCCCACGGCGTCTGCGGCTCGGACGCCATGCGCATCAACGGCCGCAACCGCCTCGCGTGCAAGACGCTGATGAAAGACCTCGACATCTCGAAGCCGGTCTACGTCGAGGCCATCAAGGGCCTGCCGCTCGAGAAGGACCTCGTCGTCGACATGGAGCCGTTCTTCGCCTCCTACCGCGAGGTGCAGCCCTTCCTGCAGTCGTCGTCGAAGCCCGAGAAGGAGCGCCTCCAGTCGGCCGAGCAGCGCGCCCGGTTCGACGACACCACGAAGTGCATCCTCTGCGCCGCCTGCACCTCGTCGTGCCCGGTGTTCTGGACCGACGGGCAGTACTTCGGCCCGGCGGCGATCGTCAACGCGCACCGCTTCATCTTCGACTCGCGCGACGAGGCCAGCGAGGTGCGGCTCGACATCCTCAACGACAAGGAGGGTGTGTGGCGCTGCCGCACGACCTTCAACTGCACCGAGGCGTGCCCGCGCGGCATTCAGGTGACACAGGCCATCGCCGAGGTCAAAGCCGCAGTGCTCCGCGGCCGGCCCTAATCGGCGACGACACAGACAGCACCCATCCCGACGGCGAGCTGCAACGCCACCCGCACCCCGATCTCCCCCTCGTCGCCGAGCGGCGCCACGGCGTCGCACCACCACGTCGGCAGGTCGACGGCGGGGGCGTCCGGCAGCAGGCGCGCGACCTCGCCGGCAGTCGGCATGAGGCGGGGCGGGTAGACGGTCAGCACCGGCACACCCGTGGCGGTGGTCACCTGCAGCGCCGAGCCCCCGTCGATCTCGCGCACGGCGGCGGCACCCGGGATCGCCTCGGCGGCCTCGGCGAGCGAGAACAGGTCGTGGTCGCCGCGGGAGAGGATCGTGATCTCACGGGGCACCCGGGTGACCCCCTCGAGTTCCTGCGCCCGTGTCGCCGGGCTTCCGGTCGTGCGGATGCGGCTCTCCGTGCAGGTCGAGGTCGCCGTGGAGGTCGTCCTCCCACGCCTGGAGCAGCGGCGCGGCCACGAGGGCGGTGAGGCGGTCGCCGCCGACGGAGTCGAGCGCATCGTGCAGGCGGTCCCAGCCGGGGTCGGTCGCCGTGCCGAGCGGCAGCAGGTAGGCGGGGCGCGACGCGCTGCCGACGACGACGACGTCCTGGTCGTCCGCGAAGACGCGCTCGTGCAGCGCCAGCCGCCGCACCGACGGGGCGCCGATGAGCAGCGCGACCGGATTCGGCGGCGGGTACTCGACCGGGCGGAACGTGCGATCGGCCTCCCCCACGCGCGCCAGCACCAGCGCGAAGGTGGGCAGGGAATGCACGGTCAGGATCGCGAGCGCCTCGCCCAGCCGCTCGATCGCCGCGTCCAGCCCCGCCGAACCGCCCGGCACGTCGGCGGTGATGGCGACCGTCTCCTCGATGCCGTGCCCGCCGAACCGAGCTGTGACGGCGGCCGAGAAGCCGTCGCCCTCGACCAGGAACCTCGACGCATCGGGCGCGCGATGCCGGGCGTCCTGCGTGAGCACCCAGCGGTCCCAGCCGTGCTCCAGAGGCTCGGCGAGGCCCCAGGCGCGTGGGCGCCCGCCCCCGATCGCCAGCGCCATCGTCTCGAGCGCGCCGCCGAGCATCACGTCGTCCGTCGGCCGGTGCAGGAGCGTCACGTCGACGCTGAGCTGGGTGGTGTGGGCGTCCGCCGAGGTGAGCGAGCCCGTCGGGAGGTCGCCGTCGGCGTCCGGGTCGTGGACCGGTGGCGGGGCCAGCACGGCCTCGTCGAGGTCGGCGCGGTCGACGCCCGTGATGCCGTCGCGGAACCCGGTCGGCGTCTCGACGGCCCAGACCCCTCCTGCTGCGACCAGCGCCGAGCGCAGGCCGATGGTGATCCGAGCCGACTCGGGCGTCACCAGCACCACCGTGCGATCGGCCAGCGGCGGCCGCGACAGCAGGTCGGCGAGGGGCGGGGTGAGACGCACCACTCGAGACCGACTGGCCACCCGCACGGCATGCGGCGTGATCTCGTCGATCAGCGGATGGCGAATCGGTGTGCCCACCCGGCCCATTGAACTCCCGGGGGGCCGGCCGCGACCGGGCGAGCTCTGCGGCGGCACGCAGTTCGTGCGCCCGTGGTCCGTGCGACACTCCTCGGCCCCCTCGCGCGCAGGCGCCACCCCACTCGCTACGCTCGGACCACGCCCTGCGACTCACCGAGCGAGGCGCCCGCCCCCTGCCCCGCCACGAGAGGCCCGCTGTGGACGCCGAGACCGACAACCGCCCCGATGAGCTCGCCCTGCAGAGAGAGATGGCGTCGGCCGTCGCCGCGTCGCTCGCCGAGGTCGAATGGGCTGAGGCGAGTCTCTTCTGGTCGGAACTCGCAGGCCGCCGACTCGAGACCCTCTCCGTCGGCGGTCACGCGTCCGAGCAGCCCGTGCCCCGCGCCGTCGACGAGCTCGGCCTCCGCCTCCGCCGCGACATGGCCGCCGCCGAACGCGGCACGTGGCTGTCGATGAGCCTCGTGATGGAGGCGGACGGCGGCTTCACCTGCCGGTTCAACTACGACCGACGCGTCTACGCCAACCCCGGCAGCCCGTTCACGGCGGGCCCCGGAGCCGCCGGGCCCGATGACGAGGCGTGGGCGCACGACCTGGCACGGTTCCCGCGCAGTCCGCGCTACACGCCGGCCTGGCTGCCGGGAGCTGGTCTCGGCATCGCCGCACCCTACGACGTGCTCGCCGATGCCTGGGGCTGGCCCGGCGTGTTCGCCAGCGTCGAGCAGCAGACGGATGCGGCCCTCGCCGCGAACGGCGCCGTGCCGCCGCTTGCGCCGGCCGACGCCGAGGCCGTCGGCCGGCTCGTGCTCAGCGCCGTCGTCGCCGACGTGCTCGAACCGCACCACCTGGCCACCCTGCTGGGGCTCCACCGCGAGGCGGTGGGGCGACGGCTGCTGCCCGATGTGCCGGGTGTCGACGGGCTCGACCCCGCGCTTCCGCTGCTCGAGGCGCGCGAGCAGTCGTCGCCGGCGCTGCTCGGCGTGGAGGCCGGGGTGTACGGCGTGATCGGCGACGTGGTGCGGGCTCGGCTGCGGGGCTGACGCTCCACCGGTAGAACCCGCCGAATCGGCACGAACCCGCCGAAGGGACGACGGGTTCGTGCCGCAACGGCGGGGCCGAGTGCGAGCCGGCCCGCGGGCCGGATCACAGCTACGCGCGCGCCGCACCCACCTTGGCGGCGAACGGCGCCACCAGCGGGTGCGCCTCGTCGAGGCCCGTGATCGCCACCGCCAGCTCGACGTCGCTCCTCGACGCGTCGGCGAGCATCGCCTGGAGCTCGACGCTCTGCTCGTCGTCGGCCACGTCGAAGCGGAGGGCGGCGCCCATGGCCTCGAGCAGCGCGACCGGGGTCGTGCCGCGGTCGCTGAGACCTGCGGCCGGCGACACGAAGCGCTCGTCGCGAGAGAGCTTGCGGAGCGGCTGGCGGCCGACGCGCGCCGTGGTGTCGGGCAGGTCGGCGTTCTCGAACCGCTTGAGGATCGCCGCGACGTAGTCGCCGTGAACGGCCGGGTCGAGGTCGTGCTTGGCGATCAGCAGGGCGCTCGTCTCGCCGAGGACGGCTTCGACGGCGGCACGCACCTCGGGCAGCGCGATGGCGTCCGAGATCTTGTCCGCACCCGCGAGGAAGCCGAAGTAGGCGGTCGTCGCGTGGCCCGTGTTGACGGTGAACAGCTTGCGCTCGATCGAGGCCTCGAGACCGTCGACCCAGTGCACACCGGGGATCTCGGGCTCGGCTCCGCCGAACGGCGTCCGGTCGATGGCCCACTCGTAGTAGGTCTCGACGGTGACGTCGAGCCCCTGGCCCGGCGCCTGGGCGGGGACGATGCGGTCGACGGCGGTGTTCGCGAAGACGGCCCTGCCGAGCGCGGCGTCGTCGGCGCCGCCGGGCAGGTTCGCGACGATGAACTCCTCGAGTCGGTCGGTCGCGTTAAGCGCGTTCTCGCAGGCCATGACCGCGACCTTCGGCAGCGACGCGTCGCGAGCCTGGAGCCCGGCGGCGATCGCCGGAGCGATGAACTTGAGCACGTTCGGGCCCACGGCGCAGGTGACCACGGCGGCCGAGGCCACCGCGGCGACGACGGCGTCGGGATCGGCGGCGGAGTTGACGGCCGAGAAGCGGGTGACCTCATGGTCGGCAGCGCCCTCGCCCACCTCGTGGACGACGTACGAGTCGGCGGCCTTCAGCTCGTCGATCAGCTCGGCATTGACGTCCGAGAAGACGACCTCGTAGCCGGCTTCGTGGAGCAGGAGCCCGACGAAGCCGCGCCCGATGTTGCCGGCGCCGAAATGGACCGCGGTGCCAGCAGTCACTCGTTGACCGCTTCGAGCTGGGCGAAGATCTCGTCGACGCCCGCGGCGTCGCGGAGGGCCTGCACCTCGTCGTCGTCGGAGAAGATGATGGCGATCTTCGACAGGATCTCGAGGTGCTGGTTCTCGATGCCCGCGATGCCCACCACGAAGTGGACGGGGTTGCCGTCCCAGTCGATCGGCGTCGAGTAGCGGGTGAACGACAGCGCCGACTTCAGGATGGCGTCCTTGGCGTCGTTCGTGCCGTGCGGGATGGCGAGGAAGTTGCCCATGTAGGTCGACACGCTCTTCTCGCGCTCGATCATCGCAGGCAGGTAGTCGGCTGTGACCGATCCCGCCTCCAGAAGGATCTCGCTGGCTTCTCGCATCGCCTCCGACTTGGTCGTGGCGGTGCCTTCGGCTTTGATCTGGCTCTTCTGGAGGACGGAATCAGTCATGTCTCAGATGCTACTTTCTTTGGTTATTTCTGGTTCGCCAGCTGGTCGACGACCTGGTCGTACTGCGGAGCGTTCATGAAGTTGTCGACCGAGACGTGCTGGGCGCCCGGGTTCATGGTCTTCGCGCGGTCGGTCAGCTGCTGCTGCGTGATGATCAGGTCTTCGTCGCCCGTGAGGTTCGCGATGGCCTTGTTGACCACGGTCACACCCTCGATGCCGGCCTTCTTGATCTTGTTGCGCAGGACGCTGGCGCCCATGGCCGACGAGCCCATGCCGGCGTCGCAGGCGAACACGATGTTCTCGACGCGGGTGGCGGTGCTCGTGGTGGTGGCGCTGCCGACACCGCCGAAGGTGGCCTCGGCCTCCTCCTCCGTGGCGGGAGCGGTGGAGCCGGCGAAGACGCCCGCGGTCGCGGCGTTGGCGTCGCGGCCCTTGGCGGCCTGCATCTTGGCGAGGGCGTCCGACATGTCGCCGCCGCCGGCGGCCAGGTCGCGCTTGCGGGTCGCGATGAGGAAGAACGATGCGACGACACCCGACACTGCGGCGGAGAGGACGACCGAGGCGATGACGCCCAGGTAGCTGTCTCGCGAGGTGTTGGCGAGGACGGCGATGATCGAGCCGGGCGAGGCCGGACCGGTCAGGCCGGAGCCGAAGGCGACGTTGGTCGCGACACCCGTGGCGCCACCGAGGATGACGGCGATGAACATGATCGGCTTCTGCAGGACGAACGGGAAGTAGATCTCGTGGATGCCGCCGAAGAACTGGATGATGATCGCGCCGGGAGCCGAGGCGCGTGCCGCACCGACACCGAAGAAGGTGAAGGCGAGGAGGATGCCGAGGCCGGGGCCGGGGTTGGCCTCGAGGAGGAACAGGATCGACTTGCCCGACTCCTTGACCTGCTGGGCGCCCAGCTGGTCGAGCACGCCGTGGTTGATGGCGTTGTTCAGGAAGAACACCTTGGCCGGCTCGATGAAGAGGCTCGCGAGGGGCAGGAGGTGGGCGTTGATGAGGCCCTCGACCGCGTTGCCGAGGCCGACGACGATCACGCTGAAGAGCTTCGACAGCCAGAAGAAGCCGGCCATGAAGAGACCGAAGCCGAGGATGCCCGCCGAGTAGTTGTTGACGAGCATCTCGAAGCCGGGCTTGATCTTGCCGTCCCAGAGGCGGTCCATCCGCTTGACGAGGTACGCGCCGAGCGGGCCGCAGATCATGGCGCCGAGGATCATCGTCGAGTCGGACCCGAGGATGACGCCCATCGTGAAGATCGAGCCGACGACCGCGCCGCGGATGTCGTAGACCATGCGGCCACCCTGGATGGCGATGGCCAGCGGGATCAGGTAGGTCAGGATCGGGCCGACGACGCCCACGTTGGCGACGCCGTCGGTCGTCCCGAAGCCGCCGAGGACGCCGACCGGAGTCCATCCGGTCTCGATGAAGAAGGCCGTGATGAAGCCCCACGCGATGAAGATCGCGATGTTGGGCATCACCATGCCGGCGAGGAACGCGCCGAACTTCTGGACCCGGACGCGGCCGGAACCGGCCTCCCGGGTCGTGGCGCCTGCAGACGTCGTTGTCATGATCGTGTCTTTCTGTTCATGGTGGTGAGGGGGTTGTGTGGTGCTGGGGGGGGTCTAGAGCGAGGTGGAGACGGAGGACGCCGCGGCACGAGCCGCTGCGGCCGACGGGGCGCGGAGCGCGGCCTGGGCCATCGCCTTCGCCTCGTCGAGCGTGTGGTTCAGGAGCTCGGCGCGCACGTCGGCGAGGGCCGCGGGCGTCATCGAGAGGGTGGTCGCGCCGAGGCCGACGAGCACGACCGCGAGCAGCGGGTCGGACGCGGCCTCGCCGCAGATGCCGACGCCCTTGTGCGCGGCTGCTCCGGCGGTGCCGAGCTGTGCGACGAGGCGGAGCACGGCGGGGTGCCACGGATCCTGGTACGAAGCCACTGTGCCGAGCATGCGGTCGGCGGCCATCGTGTACTGGGTGAGGTCGTTCGTGCCGATCGACACGAAGTCGGCGGTCTCGAGCACCTGGTCGGCCATGAGCGCGACCGAGGGCACCTCGGCCATGACGCCGGCCGTCGTGATGCCGAGCTCCTTGGCGAGGGCCACGAAGTACTCGGTCTCCTCGACGTCGGCGACCATCGGAGCCATGACCCAGAGGTCGGCGTCGGTCTCGGCGTCGGCCTCGGCGAGCGCCGTGAGCTGGTCGCGGAGGATGTTCTCGTGGGCGCGAAGCGCGCGCAGACCGCGACGGCCGAGGGCCGGGTTCTCCTCGCCCGCGTCGGTGAGGAACGGCAGCGGCTTGTCGGCGCCGGCGTCCAGCGCGCGGACGACGACCTTCTTGCCGGGGAACTCCGTCAGGAGAGCCACGTACGAGGCCTTCTGCGTCGCGACGTCGGGCGCGTACGGGGAGTCGAGGAACAGGAACTCCGTCCGGAACAGCCCGACGCCCTCCGCCCCGAGCTCGACGGCCGCGGCGGCGTCCTTCGGGGAGCCGAGGTTGGCGAGCAGCGGCACGGTCGTGCCGTCCGCGAGGGCGCCCGGCGTGAGCGGGGCGGAAGCGGCGGCGAGGCGCTCGGCGCGCTTCTGGTCGGCGTCGGCGATCTGCTCGTCGGTCGGGTCGGTGAGGACGGCGCCGGCACCGGCGTCGACGATCACGACGTCGCCGTCGGCGAGCTCGTCGGCCTGCGTCACGCCGACGATGGCCGTGATGCCCTTGGCGCGCGCGAGGATCGCCGTGTGCGAGGTGGGCCCGCCGTCGCGGGTGACGAGTGCGAGAACCTTGTCGAGGTCGAGGAGGGCGGTGTCGGCCGGTGCGAGGTCGCGCGCCACCAGGATGAACGGGGTGTCCGACTCGGGCACGCCGGGGGCGTGCACGCCGCGGAGCTGCGCGATGATGCGCTGGGCGACGTCGCCGAGGTCGGCTGCGCGCTCCCCCATGTATCCGCCCATGCCCGAGAGGATGTCCTGGAACGACTTGAACGCGTTGTAGACGGCGCGCTCCTCGTTGGTGCCGGCGTCGATCTGCGAGTGCACGTCGTCGAGGATCGACGGGTCCTGCGCCATGAGCGCCTGGGCCTCGAGCACGGCCTGGGCGTCGCCGCCCGCTGCGGCACCGCGCTTGCCGAGGTCGGCGGCGACGGCGGCCAGCGCCTCGCCGACCCGGGACTTGGCCGCGGCCGCATCGCCCTGGAGGGGCGACTGGTCGGGCTCGCCGAGCGGTTCGGCCATGCGGAGGACGGGTCCGGACGCGGTTCCACGTCCGACTCCGACACCGGGCAGTTCGGGCATCCGAGACTCCTTCATCTGGGGCTGGCCTTGTCGGCAGTGCAGCTGGTTCGTGTGGTGCGTGTTCGACGAGTGCGCACCCATGTGTCCGGAGACGGGCGCTGGGAAGACCATACATCGATCTGAATTGACAAACAAACAAAATCAGAGCTAAAAATGCACCAACAGACATTTGTTTGCGCTTGGTTCTGCTTTCGTGGCCTGAGACAAGGCCCAGAATGCCCATTTCTCACCGATGAGGACCGATGTACGCCCCAGAACGCCACCTCCGCATCGTCGAGGAGGCCCGCCAGCACGGTCGTGTCGACGTCCGAGACCTCGCCGAGCTCCTCGAGGTCACCCCCGAGACGATCCGCCGAGACCTCACCAGCCTCGAGCGCCGCGGCCTCGTCCGCCGGGCTCACGGCGGCGCCATCCCCGTCGAGCGGATGACCTTCCACCCGGGCGTCGGCGACCGGGGCGGCATCAACACCGCCGAGAAGATGGTCATCGCCCAGGCCGCCGTCGACGAGATCCCCGAGAACGGGTCGATCATCATCGACGCGGGCACCTCCACGATCCTCCTCGCGCAGATGCTCCCCTCCGACCGCGGTCTGACCGTCGTCACCCACTCGCTCCCCGTCGCCATGGCCGTGGCGAACCGGCCCGGCATCGACCTGCACCTGCTGGGCGGCAGCATCCGCCGCGACTCGCTGGCCGGCGTCGGCACCTGGACCCACCAGCTCGTCGGCATGGTCTCGGTCGACGCCGCCTTCATCAGCGTCGGCGGCATCACCCCCGAGCGCGGCCTGACCACCCACAACATCTCGGAGGCCGCGGTCAAGTCGGCCCTTATCAAGGCCGCCCGTCGCAGCATCCTCCTCGCCGACCACACCAAGTTCGGCCGCGAGGAGTTCGGTCGCGTGGCGCCCATCGCCGCCATCGATACGATCATCACCGACCCCGCCGTCAACCTCGACCTCGTCCGCGAGGTGGAGGCCGCCGGCACCGAGGTCCTCTGGCCCGGCAGGAACTGACCAGCCTCCGCCCGTCCCCACCGACTACGGTCGTACAACGTCCGTCCACCGCCGTCCGCAACCCTCGCAAGGAGCAGCATCCATGTCCGAAGCCACCCGCACCGTCACCGTCGCCTCGTCGTCCGGCCTCCACGCCCGCCCGGCGTCCCTCTTCGTCCAGACGGTGACCGCCTCCGGCCACCAGGTGACCATCGCCAAGGGCGACAAGAGCGTCAACGCCTCCAGCATCCTGGGCCTCCTCGGCCTCGGCGTGAACACGGGCGACGAGGTCGTCCTCACCGTCTCGGGCGACGACGCCGAGACCACCGCCGACTCGCTGGTGGAGTTCCTGACCACCGACCACGACGCCGCCTGAGCCGCACCGTCGTCCTCCGCCGGCGCCCCGACTCGATGTCGGCAGGCGCCGGTAGGCTTTAACGCATGGGTACACGTCTCCGCCTGGCCACCGTCAACGTCAACGGCATCCGCGCCGCCTTCCGCAAGGGCATGGGCGAGTGGGTCGACAGCCGCGACGTCGACATCCTGGCCCTGCAGGAGGTCCGCGCCCAGACCGAAGACATCGAGGGCCTGCTCGGTCCCGAGTGGAGCATCCTGCACGACCCCGCGACGGCCAAGGGCCGCGCCGGCGTCGCCCTCGCGAGCCGCAGGAAGGCCGAGATCCACCGCGTCGACCTGGGCGCCGTGAAGTTCGACACCGCCGGCCGGTGGCTCGAGGCCGACTACGACGTCGACGGCACGATCGTCACCGTCGTGAGCACCTACGTTCACTCGGGCGAGGTCGACACCCCCAAGCAAGACGAGAAGTGGAAGTTCCTCGACGCCATGTCGAAGCGCCTCCCCCAGCTCGAGAAGCACAACCCGCTCGCTGTCGTCGTGGGCGACCTCAACGTCGGCCACACTCCCCTCGACATCAAGAACTGGCGGGGCAACGTCAAGCGCGCCGGCTTCCTGCCGCGCGAGCGCGCCTACTTCGACCGCTTCTTCGGCGCCGCGGGCAAGAAGGTCGAGGGCGTCGACGGCACCAGCGGCAAGGGGCTCGGCTGGGTCGACATCGGCCGCGAGCAGGCGGGCGACGTCGACGGTCCGTACACGTGGTGGTCGTGGCGCGGCCAGGCGTTCGACAACGACTCCGGCTGGCGCATCGACTACCAGATGGCCACCCCCGAGCTCGCCGCCAAGGTCACGAGCTACTCCGTCGACCGCGCCGACTCGTACGACAAGCGCTGGTCCGACCACACCCCCGTGGTCGTCGACTACGACGTCTAGCCCCACCGCATCCGGGCACCCTCCTTTCTTCCGCTCCACCAGTTAGGCCACGCAATGACTCCTCCCCGCCTCTTCTCGGGCATGCAGCCCTCCGGCGACTCGCTCCACGCCGGCAACTACATCGGCGCCCTGCAGCAGTGGGTCGCGCTGCAGGACACCCACGACGCCCTGTTCTGCGTCGTCGACATGCACGCGATCACCGTGCCGCAAGATCCGGCCACCCTCCGTGCCACCACGCGCCGCACCGCGGCCCAGTACATCGCCGGGGGCATCGATCCCGCCAAGTCGATCCTGTTCGTGCAGTCCCAGGTGCCGGCCCACGCCGAGCTGGCCTGGGTGCTGAACACGCTGACCGGCTTCGGCGAGGCCAGCCGCATGACGCAGTTCAAAGACAAGGCGGCGAAGCAGGGCGCCGAGTCGGCCTCGGTCGGCCTCTTCACCTACCCGATCCTGATGGCGGCCGACATCCTGCTCTACGGCGCCGAGCTGGTGCCGGTCGGCGACGACCAGAAGCAGCATGTCGAGCTCACCCGCGACCTCGCAAACCGCTTCAACTCGCGGTTCGGCGAGACATTCGTCGTGCCCGAGCCCTACATCCTCAAGGAGACCGCGCGCATCTACGACCTCCAGAACCCCGAGTCGAAAATGAGCAAGTCGGCGGCGACCGACAGCGGCATCGTGTGGATGCTCGACGAGCCGTCCAAGACGAGCAAGAAGATCCGCAGCGCCGTCACCGACACCGAGCGCGAGATCCGCTTCGACCGCGGCGCCAAGGCCGGCGTCTCGAACCTCCTCTCGATCCTGTCGGCCTTCACCGGCACGGCGATCCCGGCCCTCGAGGAGCAGTACGCAGGTCGCGGCTACGGCGATCTCAAGAAAGACGTCGCCGAGGTCGTCGTCGAGACGTTCGCGCCCGTGCGCGAGCGCACGCTCGAGCTCCTCGACGACACCGCCGAGCTCGACCGCGTGCTCTCCGCCAACGCCGACCGGGCGTCCGAGATCGCCGAGAAGACGCTGGCGACCGTCTACGACCGCATCGGCTTCGTCCGGAAGGTGCGCTGACGGCCTCGGCCGCCCTCGCCCCGCGACCATGAAGCCGTTCGTGCTGGAGTCCCCGCGACTCCGCCTCGAGGTGCCCCGCACCGCCGACACGGGCGCCATCTTCGACGCCTGCCAAGACGCGGTCCTGCAGGAGTTCACCACCGTCCCGGTGCCGTACACGTTCCAGGACGCCCAGATGTTCGTCTCGCAGATCGTCGAGCGCGGCTGGACCACCGGGCGCGAGTACACCTGGGGCCTCCGCGAGCCCGGCTCCAGCCTCCTCGTCGGCATGGTCAGCATCCGCCACCAGCACCGCGACATCGGGTTCTGGGCGGCTGCCGGAGTGCGCGGGCGCGGCCTCATGACCGAGGCCGTGCGGCTCGTCGCCGACTGGGCCTTCGCCGACGGCATGCCCGACATCCTGTGGGAGGGCTACGTGGGCAACCGCGGCTCCGCCGGCGTGGCCCGCCGAGCCGGGTTCACCTACGTCGGCGAGGGCCCCGGGCTGCAGCCCGACCGCGACCGGCAGCACCCGGCCTGCTGGAAGGCCCGGCTGGCGGCGGGCGACGACAGGGGCGAGAAGGCGGGCTGGCCCGAGGAGTCGATGCCCGGCGGCGGGCCGGCAGTTCCTGCGCCCTAAGGCTTTGGTAAAGGCTCTGTTACGCCACCTTTCCGGAATACGCCTCGGTGCACGGCGTTGGTTATGGTCGAACCACCGCTCCACTTCTCGAGAGAAAGCCCCCCGTGAGCCCCACCCCCGAACAGATCGTCCAGGCCATGCGCCACGCGCTGACCCTGGCATCGCGCGGACCGGCTCGCGGGTCGCACGCCTCGGTCGGCTGCGTGCTGCTCGACGACGTGGGGCGCACCGTCGCCGAGGGCTGGCACAGAGGCGCCGGGACGCCGCACGCCGAGGTCGACGCCATGTCGAAGCTGCCTGCGGGCGGCGCGCGCGGGCTGACCGCCGTCGTCACTCTGGAGCCCTGCAACCACTGGGGCCGCACCGGCCCGTGCGCCGAGGCGCTGATCGAGGCCGGCATCGGGCGGGTCGTGTTCGCCGTCGAAGACCCGGGAGCGCACTCCGGCGGGGGCAAGGAGCGGCTGCGCGCCGCCGGCATCCCCGTCGACGAGGGGGTGCTCGCCGCGGAGGTCGCCGAGTGGATGCGCCGCTGGCTGATCGCCGCGTCGCTCCAGCGCCCGTTCGTCACGCTCAAATGGGCGTCGAGCCTGGACGGCCGCGCCGCCGCAGCCGACGGCACCAGCCAGTGGATCACCGGCACCGCCGCGCGCCAGCACGTTCACGAGCAGCGGGCCGATCATGACGCGATCCTCGTCGGCACGGGCACCGTGCTCGCCGACGACCCCACTCTCACCGCCCGCGGCGACGGCGGCGAGCTGCTGCCACTGCAGCCCCTGCCGGTCGTCGTCGGCGAGCGCCCCGTCCCGATCGACGCGCGTCTGCGTCAGCACCCGCGCGGCCTGGTCGAGACCGGCACGCGCGACCTCCGAGCGGTGCTCTCCGACCTGTTCGCCCGCGACGTCCGCACCGTCTTCGTCGAGGGCGGCCCCACCGTCGCCGGCGAGCTCATCCGGAACGACCTCGTCGACGACTACCTCGTCTACCTCGCCCCGACGCTGATCGGCGGCCCCCGGCTCGCCCTCGGCGACCTCGGTGTAGACACGATCGACGGCCAGCGTCACCTCTCGGTGACCTCCGTCACCCCCCTCGGCGACGATCTCGCGATCCTCGCCCGCACTCAGAGCGGGAGCTCCCGATGACCGACACCCCAGCCGTGCGCCCGCACGTCACCTTCGAGGTCGAGACGACCGTCCCGACCACCCACGGGACCTTCCGCATGCGCGCCTACCGCGACCTCGACACCGGCGCGGATCACATCGCCATCGTCTCCGGTCAGCCCGGCGACGGCGCTATCGTCCGCGTGCACTCGGAGTGCCTCACCGGCGAGGCGTTCGGCTCGCTCAAGTGCGAGTGCGGACCGCAGCTCGACGCCGCGCTCGACACCATCCACAACCAGGGCGGCGTCGTCATCTACCTGCGCGGCCACGAGGGCCGCGGCATCGGGCTGGTCAACAAGCTCCGCGCCTACAAGCTCCAGGAGGAGGGCCTCGACACGCTCGACGCCAACCTCGCACTCGGCCTCCCCGCCGATGCGAGGGAGTACGTCGCGGCTGCCGAGATCCTGCGCGATCTGGGCTTGGAGTCGGTGCGCCTCCTGTCGAACAACCCCGACAAGCGGGCGCAGCTCACCGCGCACGACATCGAGGTCACCGAGATGGTGCCGCTGGTCGTCGGGGTCGGCGCCTTCAACGAGGCGTACCTCGACACCAAGCGCGACCGCATGGGCCACCAGCTGCCCGGCTCGCTCGATACGGGTTTCGATCCGGTCGGCTGAGCCGCCGTGTGCCGACTGCCTGGGAGTCACCCGCACCACCGGTCGACTCCGGCGCGGTGTCGGCGTAGGGTGTGGCGAGCGATGGCCTGTCTGGCCTCGCGGCGACTGCGGAGTGCCCCTGCCCGTGAAGCTAGCGTTCCGCCGGTCGTAAGGGCCGTACCTCGTCTTGAGAGGTGCGGCCCTTCTTGCGACGCGGCGGTCGTCACGATGCCGGCCTTGCGACGGCTCACGAGCCCGATTCCCTGCCGTGAAAGCCAATCGAGGGCCCGTGAGCCATCTGTGCCGGCCAAAGACTGGCAGACCCCTGCACTCTATGGGCCAGGTGGCTCCGCTTTCTAGGGCTTCACACGGCGAGGATGATGCGGTACTTTTTTCCCAGATCAACGGGCAGTTTACCTAGATTGAATAGGTAGCTTGTCTAGGTTCCAGCGGCGGGGTGCAGTCGGTGCCTCGGCCCCGACCGGGCCGCTCGAATCCTTGCCAGGCGGTTCGCCGTCTCGAGCGTGTCGTAGTAGCCTGTGAACAGGTCGTCACGAGCGGCCGACCACTTCCCCGGTGGCGATGACGCACGGGAGTTCCCGCGCCATCCTGCGCCGTCTCCCCGTCGCACTCGCTGCCAGCCCGCACCGTGCGCGCGCCGGCCCAGGCGTGCCCGTGCAATCCGTTCACGGAGAACACCCCCATGTCAACAACGACCGCCGCCGGCAAGGCGACCAGCCCCGCCCCTGTGAACTCCCGCGCTCGCGTGATCGTCGCCAGCCTCATCGGCACGTCGATCGAGTTCTACGACTTCTACGTCTACGCGACCGCAGCCGTCCTCGTGTTCCCGACGCTGTTCTTCGCGAACACCGACCCGACGGTCGCCCTCCTCGCATCGTTCGCCGTCTTCGGCGTCGCGTTCATCGCGCGCCCCGTCGGCTCGATCGTCTTCGGCCACTTCGGCGACCGCATCGGCCGCAAGAACACGCTCATCGCATCGCTGCTGACGATGGGCATCGCGACGTTCCTCATCGGCCTGATCCCCGCCGGCACCACGCCCGGCTGGAGCATCGTGGCGCCGACGTTCCTCGTGATCCTGCGCTTCGCCCAGGGGTTCGGCCTCGGCGGGGAGTGGTCGGGGGCGGCGCTGCTCGCCACCGAGAACGCCCCGGCGGGCAAGCGCGCCATCTACGGCACCTTCCCGCAGCTCGGCGCGCCGATCGGCTTCATGGTCGCCAACGGCCTGTTCCTGATCCTCAACGTGAGCATGTCGGCCGACGCGTTCGCCACCTGGGGCTGGCGCATCCCGTTCCTCGGCTCGGCGCTGCTGGTGGCCGTCGGCCTCTACGCGCGCTTCAAGCTCGTCGAGACCCCCGCGTTCACGAAGGTCGTCGAGACCGGCAACGTGTCGAAGCTGCCGCTGGGCCGCGTGTTCCGCAGCAGCTGGCGCCAGCTGATCCTCGGCACGTTCATCATGCTGGCGACGTACACGCTCTTCTACCTGATGACCACGTTCACGCTGACCTTCGGCACGGCCGCCAAAGACGCTCCGGTCGCCGGCCTCGGATACTCGCGCGAGAGCTTCCTGCTGATGCTGATCGTCGGAGTCGCGTTCTTCGGCATCTTCACGCTCGTCTCCGGTCCCCTGGCCGAGCGCTTCGGCCGACGTCGTCTACTGCTCGCCGTCACCGCCGGGATCTTCGTCTTCGGCTTCCTGTTCTCGCCGCTGTTCTCGGCGGGCTTCGCCGGAGCACAGGGCCTGCTGGTGATCGGCTTCATCCTGATGGGGCTGACCTTCGGCCCGATGGGCGCCGTGCTGCCGGAGCTCTTCCCGGCGAACGTCCGCTACACCGGCTCGGCCATCAGCTACAACGTGGCGAGCATCCTCGGCGCGGCTGTCGCCCCGTTCATCGCCGTCGCGCTGTGGAAGGCGGCCGGAGGCAGCACCTGGCTCGTCGGCGTCTACCTGTCGGCGATGGCCCTGATCACGCTCGGCGCGCTGTTCCTGAGTCGCGAGACGCGCGACGTCGACTACTCCGACAACCTCAACTAGGCGATCCACCCCGAAGCCCCCGGCCCCGTCCTCCACGGGTGCCGGGGGTTTCGCCGTGGGCTTCTCCACAGGCGCCGGGGGTTTCGCCGCGCGCGGCGGCACGCGACTAAAATCGGGCGCAGGATCACCGCCCGAAGGACACAATGAGCTCCGACACCGCCGCACCTCCCACCACCGACGCTCCTCTCCCCGCATCCCCGGGCAAGGCGCGGGGCCGCTCCCGCAAGCCGAGGCCTCCGCGCCTCGACCGCAACGGCCGCCCGATCCCCGAGGGGCCGCGCGCGAAGTTCAGCCAGCTACTGCCCTTCCTGTTCGAGCACAAGCCGATGCTCGCCGTCATCATCGGGCTCAGCGTGCTCGGCGCCGCGGCCTCGCTCGCCCAGCCGCTGCTGGTGCAGCAGGTCATCGGCTTCGTCCAGTCGAACAAGCCGCTCGGCACCCTGGTCGTCGCGCTGGTCGCGCTCGTCGTCATCTCCGGCCTGGTGAACGGGTTCCAGCACTACCTGCTCCAGCGCACCGGCGAGGCCGTCGTGCTCTCGAGCCGTCGCCGACTGGTCGCACGCATGCTCAACCTCCCCATCAGCGAGTTCGACGCCCGCCGCACCGGCGACCTCGTGTCGCGCGTCGGATCCGACACGACCCTCCTCCGCGCCGTCTTGACGCAGGGCCTCGTCGACGCCATCGGCGGCTCGCTGACCTTCATCGGCGCCATCGTCGGCATGGCGATCATCGACCCGGTCCTCCTCGGCCTGACCGTGCTGATCGTCGCGGTCTCGGTCGTCGTCGTCGTGACTCTGTCGCGCCGCATCCGCGTCGCGAGCCAGCGCGCCCAGCGCAAGGTCGGCGACCTGACCGCCGCCGTCGAACGCGCCATCTCGTCCATCCGGACGGTCCGGGCCTCCGGCGCGACCGACCGCGAGATCGCCGCCATCGACGTCGACGCTCAGGGCGCCTACGACCGCGGGCTCGAGGTCGCCAGCGCCTCCGCCGTCGTCGTGCCGATCGCCAGCATCGCCATGCAGGTGTCCTTCCTCGTCGTGCTCGGCGTGGGCGGCTACCGCGTGGCCTCCGGCGCCGACACGGTCGCCGACCTGGTCTCGTTCATCCTGTTCCTGTTCCTGATGATCATGCCGCTCGGCCAGGCCTTCGGAGCCGTGACCAGCGTCAACTCGGCGCTGGGAGCCCTCGGCCGCATCCAGGAGATCATCGATCTGCCCGGCGAGACGAGCGCCGATTCCGCCGGCGCGAGCGCCGCGGCCGCACCGGTCGCTGCCGCCGCGCACTCGCTGTCGTTCGACGGCGTCGAGTTCACGTACCCGGCCGCACCGCCCGCCGACGACGAGCTCCTCTCTCCCACGGCGCCCCGCCCGTCGGCCGCGCACGACCTGACCGTCCTCCACGGCGTGAGCTTCCACGCCGAGCAGGGCACGCGGACCGCCCTCGTCGGCCCCTCCGGAGCTGGCAAGTCGACCGTCCTGGCGCTCATCGAGCGCTTCTACGATCCGACCGCCGGCGTCATCCGCCTCGGCGGAGAAGACATCCGGGCGCTCGACCGCGAGTCGCTCCGCGCCCAGATCGGCTACGTCGAGCAGGACGCCCCGGTCCTGGCCGGAACGATCCGCGACAACCTCGTGCTCGGCGCCCCCGACGCGACCGACGCGGACTGCCTGCGGGTGCTCGAAGCGGTGAATCTCACGAACGTGGTCGAGCGCGGTGATGCAGGTCTGGAGACCCAGGTCGGCGAAGACGGAGTGATGCTCTCGGGCGGCGAGAAGCAGCGACTGGCGATCGCGCGGACGCTCCTGGCCGCGCCGCCGATCCTGCTGCTCGACGAGTCGACGTCGTCGCTCGACGGCATCAACGAGCAGCGGCTGCGCGAGGCGATCGACGCCGTCGCGGTCGACCGCACGCTGATCATCATCGCCCACCGCCTGTCGACCGTCGTCGACTCCGACCAGATCGTCGTGCTCGACGGCGGGCGCGTCGTCGGCGTGGGCACGCACTCGGAGCTCGTCGTCTCGACGCCGCTCTACCGCGACCTCGCGAAGCACCAGCTGCTGGTCTAGCGGCCCCCGGAGGCGGGCGGTCGGCGCCGGCGCCGGCCAGCGCGCGAGATGGCCGCGCGCGTCGCCCACCCGGCGCGCCGCCGACGCGGCGCGCCACCTCACGAAATGGCCGCGCGCGTCACCCACCCGGCGCGCCAACGACGCGGCGCGCCACCTCACGAGATGGCCGCGCGCGTCTCCCGCCGGACGCCGACACGACGACGACGGCCAGCTCGCGGAACGGCACCACGCCCGACGCGGCGCGCCACCCCACGAGATGGCCATGCGCGTCACCCACCGGGCGCGCCACCGACGCGGCGAGCCACCTCACGAGATGGCCATGCGCGTCGCCCGCCGGACGCCGACACGACAACGACGGCCACCTCGCGGAACGGCACCACGCCCGACGCGGCGAGCCGCCCCACGAGATGGCCGCGCGCGTCACCCACCCGGCGCGCCAACGACGCGGCGCGCCACCTCACGAGATCGCCGCGCGCGTCGCCCACCGGACGCCGAAGCGACGACGACGGCCACCTCGCGGAACGGCACCACGCCCTACGCGGCGGGCCGCCCCCACGAGATGGCCGTGCGCGTCGCCCACAGGACGCCGAAACGACGACGACGGCCACGTCCCGGCGGCCCGGCGGCTACACGACGGCGACGCCCGCGGCGCGCAGCTCGGCGAGCGCGGCGGCGCTGCTCCGCGGCGCGACACCCGCGACGAGGGCGGAGAGCACGCGCACGCGACGTCCAGCGGCGACCGCGTCGAGGGCCGTCGCGCGCACGCAGTAGTCGGTGGCCAGCCCGGCGACGTCGACCTCGGTCACGCCGAGCCGATCGAGCACGTGGATCGCCGTCTCAGGAGCGCCGTCCCTGACGCCGCGCGCCCCGTCGACCCCGGCGACGACCCCCTCGAAGAGCGAGTAGGCGGGCTCGCCCATGCCCTTGACGATGTGGACGTCGACGGCCGAAGCGTCGAAGGCGTCGTGGTAGGCGGCGCCGGGAGTTCCTGCGACGCAGTGGACGGGCCAGGTCTCGACGAAGTCGGGCTCCGCGTCGGTCGCGAAGTGGCCGCCGTTGTCGCCCGAGGCGTCGTGCCAGTCGCGCGAGGCGATGACGACGGCATAGTCCGACGAGTGCAGGAGCGCCGTCACTCCCGCCGCGACCGCCGCTCCGCCCTCCACGCCCAGGGCTCCGCCCTCGGTGAAGTCGTTCTGCACATCGACGACGAGAAGGGCGCGGCTCATGTCAGCAGTCTGCCGCAGCGCGCAGCGCGCAGCGCGCGGGCGCGCGAGCGCGCGAGCCGCAAGCCGCAAGCCGCGTGAGGAGTCGCTGCTTGTCGACGAGGCCGCCCCGGGCAGCAACCAGCAACTCCTCACCGCCCTTGGGGCGGGGGGAGGAGGGAGGGGGAGGGGAGAGAGAGAAAGAGAGGCGGGCAGCGTGCGCAGGAACTAGTCGTCGCTCAGATTCGCACCGCACGAGTAGACCGCCGTGGCGAGGGTGTCGAGGGCCTCGCGCGCCGTGCCGCTCACATTGCCGATCGCGTAGAACGCGAAGGTGAGCTGGGTCCCGTCTTTCGCGTCGACGGTTCCGGCAAGGGTGTAGGCGCTGTCGATCCAGCCGGTCTTGGCGTGGATGGCGCCGCGTGCGATGGCGTTGGCGCCGGTGAAGCGGGTGGAGAGGGTGCCGGACTGACCGGAGACCGGGAGCGAGTCGTAGAGGAGCTTGAGCGACCCCTCGCCTGCGAGGACCTTGCGCATCAGCGACGCCTCGAGGGCGCTGGGCACGCCGTTGTTGGCGCTCTCACCCGAGCCGTCGACGATCTTGATGGTGGAGGCGTCGAGGCCGTAGGTGCCTTTGAGGGCCTTCTGGTAGACGGCGGTGAGTGATGCCGCGGAGCCGTCGGAGCCTGATACCTTCGACGACACCCGGGCCATCATCTCGGCGAGCGTGTTGTCGCTGTTCGGGATCATCTGGCCGATGAGGGTCGATACCGGCTGCGACTTGACCTCGGCGAGCACGTCGGTGCTCTTGGCGGTTCCGCGGGTGAGAGCGGCCGTCGAGGCACCCGAGACCTCGGCGGCGACGAGCGCCGTGCGGAACGCCTCGCCGGCACGGCCGACGGGGTCGCTCGAGCGTGGGCTGACCGACAGGGTCGGGTTGGCGCGGTCGCCGTCGACCATCAGCGAGACGACGCGGGGCTGGTAGCCGATGGTGAGCTCGCTCGCCGGCCAGCTGGGGTCGTACGCGTCGGCGTCGTTCCAGTAGCTGTCGTCGAGCACGATGTCCGTGATCTTCTTGGTGCCGAGCTTCGCCTTCACCTCGGCGGCGAGGGTGCTCAGCTTCGGGGCGCCCGGGTAGATGCTCTCGGAGCCCGCCGGAGTGGCGCTCAGGGTCGCATCGCCGCCGCCGACGAGGGCGATGCCCGTGCCGGTGGTCGAGCCGACGACCTTGGTCGTGAAGCGGTAGTCGGCGCCGAGGTCGGCGAGCGCGACGGCCGTGGTGAGGGTCTTCATGACGCTTCCGGTGCGCGCGGGGGTCGACCCGCTGCGGTCGAAGAGCGTGGCGCCGGACTTGGCATCGAGCACGGTGCCCTCGAAGGTGCCGAGCCGGGCGTCGGACGCCGCGCCGGCGACGGTGCAGGTGCGGAGCGGAACGGCCGAGGGCACGGGCGAGGGGGCAGAACGCGCTGTGGTCTTCGGCGTCGCCTTCGACGTGGCCTTCGACGTCGCCTTCGGAGTGGACGCGGCCGAGGAGGACGGCGCCGCGGACGCCGAGCGAGCGACGGCGGGAGCGCTGGTCGCGGGAGCGGAGGTGGGCGCCGTGGCGGCACCTGCCGCGAGCGCGCCGCCGCCGAAGATCACGAGAGCGAGGGCTCCGCCGGTGATGGCGGTACCCCGCGGGTGGGTGCGGAAGAAGGCGCCGGCCCGGGAGAGCAGGCCGGCCCGGGTGGCCTCGTCGTCGGAAGTCATCGCGACCATCCTACGAAAGACGGGCGAGAAAGCGAACGGCGGCGATCACCCCCGTCCGGGCAGGCGTCAGCCCGCGGCGGGGCCGAGCCCGCCCGGGCAGGCGTCAGCCTGCGGCGGGGCCGGCCCCGAGATCGGACTCTCGCGGGTACGACGACTGGGCGCCGATGCCGCGAACGGCGAAGCTGCCGGCGAGGGCTCCGACGCGGACGGCCCCTTCGAGGTCGCTGCCCGCGGCGAGGCTGGAGACGAGGGCACCCGAGAAGGCGTCGCCCGCGCCGGTGGTGTCGACGACGTGCTCGACCCGGTTCGCCTCGACGTGGCCGTGCTCGCCGCGATTCGCCCAGACCGCGCCGAGCGACCCGAGCGTGATGACGGCGGAGAGAGCCCGCTCGGTGAGCGAGTCGACGGCGACGAGGGCCTCGTCGACGCTGGCGATCGAGAGCCCCGTCATCTCGGCGGCCTCGGTCTCGTTGACGATCACGGGGTCGGCGAGCGCGACGACGTCGGCGTCGATCTCGAGGTACGGCGCGAGGTTGAGCACGACGCGGGCGCCGGCGACGGCAGCCGCGCGCGCGGAGGCCTCGAGCACGTCACGCGGCAGCTCGCCCTGCATGGACAGGAGAGCGTCGTCCGAGGCCAGCCTGACGACCGCGGCGGCGGCGCGCTCGGCCGTCACCGTGCCGTTGGCACCCGAGACCACGGTGATCGAGTTCTCGCCGGTGTCGTCGATCGAGATCAGGGCGAGTCCGGTGGGCTGCCCGTCGACGATCCGCACGTCGTCGACCGACACCCCGTCTGAGTCCAGGGAACGCAGGATCCGGGCCCCGTCGTCGTCCCGACCGACCGCGCCCACGAAGTGCACGTCTCCCCCGAGTCGCGCCGCCGCGACGGCCTGGTTCGCGCCTTTGCCGCCCGGCTGCTTGGTCAGGCCGGTGGCCATGACGGTCTCGCCCGGCTGGGGTGCGCGGACGGTGCGCACCAGGTAGTCCTGATTCGCGGAGCCGACGACGATGACGCGCTTGGTGTTCACTCCGTAAGCCTTTCACACCTGGTGCGCACCTCCAGGCTCGATCGGGCCGTTCTACCCGCCGGCGTGCTGAAATAGGTCAACGCTCCGGCTCTGACGAACGCCGCTCTGCTCGCCGTAGGAGGCAGCATGCC
The DNA here is from genome assembly GCF_057787745.1 of Frondihabitans sp. OV104. NCBI lineage: Bacteria > Bacillati > Actinomycetota > Actinomycetes > Micrococcales > Microbacteriaceae > Frondihabitans > Frondihabitans sp. OV104. The sequence goes on from NZ_CM173541.1 coordinate 2,041,449, forward strand.
CAGCACCGAGATCACGTGGGAGATCGACTTCGAGCTCGTCGTGCTCGATGGACTCGACGACACCGTGTCGTGCGAGTGGGAGGGCTGCTCGCACGAGGCCCTCTGGACCTGGACGCACGGCTGCGGCGAGGTCTGGCTCTACTGCCACCGCCACCGCGACGTGTTCGACGACAAGAACGCCGGGCCGGCCGAGCAGATCTGCAACGCGTGCGGGGTCAGCGTGCCGAAGCCCGCGCCCTGGGAGCGCCTGTAGCGCAGGGGCTACCGTCTACGCGCATGAGCACAGACGACGACAAGCCCACGCTTCCCTCCCCCTCCTCGGTCACCTCTCCGGCTCCCTCCTCGGCTCCGGACGGCGACGTCACCGAGCCGCTCGGCGGCGCCACCTCCGGCGAGGACGGCTACGTCGCCGTCAACGGCAGCGGCATCTCGGGCGAGCGGCATGTTCCCACCGCCGACGAGGAGATCGGACGCGGGTCCGGCTACGACCCCCAAGGCGAGCGGTACCCGTCCGAGGAGCACGGCGACTGACGCCACGTCGTCCGCTAGCCAGATCGGGCGAAACCCAGGCGTCAGCTGCCGATTCGCCCGATTCCACTAGTCGAGGAGACGCGCCGGCCCCGCGTCAGTAGGCCTTCTTCGCCGTGCACGTCTCCTGCGCCGCGCTCTGGCCGGTGGCCGTACCCGGGAGCACAGCGGCGGTCTTGCTGGGCGCGGGCGCCTTGGACGCGCTCGACGACTTCGGTGTGGACGGCGCGGCAGGAGCCGAGGTCGCCGATGACGACGCCGACGGAGTCGCCAGCTGCGCCGACTGGCCGAGGCTGCCCGGCGCGAGCGTGATCGCCTGGTTGCTGACGAGCGCGGCCTTCAGGGCGGTGACGCCGGCCGGGTCGGGGATGAGGCGGTTGGCGTCGGCGGGATCGTCGACGCTCGGGTACTGGAAGAAGACGATGTTGTCGAGGCCGATCGACTTCACGGCGACGCCGATCTTGACGAGCGTCGGAGCCGTGAGGCTCGACGACTTCTGCACGCTCTTCAGGGCCGTCGACGAGAGGTTGTACAGTTGCACGGGGTTGCTCAGGACTCCCCCGTTGACGATCTTGCGCATGAGCGCCGACATGAAGACCTGCTGATTGCTGATGCGCGCGGTGTCGCCGCCGAAGCCGACGCCCTCGCGGGTCCGCAGAAACGCCCCGGCCTCCTTGCCCTTGAACACGTGCGGCCCCGCCGTGGGGATGTTCAGCGGCGGGTCGGTGTTCGGGTCGACGAGGGGCGTGGCCAGGCACACGGTGACCCCGCCGACGGCCGTCGTCATCTTCACGACGCCGTCGAACTTGACCATGGCGGCGTAGTCGATCTGCACGCCGGTGAGGCTCGCGACCGTCGTCGCCACGCACTGGAGGCCCATCTTCACGCCGCCGCGTCCGAGCGACGTGTTGAGCATCCCGAGCGACGAGGCGGGCGTCGTGCCGCCGGAGTCGTTCTTGCAGGCCGGCAGCGGCACCTCGAGGTCACGGGGCAGGCTGATGACGGCCATGCTGGTGTGGTCTTCGTTGATGTGGATCAGGAGGTTGGTGTCGTTGTTTCCGACGCCGGAACTCGCAGCCTGGTTCGCGGCATCATCGAATCCGGCGCCCTGACCCGTCCGGGTGTCGGACGCCACCACGAGCATGTTGACCTCGCCCGAGTAGGCCGTGATCTGCTCGGTCTTGTGCTGCGCCTTGCCCGACGGACCGATGGCGGTGAACGGAACCGACGGCTGGGCCTCGTGCACGACCGACCACGCGGCGATGCCGGCGACCGAGACAGTGCTGACGAGGGCGACGGCAGCGACGATGCCGACGGCCTTGAGCGCGACGATGGCCGGGCGGCTGCGGCGGAGACGTCCGTGCCGCGCGACGGTCGGCGCAGGCTGGCTCGAGGCCGCGGGCTCTCTCTCCTGCGCGGATCGGCGACCCCGTCGGGGCTGGTCGTCGTTCGTCATCGGGCTCCCTGGTGCTCGGCGGCCGGGTGTGCCGCGTCCTGACGAAGACTACAAAGGTTGCGGTTCGCTAACAAACCGCTCGGCCGAGGCTAGTCATCGACCGAGAAGCGGATCGTCTCGTCGCCGCTCGTGAGGGTGAGCGTCGAATCATCGCGGGTGTACTGCATGGTGTGGGCGGCGAATTCGGTGGCCCAGTGCTCCTGGCCGCTCTCACGGGCGCGGCACCCCATCGCCGTCGCAGTCACGTTGCCCGTGGGCACGAGATCCTCGCCGCGAGCTCGAACGTCGACGGACACCGCGTTGCACGGCGTGTTCATCATCATCGTCAGAGTCCCGTTCATCCGCGTGAAGCTCATGGTGAGCGGCGTCGTCCCGAGCCACTCCACCGCCTTGCCGCCGTCCGTCCCGGACATCGACGTGTACTGCGCGTCGCCGAACGGATTGGCGATCGTCGCCTCCTCGATCGCCGCGCATCCGCTCAGGCTGAGGGCCACCATGCTGGCCGCCGCGATCGCGGCCGTTCGGAGAGCGTTCATCTGGTCCACACCTTCTGATCGTGAGTTGCACAGGTCGCCGGGTCGTCGGCGTACACGGAGATCGCGCGGGAAGGCCCCTCGCAGACCACGGCGTCGTCGAGCGAGCCGGCCGGGAGGCGGAGCAGTCGCTCGCAGGCGGTCGTCGGATCGCCCGAGAACTCGGCGCGTCCGGCGACGGCGGCAGCGCCCTCGCACGACAGCGATCCGGCGGACGCGTTCTGCGGGACGCTTCCGTCCGCCGCCACGCCCCCGCTCGTCGGCGAGCTCTCGCCGGAGGTGCCGCCCGCCGACATGACGTCGCTCGACTGCGGCGCCAGGGCCGGAAGGGCGAAGCCGCCGACCACCAGCACAGCCGCGACGAGCGGCACCCCGACGAGCAGAGTCCGCCGTCGCCGACGTCGGGTGCGCTCGACGGCGTCGATGCGGCGGAGCACCTCGGGGAGGCGGGCCTGCGCCAGGCGGTCGGTCTCGTCGGCGGGGGGCAGGAGTTCCTGCGTCATCGGGGTCTCCTACTCGTGTCCGAGGGCGGCGCGGAGGCGCGCCCTGATCCGCTGGAGCCGCTTGCCGACAGCGGCCTCGGTCGTGCTGAGCGCCTGGGCCGCCTCGCGGTAGGACCGCCCCTCGACGAGGCAGAGGCGGCACAGCTCCTGGTCGGTCGGGCTCAGCTTGGCGAGCTCGGACCGGACCCATGCGGCGTCTTCGGCCGTGTCGCCGGCCGTGCCATCGCTGTCGCGAAGCTCGAGCGTCGCCCGGTTCGCATGCTTGCGGAGGTGGTTGCGGCAGTGGTTGCGGCTGATCGTCAGCAGCCACGGGAGCAGCGACTGATCGACGACCGTCGCCGACGATCGCTTCGTCCAGGCGACGACGAACGTCTCCTGCGCGAGGTCTTCGGCGGCGTGCTGCTGGCCGACCTTCGCCCAGCAGTACCGCAGGATCGCCCCGGCGTGCCTCTCGTACAGGCTCGCGAACGATCCGACGTCACCCTGCTTCGACGCGTCGAGCAGGGCCACGTCGGATCGCTCCGCTTGCTCCCCCATGTGGTCCTCCACCCAGGCAATGTCGTCAGGAGCCACATCCTGACATCCCGCCCCGAATATTCTCGGGCGCAGGAACTGCCCTCCGGCTCCGACCCCGCCCGGCCTTCGGCGATCTCGTCCTCCAGGCCGATGGCGGGGCCCGCCCGCGACCGCGAAGCTGGGCGGATGAGAGCGAGATGGATGATCGTCGCGGCGGTGGTCGCGGTCGGGGCGGGCGTCGGGGGGCACGCCGTGGCGACGAGGGCCACGGAGGCGCGGGGGCCCGTTCCTGCGCCGTCGGCCCCTGTGCGAGACGTCGCGCTGGCGTACCTGCGCGCCGCGACGACGGAGGACTGCGGGCTGACGGACGCGCTGACCGTGCACGCGCCCGATGGTCCGGGCACGGGGACGTTCGCCTGGTGCCGCGACCCGCGCATGCTGGCGTTCTCAGGCGTCGGCAAGCCGGACCCGACGGGCGAGCCGGCGGGCGACTACTGCGTGCCGTTCACGATGCGGACGACGGCCAGCAGCGACGAGACGATCCAGGCGGGGACGCAGGACTGGATGCTGTGCTTCACGCGAACGTCAGCCGGCTGGCGGGTCCTCGACCAGGGCGACAGCTGACCCCCCGGCCCGTCGCGCACCCGCCGTCGCCCGTCCCCCCACCCCTCGTCGGAAGGTTCCCGCCAGGGGCCGAGGCCGCCCCGCGGCCAATGGCCCCACCCCCGTCGGAAGGTTCCCGCTAGGCGCCGTCGCCCGTCGCACCACCCTCGTCGGAAGGTTCCGCCAGGGCCAAGGCCGCCCCGCGGCCAAAGGCCACAGCGTCAAGGCCGCTTGCGGCCTCTGACGCGCGCGCCGAAGGCGCCAGACAAACACCACGACCGCGGCATGCGAGCGGCGAGCGAAGCGAGACGCGAACAGCAAATGCCCAAGGGAGCCGCCTGTCAGAATCGAACTGACGACCTTCTCATTACGAGTGAGACGCTCTACCGACTGAGCTAAGGCGGCGTGATTTCGAGTGGTTGCTCGAACGCACAGTCAGATACATTACCCGATCGCGGAGCCTTGTCGTGACCACAGTGTTCCGAGCGTCGTGAAGCTGTGCTCGAGGTGTTGCCGGAGGGTGTGCTCGATCTCGGCGGCGCCGAGCTCGACCGGCTTCTGCTCGATCCACTCGGCCCAGGCGTGGCGGAGGGTCGCCATCACGACGAGGCCCGCGAGGTGCGATTCGCTGGCGAGGCGGTCGGCGTCGGCGGCCAGGCCGGGGTCGTCGGCGGCGAGCCGCCGGCCGACGAGGTCTTGGATCTGGGCTTCGAACTCGTGCATGGAGGCGTTGCGGCGGGCGAACAGCTCGGGGTGGTCGCGCAGGACCGCGCGGCGGGCTACGACGAGCTCGCGGTCGGTGAGGAACTCCTCGGTCGCGGCCTCGAGGATGCCGACGACGTCCGAGAGCACGAGGTCGCGGCCGCGGGCGCTGACGAACCGGTCGAGAGCCTCGCCGTCGGGCACGAGAGGCGGGTCGCCGACGACGGCCTCCTCTTTCGACGAGAAGTAGTTGAAGAACGTGCGGGGCGACACGTCGGCGTCGTTCGCGATCATGTCGACGGTGACGGCGTCGTATCCCCTGTCGCGGACGAGGCGCAGCACTGCCACCTGGATGGCTCGCCGCGTTGCGAGTCGTTTGCGTTCGCGAAGGCCGGGTTGCGGGTCGGTCATGCGACCATCTTGGCCTACGCGCTGGCGAAACTGCTGACCGTGCACCTATCGGGTGGAGTGACGGCTCACCGCGATGAGCATCGCCTCGAGGGCCAGCAGGGCGGCGACGTTCCGGTCGACCCGCTCGCGAGCCGTCTGCACGGCGTCGAGCACCCGCAGCGTCGAGGCCGCGGTCGACGACTGCGCAGCCTGATCGAGCCGGGGCCGGATGCTGTCGTTGATGGGCTCGTCGACGCCGCCCAGCTGAAGCAGCAGGATGTCGCGGTAGAGCGAGAGCAGGTCGACGAGGATGCGGTCGATCCCGTCGCGCAGCGACCTCGTGGCGCGGCGCTTCTGGTCTTCCTCGAGGGTCCGCATCTGCGAGCGCAGGGCCGGCGGGATCGTGCCGCCCGGTGCTACTCCGAGCGATCGGAGGGCGCTCTCCCGCTCCTGCTCGTCCCGCTCGGCGGTGAAGGCCTTGGCGTCGTCGCCGGCGACCGCGAGCAGCACGCCGGCGGCCACGACGGCGTCCGACACGGACCGGATCGACAGCACCGTGTCGAGGGTCTGGCGGCGTCTCGCGCGGGCCTCGGGGTCGGTCGCCAGGCGTCTCGCCATCCCGATGTGGCTCTGCGCTTCGCGCGCGGCCAGCAGCGCCGTCCCGGCGTCGATGCCGTCTCTCTCGCGGAGGAGCGTGGCCACGTCAGCGGGCGCAGGAACTCGCAGCCGCACTGATCGCACCCTCGACCGGATCGTCGGGATGAGGTCCGCCTCGCTCGGCGCGCAGAGGATCCAGACCGTGCTCGACGGGGGCTCCTCGAGTGCCTTGAGGAGCACGTTCGAGGTCTGCTCGGTCATGCGGTCGGCATCCTCGACGACGACCACGCGGTAGCGGCCGACCGACGGCGAGTACTGCGAGTTCCTGACCAGTTCGCGGACTTCGTCGATCTTGATGATGACGCGGTCGGTGCTCAGAACGGCGAGGTCGGGGTGCGACCGGGCGTGCACCTGGGCGAGAGTGGCGTCTTCGTCGGCCGGTCCGCGCGACAGCAGCGCCGCGGCGAACGCGTAGGCGAGGTTGGAGCGGCCAGAGCCGGGCGGGCCGGTGATCAGCCAGGAGTGCGACATGGCGCGGTTGCCGGGCGCCGTCGACGCGGCCGCGCGGAGGGAGCGGATGGCGTCGTCCTGGCCGGTGAGGTGATCCCAGAAGCCCACGGTCAGCCCACCAGCTCTCGGACGCGCGCCTGGATGACCGCGGCGATGTCGTCGCGGCTGCGGGTGGCGTCGATCACGAGGAAGCGCTCGGGCTCGGCATCGGCCAGGGCCAGGAAGGCGCGTCGGACCCGCGCGTGGAAGTCGGCGGCCTCGGCCTCGAGCCGGTCGTACTCCTTCGCGTCGGAGTCGAGACGGGCGCGGCTCGCGGTCTCGTCGAGGTCGAGCAGCACGGTCAGATCGGGCAGGAGGCCCTCGGCCGCCCAGAGAGATAGGTCCCGGACCTCGTCGCCGCCGAGCACCCGGCCGGCGCCCTGGTAGGCGACGGACGAGTCGAGGTAGCGGTCCTGGAGCACGACCTCGCCGCGCTCGAGCGCGGGGCGAACGAGCGTCGACACGTGCTGGGCGCGGTCGGCCGCGTAGAGGAGGGCCTCGGCGCGCGGGGCGATGTGGCCGCGCCGGTGCAGCACCATCATGCGGATCTCGGCGCCGAGGTCGGTGCCGCCGGGCTCGCGCGTGCGCACGACCGTCTGCCCCTGCTCGGTGAGCCAGGTCTCGAGCAGGGCGGCCTGCGTCGACTTGCCGACGCCGTCTCCCCCCTCGAGCGTGATGAAGAGGCCGGACACTACTCGGACTCGGTCGCCGCAGGCTTCGTGGCGGCGGTGGTCTTGGCGGCGGCGGGCTTCTTCGCGGCGGGCTTCTTGGCGGCCGGCTTCTTGGCGGCCGGCTTCTTGGCCGGAGCCTTCTTCGCCGCGGGCTTCTTCGCAGGGCCCTTGGCGCGCTTGTCGGCGATCAGCTGCACGGCGCGGTCGAAGTCGACCTCTTCGACGGTCTCGCCGCGCGGGATCGTCGCGTTCGTCTCGCCGTCGGTGACGTAGGCGCCGAAACGGCCGTCCTTGATCTTGATCGCCTTGCCGCTGACCGGGTCGGGTGCCTCGAACTCCTTGAGGGCGCTCGACGCGCGCCGGGCGCCGTACTTGGGCTGCGCGTAGAGCTCGAGAGCTCCCGCCAGGTCGACCTCGAAGATCTGATCCTCGCTGGTGAGCGACCGGGTGTCGGCGCCCTTCTTGAGGTAAGGCCCGTATCGGCCGTTCTGCGCCTGGATCTCGTCGCCCGACTCGGGGTCGACGCCGACGATGCGCGGCAGATCGAGCAGCTTGAGAGCGGTCGTGAGGTCGATCGAGTCGACGTCCATCGACTTGAAGAGCGACGCGGTGCGCTCCTTGGGAGCAGCCGCCTTCTTGGCGGGGGCCTTCTTCGCAGGAGCCTTCTTCGCGGGCGCCTTGGTCAGCGTCGTGCCCGATGCGGAAGTGGCCGCCGGCTCGAGGATCTCGCCGGTCTCGGAGTCGGCCGCGATGTCGTCCTCGGGCACCTCGACGGGGCGCTCGGTGACGTAGGGTCCGAAGCGGCCGTCCTTCGCGACGACCTCCTTGCCCGAGTCGGGGTTGAGGCCGAGCACGCGGTCGCCGATCACCGGGGCGTCGATGAGCTCGCGCGCTTTGGCGGGGGTGAGCTCGTCGGGCGCCAGGTCTTCGGGCACGTTGACGCGGCGAGGCGTCTCGGGGTCGTCGCCCGGCGTCTCGAGGTACGGCCCGTAGCGGCCGATGCGAAGGGTCATGCCCTCGCCGAGGTCGATCGAGTTGATGTCGCGCGCGTCGATCTCGCCGAGGTTGTCGACGACCTTGCGGAGGCCGCGGTGCGACTCGTTGCCGAAGTAGAAGCCGTTCAGCCATTCGACCCGATCGGCCTCGCCGCCGGCGATGAGGTCGAGGTCGTCTTCCATCGACGCGGTGAAGTCGTACTCGACGAGATCGCCGAAGTAGTCCTCGAGCAGGCGTACCACCGAGAAGGCGATCCAGTTCGGCACGAGGGCCGTGCCGCGCGGCGTGACGTAGCCGCGGTCGACGATGGTCGACATGATCGCAGCGTAGGTCGAGGGGCGCCCGATCCCGAGCTCTTCGAGCGTCTTGACGAGGCTCGCCTCGGTGTAGCGCGGCGGAGCGGAGGTGTCGTGCCCCTTGGCCTCGACGTCGTCGATGACGAGCGCCTGGCCCTCCTTGAGCACGGGGAGCTTGGCATCGTCGGCCGGAGCGGCGTCGGACGAGTGGCGCTCTTCGTCCTGGCCCTCCTCGTAGGCGGCGAGGAATCCGCGGAAGGTGATGACGGTACCGGTCGCGACGAACTCGGCGACGGTGCTCGAGGCACCGTCCTTCGCGATCCCGGTGACGGGCGACGCCGTGGTGGCCGCGACGACGACGGACGCCGTGGAGCCCTTGGCGTCGGCCATCTGCGAGGCGACGGTGCGCTTCCAGATCAGGTCGTAGAGCTTCCAGTCGTTGCCGCGGAGCGTGCTCTGCAGCTCGGTCGGCGTCTTGAAGGTGTCGCCCGACGGACGGATCGCCTCGTGCGCCTCCTGGGCGTTCTTGCTCTTGCCCGTGTAGACGCGGACCTTCTCGGGCACGGTGTCGGAGCCGTAGAGCTTCGCGGCCTGGGTGCGGGCCGCGGTGATCGCCTGCTGCGACAGCGACGGCGAGTCGGTTCGCATGTAGGTGATGTGGCCGTTCTCGTAGAGCGACTGCGCCACGCTCATCGTCTGGCGGGCCGAGAAGCGGAGCTTGCGCGCCGCCTCCTGCTGAAGCGTCGAGGTCGTGAACGGGGCGGCGGGCCGGCGCGTGTAGGGCTTGGACTCCACCGACTGCACGACCACGCCGACACCGGGCGCGTAGAGCGCTGCGGCGAGCGCCTGCGCCGACTCGGCGTCCAGCGCGGTGACGTCGCCTTTGATCTGGCCGCGGTCGTCGTAGTCGCGACCGGAGGCGACGCGGCTGCCGTCGACGCGGACGAGGCGCGCCGCGAAGGGCGAGCGCTCCGGCGTGGGCGAGAAGATGCCCGAGAGGTCCCAGTAGTTGGCGGAGACGAACGCGAGGCGCTCGCGCTCCCGGTCGACGACGAGACGGGTCGCGGCCGACTGCACGCGGCCGGCGGACAGGCCGGGGCCGACCTTGCGCCAGAGCACGGGCGAGACCTCGTAGCCGTAGAGGCGGTCGAGGATGCGGCGGGTCTCCTGGGCGTCGACGAGAGCTGTGTCGAGCTCGCGGGTGTTCTCCTGGGCCTTCTGGATGGCGTCTTTGGTGATCTCGTGGAAGACCATGCGCTTGACGGGCACCTTGGGCTTGAGCTCCTGCAGGAGGTGCCACGCGATGGCCTCGCCCTCGCGGTCCTCATCAGTGGCGAGGTAGAGCTCGTCGGCGTTCTTCAGCGCGCGCTTCAGATCGGCGACCGTCTTCTTCTTCGCGTCCGACACGACGTAGTAGGGCTCGAAGCCGTTCTCGACGTCGACCGAGAACTTGCCGAGCGAGCCCGTCTTCTTGTCGGCCGGGAGGTTCTTGGGCTCGACGAGGTCGCGGATGTGCCCGACCGAGGCGAGCACCTCGTATCCGCTGCCCAGATACTGGCCGATCGTCTTCGCCTTCGCGGGCGACTCGACGATGACCAGCTTCTTCGTGTCTGCCACGGGACTCCTTGGATGGTGGAAAAGACTGTCTGCGAATCGCGCAGACGACTTGGTTGCGACGAGCTCGTGTCTCTGTCTTATAGAGGAGAGCGTGCGCCGGCCCGGATGCGCGACGGCATCATCGCCAGGCGATCGGTGCGTCGCCGTGTCGGTGCATCCGACAGGCACACCATACACACACAGCGCCCGGGTCTCGCCGTTCATTCCTCTGCGCCGACAGAGAGCGGGCCGTGGACCGGTGCCGAGCCGGCCGACCGTTCGGCCTGGCGGGGAACCCGGAGGCCCCGCAGTCGCCGTAGCCGACAGATCGCCGAGTGCCCCCGCCCGGACGAGGCGGACGGTCGCCACGAGCCCTTCTATTGCGCAGGCATCGACGCGAGCCCGGTTGGCCCTCGCCAGGCGCTCGGCCGCCGCGCAGGGAACACCCGGCGAACGTCCGGATGCCACATCAGCCGCGACCAGGGCGGAGGCATCCGCCGCGGCGGCGAGGGCGTGACCGTCGATGAGGCGAGCGGCCACCGACACCCCCGCGGCGGTCAGAACGGCCACGGAGGCGACGACGGCGACCAACGCGATCGACGCCGACCCGGTGTCCCCGACCACCGCCGAGACGCCCCGGGTCACTCGCCTCCGCCCGCCGCGCAGCTGTGGGCCTCCAACGGGACGAGCGCGCCGAGCAGCGGCAGCGGCGCCGTTCGCGACAGCCGGACGCACACCGGGTCGTCGCCGCTCACCTCCACCCGGGCGTCGGGCACGAGTCGCGCAACGGCGGACGCCGCGGCGGCCTCGTCTCCTCTGCCCTCGGCCCGCGCGACCACGCCGGCCGCATCGGCGAGCGCGACGGCCCCGGCCAGCACGCCGAGCACGCTCGCCGCCCCGCCCAGCAGGAGCACGACAGCGGGTGCCACGAGAGCGAACTCGACGGTGACCGACCCGTCGTCACGCCACGGTGAGAGCACGCTGCACCAGATCGAGGAGAACCTGCTTCACCTGGCCCGAACGCAGGATCGTGACGAGCGTGCCGGCGAGCGCCACGGCGGCCATGATGACGATCGCGTACTCGGCGGTCACCGCGCCGGTGTCGTCGCGGACGAACAGGCGAAGGCGGGTGCGGAGGCGAGAACGAGAACGGGAGAGAGTCATGCGATTCCTTTCACTGGGGAGATCCCAGCCTCGCCACCCGAGCGATGCCGCAGGTCTCGGGCGCCGCATCTGTGGACAACCCGCCTCACGCCCCGCCCCTGAGGAGAGCGATCCCCAGGGGGACCACCCCGACCAGCACGAACGCCGGCAGCACGCAGATGCCGAGCGGCAGCATCAGCCGCACGCCAAGCCGCTCGACGTCCGCGGCTGCCCGAGCGCGAGCCTCGCGCCGCAGCTCGTCGGCGGCACCCCGCAGCAGCGCCGCCCCCGGCACGCCGGCCCCGACCGACAGCGCCTCGATGTCGTCCAGCGCGGAGGCGGCCGACAGCACCGAGGCAGCAGAGGCAGCCGACGCAGGCCCCGGACAGAAGGCCTCCAGCGCCGACGCGGCGCAGGCCCGCGCCCTCCCCCACCCGCCGCCGCCCGACAGGCCGATCGCGACGAGCTCGAGCTCGAGCCCCGGGATGCCGTCGGGCGGGGCCGCGGCCCGGAAGAGCCTGGCGTTCCAGGCCCGGGCGGCGCCGACGAGCAGGCCCGCGCCGACGAGGCAGATCCATCCGGCCGGCGTGGCGAACAGCACCCGCGGCGCGTCGACGCCCATGAGCACGGCGAGCAGCACTCCCACGGCCGGCAGTGCGAGCACGATTCGCGCCGTGGCGCGAGGGCCGGCCGCCGCGACCGACGCCTCCCGCCGCGCCTGGGCGAGGTCGCGGGCGGCTTCGGCGCCGGCGCGGAGCGTGGCCGCCAGGGGTGCTCCGGTGGCCTCGGCGACGTGCCACGCCGCCGCGACCTGAAGCCACTCGGCGCGGGCGACCGCCTCGGGAGGCGCGCTCGCGACCGCCCGGGCGAGAGCCGACGCCCCGGAGCCTCCCGCGGCGGTCGCCTCGGCGGTGGCGGCCAGGACGCGGAGTTCCTGCGCCCCTCTCGCCCTGTCGGCCAGATGGCGCCACGCGACCGCGGGAGCCACGCCCGCCTCGAGCAGAGCGGCCAGCCGAGACATCGCCGGGCCGGCCGACAGGGCCTCGGGCGCAGGAACTCGGCGCCACCTCACCGATCCCTCCTCTCGCGCCGCGCCACCAGCCGTCCGCGCCCGTCGAGCTCGAGCGTCGCCGTGGCCTCGACCCGCCGCCCCTCGGCCGTCGCGGCGACGTGCACGACGACGTCGAAGGCCTCGACCGCCTGCCGTGCCAGGGCCTCCGGGTCGAGGCCCGCGAGCGCCCCGAGCGACTCGAGTCGGGCGGCGACCGCCTCCACCCCGCTGGCGTGGAGGGTTCCGGAGCCGCCGTCGTGCCCGGTCGTGAGGGCCGACAGCATCTCGCGCAGCTCGGCTCCGCGGCACTCCCCCACGATCAGGCGGTCGGGCCGCATGCGCAGGGCCTCGCGGACGAGCTGAGCGAGGTCGATGCGCCCGGCCCCCTCGACGTTCGCCTGGCGGGCCTCCAGCGAGACGACGTGCGGGTGCGCGATCCGGAGCTCCGCCACATCTTCGATCGTGACCAGCCGGTCGGTCGGCGGCGCCTGGGCGAGCAGCGCGCCGAGCAGGGTCGTCTTGCCGCTGCCGGTGGCCCCGGTGATCAGCAGATTCGACCGCCTCCGCACATGGTCGGCCAGCTCGGCGCGCGGCACGATGTCGAAGAAGCCGCCGCGCTCGAGGTCGTCGAGGCCGAGCCGCGCCGTCGCCGGGACGCGGATCGAGAGCAGGGCGCCGCCGGGCGACACGGGCGGCAGGACGGCGTGGACCCGGATACCGTCGGCGAGTCGGACGTCGGCGAAGGGCGAGCTGTCGTCGACATGGCGCCCGCCGAGCCCGATCAGCGTGGTGGCGAGGCGCCTCACCTCGGCCGGGTCGAGGTCGGCCGCGCGAACCCGCGCGGCCCCGGAGTCGCCCGTCGTCCAGACCTCGCCGCCGGCATTCACGAAGACGTCGGTGACACCCTCGGCAGCCACCAGCGGGGTCAGCGCACCGAACTGACGGGGTACAGCACGACGTACCCCGAATCGTACCCCGATCTGATCGGTCGTCCCCCGAAGCACGGAGGCCGCATCGGCGGGTGAGGGCACGAATCGAACGGGTGACCCGTCACTCGTCGAGGGTGCGGGATCGTCAGGGGATCGGGGCTGTGCGCTGGCCATAGCCGACCGTAGGTCGGCGGAGCGGCCACGGAGGCGTCATCCCCAGGCGCCGCCGCGATTCCGCGGGGATCTGGGGCCTGTGGAGAGGAAGACGGCTGAGTGGTCGTCCAGCCAATTCGCCGACACCCGGAGACGACCGAGCAGGACGCCGAACGGGTGAGGGACGAAACCCGTCGGGTTAAAAGAGAGGGGCGGCACCAGTTGGGGGGAACGGGTGCCGCCACGGCAGCGCGCGATTGGGGGGAATCGGTAGCGCCGCCAGCCGGAACGAATCCGACTGCATTGAGTGTACCCCAAACCGTCCTGCACGCAAGCGACATTCTCGACCGCCTTCCGCCCGGCACGGCGACCGCTTTCCGCGCGCCCCGGCGAGGTCGCAACTGAACGCATCCGGAGCCGGAGTAGCGTCATCCGGAGCACGCCGATCAGACCTCGCAATGATGCGAAAGGACGCCCATGCCCGACAACATCGACAACCTCCTCGTGGAGACCCGCCGATTCGCCCCCGACGAGGCCTTCACCGGGCAGGCCGTCGCGACTCCGGCGCTGGCCGAGCGAGCCGCAGCCGACCGTCTGGGGTTCTGGGCAGACCAGGCGCGCGAGCTCGTCACCTGGTCGAAGCCGTTCACTCGCGTGCTCGACTGGTCGAACCCGCCGTTCGCGAAGTGGTTCGACGACGGCGCTCTCAACGTCGCCTACAACTGCCTCGACCGTCACGTCGAGGCAGGTCTGGGCGACCGCGTCGCCATCCACTGGGAGGGCGAGCCGGGCGACACCCGCACCCTGACGTACGCGGAGCTCACTCGCGAGGTCAAGCGCGCAGCGAACATGCTGCTCGACCTGGGGGTCACGGAGGGCGACCGCGTCGTCATCTACCTCCCGCTCATCCCCGAGGCCGTCATCTCGATGCTGGCCGTGGCGCGTATCGGCGCGATCCACTCCGTCGTCTTCGGCGGATTCAGTGCCGAGAGCATCCGGGCCCGCGTCGACGATGCGGGAGCCAAGGTGGTCATCACGGCCGACGGCGGGTGGCGCAAGGGCGCGGTGTCGCCGCTCAAGCCCGCGGTCGACGAGGCCCTCGACGAGGCGCTGCACGGCGCGAGCACCGTCGACACGGTGATCGTCGTCAAGCGCGGCGAGAACCCCGTCGACTGGCACGACGGTCGCGACCTCTGGTGGCACGATGCGATCGCACGAAGCGGCGACGACCACGTCGCACAGGCCTTCCCGGCGGAGCACCCCCTCTTCATCCTGTACACCTCCGGCACGACCGGGAAGCCGAAGGGGATCCTGCACACTTCCGGCGGGTACCTGACGGGCGCCGCATACTCGCACCGCAACGTCTTCGACCTCCACGCCGACACCGACGTGTACTGGTCGACGGCCGACATCGGCTGGATCACCGGCCACACCTACGTCGTCTACGGCCCGCTGGCCAACGGCGCGACCCAGGTCATCTACGAGGGCACCCCCGACAGCCCTGAGCCGGGCCGCTGGTGGGACATCATCGAGAAGTACGGGGTCACGCTCTTCTACGCGGCCCCGACGGCGATCCGCGGCTTCATGAAGGCCGGCCGGCAGATCCCCGCGTCGCGCGACCTGTCGTCGCTCCGGCTGCTGGGCAGCGTGGGCGAGCCGATCAACCCCGAGGCGTGGGTCTGGTACCGCGACGTCATCGGCGGCGGCATCACGCCGATCGTCGACACCTGGTGGCAGACCGAGACCGGGTCGATCATGATCTCCGCGCTCCCCGGCATCACGACGCTGAAGCCGGGCGCGGCGCAGGTGCCGCTCCCGGGGGTCGCGATCGACGTCGTCGACGACCACGGCGAGCCGGTCGGCCGCGGCGAGGGCGGGCTGCTCGTCATCACCGAGCCCTGGCCGTCGATGCTCCGCGGCATCTGGGGCGACCCCGACCGCTACAGGGAGACCTACTGGGAGAAGTTCGCCGACAAGGGCTACTACTTCGCCGGCGACGGCGCCCGCAAGGACGACGACGGAGACATCTGGCTGCTCGGGCGCGTCGACGACGTCATGAACGTGTCGGGCCACCGCCTCTCGACCGCCGAGATCGAGTCGGCGCTCGTGTCGCACCCGCTCGTCGCCGAGGCCGCGGTGGTCGGCGCTGCCGACGAGACGACCGGCCAGGCCGTCGTGGCGTTCGTGATCCTGCGCACCTCGCAGGTCGACTCGATGAGCCCCGAAGACGCGGTCGCCGCCCTCCGCGCCCACGTCGGCCACGAGATCGGGGCGATCGCGAAGCCCAAGACCGTCATGATCGTGCAGGAACTGCCCAAGACGAGATCGGGCAAGATCATGCGGCGGCTGCTCCGCGACGTCGCCGAGGGGCGCGAGGTCGGCGATACGACCACCCTCGCCGACACCAGCGTGATGACGGTCATCTCCGCTGCCTTGTAGCGTCGTCCGGCGTCGTCCCGAGCCGCCACCGATCACTCGATCTCGAGGATGATCTCCACTTCGACGGGAGAGTCCAGGGGCAGCACCGCGACGCCGACCGCGCTGCGCGCGTGCCTGCCCGCATCGCCGAAGATCTCGCCGAGCACGTTCGAGGCGCCGTTGATGACGCCGGGCTGGCCCGTAAAAGCGGGGTCGGAGGCGACGAACCCGGTCACCTTGACGATCTGCGTGACGCGGTCGAGGTCGCCGATCACGCTCCTGGCCGCGGCGAGCGCGTTCAGGACGGCCTGGCGCGCGTAGCCGTGTGCGTCCTCCGCGTCGACCTCGGCCCCGACCTTGCCGGTGGCAGGCAGGGCCCCGTCGACGAAGGGCAGCTGGCCCGCCGTGTAGACGGTCGTGCCCACCAGGATCGCCGGAACGTAGGCGCCCGCCGGGGCGGCGACGTCGGGGATGGTGATGCCGAGCTCGGCCAGGCGATCGTCGATCGCGCCCATCAGGCGGCCTGCACGGGGCGCTTAAGATAGGCGACGAGGCCACCCTCGGGCGTCTGGAGAACCTGGACGAGCTCCCATCCCTCCGACCCGAAGTTGTTCAGGATGGCTGTCGTGTTGTGCACGATGAGGGGGGCTGTGAAGTACTCCCAGAGGACCATATTGGGTGTCCGTTCAGTCAGTTGTGTCGGTCGATCACTTACCCTGATCCTATGTCTGCCCAAAAAAAGAGGCCCACGTCTGTCGTCGGAGCCGTGTTCGGCTTCGTCGGTTTCAGCGCCCTCGCCGGCCTCCTCGTCACCATCGGAGTGACGCCGGCCCTCGCGGTCTCGAGCGTGACGGCGTCGTCGTCGATCGGGATCTTCGAAAGCCTCCCCGAGTACATCTCCATCGGCCAGCTGCAGCAGCGCAACACGCTGTACGGCGAATCCGGCGGCAAGCAGGTGCCGTTCGCGACCATCTACTCGCAGAACCGCGTCAACCTCAAGTGGGATGAAGTGTCGCCGAACCTGAAGCACGCGGTCGTCGCCGGCGAGGACAAGCGCTTCTACCAGCACGGCGGCGTCGACCTCACCAGCATCGTGCGCGCGGGCGTCGGCTCGCTCAGCGGCGGACTCGGCGAGTCGGGCGGTGGCTCGACCCTGACGATGCAGCTCGTCCGCAACATCCGTCTCGCCCAGGCGCAGGACATCAAGGACCCCAAGAAGCAGGCCGCCGCCATCAAGGACGCCAAAGAGGTCACCGTCTCGCGCAAGCTCCAGGAGATGAAGTACGCGATCGGGCTCGAGAAGAAGTACTCCAAAGACGAGATCCTCCTCGCCTACCTGAACATCGCCTACTTCGGCGATCAGACGTACGGCGTTCAGGCCGCGGCTCAGCACTACTACAACAAGAGCGCCAAGAGCCTGACGCCGACGCAGGCGGCCAGCCTGATCGCGATCGTGCAGTACCCCGAGAGCCGCGATCTGTCGACGCCGAAGAACTACAAGAACAACGTCGCGCGCCGCAACGTGATCCTGAAGGCCATGGAGGCCCAGGGCTACATCACGGCCGACACGCTCAAGCGCGGCCTCGAGACCAAGGTCGGCGACTCGGTCAAGCTGACGCCGGCCGTCCAGGGGTGCGCCGCGGTCACCGCCGGCGGCGCCCAGCAGTTCTGCGACTACGTCACCTCCCCCGAGATGATCAAGTCGTACGCGTTCCTCGGCGGCTCGGACGCCGCCCGCACCAAGAACTGGAACACCGGCGGCTACAAGGTCCACACGACGATCAACCTCGATCTGACGGCGAACGCCAAGGGTCAGATCGACCAGTGGGCCCCCGCCACGTTCTCGCAGTTCCCGCTCGGCGGCGTCGTCGACTCGGTCGAGCCGGGCACCGGCCGCGTGGTCGTCATGACCCAGAACAAGAACCTCACGACCGACGCCAGCGCCTCGCTGACGGGCCCCAACACCTACCTGAACTACTCGGTCGACACGAAGTACGGGTCGTCGCAGGGCTTCCAGGTCGGATCCACGTACAAGATGTTCACGCTGCTCGACTGGCTCGAGAAGGGGCACGGCATCAACGAGCTGGTCGACGCCACGCCGCGCACGTTCCCGACGATGACCGTCGACGGCGGAACCTACTCGACCGTCGACGGCGAGTTCCCGCAGGGCTACAAGCCGAAGAACGACGAGGGCTACATCTCCGGCTACATGACGGTCAAGACCGCCACGGCCGCCTCGGTCAACGTCGCGTACGCCAGCATGGCGCAGCAGCTCGACCTCGCCGACATCCGCGACGTCGCCCAGAAGCTCGGCGTGCACACGGCCACCGGCGCCGAGCTGAAAGACAACACGTCGTCGTTCCTCGGCACGAACAACATCGCACCGCTCACGATGGCCACCGCGTACGCGGCCATCGCCAACAAGGGCGTCTACTGCCCGTCGATCGTCGTCGACAAGGTGACGACGCCCGACGGCAAGTCGGTCTCCGGCCAGAAGAGCGACTGCCAGCAGGTCGTCGACCCCGACGTCGCAGCCACCGCCATCTCGGCGATGCAGGGCGTCTTCCAGGGCGGCGGCACGGCCTCGGGTGCACTCCCCGACGCCACCCCCGAGTTCGGCAAGACGGGCACCACCGACGACGCCGACCAGATCTGGCTGAACGGCTCGACCACGGCTCTGACCACGGTCACCTGGATGGGCGACACGTCCGGCCAGCGCCACAGCCTGCGCCAGTACTCCAGCCCGGTCTACGGCCAGGGCACGCTGGCGACGAGCCGAAGCGGCCTCTTCAAGGCCGTCCAGGGTCTCAACAACACCGTCTACCCGGGCACGGCCTTCCCGATTCCGTCGGGCAACCTCGCGACCGGCAACGGCGTCAAGGTGCCTGCTCTGACGGGAAACAGCGTCGACGCGGCGAAGAACCTCCTGAGCGGCGTCGGCCTGAACTACGTCGACGGCGGCACCCAGGCGTCGAGCCAGCCCGAGGGCCAGGTCGCAGGAACGAGCCCGGGCGAAGGCAGCCTCGTGCCGAACGGCGGCAACGTCACCGTCTACACCAGCGACGGATCGCAGGCGGCCACCGTGCCCGAGCTCAGCGGCAAGAGCCTGAAGGACGCCCTCGGCGACCTCGAGGACGCCGGGTTCGACACCTCCAAGGTGACCACCGGGTTCGCCAAGAGCGACGACGACCAGAAGTGCGACGTCGTGTCGTCGAACCCCGGCGACGGCGCCTCAGCCGCGAAGGACTCCGCGATCGCACTGACCGTGGGCGGCGGCAAGAGCGGCAGAGACCCCGGGAACTGCTCGTGAGCCGCGCCCGCACGGCCGACCTCTCGCTGTCGGCGGCGACCCTCGCCGCCGTCGGGGCGGCCGGCGCCTTCGCCTACGGGGCCCTCGTGGAGCGCAACCGCTACGCCGTGCGTCGCGAGGTGCTGCCGATCCTGCCCGCAGGATCACGGCCCCTCGCCGTCCTGCACCTCTCCGACATCCACATGGCGCCGTGGCAGACCGACAAGCAGGAGTGGATTCGAGGCCTCGCGGGCCTCGAGCCCGACCTGATCGTCAACACCGGCGACAACCTCGGCCACGTCGACGCGTACGACGCCGTCGAGTACGCGCTCGAGCCGTTCCGTGACGTGCCCGGCGTGTTCGTGCACGGCTCGAACGACTACATCGCACCGAAGTTCAAGAGCCCGCTGACCTACTTCGGCGGGCCCAGCCGCGCCGGCGCCAAGCCGGTCGCCCTCGACAACGAGCGCCTCACCGGCTTCTTCGAATCGCTCGGCTGGCTCGACCTCGACAACACCGCGCGCGCCCTCGAGGTGAAGGGCAACCGCCTCGAGCTGTTCGGCGTGAACGACGCCCACCGCGACTGGGACCACCTCGAGCGCATCCCCGGAGCCCTCGACGACCTCCGCGAGAACGTCGGCTGGCAGGATGAAGACGGCCCGGCGCCGTTCACCATCGGCCTCACCCACGCCCCCTACCAGCGCGTGCTCAACTCGTTCGTCACCAACGGCGCCGAGCTGATCTTCGCCGGGCACACCCACGGCGGCCAGGTCTGCGTGCCCGGCTACGGCGCGCTCGTCACCAACTGCGACATCCCGCGCAAGCAGGTCGCCGGCCTCAGCACGTGGACGCACGCGTTCAAGACCGCCCAGCTGGAGGTCTCGGCCGGCATCGGGACCTCGATCTACGCGCCGTTCCGCTTCGCCTGCGCCCCCGAGGCGGTCCTCGTGACATTGACGCCTCCGAACATGGGCTAATGTAGTGGAGTCCCTCGGGCCCCCGGGTTCTGAAGGGCGACACACACCATCGGGGTGTGGCGCAGCTTGGTAGCGCGCCTCGTTCGGGACGAGGAGGTCGTGGGTTCGAATCCCGCTACCCCGACGAACAAATTGGCTCCACCCTTGGGTGGGGCCAATTTTTCGTTCCCCTTCTGGCCCGCCCTTCGGGCGGCGCGCCCGGGGTTTCGCGTGGTGCTTGTCTGGCGCCTCTCGGCGCATGCCGTTGCTCGCTGGCGCTCGCTCCGGCCCATGGCGGTCATCCTCGGTGGCCTTCGGGCGGCGCGCCCGGGATTTCGCGCGGTGCTTGTCTGGCGCCTCTCGGCGCATGCCGTTGCTCGCTGGCGCTCGCTCCGGCCCATGGCGGTCATCACCGTCGCACGCGTGCTTTGCCCGCCGGCGCATGGCGGTCGTGCCCGCGGAGCAGGTGGCCCCCGGACGCGGGCGACCCGGAGTGGGTCTGGGGCCGACGGCTGCCAGATGGTGGAGTAGGCGGGTTGCCCTGAGACGCGGGGCCGATCCGAAAGAGCCCGCCTTGCCTGCACGCCGCCGCCCCGCCACTCTGCTCGCCGTCCTCTGCGCGGGGGCCGTGGCGCTGGGCGCGATCGGCGCGGGGACGCCGGGCCCGGCGGCGTACGCCGCGACGACGGCGGCCCCGACGCACACGGTCGACCTGTCGAACGACGAAGTGACCGTTCCGGCAGTTCCTGCGTCCCGTCTGAGGACGCCCAGGTCGACGACGCACAGCACCGCGGACAGCACCAGCACCGGTGTCACCGTCGAGACCGTCTACGTCAGCCGAGTCGCGGTGACCACCTCGACCAAGGACGACACGAACGGCGACGACGAGGTCGACGACGCCACCATCAAGGCGGCCGTGGCGTCGATGCACGACTACTGGTGGGAGCAGTCGTCGCACACCGTCGACATCCAGCTCGGCGGCATCGAGGACGACTCGCTCGGCCTCTCGACGTGCTCCGACCCGGGCGCCGCCCTCGACGGCGTCGCGAAGACCGCGTTCAAGGGCGCCTTCGCGAACTACAGCTGGCAGGGCACGCACAAGCACCTGATCGCCCTCAGCAAGGAGGCGTGCGGAACGCAGGCATTCGGCACGGTCGGCGGCCTCGGCGGCGAGATCTTCAGCGGCAACGGCGGCGATCAGACGTACGGGGTTCCTGTGCTGCTGCACGAGTTCGGCCACAACCTCGGCTTCAAGCACTCGGGTTCGGCGATCTGCCGCTCCTCGACGGAGTTCGACGGCCTCGGCAGCGACTTCGCCTACGCCGACGAGAAGAACGACTCGGTGCTCTGCCCGGTGCTCGAGTACGGCGACTACTCCGACATCATGGGCTACTCGCTCAAGGGCGCCCGGCCCGGACTCTCGAGCGTCCAGCGCTCGCTCGCGGGCTATCTCTCCGGCGTGGAGGCCGACGACACCGCGGGCAGCACGCAGACCTTCACGGTGGCTCCGCTCAGCGGCTCGTCCGGCAGCCGGTCGCTGCAGGTCACCGACCCCGTGACCGGCGCCGTCTACTACGTCGAGTACCGCACGAAGGCGGGCGGCGACTCGACCGACGCCGAGTTCGGCGGCTACCTGCAGAACTGCGACAAGGCCTACGGCGGATACACGAAGTGCTCGCTCGGCAGCAGCGCGTCGACCGGCATCGTGCGGATCATGCGGACCCTCGACGGGTCGGCCCAGTCGGGCACGTACCCGGCGACGTTCGTCCTCGCCACCTCGCCCGACACCGCGAGCGACCCGGCCAGGCGCGACACGCGCCTCTACGCCGGCCAGAGCTTCACCGACTACGGCTCCGGCGTCACCATCGCCGTGAAGTCGCTGACGCCCGCGTCGGGTGCTGTCGTGACCGTCAGCATCGCGGCGCCGGAGATGCCGGGCGACGAGCCGGCTCCGGCAGACAAGACCTCCGCCCCCTCGGGCAGGCCGGGAGTCGCCGGCGTCGCGACCGCGACGACGCTGGCAGTGAACCGCGCCTCGCAGACGTACGGGTCGACCACGACGGTGACGGCCACCGCGGCCGTGACGCTCGCAGACGGCAGCGGTGACGCCGCCGACGGCGCGGTGACCTTCTCCCGCAACGGCAGGACCGTGTCGACCGTGGCCCTCGACGCCTACGGACGCGCCTCGTACCGCCTCCCCTCGACCACTTCCGCCGGCATCCAGAAGGTGACCGCCTCGTTCACGCCTGCCGACGCCAGTGCGGAGACGTCGTCGAGTTCGGGATCGACGACCGTCACGGTGAGGAAGGCCGCGCCCAGCGTGCGATCGAGCCTGGCCGCGACGAAGGTCAGCCGCTCGACGACGCCGAAGCTGACGGTCGCCGTCTCCGCGACCGGTGTCTCCGCGCCGACCGGCACGCTCACCGTGAAGGCAGGCGGCAAGACGATCAAGACCTACACGCTGCCGTCGTCGAAGAAGGGGCGGGTGATCCTGACCCTGCCGAAGTTCGCGAAAGCCGGCCGCTACTCGCTCAAGGCGTCGTACGCGGGCACGTCGAACATCTCGTCCGGGACGGCGAAAACCCTGGTCCTGAGCGTGAAGTGACCGCCGTCACGACACCAGGACTGGGGATGCCCGAGGCTCCCTCCCGCTCCCTACTCTGGTCAGACACACATCTCTGGGGGATCACGTGACCGACACGACGACGACCGCTCCGCGGGCGGGCTGGTACGCCGATCCGAGCGCCGCCGCGGCCTACCGCTGGTGGGACGGCGCGCAGTGGACCGCCCAGACCCTGGACGCCGTACCGACCGCCTCGGCCCCGACCCCCGCATCGACCCCGGCGTCGGCCGAGGTCGAGGAGCACGCGGCCGCCGAACGGGAAGCGGCAGAGCGCGCCGCCGCCCAGCGTGCCGCCACGCAGCGCGCCACCACCCAGCCGCGCCCGCAGTCGCCCGCGCTCCCCAGCCGTCGCAGCCTCCGCAACCTCCCCTCGGTCGCCGTGGGCACTCCCCCGGCCGGGTCCGTCGAGCCGACGGTCGCCGCACCGGCCGCAGCCGCCTCATCGCCCTACGTGCCGCTGAACCCGCTGGCCACCACCGCCACACCTCCCGCGTCGCCGAGCGACGGCTGGCACACGCCGGCCGCGTGGATCGCCAACGCGCCGGCCTCGCCGGAGCACGCCGTGTACGGCACGGGATCCCCTTTCGGAGCCTCCCGTCCCGGCGCCTTCACCCTCCAGCCCCGCAACAAGCCCGCGCGCCTCGCGCTGACGTTCATGCTGATCACGCTGATCACCGACGGCGTGTCGATAGCACTCACGACTCAGCGACTGCTCACCTCCCCCATCGCAGTCCTGGCGCAGCTGGGAGTCGGCGTCGTGGTGATCGGCCTCGTCATCGCAGCCGTCCCGCTGTCGATCGTGGGTCTCATCCGTGCTTCGCAGATGAAGTCCTCCGGGCTCACCCCGGTCGGTCGGCCCCACGCGGTAGCGGCCCTCATCCTCGCGGTGCTCTTCCTGGCGCTGTTCGGCCTGGCCCTCTCGGTGGGCGTCCTCGCCGGTCTGGAGCGCGCCGGGTCGCACACCACGACCTCGAGCTCGACGGGCGCAGGAGCGGGCACCTCCGCCATCGCCCACAGCGCCGCCGGGGCCCCCACCCCGGTCATCGGCACGCCCCAGGCCGACGGAACCCTCCTCTACTCGCAGGCCCAGGCTCAGGCGGCGCTCACGGCCGCAATCAAGGGCGACACGAGCATCGCCGCCACGGTCGGATGCCCGGCCACCGTCGCCCTCTCGGTGGGCGCGTCGTTCGAGTGCCGTGTCACGCTGCCGGGCGGCACCGCCACGGCGCACGTGAGCGTGCTCGACTCCACGGGACGCTCCGAGATCCAGATCAGCACCCCGTAGCGGACGCGACTCAGGCCAGGCGCCCGCCGGACTCCTCGAGGTAGCACGAGCCGCACAGCGGCTCGTACGTGACCGTCGCACCGTCGATGGCGACCTGGTCGCCGTCGAAGACGTACGCGCCGTCGATCAGCCGAGCGTTGAACATGGCCTTGCGCCCGCAGCGGCAGATCGTCTTGAGCTCTTCGAGCGAGTGCGACACCTCGAAGAGCCGCGCGGCGCCGTCGAAGGCCCGCGTCTGGAAGTCGGTGCGTATGCCGTACGCCAGCACGGGGATGTCGTCGAGCACGGCGATGCGCAGCAGGTCGTCGACCTGGGCGGCGGAGAGGAACTGCGCCTCGT
The DNA here is from genome assembly GCF_057787745.1 of Frondihabitans sp. OV104. Lineage (NCBI taxonomy): Bacteria > Bacillati > Actinomycetota > Actinomycetes > Micrococcales > Microbacteriaceae > Frondihabitans > Frondihabitans sp. OV104. The sequence goes on from NZ_CM173541.1 coordinate 2,065,571, forward strand.
CGACCAGGAGGCAGGCGAGTTCCTGCCCCGTCTGATCGCGGACGCTCTGCCTCGCGGCGCTGAACACGGCCGCCAGGTCGTCGCCGGCCCCGACCAGGAAGTCGGTGCGCCGGGTCACGCCGAGACGCGAGACGATCTGATCATCGCCGCGCGTGTCGGTGTCGGGCTTGGCGAGGAGCACGCGCTGACCGCGCTCCTCGTAGTTGTAGGCCGCCTGCAGGAGCGCGGTGCTCTTGCCGGAGTTCATGGCTCCGTAGCGGAAGTAGAGTTTTGCCACTCCGAAAGCGTAGCCGGGCCGACGCGGTCGGCTGCTACTGGAGGTAGCCGTCTTCGGCCGCTCGCCTGATGAGCTCGGCCTTCTTCGACGCGGGGCGGTTCGCCTTCGCGTACTTCTCGCGGACGCGGCGCAGGTAGGTCTTGGCGGTCTCGTACTGCACGTTCATCTGCTGGGCGACCTCGTTGGTCGAGAAGCCCGATACGTACAGGCGGAAGGCCTCTGCCTCGCCGGCGCTGAGCTTGGGGCGGCTCTGGTTGGCCGCGCCCACCGGGAGCGGGCGCCAGTCGCGCTGCGGGGCGTTGTCGCGGGCGACGCCCATGACCTGGCGGGCGGCGTCCATGACCTCGCGCATCGGCAGCGCCTTGCTGAGGAAGGCCGAGGCCCCGGCGTCGAGGGCGCGCTCGCGCGACTCGCGGGTGTCGAGGCTGGACAGCACGACGACCTTGGCTCCGGCGGCACGGCAGGTGCGCACTCGGGCCTCGATCGACACCGGCTCCTTGAGCTGGAAGTCGAGGAAGACCAGGTCGGTCGGGAAGTTGTCGCTGTGCACCAGCTGGAGCCAGGTGTGAGCCGTCAGCACGAGGTCGAAGTCGTACGCGTTGACGTTGATCCAGCTCGACAGGCTGTCGAGGAGCACCTCGTGGTCGTCGAGGATGGCCAGTCGCACTCGACGCTGCGAGGGCGCTTCGGGGGCGAGCGAGTTCCAGGAGGCGACGGGGAGGGGCCGCGACGAACTCGACCGGAGAGTGTTGCTGCCCGTCGGGTCAGTGCTGGTCATAGGAGAACCTTAATGTGAGGAAGGAGCCGTTCACATCGACCTGGAGGTCGCGGAACAGGATGCGGAGGACGGCGAAGTAGGGGGCGAAGTGCTGCCTGGCGGCAGCGTCCGTCGAGGTGCTCTCCACGCGGAGGAGCGCCCGGACGAGAGGGGCGTCGTCGTGGAGGACGATCCCCAGGCTGGAGGTGCGAGTGGCGTCGTCGACGGACATCGCGTTCACGATCGCGCGGACGGCTGTCCGCTGGTCGGTGGTCATGTGGTCGGCGAGCCGGGAGCGGTCGACGACAGTGCCCGCCTCGCCGTTGGGGCAGACGTCGAGCAGGGCCTGCTCGAGCCAGCTGCGGTCGGCGTCGGCCACGATCCGCTCTCGGATCAGCGTGGCCACCTCGCCGGCGCGGCGGGTGTCGGCGTCGGTGACCTCGCCGCGCTCCACCAGAGACGTGAAGAACGGGACGACGTCGCGGTTGAGACCGGTGACGCGATCCTGCTGGACAGAACGGGCGATGCCCGAGCGCACCTCGGAGGCGCGCTCGGCGGTCAGGGACTCGGCGCGGTCGGTCCACTGGCTGACCTGCCGCACGAAGTTGGCCGAGTAGACGGCGCTGCCGACGCCGAGCGCGACGACCGGCGTGACGCCGACGGCGACGAAGACGAGGGCGGGCGCCTGCGTGGCGAAGGTCGGCGCCTCGAGGAGCACGACGATGCCGACGGCGACGGCCGAGACGACCGTGGCGACGAGCAGATCGCGGCCGGGGCGGTACGGGGCGCACGCCAGGATGAGGAGGCCGATGACGGTGCTCCCCCAGTCGTCGCGCACCATGACGTCGTGGCCCGCCGTGGCCACCGCGGCGAGCAGCATGCCGAGCACGCCGCAGGCGACGACGGCCACGAAGCGCGTGCGGCGGAGCGGGGCTCGGAGGGGGCTCGACGCGACGACGAGGGTCGCGGCTGCGATGACGACGAAGACGATCGACATGATCGAGAAGCCGTCGCGCATGACCTCGTCGACCTGAGCCAGAGTGCGGCCTATCGCGAGGGCGACGGCGAACAGGGCGATGACGACCGTCACCGGACGCATGTTCAGGGCGCCCAGCGGATCGACCTGCTGGGCGGTGGCCTCGCGATCGCTCATGCGGCGTCCTCCGCCGAGCGGGCGATGATCGGGACGTCGCCGCTCGGCGCGGTGTCGGATGCCGCGGCGGGCTCGGCCGGAAGGTCGATCATGACCGAGGTGCCGCTGCCGGGAGACGACCAGATCTGGACGACCCCGCCGACGCGCTCGATGCGCGCGCGGATGGAGTTCTTGACGCCGAGGCGGTCGCGGGGCGTCTCGCTCTCGGTGAAGCCCACGCCGTTGTCGATGACCATGACCGAGACGTCGTAGCCCGAGCCGAAGACGACGACCTCGGCCCTGTCGGTGCCGGAGTGCTTCTGCACGTTGGCCAGGCACTGCGCGACTGCCAGCGCGAGGGCACGGCCCCGGACCGAGTTCAGGCGGACCACGGCCAGCACGTCGCCGGTGACGGCGACGTCGAGACCGGCGTCGATCGACTTGCCGATCGCCGAGTAGAGCTCTGTCGCCTCCCAGTCCACCTGGGAGGAGGTGAGGCCGGCAGCGGCCTCGTTGAGCCACTCCTGGCCGATGAGGACCTCGAGGTCGTGCTCCATCGCGGAGACGAGCTCGGGGTCGAGCCGGCCGGGCTTCGCCAGCGAGAGCGCGGCCAGGTGGCTCAGGACCGTGTCATGCACGAGAGCCGACGCCTGCTGCTCGATCTCGAAGCGGACCCCCGACATCTGCACGTCGCGGGCCGCGCGGTGGAGGTTCGGCTGCACCCGCTTTGCGCGTTCTCGGGCGACGAGGCTTCCGCCCATCGTCGCGACGATGAGGATGTAGCCGAGCAGGGTCGTGACGTCGACCTTCGGCTGGGCGTGCGTCTGCATCGTCGCGATCTGCGTGGCGATCTCGCCGGCGACCAGGCCGAACGTCGCCCAGAGCGGGCCGCGGCTGGCATAGAGGCCGCTGCCGCCGACCATGACGAGGGCGAGCTTGGGCAGCGAGAGGCTGAATGCGTCAGACGATTGGACGCTCGCGATCTGCGAGAGCACCGCGACCGCGTAGACGTAGACCGAGGCGCCGCCGATCACGAGGTACGCGACGGTCGACGCCGTCGACCGGACCTTCTCGATGAGCAGGATCAACGCGAACATCGGCACGAGCGCCAGGAGCGCCGGCCACAGGATCAAGGCGGGCCGGGACAGCTGCACGGCGCTCAGGACGACCGCCGCCGCGATGAGCAGCATCATGGCGATGGCGTGACAGGAGCGTGCGATCGCGCGACCCGAACTCTGAGGAGCGAGATGACTGGGTAGCCCGAGCAGCACGCGTCCTCCTTCGTTCCGGCCCGCGTCAGCATGTCTGTGGACTGCAGGGGCCGCAGCGAGATCTGCGGCTATTCGAAGTATCGCAAAAGACGGCGGCTCCGTGTACCCCGGTTTCAGGGGACATAACGCGGGTGGACCACCCATACGGGGTTATTTGTGCCCCGAATGCGGTCCACGCAGATCATACTGCCGACGGGCGACACATGACGCCAACCCGGGCCGGTACAGACGGGGGTCAGGCGTGGATGCCCAGCGACTTCGCGGTCGACTCCATGGTGGCCGCGGCCTTCTTCTCGTCGTCGGCCAGCTGCTCGCCCACCGTCGGGATCATGGCGCGCAGCTTCGGCGCCCACTCGGCCTTCTTCGACGGGAAGCACCGGTCGAGCACGGTGAGCATGATCGGGACGGCCGTCGAGGCGCCAGGCGAGGCACCCAGCAGGCCGGCGATCGAGCCGTCGGCCGCCGAGACGACCTCCGTGCCGAACTGCAGCACGCCGCCCTTCTTGGCGTCCTTCTTGATGACCTGCACCCTCTGGCCCGCCGTGATCCGGTACCAGTCCTTCGGGTCGGCGTCGGGCATGAACTCGAGCAGTGCGTCGAACTTCGTCTTCTTCGACGCGGCCAGCTGGCTCACGAGGTACTTCAGCAGGTCGAAGTTCGACAGCGCGACCCGGATCATCGGGTACAGGTTGTGCAGCCGGATCGACTTGAACAGGTCGAGGTACGAGCCCGACTTCAAGAACTTGGGGCTGAAGCCCGCGTACGGCCCGAACATCAGGCTCGCGGTGCCGTCGACCACGCGGGTGTCGAGGTGCGGCACCGACATGGGCGGCGAGCCGACGGCGGCCTTGCCGTACACCTTGGCCTGGTGCTTCGCGACCACCTCGGGATTGTCGGTGCGCAGGAACTCGCCGCTCACCGGGAAGCCGCCGAATCCGGCGATCTCGGGGATCCCCGACTTCTGCAGGAGGCCGAGCGCCCCTCCGCCGGCGCCGACGAAGACGAATCGCGCCCGGACCCGGGTCGTCTCGGCGGTAGCGCCGCTCACCACGGTCAGCCCCCAGCCGGTGCCGGGCAGGCGGGTGAGGTCGGTGACCCGGTGGCCGAGCAGCAGCTCGGTGCCGGTCGAGGTGAGGTGGTCGAACAGGTTGCGGGTCAGCGCCCCGAAGTCGACGTCGGTGCCGGCCAGGATGTGCGTCGCCGCGACGGGCTCTCCCGCGGAGCGACCGGCCATGAGGGCAGGGGCCCACTCCGCGATCGTGCCGGGGTCGTCGCTGAACTCCATGCCGGCGAACAGCGGGTGCCCTTCGAGCGCCTCGTTGCGCTTGCGGAGGTACTCGACGTTCGCCGCACCCCAGACGAAGCTCATGTGCGGCGTCGAGTTGATGAAGCGGTCGGGCTCGGGGAGCGCCCCGGCGCCGATGAGGAACGACCAGAACTGGCGTGAGACCTGGAACTGCTCGTTGACCTTGACCGCGCTCGTGATGTCGATCGAGCCGTCGGCCTTCTGGGGCGTGTAGTTCAGCTCGCAGAGGGCCGAGTGACCGGTGCCCGCGTTGTTCCACGGGTTGCTGCTCTCCTGCGCGACGTCGTTCAACGACTCGTAGACCCGGATCGTCCACTCGGGCTGGAGCTCGTGAAGGAGCGTGCCGAGGGTCGCGGACATGATTCCGCCGCCGATGAGGGCGACGTCGATGGGCTCCGTTGCAGCAGTCACCAGTCGAGTCTATGGCTCGACGAGCGTCCGCGTTCTCGGGTAACGCTCGATGCCGAGCGAGACTCAGCCGGCGGCGACCGTGCGACGCGCCGCGACGATCTCGGCGATCTGCACCGCGTTCAGGGCGGCACCCTTGCGAAGGTTGTCGTTCGAGATGAACAGCGCCAGCCCGCGGTGGCCCGGGGCGCCCTCGTCGTGGCGGATGCGGCCCACGAAGCTCGGGTCCTGGCCGGCGGCGGCGAGCGGAGTCGGCACCTCGGACAGCACCACGCCAGGGGCCGACGAGAGGATCTCCGTGGCGCGCTCGGGCGTGAGGTCGTGGGCGAACTCGACGTTGATCGACAGCGAGTGGCCGGTGAAGACAGGAACTCGCACGCACGTTCCGCTCACGCGCAGATCGGGCAGCTCGAGGATCTTGCGGCTCTCGTTGCGGAGCTTCTTCTCCTCGTCGGTCTCGTTCAGACCGTCGTCGACGAGGCTGCCCGCGAACGGGATGACGTCGAACGCGATCGGGGCGACGTACTTGACCGGCTCGGGGAACGAGACCGCGGCGCCGTCTTGGACCAGGCCGATGGTGTCCTGCTCGAGAGCCGCCCTGGCCTGCGTCAGGAGCTCCTCGGCGCCGGCGAGGCCGGAGCCCGAGACCGCCTGGTAGGTGCTGACCGTGAGCCGCTCGAGCCCGGCCTCGGCGTCGAGCACCTTCAGCACGGGCATGGCGGCCATGGTCGTGCAGTTCGGGTTGGCGACGATGCCCTTGACGGCCTCGTCGATGGCGTGGGGGTTGACCTCGCTGACGACGAGCGGCACCTCGGGGTCCATGCGCCAGGCGCTCGAGTTGTCGATGACCAGGACGCCCGCGGCGGCGAACTGCGGGGCGTGCTTGCGCGATCCTGTGGCACCAGCCGAGAACAGCGCGATGTCGAGACCGGAGGGATCAGCCGTCTCGACGTCCTCGACGACGATCTGCTCGCCCTTGAACGGCAGGGTGGTGCCGGCGCTGCGCGCGGTGGCGAAGAACCGGATCTCGGCGATCGGGAACTCGCGCTCCTCGAGCAGCCAGCGCATCACGGCACCCACCTGCCCGGTCGCACCGACGACGCCTACGCGGAGGCCTTCAGCCATGGTCTTGTCCTGTTCTCGTGCCTGTGGGGCTTCGTGGGAGGGGCCGCGTCAGCGGCCGGTGCCGCCGTGGACCACGGCGAGGTCTTCGCCATCGAGGTCGAAGGCCGCGTGGACGACGCGCAGAGCGTCGTTGAGGGTGTCGGCACGGGTCACGACCGAGATGCGGATCTCGCTGGTCGAGATCATCTCGATGTTGATGCCGGCCTCGTAGAGCGCGGTGAAGAGCTTGGCGCTGACGCCGGCGTTCGTGCGCATGCCGGCGCCGACCAGGGCCAGCTTGCCGATCTGATCGTCGTACAGGAGGCCCGCGAACTGGATGGACTCGCGCTCGGACTCGAGGGCCTGGATGACGGTCGCGCCATCCGCCTTCGGGAGAGTGAACGAGATGTCGGTGAGGCTGGTCGCCGCGGCCGACACGTTCTGCACGATCATGTCGATGTTCGCGCCGGTCTTGGCGACCGTGCGGAAGATCTCGGCGGCCTTGCCGGGCTTGTCGGGCACGCCGACGACGGTGATCTTGCCCTCGCTCAGGTCTCCGGCGACACCGGCGATGATCGGCTCTTCCACGTGCTCTCCCTCTTTCGGGTTGACGACCAGTGTTCCCTCGTTGCCATTGAACGAGGAGCGGACGTGCAGGGTGACGCCGTGGCGCCTCGCGTACTCGACCGCGCGGATGTAGAGGACCTTCGAGCCGGCGGCGGCCAGCTCGAGCATCTCCTCGCTCGTGATGCGGTCGAGCTTCTTCGCTCTGGGCACAACGCGCGGATCGGCCGTGAAGATTCCGTCGACGTCGGTGTAGATCTCGCAGACGTCGGCGTCGAGCGCCGCCGCGAGGGCGACGGCCGTGGTGTCGGAGCCGCCGCGGCCGAGCGTCGTGATGTCTCCGGTCGAGCGGTTGAAGCCCTGGAAGCCGGCGACGATGGCGATCGCGCCCTGGTCGAGCGCCTCGCGGACGCGGCCGGGCGTGACGTCGACGATGCGCGCCTTGCCGTGCTGGGCGTCGGTGATCATGCCGGCCTGGCTGCCGGTGTACGAGCGCGCCTCGACGCCCAGGCCGCGGATGGCCATGGCGAGCAGGGCCATGCTGATGCGCTCGCCAGCGGTGAGCAGCATGTCGAGCTCGCGGCCGGCGGGCATCGGCGTGACCTCGTTGGCGAGGTCGAGGAGCTCGTCGGTCGTGTCGCCCATCGCGCTGACGGCGACGACGACCTCGTTGCCGGCCTTGCGCGTCTCGACGATCCGCTTGGCGACCCGCTTGATGCTCTCGGCGTCGGCAACGGACGAACCGCCGAATTTCTGCACGATCAGCGCCACCGGGTCACTCCATTCACAGCGGGCGGTCGATCGCCGCGCTTGACCCACGATTCTATGGGACGTTTCGAGCGGGTTACGGCGGGGGCGCCGCCCGCTGGCGTCCTTACGAGAGGAACGTGTGCGCGCTCACAAGGATTTGCGCCCCGATCTACGCACCCTGCAAGGAAACAGGGTCTCGCATGCAGGACTGACAAGGACGTCTACTGCAGGAGTCCTTGCGAGATCACTCGCTGACGAGCCGCCGGCCCTCGAACGCGCGCCCGAGCGTCACCTCGTCGGCGTACTCGAGGTCGCCGCCGACCGGGAGGCCCGATGCGAGGCGCGTGACACGCAGCCCGAAGGGCGCGAGCATGCGCGACAGGTAGGTCGCCGTCGCCTCGCCCTCGAGGTTGGGGTCGGTGGCGATGATGACCTCGGTGACAGTGTCGTCGGCGAGGCGCTGCACGAGCTGGCGGATGCGGAGGTCGTCGGGGCCGATGCCGTCGATCGGGCTGATCGCGCCGCCGAGCACGTGGTACAGGCCGCGGAACTCGCGCGTCCGCTCGATCGCCTGCACGTCTTTCGCCTCTTCGACGACGCAGATCGTGGCCGGCGACCGCCGCGGGTCGCGGCAGATCGAGCACGTGGTCTCTTCGGTGACGTTGCCGCAGATCTCGCAGAAGCGCACCTTGGTCTTCACGTCGACGAGCAGCTCGGCGAGCCGCGACGTGTCGAAGTTCTCGGTCTGCAGGATGTGGAACGCGATGCGCTGAGCCGACTTCGGCCCGATGCCGGGAAGCCGGCCGAACTCGTCGATCAGGTCTTGGACGATGCCCTCGTACATGCTCAGCTGCTCCCGTCGGCCGGCGGCCCGCTCTGCGGCGTGACACGCGGCGCGACGGTCTCTTCGTGGATGAACTGCGCGTTCAGGATCTCGCGCACGACGGCCTCGCCGTACCGCGAGTTCTGCGGCACGCCGCGGCTCGGTGCGGGTGAGCGCGGTGCCGAGGGCGCCGAGTGGGCGGGCGCCGCGGACCGGGTGGCAGCAGGTGCAGACGGGGCAGCAGCAGACGCGGCCGGGGTCGAGGCGGGGGCCGCGGGGCGGGCGTCGACCGGAGGCTCGACGTCGACCGGCGGGACTCCCCCGGGCGGCTCCGTCGAGATGTGCTCGGGCAGGTCCGGGCCGGGCTCGTCGGGGCCGAGCTCGTCGGGGCCGGGCCCGTCGGCCTCCGGCGGAGCCGACTGCGGGATCGGCGCGACGTCCCAGCCGGTGGTGGGCGCCGACGAGGCGGACGCAGGGCGTGCTGGCGCAGGGCGTGCCGGCGCAGGGCGTACCGGCGCAGGATCGTGCCCGCCCGCCGCCGGGCCCGACGCTGCCGTCGCCGCCGCGACCGTCGGCGTCGGGGTCGCCGCCGCCGCCGGTGCGGCCGGGCCCGCCACGGCCTCCGGAGCCGTCGGGCTCGGCGCCGCGGGCATCGTCGCCGCCGGTGCCGCCGAACCGCCCTCGTCGGGACGCTCCACCCTCGCGATGTACTTCACCCGCACGCCGAGCACCTGCACGATCGCGCGACGCAGGTGCTCGCTGACGCCCTCGCCGGAGGCTCCGGCAGGGCGCTTGAACTGCTCCACGTCGTTGACGCTGGGGAAGGTGAGCGTGAGGACCTCGTCGGCGAAGTCGCGGACCGTCGCGGTCATGGCGACCATCCAGGCCGAGAGCTTGTCGCGCTCGACGACCTCGAGCACTTCGGGCCAGCTGTCGCGGAGCTGCTGCAGCGTGACGGCGCCGACCGGCGCGGCCGGAGGCGGCGACGACGCGGCCGGAGAAGAAGCGGACGATGGCGTCGATGGTGCGGCCGGCGAGGGAGCTGACGGAGTCGTCGTGGCGGACGACACCGGCTCGTCCGGCGCCGGAGCGGCAGCGGGAGCCTGCGTGGGCGGGGCGGCCGGCGCTCCTGGCGCGACAGCGGCCCAGGCATCCGCGGCGGCGGCGGGCGACGACGAGGCGGGCGCGGCGGCAGACGCACCGGACGCGGCCGGCGAGGCACCGCGCGCAGCATCGCCCTGCGCGGCACCGCGCGGCGGCAGTCCGGACGGAGCGGCACCGCCCGAGGACGCGCCAGCCCGCGCAGGAGCACCCTGCCCCGCAACGCCGTGATCTGCACCGCCCTGATCTGCACCGCCCTGATCGACGCCGACCCGACGCTCGAGCCGCTCGACGCGGGCGAGAGCACCTCGGCCGGTCTCGTCGCTCTCGGGCACGAGCACGCGGGCGATCATCAGCTCGAGGTGGAGGCGCGGCGACGTCGCGCCGGTCATGTCGGTCAGGGCGCGGTTGACGACGTCGGCCGAGCGCGAGAGCTCGGCGGCGCCGAACGCGTGCGCCTGGCGGGCGAGGTGCTCGAGCTCTTCGGGCGTGATGCCGCGCAGCACCGCGCCGGCGCCCTCGTTGGTCGCCCCGACGACGATGAGGTCGCGGAGCCGCTCGAGGAGGTCTTCGACGAACCGTCGCGGGTCTTGCCCCGTCTGGATCACGCGGTCGACGCTGGCGAACGCCGCCGAGCCGTCGTGGGCTCCGAGCGCGTCGACGACGGCGTCGAGCAGCGAGGCGTGCGTGTAGCCGAGCAGGGCGACGGCGCGCTCGTACTCGACGGTCACGCTGCCGGAGGCGTCGCCCTCCGACCCGGCGATGAGCTGGTCGAGCAGCGAGAGGGTGTCGCGCACCGAGCCGCCTCCGGCGCGCACGACGAGCGGCAGGACTCCGGGCGCGGCCTCGACGCCCTCCGTCTCGCAGAGGTGCTGCACGTAGTCGAGCATCTGCGCGGGAGGCACGAGGCGGAAGGGGTAGTGGTGCGTGCGCGATCGGATCGTGCCGATGACCTTGTCGGGCTCGGTCGTCGCGAAGATGAACTTGACGTGCTCCGGCGGCTCTTCGACGATCTTGAGCAGCGCGTTGAAGCCCTGCGGCGTCACCATGTGCGCCTCGTCGAGGATGAAGATCTTGTAGCGGTCGCGGGCCGGGGCGAAGATCGCGCGGTCGCGCAGGTCGCGTGCGTCGTCGACGCCGTTGTGGCTGGCCGCGTCGATCTCGATCACGTCGAGCGAGCCGGAGCCGTCGCGCGACAGCTCGACGCAGCTCGGGCAGACGCCGCACGGGGTGTCGGTCGGGCCCTCCGCGCAGTTGAGGCAGCGCGCCAGGATCCGGGCCGACGTCGTCTTGCCGCAGCCGCGCGGGCCGCTGAACAGGTAGGCGTGGTTGACCCGGTTCGTGCGCAGGGCGGTGCGCAGAGGATCGGTCACCTGAGACTGTCCGATGAGCTCGGCGAAGTTCTCGGGCCGATAACGGCGATACAGAGCGGTGACCACAGAGAAAGAGTAGTCGGAGCCGCCGACACTCGCGGCCGGGGTGGGGCCTCGCCCGCGAGTCCCCCGGACGGGGGCGATCTGACACTGGTCGAACCGGATTGTCTGGAGTACCCTCGAACGCACACGGACCGCCCGGCTCACCACCGGCGGAGGCCCAACCAGCTTCCCTCGCAGTCCTCCGGATCAGGATCAGGAGACTCCATGTCGACCCAGTTGGCGACCCCGCACGCCCCCGCACCTCGAAAGAGGGGCCTCTCCCGCTCGGGCAGGGTCCGAGCGGTCCTCGCCCTCGGGGCCGTCGTCGGCCTCGGCACGGTCGCGACGCTCGCCGCGTGGTCCGACACCGGAGCCGCGACCGGCACGTTCAGCACCGGATCGCTCGACCTCAAGCTCCAGGGCCAGGACGGCACGGTCGCCGTCACGTCGCTCAGCATGGCGAATGCCGTGCCCGGCACGGTCGTCTACGCGAACCTCCCCGTGAGCAACGCCGGCACGGTGCCGTTCACCTATGGCTTCACGGTCGGGTCGACGAACGGCACCGACGCAACCCCCCTCAACGCGAACCTCAACTGGGGCATCGTGTCGAACGGCACGTCGGCGACCTGCAACGCGACCACCTACACGTCGGCCGCCGGCGTGACCGCGACGAACATCTCGCCGACGACGACCCTGAGCGCCGCCCCGGCCGTCACCGGTCGCCCCCTGGCCGTGGGTGCCGTCGAGAACCTCTGCTTCCGAGTCGAGCTGCCGTCGAGCGCCCCCACCGGCGCCCAGGGCAGGTCGACGGTCGCGACGGTGTCGTTCACTGCCAACCAGTAGTCTTTCGACCTTCTCCAGGTCACTCCGGTCCCGGCCGAGTCGGGACGAGCGGGCGGTGGTTCGACCGGTTCCATTCGGGTGGACCGTGCGACCATCGCCCGCTTCTCTTCCCCACGATCGAGCAGAGCCGATGACATCAGCCCCAGCGACCGCCAGCCGCGGATTCCGCGCGGCCGTGGCGATCCGCGAGGTGATCCTCTGGATCGGCTCCGTGATCGGCGTGCTCTGCCTGCTCGTGGCGGCGGCCGCGCTGCTGTTCGGCGTGACGCCGCTGGTGTTCCGCACCGGCTCGATGTCGCCGCAGATCCCGACGGGGGCCCTCGCGCTGTCGAAGACGGTGCCGGCGGCCGAGCTGCAGCCCGGCGACGTGGTGAGCGTGATCCGCGGCGACGGCGAGCGCATCACGCACCGCCTGGTGTCGAAGGCCGAGCGCCCGGACGGCGCCTGGTCGCTGGTCATCAAGGGCGACGCGAACGCCGAGGCCGACCCCGATCCGATCGTGACGAGGAGCGCCGACCGCGTCTTCTGGTCGACGCCGGGCCTCGGCTTCGTGCTGTCGGCCGTCTCGAAGCCGCAGGTCGTGTTCCCGGTCGGCGCGCTCTTCGGCATGCTCGCCGTGATCGGCTTCCGCCCGCCGCTCGACAAGCGCCTGCTGCGCGATCCCGACGAGCTCGTGCCCCGCGACGACGAGCCCGAGGGCGCAGGAACTCGCCCCCCGCCACCGGCGTCGCCCTCCGACGCGACTGCTCCCTCGCCGCACCCCCGCCACCTGGCGGAGTCCGACGCCGACCCCGCGCTCACCACCGCCTCCTTCTCCGACGCCTACGACGCCCGCCGGCACGCGAGCGCCGCGCACCACGCCCGCTGAGCACCCGCCGATCCACCCGAGGGGCCGCGAGCGAGGATGCGCTAGGAGCGCGGGGTGCGCCGGCGCGCCAGCATCACGACGGCGCCAATGCCGACGAGCGAGGCGCCGAGCACGCCGGCCCCGGCGATCGTCGTGCCCGTCCAGGCGAGTCTCCGGTCACGGGGGTCGCTCCCGCGCGCGCTCGGGTCGGACCGCTCGGAAGACCCGGCCGCGGACTCGCTGCCATCACGGCCGTCGGAGCCGTCGAGAGCGGTCGAGCCGGAACCCGACGTCGACCCGGAGCCCGAGGCCGATCCTGCCTCTGATCCCGCTCCCGAGCCCGCCCCGGGCGACTGCCCGCCGCCGCCCGCCCCGCCGGCGCCGGATCCTGAGAGCGTGATGCCCGACGCCGTGACCTTCAGGTCGGCGCTCCCGGCCAGACCCATCAGAGAGTCGTCCGTGCGCGCGGCCGGCGTGTCGGCCATCTCGAAGACCAGCTGCACGTGCACGGTCGTGCCCGCCGCCACTCGGCCGAGCACGATGCCGTCGTCGAAGACGGGGTCGCTCAGCGGCGTCGTCGCCAGCACGGTCGTCTTCCGGGCGCAGGAACTCGAGGCGGTCCAGGAATCCCGACACGTCGCCACCGACAGTGCGAGCCCGTCGTCGACCGAGGTGAGGCCTCCGGCGGGCTCGACCCGCAGCTCCAGCCTCGCGTCGCTGCCCGGCGTCGCGTCGAGGCGCCACGTCTCCGCGTACCCGGGGCTGAAGCCGGCGAACTGGGGCTGGAGGCCCCGGTCGGCGCTGACGGCCACCGTCTCGCGCGCGGGAGCGGCCCCCTCGACGAGCGTGACGTCGACGGCGAGGACGACGATGGAGGCGAGGGTGGCCGCCGCCGCCGCGACCGCGACGATGCCCCAGCCTCGCAGACGGTGGCCGGTCACGCCGTGCTCACGGCCTGCAGGGCCCAGGTGGCGGTGGTCTGGGCGGCGGCGGGGAGTTCCTGCGCCCCGGGATCGAGGCCGACCTCGAAGCAGAGCAGGACCGCGTCGCCGGAATCGGCCGCGAGGGAGACCGGGCCGGACGCGGGGACGCTCGCCAGGGTTCCGTCGGCGAGCTGCTGCCCGCCGGCGATGGTCGCGGCCGAGCAGCCGGCGCCCGGGGCGAGGGCGGCGATGCGGACGTGGAGGCGTTTCCAGAGGGCGCTGGAGTCGGGGCCGGCGGCGCCCTCCGGCACAGGAGCCGCGACGGCGACCCGGCCTGCGAGCGAGCCGGCGCGGGTGCGGACCTCGAGCGCGGCGTAGACCGGGGCTCCGGCCTCGAGCACCTCGCCGGTGAACGGCAGGGCGGTGAGCGGGTCGGCCGTTCCGCCGCCCGTCCACTCCCCCGTGGTGCCATCGGTCGCCACCGCTCGCTGCTCGAAGCCGAACGAGGTCGAGACCAGGTCGCCGCCGTCGGGGCCCCGGGGGCCCAGGGAGAGGGAGTCGGTCCACTCGGCCGAGGTCGCGACGGTCCAGGATGCCAGGGCGGCGACGCCGGCCGCGAGCACGGCGAGGCGCACTCGCCCCGTCGGTCGTGCCGTCGTCGCCGTCATGGAGTCGCCGATCTCGCTCAGTCGATTGAGAGGAGAAGGGAGGCGACCCTCTCACACCCGAAGGAGAGGGTCGCCTCCGGCGCTAGCGTTTCCTCGCCCTGATCCTGCTCAGTCCGCGGGATGCACCCAACATCCCGAGACCCAGCGCGAGGATGCCTGCGCCCACGGCCGCCCAGGGAAGGACGACCGAGCCTGTGTAGGCCAGTCCGCGTTCGACCAGGGAGGTCGGGGCGGAGCTGGTCGTGCCGCCGTTGCCGGCGGGAGCGATGGTGCCGGAGCCGGTTCCCGAGCCGGTACCGCTGCCGCTGCCCGGGCCCCCGCCGGAGCCAGTGCCGCCGCCGGTGCCGCCGCCGTTCGTGCTTCCCCCGCTGCCGGCGGCCGGATCGCGCATCACGGTGAACGTGGTGGAGACCGGGTCGGACGTCATGCCCATGATCGACTGCGTCACGGTGTAGGTGTGCGCACCCGGTGCCACTCCCGCGAACGCGACGCTCCAGTTGCCGTCGGCATCGGCCACGACCGTCTTGGTGTCGCCGTTGTCGAGCATCACCGTCACCGACGCCCCCGGCTCGGCCGTCCCCATGATCGGGACGGTCGCCGTGCCGTCGCTGCCGGCCATGTAGGTCGAGCCCGGCGCCGGCGAGTTCACCTTCAGCGGGTCGAGCGCCATCAGGGTGAACGACTGCTGGGGAGCACTGGTCGACACGCCGGCCACCGTCTGCGAGGCGATGAAGGTGTGGTCGCCGTCGAGCACCAGCGGGAAGGTCACGCTCCATGTGCCGTCCGCGAGGACGGTCGTGGTCAGGATCGTGCCGTTGTCGAGATCGACCGTCACCAGCGCACCCGGGGTGCCGATTCCGCTGATCGGCACGACGTGGTGTCCGTCCCGGTCGAAGTCGGGGATCAGTGCGTTGTCTGACGGCTTCAGCACCGTGATGCCGCCGGTCGTCGTGACCGGGACGACCGTGAATGCCACGGACACGGGTGCCGAGGTGGCCACTCCGACCGTCTCGGTCGCCGTCACGGTGTGGCTGCCGGTCGCAAGCCCCGTCAGCGAGACCGACCAGGCGCCGTCGGCGTCGGCGGTGACCGTCTGCGCGGTGCCTCCGTCGAGGCGGACCCTCACGGTGGCGCCCGGCTCTGCGGTGCCCGTGACCGTCGTGGCCCCCGTGCCGCCGAGGCCGGCGGGCACGTTCTGCCCGGCCGTCGGGGCGGTGATCGCGATCGGGGCCGCCTTCGTGCCGGTCACCGTCACCGCGGTGGAGCCGGTGACGACGCTGCCGGTCTTCTGGGTGACCTGGATGGTTGCCTGCCCGTCGGGCACGGCTGTGACCGTGACCGACCAGGTGCCGTCTGCGCCGACCGTCGTCGTGCGGGTGAGGCCGTCGCCCAGGTCGACCGTGATGGTCGATCGAGGCTCGCCCGTGCCCGTCACCGGGACGTCGAAGAAGCCGTCGCCGTCGTCGTCGCGGACGATCTGTCCCGCGGACGGGCTCGTGATCGTCGGAGCGGCGACCGGATTCGCCTTCTCGACGACGGTGAAGGTGACCTTCGCGGGATCGCCGGCGACGCCGCCGACCGTCTGGGTCGCGGTGACGCTGCGGCTGCCGGGGTCGACCGCCGTGAACGTCGTGGTCCAGGTGCCCTGGGCCGTGACGGTCGCCGTCTGCGGGTCGACGCCGTTCAGCACGACCTTGACCTTCGCGCCGGGCTCGCCCGTGCCGGTCACCACGACGTTCGTCGCGGAGCCCGTCTGGACCTGGATCTGCTGGCCCGTCTGCGGAGCGGTGATCGCCACGGAGTTCGCCACGCGGACCGTCACGTCGGCGGTGACCGCGTCGGTGGGGCCGTCGGCGAGTTCCTGCGTCACCGAGATCTCATGGTCTCCTGCGGCGACGGTCGGGAACGTCACGGCCCACGTCCCGTCGGTGCCGGCGGTCACGACCTTCGGCGTGCCGCCGTCGAGCGAGACCGAGACCTGCTCGCCGGCCTGGGCCGTGCCAGTGACTGGCAGCGAGCCGCCCGCCGTGGGCTGCGTGACAGTGGTGCCGTCGGCCGGGGTCGCGATCCTCACCGGGTCGGCGACGTCGACCGACACCTTCGAGGTCACCGCCGGGAGGATCGCGCCGTCGCTGGTCTCGACGACCGAGACCGTGTGGTCGCCGACGGGGACGCCGTCGACCGTGGCACTCCACTTGCCGTTCGAGCCGATCGTGGCGGTGGCGGTGAGGCCGCCGCCGAGGTCGATCGCGATCGAAGCGCCCGGCTCGCCGGTGCCGGAGACCAGGAGGTCGGTGGTCGCGCCGTCGTCCGAGACGAAGACCGTGGAGCCGTCGGCGGGAGCCGTGATGACAGCGGGGGCGACCGTGTCGGCCGTCACTGTGGCGCTGTCGGAGCTCGTCACCGTGCCGTTCGCGCTCTGAGTGACCACGATCGTGATCGGACCGACCGGGACGTCGGTGACCGTGACGGTCCAGGTGCCGCCGTCGCCGACGGTCGTGGTCGCCGTGTGGCCGTCGCCGAGGTCGACCGTGATGGTCGATCCGGGCTGGCCGGTTCCGGAGACCGGCACGTCGACCGTGCCGTCGCCGTCCGCGTCGGGCAGCACGTCACCCGCGGTGGGCGAGGTGATCTCGACGGGGGCCGCCGGGTTCAGGCTCGTGACCACCGAGAACGTGACGTCTCTCGGCGCCTGCGCGGTGCCGGCGACCGTCTGGACGGCCTCGATCTCGTGAGTCGCGGGCAGCGTGCCGACGCCGGGGAACGACACCGACCAGGTCCCGTTCGCCGCGACCGTGGTGGTCTTCGGCTGGAGGCCGTCGAGGGTGGCGGTCACCGAGGCTCCGGGCAGGCCTGTTCCCGAGACCGGCACCGTGGTCGTCTCGGTGCCCAGGGGAAGCTGGAACTGCTGTCCCGCCTGCGGGGTGGAGATGGTCAGGGCCTGTGCGACGCCGACCGAGAACGCCACCACGACCGGCGTCGTGGGCCCGTTGTCGAGCACCTCCACGACGCTGACGCTGTGGTCGTCCACGCCGACGCCGGTGAAGGTCGTCGACCAGGCGCCGTCGCCGTCGCTCGTGACGACCGCGGGGGTGCCGCCGTCGAGCGAGACCCGCACGGCCGTGTTCGGCTCGGCGGTGCCGGAGACCGGGACGCTCGTCGTGCTGCCGGCGGTCGCGACGGGGATGATCGCGCCGGAGGCCGGAGCGCTGACGACCACGCGGTCGGCCACGCTGACGACGAGGTCGCGCGTCACCGGATCGGCGTCGAAGCCGCCGATGGTCTGCACGACCGAGATCGTGTGGTCGCCGACCGGGACGCCCTGCACGGTGACCGACCATTTTCCGTCGTCGCCCGCCGTGGTGGTCGCGGTGAGGCCGCCGCCGAGGTCGACGGTGATGTCGGCTCCCGGCTCGGCGACACCCGAGACCGGCACGTCGACGGTCTCGCCGATGGTGGCGACCTGGAGGTCGGTGCCGGCGACCGGAGTCGTGATCGTGACCGCGTCCGCCGTGCCGACGGTGATCTTCACCGTGGCGGGCTCGACCGACGTGGTCCCGTCGATCGTCTGGGTGACCGAGATCGTGTGCGGACCGGTCGGCACGTCGCGGAGGGTCAGCGTGTAGGTGCCGTCGCCGTTGGCGGTCGTGGTCGCGGCGATGCCGTCGGCGAGCTCGGCCGTGACCGTGGCTCCGGCCTCGGCCGTGCCGATGACCTTCACGTCGGTCGTCGCCGAGTCGCTGGCGACGACGTACGCGTCGCCGTCGTCGGGCGTGGTGATCGTGACGAGGTCGCCCGCCTCGACGGTGACGTCACTCGTCACGGCCGCCGACGTCGTGCCGTTCACGGTCTGGGTCGCCGCGATGGTGTGCGGGTCGACGTCGACCGCGACGCCGGTGAAGCTCGTCGACCAGTTGCCCGAGTTGTCGGCCGTGACCGTCTTCGGCGTGCCGCCGTCGAGCGTCACGCGGACGCTGGCCCCGGCCTGGGCCGTGCCGGTCACGGGGATCGTCGCCGTCGCCACGGCATCCGCCACGGTCACGGTCGAGCCGTCGGCCGGCGTCGTGATGGCGACGGGGTCGCCCGCTGTGATCGTCACGGTCGCGGTGACTGCCGCCGAGACGGTGTCGCCGATGGTCTGAGTGACCGAGATGGTCGCGGTGCCCGTCCCGACGTCCGGGATGGTCGTCGACCAGGCCCCGGTGCCGCTGGCGGTGACCTCGCGTGTCGTCGTGCCGATGGTCACGTCGACCGTCGCGTTCGGAGACGCCGTCCCGGCGACCGGGACGCTCGTGGTCGAGTCGTCGTCGGCGACCGTGATGGTCGTGCCGGCGGCCGGCGTCGTGATGACCACCGCCGGGGCGGCTGCGACCTGGAAGGTCGAGGTGATCGGCGTCGACGTGGTGCCGTTGACCGTCTGAGCGGCGCCCACGGTGTAGGTGCCGGTCCCGAGCTGGCCGAGGTCGGCCGTCCAGGTGCCGCCGGCGGTCGCCGTCGTGTCGACGCTCGTCGAGCCGACCGTGACGGTCACGGGGGCGTTCGGCGCCGCGGTTCCGGTCGCGGTGACGTCCGTCGTCGAACCCGCTCCGGCGACCAGGATGGTCGAGCCGGACTCCGGGGCCACGACGGTGACGGCCGGGGCGGCCTTCACCGTGATCGTCCGGCTGATCGGGCCGGCGGTCGTCGAGCCGACGGTCTCGACCGACACGAAGGTCTGGTCACCGGTGCCGACTCCCGGGAAGGAGGTCGACCAGGTGCCGTTCATGCCGACCGTGACGGTCTTGGCGACGCCGGCGTGAGTGACTGCCACGGACGCGCCGACCTGGCCGGTGCCCGAGACCGGCACGGTGACCGTGCTGGCATCGTCGGCGACCGGGACGATGGAGCCGTCGAGGGGGGCAGCCACCGTGAAGGGGGTTCCGGCCGAGACCGTGAAGTCGGTCGTGGCCGGCAGCGTCGACGTGGTGCCGCCGACGGTCTGGGTGGCGCTCACCGGGTAGTCGCCGATGCCCAGGCCCGATCCGGTCCCGTTCGCCGAGCCGTCGAGCACGAGCGACCAGCGGCCGGCAGCCGAGGCGGTGACGTCGACGGTGCGGCCGTCGGCCGTGACGTGGACCACGGCATTCGCCTGCGCGGAGCCGGTGACGGTCACGGGGACCGTCTGCCCGGCGGCTGCCACCGTGTAGTCGGTGCCGGCGGCGGGCGAGGTGATCGTGACGGGGTCGCCCACCGCGATCGTGAAGCTCGTGCTGATGGCGGGGGACGACACGGCCCCGACGGTCTGGCTCGCCCCGACGGTGTAGGTGCGCGGCGTCAGGTTCGGGAACGAGACGCTCCACGTGCCGGAGCTGCTCGCCGTGGTCGACAGCGACTGGCCCGAGTCGAGGGTGACAGTGACGGCGGCCCCGTCATCGGCGACACCGGAGACGACGGTCGACGGCCGGGTCGAGCCGGCATCGGCCACGGCGAAGACCGTGCCGCTCGCCGGCGTCTGGATGACGATGCCGTCGCCCTCGATGACCGAGAACGCCTGTGACGCGGACGCGGCACTCGAGCCGTTGATCGTCTGGGTGGCCGACAGCGAGTAGTCGCCGACCGCGACGTTCGGGATCGAGACCGTCCAGGCCCCCGAGGCGGAGGCCGTCGTCGCCGCGTTCAGCCCGGCTCCGAAGCCGGCCACCACTCGGGCGCCGGCCTGGGCGGTCCCGGAGACCACGACAGTGGTCGAGCCGTCGGCGCCGAAGACGGTGACGCTGTCGCCCGGGTTCGGCGCCGTGATGGCGACCGGGTCGCCGACCGCGACGGTCAGGGTCTGCGTGACGGCGGGCGACGTCGTGCCGCCCACGGTCTCGGCGACGCTGATGGTGTGCGTGCCGATGGCGACGCCCGAGAAGGCGTTCGTCCAGACGCCGGAGGCGCTGGCCGTGACCGTCGCGGTCTGGCCGCCGAGGTCGATCGTCACGCTGGCGTTCGGCTGGGCCGTGCCGCTGACCCTGACGCTGGCGCTGGTGCCGGCGCCGGCGACCAGGACCGTCGCCCCGGGAGCCGGAGCGGTGATGACGACGGGTGCGCCGGCGACGATCGAGTACGGGCGGGTGACCGGCACGGAGCTCGTTCCGTTCACCGTCTGTGCGGCCGTGATGGCGTAGTCGCCGACTCCGACGCCGGTGAACGTGGTCGTCCACGCGCCGGAGCCGTTCGCGGTGACCGTCGCGGTGTGCGTCGCGTCCAGGACGACGGCCACTGAGGCGTTGGGCTGGGCGGTGCCCGAGACCGTGACGCTGCGGGTCGACGTCGAATCGGCCACCGTCGAGACGGTGCCGGCAGCCGGGGCCGTGATGACGACATCGGCTCCGGCGACGACCGAGAAGGCGCGGGTGACGGCGGGTGAGGTCGCCCCGGCGACGGTCTGCGTCGCGCTGGCCGTGTAGTCGCCGACCGGGACGGCCGGGAAGGTCGTGCTCCATGCGCCGTTTGAGCCGGCGATGACGATCGCCGTGACGCCGGTCATGAGCTGCACGGTGACGGAGGCATTCGGCTGCGCCGTGCCGGAGACGGTGACCGGAGTGGTCGAGTTCGGGCCCGCGACCGAGATCTGCGCTCCCGCGGCAGGTGCCTGGATGACGACCGGCGACGCCGCGACGACAGTGATGTCGCGTGTGATGGCAGCGGA
This sequence comes from Frondihabitans sp. OV104, assembly GCF_057787745.1. Taxonomy (NCBI): domain Bacteria; kingdom Bacillati; phylum Actinomycetota; class Actinomycetes; order Micrococcales; family Microbacteriaceae; genus Frondihabitans; species Frondihabitans sp. OV104. The sequence continues at coordinate 2,086,433 of NZ_CM173541.1, forward strand.
CTGGGTGCCGGCCACGGTCTGGCGGACGCCGACCGTGTACGGCCCCGTGCCGACGCCCGAGATCGGGATGCTGTACGTGCCGTCGGCGGCCGCGGTGTCCGTGCCGGTGAGGCCCGAGCCGAGCGACGCGGTCACAGTCGCCCCGGGCTGCGCGGTACCGGTGACGGTGACGGTGGTCGTCGACGTGGCGCTCGGGACGACGATCCGGGTGCCGTCAGCGGGTGTCGCGACGGTGAGCGGGGCGCCCGCGGCGACCGAGAAGGAGCGGGTGACGGCTGCGGACGTCGTGCCGCCGATGGTCTGCGTGGCCGAGGCCGTGTACGGACCGACCGCGAGCGAGGGAATCGTCGCCGACCAGGTGCCGTCGGCCTGTGCCGTGGTGGTGCCGGTGATGCCCGAGCCGAGGTCGAGGGCGATAGCGGCACCCGGCGTCGAGGTGCCGGTGATGGTGACGGGCGTCGTGGCCGAGTTCGAGACGACGGTGAAGGTACGGCCGGCGGTCGGGCTCGTGATGGTCAGCGGAGCCTGGGCCACGACGGTGAAGGCGCGGGTGACCGGGCTGCCGGCGACGCCGCCGAAGGTCTGCGTGACGCTGGCGGTGACGGAGCCCACCCCCACGCCCGGGATCGTGGACGACCAGGTGCCGTCGGCTGCGACCGTGGCGGTGCCGGTGCGGCCGCCGCCGAGGTCGACTGCCACGCCGGCGCCGGGCTCGCCGGTGCCGCTGACGGTGATGGATCGGGTGGCGGTCGGGGTGGCGACGGTGAACTGCTGGCCGACCGTCGGCGCCGTGATGGCGACGGGTGCGATCGGCGTCGCGTTGACGGTCGAGGTGGCGAGGTTGACGGTCGCCGCGTTGAGGGCCGGCAGCACCGTCAGTCGGAGGGCGGAGACCGACTGGGAGCCCGCGTCGTCGCCGCGGGAGTCCCGGAAGCCCGTCGTCGAGTCCTGCGCGTTCACGGTGATCGTCACCAGCTGGTTCAGGATGCCGGTGAGCGGCGCGAGGGTCGTGTTCACGAGACCGGTCGTGGCGGCGAGAGTAGAGGTGATCGTGCCGACGGTCGGGGCGACGAGACCGCGCAGCAGGGGCGCGACTGTTCCGTCCACGAGCGGCTGGAGCAGCGGGTTGAGCACGGCGCTCGAGATGTTCAGCCCCAGGGCGCCGATCGCGGTCGCGCTGGCTGTCACCGTGAGGGGAGCGCGACCGGTCGTCTTGAGGAGGTTCGCGAGCGACGTCGTCATGTTCACGGTGAGGTTGGAGACGTTGCCGCCGAGCAGGCTGATCTTCGCGGTCAGGGTCGCGTTCAGCGTCGCGTTGCCGATCGCGGTCACGACGGCCGTGTTCAGCGCGGTCGGGATCTGCGTGACGAGGATGTCCTGGATCGCGGCGGTGACGATGCTCTGGAGGGCCGGCGTCGACAGCAGCTTCGTGTTCGGATCCTGGCCGTTCAGCGCCTGCAGCGTGTTCAGGTCGATGACGATCTGGCCCGTCGACGGGTTGATCGTCACCGGGCCCGACGTGTAGGTCTGCGCGAGAACCGGCGCCGTGACACCGGCGAGGTTGAGGCCGGTGATGTTCGCGGTGAGGGCCGTGCCGTTCAGGCTGAGCACGCCGAGGCCGAGCGTGTTGAGGGCCGACGTCAGGCCTCCCGAGGTGCCCGACACCACCGAGTTGAGCGCGGCCGGATCGGCGACCGCGTTGTTCAGGCTCGAGCCGACGCCGTTGACCGTCGTCTGCAGCGAGGTGTTGAGACCCGCCACCGCAGGGCTCGTGAGCTGGAACTTGGCGCCGGCGATTCCGTAGCCGGTCGTCGCCGCGCCCGTGGTCCGCTGCGCCTGGATGCGCGAGGCGAGGGCGCCGAGGTCGAGCTCGGCGCTGGACGCGACGGCCGAGGCCGCGCCGACGCGGCTCAGGAGCGGCGTGAGGTTGAGGGTCGACGGGGTGCCCGGAGTTCCTGCGCCCACTGCGATCGTGCCGTCGGAGCCGACGAGACCGGCCGCCGCCGTCGAGGTGGTCGCCGTCGTGGCGGCGTACTGGCCGGCCACGCCGAGCTGGAGGATCCCGTTCGCGCCGAGCAGCTGCACGCCGTTGCCGAGGTTCACGCCCAGCGCGTTGACGGCGGTGAGGTCGAGGGGGTTCGCGACGGTGCCGGCCGACGTCGTCGCACTCGTCGACGAGTAGGCGCCCTTCAGCTGGGCGATGGTGTCGAGGTTGACGATCCCGGACCCGGAGAGCAGCACGCCCTCGGCCTCGGAGACGTCGCCGGTCGCGGCCTGCGCGGGCACGACGGCCGACGCGGCGATGACCGCGCCGACGATGGTCGCGGCCGCGGCCTTGACGAGAGCACCCCTGGTGAAGTGGCGAGAAGTCGTGCGCGGGAGGCGGCCGAGGAGGGTGCGGCCGGGGGTCCTCTGGGAGTCCATGAGGTGTCTCTTCCTGACGGTGGGTGCCGTCACTGATCCGGAAACCCTCCGATGGTGGGGCGGAGGGGTGGTGCCGATGGTGCCGTGGAGCGGGTGGAGCCCGTGGTGCCTGCGGGTGCTTCGGCTCGTGGTGAGAGGGCCGGCGGTGCTGGTGAGGCTGCAGGTGGTGCGGTGAGGCTGGTGCTCGCGTCGTTGCGAGGGCGGGATGCGCGGTGGTGGGGCGCGCATCCCACCGGAGGTGGAGCGGGGCCGTGCTGGTCGACGCCTGATCGTCGATCGGTGGTGCACGACCTCTAGGGTCTGTGCGGCCTGCTTCGAGCGGCGCCACGGTGAAGCACGACCGAAGTCGTGGAGAGCCTGATCCTGGTGTGCGACGTCACGGTCGCGTCCTTCCGTGAGGGATGGAGTGCCGATGCCCTGGTGAGGGGCGACGGTGTTTCTGCGGCCATCATAAGCAGGTTGCGACGAACCGAACCGACTGGACGGTCTGGTTCGACCCCCCAGTTCGAGGGTATTCGACAGATGGAGGACAAAGGTGTCCTCCACAGTGCGGACACGCCGCTGCGTCGTCGAGCCCCGCCCGCCAGCGCGCGAGGTGGCCCTCGTCGTCGCCGCGCCCCGCCCGGACCGACGGCGATGGCCACGTCGCCGTCGCCGAGCCGCGATACGCACCCGCCACGTCAGGATGCGAAGCATCCTGACCAACGAGCACTGTCTGCCGGGTGCGCCGAGGTTTTCTGCGCCAGCAGAAAACGAAAGACCCCCCACGCACCCGCCAGAGCCCGGTTACCCTTGCTGCATTTCTGCCCTGGGGGAGTTGGCCTGGATGGCGCCACGTGGGGAGCCGTCGACTACTTTACCTGCTATGACGCGTCTTGCAGGACACCCGGGTTGGATGGACTCATGAGAATCGTCATCGCCGGTGGTCACGGCAAGATCGCCCTGCTCCTCGAACGCCTCCTGTCCGACGCGGGTCACGACCCGGTCGGGATCGTCCGCAACCCCGACCACGTCGCCGAGCTCGAGTCCGCCGGAGCCCGGGCCATCGTGCTCGACCTCGAGAGCGCCGACGTCGACACGCTCGCCGGCCACCTCGACGGCGCCGACGCCGTGGTCTTCGCGGCGGGTGGCGGCGGAGCCAGCGGCGCCGAGCGCAAGCTGACGATCGACCGCGACGGCGCGATTTTGCTCGCTGATGCGGCCGAGCGCGCCGGCGTCTCGCGGTACGTGCTGGTGTCGGCCATCCACACTGACGACTTCGACGCCGAGCGCGCGAAGCTCCCCGCGGCCGACGACGACGTGTTCCAGGTCTACCTGCGCGCGAAGAGCGAGGCCGACGCCGACATCCGCGCGCGCGATGGCCTCGACTGGACGATCGTGCGCCCCGGCACCCTCACCGACGACTCCCCCACCGGAGCCGTCGCGGTCGGCGCTCGCCTCGAGAACGCCTCGATCCCCCGCGCCGACGTGGCCGCTGTGGTCGCGACGGCCATCATCGAGGGCACGGCCGTCAAGACGCAGTTCGAGTTGACGAGTGGCGAGCTCGACATCAGCGATGCCCTGGCGGCCATCAAGTACTGAGTCCCGTCGGCGCGACGGCCGCCGCGGCGGCCCGGCTGAGTCCTTTCGGCGCGGCGGCGGGGTGCGACCCGGCGCCGGCGGGCCGCTCACACGATAGCGGCGGCCTGACGCGCGATCTCGAGCTCTTCATCGGTGGGGACGACGAGCACGGCGACCGGCGCGCCCTCCTTCGAGATGAAGCGGGCCTCGCGAGAGCCGAGCTCGTTGCGATCGTCGTCGATGGTGATCCCCAAGAAGTCGAGGCCCAGCAGCGTGCGGCGCCGCAGCAGGGCGTTGTTCTCGCCGACCCCGGCCGTGAAGACGACCGCATCGAGCCCGCCGAGCTGGGCGATGTAGGCGCCGACGTAGTGGCGGATCCGGTGCCGGTACACCGCGAGCGCCGCCTCGGCCGTCTCGTCTCCGCGCGAGGCCGCGTCTTGCACGTCGCGCATGTCGCCGTTGCCGGTGAGCCCGAGCAGGCCGCTGCGCTTGTTGAGCATCGTCTCGAGCTCCTCGAACGTCAGTCCCTCCTCGCGGTGCAGGTGGAACACCACGGCCGGATCGACGTCGCCCGAGCGCGTGCCCATCACGAGGCCCTCCAGAGGCGTGAGTCCCATCGACGTCTCGATGCTGCGTCCGCGGTCGATCGCCGTCGCCGAGGCGCCGTTGCCGATGTGCAGCACGATCATCTTCAACTCGCCGAGCGGGCGGCGCAGGAACTTCGCAGCCTCCTCCGACACGTACTTGTGGCTGGTGCCGTGGAACCCGTACCGCCTCACCGCGTGCTTCTTCGCCAGCGCGTCGTCGATGGCGTACGTGTAGGCCGCCGGGGCCAGCGTCTGGTGGAACGCCGTGTCGAAGACGGCGACCTGAGGCGAGTCGGGGAAGGCCTTGCGCGCAGCCCGGATGCCCTGCAGGTTGGCGGGGTTGTGGAGGGGCGCCAGCGCCGAGAGCCGGTCGATCGCCTTCTCGACCTCGGACGTGACGACCGTGGCGGTCGCGAACTCCGAGCCGCCGTGAACGACGCGGTGGCCGACGGCGATCAGCGGGTGCTCGTCGAACGAGGGGCCGTGCTGCTCGAAGGCGCGGAGCATCGCCGAGAAGCCGGCCGCGTGGTCGGGGATCGGCGTCGAGTCGTTCGACGTCTCGTCGCCGGTCAGCACGTTCTTGTGCGTGGTGGCGCCGACCTCCTCGCCGATGCGCTCGACGAGCCCGGAGGCGAGGGTGCGCTCCCCGTCGAGCTCGATCAGCTGGTACTTGAACGACGACGAACCGGAGTTGACGACGAGGACTGCGCTCACGTGGGGTGCTTTCTGTTGAAGAGAGGGGGTGCAGGAACGGAGGCTGCCGCGGCCTACGCCTCGGTCCCGGCCTGGATCGCGGTGATGGCGACCGTGTTCACGATGTCGCTGACCAGGGCGCCGCGCGAGAGGTCGTTGATCGGCTTGTTGAGCCCCTGCAGGATCGGCCCGATGGCGACGGCGCCGGCGCTGCGCTGGACGGCCTTGTAGGTGTTGTTGCCGGTGTTCAGGTCGGGGAAGATGAACACCGTCGCGCGGCCGGCGACCGCCGAGTCGGGCATCTTCGTCGCGGCGACGGTCGGGTCGGCCGCGGCGTCGTACTGGATCGGCCCCTCGACGAGCAGGTCGGGGCGGCGCTCGCGGACCAGCTCGGTCGCTAAGCGCACCTTCTCGACGTCGGCGCCGGAGCCCGAGGTGCCGGTGGAGTAGCTCAGCATGGCGATCCGCGGCTCGATGCCGAACTGCACGGCCGTCTCGGCCGACGAGATCGCGATGTCGGCGAGCTGCTCGGAGGTCGGGTCGGGGATGACGGCGCAGTCGCCGTAGACGAGCACGCGGTCGGCGAGCGCCATCAGGAAGACGCTCGACACGACGTTGACGCCCGGCTTGGTCTTGATGACCTCGAACGACGGGCGGATCGTGTGCGCGGTGGTGTGCTTCGCGCCCGAGACCATTCCGTCGGCGAGGCCCATCTTGACCATCATCGTGCCGAAGTACGAGACGTCGGTGACGGTGTCCATCGCCATGTCCATGGTCGTGCCCTTGTGGGCGCGGAGCGCGGCGTACTCGGTGGCGAACCTCGTCTGGAGCTTCGGATCGAAGGGGTCGAGCACCGTCGCGTCGGCGAGGTCGAGGCCCAGCTCGGCTCCCCGGGAGCGAACGCTGGACTCGTTGCCGAGCAGGGTCAACCGGGCGACGCCGCGCTGCAGGAGCGACGAGGCCGCCTTGAGGATCCGGTCGTCGTCGCCCTCGGGAAGCACGATGTGCTTCTTGCTGCTGCGGGCACGGTCGAGCAGCTGGTACTCGAACATGAGGGGCGTGACGACCTGCGAGGGCCCGACCTGCAGCAGGCGCAGCAGCTCGGCCCCGTCGACGCCGTTCTCGAACAGCGACAGGGCGAGGTCGTACTTGCGCGGCGACTCGGCGGCCAGCCGGCCGCGGGTCTGCGTGATACGGAGGGCGGTGTCGTAGGTGCCGAGCTCCGACCACAGGATGGGCAGCGGGCTGTTGAGGCCGCCGATGAGGCGGACGACCTGGGGCGCGAGGTCGAAGCCGCCGTTGAGGACGATGCCGGAGAGCGACGGGAAGGTGTCGGACGCGTGGGCGAGCACGGTCGCCACCAGCACGTCGGACCGGTCGCCGGGGACGACCACGACGGCACCCTCGGTCAGGCGGGGCAGGACGTTCTCCATCGACATGGCGGCGACGACGACTCCGACGGCCTCACGGTCGAGCAGGGCGTCGTCGCCCTGGAGCAGGCGGGCCCGAGCCGCGGACATGACTGCGCGGAGCGTGGGGCTGACGAGGACGCGGTCCTCGGGGAGCGCCCACACGGGCACAGCCCCCTCGATCGCCTCGGTGATGCCGGACGTGACCTCGTCGATCAGGTCGGGCTCGACGCGGTTCGCCACGATCGCGAGCAGGCCGGCGTGCTCGGAGCGGAGCTCGAGGGTCGTGAGCTCGGCCACCTGGCGCATGTCGGCGCCGGTGCGCGGGCGGTCGCCGTCGGCGGTCCGGCCGCCGAGCACGAGCAGCACGGGGGCGCCGAGGTTGGCGGCGATGCGGGCGTTGAACGAGAGCTCGGTCGGGCTCCCGACGTCGGTGAAGTCGGAGCCGACGATGACGACGGCGTCGCACTGGCGCTCGACGGCGGCGAAGCGGCCGACGATGGTGGCGAGGGCGGCGTCGGGGTCGGCGTGCACGTCGTCGTAGGTGACGCCGATGCAGTCCTCGTAGGGGAGGTCGACGCTGTCGTGGGCCAGAAGCAGCTCGAGCACGTAGTCGGGCTCGCTGGTGGAGCGCGCGACGGGGCGGAAGACGCCCACGCGTCCGAGCTCGTGGCTCAGCGTGTCGAGAACGCCGAGCGCGACGGTGGACTTGCCGGTGTGGCCTTCAGCAGACGTGATGTAGATGCGTGTCGACACGATCCAACCCTAGAGCCGTCGCCTCCGAACCCGCCGTGTCGAGCGCAGCGGGCTCGCCGCGGAGCGAGAGCGACCCGGCGAGCACGCGAGAAACGGGAGAGCCCGGCCCCGAAGGACCGGGCACGATCAACCCAATTGGAGCGGAGAATGGGGGATTCGAACCCCCGAGGGCGTAAACCCAACACGCTTTCCAAGCGTGCGCCATAGGCCACTAGGCGAATTCTCCAGTGATCGGAACCATGAGGTGCCGTTCGACCTAGAGAACTCTACCGGGTTCGGGGACGGGTGACGAACCGTCCCCGTCGCCGTAGGCTCGGAGGATGGATTCGCCGGCCAGCGCACGGGTGGACGTCTGGTTGTGGGCGGTCCGTCTCTACAAGACCCGGTCGGCCGCCACGTCGGCCTGCCGAGCCGGTCACGTGCGCGTCAACGGCGAGCGCGTGAAGGCAGCTCACGCGATCCGCGTGGGCGACGAGGTCCGCAGCCGGGTGGAGGGATTCGACCGGATCGTGAAGGTCAAAGGCATCCTGCTGAAGCGCGTCGGGGCCCCGATCGCCGCGGAGGCCGTGATCGATCTGACTCCGCCGCCGCCTCCGCGAGCCGAGCTCGCCTACCTGCCCGTCCGCGACCGGGGTGCCGGGCGGCCGACGAAGCGCGATCGACGGGAGATCGATCGGCTTCGGGGCCAGTTCCTGGGCGATGAGATCGTCTGGGAGGACGACCCCGACGTCTGACTGCCGGCCGCCGCGTCAGGCTCCCGCGAAACATACCTGCGAGTCGGTTACCACCCGAACTGGGCGGTACGAATGTCGCCGGCCTCGGCTATCGTCTTGTCTGCGCGGCCGGTTCTTCAGGGGTGGAGGGCCTGCGGCGTCCTGAGGTTTTAGGGGGAACACACGATGTACAGCGAAATGACGCGGCCTGTGGGGGCCGCTCGAACAGCTCGCGAGAAGTGCCGCGAGTCCGTGGCCGACGTCCGCTCCGGCTCACCCGATGCGTCCCGCGCGTTCGTCCGGCCGCTGCCGGCGCTCGGCCGCACGGCCCTGGTGTCGGGTGCCTTCAGCCTCCTGCCCGTCTTCGCGGCGATCCTGTGGCTGACTCACGGCTCCTGGCTGCAGCCCGTCGCGGTCTTCGCCGAGGTCGTCGTCACGGCCGTGTTCTTCGTCGTCTACATCCGCTTCCGGCTCGTCTTCACGTCGGTCACCGCCACGCACTTTGTCAAGCAGCGCATGGTGCTCCCCACGACCGCCGTCGACCTGTCGCTCATCGACCGCGTCCTCGTGAACCGCGTCTACCGCGGCGGCTCGACCGAGGCCCTCACGCAGATGCTCGCCGTCGACGCGATGGGCCGGCGCCTGTTCGCCATGAACGCGCTGTTCTGGAGCGACGCCGACATCGCGACGATCTCCGACGCCCTCGACGCGCAGACCACCGTCGACCTGTCGCCGATGTCGCGGAGGGAGTACTTCCGGGAGTTCCCGATGGCTCGAGGCTGGTACCTGAGCCGTGCGGCGATGATCACCTACGTCGTCAGCGCCTGCGTCGTCATCGCGGCCGCCGTCGTGGCGCTCCGGGCCGCCTTCGGGGACTGAGCGACCAGGCTCGGCGCGCTCCGCACCGTGTCCGGGAGTGGCTGCCGCAGACCCCGCCGCACCGCGTCAGCGTCGCCGCAGTGTCCCGAAGATCCCCTTGACGACCTCGCCCATGATCTTCTGACTGCTCTTCGATCCGAGCAGCTCGCCCAGCAGGTCCGTCGACTGCTGGGCTCTCGGGCGCGCCCGGCTGCCCGTCGTCGACTTCGCGCGCCGCGCCCGGTCGGCCTTCTCGAACTCGCGCTGCTGCCGCTCGTACTCGGCCTGCGCCTTGGCCCGCTCCCGCTCGGCGCGCGCGGCCTCCGTCGCGGCGGCCTTGGCGGTCGCGGCCTGCTCCTTCGCGGCTGACGCGGCCGCGGCCGCGGCGGCCTTCGCAGTCGCCGCGTCGGCGACCGCCTTCGCCTCGGCGTCGGCGCGGGCGGCAGCCGCGACGGCTGCCCCCTCGAGCTTCGCCGTCAGGATCTCGCGGGCCGACTCGCGGTCGATGGCCGTGCCGTACTTCGCGATGAGCGGGCTGGCCGCGACGGCGGCCTCCATGTCGGGCGTCGGCGTGGGCGACATCGAGCCGCGGGGTGCCCGCAGGCGGGTCCAGGCGACCGGCGACGGCGCACCCTTCTCGTTCATGACCGTGACGACGGCCTCGCCGGTGGCCAGCGTGGTGAGCACCGCGCCCAGGTCGTAGCCGCTCGACGGATAGGTCGACACGGTGGCCTTCAGCGCTTTGGCGTCGTCGGGCGTGAAGGCGCGGAGCTGGTGCTGCACGCGCGAGCCGAGCTGGGCCAGCACCTCCGACGGGACGTCCTTCGGCGTCTGCGTCACGAACACGATGCCGACGCCCTTCGACCTGATGAGGCGGACGGTCTGCGTGATCTGCGCGAGGAAGTCCTTGGATGCGTCCTTGAACAGCAGGTGGGCCTCGTCGAAGAAGAACACCAGCTTCGGCTTCTCGAGGTCGCCGACCTCGGGCAGGTCGTTGTACAGGTCGGCGAGCATCCACATCAGGAACGTCGAGAACAGCGCCGGCTGAGTCGCGACCCCGGGCAGCTCGAGCAGGCTGACGATGCCGCGTCCGTCCGGAGCGAGTCGCAGAAACTCGGCCGTGTCGATCTCGGACTCCCCGAAGAACAGGTCGGCGCCCTGGTCGGCGAACATGATCAGCTCGCGCAGGATCACCCCGACCGTCTGCGAGCTCAGCCCGCCGAGGTCGGTGAGCTCGGCCTTGCCGTCGTCGCTGATCAGGTACGTGAGCACGCTTCTCAGGTCGGAGAGGTCGAGGAGTGGAAGCCCCGCCTTCTCGGCGTAGTGGAAGACCAGCCCGAGGCTCGACTCCTGGGTGTCGTTCAGGCCGAGGACCTTGCTGAGCAGCAGGGGCCCGAAGCCTGAGACCGTCGCGCGCACGGGCACGCCGATCCCTTTGCCGCCGAGGGCGAAGTACTCCGTCGGCGCCGCCAGCGGAGACCAGTCCTGGCCGATGCCCCTCGTGCGGTCGAGCAGCTTCTCTGACGACTCCCCCGGGCTCGCGATGCCCGACAGGTCGCCCTTCACGTCGGCAGCGAAGACCGGCACGCCGGCGGCAGACAGCTGCTCCGCCAGCACCTGCAGGGTCTTCGTCTTGCCGGTGCCGGTGGCTCCGGCGACGAGACCGTGACGGTTCATCATCGCCAGCGGGATGCGCACCGGCACGTCGGCCCGGGCATCCCCGTTGACGAGGGCGCCCATCTCGAGCGCGGCTCCGGAGAACGCGTAGCCGGCGCGGATGGCGTCGACGTCGGCCTCTCCCAGAGGTCCTGCTGTCGCGATCGCGGGCGCAGGAACTTCCGACACCGCTGCCGGAGCCGCCGCCGCGGGGGCCGTTGCCGCCTGCGCCGCCGCCTCGCCCGCCGCCTGAGCGTCGGCCGCCGTCTGCGCCTGCGCCGTCGCTGCCGCCGCGGCCTGAGCAGCGAGTTCCTGCGCCCTGGCCATCGCGGCCTCCGCCTCTGCCTGCGCCTTCGCAGCGGCGGCGACGAGCGCCTCGGCGTTCTGACGGGCGGTCTCCACTGCGTCGCTCATGGGGTCAGCCTAAGAGCCGGTGCCGCCGTCGGGAAGACCCGGTCGACGCCGCCTAGACACGGGGTCTATGCGCCAGCCGACGCCGATCGCCGCCGCTCCCGCAGCAGCCGCAGCGCGAACGGGGCCCACAGCACGACGGCCACTCCCCCGCCGACGAGCAGGCCGCCTACCGTGTCGGTGAGCCAGTGCGCTCCGAGGTAGGTGCGGCTCACCAGCATCACGACGGTGTACACGGCGCCGCCGATCCAGACCCGTCGCATCCCGAAGATGACGCCGAGGGCGACGGCCATGGTCGCGGCGTTCGCCACGTGCCCCGAAGGGAACGACCCGAAGTCGCTCGTCACCAGGATGTCGGCGGGTCGCGCGCGCCCGAACGTGTGCTTGAGCGCCTGGACGACGCCGGCGCTGAGGATGGTCGCCATCACGAAGTAGAGGGCGCCCGCCCGGTGCCGCGTGATCAGCAGCCAGGCGACGATGCCGATCGGAACGGCGAACACGCCGAACCAGCCGCCACCGATGAAGTTCATGACGAGCGCCGGACCCTGCCAGATCGGAGACCGGTGCTCGACGATCTCCTCCATCCACTCGGCGTCGAGGAGGTCGGCGGTGCTCCGCACCGTGACGAGCCAGCCGATAAGAAGGGCGAGCCCGACGGCTCCGAGGGCGCTGATGACGGGCCAGCGGCGGCTCACTCCGAGCGCGACCCGGCGCTCGGTCGGGCCGGGCTCACCCGGTCGGGGTTCGGCGGCGCGGGGCTCGGTCGGCGTCGGCATCCATCCACGCTACCCACGCCACGCTGATAGACCCGCGTCAGTGCCCCAGCGGCGGCACCGTCCCCGGCCGTACCAGGATCCACAGGCTCAGGATCGCCACGGCGCTCGTGCATGCCATGACGGCGCCCATCGGAGCTGCGGTCGAGATGCCGATGACTCCGACGATGGGCGAGATGAGGCCGGCGAGCCCGAAGTTGAGGGCGCCGAGGAGGGAGGCGGCAGTTCCTGCCTCTTTGCCGTGGTTCGCCAGAGCGAGCACCTGCACCTGCGGGAAGGAGAAGCCGCACGACGCGATTAAGATCCACAGGGGCACGAGCACGCCGAGCAGGCCGACCTGGAGGGTGTCGAGAATGACGATAGCGAGGGCGGCGACCAGCATGGTGGCGGTGGAGCACGCGAGGATCCACTGCGGCCCGAAGCGCTGGGCCAGGCGCGCACTGATCTGCACGCCGACCACGATGCCGAGCGAGTTGACGGCGAACAGCAGGCCGTACTCCTGCGCCGAGAATCCGTACAGCGACTGGAACAGGAACGACGACGACGAGAGGTACGCGAACAGCCCCGAGAAGATCATGGCGCCCATGAGCGCGACGCCGACGAAGATGCGGTCGTGGAAGAGGACCCGGTACCGCTGCCGGAGCGTCGAGTGCCCCTGCTCGGCGCGGCGCTCCTTCGGCAGGGTCTCGACGATGAAGAAGACCGCCGCCACCACCACGAGCACCCCGTAGGCCGCGAGCACCGCGAAGATGCCGCGCCAGCTCGTGAAGCGCAGCAGCTGCGAGCCGATCACCGGCGCGAGGATCGGCGCCAGGCCGTTCACCAGTGCCAGGCGCGACAGCATGCGCACCAGCGGCTTGCCGCCGAAGAGGTCGCGCACCAGGGCCATGGCGACGACACCGCCCGCCGCCGCTCCCATCCCCTGCAGAACCCGGAAGAGGCCCAGGAACTCGATGTTCGCCGCCGTGGCCGCCCCCACGCTCGCGCACACGTGGAGCGAGCTCGCCACGATCAGGGGCAGCCGCCGCCCGACCTTGTCGCTCCACGGCCCGACCAGCAGCTGCCCGAGGCCGAACCCGATGGTCGTCGCAGTCAGCGTGAGCTGGACCGTCGCCGTCGTCACGCTGAAGTCGGACTCCAGCGCCGGAAACGCGGGCAGGTAGAGGTCGATCGTCGCCGGCCCCAGCGCCGTGAGGGCGCCGAGCACGACGATGTAGACCAGGCGCTGTCGCCGGGAGAGGGCGTCTCCCGGGTGCACGACGATTGTCACGGAGCTCCTTTGCGCGGGCGGCGGTACTCGGCCGCGGAGAAGGGCCGGACGCACAGCAGTACGTGGCGGACCGCTCCTGGATCGGCGGGAGAAAGATGGGGGTGATCGGCGACAACTCGACGGTCGTCGTCCATCCAGAGTAGTGGCGATCCGGATCGCACGACAGATGTCGGCGGGCGATCCTGCGTTAATTCTCGGCACCCGGCGTCTAGGCTCAGGGCCACCATAAAGCACCTGGAGGATCACATGGTTGATGCGAGAATCGTGCAGACGACGAAGTCATTGCACGCCGCCATCATCGAGCTTGCATCGGCTGCTCCCGTGTCGACGATCACCGTCGCCGACGTCACCCGCGCGGCGGGCATCAACCGGGCCACCTTCTACAGCCACGCGACTTCGCCCGGCGGGCTCCTCGCCGACGTGCTCACGCCCGAGCTCGACGCCATCCGCGAGAGCGACCTCGCCCTGCGCGAGGTCGGTGGACACTCGCCGGAGGAGATCTCGCGGAAGGGCATGGAGCGCGTCGTCGATCACGTGGTGAAGTACCGCGACATCTACCGGCTCGCGCTGCCCGACAACCTCGACGCGTCGACGCACCGGGTACTGGCTCGCCACTTCGAGGTGTCGTCGCTCCTGCACTTCGAGAACCGCATCTCGGACAGCCTGCCCGAAGCGATCTCCCCGCCCTTGGCGGCCGGCTTCATCGCTCACGGGCTCGTCGGCGTGATCGAGAACTGGCTCACCGGCAAGCGCACCAGCCGCAAGGTGCTCGTCGACAACATCATCCTGCTCCTGCCCGAATGGTGGGACTGACCGCAGGCGTCACTCGGTGAGACCACGGGCGTAGTCGGCCAGGGTGTCGGTCGCGAGCGCGGCTCGCACCTTCGACGTCGCCGCCGGATCGACCTTGACGATGGACTGCGTGCCCACCGTGCCCGTGCCGCCCGTCGGCAGCGTGAAGAAGTCGAAGTTCTTCAGGTCGGCTCCGCGCAGGCTGTAGGCCAGCGCTCCGGACTCGCGCAGCGTGAATCCGGCATCGACCGTCACGGTGCGCGAGGTCTCCCGGACGAACTCGACCAGGCTGGCAGGATCAGCCAGCACGTCCCGGCTCAGCGCCCGGCTCACGATGCCCTGCAGGAGAAGCTGCTGGTTCGTGACCCGCTGGTAGTCGCCGGTCGAGAAGGCGTAGCGCTCGCGCGCGAACGTGAGGGCTCGGTCGCCCTCGAGAGTGATCGGGCCGGCGGCGAAGAACCGGTCCTCGCCGCGGCTCGCCGTGAACGGCGTCGGGTTGTCGACGACGACGCCTCCCAGAGCCGTCGTCATGGCGGACAGCCCGGAGAAGTCGATGATCGCGACATGGTCGATGCGCGCGCCGAGGAGGTCTTCGAGCGTCTCGATGAGCAGGGCCGTCCCGCCGTGCGCGAGGGCGGCGTTGACCTTGGTCTCACCGTGGCCGGGAACGGGAACCCACAGGTCGCGGAGGATCGACATGACTGCGACATGCTGCCGGTCGGCCGAGACGTTCAGGAGCATGATCGTGTCGGCGCGCTGATTGCCGGAGCGCCCCTCGAGATCGGGTCGGCGCGAGTCGGAGCCGATGAGCAGGATGTTCTTCGCCCCGGTCGAGGCGGCAGGCCGCTTGCCCGAGGGGAACGCGGTGTCGTCGGCGATCGTCGTCAGATTGCCGCCGACGACGTCGTGCACGAAGAGCGCGCCGGCGGCCACGGCACTGCCCAGGAGGGCGACGACGATCAGGAGGGCGACGATGAGCCGGCGACGACGACGCGAGCGGCGCTTGGTCACGCCGTCGCGACGACGGCTGGAGCGGCTGGGGAGGATCTCGACTTCGGCTGTCGTCGGGCTCGGCGTGCGCATCGGGTTCTGCGGGCTCATCGGGTTCTGCGGGCTCATCGGGGTCAGTACGCCCCCACCGGCAGCACCACGGCTCGCACGGTGCGGGCGAGGATGACGACGTCGTAGCGGAGGTTCCAGTTGTCGACGAACTGTTGGCAGGTTCAGATCAGGTGTTGAGCAACGTCGTCGCCCCTGCAAATCAAGGGTTCTATGGTTGTTTGACCTTGTCTGAGGTTGGCCTATACAGGCGTTTTTGCGGACTGTTTGCGGACCAACTAGTCATCCCAGTCCTTGCGAGGCTTCCAGGAATCCGACCAGATCTCCGCCTCGTCTTCTTGCCTTCTTCTCCACAGCTCCCAAGTCCGCGCACTCCCCAACGCTTGCTGCCGCGCACGCGTTGCTTCGGCTCGTCGTTCATCGCGCTCGCGTTCAGCCTCTTTCGTGGTCTTCCATGTCTTGCGGTTCGCTTCTGGATGCAACTGCTTGTAAAGCTGCCAGGCAGTCTCCCTCTGACCCGACTTGCGTAGAGACTCGATCGACTCGTCAAGGAGACGGTAAAGCCGCCAGGCCTCATGCTTCCAAAGCCGGGTTTCATCTTGCCGCTGCGTGGCTTCCTCGCCGGCCCACGATCGGAGCAGATCGAAGTAGGGCTTCTCAAAGTCCTCGAAGACCTCAGCGGCGATCTCCGGCTCTATGTATGTCGGGTTCCGACCGCGCGACCATTGCCCCACAGCGGCGGCCTCTCGCGCCGACTCTTCCTCCCTCGCTACAAACCTCAGCAGGTCATCTGCGTTGATGCTCGCCAGGGCTGCAATCACATTTCGGGTAGTAGTCAGGGGCACCGTCCAGATACCGTCGTGCGACCAGCCGTCTCGAGTCATCTCGTCTTTGTCTAGACCGGTAAGAGTTGCGAGGCCGTCGACGTCGACGATGTCAAGTAAGCCCCATTGGCCTGATGGTGTTCGCCTTCTTGCAACATTGGAGAGGTACCGCTGCTCGATGATGTCGAGAGCTGAGGACTCAATGTCGTCAGGTCTGCCAACCGCAATCAGGCGAGCGAGAGATTCTTCTCGATCCAGAAAGTCCCTTAGGCCATCCCAGGGTGCGACTAGGCGGCTCGGGATGAGCCACTCTTGCCCGCCTTCGTATTCATCGTCCTCGAAGCGGCAGAGAACTCGCGCTGGCTTCTTCTGGCCCAACTTGACGATTCGGACAGGGGTCGGCATTGCTGAGGGCCGGGCTCGATACGCCCAAACTTCATCGACTTCCATACCTCGATATTGGCAGGAGAGAAGACGATCAGAGCGCCCCGGTAACGATGTTGAGCTCGAATGAGTTCTCGGGCGCTTCGAGCAGGTTGACGATGTAGTCGCGGGCCATCAACTCGATCTCGTTGGGGTGGCGTGCTTGAGTGACGCCGACGTCGGGAATCGTGAGCAGGAAGTAATCGCCGTCTTTCGTGACGTGAACCGTGTAGATAGGACCGGCAGGCATGATTTGAGAATAACCCCGATGCGATGGTGGCACTTGTGTTCTCTTGTGACCGTATGCCCGGTGATTCACCCATCACCGGGCCACCCCCAGCGCCGCTAATCGCGGCATTAGCGGCTAGCGGGCGGCTGCACCGATCGTTTGTGCGCGAGCCCTCAACCAAGCGCGTCGTTCACTTGCGCGGCGTTCCTCTGCCTTCTTCTTTTCGGCAATCTCGCGTTCACGGTCAGTTTCTGCTGCTGTCTGAATGTTCGTCATGGCGTCGCTCTCCTTTCGCTGGGTACAACTTAACTCGGACCGCTGACATTCGTCCTAAGAGTCCCGCGCGTTCAAATTGCGACTGCCTGTGTCGAAAGCAAGGGCGATTGCGAACGTGCGCGCCATCGAAAGTATTGCGGCCCGCTGAGTCCGTCCGATCGAGCCGGCCGTTGCGTTGTTCACGCTCAGGAGACCAAAGGCGACGCCGTGCGCTTTGACAGGAACGCTTAGGAAGGTGTTGTAGGGCTTGCGGTCCCAGTCCAGACCCGCCACCGCATCCGGGCTGTTGACGATCTCCGGGTGCTCGTCAGGACTTTCCAGAATTGACCAGACATCATGGTCGGGTGACTCTGACTCAATGAACGGCCGAGCCGGTTTGTCGCTTCGCCCGACCGTAACGGAATGTTGAGGGTCGCCCAAGATGCGGTTGCCTTTGTCAAATGGATCAAGGGTGTAGTAGGTCGGGACTGCTGAGGGTTCGGTTGACTCCAATCGGTAGGGGCATTCGCCCTTGCTGGAAGGATGTTCAACATGGTGAAGGCCTATCCACCGGAGTTCCGACGTGACGTGATCGCGGTCGCCCGCCGAGGCGAGGCATCGCATCGACAAGTCGCGAAAGACTTCGGGATCTCCGAGACGTGCTTGCAACGGTGGCTTCGAGTAGCAGACCGTGACGAGGGACTCGATCCGGCGTCAGCGTCAACCGCAGCAGCAAAGGCGGCCGAGCAAGCGGCGCTGAAAGAGGCGCAGAAACGGATCCGGCTGCTCGAGCAGGAGAACGAGATCCTGCGCCGGGCGGCGGCGTATTTCGCCCAGTCTCAACTCCCAAAATGAGTTACCCGCTGGTCCTTGACCTTGCCGCTGACGGAGTCCCCGTCACGGTGGCCTGCCGGGTGCTCGGCTTCTCCAAGCAGGCGTTCTATCGGTGGAGGAGCAACCCGGTCAGTCAGCGCGATTGGGACGACGCCCATCTCACGAACGCGGCTCTCGATGTTCACGAGGACGACCCGACGTTTGGGTATCGGTTCATCGCCGATGAGTTGAAGGCCGCCGGGCATCGGACATCGGAGCGACGTGTCTGGCGGTTGTGCTCCCAGCAGCGGCTCTGGTCGCTGCACTCGAAGAAACGCGGCCTGAACCGCAAAGCCGGCCCACCGGTGCACGACGACAGGGTCAAACGAGAGTTCACCGCTCCGGATGTGAACCGGCTCTGGCTCTCCGACATCACCGAGCACGAGACGGCCGAGGGCAAGCTCTACCTGTGCGCTGTGAAGGACGCCTGCTCCCGTCGGATCGTGGGCTACTCGATTGACCACCGAATGAAAGCGTCCCTCGCTGTCAACGCACTTCGGATGGCTGTCGACCGCCGGAGCCCGGCCGGCACTGTGGTCCACTCCGATCGGGGCAGCCAGTTCAGGTCCAAGACATACGTCCGCGCTTTGAGCGAGGCGGGGCTGCTCGGCTCGATGGGCAGAGTCGGTGCGTGCGCCGATAACGCTGCGATGGAATCGTTTTTCGCGCTCCTGCAGAAGAACGTTCTGAACCAGCGGAAATGGGCTACAAGGGAGCAGCTGCGGCTGGCGATAATCACCTGGATCGAGGCCAGCTATCACCGGAAAAGGCGCCAACGTGGCCTCGGCAAGCTGACACCGGTCGAGTACGAAGCCATAATCAACCCACAGGCCGCAATCGCGGCCTAGGAAACCGAGTCAACTAAACCCTCAGCAGTCCCGTCGCTCGAGAACCAGGACCGATTGCGTTTGCTGCTGACCTGACCAGGTGCCGACGGAGAGCAGCTAGTGCGGTCGCTTTGGATGCTTGCTCAAGGAATGTCACTTCAAGAGCTTCAGCCAGAAACACATTGAGCTCGGTGACGGTCGACTCAGCAGTGAATTCGCTCCCGCTGTACTCGCGGTTGCTATCGCGTTTCTCGAAGGCGTCGGCGACTCGGTCCAGAACTACTGCGACGGCGGCGGCTATCCCAAATGCGACCACCCATGGCGTCCACCCCGGGTTGATTTTCCCGTCAACCAACCACATGCGAGTAGAGGCAAGAGCAATGAGAGTGCTGACGAGAATGACCGCTGGGAGAATGAAGTTGGACTTGAGTGGCTTAGCGATAGGACCAAACATGTCGAGAAACTTGTCACGACGCGTCGGTCCATTTGAGGAGTCGGGCATCGCCGAATAATGACAGACGCTTGAAGGCAACGGCAACGCACGTGATGTCAGTGGCTCCCCGCATCCTCTTCCCATGGGAGTCAGAGGCAGCGGTGAAGCGTTAGACAAGATCTTGAGCAAGCCGGCTCCGTCGCATCCTCACGCGTACGGGAGCTTCGGGTTCTGGGTGATCGTACGCAAACCAGCGCCGCCACTCGGCTGGGTGATCGCGCGCAATGTCGACGGCGTGTGGGTGGTGGACGCGTACGCCTACTGTCGCGACGAGACCAACAAACGACCGTGGCTCAAGACGTTCAAGACGCTCAACTCGGCGGCGTCGTGGATGATGCAGCACGAACGGGAGATCCTCGATCTGATCGACCGGAGTTCGCCCGAGCCGGGCGTCTCGTAGCCCCTGAAACTAGGACTGAGGCCGGTTATAGTCATCGGCGTCCAGACTGACGAATTCCTCGATTTCACGGGCGACAAGCCGTTTTCGATGGCTTGCGCCGGGGTGCTGCCGACTGACTTTCGCAACCAGGAAGACGCCCGCGACAAGGACCGGAATGAGCAAACGCATACGTCAGTTCAACCCAGCCCCCGGCCCGCGATACCCCCTTGCGCAAACGGAAAAGCGGGGGAACCAAGTCCCATGGTTCCCCCGCTAGAGATGGCACACGACCCGAATCGTGAGCCTGCCAATATCCCGATCGGCAATTGATTAGACCCCCTAGCTACGAAGCGAGGACGGCGAAGTCGGTGATTCTCATCTTTTTCCCAGAATAAGGCGCTACCCGGCTTCGGGACCGGGCAGCGCCCCCGCGCTTCCGGTGTCGATACACCAAGAGGAAGCGCCGGCGGGGTTGGGTTCGCCTCCAGGGACGATAGGACGGATTGCCCAAGGCTGGTCGCGGTTGCCACGTGACTCCCAGGCCAGACGCTCTTTGCCACGGGTTTCGCCCGGGTTCGGTGTGGGATAAAAAAGAGTGGTGGAAGAGAAAGACTTCGAAGAAATCCCGCAGGCCCACCCACCACTGCTGAAATCCGACATCATCGGTGGCCGCCTTGAGAGCCTGGAAAAGCCCGACAAGACCGCAGCCCAGCCAGCCACGGATGCCGCGGTTCCCTTGTACTTCGATCCACCACTACGACTACCCAAGCGAGACCCGAGGTCGTAGTGTCCGCATAAGGGATTGTTCAATCAGAGCTCTCGACCAAGTGGCCCCTCATGCTCCTCGAGAGCGACATCCCGAGCAAGTGCGCGTCGCCGGCTCGGAAAATCGACGGCGTTCGCCTCCCGATTTGCGTGGTCCCTGGTAGACACTTCGCTTTCTGGACATGTCTGAATCGGCCACGGTCACGGACGTATGGTGCTCTTCGTGCCCTGGGCACAGCGAGTGCCGTCAAGATCTGATTCCTTGGCGGCACTCGACCGTTCGGAGTAATACAGTTTCGAGAGTCAATGGCGACCCTCAAACCCCCGGCCCGGTGCCTTCCCCCAAGGCAGACCGGGCCGGGCCTCAACTCCCCGCGATTCCACTAACTTGGCCGTCCTGGGTTACTTCGACCAGAAGATCAAGGGCAAACCCCCTGCGGCCATAATCATTGGGGCAATGTTCCTCGCGTTTGGTCTTCTTTTTCTCTTCGTCCGGAACCCCAGCGAACCTATGACTTACGGGATCTTCCGCGGCTTGCCTGGCGGATTGTTGGCCGGGGTTATAGCCGCGTTCGGGCTCGGCTTCATCGTTTTCGGTGTCGTCCGCATCCTGCAAGGTCGCGATCGACTTTAGGTAGCTCTCTGACTCACCAGAGCCCCCAGGATCGAGGAATGATCTTGGGGGCTTCTTCGTGGGCTAGTAGTTGCCGACCATCTGGCGACGCGAGACGAACTGGGCGATTGCGGCCGGGTTGTTGGACGGGAATGAGAAGTGCTGCTCGATAGGGCGGGCGCTCTGCACGACCGCCTCAGCGAGGCGCTTGTAGTCGAGCCCTTCTCCACCGCCCGTGTTGCTGCGGACGTAGACCGGCTGAACGTAGCCACCCGACGCGTACCCGGGGTAGCCGGCGTTCATGGCCTCGAGCATCGACCGGTTGCGGAGGTTCGCGGTGGCCTTCGCATTCACTACGTACTCACCCGCGTGAACGATGCCGGCAACCTTGTTCCGTGCACCGTCACCGGTGTACCCGCCGTCGGCGTAGCCGGGTGCGTGGAGTGCCTTGCCGATGACGCGTTGCACTGCTTTGCCCTGCGTGGTGATCGCGTCGGTGATCTGTTTGGCGTGCTTGTTCGCGGCGGTGAGCTGTGCGCGTGCGACGCGAACCCCGGACTCGGCGGCTTTGATCTGCTTCCCGTACTGAGCGTCGGCGACCGACTGTCCGTATGCCTTGGCGGTCGATCGCGCGGCGGTGAAGTCGGAGTTGATCGACTTAATGTTCGCCGTCGTGGAGGCCGCCAGGGAGCGTGCGAGCGGGATACCTTCCTCGGACCCCATGGCTTCAATCTCGGCGATCAGGACGGAGCTGAGGCCCTTCTTGCGGAGCGTGGCGAGCAGGGTGGTGAACTCCTTAACCGAGCCCTTGTTTGCCTTGAGCCCGAACTGCAGCCCCGCCGCGGAGCCGTAGTCGCTGACCGAGAACTTCGATACCGAATCAGCGGTGGACGATGCCAGCGACTTGGACGCATCCCGGAGGCTATTTAGCTTGGACTTGGCGTTGTCGAGTGCTGACGATGCGCTAGCTACTGCCTTGGATGCCTTCTCAGACGATGCCTCAAGCTTCACGAGAGCAGTGTCGGCGTTGACGGCGGCGACCTGGAAGGAGTTCCGCTGCACGGCGCTCTTGAAGGTGTCAGCGTCCTGGGCCATGGTGAAGAGCTGGTCAATACCGGAGGTGCCCGTCAGGTCTCCACGACGGATGCTCGTCAGGAAGTCCGCCACCCCGCCGTTGGCGAACTTGCGGACAGCGCCCCCCTCCGCGTACTTGCCGGCGTTCACCCGGTCAAGGAAGCCCTGCCCGTACTTCGCCACCGAGGACGCCTTGACGACGTACTCGCCATCCGACAGCCAGGCGGGGATCGAATCGGATGTCGCGGTGCCCGGGCCGGAGATCGGACCGCCGCCGGCACGCACCACATCGTCACCGACAGAAGCCCGCATGCCCGAACCGGTAGTGATGGTCGACACGTTGTTCTTGGTTTGGATGTTGATGATCCGGCCATCGTTAGTGGCCAGGAAACGATCGATGGCGGACTGCGCGGCTTGCACACCGGTGAGGGCAATTGCGGTTCCCACGTTGGACGGGATGAGGCCCAAGGCGTCGGCGTACTTGGCCGCCGCCGAACGACTTACCCCCGCAGCGACCGACGCATCGATGTACGCCTTACGCCCGTCCGTGATGGCCTTGTACGCCTTCTTCTGACCGTTCTCCGTCTGGCTAAGGGCGGCGGCGGAGTCGAGTGCGGACGACGCGATCTTGTCGAGCGCTTCTGCGTTCGCCCGACCCTTCTCGGTCGTCGCGTCGGTCGTCTGCCCGTTGTCCTTGAGAGCCTGGGTTGCGTCATCGATCGCCTGCTGGAAGTCACGCTGAGTCTGGTTCACATCGAACTGAGTCTTGCCGAAATCGGTGATTGCCTTCGACAGGTCGGACACGTCACCCTTGGCGGCAACGGCGGTGCCAGACAGGGCAGCGAGACCATCGGACTGCTTCTGCGATGCCGTCGTCGACAGTTCCGCCGCAATCGCTCCCTTGCCCTGAGCGAGGTTGAGGAGCTGCTGCTTGGTCAGAGTCACTCCCGCCTCAGTGGCAAGGTCGGTGAGGGCCGCGGTGTAGTCCGGCATCTTTTCCAGGAGCGACGCCGCCGTCTTCGAACCGCCGCCAGCCGCTTTCACGATCTTGTTGAAGCCGTCTGACGCGTCCGGCAGCGACGACCTAGCGATGTCACCAAGGCTCGTGCCCAATTGTGCGAACTGGGCCTCCGCAGTCTTGGTGACGTCAGCCAGACCGAGGAACCCCGCAATGGTGTTCTTGGTCCCGTGGTTGTCGAGCTCATTCAGGGCAGACTTGACGCCGGTGATCTGGGTGGCAAGGAGGCCGGCGTCTCCCTGGCCGGCAGTGAACTGCTTATTCAAGCTGGCAATGTTGCCAACCCTCGCGGACGAGTTCAGCCTGGCGATTTGGTCGGAAGTGAGGTCCGCGGTCGAACCCAGGTTGGAGAAACCAGCAGTAATAGCAGTGAGCGCCAGGGCAACACCGCCACCGATACCAAGGCCGACAGCGAGACGCCTTGCCGTGAGGTTCATCGAGACCATGGCCGCCTTCGCCGCCGCGACCTTGGGGACGACGAGCAGGAACCCGCCGCCAGTGAGGGCCGTGGCGGCGGTGACAGCACCGAGAACCAGGACCGTGTTCTGAGCTGCAGGACCTGCATCGCCGAACGCGTTCACTAGGCCCGTTGCACCCTTGGTCAGGTCGCGGAGCGCACCGTTGGCACCTGAGCCGGTCTGGATTAGAGCCGTGTCCAGGGCCCCACCAAGCTGCTCGAGGTCGCCCTTGAGGTTGTCGAGCTGGATGCGGGCCGTCTCGGCGGCGTACGCGTTGTCATTGACGTTCGCCGTCCATTTGGCGATACCGTCAGATCCCTCGGAATAGAGGACATTGGCAGCGCGGACCGCATCCGAACCGAAGATGGTCGCGAGGGCAGAGTTACGCTGCTCATCGGTGAGGCCATTGAGCTGAGTGCTGAGCGTGCCGGCGATCTCCTGGAAAGAGTCCATGTTGCCGGCCGCGTCGTACACATTGATGCCGTACTTCGACATCACACCAGCGGCCTGACTGGACGGGTTCTCGAGGGCGAGCAGAGCCGTCTTAAGAGAGGTGCCGGCGTCCGATCCGAGCAGACCCTGGGAAGCAAACGCGGCGAGAACACCTGTCGTCTCGTCGATCGACTGCCCCGCCTGGGAAGCCACAAGGCCACCCTGGTTGAGAGCGTTGGCGAGATCCGTAACCGAGCCCTGCGCTTTACCCGCACCAGCAGCGAGGAGGTCAGCGATGTGCGGCACCGCCGAACCCTTGAGCCCGAACTGGGTCATGGCTGTGGCCGCATAGGAGGCTGCGTCCGCGACATTGATCTGGCCGGCAGCCGCCAGGGAGAGCGCACCGTCAAGGCCGCCGCCAAGAATGTCAGCGGTTGAGACGCCGGCCTTTGATAGTTCCGTGATGGCGTTGGCGGCTTCTGTGGCCGAGTACACCGTCTTAGCTCCGGCGTCGATCGCGGCGTCACGAAGCAGGAGCATGTCTTTGGTGCTGGCGTGGGTGGCCGCCTGGATACCCGAGACGGCTTGATCGAAGTCGGCGAACTTCTTGACTGCTATGGCTACGCCCGCCGCCGCTACTGCGCCGAATGCGGTGACACCCGTTCCGAGGGCTGTGAACGCCTGCCGCTGACCGGCGAGACGCTCGGCGGCATCCGATGCGCCACGAGTCGCGGCCGTAGCACGGGTCATGCCCGAGATGTAGTTCGTCACATTAGCGGTGAGGGAAACGCGGGTTATGCGGTCGGCCATGAGGGCCTCTCTTCCTGCCCATCAGGGCACTAAAAAAGCCCCACCGGGAGGTGAGGCAAAGGTGAAGCTGATCGGTGGGGCTAGATGTCTTCGATATAGAACGGGGCGTCAGGGATCACGAAGTCATCGCCCGGAAGCTCGATGATGTCGTGAGCGTCCTTCCACTCACGGCGAGCATCAGCCCACACGCTCATCCGCTCCGACTCGTTCCGGCCAGGCCAATCCGCGCTGACGTACACCGCCACGCCCCGAGGAACCCTGACCCTGTCCTGCCGCTCCCGACGTTTCACCGCTCAGCCGACAGACTCGCCCGCCGAACACCAGACCGGTTCTGAGGCACCGACTCATCGTCCCCAAACGGGATGCGCAGGGACGCCATCAGCTTCGCCAGAGTCAAGGTCTGCTGCCTGAATTCCACTACCGCCGGATTCATGCGCGAACCCTGCGTCGACTCCACCATTAGCTCGCTAGCGCCGATCTCGACCTGCAGGCGATCGAGAATGTCGACCGTCCTAGCCGCCTGCTGCAGGATCGACTCCTCGTGATCCGCCAGCTCAAAGTCCCTCAGAACACGGTTCCAGAGACGCTTTCCACCCTCCTGCAGCTCCTTCGGAGCCCTCGGAGCCCTACTTGCACTCAATATTTCGTTCCTTCCGCCCCGCAAACTCGGGGATCTAAGCCAAAGGGCCGGTTCATCCAGATCGTGGGGACGGATGCCGCCTATCCCCGGAGGGGCTTTGGACCTGGGTTTGGGGTGGCCTCCCCCTAGGTGTCTCGATGGTCGAGGCATCTGGTCGTGACATGTCGGTCGCTGGCTTGGTGCCGGTATGCCAGCCCAACGATCGGCATGGTCAGTAGGTCAGGTCGGGGTCGCGTCCGAAGAGCCGGTTGCTGAACTGCTGCACCTCGCTCTTCTTGGTCCGCTCGGGTGTTCTGCCTTCCGTTGGCACGTAAGGACCGGTGACACGCGTGGAGGCGCGCCACTCACTGAGGCGTGCGGCTTGCGCGGTGAGGCCGGCTTCGTCGGGTGCGGTGAGCAGGGCAGCGCTGTCCTCGGGGCTGATGCCGTACTTCGCTGCGACGGTGAGACGCATGGCTGCGTGCTCCGCTTTGATGGCGCGCTGGTTGAGGTACTCGACGTCGGCCTCGGTGAACGTGGTCTCGGGTGCGTCGCTCATGCGTTGAACCACATGTACTGCATGGAGCGGGTGAGCGTGTTCCTCTGCGCTTCCTTGAGGTAGGCGAGCTCTCCGACGATGTCTTTCTTGTCGGGGTACTCGTTGCCGAAGGTGGCGATGACGCTGCTCCAGTTGGCGTCGATGGCGCGTCGGAAGATCGCGTGCGCGAGTGCCGTGTCTTCGGATCGGATGGCTCGCTCGAGGACACGCTTGGCGTCGTCGGGGTCGCTGAAACGGTCGGCCCGGTCCTGTGCGTCACGGAAGGCGATGATGTCGGTCGCGGTGCTGCCCATCTTCGAGTCGAGCCGGGTTTCGAGGTCGCGCACTTTCCTGTCGATGGCCTCGCTCTCTTTGCGGCTGAGGTTGCGGAGGCTCTCGCGGGCGTTGTTGTTGACGGTCGCTTTGGCTGTCTTCTTGCCTTCGGCGCTGAGGTTGGGGTCGTTGTCGATCGCCTTGGCCTGCTGCCCGTAGGTGTTCGAGGTGGCTTTGGCCTGCTCGCGAATGCTGTCGACTTCGGTGGTGAGTGCTTCGAGTGACACGGGGGTTGCTCCTAATGGTTGGCAGTGCGGGTCTGCTTGTAGTGGGCGAGTTGTTCGCGGGTGATGCGGTAGACGTTGCCGATCTTCTCGGCGTGTAGACGGCGCTCACGTATGGCCTTGCGGATGGCGGAATCGGTCACGCCTAGTTGGTTCGCGGCTGCTCGTGTTCCCAGCCACTCTGATGATGGGTCGAGTTCCGGTGGTGCCGCTTCCTTGGTTCCGGTTGCGGAACTACGCCAGCCCAGTGCCGCGACGGTCATGGCGACGAGGGTGTTGTCGACTTCGGGGTCTTCGCCGCGGTGGTGCCGACGGTAGGCGTCGAGGTCGGCGTGGCTGAGCAGGTAAGCCGCCACCCGGGAGCTGACGAAGACGCCACTGGTGAGGACGAGGAACTCGGGTGGGCGAATCATTCAGCACTTCGCAGGGATTCGAGCAGCGCCGTCTTGAGGATGTTCGTCGTTTCTTGTTCGCCGACCAGATTGATCGTGAGTATTTCGAGATCCGCGACGAGGTTGTTGATGGTGGCGACGATGGCGGTGACCCTGTTGGGGCCGCTGTTGTCTCGCAGGATTGCTCCGAGGGTTGTGAGGTAAGCGTCTTGGTCTCTGTCGAGGACGGCAAGTCGCAGTCGGAGGGTGCGTTCGATGTCGATGGGGCGGCTTGGTACGGAGCCGTCCCACGCCTGAAAGCCGGTGGCGAGGTCGGCGTCTGTGTCGTCGCTCATTTGCGTCCCCCTTCGATGAAGTTGAGCGTGGGGCAGGTGTCGTCGTGGAGGATCTGCAGGATGGAGACTCCGGGGCTGACTTCGACGACGCGCATTTCGGCGTCGCAGTCAGGGCAGAGGGATTCGGAGATGGGGATGCCGAACGCGTTGCGGGTCATCGGACGCTCCCATCGCAGCCGGGATGGGTGGCATGGCCCGCGAGTGCCGGGCTCATTGGGAGTTGGCAGACGGAGCAAAGAGCAACAGCTTCGTGTGCCTGTTGCGCTGTCGCAGTTGTTGCACTTGTTGCTCTTAGGGGGTTAAGAGCAACAGGTGCAACAGGAGCAACAACTGCACGGACTGACGGAGCTGTTGCACTTCGCTGGTAGTAGCCATAACCGGTCTTGTCGACGATCCCCCGCTTCCAGGCTCGGGACAGATATGTGCGCACCGCCTTGGGGTCCTGCCCGAGGTCTCGCGCTACGTCCGCCGGCTTCACCGGATCTACGCGGTCGTTCACGTATGCGACCACAGCGCCAATGTCTTCGCCGAGGTCGACGTCCTCGGGCTTGTTGACGATGTCGGAGACGCTGATGGTGGACTCCCCCAGGTACTCGACTCGCGCGACCGATGCCACGTCCCCGCCAGCGAGAGGCACGTCAGTGGACACCAGGTTGAACGAGAACGAGTCGCCACGACTCTCGGAGTAGTTCGCTTTGTCGACGCTCGCGACACGCTGGCCAGTGTCCTCATCGGTGACGAAGAGGATGACGCTGCGGGCGGTGTCCCTGAAAGCATGCGAGCCAGAGAGCAGGTCTCGGGTGTCGCCGGTGCCTTTGCGGAAGTGCATGAGGGCGACAATCGCAACGTTCAGCTCCGCAGCGAGAGCCGTGAACGGGTTTAACGCCTTGCGCACCTCTGAGGTCTTGTCCAGGTTTGCGCCGTCCATCATCGACGTGAGCGGGTCGACGATGATGAGCTTCGCGCCAGACTCCACGATGGCCTGCCGGATGCGCCCGAGGTCTTCCGCGATCGACGGCACCTCGTTGACCTCGATACCTTCGACGTCGCTCTGGATGGTGAGGGAGAACACGCGGCCCATGTCGGCCTTAGCTGCCACGAGCCTTGGGGCAACGACGGTCCCGAGGTCGTCTTCGTGTCCGACGAGCAAGACGCTCGTGGCGATGCCGGCGAATTCTCCCTCGAGGGTTCCGCGGGTGACTTGGGAGGCCAGCCAGAGCGAGAAGGTGGACTTACCCTCGCCACCGCGCCCCGCGAAGATCGTCGCCGTTCCCATGGGGATGCGTCCGGTCCAGAGGAACGTCTGGCGTTCCGGCTTCACTGTCGCCATCGGCGTGAGAATCATGGTGCGAGTCGGCTTGGCCTGCGACGGCTCGAGAGCGGTAAGCCGTGCGGGTGGCGTCGTCGGCATGTTCTTGAAGTCGATTGCGTCTGCCTGTGCCGCAGTCAGACCCGTGGCGGGGCGTGCTGCGGTCTTGGGGTTGGTCATGGGTTCCTCTTCGGTTTCTCTTCACCGTTTGGACGTGGGGGCGTTTGTTGCTGGGGTGCTAGTTGCTGGCCGCGGTGGATGCCGCGATGTACTTGGTGCGTTCTTCTGCTCGGCGGGCACGTTCCTCATCGCCGCGGAGCCGGGA
The DNA here is from genome assembly GCF_057787745.1 of Frondihabitans sp. OV104. NCBI lineage: Bacteria > Bacillati > Actinomycetota > Actinomycetes > Micrococcales > Microbacteriaceae > Frondihabitans > Frondihabitans sp. OV104. The sequence continues at coordinate 2,114,942 of NZ_CM173541.1, forward strand.
GAGCTCGGCGAAGGTCTGCCAGTCCTCGTTGGGCGGTAGCCGTCTACACACCTCGGCGTAAAGCCGGTCGGCGTCGTCGTTCGCCCGGTCGAGCTCGGCCCGCAGCGACGCGCGTCCCTGTTCGAAAGCGACGACGTAGAGCTGCAGGAGGGCGGGTGACAGCTGAGTCAGTTCGACGTCGCCGGTTAGTAGGTCTTGCCCGAGCTGCTCGAGGTACCGTTCGGCACCCATCGACAGGGTGATTCGCTCCGGGTATCGAGTCGGGACTGACCGATGGCCCGCAACCTTGTGGTCACGGGCCATCGGATTGTCCTCCATGGCGATCAGGCGGCGTCCTTCTCGTTCAGGTTCTTGACTGCGGCGAGCGCGTACTCGAGGTCGTTGACGAGGTCCGCCGCAGCCGCTGCGGATAGGCCGACTTCGATGTGAGGATCGATGCGCCAGACGTCATTGCTGACCTTCGTGATTTCGATCGTCCCGTATTCGCCAACAAACGACTCGGCGGTATGAATTACGAGGACGTCGTCATCATCCCGGTCACCGAGGTGGTGTCTACCGTTGTCCTGGCACCAGGCCTCCTCGCAGGGGACGATCTCATCACCAGAGACGAAGGGGTCGGCCGCAAGTTCTAGGTAGCCGATGCGCGCGTAGAAGACTTCTTCGCCGGTCCGGGGCAGCACGAGCGCTGTCCATGTGCGCGCGTTGAACCAACCGTCCCGGATTTTCTCTGCCTCGCGTTGCAAGGAACTTAGGTCGAAGTCATGCGATCTCTGCGGCACCTGCAGTTGGAACTTCTTCGAGGTGGGAAAGACCGCGATCCAACCGCACCACCTGATGCTGTTGTTGCCGAGCGGCTCGTCCTCATGGACGCGTGTCGTGGAATAGACGATCTCGACGGCGTAGTCGGCGTACTTGTCTGCGTCGGCCACCTCGGTGATGGATGGCTTCCAGTCACCTAGGCATTGGAGGCCCACTTCGGTAAGCGCTTCTGCCCAGTTCTGGGGGTCGCGGCTCCGGTGGGCGGCTGATTTAATAGTCGTAGTGGTCATAATGACTTCGTCCTTCAGTTCTTTGAACGGTTCTGGGTGGATGTGACGCCGGTTTCTCTGCCAGGAGAGCCGGCGTCGTTCTTTTTGGGCTGAGCCCAGGTGTGACCCTTCCGCGATCTGCGGAAGCTGTAGGCCCAGAGCAGGAACCTCAACAGTCCCTTGGCTTGCTGCTCTGGAATCCAGATCGTGTATCCGTCCGGCCAGGTGATCGAGACGTTGCCTGGCGTGAGGTTGCGGACAGCTTGTTCGCCCGTTGAATCCCGATAAGTCAGGGAGTAGTAGTCGAGCGAGTAATCGGCTCGACCTGGTGCCAAAGCTGTCATCCGGCCTGCCGCTGCTTCTCGGCGATGAGCGAGTCCATGGCGACATTGATGCGGTCGATGATCTGCGGTGTCGCCCGCATGGTCCCGTCTTCGATGTACGAGAGGGTTCGCGCTCCCATGGACGCGCGGGTGGCCGTCTCGTTGCGCCCAAGGTGGTTCGCTTCCCGACGTTCGCGAAGCTGCCGGTGGCCGGTCATGCGGCCATGTCCTGAGCGTGACGGGAGCCAGCCAGCATGGCCTTCCACGTGGACTCCCCCTCGAGCCAGAGGCCGCACGTGCAGAGCATGCGGTTGCCCTCAATAGCCTCGATCTCATGCTCAGTCATTAGGACGCCCCCGCGAACTGGTCATCGATCCACGACGCGAGCTGGTCAGCGTCGAACATGATGCGTCCGCCGACCTTCGCGTGAGGCGGTGCCTTCTTCGCGGAGATCATCCACCGCAGTTGAGACTCGCTACGCCGAATTGCCTCCGCCGCTTCCGGAAGGGTCATAAGGCGTCGCAGCCGCGGCGTCTCCGTCCCATTGATGGTGATGGCCATGACAGCCCCTTCGCTCTTGGACAGTTCTGGTGACCGCCCTTGGAAGGATTAAAGCATGTCCAACTCTGGTACGCAACCAATCACTACCAACGGCGGTCAGATTTCGATATGGTCTAGTTCATGCCCACAATGGATGAACAAATCGGTCGCAACCTCGTCAAGCTCCGAGGCGAGATGTCGCAGCGCGACCTTGCTGACGCCATGAAGGCACGCGGTTGGAAGTGGTCGCACGTGACCGTGGGTTCTGTTGAGCGTGGCGAACGGCCCCTGCGCCTAGCCGAGGCGGAAGACATCCAGAGCATCCTCGGCTATGCCTTCTCGCTGACGATGGCTGACGGTGACACGCAGATGATGCTTTGGAATCGACAAATGTTCAAGGCCAATGAGGCGCTAGAGAAGGCCGTCGAGCATTACCTGGAGACGCAGATGCAGTTAAAGTTCGCAATCGAGCGGGCGTCAGCTCCGGCGTTGAAGGAGCTGGCAACTGGATGGCTGCGTGATTCACCTGAGCGTGTAGTTCGGAACGTGAAGCATCGCCAAACGGTCGCCCGCGAGGCAGAGAACAAGCTTGCGGATTTGCAGGATGCTGATGGCTAGCATCCAACAGCGCCCGAATGGCAAGTGGCGGGCCCGGTACCGCGATGAGACGGGGCGCGAGTTCGCTAAGCAGTTTGACTACCGGAACAAAGCCACGGCGGTAGCGCTGGCAAGAGGCCGCTCGGTTGGTGATAGTGCCCAGGAGTGGCTGGATGACATCGCAGCCGCTATGAAAACTGGCTCATATGTTGACCCGATCGCCGGCGCGGCAACGCTTGCCTCCTTCTACGTTGGCTGGGCCAGTCATCAGCTCTGGGCACAGAACACCATCGAGAACTCAGAGCTGGCCGTGCGGATGTGCACGTTCAAAGACATCGAGTTCGGCAAGCTTCGGAGGTCCCATGTCGAGGCGTGGGTGAAGTCGATGGACAAGGCGGGGCTTGCCGCGTCAACGATTCGGACCCGATACCAGTACGTCCGCGCCGTCCTTCGAGGGGCGGTGCGCGATCGTCTGCTTGCGGTCGACCCCTCCGAAGGGGTGAGGCTCCCCCGCATGCGACGCGCAGAGCAGGCCATGCAGGTGCCATCCTCAGAGACGGTGGCGAAGATCCGTGCCGCGGCTGAGCCGTGGTTCGAGCCGTACGTGTGCCTCGCGGCGTTTGCCGGGCTCAGGCAGGGAGAGGCGTCCGGGGTTCAGCTCGGAGATATCAACTTCCTCAAGCGCGAGCTGCACGTCACGCGGCAGATCCAGAGGGCACCTGCCGGCGGCATTCGGATCACCCCGCCCAAGCATGGCTCCGAGCGGGTCGTGTTCTTGCCGGACGAACTGCTCGAGATGCTCGCGCGTCACGTGGAGACGATTGGTGTGCGCGGCGAAGAGCAGTGGCTATTCGTCGGCAAGAACGGCTTGCCACCGTCGCACGCGTTCGTCACGTACTGGTGGCAAAAGACACGTGAGGCGGCTGGCGTCACGGCCAAGCTGCACGACATGCGGCACCACTACGCGTCGGGCCTGATCGCCGCAGGATGCGACGTTGTTACCGTTCAGCGAGCCCTCGGCCACGCCTCAGCAACGACGACACTGGCTGTTTACAGCCACCTTTGGGAGACCGCCGAGGACCGCACGAGGCTTGCAGCAGGTGCCCTGATGAAAACCTCGACCGAGCTTTTCGCGGACCAGATGCGGACTGAACAGGCCGAAACCCGCTAAATCCTTTCGAGGTCGCGGACTGGTAACACTTGTCGACGTAGTGGATGTCGAGGTCGAGCCCGGCCTCCCATGAGAGGGTGCTGCGCCCGCCGACCTGCCACGCTCCGGTCATGCCCGGAACCGCTTCGAGGCGGCGGACGGCTCGGGCGCAGTACTCGTCGACCTCGCACGAGAGGGCCGGTCGGGGCCCGACCAGGCTCATGTCGCCGAGGAGCACATTGACGAGCTGCGGCAGCTCGTCGATCGAGAACCGTCTGAGGACGCGGCCCACCGGCGTGATGCGCGGGTCGTCGATCATCTTGAAGAGCGGACCCTCGATCGTCGTGCGCTTCTTGAGCTCGTCCAGACGACGATCGGCGTCGGCGTACATGGTGCGGAACTTGAGGATCTCGAAGGGGCGGCCGTCGAGGCCGATTCGCTCCTGCCGGTAGATGGCCGGACCGCGGCTCGTGAGACGGATGACCGCCGCGACGACGAGCATGGGGAGCAGCAGCAGGAGGAGTCCGAAGGCGGAGCCGGCGAGGTCGACGGCGCGCTTGGGCACGGAGTCGCTCGAACGAGAGGCCCTGTCGACGAAGCTGATCGGTGCGGAAGCGTCAGCAGGATGGGCAGCGCTGATCGGGCGCGGAGCGCGGGTTGCGAGAGACACAGAAACCTCGAATCGAATGCGAAATATCAAATCCGAGACTAGGCCAATTCGCCCTCGATATCAATACCTGACATGTCGGGTTCGGATACGAAAAAGGGCCCGCTCACGAGGAGCGGGCCCAGGGGTGCTGCTGCGGGTCTCAGCCGAGGCGGCCGAGCGCCCCGTCGACGTCGGCGAGGAGGTCGTCGATCGACTCGATCCCGACCGAGAGGCGGATGACGTTCTCGGGGACGGCGAGCTCGGTCCCCTTCACCGATGCGTGGGTCATCTCGGACGGGTAGCCGATGAGCGACTCGACGCCGCCCAGCGACTCGGCGAGCTGGAACACCTCGGTCGACTCGGCGAAGGTGCGGGCCGCCGCGGGACCGCCGGCCAGCGCGACCGAGAGCATGCCGCCGAAGCGCTTCATCTGACGTGAGGCGAGCTCGTGGCCGGGGTGCGTCGCGAGGCCGGGGTAGAAGACGGTCTCCACGGCAGGGTGCTCCACGAGGGCCTCGGCGATGGCCTGCGCGTTCGACGAGTGGCGGTCCATGCGGACGCCGAGGGTCTTGATGCCGCGGATCGTGAGCCAGGCCTCCATCGGGGCCGAGATGGCGCCGACGCCGAACTGGATGAAGCCGATCTTCGACGCGAGCTCGTCGTCGTTCACGACGAGGGCGCCGCCGAGGGTGTCGGAGTGGCCGCCGAGGTACTTGGTCGTCGAGTGCACCACGACGTCCGCACCGAGGGCGAGGGGCTGCTGCACGTATGGCGACGCGAAGGTGTTGTCGACCACGACGAGAGCGCCGGCGGCGTGGCCGATCTCGGCCAGCCCCGCGATGTCGGTGATCTTCATCAGCGGATTGCTGGGCGTCTCGACCCACAGGACGGTGGTCTCGCCGGGGCGGGCGGCGGCACGCACCGCGTCGAGGTCGCTCATGTCGACGGTCTCGAGCGTGACGCCCCAGGCCGCCCAGACCCGGTTCACGAGACGGTGGGTGCCGCCGTACACGTCGTTGCCCATCACCACTCGTGAGCCGGGGGCCAGGACGGCCCGCAGCAGGCTGTCCTCGGCGGCGAGGCCCGACGAGAAGCTGAACGCCGCCGAACCGCCCTCGAGGCTCGCGAGGACTGTCTGGAGCGAGTCGCGCGTGGGGTTGGCCGAGCGGCCGTACTCGTAGCCGCCGCGGAAGCCGCCGATGCCGTCCTGGACGAAGGTGGACGTCTGGTAGATCGGCGGGATGATCGCGCCGGTCGTGGGGTCGAACGCCTGGCCGTCGTGGATGGCGCGGGTCTCGAAGTCGTGGCTCACAGGGGTACCTCGGGGTTCGGTCGAGCAGGAACAGGGATTATTCGGACAGGAAGGCGAGGAGGTCGTGACGCGTCACGACCGCGGCCGGCTTGCCGTCCGTCGTCACGAGCAGGGCGTCGTTCTTCTCGAGCGCGCGCCGCGCGACCGAGACCGACTCGTTGAGGCCGATCAGGGCGAGCGGCGGCCCGATGAACGTGGCGACCGGGTCGGTCATCTGGGCCTGGCCCGAGAAGACCTGCTCCAGGAGCGCGCGCTCCTCGACGGCGCCGACGACCTCGCCGATGACGACCGGCGGCTCGGCCGACAGCACCGGCATCTGCGACACACCGTACTTCGACATGATCTGGACGACGTCACGGACGGTATCGGACGGGTGGGCGTGCACGAGGTCGGGCAGCTCGCCGCTCTTCGAGGCGATGAGGTCCGAGACGGTGGTCTCGTCGCTCTCTTCGCTGAAGCCGTACGAGCGCATCCAGCGGTCGTTGAAGATCTTGCCGAGGTAGCCGCGGCCCGAGTCGGGCAGCAGCACGACCACGATGTCGTCGGGTCCGAGCTCGCGGGCCACGTCGAGGGCGGCGGCGACGGCCATGCCGCTCGATCCTCCGACCAGCAGCCCCTCTTCGCGGGCGAGACGGCGCGTGATGTCGAACGACCGGGCGTCCGACACGGCGATGATCCGGTCGACGACGGAGCCGTCGTAGGCGCCGGGCCAGAAGTCCTCGCCCACTCCCTCGACCAGGTAGGGGCGACCGGTGCCGCCTGAGTAGACGCTGCCCTCGGGGTCTGCGCCGACGATGGTGATGGCACCCTCGGAGGCCTCCTTCAGGAAGCGACCGGTGCCGCTGATCGTGCCGCCGGTGCCGACTCCGGCGACGAAGTGCGTGATGCGCCCGTCGGTGTCGCGCCAGATCTCGGGGCCGGTGGTCTCGTAGTGGCTGAGCGGGCCGTTCGGGTTCTCGTACTGGTTCGGCTTGAAGGCGCCGGGGATCTCGCTCACAAGGCGGTCGGAGACGCTGTAGTACGACTCGGGGCTGTCGGGAGCGACTGCGGTCGGCGTGACGATGATCTCGGCACCGTAGGCGGTGAGCACGTTGCGCTTGTCTTCGCCGACCTTGTCGGGCAGCACGAAGACGCAGCGGTAGCCGCGCTGCTGGGCGACCAGGGCGAGCCCCACGCCGGTGTTGCCGCTGGTCGGCTCGACGATGGTGCCCCCGGGCTTCAGCAGCCCGTCGCGCTCGGCGGCGTCGATGATGCGCGTCGCGATGCGGTCTTTCGACGATCCGCCCGGGTTCAGGTACTCGACCTTGACGAGCACGGTGGCGCTGATGCCCTCTGTCAGCCGGTTGAGCTTCACGAGCGGGGTGTTGCCGACGAGGTCGATGACGGAGTCCGCGTACTTCACCTCTCGAGTCTACCGAGGGGTGCCTGACGGCAGGGGGCTGTTACGCCGACGGACGAATCGCGGGCTTCGGCGCGTCCTCGATCGACGCGACTTCGGCATCGTGCGGTCACCGCGAACGGCTCTCGGCACCACGGAGGACACCCTGCGTCCCGAAGGTCAGAGCGGGACGTTCGCCTGCTGCTCGTAGAGCTCTGTGTACAGGCCTCCGAGAGCGACCAGCTCGTCGTGCGTACCCCGTTCGACGATGCGGCCGGCCCGGACGACGAAGATCACGTCGGCCGCGCGGACGGTCGACAGGCGGTGCGCTATCGAGATCGTGGTGCGCCCGCGTGAGGCGTTGTCGAGCGCCGCCTGCACGATGCGCTCCGACACCGAGTCGAGCGCGCTGGTCGCCTCGTCGAGCACCAGCACTGCGGGGTCTTTCAGGAGCACGCGCGCGATGGCCAGCCGCTGCTTCTCGCCGCCCGAGAGCCGGTAGCCGCGCTCCCCCACGAGCGTCTCGTACCCCTCGGGGAAGGAGGCGATCGTCTCGTGGATGTTCGCCTGGCGCGCTGCGTCCTCGAGCTGCTCCTGAGAGGCGCCCGGCCGCGCGTAGCGGAGGTTCTCGGCGATCGTGGCGTGGAAGAGGTAGGTCTCCTGGCTGACGATGCCGATGTTCGAGACGAGGTCGTCCTGGCCGAGGTCGCGCACGTCGACTCCGGCGAAGCGCACGCTGCCCCCGGACGCCTCGTAGAACCGCGGGATCAGATACGAGACCGTGGTCTTGCCGGCGCCGGAAGGGCCGACGAAGGCGGCGAACTGGCCCGGCTCGATATCGAACGTGAGTCCGGCGAGGGTCCGGGCTCCGGGCTCGGCGTCCGGGTAGGCGAACGTGACGTCGTCGAACTCGACGCGCCCCAGCTGCGACCGGTCGACCCGCTCGGGCACAGCAGGCTCGCGGATCGCCGGCGTCAGGTCGAGGTACTCGAAGATTCGGGCGAAGAGGGCGCTCGACGTCTGGATGTCGAGCGCCACCCGCAGCAGCGCCATGAGCGGGAACGTCAGACGGGCCTGGACGGTGGTGAACGCGACGATCGTCCCGGCAGTCACGTCGACGCCGCCCTGGATCAGGTAGGCGGCGACGATGTAGATCACGGCGGGGATGATCGACAGGAAGATCTGCACGGTCGCGAAGAACCCCTGGCCGCTCATCGTCTGCCGCACCTGCAGGCCGATCTGCGTGCGGTTCTCGTTCGCGTAGCGCTCGACCTCGGTGCGCTGCTGATTGAAGGCCTTCGCGAGCAGGATCCCGGACACGCTGAGCGTCTCCTGCGTGATGGCCGTCATGTCCGACAGCGACTCCTGCGTCTGAGTGGCGATCCGCGCCCGGACCTGGCCCACGCGCCGCTGCGCGACGACGAGCACAGGCAGCAGGATCACGGCCACGACGGTCATCTGCCACGACAGCAGCAGCATCGCCACGAACGCCGCGATCACCGTGACCGTGTTGCCGAGGATGCTCGAGACCGTGTTGCTCAGGACATTGGCCACGCCGCCCACGTCGTTCTGCAGGCGCGACTGGATGATCCCCGTCTTGGTGCGGGTGAAGAACGCGAGCTCCATGCGCTGCAGGTGCCCGAACAGGCGGATGCGGAGCGCACCCATCACCTTGTTGCCCACGGTGGCCGTCAGGTAGGTCTGCCAGACGCCGAGACCGGCCGACAGGATCCAGAGGCCGACCATGGCGCCGACGAGGCGCATGAGCACGGGGATGTTCGGGCCGCCGGCCGGGAAGAGGCCCCTGTCGAAGGCCTGCTGGGTCAGGAGCGGGGGCAGGACGCTGATCGCCGCCGACACGAGCACCAGCACGACTGTCACGATGAGCGCCCGCCGATGCGGCTGGAACAGGCTGCGGATCCGCCGGAACAGGTCGGGGATCTTCGGGGCGTCCGCGTTGGCCGCCTTCTGCGCCCGGGCATCGGCGGCCGATACCCGCCCGGGGCCGCCCGGTCGGCCGCCGCCGCCTCGCATGCCGCCGCCCGAGGCGATCTGATCCATCCTGCTCACCGGCTCACAGTACGCCCGCTGCGATGACCCCAGTTCTGGCCGATGTGCGAAAAGCTCCCGGTGGAAAGAAATCTCAGTTTATGATGTTGTCGGGCAGTGGCCCGAAGCAGGGGGCAGATCGAGGTCTCTCCCGTCAGGACGATCCGCCCGAAGCACGATCGTCGCCTTCGGATCGCGTCCAACGAGCTGCATTCCCCGTCCCGACCGGGGAACTACCCGATGCAGCAGAGGTATTCCGTGAACTCCCGAAACGATACGACCGGCGAACCCGAAAACTCGACGGCGCTGCAACTCGACGGCCGCAACGCGCTCGACACGATCGAGACGATGTGGCCCCAGATCGCGCCCATCCAGGGTGCCCGGCTTCGCGACGCCATCCGCAGCATTCCCGAGAAGGAGTGGAGCGACCGCGCCCGCATCCTGCTCGCTCTCGCGGCCAGCTACCGCTCCATCGGCTCGACGTCCCGGAGTGCCGCGCTGCCCTGGTTCCGCGCCGTCGACAAGAGCATCAGGGCCGATCCGGGCAGTCCGCTCGACGTCCGCGTCGGCTACCTGATCCACTTCGCGGCCACCATGCGCACGATGGGCGACATCGAGCGCTCCCGTGAGAACCTCGAGACGGCGCGCACCATGATCGAGAGCGACGAGTCGCTCGACATCAGCCGCCGCATCGACCTGAGCGCCTCCTTCTCACTGCAGCTGGGCCTCGCGCGCATCCACACCGGCGCCTTCGACGAGGCCCTGTTCGCGCTGTCGCTGGCCGAGGGGCTCGCCAACGAGCACCTGTCGACCGCCGAGCGGGTCGAGTGCCACTCGGCGCTCGCCTACGTGGCGTTCCTGCTCGGCGACTTCGCCCTCGCCGACAGCCAGATCGACCTCGCCGCCCAGCACGCCGACGGAACCGACCTGCTGCGCTCGTCGTTCGGCGCGCTCGCGCAGGTGACGCGCTTCCACCTCCACATCGAGCGCGAGAGCGGCTCCGAACCGCACGAGGCGCTGCTCCGCGACCTGCGCATCGCCTGCCGCAACACCGACTGGGAGGCGCACTCGCTGTACGTCGAGGCCCTCTCCCGCTACGACGACGGCGCCTCGATCGAGGCGCTCGATCTGCTCGGCCGCGTCACACGGCTGCTCGCGCACTTCTCGGGCGCGTCGGCGCTCGATTCGGCGACACGGATCCTGCGCTCCGAAGCCCTTCGGTCGCTGGGCGAGGCATCGCAGTCACACGACGCCCTCGCCGACATCCCGGTAGGCCAGCACCACGTCAACTGCCCCGCCAGCATCACCGCACTCGCCTCGTTGACATTGGGCGACCCGCAGCAGGCGCTGGACGCGCTCGAGTCGTGCCTGGCGCTCGGCGACCTGCACTCGATGCGGTCGATGGTGCAGATCCACGCGATCGCCGCGACCGCGCACGACGACCTCGGCAACGCGGTCGCATCGAGCATCGCCTTCGACCGATCGCTGCTCATGGCGGCCGTGAACGGCGTCGTCTGGCCGTTCGCCACGCTCCCGTCGGAAGTGCTGGAGCGCTTGCTCGGCCGCGCCGCCGGGCGCGTTCAGCCGGCGATCGTCGTCGCGATGATGGAGCGCCTCCGCACCGCCCCCTCGACGGACTCCGTCGTGCTCGTCGACCCGCTCAGCGAGCGCGAGCTGGTCATCGTGCGGCACCTGGCGACCGGCGCGACCCTCAGCCAGATCGGCGCCGAGCTCTTCATCTCGGTGAACACGGTCAAGAGCCACGTCCGCAGCATCTACCGCAAGCTCTCGGCGACGAACCGCCGCGAGGCGATCGCGCGCGCCGTGCAGCTGGGCCTCGCCGAGCAGGAGCAGTAGCAGTAGCAGTAGCAGTAGCGCTGCCCGGCGCAGGCGACGCTGGCAGCGCGAAAGCCCCGGACCTCTCGGCCCGGGGCTTTCGTGTCAGCAGTGGTGAGACTACTTGAGGGTGATCGTGGCGCCGGCGGCCTCGAGCTGAGCCTTGGCCTTCTCGGCGGTCTCCTTGTTGGCACCCTCGAGGACGGTGCTGGGGGCACCGTCGACGACGGCCTTGGCCTCGCCGAGGCCGAGGCTGGTGAGCGCGCGAACCTCCTTGATGACCTGGATCTTCTTGTCACCGGCGGCCTCGAGGACGACGTCGAACGAGTCCTTCTCCTCGACCTCTTCGGCCGGGGCGGCGGGGCCAGCGGCACCGGCAGCGGCGACGGGGGCAGCGGCGGTGACCTCAAAGACCTCTTCGAACTTCTTGACGAAGTCGCTGAGCTCGATGAGCGTGAGCTCCTTGAAAGCCTCGATCAGTTCGTCCTGGCTGAGCTTTGCCATTTGTTTCTCCTTGTTGGTAGTGCTGAAAGTGTGGGGTGGTGAGTACTGGACGACCGCTTACGCGGCGTCCTCCTGCTTGGCGCGCAGAGCCTCGACCGTGCGAACGGTCTTCGACAGCGGAGCCTGGAACAGGTAGGCCGCACCGAACAGCGAAGCCTTGAAGGCGCCGGCCAGCTTGCCCAGCAGCACCTCCCGCGACTCGAGATCGGCGAGCTGGTTGACCTCGGCTGCGCTCAGAGGGTTACCGTCGAAGTAACCGCCCTTCACGATGAGCTCGGGGTTCGCCTTGGCGAAGTCACGCAGGCTCTTGGCCACGGCGACAGGGTCTCCGTGGACGAAAGCGATCGCGGACGGGCCGACGAGTTCCTCGTCGAACGACGAGATCCCCGCAGCGTTCGCCGCGATCTTGGTGAGCGTGTTCTTCACGACGGCGTAGGTGGCGTCCTCACGGATACCGGTGCGCAGCGCTTTGAGCTGAGCAACGGTGAGGCCGCGGTACTCGGTGAGCAGGACGGCGGTCGAGCTACGGAACGACTCCGTGAGCTCGGCGACCGAAGCTTCCTTGTTCGCCATGTCGCTCCTAACGTGTGAAAGCTGGCAGCCCCTCGTGACTCTCTCGAGTCCAGTGCTCACACGAAAAAAGCTCCGCGCAGAATGCACGGAGCTTGAGCTTCGAACACCTGCGCGGGACGTCTCTCGGGAGAGAACCTTCGGCCAGCGCTTGCTCTTTCGAGCGGGCACCGACAACCAGCGGTCTTGGGCTTCGTTCACTATAGGCGACCGGCCCGAGTTCCTGCAACTCCCGCCGAAGACGCCGGGCATCGGTCACAGGCAGTGTCTGCAGGAACTCGGGGCGGTCGCTACGAGCGCACCGGCTCGGGCGCCGGCAGCGGAACCGGCCGACCCTGCGGTGCGCGCTCGAGCGGCAGCCGCACCGTGAAGACGGCACCGGGGTCGCCGTTCGTCGCGGTCACCGTGCCCCCGTGCGAGTGCACGACGGCATGGACGATGGCCAGGCCGAGACCGGTCGAGCCGGCCTTGCGCGACCGCGAGCTGTCGGCCCGGGCGAACCGCTCGAACAGCACCGGCATGACGGCGGGGTCGATCCCCGGACCGTTGTCCGAGACCGTGACGATGGCTTCGTGAGTCGTGTCGTCGCGCTCCAGGCTGACCCACACCTCGGTGCCGTCGGGCGTGTGGGTGCGGGCGTTGGCCAGGAGGTTCGCGACGACCTGATGCAGGCGCATCGGGTCGCCGAGCAGCGTGATCGGCACCTCGGGCACCGAGACGTCGTACTGGTGCTCCGTCGCCTGAACGTGCGTGTCGTGCACGGCGTCCAGGACGATGCGCGTGAGGTCGACCTCCTTCTTGACGAGGTCGGTGCCCTCGTCGAGGCGGGCCAGCAGCAGGAGCTCCTCGACCAGCGACGTCATGCGGACCGACTCGGATTCGATTCGGCCCATGGCGTAGACCACGTCTTCGGGGAGGTCCTTGCCCATGCGGCGGGTGAGCTCGGCGTAGCCGCGCACCGAGGCGAGCGGCGTGCGGAGCTCGTGTGACGCGTCGGCGACGAACTGCCGCACCTTGTTCTCGGACTCCTGGCGGGCCGTGAGCGCATGCGAGACGTGACCGAGCATGCGGTTCATGGCGGCGCCGACGCGTCCGACCTCGGTGCGGGTGTCGGTGTCCTCCTCGGGCACGCGGGCGTCGAGCGCGACCTCGCCGCGGTCGAGCGGCATCTCGGCGACGCGAGCCGCGGTCTCGGCCATGCGCTGCAGCGGTCCGAGGGCGTACTTGACGGTGATCATGGCGAAGAAGATCGCGGCGGCGATGCCGGCGGCCGCGATGATCGCGATGCCGGCGATGAGCTTGCCGACGGGGCCGGTGACGGAGTCTCGCGGCAGGCCCACGACGACGCGAGCCTGGACGAAGCTGCCGCTGGGAAGCTGCACCGTGACCGGCACCGCACGCACGAGATAGCTGCCGTAGCTCGAACCGAGCTGGATCTCCTCGCTCTTGTCGCCGGTCGCCACGTTCGAAAGGGCTGTCTTCGTGGCAGACGACACGGTGCCGACGCGTCCGGACTCGAGCACGAGACCGGAACCGAGCGTGCTGCTCGTGGCAGAGGCTGCGCTGCCCGAGTAGTAGATGGTCACGGTGCCCGGTGCCTGGTTGGGTCCGCCCGTGTCGGCACCCGACCCGCCGAAGCCGTTGCGGCCGTCCTGGCCTGAGGCGCGAGCGACGGCGGACGTGAGCTGCGCGTCAAGTTGGGCCGAGAGGACGCGCTGCAGGACGACCACGCTCAGGGCGCCGATCAGGATCGCCAGCAGAGCCGAGATCGCCACGATGCTCAGCACGAGGCGCCGGCGGAGCGTGAACGGACCACCGAAGCTCTTCGCCCATCCTCGCGCGACGGCTACGGGGTGGACCGTCATGCGACGGGCTTGATCACGTAACCCACGCCGCGCACGGTGTGGATCATGGGCTCTTCGCCCGCGTCGATCTTCTTGCGGAGGTACGAGATGTAGATCTCGACGACGCTGGACTTGCCGCCGAAGTCGTACGACCACACGCGGTCGAGGATCTGCGCCTTCGACAGCACACGGCGCGGGTTGCGCATGAGGAAGCGCAGCAGCTCGAACTCGGTGGCGGTGAGCTCGATCTCGCGACCGGCGCGCGACACCTCGTAGCTCTCCTCGTCGAGCACGAGGTCGCCCACGATGATGCGCGAGTCGCCGCCCTCGGAGACCATCGCGGCCGAGCGGCGGATGAGGCCGCGGAGACGGGCGACGACCTCTTCGAGGCTGAACGGCTTGGTGACGTAGTCGTCGCCGCCCGCGGTCAGGCCCGTGACGCGGTCCTCGACGGCGTCCTTCGCCGTGAGGAAGAGGATGGGGGTGTCGTCGCCGCCGGTGCGGAGGCGGCCGAGCACCTGGAGGCCGTCGATGTCGGGGAGCATGACGTCGAGGACGATCGCGTCGGGCTTGAACTCGCGGGCGAGCGTCAGAGCGGTCTGTCCGTCCGGTGCGGCCTTGACCTCCCAGCCCTCGTAGCGGAGCGCCATGGAGAGCAGGTCGGTGAGGCTGTTCTCGTCGTCGACGACGAGCACTCGGAGGGGCGAGCCGTCGGCGCGGGTGAGGCGCGGTGCGGCGGGGGCGGTGATGGGGGCTGAAGTGGTCACGCTCTCAAGTATCTGCCGGTTTCTATGAGCTGCCTGTGACGACCTGATGAGCCCGCCAGGGATTTGCTTCATAGGAATTTGACAAGGTCGCGATAACCCCGCCATATGCGCCGTCCGTACTGTCGCCATGTTCACAGCACCTTGCCACCACCCCGAGGAGTACCCCTTGTTCTTCACCTACCTGTACCGGGAGCTGAGCAACCGGCGCAAGCAGACGGCGATCATCGCCACCGGCATGGCCCTGGCCATCGCGCTCGTCATCATCGTCAACTCCGTCGCAGGCGGGGTGAAGGCGGCGCAGTCGACCGTGCTCCAGTCCGTCTACGGCGTCGGCACCGACATCACCATCAGCCAGACCGAGACGCCGTCGTCGACCGGCGGTCGGCCGACCTTCACCTTCGGCTCCGGCGGCGGAACGACCAGCGGCAACAGCACGTCGCTGTCGCAGTCCAGCCTGAGTGCTGCGCGGGGCACGGCCACCTTCGCCGACTCCGCCCTCGCGAAGGTCGAGAAGACGACCGGCGTGAAGAGCGCCGCGGCGACCCTGTCGCTCCAGCTCAACGACTTCTCGGGCACCACGACGCAGCAGGGCACGTCGGGCACGACCGGAGGCACCACCGGCGGCACCGCCCAGCAGCAGGCCCCGACCGGCACGGCCACCGGCGCACCGACCGGCGGCCAGGGCGGCGGCGGCTTCGGCGGCGGCTCGTTCAGCTTCGACCAGACGACGGTCTCGGGCGTCAGCGTCACGGCCGACGCCGTGGGCCCCCTCACGAGCGTCTCGCTCACCAAGGGGCGCACCTTCACGTCGGCCGACGCCGGCAAGCACGTCCTGATCGTCGACAGCTCGTACGCCAAGACCGAGAGCCTCGCGGTCGGCGACACCAAGAAGATCGGCTCCACGACCTTCACCGTGATCGGCATCGTCAAGTCGACCTCGTCGTCGGCGACCACCGGCTCCGACATGTACATGCCCCTCGACACCGCCCAGAAGGTCGCCGACCTCTCGGGCAAGGTCAGCACCATCTACGTCAGCGCCGAGTCGTCCAGCGACGTCTCGACGCTCAAGACCGCTCTCGAGAAGACCCTCCCGAAGGCGACCGTCTCGACGGAGTCCGACCTGGCGTCCAGCGTCTCCGGCTCCCTGTCGACGGCTTCCAGCCTGGTCTCGAACCTCGGCACCTGGCTGTCGATCATCGTGCTGGCCGCCGCCTTCCTGATCGCGATCCTGTTCACGGTCTCGGGCGTCACCCGCCGCACCCGCGAGTTCGGCACGCTGAAGGCGATCGGCTGGTCGAACGGCCGCATCGTGCGTCAGGTGGCCGGCGAGTCGTTCGTGCAGGGCCTCATCGGCGGCGTTGCCGGCGTGATCGTGGGCATCGTCGGAGTCATCGTGATCAACGTCATCTCGCCGACCCTCTCGGGCGGCGCCGCGACGACGACAGCCGGTGGCGCAGCCGGTGGCACTCCCCCGGGCGGGGCGGCCGGCGGCACGTCGGGCGGAGCCGAGGGAGGCACGGGCGCAGGAACCGGCGCCACCGGCGCCCGCTTCGGCGCCCAGGTCGCCTCCACCGCCACCGAGGTCAGCCTCCACGCCCCGATCGCCGTCTCGATCATCGTGATCGCGGTCGCCCTCGCCGTGATCGGCGGCCTCCTCGCCGGCGCGATCGGCGGATGGCGCGCCTCGCGCCTCCGTCCCGCCGAAGCTCTCCGCAGCGTGGCCTGAGCCGCTACCTCCGACATCGACACGACAGGACTCCCATGTACTCCCTGAAAGACGTCACCAAGACGTACGTCCAGAAGACGCGCACCGTCACCGCGCTCAGCAAGGTGAACCTCGAGATCCCGACCGGCCAGATGGTCGCGATCCAGGGCCCCACCGGCGGCGGCAAGTCGACGCTGCTGCAGATGCTCGGCGCCCTCGACAAGCCCACGTCGGGCGAGATCATGCTCGGCACCAAGACCGTCTCGACCCTCGGCGACTCGAAGCTCGCCGACATCCGCGCCACCGACATCGGCTTCGTGTTCCAGGGCTTCAACCTGATCCCGACGCTCACGGCGCTCGAGAACGTGCAGACCGCGTTCGCCCGCTCGCCGCTGTCCCGCGACGAGCAGAAGGCACGGTCGAGGGCCGCGCTCGAGTCGGTCGGGCTCGCCGAGCGCGCCGACCACCTGCCGTCGGAGCTCTCGGGCGGCCAGCAGCAGCGCGTCGCGATCTCCCGCGCGCTGGTCAAGGAGCCGAGCGTGCTCCTGGCCGACGAGCCGACCGGCGCCCTCGACGAGGCGACCCGCGACGAGATCATGGACCTGCTGGAGGGTGTGTGGCGCGACCGCGGCCTGACCCTGGTGATCGTGACGCACGACTCGTCGGTGGCTCGCCGCGCCGAGCGCCGCCTCCATCTCAAGGGCGGTCACGTCAAAGACGCCTAGCCCGCCGCCGCGCCCACTCGTGGGCACGGCCAGACCCTCTCGATCGGCCGAGACGCGCGTCCGCGGACCGGCGGAGACGCCGATCGGGAGGGTTCAGGCGTCGGCGAGAGGGTAGGCGACGCAGGCGAAGCGGCTCGAGTCGGGCGCCCAGCCCGCCACGTTGAGCGTGCCCTGGCCGCCGAAGAGGCGGATCAGCTCGCGGTCGCCGAGCCCGTCGGGGTCGCCCCCGACGAGCGGGAGCGCGCGGATCGCCACGGGGAGGTTCTCGGGGTGGCCGCGAGTTCCTGCGTCGTAAGAGAGGTAGACCAGGCACGACCCGTCGGGCGCCGGGTGCGGAAACCAGTCGACCGTGTCGGAGTCGACCACCCGCTCGAGCTCGGAGCCGTCGGGGCGGACGCGCGCGAGCTGGGCGTGGCCGGGCTCGTCGGCGAAGCGCTCGGTGTTGAACCAGACCCAGCCGCCCGCCAGCTCGGCGCCGTCGTCAGGGTGCTCGTCGTCGGTCACCAGCGTCGTCGCACCGTCGGCGACCGCCACGAGCGCCAGGTTCGTGCGCCACTCGTCGAACGCGGACTCGGGCGTGGGCCTCCCGCCGACGACCACCGAGAGTGCCGTGCCGTCGGGCGAGACGCCGTGCAGGTAGTTCTTGTAGCCGCGGCCCTCCGGGTGCTCGCGGGTCACGCGCCGCGCGGTCCCGCCGGCGGCGGGCACCTCGTAGACGTGGCCGTCCTTCCCGCTGACGAAGATCGAGGCCCCGTCGGACGCGATGACGTGATCGTTGTTGATCTCAGGAACTCCGCCCATCGCGATCGGCTCCAGGCGACCGTCCGCGAGCCCGAGCCTCCACAGCAGCCCGTCGGCGTTGACGACGAGCGAGTGTCCATCCGGGTCCCAGTTCGGCGCCTCGACGAGCACGGTGTCGCTCTCGAAGACGGTCTCGGCGTCGCCGGTCGCGGGGTCGACGAGCAGCACTCGGCTGCTCTGGCCGGGGAGGAGGGTGCGGGGCATGCCCCCAGTCAACTCGACGAAGCCGGATGCGCCGTGCTGCCGCGCACGACGAGCGTCGTCGCGAGCTCCAGGCGGGTCGAGCGGAGCGCCGGCTCCTCGCGCAGGCGGAGCACGAGGCGCGTGGCCTCCTCCGCCATCTCGGTGAGCGGCTGCCTCACCGTCGTCATCGGCGGGCCGGTGAAGCGCGTCATGTGGAGGTCGTCGAAGCCGACGACCGAGAGGTCGTCGGGAATCCGGAGCGCGAGCGTGCGGGCCGCCTCGTAGACGCCCAGGGCCTGCATGTCGCTGGCCGCGAAGATCGCCGTCGGGCGGTCCGGCCGGCCGAGAAGCACCAGACCCTCGGCCAGCCCCACCTCGAGCGAGAAGTCGCCGCCGCGCACGTAGCCGCCGTGCTCGGGGATGCCGGCCCCGGCGAGTGCCGCCCGGTACCCGGAGAGCCGCGCGGTCGACGCCATGAAGCCGTCGGGGCCGGAGATGGTCGCGATATCCCGGTGGCCGAGCCCGATGAGGTGGCGGGTCGCCATGAAGCCGCCCATCCAGTTCGCCGAGCCGATCGCCGGGACGTCGGGATCAGGGTCTCCCTCCGGATCGATGATGACGAACGGAATGCTGTGGCTGCGGAGCTGGTGCCGGTTGTCGTCCGAGAGGTCGGCGATGACGAGCACGACGCCGAGCGGCCGGCGCTGCAGGACCCCCTCGATCCAGCTCGCGTCGCCCGCACCGCGGTCCTTCATGCCGGTGACCACGACGCTCAGCCCGTTCTCGCGCGCGACGCTCTCGACGCCGACGACGACCTCGACCATCCACGGGCTGTCGAGCGCCTGGCAGACGAGCTCGAGCAGCGGCGCCGCCGCCTGCGTCGAGTTGCGCCGGTTGTAGCGCTGGTCGCGCAGGATCCCCGTGACACGGGCGCGGGTGTCGAGAGAGACTCCCCCGCGCCCGTTGAGCACCTTCGACACCGTCGAGATCGAGACGCCGGCGCGCTCGGCCACCTCCGACAGAGTGGCCCGCGAGGCGGGGCCGCTGTCGGCGGCCGAAAGCGCCGCAGTCCTGTTCGTCACGGTCGTCATCGTACTGATGCTCGCGTCTCGGTCCGGCGCGGCGACCTAGCGGCCGCTCACCAGTCCTCGGGGCGGGCGCCGAGCGGCACCGGCGCCGGGCGCTCGACCGTGCTCGACATCTCGACCACGCGCTTCTCGTCGCTCGAGACCAGGATCGCCTCCATCGCCTCCAGCACGTGGAACGCGAGCTCGCCGCTGGCGCGGTGCGGCCGATCGGTCTCGATGGCGCGGGCCATGTCGGCGAGGCCGTAGCCGCGGCCGGCGTCGGCGTAGCCGGCAGAGACCGGCAGCTCGCGGAACTCGGGCTCGTCCTTCGTCGCGATCTCGCTCGGGTCGGAGAACCGGTTGGGGTCGGCGACGGCGATCGTGCCGGCGGTGCCGTAGACCTCGAACAGCGGCGAGCGGGTCGCCCACACCTCGAAGCTCACGGTGAGGGTGGAGGTGACGCCGGAGGCGTGCTCGATGAGGGCGGCGATATGAGTGTCGACGTCGACGGGGATCGCAGTTCCTGCGAGGGGGCCCGTCTCGACCACGCGGTCGCGGGCGGAGCGCGTCGCCTGCCCGGTGACGCGGACGATGGGGCCGAACAGGGTGATCAGGCTCGTCAGGTAGTAGGGGCCCATGTCGAACAGGGGGCCGCCGCCGGGCTGGTAGTAGAACAGCGGCGACGGGTGCCAGCGCTCGTGCCCGGGCGCCGACCAGTGCACCTGAGCGCCCACGGGGGCGCCGATGAGGCCGGCGTCGAGGGCGTCGCGGGCGGTCTGGACTCCTGTCCCGAGCACGGTGTCGGGTGCGCTGCCGACGCGCAGCCCGGTCGTCTCGGCGAGCGCGAGCAGCGGGGCGGCCTCCTCGGTCGAGAGGCCGAGCGGCTTCTCGGCGAAGACGTGCTTGCCCGCGGAGAGCGCGCGCATGCCGACCTCGACGTGCGCTGCCGGGATCGTGAGGTTCACGATGGCGTCGATCGTCGGGTCGGCGAGCAGCTCGTCGACGGTCAGAGCGCGGACGCCCTGGGCCGCGGCGACCTCGGCCGTGCGGGCGGCGTCGATGTCGGCGACGGCCACGAGCTCGAGGCCGGGCAGCGACGGGAAGCTCGCGAAGTACTGCTCGCTGATCTTCCCGACGCCGATGATTCCTACTGTCAGCGGCTGGCCCACAGGAGCCCCCTCTCGATGATGGTGCGGACGTTCTCGTTCTGGAGGATGTCGACGTGGTGGCCGGGCGTCGTCACGAAGATGCGGCCCTCGCCCCACTGCCGGGTCCAGATGGCCGGGCTGGTGACCTCACGGGTCCACGGGTCCCACGGCCGCACGGCCTGGGTCGTCGTCGCCAGCACATCGTTGTAATCGTCGTGCAGCACCCAGTACTGCTCACTGGTCAGCTCGAAGTCCGAGATGCCCTGCGTGATGGGGTGGTCCTTCGCCGCGTCCGTCATGGCCACGACGTAGGGCCGGTAGTTGTCGGACTGCTCGCCGATCCGCTCGTCCGGCGCCTTGCCGGGGTGGGAGGCGAACTGGCCGCCGATCAGGTGCAGGTAGTCGGAGTTGTTGCGGTACGAGTCGGCGATGCCGCCGTGCCAACCGCCGAGGCCGGTGCCCTTCTCGACCGCCGCGCGGAGTCCTTCGAACTCCTCGCGCTCGATCGTCGACATCGTCACCGACTGCACGATCAGGTCGACCGTGTCCATGTACTCGGCGTCGGCGTAGATCGCGGGCGATTCCTCGACCCGCACCTCGGCGAAGTTCTCCTTGAGGAACGGCAGGAACAGCTCCGTCGCCTCCACCGGCTCATGGCCGTCCCATCCGCCTCGCACCACGAGGGCGCGCTTTGTCGTCGTCACGTCGGTATCTCCAGTCATCTTCGGTTCTTCGTCTTCTCTGGTCGTTCGATCAGGTCTTCAGGCGCTCGGCCAGTTGCCGGCGAGGTGCTCGGCGACGCGGAACGCGTTCGCCACGATCGTGAGCGTCGGGTTCACGCTGCCGTTGGTGGGGTGGAGCGAGGAGTCGCAGACCACGATCCGTCGAGCGCCGTGCACCCGGCCGTACCGGTCGGTGGCACCCGTCGCGGCGTCATCGCTCATCCGGGCGGTCCCGCAGGAGTGCTCGCCGGCAGCCGATGCCGTCGCTCCGCCATGCGGGACGCGGATGTCGGTGGCTCCGGCCGCGGCCAGCCACTCCCGGCCCGCCACCGCCATCCCCATCTCGACCTCGCGCGAGGCCCAGTGGACATCCTTTCGGAGAGCTGCACCCGGCCGGCCCCAGCGGTCCCGGACGCTCGCGAGCGAGACCCGCGACGTCGGCAGAGGCATCTCCTGCCCCATGCCGAACACCCCGAACACGTGGCGGCGCCCCTCCCTCATCCACTCCTTGTGGCCGTCGCCCCACGCAGGAACTCCTTCGGCGCTCGGCGCCATCGCGGAGGTCAGCGGCAGCAGCCCCATCAGGTCGACGAGCACGCCGCCGCCCCACGGGATCGTGTCGCGGTGCACGTGGTCGAGCGTGGCGACCGAATGGCCCGGGCCGACGAACGGCTTGGCGGGCTCGGCGACGGTCGAGAGCACGGTCGTGAAGCGGTGGTCGTGCAGGTGGCGGCCCATCTCGTCGTTTCCGATGCCGCTGGCGAGCAGCAGCCGCGGTGTCTCGACGGCTCCGGCGGACAGCACGACGACATCGGCGTCGATGGCGAGGCTCACCGGAGCGCCCGAGGTGTCGGCCATGACGGTGACGCCCGCGCGGCCGGAGCCGTCGCGGACCTCGATCACCTCGGCGTCGAACAGGACGTCGCAGCGGCCGGTGGCCACGGCGCGCGGCACGAACGTGTTGTGGGAGCCGTTCTTCGCGTTGACGGGGCAGGCGTGGCCGACGCACTGCGGGCAGCGGACGCAGGCCGGACGGCCGTCGTTCGGAACGCTGTTGATGGCCAGGGGAATCGGCCCCCAGCCCCAGCCCAGGGTGTCGGCCGCGTGGCCGAGGAGCTCCCGCGCGGGCTCGGTGCCCATCGGGGGGAGGGGGTACCCCGACGAGCGCGGGGTGCGGCTCGTGAGGCCGCCCTCGGTGCCGGCGACGCCGAGTTCCTGCTCTGCGCGGGTGTAGTACGGCTCCATCTCGTCGTAGCCCACCGGCCAGTTCTGCAGCGAGGCGCCCTCGGGGTTGCCGTAGTGGTCGCGCATGGCGAAGTCCTCGGGCAGGAACCGCCACGCCATCCCCTGCCAGAGCCGGGTGCCGCCGCCGAACGCGTCGGCGTTCAGGCCGTAGAGGGCGGCATGGCCGGTGCCGTCGAGCTCGACGTCGCCGGTCGGCAGCTGGGCGATTCGGGGGTGTCCGGCTCCGGGGCCGGCCGACGGCGCGTAGACCGCGGCCCGCTTGCCGTGGAGGTGGTCGCCGCGCAGATCGGCGTTCGACAGCTGGCGCGCCCGCTCGATCAGGAGCACGTGGCGGCCGGCCTGCGCGAGCACCTGGGCGGCCACGCCGCCGCCGGGGCCGGAGCCGACGACGACCGCGTCGTACGAGCGGCGCACCTGCTCGGGGCGGATGCTCGGAACCGGGTCGGGCTCGATCGGGGCGACTCCCGGAGGGACGGCGTGGAAGCCGACCATGTCGAGGCCCGCCGGGCGGCGACCCGGGGTCGAGGCGTAGAACCCCTCCCAGCAGATGCGGCGCAGGGCTGCGAAGCCAGGGTCGCTCTCGGCTTCGAGGGTGTGGAGGATGGCGTCCTGCTCAGCCGCGGAGAGCTCGGCGAAGCTCTCGCCGAGGCGGACGTCGAGCGACCGGAGCGGCTCACGCGCCCAGTCGAGGTCGGAGCCGGCCGTCGACACGTAGTCGGCGACGCCGCCCGACCAGCCGGCCGGCCAGCCGTCGGCCGGGATGACCCGGTCGACGGCGGCGCGGAGGCGTGCGGAGAACTTCAGAGGTGCGGTGAACGGGGTGGCCTCAGCGGCCGGCAAGCGATCCGCCGATTCCGCCGACGCTGAAGTACTTGTTCAGGAACGTGAACAGGATCACCGGCGGGAGCATCATCACGACGGCGACGGCCATCACGAGACCCCAGTTGGTCGCGTTCTGCTGGAAGAACGTCTCCAGGCCGACGGGGAGCGTGTAGTTCGGGTCGGAGCGCAGGAACACCAGCGCGATCAGGTAGTCGTTCCAGGCGAGCAGGAACGAGAAGATCGCCGTCGAGAGGATTCCCGGAAGGGCGTTCCTGAGCACGATGCGCGTGAACGAGCCGAACAGCGAGGCGCCGTCCATCCAGGCGGCCTCTTCGAGCGCGATCGGGATCGAGTCGTAGTACGCCGCCATCATCCAGATCGCGACCGACATCGTCGAGCCGACGTAGATGATCGTGACGCCGGCCAGGTTGTCGACCAGGTTGAACTTCGCGAACAGGATGAACAGCGGGATGACCGCGGTCACGACCGGCAGCGACTGGACGACGAACAGGACCAGCGAGTAGCCCGAGACCAGCTTGTTGCGGGCCCGGCTCAGGACGTAGCCGGCAGGGGCCGCGACTGCGGTGGCGATGACGACCGTGATGAGGGTCGCCGTGAGGCTGTTCTTCAGCCAGGCCGCCACGGCGGTCTGCGAGAACACCAGGCCGTAGTTCTCGAGCGTGAAGTTGCCCGTGACCGTCGATCCGAGCGAGGGCGTGAACGACAGGCCGACGACCGCGATGATCGGGACCAGCACGATGGCCGTGATGATCAGGATCAGGACGAAGCGCCACCACTTGCCGCGCTCCTGGAGATCCTGCGAGGTGATTCGCTTGGCGACTTTCGTGATCTCGCCGGGCTCGGCGCCGATACGGGCCTTGCGGACGCTGAGGGTGCTCATTCGACATTCACCTTTCGGATCTGGCGGTACAGGACGACCGAGATGACGACCAGGACGAAGGTCATCAGGAAGGCGATCGCGACGCCGGGGCCGGTCTGGAAGTTCTGGAAGACGGTCAGGTAGGCGAGGACCACGAGCGACTGGGTCGCGTTGACGGGCCCGCCGCCGGTGAGAAGGAAGATGGTCGGGAAGTCGTTGACGCAGAAGATCGTCATCAGGATCCACGACACGAAGGTGGTGCGGGCGATCAGAGGCAGCGTGATCAGGCGGAACGACTGCCAGTTCGACGCGCCGTCGACCTTCGCGGCCTCGTAGACGTTGGTGTCGACCGAGGCCAGCGCCGAGGCCATCATCATCATCATGAAGGGGAACGAGATCCACACCTTGAAGATGCAGACTGTCACCTGAGCCAGCACCGGGTCGGCCAGGAACAGCACGTTCCCGAGGCCCAGGTGCGACGCGATGACCGGGAACGGCGACTGCGGGGTGGCGACCAGCCAGTTCCACGAGGTCGACGAGACGACGACCGGGACGATCCACGGCAGCAGCAGGAGCACCTTGAAGACGCCGCCCGCGGGGATGCGGGTGCGGAGCAGGAGCGCGAACACGAGGCCGACGAGCCACGATCCGAACACGCCGACCACGGTGAAGATCACCGTGAACTGAGCAGCCTTCCAGAAGGCCGGCTCGGTCAGGATGTTCGTGTAGTTCTGGAGGCCGACGAACGTGCCGCTGTCGATCAGCGAGCCGCTCCGCAGCGACTGGATGCCTGCGTAGATGACCGGGTAGAGGTTGAGCAGAAGCAGCAGCGCCAGCGACGGGAGAGCGAACGCGAGGAGCGTCCACGTGCGGGCGGTGAACTTCTTGGACTTGCGGGTGGGGCGGGGCGCGCCCGACCCGGAGCCGGACATACCGACTCCGCGCCGAGCGCGCCTCAGGTTCTCTGCGACGCTACTGGCCGACATACTTCACTCCTTCGTGACAGAACGGGGGGATGGCGACCACGTCGCAGGGGGTCAGGCCGACTTCAGAGCGTTCTGAAGTGTGGTCAGGGCGTCCTTCGCCGAGACCTTGCCGCCGAGGATCGACTGCGTGAAGTTGCTCATAGCAGGGGTTCCGTCGGCGACGGTGACGCCCGCGAACAGGGCGTCGCCACCCGGCGAGGCCCACGTCTTCGAGATGGGCTGCCATTCCTTGATGACCTTGACCGCATTGGCGTTCGCCTTGAACTCCGCGGTGTCGGCGATCGACTGGAGAACGGGGAGGCCGACACCGGTGTTCTTGGTCCAGAGCGGCGCCATGTTCTTGTAGTAGTACGTGAGGAACGCCTCCGAGCCCTTCTGGCTGGGGGTGTTCGTGTACATCATGATGTTGTTCGGGAAGTACAGCGCGCCCTTGCCGCCGTTCTGGCCGACGAGCGGGGTGCCCACGACGAGGTCGGTCTGGAAGTCGCCGCCGACGTTCTGGTTGAGCGCGGCGCCGTCGAAGCCCATGCCGAACTTCTTGGCCTTCCACTGCGCCTGGACGTTGGCGCTCGTGTAGGTCGCGGCCGCCGGGTCGGTGTAGCCGTTCTTCACCAGCTCGAGCATGAACTCCATCGCCTCGATGTTGTTCTGCGTGACCACGTTGGGCTTCTGGTTCTCGTCGAAGAGGCCTCCGCCGTTGTTGATCATGTGGCTGACCATCGTGTGCGAGCCGGTGAAGTTTCCGGCGCCCGAGCCCTGGCCCCAGCCGTAGACGCCGATCGCCTTGAGCTTCTTGCAGGCGTCGATGTAGCTCTGCCAGTCGGTGGGCGCCTCGTCGATGCCGGCCTTCTCGAAGAGCGACTTGCTGTACCAGAGCACGCGCATGTCGAGGTTGTACGGAACGGCCGCGTAGCCCTTGTCGGTCTTCATCGTGTCGATGAGGCCGGGCAGAAAGTCGTCGTAGAGGCCGTTGGACTTCCACGAGTCGATGAGGTCGTCGGCGTAGGCGATCTTGCCCTGCGCGGCGTACTGGAAGGCCTGCGTTCCACCGCCGGAGGAGACAGCGGGGCCGGTGTTCGACGAGACGGCCGAAGCGAACGTCTGCGTGAAGTTGGCCCACTGGATGACCTGGTAGGTGGCGGCCCCGTTCGAGCCGGAAGGCTTGTAGCCCGTCGTGATGGTCTTGTCGAGCGTGTTGAAGGTCGTGTTGCCCCAGGGCATGTTCCAGAACTTGATGGTCTTGGAGCTGGTGCCGCCGCTTCCGCCCCCGGAGGAGCAGGCCGCGAGCACTGCGATCGAGGCGACGCCCGCTGCCCCGCCGAGGAATGCCCTACGGCTGAATGCGGAGCTGGTGATTTGGGTTGGCATGGTCAGTGTCCTTTCGCCGGCTGCGTTGCCTGGCGGTTCGTCGTTGAACGGATAAAACTTTCGAAGCCCCGCTGCTGTGTTTCAGTGGTTTGTGGCCTCTTGCAACCAATTGCTGGAGTCATCTTGACCCCTCTGGTTCGCTAAGTCAACGCACGATCGCCTGTTTTCCGGCGTTCGATGTCGACTCGTGATCTCCCCCTCGTCTTTCGAAAGTTGTGCGGATCGAACGAAACTTTCGCTTCGGTGAAGAGAAAACATCGCGAGGGAAAGCGGGCGGAAGGATGCACCATCGGAGAGGTCATCCTTGACCGAGTCACACATTAGGTGGACTTCTGTCGAGCGTCAAGCAAAAGACGAACGATTCTCGACGCCTTTGGTCACGAATCGATCACCGGGGTGGACGCCTGTGGTTTACTCCTCCTATGTCAGACGCGATGCGCACGTCTGTCCTCGGATCGACAGGGGCGGGCGACCTCTTCCAGCTGCTCCGCGACGGCCGTCCACGCACCCGCGCCGAGCTCGCCGCGGTGACCGGCCTCGCCCGTTCGACGATCGGCCTGCGCCTCGACGCGCTCACCTCCCTCGGCCTGATCGGGCCCGTCGCCGACGCCGCATCGACGGGTGGCCGACCGCCGTCGCGCATCGCCCTCAAGCCCTCCTCGCGCGTCGTGCTCGCCGCCGACCTCGGGGCCAGCCACGCGCACGTCGCCCTCGCCGACCTCATGGGCGGCGAGCTCGCCAGCCACACCGAGCGGCTCGAGATCAGCCTCGGCCCGGAGGTCGTCCTCGGCTGGATGGTCGAGCACGCCGATCGTCTTCTCGCCGAGCTGGGCAAGTCGCGGGCCGACCTCATCGCGGCAGGGATCGGCCTCCCCGGCCCTGTCGAGTTCTCGACCGGGCGGCCGGTGAACCCGCCGATCATGCCCGGCTGGGACGCCTTCGACGTTCCCGGCTGGGTGCATCGCCACATGCCGATTCCCGTGTACGTCGACAACGACGTCAACATCATGGCGCTCGGCGAGCGAACCCACTCCTGGCCCGAGGTCGATCACCTGTTCTTCCTCAAGGTCGCCACCGGCATCGGCTCGGGCATCATCTCGAGCGGCCAGCTGCAGCGCGGTGCCCAGGGCAGCGCCGGCGACATCGGGCACATCCCGGTGTCCCGCGGCGCCGGCATCCAGTGCCGGTGCGGCAACACGGGCTGCCTCGAGGCGATCGCCTCCGGTCCGGCGATCGCCGCCTCCCTCCGCCGCCAGGGCCGCGACGTCGCAACCGGCGACGACGTGGTCGAGCTGGTCCGTCGCGGCGACCTCGACGCCGTGCGGGCCGTCCGCCAAGCGGGCCGCGACATCGGCGAGGTGCTCACGACCTGCGTCAGCCTCATCAACCCGTCGGTGATCGCGCTCGGCGGCTCGATGTCGGAAGCCGGCGAGCATCTCCTGGCCGGCGTCCGCGAGGTCGTCTACTCGCGGTCGATGCCGCTCGCCACCGAGCACCTCCAGATCGTGCAGTCGCGAGCCGCCGACGACGCGGCCATCCTCGGCGCGAGCATGCTCGCCATCCACTTCGCGCTGGCGCCGGAGGCGCTCGACGCTCTGGCTGCCGCCGCTTCCTCCTCCGCTCAGTAATCTCGAGGAGAATTCCGCGCCGGCGGGCACCGATCGCTCCAAAACACCCGCCGCA
This sequence comes from Frondihabitans sp. OV104, assembly GCF_057787745.1. Classification (NCBI taxonomy): domain Bacteria; kingdom Bacillati; phylum Actinomycetota; class Actinomycetes; order Micrococcales; family Microbacteriaceae; genus Frondihabitans; species Frondihabitans sp. OV104. Next base: position 2,142,824 of record NZ_CM173541.1, read on the forward strand.
CGGCGCTATCTCCTCGAATTTCGAAGGAGAATGGGGGGATGACCCTCGTCCAGCCGATGCTCGCCCTCTGGGACGACGACGCGGACGACGCCAAGCGCCACCACGAGGCGCGGGTGCTCGCCGATTCGACCGATCGCGTCGCCTGGCTCCGCGCCCGCTCGCGCGGCATCACGGCGACCGACGTGGCGCGTCTCTCGGGCCCCGCCGCCATCCGCGGCGTGGTCACCGAGAAGCTCTTCGGCTCGGGCTTCACCGGCAACCAGTTCACCGACCACGGCCGCGCGCGCGAACCCGTCATCGCCCGCTGGGTCCAGCGCAACCACGCGATCCTGCCGTCGAGCAGACTGTTCCACGCCTACGGCCAGCCGCTCCACCTGGCGACACCCGACGGGGTCGCCGAGCGCGGCAACGGCGACGTCGTCCTCTGCGAGATCAAGACCACGTCGAAGGCCTGGACGTCGATCCCCCGGTCGTACCTCCGCCAGGTCTGGTGGCAGCAGTACGTGCTCGGAGCCGAGCGCACCCTCGTCGTCTGGGAGCAGCACGACGACTTCGTGCCGATCCCGGGGCCGCCGAGGTGCGAGTGGGTCGAGCGCGACGAGAGCCAGATCCATCAGCTGGTCGGGCTCGCAGACATGGTGATCGAGGCGCTCCGCGAGACGGTCCGCTAGAGCCGCCCTCTTCAGGGGCCGCAGCCTTCTACGGAGCACCGACCCGCAGGATCCGGTACCGGCTCAGCCAGATCACCAGGGCGCTCATCCCGCCGATGAACACGGCGATGCCGACGCAGTACAGCAGCACGACCGGCCAGCCGAGCGTGGCGGTGTTCAGGAACGGATAGGGCACGAAGCTCTGCCCGCGGAGCAGCACGACGATCAGCCACACCAGCGGGTAGATCAGGAAGACCCCGAGGCGCTTCCAGGCGATCGGCCGTCGGTCGCCGACGAAGATCCAGTCGAGCACCGCGATCAGCGGGATCCAGCGGTGCACGATGTCGTTCGACCACGCGACCGTGAAGTCGGACGGCGGCACGTTCAGCAGGAGGGTGTTGTAGACCAGGCCGGTCGTGGCGATGTACGTCGCGGTGGCGCCGCGCGCGATGAGCAGCCACCCGGGGTCTGCGCGCCCGCGTGCGAGCCACACGGCCCCGAGCACGAGCGTCACCATCACGAACAGGTTGCTCTGGATCGTGAAGTAGCCGAAGAAGTTCGGGATCGCGAACACCGGCGAACTCACTGAGCTGGCCAGTTGCGCGAGCACCGCGATCAGGATGGCGAGGGCGGCAGCGATGCGCACGACGACGACGGTGGTCTTCACCCCGCGAGCGTATCCATAGTTTCCGCATCCTTGACACTCCCGAAACACATCCGACTCATCGCCCCCGTTTACTGAGAGCACGCCAAGCGCCTGACCCGACAGCCGCGCCACCCACCAAGGAAGGCTCTCGATGACGACGACGACCGAAGGGGCCGTGATGACCCACACCATGCGGGCCATAGTGATCACGGAGAACGGCGGGCCGGATGTCCTGACGCCGACGACGATCCCGACGCCGGGACGACAGGGGTCCGAGGTGCTCATCCGAGTCCTCGCCGCCGGCGTCAACCCGTTCGATGCGGAGGCCCGCACGGGCCTTGCCGGAACCTGCGGCTCGCCCGAGCTCCCGGCTGTCCTCGGCTGCGACTTCAGCGGAGTCGTCGTGGAGAGCCCCTACCAGGCCCACCCGCTCAAGCCCGGGCACGAGGTCTACGGCGTCGCCTCGGTGCCCCGCTCCCCCGGCAGCTACGCCGAGTACGTCAGCGTGCCCGCGCTGCAGGTCAGCCGCAAGCCCAAGAACCTCTCGCACGTCGAGGCGGCGGCGGTTCCGCTGGCGGCTCTGACCGCCTGGGGGCTCGTCGTCGACGTCGCCAAGGCGCACGAGGGCCAGCGGATCCTCATCCACGCCGGAGCGGGAGGCGTCGGCCACTTCGCCGTGCAGTTCGCCGCCTACTTCGGCGCCCACGTCATCACCACGACGTCGCCGCGCAACGCGTCCTGGCTCACCGAGCTCGGCGCCCAGCAGGTCGTCGACCACACGACGAGCCTCTTCGAAGACGAGGTCGCGCTCGTCGACGTCTGCATCAACCTGGTCGCCGACGACGCGGTCGCCGAACGGTCGATCGGAGTAGTCCGCCCCGGCGGCCTTCTCGTGCACGTGCCGGTCAACCCGGTCGACGGCCTCGCCGAGCGCGCCGACGCCGCCGGGGTCCGCTTCACCGACTACGCGATGTCCCCCGACGCCACCTGCCTCGCCATCATCGCCCGCCTGCTCGACTCGGGCGACGTTACGGTCTACGTCGACGACGTGTACGACCTCGACGACGTCGCCGACGCCCACCGGCTGCTCGAGCAGAACCACACGCGCGGCAAGCTGGTGCTGAAGGTCGCCGACGAGTAAGGGGCGCAGGAACTCGGGTCTGCCGCGCTGGGCGCGAGTTCCTGCGTCTCGATCGCGGCCCGGGGTACGACGAAGGGCCCGCGTCCGAAGACGCGGGCCCTTCTCATACAGTTCTAGAACTGGTTACCGAGTTCTAGAACTGGTTACCGAGTTCTAGAACTGGTTACCGAGTTCTAGAACTGGTTGATGTCGAGGGGGATGCCAGGACCGAAGGTGGTCGAGACGGTGCCCTTGGTGATGTAGCGGCCCTTCGACGAGGACGGCTTGAGACGGACGACCTCGTCGAGGGCGGTCTCGAGGTTGGCCCCGAGCTGCTCCTCGGTGAAGCCGGCCTTGCCGATCACGAAGTGGACGTTGGAGTGCTTGTCGACGCGGAACTCGATCTTGCCGCCCTTGATGTCGTTCACGGCCTGAGCGACGTTCGGGGTGACAGTGCCGGTCTTGGGGTTCGGCATGAGGCCGCGCGGGCCGAGGACCTTGCCCAGACGACCGACCTTGCCCATGAGCTCGGGGGTCGAGACGGCGGAGTCGAACGACGTGTAGCCGCCGGCGACCTTCTCGATGAGCTCGTCGCCACCGACCTCGTCGGCACCCGCGGCGATAGCGGCCTCAGCGGCAGCACCGGTCGCGAACACGATGACACGGGCGGTCTTGCCGGTGCCGTGCGGGAGGATGACGGTGCCGCGCACCATCTGGTCGGCCTTGCGGGGGTCGACGCCGAGCTTCAGCGCGACCTCGACGGTCGAGTCGAACTTCTTGGAGCCGGTCTCGCGAGCGACGGCGACGGCCTCGGTCGGAGTGTAGAACTTGCCTGCCTCGATCTTCTCGGCAGCGGCGCGGTACGCCTTGGACTTCTGAGCCATGTGAAATCTCCTGATTTCGAGGGCGTGGTTACGAGCCTGGCCGGCTCTCCCACTGGATGTCTAGAGGGGTGGGAGGACGCTTACGCGTCGACCGTGATGCCCATGGAACGAGCGGTGCCGGCGATGATCTTGGCCGCGGCCTCGATGTCGTTGGCGTTCAGGTCGGACTGCTTGGTCGTGGCGATCTCGCGGACCTGGTCCATCGTCAGCTTGCCCACCTTGACGGTGTGCGGCGTCGCAGAGCCCTTGGCGAGACCGGCGGCCTTCTTGATGAGCTCGGCGGCCGGGGGCGTCTTGAGGATGAACGTGAACGAACGGTCTTCGTACACGGTGATCTCGACGGGAACGACGTTGCCGCGCTGCGACTCGGTCGCGGCGTTGTACGCCTTGCAGAACTCCATGATGTTCACGCCGTGCTGACCCAGAGCCGGGCCGATGGGCGGGGCGGGGTTCGCGGCGCCGGCGTTGATCTGAAGCTTGATCAGACCCGTGACCTTCTTTTTCGGTGCCATGTGTTTCTTCCTTCTTGTGGGTTCGAGCTCGTTGCGGTTGCAACGTGCTCTCCCGGAATGCCGTGCGGCACGATCCGGTGGTCTAAAAAATGGGGGCTACAGCTTGGTGACCTGGTCGAAGCTGAGCTCGACCGGCGTCTCGCGCTCGAACAGCGAAACGAGCACGGTGAGCTTACCCGATTCGGGCTTGATCTCGTTGATCGTGCCCGGAAGACCCGCGAACGAGCCCTCCTTGATGGTGATCGTCTCGCCGATCTCGAAGTCGACCTCGGCGGGGATGACGCGCTGCGCCGCCTTGCCGCCGCCCGACTTGCCCTTGGCGGCCGGTGCGGCCTCCTGCACCTGGACGAGGCTCTTCAGCATGTTGAAGGCCTCTTCGAAGCGCAGCGGCGTCGGGTTGTGGGCGTTGCCCACGAACCCGGTGACGCCCGGGGTGTGGCGGACGACCGACCAGGAGTCTTCGTTGAGGTCCATGCGGACGAGCACGTAGCCGGGGATGCGGACGCGGGTGACGAGCTTGCGCTGCCCGTTCTTGATCTCGACGACGTCTTCCATCGGGACCTCCACCTGGTAGATGAAGTCCTCCATGGTCATCGAGACCATCCGGTTCTCGATGTTCTGCTTCACGCGGCGCTCGAAGCCCGCGTACGAGTGGATGACGTACCACTTTCCGGGCTTGCCGCGCAGGTCGTAGCGGAAGGCCTCGTACGGGTCGACCTCGGCCTCGTCGGCTTCTTCAGCCGCCTCGGCCTCGTCTCCGTCGAGCTCCTCCTCGTCTTCGGTCGCCTCGAGGGCCGCCTCGGCCTCGTCGGCGCTGTCGATGTCGAGAGCGTCGTCGACGACGGCGTCGGCCTGTTCGTCTTTCGCGGCGTCGAGCGTGTCGAGAAGCTCGTCGAGACCGGTCGTGTCGGACTGGTCGTCGCCTTCGACGTGAAGCGCCTCGTGCTCGGCGGAGTCGACGCTGTCTTCGTCAGCGGTCTGCGTCGAGCCCTCCTGGGCCTCTTCGACCTCGGAGGACTGCTCGGCGGCAGTGGCGAGGTCGATGTCGTCGCGCTCGTTCTTCGGCAAGGGTTCTTCTTCCGTTGGATGGTTCGGGTCGTCGTCGGGATGCTGGACGCCCGGATCGGGATTGTCGTGGGTCTGGACGGGGTGGGCTTCGACAGCTCGCTACCGGCGTTCAGACTGCGAGTTGCGGCTGGAGGCGGCCCGGGCGGCCTCGAGATGCCACGGACGGGCTGGCGCCGACTCCGCTCTAGCCGGCACTGACTCCGTTGCCGAAGACGTACTGGACGGCGAAGCCGAAGAGCGTGTCGAGACCGAACACGAGCGCCATCATGATCACGACGAACACCAGCACGACCAGCGTGAAGCTGACCAGCTCTTTGCGGGTCGGAGTGACTACCTTCTTGAGCTCGTTGATGACCTGGCGCAAGAACAGCATGATGCGCGCGAAACGACCGCGACGCGCAGCCCCATCGGCCTTCGCAATCGCGACGACGTCCTCATCGGGAACGTCAACGTCTTTTCTCGCCACTTGGTTCGTGCCTTTCGAAGCGTGTGCCCGCCCCGGCCCCGAGCCGAGCGAGGTGCTGCTCGGCCGTCAGCCTGGATCAGGCATGTCGTCCAGCCCGTGCGTCTGCACGGACAGGGCTGCAGGGCGGACAGGACTTGAACCTGCAACCTGCGGTTTTGGAGACCGCTGCTCTACCAATTGAGCCACCGCCCTTTGGATACCGGAATCCGCTCCCCCGCCGCGACCCCCCTGAAGGTGCCGCCCCGTCGCTCAGATTCTCACCTGGACGATGGGCATGGAAAAGCTTGGTGGATTCCACCACCGCAGACAAGTGTAGGCGACGCCTCTGGGCAAGTAAAGTTGAGACCCTCCGGCGGCATGTCGCCGGGTAGGGTTGGGGCCGTGAACAGGACCGACGCTGCCAGCACCGACACGACCATCAAGCCCCGACTCTCCTCGCGCATCGCCGCGATCGCCGAGTCCGCGACGCTGAAGGTCGATTCGAAGGCCAAGGCGCTCCAGGCCGAGGGCAAGCACGTCATCAGCTACGCCGCCGGCGAGCCCAACTTCGCGACGCCCGACCACATCGTCGAGGCCGCCGTCGTCGCCGCCCGCGACCCCAGGAACCACCGCTACACGCCGGCCGCCGGCCTTCCCGACCTGCGCGAGGCGATCGCCGCGAAGACGCTGCGCGACAGCGGCACGGCCGTGACCGCGTCGCAGGTCATCGTCACCAACGGCGGCAAGCAGGCCGTCTACCAGTCGTTCGCCGCCATCGTCGACGACGGCGACGAGGTCATCCTGCCCACTCCGTACTGGACCACCTACCCCGAGGCCGTGAAGCTCGCCGGCGGCGTGCCCGTCGAGGTCTTCGCCGGTGCCGACCAGGACTACCTCGTCACCGTCGAGCAGCTCGAGGCGGCCCGCACCCCGCGCACCAAGGTGCTGCTGTTCGTGTCGCCGTCCAACCCGACCGGTGCCGTCTACTCGGCCGAGCAGACCCGCGCCATCGGCGAGTGGGCTCTCGAGCACGGCATCTGGGTCATCACCGACGAGATCTACCAGAACCTCGTCTACGACGGCGTCAAGGCCGTGTCCATCACCGAGGCGGTCCCCGAGCTCGCGGACACGACGATCCTCGTCAACGGCGTCGCGAAGACCTACGCGATGACCGGCTGGCGCGTCGGGTGGATGGTCGCGCCTGCCGATGTGTCCAAGGCGGCATCGAACCTCCAGTCGCACCTCTCGTCGAACGTGTCGAACGTCTCCCAGCGTGCGGCCATCGCGGCCCTGACCGGCTCGCAGGACTCCGTCGAGGCGATGCGCCAGGCCTTCGACGTGCGTCGCAAGACCATCGTCGCCGAGCTGAACGCGATCGACGGCATCGTCACGCCGACCCCCGAGGGCGCGTTCTACGTCTACCCCGACGTGTCGGGCCTGCTCGGCCGCACCTGGGGCGGCGTCACGCCGACCACGTCGCTCGAGCTCGCCGATCTGATCCTCGACCAGGCCGAGGTCGCGACCGTGCCCGGTGAGGCGTTCGGCCCCAGCGGATACCTCCGCCTCTCGTACGCGCTCGGCGACGACGCCCTCCTCGAGGGCGTGCGCCGCCTGCAGCAGCTCTTCGCCTAGGCCCCGCAGCGCGTACCGCCCGATATATCCCAGACGAGCCCGACGGATCGGGGCCGAGCCCCACGGATCGGGGCCGAGCCCGACGGATCGCGGCCGAGCCCGTCCGCCGGGGCGCATCGGGCCGGCTGCGATCCGTCGCGCCTCGCACTACTTCTGGATGATGCCGAACGAGTGCACGCCGGACTTCGACTGTCCCGCGAACTGCTGGGCGACGAGGCGGTTCTGGGTGTGCGGCTTCAGGTTCGCCGAGAACGCGACGAGGCCGTCGGCGCCGGCCTGCTTCGAGACGGCCGGAGACCCGTTGACCGAGAGCGACACTTTGGCGCCGGGGATCGCCGTGAACGTCAGACGCGGCGACAGGTTCTGCTCGGGAGCGCCGACCAGGCGGGGCTTGGCGAGCTCCACGCCGCTGAAGTCGACGGTGAGGTCCTGGGTGGCGGCGATCCCACCGGCTGCCACGGAGCGGACCGTGTACGTCTCGGTCTCCTTGCCCTGGCCTTCGAGCTCGAAGGCGGCCGCGGCGTCACCGGTCGTGTAGCCGCTGCCGACGAGCGCGCCGTCGTCGTAGATCGACACCTTGAGCGACGATCCGCGCGGCGACGTGAGCTTCAGGTAGACGAAGTCGTCGAACTTGATCTGCGTGTCGACCACACCGGCGGGCGCGCCGGGGGCCGGTGCCGAGGCCGGAGCGGCCGGCACCGGCGCGGCGTGAGCGGCGACCGGCGCGAGCGCGATGGCCGCGCCGAGGGCGACTGCGGCGAAAGCGGGAAGCGGAAGACGTGACATAGGGTCTCTTTCGGTGAGGGGAAGTCGCCGATGCCGACGACACCACCTACCGTATGTGAAATTCACATTACGGCAGCCTGTGGGCTAGAGGACCAGCCCGAGGAGCACCGGCTCGGGGTGCAGCACGACGCCGAACTCGGCCGCGACCCGCGACTGCACGAAGCGGGCCAGCTCGGCCACGTCGTCGGCTGTCGCACTCCCGCGGTTCGTGATGGCGAGGGTGTGCTTCGACGAGATCGCTGCGCCGGAGCCCGGCAGGCGGAAGCCGCGGGCGACGCCGGAGTGCTCGATGAGCCAGGCGGCGCTGAGCTTCACGGGGCCGGGCTCGGACGGGTGCGGCGGCGCCGGCGTCTCGCCGAGCGGGACGGCCTGGGCGCGGGGTTCCTGCGCGCTGGTCTCCCACCGGGGCGCGTCGGCGGGGAGCGAGTCGAGCACAGCGCGCTCGACGATCGGGTTGGTGAAGAACGAGCCGCTCGAGAAGGTGTCGCGATCGGCGGCGTCGAGCACCATGCCCTTGGAGGCGCGGAGCTCGAGCACCCGCGCCCGGACGTCGGCCACGGGCACGCGCGCGCCCAGGTCGACGCCGAGGGCGCCCGCGAGCTGGGGGAAGGCGACGGGCTGCGATGTTCCTGCCCCGTCGATCAAGGCGAACTCGACGGCCGTGATGACGCCCACGCGACCGGTCTTGAAGACGCTGGTGCGGTAGTCGAGACCCATGTTGGCTTTGGGGATGCGCAGGAACTCGCCGCTCTCGGCGTCCAAGAAGTCGACGCTGATCAGGCTGTCGCCGACCTCCTGCCCGTAGGCCCCGATGTTCTGGACCGGTGCGGCGCCCGTCGACCCCGGGATGCCGCTGAGCGCCTCCATGCCCGACCAGCCGCGGGCGACGGTGAGGGCGACGAGGTCGTCCCACGGCTCGCCAGCCTGCACCCGAAGGCGCACGGCCCCGGATTCGGCGGGCAGGAACTCCACGCCCCGCGTCGCGACCCGCACCACCGTGCCGGCGAAGCCCTCGTCGCTCGCCACGAGGTTGGAGCCGCCGCCGAGCACGAACCACGGGTCGCCGCCCGCGATCGCCTCGCGGACCGCCGCCAGCAGCTCGTCGGAGGTCGTCGCCTCGACGAGGCGCTCGGGCGTGCCGCCGACGCCCATCGTGGTGAGGTCGGCCAGTGACACCGTGCCGGGAGACGTCACGCCCAGGCCACTCGCACCTGGGCCTTGCCCAGGACGGTCTCGCCGCCGAACGTGACCGTGAGGTCGACGCGCGCGGTCTTGGCGTCGGCGTCGAGCTGGCCGACCTTCGCGACGACGGTGACATCGGCGCCGGTCTCGGGGTCGACGAGCACGGGTCGCGTGAAGCGCACCTGGTAGTCGGTGACCCACGCGCCGATGCCGGGCCCGTCAGCGCTCTCGAGCCAGGCGACGACCGGCTGCACGGCCGCGCCCATGGTGAGCATGCCGTGGGCGAGCACGCCCGGCAGCCCGACCGAGGCGGCGACGTCGTCGCGGTAGTGGATCGGGTTGAAGTCGCCGGAGGCCCCGGCGTAGCGCACGAGGGAGTCGCGGGTGAGCGTGTACGTCTTCTCGGCCACGACCTGGCCGACCTCGAGGGCGCTCATTCGTCGCCTCGCACGACGAGGGTCGAGATGGCGGTGACGACGTGGTCGCCCGCCCCGTCGACCATGACCGACTCGGCGGTGACCATCGAGTGGCCGCCCAGCGACTTCACGCTCGCGACCGTCAACGTGGCGGTGAGCTCGTCGCCGGCGACGATCGGGCGCGTGTAGGCGAAGCGCTGGTCGCCGTGGACCACGCGCGAGAAGTCGATGCCGGCGTCGGGCTCGGAGAGCAGCTGCTGGAGCGTGTGCTCCTGCACGACGATCGCGAACGTCGGGGGCGCCACGACGTCGGCGAACCCGGCCGCACGGGCCGCCTCGGGGTCGAGGGCGAGAGAGCTGGTCGACGAGGTGGCGCGGGCGAACTCGCGCACCTTCTCTCGCCCGACGAGATACGGACTCACGGACGGAAAGGACCGCCCTTGCAGTTCAGGGTTCACAGGCACGGCGACAAGTCTACGGGCGGCCTCCGACGCCGCCGCTAGCGAGTTGCGACTGCCCCCTTTCCGGCGGGGATATCGCGGCGTATAGTCCGTGTCACGTCTGGGATGGTAACTCGACGTACGTGCCCCGTTCTGACGGCACCGCAGCGCTCGGTACTGATCCACCACGGACTCCGGAGTGAGTCCACGGTGCTGCGAGGCCGTCCGGCGCACACGGTGTGCCCCGCCGGGCTACTCGGCGGGGCACGCTTCATTCCCCTCGGCGCCGCGGGCGTCCCCTAGGCTGGGGCGATGCTCAGCCGGGCGAGGCAACTCGCGCTCTCGTCGCACCCCGGCCCCACGCTGGCCGTCACGGCGCTGGCGGCGCTGCTCGCGACGAGCCTCGGCTTCGCCCCGGCGCGGATCGCCGTGCTGGCCGTCGCGATCCTGCTGGGCCAGCTCTCGATCGGGTTCTCGAACGACTGGATCGACGCGCCGCGCGATGCCGCCAGCGGCCGGACCGACAAGCCGGTTGCGCAGGGGCTGATCCCCCGGGCGACGGTGTTCCGCGCGGCCGTCTCGACGGCGGTGATCGGCATGGCGGTGTCGGTCGCGCTGGGGCCGGGTGCGGCCGCCTGCCACTTCGTGCTCGTCGCCGCCGGCTGGGCCTACAACGCCGGACTCAAGCGCACGCCCGTCTCGGTGCTCCCGTTCGTCGTGGCGTTCGGCCTGCTGCCGAGCGTCGTCACCCTCTCGGCGCAGGAGGGCACGCCCGCCGCACCCTGGGCGACGGCCGTCGGCGCGATCTTCGGCGTGGCCATCCACTTCACCAACGTGCTGCCCGACCTGGCCGACGACGCGGCCACGGGAGTCCGCGGGCTGCCGCACCGGCTCGGTGCGCGCACCTCCGGTCTGGTGGCGTTCGGCGCCCTCGTGCTGTCGTCCGTGATCGTGGTCGCAGGAACTCGGGCTTCCGCGGCCTCCCTCGTCGGCCTGGTCGTCGCCGTGGGCATCGCGGCGTGGGGCACGAGGCTGCTCGTCACCCGGCCGCCCGATCGCGCGCTGTTCCGGCTGGTCATCGCGGCCGCGGTCGTGCTCGCCGCCGAGCTGATCGCCGGCGGGGCCCACCTGGCCGGCTAGGCCCAGGCCATCGAGTAGGCGCGCGCCAGCGTGCGCCGGGCGGGTGTCGCCAGCACGGCGCTCAACGCCGTGTCGCGCACGACGCGTCGGGCCGCGCCCACGGGCCTGCCCAGCGCCATGTTCGCCTCCGCCTGCCCGGCCGCGCGCCGCGCGGCCCCGAGCCGCCGCGCCCCCCAGGCCGTGAGCGCACCCTCATCGACAGCGCCCTTCGCGACGGCCGCGACGATCAGCGGCGCGAGCTCGAGCGCGTCGAGCCAGCCCAGGTTCATGCCCTGGCCGCCGATGGGGCTGATCTCGTGCGCCGCGTCGCCCACCAGGGCGAGCCGGCCGCGCACCGTCCTGTCTGCGATGCGCCGCTGTGCCACGAAGCCGCTGAGCATCGTGTTCGTCGCGGGATCGACCGGCGACCCGGTGCGCTCGGAGACGAGGCGCGCGACGTCCTCCGCCGTCGCATCCTGCAGCCGGGTGCCGGTGTGCACGACGAAGCGACGGGCGCCGCCCGGGAGCGGGAACGACTCGACGACGCCGTCGCCCTCCAGGTGGACGACGGCGTCGTCGCCCGACCCGGTGTCGTCGCGGAAGTCGCCCATGACGTACGGGTCGGGGTAGCTGCGCAGGGCCGCGGCGACGCCGAGGTGGCCCCGCACCGTGCTCCGCGGCCCGTCGGCCCCGACGACGAAGCGGGCCACCTCGGACGACTCGACGCCCGATGCCCGCGCGACGAGCCGCACGCGCGACGTGTCGGCGTCGTCCACGGCCACGAGCTCGACCCCGCGCTGGAGCGCCCCGGGCGCGAGCTCGGCCAGCCGCGCCTCGAGCATCGCCTCGGTGCGGTGCTGCGGAAGCGCGGCGACGAAGTCGAAACGGGGGTGGACGCCCGCGAACGGGACGACGCCGAGGGTGCGGCGGCCGCTGCGGGCGATGCCGCGACGGACGCGCACGGCCTCGGCGGCGACGGCGTCGGCCACCCCGACCCGGTCGAAGGCGGCCAGAGACGGCGGGTGGATGCCGATGGCCCGCGACGACGCCCCCGGGGCCTCGCGGCGCTCCCACACGGCGACGTCGAGCCCGCGTTCGGCGAGCAGCGCCCCGAGGAAGAGCCCCACGGGCCCGCCGCCCACGACGACGACGTCACGCACGGGGCGGACCGGGTGGCGCGAACGACAGGAGCAGGCGCCAGGGGCGATGGCGGGTGACGGTCCAGGCGGCGGGGGTGGCGGCGGCGAGTTCCGGCGCCCGGTAGCTCCGTCGGATGGAGAGGAGGCCGTCGGGGTGGATGAACGAGCCTCGGAAGGTGCCGACGGTGGCGGCCCAGTAGGCGGCGTAGGCGAGGGCGCTGCGGCGGATGTCGTTGTGGACGACCAGGCGCGTGGCGAGACGCTCGCTGTCGCCGAGCACCTCGGCGAGCGCCGCGGGGTCGAGGTGATGGAGCACGTGGTTCGAGACCACGACGTCGAACCGGCGCCCGTCTGCCACCAGGTCGCCGCTCGACGCGCACTCGAAGCGGACGCCCTCCGAGCCGGGGCGCGACGAGGCGTAGCGGAACGCGCGCGGATCGGGATCGATCGCCGTGACCTCGAGGTCGAGGCCGTCGCTCCGCGCCCATGCCGCGAGGGCCCGCGACACGTCGCCGCCGCCCGACCCGAGGTCGAGGACGGTCAGGGTTCCCGGCACCACCTGCGCCAGCGGGCGGATGCGGGTCGTGTACACCGACCGCCAGCCCGCGACGAGGCGGTTCACGAGCGCGAAGTGGCCGTACGTGCGGTCGAGCGCGAGCGGGTCGCAGTCGGGGTCGTCCATCAGCTCCGCGGCCGCCGTCTCGCGCACGGCGAGCGGCATCACGACCCCGCGCGCAGGGTGAGGAGCGCCGTCTCGACCGTGAGCCCGGGGCCGAACGCGACGGCGGCCACGCGCCGGGGCGCCGACGGGGCCAGGGCCGTCGGACGAGGGGCGGGCTCGCCGAGGGCGGAGGCGCCGGCGGAGGCCGTGGTGGTGGCGAGGGCGAGTTCCTGCGCCCGGTGCCCGTCGCCCTGCTCGTGCAGCAGGTCGCTCAGGATGAACAGCACGGATGCGCTCGACATGTTGCCGAACTCGCGGAGCACCCGGCGCGATGGGGCGAGCAGCTCGTCGTCGAGGCCCAGGGCCGACTGGACGCGGTCGAGGATGCTGCGTCCGCCCGGGTGGACCGCCCACGCGTCGACGTCGCCGACCGCGAGCCCGGCGCCGGCCAGCAGAGGCTCGAAGGCGGCGCCGATGTTGCGCTCGACGATCTTGGGCACGTACGACGAGAGCACCATGTCGAAGCCGTGGTCGCCGATGGTCCAGGCCATCTCGCCCGCGCCCTCGGGCACGATCGTCGACTCGAAGGCGTCGAGGTCGAGCTGCGGGCCGGATCCGCCCTGCACCGTCACGACGGCCGCCGCAGCGCCGTCGCCGAAGACCGAGGCGGCGACGATCGCGTCGGGATCGTCGACCACGTGCAGGTGCAGCGAGCACAGCTCGACCGACACCACGAGCACCACGGCCGACGGGTCGGCCTCGCAGAACTGCGCCGCCATACGGAGAGCCGGGAACGCCGCGTAGCAGCCCATGAACCCCAGGTGGAACCGCTGCGTCGAGGGCCTCAGCCCGAGCTCCCGCACCAGCACGTAGTCGGGGCCGGGCGCGTAGAAGCCGGTGCACGACACCGTCACCACGTGCGTCACGTCAGCCGCGTCGAGGCCCGGCGCACCCGCCAGCGCCTTGCGCGCCGCCTCGACGAGCAGCGGCTTCGAGTACAGGGCGTACGCGTCGTTGCGTGCGGCCGTGCCCGGGTCGGCGAGGCGCCGCGACGAAGCCTCATACAGCGCAGGAACGCGGGGCGGCGCGTCCGATCCGAGCTCCTCCAGCACGGAGTGGCGCGTCTCGATCTCCGACCCGTCGAAAGCCGCCGAGATCACGCGGCGCCCGAGCGGGCCGTACACCTCCTGCTCGTGGAGGAGGTCGCGGAGGGCGGCCTGCCCGACGATCGTCGCCGGCACAGCTGTCTCGATGGAGCGGATGGCGGCGGGCATGCGTCATGCTACTTCCGCCGTGGCGGCGGCGCTCAGGTGCGCGGCGTCCTCATCGGCCCTCTCGCGTACCCCGAAACGGCAACGACCACACCCGATGAGGTTGAATCGGCTTCAGAGACCGAGTCCGGCGGCAGAGCGTCGCACATGAGAGGTGGGTCCTGTGAAACGAATTCTCTATGCCGGCGGCTCGTTGGTGACGACAGACGGATTGGTCGACGCCGTCGTGGACTACGCCACCCGTCTCGGCCAACGCGGAGCGACGGATTCGCTTCAGATTCCCTCGATCAGTCCGGATGGGATCGTGGGCGAGTCGACGATCCTCATCGGGCCCAGCAGCGAGCTCATGGCCGAGCCTGCAGGCTACGACGACGCCGACATCGTCGACGGGCCCGCGATTGCGGACCTCCGGGCGAGGACCGCTGCCCTCGGCGACGTGAAAGCAGCTCCGCTCACCGAGCCCGGTCCGGGCTCCGGCGCTCAGGGCGGCATTCCGTTCGATGAATTCGACGAGTGAACACGACCGGAAAGGCGGCATAGGCGTGGGGACCTTGTTCTACGGCGACAACCGGTTCGCGATCGGGATCGACGACCGGGCGCTGGCTCACCTGCAGCTCGTCATCCTCGCCAAGCTCCGGCGGGATGAGTCGTTCTCGTTCACGTGGCAGAAGGGCGCCGACGGCGACGCCCCTCAGTCGACGATCTGGCTGCATCCCTCGATCCCGTTGAACTTCGACTACGAGAATCGGCTCATGCCGTCGATCAGTCGGGCCTGGATCGAGATTCTGACCGCGGCGGCGAACTCCAACCCCGGCCTGGCCCTCATTCCGGAGCCACAGGAATCGCAGCCGGATCACGTGATCTAGCGGCGGCGTCGGCTGGAGTGCCCGAGGTCGCCGGCAGGACAGGCCACTGATCACATCTCGAGAAGCTGGGCGTTGCGGGCCTCGATCGCCTCGGCGGTGTCGGGGAAGATCATGGGGAGGCCGAATTGCTCGGTCTCCGTCTGGATCTTCTCGGCGGTCGGCCGGAAGCTCCGCTCGTACTCCGCAAACGCGATCTCGATGTCTCCCCCGGCTGTGACGAACGCGTCGTGCAGGGCGGTCGCCCCCAGAATGGCGACGGAGCCGCCCATCCCGGCGGCGGGCGACGGGCAGTAGGCGGCGTCACCGACGAGAGCGACTCGGCCGGACGACCACCCGGGCAGCCGGATCTGGCTCAGCTTGTCGAAATAGAAGTTGTCGGCGCCGAGGGCCTTGTCGACGATGGCCTCGCTGAACGGCTCGCCGGCGTCGGCGAACTGGTCGCGAATCAGCTGCTTCTGCTCGTCGACGTCGTGGTAGTCGTACGCGATCTCATCGTCGGATTGGAAGACGAGGACGACGTCGGTCGTGGTGTCGTAGGAGTTCAGCAGCAGAGTGCGGCCAGGTGTGTTCTGGATCCTGGATGTCCAGGGGGCGATGAGCGCGCCGTCGACTACCGTCACGGACGTGTAGTGGTGCAGGAAGCGGCTGTACTCCGATTCGAGGCCGAAGCGGAGGCCGCGGACACCGGAGTGGTTGCCGTCGCATCCGACGACGAGCGCGAAGTCGCGGACGGGACCGCCGCGGAACTCGGCTCGGACGCCCTCAGACGTGTCGGTCAGTGCCGCGATGGACTCCCCGAAGACGATCTCGGCAGTCTTCTCGACCTCCGCGAACAAGATGGCAAGGAGGTCGTCGCGGTGGATCTCGACGTCGTCGTGGCGGTGGATCTCGTAGTCGTCGACCACGATCGTGTCGGCCGTGGGCTCCGGCCCCATGCTCGCGATCGGGGTGCCGTCGACGTGGGCGAACTCGGTCGAGCGGGCGGGTAGCGCCTTGGCCCGGACCGCCGGAAGCAACCCGAGCCTGTCGAAGATCATCATGGCGTCGTTCCGCAGGTCGACGGGGGTGCCGCCCTTCCGGAGCCCTGCTGCCCTCTCGACGATGGTGACCCGGTACCCCAGGCGCTGCATCCAGATGGCCGTCGTCAGCCCGGCGAAGCTCGCGCCGGAGATCAGGACCTCCCCCGTCGTCTGCGTCTTCGTGGTGTTCATGAATCGTCC
Source organism: Frondihabitans sp. OV104 (assembly GCF_057787745.1). NCBI lineage: Bacteria > Bacillati > Actinomycetota > Actinomycetes > Micrococcales > Microbacteriaceae > Frondihabitans > Frondihabitans sp. OV104. The sequence goes on from NZ_CM173541.1 coordinate 2,158,881, forward strand.
TCTCTCAGCCTGAGTCAAATTAGTGGGGTAACCCCACCGTTTTCACGCTAGCACGAAGGTGGAGTAACCCCAAGCACTGTGGAAGAATGATCGGCGTGACCGAGGAGCCAGGACGCCGAGAGCGGAGGAAGCGCGAGATGCGCGAGCGCGTGGCGGATGCCGCTGCTCGACTCTTCGCGGAACACGGGTACGACGCCGTCTCCATGACGAGCGTCGCGGCCGCGGCCGGGGTCGCGGAGCAGACGGTGTACAACCACTTCCCCACCAAGCCCGATCTCGTCCTCGACATGGCCGACGACATGCTCGAGCGCTCCCGTCGCGCTGTCGCCGACCGGGATCCGTCTCTGACTCCCGCCGATGCGCTTCGCGACCTGGTGCACGCCGATATCGACCACTTCGTGACCGAGGATCCCCACCTCGCTCGCGGAGAGTATCCGGCCCAGTCGATCGAGAGCGACGTTCTGCGGCGCTACGCCCTGCAGTTCCGCCATCGGCAGGGCGACGCGCTGGCGGAAGCCATACGGGACACCGACCCCGAGCTGAACCCCCTGGTCGCCCGGGCCCACGCAAGTGCTCTCATCACGGTCGTCCAGGCCATCACGGACAGGGTCGGAGCGGCGATCCTCTCGGGAGATGACCTCGCCGTCGTGGCTCAGTCGCTCCACGACGACGCTGAGATGACGCTCCGCGACGCCGCCGCCAATTTTCGCGCCTCGAAGGCGAGAGCCGCCGGGAGCATCTAGCAGTCGCGCCGCTGCCGGACACACCGATCAGAGGACAGCTCCCTCGCCCGCCCGGGTTCGTCCATCTCGGCTGGGCGACCTGGTCCAGTCCCGGAACGGGTGCTCTGAGGCGTGTCTCGGGACACTGAAGGTCTTCGAGACGTCTCAATCGCCGGGTCAGGGGCCTCGCAAGCCCTGAATTCGAGAGCCCCGCGCCGTCTCGAAAAGTCGTTCCCGCCGCAACGCTAGCTAGGCAGTCCTTTTGAGGGTTTCCAAGACAAAGCCGCCATTCCCGAATGGCGATCGAGTCTCCGAGACTTCACGCGTGAAACGTCGAACGGCTCTGCTCGAGTGCTTTCTGCCACCTTCGGGCTTCGACCCTTGTCATGATCACCAGGAAGACCGCGAGGCCCGCAATGACGAGTGGCCGCGGCCACCCGAGGTACAACGATTCCGAAAACAGGAACAAAACAAGCCCGACTAGGGAGAGCAGCACTGCTCGGTTGTTCAGTCGGGAGTTCGCGATGAGATCCGGCACGATCTCGCGAGAATGCTCGGTTGGCGGGATGCGTCCGCGAAGCTGCCGGGCCAGAGAGCGACGCTCTTCGGGGAGCAGCGGCGAGAGAGGCCACTCGGCTCGTGTTGTCGGGATCTGCGACAGGAGGCGGCCACCGCGCTTTGCCCGGGCATAGCCCACACCGCTCACAGCAAGCGCCGCGGCGAGGAGCAGGAACTGGCCGACAGCAGCAGCGCTCAGGGGCTCATTAAAGCGGGCCACGACGCCTAGGCCGCCAACGCAAACGATCAAGATGAGAAGAGCCAGTTGGTTCGATATCCCCCGTACGCGCGGCCCATGCTCTTTCTGCTCCCGGACGCGCCGAGAAGCCTCAGCCCACCGGCGATCCTCGTCACTGGCCGCCGGCAGTGCATCGGAGATCGAACTCATGCTGCCCGTGTTCCGCCGATTGCTTGCGGGCTGCTCCCCCGCACTCTCATTCGGTCTCGCCTGAGTGGAGCTCGATGAAACGGCCAGCTCGGCGATAGAGCACGACCAGTTGGATCGCGACGACGACGAACATCAAGGACACCGCGAGCTCGAGGAGCTTGATGAGGAGATCATTGGAGCCGACCGCGGTGGCGATGGCAAAGAGGACCAGCGCCGAGTAGATGGGTGCGATGCCGAGGGTGGCTCGCCGGTTCTGGCGTGCCATCGCCACAACAGTTCCTAGGTGTCCCTCGTCGGGCTGCTCTTTGCCGCTGATCTGCCGGCGGACGCTTTTCTTCTCCTTCCGATTGAGGGGGCTCGCAACAGCCCGCCACCTCGTGATGTAGTGGCCGGTGCGTTTAGCCCAGATGAAACCTAGGATGACGATGAGTAAGCCGAGGGCAAGGAAGACGAACTGGGCGATGAGCTGCTGGAACTGCACGTCGGAGGACCCAGACGTGTCGTGGCCGGATCCGTGGGGAATGAAAATGAGCGCGATGACGAAGCCGACGATCCAGGTTCCACCGATGAGGGCAACGACCTGCAGAAGCACCCGGGCGCGCCGCTTGTGAAGGCCGTAATCGGTAACGCCGTCCGCGAGTTCCGCAGCCGCAGCCCAGCGGGCGGCAGCATCGTTCTGGGTGGTAGTCAATGGGGGAACTCCGTCGTTCGGGTCAACAAGACTACTCGGAGCCTAACGACAGCCTGATCTTGCATAGAGATTCAGTTTGGTGCGCTCTCCCAAGAAACGCGGGATGAGGACATCGATCTGAGCGTCAGCCTTCACCCAGCGGTCCTGCACACCCCTTCACACCTTCGAGGATCGACGGCGTCGCGCCGGGGACTTGTAGCCGAGAATCGTCCGGTCCGGCCGACCCGACCCGATCCCGATGTCGATAGCCGGCACCCAGACGAAGAAGGAGGCTCGGGGGCGCCAAGGCGCCACCGAACCTCCTCTCGGCGTCAACGCGTTGCTGCGCGCATCGACTCAGGCGGTGAGCCATTCCAGAATGTCGGCGTTGATGGTGTCCATTTCGGTGGTCGGCATACCGTGCGGGAAGCCGGGGTAGGCCTTGAGGGTGCCGTTCTGCACCAGCTCTGCCGAGAGTGGGCCTGCGTCGGCGAAGGGGACGATCTGGTCGTCCTCGCCGTGCATGACCAGCGTCGGCACGCTGATCTTCTTGAGGTCTTCGGTGAAGTCGGTCTGCGAGAACGCGACGATACCGTCGTAGTGGGCCTTGGCACCGCCCATCATTCCCTGCCGCCACCAGTTCTGGATGACCGCCTCCGATGGCTCGATGCCGTCGCGGTTGTACCCGTAGAACGGACCCGCGGGCAGGTCGCGGTAGAAGATCGACCGGTTCGCGGCCAGTGCCGCCTGCAACCCGTCGAACACGCTCTTCGGCAAGCCACCCGGGTTGGTCTCGGTCTGGACCATGAGCGGCGGGACAGCCGATATCAGAATCGCCCGAGCGACCCGCGCCTCCCCGTAGACCCCGATGTAGTGCGCCACCTCGCCGCCACCGGTCGAGTGGCCTACGTGGATCGCGTCGTGGAGATCGAGGTGCTCGGTCAGTGCTGCGAGGTCGGCCGCGTAGTGGTCCATGTCGTGGCCTTCGGACGTCTGAGTCGATCGTCCATGACCTCGCCGATCGTGGGCGATAACGCGATAGCCCTTGCTCAGGAAGAACAGCATCTGTCCGTCCCAGTCATCGGCCGACAGAGGCCAACCATGGCTGAAGACGATGGGCTGCCCGGTGCCCCAGTCCTTGTAGAAGATCTCGGTTCCGTCAGAAGTCGTAATCGTGCTCATCGAAGCTCCCAGCTCACAAAGCGATTCACAACGGCGAGCAGATACCCGCCAGCCACATTCTGGCGGCACAGAAGACACGACTGAGAAGAGTTAACGCGACGTTCTCACACGCACCGCCCTCGCGGGCTCTCGTGAACTCGATCGTCGTGCCTCTGACCGCCGAGACACCGTGAAAAAGGGCCCTCCGCCTGGGGTGACCCAGGCCAGAGGGCCTTACGTGTAGCGGGAGCGGGACTCGAACCCGCGACACCACGATTATGAGCCGTGTGCTCTAACCACCTGAGCTACCCCGCCGCACCAGCCGACTAGGCCGGCCTGTGCCTCCGCATCTCGACTGAGTCCGCGCGAGCGGTGGTTCAGTGTCGTTCAGAGGGACGAGCCCCCTGTGGGAATCGGACCCACTACCTCTTCCTTACCAAGGAAGTGCTCTACCAATGAGCTAAGGGGGCGTAGCCGTCGCGCCGTCAGTGTTTCAGGCCGCGATTGGCACCACACGAGAATAGCAGGACTTCGAGGCGCCTCGTGACACGAGACGACGCCGACAGCACGGAGGGTGCCGGGTCGCCCCGACACCCTCGCGATGCGGGCTACGCCGAGACGGTCGACGACGCCGCCGACAGGGCGGCGACCTCGTCGTCGGCGAGCGTCAGCGTCGCGGCCGCGACGAGGTCGGGCAGCTGCTCGACGGTCCGGGCCGACGCGATCGGCGTGCCGACCGACGGCTGGGCGAGCAGCCACGCGAGCGCCACGGTGGCGACCGAAGTCGAGTGGGCTCCGGCCACCTCGTCGAGGACCCCGAGCACGCGGCGGCCACGGTCGTCGAGGTACGCGCCGGCGCCGCTGGCGCGCTGGCTGTCGACGGTCACGCCGTCGCGGTACTTGCCCGTGAGGAATCCGCTGGCCAGCGAGAAGTACGGCATGACCGACACGGTCTCGGCGAGCGCCACGTCGGCGACCGTCGGGCCGCCCTCGCTTCCCTCGACGTCGTCGCGCTCGACGAGGCTGTACTTGTTCTGGATCGCGGCGTACTTCGAGATGTTCTCGGACTCGCTGAAGCGCAGGGCCTGCTCGAGGCGCTGGCCGGTGAAGTTGGAGGCGCCGATGGCGCGGACCTTGCCGAGCTGCACCTGCTCGTCGAGAGCCTCGACGGCCTCCTCGACCGGGCGGTCGGTGAAGTCCTGATGCGCGTAGTAGAGGTCGATGTAGTCGGTGCCGAGGCGCTGCAGAGATGCATCGACGGCCTTGCGCACGATGTCGCGCGAGGTGCCCTGGAAGCCCTCGAGCATGCCGACCTTGGTAGCGATCACGATGTCGGCGCGGTTGCCGCGCGACGCCATCCAGCGGCCGATGATCGACTCCGACTCGCCACCGGCGTTGCCCGGGACCCACGCCGAATAGACGTCAGCCGTGTCGATGAAATTGCCGCCGGCCGCGACGTACGCGTCGAGGACGCCGAACGACGTCTCTTCGTCGGCCGTCCAGCCGAAGACGTTGCCGCCGAGATTGAGGGGGAAGACCCGGAGGTCGCTTTCGCCGAGTGCGATACGAGGTGCGTCCGTCATGTGAGCTCCTTCTGTCGAGGTGTCTCCTGAAGACAACACCGGTCGACGTCGCGCATTCCGAGCGGCGACACATTCGGCGAGGGGCATCATCGGGTCTCGCACAGCCTGGAGCTCCGGCTCGACGGCGAAGACGGTCATCGCACCGGGCGGGAGCATGGAGGGGCTGGACTGCGCCTACGCGGCCGGGGGCTCCGAGATCGCAGTGAGGGCCCCGAGTTCCTGCGCCGAGAGATCGAGGCTGGAGGCCGCGAGCAGACCCTCGAGCTGGAGAGTCGAGCGGGCGCTGGAGAGGGCGCCGATCACGCCGTCGCGAGAGGCCAGCCACTTGATGGCGACGGCGCCCGGCACGACGCCGTGGCGTTCGGCGATCTCCATGACGACGTCGACCGTGGCGACGTTCTCGGGGGTGAGGTAGCTCAGCGCACGACCGCCGCGGGGCGACTCGCCGTCGTCGACGCCGTTGCGGTACTTGCCCGTGAGGAATCCGCTCGCCAGCGCCGAGTGCGGAAGCACTGCGAGGCCGAAGTGGTCGACGATCGGGGCGACGTCGCGCTCGTAGTCGTCGCGCCGCACGAGGTTGTACGCCGACTGGATCGCCCTGAAGGGGTGCAGCCCGTCGCGGTCGGCGATCGCGAGTGCCTGCCGGAGCCGCGCGCCCGTGTAGTTCGAGGCGGCCGGATACCGGATCTTGCCCTCGTCGACCAGCTCGCTGAGCGCGCCGACGGTCTCCTCCAGCGGCGTCTCGTCGTCGTCGTAGTGCGCGAAGTAGAGGTCGATGCGATCGGTGCGGAGGCGGGTCAGCGACGCCTCGACACCCCGGCGGATGCTGTCGCGCGTGAGGCCGGGCGCGTCGGGGTGCTGGCCCACCTTGGTGCTGACGAGCACGCGGTCGCGGTTGCCGGGGCGTGCCAGCCAGCGGCCGATGATGGCCTCGGACTCGCCGCCCGAATTGCCCGGGAGCCACGCGGAGTAGACGTCGGCGGTGTCGATGACCCGGCCGCCGTCGGCCGCGAACACGTCGAGGATCTCGAGCGCCGTCGGAGCCCCGACGGTCCACCCGAAGACGTTCGTGCCGAGCGCGAGAGGGAACGCGGAACCGGTGGCGGTCTCAGTGTCGGTGAAGATGTTCAGGTCAAGGCCAATCGACGTCGGATACTCCACCTTAACCGATCAGATCGGCAGCCTGGCAAGGGAGACGGAAAGCAGAGCACGCCTGTCGTATCGTGGCACCCATGCCTCACGACGAGTCCACCGTGCCCGCCTCAGACATCTCCCCCTCCGAGCTGATCGCCGCCGACACGGGATCGGAGTGGTGGCGCACAGCCGTCATCTATCAGGTGTACCCGCGCTCGTTCGCCGACAGCGACGGCGACGGCATGGGCGATCTCCCCGGCATCACCTCACGCCTCTCGGCCCTCGCCGATCTCGGCGTCGACGCCGTCTGGCTGTCGCCGTTCTACACGTCGCCGCAGCGCGACGCCGGCTACGACGTCGCCGACTACTGCGACGTCGACCCGCGGTTCGGCACCCTCGCCGACTTCGACGCCCTCCGCGCAAAGGCCACCGAGCTCGGACTGCGCCTCGTGGTCGACCTCGTCCCCAACCACTCGTCGAGCGATCACCGCTGGTTCCAGGAGGCCCTCGCCGCCGGGCCCGGCTCGACCGAGCGGGCTCGCTACCTGTTCCGCGACGGCACGGGCGCCGACGGCGAGGTGCCGCCGAACAACTGGCAGTCGGTCTTCGGCGGCGAGGCCTGGACCCGCATCACCGAGGCCGACGGCACGCCCGGCCAGTGGTACCTCCACCTCTTCGACTCGTCGCAACCCGACTTCGACTGGCAGAACCCGTGGGTGCGCGAGCAGTTCCTCGACATCCTGCGCTTCTGGCTCGACCGCGGAGTCGACGGATTCCGGGTCGACGTCGCCCACGGCATGATCAAGAAGCCCGGTCTGCCCGACTACACCCCGCCCGCCGACAGCGGCAGCATGGGCGGCGGGCTCGAAGAGGGCGCGACGCCGCCGTACTGGGCGCAGGATGGCGTCCACGAGATCTACCGCTCCTGGCGCGCGCTGCTCGACACGTACGCGGGCGACCGGATCCTCGTCGCCGAGGCGTGGGTCGAGCCGCTCTCGAAGCTCGCCAACTGGGTGCGCCCCGACGAGATGCACCAGGCCTTCAACTTCACCTACCTCGAGAGCGGCTGGTCGGCCCCGTCGATCAAGCGCGTCATCGACGCCTCCCTCGAGGTGTTCTCCAGCGTCGGCGCGCCGAGCACGTGGGTGCTGTCGAACCACGACGTCGTCCGCCACGCCTCCCGCCTCGGGCTGACCGCCGACAACCCCCAGGGCGCAGGAATCGGCCCCAGGAGCCCGGGCCTCCCCGACCGCGCGGTCGGCCTGGCCCGAGCCCGCGCCGCCACCGCCGTCATGCTCGCCCTTCCCGGCTCGGCCTACCTCTACCAGGGCGAGGAGCTCGGCCTGCCCGAGGCCATCGACCTGCCCGACGACGCCCGCCAGGACCCCACCTGGTTCCGCACGAACGGCGAGAGGTACGGCCGCGACGGCTGCCGCGTGCCCATCCCGTGGGAGGCCGCGTCCCCCGCCTACGGCTTCAACACGAGCGGCGAGTCGTGGCTGCCGCAGCCCGACGACTGGGCGCCCTACGCCCGCGACTCGCAGACCGGCAAGCCGGCGTCGACGCTCGAGCTCTACCGCCTGGCGCTCGCGCTCCGGGCTGAGTTCGACCTGGGTTCCGGGTCGGTCGAGTGGCTCGACGGATACGGAGCCGACGTGGTCGCGTTCCGCAACGGCGTCGTGACCGTCATCGCGAACACCGGCACGGTGCCGGTCGAGCTGCCGATCGGCGACGAGCTGCTGGCGACCGTGGAGCTCGACGGGCCGGCGCTGCCGGGCGACGCGACCGTCTGGGTCCGCTCGGCCTGATCGCGGTCGCGGCGCTGGGTGGGGTGATCCGCGGCGTTGTCGGTGCGGCATGGTGTGGGTGGCTTCGAGTGCGTCACCCCCGCCGGATCGGCACGAACCCGCCTGCCCTTCGGCGGGAACGCGCCGATTCGGGCGGGCTACATCGCCGACTCGGCGGGAGCGCGCCGAATCGGCGGGCGTGAGCCGCATCGGCGCGTCTTCGCCGACCCGGCGGGGCCGAACCGAACCCGCGGGCCGAGCCGGCCGCCACCGCCTCGCCCCCGCCGAATCGGCACGAACCCGCCTGCCGTTCGGCGGGAACGCGCCGATTCGGCGGGGCTACGTCGCCGCCTCGGAGGGAGCTCGCCGGATCGGCAGGCGTGAGCCGCATCGGCGGGTCTCCGCCGACCCGGCCGGGCAGAACCGAAAGCGCGGGCCGAGCCGCCCGCCACCGCCTCGCCCCCGCCGGATCGGCACGAAGCCGCCGGACCTTCAGCGGGCGCGAGCCGATTCGGCGGGGCTACGTCGCCGCCTCGGAGGGAGCGCGCCGGATCGGCAGGCGTGAGCCGCATCGGCGGGTCTTCACCGACCCGGCGGGGCCGAACCGAGCCCACGGGCCGAGCCGCTCGATTGGCGGGTACGAGGCGGGGCGGGGCCGACGTTCGGCGGCGCCGCGCGCAGCCGCGGCAGACGAGGCGCTACGCGCCGGCGTTGGCTACGAGCCAGGGGTACGGGTCGACCGGAACGCCGTTGAGGTGGATCTCGAAGTGCAGGTGCGCACCCGTGCTGTTGCCGGTCGAGCCGACGTTGCCGACCTGCTGGCCGACCTTCACCTTCTCGCCGAGCGTGACCTTGATGGATCCGGCGACCATGTGCGCGTACACGCTGGTGACCGGGACGCCGTTGATGGTGTGGTCGATCCACACGTTGTAGCCCAGGGCACCGCCGCCCTGCTCGACCTTCGAGACGGTGCCGTCCGCGATGATCTGGATCGGCGTGCCGGCGCCGGGCGTGAAGTCGAGGCCCTCGTGGAACGTGGAGCAGAAGCTGCAGTTGGCGACCTGCCGCGAGCCGAAGCCGCTGCTGATCGGCGAGGTCGTGGCGAACGGCCACTGGACCGGCGCGGTCGAGTCGTTCGCGAACGCTCCGGTGCCGGTGCTCGACGAGGTGACCTTGGGGGCGCTGACCGAGTAGCCGTCACGGCCGAGGCTGGCGCCGACGACGGTGCCCGACGCGATGTAGCCCTGCCCGGCGGTCGACGAGGTGGCCCCGCCGACGGTGGTGCCGGCCTCGACGGCGGCGGCGAGCTTCACGGCGACGTGCTCGGGGGTGTCGACGAAGTAGGCGTTCGCGGGAACGGAGGTCGCGACGACGGTGGCCCCGACGAACAGGAGGCCACCGAGGACCCCGAAACGGCGGGTGCGACGGCCGCGGGTCGAGATCACGGGCCGGACCGCGGCGGGTGCGAGACGAGGGGAACCGGGCGCAGGAACTCGACGCATCGGCTGGGCGCGCAGCGACCGCCGCGTCGCCGGGGCGGAGGCCGCGGCGGGTGCTGCGACCGACGGGGCTTCGGCAGCACGGGTCGCCTCGCGAGCCACAGGGTCGGCCGCCACCGAGGTGCGCGTCGCGACCGTCGGGCCACCGGTCGTCGTGACCGCAGGCGTCGCGACCGTCGGGCCGGACCCCGTCGACGTGCGCGACGTGACCATCGAGCCCGGCGTCGTGCGTGTGGCGGGCCAGGCGACCGACGCCGGACTCGCCGGCGTCGAAACGGGCGACGCCGAAGCAGTCGACACCGGAGCTGGCGACGCCGAAGCAGTCGACACGGACGCCGACGCGGGCGACACGGCAGACGACGACATCGCGTCGGGAGACAGGCGGGCCGGCGAGACCCGAGCCGGATTTGCACCGAGCGCCGCCGAGGCCACAGCAGTCGGATCGCCCAGCGACGTCGAGCCAGCCAGCGAAGCCGAGCCAGCCAGCGAAGCCGGACCGGCGAGCGCAGCCGAGCCAGCCAGCGACGACGAGCCAGCCAGCGATGACGGGTCGACGACCAAGGTCGCCGCCGTCTCGAGCTGACGCTCGCGGGCGCGCGCGGCACGTCGCGTGAGGGGGGCCACGGTGGGGCCGTCGACGTCGCCTGCGGTTCCGCGGTGGGCGGTGGGGGCGGCGTCAGGCTGGGTCACTGCGAGTAGGTCCTCAGGGTCGGGGGCGGGCTTCGGCGCCGCGCAGAAAGTGCTGCACAGGGCTGTGGCCGGGAACTGCCCGCGGAGAGACGGCCGCGGACGACGGTGATCGAATCACCCTAGCGTGCGCCCCCGGAAAGCCTCCCGGACGAGCAACGCCTGACCCATGGTAGCGAATTCGCAACCGGATGGCTAGGCCCGATATTGATATATACCCGCGTGCGGGGGGTCGGGCGGTGTCGGGGAGTTCCTGCGCCCTCTCTGGTTCGGTACTCAGAACCCGCCGTCGGCGAGTGCCTCCGCGAGCTCAGCGGCGACGGCGGGCGCGCAGACGAAGGTGAGGTCGCGGCTGGCCTGGGCTCCGGCGGGGGTGAGCACCGTCGCACCTGCTTCACCGGCGACGAGGACGCCGGCGGCGTGATCCCACGGCTGGAGGCCGCGCTCGACGTAGGCGTCGAGCCGACCCGCGGCGACGCTGCAGAGGTCGAGGGAGGCGGCCCCGATACGGCGGATGTCGCGGACGCGGCCGAGGAGGGGGGCGACGACCGCGCCCTGCTCGATACGGCGCACAGGGTCGTACGAGAAGCCGGTGGCGAGCAGCGACTGCGACAGGTCGGCGGGCCTCGACACGGCGAGACGCTCGCCGTTCAGGAAGGCGCCGCCGCCGCGGGTCGCGACGTACTCCTCCCCGGCGACGGGGTTGAACACGCACGCGGCCAGAGCCCGCCACGTGAGCGGGTCGGGCTCGCCCTCGACGACGGCGATGCTGACGGCGTAGGCCGGAATCCCGTAGAGGAAGTTCACGGTGCCGTCGATCGGGTCGACGATCCAGGTGAGACCCGTCTGCGTCGGCTCCGCGCCGGACTCCTCGCCGTAGAAGCCGTCGCCCGGTCGCTCTGCTGCGAGCCGTGCGCGGATCAGGGTCTCGACCTCGCGATCGGCGTGCGTCACGATGTCGACCGAGCTCGACTTGCTCGCGGCGACCTCGACGCCCTCGGCCCGGCGCCGCGCAGCCAGCTCGCCCGCCTCCCGCGCGATGGAGCGGGCGATCTCGAGCAGCTCGGCGTTCGTGGTCATGCGACCCCCAGGTATGCGAAACGCCCGATGCTCAGCACCGGGCGTCTCTGCGTTCTTCTGTGTCGAAGGGACACAGTGTGTTCTTCCGTGTCGTCGTCGGACACCGTGTGGCAAGTGAGGGATTCGAACCCCCGGAGGCTACGCCGGCTGATTTACAGTCAGATCCCTTTGGCCGCTTGGGTAACTTGCCAGGTGCGCACTCGACCAGTGTATTCACCAACCGAAGGCGCCCGTCAACAATACAGCCTCCGCGCCGTGGTCTCGACCACGGCGCGTGCGGAGGCCGCCGTCGCCGCCATTCGCTAGGGTGGACGACATGGCAGACAGCTCTTTCGACGTGGTCAGCAAGGTCGACAAGATGGAGGCCGACAACGCGCTCAACCAGGCGCGCAAGGAGGTCGAGCAGCGCTACGACTTCAAGAACGTCGGCGCCGCCATCGACATGAGCGGCGAGAAGGTGCTCATCAAGGCGAACACCGAGGAGCGCGCCAAGGCCGTCCTCGACGTCTACGAGTCGAAGCTCATCAAGCGGGGCATCTCGCTGAAGAGCATCGACGCCGGCGACCCGTACGCCAGCGGCAAGGAGTACCGCATCGAGATCTCCATGAAAGACGGCATCGACCAAGAGGCCGCGAAGAAGATCAACAAGCTGATCCGCGACGAGGGGCCCAAGGGCGTCAAGAGCCAGATCCAGGGCGACGAGCTGCGCGTGACCTCGAAGAGCCGCGACGACCTCCAGGCGACGATGGCGCTCCTCAAGGGCGCCGACCTCGACGTCTCGCTCCAGTTCGTCAACTTCCGCTAGGCGGGCTCGACCAGCGCTTCGCGCGACAATCCCGGCGCAGGAACTCGCCGCCCGCCGCCGCGCCTGACCCCTTCGTCACCCGGCACCCGTCGCACCCGACCTCCGCCACCCGATCGTGGTTCCATCCCCCGGTGCGGCCGGGCCTACAGCGGGCGGCCGCTCGGCGGCGCCCAGTCGTCTCGGGGCGATGTCGACGTGGATCCGCCGGCGGCGACTCCGCTGACGGACGAGGACACCGCGCCGAGCACGGGAGCGCCGCCCTGGACACCTGGTGCCACGGCCTCCGGCGCGCGCCCGCCGACGGCACGCGCGACGGCGGCGACCGCACGCTCGAGCGGCCCCGGACGCCCGCCCCAGGCGAGGGCTGCGAGGCAGGCTCCGACCACGAAGAGGGCCCAGACGGTCCCCTCGCCCGCGGGCGTGAGCCCGTCGAGGAACCCGGAGTGGTAGAGCCAGGCGATGACGACGAGGTGGGCCGAGTAGATCGAGAGCGGCATGGCGCCCACGCGGGCGAGCACGAACAGCGGCGCGTTGCGCGGAACCCGGGCGAGGAGCCCGCAGGCGCCGATGACGGCGAGGGCCACGCCGGCCGAGCCCAGCATGTCGACGAGAGTCGAGGAGTGCGGCTCGGACGCGAAGACGTAGTCGCGGAGCCGCAGACCGCCGAACGAGTGGAACAGGAGGCCGCCGGGCGTGACGGCCTCGCCGACGGAGTAGACGACCACGGCCAGCGCCGTGCCCCCGCCGAGGAGCGCACCGAGCACGCGCGGAGACCGCAGGTCGGAGCGGCCGACGGCCAGGCCCAGCAGCAGGTAGGCGGCGAAGGTCGCGAGCGGGTAGTACAGGAAGATCTGCTGGAGGATGACGCCGGTCTCGGCGAGCGGGAACACCGACGCGAGCGAGATGGGGAACGCGACGAGGGCGAGCCCGCCGGCGACTGTCAGGAGCGCGACGCGCGACCACGACAGGGCGGGGAGGAGCACGACGAAGAGGATGCCGTAGGTGGCGAGGATGACCGCCACGGGAGTCTCGAGCAGCATCAGGAGGATGCCGATCACGGCGATGAGGACGCCGCGGGCGGCGATCCTGCGCCGGGCGACTGTCAGGGCCGCGCCGCGGACCGGCTTGTCGCGCCCCGTCGTCAGAGCCAGCGAGATGCCTGCGAGCACGGCGAAGAGCACGGACGACCGACCCGCCACGATCGACCACCAGGTCGACGGCTCGCTCCAGTCGACGGGGTTCTCGACGTCGACGAGGTGCGCCGCGAACATGCCGAACAGGGCGATGCCACGCGCCGCATCGATGCCGCGGAGGCGTGCTCCCGGGCCGGAAGCGGCAGGGCGCGAGGCGGTGAGCGTCATGCCACCACGGTAGCGGCGGCGCCCGGGAGTCTGCAGAAGTCATCCACAGGCCCGGGCGCCGAGACTACTGAGCCCGCGACACCGTGACCATCTCGTCGCGCGGCACGACCTTCACGCGGACGCGCTCGACGTCGCCCTCGAAGCCGGCGCCGAGCGCCATCTCGTGCTCGTCGAGGCGGTGCCAGCCCTCGAGGTCGGTGAACGCGACGCCGCGGGATTCGAGCAACGCGGGGATCGCCTCGAGCGACGGGTCGGCCGGGGCCCACCACGACGCCTGGTCGGTCAGCACGTGCTGCACGGTCTCCATCGCGTCGCTCTTGGTGTGGCCGATGAGGCCGACGGGGCCGCGCTTGATCCAGCCGGTGGCGTACACGCCGGGCACGATCTGATCGTGGTCGTCGAGCACCTGGCCCTCGTGGTTCGGGATGACGCCGCGCTTCTCGTCGAACGGGATGCCGTCGAGGGGCGAGCCGAAGTAGCCGACGGCGCGGTAGATCGCCTGCATCTCGACGGTGCGGAACTCGCCGGTGCCCTCGACGCTGCCGGCGCCGTCGGGCCGGGTGCGCTCGTAGATGAGGCCGGAGACCCGGCCGTCGACCTCTTCGACTCGCACGGGCTTGGCGTAGAAGTGCAGGTGGAGACGGCGCGACGCGCTGCCGGTCTCGCGCTGGCGCCACTGGTTCAGGACCTTGTCGATGACGAAGACCTGCTTGTTGGTGGCGATGGCGTTCTTCGAGGCCTCGTCGTAGTCGAAGTCCTCGTCGTAGACGATCATGTCGACGTCGCGGAGCTCGCCCAGCTCGCGGAGCTCGAGCGGCGAGAACTTCACCTGGGCCGGACCGCGGCGGCCGAAGATGTGCACATCGGTGACGGGCGAAGCCTTGAGCACGTCGTAGACGTTGTCGGGGATCTCGGTGGGAAGGAGGTCGTCGGCGTGCTTGGCGAGGATGCGCGAGACGTCCAGGGCGACGTTGCCGACGCCGACGACGCCGATCGAGGAGGCCTCCAGCGGCCAGGTGCGCGGCACGTCGGGGTGGCCGTCGAACCAGCTGACGAAGTCGGCGGCGCCGTAGCTGCCCTCGAGGTCGATGCCGGGGATGTCGAGGTCGGCGTCCTTGATGGCGCCGGTCGAGAAGATCACGGCGTTGTAGTGCTTCTTCAGGTCGTCGAGCGAGATGTCGACGCCGTAGCGGACGTTGCCGAAGATGCGGATGTCGCCGCGGTCGAGCACGTCGCGGAGGGCGTTGATGATGCCCTTGATGCGCGGGTGGTCGGGGGCGACGCCGTAGCGGACGAGGCCGTACGGGGCGGGGAGCTGCTCGAACAGGTCGATCTGGACGTCGAACTGGCGTTCGGCCTTCAGGATGATGTCGGCGGCGTAGATACCGGCGGGGCCGGCTCCAACGATGGCGAGGCGCAAGGTCGTCATAGGTACTGCGTTCTTTTCCGGGCGGTTCGGGGTGTTCTCGGACAGGTGGTCAGGGTGTGTTCGGCGTGCCGCTGCGAATCGCTCGGACAAGCCCGGGCACCAGGGCCCGAGGCGGGAGAGCTAGGCCTGGCGCTCGACGACGCGCTCCGCGAAGCGGGTCAGCGCCTTCTTCACGGGGCCCTGCGGCAGCGGCGCGAGTGCGGCGACCGCGTCGTCGGCCCAGCGGCGGGCCTCGTCGTGGGTGCGGCGCGTCACGTCGTGCTCGCGGAGCTGCCGGACGGTGTCGGCGAGGTCGGCCTCGCTGACGTCGCCGCCCGCGGTCGCGGCGCGCACGTTGGCCTCGATCTCGCTGAGCAGGGCCGACGAGTCGATGTCGGTCTGGGCCTGGACGCGCAGGTACATGAGCGGCAGGGTCTCGACGCCGGCCAGGAGGTCGGTGCCGGCGCGCTTGCCGGTCTCCTCGCTCTGCGGAGACAGGTCGATGACGTCGTCGACGAGCTGGAAGGCGACGCCGATCTTCTCGCCGAAGGCCGAGACCGGCCCGAGGTACTCCCGCGGGGCGCCGGAGAACATGACGCCGACCTTGGCCGCCATCGAGATGAGCGAGCCGGTCTTGTCGCTGAGCACGTCGAGGTAGTGCGCGATGGGGTCGTCGCCCTCGCGCGGGCCGATCGTCTCATGCAGCTGGCCGAGGCAGAGGCGCTCGAATGTCTGCGCCTGGAGCCGTATCGCCTCCTCGCCGAGATCGGCGACGATCGTGGAGGCCCGGGCGAAGAGCAGGTCGCCGGTGAGGATGGCGACGCTGTTACCCCAGCGCGACTGGGCGCTCGGGACGCCTCGGCGCATGGTCGCCTCGTCCATGACGTCGTCGTGGTAGAGCGACGCGAGATGAGTGATCTCGACGGCCTGCGCGGCCGACACGACGGCGTCGGTGGCCCCGTCGCCCAGCTGCGAGATGAGCAGTGCGAGCGTCGGGCGGATGCGCTTGCCGCCGGCACTGAGCAGGTAGCGGCTCGTGACGTCGGCGAGGTCGTCGCCGAAGGCCATCTCGACGAGCAGGCCGTCTTCGACGCGCTCGAGGCCGGCGTCGATGGCCGCGACGAAGCGGCGCTCGGAGGCCGACGAGAAGAGCTTCTCAGCGAGGCCGAGCGACGAGCTCAGGCCCGAGCTCCGACGAGCCGGAGGTGCACTGGGGTTCACGGGTTCACCTTTGCGTGTGGTTCAGGCGTCGGGGGCCGAGGCGGGTCGCCTCGTCGAGCCGGCGGGCTTGTGACCCCGGTGGAGGGCCACGATCCCTGCGGTCAGGTTGCGGTAGGCGACACGGGTGAAGCCGGCCCCGCGGAGCCACTGGCTGAGCACCTGCTGCTCGGGCCACTTCTCGATCGACTCGGCGAGGTAGGTGTAGGCGGGCGAGTTGCTGGAGGTGACCTTGGCGATTCCGGGCAGCACGTGCCGCAGGTAGGCCTGGTAGCCGAAGCGCAGGGCGGCGACGGGCGGGGTCGAGAACTCGCAGATCACGATGCGGCCGCCGGGCTTGAGCACGCGGTACATCTCGGAGAGCGCCTGGCGTGGCTTGTTCACGTTGCGCAGGCCGAACGAGATCGTGACGGCGTCGAAGGTGCCGTCGTCGAACGGCAGCTGCTCGGCATCGCCCTCGATGAACTCGATGTGCGGCTGGCGCTTGCGGCCGACCGCGACCATGCCGGCCGAGAAGTCGAGAGCCGTGACGGTGGCGCCGCCCTTGGCGATGGCCGCCGACGACGTGCCGGTGCCGGCGGCGATGTCGAGCACCTTCTCGCCGGGCTCGGCGCCGATCGCCTTCACGGTGGCGATGCGCCACAGCACCGCGTTGCCGCCCGACAGGATGTCGTTCGTCACGTCGTAGTGCGCGGCCACCCCATCGAACATGGAGGCAACCTCGCTGGGCTGCTTGTTCATATCGGCCTTGGTCACGCAGGGAATCCTACCGGCCCGATCTCCACCCAGGCCGAGAGCAGGCGATGCACGACGAACACCCAGGTGAAGGGGACGCAACTGCCCGAGGGCCCCGCGATCCCGGTCGTTACGATGAAGAAGTGAACCACCCCCTGCACGTCGAGACCACCCGGATCGACGACATCACCCCCTTCCTCGCCCACGTCGACCCTCGCGATCCGCTCCTCTTCGTGCGGCGCGGCGACGGCATCGCCGGCATCGGCGAGGCGCTGCGGCTCGAGTTCCGGGGCGAGGCGCGGATGCGGGAGGCGGCCGAGGCCTGGCGAGGGATCGCCGCGGCTGCGACCGTCGTCGACGAGGTGCGGCTCGCGGGAACGGGGCTCGTCGCGTTCGGGTCCTTCGCGTTCGCGGACGAGTCCGACGACGTGAGCGTGCTCATCGTGCCGCGGGTCGTCGTCGGCCGTCGCGCGGGCATCGACTGGATCACGCGGGTCGACGGCGCCGACGTCGGCGAGCGCACGTCGCTGGGCGCCGAGGTGCACGTCGAGTTCGCCGAGCCGGCGTTCACGGCGGCCGCGTACGCCGGTGCCGTGCACGACGCGGTCGCCGCGATCGAGTCGGGCGAGCTGAGCAAGGTCGTGCTGGCGAGGCCCCTCGACGCCGCCCTCCCCGACGACGCCGACCTGCGTCGCGTGGCGCGCGACCTCGCGTTCGCCTACCCCGACACCTACACGTTCGCGGTCGACGGGCTCATCGGGTCGAGCCCCGAGACTCTGATCCGCAGCGAGTCCGGCGAGCTGAGCGCCCGGGTCCTCGCCGGCAGCATGGGCCGCGGCATCGACGCGGCCTCCGACGCCGCGAACGCGCTCGAGCTCGCTACGTCGCAGAAAGACCTCGACGAGCACGCCTTCGCCCTGAGCAGCATCCTGCTCTCGCTCGAGCGCCACGCGATCGAGGTCACCACGGCCGAGAGGCCGTTCACGCTCCGGCTGCCGAACGTGTGGCACCTCGCCACCGACGTCCGGGGGCGCCTGGCCGACGGCGCGTCCGCGCTCGACCTCATCGACTCCCTGCACCCCACGGCAGCGGTCGCAGGAACTCCCACCCCCGCCGCCCTGGCCGTCATCGCGCGGCTCGAGCCGTTCGACCGCGGCCGCTACGCCGGCCCCGTGGGCTGGGTGGGGGCCGACGGCGACGGCGAGTGGGCGATCGCGCTCCGGTGCGCTCAGGTGACGCGAGCGGCCGACGGCGCCGACGGCCGCGTGCGGGCGTACGCCGGGGCGGGCATCGTCGCCGAGTCCGTCGCCAGTCGCGAGGTCGCTGAGACGACGATGAAGTTCATGCCGATGGCCGACGCGCTGGGCTGACCCTCGACGACGCTGACCGGGCGGGCCGAGCCGGCGCCCCGCTAGGAGGCCGCGAGACGCGTCTTCTCGACGGCGACGTCGAAGTCGGCCGGCGGCCAGTCGAGTTCCTGCGCCCGGAGCGCGGTGATGAGGAGCCGCTGGACGGCGACCCTCGCGTACCACTTCTTGTCGGCTGGCACCACGAACCACGGCGCCTGATCGGTCGACGTGCGATCGAGGGCCACCTGGTAGGCGCTCTGGTAGTCGGCCCAGAGGTTGCGCTCGTCGATGTCGCCGGGGTTGTACTTCCAGTGCTTGTCGGGGCGGTCGAGCCGTTCTGCCAGACGCGCCTTCTGCTCGTCGAACGAGATGTGCAGCATCACCTTGATCAGGGTCGTGCCGCTCGCGACGAGCTCGCTCTCGAAGGCGTTGATCTCGTCGTAGCGCTGCTCGAGCACGTCGGTCGAGACCAGCGAGCGGACCCGCGCGACGAGGACGTCTTCGTAGTGCGACCGGTCGAAGACGCCGATCATGCCCACGCCGGGCAGCTCGTTGCGCACCCGCCAGAGGAAGTCGTGGGCCAGCTCCTCTTCGGTGGGCTTCTTGAAGGCGTGGTGCTTGATTCCCTGCGGGTCGACCGCGCCGACCACGTGGCGGACGATGCCGCCCTTGCCAGCGGTGTCCATCGCCTGGAGCACGAGCAGCACGCTCTTCGTGCCACCTGCCGCGCGCGAGTCGGCGAAGAGCTTCTCCTGCAGCTCGGACAGCTGCTCGCGGCCCGACTCGAGCGTCTGCTGACCGTACTTCTTGTCGCCGCCGAAGCCGGGCGAGGCGTCGGTGTCGATGCTGTCGAGGGCGGTGCCGGGCGCGAACTTCAGCGCGTCGGACGGTTCGGTGCTCCACGTCTTGGCCATTTCTCGACCTTAGACCCGAAGCGCCTGCAGACCCGGAGCGCCTGCAGATCCGGAGCGCCTGCAGACCCGGAGCGTCTGCCGTTCTCAGCGCGCCAGCGGCACCTCGATGACAGTGCCTGTCGGCCCGGCGAGCGCCTGCTCGAGCTCGCCGCGGGTCGACGCCCGCACGTAGTCCCAGCCGTAGGCACGGGCCAGGTGCTCGAACGACACCGGCTGCGGCGTGAGCTGCACGCGCGTCATGGCGTCGACGGGCGCGGTCTGCGCGACCTCGAGCCCGTCGAAGATCGTGCCGCCGCCGTCGTTGCCCACGACGATCTGCAGCCGCGGGCGGGCCTCGCCCTCGCCGAACAGCAGGGAGCCGGCGTCGTGCAGCAGTGTCAGGTCGCCGACGAGCACGCGCGAGATGCCCCGGGCGCCGTCGGCCCAGTCGAGCGCAGGGCCTCCCGCGGTGCCGCCGGCCTGCGACGCGAGCGCGATTCCGGTGGCCGTCGCGATCGTGCCGTCGATGCCGGCGAGGCCGCGGTTCGCGTGCACGGCGATCTTCTTGCCGGTCACGGCGACGTCGGCCTCGCGGATCAGCCGAGACGCCCCGAGGATCAGCCGGTCGTGCGGCCAGGTCAGGCGCCAGAGCGCTTCGACCAGGTGGCGACGTGTCACCGGCTGCCGAATCACGTCGACCTCGGAGCGCAGGAACTCGGACTGCTCGGCCTCCAGGTCGGGCGCCGCGTCGTCGTCGCTCAGCAGCGCCCGACCGGTGTGCACCCAGCTTCCGACCCAGCCGCGATGCTGCCGACCGTCGGGGTCGCCCTCGATCCGCACGTCGTCGACCACGGTCGCCGACCGGCTCGGGTCGTACGCCTCCGGGACTCCGCCGCGGACCACGACGACCTCCACGTCGGCCCGCTTCAGGAGCGCGGGGATCTCGCGGGTGAGCGTGGGGTGCCCGAAGACGACGACGCGGCGCACGGCGCCGCCGAACGAGGGATCGTCGAGCAGCTGCCGATACGACGGCACGAGGTGCGGGCCGAAACGGGCGCCGCTCGAGACCTCGGCGACGAGAGGCGCGCCGAGCAGGCGGGCGGCCTCCTCGGCCCGGGGGCCGGCCGCGTGGCCGGCGACGACGACGGTGCCGGGTACCTCGTCGACGCGGAGGTCGGCGGTGCGGCCGGGGAGGGCGGCGGTCGTCGGAGTTCCTGCGCCGGGAGCAGGCGCAGCCTCGGTCGGAAGCGTGGTCGCCGGGGCGGAGAGCGGCTCCCGGAAGGCCACGTTGAGCTGGACGGGGCCCGGTGCAGCGGGACGGTCGGGCGAGCCGGAGCGGCCGAGGGCGGCCGAGACGGCTTCGCGCGCCAGCTCGTGGACGTACTGCGCGTCGACGCCGCTGTCGGACGGCGCCTGCACGTCGCGCAGCAGGCGGAGTGCCTCGCCGAAGAGGCGCGGCTGGTGCGTGGTCTGGTTGGAGCCGATCCCGCGCATCTCGTCGGGCCGGTCGGCCGTCAGCAGGATCAGCGGGACGCCCGAGTGATGCGCCTCCAGCACGGCCGGATGCAGATTCGCGACGGCGGTTCCCGACGTGGTGACGACGGCGGTGGGCTGCCCCGACTCGATCGCCAGCCCCAGGGCCAGGAACCCCGCTGAGCGCTCGTCGAGCCGGACGTGCAGCCGCAGGCGCCCGGCGCGCTCGAACTCCGCCGCCGCGAGGGCCAGCGCCTGTGACCGCGACCCCGGGCTGAGCACGACGTCCCGGACGCCCGAGGCCTGCAGCTCGGCGAGGAGCACGACGGCGAAATCGGTAGCGGGACTGCCCGAGGGGGCGGGAAGGGTCGGCACTACTTCAGTGTGCCACTCGGCCCGTCGTCGTCCGTGCGGGCGGGCGGCTCCGAGAGCTCCTGCTCGAGGCGGCGGATGCGCTCGTCGAGCTCGTGACGGTCTTCGTCGCTCACCGCCGTGAACGGGCGGCCCAGGAACTCCGGATCGTCGTCGGGGGCGACGGTGCGTCGCGGCGTGCGGGGGGCTCTGCCGAGCAGCAGCCACAGCACGGCGCCGACGACGGGGAGCACGATGACGATCAGAGCCCACACCGGCTTCGGCAGCGCGCGCACCCGCTGATGCTCGGTGAAGAGGCAGTCGACGAGGGCGTAGACGACGAACGCGGCGGCTGCCACGATCAGAACAATCAGACCCTTGACCATGTGGGCGATGGTAGGCGCCCCGACTGTGCGATCGCCTGGCCGAGGTAGCTCGTTTAGACTGCCCAGCGTGAAAGCAGCGCTCCTCTACACCTCCGCCCGCATCGGCACGTTCGCGGTCATCTTCGTGGTGCTGAGGTTCATCCCGTCGATCAACGTCTACATCGCCGCCGCAATCGCCGCGGTGCTGGCACTGCTCATCTCGTACATCTTCTTCGGCCGCCTTCGCGCCGGTGTAGCCGAGGGCATCGCGCAGCGGCGCATGGTGCCGGAGCGCGACCTCGACGCCGACGCGGAGGACGAGCTGCTCGGCGGCCGCCCCGTGCTGCGCAAGTCGGGTCCGCCGTCCGAAGACGCGTAGGGCGTCCCGGACCGACGCGCTCTGACGCCGCGCCGGTGCGCGCTACGGCTGCGCGAAGAAGAACAGGGCGCTGAGGCCCAGCGAGAACAGCAGCGCAGAGAACGACGACAGCTGGAGCGCCAGGATCAGCTCTCTCGCCGTCTTCGCCGTGACGCCGATGAGCAGGGCCGGCAGCGTCAGGATCAGAGCGAAGTAGACGTAGCCGACGTTGAAGAAGAGGTACGTGTAGAAGAACACGATCACGTACGGCACCAGAAGGAAGAGCGCGTAGACGATGCGCGACCCGCGCTGGCCGAGGACGACGGCGAGCGTGCGCTTGCCGGCCTGGCGGTCCTGCTCGATGTCGCGGATGTTGTTGACCATCAGCACCGCGCACGAGAACAGGCCGATCATGACGGCGAAGCCGACGGCCGTGTACGAGACGTCGTGCGCCTGGACGAACATGGTGCCGCACGTCGCCACGAGGCCGAAGAACACGAAGACGAAGATCTCGCCCATGGCGTTGTAGCCGTACGGGCGACGGCCCCCGGTGTAGAACCAGGCGGCGACCACGCACGCGGCGCCGACGGCGAGGAGCCACCAGAACTGCGTGATGATCACGATGGCGATGCCCGCACCGGCCGCGACGGCGAACGAGGCGAAGGCGACGTTGCGCACCCTCTTCGCGTTCGCGACGCCGCCGCCGGTCAGGCGCGGAGGGCCGACGCGGAACTTGTCGGTGCCCTTGATCCCGTCGGAGTAGTCGTTCGCGTAGTTCACACCGACCTGGAGGAACAGCGACACGATGAGGCACAGGAGCGCGAGCGGCCAGTCGAAGTCGTTGACGGCCGCGGCG
Source organism: Frondihabitans sp. OV104 (assembly GCF_057787745.1). Classification (NCBI taxonomy): domain Bacteria; kingdom Bacillati; phylum Actinomycetota; class Actinomycetes; order Micrococcales; family Microbacteriaceae; genus Frondihabitans; species Frondihabitans sp. OV104. Next base: position 2,181,322 of record NZ_CM173541.1, read on the forward strand.
GCGGCGCTGCCGAGGGCGACCGGCGCGATCGACAGGGTCAGCGTGCGAGGCCGCGCCCCCGAGATCCAGTCGCCGGCCGTCGCCTTGCGCGCGACGACCTTCCCGGGGCGTCCGCCCGGTCGGCCGGTCTTCTTCTTGCTGTTCGATCGCGTCTGTGGCACCCCGGGAGTTTACCGGGCGTCTCTCCGAAGTCGGCCACTTCGCTCCACGCCCTGCGAGGGGCTGCAGTTCGCTCTGGAGACGCTTTCCCTGCGCGTGAATTCACGCCCAGGGAAAGCCTTCGGGAACGAAACCCCCGGGGCTCAGGCCGTGGCGGCGAGGCGCGCCAGGGCGACGCGGTCGGGCTTGCCGCTCGGCAGCAGCGGGATCGCCTCGACGACCAGGATGCGGTCGGGGGCCGCGGCGCGACCCGCGGAGTCCGCGACGGCGGTCCGGAGGTCAACCAGGGTCAGCGCGACGGGCGGCACGGCGACGACGACCGGCACCTCACCCCAGCGGGCATGGGGGGCGCGCACGACGACGGCGCCCGCCAGGCCCGGCAGCTCGCGCACGATCCGCTCCACGACGCCGAGCGAGACCTTCTCACCGCCCGAGACGATCACGTCGTCGAGCCGGCCGGTCACGGTGACGACGCCCTCGTCGTCGACGACGCCCGCATCGCCGGTGCGGTACCAGCGCACGCGGTCACGCTCGACGAACGCCGCCGCGGTCCACTCGGGATCGCCCAGGTAGTACTCGGCGAGGGTGGGTCCGCTGAGCTCCAGCTGGCCGTCGACCACGGCCGCTCGCGTGGCGCCGACGGGGACGCCGTCGTACACGCAGCCTCCGCTCGTCTCGCTCGAGCCGTAGGTGCGGACGACGCGGACTCCGGCGGCGAGTGCACGTTCCTGCAGTGATCGCGGGGTGGCCTGACCGCCGACCAGCACCGCGTCGAATCGCGCGAGCGCAGAGGCGTCGGGCGAGTCGAGCATCGTCGAGAGCTGGGCCGGCACGAGGGAGGTGTAGCGGACGGGATGCGTCAGGCGCCGTGCGGCAGCGGCGAACGCGGCCGGATCGAAGTGCCCCGGCTCGAGCAGCTCGGGCTCCGTCTCGGCGGCGATCGAGCGGACGAGCACGTTGGTGCCTGCGACGTAGTGCGCCGGAAGCGCGAGCACCCACTGGCCCGGGCCGCTCAGGGCCGAGTCGGCGGCGGCCGCTCCGGCCAGCAGGGCGCCGGTCGAGAGGGCCACGCGCTTGGCCTTCCCCGTCGAGCCGCTCGTCTCGATCACCAGGGCGACGCGCTTCTCGACCTGGGTCGGGAGGTCCGCAGGAACTCCGGAGTCGACCCGCGGATTCACGGCGTCGCCGCCTGCCAGCGCGTCGCGCATCCCCTCGAGCACCTCGCGCGGCCGCCGTGCGTCGATGGCTCGCAGCCCGTGCATCACTGCCCTCCCGACATCAGTACTGCCAGGGGTAGGGCGACCAGTCGGGCTCGCGCTTCTGCAGGAAGGAGTCGCGGCCCTCGACGGCCTCGTCGGTGCCGTAGGCCAGGCGGGTCGCCTCGCCGGCGAACACCTGCTGGCCGACCATGCCGTCGTCGACCGCGTTGAAGGCGAACTTCAGCATGCGGATCGAGGTCGGCGACTTCGTCATGATGATTCGCGCCCACGACAGGGCCTCGACCTCGAGCTCGGCGTGGTCGACGACGGCGTTGACCGCGCCCATCTCGTAGGCGCGCTGGGCCGAGTACTCCTGCGCGAGGAAGAACACCTCGCGGGCGAGCTTCTGGCCGATCTGCCGCGCGTAGTACGCGCTGCCGTAGCCGCCGTCGAACGAGCCCACGTCGGCATCGGTCTGCTTGAACCTGCCGTGCTCGCGGCTGGCGATCGTCAGGTCGGCGACGGCGTGCAGCGAGTGGCCGCCGCCCGCGGCCCAGCCGGGGACGACCGCGATGACGACCTTGGGCATCGTGCGGATCAACCGCTGCACCTCGAGGATGTGAAGTCGGCCGCTCCGGGCCGGGTCGGGCTTGAGAGCCTCGTCGCCTTCGTACTTGTAGCCGTCGCGGCCCCGGATGCGCTGGTCGCCGCCCGAGCAGAACGCCCAGCCGCCGTCCTTCGCGCTGGGCCCGTTGCCGGTGAGGAGCACCACGCCGATCCGCGGGTTCATGCGGGCGTCGTCGAGGGCACGGTAGAGCTCGTCGACGGTGTGCGGCCGGAACGCGTTGCGCACCTCCGGGCGGTCGAACGCGATCCGGGCGACCTGGCCGCGGACGTCGTGATGGTAGGTGATGTCAGTGAACGCGGCGTTCGTCGGCTCGGCGAAGCCCTCGACCTCATTCCACTCGCGGGGATCGAACAGGTCGGAGACGGTGTCGCGCATGGCTGCAAGCCTAGCCACCGGCCCCGGTGGAAGACTGGGCCGCGTGCTTCCCTCGATCGACGACCTCGTCCGCGACGCCCACGTGGTGGCGCTTCCGCTCCGCAACCGGTTCCGCGGTGTCGACGTGCGCGAGGCGCTGCTCGTCGAGGGGCCCCGCGGCTGGACCGAGTTCAGCCCGTTCGTCGAGTACGAGCCCGCGGAGGCCTCGACCTGGCTCCGGGCCGCCATCGACTTCGGGTGGGGTGACGAGACGGCTCCCCTGCGCGACCGGGTGCCGGTCAACGCGACGCTCCCCGCTGTCGACGCGGCGCTGGTGGCGGGGATCCTCGACCGGTACCCGGGCTGCCGCACCGTCAAGGTGAAGGTGGCCGAGCCGGGGCAGAGCCTCGCCGACGACGTCGCCCGGGTCCGGGCCGCGCGCGAGTACGTCGGTGCCGCCGGGAGGGTGCGCGTCGACGCCAACATGCACTGGTCCGTCGACGAGACGCTGGCCGCCCTCGAGGCGCTGGCCCCCTTCGACCTGGAGTACGTCGAGCAGCCCTGTCGCACCGTCGCAGAGCTCGCCGCCGTACGGGCCGCCGGCACCGGGGTGCCCGTGGCCGCCGACGAGAGCGTCCGCAAGGCCGCCGACCCTCTGGCCGTCGCCCGCGCCGGAGCCGCCGACCTCCTCGTCATCAAGGCCCAGCCGCTCGGCGGGGTGGCCGCCGCGACGCGCATCGTGCGCGAGGCCGGGCTGCCGGTCGTCGTATCGAGCGCCATCGACACGTCGGTCGGGCTCTCGATGGGGGCCTACCTCGCCGCCGCCGTGCCCGCGCTCCCCCACGACTGCGGGCTCGGCACCGCGGCGATGCTGACGGCCGACGTCACTCGCGAGCCGCTGCTCCCCTCGGGCGGTGCGGTCGACGTGCGGCGCATCGACGTCGACATCGACCTGCTGCGGCAGCACGCGGCGCCCGCCGAGCGCCGCGCCTGGTGGCTCGACCGCATCCGAGCCTGCCACGCCCTCCTCGACGAGAACGGCGGCGCTTACAGACCCGAGTAGGCGTGGAGGCCCTTGAAGAACAGGTTCACGACCGAGAAGTTGAACATGACAGCCGCGAAGCCGACCAGCGACAGATACGCCGAGCGCGCTCCTCGCCACCCGCGGGTCGCTCGGGCGTGGATGTAGCCGGCGTAGATGACCCAGATGATGAAGGTCCAGGTCTCCTTGGTGTCCCAGCCCCAGTAGCGGCCCCAGGCCTTCTCGGCCCAGATGGCGCCGGCGATGAGCGTGAAGGTCCAGAGCACGAAGCCGACCAGCGCGATGCGGTAGGCGAGGTCTTCGAGGCGCTCGGCTCCGGGGAGCGTGTCGAACAGGCGCAGACCCGGGTTCTTCGCCGTCTCGCGGCGGTCCTGGATGATCTGCGCGGCCGAGAGCCCACCGGCGATGGCGAAGAACGCCGTGCCGAGGCAGGCGACGAAGACGTGGATGACGAGCCAGTACGACTGCAACGCAGGCACCAGGGGGCTGACCGCGACGTAGAAGTTGACCACGGCGACGCCCAGCAGGATGAGGTTCAGGCCCATCACGTAGGCGCCGAGGTACCTCAGGTTGACGAACAGGTTCACGATCAGGAAGACCGCGACGATGAGAGCCGTGCCGGTGAGGCCGAACTCGAACATGTTCGCCCACGGCACCCGGTCGGCCGCGAACCCGCGGAGCACGACGGAGGAGATGTGGACGGCGAGGCCGAGGACCATCATCGACATGCCGATGCGCTCGAACTTCGACGAGCGGCGGGGCGCGTCGGCGCCGGTGTCGACGTCGGTGCGCTCGAGGACGGCGACGGAGCCGCCAGGAGTTCCTGCGCCCTGCGCGATCATCTCGGCCTTGCCGGCGAGACGCTGGGCCTGAGCCTTGATCGCCGCGGTGGCAGCCACCTGGGCGTCGCCCGACCGCTTCGCGAGGTCGAGCGCGAAGGCGATGAAGGAGATCGTGTAGATCGCCATCGCCGAATAGGCCGCATAGAGGCAGTAGAGCGAGAGTTGATCTGTCGTCACGGGTTCACCTTACGTCGATCGGAGGCCGATTTCGGGTCGAGTACGGCCTGGTGCCTCTTGGCCAGGTCGCCGACGGCGCGCTCGAGCGTCGGGTCTTCTCCGCGGGCGAGGCCCGCGTACTCGATGCGGAGCCCGTTCTCGCCCTGGACGGCCTTGACCCACACGCGGCGGCGGGGCACGAACAGGCCCGTGAGCAGGCCGAGCACGATGAGCACGGCGAAGACGAGCACGTAGAGCTGCGACGGGTCGTGGTGGATGTCGAGCGAGACGAAGCGGCTGACTCCGGTGAACTCGATCGAGCCGAGACCGTCGGGCAGCTTCACTGTCTGGCCGGGCTTCAGGGCGATCGGCTTCTCTTCGGCCGACGGCTGGGTGCCGGCGAGGACCTTCAGCTTTCCGGTCTCGAGCGTGTAGACCGACTGAGGCACACCGTCGTCGAGGCCGAGGTCGCCCGTGTACACGCTTAGCGAGAGGACCGGGTTGATGGCGTCGGGATAGTTCGACGCGTAGGCGCCCGTCGCCTGCTTGACGGCGCTGGGGTAGAAGAAGCCCTGCATGCCGAGCTGCTTCGGCAGTGCGTCGGGCACCTTGATGACGCCGAGCGACGTGAGGTTGGAATCCTGCGGGAGGAAGGGGATGGAGTCTTTCAACGCGACGTTGCCCTCGCCGTCGCGGACGACCACGTTGACCGCGTAGCCGTTGCCGAGAAGGTAGACGTTGGTGCCGCCGATCTGAAGCGGCTCGTTGACCTTGATCGTCTTCTTCTCGGCCGTCGCCCCCGGCTGGGTCGTCGTCACGTCGGTCTTGTACTCGATCGGCGTTCCGATCGCATCGAGGATCTTCTGCTCGTACTTGACCGTGAACTTGTCGACCTTGATGTTGAACGGCGCCAGCTGGGCGTCGTTGAAGAACCGGCCCGGGTTGAACGAGTCGTACGAGCCGAGCACGTTCGAGAAGGTCTGGCCGACGACCACGACGCGCTGGCCGGTGTAGCCGAAGCCGCCGCCGATGCCGACGGTCACCAGGATGCCGAGCAGCGCGATGTGGAACACCAGGTTGCCGGTCTCGCGCAGGTAGCCGCGCTCGGCGCTGACCGAGTCGCCGACGATCCGCGTGCGGTACCCGGCCCGGCGCAGCAGCGACCTGGCGTGCGCGACGGCGATCTCGGCCGACACCGGCGCGGCGCTCCGATCGGCGGGGCGCGGCACGTCGAAGGCCTGGAAGCCGGCGAGGCGCGAGAGTCGGGCCGGGGTCTTCGGCGGGGCCGAGCGGAGCGCCTCGAGGTGGTGCTTGACGCGCGGGATGATGCAGCCGACCAGCGACACGAACAGCAGCAGGTAGACGGCCGAGAACCACGGCGTCGAGAACGTGTTGAACAGGCCGATCTTGTCGAGGATCGGCGCGAGCGTCGGGTGGTCGAACTTGTACTGCGCGACGCCGTTCGGGTCGGAGCTGGTCTGCGGCACGAGCGATCCGGGCACGGCCGCGAGGGCCAGCAGCATGAGCAGCAGGAGCGCCGTGCGCATGCTGGTGAGCTGGCGCCAGAAGAAGCGGAGGTACCCGAGCGGGCTCAGGCGCGGCTGGGTAATGCCGGAGTCGCCCGAGTCGCCGGGCTCGGAGTCGATGTGGTCGCTCGGCCTCAGCGGATCGGCGCGCTGATCGACGCCGCGGTCTTCGGAGGTGTCGGTCGAGCCGCCGGTCAGCCCCTTGTCGGTGTCAGACGACCGTGCCATAGTTCGCGATCACCGCCCCGAAGCGCGACATGAGGTCTGCCCAGACCCCGACGACCATGAGAACTCCGATGACCACGAGAAGGCTGCCTCCCACAAGGTTGACGGCACGGATGTGCCTTTTGACGAATGCGATGGTGCGCGCCATCCAGCCGAGGCCCAGGGCGACCAGCAGGAACGGGACGCCCAGGCCCACGCAATAGAACAGACCGAGCAGGAAGCCCTGCGCCGCCGAGCCCGAGTTGACGGACATCGCGGTGATCGCGGCCAGAGTCGGCCCGAGGCAGGGGCTCCACCCGAGGCCGAAGACGATGCCGAGCAGCGGGGCGCCGACGAGGCCCACCTTCGGGCTGATCGTGAGCTTCGCCGTGCGCTGGAAGAAGGGGAAGTTGCCGATGAAGACGAGCCCCATGAGGATCACGACGACGCCGAGCACCCGGGAGATGAGCACCCGCCACTGGAGGTACCAGAACCCCGCCACAGCGCCGGCGGCCGTGTTCAGAGCCACGAAGACGATGGTGAAGCCGAGGATGAAGAGGACCACGCCGACCACCACTCGGGCGCGGTCGCGGCGCTTGCCCCGGGCGTCCTGCGACGTGCCGGCCAGGCCGCCCACGTAGCCGAGGTACCCCGGCACGAGAGGCAGCACGCATGGCGACACGAACGACAGCAGGCCGGCGAGCATCGCCACCGGCAGGGCCAGTGCGAGCTGGCCGCTGGTGACCGCCTCGTAGAACGGGTTGCCCTGGAACACCTACTTGCCGGCCACCGTGTCGGAGATGAGGGTGTTGAGGATGCTCTTGTCGACCTCGCCCAGGATGCGCGCCGCGACGCGGCCCTTGGAGTCGAGCACGATCGTCGTCGGCGTCGAGTTCGGTCCGCGGGTGCCGGCCAGCGCGAGCTGGACCTTCGCGTCGGTGACGTCGGTGACCGACGGGTAGGTGATCTTGAAGTTGCGGGCGAAGGCGCGCGAGGTGTCGGACTCGTCGCGCACGTTGACGCCGATGAACTGCACGCCGTCAGACGAGTACTGCTCGCTCAGCGACTGCAGCGCCGGGGCCTCGACACGGCAGGGCGGGCACGAGGCGTACCAGAAGTTGAGGACGACGACGTGGCCCTCGTAGGTCTTGCGCGAGATCGACTTGCCCTCGTCGGTGGTGGCCGTGAACTGCACCGGGTCGGTGCGGTCCGAGACCTTGACCTCGGTGACGCTGCCGTCGCCCGAGATGTAGTTCTTGTTCGATCCGCTCTGGTACTGCGCGAGGAGGTCGTTCGACGAGCAGCCGGCGAGGGCCACCACGAGAGCGGCCCCGAGGACGGCGGCGCGGACGAGGGTCAAGGGGCGCTTGAGGTTCACACGGCTCCAGAGTCGATGGCGGACGCGTGGAGGGCAGCGGCCGGCTCGCGATAGCCGACCTCGACGAAGGCGTCGTCGTGGCGCTCGAGAGTGGTGACGCTCGAGAGCGAGCACCGACGTCGGCGCGGGTCGTGGAACAGCCGCTCGCCCTCCAGGCTGCGGTGCACCATCCAGATCGGGAGCTGGTGGCTGACGAGCACGACGTCGCCGTCGTCGACGCTGCGCCAGGCGCTGTCGACGGCGGCGAGCATGCGAGCGGCGATGCTCACGTAAGCCTCGCCCCAGCTGGGCTTGAGGGGGTTGGCGATCCACGGCCACTCGGCCGGTCGCACCAGGGACTTCGTGAAGCCGCCCGCGCGGCCCTCGTACTTGTTCGTCGGCTCGATCAGGCGCTCGTCGGTCTGGATGTCGAGGCCGAAGAGGTGCGACCAGGGCGCCGCGGACTCCAGCGTGCGCTGGAAGGGCGAGGCGAAGAGAGCGTGCACGGGGGCCTTCTCGGCGAACAGCGCGTCGGCCGCCGCCTCGGCCATCCGATGGCCGAGGTCGGACAGCCCGAACCCCTCGATGCGCCCGTAGAGGACGCCCTCGGGGTTGAACACCTCGCCGTGGCGGACGAGGTGGATCTGGTTCGCGGGCACGGCATCCAGTGTAGATTGCGCCGTTGCGCACACCTCCCACCAGGGTTTTCCACAGGGATGCGGTCTCTCGGCCCCGAGAGACCCGCCCGACACGTAAACTCGGGGACCGTGACTGAACGCACCCTCATCAAAGACCTCGCTGCTTCCTCCGACGGGCCCGTCACGGTGTCCGGATGGGTCGAGACGGTGCGCGATCAGAAGAAGGTGCAGTTCGTCGTGCTCCGCGACGAGTCCGGTGCCGTCCAGCTGGTCGCCCCCCGCGTCTCGAACGAGGCCGGCGAGATCGAGGCCACCCCGGTGTCCGACACCATCTCCGCTCTGTCCCAGGGCTCGTTCCTCACGGCGACCGGCGAGCTGAAGCACGACGAGCGCGTCAAGCTCGGCGGCGTCGAGGTGAAGCTCGAGTCGCTCGACGTGGCGTCGCTCGCCATCCCCGAGACCCCGATCGCCGACGACTCCGGCATCGACAAGCGCATGGACTGGCGCTTCCTCGACCTCCGCGTTCCGAAGAACGCCCTCATCTTCAAGATCCAGACGACGCTGCTCCACGCGCTCCGCACCTACTGGGTCGAGCACGACTTCGTCGAGATCCAGACGCCGAAGCTCATGGCCTCAGCAAGCGAGTCGAAGGCCGAGCTGTTCCGCGTCGAGTACTTCGAGGGCAGCGCGTTCCTGGCGCAGAGTCCTCAGTTCTTCAAGCAGATGGCCCAGTCGGCCGGCTTCGGCAAGATCTTCGAGGTCGGGCCCGCGTTCCGCGCCGACCCCTCGTTCACCAGCCGCCACGCCACGGAGTTCACCTCGGTCGACTCCGAGATCAGCTGGATCGAGTCGCACGAAGACGTCATGAAGCTGCACGAAGAGCTTCTGCACGCGGCGTTCTCGGCCGTGGTCGAGAAGCACGGAGCCGCCATCGCAGAGCTGTTCGACGTCGAGCTGACGGTTCCGTCGCTGCCGTTCCCGCGCATCCCCCTGGCCGAGGCCAAGCAGATCGTCGCCGACCGCGGCTACGAGATCCCCCGCGCCGACGACGACATGGACCCCGAGGGCGAGCGCCAGATCTCGGCCTACGTCAAAGAGACCTACGACCACGACTTCGTGTTCCTCACCGACTACGCGTCGAGCATCCGGCCGTTCTACCACATGCGCAACGAGGGCGACGAGAGCCTGACGAACAGCTACGACCTCATCTACAACGGCACCGAGATCTCGACCGGCGCCCAGCGCGAGCACCGCATCGACCACCTCGAGGCGAACGCCCGCGACAAGGGCCTCGATCCCGAGGAGCTGGGCGGCTACCTCGACTTCTTCCGCTACGGCGTGCCCTCGCACGGCGGCTTCGGCATGGGCCTGGCGCGCGTGCTCATGCTGATGCTGCACCTGCCGAACCTGCGCGAGACGACCTACCTGTTCCGCGGGCCCACGCGCCTCGAGCCGTAGACCGGTTAGAGCACAATTATCAGCGGGGCGGTGCCGCAGCGCGCAGCGCTGTGCGCAGGCGCTCCGGCTCGACGCGCCAGATGGTGTGCACGCGCCCGTCGATGAGCACGACGGGGATCTCCTCGGCGTACTCGTCGGCCAGCGTGGAATCGTCGAGGATCGACAGCTCGTCGTAGTCGCGAGCGCCGGCGAACTCCACTTCGTCGAGCACCGCCTCGAGGGCGGTGCGGGCGTCGTCGCACAGGTGGCAGCCGGGCTTCGTCAGCAGGGTCACATGGGGCACGGGCACTCCGTCATGCTACCGCCGCCGTGCGAGGCACGAAAAAAGGCCCCCGCCCGAAGGGCAGGAGCCTTTTTGCGTTTGCTCTACTTCTTGTTGCGGCGCTGGTGACGCGTCTTACGAAGCAGCTTGCGGTGCTTCTTCTTCGCCATGCGCTTACGACGCTTCTTGATGACAGAACCCATAGGGCACCTCGCAGTTGTCTGTTGGATGAAACCTGGAAAAACCGGGCCCATCAAGAACCGCGGAAAAATACCTCGCGTCAGTCTACTCGCCAGCGATCGGAAACACGAACCGGCGCAGGAACTGCCCGCCCTGCACGACGTCAGCCGACGTCGGCGACCCCGCCGCGCAGCACGGCCGCCACGGCCGAGTCGGGCACGCGGAACGAGCGGCCGAATCGGATCGCCGGCAGCTCCCCCGAGTGCACCATGCGGTACACGGTCATCTTGGAGACGCGCATCATGTCGGCGACCTCGGCCACCGTGAGAAAGCGCGCGTCTGTCAGATCGTCCGACATGGTCCTGCCTCGGGTTAGGGGTCGACCCGCTCACTCGGAGCGGACGACATCGTCTTGGGGCCTGCTGAGTGTTGCTCGTGTGCCTCGTGGCTACTTTAGGGGCGCATGTGACTCGGTGTCCAGCGAGCCGGCTACCCCTGTTCGCGGTGGCCGAGCCGCTTCTTGGCGGTGTCGAGGATGCGGCTGCGGGCGCCGGCCACGGTACGGCCGAGAGTGGCCCCCACGTCGCCGACATCGGGCAGGGTCTCGGCGGCCCGGCGGAGCGGCGCGGGGACGGTGCGCCCGGTGGCGGGGGCGAGTTCCTGCGCCTCGATCGGCTCGTCGACGACGGCCACGAACGGCGTGAGCCACTCGGCGACGGCGATGAGCGGCTCGGAGTCGATGCGGTAGTAGCGGTGCTGCCCTTCTTCGCGGACAGACACGAGCCCGGCGTCGCGCAGGACGCGGAGGTGCTTCGACACGGTCGGCTGGCTGAGCATCAGCTCGACTACCATCTCGCCGACGCTGATCTCGCCGTCGCTGCCGCGGCCGTCGCCGTCGTGGCCACGGGCGCCCTGGCCGTCGGCTCGGTCGCGAAGCACACGGAGCAGCTCGCGACGCGTAGGGTCGGCGATCACTGTGTAGATGTCGGCCATGGCGCAAGGGTATCGATCCGCGAGCCCGACTACCATGGAGGCTTCTAGGCGAATCTCGGCGGCGTTGGAGGACGGGTGGCGACAGCTCCGCAGGTGGGTCGCACCGGTCGGGTCCAGCCGCGACGCCCCGTCTCGAAGGGCTCGCGAGGGCCTCTGGCCGTGCTCCGCGACTCGGTCGACGACATCACCCGCAAGTCGCCGGCGCGGTTCGCGATACTCATCTTCACCTCGCTGATCCTCGTCTTCACCGGCATCTTCATGCTGCCGATCTCGTCGACGTCGGGCGAGATCACCCCGGTCGCCGACTCGCTGTTCACCGCCGTGTCGGTCATCTGCGTCACCGGGCTCGCGACCGTCGACATGGCGACGCACTGGTCGCTGTTCGGCCACGTCGTCATCTTCGTGGGCGTCCAGATCGGCGCGATCGGAGTGCTGACCGTGGCGTCGATCCTCGGCCTCGTCGTGTCGCGCCGACTCGGCCTCCGGTCGAAGCTGATGGCGGCGAGCGACACCAACCCGCTGCGCGCCCACGCCGGCCCGGTGCCCGAGGGGCAGGCGGTGCGGCTGGGCGAGGTCGGCGGCCTGCTGACGACGGTGGCGGTGAGCGCCCTCGCGATCGAGCTCGCGATCGCCCTCCTCCTGATTCCGCGGATGCTGATCGACGGCATCCCGTTCGGCGATGCCGTGCTCGACAGCTTCTACTACTCGGCCATGGCGTTCACGAACACCGGCTTCACGCCGAACGCAGCCGGGCTCGCGCCGTTCGAAGGCGACTTCGTCTTTCTCGGGCTGCTGATGGTCGGCGTCTTCCTCGGCAGCATCGGCTTTCCGGTCATCTACGCGATCACGCGCAACCCCCTGCATCCGCGCCGCTGGTCGCTGCACGTGAAGCTGACGCTGGTCACGACCGCCGTGCTGCTGGTCGCCGGAGCCGTCCTCTACCTTGTGCTCGAGTTCGACAACCCGCGCACCTTCGGCACCGACGACGCCGGCAAGACGGTCTTCGAGTCGTTCTTCCTGAGCACGATGGCGCGCTCGGGCGGCTTCTCGACGATCGACATCGCGCATCTGCACGACTCGAGCCTCCTGGTCACCGACATGCTGATGTTCATCGGCGGCGGCTCCGCGTCGACCGCGGGCGGTATCAAGGTGACGACCCTGGCCGTGCTGTTCCTGGCCGCCTTCGCCGAGGCGCGCGGCAAGCGCAGCATGGAGGCGTTCGGCCGCCGCATCCCCTCCGACGTGCTGCGCCTGTCGGTCAGCGTGGCCCTGTGGGGCGCGACGATCGTGGCCGTGGCGACCATCGTGATCCTGCAGATCACCAAGGCGGAGCTCTCGCACGCGCTCTTCGAGGTGATCTCGGCATTCGCCACCTGCGGCCTCTCGACCGGCCTCACCAGCTCGCTGCCCGACCCGGCCAAGTACGTGCTGGCGGTCACGATGTGGATGGGCCGCGTTGGTACAGTGACGCTCGCCGTGGCCCTGGCCAACAGCCAGCGCCGCCAGTTGTTCACCCGCCCCGAAGAAAGGCCGATCGTTGGCTGAACGGATTCCCCACGACGCCCCCGTCCTGGTCATCGGGCTCGGCCGGTTCGGCGCCGCGACCGCCGGCCAGCTCGAACGCCAGGACCGCGAGGTGCTCGTCGTCGACACCAGCGCCGGACTCGTCCAGAAGTGGGCCGACCGCGTGACGCACGCCGTCCAGGCCGACGCTCGCGACATCGACGCGCTCCGCCAGATCGGCGCCGCGGACTTCGCCATCGCGGTCGTCGGCGTCGGATCGTCGATCGAGGCCAGCGTGCTCATCACGGCGAACCTCGTCGACATCGGAGTTCCGCAGATCTGGGCCAAGGCCATCTCGACCTCGCACGGCAAGATCCTCACGCGCATCGGCGCGACCCACGTCATCTACCCGGAGGCCGAGGCCGGGGAGCGAGTCGCGCACCTCGTCTCGGGCCGCATGCTCGACTACATCGAGTTCGACGACGAGTTCTCGATCGTCAAGATGTACCCGCCCAAGTCGGTGCGGGGGCAGAGCCTCGGCGCGTGCAAGGTGCTGCCGAAGTTCGGCGTCACGATCGTCGGGGTGAAGAGCCCCGGCGGCGCCTTCCAGGAGGCCCGCCCCGACACCGTCGTCGGCGACCACGACCTCATCATCGTCAGCGGAACCGAGACGGATCTCGAGCGGTTCTCAGCCCTGGAGTCGTAGAGCGGGTCGCAGGAACCGCCCGACGCCGCCTCACTCGCCGCCGATCTCCTTGGCCCGCGCCAGCGCGGCCGCCGCGGCGTCGTCGAACACGGCCTTGAGGTCGGCTCTCTGCAGCACCTCCACCGCCCTCTCGGTCGTCCCGCCCGGGCTCGTCACCCGGCGGCGCAGCTCGGAGGGATCGATCACCTCGCGGGCCAGCAGCTCGCTCGCCCCGCGGAACGTGCCCTGCACCATGGTCGCGGCCTGGTGGTCGGTGAAGCCGAGGTCGACGGCCGCACGGGTCATCTCCTCGATCAGGTAGAAGACGTACGCCGGTCCCGAGCCCGAGATGGTCGAGAGCGCGTCGATCTTCTCCTCCGGGATCGTGACGACGTCGCCGACGCACGAGAAGAGGGAGCGGGCGAGCGCCAGGTCGGCGTCGCTCGACCGGCTGCCGGCGGCGAGGCCCGTGACGGCGAGGCCCACGACGGCCGGTGTGTTCGGCATCGAGCGGAGCACGGCCACGTGCTCGGGCAGGACGGCCTCCATCGCGGCGGTGGTGATCCCGGCTGCGAGGCTGACGACGATCGTGCCCGCTTCGAGGACCGGCGCGATCTCGCGCAGCAGGTCGACGACCAGGTACGGCTTCACGCCGATGAGCACCAGCTTCGCGCCCGTGACCGCCGACGCGTTGGCGGCCGGATCGGTCTCGGTGGCCAGAGACGTGACGGCTCCGCGTCGCAGGGCGCCCGCCTTGGCCTCGGAGCGGTTGGTCACGCGGAGACCCCCCTCGACGGTCACCTCCGGGCTGAGCAGCCCCTGCAGGATCGCACCGCCCATCGATCCGGCTCCGAGAATCGCTGTGGCGGGCAGGGTGGTGGTCATTCGTCCATCCTAGGATTGGCGGCAGCGACGCGGGCGCAGGGGTCCGGGTCGCGAATCACGAGGAAGGCTTTGCATGAGCTCGGGTCACGGAAACAAGGCGATCTTCGCGGCGCTCGGCGCCAACCTCGGGATCGCCCTCGTCAAGCTGATCGCGTGGGCCCTGTCGGGGTCGGCGTCGATGCTGGCAGAGGGCATCCACTCCATCGCCGATTCGGCCAACCAGTTCCTGCTGCTGATCGGCGGCCGCCAGGCGAAGAAGGCCGCCGACGAGGAGCACCCGTTCGGCCACGGCCGCGAGCGGTACGTCTACGCGTTCGTCGTGTCGATCATCCTGTTCTCGGTCGGCGGCGTCTTCTCGCTCTACGAGGGCATCGAGAAGCTGCAGCACCCCCACGAGCTCGAGGTGCCGTGGCTGCCGATGATCGTGCTCGTGATCGCGATCGGCCTCGAGGGCTTCTCGCTCAAGACGGCGCTCGGCGAGGCGCGGCCGCACAAGGGCACCGGATCGTGGGTGCAGTTCGTCCGCCGGGCGAAGGCCCCCGAGCTCCCCGTGCTGCTGCTCGAAGACACCGCGGCCTTGACGGGCCTGGTGTTCGCGTTCTTCGGCGTCGGCCTCACCTGGGTCACCGGCAACAGCCTGTTCGACGCGCTCGGCACGGTGCTGATCGGCGCGCTGCTCATCCTCGTCGCGATCGTGCTCGGCATCGAGACGAAGAGCCTGCTCGTCGGCGAGGGCGCGTCGTCCACCGACGTCGCGGCGATCCGCTCGGCCATCACCGAGGGCGCCGAGGTCGAGTCGATCATCCACATGAAGACCCTCTATCTCGGGCCCGACGAGCTGCTCGTCGGCGTCAAGGTGGCGTTGAGCGGGCGCATGCTGCTCGCCGACGTCGCGTCGTCGATCAACGCCGTCGAGGCGCGGATCCGCGCGGCCGTTCCCGTAGCACGCGTGATCTACGTCGAGCCGGACGTCTACGCGGCGCCCGACGCCGTCGCGCCGCCGACCGACGCGATCATCCTCCGCGCCGCCGATTAGCCGGTCGCCTGATGGTCTCGGGCCGGACTTCGCCTGGTCCTCGGCCGCGGCGGCCGGCTAATCGATGCCTTCTGGCGCCTTCGGCGCGGCGCGGCTTCGCCGCAGCGTCCGCCAGACCGCCGGAGCGGCGCGGGCCGGGCTTCGCCTGGTCCTCGGCCGCGGCGGCCGGCTAATTGATGCCTTCTGGCGCCTTCGGCGCGGCGCGGCTTCGCCGCAGCGTCCGCCAGACCGCCGGAGCGGCGCAGGCCGGGCTTCGCCTGGTCCTCGGCCGCGGCGGCCGCTAATCGATGCCTTCTGGCGCCTTCGGCGCGGCGCGGCTTCGGCGCGGCGTCCGCCAGCCCGCCGGAGCGACGCGGGCCCGCGGGATAGACAGCGGGTTTGAGCCGAAACGGCGGGGCGGAGCGGGGCCTCGTCAGCGGCGGGCGGCGAAGAAGTCGAGCAGGACGGCGGCGCACTCGTCCTCTCGCACGCCGGCGTACACCTCGGCCCGGTGCGGCAGGCGCCGGTCGCGCAGGATGTCGTAGAGGCTTCCGGCGGCACCGGCCTTGTCGTCCCAGGCGCCGAACACGACCCGCGGAACCCGCGCCGCCAGGATCGCCCCGGCGCACATCGGGCACGGTTCGAGGGTGACGACGAGGGTGCAGCCGGTGAGGTGCCAGTCGCCGGTGGCACGGGCCGCGGCCCGCAGAGCGAGGACCTCGGCGTGGGCGGTGGGATCCTGCGCCCCCTCGCGCTCGTTGCGGCCCGAGCCGATGATGCGCCCGGCGGCGTCGACCACGACGGCCCCGACCGGGACGTCGCCCGTCGCGGCGCAGAGAGCGGCCTCGTCGAGGGCGTCGCCCATCCACGCGGCGAACTCCGTCGGCATCGCGGGCACCGGCCACCTCCGTCGTTCGACTCCGCTAGCCTCGAGCCTATGCGAGTGCACGTGGCCGACCACCCCCTCATCACCCACAAGCTGACCGTGCTCCGCGACCGGCGGACCAAGTCGCCGACGTTCCGGGCCCTCACCGAGGAGCTCGTGACGCTGTTGGCCTACGAGGCCACGCGCACCGTCCGCACCGAGCCCGTCGAGATCGAGACGCCGGTCGCGACGACCATCGGCCTCGCGATCTCGAAGCCGCGGCCGCTGGTGGTGCCGATCCTGCGCGCCGGCCTCGGCATGCTCGAGGGCATGACGAAGCTCGTGCCGAGCGCCGAGGTGGGGTTCCTGGGCATGATGCGCGACGAGGAGACCCTGCAGCCGGTCACCTACGCCGAGCGCGTCCCCGACGACCTGTCGAACCGCCAGTGCTTCGTGCTCGACCCCATGCTCGCCACCGGCGGCTCGCTGATCGCCGCGATCGACTTCCTGCTCGCGCGCGGAGCCGTCGACGTCACCGCCGTCTGCATCCTCGCCTCGCCCGAGGGACTGGCCGCCGTCGAGAAGGCCATGCACGGCCGCGAGGTGTCGATCGTGCTCGGCGCCGTCGACGAGCGCCTCAACGAGAACGGCTACATCGTGCCCGGACTCGGCGACGCCGGCGACCGCCTGTACGGGCTGGCCGAGTAGGGCACGGGCGGCACGTCCGGTTGACACCGGGCGTCGCCGTGCGAAACAATCGGGGCCATGACTGCACACTCGTTCGCCCCGATCACCCAGGGAGCCTCCGCTCCCCGAGGTCTCAAGGCGTCGGCCGGCATGATGTCGGTCACGGCAGTCATGTGTTGTCGAATGCACGCCTAAAGGCGTCCGACCCGCCGAGTCTCCGCAGGTCCGCAGACCTGATACCGCTGTCTGCGACCCGCACCCTCAGTGCGAGCACACCCGCTCGCGAGGCCGACTCCGGATGCACATCCGCCCACCCGGCGGCGCATCCCCACTTGCTACCCGCTTCGAGCCTCATTCCGCTCAGCAGGGAGCCACGCGGCACACACAGAAGGCATCGCGTTCCTTCTCCGCACGCCCCTCCCGCTCCACGAGGGTCGCGACAGCGGACGAACGGGCGCCTTCGACGTCCCAGAGGACTCAGCTCACCCATGTCACTCGCACTCGATACCACCCCCGTCCAGACCACCCAGCGCCACCTCACGGCCGTCACGGAATCCCCCGCCCCCCGCCTTCGCGCCGTCCCCGAGGGGAGCGAAGCCCGAGGCTTCGTCCTCTACGTGGGCATCGACGAGCTCAAGGCCCTGGAGGCCGGCACGAGCCTCGGCGAGATCGTCTCGCAGCTGCGAGCCCTGACGCAGCAGCTGGCCCCGGCCGCCGAGACGCACGCCGCCGTGGCGCTCGCCCCCGAAGGCGCCGGGGGGCGCGACGTGGATGTGGTGCGACTCGCGCTGCAGGATCCTGCCGCCCTCGCGAAGCACCGCCACACCGATGTCGACGAGGAGCCCGGCGCCCGCGGCGGCGTCGTGGTCGACATCTCGCGCAAGCGCGTCCTGCTCGACGGCGACGTTGCCCCCCTCACCTACAAGGAGTTCGAGCTCCTGCAGTACCTCGTCCTGCGCGAGGGCCGCACCATCGACCGCGCGGAGCTCATCTCGAGCCTCTGGTCGGCGGCTGACGACGAGGTGCCGAACGAGCGCACCATCGACGTGCACGTGCGTCGCCTGCGCTCGAAGCTCGGCGCGTTCGAGGACATCGTGCGCACCGTCCGCGGCGTCGGCTACCGCTTCGACCGTCACGCCGACGTGTCGATCCGTCAGGCCTCCACGCCCAGCCCCGACGTCTTCTGAGCCGCCCTCGCCGTTGTCCCCCGGCCCGCCGACATCGCGTACCCCGGCCGTCAGTGGCCACTGGGTGACTTCCCAGCAAAATAACGATTCGGTAACTAGACGTCGTTACCTCGCCGTTATACATTGATGTCACTGAAGTTGTTTGCTGTGGCAACGTCAGTGGAATGTGATTGCAGGACACTCTTGGTGCAAGGGAGAAGGCCAGCTACCCGCCTCGGTAGCTGGCCTTCAGTCTGTCGACCGGGGCTGTGCCCCGGGGATGCCAGACTGGGCGCGTGACTCTCGCAGACCTCCGGTGGATCTCCTCCGACCAGCGCCCCCACGGCGTCCTCCTCTACGACCCGGACGACGTCGACTGGGTCGACGCGTCGGGCCGGTCGCCCCTCGGCGTGGTCCAGCCGGTTCGCGTCGGCTCCGAGTTCGAGGTGAGCTTCGTCGTGCCCGGCAACGTCCGCCCGACGAGCGACCTGCTCGACACCGCGCTGCCGGAGCTGGGCCTCTGGCTCGCGTACGGCGTCGACGATCTGCCGTCGGAGCTCGTCGTGACGCCGTCGATCGATACGTCGACGACCGACATCACGGCGACCTGGTCGGACGACGGCCCGGTCAGGCTGGACGGCTTCGACGAGGCGCGGGCCGAGATGGGATGGTCGTCCGAGCAGGCCGCCGAGGCGCGCACCTGGATCGACTCGATCATCGATCTGGCCCGCCGGCTCCAGCCGCACATCGAGCTCACCGCCGAGCGCGTCGAGGACGACATCGCCCACGGCTTCACCATCTCGATGCCGTTCGGCGACAACGAGAACATCGACGGCGGCTACATCGCCACCGTCCTGCTCGAGACGGATGCCGAGGACGCCGAGCTCGACCCGGAGGCCGTGAAAGACCTCGGCCTCGACGGCGCTCGCGCCTGGACGGCGGTCGTCACGCAGTTCCCGGGGCTCTTCCTCACCGAGGCCTGCGGCTACTACGGCTTCGAGGTCGCGGAGCCGACCGAGTAGCCCGTCGGCACCTCGCCTCCCCGGTCTTTTGTCGGCGGTACTCCGTACACTGATGGAACTGTTTGAGGGAGTAGCGATGAGCGACAAGAGCGCGGCCGTGGGGGCCTGGGAGGCCCTGTTCCGGGCGCAGGTCACGATCATGCGCGAGCTGACGGCGTGCTTTCCCACCAACGAGATCTCGTTCAACGAGTACGACGTGCTCTTCAATCTGTCGAACCAGACCGACAAGCGCGCTCGCATCAAAGACCTGACCCAGCACCTGCTGCTGACTCAGCCCTCGATCAGCCGCCTCGTCGACCGCCTCACCGCGAAGGGCATCGTGGAGAAGCTCAGCGACCCCGGCGACGGTCGCGGCATCATCGTGGCGCTCACTTCCCTCGGCAGCGAGGTCTTCCGGTCGACAGCCGTCCGCCACGCCGATGCCATCGCGCGCCGGGTCGGCGGGACTCTCGACCGCGACGAGCTCGAGCAGCTGATGGCGCTCTGCCTCAAGCTGCGCCTGGGCCCGAAGATCGCGGACACGCCGAACGAAGACCGGCTGTGCTTCCCAGACGATCCCAGCCTCCCGGGCGACGCGGCGAACGCGCCGGATGAGCCGGCGGCGGCTGCCGAGTCGAGCGAAGGCGTCACCGCCCCCGTCGGGGTCGGCATCTGAGTGGCCTCCCCCACCCTCGTCTGGCTCCGTGACGACCTCCGGGTCGCCGACAATCCCGCCCTCCACCAGGCCGTCCAACGCGGCGAGCCGATCGTCGTCGTGTTCGTCCTCGACGACGAGACGGCCGGTATCCGGCCGATCGGCGCCGCCTCCCGCTGGTGGCTGCACCACAGCCTCGAGTCGCTAGCCGCCGACCTCGACGACCGCGGGGCTGCGCTGACGCTCCGCCGCGGCCCGGTGGCCGACGTGATCCCCGCCCTCGCCGCCGAGATCGACGCCGGTGCCGTCGTCTGGAACCGCCGCTACGGCGGTCGGGCCCGCGAGGTCGACGCGGGCATCAAAGAGGCCCTGACCGACGCCGGCATCGAGGCGCACAGCTTCCAGGGCAGCCTCCTCTTCGAGCCGTGGACGATCAAGACCGGCTCGGGCACCCCGTTCAAGGTCTTCACGCCGTTCTACCGCGCGTGCCTCGACCAGCCGGAGCCCCGCCACCCGTATCCCGGGCCGAAGCACCTCGACGGCCTGACCCCCGCGCCGAAGGGCGACCGCCTGAGTTCCTGGTCGCTGCTGCCCGAGAAGCCCGACTGGGCGGGTGGCCTGCGCGACCGGTGGGAGCCCGGCGAGGCCGGCGCTCATCGTCGTCTCGAGCAGTTCATCGCCGACGACCTCGCCGACTACGACCGGCGCGACTTCCCCGGCGAGGACACCCAGAGCCACCTCTCGCCGTTCTTGAAGTTCGGAGAGATCAGTCCGTTCCAGGTGTGGCACCGCCTCCGCGGAGACCTGTCGCCGGCCGCGAAGAAGCAGGCGGCGGGCTTCTTGCGCGAGGTCGTCTGGCGCGAGTTCAACTACACGGTCCTCTTCGCCAACCCCGACCTCGCGACGGCGAACTACCGCCCCGAGTTCGACGCCTTCGAGTGGGCGGAGCCGCACGAGGCCGACCTCGAAGCGTGGCAGCAGGGCCGCACCGGCATCCCCATGGTCGACGCCGGGATGCGCGAGCTCTGGCAGACCGGCGTCATGCACAACCGCGTGCGCATGATCGCCGCCAGCTTCCTGATCAAGAACATGCTCGTCGACTGGCGAGTGGGCGAGGCCTGGTTCTGGGACACCCTCGTCGACGCCGACGAGGCCAACAACCCCGGCAACTGGCAGTGGGTGGCCGGGTCGGGCGCCGATGCGGCGCCGTACTTCCGCGTCTTCAATCCGGTGCTGCAGGGCGACAAGTTCGACAAGCAGGGCGACTACGTGAGGCAGTGGGTGCCCGAGTACGGCACCGACGACTACCCCGAGCCGATGGTCGACCTGAAGCGGTCGCGGCAGGAGGCCCTCGACGCCTACGACCACATGCGACGGAAGGCCGGTCTGAAGTGACGTCGCTCGCAGAGGCCGTGCGCGGCGTCGACAGGCTCTTCGCCCAGCGAGCCGGCGAAGATCAGCGAGCCGGCGAGGGTCATGCCCCGAGCGCCTCGTACGGGGTGTTCACGCCCGAGGGCCTGGTGCACACCGGCTCCACGGGAACGGTCGCAGGAACGCGGCCCACCGCCGACACCGTCTACCGGATCGCGTCGTGCACCAAGAGCTTCACGGCCACCGCCCTCCTCGCCCTCCGCGACGCGGGGTCGCTCCACCTCGACGACCCGGTGACGGCGTACGTCCCCGCCTTCGAGGCCGTCCGACTGCCGTCGGCCGACGCGCCGGTGCCCACGATCCGGATGCTGCTCACGATGTCGGCGGGCCTTCCCACCGACGACCCGTGGGGCGACCGGCAGGAGTCGATCACCGACGAGGCCCTCGACGCCCTGCTCACCTCGGGGCTGTCGTTCGACAGCGTGCCCGGCACCCGATTCGCCTACTCCAACCTCGGCTACGCCCTGCTCGGCCGGGTCGTCGCGGTCGCGAGCGGCACCCCCTACCGCGACGTCGTCACCCGGTCGATCCTCGAGCCCCTCGGGCTCGCGTCGACCGGGTTCGTGCGGCCCGACGACGCCGACGACCGACTCGCCGTGGGCCACCGGAGGCTCGACGGCGAATGGCAGCCGCTCCCCTTCTCGGGCCCGGGCGGCTTCTCGCCGATCGGCGGGCTGTTCAGCACCGTCGCCGATCTGTCGCGCTGGGCACGCTGGCTGTCGTCGGCATGGGCCGACGGCCGCGACGGCGACCGCGACGGGATCCTCTCGCGGGCGTCGCGGCGCGAGCTCCAGCAGATGCACCGGTACGTGCCCGCGGTGTCGAAGTCGAGCGGCGAGCCGACCGCGTACGGATTCGGGCTGTTCGTCGAAGACCAGGTCGACCTCGGAACGGTCGTGTCGCACTCCGGCGGCTACCCCGGCTTCTCGGCGCACATGCGCTGGCACGCCGCCTCCGGCATCGGCATGGTGGCGTTCGAGAACGCGACCTACGCGCAGGTGTCGGTCCCGACCGCCTCGACGCTGCACGCGCTGCTCCACGACGTCGACGCCGCGCCGCGCGCCACCGTGTGGCCCGAGACGCGCGTCGCCCAGGCGGCTGTCGATGCCGTCGTGCGCGGGGCCGACGTGCCCGCGGGCCTCCTGAGCGAGAACGTCGATCTCGACGTGCCCCTCGGCCACCGCCGCACGGCCTGGGCCGAGGCGATCGACGCCGTGGGCGGGCTCGCCGAGCAGCCGCTCCCGGCGGGCCCCGAGGCCGGGCCCGACGAGGAGTCGTCGGCGCCCTCGCACCTGGTGTGGCGGATCCCCGGCGCGCACGGCCGGCTGCGGGTCGAGATCCGCCTGACCCCGGAGGCGGCGCCGCGGGTGCAGACGCTGGGCGTGCGCGTCGAGCGCTGAGAGCGGCGGCGGGCCTGCACCGGCAGGCGCCCGTCGATGTGTTCGATAGACAGAGCGCTCGGCGATCACCCCGTACGCTCGAAGCATGACGGTCACGCACGACGACGCCCTCACCGCCCGCCTCGACCCGACGGTGCTCTACCGGATCATGCGGCTGCGCGTCGACGTGTTCGTCGTGGAGCAGGCGTGCGCCTATCCCGAGCTCGACGGCCGCGACCTCGAGCCCGACACACGCCAGTTCTGGACTGCCGACGCGAGCGGCGACGTGCTGGCGACGCTGCGCCTCCTGCACGACGGAGAGGATCGCAGGATCGGCCGGGTCGCCACCGCCCTCCCCGCCCGCGGGCACGGCTACGCCGGCGTCCTGATGCAGCGCGCCGTCGATGCCGCCGAAGGCCGGCTCACCCGCCTCGACGCGCAGGCCCGCCTCGAGGGCTGGTACGCGCGCTTCGGCTTCGTGCGCTCGGGCGACGACTTCCTGGACGACGAGATCGTGCATGTTCCGATGACGCGCCCGGCAGGCTGACGAGGCTTCTCACCGACACACCGAACGTTCTGTTCCGGATTTCTGGCCCGGGGATGCCGCTCTGGACATACACTCGAAAAATGGCACGCAGAGAGACCCCTCCTCGCGAGAGGATCCTGGCGTCCGCGCACACGGAATTCGCCGAGCGAGGCCTCGCCGGGGCCCGGATCGACACCATCGCGCGGAACGCGGAAGCAAGCAAGGAGCGCTTGTACGCGCACTTCAAGACCAAGCGCGACCTCTTCGACGCCGCGCTCGGCTCGTCGATCGACCGCTGGCTCGAGGCAGTGCCGCTCGACGCGAACGACATGCCCGGCTGGGCGTCCCGGCTCTACCTGCACTTCTCCGCCCATGTCGACGACGCCCGGATGATCCTCTGGGGTCAGATCGAGGGCGTCAGCCTGTCGAGCCCCGGCATCGTCGATCACGAGGAGCTCGAGGCGCGCCGGGAGCGCGTGCGGGAGGCGCAGGCCGGCGGCCTGATCGACTCGGAGTGGCGCGTCGACGAGGTCTTCACGATGTCGTTCGGCCTCGTGCTCTCGTGGTTCGTCACCCCGTCGACGACGAACCTCCACCGCGAAGACACCGAACGGCGCGCGATCGTCGTCCGCGAGGCAGTCGACCGCATGCTGTCCGTCGCCCCCATCCCGGTCGCCGTCGGCGAGTAGAGCAGTCTCCTGCGAGTAGCGTCGGGACAATGACCCTCGATGCCTCAGCCCTGACCCCCGAACTCCGCGACCTCCTGGGCTCCGTGCCCGAGGCCGCCGTCACCGCCACCGACGTGCAGCACGACTCCGCCGGTACCGCGCTCGGGGGCTATCTCGCCGCTCCCGCGGATGCCGACGATCTCTCGCCGGCCGTCCTCGTGCTTCATGACTGGTTCGGCCTGACCGACCACGTGAAGGTGCGTGCCGAGATGCTCGCGCGCCTCGGCTACATCGCCCTCGCAGGCGACATCTACGGCGCGGACAGCCAGCCGGCGGACGGCGACGAGGCGGGTGCCCTCGCCGGGAAGTTCTACGGCGACGTCGACCTGTTCCGCGAGCGCGTGCTCGCCAACCTCGAGACCCTCAAGGCGACGCCGGGCGTCGATCCGTCGCGCATCGCCGTCATGGGCTACTGCTTCGGGGGCTCGGGCGCGCTCGAGGCCGCCCGCGCCGGGGCCGACGTCGCCGGGGTCGTGTCGTTCCACGGCAACCTCAGCACGCAGTCCCCCGCCGCGTCCGGCTCCGTGACGGCGCCCGTGCTCGTGCTGACGGGTGCGGCCGACCCCATCGTCCCGCCGGCCGCCGTCGAGGCCTTCGAAGACGAGATGACCAGCGCGGGCGCCGACGACTGGCAGATCGTGTCGTACTCGGGCGCGCTGCACGCGTTCGCGGTGCCCGGCACCGACGCGCCCGACCACGGCGCCGCGTTCCAGGAGCGGGCGAACACGCGCTCGTGGGCGGCGATGGAGACGTTCTTCGGCGAGGTCCTCGCGTAGCCCGTTCGCTGAGCGGCCGATTCGAGGGTCCGGCCCCGTCGAGCTACGAGACCAGGGCGGGCGCCGCGATCGCGCGCAGCGTGAGCACCGTCTCGACGGCGGCCGTCGCGGCCTCCGCGCCCTTGTCCTCCTTCGACTCCGGGTAGCCGGCTCGGTCGATGCCCTGCTGCTCGTCGTCCAGCGTCAGCAGGCCGAATCCGACCGGCTTGCCGGCGTCGATCGCGACGCGGGTGAGGCCCGAGGTGGCGGCGTCCGACACGTACTCGAAGTGCGGAGTGCCGCCCCGGATGATGACGCCGAGGGCGACGACCGCGTCGGCGCCGTTCTCGAGCGCGGCCTTCGCGACGACGGGCAGCTCGAAGCTGCCCGGCACGCGCACGACGGTGACGGTGGCGTTCATGGCCTCGAGGGCGCGAAGCGCACCGCTCAGCAGCCCCTCGGCGATCTTCGTGTGCCAGGTGCCCGAGACGACGGTGACGCGGACGCCGGTGCCGTCGATGTCGGTGGTGGTGGGTGCTCCTTCGCCGCTCATGCGGTCGCTCCTTCTGTAGCAGCGGCAGTCGCCGCGGTGGGGGTCTGGCGGGGTTCGCGGGCGTCGAGCCACTCGATGAGCCCGGCGATCGTGATGACGGGCACGCCCTGGGCGGCGCCGAACTCGTGGAGGGCCGGCAGGCGCATCATCTCGCCGTCGTCGGCGACGATCTCGCTGATGACCCCGACCGGGCGCAGCCCTGCGGCGATCATCAGGTCGACGGCGGCCTCGGTGTGCCCGTTGCGGGCGCGGACGCCGCCGGCGACGGCGCGGAGGGGCAGGATGTGCCCGGGCCGGTGCAGGTCGTCTCGCACGGACGCAGGATCCGCGAGCACTCGCAGCGTGTGGGCGCGGTCGTGGGCGCTGATCCCCGTCGTCACGCCCCTCGCCGAGTCGACGGACACCGTGTACGCGGTGCCCCGCTCGTCTTCGTTCCGCGCCACCATCGGCGGCAGGTCGAGCCGGTCGGCGATCTCGGCGCTCATCGGCGCGCACACGAACCCCGACGAGTAGCGGACCAGCCAGGCCAGCCACTCCTGCGAGGCGAGCTCGGCCGAGAGCACGACGTCGCCCTCGTTCTCGCGCGACTCGTCGTCGGCGACGATGATCGGCCGCCCCAGGCGCAGGTGCTCGAGCGCCGTGTCGATCGTGTCGAGCGTGGCGGCGGTGGTCACAGCGCGGCCGCCGTCTCGGACAGCTCGTCGAGCTTGAGCATGCGGCGGACATGGCGGGCCAGCACGTCGGTCTCGACGTTGACCCGGTCGCCGACGGCCTTGTGGCCGAGGGTGGTGGCGGCCAGGGTCTCGGGGATGAGGGAGACCTCGAACCACGCGTCCGGAGTTCCTGGGTCGCTGATCGCACTGACCGTGAGGCTGACGCCCTCGAGCGTGACGGACCCCTTGTCGACGAGGAGCGGCGACAGCTCGTCGCTCAGGCTGAAGCGGAGGCGGCGCCAGGCGTCGCTCGGCTCGAGCTCGACGAGGGTGGCGGTGCCGTCGACGTGACCCTGAACGATGTGGCCGCCGAGACGGTCGCCGACGCGGGCCGCCCGCTCGAGGTTGACCGACGAGCCGGCCTCCAGATCGCCCGTGGTGCTCATGACGAGGGTCTGCTTCATGACGTCGGCGGTGAAGCTGTCGGCCGTCGACTCCACGACCGTGAGGCAGACTCCCGAGACGGCGATGGAGTCGCCGTGGTGGACTCCGTCGACGGCCAGGGGGCCGTGGACGGTCAGCCGGACGGAGTCGCCGTTGTCGTCGATGCGGACGACCCGGCCCAGCTCCTCGATGATTCCCGTGAACACGTGTTCTTCTCCGGTCTGCACTCCGCCTTCGGGGCGGGGTGGCTCTTGTCAGAGCTCCGGGGATGGGTCGGCCGACGGCCGCCGCCCGCGCGCAGGATGACGCGCACGGGCACGCGCTGCCTCCTATCCGGACTTTCACCGTCGGTACTGGAATCACACCAGTTCAGCCGCCTCGCCGTGCGATCGTCATGATCGCCGTGCGGTGCGGGTCGCGGACTATACCGCCGGTTCAGAATCTCACTGACCCCGGAGCGCGTTGCTTGTGATCCACAAGGTATCACCGCCATGTTTCGTTCGCCTTACGCGTTACGTTCGTCGACATTGCGCCGCCGCGGCGGATTCGCCAGAGCCCGGATCCCCGCGGCCGACGCCGGCAATGCGCCCGCGGGACACGGGATCACCGAACCAGCACGCCGATTCTCGCTGCGAGGATCGGAGCGAGCAGCTGGAGCTGGAGGTCGTCGATGACGGCGCCGCCGAGGTCGTCGACCCCGTCGATCCGGTCGAAGGTCGCGCCGCGCAGGTCGACCGACGACAACCGGGCGCCGGTCACGTCGAGGGTGCCGATGCGGCAGTCGAGCAGGGCGACCCGCGTCGCAGAGACGCCGCCGAGATCGAGCTCGGTGATCGAGCAGTTCTCGATGACGACGTCGGTCAGCTTGGACGACCGCAGGTTGAGGTAGTCGATCTTGCCGCCTGAGATCCGCACCGACTCGAGCTCGGAGTCGAACAGCTCGGCCGAGCCCCAGCGCGGACGGTCGAACCGCACGGCCCGCCAGTAGGTGCGTGACGCCTTCAGCTCGGGCGCGAACGACTCGACGAGCACCGACTCGGTGAAGCGGCTGCCGCGCAGCCGGGCGCCGGTCAGCGTCAGCTGCTCGAACACGCACTCGCTGAACCGCGAGCCCTCGAGGTCGTACTCGGTGAGGTCGCCGCCGGTGAACCGCTCGGCGTCGTGCGACTCGCGTGAGCCCAGCTCTTCGGCCGCGGAGTCGTCGAGACCCTGCGGATCGGGTTCGTCGAGACGCGGCGCCTCGAACTCGGTCTTCTTCTTGCTGGCCATGCCAGAAGGGTAGCGTCGGGGTATGACATCGCCAGTGCTGCTGATCATCGACCCCGCCGGAACCATCACGACCGCCGACCCCGACGCCCCGCAGGTGTCGGTGCTCGACCTGGGCGTGACGCGCGGGGACGGCGTCTTCGAGAGCATCGGCGTCGTCGGCGGCCGAGCCCAGGCCCTCGAGCCGCACCTGACGCGCCTCGCGAGGTCGGCGGCGATGCTCGACCTCCCGGTGCCCGACCTCGACGTCTGGCGCGAGGCCGTGCTGCGGAGCATCGAGCTGGCCGACGACACCGCGCCCGAGCTGCTCGTCAAGCTCGTCTACACCCGCGGCATCGAGGGGTCGGCGTCAGCGGCGCCCACCGGCTGGGTGCACCTGTTCGAGGCGGGCGGCTTCGATGAGGAGCGCACGGCGGGGATCGCCGTCGTCACCCTCGACCGCGGCTACCGGAGCGACGTCCGCGACACCTCGCCGTGGCTGCTGCAGGGCGCGAAGACGCTCTCGTACGCCGTCAACAAGGCGGCGCTCCGCGAGGCCGCCCGCCGCGGGGCCGACGACGTGATCTTCGTGTCGACCGACGGCATCGTGCTCGAGGGGCCGAACTCGACGGTCATCGCACTCCTCGACGGCGTCTACGTGACCACGCCCGACTCGCTCGGCGTGCTCGAGGGCACCACGCAGGCGGCGTTCTTCGCCGACGTCGAGTCACGGGGCGGCTCGACCGCCTACCGCGCCATCACCGTCGACGAGCTCCACGCCGCGACCGCCCTGTGGCTCGCCTCGTCAGGACGCCAGATCGCCCCGGTGGCCACCCTCGACGGCGAGCCGGTGGCGCAGGAACTGGCACTCACCGCCGCCGGGGTCGAGGCTCTCCTGGCCCGCTAGCCCCGTCCCTCTCCCCGCCCCGCCACTTCGAGCGGGTCAGCACTCGATGACGTTGACGGCGAGGCCGGCCGCCGAGGTCTCCTTGTAGTTCGCCGACATGTCGCGGCCGGTCTGGCGCATGGTCTCGACGACGGTGTCGAGGCTGACGAAGTGCGACCCGTCGCCGAGGAGGGCGAGCCGGGCGGCGGAGACCGCCGTTCCTGCCGCGATCGCATTGCGCTCGATGCAGGGCACCTGCACGAACCCGCCGACCGGGTCGCAGGTCAGGCCGAGGTGATGCTCCATGGCGATCTCGGCCGCGTTCTCGATCTGGCGCCACGAGCCGCCGAGCACCGCGGTCAGGCCGGCGGCGGCCATCGACGACGCCGACCCGACCTCGCCCTGGCAGCCGGCCTCGGCTCCTGAGATGGAGGCGTTGCGCTTGTAGAGCGAGCCGATCACGGCGGCGGTCAGGAGGTAGTCGCGCACGACGGCGGCGCGCTCGATGCCGAGGAAGCGGATCGCGTAGAGGCCTACGGCGGGGATGATCCCGGCGGCTCCGTTGGTGGGTGCCGTCACGACCCGGCCGCCGCCCGCGTTCTCCTCGTTGACGGCGAGCGCGAACGCCTGCAGCCAGCGAGCCGGGGCATCGGGGTCGGTCGCCGACACCTCGGACAGGCGCGCGGCCACGTCGGCGGCTCGCCGGGGCACCTTCATCCAGCCGGGGAGCACGCCGGTCGCGGTCAAGCCGGCGTCGATGCACGCCTCCATCGCCGCCCAGCGCGCTTCGAGCCCGGCGACCACGGCGTCGGCCCCGTGCAGGGCGACCTCGTTGCGCCAGGCGATGTCGGCGATCGGGGCGTCGTGCTCGTCGCAGAGCGCCAGCAGCTCGGAGGCCGTGTCGAATCCGAGAGGGGCCTCGCGGTCGGGAAGCGCCTGGTCGGGCTCGCCCTCCCTGACGACGAACCCGCCGCCGACCGAGTAGTAGACGTCGCGGCGCACCGTCTCGCCCGTCGTCGAGCGCACCTCGAACGAGAGCGCGTTGGGGTGCGCCGGCAGGCGCGTGAGGGGTGCGAGACGCACGCCGGCGAACCCCACCTCGCCGACGCCGTCGAGAGGCAGCGTGCCGGTGGTCCGCTCGGCCAGCCCGCGCACGGCCGCCGGGTCGCACGTCTCGGGATCGAGCCCCATCAGCCCGCCGATCACCGCGTCGGGCGTGCCGTGGCCGATCCCGGTCGCCGCGAGCGATCCGTACAGCGTCACCTCGAGCGCCTCCACGGAGCCCGGGGCGCAGGAACCCGCCACCTCGCCGGCGAACCTCCGCCCCGCGCGCATCGGCCCCACCGTGTGCGACGAGGAGGGGCCGATACCGACGGAGAACAAGTCGAGCGCCGAGACATACGTCGAAGACATGCTCCGAGGCTACCCTTGCCGCGCGGCAGGTTTTCGGGTGGGGCGGCGGGACGGCCGAAGCGGAGACCTCGACGCATCGAGCAGTCACACGTGAACGTCACGCATGGTCTTGCGCAGGTCGCCGATGCTCGGGAGGTCGGCGCCACGCCGCCCGACCGTGATGGACGCCGCTGCGGCGCTCACAGTGCCGAGCCGGGTGAGATCCGTCTCGGTCAGAGACGACCACGGCACGGATCGGTCGAAGAGCTGCCAGATCAGCGCCGCCATGAACGTGTCTCCCGCCCCCACGGTGTCCACGACGGCGACCGAGCGCCCCGCGACCCGGGTTCGCGCGATGGACGTTGAGAGGACAGCTCCTTCCCCGCCGAGCGTCAGAGCCGCCAGCGATACTCCGAGTCGCAGGAGGTGGTCGAGAACACGATCGGTGTCGAAGCCGGGATAGAGCCACTCGGCGTCCTCATCCGAGAGTTTCAGCACCTGTGCGCCCTGAGCGAGGCGCTCGAACCAGCCCCGGGCGTCAGGGACCTCCTCGAGGAGATCTGAGCGAATATTCGGATCGAAGGACACGGTGCCGCCCGACGCCGTCGTCCTCCGGACCAGTTCGAGGACTTTGCCGGCACCCGGCTGGAGGAACGCGCCGATCGAGCCGATGTGAAGCCATCTCGGAATCTGCTCCAGGCGCGGGAGGTCCCACTCGACATCGAAGCCGTAGCTCGGCTGGCCCCCGGAGGTCAGATGCACTGTCGCCGTCGAGGTCCGCCGAGCTCCGAAGGCGCCCGCCGAGAGTCGTACTCCCGATGCCTCCAGCAGATGCGCGATCCGGTGTCCTCGGTCGTCATTCCCCAGCCACGTCGCGAATTCGACGTCGGCGCCCAGGCGGCCCAGCCCGAGAGCGACGTTGGCAGGACTTCCCCCGGGTATCTCGCTACCTGCTCGCCCGGTCACGATATCGACGAGCGCTTCCCCGGCGATCACGATCGCCGCCCCGTTCACTCCGTGTCCGATTCGGTCATCGTCTGGCCAGGACGTGGTCGGGATCGGCCACGGCGGCGCCCTCGCGCTCGCGCTCGCGCTCGCGCTCGAGGGAGAATGCACTCTCGAGATCCCACACCATCGCCTCGGCGGGCCCGTCGACAGTCCAGGGCGGAGCCGTCGTCGGATAGACGCGGGTCGTCAGAGATCTTCCGGCGCTCGTGAAGACCTCGACGATCGATCCGTCGATCAGGATCCGCACGGCGGGTCGAGCGGTCGAGGGGGCGAACGCATCCCTCGCGATGGCCGGCCTCGCGTCAGCCCGCGTGTCCGAGCTGGCGTGCCTCCGGTCGATCGAGATCGAGTCGGCTTCTGCATCGACGGCGATGAGGAGGTACTCGGTATCGGAGAAGCGCAGCCGGAGCACGCCCGTCTCGGCGACCGGGAGAACCACCTCGGCCTGAGCCCCGATAGTGGCATTGCGGCCGGACCGGGAGTCGCCGAGTCGGAGCGACCTCAGAGCCGGATGCGGCTCGGAGGCGAGCCGTCCGTCCTGCAACCAAGTCGTTCGCGGTGCCGATATCGCACCCGACCATCCTGCGGCCGCAGACCAGTCCATCGGGCGTCCTTCAGTGACCCACCCGAACAAGACCGGGCCCCATGAGCTCGTCCGCATGACGGATGCGGCGTAGAAATTGTGGCCGTCATCGACCCTGTGCGGGATCTGCGGCCCGTCGAGGGCGATGGCGAAGACGTCGCCCGGGCCGGCCGCGTGTGACCACGAGGCCACGATCGCAACCTCTGAGCCTCCCACCGAGAGGATCTGGGGGCACTCCCATCCCTCTCCGGTGTCGACGTCGTTGACGATGCCTCGGGGCATCGACGCGAGATCGCCGACGTACTCCCAGTCGACTCCGTCAGCGGACCGGTAGTGGCGGATCGATGCCGTCTGGTCGTCGGCGGCAGCGCCGACAGCCATCGACCAGGCGCCATCGTCGTACCACACGAAGGGATCCCGGAACATCGTGATCCCCTCGTCGGCGGCCGGGTCGGCGACGACCTGCCGGGGCGGCCCGTAGGTGGCGCCGTCGTCGAGGGACTCGGCCATCAGCACCGACTGGAAGGGATTGTGGTCGACCTTTCCGGAGTAGTAGGCCCTGACGGCTCCGCTGTGAAGCACAGTGTTGCCGGACCAGGCACCGCCCGAGTCCGCACCACCCGGAACAGGCACGATGGCTGGGCGGTGAAGGCGCCAGTGAACGAGATCGTCACTGGTCGCGTGGCCCCACTCGACGGGTATCTCGATGTCGACCCGGGGTCGAGACTGAAAGTACAGGTGCGCCTGGCCACCGATGTCGATCGGTCCGTTGGGGTCGTTGACGTACCCGCGCGGAAGGCGGACATGGAACCGCGGAAGGTGGTGATCGGCTGTGCGTGTCATTGACGGAGGTCCTTCCCTGCGCGCCGAAGTGGATCCGGCCGGAGTCTCGTTCATCGGGATGATCCTGCCGTCACGCCTTCGATGAAGTACCTCTGAGCGAGGATGAAGAGGAGAACGCTGGGGATCATGGTCAGGATCACGCCGGCGAGGACGACCGAGATCGAGCCGGTGCCGAGGTTGCCCTGAAGGGCCACGAGTCCCAGCGGGAGCGTGAAGGTGTTCTGCTGGTTGAGGAAGATCAGAGGGCGGTAGTACTCCGCCCAGAAGCCCGAGAAGTTCAGGATCGCCAGGGTCGCCACAGCGGGGCTCGCCATGCGGATGTAGATGTGCCGGAAGACGCCGAACTGGCTGGCACCGTCGATCCGAGCGGCTTCCCCGAGTTCCTTGGGCATCTGCATGAAGTACTGCCGCATCAGGAACGTGCCGAACGCGCTGCCGAGGGCCGGGATGATGAGAGACGCGATCGAGCCGGTGAGGCCGATGTCTTTCAGGATCACGAAGACCGGAATGATGATCGTCTGGATCGGCACCATCATCGTCGCGAGGAAGATCCCGAAGATCGTGTTCTTCCCCGGGAACGAGATCATGGCGAAGGCGTACCCCGACAGGCTGCAGGTGACCGTCTGCCCGACGACGATGAGCAGGGTGACGACGACGCTGTTCAAGAAGAACTGTCCGATCGGCAGCTGGTGGAACACGGCGGCGTAGTTGCTGAAGTCCCAGTCCACCGGAAACCACTGCGGCGGATTGTTGAACGACGCGGCGGGCGTCCGAAGCGATGTCGTCAGGGTCCAGAGGAGCGGACCGAGGGCAAAGACGGCGGCGATGATCAGGATTACCAGGCCGAGGGCGCTGCCGACCGTGACAAGGGGCTTCCTGCGTCGGACGACGCCGTCGACACGGGGCTTGTTGTCGTCGAGAGCGGGGACCGGGTGGAGGATTTCTGTCGTCATTGGTAGAACACCAGCTTTCGTGCGGCGATGAATTGAAGGCCCGTGATGATGCCGATGATGACCAGGAGCAGGATGGCGATGGCGGAGGCGAATCCGAACTGGAGGTTCTGGAACCCGGCTTGGTACATCGCGATGGTCGCGGTCGTGGTGGCCGTCCCGGGCCCGCCCTTCGTCATGATGAAGGGCTGGTCGAACAGCTGCATCGCATTGATCATCGCGATGACTGTCGCGAACAGGATCGTCGGGCTGATCAGCGGGATCTTGATCCTGAACAGCGTGCGCCACGGACCGGCCCCGTCGATGGCCGCGGCTTCCTGCACATCGACGGGCACGGACATGAGGGCTGCGACGAAGAGGACGAACGTGAAGCCAACCTGCTGCCACACGACGACGAGGACGATGGTGACCTTTGCCGAGAATGGATTGTTCAACCAGTGCACGCCCGAGAGGCCGAGCTCGCCGAGGTAGTAGTTGATGAGGCCGAACTTGGTGTCGAAGATATAGCCCATGAAGATCGACACGGCGGCCGTCGATGCCAGCAACGGCAGGTAGAACGACGTGCGGAAGAACACCCGCGTGGCGTTCCGGCGCCGGTTGTTGGCCAACACCGCCAGCAGCATCCCGAGAGAAATCTGCAGGATCACGATTGCCAGGGCGAGGGTGATCGTGACGCCGAACGATGCCAGCACCTGCCCATCGGTGAAGAGCCGCGTGTAGTTGTCCAGACCGACGAACTTCGGAGGCGTGAAGACGTCCCACGATGTGAAGGACAACCCGAGGGACGCGACGATCGGGGCAAGGGTGAAGACCGCCACGAAGATGACGGCGAGCCCGATCATGAGAAAGCCGAATGTGGCTTCGCGACGGCGTGCCCTCTTGGCACCCGGGCGTGCATGCGGGGTCACGCGGCGAGGGCCCGTGGCCGAGCCATCGCGGCGTTCGAGAGTGGCTGACATCAGGACGACTGCTTCGCTGCCTGCTCGAAATCGGCCTGCATGCCGTCGAGAGCCTTCTTGGCGTTGCCGGACGAGATGGCCTCCGTGGTGCGCTGATTCAGCGATGTCGCCAGAGCGTTGTAGTACGGCGGTGCCGAGATCGGAACCGAGTTGTCCAGTTGGTCGTAGAACGTAGACCAGTGCGCAGGTCCGGTGGAAGCGTACCGGGCGCTTGTCATGAGGGGCTTCTGGGCGGGGGTGGTCACATTGCCCGGCCACAGAGTGTCGAAAGTCGACGGCTGCACCATGAGCTTCACCACCTCGAAGGCGAGGTCCTTCTTCTTCGAGGAGTTGAAGATGCCGTAGCCGCCGGCACCGAAGAGCGACTTGTTGCTCTTCCAGGTCGGGAAGTTCACGACGTCGAAGCTGCCGTCCTTCATGCCCGCGTTGTGGAGGCCGCCGGCCCAGAATCCTCCGCCGATGGCCATGCCGATCCGGCCCGAGGCGAAAAGTCCCTGAAGGGTCGCACCGCCTCCGACATCGGGCGACGGCGAGTAGCCCGACTTCTGGAGGTCGATCATGTACTCGAGCGCCTCGACGGCAGCGTCGGAATTGGCTGTCGGCTGACCCCATTTCCATCCGCCGTTGCGACCGCTCACGCCGATGGCGTTGTTCTTGAAGGCGTCGCTCTTCCAGAGCCAGTCACCGCCGGAGTACTTGCCCTCCTCGAGCAGGTTGCCGTCGTTGGCGTACAGGAACGAGGTCCAGCTGCCCCACAGGCGCACGACCCAGTCGAAGGCGTTCGTGTTGCCGCCCATCTTGGCGATGCTGCCAGCCGAAGAATGGAAGTCGTCCATCGTCCAGTTGCTCTTGGGTGCATCCAGACCGGCTTTCTCGAAGACGCTCGTGGAGTAGAACATGCTGCCGGCGTTGAAGCTGTCGGGGAGCGTGTAGAGGTGGCCCTCGTACATCGTCGACTCGACGAGAACCGGGTGGACACCAGAGAAGTAGGTGTCGAGAGACGACAGGTCCTTCGTCACGTAGCTGTCGAGGGGGACCAGCAGGTCCTTGGAGGCGAGCAGCTGCTGACCCTCCGTTGCGACGCTGACGATGTCGGGGGCGTTGCCTGCGGCGATCTGCGTCAGAACCTTTGCGAGGAAGTCGTTCCAGTCGGTGCCGTTGATCGCCGTGACCTGGAAGCTCGCGTTCTTGTCCAGCGCCTTGATCTTCGGCTCGATCGCCTTCTGCAACGTCGTCGCAGCGCTCTGCTCGCCGAAGTAGAGCATGGTGACGGTTCCGCCGCCCCCGCCTCCGGTGTTCGTCGAGCAGGCGGCGAGGCTCGTCAGTCCTGCCAGGGCCAGCCCCGCCCCGCCTGCCTTGAAAAGGGTTCGACGATCGATGGGTGATTGAAATGCTGAGACCATTACCCGCTCCTCTCTGAGCGCTGTCCGGCCCACCTCGTGGTGAGCCAATACGTATTTGCTGGCACGACCTTACACAAGTGGCAGTGACTAGGCAATACGTATTTGCCTCTGCCATGATGAGACAGACAAGGAGGCCCAGATGGCAAGCCGTGAAGCACCCGAGCCGGCCAGGCGCGTGACAATGAAAGACGTCGCTCGGGCCGCCGGCGTATCCCAGCCCACGGTCTCGTTCGTCTTGAACGATCGGCGCGATGTGTCGGTGGCCGACGAGACCCGCGTGCGCGTCATCCAGGCCGCGAAAGATCTTGACTTCCAGCCCAACCGTGCCGCGCAGGCGTTGCGCTCGAATCGGTCTTACACGGTCGGCGTGATAGCCGACAGAGTCGTCTCCCAGCCCTACGCCGGTCGGATCATCACAGGAATCCAACGAGCAGTGCAGGACGCGGGCTACGTCTGCTTCGTCGTCGAGACCGAGCAGACGCCCGACGGGGGCAAGGCCGCGGTCGAGAACCTCGTGCGCCAGGGTGTCGCCGGCCTCATCTACGCAGCGCCCGGCCCCGAGATCGTCTATCCCATCGACGTCCCGGATGGAACCCGGGTCGTCTTCGTCAACTGCTTCCCCGAGACGGACACCACGGCCGCCGTCGTGCTCGCTGACGAGTACCGGGGAGGCCGCGACGCCGCCATGGCGGTGTTCGAGTCAGGCCATCGCGATGTGGTCTTCCTGGGCGGCCCCGAGGATGATTTCGCCTGCCGGGAACGCGTCCGCGGGCTCTTCGACGCCGCTGCGGAAGCGGGAGTTGATCCGTCCGGCATCCGCTTCGAGTACGGCAACTACCAGGTCGGATCCGGGTACGAGCTTGCCACGTCTGCCCTCGAGGAGGGCCATCCGAGCGTGTTCGTCTGCGGCAACGACCGCATGGCCGTGGGCGCCATGATGGCCGCACAGGCGCGCGGCCTCAGCTGCCCTCGAGACATCAGCATCGTCGGATTCGACGACCAGCCCGACCTCGCCGATCAGATGCATCCGTCGTTGACGACTGTCGCGCTGCCTCACGAGCGCATGGGCTTCGAGGCGGCGATGCTCCTGCTCGAAGGCAGGGCACCTGTGCGGCACATCGTGTCGTGCAGATTCATCCCCCGGCAATCCCTGTCAGCACCCCCTACAAGAGGATTCGAGTGAGCAATCGCCCATCGACGCATTTCCGTCCGCCGTCCGCGTGGGTCGGAGACGTCATTCCGTTCGCCGTCGGCGACACCGCATGGCTCTTCTATCTCCTCGACGAACGACCCTCCGAACCCCCGCTGGAGCGGCCGTTCGGCATGCCCTGGGCCGCAGTCACGACGACGGACTTCGTCGAATTCGTCGACCGGGGAGTCATCCTGCCCTCGGGCGGGCCCGATGCTGCCGACTTCGACTGCTATACCGGCAGTGTCGTACGCGACTCTGACGGTCTCTTCCACTTGTTCTACACGGGACACAACCCTCGCATCAGGGTGAGTCGAGACGGGACCGATGGAGATGCGCAGGTCGTCTGCCACGCCACCTCGCAGGGCGATCTCACGCAGTGGACGAAGCACCCCGACTGGGATCTGCCCGCAGGGCCCGAGTACGCACCTCAGGACTGGCGAGACCCGTTCGTCTTCCGCCCGTCCGAGGGCGGACCCTGGCAGATGCTGATGGCCGCTCGCCGTATCGACAAGCCGTTCCGCCGCTCGGGTGTCGTAGCCCGTCTCGAATCGGACGACCTCGTGACCTGGCGCGACGCCGGGACCGCATGGGAGCCCCACCGCTTCATCACACAGGAGTGTCCAGATGTCTTCCAGTGGGGCGACTGGTGGTACCTCGTGTACTCGGAGTTCACGGATTCGTTCTGCACCCGCTATCGCGTCTCGGCTACTCCGGACGGCCCCTGGCATGCCCCAGCGGATGACACCATCGACGGCCGAGCCTTCTACGCGGCCAAGACCGTGGAGCTCAGCGGAAACCGCTTCTTCGTCGGATGGATCGCCTCCAAGCAGGGCGAGCGAGATGACGGCGCGTGGCAGTGGGCGGGCACGATGTCCATCCTCCAGGCGCATCAGCGCTCCGACGGATCGTTGGCCTTCGACCTTCCCGACGCGGTGAAAGACGCCTACGGCGCGGACATCGATGTCACGGAGCAGTTCACTGCTGCGAATGGCGCAGATCCTCGAGTCGGAGCTGGCGCGCGAGATCGATTCTCCGCCTGGCTCGGCCCCGTCCTCGAGCCCGACAGCATCTTCGCCGTCGAGATCGACATCGAGCCTGGCTCTCAGTCATGCGGGGTCCTGCTGCGATCCTCCGACGACGGCGAAGAGGGCTACGCGCTTCGTCTCGAACCGCAGCGGAACAGGATGGTCCTGGATCGATGGCCGCGAGGACGAACCGGCGACGAGCAGTGGCAGGTGCTCGGCGACGTTCCCCACGCGGTCGAGCTCGAGAGATCAGTCGCACTCCCGGCAGGCACGCACCGACTGGAGGTCCACTTCGACCATGACATCTGCGTCGCCGTAATCGATGGCGGGGTCGCCCTGAGCACGCGTCTGTACGACCGGACCGACGGCCGAGTGGGATTGTTCGCACAGGATGGCGGCTTCACGGTGCGGAAGGCGGAGATCAGACACCGGGATCGCTGACCGGCGGCCGAGACGGTAGCCCGGCGCAGGAACTACCCCGCCGCCGCTCCCCCGCGCCCGTGCTCGCGCATCGCGTCGCCCATCTCGCCCAGGAACCGCGTCACCGCGTCGAGCTCGTCGGGCGAGTAGCCGGCCATGACGTCGTCGGTGAGGCGTCCGAGCGGGGCGAAGAAGCCGCGTGCCACGTCGCGGGCGGGCTCGGCGAAATGGACGCGCACGATCCGCCGATCCTGCTCATCGCGCGTTCTCACGACGTGCCCCGCCTGGGCGAGCCGGTCGATGATGCCGGTCGCCGCCCC
This sequence comes from Frondihabitans sp. OV104, assembly GCF_057787745.1. Taxonomy (NCBI): domain Bacteria; kingdom Bacillati; phylum Actinomycetota; class Actinomycetes; order Micrococcales; family Microbacteriaceae; genus Frondihabitans; species Frondihabitans sp. OV104. Next base: position 2,219,477 of record NZ_CM173541.1, read on the forward strand.
GGAGGTCAGGTCGAGCGCCTCGGCGATGCCGCCGGGCGTGGCCGGCGAGCCGGCGTCCTGCTGGTGCATCACGTAGAGGAGTGCGTCGAGGTCGCTCGACGAGAGTCCGTGCTGTGTCGAGAACGCGGTGGCGACGTGACGCGACTCGGTCATGAGCATCTGCAGGCGCATGACGATCTCGGCGCGCCGACCGGAGTCGGGTCGTGTGCTCGGGTTCATCGGGAGAACCTCCTCGTTGCAGAATCTACCGGAACGGAGTAGAACTCTTAGCATCTAGACTTCTCAGTGACTAAGACATCGATTTGCTGAAGGATCTCATCATTCGCCGTTTCTCCGCCGCCTTCCGCTCCCGCCGCAGCTCCTGGCTCGTCCTGGGGCTGACCGCCATCGCCGTCGCCCTGCTCTTCGCCTTCCTGCCGAAGCCGGCCTCCGACTCGTACCCGCCGTCGGGCCTGCCCGCCAGCGCCGAGTCGGCGAAGGTGTCGGCCCTGCTCGCGGCGTTCCCCTCCGCCGACACGACCGTCGGAATCGTGGTCTACGACCGCGGCGGCGACGATCTGACCGCTGCCGACCGCACCGCGATCAACGAGCGCGCCACCGCCCTCGCGACGCTCTCGACCACACCCGAGGCCGTCCGCCCGCAGTTCAGCGACGACGGCTCGGCAGCCCTGGTCGCGGTGCCCGTCTCGTCGTCCGACGACGTCGGCACGACCGCGGCCGACCTCCGCACCGCGGCCGCCAAGTCGCTCCCGTCCGGCCTGACGGCTCAGCTCACCGGCCCGGTGGGGTTCCAGGACGACGTCAGCAACTCGTTCGCCGGCGCCGACTTCCGGCTGCTGCTCGTGACGGTGCTGGTGGTCGCCGCCCTCCTGATCATCACCTACCGCAGCCCGGTGCTCTGGATCGTGCCGCTCGCCGTCGTCGGCACTGCCGACGGGCTCGCCGGGGTGGTCGTCAAGGCCCTCGCCGAGCCGCTCGGCCTCACCGTCGACGCCTCGATCTCGGGCATCCTGTCGGTCCTCGTCTTCGGGGCGGGCACCAACTACGCCCTTCTGCTCGTCGCCCGGTACCGCGAGGAGCTCACGCGCACCCCCGACCGCTTCGCCGCCATGCGCACTGCCGTGACGAGCGCGGGGCCGGCCATCGCCGCCAGCGGCGGGACGGTGGCGCTCAGCCTCCTGACCCTGCTGCTCGCCGCCCTGTCGACCAACCGCGCTCTCGGCTTCGCCTGCGCCGTCGGCGTGGTCGTCGCGATGGTGTTCGCCCTCGTCGCCCTCCCCGCGGCCCTGGTGATCTGCGGACGTCGCCTGTTCTGGCCGTTCATCCCTCGCGTCGCCGACACGACTCCCGAGACGGGCGATACTCCGCGCGGATTCTGGGCCGGTCTCGGCACCCGCGTCTCGCATCGACCCGTCGTCGTCTCCGTCGTGGCCGTCGTCGGCCTCGGGGTCCTGGCGCTCGGACTGTCGGGATACGCCGTCGGCCTCTCGCAGACGGCGCAGCTGCTCGGCGACCCGGCCAGCGTGACAGCGCAGAAGGTCATCGACCGCTCGTTCTCGGCGGGCCTGACCAGCCGCACGACCGTCCTCGCTCCGACCTCGGTCGCCGATGACGCCACGGAGCTGGCGAAGGGCACGACCGGCGTCTCGAGCGCGACGGCGGGCGACGCCCACGCGGGACGCACCGAGATCAGCGTCTCGCTCACGGCCGAGCCCGAGAGCGACGCCGCGTTCCGCACCATCGAGCGGCTGCGCGACGGCTATGCCGACGGCGACGGCTCTCTGGCGCAGACTCTCGTCGGCGGGACCGACGCGACCGCCCTCGACACCCAGAACGCCGCGAACCACGACCAGGACCTCGTCATCCCGATCATCCTGGCCATCGTCTTCGTGGTGCTGCTCCTGCTCCTGCGGTCGCTCGTCGCGCCGATCCTCCTGATCGCGAGCGTCCTGGCCACGTTCTTCGCCAGCCTCGGCGCCTCGACGTTCCTGTTCACGCACGTCTTCGGCTTCGACGCGCTCGACTCGTCGGTGACGCTGTTCGCATTCCTCTTCCTGGTGGCGCTCGGCGTCGACTACAACATCTTCCTGACGACGCGGGCGCGCGAGGAGTCCGCCCTGCACGGCACCCGCCCCGGGATGATCCGCGCCCTCTCGTCGACCGGGGCCGTGATCACGAGCGCCGGCGTGCTGCTGGCCGCCGTCTTCGCCGTGCTCGGAGTGCTGCCGGTCGTCGCCCTGACCCAGGTCGGGATCATCGTCTGCATCGGCGTGCTGCTCGACACCCTCGTGGTGCGGACCGTGCTCGTGCCCGCGCTCGTCTTCGTCACCGGCAACGCGTTCTGGTGGCCGTCGCGGCCGCACCACGGGGCGCACATGCGCTGAGAGGCGGACGGACGCCGATCGACGTCAGGCGGCGCCGACCGACAGGTCGAGCTCTCGCCCGAGGTACCGGGCGTAGTCGGCCGCCCGCCGCTCGACCCCGGCCACGACCCGGGCGAAGCGCTCCGGCCTCAACGAGGCCGTGCGATCGGCGTACCCGAGCAGGAACTCGTCGAACGCCCCGAGCAGCCGCACGTCGCCGCGACGAACCGGCGACGCCGTGCCACCCGGGGGCTCGAGGTCGCCGTCGTCGACGGCCACGCCGCCGAGCGAGGCCGCCCGAGCAGCTCGGTGAGCCAGCGCAGGTCGTCGCGGGCGGCGAACATGAGGGTGCCGCGCATCGGCCAGGAGCGCACGATGGCGCCCGAGTCGAGGGCCGCATCGACGTCGGCGAGCGAACCGGTCGAGCGGAGCGCCAGGGCCCATTTGACCGCATGGAGATCCTGCGCCTGGAGGGCCAGCAAGCCCGACGCCGCCTCGGGGACGCTCGAGAATCCGCGCCCGGCGACACCCTGAGCGCGCAGGCGGCGTCGAGCGACCTCGGTCATGGCCACAGCTTGTCACTGGCCGCCGACCGGGCGCGCGGCCGTGAACCTGCCAATCCGCCTGCCCCGGGTCAGAACGCGCTGCAAGCGCCGTAGCCTCGGGGGCCACGGAACCGCACAGGTTCTGAACGGAGGCACCACCATGGCCGACAAATCCGCCCGCAAGGACACCGCGAAACCCGCCGCCCGCTCCCTCAAGGAGAAGCGCCTCGACAAGAAGGAGAAGGCGGCCAAGACCTCGTTCAACGAGGACGTCGTCTCGAAGGTCAAGAAGAGGTAGCGGCAACGGGGTACAGCCCCGGGTGACAGATGTGGCGGGTGTGATTTAAGCTCACCCCACAGAGTCACTGTTGCCAGGGGAAGGCGCACGCCATGATCACCGTCTCGTCCATTCGTTCTCGCGTCGGGGCCGTGATCGTCGCTGCCGCCGCGGTCGGGGCGCTCGCCCTCGTGAGCGCCGCCCCGGCCAGCGCGGCCGAGGCCGGCGCGTGGGGCACCTTCGCCGTGGCCGGCTCCAGCAAGGCGTACACCGGCACGATGTCTCTGCCGGGCGGCTTCCCCGAGACCGCCTTCACGAGCACGTCGAGCGCGGCCACGACCCCGAGCGGCGTGTCCACGTGGCAGGCGAACGTGACCCCGGTGGGCGAGGTCTACGGCACCAGCCGCGGCAAGCCGTACCTGAACCAGCGACCTAACGCAAACAACGCCGCGTCACCCGCGGTCACCACCTACACGTTCGCGACTCCGACCCCCGCCTCGGGCTGGTCGTTCGTCGTCGGGGACATCGACGCCGATGCCGCGACCATCACCGCGACCGATGTGAACGGCGACGCCGTCCCGGTCGACGCGCTCGGGTTCCAGGGCGCCTACAACTACTGCGACCGCGCGGGCGGCCCCTCGTGCGACGCCTCCAAGGCCCACGACCTCCCGACCTGGGACCCGGCTAGGGCCACGCTCACCGGAAACGCCACGGCCACCGACACCGAGGGCGCCTCGGGCTGGTTCAGCCCGTCCGTGCCCCTCGAGACCCTGACGATCACCTACCAGTGGCGCTCGGGCTTCCCCGTCTACCAGACCTGGTTCGCCACGAAGACGTTCGCTGCGTCCGGCGCCGTCCGCGTGAACGGTGCCGCCTACGGCGGCGCGAAGCTGACGATCCGCGACGCCTCCGGCACGGCGGTCGCGACGACCACGACGGCGGGCGACGGCACCTGGAGCGTGCCCGGCCTGGTCTCGACGAGCGGATACACGGTCTCCGTGGCCACTCCCCCGCAGGCAGCGGCCGCCGATCCGATCACATTCGACACGCTCGACGCCGACACCCCCGGCCTGGACTTCGACTTCACGATCCCGCCGGTCGAGGTCACCGCCACCATCGTCACGCCCAGCGGAGAGCCTGCGGCCGACACCCCGATCGTGATCACCCGCGACGGCGACGACGCGCCGACCGCCACCACGACGACCGACGCCGACGGCGGATTCACGGCCGAGCTGCTGCCCGGCCAGCCGTACACGATCGTCGTCGACGGGGCTGACGACCAGCCGATCGAGTTCACGACGCCCACGACATCGGGCGCCCTCGCGACACCGCTGGCCCAGCCCGCGGCGCCTGCTCCGCCGGCCCCGCCCGCGCCTCCGGTCTCAGGCTCTCCGGCCCCTTCTCCCACCCCGGTCATCGCGGGTGCCGCAGACGACCCGGCTGAACTGGCCATGACCGGCTCGGCCCCGGAGCTGCCGTTCGCCGCCGGCGGGCTGCTGCTCGCCGCGGGCGTGGCCCTGATGGTCGCCGCGAGGGTCCGGACGCGACGCCGCCCGTAGGCCGCGCGACGGAGATCCTCGCCGCCGGCCTCCCCCGACGCCGATCGGCGGGGCTGGGGTAGAGGATCTCCGTCGTCGCGAACGCCGAAGGGTGCGAGCTCAGTCGACGTACGACCCGGCGCCGCGAGCGCCGAGCGCATCGACCGACACGAACGTGCCGTCGGCGCGGCCGACCGCAGGAGCACCGGTGAAGGTGCCGGCGGGGCGTGCCGCGTACTCCGCGTCGACCACGACGTACGTGCCGGCGGGGTAGGCCGCGCGGGGCGAGGCCATGGTGCGAGCCGGACGAGCGGCGCGAGCCGCCTTGGCCGGACGGGTGCGGACCGAAGCGGTGCGCGGGAGACGGATGGAAGCGGTGTCGGACATGGTGCGACTCCTTCATTCGAAGGTCGGGGCCGCTCCGTCGCGGCCCCCGTGTGTCAAGGTGCTCGTCGAGCACCCACTGGCGGTGAGCTTACGCGGCACGCATCGGAGGACGCTCCGTGCTCCGCGTGGGTAGGGTGCAGGCGTGACCGACCTCATCCGCCGCCGCCTGCTGGTCGACGGCGTCGTCCAGGGCGTCGGATTCCGCTACTGGACCGAGCACGAGGCGAACCGCATCGGGGTGGCGGGGTTCGTGCGCAACCGCGAGGACGGCCGCGTCGAGATCGAGGCGGAGGGTACGCCCGACCGGGTGGCCGAGCTGCTCGCGTGGGTTCGGGACGGCGGGCCGGCCGCCGCACGCGTCGACGGCGTGGAGGTGGGCGACGTGCCGGTACGGGGCGAGGGCGGGTTCACGACGGCCCGCTAGTTCCTGCGCCCGGGGCACCTACGAGGGCGGGCCGGCGAGGAGCGCGCGCGGGTTCTGCGAGAAGACGGCGTGGTTGAAGCGGCGGCCGAGCTCGGGGTCGCGGGGCTGGCGGAACGGCCGGTCGGAGCCGTGCACGAGCGGAGCGACGCCGACGATGCGCGCCATCGCGTCGATCGCGCGCTCGTCGTAGGCGCTGGTCTCGTAGAAGACGTTGGGATCGCTCTTCGGCACGCGTCCGCCCCGTGCCGAGGCTGCGGCGTGCGCCAGCGGCGCGAGCCCGGCTAGCGCGATGAACGCCACGCGCAGGGCGGGGTGCCGGTCGCGGCCGCCGTCGGCCCAGGTGTTCCAGGCGGTCTTGAGCTGCTCGGCCCGCGGCAGGGTGTCGCTTGTGGCGACACCGTGGTTCGGGGCCGCGACGACGTGGCGCGGGTGGAAGAGCACGGGCTTGCCTGCGCGCTCGACGATCGAGAAGACCGGCTCGAGGCGCTCGAGATCGGCCGCCGACGCCAGGCTGGTCGCGGGCACCTGCAGCCCGACGACCCGGTCGTGGGCGAGGATCGCGGCGACGCCGTCGAGGTCGAACTCGTTCATCGGGGTGGCCGCCCAGACGCGGAACGGCTCGCCGAGCTCGAGCGCCGACCGGTGCCAGACGGCGATGAGCTCGCGGGCGTCGTCGAACGGGAGCTCCTCGACGCGGAGGTTGCCCGGCAGCGACAGAAGCACGTCGCCCTTGCCCTCGGCCAGCTCGCGGAAGCGGCGGCTCTCGACGTCGTGCGCCGTCGGGTTCACCGAGTAGGGCGACTCGCCCTCAGTCAGCAGGGTCCAGTCGTCGACGATGCGCGGCAGAGCCGAGCGCGAGCGGAGAGCGTCGAGGAACTCGACCGGCAGCAGGTGCTGGTGCAGGTCGACCCGCGTCGACGCAGGCCTTACAGCACTCGTGAGAGGCGCAGTCGTCTCGGGGACACTCGCCAGACGCATTGCCCCAGAATACCGGGCGCAGGAACGTCGGAGGCCCCTCCTAGGCTTGGAGTATGCCCCCGGAACCCCTCGTCGTCGGCCCCGACGGCCTCTCCCGCCCGATCTGGGCCTCGACCGACCCCGTGCTCCAGGCCTACTACGACACCGAGTGGGGCATGCCCGTGCGCGACGAGCGCGGCCTGTTCGAGCGGCTGAGCCTCGAGGCGTTCCAGTCGGGCCTCTCGTGGGCGACGATCCTGAAGAAGCGCGAGAACTTCCGTGCGGCGTTCCGCGACTTCGACCCCGAGGTCGTCGCGGCCTTCGACGACGACGACCGCGCACGGCTGATGGCCGACGCCGGCATCGTGCGCAACCGGCTCAAGGTCGACGCCACCATCGACAACGCCCGGGCCGTGATCGCGCTTCGCGACGAGGGCGGGCTCGTCGACCTCGTGTGGTCGTTCCGTCCCGAGGTCACGCCCGAGCCCCTGACCCTCGCCGACATCCCGACGACGTCGCCCGAGTCGGTCGCCCTGTCGAAGGCCCTCAAGAAGAAGGGCTTCCGCTTCGTCGGCCCGACCACGATGTTCGCGCTGATGGAGGCGACGGGCATCGTCGACACCCACCTGCTGGGCAGCCACCGACGCGGAACCTCGGGCGTCTGGGCCTAGCCTCCCCTCCGGATTCACTTTCGGCGAGTAGAACTGCACCGTGACCACCACCGACCGAACCGGTCAGACAGACGCCCTCGAGCAGGGTCAGATCAAGGCCCTGCGCAGGAACTCCCTCCGGGCCTGGATGCTCGACGGCCTGAGCGACCGCTCCGGGGTGCACCCCGGCCCCCACGCCGAGGCACCCGAGAAGACCCACTCGTGGTGGCGCGTCATGTGCCTCACCGGCGTCGACTACTTCTCGACGCTGGGCTACCAGCCGGCGATCGCGGCCGTCGCCGCGGGCCTGCTGTCGCCGTTCGCGACCATCGTGCTCGTTCTTCTGACCCTGCTCGGCGCGCTCCCCGTCTACCGCCGGGTCGCCCGCGAGAGCTTCAAGGGCTCCGGCTCGATCGCGATGCTCGAACGGCTGCTGCCGTGGTGGGGCGGCAAGCTGTTCGTGCTGATCCTGCTCGGCTTCGCGGCCACCGACTTCATGATCACGGTCACCCTGTCGGCGGCCGACGCGACGGCCCATGCGATCGAGAACCCGTACGCGCCCGGCTGGTTCCACGGGGCGCAGGTACCGCTCACGCTCTTCCTGATCGCGCTGCTCGCCGTCGTCTTCCTCCGCGGCTTCAAGGAGGCGATCGGCATCGCGGTCGTGCTGGTCGGCCTCTACCTGGTGCTGAACGCCGTCGTCATCGTCGTCGCCTTCGTGCACGTCGGCGAGAACACGCAGGTGATCGGGAACTGGTGGCAGGCGCTCACCACCCAGCACTCCAATCCGCTCGCGATCGTCGGGATCTCGCTGCTGGTGTTCCCCAAGCTCGCACTGGGTCTCTCCGGCTTCGAGACCGGCGTCGCCGTCATGCCTCAGATCACCGGCGACACGGACGACACCCCCGAGCGTCCGCTCGGCCGCATCCGCGGCGCCAAGCGCCTGCTGGCCACGGCCGCGATCGTCATGAGCTGCTTCCTGATCACGTCGAGCATCGCGACCACGCTGCTGATCCCGCAGAAGGAGTTCCAGGCGGGCGGACAGGCCAACGGGCGGGCGCTGGCCTACCTCGCCCACCAGTTCCTGGGCAATGGATTCGGCACGGTCTACGACATCTCGACCATCACGATCCTCTGGTTCGCCGGCGCCTCGGCCCTGGCCGGCCTCCTCAACCTGGTTCCGCGCTACCTGCCCCGCTACGGCATGGCCCCGCACTGGGCCGCCGCGGTCCGCCCGCTCGTGCTGGTCTTCACCGCCATCGCCTTCATCATCACTCTCGCCTTCGACGCGAACGTCGACGCTCAGGGCGGCGCCTACGCGACCGGAGTGCTCGTGCTCATCACGTCGGCCTCGGTCGCCGTCTTCCTGTCGGCCCTGCACAAGCGCCAGCAGAAGCGCACCATCGGCTTCGGTGTCGCAGTCGCCGTCTTCGGCTACACGACGGTGCTGAACGTGATCGAGCGCCCCGAGGGCGTGCGCATCGCGGCCCTCTTCATCGCCGGGATCGTCGTCGTGTCGATCCTGTCGCGCGTGCGCCGTTCGTTCCAGCTCCGGGCCACCTCGGTCTCGCTCGACGCCGCCGCCCTGGCATTCGTGCAGGAGGACGCCGACGAGTACGGAGCCGTCCGCATCGTGTCGAACGAGCCCGACGACGGCTCACGGCTCGAGTACAAGACCAAGCTCGCCGACGAGCGCAAGGCCAGCGGCATTCCCATGCGGTCGCCGATCATGTTCCTCGAGGTCTACCCCGACGACTCCTCCAACTTCGAGGAGGACCTCGAGGTGTGCGGGTACTCGGTGCACGGGTACCGCGTGCTGAAGGTCCGCAGCGGCAACGTGCCGAACACGATCGCGACGATCCTGCTCGAGATCCGCGATGTGACGGGCGTCGTGCCCGACATCTACTTCGAGTGGACGGAAGGCAGCCCGATCTCGAACATGCTGCGCTTCTTGGTGACCGGCGTCGGCGAGGTGGCGCCCGTGACCCGCGAGGTGCTGCGGCGCGCGGAGAAGGAGCGCTCTCGTCGCCCCGACGTGCACGTGAGCTGAATGCTCGATCTAGCGGTGGTGAGGGGTCGCTGGTTGCTCTCGCCGGGGTCTGGCTGAGCAACCAGCGACTCCTCAGCCGGGTGAGTGCGAGGGATGGAAGGCGGGCAGGCCGAGGCACCAGTCGAGCATCGCCGGCCACTCGCCGTAGCCGGAGGTCGGCGTGATGTGACCTGCGCCCGGAACCTCGACCACAGGGGCCGCCACATGCGGGGCGATCCCGGCCGCGCCGTGCGGCGCGAACTCGTCGCCGCCGCCGATCACGACGAGCGCCTCGTCGGCGCGGAGGTCGAGCGGCTCGCCCGTCGGTCGCCAGGCGAACGCCGCCACCGCGGGGATCGCGAGCATGACGTCGGCCTCGGGCGGCGAGACCACCGCCACGCGAGCCACCCGGGGCACCTCTAAGCCGTCCGCATCCGCTCGCGAACAGGCCCGGAGCCACATCACCGCTGAGGCGCTGTGGGCGACGACCGTGACCGGCCCCTCGGTGAGCGTCGCCAGGTTCGCGAGCGCGACCTCGAGCCAGGCGGCTTCGTCGGGGGCGTCGGGATCCGGCAGCTGCGGGTAGCGGACGTCGTGTCCGCGGACTGTGAGCTCTTCCGCGAGATACCGCTGCCAGTGCCCGGGCGGCCGATGGTTCTCATAGCCGTGGAGGATCAGGAAGCTCGAGGGCGTCGGGACGTCCATCGTCAGCCGAGCGCCAGGGGGCGGACGGAGACGACCTCCGCGACGGCCCGCGGCGGCAGGTCGACGACCATGCGGACGGCATCCGCGATGTCGCCCGCCCCGAGGTACTTGTCGGCCTGGTAGGCGTTGCCCCTGGAGTCCTGGATCTCGCGCTGCATGTCGGTGTCGACCTGCCCGGGGTGGACCGAGCTCACGCGGACGCCGTGGGCGCGCTCCTCCTGTCGGAGGGCGTCGGCGAAGGCCCGGACGGCGAACTTGCTGGCGGCGTAGACGCCGCCGTCGCCCCGAGAGGTGAATCCCGCACCCGAGTTGATGACGATGACGGTGCCCCGTGCCGCACGGAGGGCGGGGAGGGCGACACGCGTGATCTCGGCGACGGCCACGACGTTCACCTCGAGCACTCGGCGCCACTCGTCGCGCGACGTGGCCTCGACGGTCGACCCGCCGATGACACCGGCCGAGTGCACCAGCACGTCGAGCGTCGTGAGCGAACCGTCAGGCCCGGCGGCCAGGAATCCGTCGAGCGCACCGTCGCCGGTCAGCTCGGCCGCCCAGGTCGTGGCCGACGGCAGCTCGGCGGCCAGGGCGTCGAGAGCCCCCTGATCGCGGCCCTGCACGATGACGTGGTGGGTGCGGCCGAGGTCGACGGCGATGGCGCGCCCGATTCCGCGCGAGGCACCGGTAACGAGGGCGATGGGGCGGGGCGTCGTGGTCATGGCTCCATTCTGGCGGGCCGGGAGGGGCGGCGGCCGGGAGTTCCTGCCATCTGAAGGCAACTCGGCGCCACCCGTCGCGTGTCGAGGACCCGCCTCCGGTAGCGTGCACGGATGCGCAGCGTGCCCGATTCCCTCGACCCCGACGTCGTCTCCGAGATCGACTCCCGACTCGACGCGGTCATCGCCGACCACGACGTCGTCGTGCCCTGGGCCATCGAGAGCGGCAGCCGGGCGTGGGGCTTCCCCTCACCCGACAGCGACTACGACTGCCGGTTCTTCTTCGTGCGCGGTCGCGACCGCTACCTGTCGCTCTGGCCCGAGCGCGACGTGATCGAGACGCCGCTCGACGAGATCTTCGACGTGAACGGCTGGGACCTCGCCAAGGCCGTGCGGCTCCTGGCCCGCGGAAACGCGGTGGTCGTCGAATGGCTGAGGTCGCCGATCGTGTACCGGGGCGACGAGTGGTTCCGGGAGGAGTTCCTGCACCTGGCCTCCGAGGTGGCCGACCGCGCGCTGACCGGGCGCCACTACCTGCACACCGGCATCAAGCACTGGCCCGACACCGACGCCCCGATGAAGCTGAAGCGCATCTTCTACTCGCTCCGCGCCGCGACGACCCTGCGGTGGCTCGTGTCGAACCCCGACTCGGCTGTGGCGCCGATGGACCTCTCGACCCTGCTCGCCGAGAGCGACCCGCCCGCCGACGTGCTGGCCGAGACCGCCGAGCTGCTCGAGAAGAAGCGCACGACGCGGGAACTCGGGGTCGGCCGCCCACCCGGAGCCGTCGCCGCTTTCATCACCGGCGAGTTCGAGCGCGCCACCGAGCTGTACGAGACCGCCGAGCTGGTGCCGTCGGTCGTCAAGCAGACGGCCTCCGACGCATTCTTCCGCCGCGTGCTCGAGCGCTACCAGGGCTGACGCGGCTCCGGCGCGGCGCCGCTCAGCGCCAGCTCTTCGGCCCGTCGGTGCCCGCCGGGTACTCGTCGAGCGGCACCTTCCCGGCGCGCCAGGCCTTGAGCACCGGCTCGACGATCCGCCAGCCCTCGACCGCCGCGTCGCCACGCACCGACAGGGCCGCGTCGCCGTCGAGGATCCCCTGCAGCACCTCGCCGTAGGCCGGCAGGTCGCCCTCGCCGAAGTCGACCTCGAGGCTGGCACGGTCGATCGTGTAGGGGTCGCCGGGCCCGTTGACGTTCAGCTCGAGGCTCATCGTGTCGGGCGAGATCGCGATGCGGAGGCGATCGGCGGTGGTGCGGGTGTGGAACTCCGGCGGCACGTGCGTCGGCGCCTTGAACGTGATCATGATCTCGCGCCGGTGAGTCAGGAGGGCCTTGCCCGAGCGCAGCAGGATCGGCACGCCGGCCCACCGCATGTTGCGCACCTCGACGGTCATCTCGGCGAGCGTCTCCGTCCCGAGATCGGGGTCGACCCCGGGCTCCTTCTTGTAAGCGGGCAGCTTGCGCCCCTCGATCGTGCCCGTGCCGTACCGCGCTCGGCGGCTGGTGGTCGCGTCGTCGTTCCACAGGTGCGTGGCCCGGAGCACGAGCTGCTTCTGGTCGCGCACGTCGGCCGCCCCGAGAGTGGCGGGCGCCTCCATCACGAGGACGGCCATCACCTGCAGCAGGTGGCTCTGGATCATGTCGACGAGCGCCCCGGCGTGGTCGTAGTAGCGCGCGCGGTTCTCGAGGCCGAGCTGCTCGTCGTAGACGATCTCGATGCTCTCGACATCGCGGCTCGACAGCATTGGCTCGATCAGGCGGTTCGCGAACCGGAGTCCCAGCAGGTTCAGCACCGTCGACCGGCCGAGGAAGTGATCGACCCGGTGGATCCGGTTCTCGGGCACGATCTTCAGCAGCTGCGCGTTCAGCTTCTTCGCCGACCGCTCGTCGGTGCCGAACGGCTTCTCGAGCGCGAGCGACGTGCCCTCGGGCACCCCCATCTTCTGGAGCGCCGCGCAGGCCTTCTCGGTGATCGCCGGCGGCAGGGCGAAGTAGATCGCGGGCGGTGAGGCGCAGGAACTCAGCAGCCCCGCCAGCCCCTCCTCCGAAGTGACATCCGCCTTGATGTACGTCGTCGAGCGCAGCGCCGCCTGCACGGCGGCCCCCTTCGCCCCCTCGCTCGCGAAGGAGTCGGCGACCCGCTGCTTCCACTCCTCGGGGCTGAGGTCTTCGACGCCCGAGCCGATCAGCTGCACGCGGCGGTCGCGGTCGTGCGTCAGGAGCGTCCCGAGGCCGGGCATGAGGAGCCGTGCAGCGAGGTCGCCCGAGGCGCCGAGGATGAGGAGGGTCGAGGTCTTCGAGGGGGCCATGCCTCGGATGCTAGACGTGCAGGACGACCGGCGCCCGGGGAGACCCGGCTCAGCCGCGGAGTGCCGCGAGTAGCGCCTCGCCGTTCGGCGACCCGAGGCCGGTGCAGGCGTCCCACCCCGGACCGGCCGAGAAGCTGCCGTTGTCGCCCTCGGTCACGTCGCGGAACGCGGAGGCCGCTGCGTACAGCTTCGGCTGGGCGAGCCCGAGCGGTGCCCCGAGCGCCTGCGTGAGCCTCGCGGCCAGCGCCGCCCACAGCGGAGCCACGGCGCTGGTGCCGCCGATGACCGAGCGCGTGCCGTCGACCAGCACCTCGTAGCCCGTGGCCGGGTCGGCGTTGCCCGAGACGTCGGGGACGCCGCGGCCGCCGCCGGGCTGGGTCGACGCGGGCACGCCGCTCGACGACTGGTAGCCGGGCCGCGCGAAGGCACGGCTGACCCCGCCGCCGGTGGCGCCGCGGCCGGCGCCGTTGTTCCAGACGGTCTCGGCGGCGATGGCGCCGCCGGTCGCTCTCACGCTCGTGCCCCCGCACGCGAGCACGTTCGGGCTCGACGCGGGGAAGTCGACGTGGTCGGCGCCGTCGGTCTGCCCGTCGCTCGAGCCGTTGTCGCCCGCCGCAGCCGTGACCGTGACTCCGAGCGCGGCCGCATCGACGAGGGCGTCGTCGAACGACGAGCGCGCCTGTGCGGTCCAGCGGTCTTCGCTCTGACCCCAGCTGATGCTGATCGCCGCCGGAGTCGGCGTCGCGTGCGCCGCCGTCGCGACAGCGTCGACGAAGCCGTCATCGGTGTTGGGCGCGAAGTAGACGACTATCGCGGCCTCGGGCGCCAGCGCGCCGACCACCTCGATGTCGAGCAGCACCTCGCCGTCGGCGCCCGACGGGTCAGCGCCCGGCGCGTTGGAGCCGCCGTCGACGCCGACCGCAGTCACGGACGGCGTCGCGATGCCCAGCCCGCCGAAGTACGCGTCGAGATCGGCCTGCCCGAAGCCGCCGCCGAGCTCGACGATGGCGATGGTCTGGCCCTCGCCGTCGGTGCCCGCCGGGAACGCGTAGAGCTCGCCGAGCTCGACGGGCGTGAAGGAGGCGGCCCCCGCCGTCGCGGGGGCTACCCGAAACTGGGCGCGCGCCTGGGGGCGGTCGTCCAGCCCGAGGACGGCGGTGACGACGCCGTCGAGGGCGCTCGGAACGCTGAGTGTTCCGGTGCGGTGCCGGTGGACGGCGCGAGGCGAGGCGCTGTCGGGCCCGGCGTCGTCCGTGACCGGCGCGTCACCTCCGACCGGCGCGTCACCTCCGACCGGGCCGTCACCCGCGACCGGGCCATCACCTGCGACCGGCGCCTCGCTCGCGACCTCGTCGAGCGAGGTGCCGAAGACGGCCGACATCACCCGCACGCTCCCCGAGACCCGGACCCGTCGGCTCGCCGCGTCGACGGCGATGACCGTGACGCCGAGCGACTCGAGGGTGCTTCGCAGCAGGTCGACGTCGGCCGGGGCGGCGCCGTGGTCGCGCAGGTACGCGTCTCGATCGACGGCGCCGGCCTCGACGACAGCGGGATCGACGGGGTTGGCCCGCCGCAGGATGAGCGTGGCCTCGACGAGCGCCGAGTCGTCGAGGGTCGCGGCCGCCGGCTGGACGCCGGGCGCGGGGGCGCGCTCGCTGCCGGGCAGGGTGACGAGGTCGAGGTGGGCGAGTGGATCGGTCGCGTCGGTCATGGGTCCGGTGTACTCCGAGCCACCGACATGGCAGCCGGGATGGACGAGAGGACTCCGGACGCACGTGTGCCCCCGGCACGAAGCCGAGGGCACACGGAGGTCGAAGGGAATGCTCGGCGCGGCCGCCACTCGGATCAGGAGAAGGACGAACGCACCGTCCCCATCGACGCTGGGCGCCCGGTAACCAGCCGAGTCGCTTGCACACCATAGCGAACTCCTCGGGGCCACGGGTGTCTTTTGTCTCGGAATGCCTCCCGATCTGGGGTGAGCCGCCTCGATCCCGGTGCTTCCCGCAGGCGACACCTGGGACAATGGTCGGCGTGACCGTCCTGATCGTCTCGCTCCTCGTCGCCTGCATCGTGCTCCTCATCGTGGTGCAGACCGTCGCGCGCCACCGCCGTCTGCAGAAGCGGGCCGACGCCGGTCAGGCGAGCCTTCCCGCCACCACGTGGATCGTGTTCGGGGCTTCGGCGGCCTTCCTGATCTTCGCCGTGTTCGTGCTGCCTGCGATCCTGCGGGCCTGACGTGGGGGGCTCAGCGTGACGGCGGCCACCCCGCTCTGGCGCGACCTGACGGTCGGGCTGTCGCTGCCCGATGCGGCCTTCGGCGCCGCGATCGACATCGACGGCCTCCTGGTCGAGCCCGATCTCCACTACACCGCGACGGCCGAGTCGAGCCGCCTTCTCCTGATGCCGCGCGCGGGGACCTTCACGAGGCTCCTGCTCGAGTGGGAGACGCTTCCTGAGATCGGGATCTTCTCGGCCACGTCGTTCCCCGCCGACGCATTCGACTCCGCCGAGCTGGCCCGGCTCGAGACCTGGATGCGCGACGCGGCCTTCCTGCTGCACTCGCACCGCGATCTGATCCGCGGGTCGGCCGAGCGCGCCGTCGCCGACGCGGCCAACGGCCGCGACACGAGCCTGCCGCGGACGACGACGCCGAGCTCGCACGTCGTGTCCGTGCATGTGGGCACACGGGTCGGCGAGCCGTTCGAGACGGGCGACGCCGCTCAGACGTACGACCAGCACATCTTCCGCGAGCTGCTGTTCGACGACCTGTGGCAGGCGCACGTGCACCTGCTGGCGGGCCTCGACGCACCCGCCAGCATCACGTACCTCTAGTCCGTAGTCCTGTCCGTCTGACCCAGCCCTGCGGGCGTCAGACCTCTTCGATGCCGAACCGGTCGACCCGGCGGTGGAACACGGTTCCGGTCAGGCCGCCCAGCAGGGCGCCGCCGATCGACAGCACGATGATGAGACCTTCGACGATCAGTGCCGGCACGGTGATGAAGTCGTCGATGGTCAGCGGCCCGAGCTGGTCGCGGTAGTCGGCGATCATCGAGTTCTGGCTGCCGATCACGACGGCCACGACCGAGAAGATGATGGCGAGGAACACGCCCCACAGCCACACCGCGAAGCCCTGCTTGATACCCGAGAACCGGGCCATCCGCGCTGCGACGAAACCGCCGACGAAGTACGAGATCAGCATCACGAACAGCGCTATTCCGAGCGCGACGATCTGCAGCGTCTGGACGCTCAGGGTCGTGCCCGACGACGAGATCGTGTCGACGCTTCCGTCGAGGAGCGGCTTCTGCACGAAGCCCGAGGCCTGCGCGATGCCGCCGGCGATCCCGCCGAGCAGGACTGCCAGGCCCGTCGCGGCGAGCCATCCGAAGAACGCGGCGCCGAAGTTGAAGCCCGAGAACTCCTGCTTCTGCCGGAACACCATCTCGCCGTGGAACGCGCGCCGCTGCGCGAGCTCCTCGGGGGTGAAGTCGTCGTCCGAGGCGATCCCGTCGGCGAACCCGAGGCTCTCGGCCGGCGAGGTGCCGAGGCTCGAGATCGGCGTGGTGCTGGTCACGGCCGGAACCGTCTGGGTCGGCGGCGCGTACGGCGTCGGCGTCGTCACCGGCGCGGGAGCGGCGCCCTCCGACGGCGAGACGGGCGCAGGCGGCGGGGTCCACGACGAGGCGCGGGCGCCGTTCGGCGCCGTGATGCGCGTGTCGTCGAGGTCGTCGTTCGCATCGGCGCCTGCGGGGGTGGATGCCGATGATGCGAGCGCAGGAACTCCGGCCTCCCCCGAGCGGGCCGCCTCGGCGGCCCGGAGCGCGCTGTCGTCGTGCAGCGCGCCGGTGGCCGAGGCTGCGGCGGGAGCCGCCGACGTCGGCTGCGCGAGCGGCGGCACGCTCGGCGCCGCGGGAGCGGCGTCCGGCTCAGGCGTCGAGGTGGGCTCGCGGGTCGAGGTGGGCTCGGGCGTCGAGGTGGGCTCGGGCGTCGAGGCTCGCTCGGCTGCGGCAGGCTCCGGCGACGAGCCGGGCGCGGAGCCGACGGCGATGGGCTCGGAAACGGCCTCGTCGGCGGAACGGGCGGGCTCGTCGACGGGCTGCTCAGGGGTGCGCACGGGCTCGTCGACCGGCTGCTCGGCAGCGTGCACCGGTTCATCCACCGGCTGCTCGGACGCGGGCTGCCCGCCGGCGGGCTCCGACTGGCTCGGACCGACGGGCTCGGACTCCGCCTCGGCTGCCGACTGCTCGGCGGCGGGCCGCTCCGTCTCGGCGGAGGCCTCCGGGGCGCGGGTGGCGGTCCACGCGGGGGCGGGCGCGGCGAAGGACGTGTCGTCGGGGTCGGCGCTACGTTCCTGCGCGAGGGCACCGTCCTGCGCGAGGGCACCGTCCTGCGCGGAGGCATCGTCCTGCGAAGGGGCACCGCCCTGCGCTGTTCTGCTCTGCTCTTCGGCCTCGCCGTGCGGGGCGCCGGCCGGCGTGTTCGGATCCGTCATGATCGCTCCTCGTGATCGGTCTCCGGGGACGCTACCCCGCCCCGCGCCGCCCGCCGCTCTCCCCCGCCGCCTGCCGCCGAACCCGCGCCGGCGCCGTCCCGGGCCGCCCCCGGCCCTTTCCCGCGCGCCCGCGTCACGAACCGGCCGATGCCGCCGCCGCCCGCTAGCGTGGGGGCACCGATCGACGACGAACGACGAGGCACCATGACCGACACCACTTCGCAGCCCGCGACGGGCCGCTCGCGCCCCGACCCCGAGATCGCCCGCTCCTGGCTGCTCGTGCCGGGAACGCGGCCGGAGTCGTTCGATTCCGCCGGCTCGTCGCGCGCCGACCAGATCGTGCTCGACATCGAGGACGCCGTCGACCCGAAGCGCAAGCCGGCCGCCCGCGACGACGTGGTCGCCTGGCTGTCGAACGGCGGTCGAGCCTGGGTGCGGATCAACGACCGGTCGAGCGACTTCTGGTCGGACGACGTCGACGCCCTCGTCGGGCTCCCCGGCCTGCAGGGCGTGATGCTCGCCAAGACCGAGGCCGGCGAGCACGTCACCGAGACCTTCGACCGCCTGCACGGCGTCACACCGGTGCTGGCGCTGGTCGAGTCGGCCCTCGGCATCGAGCTCTCGCCGAGCATCGCCAGCGCGCGCGGCGCGTTCCGCCTGGCGTTCGGCTCGGGCGACTACCGCCGTGACACCGGCACCAGCGCCGACGACATGGCCATGGCCTACCCGCGCTCCCGCCTCGTCGTGGCCTCGCGCATCGGCAACCTGCCCGGCCCCATCGACGGCCCCACGGTCGGCTCGAGCCACGGCGTGCTCCGCGAGCAGTCGACCATCGCGGTCAACCTCGGCCTGACGGGCAAGCTGTGCCTCGACGTCGACCAGCTCCCGGTCATCAACGAGGTGATCTCGCCGACGCCGTCCGACACGGCGTGGGCCCGCGACTTCCTCGCCGACTTCGAGGGCCGGGGCCGGATCATCCGCGACGGCAGCGACCTGCCCCGCCTCGGCCGTGCCCAGAAGATCGACCGGCTCGCGCGCGCATTCGGAGTGCAGCCGAACTAGGCGCCCCAGCGAGCCCCGCAGGTGGCACGCTTGACCCATGACCTCCCGCCCCCGCCGCAGCGTCACCCGCATGACGCTCGATGAGGCCGAGCGCATCGTCGCCCTCGACCGCGACGGCACGCTCGACCGGAGCGAGTCGGCCGTCGACAAGGTCGTCTACGAGGCGCACCGGGTCATGCAGCGTGCGGCGATCTGGGGTTCTGGCCCGGGCCACCCGTCGCGCCGCCGCTTCGCCTTCCTGTTCGTCGGAGTGGCCGTCTTCTTCGCGGCGTGGATCGCCGGACTCCTCGTCCCGCTCGTCGTGGGGAGCTGATCGGAGTGGCATCGGCCCGCCCGCGGTACCGCCTCGAGTTCCTGCTCGTGATCCTCGCGGTGGTCGGCATCGTCGCCGCCATCGGCGTCACGCACGACCGGGCCACTTCGACGCAGCTGTCGCACGGGGCCGCGAGCTCGCCGCCGTGGCCGGCCCCGACGGGTGATCGCCAGCAGGAACTCAGCGCCGCCGCCGACCTGCAGAACGTCTACGGCGCGAAGCTGGCCGAGCACGTCCACACGCACCTCACGATCACCGTCGACGGCGTGCCCCTGGCCGTCGCCGCGCAGATCGGGCTCGACGAGAGCCACGGCTACGCGACGTCGCTCCACACGCACGACACGTCGGGCATCATCCACGTCGAGTCGCCCGAGCGCCGCGACTTCACCCTCGGTCAGTTCTTCACCGAGTGGGACGTCCGGCTTGACGCCCGCCACATCGGCTCCGAGGGCGGCGACATCGGCGAGATCCTGACGGTGTTCGTCGACGGCCATCGGCGGGCCGGCGATCCCTCGTCGATCGTGCTGCGGAACCTCGACGACATCGACCTCGTCATCCACGCGGCAGGAACCCGCGCGCAGCCCGCTCCGGCCTTCGACTGGCCGGGCAACTACCGCTAGGCGGGCTCCCCCGCCCCGGCGGCGTCCTTCGCGCCGCCCTCTGCCTCGTGCTCGCCCTCGGCGCGAGCGTGCGCGCGCTGCATCGCCTCGCCGTGCTCCGTCTTGCCCTCGGCGATCAGATCGTCGTCGCCGGTCACCATGCCGATCGACTCGCGCACCCGGCCTCGGACCGACGCGACCACGTCGGCGGCCGAGGGGTCGAACATCTCGCCGGCCTCGCCTTCGCCCTCGTGACGGAACACCCTGAGCACGCCGCCCTCGTCGTACTCGATGGGCTGCTCGGCGTGCTCCACGCACAGCTTCGCGACCTCCTCGGCGTGGGCGTACATGACCGAGTGGGCGGCCCCGGGGATCTCCCACAGACGCGACGACGGCAGGAGCTCGCCGACCCGGCGCACCCAGTCGCTCGGAGCGACCGCGTCGAACTCGCCGCGGATCACTAGCGTGTCGGCCTTCACGTGCGGGAGCGCGCGCTCCATCGGGAATGTCATCATCTTCGGCAGGATCCGCGAGAACCACTTCACGCCGCAGAACAGGTAGGCCGAGAACGCGAGCGCCTTCACGCGGCCGGGCTCGTGGACAGCGGCCTGGGCGAATCGGAGGCCCTGCTTGAGGAGGACGCGCTCAGCCGGGTTGATGACCGGCCCGATCAGGACGACGGTCGAGATCTCAGGACGCCTCGCGACGAGATCGGTCACCACCTGCGTGCCCATGGAGTGGCCCACGATCACCGGATCGACGAGCTCGAGCTCGTCGATGACCTTTCCGACGAGGTCGGCGTACTGGCGGATCGTCATGGCGTCTTCCGGGTGCGGAACGCCCGCGAAGCCCGGAAGGTCGACCGCGTAGACAGGGCCGAACTCATTCAGGTTCGGGGCGAGCCTCTCGAAGTAGTTGCTCGCGACGCCGATACCCGGGACCAGCACGAACGGCCGGACCCCCTTGTCGCCGATCGACGACACGCGCACGTAGACGTCGCCGGCTTGGACGCGCGTGACGCTGACGGTGGTGTCGGATCCCTTGACCATCGGGCCAGTCTGCCAGCGCCTGGAAGAAAGTTTCAGTCGGGGCTTGCTTAACGAACTATCACGATATATCTTTGAGCTATCGCCCGGCAGGAACGCCCGGCGGTCCACCGAACTTGCAGAGCCCGACAGCGTCGCCCTCTGCACCTACCGAAAGAAGTACTCCATGAACACGCACGATTTCTTTGAGAAAGACACAACCCGTACCCACCACGAGCGTCCCGAGTTCGGTCCCTTCCGAGGCCGCGGCCGCGGCTTCGGCCCCGGCATGGGCGGCTTCGGTGCCGCAGCCGGCGCCATGGGCCCCGGCTTCCCGTTCGGCGGCCCCGGCATGGGCTTTGGCCCGGGCCGCGGCGGCCGCGGCCGCGCTCGCAAGGGCGACGTCCGGCTCGCGATCCTGTCGCTCCTCGGTGACGCCCCCGCGAACGGCTACGGACTGATGAAGTCCATCGCCGAGCGCACCGAAGGCGCCTGGCGTCCCAGCCCGGGCTCGGTCTACCCGACCCTGCAGCAGCTCGTCGACGAGGGCCTCATCGCCGTCACCGGCGAGGGCCGTCAGTCGATGTACCAGCTCACCGACGAAGGCACCGCCTACGTCGCCGAGCACGGCGACGAGATCGCCAAGGCGTGGGGCGAGGCCACCGAGGCCGACCCCCGCCACGACGAGTTCATCGGCTCGGCCATCAAGCTCGCCGGCGTCATCAAGCAGTTCGCCTTCGACGCCACCCCCGAGCAGCGCAGCGCCGGCAAGGACAAGCTCGACGAGCTGCGCCGGGCGCTCTATACGATTCTGGCCGACTAGCTCCGTCTCTCACCGGATGGCCCTCGTGCTCCGCGCGGGGGCCATGCGGCGTCGGCGGAGCTAGTGGTGCCTTACGGCGGCTGCGCCGCGGGCTCCGTCTCTCACCGGATGGCCCTCGTGCTCCGCGCGGGGGCCATGCGGCGTCGGCGGAACAAGTGGTGCCCTCTGGCGGCTCCGCCGCAGGGGCCATGCGGCGTCGGGGGTGATTGCTTGGACGGCGGTTGGGCTGCACGGGAGTTCCTGCGCAGGAGGGGGTCAGTGGCCGGCGCCGAGGTTGCCGGCAAGGCGACCGTGGAACGCCCGGGAGGCGTCGTTCATACCGCGGATCTCGACCGTCTTCGCGTGCGCCCGGTACTTGGTCTCGATGGCGTCGAGGGCAGCGACGGTGGAGGCGTCCCACACGTGAGAACGGGCCATGTCGATGACGATCCCGTCTGGATCCCCGTCGTAGTCGAACTGGGTCGTGAGGTCGTTGCTGGAGGCGAAGAAGAGCTCCCCGTCGACGGTGTAGATGGCGCGCCGGGTGCCGTCGGCGTGAGTCTCGATGCTGCGGGTGACGCTCGCGAAGCGCGAGACCCGTTTCGCGAAGACGACCATGGCTGCGATCACTCCGACGACGACGCCGATCGCGAGGTTCTCGGTGGCGACGACGACCACCACCGTGAGGACCATGACGATGGTCTCGCCGACGGGCATCCGCCTCAGGGTCGACGGCTTCACGCTGTGCCAGTCGAAGGTGCCGACCGAGACCATCACCATGACGGCGACCAGAGCGGCCATCGGAATGACGGCAACGACGTCACCCAATCCGACGACGAGAACCAGGAGGAAGACGCCGGCGAGGAAGGTGGAGATGCGGGTGCGGGCACCCGAGGCCTTGACGTTGATCATCGTCTGGCCGATCATCGCGCAGCCGCCCATTCCGCCCAGGAATCCGGAGCAGATGTTCGCGATGCCCTGCCCGAGTGCTTCACGGGTCTTCCGGGATCCCGTGTCGGTGACCTCGTCGACGAGTTTCGCGGTCATCAGCGATTCGAGGAGCCCCACGAGGGCCATCGCGAACGCGTAGGGGGCGATGATCGTCAACGTCTCGAAGGTGAGGGGGACGTGCGGGACGAACAGGGTCGGGAGACTGTCCGGGAGCTTCCCTTCATCGCCCACGCGCGGGATCGCGATCGATGCGAGAACCGTGACGACGGTAACGAGGACGATCGCGACCAGCGGCGCGGGGATCGCCTTCGTCAGGCGGGGCAGGAGAACGATGACCGCGATCCCGGCGGCGGTCATCGGCCACACGATCCACGACACTCCGATGATGTTCGGAAGCTGCGCGGTGAAGATGAGGATGGCCAGCGCATTGACGAATCCGACCATCACGGAGCGCGGTACGAAGCGCATGAGCTTCGCTGCTCCCAGGCCGCCGAGGACGAGTTGGAAGACGCCGCCCAGGATGACCGTCGCGATGAGGTAGTCCAGACCGTGGTGGTTCATCACCGGGGCGACGACGAGGGCGATCGCTCCCGTGGCGCCGGAGATCATGGCGGCGCGCCCGCCGACGATCGAGATGACGACCGCCATCACGAACGCGGAGAACAACCCCACGCGCGGATCGACGCCCGCGATGATCGAGAACGAGATCGCCTCCGGGATCAAGGCCAGGGCGACGACGAGACCCGCCAGGGCTTCGCGTGTCAGAAGACGCGGATTCTTCAACGCGCTGAGGACGCTGGGACTGGTGTGCGCGGGCACGGGCACGGACGCGGTCGTGGTCAAAGGGAGTCTCTCCTTGCGATGGGGTGCGGGCGCTGCGCCCGCGATGGTGTCGTTCGCGTGGCGCGCGTCTACGCGCACCCCGCACCGAGAGGTGCGGAAACTCAGAGACCGGCCTCAGGCAGCCGGCGTGCAACCCTTCCGCGACGGAAGGGTCGGTCTGCGGCCAACCTTACCGTCGCGGAAAGGTTGGTGTCCACCGGGTCGAGGTCGCAGCGAATCGACCGAGCAGTGCACGGGAAGTCGGGGGAACTACGATCAGTCCCGCACGACCGCACGGTGCAGAGGAGGACATGTGGACGACGCCGACGCCGGTTCGACGATGCACATCGGCGAACTCGCCGAACGCACCGGCCTCTCCACGAGGACGGTCCGTCACTACGACGATGTCGGCCTGCTCCATCCCACGGGCCGCAGCGACGGAGGATTCCGGCTCTACACCGCCGACGACCTCGAGCGGCTCCTGATCATCCGGCGCATGAAACCCCTCGGATTCGCACTCGAGGAGATGGCGGACGTTCTCGACGTCATCGATCGGATCACCGCCGCACGGACACCGGAGACACGAGCGGCGATTCAGGCTGAGCTCAATGCCTACATCGCCGATACGAGACTCCGACGGGCCAATCTCCAGCGAAACCTCGAATGGGCAGACGAGTTCCTGGCCATCCTGGAGCGGCACTGACGCCGATCGGCGTGGCGATTGCCGCGACTGCGTGTCAGCCGGTCATCTCCGAGCTGCTCATCGGATCGACTGAGGGTCAGCTCTGCGAGACGAATTCGATCTCAGGCGCAATGCCGTCGGCAAGCAGGAAGTAGCCCAGGAACACCACGGGCTCGTTCCGGGTGTCGAACTTCGAGACCACGGTCCCGGCGGGTTCGTAGAAGACATCGCCGGCCCGCAGGACCGACTCCGGCTCGGAACCGATCTGGAAGGTGACAGAGCCGCTCTCGATCGTGCCGAAGACCGGCCCGTTATGCATGTGAGCTCCGCCGGCAGTGAAGGCCTCGATCGATATGCGTCGCACCTCGACGCGCGAGACGCTCATCACAGAACCGAGGTCCTGTTCCATCAGCGTCGATCGGGAGACAGGCGAGTCAGTCATGGCCGTAGCCTGCCACGGGCTGCTCGGTCATCGACTGACGTGCCCCACGGTCGAGAGCCTTTGCTGTACCAACGGTCGGAGTACGGCTCGTCGTTGAACGCGTCGACGGACTCGAAGCCGAGGCGTTCGTACAGGGCGCACGCCTCTCCGAGTTCGGCGCGGGTATCGAGCCGGACAGTGCTTATCCCCCGTTCCCTGCACGCCTCCTCGGCAGCTCGCAGGAGACGTGAGCCGACTCCTCTCCCCCGGTGAGCCGGCAGCGTGAAGACCTTCGTCAATTCCGCCACTCCGGCCGTGAACCGCACGCCGACACAGCCGATCGGCTGGTCGTCCTCAGTAGCGAGGAAGAGCACCCCCGCGTCTCCGTCGAGGTCGTCGCAGGGCTCGTCGAGCAGGGCTTGATCGACCTCCCGAGCCGTTGCCGGCCGATTGAACCATCGAGACGCGACGTCGAGCATGTAGGCCCGCACGATCGTCGATGCCGCAGGCGCATCGGGGGAAACGGGCTCGATCATGACCATGGCAGGAGCCTAGGGCTCCGATGGACGAGGGCCCGAGCGAAGGCGGCAGCGCGATCGTGACCGCAGTCGCACTCAGGCGACGCGGAGTGGCCGCACGGTGGAATCGAGATGATGGCGGCGATCCGCAGAGGCGCTCTCGTTCAGTCGTGCTGCCAGGCGGAGCGCGGCGCGCGCACGCCACGTCGCGATCGCAGCTTCGTGTGCTGATGCCGACTGACGATGGGACAGCTCTACGATGGGAATTCGGTCCGTCGCGCGCGGTGTCTCGATCTCTCTGAGGGGAATGTCGCGGCTCGGGCGAACGATGGTCATGCTGAGGGGGAGCGTCGTGGTGCGTCGGAAGAGAGATCGATTCGTAGCGGACGGAGCGCCTGCGCCTCGTCACGCCCGCCGGATCATCGCTGCCGGAGTGGCGATTTCGATGTCGGCTGCGGCGCTGGTCGGCATCGGCGCATTCGCAGGATCAGCGAAGACCGCGACGCCTGACGCCTCTGCCGTGACGCTCGCCGCCCTCAGCTCGAAGGCGTCACCGCTGAAGATCACCAAGGTCACCGCCACCTCGACCGGCACGTCCGTGCGCACCACCCTGAAGATCACGAACAGCTCCTCCGTGCGGAAGCCGGCTCTCCGCGCCTGGCTCTACCTGGCCGCAGGCACCGAGAAGTACACGCTCGGCCAGGTCACCGTGAAGTCACTCGCGGGGGGCGCGAACGCGACGGTCCGCGCGATCCACCGTGCTCCTGCCCGCGCGGCGAAAGGGAAGTACGCGGTCCTCGCCTGCACTGGCGTGTACTCGACGCAGAACTGCCGCGCGTCGGCGGCCAGTGTCAGGACCTCGCCCGCGACACGGGCACGTCCCGACACGGGTGTGATGCTCGATGTCGCTCGGGCCTACTACCCGGTGGCGCTGATCAAGAAGTACATCGACCTCCTCGCCGAGAACGGCGGCCGCTTTCTGCACCTGCACCTCACCGACGACCAGAACGTCGGAATCGAGAGCAGAGTCCTCGGCCAGACCCCCGCGAATGCCGATCTCGACGACGGCGTCTACACGAGTCGAGTGACCGGCCGTCCCTTTCTGAGCGCCGCGCAGGCTCGCGAGATCTCCGACTACTCAGCGAAGCGAGGCATCGCGCTCGTGCCCGAGATCGACACTCCCGGTCACATGGCTGCCGCATTCGCCCTTCTCGAGGCTCGACACGGCACCAAGTGGGTCGATCGCATTCGTTCGGGTGAAAGCGAGCTCGACACCTCGGCGCCGGGAAGTCTGGCGCTAGCGACCGAGCTGTACACGGAGGTGACGCGGACCTTCCCGTCCAGTCGCACCGTGCACATCGGCGGAGACGAATGGGGAGGCGGCGTCACCGCCGATCAACGCGTCAGATGGCTGAATGCGATGGCGGCCGCTGTCGGCAATCGTCAGGTGTGGGCCTGGAACGACGGGATCGACCGGACGGCGGTGAAGCGATTGGATCCGCGCGTCCGCGTCACCTACTGGAGCTTCGATGGAGATACCGAAGACGAGGCGGAGCGCCTTGAACGGAGAAAGCACCGGGCGAGCGCGAACGATCTCTCGGCGGCGGGGATCGACCTGCTCAACTACAACTCGTACTACCTCTACGAGGTGCCGAGCGATCTCGACGAGGCCGACAGCGCGTACACCGTCGCCGATCTCCGCACGAACTGGTCGCTCCGGACATGGGACGGCGACTCCGGTTCGCTTCTTCCTGCTCCGATGTCGGGTGCGGCCGTGGCGATCTGGGGAGAGGACCTCGAGAAGCCGCCCTCGGACGCTCTCCTGCGCTGGAGCACGCCGCACGTGGTCGCGATGATCGAGACCGCGCGCTCCTGATTCTTCTCGTCGTCGAGAGCCGATCGCCGACATGCACGCCAGCCGTCGGCGAACATGGCGCGACAACCAGCTGATGCCGCCTATAGTAGCGGCGGGCTGACCGCCCGACCGCTTCCCCCAGACCCACAGGAGATCCCGATGGCTGCCGACTACGACGCCCCACGCAACGCCCCCGACACCGACGACAACGTCGTCTCCATCGACGCCCGAGCAACCAAGCCGACCGGCCTGACGGCCGACCTCGACGACGGCGACTCGGCCGACGGCTTCGAGCTCGAGGCCTCCATCGTCGACGAGGCGCTCGACGTCATCGTGCTGCCGATCCAGGAGCACGAGTTCACCTGCGTCGAGTGCTTCCTCGTCCGTCCGCGCATCCAGCTCGACCACGAGACGAAGCTCGGACCGGTGTGCATGGAGTGCGCCGCGCTCTAGATCCACAAACCGACGCGCTTTTCGCCCCGGGCGGACACGACGCCTCCGCGGGTCTACCGTGCACCGCGTTGCTCCACGCAACACCCGAGGTGCAATGCGCGAAGGAGCAGACATGTCGAGCACGACGGCAAGCCAGAGCAAGGGTCCGGTGACGAGCCTCGTCGCCGCCCGGATGGACCGACTCCCCTGGACCAGGTTCCACTGGTCGATCATCGTCGGCCTCGGCATCTCGTGGGTGCTCGACGGTCTCGAGATCCAGATCGTGGCGTCGAACGGCTTCGCCCAGGAATTCAACATGTCCTCCGGGCAGGTCGGCGCACTCGGTACGACGTACCTGATCGGCCAGGTCGTCGGAGCCATCGTCTTCGGCCGGCTCTCCGACCGCCTGGGGCGCAAGAAGCTCTTCATCCTGACGCTGGTGATCTACCTGGTCGGATCGGGTGTCGCGGGCCTCTCGCCCGCCGTCTGGTTCCTGTTCGTCTTCCGATTCGTCGCCGGCCTCGGCATCGGCGGCGAGTACGCCGCCATCAACTCGGCGATCGACGAGCTGATCCCGGCCAAGTACCGCGGTCGCGTCGACATCGCCATCAACGGCACCTACTGGGGCGGTGCGGCTCTCGGAGCGGCGACCAACTACTTCTTCCTGAACCACGACATCTTCGCGGTCAACGTCGGCTGGCGCCTGGCGTTCTTCATCGGGCCGGTCCTCGGAATCCTGATCATCTTCCTCCGCCGCAACATCCCCGAGAGCCCCCGGTGGCTGATGACTCACGGCTTCCAAAAAGAGGCCGAGGCGACGGTCGACGACATCGAGTCGCGGGTGAAGCACGAGGGCGGCCACCTCGAAGACGTCGACCCGAAGCTCGCGATGGAGGTCAAGGCGACGGGCAGCATCCCGTTCCGGACGATCGCTCGGGTCCTGTTCAAGCAGTACCCGACCCGCACGCTCGTCGGCGCGACCATGATGATCACGCAGTCGTTCCTCTACAACGCGATCTTCTTCACCTACGCGCTCGTGCTCACGAACTTCTACGGCCTCAGCGACAGCGGCGCCCAGGTGTACTTCTTCCCGTTCGCGATCGGCAACCTGGTCGGGCCCCTCGTGCTCGGGCCGCTCTTCGACACCATCGGCCGCCGCAAGATGATCTTCAGCACGTACGTGATCTCTGGAGCAGTGCTCGCGGTGTCGGCGGCCCTCTTCAGCGCCGACCTCCTGACCGCGACGACGCAGACGATCTTCTGGTGCGTGGCGTTCTTCTTCGCGTCCGCCGGTGCGTCCAGCGCGTACCTGACCGTGTCCGAGATCTTCCCCCTCGAGATCCGCAGCCAGGCGATCTCGTACTTCTTCGCGCTCGCCCAGATCTTCGGCGCCCTTGCGCCGCTCATCTACGGCGTGCTCGTCGGCGACGGCACCGACCGGGGGCCGCTCACCGCGGGCTACTACCTGGGCGCGGCCATCATGATCATCGGAGGCGTCATCGCCCTGATCTTCGGGGTCAACGCCGAGCGACAGGGCCTGGAGTCGATCACCGAGCCCCTGTCGGTGGTGCGCAAGTAGCGCCGAACCCGCCGCTTCGGCTCAGCCCCTCGGGAGTTCCTGGGGGGCTGAGCCGTTTTCGCGGGCCTGAGCCGGCACCAGCGGCTTCTCTCCCGCGAGGTCGAGGCCGAGGTCGACGAGCACGACCCGCCCGGCGAGGCCCGACGCGGGCGCCAGCAGCAGCCCGGCCTTCACGGCGCCGAACGTCACGGTCACCAGCGCAGGAAGCACGGCTCCGGGCTCGGGCACCGACCCGTCGTCGCACCCGACGCCCGAGGGCAGATCCACCGCGACGACCGACGGCGCGCCCATCATCCGCGTGATCACGCGCGGGCGCACAGCCTCGACGACCTCCTCGGCCCGACCACGGAGCGCAGGATCTCCTCCGGACCCGATGCCGAGGATCCCGTCCACCACGACGTCCACCCCCTCGAGCAGCCCGTCGAACTCGGCCGAGCCGGGCATGGCCTCGCGCGCGTCGGCCGACGCGCCCGCAGCGACGGCGGCGGCGAGCCCGGCGTCGTGGACGCGCGAGCCCGTGGTGAGGATCCGCACGTCCGTGCCGTCGGCAGCGATGGACGCCGCGGCGAAGAGCGCATCGCCGCCGTTGTCTCCCGTTCCTGCGAGCACCAGGACCACGCCGGGTACGGATCCGCGGGTGCTCAGGACGGCGCGCACCTCGTCGGCGAGCGCGGCAGCGGCACGCCTCATCAGGGGTTCGCCCGCCTCGAGCAGGGGCGCCTCGGCCCGACGGACCTGCTCGGCGCTGTATCCCGGAGTCGTCATGCGGCCATGGTGGCACGGCGGACCCTCGGGAGTTGCGAGAATGGCCGGATGCGCGCAACGACTCCGAGCCCCTTCGACGGCACCGAGATCGCATACGAGGTCTCGGGGGCGGGCGAGCCGCTCCTGCTCGTGCACGGGTCGGGGCTCTCGAAAGGCACGTGGCGGGGCCTCGGCTACCTGCGCGACCTCGAGAGCGACTTCACGGTGATCGCGCTCGACCTGCGGGGCCACGGCCGCAGCGGCAAGCCGCACGACGCGAGCGCGTACGTGCCCGCGGCGTTCGCCTCGGACGTCGACGCAGTGCTCGACGCGGCCGCGCTCGGACCGGTGCATTACGTCGGCTACTCCATCGGCGCGCGCATCGGCCTGCGGCTCGCGCTCGACGAGCCGGCGCGCTTCCTGACTCTGACCACCATCGGCGGCTCGTTCGGCGACATGCACGGTCGCATCTCGTCGACGTTCTTCCCGACGTGGCGCGATGCGCTCGACAGCGGAGGGATGGACGAGTTCCTGACGCGATGGGGCGCGTTCCGCGGGCGCGAGGTCGACCCGGCGACCGCTCAGGCGTTCCGGGCCAACGACCCGCTGGCGCTGCGCGCCTTCTTCGAGGCCGTCGAGGAGCAGCCCGAGATCACCGACGTCGAGACTGAGCGGATAACGGTGCCGAGCCTCCTGATCGCCGGCACGCACGACCACCCCCGCTACGAGCAGTCGCAGGCGGCGGCGAAGCGCATGCCGAGCGCCGCGTTCTTCGACCTGGTCGAGCAGGACCACAGCTCGTCGCTGCTGCCGGTCGACGAGGTCTCGGACCTGATCCGCACGTACGTCGAGGTGCAGCGTTCGCAGGTGCCCTAGGGCCGACGCCGACCGGCGTCGAAGCCCGATGCGCACGTCATCGGCACGGCCCGGGACGGCGGCGGCCGATCAGGCCGCTCTGAAGCCGCAGCTCAGCCGCGGCCGGTAGGGTCGGCGGCCACGCCAGCGCCGACGCCGCCGACGGGCGATCCGGCCCATGAGACCAGGGCCCAGCCCGCGTCGGGCGAGCCGTCGAGCGTGACGACGCCGGTGTTGCCGAGCTCGTGCTCGCGCAAGAAGGAGCCGTCGTCCGACAGCCCGCGCGTCGTCGCCCACACGCGGATGGCGGCACCGTGGCTGACGGCGGCCGCGACGGCGACGCCGCTCGCGGCGATCTCGGCCACGGCGTCGTCGTACCGGGCGAAGAACTCGTGTCCGCTCGGACCGCCGGGCAGCCGCACGTCGAGATGGCCCTCCGCCCAGCGGTGGACCGGGTCGATGTAGCCCTCGTACGCCTCCTGGTCGGCTCGGTCTTCGAGGTCGCCGGCCTCGACCTCGCGGAGTCCGTCGAGCGGCATCGGCTGGATGCCGAGGGCGGCGGCCAACGGCGCCATCGTCTGGTGGGTGCGCACAAGAGTCGACACGAAGAGCGCCTCGATGCCGGCGTCCTGAAGCGCCGACGGGAGCGCCGCCGCCTGCTCGCGCCCCAGCTCGGTCAGGCTCGGCCCGGGCGCCTTCGTGTCGAGGATCCCCCCGACGTTCGCAGTGGTCTGACCGTGGCGGATGAGGAGCAGGCGCATGCCTCTCAGCCTACGATGCGGCATTCTGGTCGGGATGACTTCTCTCACCGACCACATCGACTCGTTCTCCGCGTTCATCTCGGCATCGCCGTCGTCGTACCACGCGGCCGAGGAGGCCGCGGCGCGTCTCACGGCGGCCGGCTTCGAGCGCCTGGCCGAGGGCGACGCCTGGCCGACGTCGGCCGGTCGGCGCTTCGTCGTGCGCGACGGCGCCGTGATCGCCTGGGTGCAGCCGGAGGGGGCGACCGCGACGACGCCGTTCCGGATCGTCGGCGCGCACACCGACTCGCCCTCGTTCAAGCTCAAGCCGAACCCCGACACGGGCAGCTTCGGCTGGCAGCAGGCGGGCGTGGAGGTCTACGGCGGTCCGCTCTCGAACTCGTGGCTCGACCGAGACCTGGAGTTCGCCGGCCGCCTCGTCACCCGCGACGGCGCCGTCCACCTGGTGCGCACGGGGCCGGTCCTGCGCTTCCCGCAGCTGGCGATCCATCTCGACCGCGGGGTCAACGACGGGCTGAAGCTCGACCCGCAGCGTCACCTGCACCCGATCGTCGGCCTCGACTCGTCGGGCGGGCGCGGCGGCGACATCCTCGGCGCCCTCGCCGACATCGCGGGGGTCCGAGCCGACGAGGTGCTGGGCCACGACGTGCTCGTCGCCGACACGGCGGCACCGGCGCGCATCGGCTTCGACGGCGAGCTGCTCGCGGCCGGCCGCATGGACAACCTCTCGAGCGTGCACGCGGGGCTGACCGCCCTGATCGAGGGGGCGCAGGAACTCGCCGCCGCCGCCTCCATCTCCGTCCTGGCCGCCTTCGACCACGAGGAGGTGGGGTCGGCCAGCACGAGCGGTGCGAGCGGCCCGATCCTGGCCGACGTGCTCACGCGCATCTCCGCCGGCCTCGGTGCCACCGACAGCGATCGATTCCGCGCGTTCTCGGCGTCGTGGTGCCTGTCGAGCGACGCCGGCCACGCGGTGCACCCGAACTACCCGGAGCGACACGACCCCGGCAACCTGCCGGTGCCGAACGGCGGGCCGCTGCTCAAGATCAACGCGAAGCAGCGCTACGCGACCGACGGCGTCGGCTCGGCCGAGTGGGCGCGAGCCTGCGAGCAGGCGGGCGTGCCGTTCCAGCCGTTCGTCTCGAACAACGCCGTGCCCTGCGGGTCGACCATCGGACCGCTCACCGCGACCCTCCTGGGCATCCGCACGATCGACGTCGGCGCTCCCCTGCTGTCGATGCACTCGGCTCGCGAGCTGGCCGGGGTCGACGACCTCCTCTCGCTCTCGCTCGCTGCGGGTGCGTTCCTCCACCCGCGCAGCGTCTAGCGGCTCCCACCGCCGCCGGTCAATCCCCGCGCCTCCGACTTGGCATGGACGGGTCGGTCTGCCACTATGCCTGGTATGAAGCGCTACGAGAACCCTCGGGGGATCGGTTCGGAACGCTCATGACCAGCAGCTACTCGAGTGATCCCCGCGTCCCGCCCGTGCGTGTCGAGCATCTCGGCAAGCACCATCGGTCGACGCCTCACGGACCGGTCGGCCTGCCCACTGCGGCGCCGGCTCCCGATCCGGGGCCCAGCTACGAGGACTTCCTCGAGCCTGACGAGACCGGCGGCGAAGTCCCCGACAGGACCGGCTGAGCACGACCGGCTGAGCCCTCGACGGGCCCTCGACGGTAGGCCAGGGTAGACATGTCGGTGCACGACGCAACACGATGTCGGCATCGAGCGAGGCGGCCGCGCCGGGTGGCGCCCGCACAGAAAGGCACGCCATGACCACGACGTCGAACAGCGACTACGACCCCTCCGTCCTGAAGGGGGTGTTCGAGAGCCGGTTCACGTACGCAGCGGGTGTCGAGCGCAACGTCCACCGCTATGCGAGCCGCACGGCTCTCACCGACTCCGAGACGGGGCAGAGCTGGACCTACGCCGAGCTCGGCGAGGTCACCGGCCAGCTCGCCGCGGGCCTCGCGGACCGCGGCGTCGGCACGGGCGACGTGGTCTGCTACCAGCTCATGAACCGGCCCGAGTTCGCCTTCCTGTACGTCGCGACGCAGGGCCTCCGGGCGGTCGGGTCGCCCATGAACTTCCGGCTCGCCCCAGGCGAGACCGCCTTCATCCTCGACGACTCGAAGCCGCTGGTCTTCGTGTTCGAGGCGGCCGACGCCGCACTCATCGCGCAGGCGCTCGAGCTCGCCTCGCACCGGCCGAGCGTGCTGGTCGCCGTGGGCGACGCCGACGTCAGCGCGGTCGAGGGCGCGATCGGCTTCGACGAGCTGCTCGTCGAGGGGGCGCCGTCGTTCACCGCCCCCGCCGACGGCTCGACCTGGGACGAGACCACCCGCCTCTACACGTCGGGCACGACCGGCCGCCCGAAGGCCGTCCCGCTGTCGAGCCTCAACGAGGTGCTGACGGCGCACGACGTGATCATCAACATGTCGCTGACGCCCAAGGACAAGACGATGAACATGTCGCCGTGGTTCCACCGCGGCGGCACCTACTGCGCTGGCCCGAACACGGTCTTCTACGTGGGCGCCGAGGCCGTGACGCTGCCGCGCTTCGATGCCGGGCTGGTCATGGACCTCGTCGAGCAGCAGGGCGTCACGTACGTGATCGGCGCCCCCACCAACCTCGAGCGGCTCGCCGACGAGCAGGAGGCCACGCCCCGCGATCTCTCGACCCTCAAGGGGATCGTCACGATGGGCGCCCCCTTCGAGCGGAACGCCGCCCTCCGCTACCAGAAGGTTCTGACGCCGAACATCTCGAACGGCTACGGCACGACCGAGGCGTTCTGGAACACCTTCCTGCCGGGCGACGAGCTGACCACCTACGCGGGCGCCGCCGGTCGCGCGTCGATCGACGACGACGTCGTGGTCGTGGCCGTCCGCAGCACCGGGCTCGGCGACCCGGCCGACCAGGTCGCGACCGACGGCAAGGAGATCGGGGAGGTCGCCGTCCGGAGCGTGAAGTCGGGCTACGCCTACCGAAACAACCCCGAGGAGGACGCCAAGAAGTTCCGCGACGGCTGGTTCTTCGCCGGCGACCTCGCCACCTGGAACGACGACGAGGTGATCACCGTCGTCGGCCGCAAAGACGACATGATCATCTCGGGCGGCGAGAACGTCCACCCGGTGCAGGTCGAGGAGCTCCTCGCGCAGCACGGCGGCGTCGCCGACTCGATCGTCTGCGGCCTGCCCGACACCGAGTGGGGCCAGATCGTCGTGGCCTACGTCGTCCGCCGAGACGGCCTCCCCGCCGACGACCAGGCCGCTGCCGATGAGCTCGAGGCGTACTGCCGCGCGTCGGCCGAGCTCGCCGACTTCAAGCGCCCGCGCTTCTACGCGTTCGTCGACGAGCTGCCGTACACCGCCACCGGCAAGAAGCAGCACTTCGTGATGCAGGACCGCTCGACGCGCGACTTCGCCGACGGCGAGTTCACCAAGCCGAAGCGGTAGCGCTCCCCCGGTGCCGTCCGGGCGTGGCCCAGGTGAGTCCTCCCGGCGTACCCCCGTGGTACCCCGGGACGATGCCGGGCGGCCGGGCTCTGCGTAGCTTCGTGAGCATGGAATCAGAGAGCACGGAGAAGACAGCATGATCATCGCAGACGGCCTCACCAAGCGGTACGGCGAGCGCGTGGCTCTCGACCACGTGTCGTTCGAAGTCCAGCCCGGCATGGTGACCGGCTTCCTCGGCCCGAACGGCGCCGGCAAGTCGACCACGATGCGCCTCATCGTCGGTCTCGACCGCGCCTCCGAGGGGGGCGTCACGGTCAACGGCAAGCGCTACGCCGATCACCGCGCCCCGCTCCGCGAGGTCGGCGTGCTCCTCGACGCGAAGGCCGTGCACCGCGGCCGCAGCGCCTACGACCACCTCCTCGCCATGGGCGCCACCCACGGTATCGGCGCCAAGCGCGTCAAGGAGGTCATCGCCCTCACGGGCCTCGAGTCGGTCGCGAAGAAGCGCGTCGGCGGCTTCTCGCTCGGCATGGGCCAGCGCCTCGGAATCGCCGCCGCCCTGCTCGGCGACCCGGCCACCCTGATCCTCGACGAGCCGGTCAACGGCCTCGACCCCGAGGGCGTCGTCTGGGTCCGCACCCTGGCACGGCACCTGGCCCGCGAGGGCCGCACCGTCTTTCTCTCGTCGCACCTGATGAGCGAGATGGCCCAGACCGCCGACCACATCATCGTGCTCGGCCGCGGCCGGGTCATCGCCGACGAGTCGGTCGAGACGATCCTCGCCCGAGCCAAAGGCGACGGAGTCCGCGTCCGCACCCCGCACGCCTCGTCCCTCACCCCACTCCTCCAGGGCCAGGGCATCACGGTCACCGGGACCGCGGCCGACCTCCTCGAGGTCCACGGCCTGCCGGCCTCCCGCATCGGCGAGCTCGCCGCCTCCTCCGGCGTCGTCCTGCACGAGCTGACCCCCCTCTCCGGCTCCCTCGAGGACGCCTACATGAGCCTCACCCAGGACGAGGTGGAGTACCGCGACACCTCGGTGCCTGACGCCGCCGCCGTCTCCACCGACACCCAGAAGGAGGCAGTCCGATGAGTACCGCGACCGCACCCGCCCGTCTCACCAGCCACGCGAGCCTCTCGCACCTCACCTTCGCCGGGCTCCTCCGCTCGGAGTGGATCAAGCTCCGCAGCCTCCGCTCGACGTTCTGGTGCTTCGCGCTGATCTTCGTGCTCAACATCGGGTTCGCTGCCCTCATCGCCGCGCAGGACCTCACCGGCGGCGCCTCCCAGGGCCCCGCCGATGCGGCTGCGGGCGAAGCCGGCATGAGCGCGGCGACCACGGCCGTGACGCTCGGCATCAACTTCACGGTCCTGATCGCCGCCGTCCTCGGTGCGCTCGTCATCACCGGCGAGTACGGCACCGGGATGATCAAGTCGACCTTCACGGCCGACCCGCGACGACTCGGAGCGCTCCTCGGCAAGGCCCTGGTGTTCGGCGTCGTCACGTTCATCGTCGGGCTCGTCTCCCTGATCGTCGCCTCGCTGGTCGCGACACCGCTCCTCGACTCGTCGAGCAACATCTCGATCGACTGGTCGGACGGCACGTTCTGGCTCGCCCTCGTCGGCGGCGCGGGCTTCCTCGCCCTGGCCGGGCTGATCTCGTACTTCCTGGGCGCGATCATCCGCTCGAGCGCCGGCGGCATCGCCGCCGGCATCGGACTCCTGTTCGTCGTCCCGATCGTGCTGTCGATCTTCACCGGCCTGACGAACGCCAAGTGGGCCGCCAACGTGGCCGCCTTCACGCCCTCGAACGCCGGCGGGCTCATGTACGGCTACGGCGCTGGCAAGGCCGGCATCACGGACGGAATCGTCTCGCTCGACCAGGGCCTGGGGTTCCTGGTCATGATCGGCTGGGTCGTCGTCACCGGCATCCTCGCCGTGATCCTGGTCAAGCGCCGCGACGCGTAGCGTCCGCTCCCCGAGATGGCCGCCGCCGTCGCCTCCCCGCCCGGAGGCGACGGCGGCGGCCATCTCGCGTACGTCCGAGAGGTCTCGCTCGACACCCCAGGGTGCACGCGCCGAGCCGACCCGCCAAAACGACGGCTGTCGGACGTAGAATCTGGCGCATGAGCTTGTACGACATCCCCGTCGAGACCGCGTCCGGTACCACCACCTCCCTCGCCGAGTACAGCGACAAGCTGCTGCTCGTCGTCAACGTCGCCAGCCGCTGCGGCCTCACCCCTCAGTACGGCGACCTCCAGCAGCTCCAGGAGAAGTACCGCGACCAGGGCCTCCAGGTCGTCGGCTTCCCGTGCAACCAGTTCAACGGGCAGGAGCCCGGCTCGAACGAGGAGATCCAGGAATTCTGCGTCGCCACCTACGGCGTCGACTTCCCGGTGTTCGCGAAGGTCGACGTGAACGGCGACGACCGGCACGCGATCTACGACGAGCTCACCGCCGTCGAGGACGCCTCGGGCGAGGCCGGTGACGTGAAGTGGAACTTCGAGAAGTACCTCGTCGCGCCCGGCGGCGGAGTCGTCGCGCGCGTCCGCCCGCAGGAGAGCCCGGCCGCCGACGAGTTCGTCGCCCTCGTCGAGGCCAACCTGCCAGTGCCGGTCGTCGGCTAGAGCCGCCGCCGCCCCGCGGGGCCGCGACCCTCCCCAGCGTTGCAGAGACTAGCCCCGGGGCGCCGCCGTCGACTCGCGCACCACGAGCGACGTGGCCAGCTGCAGGTGGTGGGAGAGCGGCGCCGAGCCCTCGATCATGGCGAGGACCGTCGACAGGGCCGTCCGGCCGATCTCGTCGAGCGGCGTGTGCACGGTCGTGAGCAGGACCGGCGCCGGCAAGGCCGCGTACGTGTCGTCGTAGCCGACGACGCTGACGTCGTCGGGCACGCGGAGTCCGGCGCGCGCGAGCTCGCGCATCACGGCGAGCGCGCCCGGATCGCTCGACACGAAGAACGCGGTCGGCGGGTCGACGAGGTCCATCATCCGCACCGCCTCGGGCCCGGCGCTGACCATGCCGTCCTCCGAGACGAGCGCCGAGTCTTCGTCGAGCCCCGCCGCCTCGAGCGCCGACCGGTAGCCGGCGCGCCGCTCGCGGAGCCCGGCGTGCGTGGCCAGGCCTCCGACGAAGCCGATCCGGCGGTGCCCCAGGCCCAGCAGATGCTCGGTGGCCTGCATGGCTCCCGACCAGTTGTTGGAGCCGACGCTTGCGACGTCGGGATCGAGCGCGTTGGGCGGGTCGATCGAGACCACCGGGAGGTCCAGCTCGGCGCACACCCGGAGCGCGTCGCGCGAGAGCTGGGTCGTCACGACGAGGAGCCCGGCGTAGCCGCGCTGCCAGAGCGCACGGATCCGGTGCGGCTCGAGGCGCGACGCGGGCCCCGGGTCGAGCGGCGCAATGACGTCGGCGACGATCTCGACGCCGGCGGCGTGGCCCCCGGCGAGCAGCGCGTCGAGCATCCGCAGCGAGTACAGGTTCGCGAGCGTGTCGAAGAGCACGAGGATGCGACGACGTCCGCCCGACTCCGGCGCTCGCGTCGTCGGGGCGTAGTCGAGGAGCCGGACGGCGTCGTGGACGCGCAGGCGGGTGGCCTCCGAGACCCCGGGCCGGTCGTTCAGGACCTTCGAGACGGTGGCCTTCGAGACGCCGACGACCTCGGCGACGCTGTCGAGGGTGGCGCGGCGGCGGGGGGCTTCGGGCATGGGGTCCATAGTAGCGAAAAGGTTTCGCCAGTTCCTGCGTAGGCTTGCCCTTTTTCCGAAGCGGATGTGAGGGCTCGTAGCCGTGTTGACGCGGCTTCAAAACCGACCTAGAGTCGCTTTTGAGCGAAACAAGACGAAAATGTTTCGCGCAGTGCCGTGTCGCAATGACGATGCAGCGTCGCAACGACCGCGCCGCCACCGCTCGGAGCGCAACGAAGCCCTAGTGCAAGGAAGCATGCCGTGAACGACGACGACACCAGCAGCGCCATCTACCCCAACCCGATCCTGCCCGGATTCAACCCCGACCCCAGCGTGGTCGCGGCCGACGGGGCGTACTACATCGTCACCTCGACCTTCGAGTACTACCCGGGCCTGCCCGTCTACCGCAGCCACGACTTCGTGACCTGGGAGCAGGTCGGCAACGTCGGCACGCGCCTCGGCCAGCTGGCCGTCACCGAGGTTCCGACCGGCCTCGGCGTCTGGGCCCCGACCATCCGCTACCGCGACGGCGTCTTCTACGTCATCGTCGTGATCCCCGCCGGGCGCGGCTGCGTCGTCTTCACCGCCACCGACCCCGCGGGCGAGTGGAGCGACGGCACCGTCGTCGAGGGCTTGAACGGCATCGACCCCGACCTCGCCTGGGACGACGAGGGCACCGCCTACGTCACCTACTCGGGCCTCGTCATGAGCGGCGACGAGCTCGGCACGCACCTGGGCATCCAGCAGGTCAAGGTCGACCTCGCCACCGGCGCGATCCTCGAGGAGCCCCGCTCGCTCTGGTCGGGCTCGGGCTTCATGTTCCCCGAGGCGCCGCACCTCTACCACCGCGGCGAGTACTGGTACCTGATGATCGCCGAGGGCGGCACCGAGCGCGGCCACGGCGTCTCGATCGCCCGCGGCACCTCGCCCGAGGGTCCGTTCACCGCCTACGACGCCAACCCCTTCCTGACGGCGCGGAGCACGATCCGACCCGTACAGAACACCGGCCACGGCGACCTCGTCGAGGGCCCCGCTGGCCAGACTCTGATCGTCCTGCTCGGCGTCCGCCCCGGCGGCGGCACCCGCGCGTTCTCACCGCTCGGCCGCGAGACCTTCGTGTCGACCGTCGACTGGATCGACGACTGGCCCGTCGCCCAGCCGGTCCTCCTCTCCGAGCAGAGGCCGATCGCCGACTCCGTGCGCTTCGACGCTCCGCTCGACGACCGCTGGATGGCCGTCCGCCGCACCCCCGCCGAGATCGCCGCCATCGACGCCGAGCGCGGCGTGCTCACCCTGACCGGCGACGGATCGACCCTCGACGACGCGCACCCCGTCTTCGTCGGTCGCCGCCAGCTGACCTGGTCGGTCACGTCGCAGACCACGGTCGACGTCTCGAACGGCACCGGCGGCCTCGGCGTGCGCTACGACCAGCAGGCCCACTACGAGATCGAGGCCCGCACCGACGGCGACGAGGTCGTCGTGACAGCCCGCGCCTCCGTGCCGAGCTTCAGCCGGGAGTGGTCCGGCCGCCTGCCCGCCGGGCCCGTCACGCTCCACCTCGACTCGGCCGCACCCGAGGCCGACGGGTTCGGCCCCGACATGATGACCAGCGACTTCGTGTCGCTCTGGGCGTCGTCCGGGGTGCCGGGCGGTGCCTATCAGGAGCTCCGCCTCGCGTCCGTCGACGGCCGCTACCTGACCGCCGAGACGGCCGCCTCCTTCACCGGCCGCGTGATCGGCCTGTACGCCACTGCCGGCACCGTCGCGTTCGACGGGTACGACGCCACCGGCGTCTGACCCGCCCCGCTCTCCTCCTCCCCCCTGCACGTCGAATCGACCCTAGAAGGCACTCTCATGAGCTCCCACCCGACCATCCCGGAGTCCGCGTCACGGCCGTCGCCGACCGCGACCGAAGCGCCTGAGACGACGGCCATCCCGACTCGCCCCCGTCTCGTCCGCTTCGGCGCGGGCTTCATCATCATCGGGCTGTTCTGGGCGGTCGGCCTCGCCATGGTCGCGAACGTGCTGCTGCCGCAGCGCCTCACCGACATCGGGGTCGCGTCGCCCGAGGCCTGGTTCGGCACGATCAACGCCATCACCGCCGTCGTCTCGCTGGTCTCGAACCTCGTGTTCGGCAATCTCTCGGACCGCGTCCGCACCCGCTTCGGCCGTCGCACGCCGTGGATCGTCGGCGGCGCAGTGCTCGGCGGAGTCGCGCTCGCCGCCGTCGGAGTCATCGACGACCCGGTCGGCATCACGGTCGTCTACTCGTTCGCGCTCGTCGGCCTGAACATGATGCTGGCCCCCGCCGTCGCCGTGATCTCGGACCGCGTGCCGCTCTCCGCTCGCGGGACGATGTCGGCGTTCTGGGGTGCCGGCGTCACCATCGGGTACCCGATCGGCGCCCTGGTCGGAGCGGCGTTCATCACCGTGACGGTGCCCGGCTACTTCCTGGGCGGCGCGCTCATGCTGCTCGCCGGCGTGCTGGCCGTGATCGTCTGGCCGCGTGAGAAGTCGGCGCTCGACCTGCCCGCCAAGGCCGGAGGCTTCAAGGAGCTCGGAAAGTCGTTCCGCCCGCCCCGCCACGCCCCCGACTTCTACAAGGCCTTCGTCGGCCGGCTCTTCATGCTCATCAGCTACCAGATGATCGCGGCCTACCAGCTCTACATCGTGCAGCAGTACATCGGCCAGACCGTCGCCGAGTCGGCCGCCACGATCTCGGTCATGTCGATCATCACGCTCGTCGT
This sequence comes from Frondihabitans sp. OV104, assembly GCF_057787745.1. Lineage (NCBI taxonomy): Bacteria > Bacillati > Actinomycetota > Actinomycetes > Micrococcales > Microbacteriaceae > Frondihabitans > Frondihabitans sp. OV104. Next base: position 2,260,174 of record NZ_CM173541.1, read on the forward strand.
CGGCCTCGTCGCCTCGCTCGGCTCCGGGCCGATCTCGGACCGCATCGGCCGCCGCAAGGTACCGGTCGTCGTCGCATCGGTGCTGTTCGCCGTCGGAGTGGCCATGCCGTGGATCTGGCCGACGACGATGGGCATGTTCCTGTACGCCGGCATCGCTGGCCTCGGCTACGGCGTCTACTCGTCGGTCGACCAGGCGCTGAACGTCGACGTGCTGCCGAGCAAGGAAGAGGCCGGCAAGGACCTCGGCATCCTCAACCTGGCCACGACTCTCGGCCAGACCCTGGGCCCGATCATCACCTCGTCGATCGCCGTCGCCACCGGGTCGTACACGTTCATCTTCCCGATCTCGATCGCGATGGCCGTGCTGGGCGCGTTCACGATCACGCGGATCAAGTCGGTGCGCTGACCCGGTTCAGAAATTCAAGGAGAAATGCCCCGGATGGCGCCAGTCAGGTGCGATCCGGGGCAGTTCTGCGAAAATCTCCTTGAAATTCTGGGGCGGCACGGGGCTAGGGACGGGCGGCGGCGGTGAGCCCGGCGACGCGCACCAGGTCGAGCTTCGACTCCTCGGGGCTGCCTGCGGGCACCGTGTAGGCGACGATACGGAGGTCCGACCCCGCGACCGAGAACACGTCGCAGTCGAGCTCGATCTCGCCGACGAGCGGGTGCGTCACGTACTTGTGCTCGGAGACGTGGGTGCCGACGGAGCCCGACGCCCACATCGTGCGGAACAGCTCGCTCGTCTCCATCAGGCCGTCGATCAGCGACCGGACGGCCGGGTCGCCGGGGTACCTGCCCTGCACCTCGCGCAGATCGCAGACGAGCGAGCCCTGGAAGTGCTCCGTGCCGAGCTCCTGCCGGACCCGGAAGCCCGCTCCGCCTGCCAGGTCGGAGCCTGCGAACACGGCTCGCACCAGGTTGCGCTCCCGCGCCGGGGCCAGAGACGGGTCGCCCAGCAGCGCCGCCCAGAGCGGGCTCCAGGTCAGGAGGTCCCACGTCGCCGAGAAGACGGCGACCGGCGTCTCGCCGAGCCGCGCGATCAGGCGCTGGACGCTCGGCGGGATGTGGTTCGACACGATGCCGTCGCCGGGAGGCAGGAGGCCGACGACGCGGTACAGGTGGTCGCGCTCGTGATCGGTGAGCTGCAGCGCCCGCGCGAGGGAGGCCGCGACCTGGTCGGACGGGTTGCGCGCTCGCCCCTGCTCCAGCCGCACGACGTAGTCGACGCTGAGCCCGGCGAGCGCCGCCAGCTCTTCGCGGCGGAGGCCCGTCGCACGGCGGCCCGTTCCTGCGGGGAGGCCCACCGCACCCGGCGACAGGCGCTCGCGCCACGACTTCAGGAGCGAGGCGAGTTCGCCGTGAGGATCTTGCACCCCTCTATTGTGCGCAGGAACTCGGGACCGCGGCTGGTATCGCGAGTCCTACCGTCGACGGGGGCCTGGGCACTCCGAGGCACGACGAGCACCATGGAGCCATGACAACGACACTCATCACAGGAGCCAACAAGGGTCTCGGCTACGAGACCGCCCGCCGCCTCATCGAGGCCGGGCACAGCGTGTGGATCGGCGCCCGCGACGCCGAGCGCGGCCAGAAGGCCGCCGACGAGCTCGGCGCGACGTTCGTGCAGCTCGACGTGACCGACCAGGCATCGGTCGACGCGGCCGCCGCGACGGTCGCAGCCGCCGGCGGCCTCGACGTTCTCGTGAACAACGCCGGCGTCACCGGCCCTCAGTCGAAGCCCGCCGCCGAGCTGACCGGCGCCGACTTCGAGGGCGTCTACGCCGTCAACGTGTTCGGCATCGTGCGGGCCATCCACGCGTTCCTACCGCTGCTGCAGGCGTCGGCCAACCCGACGATCGTCAACGTCACGAGCGGTCTCGGCTCGTTCGACTCCGTCCACGACGCGAACCGCATCGAGTCGAAGGTCGTCGCGCCGATCTACAACTCGTCGAAGTCGGCGGTCACCATGCTCACCGTGCAGTACGCCCGCGCGCTCGACGGCATCAAGGTCAACGCGGCCGACCCGGGCTACACGGCCACCGACCTGAACGGCAACTCGGGTCACCAGACGGTGACCGAGGGCACCGACGCGATCGTCACGCTCGCGACGCTCCCGGTCGGCGGCCCCACCGGCACCTTCATCGACCGGAGCGGCCCCGCGGCGTTCTAGCGGACCCGCGCCACCGAGCGACCCGGCGGGTGCGTGGAATCAGCAGGATGCGGGCCCGGACCCCGCAGATTCCACGCACTCGGACCGCCCGACAGGTGTGCGATACCGAAAAGATCCCGAGGCCGGTTTGCCTGTTCACCTTGACCCGCCACAATGGCCCCGTGACCAAGAAGATCGACACCGCCCTGAAAGACCTCACGCACGCTCTCGAGAAGCACGCGCAGATCGTCGGGCTGAAGCCCATCCCGCTCAAGAAGGCCGGCCGCGCCGCCGCCGAGCTTCGAAGCGCGGCGACCGCCTACGCGATGATCGTCGAGCAGAAGACCGGTCAGACGAACCCCTTCATCGACTTCCTCGACGCGGCGACCATCGAGTCGCTGACAAAGGAGCGGGAGTTCATCGCCGCCCGCAAGGCAGCCGAGGCGAAGGCCGAGGCCAAAGCGCAGGCCAGGGCCGAGGCGAAGGATTCGAAGGCCGGCTCCGAGGCCTGAGGCGCTACGACCGCTCGTCGACCAGTGCGATGAAGCGGCTGCCGACGCCCTCGACCTCTGTCCGCGCGAAGCCGGCCGTGGGCTCCGGCGCCTGGAACGGCGAGTGGTAGTCGCACATCAGGTAGGTCCAGTCGGGCCACCACTTCTTCGGACGAGCGTCCTCGGCGAATCCGCACACGACGCAGTCCAGGTGCACCCACACCTTCTTGGCACCCGTGCGGTTCGCACGCGACTGCACGAGCCACTGCGGCGGATCGCTCTCGATCGCCGCCAGCTCGTCTTCGGTCAGGCGCGACGGGATGCCGTGGCGCGTCGCCATCTCGAGCGGGATGTCGAGGCGGAGGGCGGCGTCGCGGCGAGTGAGCATGCCCCAGGGTAAACAGCGCGTAGCAATCGAGCCAATTCGCGCAATGCCCTATGCCGGGAGGCCCCCGGGGGTCTAACGTCAGCGGCGAGAGGGGGATTCCTCCCTCCCGACGCGTGGGGTCGATATCTGGGGTCGACTCCGTTCACAAAGCGCGCCGCCTGCGTCGCAGTACCCAGAAAGGGAACATCGATGTTCGACAAGCGATTCATCACATCCGCCATCTCCAGGAGCGCCGAGAACGGCCTCGACCGTCGCAACTTCTTCACCGCCGCCGGCGTCGCCGGCGTGGGTGTGGGTGTGGCGGCCATCGCCGGCAACACTCTCGCCGGCCCTGCCGCTCCGGCCCATGCCGATGAGGTCAGCGACGCCGCTATCCTCAACTTCGCCCTCAACCTCGAGTACCTCGAGGCCGAGTTCTACCTCCGCGCCGTCACCGGCTCGGGCCTGCCCTCGAGCATGACCGACGGCACGGCGACCCTGGGTGGCGTCGTCGGCGGCAAGAAGGTTCCGTTCAAGTCGGGCGCCATCAAGGCCATCGCGACCGAGATCGCGGCGGACGAGAAGGCGCACGTCGCGTTCCTGCGCTCCGCTCTCGGTTCGGCCAAGGTCTCGCGCCCGGCGATCGACCTCAAGACGAGCTTCAGCGCCGCGGCCACCGCCGCCGGCCTGATCAAGAAGGGCCAGACCTTCGACCCGTTCGCCAACGAGGAGAACTTCCTGCTCGGCGCCTACCTGTTCGAAGACGTCGGAGTCACGGCCTACAAGGGTGCGGCGCCGCTCATCACGAACGCCACGTACCTGGGCGCCGCCGCCGGCATCCTGGCCGTCGAGGCGTACCACGCGGGCATCATCCGCGAGCGGATCCTGAACACCGGGCTGTACGAGCAGGCGCAGGCCATCTCGAACGCCCGAGACAGCCTCGACGGCAAGTCGAACGACGACCAGGGCGTGGTCGAGAAGAACGTGCGCAACCTCGTTCCGACCGACAAGAACGGCATCGCCTACGGCCGGACCGCACCGCGCGTGCTGAACGTCGTCTACCTGACGCCGAACGCGGCCACCAAGGGCGGCTTCTACCCGGCCGGCGTCAACGGCACCATCTCGACGAGCGGCGCGGCGGGCGACCCCACGTCCTGATCGAGCAGCGAGGGAGGCGGCGGGCGCGATCAGGCGCCCGCCGCCTCCTGCGTTAACGTGCCGCCTCTAGCGCTCAGCGCGGAACAGGGATAGCTTGTCCCCCAAGAGGGGGACTCCTCCCTCTCGACGCGAGGAACCGGCATCTGGGACCGGCTCCGATCACCCATCGCGTCGTCTGCTCTGCAGTGCCCAGAAGGAGAACAACGATGTTCGACAAGAAATTCATCACGACCGCTATCACGCGAAGCGCCGAGAACTCGCTCGACCGGCGCAACTTCTTCACCGCGGCCGGCGTCGCCGGCGTCGGGGTCGGCGTGGCTGCTGTCGCGGGAGGGGCCTTGCCCGCCCACGCCGACACCGCGTCGGACGGAGCCGTCACCGACTCCGCGATCCTCAACTTCGCGCTGAACCTCGAGTACCTCGAGGCGGAGTTCTACCTCCGCGCGGTGTACGGCACCGGCCTCGACAGCTCGCTGATCGGCGGGATCGACCCGCAGGGGAAGGTGCTCGGCGGCCACAAGGTGCCGTTCAAGTCATCGTTCGTCCGTGCCATCGCCACGGAGATCGCGGCCGACGAGAAGGCGCACGTCAAGTTCCTGCGCACCGCTCTCGGCGGAGCCAAGGTGGCACGGCCCGCGATCGACCTGCGCAACAGCTTCACGGCTGCGGCCATGGCGGCCGGCCTGATCAAGAAGGGCGAGACGTTCGACCCGTTCGCGAGCGACGAGAACTTCCTGCTCGGCGCCTACATCTTCGAGGACGTGGGAGTCACGGCCTACAAGGGGGCTGCGCCGCTCATCACCAACAAGACGTACCTCGGCGCCGCCGCGGGCATCCTGTCGGTGGAGGCGTACCACGCCGGCATCATCCGGAGCGAGCTCTTCCGCAAGGGCCTGCACACTCCCGCCGACCGGATCTCGGACGCCCGCGACTCGCTCGACGGTCCGACGAAGGACGACCAGGGCGTCGTCGTCAACAACACGCAGAACCTCGTTCCGACGGACGCGAACTCCATCGCGTTCGGCCGGACCGCGGCCCGCGTGCTGAACGTCGTCTACCTGAACCCGAACCAGGTCGACAAGGGCGGATTCTTCCCCGCGGGCGTCAACGGCGCGATCGTCGCGAGCGGGAACCCGGGCAGCCCGACGGCCTGAGAGACCGGGCCGGGGTGCACGTCGCCCGAACGACGTGCACCCTGTGCCCCTACAGCCAGTGGCGGTGCTTGAACACCCGGTAGAGGCCGAACCCCGCAGCGAGCATCAGGAGGACTGCGAAGGGGTAGCCGAACTCCCAGTGCAGCTCGGGCATGTGGTCGAAGTTCATGCCGTAGATCGAGGCGATCAGGGTCGGCGTGAACAGGATGGCCGCCCACGACGAGATCTTCTTGACCTCCTCGTTCTGCTGGATGCTCTGGTCGGTCTGCCGCCTCGTCACGATCGTGGCGTGCACCGTCAGCGCGTTGTCGAGGATGGCGCGGAACGAGGCCACACGTTCGACGATCAGGAGCGTGTGGTCCTGGACGTCGCGCAGATTGCGCTGCAGCTCGACGTCGACGCCGTACTTCTCGCTGCCGCGCTGCAGGTTGTCGAGCATCTTCACGAGCGGCACGACGGCCCGCTGGAAGTTGATCACCTCGCGCGACAGGTTGTAGATGCGCTCCGAGAGCCCCGTGCTCTCGAGGCGGAAGAGATCGTTCTCGATCTCGTCGATGTCGTTCTCGAGGCCGGCCAGCACGGGCTCGTACTCGTCGACGACCTGGTCGAGGATCGCGTAGAGCACGGCCTCGGGCCCCTCCGCCAGCAGCTCGGGAGCCGCCTCCATCCGCTTGCGCACGGTCATCAGGTCAGGTGACTCCGCGTGCCGGATGGTGACGACGAACTCGGGCCCGAGGAAGACGTGGAGCTCGCCGAACTCGACGGTCTCCTCCGCGTCGACGTAGCGGGCCGGTCGCAGCACCGCGAACAGGATGTCGTCGTAGCGCTCCAGCTTGGCGCGCTGGTGGCCGAGCAAAGCGTCCTCGACGGCGAGGGGGTGGAGCGAGAACTCGGCGGCGACCGAGCGCACCTCGGCGGGGCTCGGCCGGTACAGGCCGATCCAGCCCATGCCGTCGTGCTGGTGCATCAGGCGGTAGGTGGCGTCCAGGCTGCGCGGGTTCTCGATCCGGCGTCCCGCGACGTACACGCCGTTGTCGATGAGGGGCATCCCAGAAGGATGCTCCCCGCGGGTGAACGAGCGGCGTCAGACGCGCCGCGAGCGCCAGAGGGCGGCGGCGAGGAAGGCCGCGCCGGCGACGATGTCGAGGGTCCAGTAGACGGGGCTGGTGGTGTCCGAGATGAACAGGAGGCCGTACGCGCCCTCCGCCATCAGCACGACGGTCAGGGGGAGCACGGCGAGCCAGCGTCGAGCAGGGCGCCCCCAGCGCACGTACGCCGCACAGGCGCCGAGGATCAGGCCGGCCGCGATGCCGGGCACCGTGTACATGTTCTGCAGCGGAGCGGCGTAGTAGTAGCCGCGCCAGATGCTGACCACCCCGTAGGCCTCGAGCATCGCCTCGAAGGCCACGATGCCGAGAATCGCGCCGAGCAGGGGCCGGGCCCGCGAGAGCCACACGATCAGGAAGGCGAACATGCTCCAGCCACCCGCCGAGTTCGCCAGCGACCCCAGCCAGTCGGGCAGGAACCCCTGCGCCGGGCTGGTCGCCCCGCCGATGAGAGCGGCCCCGACGAGCACGATCACGACGGCGCGCACGGTGCTCGCGACAGTCTCGGAGCGCCACGGGTGACGGACGGCGGCAGCATTCGCAGAACTCATATATCGACTGTAGGGGCTCTCCGCAGCCAGGCAATCCCTCCCCGGATCGGATCGTCTCGTCCTCCAGGACCACCCGGGCCGCTACCGTCGAGGCATGCCCCACGACGCTCGGGTGTGGATCGTCGACTGCGACGCGCCCATCGACACCGGCTCGCTCGACGCGGGCGAGCGAATGCGGGCTGCGCGGTTCGCAAGCGCCCGCGACGCACGCCGGTACGCGGCAGCGCACGCGGGGCTGCGCGACGTGCTGGGCGAGGCGGCGGGGGTGGCGGGCGGCGGCCTGGAGTTCCTGCGCGCCCCCTGCTTCTCGTGCGGCGAGCGGCACGGCAAGCCCTCCCTCGCCGACGGCCCGCACTTCAGCCTGTCGCGCTCGGGGCGGTGGGCGGCGATCGCGGTCGCAGACGAGCCGGTCGGCGTCGACATCGAGAGGGCGCAGGAACTCGGGGCGGCACCCTCCCTCGCCGACACCCTGCTGGCGGAGGGCGAGGCGTCGTCCGACCTGCTGCGCACCTGGGTGCGCAAAGAGGCGCTCCTGAAGGCGACCGGCGAGGGTCTCACCCGGCCGATGACCACCGTGCGCGCCGACGACGAGCGGATCGTCGACCTCAATCTGGACGGTCCGCTGGTGGGGGCGCTGGCGTTCACCGTCGCGTCGCCGGCGTCCACTAGGGTGCGCAACCGATGAACGACGACTCGCGCCCCGGCCTCCTGCTCGGCTCCGACCGGACTCCGCCCGAGCGCACGCTCGTCGACGTGCTGCGGCAGACGGTGGCGGCGTTCCCCGAGGCCTCCGCGCTGGAGGACGACCAGGGGGCCCTCAGCTACCGCGAGCTCGCCGTGCAGGTGGGCGCGGCGGCGTCCGCGCTCACCGCGGCGGGCGTCGCCCGAGGCGACCGGGTCGGCGTGCGGATGCCTTCAGGCGACCGCTTCCTCTACCTCGCCATCTTGGCCGTGCTCACCGCCGGCGCCGCGTACGTGCCCGTCGACGCCGACGACCCCGAGGAGCGCGCGGCGCTCGTCTTCGGCGAGGCCGGGATCGTCGGCGTCATCGGAGCCGGCGGGGTCTTCGACCCGCGCGGCGGCACCACGCGCGCCGCCTCGATCTTCGCCGGGCCGGCGCCGCACCGCAGCCGCGCCGAGGCTCTGCCCGCAACGGCCCCGCTGCCGGCCGACGACGCCTGGATCATCTTCACCTCGGGCTCGACCGGCACGCCGAAGGGCGTCTCGGCGAGCCACCGCTCGGCCGCCGCGTTCGCCGACGCCGAAGCGCGGAGGTTCCTGAACGCGCCCGGCATCGACCCGCTCGGCCCCGGCGACCGCGTGCTCGCCGGCCTGAGCGTGGCGTTCGACGCGTCGTGCGAGGAGATGTGGCTCGCCTGGCGGAGCGGCGCCTGCCTCGTGCCGGCCCCGCGCTCGCTCGTGCGCACCGGCGCCGACCTCGGGCCGTGGCTGGTGCTGCACGGCATCACCGCCGTCTCGACCGTGCCGACGCTGGCCGGCCTGTGGCCCGCCGAGGCGCTCGAGAGCGTCCGCCTGCTGATCTTCGGCGGCGAGGCGCTGCCGCCCGACATCGTGGACCGGGTCGCCGGCGAGGGCCGCGAGGTCTGGAACACCTACGGCCCCACCGAGGCCACCGTCGTCACGACCGGCGCACTCGTCGTGCCGGGCGAGACCGTCCGCATCGGCCTGCCGCTCGACGGCTGGGACGCCGCTGTGGTCGACGCCGACGGCCGGCCCGTCGCCGAGGGCGAGGTCGGCGAGCTCATCATCGGCGGCGTCGGCCTGGCCCGGTACCTCGACCCGGCGAAGGACGCCGAGAAGTACGCGCCGCACGAGGGCCTCGGCTGGGAGCGCGCCTACCGCTCCGGCGACCTGGTGCGGTTCGAGCGCGAGGGCCTGGTCTTCCAGGGCCGCGCCGACGACCAGGTGAAGGTCGGCGGCCGCCGCATCGAGCTGGGCGAGATCGAGGCGGCGCTGCTGGCGCTGCCCGGCGTGGGCGGCGCAGCGGCGGCCGTCCGGAAGACCGACGCCGGCAACCAGCTCCTCGTCGGCTACCTCGCCGTGGCCGACGCGCAGGCATTCGACCGCGGCTCGGCGCTCGAGCGGCTCCGCGAGGGGCTCCCCGCGGCCCTCGTCCCGCTGCTCGCCCTCGTCGAGGGCGACCTGCCCACCAAGACCAGCGGCAAGATCGACCGCGACGCCCTCCCGTGGCCGCTCCCGGCGACGACCATCGACGGCGCCGCCGCCGGTCTCGGCTCGGACGAGCTGATCCTCGCCGCCGACTGGCAGGCAGTGCTCGGCCTGCCGATCGACGACCGGGACGCCAACTTCTTCGACCTCGGCGGCGGCTCGCTGGCCGCGGCGCAGCTGGTCGCGCGCATCCGCGAGCGCGATCCCGAGTTCACCGTCGCCGAGATCTACTCCCACCCGCGGTTCGGTGCCATGGCGGATGCTCTCGCCGTGCGCGGCGGCGGTCAGGCCGCCCGCGACGACTACCACCGCTCCGAGCCGACGCCGCTGCGGATGCAGTGGCTGCAGACCCTGCTCGGGATCCCCCTGCACATCCTCAGCGGCGTGCGCTGGCTGACCTACGCGCTGACGGCCTCGACGCTGCTCCACTGGGCCGATGGCGACGCGTTCCGCGCTCTGCCGTCCGTCGGCTGGCTGACCCTGGTGATCCTGATCGTGGTGTTCGTGAGCCCGATCGGCCGCATGGCCATCTCGGTCGTCGCCGCGCGCCTGCTGCTGACGGGCGTCGAAGCAGGCGACTACCGGCGCGGGGGCGGCGTGCACCTGCGGCTCTGGCTCGCGGAGCAGGTGGCGCACCAGATCGGCGCCGTCGGGCTCGCGGGCGCGCCGTGGGTGAGCTACTACGCCCGAGCTCTCGGGGCCCGTATCGCCCCCGGCGTCGACCTGCACGCGCTCCCGCCGGTGACGGGCATGCTCCGCGTCGGCCGCGGCGCGTCGATCGAGCCCGAGGTCGATCTGTCGGGCTACTGGATCGACGGCGACGTCGTCCGGATCGGCGCCATCCGGATCGGCGCCGGCTCCACCGTCGGCATGCGCTCGACGCTGCTCCCGGGCACCCGCATCGGCAAGAACTCGTCGGTCGCACCCGGGTCGGCCGTCTTCGGGCGCGTGCCCTCCGGGCAGGAGTGGGCCGGCTCCCCCGCGGCACGCGTCGGGAAGAACCGCACCTGGTGGCCGGCCGATCGCCCCGCGGCCCCGAAGCGCTGGCTGCTCGCGTACGGTCTGTCGTCGGTGGTGCTCGCGCTCCTCCCCGTCGCGGCCCTGGCCGGCGGCGGCGCCGTCCTCGCCCTGGGGGTCGCAGGATCGGGCTCGCTGGGCGAGGTCTTCGCCCGCGCGCTCGCGCTGCTCGTGCCCGCGACGCTCCTGGCCGGCTTCACCGCCGCCGTGCTGGTCGTCGCCTTCGTCCGGCTCCTGGCGCTCGGCGTCGCCGAGGGCACGTTTCCCGTGCGCTCCCGCGCCGGCTGGCAGGTGTGGAGCACCGAGCGGCTGCTCGACCTCGCCCGCACCTTCCTCTTCCCGCTCTACTCGAGCCTGTTCACGCCCGTCTGGCTGCGCCTCCTCGGTGCGGACGTGGGCCGCGACGTCGAGGCGTCGACGGTTCTGCTGCTGCCGTCGATGACCACGATCCGCGACGGCGCGTTCCTCGCCGACGACACCCTGGTCGCCTCGTACGAGCTCGGCGGCGGGTACCTGCGGATCGCGCGGGCCGAGATCGGCCAGCGGGCCTTCCTCGGCAACTCCGGCATGACCGGCCCCGGCCACACCGTGCCCCGCGACGGTCTCGTCGCCGTGCTGTCTTCCGCTCCGAAGAAGTCGAAGGCCGGGTCGTCGTGGCTCGGCTCGCCGGCCGTCCGGCTCCGCCGCACCGTCGCCGCGACCGACGAGGCCCGCACCTTCCGCCCGCCGGCCGGCATCCGCGCGGCGCGCATCCTCTGGGAGCTCGGCCGATTCGTGCCCGTCGTCGTGTCGTGCCTGCTCGGCCTCACACTCCTGTTCGCCCTGATCGCGCTCGTCGACGCCGTGGGCCTCGGCTGGACCATCGCGCTCTCGGGTGCCGTCATGCTCGCCGCGGGCGCGGCCGCGGCGCTCACCGCGACGGCTGCCAAGTGGGCGCTCGTGGGCCGGATCCGCGCCACCGAGAAGCCGCTCTGGTCGAGCTTCGTCTGGCGCAGCGAGGTCGCCGACGTGTTCGTCGAGCTCTGCGCCGCCCCGTGGTTCGCACAGCCCGCCGCCGGGACCCCGGCGCTGGTCTGGTGGCTCCGGTCGCTCGGCGCCTCCATCGGCCGCGGCGTGTGGACCGACAGCTACTGGCTGCCCGAGGCCGACCTCGTACGACTCGGCGACGGCAGCACCGTCAATCGCGGCTGCGTCGTGCAGACGCACCTGTTTCATGATCGAATCATGAGCATGGACACCGTCACCCTCGACGCCGGCTCGACCCTCGGGCCGCACAGCGTCGTCCTCCCCGCCGCCCGCCTCGGCGCCCACGCGACGGTCGGGCCCGCGTCGCTCGTCATGCGCGGCGAGGGCGTCCCCACCGGCAGCCGCTGGTCGGGAAACCCGATCGGCCCCTGGCGCGAGGTCCGCGTCTCCGACTACCGCGCGGCCGCTCAGTGACGGAACGCTCCACCTACCTCCCCGACAGCGGAAACCCCGGCTACCGCACGAGCTCGTACCACCTCGACCTCGTCTACCGGGTCTCGACGAACCGCCTCCAGGGCACCGCGACGATCACGGCCCGCGCGACGGCCGACCTCCGCCGCCTCTCGTTCGACCTCGTGGGGCTCCGCGCCTCGAAGGTCCGCGTCGACGGCACCAAGGCGCGCCTCTCGCAGACTGCCGCGAAGCTCGTGGTGGTGCCGCCCGAGGCGATCGACGCGGGCGAGGAGTTCGTCGTGGTGATCGAATACGCCGGCGCCCCGGCGCCCCGGCGCAGCATCTGGGGAACCGTGGGGTGGGAGGAGCTCACCGACGGCGTCATCGTGGCCGCGCAGCCGAGTGGGGCGCCGACCTGGTTCCCGTGCAACGACGACCCGTCCGACAAGGCGTCGTACGTGATCCGAGTGGCCACCGAGCAGCCCTACGCGGTGGTCTGCAACGGGGTGCTCGCCGAGCGGAGCACGAAGTCGGGTCGCACGACGTGGGAGTACCACCAGCCCGAGCCGACCTCCACCTACCTCGCGACCGTCCAGATCGGCCGCTACGAGATCCTCCCGGTCGACCTCGCGGGCGTCCCCGGAACCCTCGCCGGGCCGCCGGCCCTCCGCTCGCGCATCGGGCACGACTTCGGGCTGCTGCCCGAGATGATGACAGCCTTCACCGAACGCTTCGGCCCGTACCCGTTCGCCGCCTACACGGTCGTCGTCACCGACGACGATCTGGAGATCCCGCTCGAGGCCCAGGGGCTCGCGATCTTCGGGGCGAACCACGCCGACGGCCGCAGCGGGTCGGAGCGCCTGATCGCGCACGAGCTCGCCCACCAGTGGTTCGGCAACAGCGTCGGCGTCGCGAGCTGGGGCGAGATCTGGCTCAACGAGGGCTTCGCCTGCTACGCCGAGTGGCTCTGGTCGGAGTCCTCCGGCGGCCCCTCGGCGGCGCGCCTGGCGGCCTCCGCCCGCGCCCGCCTCGCCGGCCTGCCGCATGACATCGTGGTCGGCGACCCCGGGCCCGACGCCATGTTCGACGACCGCGTGTACAAGCGCGGCGCCGTGACCCTGCAGGCGCTCCGCGCACGCGTCGGCGACGACGTGTTCTTCGACACCCTCCGCACCTGGACGACGCGCCACCATCACGGCGTCGCGACGACGACGGACTTCGTCGCGCTCGCGTCCGAGAAGGCGGGGGCCGACCTCGGCGAGCTGTTCGACGCCTGGCTGTTCGGGCTCGCGGTGCCGGCGCTGCCGCGGGCGTAGCGGGCCGGCTGCGGGCCCGGCTGGCTGGCGGGCGGGCGGTGCTGCGTGGCGACGGTCAGCGGCGCGCTGCGGGTGCGCGCAACTCAGGGAACGCGCGCGGGCCGAGCCGCCGGCGGCGGGCCGCCGCAAGTCCAGGGTGCACGGCGCCTGAGATGCCGACAGCTGGCAGCGCGGCGGCGCGTGGGCGCAACGCCGGAGACGCGGACGGCGGGCTGCCGGAGACGCGGACGGCGGGCTGCCGGAGGCGCGGCCCGACGGCGCTCGGGGTGCGGGCGGTGCGGGGTTCCGCGCCGGGGCGCACGTTCCTGCGCCCCCGCTCGCATTTCAGGGAAGCGCGCACGCACCGCCCGACACGCGGACCCGGGCACGGACGGGCGGGGTCTGGCAGGTGTCGGCGCGCCTCCGGAGACCCGCCCATGCCAGTGCACGCCCGCCGACACGCCCCTGTTGCTAGGCGCCGCGCCGCGCGAGCGCGACGAGGTAGCGGCACGGACCCGCCGACTCGTTGACGTAGGCGCAGGCCACCGGAGTCCCGAGCTGCAGGCAGTCTCCGGCTGCGAGGTGGTGCGTCTCGGCGCCCTCGACGAAGGTGAGCTCGCCGTCGAGCACCCAGATCTGGTGGTGCGTGAACGAGTACGAGTCGGCGGGGTAGTCGACGCGGACCCCGGCGGGGAGCTCGACCTCGACGAGCTCGATCGGGCCGCCGGCGCCGGGCGAGACGGAGCGGCGGTGGTACCCGGTCTCGGGGTCGGTCCACACGGCCTGATCGCCGAACCGCGCCACTCGTCCGCCGGCCCCCGTGCTCTCGGCGCGCGCGATGAGCTCCGAGAGCGTGATGCCCAGGGCTCCTGAGATGCGGCCCAGCAGCGCCGCGGTCGGCTGGACCTCGCCGCGCTCGATCTTGGCGATCATGGCGCGTGAGACACCGGACCGATCGGCGAGGGCGCTGACGCTGAGGTCGCGGCTGTGGCGGGCTCCGGCGAGGGCGGCCGCGAGCGAGTCGGTCAGGTCGTCGGTCATGAATGCCACTATAAGATCTGATCTGGCTACTATGGTGCCATGTCGGACCCCACCGTGCCCGCGCTCCTCGTCCGCGATGCGACTCCCGACGACGCCGCGGCCTGCGCCCGCATCTATGCGCCCTACGTGACCGACACGGCCATCACCTTCGAGAGCGTCGCCCCTACCGCCGACGAGATGGGCCGCCGCATCGCCGAGGCTCAGGTCCGGCACGCCTGGATGACGCTGGAACTGGACCACACCACCGTCGGCTACGCCTACGCGGGCCCGTTCTCCGGCCGCGATGCCTACCGCTGGGCCGCCGAGGTCAGCGTCTACCTCGACTCGGCGCACCGCGGGCGCGGCGGCGGGCGGGCCCTCTACGGCGCGCTCCTGCCCCGGCTGGCCGACCGGGGGTTCCGCATCGCCGCCGCCTGCATGACACTGCCGAACGACGCCAGCCTCGGGCTGCACGAGGCGCTCGGGTTCGAGCGGGTGGCGACGTTCGCCGACATCGGCTGGAAGCTGGGGCGGTGGCACTCGACGGCGTGGCTGCAGAAGCGGCTGGCCCCCGCCGCCGAGGGCGAGCCCGCCGACCTGACCTGACCTGACCGCGCCCCGCCCCCGCCCCGCCCCCGGTGAGGGGTCGCTGCTTGTCGAAGACGCCTGTCGGCGGGAGCAACCAGCGACTCCTCACCGGACAGAGGGAGGGCGGGGCGGGGCGGGCAGGGCGGGCAGGGCGGGACTAGGGGGCGACGACGAGGTCGGGGACGGCGGGCAGGTCGGCGGGGGTGTCCGCGTTCCTGCGCACGATGCCCGAGGGCAGGAAGGCCGCCAGCACGGCCGAGCCGAGCAGCACGCTCGCCCCGACGACGACCGCCGGGACGGCCGCCGACACGTAGCCGGTCGGCGTCAGCTGCCCGCCGGCGCCGGTGAACACGGCGGTCAGGACGGCGATGCCGAGCGCGACGCCGATCTCGCGCAGCGTCGAGTTCGTGCCGGACGCCTTCGCGTGATCGTCGGGCGCCATGTTCGTCAGGACCGCCGTCGAGATCGGCGCGAAGACGGCACCCATGCCGACGCCGGCGAGCAGGAAGCCGGGGAGCAGCGTCAGGTAGCCGACGTCGGCGCTCATGGTGAGGGCGATCTCGAAGAGCCCGGCGCTCAGGAGCGCGAGGCCGGAGACGATGAGGATGCGGGTACCGACCCGCGGGGCGATCAGGCCGGTGAGCGGGGCGACGATCATGGGTGCGAGGGTCCACGGCATGGTCGCGACTCCGGCCTCGAGCGGGGTCTTGCCCTGCACCACCTGCAGGAACTGGATCAGGATGAACACCGCGCCGAAGGAGCCGAAGCTGAAGCTCATAGCCACGAAGTTCGCGAGGGTGAAGCTGCGGTCGCGGAACAGGCGGAGCGGCAGGAGCGGCGTCGGGTTGCGGCTCTCCCAGATCAGGAAGGCCGCGAGCAGAGCGCCGCCGCCGATCAGGGAGCCGAGCACCTCGAAGCTCGACCAGCCCGCATCGTTGCCGCGGACGATGCCGAAGACCGCGCCGAGGACGCCGAGCCCGGCGAGCAGGACGCCCACGATGTCGGCACGGACGCGCAGGCCGAAGGTGTTGGGCAGGGCGTAGAGCGCGAGCGGCACGGCGATGATGCCGATCGGCACGTTGAGCCAGAAGATCGACTCCCAGCTCCAGCCCTCGACGACTGCGCCGCCGATCAGGGGGCCGAGCGCGACGCCGAGTCCGGAGACGCCGCCCCAGATGCCGATAGCCATCGGCCGGAGGCGGACTGAGACCGCGCCGACGAGCAGGGTCAGCGAGAGCGGCATGACGGCCGCCGCGCCGGCGCCCTCGAGTGCGCGGGCCGCGATCAGCGCCCCGGACGAGGTGCTCATCGCGGCGAGCGCCGACGCGACCGTGAAGACGACGATGCCGCCGACGAAGAGGCGGCGACGTCCGAACCGGTCGCCGAGACTGACGGCCAGGAGCATGAGCGCCGCGAACGAGAGCGTGTAGGCGTTGGTCACCCACTGGAGGTCTTCGACGGTGGAGCCGAGCTCTTCGTGGATGACCGGGAGAGCGCTGGTGACGACGAGGTTGTCGAGGGTCGCCATGAACATCGGCAGGGAGGCGGCGACCATGGCCAGCCAGACGGGAATCCGGCGTGTGCTCGTTCGTGCGGACACGAGTGCTCCTTCAGGACTGTTCTTACGAGACACGACTGGTCTCGCAGGAATGGGATGGTTGTAATCGAATGATTACTAAAACCGTAGTAATCGAATGATAACCTGTCAAGCATGGCTACCAAATCGGCTCCGGATACCCGCATGACCTCCGCGGAGCGCCGCGAGCAGATCATCCAGGCGGCGACGAGCGTGTTCGGCGACCGCGGCTACCACGGCACGACGACCGACCAGGTCGCGAAGGCCGCCGGAATCAGCCAGCCCTACGTCGTGCGCATGTTCGGCACCAAGGAGGCGCTGTTCCTCGAAGTCATCAACGCGGCGCTGGCGATGCTGCTCGTGAGCTTCCGCGAGCAGCTCGCGGAGCACCGCAGCTCGGGCGAGCCCGCCGAGGCGCTGGTCCCGAAGCTCGGCAACGCGTTCATCGACCTGGTGAAGACCAGGGGCCTGCACCGCTCGCTCATGCAGGGCTTCGTGTCGGGCGGCGACCCCGTCATCGGCGTCGCGGCACGCCGGGGCTTCCTCGAGGTGTACGCGTTCCTGCGCGACGAGGCCGGCTTCGCCCCCGAGGAGGTCCAGACCTTCCTGTCGTACGGGATGCTCACGAGCGTGCTGCTCTGCATCGAGATGCCGTCGCTGTTCGGACGCGACTCCGACGCCACCGAGCTGGCCTGCGCCGCCTTCGGCCACAAGCTCGACATCGTTCTCGAGACGATGGGGCCGGACGCCGCGACCGCGTGAGCATGCCGCCGCCAGCCCGTAGCCAAACGTCACGCGTCCGAAACATCCGAGAAAGCCTCGTTCCCTAGATTTGGCCCGACGGGTCGTTCCGCAGCAGGATCCCCGACGTCGAACGGCACGCCGCCGCCCGAGCCCGAATCTCAGGAGAAGCCATGACCGGAAACGCCGCCCGCCTGCAAGCCATCAAGGACGTCGAGGCGTACGTGCCTCCGGCCGTGAGCTTCTCGCTCGACGAGGCTCCGGGAGCGATCTTCGGCGAGAACGTCTTCAACCGGGTCGTCATGCAGAAGCGCCTCCCGAAGTCGGTCTACAAGTCGGTCGTCGCGACCATCGAGCACGGCGCGACGCTCGACCCGGCGGTCGCCGACGCCGTCGCGTCCGCGATGAAGGACTGGGCCCTGGAGAAAGGCGCCACGCACTACGCCCACGTG
The DNA here is from genome assembly GCF_057787745.1 of Frondihabitans sp. OV104. NCBI lineage: Bacteria > Bacillati > Actinomycetota > Actinomycetes > Micrococcales > Microbacteriaceae > Frondihabitans > Frondihabitans sp. OV104. The sequence goes on from NZ_CM173541.1 coordinate 2,277,448, forward strand.
TTCTACCCGCTGACCGGCCTCACCGCCGAGAAGCACGACAGCTTCTTGGAGCCCGTCGGCGACGGCACCGCCCTCGCCGAGTTCGCCGGCAAGACGCTGGTGCAGGGCGAGCCCGACGCGTCCAGCTTCCCCAACGGCGGCCTCCGCAACACCTTCGAGGCCCGCGGCTACACCGGCTGGGACGTCACCAGCCCCGCCTACGTGCTCGAGAACCCGAACGGCAACACGCTCTGCATCCCCACGGTGTTCGTGTCGATGACCGGCGAGGCGCTCGACCACAAGACGCCGCTCCTGCGCTCGCAGCAGGCGATGGGCGAGCACGCCGAGCGAGTGCTCCGGCTCTTCGGCCACGACGACGTGAACCACGTCGTGTCGTTCTGCGGTCCTGAGCAGGAGTACTTCCTCGTCGACCGCCACTTCTTCCTCGCGCGGCCCGACCTGATGAACGCCGGGCGCACCCTCTTCGGCGCGAAGCCGCCCAAGGGCCAGGAGTTCGACGACCACTACTTCGGCGCCATCCCCGAGCGCGTGCTCGGCTTCATGATGGACACCGAGCGCGAGCTGTTCAAGCTCGGCATCCCGGCGAAGACGCGCCACAACGAGGTGGCGCCCGGCCAGTTCGAGATCGCGCCGATGTTCGAGCGAGGCAACATCGCGGCCGACCACCAGCAGCTCCTGATGACGACGTTCAAGTCGATCGCGAAGAAGCACGGCATGGAGTGCCTGTTTCACGAGAAGCCGTTCGCGGGCGTGAACGGCTCGGGCAAGCACGTCAACTTCTCGCTCGGCAACAGCGAGCTCGGCAGCCTGTTCGTTCCCGGCGACAACCCCCACGACAACGCGCAGTTCCTGGTCTTCTGCGCTGCCGTGATCCGGGCCGTGCACCTCTACGGGGGCCTGCTGCGCGCGTCGGTCGCGTCAGCCAGCAACGACCACCGTCTCGGCGCGAACGAGGCTCCCCCGGCCATCATCTCGATCTTCCTCGGCGACCAGCTCGCCGACATCTTCGAGCAGATCGCGCGGGGCCCGGCCACGTCGTCGAAGGGCCGCGGCACGATGACCATCGGCGTCGACACGCTGCCCGTCCTGCCGACCGATCCGGGCGACCGCAACCGCACGAGCCCCTTCGCCTTCACGGGCAACCGCTTCGAGTTCCGCGCTCCCGGCTCGCTCCAGACGGTGGCGGCCCCGATGGTGACGATCAACACGATCATGGCCGACTCGCTCGACTACGTCGCGACGACGCTCGAGGCGGCCGTCGCCGAGGGCGTCGACTTCGACTCCGCCGTGCAGACGCTCCTGACCGAGATCATCACCGAGCACGGCGCCGTCGTCTTCAACGGCAACGGCTATGTCGACGAGTGGCCGATCGAGGCCGAGAAGCGCGGGCTCAAGAACCTCAAGACCACGCTCGACGCCCTTCCTGAGCTGATCACCGACGAGGCGCTCGCCCTCTTCGAGAAGTACGGCGTCTTCACCCATCGCGAGATGCACAGCCGCTACGAGATCGGCCTCGAGCAGTACGTCCTGGCCATCGGCGTCGAGGCGCGGCTCACTCAGGAGATCGGCCAGACGGTGATCCTCCCCGCGGCCGTGCGCCACCAGACCGAGATCGCGACCAACATCGCCGCTCTCAAGGCGGCGGGCATGACCGACGTCGATCTGGCTCCGCTCGACGGCATCAGCGCGCCCTCCGCGGCGCTCCGCTCGGCCCTCGCGACGCTCGGCGACGCGCTGACTGCCGACGCCGGCCACGACGCCCTCGCCGAGGCCGAGCACGCCCGCGACGCTCTGCTGCCGGCGATGCTGGCGGTCCGGGGCGCAGCCGACGAGCTCGAGACCATCGTGGCCGACGACCTCTGGCCGCTTCCGACGTACCAGGAGCTCCTCTTCGTCCTCTAGCGCCGCGGCAGGCGGGCGCAGGAACTCCCGGCGCCGGCCCACCCCGCCTCCGCCTAGTCGACCGAGACGACGAGGTCGGCCAGCTCGCGCGACATCCGCACGACGAGGGCGTTCTCCTCGTCGGGCCCCGTCGCCCAGGCCCGCGCCGCCTCGGGCGTCTTGCCGAACCGCTCGTGCCGCTCGATCAGGCGCGAGAGCCGGAGGTCGCGAGGCGTGTCGACGAACCACACCTCGTCGAACTCGGCGTGGACCAGAGGCCACGGGTCGTCGTCGCCGAGCAGGTAGTTGCCCTCGCTGATGACGATCGGCACGTCGCCCGGGATGGCGATCGCCGAGCCGATGCTCTCCTCCACGTCGCGCGTGTACATCGGCGCGTAGACCACGGGCTCGTCCGCCGTGCGAAGGCGTCGCAGCAGGGCGAGGTACCCCCAGGCGTCGAACGTCTCGGGCGCGCCCTTGCGCTCGGCGAGATCGAGGCGGCCGAGCTCGGCATTGGCCAGATGGAAGCCGTCCATCGGCGCGACGGCGGCGTCGCCCAGCGACTCGGCGAGGCGGGTCGCCAGCGTCGACTTGCCCGAGCCGGGCTCCCCCGCGATCCCGATCATGAGCCGTCGGCCGGCGTGCTTCAGCTGGAGGTGTCGGACGCGCTGGACGAGGTCGGCGATCGGCATGCGACCAGTCTGCCCGGTGCCCCTTGCCGCCGGCCCGTCACGCCCGCCCGAGTGCGACCACGACTATGACCGCGATCATCGGGACCATGACGAGGAAGGCGATCGGCGGCGCCTTCCGGTCGACGATGCTCTTGCCCTTCGTGATCAGAAGGAGCGCCATCACCATCGGCATGAGCGACAGCTTCGCCTCGTGGAGGAAGAGCACCAGGCTGACTGCGGTCAGAGCGACCGCCAGGACCGACCGAGCCACGACGAGGTCGAGAAAGCGGCGCGGCGGCTCCCTGTCGCCTGTCATCGGACCTCCCTCCTGTCCTGCCTCACCGCTCCGAGAAGGAGCGGAAGGCAGACCCACACCACGAGCGATGTGAGCGCGGGACCAACGCCTGTCAACTCATCCGTCGGTGAGAGCCACGTCCATTGCGGCTCGGTCAGCCACAGACTGAATCCCAGACTCGAGAACCACTCCCCGACGACGGGGAGCCGGGGTGTCACGGCGATGTCATACGCGATGGGGACGACCATCGTGACGACGATCGCGAGAGGCGTATTGAGGAGCAACGAGCCCATCGCCACTCCAGAGAGTGCCGCCGCGAGCGAGAATGCGAACACCGACCAGATCGAGACGCGCAGGGCAGGCACGTCGAAGACAGTCCAATCGCCCCAGTGGAGCACGAGGAAAGCCGAGACCGAGAGCACGGTGATGGCGAAGGCTGTAGCGAGTACGAGCGCGATTGCTGCGAGAACCCTGGCGCCGAGCACAGTCTGTCGGTGCGGGACCAGCGCGTAGGTGGTCAGCGCTGACCGGTGGGTCCAGTCACCAGTAGTCGCCAAGACTGCGACGATCGGCAGTAGCAACGGCAGAGGGAGCGATGCCGACCCGACGAACTCGCTGAGTCGAGCGCCACCCTGCGAGGCGAGAAGCGCCGCGCCAACCCCCAGCGCGACCATGACAGCGAGGAGCACCCGGGATGCGCGGGTGTCCACGGAGCGCCGAAACTCGACCTGGAAGCATCGAAGGAAAGTCATCGCCCACCGCCCCTGACGAAATCGAGTAGCCGCTCGCCGCCTAGACCCGCGTATTCACCATGCGTGGCGGCGAGGAAGGCCTCCTCGAGGGATGATTCGTGCGGCGCAAGGTGTCCGAGGAGGATCCCCCGCTCGAAGGCAACTCGACCGACGTCGAAAGCATCGCCTTCGACGCTCAGTCCTCCGTTTTCTGCGATTGACACAGCAAAGCCAGCACGGCTGAGGGTCTCGTGAAGGAGAACGTCGTCGGACGAGCGGACGAGGATCGAAGCCGGGTTAGTAGTTGTCCCTACTCCGACTGCCGAGAGCCGCCCCCGGTCGATGACCACAATCGAATCTGCTGCAGCGGCGACTTCCGAAAGCTGATGGCTGGACACCACGACGGTTCCTCCGTGGTCCGCGAAGCCCCGGAGGAACTGCCGCAACCACTGGATCCCCTCCGGATCGAGTCCGTTGGCTGGCTCGTCGAGAATGAGAAAGCGGGGTGCCCCGAGGACGGCGATTGCGATCCCCAAGCGCTGGCGCATCCCGAGGGAAAGGGCCCCCACCCGCTTCTTGGCCACCGACTCGACGCCGACCGCTTCAAGACAAGCCAGCACGCGCTTCCGTGTGACGCCGATCATCAGGCCCGCGAGATACGCGGTCTCGACGACACTTCGGCCAGGATGCTGCGCCGCAGCATCGAGGAGAACGCCTACGGTCCGCCCAGGTGATCGAAGCGCCGGGAACGGCGCGCCATCGAATAGAGCGCGGCCGGAGTCCGGTCGGGCGTGCCCGATCATCATCCTGAGCGTCGTCGATTTACCTGATCCGTTTGGGCCGACGAACCCGGCCACGGTCCCGGTCGGCACCGTGAATGAGATACCTTCGACGACCGTCTTCGATCCATACGACTTCGTCAGTTGATCGACGATGAGCCCGCCATTCCTAGCATGCATCAGTGGAACCAGCTCCAGATTTCCCATCCTGACACCAGGACGCTGAGTGCATTGGCGAGCTTCACGAGCGGCTTCCAGACGTTGGTGTTGAACCACGCCCAAGCCTTCTTGACACCCGCGGCAAATTTCGACCACCATCCGGGTATCTTCTTGATGATCTTCACCGCTGCATCAATAAGGGGCTTGATGCTGGCTCGTGAATCGCTAGGGCGGTCGGAGGGGCCGACCGGACTCACCGGCTCGTGGACGGACCCACCAATGGTGAGCGGGATCACCGCTCCAGATGCGGCTACGGACGAGGAGGGGAAAGACCCGCCGACAGGTCCAGCGGCAACGGCCGCCAGCGGTGCCGGAGCGGCCGAAGCCGCAGCAGAGAAACCTGCGACGCCAACAGCGGAGAGAGCGAGAGTGGCAACGATTCTGTGGCGCAACTTCCAGGTCGTTCGATTAGTTTTCATGGCATTCTTCCCATCTCGGTAGCCGGCGCTTCCGGCTATCGATAGCTCGCGTCAGTTGGCGCTGGTGCGAGCCGAGGCGGGGCCCTCTGGGTCCCGCCTATGCAGTATTTCGAGTGTGTGCACCACATGTCAATGGCGAAATCCAGCCACTGCTCGGACCAAGCGGAGCGAGCGTCCACGCCGAACCGTTCCTATGAGATCCGTGACGTTCCGATGAACTCCGGAGCGTTCCTGAACGCGCAGCACCGTCGCAAGCGAGAGAATGCAGATATGGAACCCGATCTGAGAATCGTCAGCTACAACCTTCGCGAGCACCTCGCGATCGGGGAGCTGACCGACCTCGTCGAGGCTCACCGAATGGACGTCCTGTGCCTGCAGGAGTGCGACAGCACCGACATCCCCGACCAGATCCTGGGACTGAAGCTGGCGGCCTCGACGAAGACCAACCGCCTGGGGCTCGCGCTCTACTACCGCGAGGACCGCTTCGAGCTGCTCGGCACGAGTCTCTTCGCGCTGATGAAGTCGATGCACGACCGCGTGATGGCCCCGGCCCACGAGCGGCTCCTCGCCGCGCGGCTGAAAGACCTCGTGACCGGCGAGGAGCTCGTCGTGGCCGACTTCCACGCCGCTCCGCTGACCGCCTCGAACGGTCTGCGCCGCCGCCAGATCGGCCTGGCGCACGAGAAGCTCAAGGAGCTCGCCGGCGGCGTCCCGACCGTGATGGTCGGCGACTTCAACTACCCGTGGTTCCGCCAGGGGCTGCGCAAGCACCTCCTGAAGACGGGCTACGAGCTCTCCATCACCGAGGAGCCCACGTACTCCCGCTCGGGCTTCAGCGGGCACTTCGACTTCGCGACCACGATGGGGATGAAGATCGCCAGCGTCCTGTCGCTCCCCCAGGGCAAGTCGGACCATCGTCCGATCCTGCTGCTGGCGAGCGTGGCGGCTGTCGCAATCTGATGTCACGTACTCGAAACATTCTCGGCAGAATGTTTTCTTCCGTGTTGCTCGACTCGGAGTGATCTGATTAGTATCTTGACTACGCCACTGATCCGGCGGTGGCGGGAGCTCTTTTATTCGGGTAAGAGGCTCCCGCCCTTCTCTTCTTCTATGTCACGTCGGTAACGGTCGCGCGGCTCCGCGTGTACTGTTCAGCAGGCTCACGGCCCGCCCGCTGTCTCCGCCGGTCGGGGTACACGCACGAAGGACGGTGAATGGCTGACGACAGGATCGCGCGCACCCTTCTGCGCGAGACCGTCCTGACCGAGCTCACCCACGCCATCCTCGACGGCCGTCTCCCACCGGGCCACCGCCTCCGAGACGACGACCTGATCGCCTGGCTCGGCACCAGCCGGGCCCCGATCCGCGAGGCGCTCGCCCAACTGGCCGACATCGGACTGGTCGAGATGGCTCCCAACCGCTTCACCAAGGTCGCGCACGTGTCGCCGCGCACCTACGCCGAGTCGGCGGCCGTCTGGGCCGCCCTGGTCACTCGCGCAATGCACTGGGGCATCCTGCGGTTTCCCGGCGAGCAGCTTCCTCTTCTCGAGGCGCTCAACGACGAGCTCCGCGCCGCGCCGGCCAGCGAGTGGCCACCCGGACCTTCGCCGATCGACCGGTTCGTGGCATGCGTGGTCATGCACTGCGACAACACGGTCCTGATCGAGAGCATCCAGGTGCACGCGCCCCTTCTGACCCTCGGCGTGAACAGCTTCAAGGACCACCTCGACACGACGCCGGTGCGCGGCTACTTCGACATCGTCATCCGGCGCTGCCGCGAGCACGACGCCGACGGCTTCGAGGCCGAGATGCGCGCGTTCCTCGACGGCACGATGAGCCACTTCATCGACCGGGTCACCGGCGACGAGCTCCGCCCCTACCGAAAGGCGTCCGGTGCCGGTTCCTGAGCGTGAGGCCCTCATCGTCCCGAACCGGCGGCTCCTCACCGACGACGTCTTCGACCGGCTCAGCGACGACATCATCCGAGGCCGCCTCGAGCCCGGACAGCGCGTGCACGACGTGGCGCTCGCCGGCGAGCTGGGCCTGTCGCGGGCCACGGTCCGGACGGCGATCCTGCGCCTGACCCATATCGGCCTGGTCGAGTCGGTGCCCAATCTCTACACGCGAGTGGCCCCGCTGTCGCTGCGGTACTACCTCGAGGCCGACGACACCGCTCGCGCTCTCTACCTGATGGCCGTGCGCTACGGCACCCCGCTGCTGACAGACCCGCAGATCGCCGGCATGCAGGCGTGGGTGGCATCGCTCGCCGGGCGCGACGAGGTCGACACCGAGTCGATCTTCACGGGTGCGGCGACGGCGGGCCTCTTCCAGCCCTTCGTCGACAGCCTGGACAACGCCCCGCTCGAGCGCACGCTGGCTCGGCTCCGGCCCCACCTCCTCCGCGTGCTCGGCCAGTTCGGGCACCTCGTTCCGCGCGAGGTGACCAACCCTGCGCTGAATGACGCCATCGCGTGCGCCGCGCAGCACGACGTCGAGGGCACTGTCGCCGCCTTCCATCGGTACTACGACGAGGGCATGGCGGTCTTCCACGAGCGGCTCGCGCGCGAGCCCGCGTTCGTGCACGGCTGACTATGTGTACGCGTGTGACGAACAGCCCCGGGTTTCCCACGCGCCTCGGCTAGCCTGCTCAGACCAACCCCGCGAAAGGCCCTGCCGCATGTCCAGCTCGTCGTACGACTTCGATACCCGCCAGATCCATGCGGGGACGAACCTCGACAGCGACCACGGTGCGCGCCTGACGCCCATGTACCAGTCGGCCGGCTTCGTCTTCGACTCGTTCGCCGACGGGCAGGGCCGCTTCGACGGCACGATCCCCGGCGCCGCCTACGCGCGCACCGACAACCCCACGAACGCCGCCGTCGCCCGCCGTCTCGCCGACCTCGAGGGCGGGGCCGCCGCGCTCCTGACCGCCAGCGGCACGGCGGCGATCGCCCTCACGTTCAACGCCCTCGCCGTCTCGGGCGACCACATCCTCGCCACCGACAGCCTCTACGAGGGCTCGCGCACGCTGTTCGCGCGCAGCTTCGGCCGCCAGGGCGTCGAGGTGGAGCTGATCCCCGCCGACGCGCCCGACGAGGTGTGGGCCGCGGCGATCCGCCCGACCACGAAGGCCCTCTTCACCGAGACGATCCCGAACCCCAAGAACGACGTCGTCGACCTGGCCCGCCTCGCCCGCATCGCCCACGAGGGCGGCTTCCCGCTGATCGTCGACAACACCGTGGCGACGCCGTACCTGGCCCGACCCATCGAGCACGGCGCCGACCTCGTGATCCACTCGACCTCCAAGTGGCTCTCGGGTCACGGCGCCGTCCTGGGCGGAGTTGTCATCGACGCAGGAACGTTCGACTGGTCCGCCCACACCGACCGCTTCCCGAACATCGCGTCGCCCGGCCCGACCGGCGTGCCGTCGTTCGTCGAGCGCTTCGGGCCCCTCGCCTTCCTCACCTACCTCCGGAGCGTGACGGCCCTCGACTACGGCCCCACGCTGCCGCCGACCAGCGCGTTCATGCTCCTCCAGGGCATCGAGACGCTGTCGCTGCGCATGGACCGCCACGTGGCGAACGCCCTGGCGCTGGCCCAGTGGCTCGAGCACCGCGACGAGGTGACGGGCGTCGACTACCCGGGCCTCGTCGGCAACGAGTACTACGCCCGAGCGCAGAAGTACCTGCCGAAGGGAGCCGGGGCCGTCGTCACGTTCGAGCTGGCCGGCGGGCTCGAGGCATCGAAGGCGTTCATCGACTCGCTCGAGCTGATCAGCAAGATGACCCACCTCGGCGACGTGCGCACGCTGGCTATCCACACCGGCTCGACGATCCACGGCCACCTGACCGAGGAGGAGCGCCTGTCGCGCGGCATCACGCCCGGCACGGTGCGGCTGTCGGTCGGGCTGGAGAGCGTGCGCGACCTGCTGCGCGACCTGGAGCGGGCGCTCGACGCTGCCGGGGCCGCGACCGGGCCGGCGCTGTCGGACGCTGAGCGGGAGCACGCTGCCGCCTAGTTCTTGCGGAACAGCGTTCCTGCGGAACAGCGTTCCTGCGGAACAGCGTTCCTGCGCCCGCTCCAGACTCCTAGTAGCTGGTGCTGCGCATCGGCGAGCCCATCGGACGCGTCCCGAGCGGGACCGCCGGCCGCACGAACGCGGCGCGCACCAGCTTGACGACAGACCAGGCGAGCACCACGACGAGCATGACGTTGCGGGCGCCGAGCACGATGAGCGCGATCGGCGCGAGGTCGAGCAGCGGGATGTAGAGCACCGGGTAGACCAGCGTCGTGAGCCCGGCGACGACGAGGGCGAGGATGGCCGGGGTCTTCCAGTCCGGCGGGCGGAGCACCAGGCCGACCACGACGATCGGCGTGAGCCACAGGACGTACTGCGGCGACCCGACCTTGTTGAAGACGATGAAGGCCGACGCGAGCGCCAGCGCGCCGACGAGCACGAGGTCGACCTCACGGCCCAGGGCGTGCGGCAGCGTCGACAGGCGGCGGGTCGCCACGGCGAGCACCACGATCAGGGCCGCCATCACGATGAACATCACGGCCGTGGCGTGCGAGACGAGCCACTGGTCGCCGGGGCCGGTGACCTCCTCGGTGAGCAGGACGCGGTTGTGGATCAGGTGCGCCCCGGGCACTCGGGCGAGCGACATCCAGAGCCACGGCGTCGCCAGCGGCGCCTCGACCTGAAGGGCGCGCCCGTTCTGCTGGGTGACGAAGCTGTCGAGGTGGGCGCCCCCGCCGCCGATCAGCACGATGGACGAGACGAGGAGAGAGACGGCAGCGCCGGTGATCAGGACGATCCAGCGGCGGCTCGTCGCGACGACGGCCGAGGCGATGACCGCGGCCGGCCACACCTTGATCCAGGTCGCCGCCGCGAGCAGGAAGCCGGCGACCCACGGGCGCGAGCCGAGGAACAGCATGCCGACGACGACGATCGGCGCCGTGAAGCCCTCGAGGCGGAGCAGGTCGACTGCGGCCAGGACGGCGATCGTCAGCACCCAGAACCCGGGCGCCCACTGCGAGCGCACGAAGCGGCCGCGGCGGATCAGCGCCTGCAGCGCGATCCCGTTCGCGACGCCGACGAGCACCACCCAGACGACCGTGTAGAGGCCGGCGCCGAGCACGCGCGAGCCGACGATCGGCAGCAGGGCGCCCGCCGGGTACACCCAGTCGGTGGCGAAGACCGGCCACTGGCCGCGGTCGACGGCGTCGGAGGCCCACTTCGCGTAGACCGGGAGATCGCCGCCGAGCTCGCCGCTCAGGATGTACGGGATGCTCAGGATCAAGACGACGACGTGCACGAGCACGAGACCCGACCAGAGCACCCGAGCGTCCTGCGCCCACTTCGAGAGGGAGGCGAGGGGACGAGCTGGCACCCTTCGAGCATAGACACTCCCGGGCGCACCCTCGTCCGCCCCGGTTCATCCTGCGTTCACGATCCGGGCCTACGGTCGCGCCAACGAAAGGGGTTCTCCATGGACGTGCTCTTCACTGTGATACTCGTCATAGTCGTCGCCCTCGTGTTCGACTTCACGAACGGCTTCCACGACACCGCGAACGCCATGGCGACCTCGGTCGCCACCGGCGCCCTCAAGCCGCGGACCGCCGTGCTCATCTCGGCCGTCCTGAACCTCGTCGGCGCGTTCCTGTCGACCGAGGTCGCCAAGACCGTCTCGAACGGCATCATCAAAGAGGGTCCGGGCGGCATAGAGATCACCCCGGTCATGATCTTCGCCGGCCTCGTGGGCGCCGTCCTCTGGAACCTCACCACCTGGTACCTCGGCCTCCCCTCGTCGTCGACGCACGCACTGTTCGGCGGCCTGATCGGCGCGGCCGTCATCGGCGCCGGCGTCGGATCAGTCGACTTCGGCGTCGTCCTGACCAAGATCGTCGTGCCGGCCCTCGCCTCGCCGCTCGTGGCCGGCTCGGTCGCGCTGCTCGCGACCTTCGCCGCCTACCGGATGACGCACAACGCCCGGGCCCGCGGCTCGGAGCGCGGCTTCCGGCACGCGCAGACGGTGAGCGCCTCCCTCGTCTCGCTCGCGCACGGCACCAACGACGCCCAGAAGACGATGGGCGTGATCACCCTGACGCTCATCGCCGCGGGGTACCAGGGCGCAGGAACGGGCCCGGCGCTCTGGGTGATCCTCGCCTGCGGGCTCGCAATCGGACTCGGCACCTACGTCGGAGGCTGGCGCATCATGAAGACCGTCGGCAAGAACATCACCGACGTGCAGTCCCCGCAGGGCTTCGCGGCCGAGACCGCGTCGGCAGCGACCATCCTGATCTCGTCGCACCTCGGCTTCGCGCTCTCGACCACCCAGGTCACGTCGGGCTCGGTCATCGGCGCCGGCCTCGGCAAGCGCCTCGCCATCGTCCACTGGGGCGTCGTCGGCAGGATCGCCACCGGCTGGGTCATCACCCTCCCGGCGGCCGCGCTCGTCGGCGGCGTCGCCGCGTGGGTGGCGTCGACCAGCACCATCGGCCTCGTCGTCGTCGCGGTCCTCGCCCTCGGCGCCGGCGTGACGTTCTCCGTGCTCGCCAAGCGCAAGCCCATCTCGGCGCATGATGTCGCCGGCACGTCGGCCGACGCGCCGGAGCTCGAGACGGAAGGAGTCCGCTGATGTTCCTCGGAGTCGACTGGGGCGCGTTCGTCGTCGTCTTCCTGGTGGCGCTGGCCGCCACCGCCGTCGTGGTGCTGTTCTTCTCGGCGGGCCTGCGCCTGCTGGCGAACGGCGAGCTCGAGACCGGCGCCGTCGATGCGAACGGCTTCCCGGTCGGCGAGGGCAGCACGCCCGTGACCGATCGCTCGCCGACGCGCACCGCCGGCGGCTGGGCGTGCATCGGGGTCGGCGGCCTGGCCGTGCTCTACGCGCTGTACCTGATCATCCCGCAGTTCCACTAGCCCCCGCGCGGCACCTGCGCCCGCCTCCCGCCTTTCGCCCACGATCCCGACATCAGCGCCCACGATCGCGACATGGCACCAGGATTCCTGGTGGTGTCATGTCGCGATCGTGGGCCTCGGCCGACCGAACGGGAGGCCCTCCGCTGCAAGGGCCGACCTCAGCCGGATCGGCTGCAGGAGGTCGCGCCACTCCGAACGGACGACCGTGTGCACGCGAGGGTGCGCGAGCAGGCGGCGTTCCCGCTTTCGCTCGTCGAGGGCGATCTGCGCCGGTGTCCGTCCGTTCGCGTACCGCGGGTTCGTGTACTTGTGATCGCCGTCGAACTCGAGGGCTATCCCGAATTCCTCCCACCAGAGGTCGACGAAGCCGATCAGGCCGTCCGCGTCGTCGAACGGCTCCTGCAACGAGGGCTGCGGAGCGCCGAGCTCGAACAGGCGGAGCCTCGCAAGGGACTCTCCTGCCGAGCCCGCCTTGGGCGAGCCGAACTCGATGAGGCGGCAGGCGGAGGCGCGGCGACGGGCCGTCGGACGATCGGCGAGCAGTCTCACCAGGTCGTCGTGGGTCACGATGCCGCCGGCGAGAGCCGCGTCGACCATCGCGAGACCGTCCGCGAAGAGGCAGGTCAGCGCGACGTCGACGCAGGTGCGGGCCAGCGTGGTGACCTGCACCCCGTCGACCACCTCGATCTCGAGGTCTGAGAGCGGACCCGCGTGCTTGACCACGCCGGCCCAGCGCTGCCCCCGCTCGCGCTCCGGATCGGTCACGTGCACCGGCTTCGGCGTGCCCGAGAGGAAGGGCAGACCGTGAACGGCCGCGGCCGACTCATGCGAGAACACGAGCCTCGACAGCAGCGAGGTCGAGGCGGCCTGCACCTGCAGCACGTGCTTCTGCTCGGGAAGGAGACCCGCCCAGTCGGCGGCGCGCACGTAGACGCCCGGATGCACGCGGATCAGCCGGCCCTCGGCGGCCGCGCGCTCCAGGCGTCGGGCCTGGAGGGAGGTGGAGGAGCGGAGCAGGTGCGGGAGGGCGGGGAGCGGAGGCACTCGACCAGGGTGGCCCGGCGGCGGCGGGGAGATCCTGCGCCCGTTCAGTCTGTGGACAACTGCACGACTGGGGAGACACGGCGCGACCCGGTTGACGACACGCGACCCCCGGAGTCGAGGGTCGCGTGTCGGTCGAGCAGCGAGGGCTAGAGGCCCCGCGCCAGCCGGTAGTAGGCCGCGTTCCAGTTGGCCGCCTGACGGAAGTCGCGCAGCGTCGTGTGCTCGTCGATGACCAGGAGCTCGGTGCCGGCCATGCGGGCGAAGTCCTCGAACGCCTCGAGGCCGACGGCGGTCGACATGACGGTGTGGTGCGCGGCTCCGGCGGTGAGCCAGGCCTCGGCCGACACGGCGAACGACGGGCGGGGCTCCCACACGGCGCGGCCGACGGGCAGGTGCGGCAGGTCGGCGTCCGGAGCGACGACGTCGACGACGTTGGCCACGAGGCGGAAGCGGTCGCGCATGTCCGACAGGGCCACGACGATGGCCGGGCCGGGGTCGGCCGTGAAGACGAGGCGCACCGGGTCTTCGCGGTCGCCGATGCCGAGGGGGTGGATCTCGAGCGACGGCTTCGACGAGGTCAGCGACGGGGCGACCTCAAGCATGTGCGCACCCAGGATCTTCTCGGCGCCGGGCACCAGGTGGTAGGTGTAGTCCTCCATCAGCGAGGCGCCGCCGGGCAGGCCCGAGCCCATCACGTTGGCCGCGCGGATCAGGACCGCCGTCTTCCAGTCGCCCTCGCCGCCGAAGCCGTAGCCCTCGGCCATGAGGCGCTGCACGCCGAGCCCGGGGAGCTGCTTGAGCGCGCCGAGGTCTTCGAAGTTGGTGGTGAAGGCCGAGAAGCCGCCCTCCTCGAGGAACGACCGGAGTCCGAGCTCGATCGCGGCGCCGTCGCGCAGCGACTGGTGGCGCTCCGCGCCGGGCAGCAGCTCAGGAACTACCGCGTACGAGTCGAGGTACTCCTGAACGAGCGAGTCGATGTCGCCCGACCCGGCCGCGGCGACGCGCTCGGCCAGCTCGTTGACGCCCCACGTGTTGACCGAGACGCCGAAGACGTGCTCCGCCTCGGTCTTGTCGCCCTCGGTGACGGCGACGTTCCGCATGTTGTCGCCGAAGCGGGCGAGCTTCATCGAGCGGGTCGCGGCCCAGCCGGCGGCGGCGCGCATCCAGGTCGAGATCTGGCCGACGACGCGCGGGTCGGAGACGTGGCCGACGACGGTCTTGCGCGCGATGCCGAGGCGGGTCTGGATGTAGCCGAACTCGCGGTCGCCGTGGGCGGCCTGGTTCAGGTTCATGAAGTCGAAGTCGATGTCGCCCCAGGGCAGCTCGACGTTCGCCTGCGTGTGGAAGTGCAGGAGGGGCTTCTGCAGGGCGTCGAGGCCGGCGATCCACATCTTGGCGGGGCTGAACGTGTGCATCCACGCGGTGAGGCCGATGACCTCGTCGCGGGCGTTCGCCTCGAGCACGAGGCGCCGGATCGCGTCGGAGTCGGTGAGCACGGGCTTCCAGACGACCTTCACGGGGACGCCGGCGTCTCCGAGCGCGGCGGCGATCGCCTGCGACTGCTCGGCGACCTGGCGGAGGGTCTCCTCGCCGTACAGGCCCTGCGACCCGGTGAGGAACCAGACCTCGTAGGAGTCGAGGGAGGTGGTCAGCTTGGTCATTTCGTGGTTCCTTCCGACGCGGCGGGCTGCTGCCCGTACACGTTCTGGTAGCGGTCGAAGAGAGCGTCGATGCTCTCCCGGGGGATGGGGATGGCCTCGCCGAGCTGGCGGGAGATGTGCACGGTGCGCGCGACGTCCTCCGCCATGACGGCGGCCTTCACGGCGTCCTTGGCGTCTCTGCCGATCGTGAAGACGCCGTGGTTCTGCATCAGGACGGCGCGCGAGCGGTGACCGGTCAGCGTGGCGACGATGCCCTCGCCGATCGACTCGTCGCCAATGATCGCGAACGGCCCGATCGGGATGGGCCCGCCGAACTCGTCGGCCATGGCCGTGATGACGCAGGGGATCTCCTCGCCGCGGGCGGCCCAGGCGGTCGCGTAGGTCGAGTGCGTGTGCACGACTCCGCCCACTTCGGGCATGTTGCGATAGACGTAGGCGTGCGCGGCGGTATCGGACGACGGCGAGCGCTCGCTGCCCGGGGTGCCGGGAACGACGGTGCCGTCGAGGTCGCAGAGGATCTGGTTCTCGGGGGTGAGCTCGTCGTACGAGACGCCCGAGGGCTTGATCACGAACAGGTCGGCGCCGGGCACGCGGCCCGAGATGTTGCCGCCGGTCCAGATGACGAGGCCGTAGCGGGTGAGCTCGGAGTGCAGGGCGGCGACCTGCTCACGGGTGCGCTGGATCGCAGCGTCGAGATCGGTCATGAAGCGGTGCCTTTCGAGGTGATGGGGGTGGCGGCGGCCGCCGCGCGCTGGAGCGGCAGAGCCGCGCGGTAGCGGTCGAGGTAGGCGGCGAAGCCGGCGACGTCGGCCGGTTGCGGGTCGACCGTCACGGCGTCGGACGACGCGAACACCTCGTCGTCGAGGAAGTCGCTGAGCGACGTGTCGGCGGCGCGGCGCAGGTAGGCCGCGAGCACCGCGATCCCCCAGGCGCCGCCCTCGCTGGCGGTGGTCTCGACGGCCACGGGCACGCCGACCGCGGCGGCGAGCAGCTGCTGCGCGGCGCCGGCGGTGCGGAAGAGGCCGCCGTGGGCGAGCAGCCGCTCGACGCGGACGTCTTCGTCGTCGAGCGCCTCCATGCCGATGCTCAGCGTCGCGAAGGCCGCGTACAGCTCGGAGCGGATCAAGTTGCCGAGGGTGAAGCGGCTCTCGGGCGTGCGGACGAGCAGCGGCCGGCCGTCCTCGACGCCGGTGACGGGCTCGCCCGACAGGTAGTTGTACGACAGCAGGCCGCCCGCGTCGGCGTCGCCGGCCAGCGCCTCGTCGAGCAGGGCGGCGTAGACGTCGTCGGCCGAGAGCGTCGTGCCCGCGACCTCGCCGAAACGGCCGAACACGCGTGCCCAGGAGGCGATCTCGCTGGCCCCGTTGTTGCAGTGCACCATCGCGACGGCGTCGCCCGCGGGCGTCGTGACGACGTCGAGCTCGGGGTGCACGCTCGTCAGCTGCGAGTCGAGCACGACCATGGCGAAGATGCTGGTGCCGACGCTGACGTTGCCGGTGCGGGGCGCGACGGAGTTCGTCGCGACCATCCCGGTGCCCGCGTCGCCCTCGGGCGGGCAGAACGGCGACCCCGCCTGGAGGGTGCCGGACGGGTCGAGGAGGGCGGCGCCGGCGGGCGTCAGCGAGCCGGCGTCGGCCCCGGCGACGAGCACGGCGGGGAGGAGCTCGGCGAGGTGGAGCGACGGGGCGTGGTGCCGGAGGAGTTCCTGCGCCCGATCGAGGAGGGCCGTGTCGTAGTCGCGCGTGGCCGGGTCGATGGGGAACATGCCCGACGCGTCGCCGACGCCCAGCACGTTCTCGCCGGTGAGCGCGCGGTGCACGAGCCCGCCGAGGGTGGTGAGCGAGGCGAGGCGGTCGACGTGCTCCTCGCCGTCGAGCACGGCCTGGTAGAGGTGCGCGACCGACCAGCGGAGCGGGATGTTGAAGCCCAGCGCCTCGGTCAGGGCGCCCGCGGCCTCGCCGGTCGACGAGTTGCGCCAGGTGCGGAACGGCACGAGCAGCTCGGCCCTGTCGTCGAGCGCCACGTAGCCGTGCATCATCGCCGAGATGCCGATGCCGGCGAAGCTCTGCGGGTCGACGCCGTACTGCTCGCGCACGGAGGCGACGAGGTCGGCGTACGCGGCCTGGAGGCCCGACCAGACGGAGTCGACCGAGTAGGTCCAGCGGCCGTCGACGTACTCGTTCTGCCACTCGTGGCTGCCGGTGGCGAGGGTGGCCAGGTCGGAGCCGACGAGGCAGGCCTTGATGCGGGTGGAGCCGAACTCGATGCCGAGAGTGGCATCGCCGGCGGCGATCAGTTCGCGGGGTGTCGTCATGTCGAGACGTCCTTGTCTTCGGTGGGCGTGCGTCCTCAGTCTGCCATGTGAGCGCTCACTTTGTGAAGCTCCCCGGCACGTGGCGCAGGAACTGCCCCGCCCCGCCCGCTCACCCCGCCGCCGGCCCCGTCGACTCGCGCACGACCAGCGTCGGCTCGAGCGCCGGCAGCGGCTCGGCGTCGCCCGGCGCCAGCAGCCCCTCGACGGTCAGCATGATGCGGCGGCCCAGCGCCGTGAAGTCCTGCCGGACCGTCGTCAGCGGCGGGATGAAGTGCGCCGCGTCGGGGATGTCGTCGAACCCCACCACGCTCACCCTCCCGGGGACGTCCATGCCCCGCTCGGAGAGGGCATGCAGGACGCCGAGCGCGGTCGGGTCGTTGGCGCAGAACACGGCGGACACGTCGTCGGGCAGCCGGCGGCCGATGGCGTAGCCGCTCGCGGCCGTCCAGTCGCCGCGGTAGACGTCGGCCTGCGGCAGCCCGAGCCGCACCAGGGCGTCGCGCCAGCCGCGCTCCCGCTCGCGAGCGTCGTTCCACGCGACAGGGCCGCCGACGTGGACGATGCGCTCGTGGCCGAGGGAGGCGAGGTGCTCGGTGGCGAGGACCGCCCCGCCGAACTGGTCGAGCGCCACGGAGACGAGGCCGTCGTCCGGGCTCGCATCGGCGGTGACCAGCGGCACGCGGAGGTCGATCTTGCGGATGGCCTCGATCGAGCCGGTGTCGGGAGCGATGAGCACGATGGCCTCGACGTTCTGGCCGATCAGGGCATCGATCGCGGCGCGCATCCCCGCACCGACCTCGGCCTGGTCATCGGGCGGGATCGTGGCGATCGACACCTGGTAGCCCGCCTGGCGAGCGGCGCCGTCGAACCCCTGCATCGTGCTGGCGGGGCCGAACAGGGTGCCGCCGGCCGAGATGAGGCCGAGGGCGCGGGTCTTGCGGCTCGCGAGGGCGCGGGCCGCGGCGCTCGGCCGGTAGTTCAGCTTGAGGATGGCGGCGTCGACGCGGGCGCGGGTGGCGGGACGGACGTTCGGGTCGCCGTTGACGACGCGCGACACGGTCTGGTGCGAGACCCCCGCCTCGGACGCCACGTCGAAGATGTTCGCCACGCCGCCGAGTCTAGGGGCGCGCGGTGCGGAATCAGGAGAAGCGGACGCACCCGGATCGTGCCATCCTGGGCGGCAGGCGCGGCAGTGCAGCCGGCCTGAATCCGCAGCGACGCCGGGAGGCAGCCATGACGACGATCAATCCCGCGCTCCTGTACGGCGGCAACGCCGAAGAGGCGCTCGACTACTACTCCTCGATCTTCGACGACAGCGAGGTGCTGTCGGCCGACCGCTGGGGACCGGGCTTCGACACCCCCGAGGGCACCCTGCTCGCGGCGACGATCCGCATCGGGAGCCTGACCTTCACCCTCATCAACGGCTACGACGCCGGCTTCACGGACTCGGTGTCGTTCCAGGTCTCGTGCGCCGACCAGGCCGAGGTCGACTACTTCTGGGACGCCCTGACGAAGGACGGCGAGGAGTCGCAGTGCGGGTGGCTGCACGACCGTTTCGGCATGGCGTGGCAGATCGTTCCGGTGCAGATGCCGGGCTTCCTGGGTGACCCCGACCCCGCGCGGGCCCAGGCCGCGATGCAGGCGATGATGGGCATGAAGAAGCTCGTGATCGCCGACTTCGAGAGCGCCATGGACGCGGTGGGCGCCTGACCGCGCCGGGCCTCGCGGCGGTGACGGCGCGCCTGCGGGCGGCCGGTTGCGTCTTCGCGGAGGAGGAGGCGGCGCTGCTCGTGGCCGAGGCGGGCGAAGACGGCGGGCGGCTCGAGGGGATGCTCGCCCAGCGCGAGAGCGGGCGGCCGCTCGAGATGGTCGTGGGGTGGGCCGAGTTCCTGCGCCTGAAGATCAGGGTGGCCGACGGCGTCTTCGTGCCGCGCCGCCGCACCGAGCTGCTCGTCGCGGTGGCGCTCCGCCGCGTCGAAGCGACCGCGTCGCCGCGCGTGCTCGACCTCTGCTGCGGGACCGGGGCCGCCGGAGCCGCCGTCGAGGCCGCCCGACCCGACGCCGAGGTGTGGGCGAGCGACGTCGACCCCCGAGCGGCGGACTGCGCCCGCACCAACCTGCGCGCCGCCGACCGGGTGCTCTGCGGCGACCTGTTCGCGCCCCTGCCCGGCTCGCTTCGCGGCCGCTTCGACGTCGTCATCGCCAACGCCCCGTACGTGCCGTCGGGCGAGGTCGCCTTCATGCCGCCCGAGGCGCGCGACTTCGAGCCTCTCGCCGCGCTCGACGGCGGGCCGGACGGCACCGCGATCCAGGCGCGGATCGCCGGCGAGGCAGCGGAGTGGCTCGCACCCGGCGGACTGCTGGTCGTGGAGACGAGCGAGCGGCAGGCCGTGACGACCGTCGGGCATCTGACGACGGCGGGGTTCGCGGCCGGGATCGTGCGCGACGACGAGCTCGACGCCGTGTGCGCGACCGGCTCGCGTCACCCCACTTCGGGGGCCGCGTGACGCCCGAGCGACCCTCCTGAGCGTCGCTCGGGTGCCGTAAGCTGAGACGGATTCGCAGGTCTGCACTTCCGGGAGACCGCTGGGCGAGATGGCACGAGCACCCGAAGGCTCGGCGCCTAGCCCCGGCCCCGTAGAACCGAAGGGGGAGCGACCGCAATGGAAGCCCACGACTACTGGAAGGCCCTGCTCAAGAGCTGGGCTCTCATTCTCGTACTGGTCATCGTCGGCGGCGCCGCCGGCGCCGCCTATGCGTTCGCCCGCGGCGACAGCTACGAGGCGACGACCTCGGTGTTCGTGTCGACGCCGCAGGGCGCCACGACCGACCAGCTCTCGCAGGGGTCGCAGTACACCCAGAACCTCGTCGCGTCGTACACCAAGCTGGCGGCGTCGCCCAAGGTGCTCGACCCGGTGATCGACGAGCTCGGCCTGAGCACCACGGCCGAGAAGCTCGCCACGCACGTCGCAGCGACCAACCCCCTCGACACCGTCATCGTCCAGGTGGTCGTCACCGAGTCGTCGGCCACCTCCGCGGCGGCCATCGCCAACGCGATCGCCGACTCGCTGCGCACCGTGACGATCGAGCTCTCTCCGGTCAGCTCCACGGGCGCCCCGCAGGTGTCGATGACCGTCATCGCGACGGCCGACACCCCGACCTCGCCCAGCGGCCCGAACCGGCCTCTGATCATCGCGTCCGGGTTGGTCATCGGCCTCCTGCTCGGCATCATCGTCGCGGTCGTCCGCGCCGTCGTCGACACCCGTCTCCGGACCACGGTCGACGTCGAGCGCGCCTCGGCCGCGCCCGTCATCGGCACCGTCCGCCGCTCGGCCGACCACGTCCCCGGCATCGTCGTCGCGGACGGCGCCCAGTCGCCGCTGGCCGAGGACTACCGCCGCGTCAGCGCCACCCTCCCGTTCGCCGGGCCCGAGGGCGCGACGTCGGTCCTGGTCGCGCCGGTCACGACCGGCGTCCCCGCCGCCGAGGTCGGGCTGAACGTGGCCCTCGCGTCGGCCGAGCGAGGTGCCCGCGTCCTGATCGTCGACGCCGACCTCCGCACGCGCCGCATCTCGGAGCTGACCGCGACGACCGACGCGCGCGGCCTCGCCGACGTCCTCTCGGGTGCCGTCCCCGCGGCCGAGGCGATCGTCGAGTGGCGCGACGGAGTCGACGTGCTCCCGGCCGGAGCCGTCCAGTCGAACCCGCACTTCGCCCTCGGCCGCCCGGTCCTGGCCGAGACCCTGGCGACGCTCGCCGACGCGTACGACCTCATCGTCGTGGACGCCCCCGCGGCGCTCGAGTTCGCCGATGCGCTCACCCTCTCGCGAGCCGTCGACTCGACCCTCGTGGTCGCGTCAGCCCGGAGCACGAGGCGGCAGCAGCTCACCGAGGTCGTCGAGCAGCTCGAGGCCGTCGACGCGTACGTCACCGGCGTCGTCCTCTCGGAGGTCGGCGGGCGCGCTCCAGTCGACGCCCCGACGCGGCAGACCCCCTCCGCCCCCACCGCGCCCCCGGCACCCGCCGAGGCCCCGGTGGCGCCGGTCGTCGAGTCCCCCGCGACGAAAACGCCTGCCCCGCGGACCACGGCCTCGACCGCCCGCACCCCTCGGGGCACTGCGGCGAAACCGAAGCCCACGACGAACGACTGACCGTGGCTCCCGCGCCGGAGGCAGCGACGCCGGGGTCAGCTGCGGCGGTACTCCTGGTACCGGTGGCCCCACGCGCCAGTGACCATGCCCGCGCCGCGCGCCATGGTGCGCACGCCGCGCGCGCGCTGGCCGAGAGACCTGGCGACGGTGCCGAGAGCGACCCGGGCGAGCCCGCCGGCCAGGCGCACGACGCCCTTCGCCGTCAGGCGGACCCGCAGCGCGAGGCGCGCCCCGAAGCCGATGTGGCGCGTGAGCAGGAGCGACGTGAGGCTCCAGCCGTTGCCGCTCGAGAACGCCCGCTGCACGACCCACTGCCGCGTCAGCCGATGCGGCGGCACCACGTCCGTCACCACGGCCTCGTCGCACCAGAGCATGCGGCCGCCGTTCTGCACGATCGTCCGCGTGAAGACGGTGTCCGAGCGGCCGATGGTGCCGAGCGAGCGGTCGAAGCCGAGTCGCAGGGCGCGGATCGCGCGCAGGTCGAGCAGCAGGTTGTTCGTCGCCGCGACGTCGACCTCCGTGCCGGTCGGCAGGCGTCGGCGGTCGAAGAAGCGGCCGGCGACGATCCACGGGTCGGGCGTGATCGAGTACTCCGAGATCACGGGGCCGACCGTGGCGGCGACGCCCTCCGCCAGCATGAGTCGCACGAGGTCGACCAGCCAGCTCGCGCTCGGCCGCTCGTCGTCGTCGATGAAGACGAGCAGGTCGGAGTCTCCGCTGTCGTCGAGCGCCCGGTTCCGGGCCGCGGCGATGCCCGGCTCCGCCTCGTGCGAGTAGGCCACGGTCACGTCGCCCGCGTCGGCGGCGAGCCGCGCCACCTGGTCGCGCGCAGAGCCCTCGGGGTCGTTGTCGACGACCAGCACGCGCGATGCGATGCCCAGCGGCGCGGTGGTGCGCGCCTGCTCGACGAGCTGGGGCAGGACGGCGTCGAGGTCGGCGGGCCGGCGGAAGGTCAGAACGGCGATGGTGAGCGATTCGGGGCGCTCGGCGTCCTGGGACGCCGCGGGTTTCGTCATACAGACGATCATGGCGCATCCCGCGCCCGGGTCGAGAAGGAGAACGAATGAGCACGACCGCGATGACGACCGAGCGGGCCGCGACCGCGATCCCGCTCTGGCAGCGCCTGCCCTGGTGGCTCTGCGTCCTCGTCGTCTACGCGCTCTCGCGCGTGCTGACGACGGCCGTGCTCCTCGTCGGCACGCTGCGCCAGGGGGCGAACCCCTTCACCGGCGCGCGCCCGGGCCTGCTCGAGTACTCCGTCATCTGGGACGGCGTCTGGTACCGCCGCATCGTCGAGAGCGGCTACCCGACGACGCTCCCGGTCGACGACGCCGGTCACGCGGTCACCAACGCCTGGGCGTTCCTGCCCGGATACCCGTACGTCATCAAGGCGCTGATGACCATCACCACCCTGCCGTTCGACGTGGTCGCGGTCTCGGTCTCCGTCCTGGCGGGCGCGGGGACACTCCTGGTCTTCCACCGCATCCTGCTCCGCGTCACCGGATCGGCGGGCACCGCCCTGTTCGGGGCGACGCTGCTCGCGCTCAATCCCGTGTCGCTGCTCTTCCAGGTCGCCTACGCCGAGTCGCTGGGCGCCCTGCTGATCGCCGCGGGCCTGCTGTTCGCGCTGAAGAGGCAGTACTGGCTGGTGCTGCCGGTCGCCGTCGTGATGGCCTTCACGCGCCCCGGCGAGATCGCCTTCGCGTTCTTCCTCGGCCTGCACATCCTCTACCGGCTGTACCGACGCCGCGACGACCCGTTCCCGCTCCGGGAGTTCGTCTCCGCCGCGATCGCCACGCTGGCCGGCCTCGTCGCGGGCCTGGCCTGGCCGGTCATCGCGGGCGCGGTCACCGGGGTGCCGAGCGCCTACACCGACACCGAGCTCGCCTGGCGTGCCGCCGCGATCGGCCACACCGAGTTCCTGCCGTTCACCGGCTGGTTCGCGGCGGGCGAGCACCGGGCGGGAGTCGTCGGCGTGGTAGCGGTCGCCGTCTTCATGCTCGCGTGCGTGGCCGCGCTGTTCGTCCCGGCCGTCCGCCGCCTCGGCGTCGACCTCCGCCTCTGGACGTTCGCCTACCTGGCGTACCTGTTCGCGGTCTTCTACCCGCAGTCGTCGACGATCCGCCTGCTGATGCCGGTCTTCCCGCTGATCGGAGCACTGGCACTGCCGCGCTCGCGCGTCTACCGGGTCGCGATCGTCGTGGTGCTGATCGTCGTCCAGTCGGTCTGGACGCTCTTCGTCTGGCACGTCACCGCGAAGTCCCCTCCGCCTCCGTGACCGGGGCCTGCTCCGCTGCGGCGGCCAGCTCTGCGCGCCGCCTGCGGAGGTCGCGCTCGACGAACCAGAGGTTCGGCAGCAGCTGGCACAGCGCCACCATGATGAGCGAGCCGATGATCGGCCCGGCGGCGCCGAAGGGCGTGATCAGGAACCACGACAGCGCCAGGTTGAGCGGCACGCCGATCAGGATGGGCACCACCTGGAAGGTCATCCCCCGCTTGTCGGTCATGTACATGGTCAGCGGGTACTTCGCCGCCTGGATGGCGATGTAGCCGAGGAACCCGATCAGCAGCGCCGTCGGCAGCACGATCCTGCCACCCGAGACGAAGCGCACCAGCCACGGCGACACCGCGACGAGCGCACCGCCGACGGCGAGTCCGCCGATCAGGAAGTAGACGACCGCCTTGTACGGCGACTCGACGCGGCCCTGGGCGCGCGCCCTCGTGTAGATCGGCCAGAGGGCGACGCCTGCCGCGTTGATCGTCTGCAGGACGATGCCGAACAGCTGCGCCGCGAGGTTGTACTGAGCCAGCTGCTCCGAGCCCGAATGGTGCGACAGCAGCACCCGGTCGCTCTGGATGGCGATCGGCAGGATCAGCGACTGCAGCATCATCGGCCACGCGACGCTCATGATCTTGACGCTCGGGTACCGGCGCGGGCGGAAGACGTTCTTGAGCGACTCCTTGACCTGAGGCGACAGCACGCGCCAGGCGATGACCAGGCAGATGACCGAGACCAGGCCGTTCGCGACGTACGAGACGATCGAGAGGAAGTTGCCGGCGGGCACGGCGAGCAGCACGAACGAGCCGATCACCAGGATCATGAACGGCGCGACGACCGTCTGGCTCGCGACCTGCGTGGTCGTCTTGCGGAGTCCGATCAGGATCCGCTGCCCGATGGTCATGGGGATCACGATGCTGAAGACCGCCAGGCAGAGCCCTGCGGTGAGCCCGCCGCCGGGCAGCAGTCCGTCGCCGAGCAGCCGCGGCCACAGGTCGAAGACCGTCAGCACGGTGGCCGCCAGCAGGATGACGCCGCCCGCCGTGAACAGCACGCGGAACGCCGTGATCAGCGTCCGGCGCACAGCCTCGTCGGTGCTCGGCTTCTCCGACCCGGCGACGGAGTTGATGACGACGGCCGCGATGCCCAGGTCGGCGAACGGCAGCAGCTGCGGGAAGGAGGTGAGGAGGCCGTACTGCGCGTAGGCGGCGGTGCCGAAGTGGCCGATGATGAGGTGGCTCGTGATGATGCCGAGGATCCCCGAGACGCCCATGACGACGACCTTGATCGCGGCCGTCGACCCGACCTGGCGCATGCCTGAGCCGCCGCCCTTCTTCGACGGGGCCGCCGGCGTCGTCGACGGGCGCGCGGGTGCGTCCTGACTCATTGGCGTCTCCCCCTCGCTCGTGCGATCGCTGTCCGGTAGGCCTCGACGTGGGCCCGGCCCGCCGCCGGCCACTCGCGGTTCGACAGGTCGGGCCGCTCCCCGGCGGCGATGCCCTCGGCGGCCGAGAGCGCCGCGGCGATGTCCGCCGCGTCGAGATCGCCATCGTACTGCCGCACCCACTGCTCCCCCACCTCACGGGCGAGCCGCTCGTTGACCTCGTTCGCCGGAACGAGCACCGGCCGATCGAGGCTCAGCGCGGCCAGGGCGCTGCCCGAGTTGTGCATCCCCCGGTGCGGCAGCACCACCAGGCGGGCACGACGGACCGCGGCCACCAGATCGACGTCGTCCAGGTAGCGCAGGTCGAGCTCGACACGCGGGTCTCCGGAGGCGAGTTCCTGCAGTCTCGAAGCGAGCTCAGGGCTCGCCGGCTTCCCGGCCACGGCGAGCGATACCTCGCCGGGCACCGAGCGGAACACCTCGACGAGGCTCTCGACGCCCTTGTACGGACGGATCAGGCCGACGAACGCGGCGCGGCCGGGCTCTCCCTCGCCGGGCGCCGCCGACGTGTCGTACCAGTCGCGGTAGTGGCCGTGCGGCACGAGCGCCGAGAGGGTGCGCCGAGGAACGGGCGTCAGGTCGTTCAGCAGCACCACGAGCGCCGTGCGGCGCTCGATCAGCCGCACCAGCGCTGCGCGCCGGCCGTCGAGGCCCTCCCACGGCGTCAGATTGTGCAGAGTCCGCACGATCGGCCGGCGGAGGACCGCCAGCCGGGCCACCAGGAGCAGCGTGAGCAGCTGGCGCACGAGCGTCTTCGTCGGGCTGGCGCCGGTCACGAGGATCTCGGGCCAGTGCACGTGGAACACGTCGTACCGCCCCAGCAGGGCGGACCGCCACGAGAACGGGAGGACCCGCACCCCCGGCTGGCTGCCGATGGCGTCGGCCAGCTGCCGGAGGTACGGGTTGGTGGTGGGCCGGGGCCGGGGGAAGGACTGCTGTACGGTCAGTCCTCCCGCCCGCCCCCGAGTGCTGCTGCTGTTCACTGTCAGGGCTCGGACCTCAGGGCTTGAAGGCGCTGAGCTGCGACACCGAGAGCTTCTGCGGGGCGTTCGTCGCGCTGCCGGAGACGTAGCCCTGGACCGCGATCCCGCCGGCCGCCTGGATTCCCGAGCTCGAGTCCGTCTGCGTGAACTGCCACGCGCTGGGCTCCGGGGTCCCCGTCAGCCAGGCCTTCAGCTTGATGGTCGTCGGGCTGGTGCCGGTGACCTGCATCCGGAAGGTGACGTTGGCGCCGGCCGCGAAGGTGCCGGGGACGGTCACGGTGCTGCCGAGGTTCGTCCCGACGCCTCCCGAGATCGCCGTCAGCGTCAGCGTGGCCGTGTTGGTCGGCGTCAGCTTGAGCGTGGCACGGTACTCGTTGTTCGCGTCGACGCGTCGACCCGAGACGTAGATGAACGTGCCGCCGCCGGTGGCCGCCTTGTCGAGCTGGAACCGGGCCTGCAGGTCGGTGTTCGCCTGAGGGCTGGTCATCAGCTGCGCACCGGCCTGGGCGCCCGCCTTCGAGAGGGTGATCGCGCCGGCGCCCGGTGCGACCGAGAGGGCGCTGGCCGAGCCGACCGCGGTCCACGCCCCGCCGGTGTCCGCCGTGCCGAATCCACCCGAGACCGTCCGGTTGAACGAGTCGAGGTAGAAGGGCAGGTTCGCCGGAGCGGTGACGGCGACTGTCGCCGTGGACGTGTTGGTCGCGCCCTTGTCGTCGGTCACCTTGAGCGTCACCGTGTAGGTGCCGCCGGTGGCGTAGGCGTGGGTGGGCTTCGCCGTCGTCGCGGTGCCGCCGTCTCCGAACGTCCACGCGTACGAGGCGATGGTGCCGTCGGGGTCGGACGATCCCGAGCCGTCGGCCGTCAGGGTGAGGCCGGACGTCGAGGTGGTGAAGGACGCCGTCGGAGCCTGGTTGGCCGGAGCCGTCACCGTGACCTGCTGGGTGCTCGTCGCCGTGCCGCCGTCGTTGTCCGTCACCGTCAGCGCGACCGAGTACGTGCCGGCCGAGGCGTAGGCGTGGGTCGGGTTGGCCGTCGACGCCGTGCCGCCGTCGCCGAACGTCCACGAGTACGAGGCGACCGTGCCGTCCGGGTCGGACGACCCGGAGCCGTCCGCCGTCAGCTTCAGGCCCGTCGTCGACTGCGTGAACGACGCGGTCGGGGCGACGTTCGGAGCCTTCGTCACGACGACCGAGGAGGTCGAGGTGCCGGTGGCGCCCTGGTTGTCGGTGACGGTGAGCTTGACCGCGTAGGTGCCGGCTGCCGCGTAGGTGTGGCTCGGCGTCTTGCCGGTGGCCGTGCCTCCGTCGCCGAACGTCCATGCGTACGAGGCGATCGTGCCGTCCGTGTCAGCCGACGCCGAGGCATCGGCCGAGAGGACCAGAGCGTTCGCCGAGGTCGTGAACGACGCGGTAGGCGGCACGTTGGCCGGCGGGGCGACCGTGACCGACTTCGTGAGGGTGCCGGTGGCGCCCTCGTTGTCGGTCGCCGTCAGCGTGACCGTGTAGGTGCCGGCCGAGACGTACGAGTGCGACGCCGTCGGGCCGCTCGCGGTCGAGCCGTCTCCGAAGTCCCAGGCGTACTGGGCCACGGTGCCGTCCGAGTCGGTCGAGGCCGAGGCGTCGACCGAGACGCCGAGGTTCGTCGTGGTCGCGGTGAACGCGGCCGTCGGAGCCTGGTTGACACGCGGAGCCGTGACCGTCACCTGAGCGGTCGACGACGAGGTGGCGCCGTCGTTGTCGGTGACCGTGAGCGTGACCTTGTAGGTGCCGGCCGAGGTGTAGGCGTGGGTCGGCTTGACGGCGGTGGACGATCCTGCGTCCCCGAAGTCCCAGGCGTAGCTCGCGACGGTGCCGTCGGAGTCGCTCGAGGCCGAGGCGTCGAACGCTGCCGAGAGGTCGGTCACCGCGGTGGTGAACGAGGCCGTCGGGGCGACGTTGACGCGCGGTGCCGTGACGACGACCTGGGCGGTCGAGGTCGCGGTGGCGCCCTTGTCGTCGGTCACCGTGAGGGTGACCGTCTTGGTGCCGGCCGTGGCGTAGGTGTGGCTGGGCGTCTTGCCGGTGCCGCTCGATCCGTCGCCGTAGTCCCAGGCGTAGCTCGCGACGGTTCCGTCGGAGTCGCTGGAGGCCGAGGCGTCGAACGAGGCGGTCAGGTTCGACACGCTGGAGATGAACGACGCCGTCGGGGCGACGTTCACCGCACCGGCCGTGCCGAGCGCGTAGTGGGCGCTGACGGTGGACGCGCTCAGAGCGGTGTCGTAGATCGCGACCTCGTCGATCGAGCCCTGGAAGTAGGCGCTGGAGGAGCCCCAGGTGGTGTCGCCGCCGATCTTCCAGTAGCCGGTGTACGGCTGCGCCTGAGTGGCGCCGTTGGTGCCCTGGAGCACGCCGTCGACGTAGAGCTTGAGGCCCGCCGACGACTGCGTCGCGACGACCTGGTGCCAGGTTCCGTCGTTGTAGGAGCCCGCCGTGGTGATCGTGTTGGTCGTGCCGGTGTAGGTGCCGTAGACGAGCTGTCCGTTGTCCTGCATGTACACGTGGCGGTCGTACGAGCCCGACTGACCGGTCTGCGACGAGCCGAAGCCGACGATCTTGCCGCCGGTGGTCGTGGTCGTCTTGAACCAGGCCTCCTCGGAGTAGACCTCGGGATCGTTGAACGACTGGGTCGAGTTGACCTGACCGGACGAGCCGTCGAAGGTCGCGGCCGTGTCGGAGTTGCCGGCCAGGGCGCCGGTCGCGCCCTTCGTGACGCCGCCGGTGTAGGTGCCGTTCGAGCCGGCGAGCGAGCTGTCTTTCGCGGTCGTGCCGCTCGAGTCGCCGAGGCGGTAGTAGAGCACGGGCGAGTCGCTGAAGACGCGGGCGCCGTA
Organism: Frondihabitans sp. OV104; assembly: GCF_057787745.1. Lineage (NCBI taxonomy): Bacteria > Bacillati > Actinomycetota > Actinomycetes > Micrococcales > Microbacteriaceae > Frondihabitans > Frondihabitans sp. OV104. Next base: position 2,306,103 of record NZ_CM173541.1, read on the forward strand.
GGTGTCGGTCGGCGCGGAGTTGAGCTGCGACGGGTAGCCGGCCGCGACGTACTGGTTGTTCACCTGCGACGTGGTCAGCGCCGTCGGGTAGACCGAGACGTCGTCGATCGAGCCCTTCAGGAAGTTGTCGCCGTTCCAGGACGAGTCGCCTCCGATGCGCCAGAAGCCGCTGTAGTCCTGGGCGCTGGTGGTGTCGGTCCGGCTGCCGACGCGCTTGCCGTCGACGAAGAGCTGCATCCCGGACGACGACAGCGTGCCGATGACCTGGTGCCACTGGCCGTCGTTCACGGCCGTCGGGCTGGTGAGCACCTGCGTGTTGCCGTTGTAGACGCCGAAGTTCACGGTGCCGCTCGGGTCGAGGTACAGGTGACGGTCGTAGGAGGTCGACGTGCCGGTGGAGGAGTTGCCGAAGCCGACGATCTTGCCGCCGGTGGTGGAGGTCGTCTTCACCCAGGCCTCGACCGAGAAGGTCTGCGGGCCGGCGACGGCCGACTGCGTCGCGGCGAGGCCGTTCGCGGTGCCGTCGAAGGTGGACGCGGAGTCGCCGTCGATCGTCGTCGCTCCGGTCGCGCCGCGGGTCACACCCGAGCCGGCGACCATGTCGGTGTAGCCGACGTTGTCGTAGACGGTGGTGCCGCTGGCCTCGTCGAGGCGCCAGAGCGACGAGGCGCCCTGCGACGCCACGGTCTGGGCGTAGGAGGACGGCGCCGAGCTGCTGGCCACCACCGAGACGGTGTCGCCGATCACGGTGTTGCCCTCGGGGTCGGTCGCGCGCACCCGGTACGAGTAGGTCTGTCCCGGCGTCAGGCCGGTGTCGACGAACCCGAGCGACGGCTGCTTGTAGAAGCTGGAGTCGGCCGTCACCTTGTAGACCGGCGTGGTCTGGTTGTTGTTGCGGTAAACCTCGTACTTCAGGGTGCCGGAGTCCTGGTCGTAGTTGGCGGCGAAGCTGACGCGCGCGGTGCCCGAGGCGAGCGAGACGACCTTGGGGGTGTAGTTCGCGCCGCTCAGCTGAGGTCCGCGCTTGTTCGTGGAGAGCGCCTTGACCGCGAAGCGGACCAGGCCCTGCTGGCGGACGCCGTTGACAGTGGTGAACTCGCCGCCGTAGACGACGTAGTTGTTGTTCGCCGCGACGCTCCACGGGCCCTGGCTCTGACCGGTGAAGGTGCCGGTGTTGAAGTCGGGGAACCAGTTGAGCAGGCTCGGGGTCGGGTTGCCGGCGTAGTTGTAGTAGCCGTACGGGTCGGCCGTCGCAGTGCCGGTCGCGGCGATGCTGAACGCGAGGCCGCGGTGGAAGGTCCACGTGGGCGAGGTCTGCGGGAAGCCGCCGATGTTGCCGCAGTAGTGCGGGTGGCCGGCGATGTACTCGGCCGTGTCGGTGACGGCGGTGGAGTAGGTGTCGCCGTGGCAGTCCTCGACCCAGACGAGGTTGCCGGTGGCCCAGTCGGCGCGGAAGGAGCCCTCGAGGTTGCCGCCGGCGCCGAAGACGTAGCCGGAGCCGTAGAGGCCGCTCGCCGAGGCGGTGAGGCTGGTGATCGACGCCTGCGTGCCGCCGTTGCGGATCAGGTTGTTGCCGTTCCACGGGAGCAGCGCGCCGGAGGTGTCGAGGGCGGCGAGTCCGTAGCCCGGGTTGCTCGAGCCGTTGACGGTCGTGAAGCCGCCGCCGACGATGATCTTGGTGCCGTCGGGCGACATCGCCATCGAGGTGACCTGGCCGCCGTCGGCGACGGGCGCCCAGGCGGTGACAGCCCCGGTGGCGGCCGATGCCGCGGCGAGCTTGCCACGGGTCGACTTGCCGACGCTGGCGAACGAACCGCCGAAGTAGACGGTGCTGGCCGTGGGCACGATGGCCGCGACGGTGTAGTTGGGGGCCGGGTTGAACGTCGTGATGAGCGCGCCCGTGGTCGCGTTCAGCGCGGCGAGGCGGCTGCGGCTGACGCCGTTGACGGTCGTGAACGTGCCGCCGATGTAGATGATGCTGCCGTCGGGCGATGCCGCGACGGCCTTCACCGCGCCGTTGATGGACGGCGCGAAGCCGGTGTTGAGGGCACCCGTCGTGATGTCGTACGCGAGGAGGTCCGTGCGCGTCACAGTGCTCACGCCCGAGGCCGCGCCGGCAGGCTGCGCCGTCGAGAAGTCGCCGCCCGCGTAGACCGTGTTGCCGACGATCTTCTGCGACCACACCACGCCGTTGATCTGCGGTGCGGCCAGCGCGTCCGCGGTCACCGTGGTGGGCGTCGACGGGTTGGTCGGGTCCGTCGGGTTCGAGTCGGCCAGCGCCGGGGAGGCGACGATGACACTGCTCAGGACGATGGCTGCGGCGGCTGCGATGCTGGGGGCACGCAGACGCGAGGGCAGGGAAATCCCCATGGGGGTGCCTCACTGATTCGGGTAAGCCGCTCGCCCGGCGGCTGGGGACCGACGGGTTCACGTGAAGTTCGCACGAGCTTCGGGTACGTGCGGTGGTGCTGCGCCAGGTGCGACTGCATCGTTGACTTGGCAGAAGGTGAGGATTTTCGGGTTCTCACCGTTCTCAGAACACTAGCTGACCCCCGCTCGGGTGCCATACCCCCCTTAAAGGGGGTGGTCCTCCCTTAAAGGGGGTGGTCCCCCCTTTGGCGGACCCGATCTACTGCGGAGCCGAGCCCGCGAACACCGTGATCGGAACGCCGACGTAGTAGTCGACGAGGATCCGCACGTCGCTCCGATCGGCCTTCGCCAGCGTGAACGTGTAGGTCGCCCTAGCGGTCTTGCCGGCCGCCAGGGCCGACGGGAAGTCCTTGCGAACGCTCACCAGCTCGTTGGCGGGGGCGTCGTCGCTGCCGTGCGTGACGCTCGTCACGACCGACGACAGCGGGATGCCCTTGCTCGTGTCGTTCACGAACGTCACGGTGAACCGGATCGCCGGACCGTCGATCTCGCCGATGCCGCTGCCCTTGCCCGTGACAGCGGTGATCGCGCCGACGCTGACCTTGACTCCGGAGACGGGCTGCGCGGTGGTGGTGAGCGGCACGGCCTCGGCCTCGGCACCCGGGCTCGCGCTCGCCGAGGGCGTCGACACGGGGATGCTGGCCGACGGGCTCGGCGAGTCGGTCGGCGCCGGGGTGTAGCCGGGCGCGGTCGGCGTGGGCGTCGGGTTGATCGTCGTCGTCGCGGAGGGCGTCGCCGTGTCGTCGCCGGAGCGGCCCAGGGCCCGCACGACGAGAACCGCGATGACGGCGACGACCACCACGACGACGATCGTGACGATGACGGCGGTGCGCCGGGACGGCGATGCGGGAGGGGTGTCGGCCATGGCTGCTCCTTCGGGGGTGCGGTCGTCCGGGTCGGGATTCGGGACCCTCGCCTGCTGTTAGCATGACCGCACCGTGGCCCCCTCATCCTTGCATGCGCGTTCCTCCCGTCGCGCCGTCGTCCCGGCAGCCCTGTTCGTCGCGGGCGCGGTCGTCTCCTTCATCGGCTCCTGGAACGTCTCGCTGTGGACCGACGAGGCCGCGAGCGTGTCGGCGGCCGACCGCAGCCTGGGCGGTCTGTGGCAGCTGATCCAGGGGCAGGACGCCGTGCACGCCCTCTACTACGTCTTCCTGCACGCCTGGACCTCGATCGCGGGATTCTCGCCGGTCGCCCTCCGGCTGCCCAGCGCGGTGGCGGCGGGGATAGCCGTGGTCGGCGTGTGGGCCCTGGCCCGTGCCCTCCAGCGCCCGGAGGCGGCCGTCTGGGCCGCCGCGGTGGCGATCGTGCTTCCACGCATCACCTGGATGGGCGTGGAGGCGCGCTCGTTCGGCCCCAGCGCCGCGATCGCCGTCTGGGCGACGGTCGTGCTCGTCCGCGCCCTCGAGTCGGGCCGGTGGCGGTGGGTGGTCTACGGCGTCCTCGTCGCCCTCGGCGTGGCCCTCAACATCTACCTCGCGCTGCTCGTCGTGGCGCACGCCGTCTCGCTGCTCCTGCTGCGCGACACCTCCTGGCGCACCCGCGGCGCCTGGCTGATCGCCGCCGCGGCGGGTGCCCTCGCCGCATCCCCGGTCGTCCTCGAGTCGATGCGGCAGTCGGCGCAGCTCGGCGACAACGCCATCGGCCTGTCGACCATGCTGCGGCAGGCGGTCGTCAACCAGTTCTTCCTCGGCGACACCCCGACCGGCAACGGCGGCTCCGACTCGGGACGCTCCGCGTGGGCGGTCGCGGCCGTCGTGCTCGCCGCCCTCTGCTGGGCCCTGGCGGCGTGGGCGTGCGTGCGCGACGGGTGGAGCGGCGCGCGGGCCTCGGGTGCCGCGAGGTCGGCGATCCTGCGCCCGGTCATCGTCGTGGTGCCGATCGCGATCGTGCCCACGGTCGTCGCCATCGCCTACTCGGTCGCCGTCTCGCCGCTGTACAACGCGCGCTACTTCACCTTCGCGGCCCCCGCCGTCGCGCTGCTCGTCGGGCTCGGGCTGGAGCAGCTCGGCCCGCGCCTCGGCCGTGGCTCGCGCGTGCTCCGCTTCGCCGCCCTCGTGGCCGTCATCGTGCTGGCGGCACCCGTCTACGTGTCGCAGCGGCAGGTCACGGGCAAGAGCGGCACCGACTGGTCGGCGGCCGCGGCGATCGTCGGCGATCGTGCCGCCCAGGGCGACGGCATCTACTTCTCGCCCCTCGAGGCGAACCGGCAGGCCGTCGTGAAGCGCTCGGAGCGCTACGTCGACACGGTGTACCCGGCTGACTTCGACGGCCTCGTCGACCTGACCCTCAGAACGACCGGGGCGCAGGATCACACCCTCCGCGGCACGTCCTGGCAGATCGGGGGTGCGCGGGCGTCCGAGCGGCTCAGCCGCGTCGACCGCGTCTGGGTGCTCCGACCGGCCGACTACGGCGCCGCCGCGAGCGCCGCCGACGATGCCGTGCTGCGGACCGCCGGCTTCACCCGCACGGCCGTCTGGGACGGCTCGCGGACCGACGTGCTCGAGTTCAGTCGGGGCTGAGGCCCGGCGCGACGCGCTTCCACCGCGGCAGCTCCGCGGAGCTCTCGCGGGGTCGGTCGGCGTCGCCGCCCCGGCGCTTGACCTCGAGGAGCAGCGCCACGGCGATCACGACGATCGGCGACGACGAGAACCACGGCCCGAACGGCACGAACCACAACGTCGTCACGACCATCAGCAGAGTCGCGGCGGGTGCGGTGCCCTGGGCGATGCGGCGGCTGGTCGACCCGAGCAGGACCACCAGCAGGGCCGCGATGAGGGCGAGGCCGACGAGGCCCGACTGGATCCAGACGTCGCCGAAGATCGAGTGCACCTCGAAGTGGTTGCCGAGCATGTAGACGTTGACGTAGCCGTTGTCGGGGTCGTACCCGATCGAGCGCATGCCGGTCTTGGCGATCTCGATGTCGGCGCCGGTCGGGGCCGACCCCGCGCCGAAGCCCCACAGACTGTTCTGCATGAGGGCCAGCGTCGCCTGCAGCTCCGGCCGCGATCCGACGATGAGGTTGCCCGAGGTCTCTATCTGGGCGATCGACCGGGCCTGCGTCTCGGCCCCGAGCAGACCGCCGAGGATCGCCGCCTGGCCGACGAATGTCACGACGACGGTCGCCACCGCGATGCCGAGGAGCACGAGAAGGGTCGACCCTCGGTGGAGCACCCGCAGCACGGGGCGCTGCGCGATCAGGAGCACCGCGGCGAGCAGCAGCAGGGCGAACGACGAGCGGAAGTCGTGCGTCGCGCACATCAGCATGAGCGCCACGAGAACGAGGAGCTCGACCCACCAGCGTCGGGTCAGGTGGGCCAGGCCGAGCGCGATCAGGGCGACGGGGTAGTAGAAGCCGAACTTCCACGGGTTGCCCTGGAACGCCGAGTTCTGCACGTCGGTGCCGATCAGAAGGCCGATTCCGAACAGGATCGCGACCAGCGACGGCGAGAACAGCGTCCGCGCCCACAGCAGCAGCCCGATCGAGAGCCCGGCGCCGATCATGATGCCGGTCTGCGTCGTGAAGACGAGGCCGTTCGTCCCGTGGGTCGCGGCGTTGGCGAAACGCAGCCAGACACCCGCGACGGCCGTCCCGAGCGAGAGGCAGACGAGCAGCCAGCCGAACCGGTAGCGGCCCACTGCGCGCACCCAGACGGCCGAGAGCAGCGCGGCCACGATCCAGCCGACCTCGACGCCCTGGGGCAGGGTGATGCGCCAGCCGAGGACCACGATCGACGCGGCTGCGACAGCGAGCACGGCGCGATGGCGCGAGCGCTCGGCAGCGGCCTGGCGGATCAGGCGGGTCGGCGACTGGCTGGCGATTCGGGTCGTCAGGGTCATGGCGTCCACCATACGGCCTGATGACCACTCGGCAATCCCCCATTCTGTCCCCCAGAGCGCCCACACCCTGTCGGGGTCTACCCCGCCCGCGGCGAACCCTGAATACTTGATGACTCATCGGGTTCATGCCCCGTTCACGCGGGCCGGAGGGCCCGATCGCATCGAGATGAACCGCTGAACAGCCCCCGCATCGAACAGATCGAGAGACACCCGTGCCGACAAGCGCCCACCGGAAAGACGTCCCGAGCCGCCGCTCGAAGGTGTTCCCAGCCGCCGGCCTCGTCGTCGGACTCGCGCTCGCCCTGCTCGTCCCCCAGGCGGCCGCCGCCAAGGGCGCCGTGGTGGCCAACGACGGCTTCGGCGGCCGCACGCTCTCGTCGAGCTGGGGCACCGCCAGCCTCGGTGGCGCCTGGTCGCTCTCGAAGTCGGGCTCGACGAGGTTCTCCGTCTCCCAGGGTCGGGGCGTGCTCTCGTCGCTCGCCCGCGGCGCCGCGGCATCCGCGACGCTGAAGAAGCTCTCCCTCCGCGACGTCAACGCCGTCGGGCTGATCGGCATGCCGTCGACGGCGGCCCGCACGTACAACGCCTTCGAGCTGCGCCGCCAGTCGGACGGCTCGCGCTACCGCGGACGCCTCAACGTGATGTCGTCGGGCTCGGCCGTCCTCGCAGTGTCCCGCCTCACGACGTCCGGCGAGACCAACCTCGACACGGTCGCTCTTCCCTTCAAGGTGGCCAAGGGCTCCGAGGTGCGACTGCAGTTCCAGATCACCGGCACGACCGAGGTGCGCATCCTCGGGCGGGCGTCCCTCGACGGCGATGCCGTGCCGGACTGGCAGCTCGACACGACGGACACCTCGTCCAAGCGCATCACGAAGGCCGGCACCGCCGGCTGGTGGCTGTACTCGTCCGGCTTCAACGCCAAGGCCATCTCGTCGACCCTCGACAACTTCACCGTCGTCAGCAACCCCAGCGTGCCCACGGACGCCGACGAGTCGCCGGCCACCACCACGCCCGTCGAGTCGGCCGCGCGCCCCACGCGCGGCTCGGCCGCCGTCGGGACATCCGACTACGCCGTCCCCGCCTCGGGCGCGGTGATCGTCTCGACCTCGGGCAGCGACTCGGGCTCCGGGACCCTGGCCTCCCCGCTGCGCACTGTCGCGGCCGCCGTGTCGAAGGCCACCTCGGGCGACACGGTCGTGATCCGCGGCGGCACCTACAACGAGTCCGTCTCCGTGCCGGCGTCCAAGTCGATCACCATCCAGGCCTACCCTCACGAGGCCGTCTGGTTCGACGGCTCCAAGCGCGTCACGGCGTGGACGAAGTCCGGATCGACGTGGACGACCCCGTGGAGCTTCTTCCCCTCCAGCGTCATCGACGGCATCGCCGACAACCCCGGCTACGTCGACTCCGCCGCGCCTCTGGCCGCGCGCTTCGACCAGGTCTTCGTCAACGGGGCGCAGCTGACCCAGGTCGCCAAGACCTCGCAGGTCACCGCCGGCACCTTCGCAGTCGACTCCTCTGCGGGTACCGTCACCATCGGCTCCGACCCGTCCGGTCAGGAGGTCCGCGTGTCGAACCTCAGCCAGGCCCTCGCCGTGCTCTCTCCGAACTCCACCGTGCGCGGCTTCGGCGTCCGGCGCTACGCGAGCCAGCAGGTCTCCATCGGGGCTGTCCGCCTCGCGGGCGCCAACGTGACGGCACGCAACCTCGTCGTCGAGGACAGCGCCTGGATCGGCCTCAACAACTCCGCCGCCGGCGGCACCCTCGACCACCTCACAGTCGTCCGCTCCGGCCTGCTCGGGATCGGCGTCAACGCCGGCTACGGCTTCGCCCTCACCAACTCCGTCGTCGACGACAACAACTCGTCGCACTTCAAGGCGGCCCCCGTCGCCGGCGGCTTCAAGATCACGCGGTCGCGCGGCGTGACCGTCACGAACAACCAGGTCAACGACAACTGGACGACGGGAATCTGGTTCGACGAGTCGTGCTACGACATCGTCGTCGCCGGCAACACCGCGACCGGCAACACGACGGCCAACGTCGAGCTGGAGCTGTCGCAGAAGGCCATCGTCGCCGACAACGTGCTCACCGGCGGCAAGGCCCCCGTCTACATCCTCAACACCGGCGACGTCCGCGTCTGGAACAACTCCATCGGAGCCTCGACGGTGTTCGGCATCAAGATCCACCAGGACTCACGACTCGCGTCCGACCTGTCGGTGCCGGGCCACGACAAGCAGCGGCCGGTGCCCGACCCCACCGTCCCCTGGGTGACGAAGGACATCGACGTCGAGAACAACGCCTTCGGTGCGGGCACGGGCTTCCAGATCTACGCTCTCAACGCCCCCGCGAAGAAGATCACCATCACGGGCAACCTGTTCAACCGGCGCACCTCGAGGGCGCAATCCGTCCTGGTCGCCTGGGGCTACTCCTCGACCGACCAGTCCTTCACCTCCTACGACAGCCCGGACGCCCTCGCCTCCGCGGTCGACAGCAGGTGGAAGAACCTGCAGACCTCGGACATCCAGGCCCTCTCGGTCATGACGACGCAGATCGCGGCCTCCACCGGCACGGCCTCCCCCATGCCGGCCGACATCGCCGCGGCTGTCGGCGTCCCCACCGGCACGCGCTGGATCGGGGCCGTCGACTAGGTCGCGCTGCCTGCCGGAACCGGCCACCCCGAGTTCCTGCGCCCTCTGCAGACGACGGCGCCACCCGGACCGAGGTCCGGGCGGCGCCGTCGTCGTGTCGGGTCGCGCTCAGTGCGGAAGGACGGGCACGGCCTCGATCGCGTCGGCCGTGGCGGTGATCGCCTCGGCGGTCCGGTCGAGCAGCGCGGTGATGTCGCCGGCCTCGAGCCCGGTGCCGCCCTGCAGAGCACGGGCGATGGCCTCGTGGTACTGCGTGTACATCGTGTCTCTCGCGCGCGCCCCGGTCTCGGTGAGCGAGAGCAGGAGGCTGCGGCGGTCGTTCGGGTTCGGGGTGCGCCCCACGAGGCCCGCACCCACGAGGCGGTCGGTCAGAGCGGTGATGGCGCCGGTCGTGATGTCGAGGTGGGCGGCCAGGAGCTTCGGCGTCGTGTCGCCTCTCTCGCCGACGTGCATGAGGGCGTTGAACTCGAGGGGGCTGAGCCCGACGCTCGCGGCGAAGACGGCACGGAGGCGCCGGTGCGCGGCGTCGGTCTCGGCCATGGCGTGGGCGATCTCGCGGACGACCGGGGTGTCGGCCGACAGGGTCGGCTCGAAGTCGTCGGCGTCGGCTGCGCTCAGCGCGAGCGCTGCGGGATCTCGGGTCACGAGGGTCTCCTGGATAGAGGGGTAGCTCACTTCTGGTGAAAAGTGCGCATCTTTATATTCGCAGTCGGACGGGTGCCGGATTTGCCCCACTAGTGGGGGTTTGTGTCGATGAATGAGTAACCACATCATTGAGTAGCTTCACAATCGAGTAATCAACCAGCTCGCAAAGACCACTCACCAAGCGGCTCGCTGCCGCCCACTACCAGACCACCCAAGGGGTTCCGAAATGTCCAGCAACCTGCACGCCGCGAAGGCCAAGCGTCTCCGATTTGCTCCTCTCGCCATCGCGACGGGCGTCCTCGGAGCGGTCCTCCTCTCCGTCTCCATGTCCGGCACGCTGTCGGGCTTCGTGGCCAGCATCCAGAACTCGACCAACACCACCGCCACCGGCGCGCTGACCATGCAGGAGCAGAACTCCGGTGCCACGGTCACCTGCTCCTCCACCGACGGCGGCACGGTCTCGACCAACACGGCGACCTGCGCGACCATCAACAAGTTCGGCGGCTCGACCACGATGATCCCCGGCCAGACGGTCACCACCCCCATCACCATCAAGAACACCGGCACCGTCACCGCGAACACCTTCACGCTGACCCCCGGCTCCTCCTGCACCCAGTCGAACAACGGCTCGCTCAACGGCACCGCCACCGACCTCTGCTCCAAGCTGACCGTCGTCGTCACGAACACGACCACCAGCGCCACCGTCTTCTCGGGCACCCTGACGGCTCTCGCCGCCGGCGGCGCCATCGCCCTCCCGACGCAGGCCGCCGGCGCCACCACCGGCTTCAGCTTCGCCGTCACCCTGCCCTCCACCGCGGGCAACACCTACCAGGGCCTGGCCGCCTCGCTTCCCCTCACCTGGACCTACTCGAGCTAGTAGGCACAGCCTCGAGCTCGCCCTGCTCCCCGGCGCGAGCCAGCCGCCCACTCGGTCGGCTCGCACCTCCAGCCCGGACCGCCCGGGCACGCATCACCCCGCCATCCCAGCAGCACCGCACCCCGCCATCCCAGCAGCCCTCCCGGGCTCCCACGCCCCTTTGCAGGGCACCCAGGCCCCGGCCGGAAAGTCAGACCATGACGAACGTGACAGAGAGCCTCACCGCCTCTCGCACCGTCGACGCTGACCTTCCGACCGGGGCCCGTCCGCGTCCGCGGCAGAACGGCCGCCAGAAGAGCCAGACCGTCCTGATCTGGCTCGGGGCCGCGGCCGCGGCCGTCCTGGTCGTCCTCGCCCTGATGTTCCACGCTCAGGGCGGGCGCTGGTTCATCGTCCAGACGCCCTCGATGGGCACGGCCGCCCCCGTCGGGACCCTCGTCCTCACCACCCCCGTCGAGGTCGCCGATCTGCACACGGGCGACGTCCTGACGTTCCACCCGCCGACCGAGACCGGCGAGGTCTTCACGCACCGCATCGTGGCCATCGACGCCGACGGGATCTCGACCCGCGGCGACATCAACGGCGCGACCGACCCGTGGCGTCTGCACCAGGCCGACCTCGTCGGCAAGACCACCACGATCCTCCCGATGGCCGGCTCGCTCGTCCGCGCCCTGCCGATCCTCCTGGTCGGAGCCGCCTTCGTCCTGATCGCGACCCGCCTGATCGCGAACCCCGCTCGTCGCATGTCGTTCCGCATCCTGGGCTTCTCGATGCTCGCCTCGCTGACCGTCTACGTGCTCAAGCCGTTCGTCGGCCTGGTCGTCCTGACCACCGCCGCCACGAAGACCGGCGGCGTGAGCGCTCAGATCGTGTCGACCGGGATCCTGCCGATCACCGCCACCGCCAAGGGCGGCACCAGCGTGGACCTCCACGCCGGAGAGGTCGGGACCCTCACCGTCCGCCACATCACCGACCTCGCCCACTACAGCGTGTCGAGCCAGCTGCATCTGACCCTGCCCGAGTGGATCCTGTTCGGAGTCATCTGCGCGATCCCGATGCTGTTCACGTTCGTCGTGGGGCTGCCGTCGGAGCGGGTCGAAGACGGGGAGGCGGCTGCGGCTGCTGCTGCCCTGGCCTCTTCCGCCGACCGCTCAGGAGACGTCGCGTGACCACCCCCTTCCGCGTCGCCGCGATCGTCGGCGCCCTCGCCGCTGCCACGCTCGCCCTCAGCGCCGCCCTCGTGCCCGGCTCGAGCGCCGGCTTCATCGCCTCCGTCAAGAACAGCACCGACACCGCGGCCACCGCCCCCTTCTTCACCTGCGCCGGAGCCCTCGCCAACGACAGCGCTCCCGCCCTCTTCGTCCTCCCGCTGAACGAGGCGTCGAACGCCACGACGGCGACCGACACCGACTCCGGCGCCTACCCCGGCACCTACCGCGGCAGCATGACCACCTCGACGTCCACCCCGCAGGCCTGCTCGCGCGACACCGGCGGCGCGTACGTCCTGAACGGGTCGACCAGCTACGTCTCGACGGCGACGTCGTTCGCGAACCCGCAGACCTTCAGCGAGGAGATCTGGTTCAAGACGACGACGGCCGGCGGCAAGCTGATCGGCTTCGGCTCGTCTCAGACCGGCGCCTCGGGCTCGTACGACCGCCACCTCTACGTCGACACGACCGGCAAGCTCGTCTTCGGCACCTACAACGGGGCCACGAAGACGATCACGTCGACCGCGGCCGTGAACGACGGCGCCTGGCACCAGGCCGTCGGAACCTTCTCCACCGCCGCCGGCATGAGCCTCTACCTCGACGGGACGCTCGTCGCCTCCAACTCGACCTACACGGTCGCCCAGAACTTCACGGGCTACTGGCGCATCGGCTACGACTCGCTCTCCGGCTGGCCGAACGCCGCGGCGAACGGCTTCTTCACCGGGAGCCTCCGCTTCGCCAGCGTCTACACGGCCGTTCTCACGCCGGCGCAGGTCGCGCAGCACTGGAACGCGGGCCGCTAGCGCGGGAGTGCGCGGGGTCGGCGCCGGCGGCCGCGCCGCGACTCAGGCGTTCTGGGCGCGCCCGGGCCAGCCGCCCCGCGTTCCTGCGCCCGCGTGGCCAGAACTCCTGACGCGCGCGCGACCACCCGCCGCGAGCGGCCCGCCCGGGACCGGCGGCCATACGCACCCGACGGCGCCCACTCCCCCACGGCGCCCGCGCGTTCTCGCCGTCGAGAGTGCACTCGTTGTCGCCCATCCGCCCGCCAGCGACAGCGAGCGCACTCTCGGCGCGCTCGCGCCGGCGGCCGCGCCGCGACTCAGGCGTTCTGGGCGCGCCCGGGCCAGCCCCTACAGCGCCGCGATCCGCCACGACGCGGTGTGCGTCGCGCCCGGCTCCAGCCGCACGAGGTCGGTGCCCGACGTGAATGCGTCCGGCGGGCAGGTCATCGGCTCGACAGCGAGGCCGATGCGCGAGATCTCAGGAGCGTCGTCACGATCGGCCGTGTGCACCTGAACCCAGGGCAGCTCGGTTCCCCACGCCATCTCGACGCCGGTTCCGTCGGCTGCGCGCACCCGCACGGCCGCCGTGCCGGTCGCGTCGCGCGCAAGGTCGGTGAAGGCGTGGTCGATGAAGACGTCGTCGATCGCCCGGGCCTTGCGGAAATCGAACTCGGGGTGATCGGCCACGCCGCGCGTCTCAGTCGGGACCAGCCGGTCGGGCGTCACCTCGAGCACGGTCGCCGCCGGGAGCTCGAGCGTCCAGTCGTCGACGTGTCCCGGGCCGGCGATCAGGTACGGGTGCGGCGCGGTGCCGTACGGGGCGGCCGACGTTCCTGCGTTGACAGCCGTGACGGTCGTCGAGAGGCCGTCGTCGCCGAGAGCGTAGGCGACCTGAACCCGCAGTGGGAACGGGTAGCCGTCGCTCGGCACGACCTCGGCCTCGAAGACGGCCTCGCGATCGGTGGCCTCGATGATCTCGAAGCGGGTCCAGACCAGGAGCCCGTGCAGGGCGTGCCCGCGCTTCGGCTCGGTGAGCGGCAGCTGGTACGAGACGCCGTCGAACGCGTAGACGCCGTCGACGACGCGGTTCGGCCAGGGCGCCAGGATCGCGCCGCGGTACGCGGGCCGCACCTCGTCGGCGTCGAACGGCACGACGAGATGGCGGCCGTCGACGGTCAGCTCGCGGAGGGTGGCTCCGACGCTGGCGATCGTGGCGGAGTACGCGCCGTGGGTCAGCACGACCTGGGCTCCGGAAAGGGGTGTGGGGTTCGTCATCGAATGGTGCCGTTCTGGATCGGAGTGGGTGCGGAGATCAGGCTATCGGTGCCGTCGAGGCCCGGACGATCAGCTCGTGGTCGGCGACGACCGACACGAATCCTGATTCCGGCGCCGGGTCGGCGATGCGGGCCACGAGCAGGTCGACGGCGGTGCGCGCGATCTGGGCGCGGCCGGGCGACATGGTGGTCAGGTCGGGGTGCGCGAAACGGGCATCGGCAGTGTCGTCGATCCCCATGACCGCCACGTGCGCAGGAACTGGCAGCCCCCGTCGCAGGACCGCGTACAGCGCCCCCAGCGCGAGTGCGTCGTTGAACCCGAGCACGGCGTCGAAGGCGAGCCCGGAGTCGAGCGCGGCAGCCGTCGCAGCCGCGCCGGCGTCGCGACTCCACGCCGGCACCTCGCGCAGGAGCTCCTGATCGGCCGGCAGCCCCGCGGCGGCGAGGGCGGCCTCGACGCCCTCGCGCCGCAGTGTCGCGGTGTGCGTCGCGATGCCGCTTGCACCCAGCACCAGGATCCGGCGCCGCCCGATCGAGATCAGGTGCTCGGCGGCAGCCCGGGCGACCTCGTGGTCGGCGATCAGGACATGGTCGGCCAGCCCCTCGAACTGCCGTTCGCCGATCACCACGAGCGGCAGCCCGGCACCGGGCTCAGGAAGGTCGTCCGGCCCGAGCGCGAGGGGGTCGACGATCGCGCCGTCGACCAGCTGACGCTGGTCGCCGGTCAGCGCCGCGAGCTCCCGCACGCGGTCGCCGCCGGTCGTCTCGACGAGCACCGTCAGGTCGTGCACGGCGGCCGCGTCGATCACCTCCTGCGCCAGCTCGGCGAAGTAGGCCTGGTCGAGCTCGGGCACGATGAGCGAGATCATCCCCGTTCGGCGGGTGCGGAGACGCCGCGCCGACAGGTTGACGCGGTAGCCGAGCTCGGCCACGGCGGACTCGATCCGCGCACGCGTCTCAGGACGCATGTACGGATAGCCGGTGAAGAAGTTCGACACTGTCTTGACCGAGACGCCGGCCCGGACGGCGACGTCTCGCATGGTGGCGGGCACGGGTCTGCTAGGCCTTCGCCAGGCGCACCACGTTCCAGCTCAGGGGCGGGAGCACGACGCTCAGGACGCTGCCGTCCCAGCTCGCGTCGCCGTTCGCGACCGGGGCGACACTGTCGGACGTGTCGACGGTGACCGTGAGGTACGGGTCGGGGTTGTGCAGCGTCGTCGCCTCGACGAGGCGGACCGAGCCGAACGCACGGGTGTCGACGGCGACGGTCAGCGACTCGGTGAGCGAGCGGTTGATGGCGAAGACCGCCACGTCTCCCGACTCGGGGTCGTGCGTCGCGACCGCGTCGAGCGTCGGGACCTCGCCGAACTTGGCGGTCTCGACCTCGGGCGACTGCAGCTCGACGCGCAGGACGTCGCCGCGCGCGTGGGCCGATGCCTGGGCGAACGGGTGGAAGGTCGTCTGCTTCCAGCTGCGGCCGCCGGTCTCGGTCATGATCGGGGCGATGACGTTGACGAGCTGAGCGAGGCTGGCGCTCACGACGCGGTCGGAGTGCCTGAGCAGCGAGATCAGGAGCCCGCCGACGACGACGGCGTCCGCGACGCTGTACTGGTCTTCCAACAGCACGGGCGCGACCGGCCAGTCGGTCGGGTTCTTGCTCGCCTCGCCGTCGAGGTACCAGACGTTCCACTCGTCGAACGAGATGTTGATGCGCTTCTTCCGCTTCATGGCGGCTCGGGTGTGGTCGACGCTGGCGACGACGTCGTCGATGAAGTGGTCCATGCCGACGCCCGAGGCGAGGAAGCTGCCGAGGTCGCCGTCCTTCTCCCAGTAGTAGGCGTGCATCGAGATCAGGTCGACCTCGTCGTACGTCTCCTCGAGCACCTCGCGCTCCCAGGTGCCGAAGGTCGGCATCTCGGCGCCGGAGCTGCCGCAGGCCACCAGCGTGAGGTCGGGGTCGACGAGGCGCATCGCGCGCGCCGTCTCGGAGGCGAGGCGGCCGTACTCCTTCGCCGTCTTGTGGCCGATCTGCCACGGGCCGTCCATCTCGTTGCCGAGGCACCAGAACTTGACGTCGTAGGGGTCGGCCGAGCCGTTCTTCCTGCGGAGGTCGGAGTGGAACGAGCCGCCGGCGCCGTTCGTGTAGTCGAGAAGGTCGACGGCGTCCTGAACGCCGCGCGTCCCGAGGTTGACGGCCATCATCGGCTCGACGCCGGCCTTCTTGGCCCAGCGCATGAACTCGTCGACGCCGACGAGGTTCGGCTCGGTGGAGTGCCAGGCGAGGTCCTTGCGCACCGGGCGGTCGGCGACGGGGCCGATTCCGTCTTCCCAGCGGTAGCCCGAGACGAAGTTGCCGCCGGGGTAGCGCACGGTCGAGATGCCGAGCTCGCGAACGAAGTCGATGACGTCGCCGCGGAAGCCGTCGGCGTCGGCCGTCGGGTGGCCCGGGTCGTGGATGCCGCCGTAGACGCAGCGGCCGAGGTGCTCGACGAAGGTGCCGAAGGTGTTGCGCGAGACAGGCGCGACCACGAAAGACGGGTCGAGGGCGAGGCGGGCGTGCGGCATGTGATCTCTCCTAGGGGTTACATCGTTGTAACGGCTATCTTCTACAACGATGTACTACCGAGTCAAGGGGGCGCAGGAACTCGGCCCCGCCGCGGCCCGCGTCGACGCGCGCTCAGCCCCGCGGCCCCGCCGGCCCCGCCGGCCGCCGCGGCCCGCGCCGCCGCGCGCTCAGCCCCGCCGAAGCGGCACACCCCCGCCGTCGTATCGGAGGGGCCGTGCCGATTCGACGGGTGCGAACGACACGACACCCCGCCGAAACGACGAAGGCAGGCCCCGCGGGGCCTGCCTTCGTGCGGATCGTGCGGGGGTGTCAGACCGTGACGGTCGCGAGCACCTCGTCGAGGAGCGCGGACGCCTCCTCGTCGGTGGACTTCTGCGCGAGCGCCAGCTCGGAGATGAGCACCTGACGGGCCTTGAGGAGCATGCGCTTCTCGCCGGCCGAGACGCCGCTGTCCTGGTCGCGGCGCCACAGGTCGCGGACGACCTCGCTGACGCTGTAGACGCTGCCGCTGCCCATCTTCTCGGTGTTGGCCTTGAAGCGGCGCGACCAGTTGCCGGGCTCTTCGACGTGGTCGCTGCGAAGCACGTCGAACACCGCCTCGACGCCCTTGGCGTCGATGACGTCGCGGACGCCGACCAGATCGACGTTGTCGACCGGGAGCTCGATCATCAGATCGCTGGCGTGGACGTTCAGGGTGATGTATTTCTTCTCAGCGCCCTTGATGGTGCGGGTCTTCACCGCGGTGATCGTGGCGGCGCCGTGGTGGGGGTACACGACGGTCTCCCCTACTTCGAAAATCATCTAGTCGTGCCTCTGTTCTCTTTACGTATCGTGAAGCGGCTTTAGGCCGATGGCACTTCTCGTCGAGAGTGCGGACCAATGCCGGGCATCATCTCGGCAGTCTTACTATTCTACCCGATTCAGGGGTTGTATGATGCCGCGGTTCTGGCCACCCGTGCGCCGACGGCGAAACGCCTCTCGGCAGCCGCACCCGAACGCGCCAGCCACCTGCCGCATCGGGCTCGCCCGGCCTCGCCCGTCAGCCCAGGACGAGCACCAGCAGCACGACGTTCAGGCCGATGAGCGCGACCGCGGCCACAGCGGCCATTGCCGACGTCCACCACCGGTTCGCGAGGTCGCCCATGATCGCCTTCGACGCCGTGAAGATCACCAGCGGCACGATTGCGAACGGGATTCCGAACGAGAGCACGACCTGGCTGATGACGAGCGCCCAGGTCGGGTCGACGCCGAACGCCAGGAGGGCCAGCGCGGGCAGGAGAGTGACGACTCGGCGGTAGAGGATCGGCACCCGCACGTGCAGGAGCCCGTGCATGATCTCCGAGCCCGCGAAGGCGCCCACCGACGTCGATGCCAGCCCGGAGGCGAGCAGCCCGATGGCGAAGAGCGTCGCGACGACCGGTCCGAGGTTGGCCAGGAGCGCCTGGTACGCGCCCTCGAGCGTGTCGGTGCCGGCCACCCCGCGCAGGGTTCCGGCGGCCACGAGCAGGATCGCGACGTTGACCGTGCCGGCGACGACGAGCGCGATCGTCACGTCGATCTTCGTCGCACGCAGCAGGCGCGGCTTCGTGACGAGCGTCCCGTCGAACCGGTCGCGGGCGAGAGCGGAGTGCGCGTAGATCGCGTGGGGCATGATCGTCGCGCCGAGGATCGACACGGCGAGCAGGACCGACTGCGATCCCTCGAACCTCGGCACGAGGCCGCCGGCGACGCTCGCCCACTGCGGCGGGGCGACGACCAGGCCGGCGCAGAAGCCCACGGCGATCAGCACCACCATCGAAGTGACGACCCGCTCGAAGACCTGGGCCCGGCCGCGGCTCTGCAGCAGGAGCAGGCAGAGCGAGACGATTCCGGTGAGGAGCCCGCCGATCAGGAGCGGGATGTCGAACAGGAGCCCCAGCGCGATGGCGCCGCCGATCACCTCGGCCACGTCGGTCGCCATGGCGACGACCTCGGCCTGCAGCCAGTACGCCCGACGCAGCCACGCGCCGGGAAGCCGGCGTCCCAGGATCTCGGGCAGCGAGGCGCCGGTGGCGATGCCGAGCTTCGCCGACAGGTACTGGATCAGCCAGGCGGTGGCGTTGCCCGCGATGACGACCCACACCAGCAGATAGCCGAAGAGCGCGCCCGCGGTCATGTTGCTGGCGACGTTGCCAGGGTCGAGGTAGGCGACGCCCGCGACCAGGGCGGGCCCGAGCAGAGCGACGACGCGCTGCTGCGCCGGAACTCGTGTCGCTTCGATGGTCATTCGGCCTCCGGGGTGGACTTCACAGAGTAGGGCAGGCCACCGACGCGCGAGGTGTTCCTGAGACAATGGCCGCATCATGTCGATCAGCCGCCGGGTCTTCCTCTCCGCCTCCGTGACGGGGGCGGGGGTCCTGGTGCTCGCGGCGTGCTCCGATCCGACGCCGGCGCCGTCCTCGACGCGCACTCCGGCCCCGACCGCGACGCCCACGGCGACGGGCGCGCCCGGAGTGAAGCCGAGCGCCTTCCGCCGGAGCTCCTGGGGCACCGACCCCTACGCCTTCGGCTCAGGAAGCGTCCTGACCGACGCGTCGACCGACACCGACCGGCAGCGCATCGCCTCCCCCCTCGACGACAAGCTCTTCTTCGCCGGGGAGGCCGTCGCCGCGACCTACCCGGGCACGCTCGCCGGCGCCCGCGAATCAGGACTCGACGCCGCCCGCCAGGTCGCCGGCATCGCGTCCGCAGGCGAGCGTATCGCCGTCATCGGCGCAGGCATGGCCGGCGCCACGGCCGCTCGCGACCTGGCCGACCGCGGCTTCGACGTCGTCGTCGTCGAGGCGCGCCATCGCGTGGGCGGCCGCATCGCCTCCTACGAGTCCGACCAGTGGCCCATCGACGCCCAGCTCGGCGTCGCGACCCTCTCGGGTCAGGGGGCGCAGGAACTCGAGGCGGTCCTGACCGCGGGCGGCGTCACCACGGTTCCGTTCAGCGCCTCGCCGGCGGCCCGGTCCGGCGCGAAGGCCACGCCCTTCCCCGCGACGTCCGCCGTCGAGGCGGCGCTCGCCCAGGCATCGCGCTGGGCCGACACCCGCAGCGCCGAGTACTCCGTCGACGCCGCCGTCACTGGCTCGCGCGCCGGGTCGAAGCTCTCGGCGACGGCCGACGGCAGCGGCGTCTCGAACGCCGACCGTCTGGCCTTCCTGCTCGACGAGGCGCTGCCGGCCCGGTTCGGCCTGGACCCGGACGCGCTGTCGGCGCGCGTGCTCGCCGAGGCGTCGGCTCCGGGCGACTCCCAGCTCGTGACGAAGGGCTTCGCGGCCTACGTCGCCACCCTCCTCGAAGACCTCGACGTGCTCCGAGGCAGCAACGTCACCCAGATCGACTACGGCAACCAGGGGGTCGGACTCCGTCTCGTCACGGGCGAGTCGCTGTCGGCCGATCGCGTCATCTCCACGATCCCCCTGGGCGTCCTGAAGCAGAAGAAGATCGTCTTCGAGCCCGAGCTGCCGGTGGCCAAGCTCGATGCCATGGACCGCCTGGGCGTCGGCGTCCAGGACGTCCTCTGGCTGCGCTTCGACCAGCGCCTGTGGTCGACCGACGCCACCGTCTGGGCGATCCTCGACGACTCGGCGACCTACCGCCTCTGGCTGAACCTGGAGCCGTCGACCGGATTCCCGATCCTGGTGGCGCTCATCGGGGGCGACGACGCGATCGCCGCCGAGAAGCTGTCGGACGGCGACGCCGTCGCACAGGCGCTGTCGGACGTCGCGGCCTACCTCGACGTCGTGCCCGCGACGGCGTCCCCGACGCCGTCGGCTGCCCCCGCGCCCTGAGGTGCGGCGGGCCGGGGAGTTCCTGCGCCCGGTCTGCGGTGTCTCGTCAGGTGCCACGGGCGCGCGTGGCTCAGGCCGATGAGCGCCGACGCGACCGCCAGGAAGATCACGAGCACGATCGCGTTGTAGAGCCGGAACTGCTCGGGGCTGACCTGCGCCGGGTCGAGGAAGAAGTAGGGGTACCAGCGGACGTCTCGGCCGCGCTCCAGCGTGAAGAAGCCCCAGACGAGCGGGAACGGCAGCACCAGCCAGAGGGTGCGCCAGCGCACCGGCGTGCGGCCGGGCGCCAGCACCCAGTCGAGCAGCACGTAGCCCGAGAGCCAGAAGTGCAGCACCTGGCTCGACGTCGGGAACGCCAGCGAGTAGTGGTGGGCCGCCGACTGCGTGACGATCACGCCGAACACGATCCCCGAGACGATCACGTAGGTCGTGACGATCGCGTGGACGACGGCGAACCAGCGCGGATCGAGGCGGCCGCGGAAGGTCAGGACTCCTGAGACGGCGAGCACCGCGACGTTCGCCATGGCGCTCTGCTGCGTGAAGTAGCTGAAGTAGTTGAGGGTCGCGAACGTCGAGAACCCGAGGACGTACTGGAAGTTGGCGATCAGAGCAGCGACGGCGACGGCGGCCGCGACCAGGCGGAGGAGCCCGGAGATCCGGAAGTCGAGGGAGGTTGTCACCGCACCACCCGCCTCTGCTCGACCGCGCTTCGCATCCGAACGAGAGTACCGAGATTGCCGCAGAGCGGCGTTCAGGACGGCGAGCGCTCCTCGTCGGCGTTGAACCGCTCGAGGCCCGCCGCGAGGTCGTCGATCTCGTCGTCGCTCCATTCGGACAAGCGCCGCTCGAGCTCGTCGTGGTTGGCGCGGATCGATCGGTCAAGCAGTTCGCGGCCCCGCTTCGACAGCGTCAGGAGCTGCCCGCGCGACGTCTGCTCCGCGGTCACGGCACCCACCTCGATCAGGCCGATCGCCTGGAGGTCGCCGACCTGGCGTGAGACGGTCGAGCGGTTCAGCCGCATGGCGCCGGCGATGTCGATCGCGCGGCACTCGGGAGTCCCGTCGATGAAGTTGAGAAGCGTGTGCTGCACGAGAGTGAGCGGCTCGGCGGTGCGGCGGCTGCGAGCGGAGGCACGGCGCGAGATGGTCTGCAGCTGCGTGTAGACGGCCTGCATTCGATCCTCGCGTCGGGTGCTCACGCCCACGAGTTTAACGATCGGGTGTACTGTACACCTGTGTTGCATTATGCAACACTATGACTTCGCCGCTCGACGGCGCACCCCTCCGCTGCAGAAAGGACCCCGTGTCCACACCGACCCACGCCCTCCGGGAGGTCGCCCTCCGCCCGGGCCACCCCCATTCCCACCGCCTCCCGGAGTCGCCGAGGCCGGCCCGACCCGGGCCCCGCCTGTTCTTCGGCACGCCCGTGGCCGTCTTCAAGGCGTTCGGCGTGGCGATCCTGGTACCGCTCTTCCTCGGCGCGGGCATGACGCTCGCGTACCTGGGCGCGTTCCACCAGCCCACCCCGCACGACCTCCCCGTCGCCGTCGTCGGCACCAGTGCCGAGACCAAGGTCTTCGCGCAGACGCTCAGCGACGGCGCGGACGGCCAGCTCGCCGTGCGGACCGTGGCGTCCGATCAGGAGGCCCGACGACTGATCACCGACCGCACCATCACGGCCGCCTACGAGGCGAAGGCCGACTCCGCGACTCTCCTCATCTCGTCCGCCGCCTCCGAGACCACCGCCGAGGTGACGCAGAAGGTGTTCCTGCCCATCGCCTACGAGCAGAAGCTCCCGTTCACGGTCGACGACGTGGTCCCCGCCGCCGAGCACGACTCCACGGGCCAGGGACTGTTCTTCCTGCTCGTGGGGCTCAGCGTCGGCTCGTACGCGACCGCCGCGGCCGTCGCCGCCTTCGCCTCGCGCCTGGGCATCCGGTGGTCGCTCGTCACGGCCGGCGTCATGTCGGCCGTCATCTCAGGCATCGCGGTCA
The DNA here is from genome assembly GCF_057787745.1 of Frondihabitans sp. OV104. Lineage (NCBI taxonomy): Bacteria > Bacillati > Actinomycetota > Actinomycetes > Micrococcales > Microbacteriaceae > Frondihabitans > Frondihabitans sp. OV104. The sequence continues at coordinate 2,328,184 of NZ_CM173541.1, forward strand.
CCGTCGCAGGCCCTATCTTCGGCGTCCTCGGCCACTTCGTCTGGGCCACCTGGCTGCTCGGCTGGCTCTACTCGGCGGCGATCGTCCTGATCGGCGTCGGCCTGCACCCGGTGCTCCGCCACTGGACGACGGCCGCGCTCACGATGCTGTTCGTCATGTTCAATTTCACGTCATCGGGCGGCATCTTCGCGGTGCAGCTCATGCCCGGCTTCTTCGCCGCCCTCTACGGCTTCTGGAACGGCGCCGCGTGGCTCGACGCCGTGCAGACCCTTCAGTACTTCTCGGGACAGTCGTTCGGCTGGGACGTCCTGCGCCTCGGCATCTGGGCCGCCGTGGGCCTCGCGCTGACGCTGGTCACGCACCTGGCGAGCCGGCGCCGCACCCGCCTGGCCGACGAGCGGGTCGCCGTGCGCGAAGAGGAGCAGGTCGTCGCCGCCTGACCCCGGAGAGCGGCACGGACGCAGGAACTCCGCCCGGCCGGAGCGCACCACCCGGTGGCGGGCGCCTCGGCCGCGCGGAGTTCCTGCGCTGGCGACGGGTTCAGCTGGAGAGGTCGTAGACGGTGTAGCCGCCCACGGTCTTCGCCGTGTAGTTCGCCGCGACCCAGGCCGCGATCTTCGACGCCGACGACGACGAGCCCGTGCCGCCGCTCATGCCGCTGCCGCCCGAGACGTAGTAGCCGATGTCGCCGGACTTCACGTACGCCTCGAACTCGGCGAGGGTGGGCGTCGGGTCGTCCGACCAGCCGCCGATCGCCATGACCGCCTGGCCGCTCGACAACTCGAGCGTCGCCGCGGACTGATCGTTGTCGATCGCCGCCGCCCACCGCGCCGCGCTCTTCTTCAGGAGCGTGTCGAGCGCTGTCGACGACGCGGCGCCGGAACTGCCGGACCCCTGCGTCGAGGTTCCCGAGTCGGCGGTGCCGCTGTCGCTCGTCCCGTTGCTCGTGCCGCTCTCGCTGCCGCTGTCGTCTGTCGTGCTGCTGCCGCCGCTGGCCTCGCCGCCGCCGCTGGCCTCGCCGCCGGTGCTGCCGCTGCCGCCCGGGGGCGTGCCGCCGAAGCCGCCCGACGGGGCCTCGCCGCCCGACGGGGCCTCGCCGCCGCTCGCACCGCCGCTCGGCGGGGTGCCGCCGCCCGTGCCGCCGCCCATCCCGCCTCCGGTGCCGCCGCCACCTCCGCCACCGCCGAAGCCGGAGGTGGTGGACGACGATCCGACGCTCGGGATCGAGCCGGTGTGGCCGACCGACGCCGTCGCCAGGGCGTAGGCGCCCGACCCGCCGAGGGCGGAGAGCGTTCCCGTCAGGACGGCTGCGACGGTCACGCGGTGCCAGGCCGCGATCGACCCGACGACGAGCGCGATTCCTGACACGACAGCACCCGCGAGCACCACCCACTTGAGCCAGGGCAGCCAGGTGGCGTTCTCGGACAGCAGGTGGAACGACCACGCGCCCGTTCCTGCGACCGCGACAGCGAGGCCGAGTCGGCCGACCCACGTGGTGCGCATCCGCCACAGCAGGGCGCCGCCGGTGCCGATCAGGCCCGCGATCGCCGGGGCCAGGGCGACCGTGTAGTACGGGTGGATCGTGCCGCTGGTGAAGCTGAAGACGAGGCCGGTCACGACGAGCCAGGCACCCCAGAGCACCAGGCCGGCCCGGACCGGGTCGAGGCGCGGGCGCCGCCCGGCGACCACGATGCCGAGCACGAGGAGAAGCAGGGCCGCCGGGAGCAGCCACGAGATCTCAAGGCCCATCTCGCTCGAGAACAGCCGATTCAGGCCGGTCGATCCGCCGAAGGAGCCGCCGGCCGTGCCGCCGGTGCCACCGCCGCCCCCGTTTCCTGATCCCGAGCCGAAGAAGCGGCCGAGGCCGTTGTAGCCGAAGGCGAGCTCCAGAACGGAGTTGTTCGTCGAGCCGCCGATGTAGGGGCGCGAGTCGGCCGGCCAGAGCGCGACGATCGCGACCCACCAGCCGGCGCCGACGACGACGCCGACCAGGGCGCCGAGCACGTGGAGAAGGCGCTTCCGCAGGAGGGTGGGCGCTGCCATCAGGTACACGGCGGCAAACGCAGGAGCCACGAGCAGGCCCTGGAGCATCTTCGTCAGGAAGGCGAAGCCGAGCACGAGTCCGGCCGCCGCCAGCCACTTCCAGCTCGCCCGGGGCAGGGCGCGCACGACGAAGTAGGCCGCGAGGGTCATCAGGAGCACCAGCAGGGCGTCCGGGTTGTCGAAGCGGAACATCAGCGCCGCGGCCGGCGTGCACGCGAGTGCGAGTCCGCCCACGAGTGCCCCCGCCGCGGACAGGCGCGGACCGAGGGTCGCGAGGCTCCGACGCACGATCGCGAACACGAGGGCGACGCTGGCCACGCCCTCGAGCGCCTGCGGCACGAGGAGGCTCCACGAGCTGAAGCCGAAGATCCGGGCCGAGATGCCCATCACCCAGAGCGAGGCCGGCGGCTTGTCGACGGTGATGAAGTTCGACGAGTCGAGCGACCCGAAGAACAGCGCCTTCCAGCTCTTCGAGCCGGCCTGCACCGCGGCGGCGTAGAAGCTGTTGGCGGTTCCGCTCTCGGAGAGCCCGACGATGTACAGGAGGGCGGTCGCGATCAGGAGCGCCCAGAGGCTCGGCCGCACCCAGACGGGGTCGGCCTTCCTGCCGAGGAGCGCCCGGGCTGCGAGCGTGCGGTCCCGCGGGGCGGCGTGCCCGGCGATAGGTCCGGCGTGTGCGGTCATGGGGAGTCCTTCTCAGGTCGAGTGGACTCCGAGGATCACTCCGGGCGCTATGCGCCTCCTATGACAAGCCGATGCGCCTGCCCAGCGTTGCCAGACAGGCGCATCGGTGTGGCGAGACGGCGACTGGCGCGTCGCCGTTCAGGAGGGCTGCGTTACGCGGCGGCGACCTCGGTGGTGGCCGAGACGAGCTTGTCGACGACCTCGCTCAGCTGGCCGACGACCTCGGCGTCGTCCTTCGGGTGCGTCTCCGCGAAGCGGACGACCGAGCCGGGGATCGCGAGCTTGACATCCTCGAGCACCTTGGCGCCGGTGATGCCGAAGGCCTTGCGGGTCTCGTCCTGAGCCCAGACGCCGCCGAACTGGCCGAACGCGGAGCCGATGACGGCGAGGGGCTTGCCGACGAGAGTCGACTCGCCGAAGGGGCGCGAGGCCCAGTCGATGGCGTTCTTCAGGCTCGCGGGGATGGTTCCGTTGTGCTCGGGCGTGACGACGAGCACGGCGTCCGAGGCGCCGATGGCGGCGCGGAGCTTGGCGGCACCCTCGGGCACGGCGCCGTCGACGTCGATGTCCTCGTTGTAGAACGGGATGTGGCCCAGGCCCTCGTGGATCGTCAGCGTGACGCCCTCGGGTGCGACCTGCGCGGCAGCTTCGGCGAGCTGGCGGTTGGTACTGGCGGCACGGAGGCTTCCCACGAGGACGAGGATCGAGGTGTCGGACATGTTTTCTCCTTCAAGAAACGAATTGGATACGAACGCATAAGTCCGCACCTGCCAACGCTATTCCCGTTGCCCGTGACGTAGGGTCATAATCGGCAACACGTGATGTGAATTTCGGCATTCCGAAAAGGTTTCGCCCCGAAAATCACTGTGACACGGTGGTCTCCGCGACGGGGAACCGGCCCGGTCGCGAGTGACCGAGAGAGCCGCCGTGCCCGCACCCCTGATCAGGCGAATCGTCCTGTGCCTCCTCATCGCCTCCCCCGCCATCGTCTTCCGGGTGACCGGGTTCGCGCCCCACCCCGTCGTCGACCTCCTCGTCTTCGGCGGCGCCGTCGTCGCCGCGTCGTTCATGCTCGCCTGGGCCGCCGAGGCCGCCCAGAAAGACATCTCGGGCGCGCTCGCCATCGCGATCCTCGCGCTGATCGCCGTCCTGCCCGAATACGCCGTCGACCTGTACTACGCATTCCGCTCAGGATCCGACCCGGCCTACGAGCAGTTCGCCGCCGCGAACATGACCGGCTCGAACCGCCTGCTGCTCGGCTTCGGCTGGCCGCTCGTCGTCTTCGTCGCCCTCTTCGCCGCCCGCCGTGCCGCAGCCTCCCGCCGCGCCTCAGGCACTGTCGTGCCGAAGTACCTCGACCTGCCCGGCTCGTCGCGCCTCGACGTGGGCGTCCTCGCCATCGTCGCGGTCCTCGCCTTCGTCATCCCTGCGAGCGGCGAGATCGCCCTCTGGTTCGGCGTCATCCTGATCCTGATCTTCGGCGCGTACCTCTGGAAGGCCGGCCGGGCCGCCGACGACGGCGAGGAGGACTTCGTCGGCACAGCCGCGCACATCGCGAACCTGCCTGCCCCGCAGCGCAAGGTCGTGTTCGTCGGCATGTTCGTCGTCTCGGCGGCCATCATCCTGTCCAGCGCAGAGCCCTTCGCCGATGCGCTCGTGCAGTCCGGGTCGAGCCTCGGCATCGACAGCTACTTCCTCGTCCAGTGGCTCGCGCCGCTCGCGACCGAGGCTCCGGAGTTCATCGTGGCCGTCCTGTTCGCGCTGCGAGGCCAGGGCGCAGCCGCCATCGGAACGCTCATCGCCTCGAAGATCAACCAGTGGACCCTGCTCGTCGGATCCCTCCCCATCGCCCACGCGCTCGGCGGCGGCGGTACGGCGCTCCCCCTCGACGGACGCCAGATCGAGGAGTTCGTCCTGACCGCGTCGCAGACTGTGATGGGCGTCGCGATCATCGTCGCGCTGCGCTTCCACCGCTGGGCCGCGATCGCGCTGGTCGCCCTGTTCGCCGTGCAGTTCTTCGTGACCGACGAGACCGGCCGATACGTCCTGAGCGCCGTGCACATCGTCGTCGCGATCGTCGCCCTCTGGATCCACCGACGCGACATCCTTCCGACGATCACGGCGCCGTTCCGCACGTCGGCCGCCCTTGCGGAGGGCCCCGCCGAACGCGAACTGGAAGGCGCGGGCAGCCGCTAGCGCGGCCCCTCAGAGCGCCGCCCCTCGCGTTCCGGCCCACGATCGGGACTCCGCGCCACGAGATCCGTTGGTGCGGAGTCCCGATCGTGGTTTCGCGGGGGTGCCCGGTGCGCCCGTCAGGCGAATCGCACCGGTGCGGCCCGGGCGAGGGGGCCGCGCGGCGCCGACGCGCCAGAATGCCTGAGTTGCTCGAGGGCACGCGCGCAGGAACTCCGGCCAGCCCTCAGACAGCCACCCAGATGGCGCCGGCGGCGACGTTCGCGAGCTCGACCGCGTTGCCGTCGCCGACCGCGACGGCGAGGCTCCCGGCGAAATCGTGCCGCTCGACGACGCGGACGCGCGTGCCCACCGCGACCGCCAGAGTGTCGAGGTAACGGAGGAGGGCGGGGTCGTGGTCGCTGACCCGGACGACCGTGCCCTCGGAGCCGTCAGGGAGTTCCTGCAGTCGAATGCCCTCGGGATGCGTCACGGTGCCGTCTGCCGCGGGGATGGGATCGCCGTGCGGGTCGTGGTCGGGAAAGCCGAGCTCCGCGTCGATCTTCGCCAGCAGCCGGTCGGAGATCGCGTGCTCGAGAACCTCGGCCTCGTCGTGCACTTCGTCCCAGCCGTAGCCGAAGTGCTCCACCAGGTACGTCTCGATCAGGCGGTGACGTCGCACGACCTGGACGGCGAGCTGTCGACCCGACCGGGTGAGGGTCGCCCGGCCGTACGGCTCGTAGTCGAGGAAGCCCTCGCGCGCGAGCTTCTTGAGGTTGCCCGAGACGCTGGAGGGGGCGACGCCGAGCACGGCGGCGAGGTCGTTCGTGGTGAGGCCCTCGTTCGACCACTCGTGCGACTTGAAGATGACCTTGACGTAGTCCTCGGTCATCGTTCCCAGGCGTTCTTCCGGCATCCTCAAAGCCTAGGGCGCGGTCGGCCCCGCCGGGTCGGTCTGTCGGTCACGCCGGCGGGCAGAAACAGCTCGGCCCCGCCGATTCGGCTCACCCCCGCCGTCGCGACGGAGGGAGTGTGCCGATTCGGCGGGGCCGAGGGAGATCGCTGGCGGCTCAGTGCGCCATCGGCACCGGCGCGCCCTCGACCACCGGCGGCTTGCGCACGAAGAACGCCGCCGCGATCGACAGCAGCGAGACGATGGCGCCGGCGAAGAACGCCATCTGCACGCCCGCCGCGGTCGCGTCGACCTCGTTCGCCCCGTCGGAAAGTCCCGACGCGATGCCGGTGGAGAGCAGGGTGACGAACAGCGCCGTGCCGACGCCCGCCATCACCTGCTGGACGGTGTTCAGGATCGCGCTGCCGTGCGAGTACAGCTCGGGCTTCAGCGAGCCGAGCGACGACGTGAACAGCGGGGTGAAGGTCATCGCGAGGCCGATGCTCAGGATCACATGGACGACCGGGATCATGTAGACCGGGGTGTCGGCGTGGAGGGCCAGCGCCATGGTCCACAGCGCTCCGCTCACGAGGACGGAGCCCGTGATGAGCAGCGCCGTCGGGCCGAACCTGTCGAACAGGCGGCCGACGACCGGCGACAGCACGCCCATGACGATGCCGCCGGGAAGCAGCAGCAGGCCGGTCTCGAGCGTCGGGAGGTGCAGCACGGTCTGCATGTAGATCGGCAGGATGATCAGGGTGCCGAAGAGCGCGATGCTCGAGACGGCGATCATGGCGATCGAGATCGAGAAGTTCTTCGTCAGGAAGGTGCGCAGGTCGAGCAGAGGCGATCCGCCACGGGCCAGGCGCGTCTGACGCAGGATGAAGAGGGCGAGAGCGACGACGCCCACGGCGACGGGCACGAGCGGCGGCACGGGCTGGGCTGAGCCGGCCGCGGCCTCGCCGACGCCCGACAGGCCGTACAGCAGACCGGCGAAGGCGAACGCCGACAGGATCACCGAGAGCACGTCGAGCGGCACCTTGCGGGGCTCGGTGACGTTCTTCATCTTCACGGCGCCGAGGATCAACGCGGCGATGGCGATCGGCAGCACGATGATGAACATGAAGCGCCAGCTCAGCGCGCTCAGGATGATGCCCGAGATCGTCGGGCCGATCGCGGGCGCGACCGAGATGACGATCGAGATGTTGCCCATCGTCCGGCCGCGAGCGGCCGGCGGCACCAGCGTCATGGCGGTCGTCATGAGCAGCGGGAGCATGATCGCGGTTCCGCAGGCCTGGACCACGCGGGCGATCAGCAGGATCGAGAACCCCGGAGCGATCGCGGCGATCAGCGTGCCGACGCTGAAGAGCGTCATCGCCATCAGGAACACCTGACGGGTGTGCAGCCGCTGCAGCAGGAAGCCCGTGATCGGGATGACCACGGCCATCGTCAGCAGGAAGCCGGTGGTCAGCCACTGGGCGGTGGCGGCGGAGACCCTCAGGTCGATGATGAGCGTCGGCAGGGCGACGCTCATGATCGTCTCGTTCAGGATGACCACGAAGGCCGAGACGATGAGGAGCCCGATGACCACGCGGTTGCGGGCCGCGTCGTCTTTCGAGAGGGCTGCCGGATCGTGGGCAGGAGTCGAAGCGGTGGCGGCGCCGGCGAGCGGCGTGGAGCGAGTGTCGGTCGTCAAGAGTGAATCCAGTGATCGTGATGGGCGCCGAGGGTGACTGCGGGGCGCTGGCCGCATGAAGGGTCGAACGTGGTGGTTCGGTCAGTATTCCCTCACCCGCCGACATTCACCAGCGGTTCAGGAGAACCCGGTGCCCGCCTCACGGCGCGCACCGGGTTCAGGCCTGAGGACGTCAGACGAGAGAGCCATCCGAGGCGAGCTCGACATCCGCCTCGAGCGGGGTCTGAGTGACCGAGGTGCCGACGTGAAGCTGGAACGCACCGGCCTCGTGCTGCCAGCCGGCATCCCAGTGGGCGAAGGCGCGCGCAGGAACGTCGATGACCACCGTCCGGGTCTCCCCCGCCGCGACCACGACCGGCGCGAACCCGGCCAGCCATCGTGCGGGGCGCTCGACGGCGGACTCGCTGCGAGAGAGGTAGGCCTGCACGACCTGCTTGCCCTCGCGCGCACCCGTGTTCGCGACGTCGACCGAGACCGTGAATCCGCCGTCGGCCGCCGCGGTCGCCGTGAGCCCGTCGAGGTTCCACGTCGTGTAGCCGAGCCCGTGCCCGAACTCGAACGCCGGGATGCGTCCGGCCCGCAGCCACGCCCTGTAGCCGATGTGGATTCCCTCGTCGTAGGCGACGAGGCCGTCCTTGGGCGTGACGTCGAGCACGGGCACGTCGCTCAGGGTCCCCGGCCACGTGGTGGGGAGGCGCCCGCCGGGCTCCGCAGCGCCGAACAGCAGGTCGGCGAGGGCGTTGCCGTACTCCTGGCCGCCGAAGTAGGTCAGCAGGAGGGCCTTGACGTCGTCGTGCCAGGGCATGACGACCGGCGAGCCGGAGTTGACGACGACGACCGTGTTCGGGTTCGCGGCGAGGACGGCGCGCACGAGGTCGTCCTGACGACCGGGCAGGTCGAGGTCCTTGCGGTCGAAGCCCTCCGACTCGACGCGCGAGTTCGTGCCCACGACGACGATCGCGACTTCGGCGTCCGCCGCCGCGGCGACCGCCTCCGCGATGAGCGCCTCGGGGTCGGAGTTGTCGGCCTCGAGGCCCGCAGTGATGCCGAAGACACCGGCCATCGAGGCGTCTCGGGTCTTCATGTCGAACTCGACCGTCAGATCGACGGGCTCTCCTGCCGCGACGGTGAGCGGCGTGACGATCGACGGCGGGGCCAGGAGGCTCGCGCCGAGGTCCATGCCGCCGGTCTCCTGCGAGGTCTCCTCATGCACGAGCTCGCCGCCGACGAGGATGCGGCCGTGGCCGACCGCCGCGAAGCCGAACAGCACGTCGCCCGAGCGGGTCGGGGTCCACGTCGTCGACAGCTCCATGCGGTGCGAGGTGTCGATCGGGGCGTCGCCGCCGAAGTAGACGAGCGCGGTGGCGCGGCGGTCCTCGCGGAACATCTCCGTGCCGTCCTCGTCGAGGAAGCGCACCAGCATGCCGGGCTCGGACGTCGACGGGTTGACGATCTCCTCGATCGGGAGCTCGGCGATGCCCTCCTGCACGACGGCGCCGATCGAGTAGGTGACCTCGGCGTCGGGGAGCGCGGCAGTCAGGCCCTCGAGCGGCGTGACGATCCTCTCGGGGAGGACCGTCGCACTGCCGCCGCCCTGGGTGCGGGCCTGCAGGCCGTTGTGCCCGATGACCGCGACCTTCCTCAGATCGGCGGCGGCCAGCGGGAGGGTCCCGTCGTTGGACAGCAGCACGCTGCCCGCGGCCTCGGCCGTACGGGCGAACGCGATGCCGTCCTCGGCCGAGACGGGCGCGGCCTGCACGGGGGCGAAGCCCTCGAGCGCGCCGACGCGGGCGGCCAGGCGCAGGATCCGGATCACCTTGCGATCGATCGCCTCCTCCGACACCTCGCCGGCCTCGACGGCGGCGACCAGCGCCGCACCCCAGGGGCCGTCGGGCCCGGGCATGACGAGGTCCTGCGACGCCTTCGCGCTCTCGACCGTGCGGACGGCGGTCCAGTCGCTGATCACGACGCCGTCGAAGCCCCACTCCGAGTTGAGCGGCGTCTCGAGCAGTTCGCTCTCGGTTGCCGTGGTGCCGTTGATCGAGTTGTACGACGACATGACGAGCCAGGCGTGCGCCTCGGTGATGCTCTTCTCGAAGGCGAGCAGGTAGAGCTCGCGCAGGGCACGCTCCGAGACCTCGGTCGAGGCCGTGAAGCGCTCCGACTCGTAGTCGTTGGCGATGTAGTGCTTGGGCGTCGCGCCGACGCCGTTCGCCTGGACGCCCTCGACGTAGGCGGCGGCGAGCTCGGCCGTCAGGACCGGGTCTTCCGAGAATGCCTCGAAGTGGCGACCGCCCAGGGGCGAGCGATGCAGGTTGATGGTCGGTCCGAGCACGACGTCGACGCCCTTGCGGCGAGCCTCGACGGCCGAGGCGGCACCGTAGCGGGCGGCGATGTCGCGGTCCCACGACGACGACAGCGCAGTCGCCGACGGCAGGTTCAGCGACGGCGACCGTTCGTCCCAGACCTCGCCGCGGACGCCCGAGGGGCCGTCCGACACGAGGATGCGGCGCAGGCCGATCTTCTCGATGGGCCAGGTGTTCCAGAAGTCGCGACCGGTCAGCAGCTGGACCTTCTCCGGGAGGGTCAGCTTCGCTGCCAGTTCTTCGAGACGCGCAGTCTCTTCGGCGCTGTCGTACATGTGTGACTCACTTCCTGAAAGACGGACCTCCAGTCGACCATACCCCTAAAACCTACCGAAGGTAGGTAAGTACTGTGCGGCTAGGGTGATCCCGTGACCAACGACGCTCCACCCCGCCGCTACGCCAAAGGCGATGCACGCCGGCGCGAGATCCTCGCCGCCGCCCTTCGCGTGATCAGCGAGCGCGGCTACCGCAACTCCTCGCTCCAGGAGATCGCCGACGCGGTCGGTCTGACCAAAGCCGGCGTCCTCCACTACTTCGACTCGCGCGAAGGTCTCCTCGCCGAGGTGCTCCGCGAGCGCGACGCGGCCGATTCGGCCGACTTCACCCCGACCGACGGCGACGTGGTCGAGCTCCTGAGCGGCGCCGTCCGGCACAACCACGAGGTGCCAGGACTCGTCGAGCTCTACTCGCGGCTCGTCGTCGAGAGCGAGTCGCTCGAGCACCCCGGCCACGCCTACATCGGCGAGCGCTACAAAGATCTCGAGACCCGCGTCGGCGAGGCCATCCGCCAGCGGCAGGGCGCAGGAACGGCGCGCACCGACATCGACCCCACCGTCGCCGCGCGGCTCCTGATCGCCCTCAGCGACGGCCTCCAGCTGCAGTGGATGCATGACCGGACCATGGACATGACCGAGGCGTTCGACGCGGCGGTCGCGCTGCTCGCACCTCCGGCGGCATCCTGAGACGGCGGCGGGGCGCAGGAACCCGAGTTCCTGCGCCCCGCACTGGTCACCTCAGAGGGACCGGCGACCTGGATCAGGCCGGCACGTAGTTGAACTCGTCGGGGTTCGGGCCGGTGCGCTCGTCCTTGTTGCGCATCGAGATGTCGGTCATGTCGATGTCGGAGAGCTCGAAGTCGAAGATGTCGAAGTTCTCCTTCACGCGCGACTCGGTCACCGACTTCGGGAAGATGATGTCGCCACGCTGGATGTGCCAGCGGAGCGTGACCTGAGCGGGCGACTTGCCGACGTTCTCGGCGATGCGGACGATCGTCGGGTCGTCGAGCACGAGGCCCTGTGCGATGGGCGACCAGGCCTCGGTCGCGATGCCGTGCTCGGCGCCGAAGGCACGGAGGGGCTCCTGCGTCAGGTACGGGTGCACCTCGATCTGGTTCACGGCCGGGGTGACCGTGGTCTCATTGGCGAGGCGACGGAGGTGGTGCTCCTGGAAGTTCGAGACGCCGATGGAGCGCGAGCGGCCCGAGGCGTAGATCTCTTCGAGGGCCTTCCAGGTCTCGACGAAGTCGCCGACGCCGGGGAGGGGCCAGTGGATCAGGAACAGGTCGATGTGGTCGAGGCCGAGAGCCTCGAGCGTGCCGTCGAACGCAGTGAGGGCGTCGTCGTGATCGTGGAAGCCGTTGTTGAGCTTCGACGTCACGAAGATCTCGTCGCGGTCGATGCCGGACTCGGCGATCGCCTCGCCGACCTCTTTCTCGTTGCCGTACATCTCGGCGGTGTCGATGTGGCGGTAGCCGACCTCGAGCGCCTTCAGAGTGGCGGCCTTCGTGTCGGCGGGCTCGATCTGGAAGACGCCGAAGCCGAGCTGCGGGATCGTGCGGCCGTCGTTCAAGGTAATCGTGGGGACTGCTGAATCGGTCATGGATCCATCGAACACCCCTCGCACTGGTGTCATTCCAGGTTTGACGACACCTAACGAGCCTGGTAACTTGGTCGATGGTGTTCTGAGACGGACCATCTACTCGACTCGCACCCGCACCGACTCGTACTGCTCCTCCCGGGGCACATTCCACCGAGTCCATCCCGTCAGACTTCACAGGCTGACACCAGCACGCCGACACTCGGCGTGTGCGACACACCTGCCGTCCCAGGCCGATCGTTCACCGCGATCCACCCGCCTGGGGGCCGCTGCTCGAAGAGAGCAGAGCCCTGAACGGCAGCGCGTCGCCACCACGCATCGAAAGACCGCACCATGACACAGACACTCAACCTCATCCGCATCGGCGGCACCGTCACCACGGCGCCCGCCCTCACCCACGACAACCTCGTGGAGTTCGTCGTCGTCGACGACAGCTCCCGCGAGTTCCTCGTCCGCCTTCCGCTCGCCGACCTCGGCTCCGAGGTCGCCCCGGGCGCCCACGTCCAGGCCACCGGCGCCGAGGGCTGGGTCGTTCCGGGCCGCGCCTGGCGCGACGAGCCCAGCCGCACCATCCTCCAGGCGCACGAGGTGCAGCTCGGCCACCTGGCCTTCGCGGCCTAGTCGGATCCTGCCACCAACGGCGCCCACCCCTCGGGGTGGGCGCCGTTCGTCGTCGATGCAGGAGATCCGCCCCGCAGTGGCGCTCCCCGCAGCGCCGCTCCCCTGCCGCGCCGCTTCGCTCAGCGCCGCTCCCCCGCCAGCCCGTGCTCGTACGCGAAGACGACCACCTGAATCCGCCCCCGCAGCCCGAGCTTCGACAGCACCGCGCGCACGTGCGACTTCACCGTGGCCTCCGTGACGTACTGGTCGCGGGCGATCTCGGCGTTGCTCAGGCCGCGCGCCACCAGCAGGAACGTCTCGCGCTCGCGGGCGGTGAGTCCGGCGAGGGCGTCGTCGCCCCGCTGGGGGACGACGCCGGCGGCTGCGAGTTCCTGCACCAGCCGAATCGCCTCCTCCTCCGTCGGCGCGGGCGCTCCGGCGGCAGCGGCCCGGATGGTGCCGAGCACGACGTCGGGCTCGGCGTCTTTGGTCAGGAAGGCGTACGCGCCCGCTGCGAGCGCAGCGTAGACGGCTTCGTCCTTCCGGATGGTCGTGAGGGCGATCACGCGAGGCGATCCGTCCAGGGGTGCCTGGCGCAGGATCCGCCTGGTGGCGTCGAGCCCCGACATGACCGGCAGCCTGAGGTCCATCAGCACCACGTCCGGCGCCTCGCGTTCGACCAGCTCGAGCGCGGCCTGCCCATCGAGCGCGGTCCCCACGCAGACCAGGTCGGGCTGGGCCTCGAGCAGCATGGCCATGCCCGACGAGAACAGGCGCTGGTCGTCGACCACGGCGACGCGGACGGGTACGGCGGCGCGGGTCGCCCCGGCCGGGCTGGCTGCGGCTGGCGTCACTGCGGACTCAGGCATTCTGGTGCCCCCGCGCGAGGGATCGCACCGTCGGCACGAACGCCGTGACCGCGAAGCGCAGGGTTCCTGACTCGTCGGCCGGCGCCGCAGGACCTGCGCGGAGCCATCCGCCCGAGAGCCGGGCGCGCTCCTTCATGCCGGCGATGCCGATGCCGGTGGGCGAGGGCTCCACGAGCGCAGCCTCCCCCTCCGAGAGGACCTCGAGACCGAGGCCGTTCTCGGTGCGGTCGAGCACGACGACGACGCGCGCCGACGACCCCGCGTGCTTGAGCGCGTTGGTGAGGCTCTCCTGCACGATCCGATAGACCGCGACCTCCTGCGCGGAGGTGAGGGCGACGCCGTCGCTCGCGCCGCTCTCCTGCAGGTCGATGCGCATGCCCACCTGGCGCATCTGGTCGACCAGCTCGGGGATGTCGTCGACGCCGAGCCGCGGCAGGATCACGTCACCCTCGCCCTGGATGCGCTCGACGAGGTTGCGGACGTCGACCAGGGCGGCCCGCGCCACCTCGGTCACGGTGCCGAGCGCCTCGGTGGCGACCTCCGGCCGGCGGGGGCTGAGGGCCGCAGCGCCCTGCGCCTGAGACACGATCACGGCGAGCGAATGCGCCAGCGAGTCGTGCACGTCGCGCGAGATGCACGCGCGATCCTCCGAGAGGCGCAGCTCGACGTCCACGCGCTCGAGCTCGCTGCCTGACCATTCGACGTCGGTCCGGACGCGCGCGATGACCCACGAGATGCCGAACCCGATCGCCCAGGCGATGACGCCGAGCGAGATCGCGGCTAGGGCGAGAGTCAGAGCATCCGCACGCGGCGACTGGCCGGAGTCGGTCCACGACCCCCATTTGTACGGCCAGCGGGCGGTCGGGACGGCGGCGGCGAACGCGAACAGGAGACCTGAGACGACGACCGTCGGCAGGGCCAGCCAGCGGACCCGGAGCGGGGCGAAGGCCGCGACGAGAAGGACCGCGTAGGCCGCGGCTGCCGACGCCGGCCACGTCGTCGAGTCCGGAGGCTGGAGAAGGCCGAGCGCCTGGCAGAGCCCGACGACCAGGACGAGCCCCAGCGCGATGCGCGGCAGCCGCGCCGCCAGCCCGATGGCGATCGCGTAGAGCGAGAACATCAGGATGTTCGGCCCGAGCGGCCAGCGGCCGGACTCGGCGACGATCCAGAGGACCAGGTAGACGGCGCCGGCGGCCGGGGCCGCCGCATGTCGGAGGACGCGCAGGACTCGGAGCGTCGTCAGTCCGAAGACGGGATTGGTGGTCTGCATGGCTCCGACGGTACGGGCGAACGGGGCGGAGGACGCCTCTCGCGCCCCCTTTTCATCCCGACGGAGGAGGTGACGACTCGCCTCGTCCGGCGTCTCGCCGCGTGCACCGCAGGACCATTCCCCCTACTGGGGACTGTGGTGCGGCACACCGCGGACGTAGCTTCGTCGTGGGGGTCGCCCCGTCCCGATCACCGGGGAAGGAATCCATGATGGAACGAGAAGCGCACGGACGCGCACCGATGGCGAACACGACACCGAACTCCGACACGGCGCTGAACTTCAACACGGCGCTGAAGACTGCGGTCGCGGTCACCCTGACCGCGGTGACCATCGTCGCGCTGAGTCTGGCGAGCGTGAGCTCCGCCGACGCCGCCACCCGCGTGACCTTCACGTCGGCCGTCCCGACCTGGGCCACCACGACCAACCTGACCAGCTCCACCTCGGCGTCGACCGTCATCGAGGGCGAGATGTACTTGAAGCTGCGCGATGCCGCCGGCGCGGAGGCGGTCGCGCGCGCGGTGTCCGACCCGGCGAGCCCGCAGTTCAGGCAGTACGTCGCCCCCCAGGACTGGATCGACACGTACTCGCCGTCGCAGGCCGACTTCGACCAGGCCGTCGCGCAGGTGAAGGCCAACACGGGCATCACCGTCACCGGCACGCCGGCCAGCCGCTCCTACATCGTGTTCCGCGGCTCGGTCGCCGCCTTCAACAAGGCGTTCGACACCCGGATGGGAACCTACTCGGTGGCCGGCGTCACTCGGATCGCTCCGCAGTCGACGCCGTCGATCACCGGCACCGCCGCGCGAATCGTCTCGGGAATCACGCTCGACCAGAGCCGCTTCGCAAAGCCCGCCGCCGTCACGCGCGGCACCAGCACCGCCAAGTCGGTGGCCGCCCTGAACGCGTCCACGCCCAAGTCGGTGACGGTCAGCACCCCGTGCTCGTCGTACATCACGCAGAACTACGCGCGGTACCCCTCGACCCACGGCACCACGAGCGTCGCCACCGCGAACTGCGGCTACACGCCTCGTCAGATCCGCGCCGCCTACGGCACCACGACGAGATCCGGGGCCGGCCAGACCGTCGCGATCGTCGGCGCGTACGCGTCGCCCACCATCACGTCGGACGTCAACTCCTACGCGGCCTACCTCGGCGAACCGCAGCTCGCCAAGGGCCAGTACACCGATCTGTCGGCAGCCAGATCAACCTTCACTGACAAGGCCGCGTGCGGCCTGCCGAGCGGCTGGCAGAACGAGCAGACCCTCGATGTGCAGGCGGTTCACGCCGTTGCGCCGGCAGCCAGGATCCTCTACGTCGGCGCATCGAACTGCGGCGGCGCCATGGACATCGCGCTCTCGAAGATCCTCGACAAGGGCCTCGCGACCATCGTCAGCAACAGCTACGGGGGCGTCGGCGAACCCACCGACTCCGATTCGGCGAACTCCGTCCAGGGCGACGTCAACCTCCACCTCCAAGCCGCCGCCGAAGGCATCGGCCTCTACTTCGCGTCGGGCGACGACGGCGACGAGAAGGCCAACTTCGGCTCCATCTCTCCTGACTTCCAGGCCTCCTCGCCGTGGGTCACCGCAGTCGGCGGCACGGCGATCGGACTCTCCAAGACCAGCAGGCGCCTCTTCACCGTCGGCTGGGGCGACACCCTGGATCCGATCTCGAAGTCGGGCGGCAAGCTGACGTACAGGCACACGCTCCCGGGCAGGCAGTTCTTCGGCGGCTCCGGCGGCGGCCTCTCGGCGATCTTCACCACGCCGTCGTATCAGGAGGGCTTCGTGTCGAAAGGACGTCGCGCCGTGCCCGACATCGCCGCCCTGGCCGACCCCTTCACCGGATTCCTGATCGGCTACCGCCCCATCACGAACAACACCACCCTCTCCACCGGCTCGTTCGGCTTCGGCGTCGTCGGCGGAACGTCGCTCGCGACACCCATCGCCGCCGCGCAGATGGCGATCGTGCAGCAGCAGACCGGCGTCCGGGTGGGATTCGCGAACCCGTCGCTCTACGCTCTGAAGAAGGCGTCGTCGACCGCCATCACCGACGTGGCACCGCGGGGGCGCAGCACCGTGCTGGCCTACTCGAGCTCCGCGTACTCGTACGCGGTCACCCTCGACACCGACTCCAGCCTCAAGACGCGCGTCGGCTACGACACCGTCACGGGACTCGGCGAGCTGGACGTCGACTCGGCAAACGACTTCATCGACCCCGCGGGCACGGGCTACTGACGGATTGGCCCTCGAACGGGGGGTCGGAGTCCGCCCAACCGCGCTTCGAACGGCTCCGAATCCCCTGAGTACAACGGCATCGATTCGGGTCCTGCCGTGAGTGCACACCCCGTAAGGGCCGGGGGCGAGATGGTCGGGAAGCCATTTCGCCCCGCAGGCCCCGTCTGACGGCGGGGCGCCTTTCGAGCGCCCCGCCCCAGTGGCCGAGAGTCGCTCCGGGCGCAGGAACTGGCCGTCGGCCGACCCACGATCGCCGAGCCCGAGGTGGCCCCGATCCGCAGCGAGCCGGCGAGAGGGTTCAGGCCCGGCGGAGTCGAGTTCCTGCGCCCCTGCTGTGAATGTTTTCAGCACTGCACGTTTGCAGTTGCGTAACTTTGCACGTGTGGCAAGAATTGACGCATGGTTCCTGAACAACTGGGTCTCCGCGATCGAAAGCGCGAAGAGACCCGCCGCCGCCTCGAAGCGGCTGCCGTCGAGCTCGTCCTGAGAGACGGGCTCGAGCACGCGACCGTCGATTCGATCAGCGCTCGCGCCGACGTCTCGTCGCGCACCTTCTTCAACTACTTCGACACCAAGGAGGACGCGGTCCTCGGCATCCACGACGCCGTGCTCACTCGGGAGTCGGTGACGGAGCACATCGCCGCAACGGACGGCGTCGATGTGCTGGAGTCGACGCTCGTGCTGCTGCTCTCGCTGATCCGCCCGTCGATCGAGGGCGCCGCGCTGCACGAGTCGCGCGTCGAGCTCCTGAGACGGCACCCCCAGCTGCTCTCGCGCCACATGGTGCAGATGACGCGCATGGTCGACGATCTCGTCGCCGCCGTCACGCGCATCCTCCAGCACGATCGCCCCGGCGTCACCCCGAGCCGCGCCGAGGCGGAGACCCTGCTCTCCCTCTGCGGCGGCGTCGTCCGCACCTCCGTGCGCGAGTGGATCGACGACGGGGCTCCCGAGCCCGCCGACGTGGTCCGCACGCGCGCCATCGAACTCGTCCGCTCTCTCATCGAAAGAATCACATGACCACCGTCGCCCCCGCGCCCACGAGCGCCACCGGCACGTCGAAGCGCGGGATCCTGCTCGTCTTCGCCGGCCTCATGGTCACGATGCTGCTCGCATCGCTCGACCAGACCATCTTCTCGACGGCCCTGCCGACCATCGTCGGCGAGCTCCACGGCGTCGACCAGATGATCTGGGTCACGACCGCCTTCATCCTCGCCGAGACGATCGTGCTGCCCGTCTACGGCAAGCTCGGCGACCTCATCGGCCGCAAGAGCCTGTTCATCGTCGCGATCGCCATCTTCATCGGCGGGTCCGTGCTCGGCGGGCTCGCCGACTCCATGCCGTCGCTGATCGTGGCGCGCGCTATTCAGGGCCTCGGCGGCGGCGGTCTGATGATCCTCGCTCAGGCGATCATCGCCGACGTCGTCCCCGCCCGCGAGCGCGGCAAGTACATGGGGATCATGGGCGGCGTCTTCGCCTTCTCGAGCGTCGCCGGCCCGCTCCTCGGCGGCTTCTTCACCGACGGCATCGGCTGGCGCTGGGCGTTCTGGATGAACGTGCCGCTCGGCATCCTGTCGATCGCCCTCGCGGTGTTCTTCCTGAAGCTGCCGCGCCGCGCCGACCAGGGCAAGCCCCGGATCGACGCCTACGGCATGGCTCTGCTCGCCATCGCCTCTACCTGCCTCGTGCTCGTCACGACCTGGGGCGGCAACCAGTACGACTGGAACTCCCCGCAGATCATCGGCCTGTTCGCCGGCCTCGCGATCTCAGGATTCTCGTTCGTGATGGTCGAGCGCAGGACGGCCGAGCCGATCATGCCGATCCACCTCTTCAGGGCTCCGAACTTCGTCTTCACGACCGCAGCGACGCTGATCATCGGCATCGCGATGTTCGGATCGCTCGCCTACATCCCGACCTACCTCCAGATGGTCACCGGCTCGAACGCCACCCAGGCGGGCTTCCTGATGATCCCGATGATGGCGGGCCTTCTGATCACGTCGATCGCCGCCGGCCAGATCGTCTCGAAGACGGGCCGCTACAAGTGGTTCCCCGTCGTCGGCATGGTCATCGCCGCCGGAGCCCTCGCCCTCATGAGCACCATGACCGCCTCGACCGCGGTATGGATCATGTGCCTTTACTTCGCCCTGATGGGCATCGGCCTGGGCCTTGCGATGCAGATCCTGACGCTCGTCGTGCAGAACACGTTCCCGCTCCGCGAGGTCGGGACCGCCACCGCCGCCAACAACTACTTCCGCCAGATCGGCGCCTCGCTCGGCGCCGCGGTGGTCGGCAGCATCTTCGTGTCGCGCCTGACCAGCCTCCTGAGCGAGAACCTGCCGTCCTCCTCGGCGGGCGCCACCGGCGGAACCGACTCCCTCACCCCCGAGCTCGTCAAGAACCTGCCGAGCGCGCTCAAGACCGCGGTGATCGACTCCTACAACGACGCGCTCACCCCGATCTTCCTGATCATGGTGCCGCTCGTGCTCCTGGCCGCCGTGCTGCTGCTCTTCGTGAAGGAGGTGCCGCTCGCGACGACTCTCGAGCAGTCGCCAGCCGAGGGCCTGTCGACAGGGTCGATCGCCGTCGTCCCCGCGGCCGCCCAGGGCGACGACCGGGCGCAGGAACTCGAGACCGCCTCCCGCTCCACCGTCTGACCCCGCGTTCGCGCTGAGGGCGCCGGTCCGTCTGGGCCGGCGCCCTCTGCCGTGGCCGCGCCGCCGAGGCGCGTGTCGTGCGCGGGCTCGCGCCGTGCCGGCGGGGCCCGCGCCGGGGCGGGTGCCAGCTCAGGAATCCTGCACCGCCGCGCCCGCACACGCCGTGCTGCCCCGCGCCGCCGCCCCACGTTTCCTGATCCGCGCGCCGCGAGATGCGGGCCGTGCCGCGCCACGCCCGTGCCGCACCACCCCGCACCACGCCGCGCCCGCGGTCACCCGCGGGCGAATTCGCGCCCCACCCTCGGGCGACAGCCCGCGCGCCGCGTGGGCCGATGCGCTCGGACCGCGCTATGTCCCCCTGAATGCCGTCTTTCGATGTCCCTCGGGCGACGCCACACTCGGGGGATGTCCGATTCGCCCAGGCCCGCGCCCCGTGTCGCCCTCGTCGTCGCCTCCGCCGTCGCGGCGATGATCCTCGTCGCCGGCGGCGCCGTCGTGCTGTCGACCGGCGTCTCGGCCCCGTGGCTCGTCGCGGCGGCGGTCGTCCTGATCGTGAGCCTCACCTGGCTGGCGAGCCCGCGCAAGAAGTAGGGCGCGCGAGAAGTAGGGCGCGCGAGAAGCAGGGCGCGCCGCCGGGGCGCAGCAACCCGCCTGCCCCTCAAGAACGTCGCGTCGTCCCTCAGGAAGATCGCCCCGCCTCTCAGGAAGGTCGCGTCGCCTAGCTCATCACGTGGTTGACGACGGGCGACTTCTCGCGGCGTCCACGACGCAGCTCGCTCGGAGTGGGCCCGAGCACGCGGCGCATGACCAGCGACGGGATCGCCCGGCGTCGGCCCTCGGGGGTACGCCAGGTCAGGACGGCCCTCGGCGCCTCCTCCGCCACGCGGATGCGCTCGAGGGCGCGGTTCCACGCCTTCTTCGCGGCGAAGACAGAGTAACCGTGCTGTTCGACGTCGCCGAGGCGCACCGTGCCGAGCACGTCGCCATCGAGATCGAGAAGCTCGACGTTCACGCCCTTGACGCTGCTGCCGGTGCGGTTCTCGACACGGACGTCGTACGCCGCGTAGCCCTTCTTAAACGACGTGGGCGAGAGGTGCTCGTGCGTCTTGGCGTCCAGCCAGTTGCTGAAGACGGTCACGACGAGGGGCGAGTCGCCCGGAGCGACCACCGGGACGGCGGCGTCCTCCTGCTTCTTGAGCGACCGAGCCGTGAGGCCGAGCGTGATGGCGAGGGGCGTGCCGACGACGACCGCTCCGATCGCCTTGAGCAGTGGCGCGACCATCAGCGGGTACCTCCAGAAGACAAGTCCATGCATCGATCTTGCACCCGATAGGCGTCGCCTTTCTCCACGGGATTCAGGTAATCCGCCAGACCGGGTACAAATCCGGCCCGCGAATCTTGGACGAGTCGACGAAAGTCCTGAGGCGGGCGCCGTGTTGAATAGGAGGCGGCCCGACCAGGCCGTGCACCGTTCGCCAAGGAGATCCACTCGCATGAAGCCCCTGCAGAACCGCCGCGTCGCCGTCACCGGGATCGGCGTGGTCACCCCGAACGGCGTCGGAGTCGACGCCTTCTGGAAGAGCCTCTTCGAGCCTGTCGCGCCGCTCGCCGTCCGCCGCGTCGACCAGGAGGCGCTCGACGCGCGCCGCCTGATGAGCCACAAGAACGCCAAGAACTCCGACATCGTGACGCGCATGGCCGTCGTCGCCGCCGATGAGGCGCTGCGCGACGCAGGTCTCCTCAAGATCGACCCGGACGCTCCGAACCCGTCGACCTCCGACACCGCCGAGCTGATCGACGGCATCGACCACGAGCGGGCGGCCGTGTCGCTCGGCACGGGCATGGGCGGAGTCCAGACGCTCGCCGACCAGATCCTGCTGCTGGATGCCAAGGGCGAGCGCCTCGTGTCGCCGCACCTCGTGCCCATGGTCATGCCGAACGCCCCGGCGGGCGCCATCAGCATCCGCTACGCCCTCCGGGGCGTGGCGACCACGATCTCGACGGCCTGCGCGGCCGGCACCGACGGCATCGCCGCCGGCGCCCGCATGATCGCCCAGGGCACGGCCGACCTCGTCGTCGCCGGCGGCACGGACTCGAGCCTGACGCCCGTCTGCCTCGCGGGCTTCGCCAACATGCGCGCGCTGTCGAAGACCGGAGTCGCGCGTCCGTTCGACCGCGACCGCGACGGCCTCGCCGCCAGCGAGGCGGCCGGCATGCTGATCCTCGAGCCCTACGACGATGCCGTCGCGCGCGGCGCCCGCATCTACATGACGATCGAGGGGGCGGCCTCGACCGCCGACGCCTACCACGTCACGGCTCCAGCACCCGGCGGCACCGGCGCCGAGCGCACCATGCGGCTCGCGCTCGAGGACGCCGGGCTCAGCCCCGAGCAGATCACCCACATCAACGCGCACGGCACGTCGACCGGCCTGAACGACAAGGCCGAGAGCGAGGCGGTGTCCCGCGTGTTCGAGGGCTCGCGCCCCGTCGTCACCAGCATCAAGGGCGTCACCGGACACTCGTTCGGCGCCGCCGGTGCCGTCGAGGCCGTGGCGGTCGCACTCACGATGGCCTCCGAGACCATCCCTCCCACGGCGAACCTCGAGAACCTCGATCCCGAGATCGACCTCGACATCCCGACGGAGGCCCGCGCCTGGACGCCGGGGCCCGTCCTGTCGAACAGCTTCGGCTTCGGCGGCCACAACGGCAGCCTGATCTTCGCGCCGGTCGCCTGATCGGCGAGCGCGGCGCCGAAGCTCTCGGCGGCGCGCACCTACACTGGCTCGTCGTGAGCCCCCATCAGCGACGGACGACCGCGGAGCCCCGCATCCCGCCCGCCGTGGCTTTTCTCGTCGCGCTCGCGCTGTACGCGACCCTGCCTGGCGACTCCGCGCCGATCCGTCATGCTGTGACACTGCTGGCCGTCCTCGCGGGCGTCCCCCTCGTCGTCCTGAACCCGCTCCGATACTCGCGTCAGGAACCCTGGTCTCGCGATCTCTCGGTCGGCCTGCACGGCGTCGTCGCGGCCGCCACCCTCGCCGCCCTCGGCGAGACCGTCGCCGGCCTCGTCATCCAGGGCACCCCACGGCTCCTCGTCGCCGCGCTCCAGGTCTGGGTCGCGATGGTCCTCTCGTTCTCGCTCCTCTACTGGCAGATCGACCGCGACGGACCCGTGGCCCGCCTCCACCCGGAGCTCCCCCATCGCCGGCGACCTGATTTCCGCTTCCGCGAACAGGGGGGCGCCACCCCCTGGTCGGCCTGGTACGTCGACTATCTGCGCACGTCGTTCCGCACGGCGGTCGCCTTCATGACCGCGGACGCGACGCCGGTGTCGCGTCGGGCGAAGTGGCTGACGGCGGTCGAGTCGTTCGCGGGGTACGTGCTGATCGGCGTGGTGATCGCGCGGGCTGTGGCGCTCGTCGTGTGACCTCCGCACAGGCCGATCGGGCGCAGGAACTCGCCGTCCCGAGTTCCTGCGCCCCTCATCGCGGCCCTCCAACTAGTTCGACACCCGAACCATCGAGCGTAGAGTGAGCGCATGACCACTCCTGATCTCGTGCGCGCCGTCCGCGCCCTCGCGCGGGCGTCGCGCATCGTCGAGCGGGCCGCCGACGGGTTGAGCTTCGCCGACTACCGCGTCCTGGCCACGATCTCGTCGGGCGAGGAGCGCGCCTCGCGCCTGGCCCAGCGGCTCGAGATCGGCAAGCCGGCGATCAGCGCGACGGTCGACTCGCTGCACCGGCGCGGGCTGATCCGGCGTGACGCCGTGGAGGGCGACGGTCGCGCGACGTCGCTCGCGCTGACCGACGAGGGCTCTGAGCTGTTCGAGCGGATGGAGGGGCGCATGGCGCGCCAGCTGGAGCTCGTGGCCGGCCGCGCCGACGATCCTGCCGCCCTGATCGCCGCCCTGGCCACCCTGAACGACGCCGTCGAGCGCACTGTTCAGGAGCGCCGCAGCGCCGAGACCGCGGCCGCGCAGTGAGCGCCGGCACGACCGAGAGCTCCTCGAAATCGGGATCGCCCACCACCTCTGCCGAGGGCTGGGTCCGCCGCCTCTGGCGCTACATGCTGCGACACCGCGCCAGCCTGATCATCTCGCTCGTCGCGTCGCTGGCCGGAAGCATCTGCCAGGTCGTCGTGCCGCTCATCGCGCGGCAGATAGTCGACGGCGTCATCGTCGAGAGGACGTCGCCGCTGGCCCCCTGGCTCGCCCTGATGGTGGCCCTGGCCGTCGCGAGCTTCGGCTTCACCTACCTGCGTCGGTACCGCGGCGGGCGAGTCGCCATCGAGGTGCAGAACGACCTCCG
Organism: Frondihabitans sp. OV104; assembly: GCF_057787745.1. NCBI lineage: Bacteria > Bacillati > Actinomycetota > Actinomycetes > Micrococcales > Microbacteriaceae > Frondihabitans > Frondihabitans sp. OV104. Next base: position 2,351,849 of record NZ_CM173541.1, read on the forward strand.
GACCGACATGCACGACCACCTGCAGCGGATGGACCAGTCGTCTCTCGACCGAATGTCGACCGGCCAGCTGGTCAGCCGCGCGAACTCCGACTCGTCCCTGGTGCAGAGCCTCCTGATGATGCTGCCCATCATGAGCGGCAACGTGATCCTGATGGTGCTGTCGCTCGTCGTGATGTTCACCCTGTCGCCGCTGCTGGCGCTCGTCAGCCTCGTGATGGTTCCGGCGCTCGTGATCATCGGCTACCGGATGCGCGCCAAGGTGCTCCCCGCCACCTGGGACGCCCAGCAGAAGGAGGGCGAGGTCGCTCAGATCGTCGACGAGGACGTCGCCGGAGTACGCGTCGTCAAGGCGTTCGGACGCGAGCGCCGCGAGGTCGAGACGATGTCGCGCGTCGCCACCGACGTGTACGGCGCCCAGATGCGGTCGGTGCGGATCCAGGCGCGGTTCCAGCCGCTGCTCGAGTCGATCCCGACGCTGGCTCAGGTCGCGATCCTCGCGCTCGGCGGCTGGCTCGCCATCGAGGGTCAGCTCACCATCGGCACGTTCCTCGCCTTCACCTCCTACATCGCCGCGCTCATGGCGCCGGCCCGCCAGCTCGCCGGCGTCCTCGCGATCGGCCAGCAGGCGCAGGTCGGCATCGAGCGCATCTTCCAGCTCATCGACCGCGAGCCCGGAATCCGCGACGCTCCGGACGCCGTGGTGCTCGACGCGGTCTCAGGAGATCTGCGCTTCGACGGCGTCGCCTTCTCGTACGACAGAGCCGCCGGCCACCCGGCCCTCGATGGCCTCGACCTGCACCTGAGATCCGGTGAGCGCGTCGCGCTGGTCGGCCCCAGCGGCAGCGGCAAGTCGACGGTCGCCGCGCTCGTCGCGCGCTTCCACGACCCCGACCGCGGCTCGATCTCGCTCGACGGACACGACCTTCGAGGAGTCACCCTGGCGTCGCTCCGGTCGTCGATCGGCATGGTTTTCGAAGAGAGCTTCCTGTTCTCCGACACCATCCGGGCCAACATCGCCTACGGCCGGCCGGACGCCGCCGACGACGACATCAGGAAGGCCGCGGCCACCGCCCAGGCACTCGAGTTCGTCGACGGCCTGCCAAAGGGGTTCGACACGGTCGTCGGCGAACGCGGGCTCAGCCTGTCGGGCGGTCAGCGGCAGCGGATCGCCCTCGCCCGGGCGATCCTCGCCGACCCCCGGATCCTGATCCTCGACGACGCGACGAGCGCCATCGACGCCTCGACCGAGCAGGCCATCCACGACGGCCTTCGCGACGAGCTCGCCGGGCGCACGGTCCTCCTGATCGCGCACCGCGAGTCGACGCTCCACCTCGCCGACCGGATCGTCGTGCTCGAGCACGGCCGGGTCGCCGCCGAAGGCACGCATGCCGAGCTCTCGGAGTCGAGCGCGCTCTACCGGGCGCTCGTCACCGGGCAGTCGGAGGATCAGGAGTTCGGCGCCGCCGCAGCCGCGGCCAGCGGCGACGTAGACGCTCTGGCGGCCAGAATCCCTGAGACGGCGACCGCCCCGACACCGCAGTCCGCGCCGTCGGCCCAGGCCGTCCCTCGCGGCGGCCTCGGCGGCGGCCTGGGTGCCGGTGGCGGCCACGGCGGCTCCCGCGGCGCGGCGGCGCTCTTCGCGGCGACGCCCGAGCTCCTGGCCCGCGTCGAGGCGCTCGGCCCGGTGCGCGACGCGCCCTCCGTCGACCTCGCCGTCGAGATCCGCCAGGACCGCGGATTCTCGCTGCGCACCCTGCTCCGCGAGTTCCGGAAGCCCCTCTTGCTCGCCCTGGTGTTCGTCGTGATCGACGCCATCGCCGGCCTGATCGGACCGTACCTGGTCAAGACGGGCATCGACTCCGGCGTGCAGAAGGGCTCGGAGCTGGTTCTGTTCGCCGCGGCCGGGGCGTTCCTGCTGGTCACGATCGTCGACCTGTTCGACGGCATGGCCGAGACCCTCGTGACCGGCCGGGCGGCCCAGCGCATCATGCTCAGCCTGCGGATCAGGATCTTCGCGCAGCTGCAGCGGCTGTCGCTCGACTTCTACGAGCGCGAGATGGCCGGGCGCGTCATGACGCGAATGACGACGGACGTCGACCAGTTCGAGGGTCTGATCCAGAACGGCCTGCTGTCGGCGCTCGTGTCGATCGTCACCTTCGTCGGCGTGGGCGTCGCGCTCGTCTTGATCGACGCCGAGCTCGGCCTCCTGACGCTCACCGTGGTCGTGCCCCTGGCTGTCGCCACCGTCGTGTTCCGTGCCCGGGCGGCCCTCCTCTACGACGTGGCGCGCGAGCGCATCGCCGTCGTGAACGCCGACTTCCAGGAGAGCCTCTCGGGTGTCCGCGAGTCGCAGGCGTTCACGCACGAGGCGGCCACGATGGCGCACTTCGCCCGCCTCGCCCGTCGGTTCGTCGACTCCCGGATCGCGGCACAGCGGCTGGTCGCCCTGTACTTCCCGTTCGTGCAGTTCCTGTCGGGAATCGCCGACGTGATCGTGCTCGGCGTCGGGGCCACCCTGATCGCCGACGGGAAGCTCACCTCCGGCGACCTCATCGCCTTCCTGCTCTACATCGGCATGTTCTTCTCCCCGATCCAGCAGCTGTCTCAGGTCTTCGACGCCTGGCAGCAGACGAGGGTCTCGGTGGCACGCATCGGCGACCTCATGGCGCTGGAGACCCTGACGCCGGAGGCGGCGACGCCCCTCCGGCCTGGACGCCTGGCCGGTCGCCTGCGACTGGAAGGGGTGGGGTTCTCCTACCCGGTGCTCTCCGCGATGCCGACCGGCGGCGACCGTCGCGGGCCGTCCGACGCCCGCTCGCTCGTCGTCGACGCGGGCATCGTGCCGAAGGCGCCCGAGGCGCTGCACGACATCGAGCTCGATATCCCGGCCGGCGAGACGATCGCGCTCGTCGGCGAGACGGGAGCCGGCAAGTCCACCGTCATGAAGCTCCTCGCCCGCTTCTACGACCCCGACCAGGGCGCGGTCACGATCGACGGCCACGACCTCCGGGAGCTCGACCTGCGGGAGTTCCGGACGCAGCTCGGCTACGTTCCGCAGGAGGCGTTCCTGTTCACCGGGACCGTCCGAGACAACATCGCGTACGGCCGGACCGACGCCTCTCAGGACGACGTCGAACGCGCTGCCCGAGCCGTCGGCGCGCACGAGTTCGTGATGGAGCTGCCCGGCGGCTACGACCACCGGCTCACGGAGCGCGGCCGCTCTCTCTCGGCCGGACACCGGCAGCTGATCGCGCTCGCCCGCGCCGAGCTCGTCGACCCCGTCGTGCTCCTGCTCGACGAGGCGACGTCGAACCTCGACCTCCTGACCGAGGCGCGCGTGACCCGGGCGATGCACCGTGTGGCCCGCGGCCGCACCACGGTGGTGATCGCGCACCGCCTGCAGACGGCGCGCGCCGCCGACCGCATCGGCGTGCTCTCGGGCGGGCGGCTCGTCGAGGTGGGCACGCACGACGAGCTCCTGGAGCGGGAGGGACGCTACGCGAGCATGTGGCGGGCGTACGAGGCGGTCGAGGTCGGGTAGGCGGCGAGACGCGCGGAAAGCGCGCGGGTGACCGACCCGAGTTCCTGCGCCCGATTCGACGCGACGGGACCACGGCCTGAGCACCGGCACGCAAGTCGATGCAATTGCATGAGCATGGGGAATTCGTCAGCCTGACGCGAGGTTGGACCGAGCATGAAGCGCATCGGATTCCTGAGTTTCGGGCACTACCAGGCCGTCCCCGGCTCGCGCGTCCGCACCGCGAAGGACGTCCTGCAGCAGACCATCGAGCTCGCCGTCGCGGCGGAGGAGATCGGCATCGACGGAGCGTATGTGCGCGTGCACCACTTCGCACGCCAGCTCGCGTCGCCGTTCCCGCTGCTCGCCGCCATCGGCGCCCGCACCTCGACCATCGAGATCGGCACCGGCGTCATCGACATGCGGTACGAGAACCCGCTGTACATGGCCGAGGAGGCGGCCGCGGCCGACCTGATCTCGGACGGCCGGCTGCAGCTCGGCGTCAGCCGGGGATCACCTGAGACGGCGCTCAACGGCTACGAGTCGTTCGGCTACCGCCCCTCGGAGGGCGAGACCGACGCCGACCTCGCACGCGATCACCTCGACGTCTTCCTCCAGGCGATCGATGGCGCCGGAGTGGCCGCCGCCAACCCGCAGATGACCGGATCGACCGGCTACCTGCCGATCCTGCCGCAGTCCGAAGGCCTCCGCGACCGCATCTGGTGGGGCGCCGGCAGCCGGGCCACGGGCGAGTGGACGGCGGCGCAGGGCCTGAACCTGCAGAGCTCGACCCTCCTGACGGAAGACACCGGGGTGCCGTTCGACCAGCTGCAGGCCGAGCAGATCGAGCTGTACCGCGCCGCATGGGCGCGGGCCGGCTGGGAGCGCGAGCCGCGCGTCTCGGTCTCGCGGAGCATCCTGCCGCTGATCGACGACGAGTCGCGGCACTACTTCGGGCTCCGCGCCCAGGCCGACAGCCAGGATCAGGTCGGGCATCTCGACGCGAACACCCTCGCGCGCTTCGGCCGCTCGTACATCGGCGAGCCCGAGCGGATCGTCGAGGAGCTCGCGAACGACGCGGCCGTCGCAGCCGCCGACACCGTGCTCGTGACGGTGCCGAACCAGCTCGGCGTGGAGTTCAACGCGCGCCTGCTCGAGTCGGTGCACGCCATCGGGGCCGAGCTGGGCTGGTCGAGGGAGCCGCAGCTACAGGCCTGAGGTGACGGCGCCGCCGGGCTGCGCGTGATGCGCGGTGCGACGGCGACTGCGCGCGGCGGCGGCGCCGCAGTTCCTGCGCCCTAGACGGTCGCGACCTGCATCGCGCCGGCCGTCAGCTCGACCGAGACGAGGCGCTCGGCGATGTGCGGCGACTGGTGGGCGATCATGAGCTCGTCGGCCTGGGCGCCCGCGGCGAACTCGGTCAGGTAGTCGCGGACCTCGTCGGCGGTTCCGACGGCGGAGAAGCGCATCATGTTGGCGATCTGGCGGCCGTTCGGCGTCGTCAGGAAGATGTCGATCTGCTCGTCGGTGTACTCGGGCGACGAAGGCGTGCGCGAGATCATGCCGCGGACGCGGGTGCGGCGGGTGGCGTCGAACTGCGCCTGCGCCTCCTCGTGGGTGGCGGCAGCGACGACGTTGACGCCGGCGAGGACGTGCGGCTCGGCGAGCTGCGCCGACGGGGTGAACTCGCGGCGGTAGAACTCGACGGCGTCGTGCAGGAGGTCGGGAGCGAAGTGCGACGCGAACGCGTACGGAAGCCCGTAGGCGGCGGCGAGCTGAGCGCCGAACATCGAGGATCCGAGGATGTAGAGGGGAACGTTGGTGCCGGCACCGGGAGTCGCCTGGACTCCGGGCACGCGCGACTCGCCGCGGAGGTAGCCCTGCAGCTCGAGGACGTCCTGAGGGAACGACTCCGCGCTCATCGCGTCGCGGCGCATGGCGTGCATGGTCACCTGGTCGGAGCCCGGCGCGCGCCCCAGCCCGAGGTCGATGCGATCGGGGTAGAGCGTCGCGAGCGTGCCGAACTGCTCGGCGATGGTGAGCGGCGCGTGGTTAGGCAGCATGATGCCGCCGGCGCCGAGCCGGATCGTCGAGGTCTTGCCCGCGACGTGCCCGATCAGGACGCTCGTCGCACTCGACGCGATCGTCGCCATGTTGTGGTGCTCGGCGTACCAGACCCGGCCGTAGCCGTTCGCCTCGGCAGCCTGAGCCAGCGCCACGCTGTTCTCGAAGCTCTGCGCGATCGTCTCCCCGGGAGAGACGGGAGCGAGATCCAGGATCGAGAGGGTTGTAGTCATGAAGGAGCGAACGCAGGAACGGGCCCGCGTGTTCCCACCCCGCCTATCGCGCCGTGTACTCCCGTGCCAGCCACGCCCCTTCGGGGCGCGCGCTGCAGGCCGCCGTCGACGCGCAGGTCTTGTAGTCCGACAGCGCGTACAGGAAGAACGCCGCCTCCTTCGCGGCGATCTGCTCGGCGGTCAGGTTGGCGGGGCGCTCGGCGATCGGGTACCCGAGGTAGCCGGTGAGGGACGTGCCGTCGCCGAGCCCCTCGTGGAGGCGCTCGGCGAGATACCCGGCGACGTGGTGGTCGCTGTGGTCGCCGTCGACGAAGTCGCCCTCGTGGTCGAGGGTCACGATCGCCGCCGGGGCGATCCGGTCGGCGATGGCGCGGAGGACGGCGTGCAGGCTGGCCAGCGAGTACGTCGCCGTCCCGTCCACCGTCGAGATCGTGGCGATGCGCCCTTCCCAGAGCTTGCGAAGGCTCTGGCCGCCGCTCCTCTCGCCGCCGGAGCCCTCGACGCCGCCGTCGGGAAGCCGCATGAAGACGAGCGTCACGTCGGGCCGGGCCTCGAGCCGGGCGAGGGTCACCGGCTCGTCGGAGAACGCCTCGGTCGTCTCTATCCAGCGGTCGTCGGTTCTGGCGAGGTGCGAGTAGGCGGCGCGGACGCCGGCCTCGCGGGCGCGCCAGTACCACTCGTCGTCGTCGTCGTCGCCGGCCGTCAGATAGACGGTCGTGACCGGGCGGCCCGCCGCGAGCTCGCCGGCGAGCCGGGTGAAGGCGAAGAGGAGGTCGTCGTCCTGGTGGGCGAGCACGAAGAGCGTTCCGTCGACGGCGGGCTCGGGTGCGACGAGGTCGACGGGCCGGGAGACGACGGTTCGGGCGAGGCGTGCGCGTTCCTGCGCCGCTCGGATCCGGGCGCGGACCCGGCGGACGCGACGCCCGATCAGGAAGAGGATGCGGTTCATGGCCGGGCCGCGGCGTGCGTCTCGTAGATGCGGACGCCATCGCGGTCGTAGCTCAGCGTTCCTGAGGCGGCGACGGCCCTCTCCATCTCGTCGAGCTGCGCGCGGGTGAAGACGCCGGCGACGACAGCGGTGTGCTCCTGGTCGTCCGAGAACACCACCCAGGTGCGCGCGGTCTTCGGCTCCTGGTAGGCGCTCTCGAGCAGCTTCGCCGTGGAGAGCCTCGTCGGCGAGGCCGACTGGACGTCGGCGAAGGTGTTCGTCTGCAGGTACCTCAGGAGGTAGTCGGGATAGTGCGGACCGATCAGGACGGGGAACGTGTCGGTGACGCTGAGCTCGTAGTCGGAGGGCGCGAACCGCTTGTCGAGCCACTGCGCCGCCCTGACGTCGGACGCCGAGATTCGGAGGCTCGCCTCGGGCTGGAAGTAGGTGCCGACGAAGAGAACCAGCAGCGCGGACAGCGTGCTGATGAGACCGAGGGCGCTGACCCGACGGACGCGATGGCGGCCTTCGGAGCCGCCCCGGGTCCAGAACAGCCACGAGACGCCCATCGCGTAGAACGGCAGCCCGAACAGGAAGATGCGGAACTTGCCCTCCCCGCCGTAGGACTGGCCGAGCAGGGTGAAGACGGGGGCGATGGCCAGCCACGCGACGACGACCGTCGTGCGGACGTGGCCGTTCAGGATGCGTCGCGTGAAGCCGGCAAGCGCGAGCAGGACGGCGAATCCGGTCAGCAGGACGACGCCGTGGCTCTGGAGCGACGCCGCCTCGGAGACGCCGACCGACGACACCGATGCCTGCGAGATGTTGGCGCCCGGATTGAACGACGAGAACAGGCCGAAGTGCTGGCTGACGTACGGGAGGTTCGGGAGCAGGTAAAGGACCGGAAGCGCCACGAGCGCGATCGCGACCCAGAGGGGGCGGAGGTAGCCGAGCACGAAGAGGGGAACGAGCGCGAGGATCGCCACGTAGGGCGTGAGCTGATGGCTCGCGACGATGACGCCCTGGAGGCCGACGACGGCCACGATCGGGAGGATCCGGCCGCGTCCCGACCGCGTGACGCCGAGCACTTCGGTATTGATCGCGCGGCCGAGGCGGACGGCGGGCCGGGCCAGCTGGCGCTCGAACCACACCATCAGCCGACGCGGCTCGCTGCCGAGCGCCGACACCGCGACGAGCGCGGCCGTGAGGTACAGCATGAAGGCGAACGCCTGCGGCGAGTAGTAGTTCTGACCGACCCAGTTGCCCACCGTGAAGACGATCACGGAGGTCCAGGCCCAGCGGCGGTGCCGGGAGATCGTGCGGGCGATGGCGAGCACCAGCACGGCGTCGACCAGCGCGAAGAAGACCTCGGCCCAGGTCGCGTAGTGGGTCGCGTCGGGGATGCCGAGGGCGGAGCTCACCGTCGCGCTGAACGAGAAGAAGCCGGGCCAGCGGTTGTAAAGGTCGATCGACGGATCGACGCTGCCGTTGGCGACGATGTAGTTCGTCACGGCGATGTGCTTGTAGACCCACGGCAGGCGCGGGGCGTTCTCGACGAGGTTCGCCGAGCCGTAGAGGATCACGATGAGCAGAGCGAGGGCCGACGCCAGCAGCCCGTGGGCGCGCTTCGTGGTGAACAGCCCGACGAGTGCCACGACGAAAGCGATCACGACGGCGGCGTACCAGTAGACGGGGAACTCGACGAGCAGGCCGAACTGACCGAGGTCGGTGCTGTGCGTCAGGGTGAGCCCGACGATCCACAGGGCGGCGGCGACCACGAGCACGAGCCACGGGAGGGCCGAGATGCGGGCTACCGGGTCCCGCGGGGCCCAGCCGCCGGCCGCCCGCGCGACGGGGTCGACCGACGGGCCGCGGACACCGACCGGGCGGCGCGCGATCAGGACGGCCGCGACGACCAGCACGAGCACGGTCGCCGCCCGCGCGTGCCAGACCTGAGTCCAGACCATCGCGAGTGACAGCAGCGTCAGGACGACGATGCTTCCTACCGCCGTGAAGACCAGCCGGGCGGCCGGCTCGATCGTGGGGAACCGGCGGAGGACCGTCCAGCCCGGAAGGATCAGCACGGCGATCAGGACCACGATCGACCGGACCGGACCGGGAGCGTCGACGACGACGAGGGTCGCCGCGATCAGTCCGTAGACAGCGAGGCCGATCTCAGCAGTGCGAAGCGTGAGTCGTGGACGAGCGACCGCGTCAGGACGAGTGACGGCCGTGGTCATCGGGCGATCACAGCGCGGTTCCCCCGCGGCACCCGGGAGGCGCGGGTGCGGCGACGCGACCGGTGCGCGAGAAGGACGTCGGACAGCTGGTCGACGTGCGGCTCGTAGGGGAACCGGCGCGCGACATGCGCGTGCACGGCAGCGCCGAGGCCGGGCTCGGACGTGCGCCAGGCCAGGAGCTCTGACAGGCGCCCGGCGAGATCGGCGGCGTCGCCGGGAACCACGAGCAGGCGCTCCATGCCGTCGGCGAGCACCTCGGCGCTGCCGCCGAGATCGGATGCGATGGCCGGAATTCCTGCGGACATCGCCTCGACGGTCGTGCGGCCGAACGACTCGGGCGCCCACGACGGGGCGACCACGACATCGGCGGCGTGCAGGATCGGCACGACGTCGACCTGATTCGGGACGTGCGCCACCGACCCCTCCGGGAACGACCGGAGCAGCTCGCCGATCTCGTCGTCGGCGGAGGCCGCGTCGCCGACGAAGACCAGCCGGGCTTCGGTCGGGTCGAGGTCGAGCGACCTCCACGCCTGCAGGATCGTCAGCACGCCCTTGTCGCGCGAGATCCGCCCGAAGTACATCGCGACGCGGACGCCGTCGGGCAGGTCGAGCGCGGCACGCGCGGCGACCCGCTCGGCCTCGGTGGCGACGGGGTACCTGTCGAGCGGGACGGCGTTGTGCACGACCGTGATGCGGTCGGCCTGGATCCCGCGCGCCACCCACACGCTCTTGATGTACTCGGACACGGCCACGAACTCGGCGACGCCGGTCATGAGCTGCGACTGCAGGCGGTAGTTCGGGGCGTGGTGCAGGTGCACGACCAGGGGAACCCGCGCCAGGAGAGAGACCACCTGCGCCCAGATGATGTTCTCGGAGCGGTTCAGCCAGAGCACGTCGGGCCGGAGCCGCGCGACGCGGTAGGCGGAGCGCACGAACGAGGCGAGCCCCCGGAGCGCGCGGCTCGGCTCGAAGCGGACCGTCACGGGCCCGCGCAGATGCACGCCGAGGATCTCGAGGTCGGCGCGCTGGACGCCCGACTCGGTGTAGAGGAGGTCGACGCGGTGCCCGCGGGTGACGAGCGCGGTGGTGTCCTCGTAGACGCAGACCTCGATGCCGCCCACGGGCGCGAGCACATCGGTGGCTGTCACGATGCGGAGCGGCGGGACCGTCCGGTCGAAGCGGTCGGGGCCGAACCCCGAGGCCGTCTGAGTCTCGTCCACGCCGGTGCTCACGTGCGGGCCTCGACCACGTTCTCGCGGCCGAAGCGCAGCCAGGTGCGTCGACTCCTCAGGTACGCGCCCGGACCCCCGGGGAAGCCCCGCAGCTCGGTCGAGACGAGCGATCGGGGGTAGCCGCCCGAGAGGTTCGCGGGATCCTGCGCCGCCTGATTCTCGTCGCTCTGCTCTGCGACCGCACCGCGGTGCAGCACGCGCCCGACGGCCTGCTTGGCGAAGCGGCCGGCCGCCGAGGGCACCTGCCAGCCGAGGCCGATGAGGTGGCGCGGGTCGTCGAGCACGAGCGAGGTCAGCATCGCCGTGAAGCCGAGCCCGTAGCCGTGCAGCTGCCTCTCGAGCTCGGGCAGCGTCTGGCGGTGGCGGTGGTGCACGACGGCCTGCGGCTCGAAGGCCACGCGCCCGCCGGTCCAGAGGATCGACACGATGGTCGCGAGGTCCTCACCGCCGAGCGCCGGCGTGCCGGTGCCCAGGGCGGAGTCGAACCCGCGCACCCGAAGGAGCGCCGCGCGGCGGAAGGCCATGTTCGCGCCAGCACCGTACGCACCCACGCCGTAGACCGGCAGCCGCTTGATCTCGGCCCCCGTCGGGTCGCTGACGGCGATCTTCGAACCGCGGACGGGCGCAGGAACATCCTTCGCCGCCTCGAGCACGACCGGCACGAAGGTGCGCTCCCCGGCGAACCCGCCGTAGTAGCCCTCGAACCAGATCTGCGCCGGGGTCTCCAGCTCGGCGGGCAGGATGAGCCCGGTCAGGGCGTCGATGCCGTCGGCGCGTGCGAAGCGCTGTCCGATCACGCGGAGCCAGTTCTCATCGACGCGGACGTCGTCATCGGTGAAGGCGACGACCTCGCCGCGCGCGGCCTCGATCCCGGCGTTGCGGCCCGCGGAGACGCCGGGGCGCGACTCGCGGACGACGCGGACGGAGTCGTGGCCGGAGACGATGCTCGGGAGCGCGTCGTCGGCAGGAAGGGTCACTCGGTTGTCGACGACGATGAACTCGACGTCGGGGTAGTCGAGGCGGGTGAACGCCTCGAGGAGGACGCCGAGGTCGGCGGGGCGCGCCACGACCGTCGAGACCACGACCGAGATGCTGGGCAGCCGCTCGTCGGGCACGTCGACGGCGTCCGCGGCGCGGTCGGGAATCTGCTGGGCGTAGAAAGAGGCCAGGGCGCGCGAGGCGTCGGCCGGGTCGTCGGTGAGCTCGATGTCGACGGCCCCGACGGGGACCGCACCGCGGTAGCCGACGACCATGGCGGTCGAGTAGCGGTAGTCGGCGACGAGATCGGGAACCGACCGGCCGAGGTCGACGGAGACGACGCGGCGAGGACCGGGGACCACGGTCTCCACGGTCTCGGTGCTGGTCATGTCGCGCCTTCCTCTGGTGGGACGCCGGTGGCGGGGTCGCGGCCGGTGTCGCGGCCGGGGTCGATGTCGAATCCCAGGAGCCGCGCGAGGTCGTCGGCGCTATCGGCCTCGCGGGGCTCCTCCCCAGTGTCCAGTGCCGGGGCGGCGGCCGTCACGTCCCCTTCCGGGGTGCGTTCGGCGACAGGTGGGGTGGTACCGGCAGCTGTCGAGGCGGCCGCTCGTTCTCCGACAGGACCGCTCCTCCTGTCGGGAACCGCGTGGTCGGGAACCTCGTCGTCGGCAATCGCGGCGACCGCCTCCTCGGGAACCGGATCGGATGCGCCTCGCCGTGCCGCCTGCAGGCGGACCACGAACCAGGGGAAGCACGCGACCGCGAGCACGGCCCGGCCGAGGTTCCAGGCGAGCGTCTGCGGAAAGAGGATCGAGACGGCGGCGACCGCGATCGCTGCCGCGACCAGCATCACGAGGCGGATCGGAGCGCCGTGCCAGCGGTCGCGATCAGGAAGGAAGACGACCTGCAGGACGGCGAGGAGCGAGTACGAGGCCAGAGTCGCGACTGCCGCTCCGGAGATGCCCATCACCGGTACGAGAAGCAGGTTCAGCACGATGTTCAGGACGGCGGCGACTCCCGTGATGATGCCGACGGTCTTGCCGCGGCGGCCGACGACGAGCAGGCGGCCGGAGGCGCCGGACGCCGCCACGGGGAACGCGGTGAGCGCGACGAGCAGGACGACGAGGGTCAGCCCCGCTGGGCGGAACGAGGCCGGCGCGAGGATGCGGAGGGCCAGCGGCGCGATCAGGGTCACCCCGAGAACGATCGGGACGAGGATGCCGTACAGCTCGTCGCGCGACTTCATGGCGAGCGAGTAGCGGGCCGCTTTGTCCTTGAGCGCGGCGAAGTGCGGCGTCCACGCGCCGTTCGTGAAGTTCAGCAGCAGGATCACGGCCGAGCCGATGACGTAGGCGACCTGGTAGCGGCCGACCTCCGTGGCGCCGAGCTCGCGCTGGATGATGATGCGGTCGCCCGCGTTCAGGACGAAGTAGGCGAGGCTGCCGAGGGCGAGCGGCACGCCGAGCGTGATGGCGCGGCGCGTGACCGCCCACTGCCTGAAGCCCTGCAGGGTCGGCCGCACGACGATGAGACCCAGGAACATGGCGACGAACTGGCAGATTACGCCGCCCCAGGCGTAGGTGGTGGCGTCGTTGTGCACGGTCAGGATCAGCACGAGTCCGACCACCGAGCCGCCGATGGCCGAGATGACGCTGACGACGGTGAACGGCTTCAAGCGGTCCTCGGCGACGAGGAGCGCCAGCATGACCGTGACGGCGGCCGACGGAGCCGTCCAGAGGATGACCGCGACGACGAGCAGCGGGAAGTCGCCGAATCCGAGCGGGCCCGACCAGAGAGGGATGGTGGCGAGCGCGATGGCCGTGACGGCGAACGAGATGACGACGCCGATCGTGACCAGGCCGCGGGCGCGCTTGCCGTCGCCGTCGTCGGCGCGCTCGAGCACGAGGGCCTCGTCGAGGCCGAGGAGTGCTGCGACGCTGAGCACCTGGTAGATCGCGAGAGCGCTCGACAGCGCGCCGAACTCGCTCGGACCCATCAGGTGGGTCAGGACAGGCGAGATGAGCGTCGAGACGACCAGCTGCAGCGACCAGACGACGACGTAGAGGAGTCCGCGACCGAAGAGCCTCGATCCGCCGTCGGCGGGCGCGGCGGCGGCCGGGCCCTCGACGGAGACGTCGGCAGCGGCGGCGGTCACGGGGTGCCGTCCTGAGCTGCGGGGGCTGCGGACCGGCCGGGAGTTCCTGCGCGCACGTGCTCGGCGTCGAGCGCGTCGAGCAGGGGCGTGCTCTCGGCGGTGGAGAACTTGCGGGCGAAGAAGTGAGGGAGCTCCTGCTGGGCGTCGGACCGTCGCGACAGCACGCGCTCGGCGTGCTCGTGGGTCAGCCACGGCGGGCTCTTGCGGCGCGTGCCGTCCCAGCCGATCCACCAGAGGGTCGCGCGGACGTGCTTCTGCTCCCAGTCGGGAACGAAGCGCTCGGTCATCAGGATGGAGGGAACGAACGTCTCGTCGGCGACCCAGCTGCGCTTCCAGAAGCCGACCAGCTCCGGATGCGCGTCGACGGCGTCGAGCACGGCCTGCGCGTGCTCGCGCGACAGGACTTTGAGCTGAGAGCCGCCGGCGAACGTGACGCCGTGCGGCAGTCGGCGCGGGATCGGCAGGCGGATCATGCGCTTGCGCCAGGCCCAGTGCCGGTAGCGCAGGCGGTCGAAGCCGCCGCTGCGGCCCCACTCGGGATGCGGCAGGGGGTCGATCAGAGCGAACGACGTACCGGGGTGCTCGCCGAGCAGCTCGGAGATCTCATCGCTCGAAGCCAGGGGGTAGTCGGTGCCGGTCAGCACGGCCACGTGGGTCGCGTCGGTCGTCGCGAGAGCTGCGCGATACCCCTGCAGCTCGGCCTCGACGTTCTCCCAGCGCGCCCAGCCGGTCTTGATCCGGGGCATCACGACCGCTCGCTCAGGAAGCCCGCGGGTCATCTCGGCGAACGCGTCGTCAGGAGTGCTCGGATCGCAGTGGAGGAAGACCGGGAACGGATCGAGTGCCCGCACGAGTCGCTGCACGTGCTGCGGATCCGTGTGAGCGAGGATCACGCACGCGAGAAGGGCGCGGCCGTCCTGCGCGCGGGTGCTATGCACACGGGAGTTCTGCACACGGGAGTTCTGGGCGTGCCGCATGGGCGGGTGGGTCCTGTCGTCGGGTCGGGTCCGAGTCGCGCGCTTCTCCGGCGCACAACGAGGCCACCGGCGGGAGCAGACCGGGTAGGTGGTCTGCTTCTCAGGTTGCCTCCACGCTATTTGATGCGTCTGAGGGCGACAAGATACGCGTTGGGGTGACAGACGAACCTGTCTGCTTTGTCCCCCGAGACGAGTGCTCTGATCGCGGGGGCGCAGGAACTCGCCGCCCGCCGCCCGCGGGGGCGCCGCCTGTAGCCTGATCCCATGCCCGCGATCCTCACGATCCTCGACGACTACCAGTCGATCGCCCTCGATTCCGCCGACTGGAGCGAGGTGCGGGAGCACTTCGAGATCGACGTCGTGACAGAGCACATCGACGACGCCGATGCGCTCGTCGAGAGGCTCTCCGGCAGTCAGGTCGTCGTCGCCATGCGCGAGCGCACCGCCTTCCCCTCCGAGGTCTTCGAGCGGCTCCCCGAACTCAGGCACTTCGTCACGACCGGCATGGCCAACGCCTCCGTCGACATCGCCGCCGCGAAGGCGCGCGGCGTCGTCGTCACCGGCACGGAGGGGTCCGGTCGCGAGGTGGCCGAGCTCGTCATCGGCATGATGATCGCTCTCGCTCGCAGCATCGTCGCGGAGGACGCCGCCCTCCACGCCGACGGCTGGCAGCACACCATCGGCACGCGCCTCGAAGGCAGGACGCTGGGACTGCTCGGCCTCGGCAAGCAGGCGCGATGGGTCGCAGAGCTCGCCCTCGCCTTCCGGATGCGCGTCGTCGCATGGAGCCCCTCGTTGACGCCGGAACGCGCCGCCGCCCACGGCGTGGCCGCCGTGTCGCGCGAGGAGCTGTTCGAGGGCTCCGACTTCCTCTCCGTCCACGTGCCGCTCACCGAGGCCACGCGAGGGATCATCGGCGCGGAGGAGCTCGCGACCATGAAGGAGACGGCCTTCCTGATCAACACGTCGCGCGGCCCGATCGTCGACTCGGAGGCCCTGATGATGGCGCTCATGGTCGACACCCTCGCCGGCGCCGCACTCGATGTCTACGACGTCGAGCCGCTGCCTCTGAAGGACCCCCTGCGGAAGCTGTCGAACGTCCTGCTCCTCCCCCACATCGGCTATGTCACACGCGAGGTCTACGACGTCTTCTACGGCCAGGCCGTCGAGAACGTGCTCGCGGTACTCTCCGGCACCCCGGTCCGGGAACTCTGATGGCGGGCTTCGCCTTTGCTCCTCCGCCCGTGCCGTCGGTGGCGATCTCAGGATCCGACGAGCGATTCCCCGTCCGGCGCATCCTCTGCGTGGGCCGCAACTACGCCGAGCACGCGCGCGAGATGGGCAGCGACCCCGACCGCGAGCCGCCGTTCTTCTTCGCCAAACCGGGCGACGCCGTGGTGCCCGCCTCAGGAACAGTGCCCTACCCCACTCTGACGTCCCGTCTGGAGTTCGAGGTCGAGCTCGTCGTCGCGATCGGAGTCGGCGGTTCGTCGATCGCCCCGGCCGACGCACTCGAGCACGTGTGGGGCTACGCGGTCGGGGTCGACCTCACGCGCCGCGACCGCCAGCAGGAGGCGAAGGACACCCGTCGCCCCTGGGACGTCGCGAAGGGCTTCGACGCGTCGGCTCCGCTGACGCCCCTGGTGCCGCGGGCATCGCTGATGCCGCGGGTGTCGCTCGACGCTGGCGCCCTCGCCGCTGGCGACCCCGCCGCTGACGCCCTCGACGCGGCGTCCGGGCGAATCTGGCTGGCCGTCGACGGAGTCGTCGCTCAGGACGGCGACCTCGCCGACCAGATCTGGCCTGTGGCCGACGTCATCGCGGCAGCGTCCCGCGCCTGGGAGCTCGCGCCCGGCGACCTGATCTTCACGGGGACGCCGTCGGGCGTGGGCCCGGTCGCGCCGGGGCAGACGCTGTCGGGCGGAATTCAGGAGATCGGGACCTTCGAGTTCGTGCTGGGTGCCGCGCCCGGCGCGTGAGGGTGCAGATCTCCTGATTCGCGCACGGCTCGGCCCGGTCGGACCCGCCGGCGATCAGGAACGGATCGTGGTCGTGACGTCGACGAGGCTCGGGTCGCGCGGCGCCGAGCCGAAGCCGAAGCGCACGGGAGGGTCCAGGGGCGCGAGGGCCCCGAGTTCCTGCGCGTCGAACTCGGCCTCGACACTGGCGACCCGCCGGGCCAGCGTGACGCCGTAGTACTCGCGGCGGCCGCCGCCCGCGGTGCCGGCGGTCGCGGATCCGGGAAGCAGGAACTTCGCCACCGGATTGATGAGCCGCAGCCACGCGGGGCGGGTGGCCACACTCCGCGGAACCGCCCTCAGGAGCCGTCCGAGCGGCGAGATGCCGCCGATCCCGAGCCGCAGCCGGAGCACGCCCGGGCCGGCCTCGACCAGGATCCCGCCGTCGACCTTCCGCCACTCGACCGGCAGGACGCGCACCTCGTCGAACTCGTAGGTCGCCGAGATGTAGTGCGCGACGTCCTCACGGGGTGCGAGGAGGACCCGGTGGCCGCTCCCCGTCTCGACCATGACGTCGGCGAAGGAGCCCAGCGGCGACGTGTTCCAGAGCCCGACGACGAGCCGGGTTCCTGATTCGGTGCCGACGCCGGCGATACGGCCCACGAAGCGGTCAGTGGTCATCCGTCAACCGTAGGCGTCCGCGACGGTTGTGGTTTTGTCTGCGTTCGTCTTGCTTTGTGCCCGAAACGGGCATACAGTCTCCTGAAACGCAGGACGCAGCTCCTGAAAAGCAGGCAGATCACGCCTGCGATACCAACGGCACGACGAGCAGGCGACGCGGAGGTCACCGGATGTACGCACTGGAGCGACACGACTCGATCACCGAGCTGCTGCGCGCCGAAGGCCGCGTCGTGGTGTCCGACCTCGCCGACAGGTTCGAGGTCACGACGGAGACCATCCGCAGGGACCTCGACGTGCTGGAGCAGGCCGGTCGGCTGCAGCGGGTGCACGGCGGGGCAGTTCCTGCGGGCCATTCGAGCGTCACCGAGCTCAGCCTCGCCGAGCGGCAGGAGCAGCAGACGCCCGGCAAGACGGCCATCGCGCGGGCCGCGGCTCGCCTCGTCCCCTCGACGTTCGTGGGGTCGGTCGCCCTCGACGCGGGCACCACGACCGCGGCGGTGGCTGCGGAGCTCGCGTCGTGGCGCCCGGCCGTGGATGGCGTGCAGCTCACCGTCATCACGAACTCCGTCCCGATCGCGGCGCTCCTGCAGCACAGCCCGCACATCGACCTCCGTCTGCTCGGCGGGCGGGTGCGCGGCCTGACCAGCGCCGCCGTCGGGAGCACCACCGTCGACCAGATCGCCGGGCTCCGTCCTGACATCGCGTTCATCGGCGTCAACGGCCTGAGCGCCGGGTTCGGACTCTCGAC
The DNA here is from genome assembly GCF_057787745.1 of Frondihabitans sp. OV104. Classification (NCBI taxonomy): domain Bacteria; kingdom Bacillati; phylum Actinomycetota; class Actinomycetes; order Micrococcales; family Microbacteriaceae; genus Frondihabitans; species Frondihabitans sp. OV104. The sequence goes on from NZ_CM173541.1 coordinate 2,369,560, forward strand.
CCCGGACGAGTTCGAGGCCGCCGTCAAGACCGCCTTCGTGCGCGCAGCCCGCCGCGCCGTGGCCGTCGCCGACGGCACCAAGCACGGCGCCGAGGCTCTCACGCGCTTCGCCCGCCTCGACGAGCTCGACACCGTCATCACCGACGTGGAGCCGCCCGCCGACCTGGCCGGCGCGCTTCGCGACGCCGAAGTGGAGGTCCTGGTCGCATGATCATCACTGTCACCCCGAACCCCTCGCTCGACCGCACCATCGAGCTGACCTCGCCGCTGGCCCGCGGCGCCGTGCAGCGCTCGGTGCGCACCACGGACGAGCCGGGCGGCAAGGGCGTCAACGTCTCGCGCGCTCTGGCGGCCTCAGGTGCCGACACCGTAGCCATCCTGCCCGGCGGGCTCGACGATCCGGTGCTCGTCGCGCTCCGCTCACGAGGCGTGGCCACCGTCAACCTGCCGATCGACGCGCGCCTCCGGTCGAACGTCACGATCACCGAGCCCGACGGCACCACCACGAAGATCAACGAGCCCGGCCCCGACCTCGGCGGCCACGCGATCGCGCTGGTCGACCTGATCGTCGAGCACGCGGTGAGCGCCGACTGGCTGGTCATCGCCGGATCTCTGCCCCCCGGGCTGCCCGCCGACTTCCTCGCCGGCGTCGTCCACGCCGTCCGCGTCGCGCACGGCGACTCGGCCCCGCGCATCGCGGTCGACTCGTCGGGCGAGCCGTTCCGCCAGCTCCTCGACTCAGGAGTCCCGGTCGACCTCGTCAAGCCCAACGCCGAGGAGCTCGCCGAGGTCGTCGGCGGCGATCCCGATGTCTACGAGACCGACCGCGACGCGGCCGTGGCCGGGGCGCACCTGCTCCGAGCCCGCGGTGTCGGCGCAGTCCTCCTGACTCTCGGCAGCGCGGGCGCGATCCTCGTCGACGACGACGGCGCCTGGTTCGCCGCGGCGCCCGTCATCGAGGCGCTCTCGACCGTCGGGGCCGGCGACTCGTCGCTCTCGGGCTACCTGCTGGCCGAGACGAGCGGAGCCTCGGCGCCCCGCCGCCTCGCCCAGGCCGTCGCCTCCGGAGCGGCGGCCGCGTCGCTGCCCGGCAGCGTCGTCCCCACCCTCGCCCAGACCCACCCCGAGGCCATCGACGTCGTGCCGTTGTCTCAGGCGCGCGCCGTTCAGGCCTGATCCCCTCTCGTTCCACCTGACTACCTGCAGCAGCAAAGGAGCTCCAGCCCATGTCCACCCTCATCAACACCGACCTCGTCGGCCTCGACGAAGACCTCGGAGGCACGTCGTCCGACGTGATCCGCGCTCTCGCCGCCCGTGTCGCCTCCGTCGGCCGCGCCGGCTCGGCGTCCTCCCTCGCCGATGACGCCATCGCCCGAGAAGCCTCCGTCGGCACCGGCGTGCCCGGCGGCATCGCCATCCCCCACGCCCGGTCGGCCTCCGTGACGGAGCCGACCCTCGCGATGACCCGTCTCGCCCGCCGCGTGCCATTCGGCGCACCGGACGGCGACGCCGACATCGTGTTCATGATCGCGGTGCCGGAAGGCGCCGACGGCGACCACATGACCGTGCTCTCGACGCTCGCCCGTGCACTCATCCGCGAGGACTTCACAGCGTCCCTTCGCGCTGCCGCGACCCCCGCCGACATCGTCGCGATCGTCGACGCCGAGGTCGGCGGCGAGGTCGACGCGGCCCGCGGCGTGACCGGGACGGCCGCTCCGGCCGCCGCGAGTGCTGGTGCCGGGGCTGCCGCGGGTGCTGGCGCCGGTGCCGCCAAGGGCACGGCCCCCGCCATCAAGCTGGTCGGCGTCACCGCCTGCCCCACCGGCATCGCCCACACCTACATGGCCGCCGACGCCCTCGTCGCGGCCGCCGCCAAGCTCGGCGCCGAGCTGCAGATCGAGACGCAGGGCTCCGGCCAGGTCGTCCCGCTCGACCCCGCCGTCATCCGAGAGGCCGACGCTGTCATCTTCGCCGTCGACGTCGACGTGCGCGACCGCGCGCGATTCGCAGGAAAGCCGCTCGTCCAGGGCCCCGTGAAGCGCGGTGTCGACGAGCCCGACGCGATGGTCCGCGAGGCGCTGGCAGCCGCGAAGAACCCGAGCGCGGCCCGCGTCTCAGGTTCTCTGGCCGAAGGCCCAGCCATGAGCCAGGGTCGCCGCGGCTTCGGCTCGGCGCTCAAGACGTGGCTCCTGACGGGCGTGTCGTACATGATCCCGTTCGTCGCCGGAGGCGGCCTGCTCATCGCGCTCGGCTTCCTGCTGGCGAAGTACGGCATCGCGCTCACGGCCGAGGGCCACACGGTCAACAACGCCGCCTACGCCCTCCAGAACTACACGCTCTGGAACCTCCCGCCGCAGGGCCTGGCCTACTACCTCGGCGCCGCGGCCTTCCAGATCGGCGGAGCATCGCTCGGATTCCTCGTGGCAGCCCTCGCCGGCTACATCGCCTACGCGATCGCCGACCGACCCGGCATCGCCCCCGGTTTCGTCGCCGGCGCGATCGCGGTCTTCATGAACGCCGGGTTCCTCGGCGGCCTCGTCGGCGGTCTGCTCGCCGGCTTCGCGGCCTACTACATCGGCAAGCTCAACGTGCCCCGGTTCGTGCGCGGTCTCATGCCCGTCGTGATCATCCCGCTGTTCGCCTCGATCTTCGCCTCCGGTCTCCTGCTCCTCTTCCTGGGCGGACCGATCGCGGCCCTCACGAAAGCGCTGGGCGACTTCCTGAACGGCCTGTCCGGCTCGGGCGTCGTGGTGCTCGGGATCATCCTCGGCCTGATGATGTGCTTCGATCTCGGCGGCCCGGTCAACAAGGTGGCCTACGCGTTCGCTGTGGCCGGACTCTCGGCGGGCTCGGTCGCCAACCCCGCCCCGTGGGAGATCATGGCCGCCGTCATGGGAGCTGGCATGGTGCCGCCGCTCGCGATGGCGCTCGCGTCCACCGTGCTCTACCGCAAGGGCTTTACCCCGATCGAGCGCAACAACGGCGCGGCGGCGTGGCTTCTCGGAGCATCGTTCATCTCGGAGGGCGCGATCCCGTTCGCCGCTGCGGACCCGCTGCGCGTCATCCCCGCCAGCATGGTGGGCGGCGCCCTGACCGGAGCGATCTCGATGGCCGCGGGCGTGACCTCTCAGGCGCCGCACGGTGGCATCTTCGTGTTCTTCGCGATCGGCAACCTCCTCATGTGGATCGTCGCGATCCTCTCCGGAACCGTCGTGACGGCTGTCGTGTACGTGGTCCTGAAGCGCTTCGTCCGCCGCCGCCCGATCGACGCCTCGATCGCCGACGCCGAGCGCGCCGAGGCGGGGCTCGCGCCGGCCGGACAGCCGGTGGCTGCGTAGCGGCCCTGGCCCGGGCTGCGCGCTCAGGAAAACCGCACGGCCTCTGACGCCGGCGCGGGCCTCGACGGGAGGACCGCGCCGGCTTTCCTGTGCTGGCGGCGGCGGGCGCGCCTCGGGCGACCACCCTGCCGTGTTCCTGGGCGCAGGAACTAGCCCGCGATTCCGCGCACGGCGGCGACGGCTGCCTCGACGTCGGCGGCGACCGACCCGAGTTCCTGCGCTGTGAGCCCGCCGCCCCAGGTGAACCGGACCGACGTCTGCGCAAGATCGGCGTCCATGCCGAGCGCCGTGAGGACGTGCGAGGGCTCGTCGCTTCCGGCGGCGCAGGCGGAGCCGCTCGACGACACGACGCCGCGGCGCTCCAGCTCCAGCAGGACGGCCTCCCCGCTCGTCCCCGGGAAGACGAACGACGCGTTGGCGGGCAGCCGTGCCTCGGCGGGGCCGGTCAGGCGGGCGCCGGGTACGCGCGTCAGGACTTCTGCTACGAACGCGTCGCGGACGCCCGCGGCGGCATCCGCCCGAGCGCGTCTTTCCTGCTCTGCGATCCCGACGGCCACACCGAGCGCCACCGCGCCCGCTACGTTCTCAGTGCCGGAGCGCCGCCCGCGCTCCTGCCCGCCACCGTGGACGAGCGGCTCGAGCGGCACCCGGCCCGCGACGTAGAGCGCGCCGACGCCCTTGGGCGCCCCGAGCTTGTGTCCTGAGATCGACAGCGCCTGAACGCCGAGCACGTCGACGCGAGTGTCGAGCCAGCCGGCCGTCTGGACGGCATCGGTGTGGAAGGGCACGCCGGCCTCGCGCGTCACGGCGGTCAGGTCGGCGATGGGCTGCACCGTCCCGATCTCGTTGTTAGCGTGAGCGATCGAGACGAGCGTCGTATCGCTTCTCAGGACTCGTGCCAGCGCCGCCGGGGTGACGAGCCCGTCGTCGGTCAGGTCGACGTACGACACCTGAAACCCGAGCAGCCGCTCCAGGAAGAGCACCGACTCGAGCACGGCCTCGTGCTCGATGCGGCTCGTCACGAGGTGCCTGCCACGGGGCGAACCGAGCGCGATCCCCTTGATCGCGAGATTGTCGGCCTCGGTGCCGCCCGCCGTGAAGACGACCTCCCCCGGGCGGCAGCCGAGCCAGTCCGCGATCTGAGCGCGGGCTGTCGCGAGTGCCCGAGCCGCCGACTCCCCGACCGTGTGGTGGCTTGACGGATTGCCGAAGTCGCTCGTCAGGAACGGCCACATGGCCTCGACGGCCTCGCGGCGGGCGGGCGAGGTCGCGGCGGCGTCGAGGTAGAGCACGGGTGTCCCGTCAGGCGTCAGCGCGGGCGAACCCGGCGGGCGTGCGTCCGGCAGGAACGTCGACGTCGATGTCGAGCCCGAGGTCGAGCGCGCGCACGCTGTGGGTGAGCGCGCCGACCGAGATGAGGTCGACCCCGGACGCCGCGATGGCGGCGACGGTGGTCAGGTCGACCCCGCCGCTCGCCTCCACGAGGGCTCGTCCGGCCACGAGCTCGACTCCTGAGACGAGGTCGGCTGACGAGAAGTTGTCGAGCATGATCGTGTCGACGCCCGCCGCGAGCACGGCCTCGATCTGGTCGATGCGGTCGACCTCGACCTCGACGTGGGTGGTGTGCGAGAGCTTCCCCTTCATGGCGAGGAGGGCCTCGGTGACGGTCAGCCCCGACGCGATCAGGACGGCCAGGTGGTTGTCCTTCACGAGCACGGCGTCCGACAGCGAGAAGCGGTGGTTGCGCCCCCCACCCGCGACGACGGCGTCGCGCTCGAGGGCGCGGAGCCCCGGTGTCGTCTTGCGGGTGTCGACGATCTGGGCCCGGGTGCCCTCGGTGAGAGCGACGTACTGGGCCGTCAGAGTGGCGATGCCGGAGAGTCGCTGCGTCAGGTTGAGAGCGACTCGCTCGGCCCGGAGCAGAGAGCGGGCCGAGCCGCGAAGCACGGCGAGCGTCTGGCCCGCCACGAAGGCGTCGCCGTCGGCGGCCAGGAGCTCGACCTCGGCGAGCGGGTCGACCTGGCTGAGAGTCGCGACGAGCACGCGCGTCCCGCTCAGGACGCCGGGCTCGCGAGCCACCACGGCCGCCGTCGCGGTCGCCGTCTCAGGAATGAGGGCCTCGCTCGTGACATCGCCCCAGGGGGCGTCCTCTCGGAGCGCGGCGCGGACGACCTGCAGGATCGCGTCGTCAGTGAGCATGCTGGGGAACCTCTCGTGTCCACGTGATGGCGTGGGTGAACTCGTCGGATGGGAAGGGGAAGTCGGCCCGGTAGTGGGCGCCGCGCGACTCCTCGCGGGCGAGGGCTCCCGCCAGCACGAGGCGGGCCACGTCGAGCAGGTTCGTCGTCTCAGGATCATCGGTCGGCGCTGTGGCACCCGCGAGGGTCGCGGCGGCGGCGAGCATCGTCTCTCCTGACCGCTCGACGCCGGCAGCCGACCACATGAGGTGCTGAAGATCCGGGCGCAGGAACTCGCGCCTACCCCCGCCTTCCGCACCGGTCGGGGCGGGCCCGGGTGCCTCCACCTCGCGTTCCTGCGTCGTCGGAATCTCGTCGGCCGCGATCGCCTCGATCGCGCGCCAGCCGAAGACCGCGGCCTCGAGCAGCGAGTTCGAGGCGAGTCGGTTGGCCCCGTGAATACCGGTCGAGGCCACCTCGCCGACCGCGTAGAGGCCGGGGAGCGACGTACGCCCGCCGAGATCGGTCGAGATGCCGCCCATGAAGTAGTGCGCGGCGGGCGTGACCGGGATCGGCTCGGCGGCCCAGTCGAGTCCGGCGTCGCGCGTCGCGCGCGTGATGGTCGGGAAGCGCTTCTCGAGCGTCTCGCGGCCGAGAGCGGTGGCGTCCAGGTGGACGGGGAGTCCTGCCTGCAGGGCCATCTGCCGGGCGATGCCGCGCGCCACGACGTCGCGCGGGGCAAGCTCGGCGCGACGATCCACGCCGGTCATGAAGCGTCGGCCGGCGGCGTCGAGGAGCACGGCGCCCTCGCCTCGGACGGCTTCCGAGATCAGGAAGCTGCCCGGCACAGCCAGCGCCGTGGGATGGAACTGGTAGAACTCGAGGTCGTCGACGCGCGCACCGGCACGCCAGGCGGCTGCCAGGCCGTCGGCCGTCGCGCCCGCCGGGTTCGTCGTGAACTCGAAGAGCTGCCCGGCGCCACCCGTGGCGAGCACGACCGCGTCGGCGCGAATCTCCTGCGGCTCCGTGCCCTCGCCGACACGAGCCATGAGCCCGGCGACGCGAGGTTCTCCGTCGGCGGTGATCAGGAGGTCCGTGACGAATGCGTGCTCGACGACCTCTACCCGCGATGCCGCAAGCCGCGCGATCAGGGCCAGGACGATCGCCCTGCCGGTCGCGTCGCCGCCGGCGTGGAGGACGCGCGCGCGGCTGTGCGCCGCCTCGAGACCCCGGGAGAATCCTGATTCGTCGCCGTCGAAGCGAACGCCCCAGCGGACCAGGTCGGCGATTCGAAGGGGACCGTCGCCGCACAGAGCCTCGACGGCGGCGAGCACCGACAGTCCGGCACCGGCGGCCAGGGTGTCCTCGACGTGCAGCTCGACGGTGTCGTCATCGAAGACTGCCGCGGCGATTCCTCCCTGCGCATAGCGGGAGTTGCTCTCGTCGAGCGCGCCCTTGGTCAGGAGCGTGACGCTGTGGCCCAGTGCGTCGGCGTGGAGTGCCGCCGTGAGACCGCCGAGCCCCGACCCGACGACGACGATGTTCCTGAGTTTGGCCATGTCAGACCGAGACCGTGTGGTTCGGCTTGGCGGCGAGCATCCGCTCCAGCGCGACGCGGGCGGGCTCGGCGACGTCGTCAGAGACCTGAATTCGGTTGAGCACCTCGGCGGGCCGGTCGGCCGTGCCGATCAGCGCCTCGAGTGCCCAGGCGATGTAGCCGGGGTGGATTCGGTACATCGTCGAGCACGGGCAGACGACCGAGTCGAGGCAGAAGATCGTGTGCTGCGGGTACTGCTGTGCCAGACGCTGGACCAGATTGATCTCGGTGCCGATCGCGAAGGTCGAACCGGCGGGAGCCGCCTCGATGGCCTTCACGATGAAGTCGGTCGAACCGTACGAGTCGGCGGCGTCGACGACGAGCATCGGGCACTCGGGGTGCACGATGACCTGCACGTCGGGGTGCTCGGCGCGGGCCTGCTCGATCTGGGCGACGGTGAAGCGCTTGTGCACAGAGCAGAAGCCGTTCCAGAGGATTACCTTCGCGTCGTCGAGTTCCTGAGATGTCGACCCGCCGAGCGGTTTGCGAGGGTTCCACAGGGGCATGCTCTCGAGCGGGATGCCCATGGCCTTGGCAGTGTTGCGGCCGAGGTGCTGGTCGGGGAAGAACAGCACGCGGCGGCCCCGGGCGAAAGCCCATTCGAGAACGGTCTCGGCGTTCGACGAGGTGCAGACGATCCCGCCGTGACGGCCGCAGAAGCCCTTGAGGTCGGCGGCCGAGTTCATGTAGGTGACTGGGATGACCGGAACTCGTCCTGATTCGTCGACGGCCGTCATGTCGCCGTAGATGCCCTCGAGCTGCTCCCAGGCCGCCTCGACGCTGTCGATGTCGGCCATGTCGGCCATCGAGCAACCAGCCGCGAGGTTCGGCAGGATGACCGCCTGCTCGGGCGTCGAGAGGAGGTCGGCGGTCTCCGCCATGAAGTGCACGCCGCAGAAGACGATCGCCTCGGCATTGGGCGACGCCTTGGCCTTCACCGCGAGCTGAAAAGAGTCGCCCACGTAGTCGGCGTACTGCACGACCTCGTCGCGCTGATAGAAGTGGCCGAGCATCAGGACGCGGTTGCCGAGGATCTCCTTCGCCGCGAGGATGCGGCGGTGCAGCTCGTCGGCCGACGCCTCGCGGTACTCGGCCGGTATCTCGCCCTGGAGCGGCGAGCGCGCCGGGATCGCGTCGAACATCGATGAGCCGGGGCCGTAGGAGGGCACACCCGTGTCGAACGCCCACGGCGCCTCGCGGAGGTCGGTGGTGCAGACGGCGCCGGGGGCCTCACCGTTGGTGATGCGGCGGATCGTGGTGTCGACGGAGGTCATGGTGCGGCTTTCTTCGGTCGTCGGATGACTGGGGTGTGCGCTACGTCAGGAAGGAGGTCCGGCGCTCGGGTCTCAGGTGCGCCCGAGCGGATTGGGGTCGACGAGGTCGACTGCGTGGTTGTAGCGATAGAGGCGCGGGGGCCGGTGCGGGGTGCCGGTCAGGAACTCCCCCGTCGGCACGACGGAGTCGCTCGACTCGACCATGCGGCGGAAGTTGGCCGGGTCGAGCTCGCGTCCGAGCACCGCCTCGTGCACCTCGCGCAGGCCGGCGAGCGTGAAGGTGTCACCGATGAAGGCGTGGGCGATCCGGCTGTACTCCATCTTCGTGCGGAGCCGCCAGAGGGCGTAGTCGACGATCGTCCGGTGGTCGAAGGCGAGTTCAGGAAGGTCGTCCGCGTCGAACCAGCACACGTTCGGGTCGCTCTGCACGAGCGCCGTGGTCGCATCGTCGGCCGCGTTGGCCCGCGACACGAGTGCCCAGTACACGATCGACACCACGCGCTCGGCCAGAGACCGGCCTCGCGCGCCGAACGCGTAGAGCTGCTCTAGATAGGTCGGCGACAGCGCCGTCGTCGTCACGAGGTGGCGACGGGCCGCGTCGGCCAGGTCCTCGTCGGGCGCGAGCGGGCCACCCGGCAGGGCCCAACGTCCGCGGTAGGGCTCCCGGATCCGGCGCACCAGAGGGATATGCAGAGCCATGCGCCCAGTCGAGTCGGACGGCATCAGCGAGAAGACCACCGTCGAGACCGCGAGCGCAGGAGACATGCTCGCCAGCGTGGAATCGCTCACATTGTCACCCCTCGCCGGCCCTCGCAGTTAATGTCTACCTGAATCTAACCCTTAAAGTCACCACGACCCACTACTTTCTCCCGATCTGGCTAGGCTCGGGCCCATGTCGGTTCTCCTGAGCGCCACCCGCCGCCTTCTCGTCCTGCGGGGGCGGAGCACGGCCGACGCCGGGACGCTCCGCCGCGCGATCGACAACCGCGGCACCGCCGCCCCGATCCCCGCAGGCCTCCGCAAGGTCGCGTCCGTGACCGAGGAGCTCGTCGCCGGCCACCGGCTCGTCACGCTCACTCCCCTGTCGAACCCGTCGGGAGCGCACCTCATCTACACGCACGGCGGCTGCTACGTCTTCCCCCTCGTCGGGCCGCACTGGGGCATCCTGGCCGGGCTCATCGCCCGCACCGGCCTGAGCGTGAGCGTCCCCCTCTACGGGCTCGCGCCGGAGTTCACCGCGGTCGACGCCTATCCGTTCCTGAACGAGGTCGCCGAGCGGGCACGCGACGACCACGGCGACCGCGTCTTCCTCGGCGGCGACTCCGCGGGGGCCGGCCTGGCGCTCGGCCAGGCCATGGCCCAACGCGACGCCGGACTCCCTCCGGCGCGCGGCGTCGTCCTGATCTCCCCCTGGGTCGACGTGACCATGTCGAATCCCCGGGTGCAGGAACTCGCCCCGCTCGACCACATGCTCGCCCCCGCCGGGCTGGTGGAGGCCGGCCGACTCTGGGCCGGGGGCCTCGACCTGCGCGACCCGCGCGTCAGCCCCCTCTACGGCGACCTCTCAGGACTTCCGCCCGTGCACACCTACCAGGGCGACCGCGACGTGTTCCTCGCCGACGCAGAGCTCCTGACTCGCGGCATCCGCGACGCCGGTGGCGAGGCCGAGCTGAGAATCACGCGCGGCGGCTTCCACGACTTTCCGGGCGCACCGTGGCTCCCGGAGGCACGGCTCGCCCTGGATCGGATCGCTGACGTCCTGAGGTCGTGACCCGAGCCCCTGACTTCGGCGACCCGCTCAGTAGGGTTGTCGCATGCGTCTCGCCGTCCTCGGCTCCCCCATCGAGCACTCCCTCTCGCCCACCCTGCAGTCGACGGCGTACCGCCTCCTCGGGCTCGACCACGAGTACGGACGGCGCGAGGTGGCGTCGGGCGAGCTCCCTGACCTCCTGAACTCGCTCGACGACTCCTGGCTGGGTCTCAGCCTGACCATGCCGCTCAAGCGCGAGGTCGTGGCGATGCTCGACTCGGCGTCGCCGCTGGTCCGACAGTTGGGTGTCGCGAACACGGTCGTCTTCTCAGGCACGGGGGCGGGCCGCACGATGGCCGGGCACAACACCGACGTCGACGGCATCACGCGCGCGATCTCGGAAGCGCACGAGGGGCGGCACGAGCGCGTGGCGATCCTCGGCGGAGGTGCGACGGCCGTCTCGGCGCTGACAGCGGCCCACGAGCTCGGGGCGCGCTCGGTGTCGGCGTTCCTGCGCGATCCCTCCAAGGCGCAGGAACTCGAGGCGGTCGCCTCGGCCCTCGACATCGCGTTCGCCGTCGACTCGCTGTCGAGCGCCCCCGCGAGCGGACCCCACGATTTCGTCATCAGCACTCTCCCCGGCGGGGTTCCGCTTCCGGAGATGACGCCGTCGTCGCCCGATGCCGTCCTGCTCGACGTCGCCTACGACCCCTGGCCGAGCCCCCTCGCCTCGGCCTGGCGGGCCTCGGGCGCCACCGCCGTCAGCGGGCTCGACATGCTCGTGGAGCAGGCGATCGGGCAGATCCGTCTCTTCACGGGACGGGCTCAGGACGAACCCCTCGCTGGCGAGACGGGAATCAGGCAGGCCATGCGGGAGTCCGTGGGGCTTGCACCATCGGCCGCCGGTAGCCTCGACTCGTGACCGAGACCTTCCGCCCCGCGTCCCTCCGAGGCTTGATGCTGGGCGCCGGCGCACCCAAGATCATCGTCCCGATCGTCGGCGCGAGCCTCGACGCGGTGCGCACGACCGTGGGCGGGCTCGCCCGCGACGACTACGACCTCGTCGAGCTGCGCGTCGACCACTTCGACGACGTCGAGCACCACACGGAGGTGCTCGAGCTCCTCGAGACGGTGCGCGAAGAGCTGCCTGACGACGTCCCGGTGCTGTTCACGTTCCGCTCGAAGCCGGAGGGCGGGGCACGCGACATCGATCCCCGCGACTACGAGTCGCTCCTCCGTCTCGCGATCCACTCCGGACTCGTCGACGCGGTCGACGTCGAGATGTTCACCGAGCTCGGATCGCTCGAGCGCCTGGTCAACGGCGCCCACGAGGCCGGAGTCGCCGTGATCATGTCGTCGCACGACTTCGAGCGCACGCCGCCGGTCGCGCAGATCGTCGCGCGGCTGACCCTCCAGCAGGATCTCGGAGCGGACGTGGTCAAGATCGCCGTCATGCCCAATACTCCTGGCGACGTCCTGACCCTGCTGCAGGCGACCGCGGAGTTCACCTCGACCAGAGCCGTGCGCCCAGCGATCACCATGTCGATGGGGCCGCTCGGTGTCGTCAGCCGCCTCGCCGGCGAGACCTTCGGATCGTGCGCGACGTTCGGATCCGCCGGCACTGCGAGCGCGCCCGGCCAGGTCGACGCGCATGAGATGCGCGCCGTGCTGCAGCTGGTCCACGCGGCGCAGGGCTGACCTGCGGCCGCGCTCGCGCGGAGGTGCGGTGCGCTTGCGGTGCGGTGCGGCCTCGCTGCGGCGGCGGTGCGCGCAACTCAGGCGATCCGCTCCCGCAACCGCGTTGATCCGCGCGCTGCCGACCCCAACGCGCCCGTTTTCCTGAATAAAGGCGCAATTCCATTGCCCGCAGGCGATCACCGTGCAACTATCTACGCATGCTCGAAGATTCGCAGGTGATCGCCGACGATGCGGCCGCACTCGACGACGACATCACGGACGACACCTTCGTGGAGGTCGCGGTCGAGGTGTTCGCGATGCTCGCCGATGCGACACGGGTGCGGCTCGTCCTCGCGCTCGACTCAGGAGAGCTGTCGGTCAACGCCCTCGCCGAGCGGGTGGGCAAGTCGCCCACCGCCGTCTCGCAGCACCTCGCGAAACTCAGGATGGCGCGCATGGTCTCGACCCGTCAGAACGGCAACCGCGTGTTCTACCGGCTCGTCGACACGCACGTCTCGAAGCTGGTCCAGGACGCCATCCATCAGGCCGAGCACACGGTGGGCGCCCCGATCCGGCACCACCACGGGGAGGGCTGATGTCACACGACCACGGGGCGGCGACGTCGTCCCGCACCCGCTTGTCGATCGCCCTGGCGATCACGTCGGTCATCCTGATCGCCGAGGTCGTCGGAGCCGTCACCACCGACAGCCTCGCGCTGCTCGTCGACGCCGGCCACATGCTGACCGACGTCGCGGGGCTCACCGCGGCGCTCGTCGCCGCGGGGCTCATGTCCCGTCCGGCGACATCGGCCCGCACCTGGGGCTATCGCCGCGCCGAGGTACTCGCCGCGCTGGGCCAGGCCGCCGTGCTGCTGGCCGTCGGCATCTACGCGCTGGTCGAGGGCGTGCAGCGACTGCTCGCCCCGCCCGAGGTGCCGTCGTCGTCGCTTCTGATCTTCGGGATCATCGGCCTCGTCGGCAACGTCGCCTCTCTCGCCGTCCTGTCGTCGTCCCGTGGCGAGAACCTGAATCTGCGCGCGGCCTTCCTCGAGGTCCTGAACGACGCCCTCGGCTCGGTCGCCGTCATCGCCGCTGCCATCCTGATCTCGCTGACCGGCTGGACCCGCGCCGACGTGATCGCCGGCATGCTCATCGCCGTCCTGATCATCCCCCGCACGGTCGGTCTCCTCCGCGAGACCACGGGCGTCCTGCTCGAGTCGACACCCCGTGGTCTCGACCTCGAAGCCGTCCGCACGCACATGCTCGAGCTGCCGCATGTCCGCGGCGTCCACGACCTCCACGCGTCGCAGATCGCGACGGGCCTGCCCATCCTGAGCGCGCACGTCGTCGTCGAGCAGGGCTGCTTCGAAGACGGGCACGCGCCCCGGATCCTCGACGACCTCCAGTCGTGCGTGCTGGAGCACTTCAGCGTCCAGATCGAGCACTCCACCTTCCAGCTCGAGCCGGTCGCGCACCAGGCGCACGAGCACGTCGACCACGCCTAGGCCGGCGGCGCGTACTCAGGCGATCTGAGCAAGCCAGGGCGCAGGAACTCGGGTCCCGCGCCCCGCCGGCGACAACCCTCCTGAGCAGGCCCCGGACCGCCGGGGTTATCCCCACCTTCGCCGCCCGGAGAAGTTATCCACAGATCCGCCGACGATGCTCCACGGCGCCGTCACGGTCGCGAACCTTGTCGGCATGAACCAGAGCACACTCCAGTCCGTCCACCAGTACGTCCTCGACAACGGCGGCGCCCTCCCTCGGCGCGACCTCCCGTTCAGCAGTCGCACATTGACCCGGGCCGTCCGCAGCGGCGCCGTCCGGCGGGCCCGGCGAGGCTGGTACACGACCTTCACCGAGGCCGATCCGAGATTCGTCGCTCTGCGAGTCGGCGGTCGTCTGACCGGCATCGCTGCTCTCGTCCTGCTCGGCGCCTGGACCTGGCAGACCGACATCCCGTTGGCGGTGTCCGTCCCGCGCAACGCCGCGCGACTCCGACGGGTGCCGGGCGTCCGCGTCGTCCACGACCGTCAGCACGTCGTCGACCGGGGCGACCACACGGTCGTCGATGCGAGGGACGCCCTTCGGCGGGCCCTCCTCGACTCGTCGTTCGAGGCCGCCGTCGCCCTGTGGGACTGGGCCCGGCGCTCATCGCTCTACAGCGTCGACGATCTGCGGGAGGTGCTCGACAGCCTTCCCGCCGACGCCCGCGGGGTGGCCACCTGGTCGGACGCCGAGTCGCAGAGCGTCCTGGAGTCCGTCGCGAGGGTCCGGTACATCGCCGATGGCCACCACGTCGAGGCGCAGGTGGCGGTGAGCACGGGTCAGTCGATCGATCTGGTGGTGGACGGCGTCGTCGCTGTCGAGCTGGACGGCCGCGAGTTCCACCAGTCGACGTTCGAAGCCGACCGGACGAAGGACCTCGCGATCGCCATCGACGGCAAGATGCCGCTGCGCATGAGCTCGACGATGGTTCGCCACGCATGGGACCAGATCCGGCTGGCGACGACGCGAGCCGTCCAGCGGCACCTCGGCGACTCCACGGCAGCCATCGGCGTGCGACCGCTCCGACGGGTCCGGCCTCGCGGTCGGCGGCCCTGGCGGTGCCGCATCAGCCCCGCGGCGATCGATGAGGCTCACCTCGCGGCGCCCCGGGGGAGGCTCACCTCGTCCGAGGTCCGAGCCCAGCGGGATGCCGACGCCATGAGCTCCCTCGCGCGGGCCGGCCGGGCTTGTTCGTGAGCCTGGAACTGATGAAATCTCCGGCTTGCGACGTAGACCACCTGCTCCGCGACCAGAACGAGCTCACGCCAGACGACAGCTCACGAGGCCCGACTTCCGGCGAACACGGAGACACCATCGGGAATCGGGATCCAGGACGACGACGACGCGCTCTCGAGCACCGCATCGATGATGCGGGCGGCGCGAGCGCCATCGGCGAAAGTCGGGAGCCCCTCAGGGGCCCCGCCCCGCACAGCCGTGTAGGTGTCGGCGAGGAAGGCCGCGAAGGCGTCAGGATATCCCTGCGGGTGGCCCGAAGGCACGAGGTTGAGCCGCGCCTGATCGGCGGAGACGTCACCCGAGGCCCTGTGCAGGATCGTCGACGACGCCTCCCCGCCGATCCAGACGCTGTCGGGGTTCTCCTGGTCGAAGACCGCAGAGCCGGCCGATCCGTCGACCTCGACCCAGAGGCGGTTCTTGCGGCCGGCGCTGACCTGCGAGATCACGGTGTTGGCGGTGCGGCCCGACGCTGTGCGGAAGGTGGCGATGGCGGTGTCCTCTGTCGTGACCTCCCGGATCGGCGCAGAGCCGTCCGACGCGCCCCCGAAAGACAGCCCAGAAGGTTCAGGACGCATCGGGTACACGATCGACGTCGTCGCCGATACCTCGGTGAAGCGCTCACCCGAGATGAACTCGGCCAGGTCGCACCAGTGCGAGCCGATGTCGGCGAAGGCGCGGGACCGACCGCCGGCCCCCGCGTCGACCCGCCACGAGGACGACTGCGGATCGAGCAGCCAGTCCTGCAGGTACGAGCCATGGACGAGGAGGACGTCGCCGAACTCTCCGGCGATGCGCCGAGAGCGGAGCTCGCGGACGAGGGGGTGGTAGCGGTACGCGAAGGGAACGGTGGCGACGACCCCGGATGCGAGTGCGGCAGCCTCGAGTTCCTGCGCCTGATCGGCCGTCATCGCGAGCGGCTTCTCGCACACGACGGCGACACCGGCGCGGATGGCCTGCATGGCGTAGTCGAAGTGGGTGCCATTCGGGGTGCAGATCTGAATCACGTCGGGCGAGTCGACCAAGAGGTCGTCGAAGGCCGCGTATGCCCTGGGAACGCCCCACTGCGATGCGAACTCGGTGGAGCGGGACGGCGACGAGCCGAGGACTCCGATGACCTCGGCACCCGCGTCTCGGGCGGCTCGCCGGTGGACTGCGCCGATCATACCGGTACCGATGATGGCGACACGCAGCGGTGTGGGAACCATGAGTGATCCTTCGAGATTCGGAGACGGTCTGCTCTGATCTAACCGAGACTTCTGCCGACTGTCAATCAAAAGTCCGGCTCGCTACGCCAGAAGTCGGACGGGAGAGAGGCCGTCGAGGCCGAGGCCGTCGAGGCGCCACGCACAAGCGCCCGCCACCGTGAGGTGACGGGCGCTGAGGCACGAACGACTAGAGGACGATGAGGCCGTCGGTCTTGGTCGTGGCGGCTGTGTAGCGGTCCTGGACGTTCTGCCAGGAGACGATGTTCCAGAACGCCTTGATGTAGTCGGCGCGGACGTTCTTGTAGTCGAGGTAGTAGGCGTGCTCCCAGACGTCGAGCATCAGCAGGGGCACGAGGCCGAAGGGCACGTTGCCCTGCTGGTCGAAGAGCTGGAAGATGCTGAGCTTCTGGCCGACGATGTCGTAGGCGAGGACGGCCCAGCCGGAGCCCTGGACGCCGAGGCCGACCGCGGTGAAGTGCGCGACGAACTGGTCGAACGAGCCGAACTGGTCGTCGATGACGGACGCGAGGTCGCCGGTGGGCTTGTCGCCGCCGTCCGGGGACATGTTGGTCCAGAAGATGGAGTGGTTGACGTGGCCGCCGAGGTTGAACGCCAGGTCTTTCTCGAGCTTGTTGACGTTCGCGAGGTTGCCGCTCTCGCGGGCTTCGGCGAGCGCCGCGTTGGCGGTGTTTGCGCCGGTGACGTAGGTCGCGTGGTGCTTGGAGTGGTGCAGCTCCATGATCTGGCCCGAGATGCTCGGCGCGAGGGCCGAGTAGTCGTACGCAAGGTCGGGAAGAGTGTATTCAGCCACTGTTGTCGCTTTCTCTTGGGTGTGCCGCCGGATTGGGCGGTGCATTCCGCGGTGATTCGGAGTCGTTTCCAGCCTAGGATCTCAAGTGCACTTGAGGTCAAGCTCCCACTCAGGTGAGAACTCGGTTTGGACGACACATGACGAAGACCGCAGGAGACGCCCTCTCCATCGGGGAGCTCGCAAAGCGCTCCGGCGCCACTCTGGCGACGATCCGCTTCTACGAGTCGAAGGGCCTGGTCCAGTCAACTCGCACGGTCGGCGGAACGCGCATGTTCCCGCGCCACGCCCTGCGACGCGTCTCGATGGTGCGGCTCGGAGTCCGGTTCGGCATCCCGCTCGCCGACATCGCGGCGATGTTCGACTCGCTCCCGGTTGATCGCGCGCCATCCCGCGCCGACTGGCAGCGCATCTCGAACGCCTGGAACACCCATGTCGAGGAGCGCCTCGCCACGCTCACCCGGATGCGCGACCAGCTCACGGACTGCATCGGCTGCGGTTGCCTGTCGCTCGGAACCTGCTCCCTCCTGAATCCTGAGGACGAGCTCGCGGGCGACGGAGCGGGCCCCCAACGAGTCCTGCCCTCCTGATTCGCTACGATCGACGCATGTCAGTACATGAGGGCGACCCCGCAGGAACTCGGGTTCCCGCGTCCGATCCCGACTCCATCAACTTCCGCACGCGCAAGTGGGTCCGTCCTGAAGACCTGAATGCCAACGGGTCGCTGTTCGGCGGGTCCCTGCTCCGCTGGATCGACGAGGAGGCCGCGATCTACGCCATCCTCCAGCTCGGCAACGGCTTCGTCGTCACGAAGTACATCTCCGAGATCAACTTCGTGTCGAGCGCAGTCCAGGGCGACCTGATCGAGATGGGCCTGCGCGCGACGCATTTCGGCCGGACGTCGCTCACCATGCGCGCGGAGGTGAGGAACATGGTCACGCGCCAGAGCATCCTGACGATCGACAAGATCGTCTTCGTGAACCTCGGACCCGAGGGCCTGCCCCTGCCCCACGGCTACACCGACATCACCTACGACCGCGACCGGATCCCAGGGTCCATGGCCTGAAGCGCGCACCAAGACGTGCTCGCTAGGCTGACGCCGTCCTCCCGAAATCGAGCCGAAGAGAGCCCATGTCAGTCGTCAAGATCAACGCCATCCATGTTCCCGAGGGCCACGGAGCCGAGCTCGAGAAGCGCTTCGCCGCTCGCAAGCACTCGGTCGACGGCGCCGCCGGCTTCGAGGGCTTCCAGCTGCTCCGCCCGATCAAGGGCGACGACCGCTACTTCGTGGTGACGACGTGGGCCGACGAGGCCAGCTTCCAGGACTGGGCCGAGAACGGCGCCAAGGCGGCCCACGGCCACGGCGGCCCGGCCCCGCACGGCGACGGACACGGCGCCGGACACGCCGACAGCGCCGGACACGGCGCCCAGGCTGCGGCGGCCGACGGAGCCACCGCGCCCACGCCTGTCGCCACGGGCGCCGACCTCCTCGAGTTCGAGGTCGTCGAGCTCTAGCCCGGAAGGGGCGAGCCGGAGCGGCGGTGGCGGGTGCGGAGACGGACGCCGGGCGCGGCTGCGGTGCGGCTCGGCGGCGGTTCCGCAGTTCCTGCGCCCCTGGTCGTCTCGTCGACCGGATGGCACCATGGAGGCATGCCCGCCATCACCGCCGTCTGCCGTGTCGCCCGCCTGCGTCCTGACTCGGGGAACGTCGGCGTCACCGCCATCGACAAGACTCCCCTCGACGAGCCCGTCGCCGTGAGGAAGCTCGGCGTCTACGGCGACGTCCAGGCCGATCGCACGCACCATGGCGGGGCCGACAAGGCGGTCTATGCCTTCTCGGACGAGGATGCCGCCCACTTTGCAGGATTGCTCGGGCGCGAGATCGCCCCCGGCCTGTTCGGCGAGAACCTCAGGACCACCGGGGTCGACGTGGGCGGGGCCGTCATCGGCGAGCGCTGGCGGATCGGCGACGCGCTCGTGCTCGAGGTGACGATGCCCCGAACGCCCTGCGCCACCTTTGCCCGCCGCATGAAGGAGCCGCGCTGGGTGAAGCGATTCACCGCCGAGAACAGGACGGGCGCGTACCTCCGCGTCGTCTCCTCAGGTTCGGTGTCCGCAGGCGACCCCGTGATCGTCACCGACCGGCCGTCGCACGGCATCACCATCGCCGAGTGCTTCGCGGGCCTGAGCCCGGATCGGGCGCGACTCCTGGTCGACGCAGCCGACGGCGGCTCGTTCGTCGCTCAACCGGTGCTCGACGTCGCGGTGAAGGCTCTCCGGCGCGTCTCTGCCTGAGTCGGGCTCCACCCGCACCGCCTCCGGCTACTTCGTCAGCTCGAGGATCGTCGCGTTGTGCGCCGTGTGCGTCGAGGCGATTGCGTAGCCGGCGTCCTGCAGCGATTTCAGGCCGTAGTCGTCGTCGCCGTACTCGACGAGCCAGACGGTCGTGACGCCGTCGAAGCGGTCGTGTCTCAGAGCCTCATCGACCGTGTAGACGGAGTCGTGCCAAGAGTTCGTGTCGGCGTACGGCGTCTCGAGAGTGACGTCTCGGAGGCCCCGGTAGCCGGCCGGATAGAGGTACATCGAGAGCCGGACCAGGCGTGACGGCCGCGTGGACTCGTCGAACACGACGGCATCGCCGGCGCGCGCGCTGGTGCCGACGACCTCGCTGATGGACTGCCATCCCGTGTTGTTCTTCGCGTACGGCGTGCGGGAGGCGGCGTAGATCGGCGCTGCGACGCCCAAGACCAGCGCCACGCCGGTTATGGTCGCGACGAGAGTGCGGCGCGGTCGGGCGCGGCCGATCAGTCCTGCGATCCGGACGAGTCCGATGGCCATCAGAAGACCCGCCGCGGGCGCGGAGTACGAGAGGTAGCGAGGGGTGAAGTCGGCCACCACGAGGTTGCCGGCCATCAGGATGAGGAGAGGGCCGACAAACCAGGCCATGCCCAGCCAGGTCAGGCTGATCGGCCGGGGGCGGCCCACTTCGGCCGCGCCCAGGTCGACTCGGCGGTCGCGGACGAGGTCGACGACGAAGAACGCGACCGCCGTCACGATCAGAACCCAGGCGATCGCCGCGAACCACCACTCGCCGAACCAGGTCGTGACGAGGATCGAGTGCGGCGTCACCGTCTCGCGGCGCGCGAGGAACCCGACCTGATCGTGCTGCCCGAGGCCGAAGACGATGACAGGAGCCGCCGCGATCACCGCGCCGGCTGTCGCAAGCGCCCACCGTCTCAGGATGTCGCGTGGCACCCGGGCCTGGAGCAGGACAAGCGCGTGAACGACGACGAAGAGCCCGAAGTACAGGAATGTGTAGACACCCGCCGCGAAGAGCAGGCCGTAGCCCAGCCACCATCGCTTCGAGGTGACGCCGCGGCCGACCAGCCGCACCAGCAGGAAGAGCGACCAGGCGGCGATGGCGGCACTGAAGGCGTAGGCGCGCGTCTCGTCGCTGAACGCGATCGTTCGCGGCACGACGGCGAAGAGCAGAGCCGCGGTGACAGCGACCCGACGGGAGCGGAGCTCGCGGACCAGGAAGTACAGCCCGACGGCGGCGAGGCCCGTCGCGATCGCGGCAGGCGTCCTGACGGAGAACGGCGAGGCGCCGAACACCTCGATCCAGAAGTGCAGGCCGAGGTAGTACGTCCCGTGGACGGCGTCGACGTGGCCCAGCATCCGGAAGAGGCTCGGGAGCGGCCGCTCGGCCGAGAGAACGCTCGCCGCCTCGTCACCCCAGAACGACGGCACCCACGACCACGCGGAGGCCAGGGCCCAGGCGAACAGCCCGAGTGCCCAGCCGAGGCGGAGGTCGCCGCGGCGGTGCGCGACCCGGCCTGAGCGGAGCGGCGCGGGAGACAGGCGCGCGATGGCGGGGGAAGAACTCACCCGTCCAGAAAACAGGATGCGTCCCAAGACAATCCTAAGAATGGGCAAACACCACCTGGGAATCGTCAGAACAGCCGACATCCTTTAGTCGCAGTCGGGTGCCGTCGAGCGCGATTCGCGCCGCAGGAGCGCCGCACGTCGAAGTCGGGACGCGCGGGGGCTCAGGACGCGCGACCCTGCTCGAGCCCGCCCGCGTCGTCGGCGCCGTCACGCCTTGCTACGGCGACCTCGCCCGCGTGTCCGAGCCGTCCTCGTTCACCTGATGAACGCAGCCGACTCAGGCGTTGTGCTCCAGCGAGCGTCGCGATCCTCGTGGATGCGGCGCGCGGCGAGCAGATCGCCTGAGTTGCGGGCGGGTGCGCGCGACTCGCAGGGCGCACGGCGCACGGCGCACGGCGCACGGCGCACGGCGCACGGCGCAGGACGCAGGACGCAGGAACTACGCGAACCCGTCCGTCAGCACCGGCGCCCCGGCGCGCTGCCGCTCCACGAACAGCACGATCGCCGCGGCCACCGACCGTCGAGACTCCCCGCCGAGCACGTCGTGCCCGCCGCCGTGGACGACGCGCACGACGCCGAACGGCAGCTGGGTCGCCCAACTGGCCGCGTCGGCGATGTCGGTCACGGCGTCGCGATCGCCGTGGAAGACCAGCGTCGGCTGGCGGACGGAGCGGGCGGCCGGCAGGGCGATGCCGTCCGGGAGCTCGACGCCCCGCGACGACGCGGTCACGACGTTCGCCAGCACGAGGGCCTCGATGCCGATGGGACGCGACGCGGCGAGGCCCGCTGCGAGGGTCGCACCGACTCCGGAGCCCACCAGAACGCGCGGCAGGTCGTTGGCCGTGTCGTCGAAGGCCCGGACGACCGCGGCCCGCGCGGACTCAATATCGGGCGTGACGTCAGGAAGCGTCTCGACCCGGAACCCGGCGAGCGCCAGGGCGTCGACGACATGCCCGAGGTCGCCGCCCGGGTCGCCGCCGCCGAGGACGACGACGGTTCCGCGGGTCGATGAAGTCACCTGACGATCATCCGACGCCCGGGGGTGGGCCCGCGCAACGTGACGAAACGTGACGCTAGTACTGCCCCTTCTTGGAGCAGGTCTTCTGCGCGGCGGTCTGCCCCGTGACCGACGGCGGCAGAGTGACCGACGCGGAGGGAGCCGTGGTCTTCGCGGGCGTGGAGGCCGGTGGCGTCGTGGCTGGCGAGGTCGATCCGGGAGACGCGGGCGTCGATGGAGGCGAGGTGGCCCCCGTCGACGGCGTGCTCGACGGGTCGGTCTCGGCGGCGTCTCCGGTCGTGCCCGTCAGGACGATCGGCCGGTCGGCGATGAGCGCCTGATTCAGCTGCCCGGCCGCGTACGCGTTCGGCACGACGCGGTTGCTGTCGTCGGGGTCCTCCCCGACCGGGTACTGCACGAAGACCATGTTCGACAGGCCCACCGTCTGCACGGCCTGGACGATTCCGATCAGCGTCTTCACGTTGAGCGTGTCGGAGAGGAGCATGTTCTTCGAGGCCGCCGAGGCGATCGCGAACAGCTTGAAGGGGTTCGCGTACGTCGAGGAGCTCGTGAGCTGGCGAGCCAGCGACGACATGAAGACCTGCTGGTTGCTGATGCGGCCGAGGTCGCTTCCGTCTCCCACTCCGTGGCGACTGCGCAGGAACGACAGGGCCTCGTCGCCGACCACGGTCTGCTCGCCTGCTTTCAGGTCGAGCGGCGGATCGACGTTGTCGTCCTGAATCGGCGTCGCGAGGCAGACGGTGACGCCTCCGATCGCGGTGGAGATCGCGCTGGTGCCGGCGAAAGTGACGCTCGCCGCATAGGGGATGTCGAGCCCGGTCAGCTGCTCGATCGTCAGGACGGCGCAGGCGAGACCGTGCCGGTCGTCGCCGCCGCGGCTGAGGGCCGTGTTCAGCATGGCCTTGCTGCTCGAGTACGAGTAGCCGCCTGAGGCTGTCGGGCAGGACGGGATCGGGATCATCAGGTCACGGGGGAAGCTCACGACGGAGATGCTCGAGTGGTCCTTCGAGATGTGCAGCAGGATGTTGACGTCGTTGTTGCCGGCGCCCGTACTGGCGTCCTGATTCGCGGAGTCGGAGTAGTCCTGGCCCTGCCCGGTCCGGGTGTCGGTGCCGATGAGAAGCATGTTGACCTCGCCGACGGTCTGCCCGGCCGGCGCCTCGGGCAGAGGCTCGGCCGTATGCCCGGGGAGGTGGGGGATGTGGACGGGCGGCGCAGCGGTCGTCACGACATCATGGGCCGCGTAGGCGACGACGCAGGCGGACGAGACGAGCCCCACGGCGACCACGACGGCGACCAGGCGCAGCAGCGACGCGACGGGATGCGGCCGCCTGAGCTGACCGTGCTTGACCTGCGCGACCTTGCCGCCCTGCGCGACCTTGCTCTCCTGCGCCATCCCGCTCCCTGCGTCGGCCGACGTCTCAGCAGTTCGCCGGGCGCATGACATCGCCTGGCGGCCGCCGTCGCCGGTGATTCCACAGGCTAAGCGACGGGTGGGAGTTTTCTGCGGAAGGACGCCCGCCGACCGGGCGTGTCCGCCGGTGCAGACCGTTGTGACGGGCTAGCGAACCTTGGCGACGAGCTGAGTCGAGCACGCCTCGGCGGCGACCCACGAGAGCATCGCGCACTTCACGCGCATGACGAACTTCGAGACGCCCTGGAACGCGACCGCGTCGCCGAGAAGGTCTTCGTCGGGTTCGCCCGCGCCCTTCGAACGCATCATGCCCCGGAACGCCTCGGTGCGCTCGGCCAGCTCAGCGAGGGTGAGGCCGGGCGCGATGTCGGCGAGGACCGATGCCGACGCCATGGAGATGGAGCAGCCGTCGCCCTGCCACGCGAGTTCGCGGATGGTGTCGGTGCCGGGCTCCATCACGACCCGGACGGTGATCTCGTCACCGCACGTGGGGTTGCGCTCATAGTGCTCCGCGTCGGCACCCGGCAGCTCGCGGTCGCCGGTCCGTGCCTTGGCGTGGTCGAGGATCACCTGCTGATAGAGGCCTGCGAGTGCGTCGGACATCACTCGGCTCCGAAGTAGGCGCGGACCTCGGAGACGCCCTGCACCAGGCGGTCGATCTCGTCGTCGGTCGAGTAGAGGTAGGTCGAGGCGCGCGTAGTCGCTGTCAGCCCGAGCCGGCGATGCAGCGGCTGCGCGCAGTGGTGGCCTACGCGCACCGCGATCCCCTGCGCGTCGAGGAACTGCCCGACGTCATGGGCGTGGACACCGGCCACGTCGAAGCTCGCCAGACCGGCACGCGCGACGCCCGAAGCGGGGCCGACGACGCGGACACCGGGCAGGGCACCGAGCTCGTCGACCAGACGCTGGCCGAGGCGCGCCTCGTGCTCGTCGATGGCGTCGAGCCCGACGCGCTCCAGGTAGCGGACCGCCTCGGCGAGTGCGATGGACTGGGACACCGGCTGCGTGCCGGCCTCGAACCGCGCGGGTGATGGCAGAAAGCTCGACGACTCCATGGTCACGGTCGTGATCATCGAGCCGCCGGTGCGGAACGGCGGCAGGGCGTCGAGCAGCTCCTCACGCCCCCAGAGCACGCCTATGCCGGTCGGGCCGAGCATCTTGTGCGCCGAGAAGGCGGCGAAGTCGACGCCGAGGCCGACCAGGTCGAGCGCGCGATGCGGAGCCGACTGGCAGGCGTCGAGCACGACGAGGGCACCCACGCCGTGCGCGAGCTCGGCGAGCTCGGCGACGGGAGCGACGTGTCCGGTGACATTCGAGACGTGCGCGAAGGCGAAGACCCGGGTGCGATCGGTCAGGGCCGCAGCCGCGTCGTCGATCGACCAGGTGCCGTCGTCGTGCACGGGCACGTAGCGGAACGTCGCGCCGGTGCGAGCTGCGAGTTCCTGCCAGGGGACGAGGTTGGCGTGATGCTCGGCCTCGGTGACGAGGATCTCGTCGCCGGGAGCCAGGACGAAGCGGCTCGCCTCAGGTCCGCCGCGACCCAGAGTCGCGTTGCCCATGCCGTAGGCGACGAGGTTGAGCGCGTCGGTGGCGTTCGACGTCCAGACGATCTCATCGCTCGACCGGGCGCCGACGAAGCGAGCGACAGTCTCGCGAGCCTCTTCGTACGCCTCGGTCGCCAAGGCGGCCAGGGTATGAGCGCCGCGGTGGACTGCGGCGTTCGTCGTCTCGAGGAACCGCCTCTCGACATCCAGCACCGCCGACGGCCGTTGCGCGGTCGCGCCCGAGTCGAGGTACGCGAGCGGTTCGCCGTTGACCTCCTGCTGAAGGCCGGGGAAGTCGGCGCGGTAGCGACTGAGGGAGCCGACGGAAGACGAGGAGGTGCTGATCACACCTTCAACGATTGCATACTCGGCTGAGTCGGGCGAGGGTTCTCCACAGGCCGCGACCACGAGGCCGGCTCGAACCGCTTCTTGACCTTCAGGAAGGGGCGCTCGATCGCGAAGTGGCTTCCGACGGCCACGGCGCACGACGCTCCCAGCAGCAGGAACTTGCCACCCAGTCCGTGCACGTACGGCTCGAGCAGCGCCAGGACGATCATGTGCCACAGGTACAGCGAGTAGGAGACGTTGCGGCCGAACCAGGCCATGGGACGCCAGGAGAGGAGTGCTCCGACGGGCGTCGTGCGCAACCCCTGGCTGACCCCGGCGACGAGGAGGGTCGTCGCCAGACCGGCGGTCGGCAGAGTGAGGGCGAATGTTCCTGCGTCCTGTTTCCAGTCGTCTGGCATCAGGAAGAGGACTGCCAGGATGCCGGCGAACCCGAGGCTCGACGAGATCATCGACATGCGGCCGGAGAAGAAGATGCGGACCCGCTCGTGAGTGAGGGCGAGCGCCAGCACGCAGCCCATCATCAGCGGGGCGAGGTTCGAGACCGGGCTGAAGTAGATGTCGGGAGTGGCGATGCCGGACGGGGCGTCGTAGAACACCGCGGCGAGGGTGCACGACACGACGACGGCGCCGGCGCCGATCCAGGCGACGGTGCGGCGGCGGATGCCCCGCGACAGCATCAGGAGCAGGATCGGCGGCCATACGAGGTAGAACTGCTCCTCCATCGCGAGGCTCCAGCCGGGGGCGAAGACGCCCTGCGACACGTGGCCGAAGGCGCGCATGAAGTTGCCCGTGTAAGTGAGCGCGATGAGGGCGCCACTGGCGGCACCCACGTCGGAGTAGCCGTAGTCGCCGACCAGGAACCAGAGCGAGACACCGACGACGACTACGACGAGGAGAGTCGGATACAGGCGCAGGATGCGGCGCACCCAGAAGCGGCCCAGGTTGATGGTCGCCGACTTGCGGTGCTCGTCGAGCAGAAGCGACGTGATCAGGAAACCCGAGAGCACGAAGAAGACGTTGACGCCGACGAAGCCGCCGGAGAACCCGGGCACGTGCAGGTGGTAGAGCACTACTGCGAGGATCGCGAGGGTGCGGAGTCCGTCGAGGGGGAGGATTCGGGCGGGACTTCGGGTGGAGGGCGCCATTAGAACAGTGAACTCCCTGGTCGTAAGTGCTTGCTGAGTCCGTCCCCCGACCGAGCTCAGTCGAGGGGCTTCGCTGGGACGCCGCCGACGGTCGCCCCCGGAGCCACATCGGCCGTCACGACGGCCCCGGCTCCGACGCGTGCGCCCGAGCCGACCGTGACCGGCCCGAGGATCGCGGCCCCCGCTCCGATCATGACGCCATCGCCGACGGTCGGGTGCCGACGGGCTGACCCGGAGATGCCCCGACCACCGAGAGTGACCCCGTGGTACATCAGCACGTCATCGCCGATGACAGCCGTCTCGCCGATCACGACGCCCATGCCGTGGTCGATGAAGAGGCGGTCGCCGATCGACGCGCCCGGATGGATCTCGATGCCGGTGAGCCAACGTGCCGTCTGCGACCCCAGTCGGGCAGCGAAGCGGGCACCCGGGAAGGGCCGCTCGCGCCACAGTCTCGACGTCAACCGGTAGGCCCAGACGGCGTGCAGCCCGGAGTAGACGATGACGATCTCGGCCGTGCCGCGCGCCGCAGGGTCGCCGCGCCGGACGGCACGGACGTCGTCGCGCAGGCGCGCGATCAGCCGCACCCCTAGTCCGTCAGGTCGCTGAACAGCACCGTCGAGAGGTAGCGCTCACCGGTGTCGCAGACGATCGCGACGATGCGCTTGCCAGCGTTCTCAGGACGCTTCGCGATCTCGAGGGCCGCGTGCATGATCGCTCCAGACGAGATGCCGCTGAGGATTCCCTCTTCGCTGGCGAGCTCACGCGCCACGCGGAGGGCGTCGTCGAGCTCGACCGGGAAGACCTCGTCGTAGACGCTGGTGTCGAGCACCTCGGGCACGAAGTTCGCGCCGATGCCGGCGATCTTGTGCGGGCCGGCCTTGCCCTGCGAGAGCAGGGGCGAGTCGGCGGGCTCGACCGCGACGATCTGGACGCCGGGGACCTTCTCCTTGAGAACCTGGCCGACACCCGTGATCGTGCCGCCTGTTCCGACGCCGGCGATGAAGATGTCGACCTTGCCGTCGGTGTCGCGGAGGATCTCCTGCGCCGTCGTGGTGCGGTGGATCTCGGCGTTGGCGAGCGTCTCGAACTGGTGCGCCAGCACGGCACCGGGGGTCTCGGCGACGATCTGCTCGGCTCGGTCGTGTGCGCCGCGCATGCCCTCGCCACCCGGCGTGAGCACGATCTCGGCACCGAACGCCCGCATCAGCACGCGTCGTTCGACGCTCATCGTCTCGGGCATCGTGATGACGACCCGGTAGCCGCGCGCAGCGCCGACGAGGGCCAGGGCGATTCCGGTGTTGCCGCTCGTGCCCTCGACGATCGTTCCGCCGGCGGTCAGCTCGCCCGAGGCCTCGGCGGCGTCGACGATGGCGACGCCGAGACGGTCTTTGACGCTGCTGCCCGGGTTGTAGAACTCGAGCTTGCCGAGGATCTCGGCCCGCTCGGAGCCGCCGAGCTTGTTGATTCGAACCAGGGGGGTGTTGCCGAAGGCCTTGGTGATGTCACCGAAGATCTTCGGGGTTACTGCGATTGCGTCTGACGCTGTCGTCGGGGTCACTGTCGTCTCGTTTCGTCGCGATTGCCGGGCGAGACGATTCTAGGCTCGGGCGCCGATTCGCCGCCGGAGTTCTCCACAGACCACGGGCGCAGGAACTCGCAGCCCGCCGTCGAGGCCCGCCGTGCCGGCGACCCCGCCCTACAGGGTCGCGAGCGATGCGACCTGGATGTCGAGGTCGATGATGAGCGAGAGCTGCCGCCCGCCCGTCAGGGAGCGGAACTCGTATTGGCGGTCGCCGATCTCCTGCGGCTCGGCCCAGGCGAGCGCGAGGCGGCTGCGGTGGTCGAGCGGCGTGTGGATCGCGAGCCAGCGGATGATCGCGGCGCGCTCGTCGCGGACGGCCTTGCTGCGGATGGCACGGCGGCGGCTGATGACGGCGGCGATGGCGGTGAAGACGACGCCGAGGATGATCGCGGCGAGCTTGACGTTGCCCTCGAGCGGAAGCAGCGTGGCGATGACGATCGACTGGACCGCGGTGAGAAGAAGGGTGGAGTCGAGCATGGAGTAGCGGCGCATGGGCACGCCTCGCCCGTTGCCGGCCTTGAGGCACGACGACGGCAGCTCGATCTCGCGCAGCGCGTCGGCTGCCGAAGGATTGACGATGGTCACGATGGAACTCCCCTGGGCCCGCCCGTCGGGCCCACGTTTATGTTCCCGGGTGCAACCAACCCCGGGGAGTCCCCCGTCCGGGGCATCGTGCCCCCAATTCACGGGGTTCCCGGGCGCGTCGCTTGCTAGCCTGCCCGCATGGCCACCCCCGAATTCGTCCTTGCCCTCCGCGAGAAGATCGGGACCGCGCCGCTCTGGCTCACCGGCGTGACCGCCGTCGTCGTGCGCGACCTGGACAGGTCGCCGCGGACTTCTTCGGCTTCGGCTTCGGCTTCGGCTTCGGCTTCGGCGGAGATCCTGCTGGTGAAGCGGACCGACACGGGTGCGTGGACACCCGTGACCGGCATCATCGATCCCGGAGAGCAGCCCGCCGCAGCCGCTGCTCGCGAAGTGCTCGAGGAGGCCGACCTCGTCGTCGTGCCCGTCCGGCTCGCTCGAATCGGCGTCACCGACGAGATCACGTATCCCAACGGCGACCGCGCCCAGTACATCGACCACACCTTCGTCTGCCGCTATGTCTCGGGCGACCCCCGGCCGGCCGACGGCGAGAACACCGAGGCGCGGTGGTACGCTGCGGATGCGATGCCGGCCATGAGCGCCGACATGACGGAGCGCGTCACCGCAGCGCTGACGGGTGGCCCGGAAGCGGCGTTCTCGGTCTGAGCGGGGTGAGTGCCCCGAGTTCCTGCGCTTCTCTCGTCTCAGGACGTCGCCGTCACGTCGTGCAGGTGATGAATCGGGTCGTGGACGAAGTAGAGGGCGAGAGATGCGACTGTGAACCCGCTGCCGTCGGAGCGCAGCCCCGTGCGCGGCAGCTGCTCGGGGCGCACGGCCTCGAACGCGTCGGCGATTCTCGCTGCCGACGCGAGCAGCTCGTCGGCGACCACGGTCGGTTCTTGCGACGCGTAGTCGTCGGTGACGGCGGTGGCATCTTGGTCCCAGTCGGGGAACGTCGGGGCGTCGTCGTCGAGCATGAGCTGAAGGCGCGTCGAGAAGACGCGGAAGACGTCGCGGACGTGTGCGCCGTACTCGAGAGGCGACCACGTCGCGTCGTCGGGTCGGTCTCGCGCGTCGGGCTCTGCGAGGCGTGGCCGCCACGCGGCGGCGTTCTCTCGCACGAGACGCGGCACGTCGTCGAACGCCGTCGCGCCGGAGTTGTAGCCGCAGTCAGCGCACGGCCTCTCGAGGACCCAGGTCCAGTTCTTCGCGTCGGGGGTGATCGCCATGCGACGACAGTAGGGGTGCCCGCCGACATCCGCGCCTGCTCGGACTGCCACGCATCGTCGAACCACCGCCAGTCGCGCTAGCGTTGAGGGGTGGTGAGATCCAAGTCCAAGCGCGCCCGCCTCGCGGCGGAGACCGTCGACCCCGCAGAGGTCGAGGGCGCCGTCGCCGACGGTCTGCTCATCGCGAAGTCGGCGGCCACGATCGCCGTCGCGAACCGGATCATCGTGAGCGCGCTCCGCGAGCAGGAGTCGTTCGACGTCGTCGAGACAGCCGTCGCCGTGCGCGACGAGCTGGCGCACCTCGCCGAGGAGCAGGTGGAGCTCGCCGGCCGCATGGTCGACACGCGGGCCAAGGCGCTCAAGTCGAGCGGACGCTCGCGCCACCAGTTCGACTACCGTGCCGACGACAACACTGCACTCGCCTCGCGACAGACCATCTACACGACGATCGCCTCGCGTCTCGAGACCCTGGCGGCCGATGACGCCTACGTCGACGAGATCGTCCTCGCCGCGCGAGACCGAGCCTGGAACGACATCGGCGGGGCCATCATGAGCCACGTCACCAGCGTCGTCGTGCCGGACGTCGGCTACGGCGAGGGGCGAGACGAGCGAGTCAAGCTGCTGCTGGACATCGACCTCGCCACCCTCGCGGCGAGTGCATCGGGCAAGGCCCGTTCGTGAACTCTCTGTAACTCTCTGAGGATTTCCCGCGAATCAGGGAATGATTGCGGTGACTGCACGCTTGGAGTCCGAGTGTCGGTGGCTCCCCGTAGCCTCGCGACTGCGTCCAACGGTGAACGCCTCTTCTTTTCTCCCTCCCGTTTTCACGACCGTCAGGATGCAATGACCTCGACCACCTCTGCCGCGACCGCGGCACCGAACTCGTCGCCGGCACCCGCCGCCCGCGACCACAAGTGGATCATCCTGGCGATCGTCGGGCTGGCTCAGCTGATGGTCGTTCTCGATGCCACCATCGTGAACATCGCTCTCCCTTCGGCACAGGCCGACCTGGGTTTCTCGAACGACAACCGCCAGTGGATCGTCACGGCCTACTCGCTCGCGTTCGGCAGCCTCCTCCTGCTCGGCGGCCGCCTCTCGGACATCTTCGGTCGCCGCACGACCTTCATCATCGGGCTCGTCGGCTTCGCCGGTGCTTCCGTCCTGGGCGGGGCCGCCGACTCGTTCGGCGCTCTCGTCGCCGCTCGTGCTCTGCAGGGCGTGTTCGGCGCGCTGCTCGCCCCGTCCGCGCTCGGCATCATGACGACGAGCTTCACGGAGCCCAAGGAGCGCAGCAAGGCGTTCGCCATCTTCGGCGCCATCGCCGGTTCGGGAGCGGCCGTCGGCCTCCTCCTCGGCGGTGTGCTCACCGAGTACACCTCCTGGCGCTTCTGCCTCTTCGTCAACGTGGTCTTCGCAGTCCTCGCCCTCGTCGGCGCGATCGTGTTCCTGAAGGCGCGCGGCGTCGTCGCTCACAAGCCCAAGGTCGATGTCCCCGGCGTCGTCACGGTCACGGCCGGGCTCGTCGGAATCGTCTACGGCTTCTCGAACGCCGAGACCAGCTCGTGGAGCGACCCGGTCACGATCGCCTGCCTCGCGGCCGGCGTCGTCCTCCTGATCGCGTTCGTCCTGATCCAGCAGCGCGTCAAGCACCCGCTGCTCCCGCTCCGGGTCATCCTGAACCGCGACCGCGGCGGCGCGTACCTCACAGTCGGCCTCGCCGGAATCGGCATGTTCGCAGTGTTCCTGTTCCTGACCTACTACATGGAGCAGACGCTGAACTTCTCGTCGCTCAAGACCGGCGTGGCGTTCCTCCCGATGCCGCTGTCGATCATGTTCAGCGCCACCTTGTTCGGCAGCCGCCTGCTGCCGCGCGTCGGGCCGCGTCTGCTGATCTTCGTCGGCGCCCTCATCGCCGCCGGCGGCCTCGCACTCCTGACGCGGATCGGCCTCGATTCCAGCTACGCGGGCGTCGTCCTTCCCGGCCTCATCGTCATGGGCCTCGGAATGGGCCTGATCTTCTCGTCGGCCATGAACACCGCCACCTCGGGCGTCGCTCGCGAGGACGCCGGCGTGGCCTCGGCCACCGTCAACACGGCGCAGCAGATCGGCGGCTCCATCGGAACGGCGCTCCTCTCGACCCTCAGCGCGAACGCCATCACGTCCTACCTCGACGACCACGGTCGCACCCCGACCGACCTCGCCAACGCGACGCTCTCCGGGTACCACCTGGCCTTCTGGATCGCGACGGGCGTCTTCCTGATCATCGCGCTCATCGGCGGACTCCTGATCCGCCCCCACGGCGTCCGTCAGGCCGAGGTCGCTGCCGCCGGCGAGCACAGCGGCAGCGACGTGCCGGTCGCCGCGCACTAGCGCTCACCGCAGTACGGAACGGCCCCGGGCTTGGTGCCCGGGGCCGTTCTGCGTGTCGTGCCCGGGGCCGTTCTGCGTGTGCGGGTGGCGGCGGCCTGGCTGTGAGGGGCTGTGGCGGCGGCGGTCGCGGTCGCGGTGGGCCCCGGCTGCGTCGATGCCGAAGCCGACGTCGACGTCGACGTCGACGTCGACGTGAGGGCCCGCGCTTGCGGCGAAAGTGCAACTTTTGTCGCCCCGGGGGACGTTTTTCGACAAAAAGTGCACTCTCGGCGAGGTGGAAGCTCGGCTCCGCGTGTGACGCGGTGGCCGGCCCGCGCCGTCAGGCGCCGGCCCGCGCCTCGGCGACGAGGGCCGCTGTGTCCTCCTCCAGCAGGTCGAAGTTGGCCCGCGCCCCCGCGAGGACGCCACCCGCGGCGGCGGCGACCACCTGCTGGGAAGAGTCCGTCACGTTCCCCGCGGCCCGCACCCCGGCGACCGAGGTGCCCTGCGCCGCGTCGACCTCGATCCACGTCCCAGCACCCATCGGCACGGGCGCGAGGTCGAGCCCGAGGTCGGCGACGAACCCGGCTCGGGCGACGGCGGTCGGCATGACTGCGGCGGCCCGAGCGTCGACGACGTTCCCACTGACGAGTCGCAGGCCAGTGAGCGCATCGCCGTCGACACGGATTGACTCGATCGGGCCGCCCTCGACGACGCGGACGCCTCGCGCGGCGAGCCGCTCTCGGTCGTCGGGGCCAGGCGCCGCCGACGGGTCGTGCACCACGAGGGTCACGTCAGGCGACCACTGCGAGAAGAGAAGCGCCTGGTGCGTGGCGAACGTGTTGACGCCGATGACGGCGATCGGCAGGTCGCGGACCTCCCAGCCGTGGCAGTACGGACAATGGATGACGTCGCGGCCGAAGCGGGCGTCGAGGCCCGCGACCTCAGGAAGCTCGTCCGTGATTCCCGTGGTGACCACGAGGCGACGGGCGCGCAGCGTCAGCATTCCTGAGTCGGCCGACGCAACTCGGCGTGCCCCCGCACCATCGCCCGATCCGGGACCGCCCCCAGCACCGGCGACGCCGCCCGCACCCGCACCCGCACCCGCACGACCCGCAGCAGACGCCACCACATCCACTTCGAACCCCCGCGCCACATCGCCACGCGCCGCGACCACGACCCCCTCGCGAACGATGCCGCCATACGACTCGACCTCGGCGCGACCCGCGGCCACGAGGTCGAGCGGGGTCATCCCGTCGCGGGTGAGGAAATTGTGGACGCCCTCTGCACGGGCGTTGCGCGGCTCACCCGAATCGACGACGAGGACGCGTCGGCGCGCTCGGGCAAGCGTCAGCGCGGAACCCAGGCCGGCTGCACCTCCGCCGATGACGATGACGTCGTAGGGGTTCGCATCTCCGGACACGGCTGGGACTGAATCGATCATGGCTCATCCTCAGTCGACACGAGTCCGGACGGCAACTAACCTTGCCGATATGGCAAACCTCGACCCCACGCGCGCGGTGCTCGACGCCGTCGGCACCCGCCTCCGAGCCCTCCGTCAGCAGCGCGACGTGACCCTCGCCGATCTGTCCACGGAGACCGGGATCTCGGTGAGCACGCTCTCGCGGCTGGAGTCGGGCGGCCGCAAGCCGACTCTCGAGCTCCTCCTCCCCCTCGCCCGAGCGCACGGCGTCCCGCTCGACGATCTGGTCGGCGCACCGCAGACCGGAGACCCGCGCATTCATATCAAGCCGGTCCGCCGGCACGGCCAGACGATCCTGCCGCTGTCGCGCGGCGCGTCAGGCGTTCAGGTCTTCAAGCACTTGTTCGCCGAAAGCACGGACGGCACCCGAAGCGCTGACGACCGCGACCCCACTCCGCGCACGCACGAGGGCCACGAGTGGGTCTACGTGATCCGCGGTCGCCTGCGGCTGATCGTCGGCGACCGCGACATGGTCCTGGAGTCAGGCGAGGCGGCCGAGTTCGACACCACGACACCCCACTGGTTCGGCCGCGCCGACCAGCGCGCCGTCGAATTCCTGAGCCTGTTCGGGCGGCAGGGGGAGCGGATGCACGTGCGGAGCTGACCCGGTGGCCGCGTATCCTGACACTGGCGCAACGGTGCGCCCCGAATCGACCGGGTGCCGCCTGATCTGACGACTGCCCCGAGTTCCTGCATCACCTTCGACCGCACCCGAAAGACGCCATGATCACGCCTGCCCTCGACCGCCCGATCGGCGTGCTCGACGTCCTGAAGAACCCGCGCCTGCTCACCCGCGAGGCGCTGGCGGGCATCGTCACGACGCTCGCGCTCGTTCCCGAGGTGATCTCGTTCTCGGTCGTCGCCGGAGTGGACCCGCTGGTCAGCCTCGTGGCGTCGATCGTCCTGACTCTGGTGATGACCGTGCTCGGCGGCCGACCGGGAGTCGTGACGGCCGCCGCCGGGTCGGTCGCGCTCGTGATCGCGCCTCTGGTTCACGAGCACGGGGTCAAGTACGTGCTGCCGACGGTCGTTCTGGCAGGAATCGTGCAGATCGTCTTCGGCACCGCGGGGCTCGCGCGTCTGATGCGCTTCATCCCCCGCAGCGTCATGATCGGCTTCGTCAACGCGCTCGGCATCCTGATCTTCGTCGCGCAGGTGCGGCACGTCATCGACGTGCCGTGGCTGGCCTACGTGCTGTTCGCCCTGACGCTCGCGGTGATCCTGATCCTGCCGCGCTTCACGAAAGCCGTGCCGGCGCCGCTCGTCGCGATCGTGCTGGTGACGGCGATCGTCATCTTCGGCGGTGCCGACGTGCCGAACGTGGGCGACGAAGGACCCCTCAGCGGAGGCCTTCCCGGCCTGACGCAGCTGCTCGTTCCGCTGAACCTGACGACGCTGTCGATCATCTGGCCGACCGCCATCAGCGTGGCGTTCGTCGGCCTGATGGAGACCCTCCTGACGGCGAAGCTCGTCGACGACCTGACCGAGACTCGCTCCCACAAGGGCAAGGAGTCGTGGGCGCTCGGCGTCGCGAACATCGCGGCGGGGTTCTACGGAGGCATCGCCGGCTGCGCCATGATCGGCCAGACCATCCTGAACGTGAAGACCGGCGGCGCGCGGACGCGAGTCTCGACGGCGGTGGCCGGGCTCTTCCTGCTCGCGCTCGTCACGGGTCTGGCGGGGGTCATGGCGCAGATCCCCATGGTGGCTCTGGCCGCGGTCATGATGATCGTGGCCATCACGACGGTCGACTGGCACAGCGTGAAGCCGTCGACCCTTCGCCGCATGCCCGTCCCCGAGACAATCGTCATGGTCGTGACCGTCGTGGTGGTGGTGGTGTCGAACAACCTCGCGCTCGGAGTGCTCGTCGGCGTCGTGCTCGCGATGGTCTTGTTCGCGCGCCGAGTCGCGCACGTCATTCAGGTGGATCGCGCTTCCGTGGGCGAGGCCGTGCGATACGCCGTGTCAGGACCCTTGTTCTTCGGCTCGTCCAACGACCTCGTCGAGCGGTTCGCCTACGCCGAAGATCCTGAGAACGTCACGATCGACCTCACGGCCGCCCAGGTGTGGGATGCGTCGACCGTCGCCGCTCTCGACTCGATCGAGACGAAGTACGCCGCGCTCGGCAAGACCGTAGCGATCGAGGGCCTCGACGAGAGGTCGCAGGCGTTCCATGGCCGCCTGACGGGCAGGCTCGGCGGCTAGCGCGGAGCGCGGAGTTCCTGCGCCCGTGCACTGATCAGGGCGCAGGAACTCGGCGCCTCGCCTCCCGACGCACGTCGCGATTCAGGAGAACCGCACCGCGCCCACCGCGGACTCGGCGATCGCACGCTCTGCCCGCCCACATCACCTGAGTCCGCACCGCGCACGACGAACGCGGCCCCGCCACCCGAACCTCTCGCAAGTCCGGGCGGCGGGGCCGCGGGTCGTGGGCGGCTTACGCCTGGGGCGAGCCGGAGGCCGCGGCCGACACGGGGCTCTCGGCCTCGGCGGGGGCAGCGGCAGGCGACTGGGCCGACGAGCCGGCGGGGGCATCCTGCGACGAGACCTCGACGCCGTGGAACGTCTTCAGGATCTCGACGGTGTCCGCGATCTCGGCGTCACGCGCCTCGTCGGTCCAGCCGAGTGAGCCCTGCAGGATTCCGGCGATCTCAGCGAGGACCTCGTGTGTCACGCCGCCCACGAACGCGAGGTTCGTGCGGCGCAGGATGACGTCGACCAGGTGGACGGCGTCCTCGTGCTCGGCGAAGTAGGCGATCTCGGCCTCGGTGAAGTCGGCATCGCTCGCGAGGGCCTCGGACGGCTGGTCGAGGAGCGTCTGGATGACCTCTTCGGCGCGCGTTCCGTAACGGGTCAGGAGGCGGTCGACCTGAGCGCGATCCAGGCCGCCCTGGTGCTCGGTAATCCACTTGGCGCGGTCGCCGGGCAGCGTCGGGAAGTCCTTGCCGCCGCCGATGGGCATGCCCGCGGTGTCGACGGTGCGTCCGACGCCGAGGCGCGTGGTGGCCTCGGTCGAGAGGTGCGCCGAGAGGGCGCGGAAGGTGGTCCACTTGCCGCCGACGAGCGACAGCACCTTCGACTTCGGCAGCGAGGCGACGTCGGTCTCGACGATGCGGTAGTCGCGCGACACGAAGCCGGCGGCGAGGTCGTCGTGCTTCGGCAGCGGGCGCACGCCCGAGTAGCGGTAGACGATGTCGTCGCGCGTGATCGTGATCTTCGGGAAGACGTGCTTCACGAGGTCGAAGAAGTAGTCGACCTCCTCCTCGGTGCAGACTGCGGGCTGGCTCATGTCGGCCTCGAGGTCGGTCGTCCCGATCAGGACGCGGCCCTTGAGCGGGTAGATCAGGACGATGCGGCCGTCGTTGTTCTCGAAGAACAGCTCGCGGCCGTTGGTGGCCTTGAGGAGCTCGGGGTGGTCGACGACGATGTGCGAGCCCTTGGTGCCGCCCATGAACTGCGACGTCGCGCCGAAGACCTCGTTGGTGAGGTCGGTCCAGGGCCCGGAGGCGTTGACGACGACATCGGCGGTGACGACGAACTCCGTGCCCGACACGACGTCGCGCAGGAGCACGCCGCCGTCCTGAGCGCCGACCGCTTCGACGTAGTTCGCGCTGCGGGAGGTGGCTCCGGCGGCGCCGCGGTTGCCGGCGGCGAGGCCGTCCTTCAGGACGTCGAGGGCGAGACGCTCGGGCTCGTGCACGGAGGCGTCGTAGTAGGTGCCGGTGTACTTGAGGTTCTTGTTCAGGGCGGGCATATCGCGGAGGGCCGCAGACCGCGTCAGGAACTTGTGACGCGGGACGGTGCCGCCGTCACGCGAGAAGGAGTCGTACAGGGTCATGCCGACCTTGATCAGGACGGCGCCGCGCTCCTTGGTGGAACGCTGCTTGTGCGTGAGCATGCGCAGGGGCGCGTTCATCAGACCGGAGAACGTCGAGAAGATCGGCATCGTGGTCTGAAGCGGCTTGACGTAGTGGGGTGCGATCTTCAGGAGGCCGTTGCGCTCCTCGACCGACTCGCGGACGAGACGGAACTCGCCGTTCTCGAGGTAGCGGATGCCGCCGTGGATCATGTGGCTCGACGCGGCCGAAGCGCCCGACGCGTAGTCGTTGCGCTCGACGAGCACGACGTCGACGCCCTGCAGCGCCAGGTCGCGGAACGTCGCGATTCCGTTGATGCCGCCGCCGATGATCAGGACCTGGGCCGACGGCCGATCCACGATTCGCGACACGTTGGCGCGGAGCTTGCCCGCTTCTGTCTTCTTCGACTCGGTCACTGGCTCTGTCCTCTTCGATCTCAGTGGAACTGGTGATGCTGAACACAGCCATACTTGACGTGTGCGCGCGAGTGGTCAAGGCCTGTGCACATACGTGCAGACGGAGGCACTCATGACTCTTCCTGATTCAACCGCGTCAGACCGCACTCAGGACGCCTTGCGCGCATCGCATCTCTACTATCTCCAGGACCTCACGATGGAGGCGATCGCTCGCGAGCTCGGAACGTCGCGATCGTCCGTGTCGCGCCTCCTGAGTTTCGCGCGGGAGACCGGCCTCGTCGACATCCAGATCAAGTCGCCGCTCGATCAGGCGACCGTCGTGAGCGACGCCCTGCACCGTCGGTACAACGTCGTCGCCCACGTCGTGCCGATCCCCGACCAGACCACCGACGTCGATCGGCTCGACCGCGTAGCCCTGTCGGCTGCACGAATTCTCACGCCGTTCGTCGACTCGAACATGGTCGTCGGCATCGCCTGGGGCTCGACGGTCAGCGCGATCAGCCGCTACCTCGTGCCCAAGTCGACGCACGGCTCGATGATCGTGCAGCTGAACGGCGCTGCCAACACCCGCACGACCGGCATCGTCTACGCGAGTGAGATCCTGCGCCGGTTCGGAGACGCGTTCGGTGCGCAGGTGCAGCAGTTCCCCGTGCCGGCGTTCTTCGACGACCCCGACACGAAGCTCGCCCTCTGGCGTGAGCGCAGCACCAAGCGGGTGCTCGAGCTTCAGGAGTCGATGGACGTCGTGCTGTTCGGCATCGGAGCCCCGTCGGCCCTCGTGCCGAGCCACGTCTACTCCGGCGGCTACCTGGAGGATGCCGACCACGAGAGCCTGCGGCGCGACGGCGTCGTGGGCGACGTGGCGACCGTCTTCCTGAGGGAGGACGGCTCGTCGAGCGACATCGAGCTGAACAAGCGCGCGTCGGGTCCTGAGTTCGCAACGATCCGCCGGGCGCCGCGCCGCGTCTGCGTGGTCGCCGGCACGTCGAAGGTGCCGGGTATTCGCGGGGCTCTCGCGGCCGGCCTCGTCACCGACCTGATCATCGACGAGAGCACGGCGCGGGCGCTGCTCGGCGCCTGAGCAGCACCAGAGCCTGAGACGCAACAGAGCCCGGGGCGCAGGAACTCGCACCCGCCGCCCACCCCGAACTCAGTAGGCCTGCACCGCCTCGCCCTGCCACGCGTCGACGCGCCACCCTCCGTCAGGAGACCCCGACAGCTCGATCACCCCGGCGTTGTCGAGCGAGTGGGCGACCG
This sequence comes from Frondihabitans sp. OV104, assembly GCF_057787745.1. Classification (NCBI taxonomy): domain Bacteria; kingdom Bacillati; phylum Actinomycetota; class Actinomycetes; order Micrococcales; family Microbacteriaceae; genus Frondihabitans; species Frondihabitans sp. OV104. Next base: position 2,408,281 of record NZ_CM173541.1, read on the forward strand.
AGAACGCCGGGTCGAGGTTCGTCGCGCGGCCGCCGAGCCAGACGCGGATCGATCCCGCGTGCGACACCACGGCCACCGTCGAGTCGTCGTCGTGCCTCTCGGCGATCGCGGCGAGCGCGCCGTCGAACCGGCCGAGGAAGTGCGATCCGTCGTAGGCCCCCGGGACCGTCGCCGCGAGGTCGCCCTCGGCCCATCGGCGGATCGGCGCAAGGTAGGCGGTCATCGAGTCGGTGTCGTTCGTGCCCTCGAAGTCGCCGGCCTCGATCTCGTGCACGCCGTCGACGACCTCGATCTCCAGCCCCCGGGCGCGGCCGAGGGGCGCGGCCGTCTGCGCGGTGCGCTGCAGCGACGAGACGTAGATGCCGGCGATCGACTCGTGCGCCAGGCGATCGACGAGCGCCTCGGCCTGCGCGCGGCCGAGCTCAGTCAGCTCGGGGCCGGGGGCGGCGGTCGAGAGGATGCCGCCGGCGTTGGCCGTGGTCTGAGCGTGCCGAATCAGGAGAATTCTCACCCCCTCAGCGTAGGGCCGGGCATCCGCGACGGGTGCCGTGCAGATGCCCTGAATAAGCAACGTCCGGCCGCTTCCACGCATTGCATGCATCGTTGCATGCAACGTATGCTCGTCCCGTGACAGCGACCCCTCCCGACACGAGCGCCGCCGAGCGCGCGTACCTCGACACCAAGCGCCGGATCATCCGCGGCGACCTGCCCGGCGGCTCCTCCCTGAGCGAGATCACCGTCTGCCAGGAGCTCGGGCTCAGCCGCACGCCCGTGCACGAGGCGTTCCTCCGCCTCGCCGCGGAGGAGCTCCTGACGCTTGAGTCGCGCAAGGGCGCCGTCGTCCGGCCGATGTCGCCGAGCGAGGCCGATGACGTCGTCGAGATGCGCGAGGCCGTCGAGGCGGCGGCCGCCCGGCGCGCCGTCGCCTCCGACGCGACCGAGCTCGTAGCCGTGCTCAGGACCCTCCTGACGGCGCAGCGCGAAGCGCTATCGGCGGGAGACACGGACGCCTTCCTCGAAGCCGACGACGCTTTCCACACCGCCGTCGTGCTGGCGAGCCGCAATCCGATCGCCGCGCACTTCTCCCGCCTCCTGCACGACCGAGCCCATCGCCTCCGTCATCACCTCACCCGTGTGCGTCCTGATCACCTCGCGGTCACACTCCACGATCACGAGGCGCTGGCCGACGCCGTCGCGCGGCGCGACGCCGATGCCTACGCGGCGGTCCTCGCCCGCCACGTCGGCATCCTGAGGGGCCTGCTGTGAGCGCGGTCGACACCGGCTCGGTCCGCGCGACGACGGTCGCGGGCGCAGGAACCGCGAAGCCCCGCACGTGGCTTCTCCTCTGGGGCGCCGTCTTCGTCTCGTCGTGGGGCGGCAACCAGTTCAGCCCCCTCCTCCTGATGTACGAAGACCGGCAGCACTACAGCTCCGTGCTCGTGAACGCGTTCCTGGGCGTGTACGTGCTCGGTCTCGCGCCGGCGCTCCTGATCGCCGGTTCGCTGTCGGACCGCCACGGCCGCAAGCCGCTGATGCTGGCGGGGCTGGTGTCCGCCGTCGTCGGGAGCGGGCTGCTGGCCTGCGGGCCGATGGGTCCCGAGTTCCTGCTGATCGGTCGCCTCTTCTCAGGAGCGACGGTCGGCGTCGCCATGGCCGTCGGAAACAGCTGGATCAAGGAGCTCTCGCAGGGCCGCTTCGACCCGACGGCCGACCGTGCCGCCGGTGCTCGCCGCGCGTCGCTCGCCTTCACGCTGGGCTCAGGCGCCGGTGCCCTCGTTGCAGGCCTGATCGCGCAGTGGGGGCCGATTCCTGAGGTGCTGCCCTTCCTGATTCACATCATGGTGACCCTGCCGTTCATCCTGGTGGTGCTGCGGGCTCCTGAGACGCAGTCGGGCAGCGGCCTCGCCGGACCGTGGTGGAAGCAGCTCACAGTGCCGTCGGCCAAGCACCGCCGCTTCGTGCGCGTTGTCGCGATCTCGTGCCCGTGGATCTTCGCCGGCGCGGCCATCGGCTACGGCTATCTGCCGACGCAGCTCCGCGGGGCGACCGGATCGTGGGGTCTCGTGTTCGCGACCGCCGCGACCGTCGTGGCACTCGGTGTCTCGTCGGCCTTTCAGCCGCTCGCGCGCCGTGTCCACTCGACGTCCAGCGCTCGCGGACTCGCGACGATGGTCGCGTTCATCGGGGTCGGACTCGTCATCGTCATCGCCGCGATCGCCACCCAGTCGATCTGGGTCGGCCTCGCTGCTGACGTCGTCATCGGCTTCGGCATGGGCATCGGCCTGGTGTCAGGTCTTCAGGAAGTTCAGACGATCGCAGGAACTCGCGACCTCGCCGGCCTGACCGGTGTCTTCTACGCGATCGCCTACGCCGGCTTCCTCGCCCCCGCCGTCATCGCGGCACTCGCCTCCGCGGTGCCCGTGCTGACCATCCTGACGGTGGCCGTCGGGCTGGCGCTGGCGTCGTTCGTGCTCGTGCTGGTGTCGTCGCGGAAGCACCTGCCGCTGGCCTGAGCGGCTCGGGGCCGTCGGGGCGCGCGCGTGCGGGCGCGCGCCCCCGCACCGCGAGCCCCGCCCCAACCCGGGCGGTGAGGAGTCGCTGGTTGTCGGCAAAGCACCCCTGCGCCGACAACCAGCGACCCCTCACCTCGCCGCCCGCCGGAGCGCTACCCCTTCAGCGCACCCGACGACAGGCCCGCCACGTAGAACCGCTGCAGACCGACGTAGAGCGCGATGCACGGGATCATCGCGATCACGGAGCCGGCGACGAGGGTGCCGTAGTTGACCTGACCGTACGTGCCCGTCTGCAGATTGAGCAGGGCGACCGGCAGGGTGTAGAGCGAGTCCTTCGTCAGGAAGGTCAAGGCGCCCAGGAACTCGGTCCACGCCGCCAGAAAAGCGTAGAGGGCCGCGGTGGCCGCTCCCGGCAGCAGCAGCGGCCGCAACACCGTGACGATGACCCGGGTGCGGCTCGCACCGTCGACGAGCGCCGAGTCTTCGAGCTCGTCGGGGATGGCGTCGAAGGCGTTCCGCATCACGAAGGTGCCGAACGGCAGGTTGACCGTGACGTAGAACAGCACGAGGCCCGCAAGCGAGTTCGTCAGGTGCATCGCGTTCAGCTGCAGGTAGAGCGGAGTCAGGATGGCCTGGAACGGCACCATCATGGTGAGCAGCACGAGCCCGAAGACGGCCTTCGAGCCGCGGAACCGGAACTTCGAGAACCCGTAGCCGGCCATCGTCGCGACGACCGCGGTGATGACGGCCGTCGAGATGGCGACGATCAGGCTGTTCACGAGGCCCGTCAGCAGATGCGACGACGGGCTGAAGATGGCCTGGAAGTTCTCGAAGCCGAAGTTCCAGAAGGTCGCCCAGGTCGGAGCCGCCGTGATGACGGCGTTCGGCTGGAAGGCCCGCATGATCGCGATCAGGAGCGGCACGCCGAAGATGAGCGCCGAGCCGATTCCTGCAATGGCGTAGAGCGTGCGCTTGACCCGGGTGTCGCGCGGGTGGTCGACGGTGCCCTGATGATGCTTCAGGCTGCGTGGCGACGGATCCGTCGACGGCGACGTCTCGGAGACGCGGCCTGCGAGTGCGGTCATTCGTCCTTCTCCCTCAGCGCCCAGAACTGGAACGCGGTCACGAGGCCGATCACGATGATCAGCGCGAAGGCCTCGGCGGTCGCCGCGCCCAGCTGGAGCTGCACGAACGCGCGGTTGTAGATGTAGCCGACGATGGTCTGGGTCTCGGTTCCGGGGCCGCCCTGCGTCAGGATGTAGAACTGCGTGAAGGCGAGAAGCGAACCGGTGACCGAGATGATGACGCTCAGGGCGAGCGTGTTGCGGATGATCGGGATCGTGATGAGGCGCTCCTGCTGCCACCAGCTCGCCCCCTCGAGCGACGCGGCCTCGTAGATCTCGTCGGGGATGCCCTGCATGGCGCTCATGACGAGCACCATCGTCAGGCCCGAGACGGCCCACACCACGAACACGCAGATCAGGCCGGTGGCGAGCGGTCCGTTGACGAGCCACGCCGTGGTGCCGTCGGTGATGTGGAGCAGCTTCAGCAGCACGTTCACTAGGCCCGACGACGGCTGCGCCTCGAGCACGAGCATGAAGCTCAGCGTCGAGAGCCCGACGACGAACGGCAGGAAGAAGATCGTGCGGAGCAGCGTCGCCCCGCGTCGCTTCGACCGCACCAGCACGGCCAGGAAGTACCCGACCGCGAGGATCGGCACCGTGACGATCGCCGTGTACAGCAGGGTGTAGCCGATCGACTGCACGAACGCCGGGTCTTGGAAGAGCTTGAAGTAGTTCTCCAGGCCGATGAAGCGGTAGCTGCCGATAAGCGGCCAGTTGGTCAGCGAGATGTAGATCGCGACGATCAGCGGCGCCACCACGAAGACGACGACGAAGAGCATCGCTGGCGTGACGAGCGCGAAGCCGGTGCGCGGCGGATGGGTGAGCGACGCGCGTCTGCGCGGCGGCGGCGGCTGACGATCAGACGCGAGCGGCGGCCTGACGGTTGTTGTGGACACTTCTGCACCTCCTTGTGCGAGTGGGTCAGGCCTGGGCCTGGTCGAGGATGCGATCCCAGGCGATCTGCCCGGTCTTCATCGCCTGGGTGACGCCGCTGCCGAACACGGCCTCCCGGAACATCGAGAAGAACGGGCTCGACGGCTGGTTGTAGAGCAGGTTGTACGCCAGCGTCTGCGGCGCGTAGCCCTTGTCGATGTTCTCCAGCGGCAGCACCGACAGCGGGTACTTCGCCTCGTACTCGGGGGTCAGCACATCGGAGCGGATCGGGAAGTAGCCGCCGGCCGGGAGGTTCGACTGCGTCTTCGTGGCGGTGGCGTACTTCATGAACTCCCACCCGCCCGGCGCGTTCTTGGCGCCGTTCGGGATGCACATGTTGTCGCCGCCGTCGAAGAAGGCGGCGCCGCCCGTGGGGCCGGGCAGGAGCACGGCGCCGATCTTCTTCATCATCTCCGGGGTCGACGCCGCGATCGCGCCGTACGACACGGGCATGAGCCCGACGGTGCCGGCCCGGAAGTCGGCGCCCCACGTCTGCCCGGCGTCGCTGTAGGCGTTGCGGGAGACGAGCTTGTCGGTCCAGAGCTGACGGTAGAACGACAGCGTCTGCTCGAGGGCGTCGTTGCCGACGATGTTGCCCTGCTGCTTGCCGATCGGCCCCTTCTGCATGTCGCTCCCGGTCGCCCAGATGTGCGGCTGCACCGTGAACCCGAGGATGCCGGCGGCGTTGCCCGACAGGGTCCAGCCGAACACGTCGCCGCCGAGCTTCTGCACGCTCTTCGCCGCGGCGAGGAGCCCGTCGAAGCCCGTCGACAGGGAGGCCGGGTCGACGTCCGCCTTCTGGAGCAGCTCGCTGTTGTAGAACAGCATCGAGTTGTCGGCGAGGTACGGCACCCCGAAGATCTTCCCGTCGTGCTTCAGCAGCCCCATGTGCCCGGTCGAGAGCTTGTCGTAGTACGGGAGCGCCTCGACGACGCTCGTCAGATCGGCGAACACGTCGCGGAAGATGAACAGCGACGAGTTGATGTCGTCCATGTCGACGACGTCGGGCGGCTCGCCGCCTCGGATCGCGGTGGCGAGCTTGGTCACGTACTGCCCGTCCGGCACGGGCGTGAGCTCGACCTTGAGGTCGCCGTGCGACTTGTTGAAGTCGGCGACGAGGGCGACGAGGCCTGCCTGCGTCGCGGAGCGGCACCACACGTTGATGGTGCCGGTGGCCTTCTTGGTGAAGCCTGCTGCCGAGGAGTCGATCCGAGGCAGCGTGCCCGCACATCCTGCGAGTGCGAGCGACGCTGCTCCGATAACGGACCCCGCCAGAAACGTTCTCCTGTCGACGGCCATGGCGCTAGAGAGTCGGGATCCACACGCGCATGGGGCCGATCTCGCGGTTGGCCCACGCGTAGTACGGGATCGCGGTGAGAGCCACGGGCGCAGGAACTTCTGGTGGCCGGCTTGCATTCGCACCGGGGTAGCCGACACCGTCCGCGCCGCCGTGGTCGACCCGTCGGTAGGGCCAGGCGGTCTCGGCGTGGGTCGACGGCGTCGACCCGGACAGTGCCAGGGTGACGACGCCGTCGAGCAGGCCGTCGACCTTCGTCGCCTCGATGGGCGCGGCGGTGTCGAGCAGGATGTCGTCGACGGCCGTCCCGGGGATGTCGCCGTGCTCCACGGCGTAGACGAGCGGGCCGCGCTCCACTGCGACGCTGCCGCGGGCCGCGTCGACGCGGGCGTCGGCGGCGTAGAGGTGCGGGGTCAGGTCGAGCTCGACCTGCACGACGTCGCCGACGGAGAACTCGCGCTCGATGCGCACGTACTCGCCCGCGGGTGCGGCGACGGGCTCGCCGCCGACGGTGACCTTCGTGTCGTCCGACCACGCGGGCACCCGCACCTCGAGCGCCCAGCTGCCGGTCGTCTCGGTGATCTCGATGCCGATCGAGCCCGACCACGGGTAGTCGGTCGTGACGCGCACCGCTCCGTTGTCGAACGCGAAGTCGCCCGAGGCGAACTGGTGCAGCTGCAGGCCGCCGCCGGTGGTCGTCGCGAGGTACGCGTCGAGGCTGGCGAAGGTGCGCATGATGTTCGGCGGGCAGCACGCGCAGTCGAACCAGCCGCGGCGGCCGTGAGCCGGCGAGCGGTTCTCGTCGGCATGGGCGTCGGCGCGCTGCTGGAGCGGGTTCACGTAGAAGTACTCGGTGCCTGCGAGCGAGACACCGGGGAGGAACGCGTTGTAGAGGAACCGCTCGATCGCGTCGGCGTAGACGGGCTTGCCGGTCGCGAGCAGCAGTCGCCAGGCCCACTGGACGCCGCCGATCGCGGCGCACGACTCGGCGTACCCGCGGTCGGTGGGCAGCTCGTAGGGGTCGCCGAAGGCCTCCCAGTCCCAGCGGGCGCCGAGGCCGCCGGTGATGAACGCCTTCGACGACATCATGGAGGCGAACTGGGTCTCGAGGGCGGCGAGGAGCTCGGCGTCGCCGGTCTCGAGCGCAACGTCGGTGGCGCCAGCACCGAGGTAGACGGCGCGCACGGCGTGGCCCTCGACGGTCACGGCCTCGCGGACGGGGAGCCGGTCGGAGAAGTAGGTGGCCTCTTTGCCGCGCTCGGCGGTGTAGCCCCGACCTCGGGCCTCGACGAAGTGGGCGGCGAGGTCGAGGTAGCGGCGCTCTCCGGTCACCCGGTAGAGCTCGACGAGAGCCATCTCGACGACGGGGTGGCCGTCGACATCGAGGCGCTTGTCGGGGCCGAAGGTGGCGTCGAGGTGATCGGCGAGCTTCACCGCGACGTCGAGCAGGCCGGTGTCGCCGGTGGCGCGGACCTGCGCGACAGCCGCCTGGAACAGGTGCCCGGCGCAGTACATCTCGTGGCTCCACGGGAGGTCGGTGTAGCGCCCCGCGACCCCGCCCTGGATCTGCTGGACGGAGTCGAGGTAGCCGTCGTCGGCCTGAGCCTGAGCGACCAGCGCCGTCACCTCGCGCTGCATCTCGAGGAGGTCGTCGGACGGGTTGCGGCCGTACTCGAACGCCACCGCCTCCAGCCACTTGTAGATGTCGCTGTCCATGAAGATCGGGCCGCGTGCCTCGCCGGACTCGAGCCCGGCGGCGATGCGGAGGTTCGAGAAGTTGCCGGCTTTCTCGAGGAGGTCGTAGGCCTCGCGGATGGCGGCAGCGCCGTTGCGTTCCTGTCGCAGCGACCAGAACCCGGAGGTGATGTGGGCGGCGCCCGCGTCGAGGGGACGGAGCACCGCGGTCGCGGAATCGGTCGGCTGGACGGGCTGGGCTCGACGAGGAGTGCCGAGGGTGGCCGTGGTTGTCATGCTGCTCCTTTGCAAGCGTGCGGCGGAATACGTTTTCTGAGATCACCGTACGGCGCGCATGGCATCCACACAAGGCCCGGATGCAAAATGTGGATAAGTCCGTGTCTATGATGATCTGTGGAAAGGGACCACCTCGAGTTCCTGCGCGGTTTTCAGGAAAGGCGGTTGCCGTGGCCGGCGAGACGATCGTGCGCATCACCGACGTCGCAGCCCTCGCCGGGGTCTCCATCGGCACCGCCTCGAAGGCGCTGAACGACACCGGCCAGCTGCGCGAGGAGACCCGGCTGCGCGTCCGCGAGGCGGCGCAGAAGCTGGGCTTCGTCATGGACGCCCGCGGCCGGGCGCTCTCGTCAGGACGCAGCTACACCGTCGGCATGATCACCACCGACTCGTTCGGCCGGTTCTCGATCCCGGTCATGCTCGGTGCCGAGGACGTCCTGAGCGCCGGGCAGATGGCCGTCCTGATGTGCGACACCCGCGACGACTCCGTGCGCGAGCAGCACTACCTCCGGTCTCTCTCGTCGCGTCGAGTCGACGGCATCATCGTGACAGGCCGGTCGTCCGACCCGCGCCCGCGCATCGAGGTCGACATCCCCGTGGTCTACGCGTTCACCCCGTCGCTGTCTGCGGACGACGTGTCGGTCGCGGTCGATGATGCGCGCGGCGCCGAGATCCTCGCCGAGCACCTGCTCACGATCGGCCGCCGCCGAGTCGCCTACGTCTCCGGGCCGTCGCGCCATGCGGCCTCGACCCTGCGCGCCGGGGCCGCCGCCGCCCTGCTCGGCCCGAACCTCGTCGCGCCGCCCCTCTTCGGCGAGTGGTCGGAGCGCTGGGGGCGCCAGGCCGTCGACCTGCTGCTGCGGCAGAACCCCGACGTCGACGCCATCGCGTGCGGCAGCGACCAGGTCGCCCGCGGCGTCTGCGACCGGCTGCGCGAGCTCGGCAAGTCGGTGCCTCAGGACGTCGCCGTCACCGGCTACGACGACTGGAACGTGATGGCGCTCGCCAGCCGCCCGCCGCTCACCACCGTCAATCTCCGCCTCGAAGACGTGGGCCGGCTGGCCGGGCGCGCGCTGCTCGACCTGATCGCGGGGCGCGAGCCGGCGTCGGCCGTGATCGAGCCGACGCTCGTGATCCGCGAGTCGACCGTCGGGGCCTAGTGACGGAGATTCTCCGCGCCACCCGTCCCGATCCGCATGCGTCGGTGGCCGCCAGGCGTTTCTCCGTCGTCGGCACCGCCCCCGACCGGGGGCCGCTTAACACGCTCGTTACAGCCCATTTATGAGGCGGTCACAAGCGCCCGCCCGCCGACCGCGAAAGTGAGGCCATCCACCACCCGCCAGCGAACAGGAGACCTCTGATGTCGACCGGAACCGGCTCCACGAACGGCGTGACGTACACGTCCGCCGACCCGAACTACTTCGAGAAGCGGCAGCTGCGCCGCACGGCCGGATTTTGGGGGATCTGGGGCATCGGCATCGCGGCCGTCATCTCAGGAGACTTCTCCGGCTGGAACGCGGGCATCACGAGCGCCGGCTGGGGCGGCCTCCTGATCGCGTCCGCCGTCGTGGTCGTGATGTTCTTCGGCATGATCTTCTCGATCGGCGAGATGAGCGCCGCGATGCCGCACACGGGCGGCGCGTACTCGTTCGCCCGCGCCTCGATGGGTCCGTGGGGCGGATTCGTGACGGGGCTCGCGGAGACGCTCGAGTACGTCCTCACGACGGCCGCGGTCGTGTACTTCTCGGCCGGGTACGCCGACCCGATCCTGACCGACCTGACCGGGGCGAGCCTGCCGATCTGGGTGTGGTGGATCATCCTGTACGCCGTGTTCATCGGCCTGAACTCGCTGGGGTCGAGCGTCTCGTTCCGGTTCGCGCTCGTGGTGGCGCTGATCTCGATCGGCGTGCTCGTGACGTTCGCGGTCATGGCCGTCTTCTCAGGGAAGCTGGACTTCGGCAGCCTGTTCGACGTGAAGCCGGACGCGGGCCAGACGGCTTTCCTGCCGCACGGGATCCTGCCGATCTTCTTCGCCCTGCCGTTCGGCGTCTGGCTGTTCCTCGGCATCGAGGAGCTCCCGCTGTCGGCTGAGGAGGCGCACAACCCGACGAAGGACATCCCGAAGGCCAGCGTGTGGGGCCTCGCCACGCTGATCGGCTGCGGCGCGATCGTGCTCGTGCTGAACCCCGCCGTGATCGGCGGGACCGCGGCCGGCGCCAGCCTCGAGCCCCTGCTCGACGGCTTCCGCGCGATCATTCCCAACGACAAGATAGCGGCCGTCCTGAGCGCGTTCGCCCTCGTCGGCCTGCTGGCCAGCCTCCAGGGCATCATGTTCGCCGCCGGCCGCAACATGTACTCGCTCTCGCGGGCCGGCTACTACCCGCGCGGCCTGTCGGTCACGGGCAAGCGCCAGACTCCGGTGATCGCGATCGCCGTAGCCTCCGCGATCGGCCTAATCGCGCTGTTCGCCGCCGAGAGGTCGACGCCGGGCGCCGGCGGCGGGCTCGTGCTGAACATCGCCGTCTGGGGCGCTGTGGTGTCGTACATGCTGCAGATGGTGTCGTTCCTGATCCTGCGCCGGAAGTTCCCGAACGCGAAGCGCCCCTACAAGTCGCCGTGGGGAGTCGCCGGGGCGTACATCGCCGGGATCATCGGGCTCGCGATCTTCGTGGGCGAGATCCTGAATCCCGCGCTCTGGTCGGCGATCGTGATCATGCTGATCGTGTACGCCGTCGGCCTGGTGCTGTTCGCCACGGTCGGCCGCAAGAACCTCGTGCTCGCCCCCGAGGAGGAGTACGCGCTCTCAGGAGGGCTGCACGGCGACCCGCAGGCCGAAGGCTACGACGCGATGGAATCCGAGATCTTCCCGCACGCCGTTCCCGATCCCGCGCCGCGGGAGTCCGACCTCGTGTAGTCGCGAGCGCAGGAACCGGCCCACCCCGCCCGGGGTGGGCCGGTTCACGCGCTCCCCCGTCACCACACCCGCGCGATGACCTCGTTCAGCAGCCCGTTCGTCGGGAAGTTCGCCTGGCTGATGTACACCCCGGTCGAGCCCCGGACGTAGTAGTTCGAACCGATCTCGACGCCGTACTGGCTGTCGGTCGTGACGCTCTGGCAGCGGGTGCCCTCGCCGAGGGGGACGCAGGTGAAGCCCTTGGACTTCAGCCCCGTGAGAAAGGCGACGGCCTTGACCGGGTCGACCGGGGCGATGACCATGTCGAGATTGGTGATGTCGGCCCGGGGGTCGCGCCACAGGCACTCGAGTCTGCGGCCGCTCGTCTGCGCACTGGCGGGAAGGAGTCCGAGCTTGCCCTTGAGGTCGAATCCGGCGGGGTTCAACGGCGTCGAGGCGAAGGTCTTCGCGTAGGTCGCCGCCGACATCGTGGACTTGCACGAGGTCGGGACGGTTCCGTGGTCGTGGTGCGGGTCGGCCTCGGCGGTCTTCGTCGGCTTGGCCGTCGGCTTGGTCGTCGCGGACGGCCCGGGCGTCGCGGTCGCGGATCCAGCACCGCCCGAGGAGGGCCCGCCGGACGCACCGTCGCCCGGCGACGTGGACGAACCCGCCGCGGAGGACACCGCGGGCGAGGTGGTCGCCGTGCCAGTGCACCCGGTCAGGATGAGCGTCGCCGCAAGCGCCGCGACGCCGAGATATGCCTTGCCCCGCATGTGATCCCCCTGTGAATCGACTATGCCCTCACAGTAGGCCGGTCGCCGGTCCGCGGGGTCAGTCGGAAGAATGATTCAGCGCCCGGTGGGCACGCGCTTCCACCGGGCCCCGTAGCGGCGCAGCGAGATCCGGGTGCGGTCGGCTCGGAAGAAGTCGTGGGAGAACTCGATGGCCGCCTCGGACGCGTCGAACGTGATGCGCCAGATCTCGAACAGGGGCGCGCCGACCTCCACACCGAGGATCGCGGCCTGCTCGGACGTCGCCGCCACGACGTCGATGGTCTCGTCGGCCTGAGCCATCTCGACGCGGTAGTCGCGCGACAGCACGCGGTAGACCGACCCGGTGTGGTCGCTGTCCTGGAAGCCGGGCACGAGCCGCATGGGAAGCACCATCGTGTCGAGAGACAGCGGGATGCCGTCGGCGTCGCGCCGTCGACGCATCCGGAAGACGTTCTCGCCGTCGGCCAGGCCGAGGCTCCGCTGCTCGGACGGCGACGCGACGCCGATCCCCTCCGACAGCACCTCCGTCGACGAGGTGAAGCCCTGCTGGCGCAGCATGTCGGGCACGCCCATGATCGTGTTGAGCTGGCGCTCGATCTTGCCGTCGGCGACGAACACCCCGCCGGTCCGGCCCATGGTGCGCCGGATCACCGCCGCCGACTCGAGCTCCTCGAGGGCCTCGCGCAGAGCCGAGCGAGGCACCCCGAACTGCTCGGCGATGGCCCGCTCCGATCCGATGCGATCGCCCACGCGCAGCTCGGCGCGCGCGATCATCCGCCGCAGGCGCTCGGCGAGCTCGGAGTGGTCTCGGGGCACGCGATGAGCTTAGATGCCGAGCGCGGTCAGCGATCCGTCGAGGGCCTCGACGAGCCGGGGAACGTCGTCCTCGTCGAATGCGAGGGGAGGACGCAGCTTCAGGACGCTGTTGGTGGGGCCGCACACGCTGGTGAGCACCCGGCGGTCGCGGAGCTCTTCGAGGAGGGCGAGGGCGGAGCGCGTTCCTGCGACCTTGGTGCCGGGATCGTCGACGATCTCGACGCCGGTGTACTGGCCGGATCCGCGGACGTCTCCGATGCCGGGGTGCGAGGGCACGAGCTCGCGGATCGCGTCGCGGAGGACGGCTCCGACGCGAAGGGCCTTGGCCTGGAGCCCGTCGTCGCGGATGACGTCGAGCACGGCCTGGGCGGCGGCGATCGCGACGGGGTTGCCGCCGAAGGTGTTGAAGTACGGGCGCCGGGTGCTGAACGCCTCGAGCACCTCCCGGCGCGCGGCCATGGACGCGATCGGGAAGCCGTTGCCCATGGGCTTGCCGGTCGTCACCAGATCAGGAACGAAGCCATGGCGCGCGAACCCCCAGAACGCCTCGCCGGTGCGGCCGAACCCGGGCTGGACCTCGTCGGCGATGACGACGCCGCCGTGCTGGTGCACGAGCTCGAGCGCGGCGTGGATCATGCCGGGCTCGCCCAGGAAGATCCCGTCGGACGAGAACGACGAGTCGAGAATGAGCCCTGCGAACCCGTCGCTCGACGCCTCGATGTCGGCGATCGCCGCGGCGACCTGAGCCAGCCACCAGGCGCCTGCGCCCTCGGCCGTCTCGGAGCCGAGCCGGTAGGTGTCGGGCGGGTCGACGATGCGCAGCGTCGGGTCCATCGTCTCGGGCCCGCGGAGCGACGGCGAGTGCGCCGATACCAGTGCCGTGTTGCCGTGGTACGCCTCGCTCGTCGCGATCCAGGCGGTTCCGCCGGTGTACTCGCGGCCGACGCGCAGGGCCAGGTCGTTCGCCTCGGAGCCGGTGCAGACGAACATGACCTGGTCGATCTCGTCGGGCATCGTCGACAGGAGGTCGTCGGCGTAGTTCAGGACGCCCTCGTGCAGGTAGCGCGTGTGGGTGTTGAGCTCGGACATCTGCTTGCGCACGGCCTCGACGACGCGGGGGTGGGCATGCCCGATGCTCGGCACGTTGTTGTAGAGGTCGAGGTACTCGTTTCCCTGGGCGTCCCAGGCGTGGGCGCCGCGGCCCCGGACGATCTCGACCGGGTGCTTGTAGAACAGGCGGTAGGCGGCCCCGAGCACTTCGCGCCGCTCGGTCAGGGCACGCGTGCGCGGGTCGAGCGCGGCGGCGTCCTCGGCCTTGAAGCTGTTGCCGTCGAGGATGGAAGCGGTGTTCGCCATGGGGGTCCCGTCGTTCGTGGGTGCACGTCCATTCTCCGAGGGCGCGGTGCCCGGCGGGGACACCCCGTGTTGCCGGGACGTTACCAACCGCCCCGGCCGGATGAATGGCGTGTTACCGGCGTGAACGGCTGGTAAAGGATGGGGCGCGAGTGCCTGAGTTCCTGCGCCCCGCCCCTAGGTTTCTGTCTCATGACGACCGAGCAGATGGCGGGTTCGCTCGCGGCTTTCGATCACGTGGGCCGCGGCGACGACGCCCCCTCCTGGGTGCACGCCGGCGTATGCGGCCGCTGGGCCCTGCCCCCGGAGCGCACGACCGTCACGCTGATCGCCGTCTCGGAGAACATCACGTTCAAGGTGGCGGTGGACGGCGTGCCGGGCCTGGTCGTCCGGCTGGGCCGCCCCGGGTACGCGGTGAGCGTCGAGCACGTGCGAAGCGAGCTGCTCTGGGTGGAGGCCCTGCAGCGCGACGCGGGGGTGCCGACGCCGTCGCCGCGACACGGGGCGGACGGCGACCTGGTGCAGTTCCTGACCGACGACACCGGGGCCGCCTGGACGGCCGTCGGGTTCGACTTCGTGACCGGCACCATCCTCGAGGATCAGATCGACTTCGCCGACCACTTCGTCGAGATCGGCCGGCTGACCGCGCAGCTGCACGAGCACTCCCGCGGCTGGGAGTCGCCGGCCGGGTTCCAGCGCTTCGACTGGTCGCTCGACGACATGACGGGCGGGCTGGCGCGCTGGGGCGACTGGCGGAGCGCGCCGCTGACTCAGGCGGATCGCGCCGTGCTGGAGCGGGCGGAGCACTCGGCCCGCGCCACGCTGTCGGGAATCCTGAGGACGCCGCAGCACTGGGGCCTCATCCACTCCGACCTCCGCCCGTCGAACGTCATGACGCACGAGGGCGCGATGACGATCATCGACTTCGACGACTGCGGGTACGGCTTCTACCTCTACGACTTCGGCTCGGCGCTGACCTTCTACGAGCACCGGCCCGCCGCCCTCGAGATGGGCGCGCGCTGGCTCGACGGCTACCGCGAGGTGGCACCGCTGTCACGCGACGACCTCGAGGTCGCGGGGTCGCTCTCGCTGATGCGCCGGCTCACGATGCTCGGCTGGGCGACCACGCACCGCGCCGACGCACTGCCCGCCGACCTCTGGGACGAGAACCTGCCCGGCACGGTCGAGGTCGGCGCCCGCTACCTCGCCGACCCGCTGTGGCTGGTCGGCGCCTAGCGCTTCGTCAGGCCCGCGACGCCTGAAGCAGGGCCCACAGCTCGGCCCGCCCGGCGAACGACTCGAGATCCAGATCGAGCAGGATGCCGACTCTCGCGATGCGGGCCTTGAGCGTGTGCCGGTGCAGGCCCGCCTCGCGCGCCGCCGACTCCCAGTGCCCGTTGTGGTCGAGCCAGAGCCGCGAGCACGCGACGAGGTCGCCCGGCTCGCCGTCGAGGGCCCCGAGCCGTCGCCTGGCGAGGCTCTCGGCCGCCGGCGACCACAGGTCGTCGAGCAGTCCCGCCGCCGAGTCGCCGAAGACGTGCAGGCCGGCCCCGGGGTCCTGACCGAGCGCCCGCGTCGCCTGAGCGAGCCCCGTGGCGGCCTCGACGGGCGCGAGCACCGACGACAGGCCGATCGGCAGGACGGCCAGCGCCGGCGTCGTGTCGACGAGCCGGGACAGGTCGTCGGTCGATGCCGCCGGCAGCAGGAAGACGATGCGCTCGGCCATGGCGTCGGCGAAGGCGAGGTGCCTGCGAGTGAGCGCGTCGACGAGCCGCCAGCGCTCGGACGGCTGCGAGGACCTCGCCAGCACGACCACCCCGACCCGGAGCGCGTCGGGGATCTCGGCGTCGAACTCCGCGGCCGCCGCGACGGCGCCCGGGAGGTGCCCGTCGAGCAGGAGCCGCACGATGACGGCGCCGAGCCGCTGCTCGAGGTGGCGCTCGGCGTCGCCGTAGCGGAGCAGCACCTCGACGATCGCGACCGCGCTGGTGACGACGGCCTGCATGGCGACGTCGTTCCGGCCGGCCCCGGCCACGCCGATGGCCCCGCGGAGTCCGCCGCGCGGGCCGAGCGTCTGCGTCGTCGCGAAGCCCGGCCAGCCCGGCAGGGTCGTCTCGACGCTGGCCCGCGAGCCGCGCCCGAGGATCCTCCGCCCCTCGGCGACGAGGGCGTCGAGCCCGGTGCCGCGCGCGTTCTCCTCGATGACGACGTCGCCGGTCGACGACAGGATGACGACCGCGCCCTCGACCTGCTCGGCGAGCGCGCGCACGACGGCGACCAGGGTTCCTGCGGTGAGGGCGGCGACCGAGACGGCCCGCTGGGCGCCGAGCGTCCACGCGTCGCGCTCGTGCTCCCTGGCGGCGATCCGGTCGGCGACCCAGCGGATCAGCGCGATGAACGGCACCTCGTACGGCACCTCGACCAGCGTGACGCCGCGGGCTGCGCAGGCGTCGACGAGCGGCTGCGGGGTGCCCTCGCGGATCACCTCGAGGCCGAAGCCGAGCGCGACGGCACCGGCGGCGACCAGGCGGTCGACGTAGTCGGCGTAGAACTCGTCGGCGTCGTCGAGCGGAAACTGCGTCCCCGTCGTGAGAAGCATCGTGTCGCCGGTCAGGAAGGGCGTCGGGTCGACGAGGTCGGAGCTGTGCACCCAGTCGATCTCGGTGTCGCGCCCGTCGCCGGTCAGGCGCGGGATCAGCCGCAGGGCGGACTCGGCGAGAAGGCCTCGGACCGTGGGAGGCGTGGTGGTCTGCACGCGCCACAGGCTATCCCCCGATTGCCGCTCGGGCCACCGGTTGTCCACAGTCCTGCCGAAACGGCATCGCCGGGGGTGCGCTCTCTCCCTAGTGTCTCGTCTAACCGATCCACCGTTTTCTAGGAGGCGCCATGACGCTCGTCGACTCCCGGCTGTCCAGCGACGGCCGCGCTCACGTCGGGGGGCCTTCTCTCCCGCAGGAACGCCGCCTGGTCACCGAGATCCCCGGCCCCCGATCGCGCGAGCTCCTCGCCCGCAAGAACTCGGCGGTGGCCCGCGGCGTCGGGATCACCCTCCCCGTCTTCACCGACGTCGCCGGCGGCGGCGTGCTCGTCGACGTCGACGGCAACAGCCTCATCGACTTCGGCACGGGCATCGCCGTCACCGGAGTCGGCAATGCAGCCCCCCGGGTGGTCGCCGCCGTGCACGAGCAGGTCGACCGCTTCACGCACACCTGCTTCATGATCACCGGCTACGACTCCTACGTCGACGTCGCCGAAGCCCTCAACCGGCTGACGCCGGGCGATCACGACAAGCGCACGGCGCTCTTCAACACGGGCGCCGAGGCGGTCGAGAACGCCGTCAAGATCGCGCGCTCGTACACGGGGCGACCCGCGGTCATCGCATTCGACCACGCGTACCACGGGCGCACCAACCTGACGATGGCGCTGACCGCCAAGTCGATGCCCTACAAGAGCGGCTTCGGCCCGTTCGCCCCCGAGATCTACCGGGCGCCGCTGTCGTATCCGTTCCACGACGGGCTCTCCGGCCCCGAGGCCGCGAAGCGCGCGATCGCCATGATCGAGAAGCAGGTGGGCGCGGCCAGCACGGCCGCGATCATCATCGAGCCGATCCAGGGCGAGGGCGGCTTCATCGTCCCCGCGCCGGGCTTCCTGACCGCGCTCTCCGAGTGGGCGACGGCGAACGGGGTCGTGTTCATCGCCGACGAGGTGCAGACCGGCTTCGCCCGCACCGGCGCCATGTTCGCCAGCGAGCACGAGGGGCTCGTCCCCGACCTCATCGTCACCGCCAAGGGCATCGCGGGCGGCCTGCCCCTCTCAGCCGTCACCGGTCGCACCGAGATCATGGACGCCCCGCACGTCGGCGGTCTCGGCGGCACCTACGGAGGCAACCCGATCGCGTGCGCGGCGGCTCTCGCCGCCATCGAGTCGTACGAGCACGACGGGCTGGTCGCCCGGGCCGGCGAGATCGAGCAGATCATGAAGGCCCGGCTCTCGGAGCTCCAGGCCTCCGATCGGCGGATCGGCGACGTGCGCGGACGAGGCGCCATGATCGCCGTCGAGCTGGTCGACCCCGCGACCGGCGAGCCCGACGCGGCCCTCACCTCCCGTGTGGCGGCCGCCAGTCATGCCGCCGGGGTGATACTCCTGACCTGCGGCACCTACGGCAACGTCATCCGGTTCCTGCCGCCGCTCTCGATCGGCGACGCGCTCCTGCATGAAGGGCTCGACGTGGTCGCCCAGGCATTGGAGGCCGCATGACCATCACGACGACTCGCGAAGCCGAGCTGCTCGCGACGATCCCGACCGGGCTGCTGATCCACGGCGTCTGGCGCGACGCCACCGGCGGCGAGACGTTCGGCGTCGTCGACCCCGCCACCGGCGAGACGCTCGCGCAGGTCGCCGACGCCTCGCCCGCAGACGCCGTCGCCGCGCTCGACGCCGCGGTCGGTGCCGCCGACGAGTGGGCGGCGACCCCGCCCCGCAAGCGAGGCGAGATCCTGCGGCGCGCGTTCGACCTGACCATCGCGCGCGCGGACGACCTCGCGCTGCTCATGACCCTCGAGATGGGCAAGTCGCTCCCGGAGGCGAGGGGCGAGGTCACGTACGGCGCGGAGTTCCTGCGCTGGTTCTCGGAGGAGGCCGTCCGCATCTCGGGCAGCTACGGGACGAACCCCGAGGGCACGGGCACGACGATCGTGTCGCATCGCCCCGTCGGGCCCTGCTTCCTGATCACGCCGTGGAACTTCCCGCTCGCGATGGCCACGCGCAAGATCGCGCCGGCGCTGGCCGCCGGGTGCACCGTCGTGCTCAAGCCGGCCGAGCTGACGCCGCTCACGAGCCTCGCGTTCGCGGCGATCCTGATCGAGGCGGGAGTGCCCGCCGGTGTCGTCAACGTCGTCACCACCACGGACGCGTCCGGCGTCTCATCCGCCGTCATGGCCGACGACCGCCTGCGCAAGGTGAGCTTCACCGGCTCGACCCCGGTCGGCAAGATCCTGCTGAAGCAGGCGGCCGACAACGTGCTCCGCACCTCCATGGAGCTCGGCGGCAACGCGCCCTTCCTGGTGTTCGACGACGCCGACCTCGACAAGGCGGTCGACGGGGCCATGCTCGCCAAGTTCCGCAACATCGGCGAGGCCTGCACCGCCGCCAACCGCTTCTTCGTGCAGTCGGGGGTCGCCGACGAGTTCGCCGCCCGACTGACGGCGCGCGTCGAGGCGCTCCGCGTCGGCCGCGGCACCGAGGACGGCGTCTCGATCGGCCCGCTCATCAATGAGGCGGCGGTCAGCAAGAGCGCCGAACTCGTCGGCGACGCCGTCTCACGCGGCGCGTCCGTGGTCTCGGGCGGCTCGGCCGTCGACGGGCCGGGCACCTTCTTCGAGCCCACCGTCCTCACCGGCGTCCAACCGGGCACGCGACTCCTCCGCGAGGAGGTCTTCGGGCCTGTCGCAGCGATCGCGACCTTCGAGACCGAGGCGGAGGGCGTCGCGATGGCGAACGACACCGAGTTCGGCCTGGTGTCGTACGCCTTCACCACGGACCTCGCGCGGGGCCAGAGGTTGATCGCCTCGCTCCGCTCCGGCATGCTCGGTCTGAACTCCGGCGTCGTGTCGAACGCGGCCGCGCCCTTCGGCGGCGTCAAGTCGTCGGGTCTCGGACGCGAAGGCGGCGCTCAGGGCATCCACGAGTACCTCGACACGTCGTACACGTTCGTTCCGCTGACCACTTCCGACGACGCCTGAACCGGAGCGATCCATGCCTCTTGAGCCACTGCAGAACTTCATCGGCGGCGAGTTCGTACCCGCCCAGGGCGATGCGACGATCGACGTCGTCGACCCGCGCACCGAGGAGGTCGTCGCGGTATCGCCGGTCTCGGTCGCGGCCGACGTGGACGCCGCGATGGCCGCGGCCGACGCCGCGCTGCCCGGCTGGAAGCGGTCCACGCCGAGCGTCCGCCAGAAGGCGCTGCTCGCGCTGGCCGACGCGCTCGAGGCCCGCTCGGACGACCTCGTCGAAGCCCAGGCCCGCAACACCGGCCAGCCGAAGGCGACGATCGCGGCCGAGGAGGTCGCGGTGGGGGCCGACCAGATCCGGTACTTCGCCGGCGCCGCGCGGATGCTCGACGGCGTCGCCTCGGGCGAGTACCTCGAGGGGCTGACCTCGTCGGTGCGGCGCGAGCCGATCGGCGTCGTGGCCCAGGTCACCCCGTGGAACTACCCGCTGATGATGGCGCTCTGGAAGATCGGCCCGGCCCTGGCCGCCGGCAACACCATCGTGCTGAAGCCCAGCGACACGACCCCCGAGTCGACGCTCGTGCTGGCCGACCTCACCCGCGGCATCCTGCCCGACGGCGTATTCAACGTCGTGCTCGGCGACGCCTCGACGGGCTCGCTCCTCACCGAGCACCCGACTCCGGGCCTCGTCGCGATCACCGGCAGCGTCCGTGCGGGCCGCGCGGTCGCGACCTCGGGCGCAGCGGGGCTCAAGCGGGTCCACCTCGAGCTCGGCGGCAAGGCACCCGTCGTCGTCTTCCCCGACGTCGACATCGACGCGTCTGCCGAGGCGATCGCCCAGGCCGCCTTCTTCAACGCCGGCCAGGACTGCACGGCCGCGACCCGCGTCATCGTGCACCGTTCGATCCACGACGCCTTCGTCGACGCGCTCGTGCGGGCTGCCGAGGCCACGATCACCGGCGACTCCGACGAGGCGTTCTACGGACCCCTCAACAACGCCCGTCACTTCGCCGCCGTCTCGGCCGCCGTCGAGGCGCTGCCCGATCACGCGACGGTCCGCACCGGCGGCTTCCGGGTCGGCAGCGTCGGCTACTACTACGCCCCGACGGTGGTCGCCGACGTCGAGCAGACGGACTCGATCGTCCAAGACGAGGTGTTCGGCCCGGTGCTCACCGTGCAGGCCTTCGACACTGACGACGAGGCCCTCGAGATGGCGAACGGCGTGCGGTACGCGCTCGCATCGAGCGTCTGGACGAACCAGCACCAGACCGCCGAGCGGTTCGCGCGCGACCTCGACTTCGGCTGCGTCTGGATCAACACCCACATCCCGCTGGCGGCGGAGATGCCGCACGGCGGCTTCAAGGAGTCCGGCTACGGCAAAGACCTGTCGCGGTACTCGATCGACGACTACACGCGGGTGAAGCACGTCATGAGCGCCCATTGACGACGCCGAGCGCCGCCGATGGGCACCCATGACAGCCCACGCACCGTATGTCAGCTCTGCCCCAAGGAGATCAGCATGACCACCACCCTCACCTGCGACGTCGTCGTCATCGGTGCCGGCGCGACCGGCCTGACCGCCGCGACCGACCTCGTCCGCTCCGGCCACAGCGTCATCGTGCTCGAGGCCCGCGACCGGGTCGGCGGACGCCTGTGGACCAACGACATCGACGGCCAGATGTTCGAGATCGGCGGCCAGTGGGTCTCTCCCGACCAGACGGCGCTCATAGCCACCCTCGACGAGCTGGGGCTCGAGACGTACTCGCGCTTCCGCGACGGCGAGAGCGTCTACGTCGGCCGCGACGGCGAGCCCAAGCGCTTCACCGGAGACATCTTTCCGGCGTCGAAGACGACCGAGAGCGAGATCGAGCGCCTGATCGAGGTGCTCGACGAGCTGACCGCGCAGACCGACCCGGACGCACCGTGGAACCACCCGCGTGCCGTCGAGCTCGACCACGTCTCGTTCAAGGACTGGCTGGCCACTCAGTCGGACGACGAGGAGGCCCGCGACAACATCGCCCTCTTCATCGCCGACGCGATGCTCACGAAGCCGGCCCACGCCTTCTCGGCACTGCAGGCCCTCCTCATGGCGGCGAGCGCCGGCAGCTTCTCCAACCTCGTCGACGCCGACTTCATCCTCGACAAGCGCGTGGTCGGAGGCCTGCAGAGCGTGCCGCTGGCCCTGGCGGCACGACTCGGCGACAACGTGCACCTCGGCGAGGCCGTCCGCACGCTCGAGTGGGGCGACGACGGGGTCACCGCCGTCACGGACTCGCTGCGGGTCGAGGCGAAGCGGGCGCTGGTCGCCGTCCCGCCGAACCTCTACAACCGCATCGCCTACGACCCGCCGCTGCCGCGCCGACGCCAGCAGCTGCACCAGCACCTCTCGCTCGGTCTCGTGATCAAGGTCCACGCGACCTACGAGACCCCGTTCTGGCGCGAGTCGGGCCTTTCGGGCACGGCGTTCAGCCCCTACCAGCTCGTCCACGAGGCCTACGACAACAGCAACCACGGCGAGACGCGGGGCACGCTGGTCGGCTTCGTCTCGGACGAGAAGGCCGACCGCCTGTTCGCGCTCTCGCCCGACGAGCGCCGGGCCGAGATCCTGAGCTCCCTCGCCGCCTACTACGGCCCCGCGGCGCTGGAGCCGGTCGTCTACTACGAGAGCGACTGGGCCGCCGAAGAGTGGACCCAGGGGGCCTACGCGGCCAGCTTCGACCTGGGCGGACTCACGCGGTACGGTGCCGATCAGCACTCGGCGGTCGGCCCGATCCGCTTCGGCTCGAGCGACATCGCCGGTCTCGGCTTCCAGCACGTCGACGGCGCGATCCGCATGGGGCATCGCCTCGGCACCGAGATCGCGGCGTCGCTTCCGGCGACGGCAGGGGTCACCCCCTAGCCGCCGCTCCGCTCCACCGTCTCCGCCCGCACTCGAACGACCACCCGAACGCGCACCTCCTGCACCACGCTCTGCCCTGCTCCACCCCTTCCCGCAACCTCGACGGCGCACCCGACCGTCCCGATTGAAAGAAGCTCGGCACCCATGGCACTCGACTTCGACACGCAGGCGGTCGCTCCGGCGGCCACCGAAAGCAGCAAGCTGAAGAAGCACTTCGGCCGGTTCGACATCCTGTTCTTCCTGATCTGCACCATCGTCGGGGTCGACACGATCGCCGCGGTCGCGGCGGCAGGCGGCGAGGCCTTCACCTGGATGGTGATCTTCGCGATCATCTTCTTCGTGCCGCAGGCGCTCCTCTTCTCCGAGCTCGGCACCGCCTTCCCGCAGCAGGGCGGCCCGTACCTGTGGACCAGGATGGCTTTCGGCCACCTGGTCGGCGCGATCAACAACGTCCTGTACTGGATCACGAACCCGGTCTGGCTCGGCGGAACGCTCGCCGGCGTCGCGGCCTACGCTCTGCGGGAGTTCTTCAACGGCGGCAAGGACTTCTCCACGCCGGTCTACTACCTGATCACGGTGCCGTTCATCTGGGTCGCCGTGCTGGCCGCGGTCCTGTCGTTCCGGGTCGGCAAGTGGATCACCACCGTCGGCGCCTTCGCCCGCTTCGTGCTGCTCGGCGTCTTCGTGATCACTGTCATCGCCTACGGCGTCCAGAACGGCGTCCACGGTCTCGGCGCCAGCAGCTTCCTCCCCACCGCCGGCGGCTTCGTCGGGCTCATCGGCGTGCTGCTGTTCAACTTCGTCGGGTTCGAGCTGCCCAACAGCGCCGGCGAGGAGATGAAGGACTCCACGGCCGACGTGCCGTTCGCGATCGCGCGCGGGGCCGCCTTCTCGTTCCTCCTCTACGCGGTCCCGATCCTGGGCATCCTGCTCGTGATCCCTGCCGACCAGGTCACCAGCCTCGGCGGCTTCGTCGACGCGATCAAGTCGGTCTTCACCGTGTACGGCGGCTCGATCGCCTCCGACGGCGTCCCGACCCTCACGGGTGCCGGAGCGGTGCTGGGCGGGGTCGCCGGCATCGTCGTCGTGATCTGCGTGCTCACGTCGGGCGTCACCTGGATCATGGGCTCCGACCGCGCCCTGGCGGTGTCGGGCTACGACGGTGCCGCTCCCCGCTCGCTGGGCGTGATCAACGCCAAGCTGGGCACGCCGGTCCGCGTCAACATCTTCAGCGGCATCGTCTCGACGCTCGTGCTGGTCCTCGCCACCTCGATCACGGGCGGCGACGCGTACAAGTTCTTCACCGCCGTGCTCGGCGTGACGATCTCGACGACGCTGATCAGCTACCTGCTGATCTTCCCGTCGCTGTGGAAGCTCCGTCGCAGCCACCCCGACACTCCGCGCCCCTACAGGATGCCCGCGCACCGTTTCCTGACGATCCTGCTGATGGTCACGCTCGCGTTCGCCGTCGTCCAGCTGATGGCGCCCGGCGCCGGGTTCAACTGGTTCGGCACAGACTTCCGCCCGGACGGCTGGAAGGCGAGCGAGGGCGGCCTGTACCTCCTGACCGAGCTGCTGCCGGTGCTCGCGTTCATCGTGCTCGGCGTCGTCTTCTGGGCGCTCGGAACGAAGACCCGCCGCGAGAACCTCGCGATGGAGGCGGAGCTGAAGAAGGCCAAAGCCGAACTCGGTCCGACGTTCCACTGACGACGAAGACGGACGCCCCCGTGCTCCTCGTCGAGGTCGCCGACGGGATCCTCGTCGCCACCAGCCGCCGCGACTCGACGACCACCACCGTGGTCGTCGGGCCCGGCGGTCGGGCGCTCCTCGTTGACCCGGCGTGGGAGGTCGACGAGCTCGAGTCGCTCGCCGACGACCTCGACACCCTCGGCCTGACCGTCGAGGCGGGCTTCTCGACGCACGCGCACTTCGACCACCTGCTGTGGCACCCGCGCTTCGGCGACGTGCCGCGGTGGGCGTCGCCCGAGACCGTCCGCCGCTCGACCTCGCCGGAGGGCCGTGCGGCGCTCCTCGCCGAGCTCGGTCCGTGGCCCGCCGAGCTCGTCCCCCTGGTGGCCCGGGTGCAGGAACTCGCCGCCCCCGCCGTGCCGTGGCCGGGCCCGCGGGTCGAGCTCGTCGTGCACGACGCCCACGTTCCGGGCCACACCGCACTCTGGCTGCCGACCCGACGCGTCCTGCTCGCGGGCGACATGCTCAGCGACGTCGAGCCGCCCCTTTGCGAAGACGGGCCCGACCCGCTCGCCGCCTACGCCGAGGGCCTCGACGCCCTCGAGCCCTTCGCAGCGGCTGCCGCCCTGCTCGTCCCGGGCCACGGCTCGCCGACGGCGGAACCGCTGGCGCGGCTCGCCGCCGACCGGCGGGCACTGGCCGCGCTCGCGCGCTGACGGCGCGGGCGAAAGGGCGAGAGCGTCAGGGCAGGGAGGGCTGCTGCTGCGTGATGCAGTGGATGCCGCCTCCGCGCGCGAAGATCGGGAGGGCGTCGACGGTGACGACGCGGCGGCCCGGGTACTCCTCGGCGAGGATCCCGGCGGCACGGTCGTCGGCGGCCGGATCGCCGAACCCGCAGGCGATGACCCCGCCGTTGACGACGAGGTGGTTGACGTAGCTGTGGTCGACGAAGCCCTCGTCGTCGCGGAGCCCTGACGGGGCCGGCAGGTCGATCACCTCGAACGGCGTTCCGCTCGCGGTCGTCTGCCCGCGCAGGAACTCCCTCGACGCCGCACTCACCGCGTGGTCCGGGTGCCCCGCGTCGGTCTGGGCGTGGAGCAGCACCCGCCCGGGCGAGGGCATCGCGGCGACCATGTCGACATGGCCGCGGGTCCCCAGCTCCTCGTAGTCGCGGGTCAGCCCCCGCGGCAGCCACACGACATGGGTCGCGCCGATGGTGCGTGCCAGCTCGGCCTCGACTCGGGCGCGGTCGGCGTGCGGGTTGCGGCCCGGGTCGAGCTGCACGGTCTCGGTGACCAGCACGGTCCCGGCGCCGTCGACGTGGATGGCGCCGCCCTCGTTGACCAGGAGCGACGGAATGACTTCGGCGCCGGCGAGCTCGGCGACGACACGGGCGATCTCGCCGTCGCTCCCCCACTCGGCCCAGGCCTGCGCGCCCCAGCCGTTGAAGATCCAGTCGATGGCGCCGAGGCCGGGCGCGGGCGAACCGGACAAGTCGGCCGGCCCCGCCGGCACCACGAACGTCGGCCCGATGTCGCGCATCCAGAAGTCGTCGAGCGGCGCCTCGACGATGTCGATGGCGGCGGAGAGGTGCCGTCGCGCATCCGCGAGCGCCGACGGGTCGACGACGACGGTGACCGGCTCGAACTCGGCGGTCGCGTGGGCCACCGCTGCCCAGGCGGCGCGGGCCTCCTCGGTGGAGGCCGGATCGTCGCCGAGCGTCAAGCCCTCGCGCGGGAAGGCCATCCAGGTGCGGTCGTGCGGCTCGGTCTCGGCCGGCATGCGCCAGCCCATCAGAGGGCTGCCGATCCTGCGCCCGAGGGCTCGACGCCCGACGATCCGGGGCCCGGCGAAGAGGGGCCGGGTGATCCGGGGCCAGATGCTTCGGGGCCGGATGCTTCAGGGCCAGACGGCGACGACGAGGCCGCCTCCGCCGCCGCCTCCACCGCCCCGTACCCGTGCGCCACCGGGTCGACCGGCGCGACGAGGGCGCCATACGTGTCGGGCCGCCGCGTCAGCAGGAAGGGGAAGAGCCGCAGCCACTCCTCGCGCTGGGCGATGTCGAGGTCGGCCACCAGCACGGCGGAGGCGTCGCGCGGCGCCTCGGCGAGGATCCTCCCGAACGGGTCGGAGATGAACGACGACCCGTAGAAGGCGATGTCGCCCTCGTCGCCCCAGCGGTTGGGCACGACCATGAACAGGCCGCTGGTGATGCCGTTCGCCACGATGACGTGGCGCCAGATGCCGCTGGTGTCGAAGTCGGGGAAGGTCGGCTCGGAGCCGATCGCGGTGGGGTAGGCGAGCACCTCGGCGCCGGCGAGCGCGTAGCTGCGCGACACCTCGGGAAACCACTCGTCCCAGCAGGTGGGGAGGCCTAGACGGGCCTCGAGGCCCGCGGGAGCGTGCACGGGATAGGCGTCGGCGGACGGCCCCGGCTGGAAGTAGGTGTCTTCGTAGTAGCCCGCGCTGATCGGGATGTGGGTCTTGCGGGTGGCGGCCACGATCTCGCCCGTCGGCGAGGCGAGGATCGCGGTGTTGAAGCCCCGCGGGTCGCCGGCGATCCCCATCGACGCGGCGGGCCGCTCGTACAGGGACGCGTGGACGAACAGCTCGTGCCGCACCGCCGCCTCGCGCGCGAAGGTCGCGGTGGGCCCGTCGTGCAGGTCTTCGGCGTCGTCGACCGGCCGACCGGTCGCGGGGGTGTCGCCCGGGTAGCGCCGCAGCGTCAGCTCGGGCAGGAAGACCACCTCGGCACCCTCGGCCGCGGCGAGCCGGATGCCCTCGTCGAGCTCGGCGACATGCTCGGCGGGGTCGGCGTGCCAGCGCATCTGCACGAGGGCGACGCGGACGGGGGCACGCACCGATTCGGCGGAGACGGGGGCGGCGAGCGGCGACGGGAGCACTGGAGCGACGATGAGCTGCATTTGTTGATCGTACGATCAACAAGCGCGGAAGGGAAGGCTACGATTCAGGGATGCCTTCTCGCCGATCACCCGCTGAGCGCCGCGCCGAGATCGCCGCGGCCGCTCGCGCCGTCGCCCTGCGCGAGGGGCTCGGCGCGGTGACCCTCCGTGCGGTGGCGGCCGAGACCGGTGTCGCCTCGGGTCTGGTGGCGCACTACGAGCCGTCGATGGAGGCGCTCGTGGCGCGCACCTTCGACGAGCTGGCACGGGCGGAGCTCGACGAGGTCGCCCGTCTGGCCGGTGACGGGCCCGCCCTCGGGAGGCTGCGGTCTGTGCTCGCGACCCTCCTCGCCCCCGGCCGCGACGACGTGTCGTCGCTCTGGGCCGACGCGTGGAGCCGCGGCCGCCGCTCGCCGACGCTGGCCGCCGCGACGCGCTCGCTGATGGGCGAGTGGAGCGCGCTGGCCGACGAGATCCTTGCAGCCGGGATCGCCGAGGGCGCGTTCGCGACGGCGACCCCGGAGCTGGTGTCGCTGCAGATGTTCGCTCTGCTCGACAGCACGACGGCGTACGCGCTGGTGGGCTACCGCGAGGCGTCCGAGCGGTCGGCAGTGGTGTTCACGGCGATGGAGACGGCGCTGGGGCTGCCCGCGGGCGCGCTCACTGAGCCGCAGTAGCGGGCAGGGACGCCTCGTCGGCCCCGAGGAAGACCAGCCGCTGACGGATCGTCGTCACGGCCAGGTCGACGAACGCGTCGCGCTCGTCGAGCGTGTCGGTGACGTAGCGGATGCCCACGAAGAGCCCGACCAGGATCGTCGCCTCACGGTGCGTGTCGACGCCCATCGTGATGAGGCCCCGTGCCGCGGCGGCGCGGAGATCGTCCGACATGCGGGCGACCCAGCCGACATAGGGGCGGGGAGCGGCGGGATCCTGGAGGCTCTGCTCGTTGACCAGGCGCAGGCTCGCGCGGGCCAGCGGGTTGGTCGTGAACGCGCGCGCCACCTCGGCGGTCGACTGCACGATGTCCGAGAGCGGGCCGTCGGGCGACGGCTCGGTGTTCAGGAAGGTCCCCTGCGGAAACGCCTCGGCGACGACCCGCGCGGCCATGTCGGCCTTGGTGGCGAAGTGATAGCTGACGAGGCTCTTCGCCACGCCCGCCCGCGTCGCGATCGACCCGTACGACGCCGACTCGTAGCCGCGCTCCTCGAACTCGGCGCCCGCGGCCGCGAGGATCCGCGCCACGGTGGCGCGGCGCCGGTCTTCGCGGATGCCCATGCCGGGGATGCTAGACCCGGTCCCTCCGCGTCGCCAGCGCCGGTTCGGGGGTAGACGCCGGGTTCGCGGGGCGGGCGCAGGAACTCGCAGCCCGCCGACCGTCCGACCGCCGCCGCGCTACGGCGCCGTGACCGACACCTCGATGCGGTTCGCCCACGGGTCGTCGAACCCGAGCAGGCGGCCGGTGGCGGCGGTGGCCACGCCGTAGTGCGCCAGCCGCTCGCCGAGCGCGCCGAGGTCGTCGGCTCCGGGCACCTGGATGCGAACGAGGCCGAGGCCGAGGGCGAGCTGCCGGCGCCCCGCGCCCGCACTCTGCCAGGTGTTCATGGCCATGTGGTGGTGGTAGCCGCCGGCACTGACGAACAGCGCCTGCGGACCGAACTCGGTGGTCGCCTCGAAGCCGAGCTGCTCGACGTAGAAGCGGCGGGCGCTGGGCACGTCGCCGACGCTGAGGTGCACGTGGCCGACGGTCGCAGGGCGCCTGGCGGCCTCGGCGAACGCCTGCTCGGCGAGGTTCTCGTTCAGGAAGGCGTTCGGATCGAGAGCGAGGGTCGCCATGTCGATCTGGCCGTGGGTCCAGCTCCAGCTCGTGCGCTCGCGGTCCCAGTAGAGCTCGATGCCGTTGCCCTCGGGGTCGTCGAAGTAGAAGGCCTTGCTGACGAGGTGGTCGGCGCTGCCGGTGAAGGAGTCCGGGTAGCGGGAGGCGACCGAGTAGACGGCGGACGCGAGGTCGGCCTGGGTCTCGAAGAGGATCGCGGTGTGGAACAGCCCGGCCTCGCGAGGGCCGGCGTGACGCAGCTCGGGGGCGTGCTCGAGGATCACGATCGGGACGCCGACACGGCCGAGGACGCTGCGCTCGGGCTCCTGGGCGAGCACGGCCAGCGAGACGGCGTCGCGGTAGTAGGCCGTCATGGCGTCGAGATCGGCGACGCGGAGGGTGACGGCGCCCATCGACGTGTCGGCGGCGAGGAGGTCGAGGGCGCTGGTTCCCGAGGAGCTTGTGGACATGTCATCGAGAATACACCCGATTAGTTGTAGCGACAACTAATTGTAGCTGAGTGCGCCCGCATGGGACGAGGCGTTGACTGCTCCTGTCCCCGAACGGAAGGTACCCACTCCATGACACTCGAATCTCTTCCCGCGCAGGCCTCCGGCACGTTCGACCTCGGCGGCGACCTCACCGTCAACCGCCTCGGCTACGGCAGCATGCAGCTGACCGGCGCCGGCGTCTGGGGTCCGCCGAAAGACGAGGCCGAGGCGATCCGCGTCCTGCGCCGAACCGTCGAGCTCGGCGTCAACTTCATCGACACGGCCGACTCGTACGGCCCGGCCGTCGCCGAGCCCCTGATCGCCAAGGCGCTCAAGCCCTATGCCGACGACCTCGTCATCGCGACCAAGGGCGGGCTCACGCGGTCCGGCCCGAACGAGTGGCCGCCGGTCGGCCGCCCCGAGTACCTCCGCCAGCAGACCGAGATGAGCCTGCGCTGGCTCGGCCTCGAGCGGATCGACCTGTACCAGCTGCACCGCATCGACGAGAAGGTGCCGCTCGAAGACCAGGTCGGCGAGCTGAAGAAGCTCCAGGACGAAGGCAAGATCCGCCACATCGGCCTCTCGGAGGTCTCGGTGGAGCAGCTCGAGCAGGCTCAGAAGGTGGCGACGATCGCGTCGGTGCAGAACCTGTTCAACCTGACCGACCGGTCGTCCGAGAAGCTGCTCGACTACGCGACCGAGCACGGCATCGGCTTCATCCCGTGGTTCCCGCTCGCGACCGGGTCGCTGGCGGCGGAGGGAAGTCCGCTCGCCGAGATCGCAGAGAAGAAGCAGGCCACGCCGGCGCAGCTCGCACTCGCCTGGCTCCTCAAGCGCTCGCCGGTCATGCTGCCGATCCCCGGCACGTCGACGGTGGCCCACCTCGAAGACAACATGCACGGTGCCGAGATCGAACTGAGCGACGCCGAGTTCGCCGAGCTGAACGCCATCGCGTAGGGCCCGAGCCGCGGAGATCCGGTCGCTCGGCGTCGACTAGTCTCGAAGCCGAGCGATTGGATCCACCCGTGACCGACATGAGTCTCCGCCTTCCGACGACACGGTTCCAGGCGGTGCTGAACCTCGGCCCGAAGACGGCCGCGGCGATCGGCCCCGCCACCTGGAAGAAGGCGGCCGGCCTCGGCACGCCCGACCTCTTCGGCGACTGGGACGACGAGACGGGCCACTCGAGCCTCGCCGTCGAGTTCGACAGCGGCCAGATCCACCTCGACACCGTGGACGGCGGCATCGACTACCACTTCCACCGCGGCAATGGCGCCGAAGCCGATCGAAGCCCGTGGCCGCCGGCGGCGACTGACGAGATCCTGTCGTGGGCGTCCATCCTGCTGGCGGAGTTCCACCAGCGCATGCCCGACCTGCTCGAAGACGTCGAGGAGGCCGCGGCCTGGCACGACGAGGGCTTCGACCTCTACATCTGCGAGGTCGAGGAGCCCACGAAGCTCGACCTGATCTCCGTCGACATCGAGGGCGAGCTGCTCACGCTCCCCTGGCTCGGCAGCGGCGCGGTCGACCACGAGCACATCGACGGCGAGCATCATCCGATAGCGCTGCTGTGGTCGGCGTCGGAGGGCGACGCGGAGGTCGCGATCGCCGAGGCGCGCCTCGATCCCGCGACCGAGCTGCCCGTCACCAGCGCCCTGCCCGGGATCGACTGGACCGCCGTCGGCCTCCCCGCCGACGAGGTGCTGTCCTGGCTCGAGGGCATCTACCTCAACCACCACGTGCTGCCCGATGCCGTCGGCACGATCCTGACCGCCGCGCTCGAGGGCATGGGCGGCGTCGACCAGAACTGACGCTCGGCCATCCGTCACTAGTGGGCGGCGGTCCGGCGTGCCAGACTTGACGAGCGGCGGTTCCCGAGCCCCCGGTCCACCGATCATGTCCGCTCCATCGAAACGCCGACGTTTCCGCCCTCTCCAGGCGACTTCGATCTCGAAGGGATCCCCCGCTTCGTGCCCTCTTCCTCCGCGCCCCGCGACGCCGCGGCGCTTCGCCGCCTCCCCGGCATCCTGTTCGACCTCGACGGCGTCCTCACGCCGACCGCCGAGGTGCACATGCGCGCCTGGGCGACGCTGTTCTCGACCTATCTGACCGAGCACGTTCCCGGGGCGGCGCCGTACACCGACGCCGACTACTTCGACTACGTCGACGGGAAGCCCCGCTACGACGGCGTCCGGTCGATGCTCGCCAGCCGCGGCGTCACTCTGCCGGAGGGCGCGCCCGACGACGCCCCCGACGCCGACACGGTGTGCGGGCTCGGCAATCGCAAGAACGAGGTGTTCGCGGCGGAGCTGGCGCAGAACGGGGTGACCCCGTACCCGGGGTCGCTGCAGTTCCTGCGCGCGGCCATCGCATCGGGTCACCAGGTCGCCGTCGTCTCGAGCTCGCGCAACGCCGTGCCCGTGCTGGCCGCGGCCGGCCTGAGCTCGTACTTCGAGGTCGTCGTCGACGGCGAGGTCGCGGCCGCCGAGGGCCTCGCCGGCAAGCCCGCCCCCGACACCTATCTCGACGGCGCCCGCCGCCTCGGCCTGACCGCGGCCGACTGCGTCGTCGTCGAGGACGCCCAGTCGGGAGTCCAGGCCGGCCGCGCCGGGGCGTTCGGCCTCGTGCTCGGCGTCGACCGCGGCGTCGGCGCCGCAGCCCTGCTCGACTTCGGCGCCGACTTCGTCGTGACCGACCTCGACGAGCTCGTCGGCCCCGTCAGCGAACCCCTCGACCCCACCGCCACGGAGAACCGCGCATGACCGTCATCACCGAAGACCCCCTCGACCGCAACCGCTTCCCGCTCGACGAGTGGGCGTTCGTCGAGGCCGAGCACGCCGAAGACCACGGGGTCACCGAGACGATCTTCGCCGTCGGCAACGGCTACCTCGGCCTGCGCGGCAACTTCGACGAGGGGCGCGGCAGCCACGCCGACGGCACGTTCATCAACGGCTTCCACGAGACCTGGCCGATCCGCCACGCGGAGGAGGCGTTCGGGTTCGCGAGCGTCGGCCAGACGATCGTCAACGCGCCTGACGCCAAGGTGGTCCGCCTCTACGTCGACGACGAGCCCTTCGTGCTGAGCGAGGCCGACATCCTGAAGTACACCCGTCGACTCGACTTCCGCGACGGCGTGCTCGTGCGCGACATCGAGTGGCGCACGCCGTCCGGCAAGCTCGTGCGGCTGACGAGCCGGCGCCTCGTGTCGTTCACCGACCGCCACCTCGCTGTCATCGACTACGAGGTGACAGTCCTCGACGCCGACGCGTCGATCCTGATCTCGAGCCAGATCCTCAACCGCCAAGACCTCGGCGACGAGTACCACGCGGGCATGCGCGCCGCCGCGACCTTCGACCCCCGCAAGGCCGAGAGCTTCACGGCGCGAGTCCTGCAGCCGTCGTACAAGAAGGTCCAGGGCACCCGCTACGTGCTCGGCTACCGCACCTCGAACTCGGGCATGACGATCGCCGTCGGCGCCGAGCACACGCTCGACACCGAGAACGAGTGGTCGCAGTCGACGCAGATCGACGACGACCTGGCTAAGCACGTCTACCGGGTCAAGGCGAAGGCCGGCAAGCCGATCCGCATGGTCAAGGCCATCACGTACCACTCGTCGCGGGGCGTGCCGCCGCGCGAGCTGGCCGACCGCTGCGACCGCACTCTCGACCGCGCCGCCGAGACGCCGGTGGAGGAGATCTTCCAGGCGCAGCGCGACTGGCTCGACGACTTCTGGGTGCGCAGCGACGTCGAGCTGCCCGGCCACCCGATCCTGCAGCAGGCCGTTCGCTGGAACATCTTCCAGCTCGCGCAGGCCTCGGCCCGGACCGACGGCCAGGGCGTCGCCGCGAAGGGCGTCTCGGGCTCCGGCTACGGCGGGCACTACTTCTGGGACACCGAGATCTACGTCATGCCGTTCCTGTCGTACACGGCGCCGAACGTCGCCCGGAACGTCCTGCGCTTCCGCGAGGGCATGCTCCCCGCTGCACGCGACCGGGCGAGCGAGCTCAACCAGCGCGGCGCGCTCTTCCCGTGGCGCACCATCAACGGCCTCGAGTCGAGCGCGTACTACGCGGCCGGCACAGCGCAATACCACATCGACGCCGACATCGTGCATGCGCTGATGCAGTACGTCGCCGCCACCGGCGACGAGGACTTCTTCGCCCGCGGCGCCGTCGACATCCTCGTCGAGACGGCGCGGCTCTGGGCCGACCTCGGCTTCTGGCGCTCGAACGGCGACCAGAAGTTCCACATCGACGGAGTCACCGGGCCCGACGAGTACACCACGGTCGTCGACGACAACCTCTACACGAACGTCATGGCGCGGGCGAACCTGTGGTCGGCCGTACGCATCTGCGAAGAGCTGATGGCGAACGACCCGGTCGCGTACGAGCGCATGGTGACGCGCGTCGGACTTCAGGAGCACGAGATCCGCGGGTGGCGCGCCGCCGCCGACGCCATGGAGATCCCGTTCGACCCGCACCGCGGCATCCACCCGCAGGACGCCCAGTTCTTGGACAAGGAGCTCTGGGACCTCGACTCGACCCCGGCGTCGAAGCGACCGCTGCTGCTCCACTACCACCCGCTGGTCATCTACCGGTTCCAGGTGCTCAAGCAGGCCGACGTCGTGCTCGCGCTCTTCCTCCAGGGCGACGAGTTCACGCCCGCCGAGAAGCGCCGCAACTTCGAGTACTACGACGCGCTGACCACCGGCGACTCGACGCTGTCGGCCGTCGTGCAGTCGATCATCGCGGCCGAGGTGGGCCACTACAAGCTCGCCCACAGCTACTTCCTGTCGGCGCTGTTCGTCGACCTCGCCGACCTGCACCACAACACCTCCGACGGCGTGCACGTCGCGTCGACCGGCGGCATCTGGAGCGCCATGGTGTTCGGGTTCGGCGGCATGCGCGACCACTCCGGCCGCCTCACGTTCAACCCGCGCCTCCCGGCCGACTGGGAGCGCCTCACGTACAAGATGACCGTCAAGGGCTCGCGCATGCGGGTCGACGTGACGCAGTCCGACATCACCTTCACCATCGAGGAGGGCACCCAGGTCACGGTGCACGTCGTCCACGAGAAGATCGAGGTCGTCGCCGGCTCGCCGGTGACCGTGGCGCTGCCGAACCAGGGCCCGCGGATCGAGACCGCTCCCCCGACGACCAGCGACCTCCGCGGGATGCTGCGCCCCGACGGCTCGGTCGTCACGGCGTCGATCCCGACGATCTCGGTCGACCGGAGCGACATCGACATCGACGTCACGACCTAGGTCGGCGCGGCGGGCGCGGGGCTCACCCCCGCCGTTCCGGCTCGGCCCCACCCGTCGGCGCCGCACCCCCGCCGTTCCGGCTCGACCCCGCCGTCCATTCGGCAGGGCCGTGCCGATTCGGCGGTCCCCCGGCCTTCCTGGCACACCCCCACAGCGCAGAGCCGCATCCACGGAGGAACTCCGCCTACACCCCGACGACCGCCCCCAGCGCGGCGAACATCTCGCCCTCGATCTCGGCCATCGAGCGCCGCTCGCCGGGCTGGAGCCAGACGTCGAACGCGACCCGGAACACCGTCATCCCCGACTCGGCGGCCAGCGTCGCGGCGGGCTCGGGCACGCCGCGCTCGCGCAGCCGCGCCCCGATGCCAGCGGCGACGTCGGCCATCTTCAGCAGCTCGCGCTCCATCAGGCCGGGGTTCACCGACAGCACCTGCCAGCGCTTCCGCGACCACTCGCGGCGCTCGTCGGGGAAGAACTCCGTCGCCGAGGCGAGCGCGCGCGCGACGACCTCGAGGGGTGCGAGCCCCTCCGGCACGCCGAGGACGGAGTCGACCATGGTCGCTCGGAACTCGATGGAGCCGCCGAACAGCACCTCCTTCTTGTCGGGGAAGTGCCGGTAGAACGTGCGCTCGGTCAGGCCGACGCTCTGCGCGATCTCGGCGGCGGTCGTCTGCTCGTAGCCCCGCTCGAGGAAGAGCTCGAGTGCCGCCTCGCGAAGGCGGTCGCTGCCGCCCGGTTCCCATCGACCCATTCTCCGATGATACGGGTCTCGACCGGGTGATGACAGATCCTGACATCGGGCGTACAGTTACTGATGTCCGTCACTGACATCACTAGGAGATGACATGCGTGTTTTCATCACCGGAGCATCCGGCTGGATCGGCTCCCACACCGTCGACGAGTTCCTGAGCCACGGCTACGACGTCACGGGCCTCGCCCGCTCCGACGCCTCCGCGGCAGCCCTCGAGGCCAAGGGCGCCACCGTCCTGCGGGGCGACCTCGACGACCTGGCCGGCCTGCGTGCCGGCGCCGAGGCGGCCGACGCGGTCGTCCACCTCGCCAACAAGCACGACTTCGGCGACCCGGTCGAGACCAACCGCGCCGAGCGCGCCGCAGTCGAGACCCTCGGCGACACCCTCGCGGGCACCGGCAGGGCCCTGCTCCTCGCCTCGGGAGTCGCCGGGCTCGCGCAGGGCCGGCCCGCCCTCGAGACCGACTCGTCGCCGGCCGTCGGCCCCGACGCACCCCGCGGCGGCACCGAGAACCTCGCCTTCGACTACGTCGAGAAGGGCGTGAAGTCGATCAGCCTCCGCTTCTCGCCGACCACGCACGGCATGCGCGACCACGGCTTCATGGCGATCATCACCGACGCCGCCAGGCGCAACGGCTACGCCGGCTATGTCGGCGACGGCTCCACCGGCTGGGCCGCGGTCCATGTGGCCGACGCCGCGCGCATGATCCGCCTCGGCCTCGAGAAGGCGCCCGCGGGCGCTGCTCTGCACGCCGTCGGCGAGGAGAGCGTCGCCAGCAGGGACATCGCCGCGGCGATCGCCCAGTCGCTCGGCCTCGAGGCGCGCTCCTTCACGTCAGAGGAGTCGCAGGCCAGCATGGGCGGCTTCATCGGCCTGTTCTGGGGCATGGACCTCGCCGCCAGCAGCGCGGCCACCCGCCAGCTCCTCGACTGGACGCCGACCGGCCCGACGCTCGTCGACGACATCCTGGCGGGTGCCTACACGGGGTGATCGCTAGAGGCCGGAGACCCAGGCCTCGACGCGCGCCGTGATCTGCCGATCGACCGCGGCGCGCGACAGTGTCGGCGTGTTGTCGCCCGGCTGCTTCCCGTACGCCCCGAAGCTGGCGTGGCTCGCACCCCGGATCGTCACCATCGACGCATCCGAGGGCAGGAACGTCCTGGCGGCACCCACCTTCGCCGGAGTCGACAGCCCGTCGCGGCTCCCCGCCAGGCTCAGCACGTCGACCCCCGACGAGGCGAGGTCGTTGGCGCAGTAGCTGCCGAGCAGGAGGATCCCTCTCGTGTCGCCGGTCTCGGCGAGCTGGCAGGCGCGGACTCCGCCGAGCGAGTGGCCGCCGACGGCCCAGGTCGTGACGCCGGGCGCGTGCGCCTCGAACGTCGACAGCGGCCGGGTGTCGAAGAACGCGAGGTTGAGCGTCGGCTTCGTGATGACGACGGTGGTGCCGGCGGCCACGACGTCGCGGAACGTCACCATGTACGCGTAGGGGTCGACCTTGGCGCCGGGGATGAACACGACTCCGACCCCGTCGGACGCACCGGTCGGCGTCATCACGACGCTGTCGCCGGCGTCGCGCACGGCGACGCGGTCGTCGCGCCACACCGTGAGGGCGGCGCTGCGCTCCCCCGGCATGACCTGGTTCGCGTAGACCAGGAAGGCAGTGGCGAAGACGGCGAGGACGACCACCACGGTGACGCCGACGGTGAGGAGTCGAGTTCCTGCGCGCCGGGCCATTGCTCTACCCTAAGGCGCTTCGGGTCAGCGGGTCGGCGGATCAGCGGGTCAGCGCTTCACCGCGTCGATCTTCAGCATCTTGGCGATGACGGTGTCGAGCTGGCTGTCGTCGAAGATCTTCTTCCAGTCGTCCTTGACGATCGACTCGCGGCCGTAGTCCATGGCGATGTGGCAGGCGTCCGAGAACGGGTTCGAGCCGCGGAGGCCGTTGGTGAGGGCGATCCAGGTGTGGCCGTAGAGCATCGCGCGGGCGGCCTCGTAGGGCACGCCGACGCCGTCGACGGTCTCTTCGAGGGCCTCTTTCAGGAAGGCGCCGATCATGCAGGCGATCGTCTCGACGAGGGTCGGCTCGAGCACGGCGAGCTGCTTGACCGTGACGTAGTGCACCGCGATGACGGGCGCGTAGATGGTCGAGATGACCTGGGTGGCCAGCTCGCGCACCGGGGAGTCCTCGTCGACGCCCTCGAGAGCGGCGATGACCTCCTGGGGAGCCGCGACGCCGCCGAACGTGTCGGCCCACTCCTCCTTGGTGGTGCGCTCGAGGAAGACGCTCGGGTGGCAGGGGTGCGCCACGGCGTAGTGGATGTCCTCGCGGGCGAGCAGGAGTCCTGCGTAGGCGGCGGCCGGGTCGAGCGTCAGGATGATGGCGCCCGACTTCATCTGCGGAACGACCGACTCGGAGACGCGGCCGAGCACGACGTCCGGGACGGCGAGGATCACCACGTCGGCGTCTCTCACGGCGTCGTCGGTCGGCGTGACGGTGCGGCCCAGCGATTCGATGTGGGCGACGCCGTTCGGCGATGCCTCCGAGTACAGCGTCGTGTACGAGCTCTTGGCGAGGTTGTTCGAGACGCGCTGGCCCATCTTGCCGCCGGCGCCGATGACCGCCACGGTGATGTCGGGCGCACCCTGGCCGTCGGCGTAGGTGACGGATGGGGTGGTGTCGAGGATGTCGGTCACGTGTTCTTCTCCTTCAGGAATTTCAGGTTGTGTTCGGTCCACTCGCGCTCGAGGCGAGTGGTGGTCTCTTCGTCGCCCTGCCACGGCAGCCAGTGCTCGACGACCTGGCTGATGCCGCGCGATCCGGGGTCGATGGCGGCGAGCATGCCGTCGTAGTCGAGGCGGCCCTCGCCGAGGGGCACGCCGACGAGGCTGAACCCGACCCAGCCCGCCTGGCGGGTGAAGTCGAAGTCCTTGACGTGCCAGTTCTTCACGTGCGGCAGGCAGCGCGCCGTGACGTCGGCGGGGTTCTCGAGGTTCGCGACGGTGTTCGCGGGGTCCAGGCAGATGCCGAGGTGCTCGCTGCCGACGGCCTCCACGAGCGCCACCAGCTCGGTCGACGACACCTGCTCGTAGGTCTCGAGCGCCAGCGTGACGCCGGCGGCCTCGTAGCGCGGCACGATCTGACGGAGCCGAGCGACGCTCTCGTCGAAGGTCGGCCGGTCGTCGCCCGAGGTCCACATGCTCCTGACGACGGTCGCGCCGAGGGCGACGGCGAGGTCGAGGTGGCGGTCGAGGTGCGCAGGAACTGTGCCGCGCGTCCCGACCTCCAGCGTCAGCCCGAGCCCGTCGGCCACCGCCCTGGTCGCCGCGAGCTGCGCGGCGTCGTACCCGGCCAGGGGTGCGTAGTCGCAGATCTGGAAGAGCTCCGCGCCGATCGCCGCCGCGTCGCGCAGCATGTCGTCGAGGCTCATCGGATCGGCGACCCGCTCCGAGAACCGCCAGAAGTAAGCGTAGGTCGAGAGGCCGATCACGCGGAGGCCCCCTGATGCGCGAGCGCGACGACCTCGTCGAGGATCAGCTCGACCGCAGCAGGGTCGTGCGCGAAGCGGCCGAGGAAGAGGCCCTTCACGTCGCCGCCGAGGGAGGTCAGCAGGCCGGGGCCGGCGCTGCCGCCGTAGATGACCCGGCTGCCGTCGCGGCCCTCGAGCGCCTGGACGAACTGCTCGAGCTCCGCGACGACCGCGGCGATGTACTCGGGGGCGGCGGGCTTAGGCGCGCCGATGGCCCACTGCGGCTCGTACGCGACGATGATCGCGCCCGGACCGGCCTGCGCCAGCGCGGACTCGATCTGCTGGGTCACCTCGAGCGACGAGATGGCCGGCGAGGCGGCCTCCTCTTCGCCGACGCAGAGGAGCGGAGTCAGGCCGTTGCGGAGAGCGGCGGCGGTCTTCTGCGCGATGACCTCGTCGTCCTCGTGGAAGAGCGCGCGGCGCTCGGCGTGGCCGACCTCGGCGAGCGTGCAGCCGATCTCGGCCAGCTCGACGCCGGAGACCTCGCCGGTGAACGCGCCGGAGTCGGCCCACGCGATGTCCTGCGCGCCGAGGCGCACCGAAGCACCCGCGAGCGCGTCGCGGACGGGGACGATCGACGGGAAGGTCGGGACGACGAACAGCTCGACCAGGCCGTCCGCGACCGCGGGGTGGCGACGTGCGATGTCGCCGATGGCGGTGGCCCACTCCACCGTGCGGGCGTGGCCGAAGTACATCTTCAAGCTCACCCCCACGGTGAAGGGGGCTGCCGCCGAGTCGCTCAGCATGAGGCGGAGTCCACCGCCGCAGGGGCGCCGGTCGTGTTCGCGGCCTCGTAGTCGTTCATGATCTGGACCTTGTCGTTCGACGCGCTGGACGTGTCGAACGTGTAGGTCAGCCACTCGCGGACATTGCGGCGGGCGAGCTCGATCCCGACGACACGCTGCCCCTGGCACAGGACGTGGGCGTCGTTCGACAGGATCGATCGCTCGACCGAGAACGAGTCGTGCGCGGTCACGGCACGGATGCCCGGGACCTTGTTCGCCGCGATCGCGACACCGAGGCCGGTGCCGCAGAACAGGACGGCACGGTCGGCCTCGCCGCGCGCGATCATCTCCGCCGCGGCGATGGCCACGGGCGGGTACGGGGTGTGCGACGCCGCGTCCACTCCCACGTCGACGACGGAGGCGACGAGGGCGTTGCCCTCCAGGTCCTGCTTGACGATCTCCTTGTAGTCGAATCCGGCGTCGTCGGATCCGATGACGATTCGCAGCTGCTCAGCCATTGCGTTCTCCTTCGGGGTTACTTCGTTGAGGTCGCGAGGACTGTCGCGACGGACTGCACGATGAGGCCGAGAGACACGGCTCCGGCGTCGGGGGTGCCGAGGCTCTTCTCCGCGTGCGGACGGGCTCGCCCCATCTTGGGCAGGAGGTCCTTGGTGGCGGCTGCGGCATCGGAGGCGATGTCAGCCGAGGTCTTCCATGCATCGGTCAGGTGCTCGCCGGCCTGCACGCGCTCGGTGAGCGCCGTCGAGAAGGGCACGAGCACGTCGACCATGGTCTTGTCGCCGACGACGGCGCCGAACTCGAGGATCTCGGTGGTCGCCTGCGCGACTCCGCGCGCCACGGCGTCGGCGTCCGCCGCGGCCGAGTCGGTGAGCGCGCCTCCGACGGCGCCGAGGGCCGACCCCCACAGGGCACCGGAGGTTCCGCCGGCGCGGTCCGACCAGGCGTCGCCCGCCCGGTCGAGGACGGTCTTGGCTCCGGCTCCCCGGTCGAGAGCGTCGTGGGCGGCCTCCACCGCGGCGGTGACGCCGCGCTGCATGCCGATGCCGTGATCGCCGTCGCCGGCCACCGCGTCGATCCGGCCGAGCTCGTCGGCGTTCTCGTCGATGACGACCTTGATCGCATCCAGGGCGGTCACGACCAGGGCCGCGGCCTGTCGCGACTCCTCGGAGGACTCGGGGATCGGCTCGGCGAGCTCCTCCTCGTCGTGGATCTCGGCTGCGGCGCTCGAGGGGTCGACCGAGCCCTTCTTGTAGGCGGGCGCGTCGACCGGGGCGGCCCAGAGGCTCTCCAGCTCGTCGTCGAGCCAGAACAGGGTCAGCGAGGCGCCGGCCATGTCGAAGCTCGTGACGAGCTCGCCGACCTCCGGCTCGACGACCTCGACGCCCGCGGCGGTCAGCAGCTCGTCGATCTTCGCGTAGACGACGAAGAGCTCTTCGTACTTGACCGATCCGAGGCCGTTCAGGATGACCGCGACGCGCTGGCCGTCGGCCCGCTCGACGCCGTCGGGCAGCTCGGCGAGCAGGGTCGAGACGAGGAGCTCGGCGAGGCCGGCCGCCGTCGGGACATCCTGCTCGGAGATCCCGGGCTCGCCGTGGATGCCGAGCCCGACGGCCATCCGGCCCTCGGGGACGGTGAACAGCGGCTCGTCGGCCCCCGGCAGGGAGCACCCGGTGAACGCGACGCCGATCGACCGCGTGCGGTCGTTGGCCTTCTGCGCCACGCGGACGACCTCGTCGAGCGAGTACCCGGCTGCCGCTGCGGCACCCGCCGCCTTGAAGACGGTGAAGTCGCCCGCGATGCCGCGGCGCCTGTGCTTCTCGGCGGCGGAGGCGCTCGCGACGTCGTCGGTGATCGTCACCGTCTCGACGCGGATGCCCTCCTCGCGGAGCCTGGCCTGCGCGCGGTCGAAGTTCAGGACGTCGCCGGCGTAGTTGCCGTAGCTGAGCAGGACGCCGCCGCCGTTGTGGGCCGACTTCGAGACCGAGCGGACCTGCTGCCACGACGGCGAGGCGAACAGGTTGCCGAGGGCCGCGCCCGCGGCGAGGCCTGGTCCGACGAGACCGCCGAACGCCGGGTAGTGGCCCGACCCGCCGCCGACGACGAGCGCCACCGAGCCGGGTGCCGAGGCGGCCGTGCGGACGACGCCGCCGTGGACCTTGCGGACCCAGCGCCGGTTGGCTGCGACGAACCCGTCGACCGCCTCGTCGGCGAAGTCGGACGGCTCGTTGTAGAGGCGCGTCATCAGCCGAGCCCCGCGGCCGTCGCGGCAGCCGGCCTCTCGGCGGTGGCGGTCGGTCCGACGCGGCGCTTGCGCGACAGCATCGCCATCAGGAGGGCGGACAGGAGCATGAAGAATCCGACTATGAACATGGCTGCACGGTACCCGCCGGTGGCGTCGGTGACCGCCCCGGTGATGTACGGGGCCGCGAAGCCGGCCAGGTTGCCCATGGTGTTGATGAGCGCGATGCCGGCTGCGGCGGCGGTGCCGGTGAGGAACTGCGTGGGCAGCGTCCAGAAGTTCGGGAGAGCCGCGAAGATCGACATGGCCGTGAACGCGATGACGACGATCGTCGCCGCCGGCGAGTTCATGTAGAGCGCGACGGGGATGCTGACGCCGCCGACGATCGCCGGGATCACGATGTGCCAGGTCCTGAGGCCGCGCTTGGTGGCGTCCCGCGACCAGAAGTACAGGGCGAGAGCCGCCGGCACGTAGGGGATGGCCGTGATGAGCCCCTTCTCGAAGAGGTCGAACTCGGTGCCGAACTGCTCCTGGAAGGTGCCGATGATCGTCGGCAGGAAGAAGGCGAGAGCGTAGAGGCCGTAGATGAACCCGAAGTAGATGAACGCGAGCATCCAGACCCGGCCGCTCTTCAGGACGCGGCCGAGGCCGACGCCGTGGCCCCCGATGCCGGTGGCGCTGGTCTCGGTGCCCATCTTCTCCTCTTCGAGAGTGGTCTCGAGCCAGGTGCTCTCCTCCTTGGTCAGCCACTTGGCGTGCGAGGGCCTGTCCTTGAGGTAGAACCAGGCCACGACGCCGACGATGACGGCGGGGATCGAGACGCAGAGGAACATGAAACGCCAGCCCTCGAGGCCGAGCACGCCGTCGTTCTGGAGCAGGAGTCCGGCCAGCGGGGCACCCACGACGCTCGTGAGCGGCTGGGCCAGGTAGAACAGGGCCAGAATCTTCGAGCGGTGCTTCGACGGCACCCAGAGGCTCAGGAACAGGATCGCGCCGGGGAAGAACCCGGCTTCGGCGACGCCCAGCAGGAAGCGGAGGCCCGCGAGCTGCTCGAAGTTCTGGGCGAAGGTGAACAGGAACGCCACGATGCCCCAGGTCACCATGATGCGGGCGAGCCAGCGGCGGGCGCCGAAGCGCGCCAGGGCCAGGTTCGACGGCACCTCGAGAAGGATGTAGCCGATGAAGAAGACGCCCGAGGCGAAGCCGAACTGCGCCGCGCTCAGACCGAGGTCGGCCTCCATGCCGTTGGGGGCGGCGAAGCCGATGGCGGTGCGGTCGAGGTAGTTGATGAAGAACATCAGGGCCACGAACGGCACGAGCCGGATCGAGATCTTGCGGATGGCCGACCTCTCGACGCCGTTCGGCGCGGGGGTGGCTGTCAAGGGGGCGTCCACTGCGACTCCATTTCGTTCAACGACGTTGTCGGACGTGCACGAGAGGGTCGTCCCGCGTCACTGCAACCATGATGACTCCCGCAACATAATCTGTCAACCGGTTGACCAATTAAACTGCCGGTGTGCCCGCCCCCGAATTGGTTGACCAAAAGATAGGCTTCACGCCATGCCGGCCTATC
This sequence comes from Frondihabitans sp. OV104, assembly GCF_057787745.1. NCBI lineage: Bacteria > Bacillati > Actinomycetota > Actinomycetes > Micrococcales > Microbacteriaceae > Frondihabitans > Frondihabitans sp. OV104. Next base: position 2,451,581 of record NZ_CM173541.1, read on the forward strand.
CAGACGACGACCCCGCGACGCTGCGGCTCGAGATCGAAGCCGTGCCCCGGGGGACCGCCGTGGCCGAGGTCGTGAAGCAGCTCATCTCGCTGCTGACCGGCGGCGAGCTCACCCCCGGGTCGCGGCTCCCTCCAGAACGCCAGCTCGCCGAGGAGCTCGGGGTGGGGCGGTCCGCCGTCCGCGAGGCCCTCGCGGCGCTCGAGATCCTCGGGATCGTCAGCGTCCGTCCCGGCTCGGGCACCTACCTGCGCGACTCCACCTCCGAGCTCCTGCCGACGACTCTCAGCTGGGGGCTCATGCTCTCCGCGTCGCGCACCCGTGAGCTGATCGAGGTCCGCGGCGCGCTCGAGATCCAGGCGGCCGCGTTCGCCGCGAGCCGGATCACCGACGACGAGGTCGAGATGCTGGCGCGGCACATCGAGACCATGAAGGAGAGCCTCGACGACCTCGACCGCTTCGTCGAGGCCGACGTGCGCTTCCACCTGCAGATCGCGGCGAGCGCCGACAACGTCGTGCTGCGCGACCTCCTGCAGAGCGTCCGCTCCCTCCTGCGCCTCTGGGTCGAGCGCGGCCTCCGCGACCGCGACCAGGGCGCTGTCGCCCTGCGCGAGCACGTGGCCATCTACGAGGCCATCGCGGCGCACGACGCGGTGGCGGCCGAGGCGGCCATGCGCGTGCACATGACCACGGCGGGCGATCGCGTGGCGAGCCTCGACCTCGACTCCTAGGGGCGGGTCAGCGGTCCGTCAGCGGCGAGTCAGGCGCGCATCGGTGGTCGTCGTCGCGATGCGGTAGAGGCTCGTCGAGGCGGCGGCGAACAGCGTCGTGCCGTCCGGTCCGCCGAAGCAGAGGTTCGCCGTCAGCTCCGGCAGATCCACTGCACCCAGGAACTCGCCGTCCGGCGCGTAGACCTCGACGCCGGTCGCACACGACGTCCAGACGTTCCCCGTCGCGTCGACGCGGAACCCGTCGGCCAGACCCGAGCCCACCGTCGCGAACACCCGTGAGTTCTTGCACCGGACGCCCTCGGTCACGTCGTACGCCCGGATGCAGCGGTTGCCGACACCCGCGGGCTGGCGTGCTGAAGACGTGTCGGCGACGTAGAGCACCGACTCGTCGGGCGAGAACGCCAGGCCGTTGGGCTCCTCGACGTCGAGCACCACGGGGCGCACGTCGCCCGTGACCGGATCAGCCCGAAACACCCAGTGGTCGCCGTACTCGCGGAAGCCGGGGTGACCTTCTCGGGCCTCGATGATCCCGTAGGGCGGATCGGTGAACCAGACGGTGCCATCGCGCTTGACGACCACGTCGTTCGGGGAGTTGAACCGGTAGCCGTTCCACTGGTCGGCGATCACCTCGATGACTCCGTCTCGGTCGCGCTCGACCCGGCGACGACCGTGGGAGCACTGCACGACGCTGCCGTCGTCGTCGATGACCCGGCCGTTCGTGAACTCGACGCCCGAGGCGTAGACGCTCATCTCGCCGGTATCCCACGACCACTGCAGGATGCGGTCGTTCGGGATGTCGCTCCAGCGCAGCGTGCGGCTCGCCGGGATCCAGCACGGCCCCTCCGACCAGATGGCGCCGGTGGCGAGGCGCTCGGGTGCGGCTCCGGCCGGGACGAGTCCCGCGTCGGCGAGGTCGGTGAGACGGGTCATGATTCTCCTTCGAATCGCGAGTGCGACGGCAGGCCGGACGCCCTACACTGTCGCTGGAACAGAACCGGTTGACCAATCGCGATCAGCCGCTCCACTTCACTGTCCTCTACTTCAATGCACCTATTCCACTGTGCACCTATTCCGCTGTGCTCCTATTCCGCTGTGCTCCTATTCCACAGTGCTCCTCTACCACCGCGCTCCCTTCGCCGCGGTGGCACCACTCGCGACATCGACGGAGATGAGATGACCGGCTCCCCCGAGCGGCTCCGGCTGCCCGAACGACTCCAGGTGACCGACGAGTGGACGGTCGTCGTGGCAGACGCGTCGTTCGATCACCTCGAGCACGCGGGGCGCGAGTTCCTGCGCGCGATCCGGGTCGTCGTGCGCGACCGCGACTGGCGCACGATCCCGGCGGCCTCGACGGCGCTCTCGCGGGGAGGCGACGGCTCGATCACGCTGACGGCCGAGCTCGACGACCTCGGGGTGAAAGCGACCTGGACGGCGACGCTCCGCCCGGACGGCCCCGGCCTGCGGCTCGCCGCCGAGATCGTCGCGCACAGCGACTTCGACAGCAACCGAGCCGGCCTCATCGTGCTGCACTCCCCCGCGGTCGCGGGCACGCCGTTCACCGTCGTGCACCCCGACGGGACGACCTCCGACACCGCGTTCCCCGTCGACGTCGCCCCGCACCAGCCAGCCCGCGACATCGCCGGCCTGCGGTTCGCGGGCGGCGAGCTCCGGTTCGAGGGCGACGTCTTCGAGATGGAGGACCAGCGGAACTGGACGGACGCGTCGTTCAAGACCTACAGCACGCCGCTGTCGCTGCCGTTCCCGGTCCGCGTCGCTGCCGGCGCCGTGATCAGGCAATCCGTCGTGCTCACGCCGACCGGCACGGCCCCGGCCCCTCCGGCTGCCGCATCTCCTGAGGCGCGCACCGCCGCCGTCTTCCCGCAGCTCGCCGTCGGAGCCGCCAGCGCCCCGGGTCGCCCCCGCCGCCTGCTCCCATGGCTCGCGGGCGCCGGGATCCTCGTCGAGCTCGACCTGACCAGCGCCGCCTGGTCGCGCGTCCTGAGCCGGGCCCGCGCCGACTCCCCCGGCGCACGGCTCGACGTGCGCCTGATCGCAGCCGACGCGGAGCAGCTCGTCGCCGCCGCGCACGCGCTCTGCGGGGTCCCGGTCGGCCGGCTGGCCGTCTACGACGCCGCGACACACGGCACGACGCCCGAGCTCTGGCGCCGTCTCGGCGAGCTCGCCGCGAGCGAGCCTCTGACCGGCACCCTGGTCGGCGGCACGCGCGCTCACTTCACCGAGCTCAACCGCACCTCGCAGTCCCTGCCCGACGACCTGGTCGGCGTGACGTTCTCGGTCACCGCGGGCATGCACGACTGGTCGACGACGCAGAAGGTCGAGTCGATCGCCCTTCAGCGCACCGTCGCCGAGCAGGCCGTGCGGATCGCCGCGGGCCGCCCCGTGCACGTCGGCCCGATCTCGCTCCGCGCGCGGTTCAACGCCGTCGCGACCTCGGCGCCGGCACCCGCGCCGGACGACCCGGAGCGCGACGGATCAGGAGCCGCGCTCACGTGGGGATCGTCCGACCCGCTGCAGCGCGAGCCGTTCTTCGCCGCCTGGCTGGTCGCCTCGGCCGCCGCACTGACCGTCGACGGCGTGGCGTCGCTGGCGTTCGCCGAGGCGTGGGGGCCGCGCGGCTTCGGCGATGCGGACGGCGCGCCCTACCCCGCCGCCGACGCGCTGCGCATCCTGAGCTCGTTCCAGGGGTGCGAGGTCGTCGAGGCCGGTCGGGTGGGGCCGGACACGTGGGCGATCGCGGTGCGCCGCCCGACCGGGGTCGAGGTCGTCGCTGCCAATCTGGGCGCCGACCCGGCCACCGTCACGGTCGCCGGCCGGACGCTGACCGTCGAGCCCCTGACCGTGGCACACCGGGACGAACGGCTCAGCTGACCGGCACCGATCCCAGCTCGTGCTGGATCTGGAGTGCGAGCTCGCGGAGCATCGACACGTCGACGTCCTCCCCCTCCCGAGGCTCGGAGTCGAAGACGCAGAGCGCGCCGATCCGGGTGCCGTCGGCAGTCTCGACCGGGTAGCCCGCGTAGAAGCGCATAGGCGCACCCTCCCCGGGAACCCGCGCGTCTGACCAGGCGTCCTGCACCACCAACGGCGTGGAGTGCTCGATCGTCACGCGGCAGAACGACGTCTCGAGCGAAGCCTCGGGACCCGCGTCGATTCCGGCCACGGCCTTGTTCCACTGCCGGTCTCCGCCGATGACGGTGAAGGCGGCGCCCCTGGTTCCGAAGGCCTGGGCGGCGCGGGCGACGATCTCGTCGAAGCGCCTCTCGGAGGGGGAGCCGTCGAGGCCGGCATCCCAGATGGCCGCGAGCCGGCGGTCGCGCGACTGAGGACGGTCGCGCGCCGCGCGGGTCTCGCTCTCGGGCGCGGCCTGCACCTCGAGGTGCGGTGTCATGGCGTCGGCCATGGTGAGCGCCCACTGGCGGAAGCGCTCAGGCGATCGGTAGCGGTGCTCCTCGGCGGTGGATCCCTGCCTCGTCGTCGGCTGGCAGTTCTCGGGCGGGCTGACGAAGTGCGCTCGCGGGTGACCCTGGCAGATGGCGAAGGTGAGCTGGTTGAGGTGATCGGCCCACCGGTCGGTCTCACCGCCCGGACGGGCCCTGTAGATCGGGATGCTCGACACCGGCTGGATGCCCATGACGAAGATCCCGGTGAGAGGCGCCGTGTGACGCTCGAACGCGTCGATGAGGCGCACCAGACCCTCGGCCCACTTGCGGGGCGACGTGAAGCGGTAGGCGTCGCTCGCCCCCATCACGATGACGATGGCGTCGTAGACGCCGAGCGAGTCGCCGGAGAGCACGCTCGCGGCCGACTCGACGTCCCACCGCATGTCGGCGAGGAGGTCGACGTCGGCCCCGCGCCCCGTGCGCTGGCTCAGAGCGCGGGCGAGCTGGCCGGGGATCGCGAGCTCGTGGGTGCCGACGCCCCAGCCCATCGCGATTCCGTTTCCGAAGACGAGCACGCGGTCGGGGTTCTCCCCGGGAGCATGCCCCTGGGGGGCATCGTGCGGTCGGGGGACGGACGAGGGTCCGTCGCCGACGAGTCGGTAGCGCTGGACCCGCGCGGGGCGCAGGAGGGCAGGGACGAGCTGGGACATGGGTTGCTCCGAGTGGTTGGTTCGGTTCGCCGGAGGTCGTCTTGTCGTCCTGATCCGTAGTGAACGACCGACCCCTTGTGGCTGGGTTGGGGCAACCGTACGTCTGTCGAATAGATGTGGCAAGCACCAGAAGTGGGGGCCGCCGACATCCGCCTCCGGTCCGAAGACTGTGCGAAGGCCCTCGTCGCGGCCCGCGCCGCTGGAGCTCGATGCCCTCCTAGAGCTCGATGCCCTCGGTGAAGGTGCGGAAGACCGGCGGCGCGGCCATGATCGATCCGAGGCGGTTGGCCCCCTCCGGGGTCTGCCTCCATTCGGCGTAGGCGGTGCGCGCCTCGACGGTCGCCCACGACTCCACGATCACGATCTTCGACGGGTCGTCGTCGTCGATCAGGATGTCGATGCCGGTGTTGCCCTCGCGGTCACGCGTCTGAGTCAGGACCTCGCGGATGACCTCGGTCGCGCTGGCGACGTCGGTGTTGAGGGTCATCTCGAGGAGCACGGTCATCGTCATGGGTCGTTCCGTTCGTCGGGCCGCTCCGATCGGCGGCGTCGATCCATCATGCTCTCGCGTCGTCAGACCGGCAGCACCTGTCGGAGAACAGCCAGCTGCGCCTCGTCGTCGAAGACGTCGCCGCCCTCGTGGCCGTTGTACGGCCAGACGGTGATCGCCTTCTCGCCGCCGTAGACGTTGAACGCGCCGAAGACGGTCGAGGGCGGGCAGATCGGGTCCATCAGCGCCGTCGTGAACCACGCGGGCGCGGTCGCACGGCGGGCGAAGTTGACGCCGTCGAAGTAGGCGAGCACGCCGTGCACGGCGTCGACCCGGTCGCGGTGCACGGCCAGGTACCGGCCGATCTCCTTGTAGGGATCGGCATCGGTCATGACGGTCGCGCGCGGGAAGTCGCAGAGGAAGGGCACGCGCGGGAACGCTGCGGCCAGCCCGGGAACGAGACCGGCTACGGCGAGCGCGATGCCTCCGCCCTGGCTGCCGCCGAGCACGACCACCCGATCGGCATCGATCGCCGGCAGCGTGCGAGCCGCCTCGACCGCACGGACAGCGTCCGCGAACACGCGGCGGTAGTAGTACGTCTCGCGGCTGTCGATACCCCGGGTCAGGAAGCCCGGGAACTGGGGGCCGCCGCCATCGGGGTCGGCGGTCGCGCCCTCGCTCCACGCCGAGCCCTGCCCCCGGGTGTCCATCTGGAGGTGCGCGTAGCCGGCCGACGACCAGAAGAGATTCTCGACGGCACGCCCTCGGCCGCCGCCGTACCCGACGAACTGCACGACGGCCGGAAGCGGCGCCGAGGCGCCGTGCGGCACGCGCAGCCACGCCCGGACCGGCTGCCCCTCGTACCCGGCGAACGTCACGTCGAACACGTCGACGGTGGCCAGGCCGGTGTCGACGGGCACCACGGCGAGGCCGAGATCGTGAGACCGGGTGCTGTCGAGGGTGGCCGCCCAGAACTCGTCGAAGTCGACGGGATCGACCTGGCTGCTGCTGTAGCGGCGGAGCTCTTCTTCGGGCATGTCGACGAACATGCCCACAGCCTAGCCAGCCGCCGCGACGCGAGCCGCAGGGCGAAGCCGCGACGGGTGGCCGTTCTCCCGGGGAGAGTCGTACCCTGGAGGCATCGTCGACATCGGAGTCGGCGACTCGGAGCCCCAGGGCTCCCGGTAGGCGGCGCAGAGAGGCGACGAAGACCAATGGACCACGAGACACGACGGTTCGCCCGCGAAGCGAAGCGCGAGATGAAGCTGCTCATCGAGCAGTGCTCGTACATCGCTCCCACGCACGAGCAATCGGCCGCGCAGGACCCCGCCGAGGAGTTCGACCGCGAGACCGAGGTCATCATGCGATCGAGCATGGGAGGCAGCGCCAATCTGGCGTTCTTCCTCCCCTACCTCTGGAAGCACCGGCACTAGACCGCTCGACGCGCTACGACCCGACCGCAGGCGAGATGGCCGCCCCGGTCGCACCCCGCAGGGAGTGACGACCGGGACGGCCATCTCGTGGCGTGCCGTCGACTAGGCCGGGAGCTCGAGCTTCTGGCCCGGGTAGATGAGGTCCGGGTCGGTGACCGTGGTCGTGTTGGCGCCGGCGAGTTCCTGCCATCCGCCGTCGAGGTGCGTGGCGATCGTCGCGAGCGTGTCGCCCGACTTCACGGCGTAGGTCTTGCCGCTGGTCTTGACCGGCGTGATCGCCGGTGCGGGCACCGTGCTCGACTCGGTCGTCGTCGGTGTGCTCGTGGACGGCGCGGGTGCGGCCGGAGCAGCAGGCGTCTCGGGAGCGGCGGGTGCCGCGGGAGCCGCTGGTGCCGTCGCGGCCGCGCCGGAGGTGCCCGAGAGCCCGAGCTTCGCCGAGCACGCCGGCCAGGCGCCCCAGCCCTGCGAGGCGAGGACGTTCTCGGCGACCGAGATCTGCGTCGCACGACTGGCGGCGGCCGGCGAGCCGGTGCCGCCGTTGGCGGTCCACGTGCCCTGGGTGAACTGGAGTCCGCCGTAGTAGCCGTTGCCGGTGTTGATGGCCCAGTTGCCGCCGCTCTCGCATTGAGCGAGGGCGTCCCACGTGGAGGCGTCGGCCGCGTTGGCCGGGGCCGCCGCGAGGCCGACTCCGCCGGCGGTGAGCGCGACGAGCGCGGCCGATCCGAGGAGGACGCGGGGACGGCCGATCCTCTTCGATGCGGTGTTCTTCGATGCGGTGTTCTTCGATGCCATGAATGCTCCAGGGGGACGCCGAAGACCTCGAGGGTCGGCCGCCCACCCCTGCCGATAGAGGTCAGGTAGCGGCTGCTGCAGGCTGGGCGGCCCGACGGCGAGATGCAGCGCCGCGGCGAGGCCCCCGGTGACGAGGGCCGAACGACGCACCACGCTAGGCGAGGGCATCGTGCGGATCAAATCGTGCGCCTGGGAATCCCCTCCGCCTGGATTTTCAGGGAACTCTCACCGCAGAACGGATTTTTCTGACGGCAGGAGCCGTTGCCATCACCATGAGCACACTAGGAATCATCGGAGCAGGTCACATCGGCAGCCAGGTCGCCCGCGCGGCGATCGCGACCGGATACGACGTCGTCATCAGCAACTCCCGCGGGCCGGAGACCCTCGCCGACCTCGTCACGGAGCTCGGGCCGAAGGCGCGCGCCGCGACCGCGGCCGGGGCAGGGGAGGCCGGCGACGTCGTCGTCGTGACCGTTCCGCTCAAGGCCATCGAGCAGGTCCCCGTCGAGCCCCTCGCCGGCAAGATCGTCATCGACACGAACAACTACTACTTCGAGCGCGACGGCCACATCGCCGCTCTCGACGAAGGCACCGACACGGTCAGCGAGATGCTCCAGAGGCACCTCCCGACGAGCCGCGTCGCCAAGGGCTTCAACCACATCATGGCGAAGGACATCACCGAGGACGCCCTCCCGGCGGGCGACCCGAAGCGCCGCGCACTCGCGACCTCGAGCGACTTCGACGACGCGAGCACGTTCGTCGAGAAGCTCTACGACGAGTTCGGCTTCGACACCGTCAACGTCGGCCCGCTGGCCGACAGCTGGCGCGTCGAGCGCGACCGCCCGGCCTACGTCGTGCGCCAGTCGAAGGCCGAGCTCGTCGAGAACTTGGCCAAGGCCCCGCGCACGGTCTGACCGAGCGCGTCGGCGTCAGTCGTTGCGGTACAGCGTGGCGGCGGTCGCGGTACTGCGCGACTTGACGGCGAGCACGATCATCGTGACGAACAGTGCGATGAGGGCGACCGCCATGAGCCCGGCGACAATGGCGAGGAAGACTGCGAAGACCGACATGGTCCGAGCGTAGTCGACCTTCCTGTCGCCGGGCTTTCTCGTGCGCGCTCGCGGGTGCGGACGCTCAGGCTGCGAGAGCCGCGCGAGCCCGGCCGAAGAGCCGTGCGATCCACTCGCCGCGGCGGGGAAGATGCGCGTGCGTCTTCGTCCGCAGCTCGATGCGCTTGAGGCCGCGCGCGAGGTCGTGCAGGTTGTTGCGGCGCGTGCCGTCCCAGTTCACGTAGAGGTAGCGGCCGTCGAGGAAAGGCAGCGAGCGCACTCGCGCCCGCTGGTACGAGTCGGGGCCGGCGAAGTAGTGCGCCTCGCCGCGGTGGATCTGCTGCGCCGCGAGCTCGGCGTCGATGACGCCGGTCGGGGTGACGAGGGCGACGATGGCCCCGGTCGTGTCTCGCACGACGAACTCGATGGTGAGCTCGGACATCGCGGACCTCTCTCGGCGGTTCAGGCGCCGTTCGGCAAACGACGCGGGCGGACCGCGGGATCCGGAAGAGGGGCGAACGTGTCGAGGCGGCCTGTGCCGGAACCCTCGGTGCTTCCTGTGACGATCATACGAGCGAGCCGAGTCGATTTCCACCACCCGAGCGGGGGTTGACTACGCGGGCTTTCCCGTCGCCAGGCGCCACCAGGTCGGAGCGCCGGCGGCGATGGCGTGCACCGCGCCCTCGATGTCGTCCAGGTCGCCCATCTGCAGCCACACCTCGATCGCGCCGACTGTGCCCGATGCCGCATAGGCCGCGATCATCCGAGTGGTCTGGTCGTCCATCTGCTCTACCGGGAGCGGGGCGATCTGCGGATAGGCGGTCAGAGCGGTGACGATGTTGTCGGCCAGGAACGTCGACAGCGAGCGCCGCACGGGCGCTCCGTTCTGCCCGAGCAGGGCCGCGCGGTACGCGGGCCCGAAAGCGGCGATGTGCCGGAGGAGCCCGGCCTCCGCCGTCGCCAGCACACCCTGGAGCGCGCTGGACGCGGGCATGCCCTGACCGACGTAGCCGAGGAGGTACTCCTCGAGCTTCTCGTGAAGGGCGAGTGCCAGCAGGTCGACGACCGACGAGGAGTGCCGGTAGAACGTATCGCGCGTGACGCCGGCGTCTCGGGCGACCTCCGAGACGCTCACGTCGTCGATGCGACCTGCCGCGGCGAGGGCCAGTACGGCGGAGGTCAGCCGGTCGCGGCTTCGTCGTGCTCGCGGATCCATGGAGACAACGTAATCACGCACCTGTCGACCACTGCCAGGTTCTCAGCAAGTCGTCCCCCGCATGACAGCCGAAAGGCGGACAGACAGATCACCTCGTGTTGCCTCGAGCAGGAAGGGGCGAGGCCGATCGACCCAAACGACCGGCCCCGCCAGGCGATCGCGTGGATCGCCGTCGTCCACGACCCTGATCCGATGCCGTGGACTCCTCCAAAGTATCAAACAAATGTCAGCGAGACCACGGTTCCTGCATATCGGACCTCGGTCCACGACCCTCGACCGCTACAGCGATGCCGCCCACTCCGACACGAAAGTCCAGTCGCCCTCGGGCCGCTGCTCCTCCACGAACCGGACCAGCGCCTCGGGCACCGGAGCACTGGCGGCCCCGCCGAGGCTCATGACCGAGAGCGACGCGCACAGCCCCGCGAATCGCAGCTTCTGCTCGAGGGGCCAGTCGCGGCCGAGCACCACCATCAGGGCCGCTACGAAGACGTCGCCGGCTCCGGTCGGATCGACGGCAGGAACTGCCACCGCCGCCGTCTCGACCATCGTCCCGCTCCCGGCGTCGTACGCCACGACCCCGCGGGGCCCGCGCGTCACGACGGCGAGGGGCGTGTGCTCCCCGAGCGCCCTCGCCGCGAGGTGGGCGTCGTCGGTGCGCGTGTACCGCATCGCCTCGAGGTCGTTCGGCACGAAGACGTCGACGCCGTCGAGCCGGTCGAGCACCTCGCTCGACCACGAGCCCGTGGAGTCCCAGCCGACGCCGCCCACGACAGTCGTGCCGCCGGCGCGCAGCTCGGCGACCCAGCCGGGAACCGGCTCGGCGAGCTCGACGTGCACGACTCCGACCGCGCCGAGCCCGGCCGGAGGCGTCTTGCGGCGCTGGCACTCGGCGTCCGTGAGCGACTCCTCGTAGGTGATGAAGCTCCGGTCGTGCGCGCCGGTCAGAGCCACGGTCACCGGGCTCTGCCGGCCGGGCAGCGTACGGACACGGCTGACGTCGAGGTTCGCCTCGCTCTCCAGGAGGCTGCGGATGTGGGCCCCGAGCACGTCGTCGCCGAGCTCGGCGAGCAGCGCCGTCGAGGCGCCGAGGCGCGCCCCCGCGACGGCGCGATTGGCCACTCCGCCGGGCGTGACGGAGAACGCCTTCGCGAACACCTCGGTGCCCGCCTCGGGCACGGCGACGCCCGAGAAGACGAGGTCGCAGTAGACGATCCCGCTGAAGAGCAAGTCGGTCCGTGATTCGGTCACGAGTCCATCATGACGGCTGGACGACCTCGAACACCGCCGGCCCCAGGGTCAGCTCGCCGTCGGTGAGCGGCTCGCACCGCATGCCGCCGCGGCCGCGGAGGGCCGCGAAGGCGCCGGGCGCGAGCTCGTGGTCCATCCAGGCGCACGGGTTGGCGGGGCGGTTGCCGCGGAAGAGCACGGCGCCTGCGCCCGAGTCGAGCGAGAACAGGGCTCCGCGGAGGGTGTCGACCGGCATGCCGCGGACGATCACGTTGCGACGGGTGAGGGCGGGATCGAACGCGACCGCCCCGAGTTCCTGCGCCGCCGTCTCGAGCTGCCCGACGTCGAAGAAGGTCACCGACGCGCCGCGGTGCGCAGGCTTCGCGAAGTAGCGGTCGCCGACGATGCCGAGGCCGGCGCGGATCTCGACACGGCCGGGCAGCTCGCTCTCGCGCTCCCCCTGGCCGAACGGCCGGGCGCCGTCGGCGGGGCGGCCGTCGTAGCGATGCCGGGGCGAGGCGAGCAGCAGCTCGATGGTCACGTCGCGCCCGGTCACCCGGCCCACGATACGCGGCGCGACACCGGGGAATGGATCGGCGCTCCTAGAGCTTGGGCCGAGCATGACCCAGTCGCCTGAAAGGCGCGGATGGCTCGGCGTGATCTCGGTATCGCTCGGCTCGTTCGTGCTCGTCCTCTCCGAATTCCTCCCGATCGGCCTGCTGCCCAACATCGCCTCCGACCTCGGGATCGGCATCGGCACTGCAGGGCTCCTCATCGTCGCCACCGCCATCGCGGCCGCGATCGGCGCCCCCGTCATCACCGTCGTCAGCTCGCGCATCGACCGCCGCTACGTGCTCTGGTCGCTGATGGTGCTGCTGATCATCGCCGACGTCGTCGGCGCCATGGCGGGCTCGTTCGCCCTGCTCCTGGTCGCGCGGGTGCTGCTCGGCGTCACCCTCGGCGCCTTCTGGGCCATCGGCGCCGGCATCGCGGGCCGCCTCGTCGCGGCACCGCAGGTCATCAAGGCCACCTCGATCATCACCGCGGGCGTCTCGGTCGCGACCGTGGTCAGCCTGCCGCTGGGGTCGCTCGTGGCGAACCTCGCGAGCTGGCGCCTCGCCTTCGTGATCGGCGCCGGCCTCGCGGTCGTCGCGCTCGTCGGCCAGCTGATCCTCCTGCCGTCGATCCCGTCGAGCTCGCGCGTGGCGTTCCGCACCTTCGGCGGGCTGTTCCGGGTTCAGCGCGCCCGCGTCGGCCTGATCGCGACGGCCTTCGTGTTCCTGGCGCAGTTCACCGCGTACACCTTCATCACGCCGTACCTCGAGGACCTCGTCAAGGTCGACACGTCCACCGTGACGCTGGCGCTGCTGGTCTTCGGCATCGCCGGGATCGCCGGCAACTTCGCGTTCAGCGTCGCCCTGTCGCGAAACCTGGTCGGCACGCTCCTGTTCGGCAAGATCCTGCTCGCGGTCGCGATCGTGCTTCTGCCGCTGCTCGCCTGGACCGTGCCCGGCGTGTTCGTCCTGCTCATCGTCTGGGGCTTCGTCTGGGGCGGCATGCCGCTCGGCATGCAGACGTGGATGTCCACCGCCGCTCCCGGCGTCGCCGAGGGCAGCCTGGCGATGTTCGTCACCACGATCCAGCTGGCGATCTCGGGCGGCTCGATCGTCGGGGCCGTCACCCTCGGCCTCGGCGGCTACGGTGCCACCTTCACGGTGTCGGCCGTCATCGCGGCGCTCGGGTTCGTGACGCTGCTGGTGCTGGGGCGGAGCGGGTCGTCTCGCGCGGCGTCGGCGCCGGCGCCCGCCGCAGCCGCCGTGCCGGTCACGACCGGCGCCATCGCGGTGCCCTGCCCCTAGCCCGTCGCGCCCGGACCTCCCCCACCACACCACGATCGGGACTCCACACCACGCGATGTCGTGGTGTCGAGTCCCGATCGTGGGTTCGGGGCCCGGCCCGGACAGCGGTCGCTAGGGGCCGAGCTCCGCGACCGTCGGAGGATTCGCCCCGGCGCGCGACACCGTGACGCGGGCGCTCGCCAGGGCCGTCGCTACGACGGAGGACAGCACGCCGGCAGCCAGCCCGCCAGCGCGCACCGAGTCGGCTTGCCCGCCGTCGAGCAGCGCGAACAGCAGCCCCGACATGAAGGCGTCTCCGGCGCCGATGGTGTCGACGACCTCGACCGGAAGCGAGGGCAGCGCGACCCGGTCGGTCGACGTGGCCGCGACCGCACCGTCAGGGCCGCGAGTGATGGCCGCGAGCGTGACGCCCAGGCCGAGGTAGCGGTCGAGCACGGCGTCGAGGGGCAGGCCCGGGTGCAGCCAGGCGGCGTCCTCGTCGCTCATCTTCAGCACGTGCACCACCCGCGCCAGCGCGTCGACGGTGGCCAGGACGGCGTCGCGGTCGGGCGTGATGCTGGGCCGCACGTTCGGGTCGAAGCTCAGGAGCGCCCGGTCGCGCGAGGCCTCGAACAGGCGCCGCACGTCGTCGCTGCCCGGCGCGAGGGCGGTCGCGATCGAGCCGGTGTGGAGCAGCGCGACGTCGTCAGGAACGCTGATCGCCCCGGGTGCCCACTCGATGTCGAACTCGTACTCGGCGTGGCGATCCTCCTGAATCGTGGCGACCGCCGTCGAGGTCCGGTGCGAGGTCACCGTGGCCGGGTCGACGCTCACCCCCGCCGAGGCGAGATGCGCCAGCAGGGCGTCGCCGCGTGCGTCGCGGCCGACCGAGGCGCGGAACGCGGTGCCGACTCCGAGCCGGGCCAGCCCGTAGGCGACGTTCATGGGGCTCCCGCCCGGGTGCTCGACCGTGGAGTCGCCGTCGACCACGATGTCGACGAGCGCCTCGCCGACGACGAATGCTGCGCTGCTCATGCTCGGAGCGTACCGGCAGTGTCGTCCCCTCAACCATCACCCCCGGGGCGCAGGAACTGCGACTACGCCGCCACAGCCCGAGCCGCCGCGCGGAACCGCCCCGGCGCCGCACCCCGCGCCCGGCTGAACGCCCTCGAGAACGCGTACACCGACGAGTACCCCACCGCCGCGGCGACGGCCTCCAGCGGCTCGTCGCCGTCGCGCAGCCGCACGGCGGCGAGGTCCATGCGCCAGCGCGTCAGGTACGCCGCCGGAGTCTCGCCCGCCACCGACTGGAAGCGCCGGGCGAGCGTCGCCTTCGAGACGTTCAGTCGCGCCGCGAGGGCGGTCGTGGTCCAGGGCGCGGCGGGGTCGGCGTGCACGAGAGTGAGCGCCTCGGTCATCAGCGGGTCGCCGAGGACCCCGAACCACGACGGCTCCGACGGCGCAGGCCTCGTGGCGAGCCAGACGCGGAGAAGCTGCACGAGCAGGATGTCGACCAGGCTGTTCATCACTACGCTCGCTGCGATCTGCGGGTGGGCGAGCTCGCGGGCGAGGAGGCGCACGGTGTCGTCGAGGCAGGTGCCCCCGTTGTCGGCGCGGATGTGGACGACCTCCGGCAGCAGCTCCAGCACCTGGGTGGAGACCGCCGGGTCGTGGCGGTAGGCGGCCCCGAGGATGTGCGTCTGCACATCGCCGTCGCCGAACCGGAGCACCCCGCCCGTGCGCCGGGCGTGGGCGGCCGTGCTCGAGTCGCAGAGCGGCGCGGGAGCGCCCGGGTGGCTCGTCAGAGTGTGGCCCACCCCTGTCGGAAGGAGGACCACGTCGCCGGGCATCAGCTGTCGGGGGTCGTGCCCGGGCACACCGAGCCATGCGGTGCCCGAGGTGACGGCGTAGAAGGCGGCGCCCGGGTTGTCGGTCCACCAGACACCCCAGGTCGCGGTGGCCTCGATCCGGGCGCCGAGGGTGCCGCGGACGCCGGAGACCGCGAGTACGTCGGCAAGGAGGTCCATCCCCCCAGGATAGCCGGCAAGCATCTCTGCACCTGCACACATGAGTCGATCGGCTATCGATTTGTTCTCTCCAGGCATCGACCTGCGCATCACCTGCTTCGTACGCTCGACGAGTGCCGAACGGACGGCACCGGAAAAGGAGCACCAATGAACATCGAAGGCCAGATCGTCCTCGTCACCGGATCGAACCGCGGCATCGGCCGGCAGTTCGTCGAAGAGCTGCTCGCGCGCGGCGCGGCGAAGGTCTACGCGACCGCCCGCCGCCCCGAGGGCGTCGACGCCGAGCTGTCCGGGCTGACCGGCGTCGCGATCCTGCCGCTCGACATCACGGACCAGGCGTCTGTCGACGCCGTGGCAGCGGCAGCTCAGGACGTCACGCTGCTGATCAACAACGCCGGCGTCTCGACCGGCGCCGACCTGGTCGCGGGCGACCTCGCCCTGATCCGCCGCGAGATGGACACCCACTTCTTCGGCACCCTGAGCATGGTGCGGGCGTTCGCGCCGATCCTCAGGGCGAACGGCGGCGGCGGGATCGTGAACGTCCTGTCGGCGCTGTCGTGGTTCAACTGGATCGGCGCCGGCGCGTACGGTGCGGCCAAGGCGGCCGGCTGGGCGATGACGAACGGCGTGCGCCTCGAGCTCGCAGCGCAGGGGACCCTCGTCACGGGCGTCCACCTCGGAGCCGCCGACACCGAGATGATGGCCGGCTACGACGGTCCGCTGCTCGCACCCCGCGACGTCGTGATCGCGGTGCTCGACGGGGTCGAGGCCGGCTCGACGGAGGTCGTCGTCGACGAGTGGAGTGCCACGGCGAAGGCCTCGCTCGCGCTCGCGCCGTCGGCCAGCCCGTTCTACGACGGCACGTTCAACGCCTGAGGCAGCGCCACGACGCGCCGAGCCCCGCCGTTTCGGCAGATCCCCGCTGTCGCGCAGGAGGGACGGAGCCGAAACGGCGGGGTAGGGGCCGGCGGGCCGGGCCGCTAGACGGCCGCGGCCACCAGCACGTCGGCCGTCAGGCTGCCGTCGGCCACCGCGAGCCGCACGGTCGACCCGGCGGCGAGGCGCCCGTCGACCATGAGCGTCGCGAGCCGGTCGTCGACCTCGCGCTGGATCAGCCGGCGCAGCGGGCGAGCGCCGTACTCGGGCTCGTACCCGTGCTCGGCCAGCCAGTCGACGGCCTCGGGCGAGGCGTCGAACCGGATGCCCTGCGCGGCGAGCCGGGCGCCGGTCTCGGCCAGCATGAGCGACACGATCGCTGCGAGCTGCGTGCGCTCGAGCTTGCGGAACAGCACGATCTCGTCGATGCGGTTGAGGAACTCCGGTCGCATGGCCTCACGCAGCTTGCCCATCACGCGGTCGCGCAGCGCCTTGTCCGAGCCGAACCCGCTGTGCCTGTCAGAACCGCCGCCGTCGGCCGGCCCGCCGACGAAGCCCATCGCACCGCTCCGCGACGCCAAGAACTCCGACCCGAGGTTCGACGTCATGATGACCACCGTGTTGCGGAAGTCGACCGTGCGTCCCTGTCCGTCGGTCAGGCGCCCGTCGTCGAGCACCTGCAGCAGCAGGTTGAACACGTCGGGGTGCGCCTTCTCGATCTCGTCGAGCAGGATGACCGAGTACGGGTTGCGGCGCACGCGCTCCGTCAGCTGACCGGCTTCTTCGTAGCCGACGTAGCCGGGAGGGGCGCCGACGAGGCGCGAGACGGTGTGGCGCTCGCCGAACTCCGACATGTCGAAGCGCAGCATGGCGGTCTCGTCGCCGAACAGCGACGCGGCCAGGGCCTTCCCCAGCTCGGTCTTACCCACGCCCGTCGGGCCGAGGAAGAGGAAGCTGCCGGTCGGGCGGCGCTGGTCGCCGAGCCCGGTGCGCGAGCGCCGGACGGCCTTGGCGATCACCGCGACGGCGTCGTCCTGACCGACGACGCGCTCGTGCAGCTCCGTCTCGAGCAGCGCGAGCCGTGAGCGGTCGCCGTCGGTGAGGCGCGCGGCGGGGATCCCCGTGGCGCGCGAGATGAGCTCGGCGATGTCGTCGGCGGTGATGACCGCGTCGGCGTTCGCGGCGAGGTCCTCGGGCGCAGGAACGCCGGACGCTTCCGCCAGCCGGGCCTCGACGGCCGTCATCGCGTCGCGCAGCCCCGACGCCTCCTCGTACCGCTCGGCCGCCACCGCGCGGTTCTTCTCGGCCTCGAGCTCGGCGAGCTCGGCCTGGAGTGCGGCGGTGTCGACGACGAGCCCGAGGCGCAAGCGACGGCGGGCGCCGGCCTGGTCGATCAGGTCGATGGCCTTGTCGGGGAGGAAGCGGTCGCTGACGTAGCGGTGCGAGAGCTCCACTGCGGCCGCGAGGGCCTCGGGCGTGTAGGTCACCGAGTGGTGCTCCTCGTAGCGCGGGGCGAGCCCGCCGAGGATGGCCGTGGCGTCGGCCACCGAGGGCTCGGGCACCTGGACGGGCTGGAAGCGCCTCTCGAGTGCGGCGTCCTTCTCGACGCGGCGGTACTCGGCCAGCGTGGTGGCGCCGACGACGTGGAGGTCGCCCCGGGCGAGACGCGGCTTGAGGATGTTGCCGGCGTCCATTCCGCCGTCGCTTCCGGCACCGGCGCCGACGACGGTGTGCAGCTCGTCGATGAAGACGATGAGCTCGTCGGAGTGCGCTGTGATCTCGTCCATCGCCTTGGTGAGGCGCTCCTCGAAGTCGCCGCGGTAGCGGGTGCCCGCCACCATGCCCGGCAGGTCGAGGGCGACCACGCGCTTGTCGCGGAGCACCGGAGGCACGTCGCCGGAGACGATGCGCTGGGCGAGACCCTCGACGATGGCGGTCTTGCCGACGCCGGGCTCGCCGATCAGGACGGGGTTGTTCTTGGTGCGGCGGAGCAGGATCTCGACGGTCGCCTCGATCTCATCGGCGCGGCCGATGACCGGGTCGATGAGGCCCTCGCGAGCTCGCGCGGTGAGATCCGTGCCGTACTGGTCGAGCGTCGGCGTCTCGGATGCCGGCTCGGCGCCGGCCGCCGCCTGCGCGGGGCCGCCGGACTGCACGAAGCGCTGCATGGCCTCGGGAGTGATCCCCGCGGCGCCGAGCAGCTGGCCGGGCGCGGAGCCCTGATCGACGACGAGCGCGAAGACGACGTGCTCCGGGTCGACGTAGGTCGAGCCGAATGCGCGTGCCGCCTGAGCGGCCTCCAGCAGGATCCGCTGGGCCGCCGCGGTCAGGGCCGGACGCTGCGGGGCATCGGCGGACGCGCCGGGGAGGCGGCCGTCGACTGCCGCGGCCAGGGCCTCGCGGTCGGCTCCGACGTAGGCGACGAGGTCGCTGGCCGGGTGGAGGTCGAGCGCGGCCCGAAGGATGTGGAGAGCGTCGAGCTCCGCGTGACCGCGCGAGACGGCGATCTCGCGCGCCGCGGCCATGAGCTCGTGCGTGCGACGGCTGAGGAGTCGGCTGATGTCGACGTTGTCGGGCATGGAACCTCCAGGAGAAACTTGAGTGCCTTTGACTCAACTCAACGCAGGAGGACGCGAGACATTCCCACCCCGCCCACAAAGGTGAGCGGGGTGGACTCAACCCTTACTTGTAGACGGCCTGAGTCAGCACCTGCGAGGCCCGGGCGGAGAACTCCCCGCGCACCAGCACCTCGTAGCGGCCGGCCTCCATGGTCTTGATCGACGAGAAGTCGCGGCGGCCGCGGGTCATGGCGTGCCCGGCGAATCCGAACAGGGCTCCCCACACGGCACCCGCCACGACGGCCGTGAGGAGCACCGCGACGAGGTTCGCATTGGCGAAGATCGCGAACAGGAAGCCGAGGAACAGGCCGAACCAGACGCCGCTGAGCGCACCGCGCCCGGCCGCCTTGCCGTTGGTGAGACGCCCCGACACGTTCTCGACCGTGCGGATGTCGTGGCCGACGATCGAGACGTTCTCGACGGGGAAGCCCTCGTCGCTCAGGCGGTCCACCGCGGCCTGGGCGTCCTCGTACTTCGTGTAGGTCGCGACGACCTGCGGGTAGCCGCCGCCGGCGAACGCGCCGAAGCCGCCGGCCTGCTCGGCCTGCGATCCCGTGGAGTCGGCGGCGGGCTGCGTCGTGACGGGCGGCGGGACAGCACCCGGAGGCGCGTACTCGCCGTACTGCGGGGCGGGGCCGGCCTGAGGGCGGTCGGCAGCGGGGTCTCCGGCAGAACCGGCACCAGACGGGTTGTCGTTCGACATCGAGTACTCCTTGTGAATTCAGGGACGGATCTCCACTCTGCCCTTGTCGCCTGGCGTTTTTCGGATAGTCCCCGGTCAGCGCCGGAGGTGTGCCTAACACTCGCCCATTACCAGGAAAAACACGGCCGCACCAGGGGATGACGCAAGCGTCACCCACGTGCGAGCATCCCCATCGATGAGCCAGCACCACGACAGCCCGGACGCCGAGCAGACGCCCGATACCGCCCAGATCAAGGCCGACCACCACGGACGCGACCTCGACGAGGCCTTCGCCCTGTACGCGGGCAACTACAACGGCTCCGGCTTCTACGCGGAGCAGACCGAGCTGCCGTTCGCGTACCGCTACACGATCGACGGCGACGACGACGTGACCCTGCGGTCGTCGAGGTTTCTCGGATCGATCCGCGGCACGGTGCAGCCCGAGGGCGAGTACATCGTGTCGTGGCTGACCGCCGGCCAGGGCCTGATGGACATCGGCGCGGACGAGCTGCGGATGGCGCGGGGGCGACCGGCGATGTTCCCGACGGGTCGGCGGTACGCGTTCCACCTCAGCGACTTCCGGCAGAACCTCATCCACTTCGAGTCGGGCTACCTCGAGCGGATCGCGGCCGAGCGCGCCGGCGCGGAGCCGAGCCGGCTCCACTTCGACCACACGGCGATTCCCGACACGGCAGCGCTCGTGGCGTGGAACGAGGCCGTCCAGGTGGCCGCGCGCGCCATCCTCGGCACGCCCTCGACCGAGCTGCAGCAGTCCGAGGCGAAGCGGCTGCTCGCCGGAGCCCTGCTCGACACGTTCGCGCACGAGGGCCCCGAGCGGCGAGGTCTGGCGGTCGCGCCCGGCAACGCGCGGCTCGTCGCGGCCCTGGAGTTCGTCCACGAGCACGCGGCCGAGCCGATCACGACCACGGCGATCGCCGACGCGGCCGGCCTCAGCCTGCGCGGGCTGCAGCACGCCTTCCACCAGCAGTTCGAGTCGACGCCGAGCGAGTACCTCCGGGGCGTCCGCCTCGACCGGGTGCGCGGCGAGCTGCTGGCCGCGGCCCCCTCCGAGACCACCGTGTCGATGATCGCCCTCCGCTGGGGCTTCGCGCACTCGGGCCGATTCTCGTCGGCCTACGTCAAGCGGTTCGGCGAGTACCCGGCTCAGACGCTGCGGCGCTGAGTCGCGCGGCGACCTCCATCGCGGTCGGGCACCGGCCCGTAGCCGTCGCGCGCGACGGCGACGACGACTAAGGCGATGGCGACGAGGCCAATCCCGGCGAAGACGAGCAGGGCGATTATTGACGAGTCCAATGAGGTCATGTCGAGATCCAATCCTGCTTTGGCGGCCGCAGAAAGGACCAATCCCGGTAAAGTGGCTCCGTGACCACGACGACCGCCCTCGGAACCCACGCGCTCCAGACCCTTCTCGGCGAATGGCGCCACGGCGGCGTCGCGCACATCGAGCTCGCCGAGAAGCTGAACGTGCTCCTGATCGACGGCCGCGTCCGCTCGTCCACCCGCCTCCCGGCCGAGCGCGAGATCGCCCGCGCGCTCGGCATCAGCCGCACCACCGTCGTGTCGGCGTACCGGCTCCTGCGCGAACGCGGCGTGCTGTCGAGCGTCCAGGGCTCGGGCAGCGTGCTCGAGCTCCCCGACGCGACGCGCCCCGCCGACGTCTCAGGCCCCGTCGACCTCGACCTGAGCAAGGCGACCCCCCAGGCGTGGCCCGAGGTGGCCGACTTCGCCGCCCGGGCCCTCGTTCGCCTGCCCGAGCACGTCGCGCGAGGCGGCATCGATTTTCTCGGGGCGCAGGAACTCCGCCAGGCCATCGCCGACCAGTACACCGCCAAGGGCGCCCCCACCACCGCCGACAACATCCTCGTGACGCTCGGCGCCCAGCACGCCATCGCGCTCATCGCCCGGACGCTCCTCGGCCGGGCCGACCGCGTCGTGGTCGAGACGCCGAGCTACCCGCACGCCCTCGACGCCTTCCTGTCAGCCGGCGCGCGGCTCGTCGCCAGCCCGCTCCCCCTCGGCGGCACCGACGCGCCTGGCCTCGCCGAGACCCTCCGCGATGCGCGTCCTGCCCTCGCCTACCTGATTCCCGACTTCCACAACCCGACCGGCGCGAGCCTCCGCGACGACGACCGCGAGCTCCTGCTCACCACCGCGGCGCGCACCGGAACCCCGCTGCTCGTCGACGAGACCCCCGCCGACCTCGACATCGACCGGCCGTTCACCACCACCCCGTTCGCCGCGCTGCCGTCGCACGGCGCCACGGTCATCACCGTCGGCTCGATGAGCAAGCTGATCTGGAGCGGCCTGCGCATCGGCTGGATCCGTGCGGAACGCCACCTCATCGAGCGCTTCGCCCTCGCCCGGCCCGCCGGCGACATGGGCAACGGGGTTCTCGACCAGCTCGTCGCGGTGGAGGCCATGGCGCACCTGCCGCGCATCCGCGAGGCCCGGCGCATCGAGCTCGGTGCCGGGCGCGACACCGCGGTGCGCCTGCTCAGCGAGCTCCTGCCGGAGTGGGAGGTGCCGACGGTCAACGGAGGTCTGGCCCTGTGGATCGGCCTCGGCGCCCCCCTCAGCTCCGCCCTGTCGCTCGCGGCCCGCTCCCGGGGCGTCACCGTGACTGCGGGCTCGCGGTTCGGCATCGACGGCGCGTTCGAGCGCAACCTCCGAATCCCGATCACCGACTCCACCGCAGCGCTCGAAGAGGGCATCTCGCGCCTCGCCGAGGTGTGGTCGACGCTCGGTCCGGGCTCGCGCTGGCGGAGCGCCGCCCACGAGACGGCGTTCGTCGTCTGAGTCGGGCTAGTTCTTGCCCTTGTCCGTCGACGGCGTCGGCGCCTTGTCCGCACCCTTGTCGTTCTTCGCGTCACCCGACGGGTCGGACTTCGCCGGCGCCTTCTGCACGTAGCCGATCTCGGACTGCGGCGGGGCCGTGAAGCCCGTCGCGCCGGGGTAGGCGACGTTGAGGTCGTGGATTATCTGCTTGTCCATCGAGAACTTCAGGCCGTAGCCGTACTGCCCGTTGATGTACGTGTGATAGAAATTCGCCCCGCCCGAGATGTTGCCGACCCAGGTGGCCTGCGCGATCTTCGACGTCGAGGTGACGAGCCAGTTCTGGACGGCGCCGTCGGTGGTGCCCGTCTTGGCGATGATCGGGACGCCGTCGCCGGGGTTGGCCGACGCGGCGGTACCGCCCGGAGTGAGGACGGTCTGAAGGGCGTACTGGACGCCGTGCGCGACGTCTTCCGACATTCCCTGAGTGCACTTGGTCGGTGTGGCCGCGATCTTCTTGCCGTCGGCGCCGGTGATGCTCATGATGGCGACAGGGGAGCAGACGACGCCGTTGTTGGCGATGCCGGCGTACGCGGTGGCCATCGCGAGGGGGGCGACGTAGTTCGTGCCCAGGATCATCGACGGCACCGAGATGAACGGGTTCGCGTCGGGATCGGCCGGGTGGATCCCCATGCCGAAGGCGGCGTTCTGGATCGAGCAGAGGTCGAGCTTCTTGCCCATCTGCGCGTAGGCGGTGTTGATGGACTCCTCGGTCGCGAGCATGACCGACATCGAGCCCGGCACCGCCTCGGCGTTCGCCACGGGCCACGGATCGTTGCTGATGCCGTAGCAGCTGTTCGTGAACTCGCTTCCGGTGAAGTCGTGCTCGGAGGTCGTCACGGTCTCGTTGAGCGTGTGGCCCGCCTCGAGCCAGGCGGCGAGCGTGAAGGCCTTGAACGACGAGCCCGTCTGGAAGCCCTGCGAGCCGCCCCGGTCGTGGTCGGTGTTGTAGTTGACGCTGGTCGTGCCGGCTCCACCGGTCGATGTCTCATTGAACGTCGTGTTCTGCACCATCGTGATGATGCGACCCGTGCCCGGCTCGACCGACACGTTCGAGGCGCCGACGTTGAGACCGGGGACGCTCGTGGGCATGTATGCGCTGACCGCGGTCTGAGCCTGCGCCTGCAGGTCGAGGTTGAGCGTGGTGTGGATAGCCAGGCCGCCCTCGGTCAGGGTCTCGATGCGCTTGTCGGCCGTCTTGCCGAACGCGGTGTCATCGAGGAGCGACAGCTCGACGTACTTGCAGAAGTAGCCGGCGTCGTACTTCGCGGCCGTCGCACAGCCGTTCGACTGCTGCGTGATGTGCGGGGTGACGGGCTGCTTGATCGCCTTCGCGTACTGCGCCTGCGTGACGAACCCCTCGATCTCCATGCGGTGGATCACGTAGTTGCGGCGCTCGAGCGTCGCGGCGTAGTGGTTCGCCTTGCCGTTGGCCTTGTTCGCCGGCTGGTCGATCCGCAGGTTGGAGGGGTTGTTGATCATGGCGGCGAGCGTCGCCGCCTGGGCGAGCGTCAGGGCCTTGGCAGGGACGCCGAAGTAGTACTCCGCGGCGGCCTGGATGCCGTAGACGGTGCCGCCGAAGCCGACGATGTTGAGGTAGCTGCGGAGGATGTCGTCTTTGGAGTACTTCTTCTGCACGCCGATCGCGTAGCGGAGCTCCTTCAGCTTGCGCGCCGCGGACTGGGCGGTGACAGTGTCGTAGCACTTGGATGCCTTCGCCTTGTCCTCCTTCGTCGAGCCGTCGTACTCCTGCGCGCAGCGCTGCACGAGCACGTTCTTGACGTACTGCTGGGTGATCGACGAGCCTCCCTGCACGTCGTGGCCGAGGGTCGTCGCGAGCGCGCCGCGGACGGTGCCCTGCAGGTCGATCGCGCCCTCGGTGCGGAAGCGGGGGTCTTCGGTCGAGATCGTGGCCCGCGCGACCCACGGCGACATCTCGTCGAGCGCCACGTCGGTGCGGTTCTGCACGTAGAACGAGGCCAGCTTGACGTCTTTGCCCCCCTTCTTGGCGTAGATCGACGACGCCTGAGCCGGCTGCGTGATCTTCAGGTAGCTCGGGAGCGCGTTGAACGTGTCGGCGGCGGTGACCACGCCCTCGCCGGCCACCGCGAGGGTCGGCACGAACAGCATGGCGGCGAGCATGCCGGCCACCACGGACAGGCCGATGAAGCCGAAGAGGGCGCCGATGATTCGGGGGGCGGAACGTTGGGTCACGCGTCAACGGTAAACGGGGTACGGCGATTCCGCGAAGAGGGCTGAGCTATTCGTTGTGAAATCGTCCTCAAGGCGGACCCTGGGCTCTGCTCCCTCTCCCTGATGGCGCCGGCAACGACCGGCTCAGCCGATGTACGACATCACGTGCTTGATGCGCGTGTAGTCCTCGAAGCCGTACGACGACAGGTCTTTCCCGTATCCCGAGTGCTTGAAGCCGCCGTGCGGCATCTCGGCGACGATCGGGATGTGCGTGTTGATCCACACGCAGCCGAAGTCGAGCCGCTTGGCGCAGCGCAGGGCCCGAGCGTGGTCGCGGGTCCAGACGCTCGAGGCGAGGCCGTACTCGACGCCGTTGGCGAGCCTCAGTGCCTCGGCCTCGTCGGCGAAGCGCTGCACGGTGATGACGGGCCCGAAGATCTCCTGCTGCACGGCCTCGTCGCCCTGGAGGAGCCCCGAGACCACCGTCGCCTCGTGGAAGAACCCGACGTCGCCCTGACGGTGGCCCCCGGCCTCGACGACGGCGTGGTCCGGCAGGCGCGACAGGAACCCCTGCACCTGGGCGAGCTGGGCGGCGTTGTTCACGGGACCGAAGGCGGCCCCCGGGTCGGCCGGGGCGCCGACGTGGGCGTGGCTCCGGGTGCGGGCTGCGAGTTCCTGCGTGAACTCGTCGGCGATGCCCGCCTGCACGAGCACTCGCGTCGCGGCCGTGCAGTCCTGGCCGGCGTTGAAGAACCCCGCCGACACGATCCCCTCGACCGCCAGGGCCACGTCGGCGTCGTCGAACACGATCACCGGCGCCTTGCCGCCGAGCTCGAGGTGCACGCGCTTCAGGTCGTCGGCCGCCGAGCGCGCCACCGCCATGCCCGCCCGGACCGAGCCGGTGATCGACACGAGCTGCGGGGTGCGGTGCTCGATCATCGCCGCGCCCGTCGAGCGGTCGCCGGTGATGACGTTGAGAACGCCCGGGGGCAGGAACTCCGCGGCGACCTCGGCGAGCAGCAGCGTCGAGAGCGGCGTGGTGTCGCTCGGCTTCAGCACGGTGGTGTTGCCCGCGGCGAGCGCCGGGGCGAACTTCCACACCGCCATGTTGAGCGGGTAGTTCCAGGGCGTGACCTGGCCGACGACGCCGATCGGCTCGCGGCGGATGAACGACGTGTGGTCGGGCATGTACTCGCCCGCGCTCATGCCCTGGAGGTGGCGGGCCTCGCCGGCGAAGAAGCGGATCTGGTCGACCGACAGCAGGATCTCGTCGGCCACCAGGCTCGCGCGCGGCTTGCCGGTGTCGGTCGACTCGGCGTCGGCGAACTCCTCGGCCCGCGCCTCGATCGCGTCGGCGATGCGAAAGAGCGCCAGCTGCCGCTCGGCCGGGGTCGTCTCGCCCCAGGTCTCGAACGCGGTCGCGGCGGCGCGGTAGGCACGGTCGACGGTCTCGCGGTCGGACACCGGCGAGATGCCGTAGGTGTCTTCGGTCGCCGGGTCGATCAGGGCGAACGAGTCGGTGCCCGTGGCGTCGACGTACTCGCCGTCGATGAAGTTGCGGAGGGTGGCCATGGGCCGACCCTATCGATGCCCCGCCCGAGAAATTCAAGGACTTTTCGGCACGCGCAGCGCCGGATCGCACTGAGGCCGTTGCGGCTGGCGAGAATCTCCTTGAATTTCAGGAAGCTCTAGGGGGCGAGCGTGCCGGCGGCGAGGCCGATGCTCACCTCGAGCGAGCGGGTGAACAGCTCGACGCGCTCGTGCTCGTCGAGGT
The DNA here is from genome assembly GCF_057787745.1 of Frondihabitans sp. OV104. Taxonomy (NCBI): domain Bacteria; kingdom Bacillati; phylum Actinomycetota; class Actinomycetes; order Micrococcales; family Microbacteriaceae; genus Frondihabitans; species Frondihabitans sp. OV104. Next base: position 2,477,488 of record NZ_CM173541.1, read on the forward strand.
AGCCCACCAGCCCGTAGACGGTGGTGCTGTCGATCAGGGCGAAGAACTGGCGGGCGGCCAGCCCCGGGTTGGTGACCGAGAAGTCGCCTGACGCGGTGCCCGCGATCAGGAGGGCGACCAGGGTGTCCTGCCACTCGTGCAGCCGCTCGCGGAGTGCCGTCGCCACGAACTCGCTGTGGCGCCCCACGCTCCAGGCGTCGGCCCAGATCGTCTTGTCGAGGCTGTCGTCGGTCACGAGCACGGCCGAGACCAGAACCCGGAGGGCCGAGAGAGGGGTCGCCTCGGCGGCCATTGCCGTGGTGATGCCCACGAAGTCGGCGCGGGCCACGTCCGAGAAGGTCCGGGCGACGAGGGCGTGCATCGACGGCTCCTCGGCAGCCACGACACCCGGGGTCAGGCCGGTGACCGCGCAGAGGCGTCGGAGCGTGATCGTCGAGAGACCGGTCGAGAGAGCGATGTCGCGCGCCGCGTCGTCGATCGCCTTGCGAGTCTCGGTGAGAACGCTGGATGTCATCCTGACAGGCTAAGCGACCCGGCCGTTTTCGACAGTCCCCCAAGCGGGCGAGGTGCTCAGTCCCAGCGGATGAGATCGAACTCGGCCCGCAGCCGTGCTCCCCGGGCCGGATGCAGCTGCTCGACCCAGGCGATCCGCCCGAGCAGGTGCTCGCGGAACGCCGGGTGCCCGTCGCGGTTCTGCGACGCAGGTCCGTGCCGCACGCAGTTGTGCACGATGGCTTTCAGCCGGTCGTGCTCCGTCCTCCCCGGCGAGGTCGTCTGGTTCACCACGATGCCGGTCACGGTCTGGCGCACCCCGGCCCGCCGCACGCGCGTCTTCCTCGCGTTGACCGTGTGCCCCTCGTCGGCGACGATCCGCTCGACACCCCGGAGGAACGCAGGAACTCGCCCGCCCAGCTCCCCGTCGCCCGAGAACGACAGGTCGTCGGCGTACCGGGTGTACACGGCCTCCGCCGCACGCGCCCAGCCGTCGAGCCTCCGGTCGAGGCCGGCGAGGCTCAGGTTCGCGAGCGCGGGAGACGACGGCGCGCCCTGCGGCAGGTGCGGCGCCGCGAGCGCGCGCCGCAGCTCGAACCGCTCGGTCGAGGAGCCTCCGTCGGGCATCGCTGAGAGCACACGCACGGGGACAGCGTGCGTGCAGACGCCGGCCAGGAGATGCGCGACAGGTTCAGCGAGGCCGGCCCGGCGGAACAGCCCGTACACCTGGCGGGCGCTGACTGCGGCGAAGAACGAGACCAGATCGAGGGCGAGCACGACCTCGCGCCCGGTGTGGAGTTCCGCGCCCGTGACGGCGCTCCTGCCCGGGACGAAGCCGTGCGCCGCGTCGTGCAGCGGCATCGGCGCCAGCAGCTCGTCGAGCACGGTGCGCTGCACGGTCTTCAGGAGGCCGAGCGGCACCTCGAGCAGCCGCGGCGTGCGCCCGGGGCGGCTGACCCACTCGTAGCGGTAGTGGTGGAGGGGGCCCGCGGGAGCGCGTCGGTTCCACCCCTTCGTGTCGGCGAACCACTCCAGGCGGCCGACCGTCACGCCGAGGAGGCGCGCGAGGTCGGCGACCGTGTCGACGCGCGGGCCGGGCCCGACAGCGGCGACGGGGACGACCTCGCGCGAGAGCACGACGACCGGCGCGCGTTCGGCGCTGCGCCGCACGGCCTCGACGAAGCCGGGCAGGGCCACGATGAGCCGTGCCGTCGTGCGCGGCGAGTCGAGGAGCGGCCGGGGCAGCGCCTGCAGGACGCCCAGGACCGCCAGCGGCACGAAGCGCCGGCCCGACCCGAACGCTTCGGTGCCTGCCGCTGACAGACTGCGGACGTCCCAGCCGGGTGCGGCGGCGAAGGCATCGGCCAGCACCACGGCCACCTCGTACGGCGAGGCCCCGGAGGGCTGCCCGCCGCGGGCGTGCAGGCGACCGCCGGACGACTCATCGGCCGGTGCGGGAGGCAGGGTGCGCGAAGCGCGCTTCGCCTCTCGCGGTGTCATGTCGTGGTCAATCCTCGTCCCCCGGGGTAGCCCCGGAGAGAACCGCGCTCATCGAACGCGGTCCGCCTCGTCCGGTGGTCGCCGCACGAGCCTCACGCTAAGCCGTGCCCCGGCCAGCCGCAACCCGCCGCCGCCCGATGTCACACTGGGCTCTCCCCAGACACCTCATGAGTGGAGGTGACCGTGAAGAGACCACGAGACGACACCGACGAGCATGAGCTCGTCCGGCTGGCCCAGCGGGGCGACGAGCAGGCGTTCGCGACGTTGTTCGACCGACACTCGCGCACCGTCTACCGGTACGCCTGGGGACTCGCCGACGTCCGGTCCGACGCCGACGACCTCGTTCAAGAGACGTTTCTCGTGGCCTGGCGGCGCCGCGCCACGATCAGGATCGTCGACAGCTCCGTCGTTCCGTGGCTGCTGACCACGTGCCGCAACGTGTCGCTCAACCTGAACCGACAGCGACGCCGGCTCCGCACGGACGAGCTCGCCGAGGCGTCTGTCGGCGACCCGACCTGGCACCGCCGGATCGACCAGGAGGCCGCCGCTGAGGAGCTGACCTGGGTTCGCGACGAGATCGCGGCCCTCTCGGAGATAGACCGCCGGCTCTGCCAGCTGTGCCTGATCGAGGGCCGCAGCTACGAGGACGCCTCGATGCTGCTCGGCCTGACCGCGGCCTCCGCCCGCAAGCGCATCCAGCGCACCCGCTCCCGACTCCGCGCCCTGCGCGCCGACTGACGCTTCTGAAAGGTCCATCATGATCTCCATCGCACCGCCCGACGGCGCCGCACTCGACGAGGCGCTCCGTCCCATCCGCTCCACCGTCATCGACGTCACCCGCACCCGGCGCCGCGTCCGCCGCGCGGGAGCGGCGACGGCCGGTGCCGTGCTCGTCCTGTCGGCCGTCCTGGTGGCAGCCAACGTGCTCGGCGTCAGCGTTCCGGGGACGGCAGGCCACGGCGCCTCGGCCGAGGCGGCCGGGGTGCTGCATCACGCGGCCGTCACCGCCATCGGCGAGAGCGACCCCGTCGTGAAGCCGGGCCAGTTCGTCAAGGTCGTCACCGTCGAGACGAGCGTCGGCCAGTACGGCGTCACCGACGACGGCCCGGCGAAGTACGGCGTCCAGATCATGGAGACCCGCACTCTCTACATCCCCGCCGACCCTGCATCCGACTGGGTCCTGGTCAGGAAGACCGAGGCTCCGACCACGTTCCTGCCCGCGGCCCATGCCGCCGCCGCGAAGGCCGAGTACGACAAGAACGGAACGCCCTATCCCGAGGGCACGTGGCACGCCAGAGACGGGGAGTTCTACGGCACCCCGTGGTCGGTCCAGGGACTCGACGCGATGCCCACCGAGCCTCACGCGCTCCTGGCCTACTTCGACTCGCACTACACCGGCGGATCCGCCAGCCGCGAGGAGGACACCATGGTGCGTGCGACCGAGGTGCTGACGAGCGGGACCGCGACCGCGAAGCTCCGCTCGGCGATCTACGGCATGCTCGCACTGCTCCCGGGAGTCGAGGTGACCGATGACGCCGCCACCGTCGATGGCCGCACCGGCATCGCGATCGGGCGCTCCGAGCCCAACCGCGGGGGCGAGCACCAGGAGATCATCATCGACCCGGCGACCGGCCAGCTGATCGGTTCGCGTGTCATCGAGGCGCAAGCGTACGGCCCCCTGCCCGCTGGGACGGTCTGGGACTCCACCGCCGTGACGACGTCGGTCGCCGACACCGCACCCTGATTGGGCGAGAGGCCCCGATCTGGGCGATGGCAGCAGCCATCTGCCCAGATCGGGGCTTCTCGGCGACGAACCGAGGCGACGGGCGCAGGAACTCGCCGCCGGGCTCAGAGCCGCCCGAAGACCAGCCGCAGAGTCCGGGCCTCGGGCCGCAGCGCGAAGAGCGGCCACACGTCGACGCCGCACGCCCGCGAGCCCAGGCCGTTCTGCGCGGCGTCGACGTAGAGGTGGGTCGCGGTCGACGGCGGCAGCTCGTGCGGGTGACCGGCGACGGCGACCTGCTCGGCGGTGTGCCGCGCGAGGGTGAAGCCGGGCAGGCCGCGGTGGTCCGGCAGCGCGGTGATCCGCATGGCGCCGTCGAGGTCGAGCGTCCTGAACTCGGAGCGGTGTCCGGTCTCCTGCGGACGGGCGTAGCCGGCCCCGAGCTCGTCGATCGGCGCCGAGTACCGCCCGACGAGGGCTGCGCGCCGGCTGTCCGGGTACGACTCGAGCGGGCCGGTGCCGAACCACGACGCCGTCTCGACCTCGGCCGGCAGGTCGAACCGCAGGCCGAGGCGGGGCAGCACGAGGTCCCAGCCGGCCGACGGCGCGATGTGCGCGGTCAGCAGGACGTCGTCGCCGTACGGCTCCCAGACCGTCTCGACGGTGATCGAGTGGCGCGATCCGGCGGGGGCCCAGCGGGTGAGGCGGGCGACGCGACTCGGGCCGGACTCCGAGCTCAGGATTCTCGGCGTCATGCGGTGGAGCCCGGCGGCCTCCCACTGCTCGGCGAGCGAGAACGCCTGAACTCCGCGCCCGAGGTTCGGCAGGACGCCTGCTATGTCGTAGCTGCCGCCGTGGCCGAGACTGTCGTTGTCCGTCGGCGCCCGGAACGCCGAGAGCGTCGGGCCCGACGCCGCGAGCCCGGCCAGAGCGCCGAGGGCCCCGTCGGCGTCGAACGCGGCCGGCAGGAGGTCGCCGCCGGAGCGCGCGGGGCGACGCCGGGGCGCGGGCGGAGTGAGGTCGTGCTGCGCGGCTGCGAGCACGTGGCCCGCCGGCGCCCACGCCGTGTCGTCGCTCAGGACGGCTGACACGGTGAGCCACGTCTCGCCGCCCGGCGACGACGTCTCTCCTGAGACGGCGCCGGCCGGCAGGTCCATGCTCACCGACTCCCCCGCCGCGACGATCCCGGCGTCGAGGTCGCCGGACGCCGTGACGACGCCGTCGGCCTCGAGCCGCCAGGTGAGGCGGACGTCGGAGGAGTCGCTCGAGTGGCGGTGGTTCGAGACGGTGATGCGCGTTCCTGCGCTCTTGCTGTCAGCGAAGGCGAAGCGGAACGGCGCGACCACCGCGGCCCACTCGTGCAGGCCGGGCGTCGGGGTGTCGTCGCTCAGGATCATGCCGTCCATCACGAAGTTGCCGTCGTGCACGACCTCGCCGAAGTCGCCGCCGTATCCGAAGAACTCGGTGCCGTCGGCCGCGCGTGTGCGGATGCCGTGGTCGCGCCACTCCCACACGAAGCCGCCGTGCAGGCGCGGGTAGCGGTCGACGAGGACTTCGTACTGGTCGATGGCGCCCGGGCCGTTGCCCATGGCGTGGACGTACTCGCAGAGCAGGAAGGGGCGGGTGCGCAGGCGGGCCGACTCGGCGGCGCTCGCCAGGTGGAGCAGCTCGGTGGAGTCCTGGCCGATCGACTCGGTCTCGGGGATCGACGAGTACATGCGCGAGTACACGTCGGTGTAGGCGCCCTGCAGGTCTCCTTCGTAGTGGACCGGCCGCTCGGGGTCGCGGTCGTGCACCCAGGCGCTCATGGCGGCGAGGTTGCGCCCGGTGCCCGCCTCGTTGCCGAGCGACCAGAGCACGATGCTCGCGTGGTTCTTGTCGCGCTCGACGGTGCGCTCGATGCGGTCGAGGTAGACGTCGCGCCAGCGCGGGTCGTCGCTCGGGTTGTCGACCCAGGCGTCGGCGGGCCGCGGGCCCCAGCCCTCGAGGCCGGTCTGCGAGCCGCCGCGCTCGAAGCCGTGCGTCTCGAGGTCGCACTCGAGCACGACCCAGAAGCCGAGCTCGTCGGCGAGGTCGAGCAGGCGCGGGTGCGGCGGGTAGTGGCTGGTCCGGATGGCGTTGACGTTGAAGCGCTTCATCCGCGCGAGGTCGGCGCGGGCGTGCTCCTCGTCGAAGACGCGGCCGCGGTCGGGGTGCGCCTCGTGGCGGTTCATGCCGTGGAAGACGAGGCGGCGGCCGTTGGCGAGCAGCCGGTCGCCGTCGATCAGGATGGTCCGGAACCCGATGCGCTGCGTGACCGTCTCGCCCTGCGCGGTGACGACGGCCTCGTACAGGCGCGGCGACTCGGCCGACCAGGGCTCGGCGCCGGGGACGGCGAACGGCGCGACGTCGGCGGCGGTGGCCCACTCGACGGCCACCCCGAGTTCCTGAATCGTGAGCGTCACCGGGAAGGCGTCGTCGGCCGCCCGCACCTCGGGATCGAGCGCGGCCCCGTCGGCGGCCGACCAGGCCGTGCGCAGCCAGACGTCGTCGATGCCGCCCGCGGGCCGGGCCTCGACGGTGACCTCGCGGAAGATGCCGGGCAGCCACCACTGGTCCTGGTCTTCGACGTACGACGCGGCCGACCACTGGTGCACGCGCACGGCGATGCGGTTGCCGCCCTCGCGCAGCAGCCCCGTCACGTCGAACTCGTGCGCGAGCCGGCTGCCGGCGGCGGTGCCGACCGGAGCCCCGTTGAGCCAGACCTTGAAGGTCGACTCGACCCCGTCGAAGCGCAGCGTCTGGGAGGCGGCGCGCAGGAACTCCGGCCCCACCTCGAAGTCCCTCACGTGATCGCCCGTCGGGTTGTCGTCGGGCACGAACGGCGGCTCGACCGGGAACGGGAACTGCACGTTGGTGTAGATCGGCGCACCGCGGTCCTCGCCAGCCGGTTCGGCGCCGTCGCCACCGAGCACCCAGTGCGACGGCACGGCGATGGTGCTCCAGCCCGAGACATCGAAGCCGTCGGCGGCGAACGCGTCGTCACCGTCGGCGCGGGGCCGCAGCCGGAACGCCCACCGTCCTGAGAGATCGGCCCGGGGCGCGTCGCTGTGCAGCCACGACCGCGCCGGGACGGCACGGCCGCTCGGCGTGAGCACGCTGCCCGGGACGATGTCGGTCACGTAGGCCGGGGTGCTGCTCACGGGGGAATCTCCTTCGATCGGTGCGTGGTGCGACGCTAGCATGAAAGGAGAGTGGTTACACTCCTTTCATGCCCCCGCAGGAACTGCCGTGAGCCCCCGGTCCACCGGCGTCCGCGGCCCCTACGCCAAGAGCGCCGCCCGCCGCACGGCGATCCTCGACGCCGCGCGCGAGGTGTTCGCGGCTCAGGGGTACCGGGCCGGGAGCGTGCAGGATGTCGCCGACGCCGCCGGGGTCAGCCAGTCGGCCGTGCTCCACCACTTCCCCGCCAAAGAAGACCTGCTGCTCGCCGTCCTCGCCGACCGCGACGCGCGCGGCGACGACATCAAGGCCGGGCTCGGACTCGTCGACGGGGCCCGCGCGCAGGTCGCGCACAACACGGGCACCCCCGGCATCATCGAGCTCTACACGACCCTCTGCGCCGAGGCGACCGGACAGGCGCACCCGGCGCACGACTACTTCGTCGAGCGGTTCCGGCGCACGCGCGAGCTGTTCGCCGGTCAGTTCCGCGACCTCGCCGAGCGCGGGCTCCTGCGCGACGGCGTCGACCCCGAGCTCGCCGGCGCCGGCTTCGTGGCGCTGTGGGACGGCATCCAGCTGCAGTGGACCATGGACCCCCGCCAGGTCGACGTGTGGGCGGCACTGCGGCACTACCTGTCGCTGGTGCTGCGCGACGACGTCGGGTGAGTTCCTGCGCCGAACCGGCACTGCAACGGCGCCCGAGTGACGAATCGGCCATGGGGCCCACGGTGACGGCCCGGCACGATGGTCGCCATGACGACCACCGACGCGGCGCCGACCACGACCGAGACGCCCTCGGCATTCACCCCGCTGGAGGCCGCCGGGCGCGACCACCTGTGGATGCACTTCTCGCGCATGGCCCCGTTCCAGGAGAAGCCGATGCGCGTCATCGACCACGCCGAGGGCGCCTACCTCTGGGACGACCGCGGCCACAGGATCCTCGACGGCCTGGCCGGCCTGTTCGTGGTCCAGGCCGGGCACGGGCGGCAGGAACTCGCGAGCGCCGCCGCCGACCAGGCCGCCAAGCTCGCGTACTTCCCGAACTGGGGCACCACCTCCCGTCCGGTCATCGAGCTCGCCGAGCGCCTCGCCCACTACGCCCCCGGCAGCCTCAACCGCGTCTTCTTCACGTCGGGCGGCGGCGAGGCCGTCGAGAGCGCGTGGAAGGTCGCCAAGCAGTACTTCAAGCTGACCGGCAAGCCGCAGAAGCACAAGGTCATCTCGCGCATGTCGGCCTACCACGGCACCACGCACGGAGCCCTCGCCATCACGGGCCTGCCCGCCATGAAGCAGGCGTTCGAGCCGCTGGCACCGGGCGGCTTCCGCGTTCCGAACACCGACTTCTACCGGGCCTCCGACGAGTGGGGCGGCGACGAGGCGGCCTTCGGGCTGTGGGCCGCGAACCGCATCGAGGAGGCGATCCTCTTCGAGGGAGCCGACACCGTCGCGGCCGTCGTGCTCGAGCCCGTGCAGAACTCCGGCGGCTGCTTCACCCCGCCGCCCGGGTACTTCGAGCGGGTGCGCGCGATCTGCGACCGATACGACGTGCTGCTCGTCAGCGACGAGGTCATCTGCGCGTTCGGCCGCCACGGCACCATGTTCGCCTGCGAGAAGTTCGGCTACGAGCCCGACATCATCACGTGCGCCAAGGGGATGTCGAGCGGCTACGGCCCCATCGGAGCCATGATCGCCAACGAGCGCGTGATGGAGCCGTTCTTGACGGGCACCGACTTCTTCCCGCACGGGTACACCTTCGGCGGTCACCCGGTGTCGGCCGCCGTGTCGCTGGCCAACCTCGACATCGTCGAGCGTGAAGGCCTGAACCAGCGCGTGCTCGACAACGAGGCGGCGTTCGGCGCGACGCTCTCGAAGCTGAAGGACCTCGACATCGTCGGAGACGTCCGCGGGGACGGCTACTTCTGGGCGATCGAGCTCGTTCGCGACAAGGGGTCGAAGGCGCTGTTCGACGCCGCCGAGCGCGAGCTCCTGATCAAGCAGTTCCTGCCCGGGGCGCTGATGGACAACGGCCTCTACTGCCGGCCCGACGACCGCGTGAACCCGGTGATCCAGCTGGCGCCGCCGCTCATCGCCGGCCAGGCGGAGTTCGACGAGATGGAGCAGATCCTGCGCGGAACACTGCAGCAGGCCCAGGCCCTGGTCTGATTCCCGGAGGCCGACGCCTGCCGCGTCACGTGCCCGGAACCCGGTAGCCGACCAGGGTCGACGAGTTCGGGCTCTGGAACACGGTGCCCGAGGCGACGGCGAGTGTCTGCGGGTAGTAGAAGTACGCGCTGTCGATGGGGAGCGCCGCGAGGGGGGCCGTGGCGGTGGCCGTCGTGGAGTAGGCGAGGAGGCGGTACTGGTCGCCGACGCACGTCCCGTTCTGGAACTCGCCGTACTCGTTGACGATCCAGACCACATCGCCGCCGCGCACCATGCCCTGGGCGAAGTCGCCGACTTCCGTCTGCCACTTCACCGTGCCGGTTGACGCCGACAGTCGGGCGATGTGTCCGGCGAACCGCGCCTCGCACTTCGCCGGGTCGGGTTCGTGAGACGTGCGGTACGTGATGAACAGGTTCGTCGAGTCGGCGCCCGCGATCCCGATGATGTCGGAGTCGTAGCTGTCGACCGCGGTCGACCAGAGGGGCTTGCAGGAGGCGGCGCCGCACCCCGCCGCCGGGAACGCGGCGACGGCGTCGGAGACGTTGACGAAGACGCGACCGCCTGCGAGCACCGGGGTTCCGTACGAGAATGCCGGGTCGCTGGTCCACTTCTTGCGGCCGGTGGTCGCGCTGTACGCGACGAGGCCTTCGCCTCCGCTGGTGTAGAAGGTTCCGCCGCCGACCGCGAAGCCGTAGACGAAGTCGATGCCGTCGTTGTTGTTCGGCGTGTACGAGTGCTTCCAGAGGAGCTTGCCGGACTTCACCGAGAACGCGAGCACGGGGTAGCCCGAGCCGAAGAGGAACACGCGGGTGCCGTCCGTCGTGGGAGTACCGGGATAGGTGCGGTCCGCGCCAGGGGTCGTCGCCTTCGGCAGGAAGGCCCGAGCGGTGATCGCGTGCTTCGCCACATCCACGACGAGGACCCCGCCTGCGGGCGAGGTTCCGAACGAGATCAGGACGGTCGATCCCGTTCCGGTCATGCCGTACCCGTAGGAGCTGACGGCGTAGGGCAGGGCCATGCTCCAGAGGGCCTTGCCAGTTCTGGGCGACGAAGCGTAGAAGCGCGGAGACGTGGTACCCCCGACCGTGTACACGACACCGCCGAGGACCACCGGCGGGTACGAACCGCCGGTCCGGTTCGTGGCGGCGAAGGCCTGCGTGATCTTTCCCGCATTGCCGGCCGTCAGGACGTGCTCGCCGGTATTCGTCGAGCTGCTCCCGGCCGATCCGTACACGCCCGTCCACTGATCGGGAGGGGAGGCGGCCGCAGCCGGGCTCGCGACCCCGGGAGCGAGGGCAGCCGCGAGAGACACCGCGAGGGCGATGGTCAGGACGGCCCATCCGCGACGTGCTCTCGTCGGTCGGACGGACGGCTCAACTGGTGTGCGACGGTGCACGAGAGCTCCTCATCTAAGACAATGAGGCGATCATATTCTCGGATTCGCTCCGGCGCCGTTCGGGTCGGTCGCGCCTATGCGGGATCGCCCGGCGCGAAGCCGTCGCCGAGCCGCCGGAGCAGCTCGATCAGCTGGGCGCGCTCGCTGCGGGAGAGCGGCCCGAGCTGCACTTCCTCTTCGGCGACGAGCGCCAGCATGGCCTCGTCGACCATCTCGCGGCCGACGGGCGTCATGCAGACGAGCACACCGCGGCCGTCTTCCGGGTTCTTGCGGCGCTCCACGAGAGCGCGCTCCTCGAGCAGATCGAGCCGGTTGGTCAGGGTGCCGCTGGTGACCATCGTGACCTTGACGAGCTGGGCGGGGCTGAGCTGGAACGGCTCGCCGGCTCGGCGCAGAGCCGCGAGCACGTCGAACTCCCAGATCGCGAGGCCGGCGCCCTTGAACGCCTGAGCCCGCAGGGTGTTGAGCCGCAACGAGACGCGCCGGAGCCTCGACATCACGTCGAGGGGGGAGAAGTCGGTCTCGGGAAGCTGACCGGCCCACGCATCGATCAGCAGGTCGACCTCGTCGCTGCTCGTGGTCATGCTCCGAGAATACTGCGCAGTGCCCGTGCACTGGCCGGGGGATGGCCCCAATCAGCGAACCCCCAGCGCAATCAGCCGTTACTCCGGCGTCACGACCGTGAAATGCGCCGCCCCTGTACTGGCTGATGGAGGGTCGTGGCACGGCGCCGCGCCCGGATGGAGACGCGAATGTTCCACATGGGATGGTTTCTGAACTACTCGGTCCCGAGCTGGGCCAAGGACTGGTCGGGCGAGGCGGCCCGCGACTGGGTCAAGCCCGACCTCTACATCGAGCTCGCGAAGGCGATGGAGCGCGCCCGCTTCGACTACATGATGCTCGAGGACGGCGCCTTCATCCCCGATGCGTTCGAGGGCACGAGCCGCTACTACCTCGAGAAGGCCAACCACGCGCCGAAGCTCGACCCGGCCACGCTGGTGCCGCTGCTGCTCGACGCGACCCGCCACCTCGGCGTCATCATGACGCTCGCCACTCCCTACTACCCGCCCTTCGCCGCCGCGCGCCTGATGTCGAGCCTCGCGCTGCAGTCGGACGGCCGCGCCGGCGTCAACCTGGTCACCGCGCACAACGTCCGCACGGCTCAGAACTTCGGCCGGGACGAGCACTACGAGCACGACTTCCGGTACGAGATGGCCGACGAGTGGATCGACCTCGTCGGCCGGCTCTGGGACTCCTGGGAGGACGACGCCGTCGTCGGCGACCACGAGTCGGGGGTCTTCGCCGACCACACCAAGGTGCACCCGGTGAACTTCGAGGGCCGCTTCTACAAGTCGCGCGGACCGCTCAACACCATCGCCCCGACCGGCGGCCATCCGATCGTCTGCCAGGCCGGCGGTTCGCCTGCGGGCCGCAGCCTCGCCGCGAAGTACGCCGACACGGTCGTCGCATCGGTACCGGGGATCGAGGCCATGAAGGAGTACCGCGCCGACATGGACGAGCGGCTGATCGCCGCGGGCCGCAAGCCCAGCGACGTCAAGATCCTGTTCACCATCTCGCCCGTGCTCGGCGAGACCCGCGAGGAGGCCGTGGCGAAGAAGGCGCGCATCGACGCGACGACGATCGAGGACTCCCTCTCGCGTCTGTCGTGGTCGAGCGGCATCGACTTCTCGCAGTTCGACCTGGATTCCCCCCTGCCCGAGATCAAGACGAACGCCGCGTCGTCGTCGACGCTCGGCATGCTGCAGGGCTCGAACCCCGAGACGACGCTGCGGGAGATCGCCTCGCGGCCGGTCCGCCTCGGCTCGCTCGAGGTGAGCGGGACACCCGACGAGGTCGCCGCCGTCATGGGCGAGGCCATGGACGAGGTCGGCGGCGACGGCTTCCTGATCGCCGGCCAGCTCACCCGCCGCTACATCACCGAGGTGACCGACGGGCTCTCGCCGGCCCTGCGTCGCCGCGGGCTGATCCGCAGCGAGTACAGCGGCACGACCCTGCGCGAGAACCTGCAGGCCTTCTAGCCCGACCGTCAACACGGGGGCCCGCTGCCGTCCGGCCCGGCGGAGGGCTCCCGCCGGGGCTCGGCGCCGGCGCGCCCCCGTGCGTGCAGGGCCGCCCCGCGTCGGCGGGGGCTGGTCGGCGTCGGCGGGCGGGCGGAGACCCGCCGAACCCGACGCACGCCCGCCGACGCGGTGCCCGCCGTGGGGCGCCCGCCGTGGGGCGCCCGCCGTGGGGCGCCCGCCGGGAGGGCCTAGCGCGCCTCGGCAGCCGCCTCGGACGACGGAACCACGGGCGACGACGCCGCCGCGGCCGCCAGCTTCTTCGGCGCGATCCGACCGAACAGGGCGTGCGACGCGTTCGAGAAGGCCCAGACGGTGATCATCATCGCGATCGACGGGAACGCCGCCGACCACCAGCGCCCGGTGAGCGCGTCGTTCGTGGCCGACGAGATCATCGAGCCCCACTCCGGCGTCGGCGGGCGGAGTCCGACTCCGACGAAGCCGAGGGCTGCGGTGAGCAGGATGCTCGTGGCGAAGAGGAACGACATGTTCTCGAGCGCCACCCAGATCGAGTTCGGCAGGACATGGCGCGCCAGCAGCTTCAGCTCGTTCTGGCCGGCCATGCGGGCGGCGTCGAGGTAGGCCTCCTTGCGGACGCGGAGCACCTCGATGCGCACGAGCCGCATCTGGATCGGCGCGAGGATGATCGCCATGCCGACGGTCAGCGATATGACGCTGGCCCCGAAGAACGACACGATCACGAGGCCGAGCAGGATGGCCGGCACCGCCTGGAGGAGGTCGAACAGGCGCGTCGTGCCGCGCGCGACGAGGCCGGCCGCGCCGCGTGCCGACTCGAACCAGCCGATCCCGAGGCCGAAGACGACCCCGATGACCGTGCAGAGCAGCGTGGTGGCGACAGCGATGACGAGGTTGTAGCGCGCCGCCCCGATCACGCGGGAGAACACGTCGAGGCCGACGCTGTCGGTTCCGAACAGATGCGCCATCGACGGGGCCGACGACACCGCGCCTGAGATGGTGGTGGCGCTGTACGGCGTGAGGAAGGGCCCGACGATCGCGAGCAGCACGATCAGGAGCGACGGCAGCAGCAGGAGGAAGTCGATCCGGCGGCGCGGGAGCTTCGCAGAGTACTTGCGGCGCTCGGCGCGGGCCGCGGTGAGCGGCAGGGTGGCGGTGGTCATCAGTTGCTCCCTACTGAGCCCGGACGGCGCCGGGGGTCGACCGTCATGACCGCGAGGTCGACGATCATGTACACGATCAGGGTGATCCCGGCGACCACGAGCAGGAAGCCCTGGATCGCGGGGTAGTCGGTCGAGAGGACGGCCTTCACGGCATACGAGCCGAGGCCGGCGAAGCCGAACAGCGACTCGAGCACGATGGTTCCTCCGACGAGGTAGCCGAACATCTGGCCGACGAGGGTGACGACGGCGGGGGCCGCGCGGCGGTAGACGCTGAGGACGGTGGCGCGTCGGCCGCTGCCGGTGGTGATGCGGAACGCGGTGGCGGGATCCTGGATCGCGCCCTGGAGGCTCGACACCAGCACCTTGATGACGACGGCGGACGACGCGATCGCCATGACCGCGATCGGCAGCACGAGGTGGGCCGCCATGGAGATCGCACCGGCCGTGTAGCCCTGGATCAGCGTGTCGAGGAAGGGGAACCCGGTGATCACGGTCTGCGTGGGCAGGTCGGTCGACAGGCGCCCGAGCGGAGCCGGCGCGATGTGCAGGACGGTGAAGAAGACGAACAGCGCCCACACCGCCAGCACGAACTCGGGCAGGGCGCCCGCGGCTCGCGAGTAGACCAGCACGATCCTCGCGAGCACCGTCTTGGGGTGGAACACGGCGACGTACGACAGCACCAGGCTGAGCAGCACCGTGAAGAAGAGGCCCTGGACGGCGAGCTCGAGGGTTCCCGGCAGGCGTGTGCCCATCTCGCTCATGACGGCCCGGCCGGTCTGGATCGAGCTGCCGAAGTCCAGGTGCAGGATCTCGACGATGTAGCGGCCCAGCTGCGACCAGACGCTGCCGTCGAGCCCCAGGGCCCTCTGCATCGTCAGGTACGCCGCCTGGGTGTAGTTCGGGCCGAGAACGCTCGCCACCGGGTCGCCGGGGACCAGGCGGAGCAGCAGGAACGTGATGATCGCGAACACGAAGAGGTGCAGGGGCAGGAGCAGCACGCGGGTGATCCACCAGCGCTGCCGCGACAGGAACTCAGGCAACTTCGGCCTCCAGGGTCTCGGGCACGGCGCGGTAGCCCGCGAGGAGCTTCTTCGTGTAGTCGGCCTCGGGCTCCGTGACGACGCGGCGCGTGGAGCCCGCCTCGACGAATTCGCCCTGGAACATGACCCGCAGCTCGCTCGAGATGAATGAGGTGGCGGGCAGACCGTGCGAGATGAAGATGATGCCGGCCTCGCGGTCGCGGTGGTACGTCTTTAGGAAGTTCAGGATGCCGCCCTGCACGGAGACGTCGAGGGCCGACACGACCTCATCGCAGACCAGGATGCGCGGCTCGACGATCAGGGCCCGCGCGATCGCGAAGCGCTGGCGCTGACCGCCCGAGACCCCCTCGGAGGGGCGATCGGCCATCTTCGGGCTGAGGCCGAGCAGCTCGACGACCTGGTCGGTCTTCTCGTAGGCGTCCTTGCGGCTGAGCCCGGTTAGGCTCATCGCCGGGTACATGATCGACTCGCGCAGCGAGTGGCGCGGGTCGAACGACGACGTGGTGTCCTGCCCGATCAGCTGAACGTCGCGGCGGAACTGCATCAGCTTCGGCTTCGACGCGCGGATGTCGGCGATCTCCTCGCCGTTGTAGCGGATCGAGCCGCTCGTGGCGGTCTCGAGCGCGCAGAGCATGCGTCCGAGTGTCGACTTGCCCGAGCCGGACTCGCCGATGATGCCGACCGACTGGGTGTTCGAGAAGCGGTCGGTGAGGCCCTTGACGGCGACGTGGCCGCGGCGCTCGGAGCCGAAGCGCTTGACGACGTCCTCGAGGACGAACTCGGCGGCGTTCATGCGGCGGCCCCCTGCTTGGCGGCGCTCGTCGACGCGGTGAGGAAGAGGTCGAGCGTCGGCAGCTCGTCGTCGTCGAGGTGCTCGAACGTCGGCACGCAGGCCAGCAGGCCCCGGGCATAGGGATGCGTCACCGTCTCGGTCAGGGTCGCCGATGCGCCCTGATCGACGAGGGCGCCGTGGTACATGACCAAGGTGCGATCCGAGAACTCGGTGCACATGGCGATGTCGTGGCTCACGATCAGGAGGGCCGTCCCGAGCTCGGTGGTGAGGCTCGTCATCAGCTCCATCGACAGACGCGACAGCGAGGCGTCGAGCGCGCTGGTCGGCTCGTCGGCGATCAGGAGGCGCGGGGCCGAGGCGAGAGCGAGGGCGAGCATCACGCGCTGGCGCATGCCGCCGGACAGCTCGTAGGGCTTGGCCTTCATGACGCGCTGGGTGTCAGCGAGGCCGACGCGGTCGAGCCAGTCGATGGCGCGCACGCGCGCCGCCTTCTTCGACATGCGCTCGACGTTGCGGAGGATCGCGACGAGCTGGTCCTCCACGCTCCACACCACGTCGAGCGACGTCGAGGCGTCCTGGAACATCATCGTGATGCCGGGGATGCGCTCGGGGAGGACCGCGCCGGCGTTCCGCTCGATGGGGGCGCCGTCGAAGGTCAGCGCCGTGCTCGTGACGTCGATGCGCTCGTCGGTCAGGAGTCCTGCGACTCCTCGGGCGAGCGTCGACTTGCCCGAGCCGGACTCGCCGACCAGGGCGACGACCTCGCCGCGGCCGATCTGGAAGGTGACCTCGTCGACCGCTCGCGTCGGGGTGCCCGGGTACTGGATGCTCAGATTCCTGACGTCGAGGAGGGACTCTGCGCTCATCGGTGTGCTCTCATGCTCGATCGTGCCTTTCGTCGAGGGATCGGACCGGGGCCCGAGTCACTAGACGAGATCGTTCGGCGGGCCCCGCGAACGTGGGACAATTCTGGGCGACGGGTGTTTCGAATCGACCCGCGGATCATTACGGTGACATTTCGCCACCCTGGCGAAAAGTCCTGACCCGGGGCCGAAACAATCGCCGACTTTGCTTACGCCGCCCTAGCGAAATCAGACTGAAACGATTGGCGTCATCGGCTGAAACAGCCGACTTCGACACTTGCGGAGACCTCCCCCCTCACACACCTGGAGTACGCAGTGTTCAGTAGCAGTCGTTCTCGAAATACGCGGCCCTCGTACCGGCGGCTCTTAGCCGCCGCGGCGGCCGTGACCGCAACCGTCCTCGTCCTCACCGGCTGCAGCAACCTCGCGCCCAAGCAGACGACCGGCAAGACCGTCGTCGAGGTCCTCCCCGCCCTCGCCACCCAGCTGAGCTTCGACACCAGCTTCGCGCTGACCGCCGGCTACTTCGACACCGGCGACTACCTGTTCAACGACCTGATCACCCAGAAGTACGTCGCAGGCGACCAGAAGGACACCCAGGACCAGGACATCTACAACTTCACCGGCGTCCTCGCCAAGAGCTACACGAAGTCGGAGGACGGCCTGACCTACACCTTCAACCTCCGCCACGGAGTGAAGAGCCAGCGGGGCAACGAGCTCACGAGCGAAGACGTCCTCTGGTCGTTCGAGCGCAAGATGAAGGCCGCGACCAGCATCGTGCCCTACGTCATCACGCCGGCGCTCACGGACCTCAAGCAGATCACCGCGCCCGACAAGTACACGGTGAAGTTCACGGTCGCGAAGGCCGCCTACGGCTTTACGCTGCTGTCGAACCTCAGCGACATCGTCGGCCAGATCTACGACTCGACGTTCCTCAAGAAGCACGTCACCAAGGACGACCCCTACGCGACCAAGTTCTCGTCCGGCCGCTTCGACTTCGGCTTCGGCGCCTACAAGGTCGCCAGCGTCACCGAAGGCTCCGAGATGGTGCTCGAGGCGCGCACCGACACCGGGCTCGCCAACACCCCCACCATCACGAAGATCATCCAGCGCGTCGTCGCGGATGCCGGCAACCGGGCCACGGCTCTCAAGAACGGCGACGCCGACGTGGCTCTCGGGCTCCTGCCCGCCGACCAGGCGTCGCTGGAGAAGGACTCCGGCGTCCTGGTCCCGAAGAAGGCCCGCAACGGCTACGTCGCGATCCAGCTCAACGTGAAGACCGGCCCGTTCAAAGACATCGCGGTGCGCAAGGCGTTCACCACGGCGATCGACTACGGCCAGGTCATCGACGGGGTGCTCCAGGGCCGAGCGACCAAGAAGAACACCATGCTCGATTCGGGCGCTCCCGGCTACGACGGCTCGGGCCTGCCCGACTACAGCTACGACGCGGCCACGTCGAAGAAGGTGCTGAAGGCCGCCGGCTACACGACGAACATCCCGGTCACGCTGACGGTCGCCAACGACAACCAGGCGATGGTCGACACGGCCGTCGCGATCAAGAGCTCGGCCGAGGCGGCCGGATTCGACATCACCGTCGACTCCGTCCCCACGGCTCAGGCTCAGGAGCGCGGCACCAAGGGCCAGACCGAGGCCAGCCTGTTCACCGGTGAGGCGCTCGCGCTCTCGCAGGGCTACCAGCTCGGCCTGCAGACCACGCCCGGCTCGTCTTCGAACTACTCGCAGTACGACGACCCGACGTTCGCGAAGCTGCTCGCCACGGCGAACGACGTGCCCGACCCGCTGACCGACGAGGGCGGCAAGGCCTACAATGCCGCCGAGAAGCGCTGGCTCGGCGACCAGATCGCCGCGATCTACATCGCGCAGCCGGCCTCCGACTCGGCCGTCTCGTCCAAGCTCCACGGCTGGACCTGGCGTCTCGACCACGCGGTGGACCTCTCGGTCATGACCAAGGACTGACCCGCGCAGCAGAAGGCCCCCGTCGCACCAGCGGCGGGGGCCTTCTCGTGTTCCTCTCGCGCAGGAACTGCGGTCAGTCGGCGAGCAAGGCCACGCGGTCCGCCCTGAAGTGCGTGAAGCTCAGCTCCCGCACCACGCCGTCGTCGGCCGTCAGCACCATCTCGCGCAGGATCATCGGACTGCCGACCGGCACTCGCAGCGACAGGGCCGTCCGCGCGTCGCTGCGCACGGCCTCGACGCTCGACTCGGTGCGGGCCAGCTCGCGCCCGAACAGCCGGCGGAACAGGTCGCCCATGGTGCCGACGTCGGCGCCGGGGACGTGCGCCCTCCAGGCGCGCGAGATCGGGTCGAGGTCGCTCGAGAGATGGTACGAGACGCGCACGAACAGGGGCTCGTCGTCGAGGGTGGCGTGCTGCTCGAGCATCGCCACGGTGTCCTGATCGGTGTGCATGCGAGCGCGGATCAGCGGCGACGACGAGACCAGGGCGTGCTCGATGACGCGGAGGCGCACCTCGGCCTCCTCGCCGGTGTCGAGGAGGAGCCGCTGGTGGTCGGTGTGAGCGCCGAACGGGATGACCACGAGGGGTTCGGGCTCGATCCTGCGCCCCGGTGTCGGGGTCTCGGGTGCGAGGTCGTCTCCGGTGTCGGCCGCGATGCGCGAGATCCACGCTTGGGCGCGGCGCTGCACGAGCTCGGACGGCGGGACGGGCTGGGCATCACTCGGCGTCATCGGTCTTCTCCGGCTCGGAGTGCAGGTGCGCCTGCGTCTTCGACAGGGTCGACCTGTCGCCGCGGAAGTGCGTGAAGCTGTACTCGCGGGCGCGACCCTGGATGTCGTAGCTGTACTGCTGGCGAAGGAGCAGCGGGGAGCCCTCCTCGACGCCGAGCAGGCGGGCGGTGCGTTCGTCGGCGCCGACCACCTCGACGCGGTTGCGCAGGAAGCCGAAGGCGCAGCCGTACAGCTTGCCGAACTCCTCCTTGAAGGTGCGGCGCATCGTGGCCGTCACCTCGAGCGCCTCGGCCGGATTGCTCATCTCAGGCATCGCCAGGGGGTGGTTGTTGGTCGCGGTCGTCTCGAACGACTCGACGCGGTCGACGAAGTTCTGCGGGTCTTCCAGCAGGGGCACGACGCCGGTGCGCAGGAAGATCGGCGAGTCGCCGTAGACGCCGAGCTGGACGTAGCTGAGCGTGTAGTCGGCCGGCGCGCCCATCAGGTCGGCGACGATCGGGGGCGTCGGGATCACGCCGTCCTGCAGGGTCACGACGCCGAGGTCGTAGGCGTCGTCCTGCGGGTGCGGCGTGAAGTCGCGCGGCAGCACCTGGTCGACCTGGAAGTCGACGATCCGGTTGGTCAGGAGGGTTCCGCGCCGCGGCGCCCGGCTGATCAGACCGTCGGCGACCAGCATCGACAGCGCCACCCGGACGGAGTTCCTGCTGGCCCCGAACTCCTTCGAGATGCTGAGCTCGTGGAAGCGGTTGTTCTCGGCGTCGGCGATGCCCGCGCGGATGCTCGCCCGGAGCTGCTCGTACGTGCGTCGCGAGGACGTGTGGAGAGGGGCCTGCTGGAGCTGGCGCTGCTTCTGGAACTGCGCCGCCCGCTGCTCGTTGAACGTGTAGGACATAGTCGGTCGCACCATCCCTATTTGCGTGAGTGGACCCACCGTACGGCCGGTTTCGCATCTGGGCGACACCTGACGTCAAATCGACTCGACAGCGTAATACGCGAGAAATACGCCCCGTTCGCGGCTGTAATACGCCGCCCCTTGACTGGTTCCACAGGCACGGGTCGTCTTCGGCTCCGGTCGCCGACGACTCCTGAACGAAAGGGCACGCAGATGTTTCACATGGGATGGTTCATGGGCACCGGGTTCGGCGTCTACAACTGGAATCAGCGCTGGTCGGGCAACGTCGGAAGCGACGTCGGCAACCCGCAGCTCTTCATCGACATGGCGACCTCGCTGGAGCGCGCCGGCTTCGACTACATGATGATGGAGGACTCCTCCGTCCTCCCCAACGTCCACGGCGGCACCTTCGAGTCGAGCGTGAAGAGCGGCGGCACTATCCGCTTCGACCCGATCCCGCTGGTGCCCCTGCTGACGAACGCGACCCGGCACATCGGCATCGTCGCGACGATCTCGACGTCGTTCTACCACCCGTTCATGGCGGCGCGCCTGTTCTCGACGCTCGACCACATCACCGAGGGCCGCGTCGGCATGAACCTGGTGACGTCGAGCAACAAGTCGGCCATGCAGAACTACGGCCTCAGAGACCTGATCCCCCACGACGAGCGCTACGACCGCGCCAACGAGTGGGTCGACGTCGTCAAGGCGCTGTGGGACTCATGGGACGAAGACGCGGTGCTCATGGATGAGGCGCAGGGCGTCTTCGCCGACCACACGAAGGTGCACACGGTCGACTTCGAGGGCAAGTACTACCGCTCGCGCGGCCCGCTGAACACGATCCCCGGCCCGCAGCGCCACCCGGTCATCTGCCAGGCCGGCGGCTCGGACGTCGGCCGCCAGTTCGGCGCCCGCAACGCCGACACCATCATCGCCGCGGTCAAGGGCGTCGAGGAGATGAAGGCGTACCGCGACGACATCACGGCCCGCCGCGAGGCGCTGGGCCTCGACCCGAACGGCGTCAAGGTGCTCTACCTGGTGTCGCCGATCATGGCCGACTCGAAGGGCGAGGCCGAGGCGAAGGACCAGGCGATGAAAGACGCGACCGCCGCCAACATCGACGCGCAGGTCGCCGGCTTCTCGTACTTCACGAGCACCGACTGGTCGAAGTTCGACTACGACGCCCCCTTCCCCGACCTCTCGAAGAACGAGGGCCACCAGTCGACGATGAACGACTGGGCACGTTCGGGCGCCACCATCCGCGAGGCGGTCATGAACCACCGCACGCAGGAGTCCGTCCGTCTCGTCGGCACACCGGAGTCGGTGGCGCAGGAGATGGAGGAGCACATGGACTACGCGGGCGGCGACGGCTACCTGATCGCCATGCCGGTGACGCGCAAGAACATCACCGAGATCGCCGACGGCCTCGCCCCGGCCCTCCGCCAGCGCGGCGTGATCCGCCCGTCGTACGACAAGGCCACGTTCCGCGAGAACCTCCTGGCCTACTGACCCGCCTTCCGCCGACCCGAAAGGACACCCCCGTGTTCCACCTTGGATGGTTCCTCAGCTACTACCCGCAGGGCTGGAACGAAGGCCACAGCGACCGCGGCAACTACTTCCCGAACCCGGACGCCTACGTCGACTTCGCCAGGGCCCTGGAGCGCGCCGGCTTCGACTACATGATGATCGAGGACGGCAGCTTCATCCCCGACGCCTTCGGCTCGTCGATGGAGTACTCGCTGTCGACCACCTTCGCGGCGCCCAAGCACGACCCGATGGCCCTGGTGCCGCTGCTCGCGCAGGCGACGGAGCACATCGGCATCATCGCCACGATGACGACGACGTTCTACCCGCCGTTCCTCGCGGCTCGCCTCATGACGACGCTCGACCACCTGTCGCACGGCCGCGTCGGCTTCAACCTGGTCACCAGCCACAACGACCGCACCGCGCAGAACTACGGCCTCGACAAGCAGTACCCGCACGACGAGCGCTACGCGATCGCGACCGACTGGGCCAAGGCCGTCACGGCGCTGCTGACCTCGTGGGACGACGACGCCGTCCTGGACGACGTGGAGGCCGGCGTCTACGCCGACCACACGAAGATCCACCAGGTCGACTACGAGGGCACCTACTTCTCGACGCGCGGGCCCCTCAACGCCCCGCCCGGCCCGCAGCGCCTCCCGGTCATCTGCCAGGCCGGCGGCTCCCCCGTCGGCCGCGAGTTCGCGTCGACCTACGCCGACACCATCGTCGCCCCCAGCGGCACCGTCGAGTGGATGAGGGAGTACCGCAAGGACATCCGCGCCCGCGTCGCGGCCCACGGCCGCAACCCCGACGACGTCAAGGTCATGTTCCTGACCGACTTCATCATCGGCGACACCCACGACGACGCCCTCGAGCTCCAGCGGCGCAAGCAGGCAGAAGCGGAGTCCGACGTCTCGAAGACCCTGGCCCGCATGTCGTTCGCCTCGGGCATCGACTTCGCCGCGTTCGACCTCGACCAGCCGGTCCCGGCGTTCGAGACGAACGCCGCCCGGACCACGACCGACGCGTTCTTTAAAGGCCGCGAGCACCTGACGCTGCGCGAGATCGCGACCCAGCTGCCCCCGAGCCTGACGATCGTCGGCTCGCCGGCGACCGCGGCCGACCAGATGGAGGCCGTGATGGAGGAGGTGGGCGGCGACGGATTCCTGATCGGGTCGTCGGTGACGCCGCGCGCCGTCGCCGACTTCGCGGGCGACCTCGCCCCCGAGCTCCGCCGCCGCGGCCTGATCCGCGACGGCTACGCCGACACCACGTTCAAGAACAACCTCCGAGCGTTCTGAGAGGCCGATCCGTGACCGACATGTTCCACCTGGGCTGGTTCACCAACTTCGCCCCGCCTCCGTGGGAGGGCCAGTTCTCCGGCCACAACGGCGAGACCTGGGCGAACGGCAGGTTCTACCAGGACCTCGCCCGGGCCCTGGAGCGCGCTCGCTTCGACTACATCATGCTCGAGGACAGCTCGATGGTGTCCGACGCCTACGAGGGGTCGTCGCGCGCCGACCTGAAGCACCACCTGTACGCCCCGAAGCACGACCCCCTCGCTCTCGTCCCGCTTCTCGCCGCGGTGACGACGAGCCTCGGGATCGTGGCGACGGCGTCGACGAGCTTCTACCCGCCCTACCAGCTGGCCCGCACCATGACCACGCTCGACCACCTGAGCCGCGGCCGCGCCGGCTGGAACATCGTGACCTCCAGCGAGGACCGCGCAGCCCAGAACTACGGCCGCACCAAGCTGCAGGAGCACGACGGCCGCTACGACCGGGCCGACGAGTTCGTGCAGGTCGTCGACGCGCTCTGGAACTCCTGGGACGACGGCGCCATCATCCAGGACCGCGAGACGGGCAGGTACGTCGACCACACCAAGGTCCACACGATCGACCACTCCGGCGAGTACTACTCGGTGCGCGGCCCGCTCAACACGGTGCCCGGCCCGCAGCGCAGGCCGGTGATCTGCCAGGCCGGCGGAAGCCCGCGCGGCAAGCGCTTCGCGGCCGAGCACGCCGACACGATCATCGCCCAGTCGCGCGGCCCCGAGCGCATGAAGGAGTTCCGCGACGACATCCGCCGCCTGGCCGCCGAGGCCGGGCGCGACCCCGACGACATCAAGGTGCTCTTCATCGTGAGCCCCCTCGTCGCTGCCAGCGATGCCGAGGCGCAGGAACTCCAGGCCTCCTCGAAAGCGCAGGCTGAGACGAACGTCGAGAAGGCCCTCGCTCACCTGAGCGCGCTCACCGAGGTGGACTTCTCTCAGTTCGACCTCGACGCGCCCGTGACGCAGGACATCACCACCAACGGCCACCGCACGACGCTCTCGGAGTTCCTGAAGCTCGGCGACGACGGCCGCACCCTCCGCGAGGTCGCCGCCGGCTGGAGCATCAGCGCCGTCGACCTCGTCGGCAGCGTCGAGTCGGTCGCCGACCGAATGGAGGAGGTCATGGGATACGTCGGAGGCGACGGCTTCCTGATGTCGGGGCCGATGACGCGCACCTACATCGGCGAGATCGTCGACGGCCTCGTTCCTGAGCTCCAGCGCCGCGGCCTGACCCGCAGCGACTACCTGCCCCAGGGCGCCACCTTCCGAGAGAATCTGAGGTCCTTCTGATGCCGAGCACGCCGACGACGCGGATGCGACTGGGCTGGTTCATCAACTTCCTGACCCCGGCGTGGAACCAGCCGTGGTCGGGTACCACCGGCGACGAGTGGATGAACGGCGACTTCTTCGTCGACATGGCGAGGTCGCTCGACCGCGCCAGCTTCGACTGCATGATGCTGGAGGACAGCACCTATATCTCGGACGTCTACGGCGGCTCGGCCGAGGCCGAGCTCAAGTTCACCGTCCGAGCGCCGAAGAGCGACCCGCTTCCCCTGATCCCGCTGCTGGCGGCGGCGACAGAGCACCTCGGCTTCGTCGCGACGATGTCGACAAGCTTCTACCAGCCGTTCCTGCTGGCGCGGCTGCTCACGACGCTCGACCACCTGACGGACGGCCGGGTCGGCTGGAACGTCGTGGTGTCGGGCGGCAAGCTCGCGGGCAGGAACTTCGGCATGGACGAGCTGCCCGCGCACGACACCCGGTACGAGATCGCCGAGGAGTTCGTCGAGGTCGTGCAGAAGCTCTGGACGTCGTGGGACGCCGACGCCGTGGTCATGGACCGCGCCACCGGCACCTACGTCGACTCGACCAAGGTGCACACGATCGATCACCACGGCCCGCACTTCGACGTCCGCGGACCGCTCAACGCCCTGCCGCCGCTGCAGGGCAGGCCGCCGATCTTCCAGGCCGGCGGGAGCTCGGTCGGGCGCTCGTTCGCCGCGAAGCACGCCGACACGATCGTGTCGAGCGCCAAGGGCGTCGACGAGATGCGCGACTACCGCGACGAGGTGCGGGCGAAGGCCGTCGAGTTCGGCCGCAACCCCGACGACGTGCGGATCCTGTACATGATCTCGCCCTTCGTCGAGGCGACCGATGAGCTCGCGCGGCGCCGACGCGAGGAGCGCTTCCAGATCACGGACGAGCGCGCGAGACGCCGCCTCCTGATGATGTCGGACGAGATCGACATGGCGCAGTTCCCGCTCGACGAGAAGTTCCCGGACATCGTGACGGACTCGAGCAAGAGCATCACCGATGCCTTCCGCAAGTGGGCGGGCGACCGCACCCTGCGCGAGGCCGCAGCGTCGGACGAGTTCGAGGCGGTGCCCCTCGCCGGCACACCGGCGACCGTCGCCGACGAGATGCAGCGGGTGTTCGAGGAGGTCGGCGGGGACGGGTTCCTCCTGTTCGCCGGCGGCGGCGGAATGCTGACCCGCCGCTACATCGACCAGATCTGCGACGGCCTCGTGCCCGAGCTGCAGCGGCGCGGTCTGGTGCGGACGGTGCAGCCGTCCGGCACGTTCAAGCAGCGGCTCACGTCGGAGGCGTGAGCCCGAGGTCAGGCGCCGAAGGCGTCGCGGATGGTGACCGACGCCAGGCCCGCGGCGGTCAGCCTGGCCAGCACGTCGGGCAGGACCTCCTGCATGGCCTCGTAGTTGACGTGGCCGATGACGACGGCTCCCGGGGCGAACTCGGTGTCGACGGAGGCGAGGAGTTCCTGCGCCCCCTTCGCCGGCCCCTCCGCGAGGAGGCCGGACCACATCACCTGGCGGGTCCAGCCGGCGCTCGCTGCGGCGGCGTCGGTCCGCTCGTCGCGCGGGCCGTTCGGCGGACGGAAGTACGGCTTCGTCGACACGCCCCAGAGGCCGACGAAGTGCGCCTCGTTGCGCTCCAGCTCGTCGACGATCTGCTCGTCGGTGAGCGTCATCAGCTCGGTGTGCGACCAGGTGTGGTTGCCGACCTGGATCTGGCCGGACTCGACGAGCGGCGCGAAGAGCTCGGCATGCTCGGTCCAGCCGGGGTAGCTGCCGACCGGGAAGATCGTCATCCGTGTCCCCGACTCCGCGGCGAACAGCGCGAGGCGGCGGATCGACTCCGCGTTCGTGCCGTCGTCGATGGTCCAGGCGACGCTCCCCGCGCGAGCGGCGTCGTCGGGCAGGGTGCGGATGAGTGTCGTCGTCTCGGTCATGCCCCGACGGTAGGGGCGGCGTATTGCGCGCCGATTGCGCCGCCCCTGCGAAATGAAGCGAGACGCGGGCGACTCGGAGGCGAAATACGCCCCGCATAGCGTCCAGGCATGCCCAAGAAACTGCACCTCGCCTGGTTTTTGAACTTCTCGTCGCCCTCGTGGCTCGGCCCGTTCGACGGGACCAACGGCGAGGACTGGATCGACGGCGACTTCTACGTCGACATCGTCCGCGCCATGGAGCGGGCGAAGTTCGACTACGTGATGTTCGAGGACTCCCTGATGGTGTCGGACGTCCACGGCGGCTCGATGGCGACCGACCTCAAGTACAACATGTACGCCCCGAAGCAGGATCCGCTGCCGCTCATGGCGAAGCTGGGCGAGCACACCGACCGGATCGGCCTGGTCGCGACCGCGTCGACGAGCTTCTACCCGCCGTTCATCCTGGCGCGTCTGTACGCCACCCTCGACAACCTCACGCACGGCCGGATCGGCTGGAACGTCGTCACCTCGAGCGAGGACCTCGCCGCCCAGAACTTCGGCCTCGACGAGCTCTACGAGCACGATCAGCGCTACGAGATGGCCGACGAGTACGTCGGCGTCGTGAAGAAGCTGTGGGACTCGTGGGACGAGGGCGCGCTCGTCCGCGATCGCGAGACCGGCGTCTTCGCCGACCACACGAAGGTGCACCCCATCCACCACGAGGGCGCCTTCTTCAAGGTGCGCGGTCCGCTCAACGCGATGCCCGGCCCGCAGCGTCAGCCCGCGCTCTGCCAGGCCGGCGGCAGCCCCCGGGGCCGCGCATTCGCCGCGAAGCACGCCAACACGATCATCTGCTCGGCCACCGGCGTGGCCGAGATGAAGCAGTACCGCGACGACATCCGCCAGAAGGCCGTCGAGGCGGGGCGGAACCCCGACGACATCAAGGTGCTCTACGTCGTCACGCCCGTGCTCGACGAGACCGACGAGCTCGCCCAGGCGAAGGCCGCTCGCCGCGCCGTGCCGAGCGATGCCGGCCTCGAGCTCGCGCTCGCCCATCTGAGCGCCCTCACCAACGTCGACTTCACGCAGTTCGCGCTCGACGAGGTGCCGCCCGCGATCACGACGAACGGGCACCGCACCACGCTCGAGGCGTTCCTGAAGAAGGGCAAGCCCGATGCGACCCTGCGCGAGCTCGCCTCGATGCCGTCGCTGAACGCCGTGCCGTTCGTCGGCTCGCCGGCGACCGTCGCGAGGCAGATGGAGGAGGTCATGGAGGAGGTCGGCGGCGACGGCTTCCTGTTCTCGGGCGCACTGAGCCGCCAGTCGGTCGCCGAGATCGTCGACGGCCTCGTACCCGAGATGCAGCGGCGCGGCCTCGCCCGCACCGAGTACGAGTTCGGCACCTTCAAGGAGAACCTGCTCGCCTTCTGACACTCGGCCGAGCCCGCAGCCCCCACCGCGCCGCCGCCGCCCCCTGGCTGGCAGCTCCCCCCAGGCTCGCGAATGTAATATACGGCGATGCCGTACACGCTCAGCCACGCGATCATCGCTCCCCTGCTCGCCCGGGCGCGGCTGCCCCTCGCAGCCGTGGCGTGCGGCGCCATGGCGCCCGATCTTCCACTGTTCGCGCGCTGGCTCGACTACGACATCACGCACTCCGCCCTCGGTGCGATCTGGGCGTCCCTCCCGATCGCCCTGGGGCTGCTCGTGATCTGGCGCCTCGTGCTGGTCCCGGTCCTGCCTCGACTGCTCCCCCGCCCTCTGGCGCGGCGCGTCCCCGGCCGGACGGCCGCCGCGCCTCCGGCGATCCTGGTCGCGGGCTGCGTGGTGGGCGTCGCGAGCCACCTCGCCTGGGACTCCTTCACGCACGCGTCCGGAGCGGCGGTCGTCGCCCTGCCGGCCCTCAGAGCAGAGGTCGTCGGACTCCCCGCTCACCAGTGGCTGCAGTACGCATCGTCACTCGCAGGTCTCGCCGGGCTCGGAGCTCTCGGCGCTCGATGGCTTCGCCGCGCGCCGACGACCACCGACGCACGGGGAGCCTCCTGGGCGTGGTGGACAGCGGGCATGGCCGCCTGCGTGGCCATCGGGGGCAGCACGACCGGGCTCGGCCTGCTGCTCTCCGTCGACATTCGGCCGGCCGTGGTCGGCGGCGTCACCATGGCTACGTCAGCCGCGGCGCTCCTGCTGGTCGGCGCCGCCCTGGTGACCCGCCTCCGCCGCGCGAGCAGCTGATCCGAGGCGCCGCTTGCCCGCGTACGGGCCGCGTTGCCGGTGCGGCCGGTGCCAGGATGGGGCATGACCGAAGCCGCTGACACCGTCGCCCGCCTGCGCGCCACCTTCGACTCGCGTGTCACGGCACCCCTCGACTGGCGGCTCGCCCAGCTCCGAGCCCTCCGGCGCATGCTCGTCGACCGCGGCGCCGACTTCGAGCGCGCCCTGCACGACGACCTCCGCAAGCATCCCGACGAGGCGCGGCTCACCGAGATCGACGTCGTGGTCGCCGAGATCGATCACGCCCTGAGGCACCTGCGGTCGTGGCTCAAGCCGAAGCGGCACCCCGTGCCGCTGCTGGTGGCCCCCGCCACGGCGACCGTGGTGAGGGAGCCGCTGGGAGTCGTCCTGATCATCGCGCCCTGGAACTACCCGGTGCAGCTCAGCCTCGACCCGCTCGTGGCCGCTCTGGCAGCCGGCAACACGGCGGTGCTCAAGCCCAGCGAGCTGGCGCCGGCCACGGCGGCCGTGCTGCACTCGCTTCTGCCGGAGTTCCTGCCAGAGGCCGTCGCCGTGGTCACCGGCGGCGCCGACGAGACCACCGAGCTGCTGCGCGAGCGCTTCGACCACATCTTCTTCACCGGCGGCGAGCGCGTCGGCCGCATCGTCGCTCGGGCGGCGGCGGAGCACCTGACCCCGACGACGCTGGAGCTCGGCGGCAAGTCGCCGGTGTGGGTCGACGGCTCCACCGACCTGCGCGCGGCCGCGCGGCGGATCGCCTGGGGCAAGTTCATGAACGCCGGCCAGACCTGCGTCGCGCCCGACTACGTGCTGACGACGCCCGACCTGACGAAGCGGCTCGTCGACTTCGTCGGGCAGTCGGTGCGGCAGTTCTACGGCGCCGACCCGGCGCAGAGCGACAGCTACGGGAGGATCGTCTCCGACTCCCAGTTCGAACGGCTCGAAGGGCTGATGGGCGCAGGAACCGCGGCCGCCGTCGGCGAGCCCGACCGCTCGTCGCGCTTCTTCCCGCCGACCGTCCTCACCGGCATCCGCCCGACGGACCCGGTGATGCAGCAGGAGATCTTCGGCCCGATCCTCCCCGTCGTCGAGGTGCCCGACCTCGACGGGGCCATCGCCCACATCCGCGCGGGCGCGAAGCCCCTCGCCCTCTACGCGTTCACGGAATCGGCCGGCGCGCGCCGCCGCCTCCTCCGCGAGACCTCGTCGGGCGCGGTGTCGTTCGGGGCTCCGTCGGCTCATCTCGCCGTGCCCGGGCTGCCGTTCGGCGGGGTGGGCGCCAGCGGCATGGGCGCGTACCACGGCGATCGCGGCCTGGTGACGTTCAGCCACGAGAAGGCCGTGCTGTCGAAGCCGCTGCACCCCGACACGCTGCGCGTGGCCTACCCGCCGTTCACGGCGCGTAAGGACGCGCTCGTGCGGCGGGTGCTCGGCCGCCTCCGCTAGCCCCGTCACGGGATCGCGCGGGTCTCACCGGGGCCGCACTCGACGGCGTCCGCGAAGACGCCGAGCTGCACCTGCTCGAGCAGGCGGGCGTCGAGATCGCCGGTGCGGACCACGGCGGCCGACACGCGACGGGCGGACGGCAGGTGCGGGGCGTCGGCGCAGAGGGCGACGACCGTCCAGGGCGCGGATCCGGCGGTGGCGGGTTCGGGCACGGTGAGCGCGCCGAGCAGGTCGCCGCGGTCGACGAGCCGCATCTGCGCCGGCCGAGCGACCGACTGGTCGACAGCGGCGAGCGGGGACCCGAGGTAGGCGCCGAGGGGACGCCCCGGGGTTCCTGCACCCGTCGTGCACCCGGCGAGCAGGAGGACGAGGCCGAGCGCGGCGAAGGGGCGGAAGTACGGTTCCATGCACACAGAATGTCACACCTGGAACACGGCTTCTCGCGGCGTAACGGTCTGCCAAACTCTGGTAACTATTGAGGGTGACCACCCGACACCTCCGAAGGGATCTGCCATGACCACGTTCGAAGGTGCCCGTCGCCAGCCCGGCTCGAGCCGCGACGACATCCGCGAGGCCGTCGACGCCCATCTGCGCGAAGACGTCAGCTATCTCGGCAACCTGCTCGGCCGCGTGCTCCGCGAGTCGGGCGGCGAGGGTCTGTTCGCCGACGTCGAGCGCGTCCGCCTCGCGGTCATCGGCGCCTACGAGGGCCAGGAGGCCGTCGAGACCGCCCAGGGCTTCGTCGACGACCTCGACCAGGAGCGCGCGGAGCAGGTCGCCCGCGCCTTCACCTGCTACTTCCACCTGTCGAACCTCGCCGAGGAGCACCACCGCGTGCGCGTCCTCAAGCGCCGCGGCTCGGCGGCCGGCGACGCGTCGGACTCGCTGCCGGCGACGCTCGACCAGCTCACCGAGGAGGTCGGCGCGGAGGCCGCGGCCGACCGCCTGCAGAACCTCCGCTTCCAGCCGGTGCTGACCGCGCACCCGACCGAGGCCCGCCGCCGCGCCGTGGCGTCGGCCATCCGCCGCATCAGCGATCTGCTCGAGGCCCGCGACTCGAGTCAGAACGACATCGAGACCGGCGACATCGAGCGCCGCCTGCTAGAGGAGGTCGACACGCTCTGGCGCACGTCGCCCATCCGCACGACCCGCCCGACCCCGCTCGACGAGGTCCGCACGGCGATGAACGTGTTCGACCAGACCCTGTTCGAGATCGTGCCTCGCGTCTACCGCCTGCTCGACGACCGCCTCCAGGGCGACGCGGCCGGCTCGACCCCGCCGGTGGCCCCCGCCTTCCTGCGCCTCTCGAGCTGGATCGGCGGCGACCGCGACGGCAACCCGCACGTCACGGCCGACGTCACCCGGCAGGCCGCCGAGATCGCCTCGGAGCACGTCCTGCTGGGCCTCTCGCGGGCCGCTTCGCGCATCGGCTCGACCCTTACGCTCGACGAGGCCGACACCCCGCCCGACGCCGGGCTCCAGGCCCTGGCCGACTCGCAGCACGCCCTCGACGAGGCCCTCGCGAGCCGGATCGGCATCCGCTCCCCCGGCGAGACGCACCGCCGAGTGCTGCTCTTCATCGCCGCCCGCATCCGCGCCACCCGCAAGGGCGGCCCCCTGGCCTACGGCTCGCCCGAGGTCCTGCTCGACGAGATCCGCACGATCCAGGCGTCGCTCCGCGCGGCCGGCGCCCACCGCGCCGCGAACGGCGAGCTCCAGAACCTCGTCTGGCAGGTCGAGACGTTCGGCTTCCACCTGGCCGAGCTCGAGGTGCGCCAGCACTCGCAGGTGCACCGCACGGCCCTGGCCGAGATCCGCGCCGGCGGCGAGCTGAGCGAGATGACCCTCGAGGTGCTCGAGGTCTTCAAGACGATCAAGGGCCTGCAGGAGCGCTTCGGCCGCCGCGGAGCCGCTCGCTACATCGTGTCGTTCACGCAGTCGTCCGACGACCTCGAGAACGTCTTCTCGCTCGCCGAGGCGGCGCTCGGATCGAAGGAGGCCGCACCCGTCCTCGACGTCATCCCCCTGTTCGAGACGTTCGCCGACCTCGACAACAGCACGCGCATCCTCACCGAGATCCTCGAGTCGCCGTCGTACCGCGAGCGGCTCGACGCCACCGGCCGCACGGTCGAGGTCATGCTGGGCTACTCCGACTCGTCGAAAGACGTCGGGCCGGTCTCGGCGACGTTCGCGCTCTACGACGCGCAGGCCCGCATCTCGGACTGGGCCGCCGAGAACGACATCGAGCTCACCCTCTTCCACGGCCGCGGCGGTGCGATGGGCCGCGGCGGCGGGCCAGCCAACGAGGCCGTGATGGCGCAGCCGCCCGGATCGGTCGCCGGCCGCTTCAAGATCACGGAGCAGGGCGAGGTCATCTTCGCCCAGTACGGCAACAAGACCATCGCCGCCCGCCACATCGAGCAGATGGCGGCCGCGACCCTGATGGCGTCGAGCCCGTCGAACGAGAAGCTCAACGCCGACGCCGCCACGCGATACGGCGCCCTGGCCGAGACGATGGACGCCGCCTCGCGCGAGCGCTTCTTCGGCCTGGTCAAGGCCGACGGCTTCGCGCAGTGGTTCGCGCAGGTCACCCCGATGGAGGAGATCGGCCTCCTCGCCCTCGGCTCCCGCCCGGCCCGCCGCGGCCTGTCGGTGTCGTCGCTCGAAGACCTCCGCGCCATCCCCTGGGTGTTCGCCTGGTCGCAGGCGCGGATCAATCTCGCCGGCTGGTACGGACTCGGCTCGGCGCTGGCCGCCGTCGGCGATGTCGAGATCCTGCGCGATGCCTTCGCGAACTGGCCGCTGTTCGCCGCGATGATCAAGAACGTCGAGATGTCGCTGGCCAAGACCGACGAGACCATCGCCCGCCAGTACCTCGCCCTCGCCGATCGCGACGACCTCACGGCTGCCGTCATGGACGAGATGGCGCTCACCCGCCAGTGGGTGCTCGCGACGAGCGGCTCCGACGACGTGCTCGGCGGCCGGCCCGTCCTGAGCCGCGCGGTGCGCCTCCGCAGCCCCTACGTCGACGCGCTGTCGCTGCTGCAGCTGCGCGCCCTCCGCGGAATCCGCCGCTCCGTCGAGAAAGACCCGGCCGACGCGGACCACCGCCTCCTGCTGCTCAGCGTCAACGGGATCGCCGCCGGCCTGCAGAACACGGGCTGATCGGGCCAGGCGCGAACAGAGAGCGGCCGGTCCGGGATCCGACGAACGTCGAACACCGGGCCGGCCGCTCTCGCGTCGGATACGGGCGCAGGAACTCGCGGTCAGCGCCGCCCGAGCCGACGCTCGCCGCCGCTGCCCGTGGCGTACGGCAGCTCGTAGTGCGCGAAGATCGCTGGCTCGTCAGAGGCCTGCAGCTCGCCGTCGGTGGCGATGAACGGGGCCTCCTTGATCAGCTTCTTGCCGAACTGCACCTTCAGGTGCTTGGGGGCGACGACCGCGCCGTCGAGCGGTACGAAGATCAGCTTCTTGCCGCCGAGCACGCCCGACTCGACCGTGGCGAATGCGGGCTTGTCGGTGGACGTGTCGAAGTAGACGCTCTCGAGCGTCCCGACTTTGTCGTCGCTCTGGTCGACGACCGCGAGGCCGATCCAATCGCGCAGGTTCTCGGCTTCGAACACGGTGCCTCCTCGTCGGGCCGGTGAATCCGGCTCCTGTAGACGACGGTAGTCGCTCGGACACCTCCCCGTCGCACCGTGTTCACGGCTCTGGCCCGGTTCATCCACCTCGCCCGCTACAGTCATTGACGTGACCCCGATTGGCGCCGGCCAGTGAGCCGCGACGACAGCACCCGCCTCGGCGAGATCGTGACAGCCTGCGAGATCATCGCCGACTATCTGGCGCGCGACGGCGTCGACCCCGACCTCGCGTTCGACGCGATCCGCATGCGGCTGGTCGAGATCGGCGAGGCCGTCCACGGGCTCGAGTCGGCCACCCGCAAGCGCGAGCCGAGCGTGCCGTGGAAGGAGATCTCGCACATCCGATCCCGCGTGCTGCACCGGTACTCGGCGAAGTCGCGCGACGTCGTGCTCGAGACCGCGCGCACCGAGGTGCCCGTGCTGCGGGCCGCGGCGGAGCGGCTGCTGGGGTCGCTCTAGCTGCGTCGGTGCGCTGGTGCGGGGGCGTCGCGCGCGACTCGGCGAGATGGCCCCCGGCGTCGGGTCCGCAGGCCCGAGCCGACACCGACGGCCACCTCGCAGGGCTGGCCGGCGCGCAGCCCCCGCGCGCGACTCGGGGAGATGGCCCCCGGCGTCGGGTCCGCGGGCCCAAGCCGACACCGACGGCCACCTCGCGGCGCTGGCCGGCGGGAGCGCACGACGTGGTGCGGACTCGAGCCGCGCGCACGAGCAGCGCGAATGTCGGTGGGTCGCCGTAGGGTCGCGGCGTGAACGACGCAGCACTTCAGCAGAGCGGCCTCCGGTGGGCGGGTCAGCGCATCGATGCCAGCGCGCCCGGCGCCCTGCCCGGCCTGGAGCGCGTCAGCGGGCTCGTCCGGAGTGTCCGCACGCCCGAGTTCCAGGGCATCACGTTCCACGAGGTGCTCAGCAAGTCGGCGCTCAATCACGTGCCGATGACGGCCAAGGTGCTGCCCGGCGAGTGGACCATCAACCCGTACCGCGGCTGCACCCACGCCTGCGTCTACTGCTACGCGCGCCCGACGCACGAGCACCTCGGCATGGGGCTC
This sequence comes from Frondihabitans sp. OV104, assembly GCF_057787745.1. Lineage (NCBI taxonomy): Bacteria > Bacillati > Actinomycetota > Actinomycetes > Micrococcales > Microbacteriaceae > Frondihabitans > Frondihabitans sp. OV104. The sequence goes on from NZ_CM173541.1 coordinate 2,511,920, forward strand.
GGCGACGACTTCGACACGCAGATCGTCGTCAAGACGAACGTCGCCGAGGTGCTCCGCTCCGAGCTGGCGCGCAAGCGCGAGCTGCCCGAGCGGGTGGCCATGGGCACGAACACCGACCCCTACCAGCGGGCCGAGGGCCGGTACGCGCTCATGCCGGGCATCATCGACGCGCTCGCCGACGCCGGGGTCGACTTCTCGATCCTCACGAAGGGCTCCCTCATCCGTCGCGACCTCGACCGCCTCGTGAGAGCGTCCGAGCGCGTCGACGTGCAGCTGGGCATGTCCATCGCCGTTCTCGACGACGACCTGCAGTCCTCCATCGAGCCGGGCACACCGTCTGCCACGGCGAGACTCGCCACCGTCCGCGCGATCCGCGACGCCGGCCTCGACTGCACGGTCTTCGCAGCGCCCCTGCTGCCGGGGCTGACCGACTCCGCCGAGCAGGTCGACGACCTGATGGGCGCACTCGCCGACGCGGGCGCGACCAATGTGCTGCCGTCGCTGCTCTACCTGCAGCCGGGCGTGAAGGAGCTCTACCTGAGCTGGATCGAGCGCGAGCGCCCGCACCTCCTCGACGGCTACCGCAGGCTCTACTCGGGCGGCACGCACGCGTCGAAGGGGTACCAGGAACTCGTGTACGACCGAGCGCGAGCCTCACTGCGCCGACACGGGCTGCCCGTCCCGGGCCCGGCCACGCGCGATCTCTTCGGCTTGCACGGCCGTCGTCGCGCGCCCGCTCCCGCCGACCCTCCGGCTCCCACCCTCTTCTGACCCGACGCAGGCCCGCGCCCCCGGCACGAACGCGCTCTACGCGGTCGTACCAGGAGGGCACGGACCTACCCGCGCGCGTCAGTGGTAGCCGGGATCTCCTCGACGCGGTCGCCGTGCTTGCGCACCGGGCGCACGTCGCCGACGATCGGCACGGCCTTCCGGTAGGCGAAGAAGGCGTAGCGCGAGATGAAATGCGCCATCGTGGTGATGCGGTTGCTGTTGCCGAGCAGGCTGTAGATGTGGATGACGATCCACGTGTACCAGGCGAGCACGCCGGTGAGGGTGATCCCGCCGCGCAGCTGGGCGACGGCGGCGTGACGGCCGATCGTCGCCATGGTGCCGCGGTCGTGGTACTTGAAGCTCTTGGTGGGCTTGCCGGCGAGGATGCGCTGGATCTGCTCGGCGACGTGCACCCCGCCCTGCAGGGCCGGCTGGGCGAGCTGGTCGAGGGGCTTGGGCGTGAGCGCGATGTCGCCGACGGCGAAGATGCGGTCGTGGCCCTTCACGCGCAGGTCGGAGCCGACGACGATCCGCCCGCCGCTGCCCTGCTCGAGCCCCCAGTCGTTGACCTCGCCGTGGGCCGTGACGCCGGTGGCCCAGATGACGAGCTCGGCGGGGATGAACTCGCCGTCGGCCGTCACGACGCCGTGCTTCTGCACCTCGGCGACGCCCGTGTTCAGGCGGAGCTCGACGCCGCGCTTGCGGAGGGACGACGCCGCGTACCTGCGCAGGCGCGCCGCGAACGGCTTGAGCAGCTCGCCGGAGCGGTGCACGAGCGTGATGGTGATGCTCTTGCGGTCGATCTCGGGGTAGGCGTGGATGAGCGCCTGGTCGCGCAGCTCGGCGAGCGCGCCGGCCATCTCGACGCCGGTGGAGCCGCCGCCGACGATCACGACGCGCACCTCGGAGGTGTCTTCGCGGAGCGCCGCCTTCTCGAGCTGCGTGAACAGCTCGTCGCGGATGCGGAGCGCCTGCGAGCGCGAGTACATCGACTTCGCGTACTCCTTGGCGCCGGGCGTGCCGAAGTAGTTGGTGTTCACGCCGTTCGCGAGGACGAGAGCGTCGTAGGCGATGACCTCGCCGTCGGCCAGCGTGATCCTGCGAGCATCGTCGTCGATCTTGGCCAGCAGGCCGTGCTGGAAGTTGGCGTTGGGCTGCGACTTGCGCAGGCTCCGCAGGAAGTACGTCACGTCGCCGGCGTTGAGCCCGCCGGTCGCCACCTGGTACATGAGGGGCTGGAACATGTTGTAGATGTGGCGGTCGATCAGCGTCACGCGGACCGGGGCGTCCTTGAGTGCCTTCAAGGTGGCGATGCCGGCGAACCCGCCCCCGACGATTACGACGTGCGGCATCTCTGCCATGTGGTCCTCTTCCCTGCGACGAACGAGGAGGCCGCGAAGGCGCTGGTTCGTCGTCTTCGCTCGAATGCTCCTCCAACGGTAGTCCTCGCGGGGCCGCGCCGCGAACGATCGGCTCGTGACGCCACAATGGACGCATGACACCGCTGATCATCGGAGTGCTCGGCCTGCTGGCTGTCGCCGGTGCGACGGCGTTCGGGCCGCGCGTCGGAATCGCCACGCCGCTCCTGCTCGTCGTGCTCGGAATCGTCGTCGGGCTCATCCCCGCCGTGCCCGATCTCCCGATCGATCCCGAGTGGCTGCTGCTGGGCGTCCTGCCGCCGTTGCTGTACTCGTCGTCGGTGTCCATGCCGTCGATGAACTTCCGGCGCGAGTTCGGCGCGATCGGCGGGCTGTCGGTCGTGCTCGTGATCGCGTCCTCCCTCCTGCTCGGCCTGTTCTTCGCGTGGGCGATCCCCGACCTGCCGCTGGCCTGGGCGATCGCCCTCGGCGCGGTCGTGAGCCCCACCGACGCCGTGGCCACGTCGATCATCAAGAAGCTGGGCGTCTCGCCGCGCGTGGTCTCGATCCTCGAGGGCGAGAGCCTCCTCAACGACGCCACGGCTCTGGTGACCCTGCGGTCGGCCGTCGCCGCCGTCGCCCTGTCGTTCTCGGCGATCGGCGCCCTCGGGTCGTTCGCCTACGCGGTCCTCGTCGCCGTCGCCACCGGCTTCGCTGTGGGCAAGGTCAACCTGCTCGTGCGCAAGCGGGTTCAGGACGCCACGGTCAACACGGTGATCGGCTTCGCCGTGCCGTTCATCGCCGCCCTGCCGACCGAGGCGCTGGGAGCGTCCGGACTCGTCGCAGCGGTGGTGGCCGGGCTGGTGACGGGGCGGGGCGCGCCGCGCGTCCTCAGCCCTCAGCATCGCCTGTCGGACGCACAGAACTGGAGGACGGTCGAGCTCGTCCTCGAAGGCGCACTGTTCCTGACGATGGGGCTCCAGCTCTCCCGCATCCTGAGCGACGTGCACGAGGACAGCGTCGGCGTCCCGCTGGCGCTGCTGATCGCGGCCGGCGCGTTCGTCATCACGCTCGGCGTGCGAGCGCTCTACCTGAGCCTGCTGCTGAACGGCCTGAAGAAGCGGGCCGCGCGGATGGCGAAGTCGAAAGACCGCTTCACGACCATGCAGGGCCAGATCGACAGCGGTGAGCCTCTGGCGATCACCGACGGATCGCGACGCGGAGCGAGCCGCGCCGGTCAGGAGCGCTTCGAGAAGGCGAGACAGGACCCCACGCGCCTCGGCATGATGCGCACGCGACTGGTGCGGGCTCTGGCCGACATCGAGTACTACCTGCAGGCGCCGCTCGGCTGGAAGGAGGGCACGATCCTCGTCTGGGCGGGCATGCGCGGCGCCATCACCGTCGCGGCGGCCCAGACGCTCCCGGAGGACGCCCCTCACCGCAACCTCCTGGTGTTCATCGCCTTCGCCGTCGCAACGGGGTCGCTGCTCCTCCAGGGCGGCAGCATCGGCTGGCTCGTGAAGCGACTGGCGCCCGCGACGACGAACCCGGCCGACCAGACGGCGGAGCGCACCAAGATCATGACGCTGATGCAGGAGGCGTCGGCGCCGCTGATGACGGACTACCAGCGCGGCGACTTCGTCGACAAGGAGACGCGGCTCGCCGTCCTGCAGGCGCAGCGGAACGCACTGCTCGACGCCCGCGACGACGGCACGTTCGACGCCGAGATCCTGCAGAGCTCCCTGGTCGTGCTCGACGCGGATCAGATCAGCATCGACCTGCGCGGCGGCCCGAACGGCTGAGCCGACGCGGGTCGCTTGACTCACGCGGCACAGCCAGCGAGCGCCTAGGCGTGCGCGAGCCGGCGCGCCGGCCGCAGGCTGACGCGGTACGAGCGCGGCACGGTGGCACCGGCTGCGAGCAGGGTGCGGCCGTCGCGCGGGTCGCGCAGAGGCAGATCGCCCGACAGCAGCGGGACGGTCGTGTACCCCGCCTCGGCCTCGCGCGCGGCCACCCGGGGCAGCGCGATCCGGCACAGCGGCAGGCCGGTGAGGCCCAGCGCGAGGACGACGACGGGCGCCACCGTGACGCTGAGGTCGGGCTGACCGGTGGTGGCGACGGACAGCAGGGCGCCCACGAGGGAGACGAGACCGAGCACCGTCATCGCTCCGGCGAGCACGAAGGCCAGAGACCACGTGTACGCAGGAACTCCGCGAACCAGTCCGTTGCTGCCGTCCATGCGCGACCCCTCTCTCGTGAGGGTCGGCGTTCCGCCCTCGCGGCAAGGCTAGGGTCGCGGGCTCCTCTCCCGCGCCTCCACGTTCTGGTGCCACCCGACCGGGTGATAGCCCCGGCGGCACCCGGGAGCAGACCGGTCGCTACAGGAGATCGAGCTGCTGCAGGATCCCCAGGACGTCCGTCGAGCCCCAGCGGTCGCGGGCCTTGCCGTCGGCGAACCCGATCACCTGCACGTTGCGCACGGTGAAGCGCTTGCCGGTCGCAGCGTGCCCCATGAAGTCGCCGGTGTGGGTGCCAGACAGGTCGGTGATGGTGATGAACTTCGTGGGCGTCGCGATCGTCTCGACGACGTCGTGATCGATGTCCGAGAACGACTTCCCGAACGTCTCCCAGAACCAGGCGATGCCGCCGCCGCCGGCAGGCTGCCCCTCGGCCGGGTCGTGGTCGGCGAAGTCGACGTCGAACCTCTCGCCGAGCTCCAGCGACTGGTCGCGCATGCGCTCGATCGCTGCGAGGGTGGCCTCGCCGCCTTCCGTGATCTCCGTTGCCATGCCGGTTCTCCTCTCCGGCGCGCCCGGACGGCGCGCACCCCGCCAGTCAACGCCCGGGGTACGCGCGCGCCACTCGGCTAGGCGGGGGTCACCACCACGCGGACGTCCCAGGCGCCGAGCGACAGGGCCGCGCCGGCCTCGAGCGCGTCGCCGGAGTGGAGGTCGGCCGCCGCGAAGGGCAGCTCGACCGAGGCGGGCGTCCACGACCAGTTCTGCACGACGTGGAGGCGCTCCCCGGCCTCGTTGACGGCCGAGTGCACGCGCACGGAGCCGGCGGCGGGACGCCACGGCCGGGCGGAGCCGATCTCGCCCGCCCAGGCGAAGAGGCCTTGCGCGAACGGAGGGTTCGGGAGTGCGCCGACGGTGGTGACTCGGCCCGAGCCGAGCTCCTTGGTGGTGACGGCGGCGTAGCTGCCGTGGTGCGGGTGGTCGTAGCGGGCGAGGACGGTGGCGTCGGTGGCCTCGTACGCCTCGATCCACTCGACCGCCGCGGCGTCGTCGGGCAGCTCCAGCCACGAACCGGCCACTGCGACGACAGGAACCGGCGCCTCGACGTTGGTGTACTCGTCGTACCAGGCCCCCGCGACGTCGGCGAGCCCGCCCGGTGCGACCTCGAGCCGGGCGCGGGCCTCGAGGTCGGCGTACCCGGTGCGGGGTCCGACGATCAGGTGGCCGCCGGCGGCTGCGTAGTCGCGCAGCCACGCCAGCACGGCGTCGTCGGCCACGTAGTAGGCGGTCGCCACGAACACCGGGATCTCGGCGGCGATGACCGCGGGGTCGAAGTCGAGGATGGCCGACGTGTGGAAGAGCCGGGTCTGCAGCCCCGCGTCGAAGGCGCCTCGCTCGAACGCCTCGACGAGTGGCGAGTAGGAGTCGTCGATGGGCCAGCCGCCGGGGCCGGCCAGAGGTCCGAACTTCTCGAAGGCCCACTTGGAGGCGTGGTCGTAGAGGAGGCCGACGTGCGCGTCGGGGGTGAGGCCGACGATGCGGTCGCCGAGTTCCTGCAGCTCCGAGCCGAGCGCAGCGATCTCGCGGTACGTGCGCCCCGGCTTCTCGCTGTGCGGGAGGACGCCGCCCCAGTAGGTCTCCGGGCCGAAGTGGAGCGTGTGCCAGTGCCAGTACTCGATCATCTGCGCACCGCGGCTGATGAGCGCCCAGGCGCTCTGGCGTCGCTGGCCGGGGTAGGCGGGGTGGTTCATCGACGAGAAGCCGATCGAGCCCGCTCCGACCTCGGTGACGAGGAACGGCTCGTGGCGGGTGCCGTACATCCAGTCGGCCGAGTGGTAGAGGCCCCAGGTGCCCTGGGTCCACCACGTCTGCGGCTTGATCTCGGAGTCGGGGAGGGTCAGGGCGTCCTGCGCCTTGAAGTACGGGTTGCCCGCCGTGACCGTCATCATCTGCCCGATGGAGTCGTCGCGGATCGTCGGGCGCGTGTACGACATGCAGGTCATGACGAAGCGGTCGCCCGCGTACTCGTCGACGATCGCGGTCTGCCAGGCCATGTACTCGGTCAGGAGGTCGGCCTGGAAGAGCCGCCACGCGAGGTCGTACTGCGGGAGGAAGTTGCTGTCGGGGCGCCAGAGGTCGCTCCAGTCGGTGAGCCGGTGCGACCAGTACGTCAGGCCCCAGGTCTCGTTCAGCGTCTCGACGGTGCCGTACTTCTTGCGGAGATGGTCGCGGAAGCGCTCGAACGCGTCGTGGTTGTGGATGACCCAGGCGCCGGGCTCGTTGTCGACCTGGAAGCCGATGATCGCCTCGTGCGACGCGTGGCGCTCGAGGATCTTCCGGACGACGCGCTCCACATGGAACCGGAACGCGGCGTGCGTGACATCGATCTCCTGGCGCATGCCCCAGCCGAACGGCTTGCCCGTGGCGATCTCGACGTTCAGCTCGGGGTAGCGGCGCTGCAGCCACGGCGGGATCGCGTAGGTCGGCGTCCCGAGGATCACGCCGATGCCGTACTCGGCGGCGGCGTCGAGCACGGGGGTGATCCACTCGAGGTCGAAGACGCCGTCTTCGGGCTCCCACGTCGACCAGACCGACTCGCCGATGCGGATGACGCTGAAGCCCGCCGCCTTCATCTCGTCGAAGTCCTGCTTCAGTCGCGGCGTCGGCTGGTACTCGTGGTAATACGCCGCGCCGAACAGGACCTGCTTCGGGGTGTAAGACATCGTGCTCTCATTCGTCGTCGAACTGCGCGCGCGCAGAGGCTGCACTCGCGCACTTGCTTTCCATGTGCGAAACTGTTTCAATAAGTTTCGCTGGCAGATCGAGGCTACGAGCACGATCGATCCCCGTCAAGCATCGACTGTCGTCGTGAGGGGCATTCCATGGCACGCACACCGGACTCCCGGCCGACCCTCGATGCCGTGGCAGCGCTCGCCGGCGTCTCGAAGGCGACCGCCTCGAAGGTCCTGAACGGGCGGCCAGGCTCTTCCGAGGCCACCCGCGAGCGGGTCGAACGGGCGATGGCCGAGGTCGGCTACACGCCGCTCTCGCGCGAACGACCCGGGCGCGGTCCCGTCCACGTCGTCTTCGACACCCTGGTCAACCTCTACTCGATGAAGGTGCTCGAGGGGCTCGTGGCGGCGAGCCGCGGCGCCGGCGTCGATCTCGTCACCACCGTGCTGCGCGTGCCCGGCGACGGTCAGGAGCCCCTCGTGCTCGACCGAGCGTGGGTGCAGTCGATCACCTCACGCGGCCATCAGGGCGTCGTGCTCGTGACGACCCGCGTCGAGCCCTGGCTCGTCGCCGCGTGCCGCGAGTCCGGGCTGGCCCTCGTCGCGGTCGACCCGCCGAGCGGGCCGAACGCCTCGGCCGCGAGCCTCGACGCATCGTTCGCGAGCATCGGCTCCAACCACTTCGCCGGCGGCCTCCAGGCCACCGAGCACCTCATCGCGCTCGGGCACCGCCGCATCGGCTTCGTGAGCGGCCACCCGGCCGGCGCTGACGAGCGCGAGCGATTCGGCGGCTACCGCGACGCGCTGGCCGCGGCGGGCATCGTCGACGACTCCGAGCTGATCGGCGAACCCCTCGGGGCGTGGCCCGTCGACGCCGCTCCCTCGAGCCTGGATGCCGCCGAGCAGGAGACCGCGCGGCTGCTCGCCCTCGCCGACCCGCCGACGGCCGTGTTCGCCACGAACGACGGCGCCGCGTTCGGCGCCATCCGGGCCGTCGTCGCCCGAGGGCTCCGGGTTCCCGACGACGTCAGCGTCATCGGCTACGACGACACCTACTCGGCGATGCCCATGCCGACGACGCTCTCGACAATCCGCACCCCCATGCGCGAGATCGGCCGCCTCGCCGTCGAGACCGTGCTGCGGCTGGCGTCGGGCACGGCGCCGTCCTCGCACCACGTGAAGCTCGCGACGTCGCTGGTGGCGCGGGAGTCGACGGCGCCGCGCCGCCCCTGACGACCCGCCGCGCTGACGACGGCGCGATCCTGCGACCAGAGACGGCCCCCGCGCGGCTGCACGGGGGCCTTCTCAGGAGCGAACCGACTACTCGACCTTGGCGACAGCCGCCTTGATCATGTCGACGTAGCGGTCGAGCGCGTACGGCAGGCTCAGGCTGGTGATGACCGTCGAGGCCATCGCGAGCTGCTGGTTCGTGTTGGCGACGTAGGAGCCGCGCTTCACGGCGGGGATCTGCGCGTACAGCGGCTGCTTCTCGATCTCGGCCTGGTTGGCCTTGTCGTTGAACCAGGTGAAGACGATGTCGGTCTTGTCGAGCTCATCGGCCTTCTCGAGTCCGATGGTCGAGACGAAGGTGCCGGCCGTCTTCGGAAGGGCCGCCGCGGTCTTCTCCGGCGTCAGTCCGAGACCGGAGATGATGTCGACTCGCGGGTCGCCCTTCTGGTAGATCGACAGCGCACCCGGCTCGGCGGCGTAGATGTAGGTGAAGTCGTACTTGGCGAACTCGGGGTTGGCGGCGGCGGTGTCGGCCAGAGTCTTCTTGATACTCGTCACCTGGTCGTTGGCCTTCGCCGTCTCGCCGAGCGCCTTGCCGATGATCGAGATCTCGTCGCTCCACGAGGTGCCCCACGCCTCGCCGGGGTAGGCGACGGTCGGTGCGAGAGCGCTGAGCGTCTTGTACTGCTTGGCAGTGATGCCCGACTGCGGCGCGATGATCACATCGGGGTTCAGCTCGGCCAGCGCCGTCATGTCGATGTCGGGGTAGACGGCGAACGTCTTCGGCAGCGCGTCGCCGCGCTTCTGGATCGCCTCGGTCACCCACGGGTAGTCCTTCTCGGAGTCGCCTCCCCAGGTGACCTCCTCGATGCCGACAGGGGTGGTGCCGAGCGAGACGACGGTGTCGGCCGCGCCCCAGCCGATGGTGACGACGCGCTGAGGCTTCGACTCGATGGTCGCGGAGCCGAGTGCCGACTTGATCGTGACCGGGAACGCGTCGGCGGACGAGCTCGACGTGTCGGTCGAGCCGGCGTCGCTCGAGGTCGAGCAGGCGGCCAGCGAGAGGGCCAGGGCAGCGGCGGCCGCGATCGCGGCGGACTTGCGCAGGAGGGAGGATGACAAGGGCGGTGCCTTTCGGGTGGGGTCGCATCGACCTTATTAGGTCATCCTTAGTTAGGCAAACCTTGCCTAATCTGCAACGGCCATCGTCGAGCGCTCACGCAGGTCCGGCTAGAGGGCGGCCTCGCGCTCGAGCAGCGGGCCCAGGCGCATCGGCAGCACCTCGGTCAGCGCGATGGTCGTGTTGGTGCGGACCACGCCGCGGATCCGCAGGATCGCCCCCGTCACCCGCCGCAGATCCTCTGTCGTGGCGGCGACGACCCTCGCCAGCATGTCGCTCTCGCCCGTGATGGCGTGCAGCTCGATCACCTCGGGCAGCGCGGCGAGGCCGGCGACGGCATGCTCCTCGTCGGCCTGGCTCAGCGCTATCGAGACGAACGCGGTGAGCGGCCTGCCGAGCGCCGCCGGATGCACGCGCCGGCTCTGCGCGCCGAGCGTGCCGCCGTCGACCATGCGCTTGAGGCGGGCGTGCACGGTGTTGCGCGAGACGCCGAGCTTCGCGGCGAGCGCGACCACGGTGGCGTCAGGGTCGGCGTCGAGGGCGAGGATCAGGCGGGCATCGAGAGGATCGACGGTCATGTGAGCATTCTGCCCGGAATCGATGGCTGGCATGGGCGTGTGCACGTTCCTGCGCCCGATGCTTGCGCGTCGGCCCACGCGCACCGACGATGGGGCCGTGACCCAGACGCTGCCTGCCGCCGCTGCCACGACCGCGCCGGCCCCCTCCCCGACCCGCCACTCGATGATCGAGGACGCCCTCGGCATCGCGACGGGCACGCTCGTCGCGTCGCTCGGCCTCTTCCTGCTGAAGTCGGCCGGCGTCGTCACCGGTGGCACCGCGGGGCTCTCGCTGCTGATCAGCTATGCCACCCCGGTCCCTTTCGGCGTGCTCTTCTTCGCCGTCAACGCGCCGTTCTTCGCCCTCGCCCTCTGGAAGAAGGGCTGGGTCTTCACGCTCAAGACCGCCCTGTCGGTGGCCCTCGTCTCAGGACTCTCATCGGTCCACGTCGCCGCCCTCGGCGTCTCGCACCTGTCGCCGGTCTACGCAGTGGTCGTCGGCAACGTGCTCGCCGGACTCGGGGTGATCGTGCTGTTCCGCCACGGCGCGAGCCTCGGCGGCTTCAACATCGTCGCGCTGATCGCCCAGGAGCGCCTCGGCTGGCGCGCCGGCTACGTGCAGATGGGCTTCGACGTCGCCGTCGTGCTCGCCGCCTTCGCCGTCGTGCCCGCCTGGCTCGTGCTGCTGTCGGCCGGCGGTGCGGTCGTCATCAACCTCATGATCGCGCTCAACCACCGCCCCGGCCGCTACGCCGGGGTGCCGCGCTGGCTCTGACGCGCGGCCACGCCACCCGATCACGACCCCGCGGGCCCGGGGTTTCCATTGGGGAGACTTTCCCTGGGCGTGAATTCACGCTCAGGGAAAGCGACTCCAGGAGAAACCCCGGCCCCGTTGCGCCGTCGCTCTGGCAGCGCGCACGCGGCCTGTCACCGGCCCGCGCTACCGTGAGCGCATGAGCGATACGTTCGACATCCTGCACCTGAGCGACACCCACCTCTTTGCCGGCGACGGCCGCCATTACGGCACCGTCGACACCCGCGCGAACCTCGAGCGAGTGCTGGCCCGGGCCTCGGCGATCGAGCGTCTCGACCTCGTGGCGTGCACCGGCGACCTGTCTGACGACGGAACCCCCGAGTCGTACCGCACCCTTCGCGACCTCGTCGAGCCGTGGGCCGCTGCGCGGGGCGCCCGCGTCGCCTACGCCATGGGCAACCACGACCTGCACGACGGGTTCCGCGAGGTCCTCGGCGAGACGACCCCGGTGTTCTCGGTCGCACAGACCCGCGTCGTCGTCCTCGACACCGCGGTCCCCGGCGCCGGCTACGGCCGTCTCGGCGCCGAGCAGCTCGACCTCCTCGCGCAGCAGCTCGCGTCGCCCAGCCCCCGCGGCACCGTCGTGCTGCTGCACCACCCGCCGATCCCCGCCGCGACGCCGCTCCTCGCCGCTCTCGAGCTGCAGGATCCCGGGGCCTTCGTCGAGGTGATCCGCGGCACCGACGTCCGCGTCGTCCTCGCCGGCCACTACCATCTGTCGCTCGTCGACGCGGTGGCCGGCATCCCCGTCGTGGTCAGCGGCGGCGTCGCGAACCAGTCCGACCTGTTCGCGCCCGCCGGCCACGAGGGCGCCGTGCGCGGGGCCGCCGGAACGATCGTGAGGCTCGACGCCGACGGCGGAGTCCGCGTGCTGCCCTTCACGGCCGCCGCGCCCGACGACGGCGGGATCGTCTTCGCGCTCGATGCCGACGAGGTGGCGCGGATCGCGGCGGAGGCCGGGCCGCCCGCGGCGTGACGAAGGACGCAGGAACCGGGGTTCCTGCGCCCTTCCGGCCCTGCTAGAGCGTCGCGGCCGACGGGTCGAAGTCGACCGGGAGCGGCTCGGGCTTCGTGACGGAGCTGGCGATCGTGACGGTCGAGCGCGTCTCGGCGGCCTCGGTGATGCCCAGGAGCACGTCGAGCACGTGGCCCGCGATCGCGCCGGTGGCACGCTCGGGGACGCCCGCGCGGATGGAGCGTGCCAGGTCGACGATTCCGGTGCCGCGGCCCCAGGTCGAGCCCTCGACGGGGATGGTGGTCGGTTCGCCCTTGCCGAAGGCCCACAGGGTGGAGTCGCCCTCGAAGGTGTTCGGGTCGGGGAGCACGAGAGTGCCCTCGGTGCCGGTGATCTCGACGAAGCCCATGCGCGGCAGCGCCTGCTGGAAGCTCAGCGTCGTGGCAGCCGACTGGCCGGCCTCGAACGAGAGGAGCGCCGAGTAGTGGGTGGGCACCTCGACCGGGAACTCGGTGCCGGCCTTGGGGCCCGAGCCGATGGTGCGCGTCTCGTGCGACTTCGACGAGACGGCCTGCGCCGTCGCGACCGAGCCGAACGCGTGGACGAGCGTGGTCACGTAGTACGGGCCCATGTCGAACAGCGGGCCGGCGCCCTTGGCGAACAGGAACTCGGGGCCGGGGTGCCACGACTCGGGCCCGGGCACCTGGAACAGCGTGGTCGCGGTGAGCGGCTCGCCGATGTCGCCGCGGGCGATGGCGCGCATGGCGGTCTGGATGCCGCCGCCGAGGACGGTGTCGGGGGCGCACGCGACGCGCAGCCCCGCTGCGGCCGCCGCCTCGAGAAGACGGGTGCCGCTGGCGGCGTCGAGAGCGAGCGGCTTCTCGCTCCAGACGTTCTTGCCGGCGGCGAGGATGCGCTCGCCGACCTCGGCGTGCGTGGCCGGAAGGGTCAGGTTGACGACGATCTCGATCTCGTCGATCGCGAGGAGCTCGTCGACGGTGCCGAAGCGCGCGATGCCGTACTTCGAGGCCTGCGCCTCGGCTGCGGCGAGGTTGATGTCGGCGATGAAGACGACCTCGACGTCTGCGAACTTCGTCAGGTTGTCGAAGTACTGGGTCGAGATGTTGCCGGCTCCGATGAAGCCGATCTTTACGGAATTGGTCACTTGTCTGCTCCTACAGTGTCGTGCTCGGTGAGCCAGGCGAACGACTCGGCGATGCCTTCGAAGACGTCGCCAGCGTAGACGTCGAACTCGATGACGCGTCGCGCCTGGGGTGCTGCGGCGAGGATGGCGGGGATCGGCATCTCGCCCTGACCGGCGGGAGCCTGGAGCTCCTTGCCGCCGGTCCGGGGTCCGTCCTTCACGTGGATCAGCTGGACGCGGTCGCCGAGCCGCGTCAGGAGGGCGGCGGCGTCGACGCCGCCGATCTCCGCCCAGTAGGTGTCGACCTCGAGGACGATCTCGGGCGCCAGTTGCGAGGCGAACAGCTCGAGAGCGGTCTGACCGTCGAAGGTCTTCTCCAGCTCCCAGTTGTGGTTGTGATAGCCGAAGCGGAGCCCATGCGCGGCAGCCGTGGCAGACAGCGAGTTGACGCGCTCGGCGAGGGCCGCGACCGCGTCGGTCGAGGCCCAGCTCGGGTCGGGTGCGTGCGGGTCGATGACGGTCTCGATGCCGACCTCGACGGCTGCGGCGAAGATCGCGTCGGGGTCGTCGGAGGCGATCACGGCCGCATGGCCGGACGGCGCGGCGAGGCCGGCGGACTTCAGTGCCGCGGCGAATTCGGCGGGGCGCTCGGCGAAGCCGTAGGGCTCGACATCGGTGAACCCGATGGCCGCGAGACGGTCGACTGCCGCCTGCAGGTTCTCGGCCACGGCGTCACGGACGCTGTAGAGCTGGACGGAGAGAGGCGTTGTCATCAGTGACTCCTGGAAACTCGTGGTGACTTCTGTTGATCTTCGATCAAAAGTCGATCATTTCATGGCCGAACTCAGCGTAGCCCGGTGATCAGGCGGCTCACAAGGTCCGCGAAACAGTTGCACAGGCACAGGCAAACCGACTACTGTCGCGTTGCCGACCTGTGGTTGGTTTTTGTTTGTGACTCAAGGAGGCGTCATGTCGACACCCGAAGCAACGAAGATTCCGGATCCCCTCACCCAGGCCGTCAGCACCGTGGCCGTGTCGAAGCTCTACCTCTGGGGCCTCGGCCTCGCCCAGTTCGGCATCTTCGTGGCGCTCCTGTCGCCGGTGTACGTCAGCATGCAGCTCAAGGCGCAGGAACTCGCGCCCACCGAAGCGGCGGCCACCGCCATGATCGCGTCGGTGCTGCCGATCGGGGCCCTCGGCGCCCTGTTCGCCAACCCGCTCGCCGGCGCGCTAAGCGACCGCACCCGCACCCGCTGGGGCCGTCGCCGTCCGTGGCTGCTCGGCGGCTCGATCGTCTTCATCGCCGGCCTCGCGATCGTCGCCTACGCGCAGGGCACCGGCCAGCTGATCGTCGGCTGGCTGATCTGCCAGGTCGCCGCGAACGCCACCTACTCCACGCTCACGGCGAGCTTCGCCGACAACGTGCCGCAGTTCCAGCGCGGCCGCGCCTCCAGCATCATCTCGCTCGCGCAGAACGGCGCCGTACTCTTCGGCACCTACCTCGCCGTCTTCTTCGCGTTCAACCTGCCGGTGCTGTTCATCGCCCCCGGCTTCCTCGCGCTCGCCCTCGTCATCGTCTACGCCTTCGTCGCCCGGGACGAGCTGCCGACCGCGCCGATCAAGAAGTTCACCTTCGTGAACATCATCTCGTCGTTCTGGACGAACCCGATCAAGAACCCCGACTTCGCCTTCGCCTGGTGGTCGCGCTTCCTGATCATCTTCGCGACCTTCATGTTCACGACCTACCGCCTGTTCTACATGCAGCACCAGATCGGCCTGGGCAAGCAGCAGGCCGTCGAGGCCGTCGCCTTCGGCGTGCTGCTCTACACGATCGCGCTCATCGCCTCGACCGCCGTCTCGGGCTGGCTCTCGGACAAGCTCGGCCGTCGCAAGATCTTCGTCGGAGGCTCGACCGCGCTGTTCGCCGTCGGCCTGATCATCCTCGCCCACACCTCGACGCTCGGCGCGTTCTACCTGGCGGAGGTCATCATGGGCTTCGCGTACGGCATCTACGCCTCGATCGACACCGCGCTCGTCGTCGACGTCCTGCCCAACGCCGACAAGCCCGGCAAGGACCTCGGCGTCATCAACATCGCGAACGCGCTGCCGCAGTCGCTGGCCCCGGCCTTCGCGGGCCTCCTGCTCGGCATCGGCAGCGCCGCCGGTCAGAACTACACGCTCATGCTCTGGGGAGCGGGCATCATCGGCATCGTCGGCGCTCTGGCCGTGATCCCGATCAAGCGGGTCCGCTAGGCCACGCCCAGCAGCTGCGCCAGCAGCACTCGCGCACTCTCCGAAGGGGCGCTCGTCACGACGAGCGTCCCTTCGCCGTCGACGGGCGCCGTGCGGCCGCGCTCGGGGCCGTCGCTCTGGTCGACGCGGATGGCGGTCGCTCGCGTGAGGTCCGGGACCACGTCGCCCGTCGCGATCATCGACGCCAGCGGATCGTGCAGCAGGCACATCCGCTCGCCCAGCACCGTCTCGTAGAAGTCGAAGTAGGTCGTGAGCATCTCGCCGAGCGCTGACGTCATCGGCGTTCCCGCGGCCAGCAGGGCGGCGCGATCCGATTCGTCGAACCGGTGCTGCCGGGTGACATCGAGCGGCACGAGGGTGATCGGCCAGTTGGCGGCGAAGACGAGCGCGGCGGCCTCGGGGTCGCCGGCGATGTTCGCCTCGGCGAACGGCGTGCGGTTGCCGGCGTCCCAGACCGCTCCGCCCATGATCGTGAGGCTCTCGATGAGACCGGGGAGCTCCGGCTCCTGATCGAGGGCGAGCGCGAGATTGGTGAGCGGCGCGATCGCCACGACGCGGAGCCGGCCGGGGTGCGCCCTGGCGGCCGCGATCAGGAGGTCGGCGGCGCTGCCCGCGACCGTGGTGACGGCAGGGGCCGCGAGATCGAGCCCGCCGATGCCGTTCGCCCCGTGCACGTGGGGGGCTCCCCCGTCAAAGGGGTGGGCGCGGTGGTCTTCGCCGCCGACGGCGACCGGGATATCGGTGCGTCCGGCGAGTTCCAGCAGGGCGAGGGTGTTGGCCGCCGCCTGCGCCGCCGTGACGTTTCCACTCGCCGCCCCGATGCCGACCAGGTCGACGTCGTCGCGCGAGAGCAGGTGCGCCAGGGCGAGGGCGTCGTCGATTCCGGTGTCGCAGTCGAGGAAGACGGGGATGGTTTCGCTCATCCCCCGACGGTAGTGCTTGCGCTTCACGCGTCGTCGGTCTAACGTGCAACCAAATGGTTGTAGAAAAACTGACACAGGATGAGATCGACCGGATCTTCCACGCACTGGCCGACGCCACCCGGCGCGACATCGTGCAGCGAGTGATCCGCGCCGAGCAGTCCGTGTCGACCCTCGCCGACCGCTACGAGATGAGCTTCGCGGCGGTCCAGAAGCACGTCGCGGTCCTCGAGAGGGCCTCTCTCGTGCACAAGGCCCGGCGCGGGCGCGAGCAGATCGTGTCGGGCGATATCGGCACCATCCAGCGAGCGGAGCAGCTCCTGAGAAGCTACGAGGACATCTGGAAGCAGCGCTTCCAGCGCATGAACGCCCTCCTCGCCGAAGACGGACCAGCCACGGACCTGCCGGCACCCGCATCATCCACCGACGCACCATCGAAAGGAACGGACACATGACATTCGCCATCGATGCCACTCACGACACCGCGAACCTCACCATGACCGTCGTCGCCCAGCTCGACGCGACCCCGGAGCGCGTCTGGCAGCTCTGGGCCGACCCGCGCCAGCTCGAGCGCTGGTGGGGCCCGCCGACGTACCCGGCCACGTTCACCCAGCACGACCTCGTTGTCGGCTCGACGACGGCGTACCACATGACCTCTCCCGAGGGCGACACGATGCCCGGGTGGTGGGTCATCACGGCCGTCGACGAGCCGCGCAGCCTCGAGCTTCGCGACGGCTTCGCCGAGGGCGACGGCACGCCCGACGAGACGATGCCGATCACGAGCATGCGCATGACTCTCGAGCCCGCCGATGGCGGAACCCGTATGACGCTGGTGTCGCACTTCGACTCGCTCGAGGGCATGGAGAAGCTGATTGCCATGGGCATGAAGGAGGGCATGACCCTCGCCATGGGCCAGATCGAGGCCATCCTCGCGAACTAGGCGGGGTCTCGCCGATCGAGCGGGGCCGCGGCTCGCTGCGCCGCGCCGTCGACGCATTAGTGTTGCCGGGACGGCGGGCAAAGGAGCTGCGTGATGAGAGGACCGTTCTGGGCGCGAAGCGTTCGACGACGGCCTGCGGCTTTCCTGTCCCTGTTCGCCCTGTCACTGATCGCCGTCGTGCTCTCCGCCCTCGCTCCCGTGATGCTCCGTTCTCTCGAGCAGCAGACGCTGGCGGATGCGACCGGCCCTGTCGGCGGGAGCCGGACGACGCTCGTCGCCTCTGCGGACTCCGGGCCCGGCGATGTCAGTTCCGGCTACGAAGCCGCCGTCGATGCTCTCACCCGCTCTTCTGCCTCCCTGTGGTCTGACCCCGTCACCGTGTCGGCCGCGACCTCTGCGTCGTCCTGGGAAAAGGCCGCATCTCCGAGCGAGAGCGGCACCCTGCCGACGGTGGGCCTGGTCGGCGGCGGCACGGACTGCGCTGGCGCGCCCCTCCTCGAGGGCAGGTGCCCGGACGCGGTCGGGGAGGTCGCCGTCAGTCGGGAAGCGGCCCAGGCCGCGAACAGGGACACGAGGGGAAGTCAGGCTGGCCTGGTGCTGGGGACCAGGCTCTCCCTTTTCATCGTGAACGATCAGGTGCCGGTGACGGTCGTGGGAATCTACGACGACCGACCGCTCAGCGGCCGTTTCCTGTCGGACCCGGCGTCCTTCTTCGGCGTCGCGGGGGTATCCGACGCGCCCTCGTTCGTCGTCGCGGACGCGCAGTTCGACGCTCAGAAACTCGAAGCCACCGGCTACGCCCTCCGCGGGCTCCGGCATGTTCTGCGCCTGGACGACGTGCCGCGGGCGCTGCGCGACGTGTCGGCAGCGCACCGGGCGACGCTCGACGGCATCGCTGCGATCTCCAATACCGACACCGCGAGTCCGCTCCCTCGAATAATCGCGCGACTGGAACCCCAGCACCGGGCTGCGGAGGCGCTCCTGGCCATCGTCGTCGTCGAGGCCCTCGCTCTGTCGTGGTTCGCCATCGCGTTGGCGGTGCAGCGGATCGGGCGAGTCCGCGCCAAGGAGTGGGGCCTCGCGCGGCTCCGCGGTCTTCCGGTGGGGCGGCGGATCGGCATGATCCTTCTGGAACCGGGCATCGCCCTCGTCGCCGGAGCCGTCGCGGGCTTCGGCCTCGCCGTCCTCTCGGCCCGAGAGGCCGTCCACCTCGTCATCGGCCCTGGAGCGCCGGTGGAGCCGATACGCCCGCTCGTCCTCGCCGCCGCGGGCCTCGCCCTCCTCGGTGCGCTCGCGGCCCTGGCTGCTGCCAGCATCCAGTCGGCACGCCTGCCGCTGACCTCCGTCCTCCGCGAGTCGACCGAACCGCGCACGATCAGCCGCACAGCGCTGGTCGCGCAGTCGGGGGCCGTGCTCCTGACAGCCGCAGTCGTCTACTCACTGCTCGGGCTGAAGACCATCAGCGGCGTGCAGCTCGCATCGCTGACGCCGAGCCTGATAGCGGTGGTCGCCGGCATCCTCGCCGTCCAGATCGCCTTAGTCGTGCTCCGAAGGATGTCCCGTCGGTCACCGCGATCCCTCGGCGGCATCGTGGTCGGTCGTCAACTCGGGCGCGCCCCGTCCGTCCTGCTGGCCGCGGTGATGGTGTCGCTCGGGTTGTCAGTCGCGACGTACTCGGCGCAGGTGGCCGTGGTCGCCGTGCATCTGCAGCAGAACCTGGCTGCCGCATCACTCGGGGCGGACACCGTCCTGACAGTCGAGGTGCCTCGCACCGTGTCCCTCCTCGAGGCCGTCCGCCGCGCGGATCCCTCCGGGCAGGTCGCGATGGCCGCCGAGGTCTCCACGACGGGCAACGGCGTCGGGCGGTTCATCGCCGTCGACACCTCGCGATTCGCGGCTGTCTCCCGCGTTCGTCCGGCCTGGCTCGGGCTCTCGTCCGAGGCCTTCCGAGATCTGCTCGTCCCGAAGCGAACGGCACCTCTCACCGCCCACGGGACATCTCTCCGCCTTCGCATCGCCGGCGCGGGCGTCACGGCGCAGAAGACGGATCCGTCGACGCTCCACCTGATCGCCGTCGTCCAGGCCGCCGACGGCTGGCACACCGTGGTCTTCGGCACCCCTCACAACGGCACTCTCGTGAGTCCGGCGGGCTCGTTCCCCTGTTCCGCAGGCTGCCGGGTCGCGTGGATCGGCATCGAGAGCGCTCTGGCCGACCCGCTGCCGTTCGGGTACGAACTCACCGTCACCGGCGTCTCCACCGACCGGCAGAACGTCTCCGAGCTCGCCAGGTGGCTCGTCCCCTCGCAGTGGCGCAATCGCATCGGCGACCGCACCGACAGCCAGCAGCAGGCCTCCGTCCGGATCTCCCAGGGCAGAGACGGGCCGGCGACGGTGACCGGACTCCGGCTGCAGTTCTCCGACTTCGACGGCGGAAACACGGTCAGCGCGATGCCTCGGGACGCCCCGGATCCCCTTCCCGCTCTCCTCGGCAGCAGAACCCGCGTCCAGGACTACCCGGGCGTCCCCGACGGAGTCCAGGGGGTCGCCCCCGACCTCAGCCCTCGCGTGCTGACAGTCATCGGCCGGGCCCGAGCCCTTCCACGCCTCTTGGACACCGGCGCCCTGATCGATCTGGAGACGGCCAGCAGGATCTCCGACTCCGGTTCGCGGGTCGGCCACGACGAGGTGTGGCTGTCTCCCGGTCAGCACCCCGCGGTGCTGACGGCGCTCCGTTCCGAGGGAATCCGTGTCACCGCCGTCACGCACCTCTCTGACGTCGTCACGGCAGACGTCCGGGAAGCCCACCCTCGGGCAGCCCTCGCGGGCCTTCCGATCGGCGCGGCGGCACTTCTGCTGACGCTCGTGGCGGCGGCGGCCCTCCGCATCATCGGAAGCGCCGGCCGACGCTCGGACTGGCAGTCGCTTCTCGACGCCGGCATCTCCCCGCAGAAGCTGAGAGGCCTTCTCCTGCTCGAGGCATTCACTCCCGTGGCCGGCGGGATCGTCCTCGGCACGGTGAGCGGCCTCGCCGCCTTCGCCCTGACGATCTCGCGGCTGCCGCTCCTCGCCGGAGACGGTGCCACGCCGCCACCCGACTTCTCGCCGGCTGTCCTGCCCCTCATCGCGCTTGTCGCCGGAACCCTGCTCCTCGCAGCGGGTGGCTCCGCAGTCGGCGCCCGGCTCGAGGTCGGCGCCGTGGGGCGGTCGTCGCGATGACTGAGACCCTCCGCCGAACCGTCCCCGCCGCCCTCCGTTGCGAGGGCCTCGTGCACGTCTACCGCGAGGCCGACACCGACGTCGCGGCCCTCCGAGGCATCGACCTGGTCGTCGAGGAGGGGCAGCGGATCGCCCTCCTCGGGCCGTCCGGGTCGGGCAAGTCGACGCTCATGGCCATCGTCGCCGGAATCCTCCGACCGTCGGCCGGTCGCGTCGTGGTGTTCGGCACCGACATCGGGAGGGCGAAGGAACGCGAGCTGGCGCACGTGCGCCGGTCGACCCTCGGGCTGATGCTCCAGGGCGCGTCCACGAACCTGCTCCTGCACGAAGACTCGGACGCGAACCTCGCGTGGGCCCTGCGCGGCGCCGAACGCGGAGACGTGCGTCTCGGCCGACGGGTGCTGCGGTCGAGCGACCTGCATCGCGACCGTCGACCGGTCTCTGCGATGAGCCCGTCGGAGCAGCAGATCGTCGCGCTCGCGGTCGCGATGGCGGGTCGGCCGCGCCTGCTCGTCGCCGACGAGCCCACGAGCCAGCTCGACGACGCCTCCCGCGATCACCTCCTGGACGTGCTCGTCGAGACCGCGAGCGCCGAGGGCACCGCAACGCTCATCGTCACGCACGACGAGCAGGTGGCCGCCCGGATGCAGCGCATGATCCACCTCCGCGACGGCCGGATCGGCGAGGAGGCCTCTGATCGCGGGCGCTTCGCCGTGGTCGGCGCCGACGGCTCGGTCCAGCTGCCCGCCGAGCTCCGCGACCGCTGGCCGGCCGGCTCGTTCGTCTCGGTGGCCGAGACGGCCCCCGGCGAACTCGTGCTGAACCTGCAGCGCGACGAGGTGACCTCGTGAGCCCTGTCACCCTCCGTCTCGACGCGGTCGAGATCGTGCTGGGGCCGTCGCGACGCATCGGCCCGGTGACGCTCGAAGCGGGTTCCGGCGATCTCGTCGTGGTCACGGGCGGCGCCGGCAGCGGCAAGTCCACCCTGCTCGAGGTCCTGACGGGCTCCCGGATGCCCTCGGCGGGACGCGCGTTCATCGACGGCTCTCCGCCACGCCTCGGCGAGGCCGGGATTCTCGCGCAGCGTCACGAGCTCCTCGGAGGCCTGACGGCCGTGGAGAACGTCGCAGTCCGGCTCTTCGCATCCGCTGGCGGGCATCGCACGGCCGGGGGTCGATCGCATTCGACGCCTCCTGTCGTCACAGACGTCGAGCGGCTTCTCGCGTCACTCGGCCTGCCGCCGGCGAGCTGGCACAACCTCGTCGAGCAGCTCTCGGGAGGACAGCAGCAGCGAGTGGCCCTGGCCCGTGCCCTCATCGGGACTCCTCGCGTGATCGTCGTGGACGATCCGACCAGCGAGCTCGACGAGGCAACGGCGGAACTCGTCTGGACCGCCATCGAGGCAGCGGCGGCGGCAGGTGCTCTGGTCATCATCGCCACGGACGATCCGCTTCTTCGACAACGCGCCACCGCGGTCGTCACCCTGTCTCTCGGCCTCGCTGGGCGCGGCGAATGAGCTCGACAGCACACGTGCGGCGGACAGGATACGCCTGATGTCCGCGTAGCGGCCATCCCCTCATGAAATCGGGCGCTGGGCCGTTCCTGAGTGTTTCATTGATGAGTCGCTACTTCCCGAGCGGCCCCCAATCCCCCACAAGGAGAACACCATGCTCGGCCTCATCATCAGCCTCATCGTCATCGGCCTCATCGCCGGCGCGGTCGCACGTCTCGTCGTCCCGGGCAAGCAGAACATCTCGATCCCGATGACGATCCTCCTCGGCATCATCGGATCGTTCGTCGGCGGCTTCATCGGCTACCTGATCTTCCACAAGGACGCCTCGGACGGCTTCTTCCAGCCCGCCGGCATCGTCGGCTCCATCATCGGCGCGATCATCGTGCTCGTGATCTACCTGCGCGTCAGCGGACGCCGCAGCGTCTCGCGCTAGTCGCCAGCCGACCCCTCACCGAGATCGCAGCAGTGGTCGCCTCCGGGCGCCGCTGCTGCGATCTCGTCGGTTAACCCCTTACAGGGCGGACGACGGCGCCGGCTAGCGCGACCTCGACGAGCTCCCCCACGAGACGCGCGTAGCTCCAGCCCGCCGCCTCGAACATCTGGGGCACCTGCGACTGCGCGGTGAACCCCGGCATCGTATTGACCTCGTTCAGTACGATGCCCGAATCGGTCACGAAGAAGTCGAAGCGCGCGACGCCGCGGCAGCCGAGCGCCCGGAACAGCGTCCGTGCCGCGCTCTCCATCTCGACGCGCACCGAGTCGCTCACGGGCGCAGGAACGGCGAACCGCGCCGTCCCCCCGTACTTCCGCTCGGTCCCGAAGACGTCCTCGCCCCCCAGGTCGATCTCGAGCGGAGGGCTGACCGTGAGGGCGCCGTCAGCCCGCTCGATCACGGCGATGTCGACCTCGCGGCCGACGACGGCCTTCTCGACGAGCACCCGGTCGTCGTGCTCCAGGGCGGCGACCACGGCCAGGTCGATCAGGGCGGCGTCGCCGACGAACGTGACCCCGTGGCTCGAGCCGGCGGCGACGGGCTTCACCACGACCGGGACGGCGGGCAGGGCGGACGAGGGTCGGGTTCCTGCGCGGACGAGCACACCCGGGGCGGTCGCGACACCGACAGCCTCGGCGATCAGCTTGGTGACCCACTTGTCCATGCCCAGGACGCCGGCCGGCATGTCGGAGCCGACGTACGGCACGCCGATCGCCGTCAGGAAGGCGGCGAGCAGGCCGTCCTCGCCGTTGACGCCGTGGAGCGCGGGGAAGGCGACGTCGCAGGAGCGCAGGATCCGGACGGCGTCCTCGACGCCGATGGGAGCGCCCGCCGCCGTCGCCCAGGTGCCGTCGCGGCCTATCGTCAGGCCGACGACGGTGAAGCCGCACTCGATCGCGGCCGACGCGACACCGGCCGCCGACGCGAGCGACACGTCGTGCTCGGAGTTCTCGCCACCGCCGATGACCGCGAGTCGGAGCATCCCGCCCGCGCGGCTCACGCCCTCTGCCCGGCTCACGCCGAGACCTCCGCCAGGCCCACGGTTCGACGGGTGACTCGCGCGCCGATGCCGACCACGATCGCGTGGTCGATGGTGCCCGACCAGTCCGCCCATTCGCGCACGGTCGGCTCGCCGTGGTCGCCGGGGCCGAACACCGTCGCAGTCTCACCCGCCATCACGGGATCGTCGCCCACGTCGACGACCACCTGGTCCATGGAGAAGACGCCGACCACCGGACGACGCCGACCGCGGACCTGCACCCAGGCTCGCCCCGACGCCGTGCGAGGGAGGCCGTCGCCGTAGCCGACCGGCAGGAGCGCGAGCGAGGTCGGACGGGAGGTCGACCAGGTGTGCGCGTAGCCGACCCCGGCACCCGCACCCACGCGCTTGACCGAGACGATCGGCGCGGTGAGCGTCAGCGCGGGGTGCAGGCTCGTGGTCCGCGACGGATCGATGCCGTAGAGGCCGGCGCCCACGCGGCTGAGATCGTACAGCGCCTCCGGCTGGGTGAGGGTCGCCGCACTGGCGGCCAGATGCCGGACGACCGGTCGCAGCCCCCTCGCCCGCGCGACGCGCACCGCGTTGTCGAAGAGCATCCGCTCGCGCGCGTTCTCGGGTGAGCTGGGAGCGTCGGCGGACGACAGGTGGCCCATGATGCCGACGACGCGCACCCGGCCGGAAGTGCGCTCGTGCAGCGCGGCCAGCTCGCAGAGGGCGGCCCAGTCGGACCGCGCGGCCCCGTCGCGGTTGATGCCGAGGTCGATGTGGAGGTGGATCCGCGCGATGCCGCCTGCAGCGGCCGCCGCCCGCGACACAGCGTGCAGGTGCTCGGCCGTGGGGACCGCCACGTCGATCCCCGCCACCACCGCCCCGCCCCAGTCGGCATCGACGGGGTTGAGCCAGCTCAGGATCGGCGTGCCCGGGGCCCGCTCGCGGAGGTCGTGCGCGTCGGCGAGCGACGTCGTGCCCAGCCAGCTCGCGCCGTTGTCGGTTGCGACGCGGGCCAGGTCGCCGTGGCCGAACGCGTCGGCCTTGAGGACGGCCATCAGGTGGCCGTGGGCGCGCTCGGCGAAGAGGCGCGTGTTGCGGGCGACTGCGTCAGCGTCGACCGTGAGTTCTGCGGCGGTGCTCATCGGAAACCCCTCGTGATCGTGGCCCGCGAGTGGAGCCGTCCACCACAGTACGATATGTCACATGGGGGTCAATCGGCCGGGAGGACGAATCCTTACGACCCATCTCCGCCTGCCGGACTAAGCCCGGCGTTCTCGAATCCGCGAGGATGGAGTGTCCGTGCGGTCGCGCGCGGAGGAACCGGAGAGGACCGCATGGAGACGTCGATCGCCGACCGGTTCCGTTCGCGCGCCTTCTACACCGACCTCACCGTCGCAGCCGTCCTCTTCGTGCTGAGCCTCGTGAACTTCGGGATCCAGCTCAACAGCCCCACTGCCGGCACCGCCCTGCTCGCCGTGGCCGCCGTCGCCCTGCGCCGCGTCTTCCCGGGCTGGGCTCTGATCCTGATCTGGGTCATGGCGGCCTTCCAGGTCTACGGTAACGAGCGGCCGAACGTCACGACCGTGGCTCTCGTGCTCGTCATCTACGCGGCGGCGAGTCGCGGCAGCCGAGCCGTGCTGCTCGCCTCGTTCATCTCGGCCGTGGTCGGCGGCAGCATCGCCTCGGTCTACCTGTCGCGCACCGGCACCCGCTTCACGCTCTTCCTCGACGGCTCGCCGTGGCAGGCGATCGCGGCCCTGCTCGCCCCGATCGGCGTCCTCGGCTTCGCCTGGCTCGCCGGACTCACCGTCCGCGCGTTCCGCTCGCGGAGCTCGGAGTCCGATCTCCGCCTCCAGGCCCAGACCCAGGCGGCCAAGGCGCAGACCGAGGCCGTGCTGGCCCAGACCGAGGCCGTCGAGGCTCAGGGCGTCGCACAGGCCGAGCGGGTCCGCGCCGCGATGGCGCGCGACGTGCACGACATCGTCGGCCACTCGCTCGCCGTCATCATCGCGCAGGCCGACTCCGTTCAGTTCATCGACGACACCGCCCGCATCCGCACCGTCACGGCGACGATCGCCGACACCGCCCGCCGCTCGCTCGGCGAGGTGCGCGAGGTGCTGAGCGGCACGGCCAGCAGCGGCGGCGGCGCCGACGAGCCGCACGACCTCGCCGCTCTGCTCGAGCAGGTGCGCGCCGCCGGCGTCACCGTCGAGCACACCGTGCGCGGCGCCGTGCGCCAGCCCGACCCCGCCCGCGCGCTCGTCGTGCGCCGCGTCGCCCAGGAGATGCTCGCCAACGCCCTCCGCCACGGCACCCCCGGTCGCCCGATCGCGTTCGCCGAGACGTGGCGGCAGAGCGACGTCGTCCTGCAGGTCGACAACGAGGTGCTCGACGAGCCGCCCACCACCCCGGGCGGAGGGCTGCGCGTCGACGCGGCCGCCGCGACCGGCGTCCCGAGCACCGGGCTCAAGGGCATGCAGGCCCGGGTCTCCGCCGTCGGGGGCAGCCTCGAGGCCGAGGCCGTCGACGGAACCTTCACCGCGCGAGCGCGGATCCCTTTGCCCCACCCCACCGAGGAGTCCCCATGATCCGCATCGTCCTCGTCGACGACCAGGAGCTGTTCCGCGGCGGCGTCCGCGTCGCGCTCGACGCGCAAGACGACATGGAGGTGGTGGGCGAGGCCGGCAACGGCCGCGAGGGCCTCGACGTCATCGCCGCGACGCGGCCCGACATCGTGCTTCTCGACATGCGCATGCCCGTGATGGACGGCGTCGAGACCGTCGGCGCCCTGTTCGGCCCCGGCGGACCGCAGCGGCCGCCGCGCGTGATCGTGCTGACGACGTTCGCGCTCGATGCCGCGGCCGCGACCGCGATCCGGCGCGGCGCCAGCGGCTTCCTGCTGAAGGACAGCACGCCGGCATTCCTGACGGCGGCGATCCGGGCGGTGAATGCCGGCAGCGCTGTCCTCGCGCCCGATGAGCTCGGCCAGCTGTTCAGTGCCGACGTCGAGGCGGCGCAGACCCCGGCGAAGGGGCCCAGCCCCGTCGAGTTCCTGCACCTGACCGCGCGCGAGCGCGTCGTGTTCACGCTCGCCGCCCGCGGGCTCTCGAACTCGGAGATCGCGACCCACGAGTACGTGAGCGAGTCGACGGTCAAGTCGCACGTGTCGGCCGTGCTGGGCAAGCTCGGGCTGCGCGATCGCGTGCAGCTCGTCGTCTACGCGCACGACAACGGCCTGCTCGACTAGCGCTCGCGGCACTCGCTCTCGGATATGATGCTCAGAATGAGTATTCTCGTAAGGCCTGCCGCGTTGATGGGGACCACGGTCGGCGCGGTGATCGTCGCCGCGCAGTTCATGCCCGGCGCGCTGCCCGGCGCTCTCGCATCGAGCGTGGTGATGGCCGCCGGCGCCAGCGTGGTGATGGCGCGGAAGCGACGCCGCGCTGGCCGCCGCTGAGCTACTCCGGGCGGCGAGCGTCCGCCAGCGGCGGGGTGGCGGGGCGGGAGACAGCCGCGATTGGACGTTCGCCGCGCGAGGCCGCGCCCGACGGCTGGCGCATCGCCACCACGAACGCCGCCAGACCGCCCACCAGACCCGAGAGCACGACGACCGTCACGATCGCGGCGAGCAGGTAGACGAGGTGTTCCATACCTCGAACCTACGGGGCCGACCGGGGTGGTGGACAGAGGCACTTCGACCCCCGCGCGACAGTACAGTGGAGCCATGTCGGCGAGCGGCGATCCTCTGAGCGCGACCCCGCCGGGCAAGGCCACGATCCGCGACGTCGCGCGGCTGGCCGGCGTCTCGCACTCGGCCGTGTCGAAGGTCATCCGCAACGCCTACGGGGTCAGCCCCGGCATGCGCGAGCGGGTCACGGCCGCGATCGACGCCCTCGACTACCGGCCCAGCGCCACGGCCCGGGCCATGCGCGGCTCGGGCTTCACGATCGGCCTCGAGATGCCGAGCGACAGCAACCCGTTCTTCAACGTCCTGATCGGCGGGGCGATGGCCGCCCTCGCCGACTCCCCGTACCAGCTGGTCGTCGCTCCCGCCATGTCGGCCGACGCTCTCGAGTTCCGCGCCCTCGAGGCCCTTGCCGACCGCCAGGTCGACGGCCTCGTCGCCATCTCGCCGCTCGTCGGCACCGCGTGGCTGGCCCGCCTGTCGCGCCAGATGCCGATCGTCATGCTGGGTCGACACGACGAGTCGGCCGCGTACGACACCCTCGCGAGCGACGACGCACTCGGAACCCGGCTCGTCATGGAGCACCTCCGGGGCCTCGGCCACCGTCGGATAGCCCACCTCACCCACGGCGCGGCCGTCACCGCGGCGGGTTCGCTCACCCCGCACGCGGTCCGCTACGAGGCCTATCACGCGGCCATGGCGGCGGCCGGTCTCGACTGCTCCGCACGGGTGATCCGCACCGGGGCCAACGACGACGAGGCGTACGCGACCACCATGACGCTGCTCCGCGATGCCCGGCAGAGCGGCGACGAGCTCCCGACCGCGATCTTCGCCGGCAACGACTCCATCGCCCTCGGCGTGCAGCGCGCCATCCTCGACGCCGGGCTCACGCACGACGACATCTCGCTCGCCTCGTACGACGGGATCCCGATGACGGCCCACCCCGCCGTCTCGCTCACGACCGTCGACCAGCGCGGCCACGAGATGGGCGCGACCGCCGTCACCCTCCTGCTGGAGCGCCTCGCCGGCCGCACCGAGTCGAAGCAGCTGCTGATCGAGCCGCGCCTCCGGGTCGGCACGTCGACCCGCCCGCCCCGCTCGTAGCTCCTCGACTGGCACGGCACGGCGAGACCCCGGCATCCGCCAGGTGCGGCGGATACCGGGGTCTCGGAAGCCGAGCCTCAGACAGACACCGGCGCAGGAACGTCGGCCGTCACCACGTCATGCCCCTCGACGACGGGCCGGTCGGCGGCGCCCGGCAGCCGCAGCGTGCCGGACACGCCCGCGGGCACGTCCGTCTCCACCGTCAGCGTCTCGCCGTCCAGGGTCCACGACACCGCGATCCGGCCGTGCGGGGTCACCAGCGACGTCGCCGCCGAGGTCAGCCCGCCGCCGGGCTGCGGCGCGATCAGCACCTCCGAGTAGCCGGGGGCTGTCGCCGAGAGACCGCCGACGACGCGGTGCATCCAGTCGGCGACGGCACCGAGCGCGTAGTGGTTGAACGACGTCATCTCGCCGGGGTTGATGCTGCCGTCGGGGAGCATGGAGTCCCAGCGCTCCCAGATGGTGGTCGCGCCCATAGTGACGGGGTAGAGCCACGACGGGCAGGCCTTCTGCAGCAGCAGGCGGTAGGCGTCGTCGAGGTGGCCGGTCTGAGTGAGGGCGTCGGTGATGAACGGCGTGCCGGCGAAGCCCGTCGAGATCGTGTAGCCGCTCTCGGCCGCGAGCTCGGAGAGCCGGTTGCCGGCGAACTCGAGCAGCTCCCCCTCGACGATCCCGAAGACGATGGCGAGGCTGTACACGGTGGTGCAGTCGCTCAGGATCACCCCGCTCTCGTCGATGTAGGCCCCGTGGAAGGCCGCCAGCAGGTCGTCCGCCATCGCGCGGAACTCGGCCTCCTCGGCGGTCAGCCCGAGGATCGCGGCCGACTCGGCGACGAGCGTCGCGGTGCGGTACGCGCAGGCGGTCGCGACGACGCCGGTGTCGGCCTTGGCGGCGGCCGGGTTCTCCGGCGGCGCGTCGGGGTCGAGCCAGTCGCCGAACTGGAACACGGTGTCCCAGACGCCGGCCGGCGACAGCAGGGACTTGACCCGACGGGCGTGCGACGCCATCGAGCTCCACTGCGTGCGCAGGACCGTTTCGTCGCCATAGGCCTGGTACAGGGTCCACGGCACCCAGACGCCCGCGTCGCTCCACACGGCGGTGGAGTCGGGATCGGGGAACGCGCCGATCTTCGGCATGTACTTGATCACGTCGGGCACGACGAACGGGATGATCCCGTCGTGGTGCTCCTGCTCGCGCTCGAGGTCGACGAGCCAGTCGCCGAGGAAGGCGCCCACGTCGTAGAGGAAGGACGCCGTCGGAGCGAACGCGGCGATGTCGCCGGTCCAGCCGAGACGCTCGTCGCGCTGCGGGCAGTCGGTGGGCACGTCGACGAAATTGCCGCGCATGCCCCAGACGACGTTCTCGTGGAACTGGTTGAGATCGGCGTCGCTGGTGGTGAACTCGCCGATGCGGACGAGCTCCGAGCCGATGACGACGGCGGTGATGGCCGCCGGGTCGAGCTCGCCGGGCCAGCCGTCGACCTCGGCGTAGCGGAAGCCGTGCAGGGTGAACGTCGGCTCGAAGACGTCGGCGCCGCCCGAGAGGGTGAAGCGGTCGGTCGCCTTCGCCGTTCGGAGCGGGCGCACGCCGAGCTCGCCGTTCTCGAGCACCTCGGCGTGCCGCAGGGTGACGACGGTGCCGGCAGGGCCGGTGACGTTGACGCGGAGCCAGCCGACGAGGTTCTGGCCGAAGTCGAGGACGGTGGCGCCGCTCGGGGTCGTGATGACCTCGGTGACGGCGAGTTCCTGCGTCGGGCGCACCGAGGGCCCGATGTAGGGCTCGAGCTTGCCGAGGTCGAACTCGACGGCGTGCGTGCCCGCGAAGCCCGATCCGTCGAAGCCCACCTCGAGCCAGTCGGTGCGGGCGAGGCGCGCGTCGATGTCCTGACCGTCGTAGAGGTCGTTGCGGGTGGTCGTCGAGGCGCCGGCCGTCCAGGTGTCGTCGGTGACGACGAGCTGCACGTGGCCGTCCTCGAACTCGATCTCGAGCTCGGCGAACGCCGCGGCCTCGTCGCCGTACCAGCCGCCGTCGCCCGACCAGCCGAGGCGGCCGCGGTACCAGCCGTTGCCGAGGGCGAGACCGAGGACGGTCGTCTCGCGGATCTGCGCGGCGACGTCGTAGGTCTGGTAGCGCACGCGCCACTCGTAGCTCGACCAGCCGGGCGTCAGCAGGTCGGGCGAGACGGGCTCGCCGCCGAGGAACGCCTCGACGATGCCGAGCGCCGACAGGCGGAGCTCGGCGCGAGTCACGGCGCCGTGCCCCTCGTCGAGCGTGAACTCCGTGCGGAGCAGCGGTGCCCCGAGGAGGTCGGCGTCGGGCGCGATCATCTGCGCCGTCCAGGAGGCGGGTGCGTTCGAGGTCATGCTGTCCTTCTCTGTGTGCGTGGTCGGTTCTGTCTGAGGGGTCACGGGTCAGCCCTTCACTGCGCCGGAGGTCATGCCGGCGACGATCTGGCGGTTGAAGAAGATGTAGAGGATGAGCGGCGGGATGGTGATCAGCAGCACGTCCATGAAGAGGAGGTTGTACTGGCTCAGAGTCTGGCTCTGGAAGTTGTAGAGCGTCAGCTGGACCGTCGAATTGTCAGCTCCCGGCAGGAAGTACAGGGGGCCCGCGAAGTCGTTGAACACCGCGACCGACTGCACCAGGATCACCGTGATGACGACCGGCTTAAGCAGCGGCAGCACGACCGAGAAGAACAGCCGGATCGGCCCGGAGCCGTCGAGCACGGCCGCCTCGTCGAGCTCGCGCGGAATCGTCGCGACGAAGGCCCGGAACAGCAGGATGCAGAACGAGAGCCCGAATGTCGCCTCGATCAGGATCATGCCGGGCAGCGTCTTGAAGATGCCGAGGCCCTGCATCACCCAGATGGTCGGGACGACCGCGGGTGGCACGATGAGGCCGGCCAGCACGAAGAAGTTGATGACGCCGTTCATCCGCGACGGCTTGCGCTGCAGGACGTAGCCCACCATCGCGGCGACGACGACCATGAGCGCGACACTGAACACGGTGAGGATGCCGCTGTTGATGAACGAGCGCACGACGACGCCGTCGTTCGACTGCAGCACGGCGGTGAGGTTCTGCCAGATCTGCCAGTTCGTCGGCAGCGAGAACGACAGGTCGGCGGCCTCGGCGGGGTCTTTCGCCGCCTGGAGCACCACGAAGGCGAACGGGACGAGGAAGACCACGAACGAGACGACGATCGCGATGGTTCCGACCGTCCACTTCTGGATGCGTGCGCGTCTCATGACTCCTTCTCCCCTCGGTTCAGCAGACGCGACACCGGGATCATGATCGCCGTCACGACGACGAAGAGCACGACGTTGCCCGCTGTCGACAGCCCGTAGAACCCGGACTGGTACTGCTTGTAGATGACCGACGCGATGACGTCGGAGGTGAAGCCGGGACCACCGCCGGTCATGGCCCAGATCAGGTCGAACGACCGCAGGCCGCCGATCAGCGACAGGATGATGACCGTGCCCATCGCCGGGCGCGACAGCGGCAGCGTGACCGACTTGAACACCTGCCAGGCGCTGGCGCCGTCGACCTTCGCAGCCTCGACGTACTCCTGGGGGATCGCCACGATTCCGGCGATGAAGATCAGGGTGGCGATGCCGACGCCCTTCCAGACGTCGACCGCGGCGACCGACCAGAGCGCGAGGGCCGGGTCGGTCAGCCAGCCGGGCTGGGGCAGGCCCAGGGTGCCGAGCACGCTGTTGACGATGCCGTGGAACGGGTCGAGCAGCGCCTTGAACGTGATGCCGATGCCGATGGTCGACACGAGCACCGGGAAGAACACGACGGCCCGGAGGTAGCCGCGGCCGAGCACCGGGGAGGTGAGCAGGAGCGCGAGGGCCAGCCCGATCACGACCTTGGCGGCGCTGGTGACGAAGCCGTACTCGAACGTGTGGATGAAGCCCTGGGTCAGCTGGGGGTCCTGGAAGAACTGCACGAAGTTCTGGAACCCGATGAACGTGATGTCGAACAGGGTCCAGCGCGTGAGGGCGAAGTAGAACGACGCGAACGTCGGGACGGCGAACAGCACCACGTAGAGGGCCGTCGCCGGGATGTAGAACCACGAGGGGTACGTGCGTCCCGTGCTGAGGCCCCGCTTCCGCCCGCGGGGCGGGCGCGTGGTCGTCGGTGTCGGCGGCGCAGCCGGCGTGGTCAGTGTTGCGGTCATCAGCGCTCCTTTGCGGTGGTGCACAAGCGGGGATGCGCGGGCGGCGGGGTCGCCGCCGCCCGCGCGGGGTCGGTTCTCTAGCGGCGGGTCACCAGCCGGGCTCGCCCAGCTGCTGCGCCTGCTGCTTCACGTCGGCGTCGTACAGCTTGGCGCCGGTCGCCGCCGAGCTGATGCCGGAGCCGACCTGGACCGTGATCTTCTCGAGGTTCGGTCCTTTGATGGGGCTCAGGAACTCGAGAGCGAGGGCCACCTTCTTGTCATCCACGTACTTCTGGAGGTCGGTGATGACGGGCGCCACGTCGCTCGGGAGCGTGCAGGCGCTGGTCGCGTAGGGCCCTGACGGTGCGATCGTCGTGTTCTGGATCTCGCAGCCGGCCGACGAGTTCATGAACGCCACGAACTTCTTCGCGGCGGCGAGCTTGCCGCCCTCCGTCGTCTTCGGGATGTAGGCCCCGCCCGGCTCCCAGATAGTCATCTTGGTGTCGGAGGCGTTCTGCGCCGGCAGCGCGAAGACGCCGATGTCGTTCACGTCGTCCGGGTTGTTCTGCTGGATCGTCGCGATGGCGTTGGTCAGCATCGGGTACTGGGCGCCCTCGCCGGTGGCGAGCATCTTGAGTCCGGCGACCTGGGTGGCCGAGGCGAAGTCCTTGTTCAGGTAGCCCTTGTCGTAGACCTCCTGCTGGTGCTGGAACGACGCGAACGCCGGCTGGTCGACGTAGCGCTCCTTGTTCTTCGTGTACTGGCTGGCCCAGTCCTCCTGCTGCGAGGTCACGTTGGCGAAGTCGCCGAGCACGAACAGCTGGCTGGTCCAGGTGTCGCCGTAGGTCTGGATGATCGGGGTGATGCCGGCGGCCTTGATCTTGTCGCTGTTGCTCATGAACGTCGCCCAGTCCTGCGGGACGTCGAGGCCGAGCTTCTTGTACACGGCCTTGTTGTACATGACCGCGCCGCCGAACGAGGTGCCGAAGGGGGCGCCGTACGTGGCCTTGGACGTGCTGACCGTCGTCTTGAACTCGGGCGTGAGGTCTTTCACCCAGCTCTGGTCCGAGAGGTCGGCGAGCGTGTTGTCGGGGTGCAGCGCCTGGAAGAGCGAGCCGGAGTTGTAGGTGAAGACGTCGGCCATCTCGCCGGTCGACAGGCGCGTCTTGATGAGGTTGTCGCCGTCGGTGCCCTGCGGGCGCGAGTCGAGCTTGACCGTGATCTTCGGGTTGTCCTTCTCGAAGGCCTTGATGAGCGCCTGGCCCGACGTGCTGCTGGCGGGAGCGTTGTCGGTGAGGAACGTGATGGTGACCGGGCCATCGCTCGATCCGCCGCCGCCGCCGGCCGAGCACGCGGTGAGCGAGAGCAGGAGGACGGCGGCGCCGCCCAGTCCTGCTGCCTTCACCGCTCGGGAAGCGACTCGGGGAGCCGCGCCCTTCTGGGTACGTCGAAACATTCTTACCTCCTTGTAAGAGGCTCGCCGGCGGGATGCGACGAGCGGAGAGACACGTTTTGAAACGAATCAATTTCGGTGCGTGTCGATAGTCGCATCGCACTCACAGGCCCGTCAATGGTTTTGTGTAACGATTTACGAAAGCGATGTGCGACCGCGTCGCCCGGTTAAACGCACGATCGGGACTCCCCACCACAGAAGCCTGTGGTGGCGAGTCCCGATCGTGGGTGGCGGAGGCTAGACCCCGGTGCGGCGCGGCCCCGGAGCCGGGCGGCGGAGGCGACGAGCCGCGATCAGGCCGAGGCCCAGCAGCATCGCGGCGGCTCCCACCGTCAGGGTGAGTCCGGTGCCGGTCGAGCCGGTGAAGGCGAGCGACGAGGCGACGGCTCCGGCCGAGCCGCTGATCGCCGCGGCGACGACCGTCGGGTAGGTCACGCGGATGACGGCCGAGACGTAGACGCCGTCGGAGTCGGCGACGCGGTAGCGGATCTGCGCCTCGCCGTGGAAGTTGTGCTCCGGCGCGAAGGTGACCGTGCTGTCGACCACCCGGAAGGTGCCCTTGCCGGCGATCTCGATCGACTGGACGACGTGGCCGGTGGCCGGGTCGAGAAGGCCGATCGACGACGGGTCGAAGGTCGCCCCCGAGGTCGGGTTGTCGTTCGCCAGCAGGTTCACCGTGACCGCGTGGTTCGGCTTGCCGGTGATCGCGTCATCCGCTGCGCTGGCACCGGGGGCGACGGTGATGGTCGCCGTGGCCGTCGTCGAGTGGCCGCTGGCGTCGGTCGCCGTGTACGTGAACGTGTCGACGCCGGTGAAGCCCGCCTTCGGCACGTACGTGTACGAGCCATCGGGGCGAACGGCGACCGTGCCGTGGTGCGGCGCCGACTTCAGGGCGGCGGTGAGGCCGGTCCCGAGGTCGTCCGACAGCAGCCCCTCGGCCGCGGTGACGGCGAGCCTGCGGCCCATCGTCGTCGCACCCGAGTCGGCGGCGGCGTTCGGCAGGACGGTGACCGTGACGGTCGTCGTGGCCGTCTGGCCGGACGTGTCGGTGACCGTGTAGTCGAACGTCTCGGTGCCCGAGAACCCGGTGGCCGGCGTGTAGGTCAGGACGCCCGCGCCGCTGATGACGGCGGTTCCGCCGTGCGACGGGGTGGTGACTCCGGTCACGACCAGGCCGGAGCCCGAGTCGTTGCCGAGGATTCCCCTGCTGCCGCCGACGACCAGCTGCCTGCCGGCCTTCGTCTTCTCGGAGTTCGGGGCGGCGAGGGGCGTGACGGTGATGGTCACGACGCCCGTCCGGACCTGGCCGGAGTCGTCCGTCACCGTGTAGGTGAAGGAGTCGGTGCCCGAGAAGCCCCGGGCGGGGATGTAGACGTACGCGCCGTCGGGGTCGACCGTGACGGTGCCGTGCGTCGGCGCCTGGTCGAGCGTGGCGACGAGCTTCGTGCCCGAGTCGTCCTTCAGCAGGCCGTTCTGGGCGCTCTTCTTCACCGAGGTGCCGGCGTCTGTGCCCGCGGCGTAGTCGGCTGCGCGGACGCCCACGAGGATGCGAGCCGTCGCCGTCGCCGCCTGGCCCGACGAGTCGGTCACCGTGTAGGTGAAGGAGTCGGTGCCTGAGAAGCCGTCGGCAGGCGTGTAGGTGAAGCCGCTCGTCGCCGGAACCAGGGTGCCGTGCTTCGGAGTCCCGGTGGCGGTGACGGCCAGGTGGGTGCCGAGGTCGTCGCCGGTGAGGTCGGTCGCGCCGATGGCCAGCGGAGTTCCTGCGCCCGTCTCGAATGCGTCGTCGACGGCGACCGGAGTCACCGTGACCACCACGTTCGCGGCGACGGTCTGGTGCGAGCCGTCGGTGATCGCGTAGGGGAAGGTGTCGGCTCCCGAGAACCCGGCGGCCGGCGTGTAGTCGAACGTGCCGTCGGCCTTGATGGTGACGGTGCCGCCCGCGGGGGTGGTCACGACCGAGCCGGCGGAGGTCGTCGTGGCGACGCCGGTGACGGTCAGGGTCGATCCGATGTCGTTGGCGAGGACGCCCTTCGCGTCGCGGTGGACCGGTATTCCGGCAGCGGTCGTGTAGGCGTCGGCGACCGCCTTCGGGGTGACCGTGACCTTGACGGTCGCCGTGCGGATCGTGCCCGAGGAGTCCGTCGCCGAGTAGGTGAAGGAGTCGGTACCCGAGAACGAGCCGGTCGGCTGGTAGGTCCAGCTGCCGTCGGAGGCGACGGCGGCCGTGCCGTGCGCGGCGGACGTGGCCAGCGCGGCGGTGAGACCCGCGCCGGAGTCGTTCGCGAGGAGGCCGTCGGCCTTGGCGACCGTCAGCTTCGTGCCGGCCGGCGTGGTGCCCGAGTCGGCCTTGGCCACGGGGGCGACCTGGACCGTGACGGTGGCCGTCGCGGTTCCGCCGGTGGGGTCGGAGACGGTGTAGGTGAAGGTGGTCGTGCCCGAGAAGGTCGGGTCGGCCGTGAAGGTGAGCGTGCCGTCGCCAGTGTCGACGACGGCGCCTCCGGTCGGCTGCGTGACGCCGGTGACCTTCAGATCGGTGCCCTTGTCGTTGCCGGTGAGCGACGCGGTCGTGATGGTGGTGTCGACGCCCGAGAGAGCGGTCGCCGTGTCGTCGACGGCCTTGGGGAGCACCGTGACGGTCACCGTTCCGGTGGTCGACGTGCCGCTTCCGTCGGTCACCGTGTAGGTGAACGAGTCGGGGCCCGAGTAGCCGGGGGCCGGCACGTACGTGTAGCCGCCGTCGGTGCCGACGAGCGTGACCGTGCCGTTGTCGGGCTGGCTGGCGATCGCCACCGAGAGTCCGGAGCCGTCGGCCTGCGACAGGAGGCCGTCGTCGGCTGCGACCGTGTCGGTGGTCCCGGCCGTCGGGGTCGCCGTCAGCGGCCCGGCCGACGGGGCGACGGTGATGGTCGCCGTCGCGGTCGACTTCTGGCCGGAGCCGTCGGTCACCGTGTAGTCGAACGTGTAGATGCCGGAGAACCCGGGGGTCGGCGAGTAGACGACGTCGCCGTCGGAGTCCAGCGAGACGGAGCCGAGCGACGGGTTCTGGACGCTGGTGATGGTGAGGCCGGTGCCCTTGTCGTTCGTGGTGAGGTGGGCCGCGGGGATCACCGAGTCGGTGCCGACCGTGGCGTTCGGCACCGTGTCGTCGACGGCGACCGGCGTCGTGACGATGGTCACGGTGGCGGGTTCCGAGACGGTGGAGCCGTCGGTGACCGTGTAGGTGAACGTGTCGGTGCCCGACCAGCCGGTGTGGGGGCGGTACGAGACGGTGCCGTCGCTGTTCAGCGTCACGCGGCCGTGCTGGCCCTGCGTGATCCCGGCGACCGTCAGGGTCGAGCCGGAGTCGTTGCCGGTCAGGTCGGCGGCCGCGATCCTCTCCGTGACGCCCGCGTCAGTCGGCGTGACAGTGTCGTCCTTCGCCGACGGCACGACCGTGATGGTCACGGTGCCCGTCGTGGTGCCGTTCGAGCTGTCCGTCACCGTGTAGGTGAAGGTGTCGGTGCCCGAGAACGCAGGATCGGACGTGTACGTGTACGACCCGTCCGTGTTCAGGGTCAGGTCGCCGTGCTGCGGCCCGGTCTCGAGGGACGCCTGGAGACCGCTGCCGGACGAGTCGGAGAGCACCCCGTCTTCTTTGGAGACGCTGAGCTCCTGGCCCGAGACGGCGGTCATGGCGTTCGCGCCGACCTCGGGCTCGATGGTCAGGCGGCCGACAGCGGTCGCCGTTCCGCCGGAGGAGTCGGTGACCTCGTAGGTGAACTGGGCCGGGCCCGAGAACCCGTCGGCGGGGGTGAAGACGACCTCGGTGCCGTCCGTCGACAGGGCGACGGTGCCGTTGGAGGCCGAGCTCACGCCGGTGACGCTGAGGCCGGTGCCGCGGTCGTTGCCGAGCAGGGTGGCGCTCGTGATGGTCTCGGGTGCGCCGGCCGGGGTCGACGGCAGCGTGTCGTCGGCCGCGGTCGGGGCGATGCGGATGGTCTCGGTCGCCGTGCTGGTCGTGCCCGAGGCGTCGGTGACCGTGTAGGTGAAGGTGTCGGTTCCGGAGGTGCGGGGCTTCGGCACGTAGGTGATGCTGGAGCCGTCCGACGAGAGCGAGACGGTTCCGGTCGCGGCCGGGCCGACGGCGGTGATCGTCAGTCCGGTACCGCGGTCGTTGCCCGTGAGGGTCGAGGCCGGGATCTCGGCGGTCTGGTTGATCGTCGTCGAGGGGAGGGTGTCGGCAACGGCCTTCGGGGTGACGGTGATGGTGACCGTGCCGGTCGCCGAGTCGGTGCCGGAGTCGGTGACCGTGTAGGTGAAGGAGTCCTGACCCGAGAAGTTCGCGGTCGGCTCGTACGTGTACGAGCCGTCGGGGTTCACGGTGACGGAGCCGTGGCTCGGATCCGAGGCCTTGACCGCGGTGAGGCCGGTGCCCTTGTCGTTCGCGAGCACGCCGTGGTCGGAGTCGACGGCGAGGGTGTCGTCAGCCCCGATCGTGGCCGAGTCGTCGACCGCGGTGGGTCCGACGACGATCGTGACAGTGGCCGTCGAGGCCGTGCCCGAGGAGTCCGTGTCGGTGTAGGTGAACGTGTCGGTACCCGCGAAGCCGTCGGCGGGCACGTACGTGAAGGCGCCGGTCGCCGTGTCGAAGGTCAGGCTGCCGTTCGAGGGCTGCGACGAGACCGCGACGGTGTTGCCGGTGCCGACGGTGTCGTTGGCGAGCACGCCGGCGGCCGGGACGGTCAGGGTCGTGCCGGTGGGCGTGTGGAAGCTGTCGGCGACGGCCACGGAGTGGACGGCCTTGAGCGTGTTGGTGAAGACGCACGAGACGTCGGCGTCGGCCGAGTTCGCGGCGAGGGTGATCGACGCGGAGGTGCCCTGGGTGGGCTGGGTCTGCGTGGTGGTGCCGTCGACGGTCTTGGTCGTGCAGACGTAGCTCGTGTCGTAGTTCGCGAGATCGGTCGTGGCCTTGGCCGTCTCCTTCGCCGTGTAGGTCTGGCCGGCGACGACGAGCGAGGCGCCGGCGATGGCCTTCTGGAGGCCGGTGGCGGTGCCGGAGGTCGTCGCGGTGTTGCCGTAGAGCAGGCCGTCGCCGTCGACCTCGAGGCCGAACTGGTCGGTCGACTGCCAGCGCTCGTTCACGGACGCCTTCGCCGAGACGCTGTCGGCGTAGTTGCACGACGCGAGGTCGCTGGGCTGGATGTTGCCCGCGATGGCGACGGTGCCCATGTTGGCGCCGGAGCTCGGGTCGATCTTGAGGAGGCTCGTACCGCTCGCGACGTACAGGTACCCGCTGGTCGAGAAGGCGATGCCCGGGCTGTTCGTGCCCGACGGGAGCGCGGTGACCTGGCTGGTGGCGAGGGAGACGTTGCCGGCGGTCGTGGGGATGGCCGTGTCGACCCGGAGCACCTGCGCTCCAGCCGCGAGGTACAGCTGTCCGGTGGTCGAGAACGCGAAGTCGCCGTTGCCTGCGGTCACCGCGGGCAGGTGGCCCACGAGCCCGATGGGGGTCTTGTTGATGGTGTCGTAGGCGTAGACGGCAGGGTCCGAGACGCCGCCCTGCGCGTAGTAGTAGTAGCTGTTCAGCGGGTTGATCGCTCCGCGGAAGGTGTTGCCGGGGATGCTGACGGGCGATTCTGTCGTGACGTTCCCCGTGGCCGCGTCGTACTTGGTGATGGCCCCGGCGGTATTAGCGGCGGCCTGATTGACGGTCGCATAGGCGGCCGTGCCGTTCGGGGCGATAGCGAGGGCGTTGTTCGCCGTGCCGAAGCTCGGCAGGGCGGTCGTCGAGCCGTTCGACACGTTGATCCCCTGCACGGTGCCGTTCGAGCCCGTGATCGCGTAGACGGTGTTCTGATCGCAGGAGAGCAGGGCGGCGGCCTTGGCGGCGCTGGTCTGCCCCTCGGTCATGCCGAGAGCGCCGAGCAGGATGACAGCGGCGATCGCGGCGGGCTTCAGCAGCCGCTTCGAGAGGGGGAGGCGGGCGGCGTGTTCGGGCATTCGGAGTCCTCGAGACGTGGGATGGCAGATCGTTCGCGGTGGTGGGGACCGCTTCTCCGATCGCGGCGGCTGATCCTCGACGCGAGCGGGGCTGTGACGATCCTCCGGTGCCTGTACCCCAGTGCATATCCCCTAAAGCGGGTGCCCCCGGCGGGGGTGCCACCCGTCGGCCACCCCCTGTTCGACACCTGCCGCATTGTGGTACCGGTTCCATTTTTGTACCATCGACAGGTGATCAAGCCCGCCACCATCCGCGACGTCGCCCGCGACGCCGGCGTCTCCGTCTCGGTCGTCTCCCGCGTCCTGAACGACGGGCCCGTCGCCTTCGAGACCCGGCAGCGGGTCGTAGACGCAATGGAGGCGCTGTCGTACCGCCCGCGGGCCGCCGCCCGCGACCTGAACCGCTCCCTCGCCTTGTCGGTCGCGCTCCTCGTGCCCGACGTGACGAACCCGTTCTTCGCCCGGCTCGCCGACCGCATCGCCACCGAGGCCCGCGCGCATGACATACAGGTCGTCCTGATGACGACCCAGGAAGACCCCTACCTCGAGGCCGATCTGCTGACCTCCCTCCTCGACCGCTCCGTCGGCGGCGTCATCGCGGCCCCCACCGGCGAGAACCCCGAGCAGTGGCGCAAGCTCGCCGACCGCGGCATCGAGCTCGTCTTCGTCAGTCGCACCGTCGACGAGGTCGACGGCGCCGACAGCGTCAGCATCCGCAACGCCGAGGCCGCGGCGACCGCCACCCGCCGGCTCCTCGACCTCGGTCACCGGCGCATCGGCATGATCTCGGGCCCCGGGCACACGTCCGCCGGCCGCCAGCGGCAGGACGGCCACGTCGACGCACTCCGCGCCGCCGGCGTCCCGGTCGGCGCCGAGCTGCTGCGGCATGTGCCCTACCGCGGCACGGGAGGAGCGGATGCCGTCGGCGATCTGCTCGGCCTGGACGCCCCACCCACAGCCCTCATCGTGGCGAACACCGCGCAGGTGCAGAGTGCGCTGCTGCGGCTGAGGCAGCTGCGCACCCGAGTTCCTGCCGACCTCTCTGTCATCGCGTTCGACGACAATCCGTGGCTGGAACTGCTCGACCCCCCGCTGTCCACCGTGCGCCAGCCGCTCGACCAGCTCGCGTTCCACTCGGTCGAGCTCGTCGTCGGCCGCCTCCGCGGCACGGCTCCCACGGCCCCGCGCGTCGTCGACCTGCCCGCCGAGTTCATCGACCGCGGCAGCTGCCGCGCCCTCGTCTCCGCGGAGGCCGCGCTGTGAGCACCTCGACCACGCCGATCCCCGTCGCCGGCGGCGTCTCGGGCACGTTCGAGATCGGCGCCGCCCGGCGCACCGTCGCACTCGTCGGCCTTCTGCTCTCGATGCTGATGGCCAACATCGACGCGTCGATCGTGAACGTCGCCCTGCCGCAGCTCGCCGGCGATCTGCACGTCACCGCCGGCGACGCCGTGTGGGTGGCCACGGCGTTCCTGCTCGCCGTCGCGTGCTGCCTGCCGCTCGCGATCGGCCTCGCCGACCAGCTCGGCCGCAAGCGCCTGTTCCTGATCGGCACGCCGGTCTTCACCCTGGCGTCGCTCTTCTGCGCGCTGTCGCCGTCGCTGGAGGCGCTCGTGGCGAGCCGCGTGCTGCAGGGCGCGGCCGCGTCGCTCCTGTTCGCCGTGGTGATCCCCACCTACCGCCAGCTCTTTCCGCCGGCGCGGCTGGGGTCGATCCTGGGCCTGAACGCGATGATCGTCGCGCTCGGCATCTCGGCGGGCCCCGCGCTCGGCGGCGTGATCCTGGCCAACCTGTCGTGGCCGTGGCTGTTCTTGATCAACGTGCCCATCGGCGCCCTGGCGAGCGTGCTCGTGCTCGTGGCCCTGCCGCACACGCCGCCTGCCCGCAGCGCGTTCGACCTCGTCGGCGCCCTGACCGGCGGCTCCGCCATCGCGTGCTTCCTGCTCGGCGTCCACCAGCTCGCCGACGACTCCACCGTCTGGCTCGCCGGCGTCCTGCTCGCCGGATGCGCTGGTTTCGCGACGCTCTTCCTGCGGCACGAGAAGCGCGCCGTCGCCCCGGTGCTGCCGCCCTCGATGTTCTCGGGCCGCTTCGTGCTCGCGGTCCTCGCCGCCTTCTGGTCGTTCTTCGGCCAGGGCGTCGCGTTCGTGGCCCTGCCGTTCCTCTTCCAGACGGCGTACCACGCGACCCCGCTCGAATCGGCGCTGCTGTTCACGCCGTGGCCGCTCGTGATCGTGATCGTCGCGCCCATCGCCGGCCGCGTGGCCGACTCCTTCTCGCCCACGCTGATGGCCACCATCGGGCTCGCGCTCTTCACCCTCGGGCTGCTCTCGCTGGCGCTGCTCGGCGACCACCCGCCGATCTGGCAGGTGCTGCTCTGCACGGCCTTCACCGGCTTCGGGTTCGCCGTGTTCCAGGCGCCGAACAACCGCGACATGATGGACGCCGCCACGCCCCGGATGTCGGGCCCGGCCGCGGGGATGCTCAACATCAATCGCACGATCGCGCAGTCGGCGGGCGCCGGGGCGGTGAGCATGGCGCTGGTGCTGACCGGCGCCACGTCGCTCGCCGATCAGGCGTCGGCGTCGAGCGGCGTGCTCTGGGTCGCCGTCATCGGGGCCGGGCTCGCGGCCGTGCTGGCGTTCTGGCGGCTGCGCCGAGCGCCCGCCGCTCGCTGGGTACACCGCGCTCCGTGACACCGCTTTGGCGCGCGGACACCGACGATCGCCGGAGTCCGCCGGCGAAACCGGTGTCAGGAGGCAGGCTCGACGGCCGCGACGGCGCGGGCTGCGACGTCTTCGGACGCGGCCCACGACTCGAGGAGCCGGAGGCGGTCGGCCGACACGGTGTCGGGCTCGGCCGTGTAGGTGAGGAGGGTGAGGCCGGGATCCTGCCGCAGCTCCATCGCCTCGTACGTCAGCTCCATCTC
The DNA here is from genome assembly GCF_057787745.1 of Frondihabitans sp. OV104. Taxonomy (NCBI): domain Bacteria; kingdom Bacillati; phylum Actinomycetota; class Actinomycetes; order Micrococcales; family Microbacteriaceae; genus Frondihabitans; species Frondihabitans sp. OV104. The sequence continues at coordinate 2,554,473 of NZ_CM173541.1, forward strand.
GCCGACGACGGGGTGGTTCATCCGCTTGATGCCGGCTCGGTGCTGGTGCACGTCGTGGGCCGCCCAGCGCACGCGAAACGCCTCGCTGCGCGTCGACAGCTCGCCGATGAGGTCGGTGAGCCCCTTGTCGAACGGGTTGCGCCCGGCCTCCTGACGCAGCGTGGCGACGCTGTCGCTCGCGATGCGGTCCCAGTCGGGCCAGAAGTCGACGGCGCGCGGGTCGAGGAAGGCGAAGCGGGTCGAGTTGGCCTGCCGCGCGGGGTCGAAGAAGATCTGCGAGTAGAGCGCCCGGCCCATCACGTTCGACGCGAGGAAGTCGGTGCGGTTGTTGCGCACCCAGGCCGGCGCGCCGATCGCGTCGAGCAGCCGCTGCACGCTCGGCCGGATGCGGTTCGACGTCGCAGGTCGCCGGGTTCCGACGGAGGCGTTCGCCGTGCGGGCGAGGTCGAACAGGTGCATGCGCTCGACGTCGTCGAGCTGCAGGGCGCGCGAGAGCGCCTCGAGCACGCCCTCCGAGACGCCGCTGAGGTGGCCGCGCTCCAGCCGCACGTAGTAGTCGACGCTGACGCCCGCGAGCATCGCGACCTCTTCGCGGCGCAGGCCCGGCACTCGGCGGTGGCCCTGGAACACGGGCAGCCCCGCCTGCTCGGGTGTGATGCGCGCCCGGCGGGTGACCAGGAACTCGCGGATCTCCGTCGTGATGTCCATGCATCGACGGTACGGCGCTTTGCGCTCCGATGGGAGGCTCTGGCGGTACCCTCTGCGTTGTCTCGGCGACGACAGAGATATCGGGCACCCGCGCGAGAGTCCGGTTACCGTCTCAGCCACGCTGGTTGAGGGTCTCTCCCGGCGGGAGTTGTACCCCACGGTCCGACTCCAGGCGGGGCGGCATTGATTCGGGTCAAAGCCACCCCGCCCCCATCGCCCACCTCGCCGCCCTGGCCAAAGACACGTTCGGGGTCCGCCTGACCCGCTGCCCTGCCTCAACGGAGGGCCGTGAGTGATGGTCGAGCTCGCTACCGTCCGGTGTGCTCTCAGCCAGTTCTCGCAGAGATGCCTCTGGTGGTTATCCCCAAACCGAGGGGGGCCGGTATTCCGATTCCCTTAGATCATCTAGCTGGAGCGGGGTTCGAATGATCACGGCCCCTATTCGGGGTGTGACCGTTCGGAGCCTGCCAGGAGATGCTGGCTTACCGGGTCACACCCGGTCCGCCCCGGAGCCCCGACGCTTCGACGCTTCGACGCCTCGACGCCTCACCCAGAGAAAGTTGTTCGTGATGTCGTCAACGCTGACCTCAGCATCCGCGCCAGGCCTCCCGCCTCTGGACAAGTCACGCGGCCGGGTGTTCCTCGTGGACAGCGACGCGAGTACCCGGCGGGACGCCATCCAGGCGCTGCTGCCGTACGGGTTCGAGGTGATGGTGGGAGACGGCCCCTTCGAAGCCACCACTGCCATCGTGAAGGCGCAACCGGACCTCGTCGTCCTGGGCCACTCCATGACCCACCCGTTCGGGCTCGCACTGGTCGGACGGCTGTTCTCCTTGCCCGACACCGCCGACATCCCTGTCTTCGTCATCGCCAACACTCCCGAGGCCGCAGTCGCCGCCGACCGGGCCGGCGCAACCCGGGTCGTCACCGGTCCGGTGACGGACGTCATGTTGCGAAACGCCGTCAGTACTCAGCTGGGGTTGACGAGGGGTTCTCTGACCGGAGCCCCCAATTCGGTGCTGGGCGACAGCGAGCGGCTCGCCGCGGTCGCATCGCTCCGCCGGGACACGGCCGGCAACGTCGACCTGGACCGATTCACGAAGCTGACCTCGGACATGCTCGGCGCCCCGGTGTCCATGGTGACCCTGATCGAGAACGACAGGCAGGTCTACGCCAGTCAGATCGGCGTCCCCGAGCCCTGGGCCGCGCAAGGACACGCACCCCTGCAGCACTCCTACTGCCAGTACGCCATCACCTCCCGGCAGCCCCTCGTCATCGACGACGCCGCAAGACACCCTCTCGTTCAGAGCAGCCCCTCGGTCTCGGAGAGCAACTGGGCGGCCTACGCCGGGATACCTCTCATCACCACGGAAGGGCACGCGGTGGGAGCGCTCTGCGCCATCGATCACGAACCCCGCCACTGGAGCGACCAGGAGGTCGAGATCTTGCAAGGCCTGGCCGACATCTTGACCACGCAGTTGAACGCGACGCTGAAGGAGTCCCGCACCGGACGCCACCTCTAGCCCAGCACGGAGAAAGCTGACCCGAGACCGAGGCCCTGACCGGCGTCAGCGGAACACGCTCGCGCCGAGCTGGCGCGGGATCGCGTCGCCGCCGAGGTCGGCCTGACACGACCCCGAAACATGCGGTGGCTACGCTCGCGCCATGCCCATCGAATCCGAGTTCACCCTCGCCCTGCCGCACTGGATCGACGACGCCGTGGCCGACGTACCCGAGTTCCTGCCGTCGCCCGAGGAGCGGATGGGCCTCGTCAACGCGCTCGCGGACGAGAACTGGAGGCGCGGCAACGGCGGGCCGTTCGCAGCGATCGTGGTGGAGCGCGAATCGGGTCGGCTGGTGTCGGTGGGCGTCAACGTCGTGCTGGCGAGCGGCATCAGCTCGGCGCACGCGGAGGGAATGGCGCTCGGCCTCGCGCAGAAGGCGCTCGGGTCGTGGGATCTCGGCGGCTCCGGCCTCCCCGAGCACGAGCTGGTCGTCAACTGGCGCCCGTGCATCCAGTGCTACGGCTCGGCCATGTGGTCGGGCATCACGTCGCTGTTCGTCGCCGGATCCGGCCCCGAGCTCGAGGAGATCTCGACGTTCGACGAGGGCCCCCTGACCGCCGACTGGGCCGAGGAGTTCGAGTCGCGCGGCATCACGGTGACGCAGAACGTGCTCCGCGACGAGGCGCTGGCGGTGTTCCGGGCGTACCGGGAGGCTGTCGACGCGGGCGGCGTGCTCGTCTACAACGCCCGGGGTCAAAGCGACGAAGGCTAGAGGTTTCCGCCCGATCCGGTGACAATGGAGGTCACGGCCCGCGCCTCACCAGCGCACGGCCACGGATCAGGAGTCGGCGATGTCCGAAAGCACGCGACACCGGGGGCGCCCAGCGGGCGTGCGCCTGGCCATCGTCGCGCTCGCCCTCGGAGTCGCGGTGACGCTCGGCGTGACGGGCCACGGCCTGGTCGACACGCAGGCCGCCTTCAGCGACTCCGGGGCCGCGACCGGCACCTTCAGCACCGCCACCGCGACTGCCGCCACGGGTGTCACCTGCACGAACAACGCCGACGGCAGCACGGTCACCATCTCGTGGACGTACAGCGGCGCGACGCCGACGGGCTTCGACGTGCTCGTGGGCGCAGGAACCACCACCGTCCCCGGAGCCACCCGCACGGTCGTCCTCGCCGGCGGCGGCCTCCTCGCCCTCGGTCTGAACCAGCCGATCCGCGTGCGCACGAACCTGTCGTCGAACTGGACCGCCACCAGCGCCGCCGTCACCGTCAACGTGCTCTCGCTGGCCGGCCTCGCCGCCGTGCGCTGCGCGTAGACCGGCTGGCGCCGTCGGCCTCGATCTCGCACGCGCGAGAGTCCCCGATCGGGGGAGACCGGCGGCGCGTTCGCCCAGATGTGGGCAACTCGCGACGGTCTAGCGCCAGGCGAGCGTCTCGGCGAGATGGCCGGGGCTGGCAAGGCGCGCGTGACGCAGCGACGCCTCCCCCGGACGCACGGCGAGCGCCGTGACCGACAGCGACTCGTAGACGTGCCCTTCGGCCTCGTCGCGGCGGAAGAGCGCCTCGTCGTCGGTCGGCGCGAGCACGGCGCTGGCCCGCAGCACGTCGAGCCACGGCTCCCACGTCGGCTCGGCGGCGGGTCCGTCGGGGCGGGCAGCGGCGCGGAACTCCGGCAGCCACCGGTGCTCGCGGGCCACCGACGGCACATCCGGGCCCTCGTGCGTGATCATGTCCACGCCGGGCCCGAGGTCGTGCCGTTCGACGCGGGCGCCGTCCCACCGGGTGAAGGAGACGGAGTCGGGGGCGAGATCGACGAGGTTGAAGGCGCGCGTCGTGGGGAGGTCGGCGTCGGGGTCGCGGAGTTCCTGCGCCCCCGTGGTCACCGACTCGAGCGGCAGCACGCCGCGCGAGACGTAGCCGCCGAACGGGACGGGCACCGGCTCGTGCCGGTTCAGCACCACGGATGCGCGCGAGGTCGACTCGTTGACGGCAAGCCAGGCGCCGCCCGCCTCGCGGTCGTGGACGCCGACGATCCCGTCGCCGAGGTGCGGCCACCAGGGGCCGGGAGGATCCCACGCGCGAGACGCCTCTTCATCGCGAAGCCCCAGCAGCACGACCGGCCAGGCGGCCGCGGGATCGAACCCGATGACGACGGTGCACACTCGGACAGGATAGAGGTGTGCGCTTCGACGAAGGTGAGACGGTCATGACCGACAGCAAGACCATCGTGGTGGGGATCACCGGAGGCATCGCCGCCTACAAGGCCGTCGGCGTCGTGCGCCTGCTCGTCACGGCCGGCCACGACGTGCACGTCGTCCCGACCGAGGCGGCGCTGCGCTTCGTCGGGCTTCCGACCTGGGAGGCGATCAGCAGGAACTCGGTCACCGCCTCGCTCTACGACGACGTCGCCGCTGTCCGCCACGTCGCGCTCGGCCAGGCCGCCGACCTGATCGTCGTCGCCCCTGCGACCGCGAACTCCCTGGCCAAGCTCGCCGCCGGCCTCGCCGACGACCTCCTCGGCACGACCGTGCTGGCCTCGCGGGCGCCGCTCGTCGTGGCGCCGGCCATGCACACCGAGATGTGGTCGAATCCGGCGACCAGGGCCAACGTGGCGACACTGCGCGAGCGGGGCGTCGTCGTGGTGGGGCCCGGGAGCGGCGCTCTGACCGGCACCGACGTCGGCGAGGGCCGCATGAGCGAGCTGGACGAGATCGTCGCGGCGGCGCTGGGGGTGCTCGAGGCATCCGCTGCGCCGGCGGTGCCGGCCCGCGACCTCGACGGCCTGCGCGTCGTCGTCTCGGCCGGGGGCACGCGCGAGCCGCTCGACCCGGTGCGGTTTCTCGGCAACCGGTCGAGCGGCAAGCAGGGCGTGGCCTTCGCCCGGGCCGCCCTCGCGCGCGGCGCCCAGGTGACGCTCGTCGCCGCGCACCTGGCGGGCGAGGTCGACGTCGCGGGCCTTGCTGTTATCGACGTGACCACCGCCTCCGAGATGGCTCTCGCCGTCGAGAGCGCGGCCGAGATCGCCGACGTCGTCGTGATGGCCGCGGCCGTCGCCGACTACCGCCCAGCAAGCGTGTCGGAGACGAAGATCAAGAAGGACGCCGAGGGCGACGAGCTCACCCTCCGCCTCGTGAAGAACCCCGACATCCTGGCCGGGCTCGCCGCGGCACGCCGTCCGGGGCAGACCGTCGTCGGATTCGCGGCCGAGACCGCCCCCACCCGCGACGAGCTGCTCGAGCTCGGCCGCACGAAGGCGACCCGCAAGGGCGCGGACCTGCTGGTGGTCAACCTCGTCGGATGGGCGGCCGGCTTCGGGTCGGACGACAACACCGTCGTCGTGCTCGACGGCGCGGGCTCGGTCGTGGCCGAGTCGGCGGGGTCGAAGCGCGCGGTCGCGGACGCGGTGCTCGACGAGGTGGTGCGGGTGCGGGGTGGCGGCGGGGCCGGGGTCGGCGGGGCCGGGGAGCCCTCGCCGTCGGCCTAGACGCCGGCTCGCGGCGTGGCGCCCGTGCCGTTTCGGCGGGCCCGAGCCGTTCCGGCGGGCGTTGGCTCAACCCCGCCGATTCGGCCCAACCCCGCCAGACCTTCGGCGGGCACGACCCGATCCGGCGGGCCCACCACCCCGACACTGCGGGCACACGCCGGCCCCGCGGGGCCAGGCCGATCCTGCGGGCGCTTCCCACGCCCCGCCGATTCGGCACAACCCCGCCGACACAACGGCGGGCACGACCCGATCCGGCGGGGCCACCACCCCGACACCGCGGGCACACGCCGGCCCGGCGCGCCGCGGCAGACGCAGCGCGGCGCCGCCTAGACCCGCAGGTCGGCCATAGCCGCCGCCATGTCGGCGACCGCGTCGACGCCCGGGTCGACGAGCGCCTGGAGCTGCAGGCCGTCCGAGACGGCGATCAGCGTCCGCGCCGTGCGGTCGGGGTCGAGCGCGGCCCGGAGGGTGCCGGCGACCTGTCCGGCGGCGATCGCGGCGCTGAGCTCCGCCCGCGTCCTCTCGAACCGGTCGATGAAGTACTGGTGGGCGGGGTGGGCCGGGTCGACGGCCTCCGCGGCGAACGTGAGGTAGGTGTGCACGATCCCCGGGATCCCGACATTGCGCCGCACGGCCTCCGCGAACCCGTCGAGCGCGTCGAGCGACTCATGGGCGCGTCGGGAGTCGGCGTCCCACCGCTCGATCACCTCGCGCAGCAGCTCCTCGCGGCTGCCGAAGTAGTACAGGATGTGCGCGGGCTCCATCCCGAGGCTTCGCGCGATCGACCGCAGCGACGAGTTGCGGTACCCCTCCCGGGCGAGCACCGCGTGTGCAGCCTCCAGGATCTCCAGCCGCTTCGCCGCCCCCTTGGCGTACGTGCCCGGCCGGCTCACGCGGCCACCCGGCTCACGCGGCCACCCGACTCACAGCGATCCGGCGCACGGCAGTCCGACTCACAGCTCGAGCCCCCTCACGAGACCGCGAGCTCGGGCTCCCGGGGCGAGACCCAGCCGCCCGCCATCTGCTCGATGCTCCGCAGCGACGTCGCGAAGATGGTGAGCACGGGGTTCACGCCGCCGTTCGTCACGTGAACCGAGCCGTCGACGACGCGGAGGTTGTCGTGGCCCCACACGCGCCCGAACGGATCGACGACGCTCGTCGCCGGGTCGTCTCCCATGCGGGCGGTACCGGCCTGGTGCTGGCCGACGCTCGGCCCGTCGATCGGCGACCTGAGCTCGACCACCGACGTCGCGCCCGCTCCGCGCAGCCACTCGCCGCTAATGCCGCTCGTGAAGTCGCGGGCCCGGACGTCTTCGGCGTGCACGCTGCCGCTGATCCGCGCCACCGGGACGCCGTGGCGGTCGACGACCGACGGGTCGACGCGCACGCGCGCCTCCGCCGACGTGACCTCCTGGATCGGACCCATCAGCCGCATGGTGCGCCGGTAGAGGTCGCGCATGCCGCGCTTGCTCTCGATTCCGGCGCGGGCGAGCAGACCCGCTCCGGTGAGGTACCGGTACGTGTTCGAGGGCGTCGCGACGAACTCGTTGGCGATGATGCCGCCGCCGATTCGGCCGTCGCCGGTGTCGTGCCGGAAGTCGGTCGTCGCGATCGACGGACCGGGCCCGAGAGCGTCCTCGACCGGCTCGTCGAAGATGCCGAACGCGCCGCCGTAGACGTGGCCCTGCAGGTGGCGGCCGACCTGGTCGCGGTTGTTGCCGATCCCGTTCGGCTCGTGCTCGTGCGCGCTGTTCAGCAGGAGGCGGGCCGACTCCGTGGCGCCGGCCGAGACGACGATCTCGGCGGCGTCGACGTCGCGCGTCCAGTCCACGCCGTCGGAGGTGCCGACGAGGGTGACTCCTACGACGTGGCCGGCCGCGTCGGTGCGGATCCTGCTCGCCCGTGTCTCGAGCACGATCGCGGCGTTGCCGGTCGCGAAGGCGCGGGTGAGCATCGTGTTCTGACTGCCGTTCTTGGCATCGACCGGGCACGAGAAGCCGACGCAGAGGCCGCACTGCTCGCAGGCGCGGCGGCCGAGGTACTCGCGCGTGTTGATCAGGAGGGGCACGTGGACGGTCGAGAAGCCGAGCGTCTGGGCGGTCTCCGCGAGGCGTGCGCGGGCGGGCCCCGACCCGACCGGGCCCATCGGCAGCGGGGTGCTGCGCGGCCCCGCCCAGGGTCCGTCGAAGTCGCCGCCCGAGACGCCGACCTCGCGCTCGGCGCGCCCGTAGTACGGCTCGAGGTCGTCGTAGCCGATCGGCCAGTCCGCGAGCGAGCTGCCCTCCGGCACGCCGTACGTCGAGGCCATCGTGAAGTCGCGGGGCCCGAACCGCCAGGCCTGAGCCCCGTAGACGCGGGTGCCGCCGCCCGCGGTGAACGCGTTGTTGCCCCAGGCGGGATTCGACGGGCGCAGGAGGTCGCCGCGGTTGCCGATCCGGGGGTTGCCGGAGTCGGACGGACCCGACAGCGGCGCGAGGCCCCAGTCGGAGCGCGGGTTGCGGATGTGGTCCGCGGCGAGCTCGGCGATCCCGGGCCACGCCCCCGCCTCGACGACCAGCACGCGCCGGCCGGCCTCGGCCAGCCCGCACGCGGCGACGCCTCCCCCGGCGCCCGAGCCGATCACGATCGCGTCGTAGCGGTCGTCGAGATCGCGGGCGTGCACCACCGTCTTCGGCGCCTCGGCCACCGGCACCGCCGTGCTCCAGCCGCCGATCGGGTCGGGGCTCCAGCCGACCATCTGCCACGAGCGCGCGCCGTCGTTGCCGCCGTTGTCAGGATCGGCGTAGTAGCCGCCCGACACGAGCTCGGCGAACCAGTCCCAGTCGGCAGAGGCCTCGCCCTCGGCGAGCACCCCCTCGACGCGCGCGACCCACTCCGGCCTCTCGGCGAGCACCCGGCGCAGGAACTCTCGGCCTCCGGCCTCGGCTCCGGACGGAAAGTCGTCGGAGGGCACCACCGCGTCGATCAGCTCGTCGAGCCGGGCGGCGTGGGCCTCTGCGAATGCGGTGATGTCGGTCATGGGAGCCTCTCCGTCGAGTTCCTGCGTGCCGTTAATTTATCACCATTAAAAATTAGCGCAAGGGGTCTCCGCCGCCCGAGCTGCGCTGCTCTCGGCGGCCGTCGTCCGGCGGGCTGGCGCCGATTCAGCGGGTGCGCGCCGGCCCCCGCCGAATCGGCACGATTCCGCTGGCAGAACGGCGGGGACGAGCCGATCCGGCGGGGTCAGCCGCGCCAGTCAGACCCGGCGCGTGAACACGACGTGCGTCACGCCGCTCGGCGAGCTGACGCTCTCGACGTCGAAGCGCCCCTCGAGCCCCTCCAGGTCGTCCCAGACGCGCTCGCCCCGGCCCAGCACGATGGGCACGATCACGAGATGCAGGTAGTCGACGAGATCCGCGCGCAGGAACTCGCGGACCGTCTCCACGCCGCCGCCGATGCGCACGTCCAGGCCGTCCGCCGCCGCCGTCGCCTGGGCCAGCGCCTCGGCCGGTGTCGCGTCGACGAAGTGGAACGTCGTGCCGCCCTCCATGACCAGCGGCTCGCGCGGGTAATGCGTCAGCACGTAGACCGGCGTGTGGAACGGCGGCTCGTCGCCCCACCAGCCCGTCCACTCGTCGTCGGTCCAGGGTCCGCGCTGGGGGCCGAACTTGTTGCGGCCCATGATCTCGACGCCGATCCCGGTGCCCCACGCCGAGGCGAACGCGTCGTCGACGCCGGCGGTCCCGCCTTCGGCGCCCTGCATGGCCCGGAACGTCCGGGTGCCCGTGAACCAGCCCATCAGCCGCCCGTCGGCGTGGCCGAACGGGGCCTCGAGGCTCTGGTCGGCTCCAGCGCCGAACCCGTCGAGCGAGACGGCGAAATTGTGGATGCGGACGGCGCTCATGGGGCTCCCTCGGTCGGTTCGGTGCCAGCGTAGCTCCGCCGCCCGCGCCGCCGCCGACTCCGTCGCGCCGATCCGTCGAGCGGACTGAACCTTCTCGCACTCTGTCTCGTTGTCGGGATAGGCCAGCCCGGCCGCGTCACCGCGACGCCCGTTCGACGAGAAGAGATAGCGATGTCCCTCCCCCGCTCCCGCACCGCCCTCCTGGCCTTCACCGGCCTGTCCGCCCTCGGCGTCCTGACCGGCTGCTCGGCCGGCGCCGCCTCGACCGGCGGCGGGTCGTCCGCCGACGCCGGCGCGACGAAGGCGCCTGCGAGCTCCGACAGCGGCTCGACCTCCGGCAGCTCGGCACCCGCCGATGCCGGCTCCGGCACCTACGAGGACGGCGCCTACACCGAGCAGGGAACCTACTCGTCGCCCGGCGGCCAGGAGGTCATCAGCGTCACCCTGACGATCGCGAGCGACGCGGTGAAGGCGGTCAGCGTCAAGACGGTCAAGGCCGACCCGACGGCGACGCAGTACGAGGCGAAGTTCATCGGCGGCATCTCGGACGCCATCGTCGGCACGAAGATCGACGACCTCCATGTGACCAACGTCGCCGGCTCGTCGCTGACCAGCCAGGGCTTCGACGACGCGCTGTCGAAGATCAAGTCCGATGCCAAGGCCTGACGCAGCGCTCGCGCCGGCCCGGATCGAGTTCGACGCGATCGGCACGCGCTGGAGCATCACCACACTCGAGGCCCTGCCTGCTGACGCGTGCCGAGCCGTCGACGCCCGGATCGAGGCGTTCGACCTCGCCTGGTCGCGGTTCCGCCCCGACTCTCTGGTCAGCCGCATCGCGCGGAAGGCGGGGCGCTACGAGCTGCCCGGCGAGGCGGGGCCGCTGCTCGACCTCTACTCGGTGCTCGCCGCCGCGACCGATGGCGCCGTCAACCCGCTCGTGGGCCGGCGCCTCGAGCACCTCGGCTACGGCGCCGACTACGCGTTCCACGCGACGCCCGACCCCGCGGCCGTGCCGCGGTGGGGCGACGCCGCCACCTGGAACGGCACGCACCTCGTCACGCGCGAGCCGGTGCTGATCGACGTGGGCGCGGCGGGCAAGGGCTACCTGGTCGACCTGGTAGCCCACGTCCTCGCCGACGCCGGCATCGACGACTTCACCATCGACGCCGGCGGCGACATCCGCCAGGCGGGCGAGGTCCCTGCCCGGGTCGCCCTCGAGCACCCGCTCGATCCGACGCTCGCCATCGGCGTCGTCGAGCTGCGCGACTCGGCCCTGTGCGCGTCGGCGGTGAACCGCCGCGCCTGGGGCGACGACCTCCACCACGTGCTCGACGGGCGGTCGGGTGCGCCCACGCGGGAGGTCCTCGCGACCTGGGCCCTCGCCCCCACCGCCCTCGAGGCCGACGGCCTGGCGAGCGCGCTGTTCTTCACCACGCACGCCGAGCTCGCCGAGCGGGGTGTCGGCATCGCGTTCGAGTCGCTCCGCCTCCTGCGCGACGGCTCGGTCGAGGCGACCGCCGCCTTCGACGAGGTGCTCTTCCGATGAGCGCTCCGGCTGCCGCCCACGGCCGCACCACCCGACCGCGCTCGGTCTCGGCCTGGTTCGACGGGGTCACCGGCCGCGTCACCATGTACCGGCTCGTGCTCCTGGCGCTTCTGGCCCTGCTCGTCTGGTCGCTGATCGCCGCGGCGCTGGGGCTCATCGCCTACAGCCCCCTGGCCATCGTCGTCGGCGCCCTCGTGGCCTGCGTCGCCACCGTCGTCAGCACGCGGCTGCTCGCCCTGGCGTTCCGAGCGAAGGCCCACACGGAGTCGTCGTTCGTGACGGCGCTGATCCTCGTCTTCCTCTTCCAGCCGAGCCTCACGGGCACCGGCATCGCCGCCCTCGCGATCGCGGGTGCCGTCGCCTCGGCCTCGAAGTACCTCCTCGCGATCCGCGGACGCCACGTCGCGAACCCCGCCGCCATCGCGGCCGTCGTCATGAGCGTCGCGATCCCCGCGGCTTTCCCGGGCTGGTGGATCGGGTCTCCGGCGATGCTCCCGGTCGTCCTGGTCGCCTCCCTCGCGATCCTGCGGCGCACGCGAAACCTCACGATGGGCCTCGTCTTCGCGGTCGTGGCGGTCGCCGGCGTGACCCTCGCGTCGATGTCGTTCGGCACCGCATTGCCCGCCGCGCTCTCGAACGCCGTGCTGTCGTCGCCGGTCGTCTTCTTCGCGGGGTTCATGCTGAGCGAGCCGCTCACCCTCCCGCCGCGGCGCTGGCAGCAGCTGGCCCTGGCCGTGATCGTCGGCGTGCTGTTCGCCCTGCCGTTCCACGTCGGGCCCCTCTACGGCACCTACGAGCTGGCGCTCGTCATCGGCAACGTGCTCGCGTTCGCGGTCGGGCAGCGCCGACGCGTCGCCCTCGAGTTCGTCGAGCGCCGGAGGCTGACGCCGACCGCGTGGGAGGTGGCGTTCCGCCCGCGGCGGCCGGTCGCGTTCAGGGCGGGGCAGTTCCTGGAGCTGAGCATTCCGCACGCGGGGGCCGACGTGCGCGGGCAACGGCGCGTCTTCAGCATCGTGTCGGCGCCGTCCGAGCCCGACGTGATCCGCATCGGCATCAAGGCCGCCGACCCGTCGTCGACGTTCAAGAGCCGACTGCTGGCGCTGGGCGACGGCGAGACCGTGAGCGCGACCGTGGTCGGGGGCGACTTCACGCTGCCCGCCGATGCCTCGGTGCCGCTGCTGCTGGTGGCCGGCGGCATCGGCGTCACCCCGTTCGTCAGCCAGCTGGCCGAGGCCGCCGCCCGCGACGAGCTCCGCGACGTCGTGGTCGTGCTCTCGGCATCCACCCCCGACGAGCTCGCGTACCTGGGCGAGCTGCGGCTCGGCGGGGGCCGCGGCATCGTCCTGACGCAGGAACTCCCGGCCCACCTCCCGCCGGGCTGGACGTACGCCGGCCGCGGGCCTCTCACCGTCGAGCACCTCCGCGACCTCGTGCCCGACGCGCACCGCCGGCGAGCCTACGTCTCGGGCTCCCCGCGTCTGGTCGCCGGGGTGAAGGCCGTCCTGAAGCGGGCCGGCGTGCGCCGTGCCACCACCGATGCGTTCACGGGGTACTGACCGGTGCACGCTGGCCCACGCACGGCTGGCCCGCGAACCCTGTCCCGTGACCCTCGGCGACATCTGATGGAGACTTGCCCCGAGGAGGGACGCCATGCGCGGTGACCACAGCGAGCTGCTGTCGGCGATCCACGACACGCACGCGCCCGCGCTCCAGCGGTACGTGTCGCGGCTGACGAACGACCCCGCCCTCGCGGAGGACATCGTGCAGGAGTCGCTGCTGCGGCTCTGGAAGCACACCCGCCTGCTCGAGGGCGACGACCTCTCGGCGCGGCGCTGGCTGTTCACCGTGGCGCGCAACCTGGTCGTCGACGACGCCCGGAGCGCCCATCACCGCCACGAGTTCCCGACCGACCTGCTGCCCGAGCGCGCGACCGCCGACGAGACCGACGCCAGCCTGAGCAAGTGGCTGCTGCAGGACGCCATGAAGTCGCTGACCCGCGAGCACCGCCAGGTGATCGTCGGCGCCTACCACCTCGGCATGTCCATCGCCGACCTGGCCGACCAGGCCGGGGTCCCGCCCGGCACCATCAAGTCGCGACTGCACTACGCGCTGCGGGCCCTGCGGCTCGCGCTTCAAGAGAGGGGGGTCACCCAGTGACCCACGACACCCCGCCGCCGACCTCGGGAGACGAGCCCCGCGACTGGGACGCCGCCTACGTGCTCGGCTCGCTCACGCCCGAGGAGCGCCTCGAGTACGAGGCCTACCTGCGCGACCGTCCCGACGCGCGCGCCGAGATGGCCGAGATCGCCGGGCTGCCCGCGCTGCTCCGCTCGCTGAGCGCCCAGGAGGCCCTCGAGCTGCTCGACGACGAGGCGACGACGCCCGTGCCGTCGAGCACGGTGCAGTCGATCGCCGGCCGGATCGCATCCCGCCGTCGGCGCCGCCGCGTCGGCCTGGTGCTCGTCGCCGCCGTCTCGGCCGTGCTCCTGATCGCCGGGGGCTTCACCGTCGGCGCCCTGCGTCCCGACCCGTCCGCCCCGCTCGCGGCCATGACCCCCGCCGCCGGAAGCCCCGTCGAGGCCGACATCGGCCTGACCGCCAAAGACTGGGGAACCCGCGTCGACTGGCACTGCTCGTACGGCACCGACTGGGCGACCGACAGCGGCTCGTACGACCTGGTCGTGATCGACGACGCCGGAACTCGCACGACCGTCGCCACCTGGAAGGCCATCGGCGGCACGGCGTCCGACCTCTCCGCCGCCACCGACATCGCCGCCGGGTCGATCCGCGCCGTCTCCATCACCCCCGCCGGCTCCGACGTGGCGCTCGCGACGCGGCACTACTGACCGCGCCCGCCGCGCGCCGCTCGGACTCCCTACGGGACGATGACCGCGCGGCCGCGGATGGAGCTGCTCGCCAGGTCGGCGTAGGCCTTCGGGCCGTCGTCGAGCGAGTACTGCTGGACCTCGACGTCGATCTTGCCGGCACGGGCCAGATCGAGCACCTCGATCAGCTCGTTGCGGTAGCCCCAGTACGGAATCCGCACGGCGACGTCGTACTGGATCGTGCCGAAGCCGAACTCGACGGCGCCGCCGCCGATCCCGACGATCGTGACGTCGGCCTCCGACGCGGCGACGGCGATGGCGAGCGGGATGGTGGGCTTGGCGCCGACGAAGTCGAACACCGCGTCGACTCCCTTGCCGTCGGTCAGCTCGAGGATCTTCGCCGCGGCGTCGCCGTCGCTGATCATCGTGATGTCGGCGCCGACGTGCTTCGCGAGCTCGAGCTTCTCGTCGTTGACGTCGAGCACGATGACCGTCGCACCCGAGAGCGCCTTGAGGATCTGGATGCCCACGTGGCCGAGGCCGCCCGAGCCGATGACGACGGCGTGGGTGCCGGCGCCGAGCTTCGGCAGGGAGCGCTTGATCGCGTGGTAGGGCGTGAGGCCGGCGTCAGTGAGCGAGACGTTCTTGACCGGGTCGAGGTCGCCCAGCGGCACCAGGTGGCGCGGGTCGTCGACGATCATGTACTCGGCCATCGAGCCGTCGGTGCCGAGACCGGGAGGCGTGATGCCGAGCTCTGCCGCGTTCGTGCAGTAGTTCTCGTGGCCCATCGAGCAGTTGCGGCAGTAGCCGCAGCCCCAGGGGCCGTAGACGGCGACGGCGTCGCCGACCTTCACCGTCGACACGCCCTCGCCGAGCTCGTGGACGATTCCCGCGCCCTCGTGGCCGAGCGTCATCGGGAGCGGGTAGCCGGCGGCGGCGTACTCCTCCGCCGACAGCCCCATCACGTAGTCGTCGGAGTGGCAGACGCCGCCGGCGGTCACCTGGAGCAGAACCTGCCCTGGGCCCGGCTTCGGGATCGGGATCTCGACGACCTCGGGGGCCGCGCCGACCGTGACGTAGCGGAGTGCCTTCATTGCTGTTCCTCTCGTGCGGCAGCGCTGTCCGGGGAACTCGTTTCGACGACAGGTGTCGCGCTAGTGTCCCTTCATTATGCGCCCGAAGACCCAGAGCACGTCGCAGAGACCGGCCCGACGCGAGGAGCTAGCGATCCTCGCCGGGGTGGACGGGGGCGGCCGAGCGCGAGCCGGCCACGGCGTCCCGGGGGACGGCGTCGGCCAGTTCCTGCCGCTCGGCCTCGGTGAGCGAGACGGCGGCGGCTCCCGCGTTCTCGTCGAGCCGCTCGCGGTGGCGGGTGCCCGGGATCGGAACGACGCCCTGGCCGATCAGCCAGGCCAGGGCGACCTGCGCCACGGTGGCCTCATGGGTCCGGGCAATCGCCTCGACGCGCTCGACCAGCCGGAGGTTGGCTGCGAAGGCGTCGGGCTGGAACCGCGGCAGGTGGCGTCGGGCGTCGTCGGAGGCGAGCTCGTCGAGACTGCGGATGCCGCTGGTCAGGATGCCCCGGCCCAGCGGTGAGAACGCGACGAGCCCGATGCCGAGCTCGTCCATGACCGCCTTCTCGTCGTTGTGCAGGACGTCGCGCGCGAACAGCGAGAACTCCGACTGGACCGCGGCCAGCGGGTGCACGGCGTGGGCCCGGCGGATCGTGGATGCCGCGGCTTCCGAGAGGCCGATGTGGCGCACCTTGCCCTCGGCGACCAGCTCGGCCATCGCGCCGACGCTCTCCTCGATCGGGACGGCCGGGTCGACTCGGTGCAGGTAGTAGAGGTCGATCACGTCGGTGCCGAGGTGCTTCAGCGACCGCTCGGCAGCGTGCCTGATGTAGGCGGGCGTGCCGTTGCGGCCGTGCACCGTCCCGTCGTCGTCGGTCTCGGTCGACGCCTTCGTGGCCAGGGTCACCTCGTCTCGCCGGTCGCCGAGGGCCCGCGCGATGAGCTTCTCGTTCTCGAACGGCCCATAGGCCTCGGCCGTGTCGATGAAGGTGACCCCGATGTCGATCGCGTGCCGGAGCGTGGCGATCGACTCCTTCTCGTCGCTCGCCCCGTAGAAGGCGCTCATGCCCATGGCGCCCAGGCCGATGCCCGAGACGTCGAGGCCGTCGCCGATCCGAGTGGTGCTGATGCTCATTCGCTGTCTCCTGCGTGTCTGTCGTCGGCGACCGCGGACGCGGCCTCCCGGTAGGCGGCGATCTTGCGATCGATGGCGGCGAGGTGCCGCCGGGTGCGCTCGAGGTCGGCGACGACCCGGGTGCGGTGCTCCTCGAAGGCGACGAGCCGCTCGCGCTCGGTCCCGGGGCGCCGGCTGATCTCCGCGATGCGGTGCATGTCCGCGATCGACATCCCGGTCTCGCGCAGCATGACGAGACCGGCGATCCAGTTGAGGTCGCGCCGGCCGTAGCGGCGCTTCCCGCCGGAGTTCCGGGGCGCAGGATCGAGCAGCAGCCCGGCGCGCTCGTAGTACCTCAGGGTCTCGACGCCGAGCCCCGTGACCCGCGCCGCCTCGCCGATCGGCAGCCCGCCGTCGGGCACGTCGACCTCGACCTCGGGGAGAAGGAGTTCGCTCATGTGCCCATCGTCACACCTGGAGCGCGCTCCAGGTCAAGTGCGGGTGTCCGTCGCGCGCGCGACGGCTCAGCCGGCGGGGCCGAACCGGCGCGCGTAGGCCCGGCGGCTCGTCTTGCCCGCGTCGTTGCGGACGGGGTCGTCCACGACGTGGATCCGCGCGGGGCGGCGAGCGCCATCGAGTCGACCGGCCGCCCAGGCGAGCACGTCGCCGGCCTCGACCGCGGCGCCCGCGACGTCGACGACGGCCTCGATGCGCTGCCCGAGGTCGTCGTCCGGCACGCCAAAGGCCACGGCGCTCCGCACGGCGAGATGAGTCTCGAGCACGCGCTCGATCTCGGCGGGGTGCACGTTGACCCCTCCTCGCAGGATCAGGTCGTCCGCACGGTCGACGACGTAGAGGTACCCGTCGTCGTCCACCCGCCCGAGGTCGCCGATGGTGTCCCACCCGTCCGGGGTCCGCGACGAGGAGCCGCCGAGGTAGCGGTAGGTCGGCTCGCCCTCCCGGTGCAGCCAGATCCGGCCGACCTCGTTCGCCGGGAGCTCCGCGCCATCGGCGGAGCGGATCGCGACCGTAGTGCCGCCGATCGCGCGGCCGACGCTGCCGGGGTGGGCCAGCCACTCGTCGCCGCGGATCATGACGAGCCCGTTCGACTCGCTGCCCGCGTAGACCTCGACGACGCGCTCCGGACCGACCCAGTCGAGGAAGCGGCGCTTGAGGTCGGGCGGGCACGGCGCCCCCAGGTGCAGGACCGTGAGGAGGCTCGAGAGGTCCGCGGCTGCGCGCTCGGACTCCGGTAGGCGGAGGAGCCGGTGCATCATCGTCGGTACGAGCAGCGCCCACGTGACCCGGTGGGTCTCGATCGCGGCGAGCGCCCGAGTCTCGTCGAAGCGCGGGAGGATGACGAGGGCGTGGCCGGTCATCAGGCCGCGGAACGCGTAGGTGAACGTGGCGGAGTGGGTCAGCGGCCCGGTGACGAGCTGAACCTGCTCGCGCGGCAGGTAGGGCGCCACGGCGAGGTCGGGATCCATGAGGGCCGGCCCGGCCGCCAGGACGACCTTGGGGCGCCCGGTCGAGCCCGACGACGTGGGCGCCTTCCAGCTCGCGGCCCAGGCGTCCGGCAGCGGGGCGTCCGAGACCGAGGCGCCGGGAGTCCAGCCGACGGGCACCCACGGCACGTCGCGTTCAGCCTCAAAGCCGACGACCAGGGCCGGCGACACCAGCTCGACGAGCTCGTCGCGCTCCGCCAGCGAGAGCCCCGTCGAGATCGGCTGGGGCGTGGCGCCGCACTTCCAGATCGCGACGCAGACGATCACGATCTCGACGGTGTTCGGCAGCGAGACCGTCACCAGCGAGTCTGTCGTCACACCGAGGGCGAGGTAGGCCCGCGCGAGGCGGTTGGAGGCCTGGTCGAGCTCGACGGCCGTCAGCGTCCCCGCGTCGTCGGTCGCGACGACGCGGTGGGGATCCTGCTCAGCGAGCGCCGTGAAGATCCGGGAGATCGACTGCCTGGCCATGGTCGCCCTCCTGACCGACCGCTTCGTAGAACGACTCGTGGAGGCGTGCGACGTCGTCCCAGTCGTGGGCGGCCGCCAGCGCGCGACCGCCGTCGGCCGTCGGCCCGTCGCCGCCGATCGCCGACGAGAGCGCCGCGGCGATCGACGTCGCCTCGGTGGCGTACGACACGGTCGAGCCGAACACCTCGCGCAGGACAGGGAGGTCGCGCGCGACGACGGGGACTCCGGCGGCGAGGGCCTCCATCGCCGCCAGGCCGAAGCCCTCCTTGGTCGACACGAACGCCAGGGCCGCGGCGCCGGCGACCAGAGGGGCCAGCTCGGGCTCGTCGATCACGCCGAGGATCGTCGGCGCGATCCCGAGCACGGCGGCCCGCGCATTGAACGCATCGCGGTACGGGCGGTAGTCGAAGAGCGTCTCGCCGCCGCCGAATACCAGCCGCAGGTCGGGGCGCTGAGAGCGCAGGAGGGCGAACGCATCGAGGAGGTCGATGCTCCCCTTGCGCGGCTCGATCCCGCCGAGTGCGAGCACGTAGGGCCCGAGCTCCGTGCGCCAGCGATCGCGGCCCGCCTTCCCGGCCGGGCCGGCGGCGGCCGCGAATCGCTCCGCGTCCACGCCGTTCGGGATCACCGTCGGCGCGAGCCCCCAGCCGTCTGCGACGTCGGAGGCGACCGCCGCCGACACGCACAGCCGGGCGATCGGCTCCCGGATGGCCGCGTCGTGGCAGGCGATCAGCTGCGGGGTCGTGAACTCGTCGAGGTGGTGGATCGTGCGGATGCAGGGGCCGACCGCGTTGGCCGAGATGCAGTCCTGCGCGTGGACGGCGTCGAACTCGGACGACGACTCGGCGAACGCCCTCCGCATCATCTCGATCGACCTCTGGATCCGGTGCCCCACGTCTTCTCCGTCGATCGGCTCGAACGGGACCACCCGGATGGTCACGGCGGGGTCGACCGAGCGGAAGAAGGCCTGGTCGCCGCCGCGCCCGAGGGTCCAGACCGTGACGTCGTGGCCGCGACGGGCCAGCGCCTCCGAGAGGGCGAGCGTGTGGACCACGCCGCCGCGCGGCTTGGTCGAGTAGGTCACCTGGGCGATACGCACGCGACCTCCAAGGTCAGTCGAGATCGGTCAGTCGAGGGCCGCGGCCACCGTGGGGCCGTAGGCCTTGGGGGCGCGGTCGCGGAGATGGAACATGGTGCGCCGGGCCCGGGCGACATCGGTAGCGACATCGGCCGTGGCGACGGCGAGGCCCCCCTTGGCCCAGGTCTTGGCGATGATCTCGCCGGCCGGGTCGACCACCTTGGCCTGCCCCAGGAAGCGCAGCCCGCCGAGGACGCCGGTCTGATTGGACGACACGAGGTAGACCTGGTTCTCGGCGGCGCGAGCGCAGTCGTAGAGGTCGAACAGGTGGGCCTGACGGTCGTTGCGGAGTCGGTCCGAGCGGTCGGTGACGCTGGCGGGCCAGGCGCTGAGGCAGGCGAGGATCTCGGCGCCGTCGAGAGCCAGCGTCCGCGACGACTCCGGGAAGGTCTTGTCGAAGTCGATCAGCATGCCCAGGCGCCCCACGGGGGTGTCGAACGAGCGGAAGCCGGATCCTGCGCGATAGGCCTCGGACTCGCCCAGCGGCAGGTGCACCTTGCGGTGCGTGCCGAGGACCCTGCCGCCCTGGACGCAGACGGCGCTGTTGTACCGGACGTCCTCGCCGCCCTCGAGCGCCCTCTCGGCCACGCCGAAGCACAGCGTGAGGTCGCCTGCCATGTCGGCGATGGCCTGGACCTCCGGTCCGTCGAGCTCGACGGCCGGCGGCAGCGCCTCCGGGCCGGGGTGCACCATGTCGAGCAGGTAGCCCCCGACAGTGGCGTCGGGCAGGACGAGCAGGTCGATGCCGCGCTCGCGCGCCTGGTCGATCATGCCCGGCAGCTTGGCGAGGGTCCGCTCGATGTCGCGCCCGAAGTGGGCGGCGACCGCGCCCATCGTGATCTCGGCCATGTCGGACAGGCTAATGCCCGCTACCCCGGCACAGCGGCCTCCGCGGGGTGTCGCGCGCGGTCGCCGATGGCCGACGAGAGGTGCTCCGAATCGCGGGCGATCGCCGCGAAGCGCCCCGACCCCCAGGTGTGGAGCCACGGCAGGCCCAGGAAGTACAGCCCCGGAGCGGCCGTGACACCGCGCTGGTGCGTGGGGTGCCCGGCGCCGTCGAAGACGCCGACCTGCACCCAGGAGTAGTCGGATCGGAACCCCGCCGACCAGATGATGCTGGTGATCCCGGCCTCGTCGAGGTCGAGGGACGTCACCTCCTCGTCGGGCCGCCACACCGGCACGTAGCGGTCTTCGCGGGGAGCGTGGATCCCGGCACGGTCGATGTACCGGTCGATGTCGGTCTTGATCGACTCCATCACCGAGTCGGCGTGGTCGAGCGACGCCTCGGCCGTCGGGCTGAAGGCGAGCGACGTGCCCTCGCCGCCGATCAGACGACCGTAGAGGCGCATGCCGTCGAGGGCGAACGACCGCAGGTCGATGTCACGGCCGCCGTCGCGTCCGGTCATGTAGTGATTCGTCGACTCGCGCTTGGTGAGTCCGCCGACCTGGGCCTGGACGGGGATGTCGTAGACGCCCATGTCGTCGAGCCAGGCGATGCAGTCGCGGCCGCGGTAGAAGCGAGCGCAGCGAGGAGCCGACCCGAGAGCCAGGTGGACCTCGCGCCCGGCGAGGAACAGGTCTTCGGCGATCTGCGCGCCCGACTGGCCGGAGCCGACGACGAGCACTCCCCCCTGGGGCAGCACGTCGGCGGACCGGTAGTCGGCGGAGTGCACCTGCACGATCGAGCTGCTGATCCGGCCGGCCGCTGCCGGCAGGACGGGCCGGTGGTAGCCGCCGGTCGCGACGACCACCTGGTCGGCCGTGATGGTGCCCTGGTCGGTGACGACCTCGAAGCCGCCCGCCGCCCCCTCACGCACTCGAGTGACGAGCACGCCCTCCACGACCGGCGCACCGAACGACTCGGCGTAGCGGCGGATCCAGGCGAGCACCTCGTCGCGCTTCATGAAGCCGTCCGGATCGGCGCCGTCGTACGGATACCCGGGCAGAGCGCACTGCCAGTTCGGCGTGACCAGGGTGAAGTTGTCCCAGCGGCGGTCGGCCCAGTCGTGGGCGACCGTGTCTCGCTCGAGCACGAGGTGGCCGATGCCCTGCTGCGTGAGCTGCCAGCTCATGGACAGCCCGGCCTGGCCGCCCCCGACGACGGCGACCTCGACGTGCGAGCCGTCGGTGATCCGCGCGCTCACGCGGGCAGCCCCGGTTCCATGCGCAGGATCTCGACGGTGCCGGTATCGAAACCGGCTGCGGTCGCGACGATCTCGCTCTTCTGCTGGATCGCCGACGTGCAGCTGAAGCCGTACGCGGCGAGCACCCGCTCGCTGGCGAGGTCGAGCGCCGCCGACGACCGCCTCACGAACTCGTCCACCGAGTACGTCGCTCCGCGGTCGAGGTAGTCGTGCATCACGAGGCTGGGCGAGTAGCAGGACACCTCGGAGCCGTCCGGCCAGCGCACCTCGAAGGTCATCTCAGGCATCGATCAACGCCCCCTCGCCGGTCCGGTACACGTCGGGGCGACGGTCTCGCAGGTGGAACATGCCGCCGCGCATGGCTGCGAAGGTGCCCTCGACGTCGATCTCGGCGATCGCCATGCCCGAGTCGAGCAGAGTCGTCGCGAGGATGTTGCCACCCGGGTCGACGACCTTCGCGTTGCCCACGTAGCGGAGCGAGCCGAAGGTGCCGGCCTGGTTCGAGGCGATCCAGAACACCTGGTTGTCGAGGGCCCTCGACATGTCGAACAGGTTGAACCGGTAGGTCCAGCGGTCCTCCTGCAGGTTCTCGGCGGTCGCGGTGCGCGCAGCCGGCCAGGCGGACATGCTCACGATGATCTCGGCGCCGTCCATCGCGAGCGAACGGGCCGCCTCCGGGAACGCCTTGTCGTAGCAGATCTGCATCCCGACGCGACCCACGGGGGTGTCGAACGCCTCGTAGACGTCTCCGGCCGAGTACGACATGTTCTCGCCGAGCGGCTGATGCACCTTGCGGTAAGAGCCGTAGATCGTCGTCCCGTCGAGGCACACGGCCGCGTTGTACCGGGTCTCGCCGTCGTCGGCCAGCTCGCAGAAGCCGATGCAGACGACCAGGTCGCCCACGATGCTCTGGACCCGGCGGATCTCGGGGCCGTCGAGGGAGATCGCCGGCGGCAGGGAGCGCGTCGTGTTCTTCAGGGTGTCGCCGTGGTTGCCGAGCGACGAGAGGTACCCGCCGATCGCGGCCTCCGGCAGGACGAGGAGCCGCACGTCTTTCTCCCGTGCCTCGGCGACCAGGGATTCGATGAGCGCGTAGTTCTGCTCGAGGTCTCGTGTGAAATTCGCCGAGACGGCTGCGACGGTGGTGGCCATCGGGTCTCCTTGCGGTGAGTGGAGCGGGACGCGCAGGATCCTGCGGTGCACCTAGTCAACGACGGCACGTGTTTCTGAATGGTTACGGCAGGAATAAGAGCTCGTTTCGGCGGAAACATGCAATCTCGCCGAAACCAGTCCGCAACAAACACGGCAAAGACTCGATCCCGTACGGCTCCCGATCCAGACACGCATGCATCTCGACCCGCTAGGAGACACACATGAGCGACATCGACTACGACCAGCAGATCCTCGACAACATCGAGACCTCTCGCACCGAGATCCCTCACCCCTCGATCCCCAAGGGCTCGAACATCTACGGATCGACGAAGATCTTCCCCGACTACACGGCCACGAAAGACGAGTACTACTTCCAGCTCGTCCACGGCATCGCCCACGAGTCCTCCGTCAGCTTCGTCGCGACGCTGCAGGCGATCCGCGCCCTCCGCAAGGGATTCTCGAGCGTCCTGTACTTCTACGGCCCGGGCTCGATGAACTGCATCGCCAACCGCGGCTTCCCGACGACCGGGGCCGACGGGTTCCCGGGCGAGAACAACATCAACAACGCCCTGGAGACCTTCATCAAGGAGGGCGGCACCGTGTTCTGCTGCCGCTTCGGCCTGGCACTCCACGGCAACCGCGAGGAGGACCTCATCGAGGGCGTCATCCCCTGCCACCCGCTCGACGTCCAGGACGCCGTCATCCACTACGCCCGCAAGGGCGCGATCATCAACAGCACCTACATGGTCTGACCGTGACCATCACCAACGGCGGGGCGCTGTCGACCCGGGTCGACGTCGCGATCCGCGGCATCCGCGTCGCGGCCCCCGTGCATCGAGAGGGCGGCGCCGGGCCGAGCGACGACGGGCACGTGCTGTTCCAGGGGATGCAGTCGGCCATCCCGGTCAACCAGGACAGCCCCTACCTCGTCGACGACGGCCGGCTCCTGCTCGACGGGGAGGACACCGGAATCGAGGTGTCCCCCGTCGATCGGCCGAGGTTCTACGACCTCGCCACCGCCGACGGCGTCCCGTACGAGCAGATCGCGCGCCTGCACGGCGCGAAGGTGCTCGCCACGACGGTCGTGCAGACCTGCATCCGCTACGACCCGGCGGAGCGCTGCCGCTTCTGCTCCATCGAGGAGTCGCTGAAGTCGGGGAGCACCGTGGCCGTCAAGACGCCGGCGATGATCGCCGAGGTGGCGGAGGCGGCCTGGCGACTCGACGGGGTCGAGCAGATGGTCATGACGACCGGCACCTCGAACGGGCGCGACCGCGGGGCCACCCACCTGGCCCGCTGCGTCCGCGCGATCAAGAAGGCCGTCCCCGACCTGATGATCCAGGTCCAGTGCGAGCCACCCGCCGACCTGACGACGATCACCGACCTGTACGAAGCCGGCGCCCGCTCGATCGGCATCCACGTCGAGTCGATGGACGACGCGGTCCGGCGCCGGTGGATGCCGGGCAAGTCGCGCGTCTCGCTGGACGAGTACCGGGCCGCCTGGAGGGAGGCCGTGCGGGTCTTCGGCCGCAACCAGGTCTCGACCTACCTCCTCGTCGGAATGGGCGAGGACCCCGACGAGATGGTCGCCGGAGCGCAGGAGCTGATCGACATGGGCGTCTACCCGTTCGTCGTCCCGTTCCGCCCGCTCCGCGGCACCCTCGCGACCGACGTCGACAAGGTGCCTGCACCCCACCGCGGCGTCCTCCACGACATCACGTCCCGGGTGTCGCAGGCGCTGATCGCTGCCGGGATGCGCGGCTCCGACCAGAAGGCGGGCTGCGCGGCGTGCGGCGCGTGCTCCGCTTTGCAGACGGCGGGGGGCTAGGGGTGGCCCTGCTGGATGTGCCGGCCCTCATGGGGCCGAGTGTCGTCGCGCGTCCCGCCGAGTTCCTGGTCGCCATCGCCGAAGGCACGGAGGTCGACGCCTACCGCAGGCTCCGGCATTCGGCCTTCGTCGATGAGCAGGGGCTCTTCGCGGGCACCGACCGCGACGACCTGGACGACGACCCGCGCACCGTCGTGCTCGTGGCGCGGGCCGGCACGACGGTCGTCGGCGGCGTGCGGATCTCGCCCGTCGGCACCCGCGACATCGGCTGGTGGACGGGCTCGCGCCTGGTCGTGGCCCCCGAGGCCCGCAGTGCGCTCGGAATCGGCTCCGCGCTCGTGCGGGCGGCGAGCGCCCTGGCGGAGCAGCTCGGGGTGATCCGCTTCGACGCGACCGTGCAGACCCGGAGCTCGGTCCTCTTCCGTCGCCTCGGCTGGCAGACGACGGGCAGCACCGTCATCGGCGGCGTCGACCATCTCGCCATGCGCTGGCCGATCGACCGGTACCAGCGACTCGTCGACGTCACGAAGTCGCACCTCGCCGCCCTGCTCGAGCCCCACTCGGCGTGGGCCGACGCCCCGGCGACCTCGCTCGGCGGCCCCGGCTGGGTCGGCGACGACGGCGCTCCCGTGCCCGGAAGCGACGTGATCGCCGCGTGCGACGCGATCCTGCCCTCGATGGTCGAGCGGGATCCGGAGTGGGCCGGCTGGTGCGGCGTGCTCGTCAACGTCAACGACCTGAGCGCGATGGGCGCCGCGCCGGTCGGGCTTCTCGACGCCGTGGCCGGGCGCGACACGGAGTTCGTCCGCCGCGTGATGACAGGCATCCGTCGCGGCGCTGCGGCCTGGGGCATCCCCATCTTGGGCGGGCACACGCAGGTCGGCGTGCCAGCAGCGCTCTCCGTCACGGCTCTCGGACGCACGGGCCACCCGGTTCCGGGCGGGGGCGGCCGCTACGGCGACGCGCTCAGCCTCACCATCGACGTCAGCGGCTCCTGGCGCGAAGGACACCGCGGAGCGCAGTGGAACTCGACCGAGGGACGCCGCTCCGACGAGCTGCGCGACCTCGCCGCCGCCGTGGCCCGCGCGCGGCCGGCCGCCGCGAAGGACGTCAGCATGGCCGGGATCGTCGGCACGGCGGGCATGCTCGCCGAGGCCAGCGGCTACGGCGCGGTGCTCGACGTCGAGGCGGTCCCGACGCCGCATGCCTCGGCAGACGTCGCGCTGGGCGACTGGCTCGGGTGCTTCCCGGGCTTCGGGATGATCACGGCCGACCGCCCGGGCGAATCGCACATGGACTCTCCGTTCGCATCGACGGCCGAGGTCGGCTCGCTGACGCTGGAGCGCGGCGTCGTCCTGCGGTGGCCCGACGGCGAGATCACGCGAGCGGTCACCGGCGGGGTGACCGGCCTCGGCCCCGCCTGAGCGCGGCCGCGTTCGCGCGCTCCGACCGCGTCAGCGCGTCGTCTCGGGTCGGATCTCGCGGACGCCGGCGATCTCGGCGTTCATCCCGGCAGGCTACCCGCGAGCAGACCGAGGCCCCGCACCTCTCGGCGCGGGGCCTCGCCTTCAGCGGGCGCTCCTAGCGAGGAGTGACCGTGATGGAGTCGAGCTCCGCATAGCCCGAGCCCCCGGCGTAGTTCGGCGATCCCTTCGCCAGCCGGATGACATTCGACCCGGCCTTGAGCGTGACCGGCGTCGTGACGGAGTTCGCGAACGAACCCCAGCTGCCCGTCACCGGGTAGGAGACCGTCGAGAACGCGCCTCCGTTGTAGGCCAGGCCCTGGGTCGATGTGGCCGTGCCCCCGTTGGCGTAGCGGACAGCGAGGTTGTAGCTGCCGGCCGTGGGAACGGTGACGAGGAAGTCCACGAAGCTGTCGCTGCGCATGTCGGACGACCCGTCGATGCGACCGACGTAGCCGCCGTTGGAGGCGGTCGACGAATTGAGCCTCGACGCATTGACGACCGTGGCGTTCTCAGCCTCGTAGGTCTGCTGGTATGCCGTGGTGGGGCCGGCGACCGGAGTGACGGTGAGCTGGTAGGCGCCGTTGTAGTCGGCGTTGGCCGAGACAGGGACGCTGACCGAGCCGTTGGCGACGGGGAGCGTCTGCGAGCCGAGGGACGTCGGCGCGGCGACGTTGGTCTGCCGTCCCGATCCCGGCGTGTACGACAGCGTCGCCTTCACCTGCGTGCCGAAACCGGAGAGCCCGTCGACGCGCACCGTGGTGGTGCCGGCCTGGCCGCCGAAGACGACGTCGACCTTCTTGCGCGTCGAGTCGAGGGAGGCGATGCCGTCGAGGTAGTTGGACGCGGTGACGGGCAGCATGTTTCCTGCCATGTCGCCGTACCACTTGTACATCCAGTAGCTCGCGGTCGGAGCCCCGTTGTAGAGGAGTCCGTTGACGGTCCCGGACTCGAACCAGTACGCGCGCTCTGCGTCGCGGACGCCGGCCCGCTCGAACTGGGCGACGTAGTGGAGGGCGGCGCTGGGCACGTCGACCTGGTCGGGCGCCGCGTACTCGTTGATCGAGATGGGGCGGGGCGAGATGCCCAGGGAGGTCTCGACGGCGCGGTAGTCGGCGACGTCGGATGTGATCCGCGCCCAGCCGTTCTGACCGCTGTCGAGTTCGTGCCAGCTGGTCACGTCGGGGATGGTGCCGGTGTTCTTGGCGTTGGTCAGGAACGCGACCATGGTGGCGTGGTTGTACTGGCTGTAGCTGGGCCCGACGATGGGGGTGACCGTGTCGAGCGATCGGACCTCGCGGTAGATCTGGACCCAGGCGTCGTTGAACGGGCCGGCCTTGGCGGTGTCCCAGTTGCCGTCGGGCTCGTTCCAGAGCTCCCAGCCGTTGATGTTCGTGGTCGACGTCGCGGCGAGGCGGGCCTTGACCATGGTGTCGACCTTGCTCAGGTAGTCCGACATCGAGACCCACTTGTACGGGAAGTCCGGGTAGATGTCGGGCATGCGGACCGTCGTCTGGACGCCGGCGCCGATCGCGCTAGGGGCGACCTTGAGTGCGTCGCCGGTCGGCGTCGTCGCACCGTTGCCGAGCTGAGTGACACCGGGCGCCGGCTGCGTGAGCTGGCTCAGGTGGAGGGCCGGGAGGAGCGCAGGATCCGGGGTGGTCGTCGTCGCCAGCGCGTAGAGGCCCCCCGAGGCGGCGTGGGTGACCGGCCGCAGCGTCGCGCCGGCATTGACGACGAGGGTGTTCGTCTCCGCCTGCGCGGCGCCGGCGAAGGCGAAGACGCTGGTGGCCACCAGGGCCGACGCCGCTATCGCTGACGTGATGGTTCTCTTCTTCATTCCATGCTCCTTTGCGTGGTCTGCTGATGTTTCTTTCCGTCCGCCCGGACAGGCTGCCCCGGCGAAGCCTGTCGGCGCGCTACCCCCTCGGGAGCCACACCCGCATCGTCGAGGGCCCGTCGTTCGCCCAGGTGGCGTAGGGGACGAGCATCGCGTGGCGCCCTGGCCCGTCGGCCGGGACGGCGTCGCCGTACGGCCACGCCGGATCGACAGTGGAGATGTCGCGGACGGTCACCCCGGCGCCGCGGTCTGTCGTCCACAGTGGCTCGTCCGTGTCCACGACGACGTCGTTGACCGAGCCCCCGGTCTCTTCGAGGCAGAGGACGAGGGGACCTCGCTCGACGGCCACGGTGCCGCGGATCGCGTCGATCCGAGGGTCCGGGGTGGTCCACCGCGCCTCCATGGGCAGGTCGAGCTGGACGGTGTCGCCCGCTTCGAAAGCCCGCGAGACGATGGCGTGGTCGGCGTCGACGCTGCGTGGCTGCTCGCCGACGAGGCTCAGGACGGCGCCGGCACCCCAGGCCGGGATTCGGAGCCGCAGGTCGACCGAGCGGCCGGTGCTCCGGCGCCAGGTGACCGTGACGCGGCCGTCGAACGGGTAGCCGCTCGTGACGGAGAACTCGATCGGCGTGCCGTCGGCGAGTGTCGTGTGCACGTCGTAGTCGCCGTACTGGTGCAGCTGGATGCCGTCGTCGGTCTTGGTGGCGAAGTACAGCTCGACGCTGGCGAGCGTGCGCGCGACGTTGGTCGGGCAGCACGACACCTCGAACCACGGCGCTCGGAGGCTCGACAGAGCCCGGGCGTTGATGTCGACCTCGGACGGCACCGTGCCGGGAACACGCTGGTGGAGAGTGTTGGTGTAGAAGAAGGCTCGGCCGTCTTCCCGCGGGGACGCCATGACGTTGTTCAGCAGCGTGCGCTCGATGAGGTCTGCATACGCCGAGTCGCCGTTCTGCAGGAGCAGGCGCCACGACAGCATCGTGGAGGCGATGCCGGCGCAGGTCTCCGAGTAGGCGCGGTCCGGCGGGAGCTCGTGGTCGGCTCCGAACGCCTCATCCTGGTGGTGCGATCCCATGCCGCCGGTGACGTAGGTGCGGGTGGCCACCGTGTGCCGCCACTGCTGCTCGACGGCGTGGGCGAGTTCCTGATCCCCTGTCTCCACTGCGACGTCGAGCGCGCCTGAGGCCAGGTACAGGGCGCGTACCGCGTGGCCTCGGAGGGTCGTCGCCTCGCGGACGGCCACGTCGTCCTGGAAGTACTCCTGGCCGTACTCGATCGGCTTCAGGAGCCCGTGCCCGCGGCGCTCGACGAACAGGCCGGCGAGCTCGATGTAGCGGGGCTCGTCGAGGGCTCGTCCGAGCTCGACCAGTGCGGGCTCTATCTCGGGGTGGCCGCAGACGGCGACCCGCCCGTCGGGCCCGAAGGTCTCGTAGAGGTGGTCGGCGAGGCGGACGGCGACATCGACGAGCTCGCCGTGGCCGACAGTGCGGATGCGGGCGACGGCGGCCTGGATCAGGTGGCCGAACGAGTACAGCTCGTGACCCCACTCGAGGTCCGAGTAGCGCGGGCGCTGCCACGAACGGCCGAAGGACGTGTGGAGATAGCCGTCGGGGTCCTGCGCCGCTGCCACGCGCGAGACCAGCGAGTCGTAGCGGGCGTTCAGCTCGGGGTCGCCACCGCGGCCGAGCTCCCAGGCCATGCCCTCGAGGAGCTTGTAGATCTCGGAGTCGACGAACTCGATGCCCGAGTGCTGCCAGCCGGTCTCGCCGGAGGCGGCACGGTCGAAGTTCGAGGTCCAGCCGATGCGCTCCATCCAGGTCTCGCAGTGAAGCAGGACGACCTCGGCGTTGGTCCGCTGCCAATCGCGCCAGTACCCCTTGGTCAGATGGATCTCGCTGGAGTCGAGCGGGGTGAGGAGCGAGGTCGACGGCGACACGGGACCGCCGCGTCGATTGGTCGAGCGACCTTCTGTGCCGGGGGCCGCGAGGGAGATGGTGTCGGTCATGGTCAGTCCTTCACGGCGCCCGCGGTGACACCGGCGGCGACGTAGCGCTGGGCGACGATCAGCAGGATGGTCGCGGGGATGGAGGCGACGACGGCGGTCGCCATGATGGAGTTCCAGTCCTGGTTGTTGTTGCCGATGTAGCGGTAGATGCCGAGGGTGATCGTCTGGGCGTCCCCGCCGGAGTTGAGAGTCGAGGAGAAGACGAAGTCGGACCACGCCCACAGGAACGCGAAGAGGCTCACGGTCACGATCGAGTTGCGGCTCACGGGCAGGACGACGCTCAGGAACGTGCGCATGGTGCCGGCGCCGTCGAGTTTCGCGGCGGACATCAGCTCGTCGGGAATCCCGCTCATGAAGGCGGTGAAGATCAGCACGCCGAAGGGCACGGCGAGGGTGGAGTCGGCGATGATGAGGCCAGCGGGCTGGTTGAGGATGCCGAGGTTGAGGTAGATGGCGTAGAAGCCCATGGCCACGATCACCTGCGGGATCATCTGCGCGACCAGCAGGACGAACGAGAGCGCGCCCCCGCCCTTCGGCCGCAGCTTGGCCAGCGAGTAGGCCGCGGGAGCGGCGACGACGACCGTGAGCAGGACGGTGCCGAGGCCGATCACGAGGCTGGTGCCGAGGTAGGGGAGCTGCTGCTGGATCACGGCGATGTAGCCGTCGAAGGTCGGTGCGAACGGGAACCAGGATGGCGGCGAGCTCCGCATCCGGTCGGCCGGCGTCAGCGAGACGTTCACCATCCAGTAGATGGGGAACAGCATGATCGCCGTGAAGACGAGGCCGAGGAGGGTCTTGTGCCAGGTGCGGCGGCCGCGCCGCCTGCTTCCGGGAGCGACGTTCGAGAGTCGAGTGGTGATGCTGGACATCAGGCGTCCTGCCTTTTCTGCACGCGGAGGTAGAGGAACCCGAAGATGAGGGCGATGACGATGAGGAGGTTGCCGACGGCGGCGGCCGGGCTGAAGTCCGGCAGAGTGCTGCCGAAGCCGAGCTGATACGACCAGATGGCGAAGGTGGTGGACGAATCGCCCGGGCCGCCCTTGGTCATGATCCAGATGATGTCGAAGACCTTCAGCGTGTAGACGAGGCCGAGAAGAATCGTGATCGCCGACACCGGCTTGAGCAGAGGGAACGTGATCCGCCAGAACTTCTGCCACGCGTTGGCGCCGTCGAGCGAAGCCGCCTCGTAGATGTCCGTCGAGATGTTCTGCAGGCCGCTGTAGAGGATCACCAGGTTGAACGGGATGCCGATCCAGATGTTCGCGATGATCACTGCGACGAGTGCCCAGTGCGGGGAGGTCAGCCAGTTGATGCCGGTGCCGCCGAAGCTCTGGATAACGGAGTTGATGACGCCAGAGTCGCTGTTCATCATCCACGACCAGGTCGAGGCGCTGACGATGAGCGGCAGGAGCCAGGGCACCAGGAACAGGGCCCGCAGGGTCGAGGAGAGCCGGAAGTTCTGGAAGAAGAACACGGCCAGGGCCATGCCGATCGTGAACTGGAAAGCGATCGAGATGCCGGTGAACAGCAGCGTGTGAACGAGTGCCGGTCCGAACGTCGGGTTCTGGAAGATCGCGGTGAAGTTGGCGAATCCGACGAACGGGGCGTTGCCGTCGATGAACGACCGGACCGTGTAGTCGCGCACGGAGAGGTCGACGTTCTTGAAGAGCGGGTACGCGTAGAAGATGACGAGGTAGGCGATGACCGGGGCGATGAACCCCCAGGCGGTGAGCTGGTCGGCGCGGAATCGCTTCTTCAGAGAGGATCGGGGCGGGAGGCCGGCGTTCTTCGCCGGCCTCCCGTCGGGCACGGCGGCCTCAGGGCGTTCGATGATGGTGCTGCTCATGGGGATGCTCCTGCGGGCTGCCGTGTCGGGGGTGGGAATTACTTGATTGCCGCGGCGGCGGCGGTCTGCGCCTGCTTCAGGGCGGCGTCGGGCGTCTGCGAGCCGCTGAGGCTGTTCTGCACGGCCTTCCACAGCTGCTCGGAGATCTTGGGGTACTTCGTGCCGAGGTTGTCGCTGGTGCGACCCTTGGCGTCGCCGACCGCGGTGACCCAGGGCTCGAGGTCCGGGTCGGCCGCGACCTGCTTCTCCTGCGCGGCCTTGGTGGGGGCGACGTACGAGAGGGTGGTGTCGGTCGAGACGTAGTTGGCCGTCGAGGTCAGGCACGACTGGATCTTCTTCGAGACTGCGTAGCGAGCAGAGTCCTTCTGGACCGGGATGGTCAGGAACTCGCCGCCCGTCGGCGCGGGAGCCGCTCCGCCGGCTTTCGCCGGGATCGAGATGATGCCGTAGTCGATCTTCGACGCCTTGACGCCGGCGAGCTGCCAGGTGCCGTTCTCACTGAAGGCGAAGTCGCCGGTGAGGAACTCCTGCCAGGAGGTCGTCTGCGTGTTGTTGATGACCGAGTTGGGGGCGTAGCCCTTGTCGACCCAGTCGGTCCAGAGCGAGAGAGCCGATGCCGCGTCCGACGAGTCGAGCTTCGTCAGGTCGGCTCCCGACCCCCAGTACCAGGGCAGGAACTGGAAGCTTCCCTCTTCGGTGCCGATGGCCGAGAAGGTGATGCCCTTCTTCCCGTCCGCCTTCACCTTTGCGAGGGCCGCGGTCAGGGAGTCCCACGTCGTGATCTTCGAGGCGTCGACGCCGGCCGCGCTCAGGATCTTCTTGTTGTAGTAGAGCGCGAGCGTGTTAGCACCGATCGGAACTCCATACGTCTTGCCGTCGACCTGGCCGGCCGCGAGGATGTTCGCCTCGATGTCGGAGGTGCTGGTCTTGGTCTCCGAGGTGTCCGTCAGCAGGCCCGCATCGGCGAGAGTGGAGACGACGGGGTTGTCGACGAGCAGGAGATCGGGCGAGTTGCCCTGCTGGCCGGCGAGAAGCGCCTTGCTGGTGAGATCCGACGTGTCGTAGCCGGTGCGCTTGATCGTGACGCCGGCTTCCGTGCCGCACTTCTCAACCAGTTTCGTCCAGGCGGACGACGCGTCGAACTGCGGATACGGGTCCCAGAACGTGTAGGTGCCCTTGGCGGCGGAGCTGCCGCCACCGGATCCGGTGGAGCAGCCGGTGAGCGCGACGGTGGCGACGGCGAGACCGGCGAGCGCGGTCAATGCGCGCTTGCGGCGGAAGAACGAGATCACAGTGATTCCTCTCTGAATGCAGCGTGTCTGCAGGATGCGGGACGGAGAGGTCCGCTGTGGGGACTCGATCTCTCCGTTGAAACCAAAACCGAAACCGGTTTCGGAAGGACCATATTTTGTCGACCGCTTGCTTGTCAACCCAGTCCTGAACTAATTTCGGATCATGTCCATCACCGGCGGCCCGCCCCGCGAAGCCTCCGGCAAGGTCACCCTGACGGATGTCGCACGCGCCGCGGGCGTCTCTGTCGCGACAGCCTCGAAGGCGCTCAACAAGCGCACCCACGTCAAGGAGGCCACCCGGCTCCGGGTCGAGGCCGCCGCCGCATCGCTGGACTTCACGCCGAACTACTTCGCCCAAGCCCTCAACTCGTCGCGCACGAACACCATCGGCATGATCACGAGCGACCTCGACAACCGCTTCGTCCTGCCGATCCTGCTCGGCGCGGAGGACGCGTTCGGGTCGGGCTCCCTCTCGGTCCTGCTGGCCGACGCCCGCGACGATGTCCTGCGAGAGCAGCTGCACATCCAGACCCTCATGGCACGGAAGGTCGACGGCCTGCTGATCGTGGGACGCACGACGAACCCGCGACCGCCCGCGACCTTCGCCTCGGACATCCCCGTGGTCTACGTCTACGCGCCGTCGACCGATGACGCCGACTCGTCGGTCACGCCGGACAACCATCTGGCTGGTCGACTGGCCGTCCGCCACCTCGTCGAGGCGGGCCGGCGCGGCATCGCTCTCGTGAACGGCGAGGCCTCGTATGCGGCCGCCCAGGATCGCGCGGCGGGCGTGATCGCCGAGCTCGCCGACCACGGACTGGAGCTGGCCGGCGGGCGGGCGCTGTTCGGCCAGTGGGGAGAAGCCTGGGGGCGTGACTGCGCTCGACTGCTCGTGAACGGCGATCCGAGCATCGATGCGATCATCGCCGGCAGCGACCACATCGCTCGCGGGGTGCTCGACACCCTCCATGACCTCGGCAGGCGAGTGCCGCACGACATCGCAGTCGTCGGGTTCGACAACTGGGATCTGCTCGTCACGGAGTCACGACCGCCCCTGACGAGCGTCGACATGAACCTGCAGCATCTCGGCCGTGTCGCGGCCCAGCGGCTCGTCGACGCCATAGCCGGCGTCGGCCATCCCGGCCGGTCGTATGAAGCCGTGCACGTCGTCGGACGCGAGTCGGCCTGACGCAGGGTAAAGCAAAGCCCCGCACTCCTTGAAGTGCGGGGCCTCGCCTTACTGCTGTCTCAACTCAGTTCTCTTGCTCTGCTCCACGACTTCTTCGCTGTCGTGTGACATCTTCGGTGTCGTGTGACATCTTCGCTGTCGTGTGACTTCTTCAGTGTCGTGTAGCAAGCACGTGCGCTCGAAGGGACTCGAACCCCCAACCTTCTGATCCGTAGTCAGATGCTCTATCCGTTGAGCTACGAGCGCGCAGGTTGTTTCTGGCCGAATGGCCAGAGGAAACATTACACGAGGGCGGGGGTGGGCGCGAATCGAGGTCTCCGTCTCGAGTTCCTGCGCCCTGATCCGAGGGCGGGGTGTGCGCCGCCTCACCGCTGTTTGGCGGTCGGGACAGAGGCTCCTGTCAGGCGCCGTGCGGTTGGATTACGGGGTGAACGCCACCACTCTCCCGACCCGGACGGCCGTGCGTCGTCATGTGCCGGCCCGGTGGATGCTGACGAGCGTCGGCTCGGTGATCACTCTGGGCGGCGTGTACACGGCGGCGGTGCTGACCAAGCAGGGCCAGATGATCGAGGACTCGATCCTGCGATCGGTCGACGGCGAGACCCTGCTGAAGTCGGGGCGGGCCCTCGACGCGATCACGATCCCGGCGGTGCTGGCCGCGGTCGGCGTGGTCGTGGTGATCGCGTTCGTGCGGCGGCGGCCGGGTGCGGCGCTGCAGGGAGCGGCCCTGATCGTGGGCGCGATCGCGACGGCGCAGGTCGTGAAGGCGATCGCGCCGCGACCTGAGCTCACCTCGCTGACCCTCAGCAACAGCTTCCCGAGCGGGCACGTGACCATCGCGGTCGCGGGCGTGCTGGCGCTCGGCACCGCGTTCGGGCGCCACCTCCGGCCGCTCATCATGATCGTCGGCACGCTCTTCGCCGCCTGGGTCGCCGAGCAGACGGTGGCCTTCGGCTGGCACCGCGTCAGCGACGTCGTCGGGGCCTGCGCGGTCAGCATGCTGTGGCTCGCGATCGTGCGGAGCGCCGCGGCCGTCTGGTCGAACGACGCCCGCGACACGGTGGGACGCAAGGCGCACGGCTTCACGTCGGGGCTGCTGGGCCTCGCGATGGTGGCGACGCTCGCGGCCGCCGGGGCGATCTTCGCGATCGGCGTCGGCGAGGACATGACTCTGACCATGTCGACAGGTCCGGGTGTGCTGGTCGGCGCGCGGCTGCTGTCGTCGGGCGTGGTCATCGCGACGGCGTGGCTGGCGTGGAAGCTCGACCGCTCGATCTGACCGGCACCGCTCCCGTCTTCTCCCCGCCGCCTGCCCCTGCCCCGCCCCCGCCCCCGCTCGTCGCCGAAAATTCAAGGAAATTTTTGCCGCGACGACCGCCTATCGGCATGAGGTCGGCTGCGTCCGCGCTTTTCTCCTTGAATTTCGAGGAGACCGGGACGCCCGAGGCAGGAGCGGGGCGCGGCGCGGCGAGCGGACCCAGACGGCCGGGTCACGCCCCGAAAGCCAGCCCCAGTGCGTAGGTGACGGCGGCGGCCCCGTACCCGATGGCGAGCTGGCGCAGGGCCCGGCGCAGAGGCGAGGTACCCGACAGGAGGCCGACGACGGCCCCCGTGCCGAGCAGGGCGAGCCCGACGAGCACGGCGGCGACCACGACGGCCGTCAGCCCGGTGGCTCTGAAGAACAGCGGGATCAGGGGGATGACGGCGCCCGACGCGAAGAACAGGAAGCTCGAGACGGCGGCACCGAGGCCCGACCCGATGGCCTCGTGCGCGTCGGCGGAGGCCGAGTCGGCACCCCCGGCGGGGAAGGCGGGCGCGGGGAGCGCGGCGAGGGCATCGCGGGCGCGGGTGTCCGCGAGTTCCTGCGACATGCCCCGGGCGCGGTAGACGAGCGACAGCTCGTTGGCGTCGACGTCGAGGTGGCGGAGCGCGTTCTGCGCGTCGGGATCGGGCGTCGACGCCGCGAGGAGCTCGCGCTGCGACGAGACGGAGACGTACTCCCCGGCGCCCATCGAGAGCGCACCGGCGAGCAGCCCCGAGAGGCCCGTCACGAGCACCACCGCGTGCGAGGCCCCTGTCGCACTCACGCCCAGGATCAGCGCGAGGTTCGACACCAGACCGTCGTTCGCGCCGAACACCGCCGCCCGGAACGTCCCCGACAGCCGCGACCGCCCGCGTTCGGCGAGCCCGCGCACGACCTCGCCGTGGATCCGCTCATCGGCCGCCATGGCGTCCGTCGCGTCGGCGTCGGCGTCGTACGGCGAGCGGCCCTCGGCGCTCTGAACGAGGGCCAGCACGAAGATCGAGCCGAAGCGGCGGGCGAGCAGGCCGAGGATCCGGGTACGGAGGTCGGTGCCGGCGGGCTTGCCCACGCGGTCGCCCAGCAGATCGAGCCAGTGCTGCGCGTGGCGCCCCTCGGCGTCGGCGAGGGCGAGCAGGATGTCGCGCTCCTCCCCCGCGCGCCGCGCGGCCAGGTCGCGGTAGACGGCCGCCTCCGCTCGCTCGTCGGCGAGGTAGCGG
The DNA here is from genome assembly GCF_057787745.1 of Frondihabitans sp. OV104. Taxonomy (NCBI): domain Bacteria; kingdom Bacillati; phylum Actinomycetota; class Actinomycetes; order Micrococcales; family Microbacteriaceae; genus Frondihabitans; species Frondihabitans sp. OV104. The sequence goes on from NZ_CM173541.1 coordinate 2,591,007, forward strand.
CGCCACCGTCTCAGGTCGGCCGGGGTGGGCGTGCGGGTGGGCGCCAGGTCGCTCATGCCGCAAGGGTAGTCCGCGCGCCGGACTCGGAGCCGCCTCGACTACCGTGGGCTCGTGCTCCTGATCGGCGTCGACCTCGCGTGGGGCGAGGGGTCTCCCGCCAGGCCGGCGTCGGCGACCGGGCCGGCGACCCGGGCGAGGCTGGCGAACGAGACCGGCGTCTGCGCGATGCAGCCCGACGGCACGATCGTCGACGCGGGCTGGACCCGCGGGGTCGACGGGACCGCCGAGTGGATCCTGCGCCACACCGGCGAAGGAGCAGTCATCGCCGTCGACGCGCCCCTCGTCGTGCCGAACGCGACGGGCATGCGCGAGTCCGAGAAGCAGGTCGGGCGCGCCTACGGCCGCTGGAAGGTCTCGTGCAATGCCACCAACCAGGCCCTCCCCTGGCTCGCCGGCCTCCGTCTGCGCGATCTCCTCGACGAGCACGGCGTGACCGTGGTCGCAGGAACATCGCCACCCGCCGCCGGGGCCCGAGTCGCCTTCGAGTGCTACCCGTTCACCACCCTCGTCGGGATGTCCGAGCTGGGCTACGACGTCGAGCGGCCGCGGTACAAGCGGCTCGACCGGGCGCTCCCACCCGCCGAGGCTCGGCTGGCCCGGCGCGCGGCGACCGACGACCTGATCGGGCGGCTGGCCCGGCTCGACGCCGCCGACCCTCCCGTCGGCCTCCGGTCGCACCCGCTCACAGCCGACCTGCTGGACTCGCCCACGCCGCTCGACGGCCCGGGGCACAAGCATCGCGAAGACCTGATCGACGCCGTGCTCTGCGCCTGGACGGCGTCGGTGTGGCTGCGGCACGGGCTCGACCGCACGCAGGTGCTGGGGCGCGACGAGCCGCTCGACGAGGCGGGGCGCCCTGCGACGATCGTCACGCCGTGCCGGCCGACGCAGCGCCTGCTCTGACCCGCTAGAGCTGCTTGCGCATCTCGACCTCGTGCCCGCCGGGCTCGAGCTCGTAGGCGAGGCGGCGGCCGGTGTCGACGAACCCGCGCTTCTCGTAGAACCGGATGGCACGCCGGTTGTCCTCGTGGACGTGCAGGAACAGCTCCTCGCCGTACCCGTCCGCCCAGGCCTCGACGGCGTCGAGCAGGAGGTCGGCGACGCCCGCCGCCGCCCCGCGGAAGTCGGGCGCCACGTAGACGCCGACGAGCAGCGGCTCGCCGCCCGTCGGAAGGTAGCCGCCCATCGTGCCGATCCAGCGCCCGGAGGCGACCTCGATGGCGGCGAACGAGGCGGAGCTGCGGTCGGTGCCGCGGCGTCCGCGCAGGCGCCACTCGGGCTCCTGGTGGCGCAGAGCCGTCTCGAGCGTCTCGCCGTACGCGATGGGGGTGTCGGCCAGCATCTCGAGGCGGAGCGACCGCACCTGGCGCCAGTCGTCCTCGCTGACGGAGCGGACGGTGAAGCTGGAGTGCATGGAGAGACCCTATCCGTCCCGGTGAGGGGGCGCTGGTTGCTCAGGTGGGCCTGCCCGCCGAGCAACCAGCGACCCCTCACGCCGGGGCATGTGAACAATCAGGCGCGTGAGCGGACCACCGTGAAGGAGGCGTCGCGGACGATCAGCGTCGAGACCGGCGCGGCCACCTGCTGCTCGCTGTCGCTGGAGATCGCCAGCTCCCACTCCCCGAAGGGCGCCTCGGGCAGTGTGAACTCGACGCCGTTGTGGGCGGCGTTCATCAGCACGGCCAGGGTGTCGGCGCCCTCGTGCGCGAGAACGAACATGACGGCGCGGTTCTCGGGATCCTGCCAGTCGTGCTCCTCGAACGGACGGGCATCGGCGCGGAGGATCTCGACGGTCGAGGCCGAGTCGCCGGGGGCGGTGCGGAACCACTCCGGGCGCAGGGCCTTCGACGACTTCCGGAGCGCGACGAGCGCGGTGGTGAAGTCGAGGAGCTCCTGGTCGACGTTCTCCCAGTCGAACCACGAGATCTCGTTGTCCTGGCAGTAGGCGTTGTTGTTGCCGCCCTGCGTGCGCCCGAGCTCGTCGCCGCCGAGCAGCATCGGCACGCCGGCCGACAGCAGGAGGGTGCCCAGCAGGTTCCGCTGCTGGCGGCCCCGCCACTCGAGCACCCCGGCGTCGTCGGTGTCGCCCTCGACTCCGCCGTTGAACGAGGCGTTGTTGCTCTCGCCGTCGTTGTTGTCCTCGCCGTTCGCCTCGTTGTGCTTCTCGGCGTACGAGGTGAGGTCGCGCAGGGTGAAGCCGTCGTGCGCGGTCACGAAGTTGACGCTCGAGACCGGCGCGCGGCGGTCGCCCTCGTACACGTCGGGGCTGCCGAGCACGCGCTGGGTGAAGGTGCCGAGCACGTCGCCCGAGCCCCAGTACTCGCGGGTGTCGTCGCGGAACTTGCCGTTCCACTCCGACCAGTCGGCCGGGAATCCGCCGACCTGGTAGCCCGCGGTGTCCCACGGCTCCGCGATGAGCTTGACCGGCGCGAGCACCGGGTCCTGGTGGCAGAGGTCGAGGAACGCGCTGTGCTTCTCGGCGTCGCCGTCCTGACGGGTGAGCGTGGTCGCGAGGTCGAAGCGGAAGCCGTCGACGTGCATCTCGGTCACCCAGTACCGCAGCGAGTCCATGATGAGGCGCAGGGCGGCCGGGTGCCCGACGTTGAGGCTGTTGCCGGTGCCGGTGGTGTCGAAGTAGCTGCGGCGGTCGTCGTCGACCAGCCGGTAGTACGACGCATTGTCGATGCCCTTGAACGACAGCGTCGGCCCCTGGTGGTTGCCCTCGGCGGTGTGGTTGAACACCACGTCGAGGATCACCTCGAGCCCCGCCGCGTGGAACGCCTTCACCATCGACTTGAACTCGGCGACCTGCTGGCCGGCCTGGCCCGACGACGAGTACTCGTTGTGCGGCGCGAAGAACCCGATCGAGTTGTAGCCCCAGTAGTTGCGGAGTCCCTTGTCGGCGAGGGTGTCGTCCTGCACGAACTGGTGCACGGGCAGCAGCTCCACGCTGGTCACGCCGAGCTTCGTGAAGTGCTCGATGACCGCAGGAACTGCGAGACCCGCGTACGTGCCCTGCGTGTCCGCCGCGACCCCCGGGTGCCTCTTCGTGAACCCCTTGACGTGCACCTCGTACAGCACCGTCTCGGCCAGCGGCACCTGCGGCGGTGCGTCGTCGCCCCAGTCGAACGAGTCGTCGGTCACGACGCACTTCGGCATGGACGCCGCCGAGTCCTCGTCGTTGCGTGCGAACGGGTCGTCGAACTCGTGCGAGAACAGGGCCTGGCCCCACTCGAAGCCGCCGTCGATGGCGCGGGCGTGCGGGTCGAGGAGGAGCTTCGCGACGTCGTGGCGGAGGCCGTTGGCGGGGTCCCATGCGCCGTCGACCCGCAGACCGTAGTGCGTGCCCGGAGTGATGCCGGGAACGAAGCCGTGGAAGACGTACCCGGTTCGCGTGTCGAGTTCCTGCCGGGTCTCGGCGCCATCGGCGTCGAAGCTGCAGAAGTAGACGGCCGTGGCGGTCTCGGAGTAGACGGCGACACGGACGCCGCCGTCGACGACGGAGACACCGAGCGGGTACGGGTAGGAGGAGGTCATGGCTCAGTGATACCGGTCGGCGGCTGAGATCGTCCGGCCGCGACGTACCCCGGCCGGGCCGATACGCTGGGACGATGCCCTCGACCCCTCTCCGGATCGCCCTGGTGTGCCTGCACACGTCACCCGCGTCCGATCCCGGGATCGGCGACGCGGGCGGCATGAACGTCGTCGTCCGGAACCAGGCGGTGGCCCTCGGGGCGCTCGGCCACGAGGTCGAGGTGCTCACCCGCCGATCGTCGCCCGACCAGCCGGAGTCGACGTCGCTGGGTGACGGCGTCGTGCTGCGGTTCCTCGACGCGGGCCCCGCCGAGCCCCTGGCGAAGGGCATGCACGAGCTCTACATGGCCGACTTCGGCGCCGCCCTGGAGGCCTTCGGGCCGTACGACATCGTGCACTCCCACCACTGGTTCTCGGGCATCGCGGCGATGCCCTACGCCCGCGAGCGCGGGCTGCCGCACCTGCAGAGCTTCCACTCGATCGCCGCCGACCCGGCGAGCCCGCTGTCAGACGGTGAGAGGCCCGAGTCGCCCGGGCGCCTCGCCGGCGAGGCCCGGCTGGCCGTCGAGTCCGACGGCGTGGTCGCCATCTCGGCCGCCGAGGCGGAGACCGTCGTGCACCGCCTCGGCGGCGACCCCGACCGCGTGCACGTCGTGCCGCCGGGGGTCGACTCGGTGATGTTCCGGCCGGGTGCGCGCTCGGAGACGCGTTTCGTCGTCGCGGCCGGCCGCCTGGACCCGCTCAAGGGGTTCGACCTGGCGATCGAGGCCGTCGCCGCGATCCCCGCCGATGTGCGACCCGACCTCGTCATCGCCGGCGAGGAGTCGGTCGACTACCGCAGCTACCCCGGCGAGCTCCGCGCCCTGGCCGACGGGCTCGGCATCGGCGACCGGGTGCGGTTCGTCGGTCCGCAGTCGCGCGCCGACCTCGCCGCGCTGCTCCGCGAGGCCGCCGTGGCCGTCGTCCCGTCGCACTCCGAGACCTACGGCCTCGTGGCCCTCGAGGCTGCTGCCAGCGGCACGCCCGTCGTCGCTGCGGCCGCGGGCGGCCTCCGCGAAGCCGTCGTGGACGGCGTGACGGGCGTCGTGCTGCGGTCGCGCGCCCCCGAGGTCTGGGGGTCGACGATCGAGCGCATCCTCCGCGACGGGGGCTTCGCTGCGTCGCTCGCGACCGCGGCGCGCGTCCGTGCCGCCGGGTTGAGCTGGGCCCACTCCGCCGACGGGCTCGTCGCCGCCTACCGGCAGGTCACCTCGGTGCGCTAGCTTCTGCCCTATGAGTCGCATCGTCGCAGTCGAGTACGTCACCCTCGACGGGGTCTTCGAAGAGCCGGGCTGGTCGGCGCCCTACTTCGCCGAAGAGCTCCAGGCGTTCCAGTACAACAACCTCATCGAGGCCGACGCCCTGCTGCTCGGCCGCGTCACCTACGAGGGCTTCTCGCAGGCGTGGCCTCAGATGGAGGCCGAGACCGGCGAGTTCGGCGTGAAGATGAACTCGATGCCGAAGTTCGTCGCGACGTCGACGCCCGACGCGCTGACATGGAATGCGTCCCCGCTGGCGACCGACGTCGTCGAAGCCGTGCGCGCCCTCAAAGACGACGAGTCGACCGGCACGCTCCTGATCAACGGCAGCGCGCAGCTGCTGGGCGCCCTGGTCGCCGCGGGCCTGGTCGACGAGATCCGCCTCATGGTGTTTCCCGTCGTCGTCGGCACCGGCCGCCCGCTCTGGGCGCCGGGCGCGAGCCCCGTGCCGCTCACGCTCGCCGAGGCGCGCACAACGGCCACCGGCGTCGCGATCCTGACGTACACGCCCGGTGCGCTGGCGCCCTGACGCCCCGCCGGCGTCCCTTAGCTAACCGTTTCACGCACCGCTGACCGTCGCGTCGGCAAGTCGTGCGTCAGACGGTTAGCCTTCCGCCGGGCGCCGCCTAGTCGAGGGCGGCGGCCCACACGTTGGGCGCGATCCGGGTGTCGCCCTCGACATCGTCGGTGGAGACCCTGCCGTCGGTGACCAGCTGCGTGGTGACGCCGCCGTTGCCGAAGCCCGACACGAAGACGCCCCGGCCCGTCTTGCGGTCTTCGTCGCACCCGAGCCCCAGTGAGTCATCCTGCCCCTTCGAGATCAAGCACACCTCGCCCACGGTGTTGACGGCGACCCAGGCCTCGGCGCCTTTGTACTCGCCGGCGTAGTGGACCGTCGTCTGGTCGATCGAGTCGAGGAACCCGCCGGAGTCCTTGGTGAAGATCGCCGGGAGCTTCGCCAGGGGCACGGGCTCCTGCCGGAGGATGGCGTACGTCGAGTACGGGTAGGTGAGAGGGAAGGACTGCGCGTCGGCGCCTGCCGACGGCGCCCGAAGCCCTGTCAGGCGCGACGGGTGCTTCACCCCGTCGAGCCAGACGTTGATCGCGATCCGCCGGCCGGTCGGGGCGTCCTCGCCCGTCCGCTTGACGGCGCCGTCGGCGTAGATGTGAAGCTCGTAGTCGCCGGCACCGGCGCCGAGGGTCAGCGTCCCGGGCGCGACGACGTGATCCGGGGGCGAGGCGCACGCCGTCGTGGCGCCGCCGACGCCGTCTTCGAGAAACAGGAGGCAGAGTTCCTGCGCCCCGTCGACCACGAGCCAGAGCTGCTGGTGTCCGTCGGTGGCGAGGTGCCGCGCCGAAGCCCGGATGATCGTCTCGTCGTCGGCGGTGAAAGAGGCGGGGAGAACGTCGGTCGACAGGCGCTGCTGCCGCAGCACCGCGAGCTGCGAATAGGGCCAGGTGCTCGGGATGGCGGGGCCGGCGATGGGATGCGGCGTCGAGCCTCCGAGGGCGGTCGGCTCGTGACGGGGCCCGAAGACCAGGATCGCAACGACGGCGAGCACGCCGACAGTCATGGCGGCGATGAGTGCGCGTGGAATGGTCATGTCTGCTCCCCCTGGTCGGTCCCGACGGGACGGCTCTACTGCACCGCCGCCGTCAGCCGGCACACGTTGTCGAGGATCCGCGACAGCAGCGGCCGGTCGAGCCACTCGGTCAGCGACAGCTCGCGCGACTCGGCCCGGTAGTCGTCTTGCACCTTCGCGAGCTCGGAGACGAACCTGCGGCCGCGGATCATGACCGAGACCTCGAAGTCCAGGCTGAACGACCGCATGTCCATGTTGCTCGACCCGACGACGGCGACGTCGGAGTCGACCGTGAAGTGCTTCGCGTGCAGCACGATCGGCTTGCGATACAGGAAGATGCGCACGCCGGCGCGCAGAAGCGTCTCGTAGTACGAGCGCTGAGCGTGATAGACCATGAACTGGTCGCCGACCTCGCAGGCGAACAGCTGCACTTCGACACCGCGCTGGGCCGCGGTCGTGATCGCGTACAGCATCGAGTCGTCGGGAACGAAGTAGGGGCTGACGATGATCAGCTTCTCCTGCGCGCCGTAGACGAGCGCGTTGAAGAGGCGGAGGTTGTTCTCGCCCTCGAATCCCGGCCCGGATGGCACGATCTGGCAATCGAGGGTGTCCGGCTCGACGATGTCGTGGATGGGGTCTGCCTCGCGCTGCAGGAGCTCCTCGGTCTCGGCGAACCAGTCCGTGATGAAGATGGCGTTCACACCGGCGACGACCGGGCCCTCGAGCTGGAGCATCAGGTCTTTCCAGCGCAGGTGGCGCCGCTGGTTGCTGCGCTTGTTGTAGTCGGGGTCGACGAGGTTCTGCGATCCCATGAAGCCGATGGTGCCGTCGATCACGACGACCTTGCGGTGATTGCGCAGGTCAGGGCGGCGCCGCAGCAGCGTTCGCGCGTTCACGGGCAGCATGGCGCGGTTCGGGATCCCGGTGCGCTCGAGCCACGCCAGAGTGTCTCTGGAGGCGGGGTTCCGCATGGTCGTCCAGTGGTCGTAGAGCACCCGGACGGTGACGCCCCTCCGGTGCGCGTCTTCGAGGGCCCGGCAGAACTCGACCGTCGCCCTGTCGTAGGCGAAGAGGTAGAACTCGACGTGCACGTAGCGCTCGGCCTTGGCGATCGCGTCGGTCATGGCGCGCATCGTGCCCGCGAAGTCGGCGAGGATGTGCGCGTCGTTGCCACCCACGAGCGGCATTGCGCCGAGCTTGCGGTTCAGGTCGACGACCGAGCCGAACCAGCGCGGCCAGCTCTCCTCTTTCGTGACGAGGTCGAGGCCCGACGTCGTCTCGAGGATGAACCCGTTGATCTCGGCCTGCTTCTCACGGCGCCCCTTGGGGAGAAGGGTCGAGCCGAACAGGTTCAACGCCATCACGCCGGGGATCGGCGCGGCGAAGATCGCGAGGAGCCACGCCAGGGCGGTGGTCGGGCGCCGGTTGCGGGGCACCGCCATGACCGATGTCACCCGGAGGAAGAAGTTGATGCCGACGACGATCTTGGCCACGGTCGCCGTGATGGACTTCCAGCTCATGGTCTGAGGCTAGCGCCTGCCTGCGGCCCTCGTGAACGCCGCCACACGGGTCAGAGCTCGGTCACCCGCCCCGCCTCGACGCGCCACTGCCGGTCGAGCCGCACGGTCTCGAGCATGCGCCGGTCGTGGGTGACGAGCAGCAGGGTCCCGTCGTACGAGTCGAGGGCCTGCTCGAGCTGCTCGATGGCGGCGAGGTCGAGGTGGTTGGTGGGCTCGTCGAGCACGAGCACGTTCACGCCGCGCGCCTGGAGCAGGGCGAGCCCGGCACGGGTGCGCTCACCCGGCGACAGCTCGTCGACGGCGCGGCCGGTGTGGTCGGCCTTGAGCGCGAACTTCGCGAGCAGCGTGCGGACCTCGGCCTGCGTCAGCTCGGGCACGAGGGCCTCGAAGACGTCGGCGAGCGCGCGGCGGCCGGTGAAGACGCTGCGGGCCTGGTCGACCTCGCCGACGGCCACCGTGGCGCCGAGCGAGGCGGAGCCGGCAGCGAGTTCCTGCCGCCCGAGAAGAGCGCGGAGCAGCGTCGACTTGCCAGCGCCGTTCGGGCCGGTGATGCCGATGCGGTCGCCGCCGTTCACCTGCAGCGACACGGGCCCGAGGGCGAAGTCGCCCTGCTCGACGACGGCCTCCGAGAGGGTCGCCACGACCGACGACGAGCGCGGCGCCTGGCCGATGGTGAACTCGAGCTGCCACTCCTTGCGCGGCTCGTCGACCTCGTCGAGGCGGCTGATCCGCGACTCCATCTGCCGGACCTTCTGCGCCTGCTTCTCGCTCGACTCGGCGGCGGCCTTGCGGCGGATCTTGTCGTTGTCGGGCGACTTCTTCATCGCGTTGCGCACGCCCTGGCTCGACCACTCGCGCTGCGTGCGGGCCCGCCCGACGAGGTCGGCCTTGGTCGCGGCGAACTCGTCGTAGGCGTCGCGCTTCTGCTGGCGGGCGATCTGGCGCTCGTCGAGGTACGAGTCGTACCCGCCGCCGAAGAGCCGGTGCGTCGCCTGGGGCAGGTCGAGCTCGAGCACGGCGGTGACCGATCGACGCAGGAACTCGCGGTCGTGACTGACGAGCACCGCGCCGCCGCGCAGACCGCTGACGAACTCCTCCAGCCTCGAGAGCCCGTCGAGGTCGAGGTCGTTCGTCGGCTCGTCGAGCAGCACGATGTCGAAGCGACTGAGGAGCAGCGCGGCCAGCCCGACCCGGGCGGCCTGCCCGCCCGAGAGCGCCGTCATCTCGCTGTCGATCCCGACGGCGTCGTCGAGCCCGAGGTCGGCCAGCACGACGGGCACCCGCTCGTCGAGGTCGGCCGCGCCCGAGGCGAGCCATCGGTCGAGCGCCGTCGAGTAGGCGTCGGCCGCCGCGTCGCCCCCGTCGGGGTCGGCGAGAGCAGCTGCGGCGGCGTCCATCTCGAGCGTCGCCGTCGCGCAGCCCGTCCGCCGGCCGATGTACGCGCCGACGGTCTCGCCGGCGATCCTCTCGTGCTCCTGCGGCAGCCACCCGACGAACGCGTCCCTCGGCGAGAGCGACACCGTCCCGGCGAGGGGCTGGTCGACGCCGGCGAGGAGGCGCAGCAGCGTGGACTTGCCCGCGCCGTTGACGCCGACGAGGCCGATGATGTCGCCGGGGGCGACGGTCAGGTCGAGAGAGTCGAACAGCGTGCGAGCGGCGTATCCGCCGGCGAGCCCCTTGGCGACGAGCGTGGCGGTCATGCCCCCATCGTCCCATCCCGGCGCGCCCCCCGCCCCGCGCCCCCGCCCCGCGCCCCGCGCCCCGCCCCAGGCCGGTGAGGAGTCGCTGGTTGCTCGCCGCCAGGGCGGTTTAGAGCAACGAGCGACTCCTCACCGGCCTGCCGGGCCTGCCGGCGGCGGCGCTGGGGCGCCGGCGCGCTAGCGCCGCACGTGCAGGGGGATGCCGGCGGCCACGTCGCGCGCGTCGGCCTCGGGGTCGCGCCCGACGCCCAGGATCGGCTCGACGATGCTCTCGATGGCGCGCGCGACGAAGGCCTCGTCGAGCGGCAGCTCGCGCTGGGCGGCGTGCTCGACGGCGAGCGAGTGCACGGCGCGGGTGACGAATGCGGCGTCGTACCGCAGGGGCTCTGCCTCGCCGCGCGACACGGCGCGCCTCACGATGACGGTCAGCGAGCGGGTGCGCTCGGCGTGGGTGGCGGCGTCGAAGGCGCGCCAGATGTCGGGGTCTCGAGAGATCGCCGCGATGACGTGGCGGAACTCCGCGGGCGGATAGCCGATCGGGCTCACCCAGGTGCGGATCAGGGTCTCCAGGTCGGTGCGGAGCGCCCCCGTGTTCGGGATCGTGGTGTCGACGTCGAAGGCGGCGACCGCGTCGCGCACGAGCGACCGCTTGTCGTCCCAGCGCCGGAAGAGCGTCGCCTTGCTCGCCCCGGCCCGCTCGGCGACGCGGTTCATCGTCAGCGCGTCGAGCCCGATCTCGGCGATCAGCTCCTGCGTGACGCGCAGGAGGCGCTCCTCGACCAGCGGATCGCGGGGTCGGCCGACCTTGCGCGTTCCGGGGCTGTCCACGCCCGAAAGCCTAGACCGCAGGAACTCGGCCGCCTCCCCGATCGTTCCTGAGCGCGTGAACGCCCAGACAACGCCAAGCGGCCTCGGACGCAATGGTCGCGTCGGGGGCCGGGGCGGCAGTTCCTGCGCCCGCATCGCCTCGGGGGTGGCGCCACGCCGCCGCACCTGGCATCCTGGTCGGCTGCCCTCCCGGGCGGCACCGACCGAGGGGGAGCCATGCCTGCCGAGCACACCGACACCAACCGCGCGAACTGGGACGACCGCGTCGAACCGCACCTGGAGGGGTACCGCGTCGACCGGTTCGCGGCGTCGCCCGACTACCTCTCCGACGTCGTGCGGGAGGACGTGCCGCTGATGGCCCCGTTCCTGCCCGGCGGCACCGTCGACGGCCTCGCGCTCGCGCACCTGCAGTGCCACATCGGCACCGACACGCTCAGCTGGGCGCGGCTCGGCGCCACGGTCACCGGCATCGACTTCTCGCCTGCGTCGATCGCGGCCGCGCGCGACCTGGCCGCCGCGTCGGGCCTCGACGACCGCGCGACGTTCGTCGAGTCGACCGTCGACGACGCTCCCGCGCACGTCCACGAGACCTTCGACGTCGTCTACACCAGCATCGGCGTGCTCTGCTGGCTCGAAGACCTGGGCGCCTGGGCACGCACGATCGACGCCCTGCTGAAGCCCGGCGGCCTCTTCTACGTGCGCGACGCCCATCCGATCCTGAACGCGATGGACGACGAGCGCGACGACGGGCTGCTGGTCGTCGGGCGCCGCTACTTCCCGGGGCCTGAGCCGCTGCGGTACGACGACGAGCAGACCTACATCGGCGATCCTGCCGCCACGATCGCGCACCGCACGACGTACGAGTGGCCCCATTCGCTCGCCGAGATCGTCGGCGCGCTGCTCGGCGCGGGCCTCGAGCTGATCGACCTGCAGGAGCACCGCACTCTCCCCTGGGCCGCCCTGCCGCACATGGTCGAGGAGGGCGGCGACTACGTGCTCCCCGAGCACGCCGACCGGCTGCCGCTCGCGTTCTCGATCGCCGCGCGCAAACGCTCCTAGCGACCCAGGGGTCTCGTCCCCGCGGCGGACTCCGCGGGCCGGTGCCGCTCAGTAGCCTCGCGACGTGACCACCTCCCGACGATCACTGCTCTCCCGACGATCACTCCTCTCTCGACGATCACTGCTCTGGGGCGCAGGAACTGCCGCCACCGCAGCCGCCCTCACCGCCGCAGGCGGCGCCGCCGTCGAGCAGGGGCTCCTGCCGGGCCGCACGACCCTCCACCGCCTGCTGCACCTCGACGGCGCACCCGGCGTCGTGCCCTCCGCCGGCGGGGGCAGCCTCGTGAGCGGCTCGTTCGCCTCGAAGGCCCGCCTCGGGGCCGACGTGGGCTGGTCGATCGCGTACCCGCCCGGCTCAGCGCCCGGCGATCCCCTCCCCGTGGCCGTCGTGCTCCACGGCTACGGCGGCACCCACGCCTCCGCCTTCGGCGGCGCGCACCTGGGCCTCGACCGGTTCCTCGCCGCGCACGCCCAGGCCGGCGGGCCGCCGTTCGCGCTCGCCTCGATCGACGGAGGCAACACCTACTGGCACCGGCGGGTGACCGGTGAGGACGCCGGTGCGATGGTGGTGGGCGAGTTCCTGCCGCTGCTTCGGAAGAGGGGGCTCGACGTCGCGCGGATCGGCTTTCTGGGCTGGTCGATGGGCGCCTTCGGCGCGCTGGCCCTCGCGTCGCAGCTCGGCTCGTCGCGCGTGGCCGCGGTCGCTGCGGAGAGCCCGGCCATCTGGCACACGGCCGCCGAGGCTGCGTCGATCGCGTTCGACTCGCCCGCCGACTTCGCCGCGCACACGGTGTTCGGGCGGCAGTCGACCCTCGACGGGATCGCCGTGAGGGTCGACTGCGGGACCGGTGACGGGTTCTACCCGGCCGCGCGCGACTACGTGGCGGGTTTTGCCACGGCGCCCGCGGGCGGGTTCGAGCCGGGTGCGCACGACGTCGGCTACTGGCGGCGGATGGTGCCGGCCCAGCTCGCGCACCTGGGCCGGCACCTCACCTGATCGGACGGACTACCGGGGCAGCTTGAGCTCGATGTTCACGACGCGCGTGACCTGCTTGGCTCCGAAGTTGTCGTCGGAGATCAGGCTGACGCCGACCCTCCTGCCGGCGCCATGGCCCCGCAGCCCGGAGCTGCCGCTGGTGAGCGCCATCCCCTCGAAGTTGTCCAGCAGCGGGTTCGCCTGAGACTCGAGCGCCGTGGCGCCGAGCGTCGGGCCCTTCACGAGATCGGCGACCAGCGTCTTCGACAGGATCGATCGGGCCGGCGCCGCCGACAGGTTCGCGACCTTCGAGACGTTGACCGCCTTCGACAGCCCGCTGACCTCGTAGAGCGTCACGGCGTTGCCCGTATCGGAGGCGAACGATGCCTCTTCGACGAGGAGGCGGTCGTCGTCGACAGCCGCGACCTCGGGTACCCGCATGCCGGTCTCGGTGCGGTACCCCACCTGCTTCGTGAGCGAGTACGTGCCCCTCTTGCCAGCCGTGTAGACGAGGAACCGGTGCGACGTGGCGTCGCCGCTCGACGAGACGTCGCCCGAGAGCGCCCCCTCCATTGCCGCCACGATGGTGCGGCCGGACGGCGAGATGGTCAGCCCTTCGAGAGTGGCGTTCGAGGCGGCCTCACCGACCTCCGACGAGCCGGCCAGGGTCGTACCGGTGACCGCGAAGCGACCGGGGACGGCGAGCTGCGACTTCTCGACGCCGTCGCGCCCGAAGACGCGGATCGACGGCTCGGTCTCGCTCGAGATCAGGTAGTCGCCGTTCGGCAGGACCGCGAAGCCCTCGTTGTCGGCCGTGGGCCCGGTGTAGGGCGTTCCGTCGGACTTCTTCAGCACCAGCGGCGACCGGGTCACGGTCGGGTTCTGCAGCGAGCGGCCGATGAACCAGAGGCGCGATGGGTCGTCGGCGTGGTTGTCGACGGCCGAGATCCACGATCGGGCGCGCTTGTCGTACGCGAGCGACGACAGGCCGCCGACCTCCGCTCCCTTGTACTCGAGCTTGTTCAGCGCGTCGCTGTAGCCGACGGCTGTGCCGAACGGCGCGATCGACAGGTCGGGCTTCTCCGCCTTGCCGAACAGCCGGACGACCTGCGGGTCGTGGTCGCTGATCTGGTTCGCGTACTCGGCGTTGGTGTGGACGACCTCGTACTCGGGAGTGCCGACGCCCTTCGTGACCAGGATGTGGTCGAGCACCTCGCTCACGCCCTGGTAGTCGTAGGTGTACTGCTGGTTCGCTGGCAGCGTGGTGATCAGGTCGGTCAGGATCGGCTTCCCCGCGGCCTTGCCGGTGAGCACCTTCATCGCCGGGCTGAACTGGTAGTCGTTCAGGTCGCCCGCGACGACGACAGCCGCCCTGGAGTCGTGCTTCAGGATGCTGCCCACGAACTGGTTGACCTCGGTCGCCTGCTTCGCGCGCTGGACGGCGCTCGACTGCGCGGGGTACTGGAAGCGGCCGTCCTGGCTCTGGTCGCCGCCCTTCGAGGCGAAGTGGTTGCCGACGACGAACACCGTCTTGCCGCGGAACGTGAACTGGCCCACCAGCGGCTTGCGGCTGGACGCCCAAGCGTCGCTGGTCGGGTCGATGCGGCCGGGCGAGAGTGTCAGCGACGTGGCGCCCCTGCGCGAGATCGCTGCGGTGGCGGTCGTTGCGCGGTCGACGCCGGCATCGCCCGTGTCGACGAAGCTGACGCGCTGGGCGTTGTAGAGGAACACGATGCGGATGTTGCCGCCGGGCTGGCCGCCGTCCTGGTCGTCGACCGGGTCGATCGAGCGCGACGAGTACGTCGGGCCGCCGGCCGCGGAGATGGCGTCCGTCAGCTTCGCGAGCGTCCGGTCGGAGGCGACGGTCCCGTCGTCGGTGGCGCCGCTGTCGTCTTGCACCTCCTCGACGGTGAGGATGTCGGGCGACGACAGGTTCGTCACGATGCCCTCGGCGAGGGCGGCGTACTTCGCGGCCGAGTCGGTGGGCTGGAGGTTCTCGACGTTGTAGGTCGCGACCGAGAGCTGCTTGCGGTCGGCCTTCTCGGCGACGGTCGGCGCGAGGTTCTTCGAGGCGACGGAGCCGAGCGTGGTCGCGGCGATCAGGTAGCCGCCGAACTGCGAGTAGTCGACCGGACCGACCGTGGCGCCGCTGAACACGTCGCCGACGCTGACGCCGGGGTTGCCGCCGTCGACGGGGACGACCTCGAGGCGGCCCGACGGGGTCGCGTTCTCGGCGGTGAGCAGGGCGCCGCCGCGGGCGCTGGCGAGCTGGTCGGGCTTCGTCGTGATGTACTGCTCGCCGTACTGGTCGCTCGGGCCGATGACCCGTGCGTCGTCGACCTCGACGCGCATGCCCTCGACCGATTCGTAGTAGTCGAGCGCCGAGCGCGTCGGCGTGAGCGCCGTCGACTCGATGTTCGCGCCCGCGAGATCGGGGGCGTAGACCGCGGGCACGGTCGTCGGGCTGATGACGACCGGGGCGGGCAGGGCGTTGTCGTGCGAGAGCACCGACACCGTCGGCGAGGTCAGCTCGGTGACCGAGAGGTACGAGGTCGTCGCGAGAGTGGTGCCCGACGCGATGGCGCGGTAGTCCTTGACGCTCGCCGAGACCAGCACGGAGTCGCCCACGGCCACGGTCGGCGCAGTGCCCGTGTAGACGAACACGCCCTCGCTGGTGGCGGGGTCGGAGTCGGCCTGGGGATCCTGGATCCAGTAGCCGCGGCTCGAGCCGCTGGCGCGGACCGCGGTGACGATGCCGGGCACGTTCGCGACCTTCTGGCCGTCGAGCGGCGAGATCCACGCGGCGCCCTGGATGTCGTGGATGCGCACGGCGCCGGACGACGGAGCGGCCGAAGCCGGAACCGCCACCAGCACCCCGCCGAGAAGGGCCGCGGCCCCGATTGCGGCGCCGATGGCGCGCACGTGTGATCGTTGCATGGCTTGTCTCCCCTGAGCTGGAACCCGCGAGCGGTGTGACCCGCGACCTCTGCCATGTAAGCCGAGTTCTCGAGTTCCTGCGACAGTTCTCCACAGGGTTCGCGCGATCGTCGCCGAACGGTCACCCTGTGGAGAGGAAGACGCGGGTCGCTACTCGCCGGCCTTGTCGTCGAGCTCGGACTGCAGCCTTTTGAGCTTCGCCTGCTTCTCGTAGAACTCGATCTCGCGGTCGAGCTCGGCGAGCTGCTGCTCCGTCGTCGAGACGCGTTGCGCCCGCACGTCGACCGTCTCGGCGGCCGCCGAGTGCCGGCGCGGATCGCCGTAGCGGACGAACTCCGGCTGCGGCCGGTAGTCGCGGCCGACCGCGAACCAGAGGATGCTGCCGATCACCGGGATGATGATCACGAGAAAGACCCACATCAGCTTCGGCAGGTGCTGCACCTGCGACTCGTCGCGCGTGATGATGTCGACGAGCGCCGCGATGACCAGCAGGAAGTAGAACGCCGACAGCACCAGATACATGCGGTCGATTCTATTGATCGCCTGAGAAACGGCTATCCCCCGACAGGGTGAGATCAGTCTCCTGGCGCAGGAACGTGCAGCGGTCGAAGCAGCCCGAGCAGTTCGCGCAACTCATGGATCGCCTCACCCGACCAGCCGGGGTCGGCGGCTCCCCCGTCGTTGCCGGGGTGGTCGAGCCAGATCGCCCGCATTCCGAGCGCCGCGGCGCCGGGAAGCTCGGTGCTGCCGCCGTCGCCGACGTAGACGCACTCCTCGGGCTCGACCCCGAGCACGTCGGTCGCAGCCCGGTACAGCCGGGCATCGGGCTTCTTGACCCCGTGGACCGACGAGAAGGCTGCTGTCTGGAAGTGCTCCGCGAGCGCCGTGGTGGGCCAGACGACGGCCGTCTCGACGGAGCAGTCGCTGACCAGCGCGAGCGCGTAGCCGCGGTCGCGGAGCTCGTCGAGCACGTCGAGGGCCCAGGTCTGCTCGAGCAGCGACGCGGTCATCGCCAGACGTCGACCGACGGCGCGCTCGACGGCGGCGTCGTCGGGTGAGCCGCCGAGGCGGCCGGCGAGGGTGCGGAGGGTCTCCTCGAGCGAGCCGAGGCGGCCGAGCGTGCGGTCCAGGAACGTGTCGCGGACGAGGTCGCAGAACGCGGTCGGGTCGACGCCGAGGTCGTCAGCGACCTGGAGCGACACCGCGTCGCGCGTCGCCCTCGTGCCACCCGGCGCGAGGGTGCCGTAGAGGTCGAAGAGGACGGCGCTGTATCCCATGCCCCCATGATGCCCGATGACCCTGACGGCCGGGTCACGAAGGGGCTGCTCGGCGTCACTTCGCCGGTGCCACCCCGTCCCGGTCGAGAGAGGCCTCCGTGAGATCGCCCTTCATCGGCGTGGTGCTCCTCAGCATCGGGGCGCAGGAACTGCCGTGGCACAGAACGCTGAGGGCAGCGGCCCTCGATCCAGGTTCGGTCGCCAACGAGATGGTGCACACCGTCGGCCCCGCCTTCGCCGTGGCGGACTGGCTCCCGGCTGGTACGTGCACGCGTTCCTGATCCCCGGCCCCGCGACCCTCCCCACCGCGGCCACCGAGCGAAGCGAGGTAGGCCTTGTCGTGGTTCCGCGCCACCGCGGCCACCGAGCGAAGCGAGGTAGGCCCTGTCGTGGTCCCGCGCCACCGCGGCCACCGAGCGAAGCGAGGTAGGCCACAGCGTCGAGCGAGCGCCAGCGAGCAAGACGCGTGCGAGCGAGAGCGAGCCGAAGGCGCTAGCACTGGCGTTGGTGAGCCGCGCCAGCGGCGAACAGGCAGAATCCAGTGCGGAGCCGGTGGGATTTGAACCCACGGTGCCCAAAAAGGGCACTCCACCTTAGCAGGGTGGTGCACTAGGCCGAACTATGCGACAGCTCCTCGGCGCCCGGCTTGCGAGCGCACGGCCTCCACTATAGCGGAGGCCGGGCGAGTTCCTGCGCCATGAGGTCGCTGACCCCGTGTCCGCATTAACGCGGACGTTTTTGCCCCCCGATCTGGGTGGGAATGTCCCCTTGTCCTCATTTGTGCGGACACCTAGAGTTCTATTCACCAGCCCGTTCCACCCCGAGGCGATCCCCAGTCTCGACGGCCCGAATCCGTCGAGTCGCGCCTGGAACGGATGTTCCGCCGTGCAGAGATGCCCGGACACGCAGCGCCCTGCGAGGCCGAACACCCCTGATCCCGGCCTCGCAGGGTCTCACTCCCGCTCATCCCCTGAGCGGTCGAGTGACTGAGGCCGCCCCGCGAGATGGTTACTCGCGGGGCGGACCTTTCTCTCAGGGAGCACCTAGAACTTGTAGGCCACCGAGCAGGTCTTGTCGGCTGCCGTCTGACCGGTGAGGCCGCTGATCTGCGTCGTCTGAGACGGCGACGTCGTCGACGACGTCGCAGGAGCGGTCGGCGTCCCCGCGGCCCCGGACGACGGCGCCGCGGGCGTGGTGGCGGGAGACGTGGCGGTCGATCCAGAGGTGTCCTCCGAGCCGATGCCGGTCGACCCCTCCGGGATCGTGAACTGCTTGTCGGCCTTGATCGCGTCGAAGAGGAGCCCTGCTGTGTCCGTGTCGGGCTGGACCTTGCCCGAGTAGACGCCGGTGCCGGCGGTCGAGCCGGGGTACTGCACGAAGTTCACGTTGGCGAGCGGCAGGTCTTTGAGGGCGACGCCGATCTCGATCATGCGGCTGACGTTGTTGAGGCTGTTCGAGAGCGTCATGTTCTCGGTCGCCGCCTGCGCCAGCTTCAGGAGCTTGGCCGGGTTGCCCAGCACGCCCTTCGACTTGATCGTGCGGAGCATCGACGAGAGATACACCTGCTGGCTCGAGATGCGGCCGAGATCGGATCCGTCGCCGATGCTGTGGCGCGAGCGCAGGAAGGCGAGGGCGTCCTGCCCCTGCAGCGTGGTCGTGCCCGCCGGGATGTCGAGGCCCGTGTAGGTGTCGTGGATCGGCTTGTTGGCGCAGACCGGGACTCCGCCGATGGCGTTGGTCATCTCGATGACGCCGTTGAACGAGATCAGGCCGGCGAACGGGATGTCGAGGCCGGTGAGGCCCTTCACCGTCTGGACGACGCAGTTGAGGCCCCCGTACGAGTACGCGGTGTTGATCGGCTGCGCCGACATCGCGCTGGACGAGCCGGAGCCGTCCTCCTTCTTGCAGGACGGGATCGGAACGACGAGGTCGCGCGGGATGCTGACGGCCGTGGCATTGGTGTGGTCGGCCGACACGTGAAGCAGGATGTTGACGTCGTTGAGCGTCGCGTCCCGCTCGCCGAACTCGGTCGTGCTCTGCTTCGCGTCGTTGTCGGTGCCGACGATGAGGATGTTGAAGCCGCCCTGGTAGGCGCCGATGCCGGTGCCCTGGAGCGCCTTCTCGGTCTCCTCGCCCTGCAGGGCGACTCCGCTACCCAGATTGTCCTTCAGCTGCTTGATGGCGATCGCTCCCACGGAGACGCCGCTGACCAGCACGACGGCCGCGGCGATGGCGACGGACTTCAGCACGAACGCGCCGGATCCGCGGTGGCCGAGACGGCCGTGCCGGGCGAGGCCGGAGTCGGCGGGCGACGGGGTCGCAGGGGCCTCGGCGGCCTCCCGGGCTCGGCGTGCGGCACGGCGGGGGCTCTCGGAGCGGTGGTTGTCGCTCACGCGGGTCCTTTCCTCAGGCGGCGGCGCACACGTCGAAAGGCACCCGGGCCCGAATCGCCCGGTACGACGCCGCGCCGCGCGGGGGCGGCAAGGCTCACGATTCTAGCCAGCAGCCATTGACCGCCGACGGGATTCGGAGGCGATCTGCAGAATGCCGCGGACTGCGGATTGGAGCTGTCCGCCGCGTGGAATCCCCGCCAGGATGGGGCGATGACGCCGACCGACCGCCTCCGCGCCGCCCTCGTCGCGATCGTCTGGGGCGTCAACTTCCCGGCCACGGCGCTGGCGCTCGAGCACTTCCCGCCGTTTTTGACCGTGGCTCTCCGCTTCGGGATCCTCGCGATACCGACCGTCCTGTTCGTGCCGAGGCCGGCGATCCCGGTGCGGTGGCTCCTCGCCATCGGCACCTGTCTCGGCATCCTGCAGTTCGGCTTCCTCTACCTCGCCATGGACGCCGGCCTCGAGAGCGGTCTCGCATCCATCGTGGTCCAGGCGTCGGCACCGTTCACCGTGCTGATCGCCGGCGTGCTGCTCCGGGAGCGGATCACCCGCCGCCAGGCCATCGGGATCGGGGTGGCGGTGGTGGGGCTCGCCTCGATCGCGGTGCACCGGGCGCAGGTGGCGGAGTTCCTGCCCCTGGCCCTGGGTCTGTGCGGTGCTCTCGGCTGGGCGCTCGGAAACGTGGCGTCGCGCAGGGCGGCGGCCCCGAACGCCCTGCACCTGACGCTGTGGATGTCGGTCGTTCCGCCTCTGCCGATGCTGGCGCTGTCGCTGCTGTTCGAGGGGCCGGGCAGGATCGGGCGGTCGCTGTCGACGGCCTTGACGCTCGACGCGCTCCCGGCGGTGCTCGGGCTGCTGTACGTGATCCTGTTCGCGACGGTGCTCGGCTACGGGCTCTGGAACGGCCTGCTCGCGAAGTACCCGTCGTCGCAGGTCGCGCCGTTCTCGATGCTGGTGCCGGTGATCGGCGTGCTGGCGTCGTGGCTCGCCTTCGGGCAGGTGCCCGACCTCGCCGAGCTGATCGGCGGCGCCTTCGTGGTGGGCGGGGTGCTGTTCGCCTCGCTCTCGCGCGCCCGGCGAAAGTCCATGCGAGGGAATGGAAAACCGGCGACTACGGTTTGACCCTGGCGACCCTCCGGGAGGAATCATGAGCGCTATCCACTGGCTCTTCGACGCGCAGTTCACGGTCGGCAACCAGGCCGTGCTCTGGCGCGAGGTGATCGGCAACCTCTTCGGCCTGATCAGCGCGCTCGGCGGCATGCGCCGCAAGGTGTGGGCCTGGCCCATCGGCATCCTGGGCAACGCCCTGCTCTTCACGGTGTTCATGGGCGCCGTGTTCGACACGCCCCACCCGGTGAACCTGCTGGGGCAGGCCGGCCGCCAGATCATGTTCATCATCGTCTCCGTCTACGGCTGGTACCGCTGGCAGGGGCGCAGGAACTCCGGCGCCACCGCCGTCGAGCCCCGCTGGGCCGGGGCCCGCTCCCGCGTCCTCCTCCTCGTCGCGCTCATCGGGGGCACCGCCGTGCTCACGCCGATCTTCACCGCCCTCGGCTCGTACGCTCCTGTCTGGGCCGACGCGTGGATCTTCACGGGGTCTCTGCTCGCCACCTACGGCATGGCCAAGGGGTGGGTCGAGTTCTGGCTGATCTGGGTCGCCGTCGACATCGTCGGCGTCCCGCTGCTGCTGAGCGCGGGGCTCTGGGCGTCGGGGCTCATGTACATCGTCTACGGCGTCTTCACCCTGACCGGCTTCTTCGTCTGGCGGCGCACCCGCCGGCTGGCCGACCTGCCGGTCATGCCCGACCCGGCGCCCGTCGCGCGCTGACAGGTCGGCCCGCAGCGCGAGGGCGGGTCTACTCTTGGGATCGACCAAGAATCATGTCCGTGGGGGGCGAGATGCTTCGCGAGCCCCGGCACCCGTCCCGTGAAGGCATTCCCGTGAAGATCAGCCGTACCGCCCGCCTCTTCGTCCTCGTCGCCTCGGCCGCCATCGCCGCGGCCGGGCTCACCTCGTGCTCGTCGCCGTCGACGCCGAGTGCGGGCGACTCCTCAGCCCCGGCAAGCACGCCGACCCCGACCGCCGACGCGAAGACCTACACGTCCGACGACCTGACTGCGCTGATGACGGCCGTCAAGCCGAAAGTCGGCTCCAGCGCCAAGCTCTACGACAACGCCGCTCTCAAGGCGGCCAACACCTCGGCCGCCGGCAGCTCGCCGCTCTCGACCCTCCTCGACCAGAGCGGCGTCACGATCGCGCCCGAGTCGTGCAAGACCAAGCTCAAGGCCGGCCTCGGCATCACGGCCCCGGCCGACAGCGTGGGAGCCGCCCTCGTCGACGGCACCAGCACCGTCTCCGTCGCCACGGTCGCGGGCAAGGCGCTGCCCAGCGCGATCACGAGCGGCGACACCGAGTCGAAGGTCGACGACCTGATCTCGGCGTGCGGCAAGATCACCCTCACCGTCCAGGGGCAGTCGATCACCATCGCGCTGAAGAAGGGCACGGCCTCGACCGACGCCGACCGCACGATCGACCTCGAGGAGACCATCACGCTCCCGTCGTCGGCCGGCGCCGCGGCAGGTGACGCGACCTTCAGCGCCATCACGGCGGTCCAGGGCAACCTGCTCATCTCGTCGACGGGAATCACGAAGTCAACGATCTCGAGCTTCCCGAAGCCGGCCGCCGACGCGCTGACCCCGGCCGACGCCGTCGACGCCGTCGTCGCCGAGGCCGCAAAGTAGGGCTCGATGCGGAGGGCGCACAGCATCGTGTGACGCCGACGACACACAGCGGGCGTACCGTTGCGCGAGTGACCCGTCCAACTGAGGCAACGGTCGGCGAGCTCCGCGCAGCGGGGCACGTCCAGAAGACCCTTCGTGCCGAAATCCGTGACAACCTGCTCGCCGCTCTCCGTGAAGGCCGTGACCCCTGGCCCGGCCTCCACGGCTTCGAATCCACCGTCATCCCGCAGCTCGAGCGTGCTCTGATCGCCGGGCACGACATCGTGCTCCTCGGCGAGCGCGGCCAGGGCAAGACGCGGATCCTCCGCACCATGGCCGGCCTGCTCGACGAGTGGTCGCCGGTGATCGCCGGCTCCGTGCTCGGCGAGCACCCGTACGAGCCGATCACGTCCGAGAGCGTCCGACGCGCCGCCGAGCTCGCCGACCTGCTGCCGGTCGAGTGGCGGAGCCGCTCGGAGCGGTACGTCGAGAAGCTCGCGACCCCCGACACGAGCGTCGCCGACCTCATCGGCGATGTCGATCCCATGAAGGTGGCCGAGGGCCGAAGCCTCGGCGACCCCGAGACGATCCACTTCGGGCTCATCCCCCGCAGTCACCGCGGCATCGTCGCCATCAACGAGCTGCCCGACCTGGCCGAGCGCATCCAGGTCGCCATGCTCAACGTCATGGAGGAGCGCGACATCCAGATCCGCGGCTACGTCCTGCGGCTCCCGCTCGACGTGCTGGTGATGGCGAGCGCGAACCCCGAGGACTACACGAACCGCGGCCGCATCATCACGCCGCTGAAAGACCGGTTCGGCGCCGAGATCCGCACGCACTACCCGACCGAGCTCGACGACGAGATCGCGGTGATCCTGCAGGAGGCCGATCTGGTGGCCGAAGTTCCTGCGTACCTGATCGAGATCCTGGCCCGGTTCACCCGGGCCCTGCGGGAGTCGAGCGCCGTCGACCAGCGCAGCGGCGTCAGCGCCCGATTCGCGATCGCCGGGGCCGAGACCATCGCGGCGGCGGCGCTGCACCGCGCCAGCCGCCAGGGCGAGCCCGAGGCGGTGGCCAGGCCGATCGACCTCGAGACGGCGGTCGACGTGCTCGGCGGCAAGATCGAGTTCGAGTCGGGCGAGGAGGGGCGTGAAGACGAGATCCTCGACCACCTCCTGCGGACGGCCACGGCCGAGGCAGTGCGCGCGCACTTCCGCGGCATCGATTTCGGGATGCTCGTCGACGCGCTCGAGGCCGGGACGATGGTGACCACCGGCGAGCAGGTGACGGCGCGCGACTTCCTGGCGGGCCTGCCGTCGCTGGGCGAGTCCGAGATCTACGACGACGTCTGCGATCGGCTCGACGCGAAGACCGACGGCGAGAAGGCCGGCGCGATCGAGCTGGCCCTCGAGGGGCTCTACCTCGCGCGCCGCGTGAGCAAGGAGACCGGCGGAGGCGAGGCCATCTATGGCTAGGGGCAACCGCCGCCTGTCGCGCGACTCGCGCTACGGCAAGTACGCGGGCGGCCCCGACCCGCTGGCCCCGCCGGTCGACCTCACCGAGGCGCTCGACGCCATCGGGCAGGAGGTCATGGCGGGCTACTCGCCCGAGCACGCGATGCGCGAGTTCCTGCGCCGCGGCGGACGCGACCAGGCCGGGCTCGACGACCTGGCACGCCGGGTCGCCGAGCGCCGCCGCGAGCTCGCCCAGAAGCACAACCTCGACGGCACTCTCCGCGAGATCAAGGAGCTGCTCGACAAGGCCGTCCTCGCCGAGCGCGGCCAGCTCGCGCGGGACACCGAGATGGACGACGGCGACCGCGCCCTCTCGGAGCTCCAGCTCGACAGCCTCCCGGCCTCGCCCGCGGCCGCCGTCACCGAGCTGAACGACTACCAGTGGAAGAGCCGGGAAGCCCGCCAGGACTTCGAGAAGATCAAGGACCTCCTCGGCCGCGAGATGCTCGACCAGCGCTTCGCCGGCATGAAGCAGGCGCTCGAGAGCGCCACCGACGCCGACCGGGCGGCCATCCAGGACATGCTCGGCGACCTGAACGAGCTGCTGGCCGCGCACGCCCGCGGCGAGGACACCCCCGAGCAGTTCGACGACTTCATGGCCAAGCACGGCGAGTTCTTCCCCGAGAACCCGCAGAACGTCGACGACCTGATCGACGCGATGGCGGCCCGCGCCGCCGCCGCCCAGCGCATGCGCAACTCGATGACGCAGGAGCAGCGCGACGAGCTCGACGCCCTGGCCCAGCAGGCCTTCGGCTCACCCGATCTGATGGACTCCCTGGCTCAGCTCGACGAGAACCTCCAGGCGCTCCGCCCCGGCGAGAACTGGGGCGGCTCCGAGCAGATGGACGGCGAGCAGGGCCTCGGCCTGGGCGACGGCACCGGCGTCTTCCAAGACCTCGCCGACCTCGACCAGCTGGCCGAGCAGCTCGCGCAGTCGCACAACGGCTCCCAGCTCGACGACCTCGACCTCGACACGCTCGCCAAGCAGCTCGGCAACGAGGCCGCGGTCGACGCCCGGGCCCTGCAGCAGCTCGAGAAGGCCCTGCACGACTCCGCCGCCGTCAAGCGCGGCACCGACGGCTCGCTCAAGCTGACCCCCAAGGCCATGCGACAGCTCGGCAAGGCGCTGCTGCGCGACATCGCCGACCGCATGTCGGGCCGTCAGGGAGCCCGCGACATGCGCAAGGCCGGCGCCGCGGGCGAACGCTCCGGAGCCACCCGCGAATGGGAGTTCGGCGACACCGAGCCCTGGGACGTCACGCGCACCATCACGAACGCGATCACCCGCCAGGCAGGCGAGGGCGCAGGAACTCCCCTCCGAATCGAGATCGGCGACGTCGAGGTGCAGGAGACCGAGGCCCGCACCCAGGCCTGCGTCGCCCTGCTCGTCGACACGTCGTTCTCGATGGCGATGGACAACCGCTGGGTGCCGATGAAGCGCACCGCGCTCGCCCTCCATACGCTGATCACCTCGCGCTTCCGCGGAGACGAGCTCCAGCTCATCGCGTTCGGCCGCCAGGCCGAGGTGATGGACATCGAGCAGCTCGTGGGCCTGGAAGCGATGTGGGACAAGGGCACCAACCTCCACCACGCGCTCCTCCTGGCAAACCGGCACTTCCGCAAGCACCCCAACGCGCAGCCGGTGCTGCTGATCGTCACCGACGGCGAGCCGACATCGCACCTCGAGCCGAACGGCGAGGTCTACTTCAACTACCCGCCCGACCCGCTGACCATCGCGTACGCCGTGCGCGAGCTCGACAACTCGATGCGGCTGGGCGCCCACACCACCTTCTTCCGCCTCGGGGACGACCCCGGCCTCGCCCGCTTCATCGACTCGATGGCCAAGCGCGTCGGCGGGAGCGTCACGGCGCCGGAGGCAGACGACCTCGGTGCCGCGGTGGTGGGCTCGTACCTCGGGTCGCGGGGGGCCGGCGGCTTCGGCGGCGGCGGGCTCGGCGGTCCGGCCGGGTTCGACGACATGTTCGGGCGCGGCTGGGGGTCGTGGTCGGCGTAGGCCGAGTTCCTGCGCCCTTGCGGCTCGGGTCCGCACGCCCCCGGGGTTTCGTTCTGGAGGGCTTTCCCTGGGCGTGAATTCACCGCCAGGGAAAGCCACTCCGGACGAAACCCCTCGGCGCGCATCCACGCACGGGGGAAGCCCGGCAGCGTCGCTTCAGGACGGCGTGAGTTCTCGCCGACCTGGCACGAGCCCCGAACCGTCAGAAGAGGGGCCAGGGCACCGCGGGCATGTGGCCGCGCGGCGCGGGGAAGATCGGGTTGGCCCGCAGGCGCTCGACGCGGGCGGTGAACGCGGCGATCTCCCGCTGCTGCAGGAGGTCGCCGAGCGTGTCGGCCAGGCCGCCGGACGTGAGGCCTGCCAGCACCCGATCGAGGCCGGCGACCTCGTCGTCGCGGAGCCCCTCGCCGAGCCAGCCCCAGAGGACGGTGCGGAGCTTGTGCTCCTCGTGGAAGGTGAGGCCGTGGTCGACCCCGTGCCGGTGGCCGCCCGGCATCTCGAGGATGTGCGCGCCCTTGCGGTCGGCGTTGTTGACGACGACGTCGAAGACGGCCATGCGGCGCAGCGCGGTCGAATCCTCGTGGATCAGAGCGACCGACCTGTCGAACTCGTCGCGTCCGTCGAAGACGTGGCGCCACCCCTCATCGGGCACGAGCGCGGAGTCGACGAGGTCGACGGCGTCCTGGTCGGGGTCGATGTCTTGCCACAGCTGCACCATGCCGAGGCCGAGCGGGCCCTCGCGCAGCCAGGTGCGGGGCACGATGTTCCAGCCGAAGGCCTCCGAGACGACGTACGCGGCCACCTCGCGGTGGGCGAGGTCGCCGTCGGGGAAGTCCCAGAGCGGCTTCTCACCGGCGATCGGCTTGTAGACGACCTCGCTTTCGCCGATCGTGCCGAGGAACGTGGCGTTCGACGCGGTGGGGATGCGACCGGTGATCTCGAGCGCGCCGTGGTCGAGGTCGGCCGCCGGCTGCATCAGAAGTCGCCGGGCTCGACGCAGACGTGCCCCTCGGGGTCCATGGGCTGGCCGCACAGCGGACACAGCGGACGGCCTGCGCCCACGATCTCGAGGGTCCGCTTGGCGAACGCCCGGGCCGTGCCGACGGGGATCCGCACCTGCATCATCTCGGCCGGCTCGGTCTCGGCGTCGATCTCATCGACATCGTCGTCGCTGTCGTCGACCGGGTAGGCCTCGATGACGACCTGCGACGTCGTGACGTCCCAGCCCAGGGTCATCGCCCCGGTGCGGAACTGCGAGTCGACGGGCTGCTCGAGCGGTTCGTTGTCGACGAGCTCGACGGGGGTGCCGGACGGGACGCTGAACGGGTTGCCCTCATGGGCCATCAGGTCGTCGAGGATCTCGTCGATCTTCTCGGCGAGGACCGCGGACTGCTCCTTCTCGAGAGTGACGCTGACGACGCGGCGGCCGTCCTTCGCCTGGAGGTAGAACGAGCGCGAACCGGGGTGGCCCACCGTCCCGACGATCAGTCGGTCTGGCCAGTCGAACCCGTGGACGATGGTAGGCATGCGCTCATTCTACGAGCGTCGGGCGGGGTCTTCCCGGGTGTTTGCGAGGCGGGCGCTGCGTGCGTCGGACGCCGCCGTCACCGGGTGGGCCCGCCGTTTCGGCACGGCCGAGCCGCCGCGCGGTGCGGCCCCCGCCGGATCGGCACGGCCCCGCCGTCGCGCGGTGCGGCCCCCGCCGAATCGGCACGGCCCCGCCGTCGCGTCAGAGGGACTTTGCCGAAACGGCGGGGATGCCGCGTCTCCCAACCCGGCGCAGAAGCCGAACGCGAGGGTTCAGGCGCCGCCGCCGACCGCCGCATCGGCCGCAGGCGCCGCCGTCCTCGCCAGCCACGACAGGTCGCCCGAATCGGTGTTCGTCGCGATGACGTCGGGCCGGTTCGCGCCGTAGCGGATGATCGACACCGACGCCGGGCCGACGTTGATGCGCTGGAAGAGGTCGAGGTGCATGCCCAGCGCATCGGCGAGGATCGACTTGATGATGTCGCCGTGACTGATCGCCGCCCACACCGCACCCGGCCCGAACTCGGCTTCGAACGCGGCGTCGTGCTTCCGGATCGCCGCTACCGCACGCGCCTGCATCGTCGGCAGCGACTCGCCGCCCGGGAAGACCGCGGCCGACGGCTGCGACTGGACGACCTTCCAGAGATCCTCCTTGGCGAGCTCCGCGAGCGTGCGCCCCTGCCAGTCGCCGTAGTCGCACTCCGTGATCGCGCGTTCGATGAGCGCGAGAGGGCTGCCCTCCTGGGCATCGCGCAGGAACTTGGTCGTCTGACGGCACCGCTCCAGCGGACTCGACACCGTCGCCACCAGCGGAACCGCCGCCAGCCTCTCGGCCGTGCGCGCGGCCTGACGCCGCCCGGTGTCGTCGAGCCGGACGCCGGCGGTGCGCCCGGCCAGCACCCCCGACGCGTTCGCGGACGTGCGTCCATGCCGGACGAGTATCACTGTGGCCATGCGGCTTTTTTACAGAACCCTAAGACCCGCGCCCTTCCGCCACTCCGCGGCGGATGATTTCCGTCCTTGTACAGATCCGAATTGGCGGATGTACAGGAAGAAACTAAAGCCTGGTCAGGGATCGATCCGGGAATAGCGAAGGCGATTGGGAAAAATGACTCCTAATCGCTCAACTCGGTTCGAAGACACGAAGTGATGTCGGCGGAGGGAGACGCGCCGGGATCAGTCCGGCGACGAGCCAGTTCTCCCCGTCGAAGTTGGAAGCTACCCCGAAGACGTCGAATATGAACTTCGTGGCGGACAATGCGTATGTGACCGAATCAGTCCTGCCCTCCGACTCCCACGACCTGCACCCACGCGTTTTCATCTCGTACTCCGCCGACGCTGACCTAAACGGCTGGATCACGGCGTTGTGCGAACGGCTGATGGCCAACGGTGTCGACGTCATTTACGATCTGTGGGATGTCACAGCGGGTTCGGATCTGCTTCATTTCATGGAGTCCGGCCTGACAGGTGCGGATCGAATCGTCGTGATCAGCTCCGACGAATATGTGCGGAAAGCAAATGCGGGAATCCGCGGCACGGGTTACGAAAAGAAGATCATGAGTGCTCCCATGATGATCAACGCTGTCGGCGACCGGATCATCCCGATCATCCGCCATGCCACGGGAGATGCACTCGTTCCAACGTTTCTCAGCAGCGTCCGCTATCTCGACTTTCGAGACGATGAGAAGTTCGATGTCCGGTACTCGGAACTCGTCCACGAGCTGTTCGGGCGGCGCGTCGCCCCCCGACCACCCCTCGGCCCCAATCCCTTCGCTGCGGCATCCGACACGCTGACCAAGGTGGCCATCAACCATGACCCGGGCCTCTTCCGAAACGAGGCATTGGTCGGCGAAGTTGAGTACGCCTATCAGAACAACAACGGGCGCTTCGTGATCGGATCTGGCGTTCAGCAGTTCACCATTTACACTTCGACGTCCGGTTCGGGGTCCATCCACGTCATGAACGATCCAGCAGATATTAGGGCCATCGCTCTCGCGCCCGAAACTCCCCTTGAAGACATCGGCGACATCGAAGCGTATGACTATTCGTCTCGCAGTCGGAACGCGCGGGTCGGGGACTCGGTCGTGCTGATTAATGAGTCCGGTCGCGTCGCGGCTCTCGAAATTATGCGGGTGACGATCCGAGAGACATCGATCGATCGAATCCCTCGGCTGACTTTCCGCTACCGAATTGTTGACGAGTAAGAGTTCGGCGCGAATTTGTGCGGCCAACAAGGCTTGCCGGGACGCGACCTGCATGAACCAAGTCAGCCCTGAACCCTCTGGGCCCGCGCGACCGTCAGCTCTGGCTCTTTCTTTCTTCGGCCCGAATGAACGTGTCGCCATGCATCGCGTCGAGAGGTGGCATCGCGGGCCCCAGGCCGAGGTGCAACCGGCAACTCCTTGTCATGAGTGCAACCGGTCCATGCCTTCTTGGCATTCTGCGCAGACGGATTTGCCCTCGTGGTCTGCGGTCGGGACGAACCAGTAGCCGCAGATCGCCTCGACGGCGGAGCCGTCCACGGTGGCATCTGTGAGCCGTTCCCGGGGCGAGTAGTGCGCGTGCAGGCCGAGGGTGAGCCTCTTCGGGGCAGCGTCTTCCTGGACTTGACCACGCGCTTTGATGTCGCGCGCGTGCTGGAGGTGACTTTCATCCAGCACCACCTCGTGACTCTGACCTCGGCCGTCTGCCCCGTAGACAGTCGCCCGCCATTCGGCAGGGTCGTCCTGGATGGCCGCACGGGCGACTTCAGCCAGCTGACCGACGAAAGGTGCGTTCGCGTTAGCAACCGGTTCGATGATCAAGATGCACTCGTACATGACATGGTCACCGACGACAGTTTTCTCGAGGACAACAGACACCTCCGCAAGGGGTTCGTCCCGGGCGCTGATGCTGGGCACGGTGACTTCGATAGGGCCGATGGCTGTCTCGAGATGAGCGGCCGCGTTGGCCAGGAGGATGTTGACGGTCAGCTGTACCTGCAACCTCCATGCGTCCTGGAGATGAATCTTCTCCTCGACACGCGAAAGCGCGGCATCCTCTGGCGCGGGTAGATACCCGGATGCACCGTACGAGACAACGTTGCTTTTGAAGACGGCGTAAAAATCGTCAGGGCTGCCGGCGGTGCGGCGCCCGCCTGCGCACAGCCAGGCGCCCTGTCCCACCTTGGTGTGATCGGATGCGGCACCGCGCCAGCGCCCTGTTTTTTGTTTCCACCAGTGCGGCTCCGCCAGGGAGCCGATGTTCTGCTTTTGGTGATCGCCCTGTTGGGAGAACTCGTTCTCGAAGTGCTCGATCAGGGGGTGGGCGAGCTTATTGACCGGCGGAAGGGAGCGGATCGCGCGACCTAGGGAGGAGTCTTTTGCCCGAGCCGCGACCACCTCGGCCGCCTGCGCCCGCAGTGCCGTTACGGCTCGCTGCTGGCTTCCGTCACGCCAGTCCCCCGTCAGATCCTCGACCAGGCAGCGCAGGGTGACCCGCCGTTGGATTTGCATAGCTCGATTCTATGAGTCACCCCGGACACGGCTCAGTCCATGTAGTCAAGGAGTTCGTCGTCGATCGAGTCGCGGCGTGCAAGCGCACGCGCTTGTTCGGCGCGCAGGGCTCGAACACGCGACTCGTAGTCGAGCAGGTCCGCATGCTTGATGCGACGGTCTCGCTCACCCACAACGTCGAATGCCAGGGCGCCCGAATCGAGGACCTTGTACAAGTGACCTCGACTGATGCCGAGGATCTTGGCGGCTTGATTGGGGGTGAGCGTCTCATCTTTGCTGGTGACAAGGAGATCAGCGCCGCTTTTGAGGTCGTTGGTCATTTTGGACAGCGCGTGGCGGAGGGTAGAGGTCTTGGGCAGGGAGTTTTTGAAAGCTTCGAGATCGGCGATCTCGGTGGTGGGCACACTGGCCGCGGGAAGAGTTTGGGCGTTCATCGGGGCCTCTAATTGTCTTGGGTGATCGGAGTGGTCGATTGCGATGCTCTCGACGATACTCTCAGCTGTCATAAGTGTCACAGGTGGCATAGGTGTCGTCAAGTCACTGTCTGTACTCAAAGCGGGGGCCAAGGTTGGCTTTCCAATTTTCGCGTCGTCACTGAAATTAACGCTGAGCAAGACGAAAGGCGCGGCCAGTGGGAGGTGGAGTACTGGACGACTGTGAACACGAAGCTGAGCGCCGCACTCGCGGCACGCCTGCCGCAGGACGGGGGTAATATGTCAAATTATTAACGCCGTGTCGACTACGGCGGGTGGCGGAGTTTAGACGGAGAAATCTGTCCGGGCAACCAGTCATGAATGGTCGGAGGCGGCCCCGGGATACCAGCCTGATCCGGGTATCGCGGCGCCTCCCACGAAGAAGCGTTGCGGTGAGTTTCATATGTCACCGATCAATCTGCAAAAAGTCGGGTGGATTGTTGAGCACTTGGATGAGACCCCTGCTGAGCAGCCGAATAGATTACGATTTTTGCCATTCCGACGGCCGCTAAACAGATTGGCCGCGGCGGGTGACTGCTGTCGATTCCACTACCGTTATGGCATGGGGGAAATCAATCTAGTTAGTCGCGCTCTGCAGTCACTGCCGCTTTCCATCCGAGCGGAGTTCGAGTCCGCCATTCTGGGAGTCGGCAGTGCCGAGTTGAAAGCCCAGTACATGGAGACTGTGGCCGCCGCGGCGCGATCGGTCGAGAAACTCGTGGGCGATGTCTATCCGGGCGACATCCTGGACAGGGAAGTTTTGCACGATGCACTTCAAGAGTTTCCCCACGATCTCATCGAGTATGTCGGTGCGGACCGACTGTTGTGGGTTGCCGCTCGCAACGGTCGAAGCGCTTTTACCAACCCAAAAGCTCTTGCCGACTTCCTTAAAGCGGCCATCCATTGGAGCAAGTCCCGTCTCCTGCTGAATGCGTTTACGAATGTCGAGGAAGGTGTTCCCGGCATCGACATCATCCGGGAGCACGAGAGTATCCGTCGGCTCATGCCAAGCACTGCCAACTACCGATGGATCAGTCGACTTATTTTCGACTCGGCTGCGGAGATAACCGCAAATAATGACAAATTCGATGGTTTACAAGTCTTGACGCAGGACGCCATCCGTCAAGTCTTCGACTTCGTTCGGTCAAGCGCATTCGAATTTGGAGGCCTTCGAGAACACGAGGAGGCATGGACGCTCCTGAGCAACGAGGCTCAGCAGTTGATAGGCATGTTCGGACCCGTCCGAGTAAATCAAGCCGGCATGGCTGGAGAGTTGTCGGGACTCCTGGACTCCACGGAGGCCGAAAATCAACCGTTCGTGAAAGTTGGAGCTTGCTTCATCCCGGCCACGATCGTGGCCGCCACCTTTAATCTCGAAATCGCACTGTTTGCGGCCGCAAAACGGACGCTTGGCCAGTCCTACGGTGATTGGTTCGAGCTGGTCGCCGCCAAGGCCATACACGCAGTCGCTCCTTACGACGACCTGCTGGTCGATCGAGTTGCTGCGAGAGTCAGTGCGAAAGACGAAGGACAGATTGACTTCCCTCTCGTCGACGCTCGTGGGCCGGCGGTCATTGCCGAGGTAAAGGGGTACGCCACCCATGCGTCGATCAATTCAGTGCAAAATGCTTTCGGAGATCTAACGAAGGCTGTCGACCAGCTCGCGAAGCGCGTCGATTCCCTCAACGGGGGCGCTGCGCTCACCACCGCCGGCCGGGCCGTCGACGGACAGGGCTATCTGGGTCTTGCAGTGACTCAAACAAACTACGCAAGCGCCGTGTGGCGATCCGATGCTCTTGAAGTTCTTGGAGACATCCGGGCCGACACAGCGGTGATTCCGTTGGCCCAGGCGATCCTCGTCATGTCGACGATGAGCGACCCGGCCGATTTTGCGACCTACATCGAGAAGAGGCAACGCATGTTCCGGAGCCACCTCATCGCTCTGGATGAGTTCGACGTCCTCCTTGCTTGCGCGATCCCGGGCGTTTTTGAGCGAGTGATCGCCGCCAGCGCGGCGGACCCCAACCGGCAGAATCTCCTGACCTACTGGGACGTGGCACCGGAGATATTGATGAGCGATCGACCCACGACGCTGGGAAGAGCATGGCTCGAACAGATGAAGGTGGATGCCCGCCCGGCCAGTGGAGCACTTGGCGGACAGCCGGAAGACGACTGACACGGACTGCGCGTGCGTGCAAGAGGCGGCATGACCACTCTTGACTCGTCGGCGACCGTCTGTATTCAACCGAAGGCGCAAAACTCCCGCATCAGCTAGTCAAAACTCCAACTAGTGTGTCCTCCGATTAGAGCGCCCTGAATCCGCATCTCCATAGCAAACGTCCCCTCGCGCCCCGTCGGCGACTACGTCTACGCGTGGCAGAACATGCAAGGGTGGAACAACGACGGCGTCCTCCACCCCGTCGGCCTCGTTGCCGGCAGGAACCGAAAGGCTCGAAGACGGAGTGTTAGATGCTGAACCTGTCCTGGACCGCCTGGCGCCTCCGGTTCCCCCCGTTGACGGCGACAGGGTTCTGCGTCTCGGCGCCGGCCGCGGCAGATGACGGCCAACGCAATCTCACGGAAACAGAACTCGGGCGCCAGCAATCACACGTGGAGACGGACGATTTTGCAGTCCTCGCGGGTAGGCCATAACATCGCGGTCGACGACGCCGCGTAGCTAATTCGTCGCCCAACCATGAAGGAGAAAATCGCCCACGACCATTGCGCTATCGTCTGCCTGTGGTCACCTACCTGGACTCTCACGATGTCTCTGCCCGATACTCAATGTGGCGTCATGACGAACAAGCCATTCGAGGTTTCCTACTGAACACCAACACCGGTATGGGTCCCTGGTTCGACGCCCAGTGGGCTGACGCGGAGGCTGACGCAGTCGCGATCTTTGACCCGAACCGACACGACGACGGCCTGGTCGCGGAACTATTCGAGGACAACGTCGGGGTCTGGCCGGAAAGCTACTTCTGGCAACTCTCCAGCGCAGCCATCAAGGACGCCTGGGCACTTTACGAGGTGTTCCTCGAAGAGTTAGCCCACGACGTCCTGGCGAGATTCGGTGCCGGGCTAGCACTTATGGAGACCGACGACTCGTGGAAAGGAAACGAGAGCCGAGCCTTCTACAACGCCTATGTTGGCATCGAAGTCTTCCCCGGGCCTATCGACTCCATCCGGTGGATGCGGAACAAGATGGCGCATCTCCGATCCACCCTTCGGAGCCCCGGAGGAATGGTCGAGTTCACCAACCACCTTTCCGGCCTCCACATCGACCAGCCCATGACACCGGAGGAACAAACCCTGGGCCTGGTGGACCATCGACCCTACTTCAGCCGTGGCGTCGAGTTGACGCAGTTGCAGACCCTGCGCATCCTCGACATCCTCGCAAATCACATCGGTCGAGTGGCGCTGGCCGCCTTCCAGTTCGAGTACGGCGGCCACAGCAACGTCTTCCTCGACGCCGTGCAGCACAAGTCCCCCGTCAAAGTGAAAGACCTCCCGGCAAAAAGACTCTTCCGACTCGACTGATGGGCGCGCAGGCCCGTGGCGGCGCGGTCAGAAGCGATGGCTGGCCAGTGTGTTCGGCAGCACACGCGTTTCGAGGCACTCCGGCAGAGGTTGAATGGACGTGCTTGATCGCGCACAGGTCAAACTTTCCTTCGGCACTCCGACCCTCGTGATGCCCCTGAGCCAGAGCCACTTCAGAGCGTCCGCGGCGAAGATCCGTTTGACGTGATCGTCGTGCACGGGCGGTCCTGCTCCCCGGTTCAGGCCACGTTTCGCAGGGACGCAGACCAGATGCGCTGCTTGGAGCACAGCCACCACACACGCCGTTCCGACTTCCGAGAGACCACCCGGGCCTCCATCTCGTCGGAGAAATGCTCAAGGGCGCAGGCTTTTCCTAGTCGCCAGGGACGTGTCAAACGCGCCGCGAGGGCTTGAAGACTTCTTAAAGCTCGCACCTCGACCGAGGATAAGGGCAGCCACGCCACTACTTCTCGGAGGTAGTCCGACACTGTACAAGCTGCGTTCCTTCGAAGGCGTTCTCGGCCCGCAGGTAGGGCCTAGTCCGATGGCCTATCCCAGTTTTCGAGATCGAGCAATTCGATCACTGGGCGTCCTTTGCGGTCACGTACGTAGCCGGCGGTCAACAGCCACGCGTAGCCATTTCGCTGTTGGAAAGCGATTACGACCGTGCCTTGAAGATGTTCGTGCTCGATGTGTATGTCTTGAATGAGAGCTGAACTCGCAATCTCGTCCCAATGCGCCGCGGACGCTCGATCGACATTCTTTGCCCGCTCGAACGGGCTTCCGGGACGATTTGGTGTCATCACCTCGATAATGGGCGTCCCCGTCCTCGTTCTCAGGGCAAAGACGCTCATCTCCTTATTCGTTTTCATCGACTCGAGCATGGCTGAGAGGGAGATGGCGAGCAGTGACAAGGCGTCGCGGACTGGCTCAGTGAGCGTCATGTTTTCTTGAAAGAAATGAGCCAGTCTAGACTCGAGCTGCATGCGCGATGGCCCGCTGATGTCGCTCGGCTTCATGAACGTTGAATCGGCCAGGATCGCGGGATCTAACTCGTCAAAATTTTCGCTCTGCCGGTCAATGATGCTTTTGAAACCGTGTTCGGAATGCTCGTTCGCGTCACCGTTAGCGGAGCCGTCGACGAATCGCATGTCTGGTTTCAGTAGGTTCGTCTTCCGTTCGACGGCGACTACGAGGTGCCCGCCTTGAGCCCAAGGTGGAACCTCCTTAATGCCCTTCCGGTCCTCGAAGAATGTCCACTCCCACAAGTCCGCTGCTGTGGCGAGTTTCCCAGACGAACGATGGAGCGCATCGTGGGTGCGTATTTCGCCTTCCACGCTTGCGATTTCGTCAGGCTCCAGTTGCACGTACTCGTCAAGTCCGACGTCGAGATGGTGACTAGAGGCCTCCGCCCAGAGGAGAGCTTGACCTAAGAGCGTCAACAGTCGCCGGCGCACGAGCGCGTCGCTGCGCGCGCCCTGGGTCTGTGATTGGCCACCGGAAAAACCGGCCGCGTTAGCGTCTATGCGGCGCATCAATTCCAAATGTCCGGAAGCCACGATGGAAGCGGTCACCCTGTCGCGGAACGTTGTGTTGGGAGCAACGAGTAAAAGTGCCGTGACCCGCAATGCCTCAGCGTCGCAGATCACTTCCTCGGCCAGTGCGGAATGCGGGTTGGTCAGAATGGTGTCGATCACCTCGGAGATCGGCTTGAAGCACATGAGCGGACTGCTCGCCTTCGCTTTCTCTCCTTGCCGGCGCAGGGTGTCTTCCATAATGACGCGGGCCGACTTGGGGAGGAAACTGAACTCATCAGTCTGCAGATCATCCAGCCAGTTCAGGTTCCCTGAGGTCAGACGCCCTACATTGCTGTCGCGATAACGCTCCATCAGGCTTTTCCACCACTCGAGGGATTCTGCGCGCTCAAAAAGGAGCGGCCGGCCGTCCGCTGCTCGGCAGTGCGACACCTCGTGGGCCAGGGCAAAATGGCCCTGCACGATGGCGTTCGATCGGTGCGCCTGGTCGTCGACGAAGTGGTCGGCGTCGGGGACTTTGGCCTTGTAGTGCTTGTGGATCTTGACTGCTGCCACCGCATCGATCTCATTGCCGTGTCTCGCCAGTCGATTCGCGAAAAGCGACGCAAGACGAGGAAGCAAGTCCCGAACGGGCATATCTGCAACCATTAGTCGGCTTAAGTGCTCGAACACTAGGAAGAGCGAGAGGTCGAACACGATCACGTGCTTGTCCCGGATTCGTAGACGCGCAACCTCGGCTGTGGCGGTGCGAACCGCTTTGACTTGGACGGTTCCCGGTGGTTCGTCGACAAGGATTCGATCAACGAACGTTTGAAATGCCATCTCGGCCATGCTCTCCTCGTTCGCGTCACTCCAAATAGGAGGTCGGGACGACGCGAGGTACCCGTCGAGCCAGTCCGACGAGTTCACGACTTCGAGGAGTCCTTTCGGTCTGTCTTTCTCTTGGAGCTGGCCTTCGGCTTCTTAGACCCGCGCGCCCCATCCGTCGATTCCACGGCATCGCGGATGAGAGGGTTGACCGATGTTGCGACCCTTATGTCACCTTGGGGGTTATGCTCGCGCAAGCTATCAAGCAGGCGAACCACATCCTCCACGGTGGGTGCCGTTACCGTGATGCCGTTGCATGTCACGGATGCTTGCTTACTCGATCGAGCCCTAGCGATGAGCCATCGACCGAGCACACCAATGGCGTCCCCGGTAAGCGCCATTACAAGTACAGCCAGGGCGTCTCCATCGAGCGAGCGGACGTCGGCTACCTCCGTTGGCGGTTCGTCCGGAGATGTTCGATTCAGCTCAAGTGCCAATGTGCCCAGATCGTCATGATCTTCGTGGGGTACCGACACAGACGCGAAGTTTTGACTGCTCATGGCCGATCGTCCCATAAGTCGTTGCTGCACGGCTACTACCAAGTACGCGATGCCATGAGCCGCAACTTAAGCAGGTACGCCGGGGACATCTTGCAGTCGGTCTGACGTTGCCTACGTCCTTGAAATTCCGGTACGACAGGACTTTTCTTGGTCGAACTCGGGTGAGGCTCCTCTCGGGCGGGTTGCCCGAGCGCGGGCCGCCGGCGTGATTTCGACCGCAGTGCGTCAAGACCTGCACGCTTTGCCTTAAGAGCGTGAGCATTCGAGGGCGGTGGTGGCAAAGGCTTCGCTGCCACCTTGATCTTCGACCTACACCTTCAAACGAGACGCCCTAGACAGGGCCAAATCAGTTCTCCATCATGCGCTGTAGCTTCATCGTTATGAGGGTCATCGTCGACGTCATTTTTTTGGCGGTTCTACTGCAGGAACTATAGTTAGATCAACGCTCCTTTTGTCCTTCTGACCTTATTCGGCGCGGCGGTTGCAGTGGCGCTCGTCGCCTATCCGAATGTCCTTGCCTATCCCGGATGTCCTTGCCTCATTGGGAACGCCATGACTCATCCGTCATCGGGGCGCGGCGGCGTTTGCGCGCCTCCACGTGCATCGTGATCGGCGTCACGTCGAGCACGCGATTCACAATTGCTTCGAGGAACTTCGGTGGCTGCAGCCTGGCGTCGACCTCTCCTTGCAGGATTCTTACTGGCGGTAGTTCGTCTAAAGCGCGCTGGATCTCTTCGGTGGCGAGTTCGACGATCTCCTCCTCTGCATCGGTGGAGGCGTCGGCTCCCGCGCTCTCCACTAGGGCGTCAACCTCTTCTTGGTCGTCATCGGGTACGACGACATCGGCCCCGTAATCCATGACGATGAGACAA
Organism: Frondihabitans sp. OV104; assembly: GCF_057787745.1. Lineage (NCBI taxonomy): Bacteria > Bacillati > Actinomycetota > Actinomycetes > Micrococcales > Microbacteriaceae > Frondihabitans > Frondihabitans sp. OV104. The sequence continues at coordinate 2,629,226 of NZ_CM173541.1, forward strand.
GTTGCGTGGTAAGCGTCGTCTTCTTCGCCGAGTTTCGAGATGAGGTCGTTGAGCCAGTCGAAGGTGACCCGATCCTTCTTGCCCAAGATGTCCGAGCGCACTCCCATGGCAAAGCCGAGGGCAGCCATCGGATGCCGAAGGCGAAGGTTCTTAGCGTCCCCGTAAGACTCCTCGATGCGGTTCGGCGCGTTCTTTCCGTAGGAGGAATCCATGCGTTTGGTAGAGATCAGAATCTCGGGCCCCGTGGCCCAATCGGTCATGATGACGTCCACTTGCTTGAGGTAGTTCTTTCCAAGAATTGATGCGCTGGATGCTGTCACTCCCGGTATGGCTGCTTTTCTCTGCAGACGTTCCTGCAGCTTTGAGCGATCCTTTATCGGCACCGCATTCACGAAACTCTGCACGGGTCCAGGCAGAATCCGCGGGTGCTTGTCACGCGGCCATACCGCGTCGCGGTTAAAACCCGCACGGCGAAGTTCGAAAGCAAACCACACGTCCAAGGCGAGGGCACTGACGCCCGAACGCACTGTTGCCTTCAGGAACAGGGGCACGCCGAGGAGGCGTTCGAGGGTTCTAATGTCCGGCTCGTAGGTGAGAACGTTGTCGACGGTGCGCCACGGGTTCGAGAAGACGCCTCCAGGGGCGGCGTCGGCGATGATCCTGTCGAAGATGACCCAGGCTTTATTTTTCGCCGTCGGTTCTGCCACGTTTACCCCTGTTCGTCCTGCGTTTGGCCAATTCGGCCCGGCCGGCACGGACGTGTTCAAGTGCCGACGGCGTGGTGCAGTCCGATTCAAGCAGGAGCGCCGTATCGACGAGGGCCACCGCGCCGAGAAGGTCGGAGCGAGCGAGACGATCCGCGACGGCCTGACGGACGCTCCGCAAAGCATCAGCTCGTTGTTGGACAAGGACGGGCGAGGGCATGAGCCAACGGTCGGCTTCTCGTGGTTCGAGTTTGAGAATGCCGCCCCCGTAAGCACGACCGACCATCTCCGCGCTGAGCAGCGTGATCGAATTCAGTGACGCGAGGGGAAGCAGCTCACGTCCCAGGTCTTCCATGCCTTCAGACAAGTAAAGGCCATGGACGGAGTTGAGGTGAAAAGCACCAGCCTCATTGGTGGTGAGCCGTGGCGTGTCCGCGTTCATGCAGGTCAGGAGAAGGTCGGCGGGGCGAACGAGCGGCACTTCGTACCAGGTTTTGCGAACCCGGCACTTATACGCCTTGTCGACACCCGCCGAGTGTCCAGCATTGATGTACTTGAGGGCTGCAGGGCCGGGTTCTGGTCGCGGTCGAAAGAGCCAAGTCGATTTGCCCTCTCGCCCCAGCGCGGTGAGGTCCTGTCCGGTCAGAGCGAGACCGCGAAGGTGGGAGCTTCCTGGCGGCGACAGGCGCAGGAGATCACGCCGGTCGAGGTTTAATTCGCTGACTCGGGCAGGCGAAAGCGCGAAGTAGTTGTTGTTCCCGGTGACCATCCCGAGCGTCGTGTCACCCCAGGTTTCCAAAGCGGCGAGCTGCCCGGTTGCGACAAGGCGCATAAGTTCCCTAGGACCATTAGCAGCGATAATGCCGGCGCCAGTCCATTTGTCAGCCGGGTCGGTAGGAGTCCATTGCTGTCCTGCCTCCAGTTGAGGAAGCGTTGAGGCATTTCGCGTCTGCCGAATTGTTGCGTGCTTCGCAGACCCCAACCCGTACCCATCAGCAAGGAGGAGGACGACGTCTGCTTCAGCTTCGGGGAAGACCTGCTCGTCGAAGAGGACTACGTCAATGGACTGGAATCGTTCGAATAGGAAATGGCGAACAGGGGCGGCGTAGTTGACTGACAAAAGCTCGGCAGGCAGCACCAGCCCAAGCCGACCTCCCGGCTTCAGGAACGCAGCACTCTGTACGACGAACGCGGCCCAACTCGACGACAGGCCAGTCAGAGAAACTCCGCCTCTCAACGCGGCTGCCCTCGACTTCAGGCGCGCGTCGCCAGTCCAGTCCTGGTACCTCACATATGGTGGATTTCCGATGACCGCTGTGTAGACGGGCGCGGGTTCCACATCGAAGAAGTCGGCAACTTCGATGTTCGAAGCACCCCCAGCATCTTGGACGCGCTTGCTTCCTGTTTGCGCACTGTGCTCATGGATTTCGACGCCGTAGACGGTCGGGACTACATCCCGCGACTCGTCAAGAGATTTAAGGCGCTTCACGGCCTCAATTAGAAACTGCGCATCTCCCGCCGCAGGCTCGAAAACCTTGTCGTCTGCCGAGCGCAGAGCCCAGGTCGCGATGTGGTGGGCGATCGCAGTTGGCGTGAAGAACGCTCCCCTCGCTTTGCGGCGAGACGAATCGTCCGCCGGGTCTCGCGAAGCATCTGTCACTCCTCCATTGTCGTACGGGCCACCGACCTTCTGAACCCCGACCTATGTCGGCCAGTACCCGATTTCACAATTGGACCGCAGCGGCGGCGAACTCTCTTCCGCGGCACCTCGTCGCCAGGCCGTCACGCTCAGGTCAAGCCGAACACCTCCACGCCTCCTCCCCGTGAGGTCTCCGCGGTCGACGGGTGGTTGCACAGCTTCGCCAACGAGGTGAGGCCCTCAGGATTCTTCACAACAGAGTTCATGGTGGCCGTGAATTTCCTGATGGATGCGCATGCGGGTCCGGGCGCCGAAGAGGATCAGTCCTCCGTCCGAGTTTGCGAATCGGTCCCCCGCTTCCGAGAACAAGATTGTGACGCCCAGCCTGCCGAAGTCGTACGGTTCCCACCGCGCGGGTCCGATCCACGCACGACAAGTCCCCAGTTGGTCCTGATGGTGCGCTCACGCTCGCCGATGCTCAGAGAGGCGGCACAGTCGACGCTCAATGGGCGATCAATGATGGCGGTTCCCTCGCCTCGGACGGCGTATTCACCGCTTTGGACGCCGGAGGGCCCTACACCGCAACGGCAGAGTCGTACGGGTTGAACGGCCACTCGGCGCTCACGGTCATCCCTCTCGACACGACGCAGACCCCTGGCAGCCATGCCGAGGAGAACATCGCGATCGGGAAGACCGTGACCGTGTCCTCGTCGGAGAACGACTCGTTGTCAGGCGCGCAGGCCGTGGACGGTGACATAGACACACGCTGGTCCAGCAGATTCACCGATGCCGAATCCATCGAGGTGGACCTCGGCGAGAGCGTTCCAGTCACGAGTGTCAAGCTCCTCTGGGAGGCGTCCTACGGGAGGGCCTTCACGATCCAGGCCCGAACTACGACGGACGAAGCGTGGAAGACAGTCGCGACGGAATCGAACGGACACGGCGGAGACGCGACCTATGACGTATCCGCAGTCGCCCGCTACCTCCGCGTTGTCGGAACCAAGCGCGCGACGTCCTCTGGATACTCATTGCGAGAGTTCCAGGTGTTCTCGACAGAAGGATCAGCGAGACCGAACCTTTCGAGAGGCAAGCCCACGACGTCCTCGGCGGATGAAAGCCCCGTCTTCATGGCCGCCAACGCCACTGACTCGAGCCTCTTGACCCGGTGGTCGAGCGGCTACACCGACGACCAATGGCTTGAAGTGGACTTGGGCTCCCGGCAGGAACTCCACCAGGCTCAGCTGACGTGGGAGAACGCCTACGGCAAAAGGTACGTGATCGAAGGCAGCAACGACGCCTCCGTAGATTGGACCGTTCTGGCAACGAAAAACGACGGAACGGGAGGGACCGACACCCTGCCACTCACGGGGTCCTACCGGTATGTACGCATGCAGGGAATTGAGCGAAGCGGAGCGTTCGGATACTCGCTGTTCGACTTCACCGTGAAGTAGAAATCGGCGAGGACGCGTTCGTGTTTCGAAAGAGCGGCCGAAGGCACCTAAGTGCCTTCGGCCGCTCTCGCTCCCGCAGGTCCCCATTTGGGACACCCGGCGCCGACCGGCGGCGCATTCAATGGAGGACGACGCTATGAAACCCGCCAGTGGGGCACTCCGGGAAGCCAGCGTCGCCAAGAACAACCGTCACCGAATCCCGAATGCACTGCACTCAAGCTGAAGCCAAAAGGAAAGAGAAACAGATGTCAAAGGCGATCGTCATCACCGAGTTCGGCGGGCCCGAAGTCTTGCAGTGGCGCGAGGTTCAACCCTCGAGCCCGAATCACGGCGAAGTGCTCATCCGCGTTCGAGCCGCGGCAGTTGGACCCACGGATCTGCACATCCGCGCCGGCCACCTCACCTCCGTGTTCCCCCAACGCCCCGGCGACGTGCTCGGCTTCGAGGCTGCAGGTGTCGTCGAAGCCGTTGGGGAAGGCGCAGACGCCCAGATCGGAGACGCAGTAGCCGCGCTGCTTCCGACCCAGGGAGGCTACGGCGAACTCGTCACCACGAACGCCTGGTACCCGAAGCCGGCTCAAGTCAGCTGGGCGTCCGCTGCGGCTTTGCCGGCATCAGCCGACGCAGCAGTCGGGACCCTTCGCGAAGCCCGCGCCAAGAATGGCGAGACGCTCGTCGTCCTCGGTGCCGGCGGAGCGGTCGGATTGATCGTCGTGCAGCTTGCCGCCTCTCAGGGCATCCGCGTCATCGCCGTAGCCAGTGAACGTGACGCGGACTTGATTCGCGACCTCGGCGGCGAATTTGTCGCGTACGGAGACGACACGTTTGGTCGAATCGGTCCCCGCGTCGACGCGGTCATCGATGCTGCCGGGCACGGCGGCTTCAGAGATGCCGTCGCCGCGGTCGACGACCCCAGCAGAGTGGTCACTCTGACTGGGGGCACGGAGGCCCTCTCTTCGGGCGCCATCCTGTCCCACCCACGAGCCGACCGAGCGCCGGACGCACTGGCGATCACTTTGCCCCTGCTCGCCGCTGGAACTCTTCAGCTCAAGCAGCACCGCACGCTGCCGATCCAGGAAGCGGCTGAAGCCCACCGGCTACTCGCGTCAGGAGAGACCCGCGACAAAATTGTTCTGACCTTCGACAACGACAACCAGTACAAGTAGGTGGCTCGCTGGACGCCTTTCACATGCTCTAAGGCCCTTGTCGTAGAAAGCCCCTTATTTCAAGTTGAATTCGGCGGCTGGAACGAGCCAGCCGAAGCAACTAGCGAGGGACGCTCGGAGGGGGCCGAGGGGACGAAGTCATCTCGATCACGTGATCACGTGGGCCTGCTTTGAAGGCCCTCGAATCGCATTGGCAATCGCCTCGCCGCGCCGAACTCCATTTTCGCCAGATGTGCTAGCGACCGTGCGGGCCTCGCCCGGAAGCGTTCATCTATTCACTAATTGCCGCTCCGCAGGTTGACTGCATGCCTCCGTTTGAGATTTTTGACTCGGTGAAGACGGCCGAGGCGGGCCGGACTTCGGCCGCCCGGCGAGACGACCATGACGACAGGACCCACAGGCATAAATCCGTGCGACCGAGACACCAGGGTGACTTGTTGGGATCCAGGCTCGAAGTCATCCACCGGTTCCAGTCCAAAACTTGTCACGCGCCACGCGGCTGTTGCATGGACGGCCACTGTTGGAGAAAGAGCGTCCGCAAAGAGTTTGAGCCACATCGTCATGGGAGGCCCTTTGCCGCCGCTCATTTTCGGCACATAAACCTCCTCAGCGATACCGACGAGCAGTTGCGGAGGGTGACTGACATCGGCCGTTCGATTCACGATGTCCCAAGCCAGGATGATGGTGGCTCCGAGCGCGGGGACGCCCACGAGGAGTCCTGTGGCCCAAGCCCACGTATTCAGAACTTGAAAGTCTCCGATTGCGTTTCCGAAGACATAGAGGCCGACCGCAACCACATGATCACGCTGAACGGTACGACGCCTAAGCGGCGGTGGAACTTCCAAAGGGCCTTCCGTCGGACCTTCCTGGCCACATCCGAAGAGAGTAGGGCTTCAAGGTGATCGCGGCGGCGGATGTTGAGCCAGTGCTTTCGCCGGGCCCTGGCGAGAGACCATCCTTCCGTCGTTGAGGTGCCGTTCGACAGAAAAACCTTCGTCTCGTATTGCGTCGGACCTCTTCGGCCGCTACCGCGGCTCCGAGACGGAGACCTTGCAATCTCCTTCACCGTGGCTATAGCGGCTGCTAACTCGCAGCGTGCCCCAGGGAGGGACACCCTTAAAGCATGCCCCCGGCAGGGCCACCCCAGAGGCACAGGCTTACCCTTTTTGCATGACTTTGGTGGGACGGGCCGACGAACTTGCGGCCCTCGAAGAACTCGTTAGCGGCACTCGGAAGGCCTACGGCCGGTCGATACTGATCCGGGGTGATGCCGGAATCGGCAAGAGCGCCTTGGCCTCAGAGGTGGAACGCTCCGTCACCGAAAGCGGTTTTACCATCCTTCGATGCGCTGGCGTCCGAAGCGGCAGTCTTGCTGGCTATGCGGCCCTTCATGACCTCCTGCGCCCTGTCCTCAAAGGCCTCGCTGATCTCCCGGATCGACAACGCGCGTCCTTAGAAATTTCGTTTGGTCTCCGCGAGGGCGAAGCGCCCGACCGCCTGCTGGTCGGGCTGGCAACCTTGGGGCTTCTTGAAGAAGCATCTCAGTCGTGGCCCGTGCTCGTTCTCGTCGAAGACCTGCACTGGCTAGACACGTCGACGGCGGCAGTGGTGGCATTTCTGGCGGCTCGCCTTGATGGTCTGGCGGCGAGCCTTGTCGCGACAACCCGCGTCGACCCGGCGTACACGGATTGGGAAGGCTCCTTTGGCAGTTCGCTGAATCCTGCGCCCCTTGACGACGACGCTTCCCGGTCGCTCGTCTTGGCGCGCACGCCCGGACTCGACAGCTCAGTGACAGACCTAATCCTGGAGCAGGCTCGCGGAAACCCCCTAGCACTCGCCGAGTTGACAAGCGTCGTTCCCGATGCGAGCCTCAACTCTCTCTCAAGCTCTCAACGTCTACCCACCACGCGTCGCATTGAGTCGACCTTCCTTGCGGAAGTAAGTCTCCTGCCGGAATCCACCCGAAATTCTCTTCTCATCGCGGCAACGGGTGAGGACGCGCCTTATGACGAAGTGGTTGCTGCAATCAGGGAACTCGGCGGCTCGGAACAGGATCTAATTCCCGCCGAACGCTTCCATCTCCTGCGAGTTCACAACAATGCATTCGTCTTCCGTCACCCCCTCATCAGTTCCGCCCTCTACGATTCCGCGGGAACGCTCGAGAAAGCCAACGTCCATCAAGCCTTGGCTCGCGTAGCAAAGGATGCAGGACGTGCCGCACGCCACCGAGCTTCCGGAACTCTCGGGTTCGATGAGGCAGTAGCGGCCGAGATAGAAGAGACAGCAATCAGCACCGGGCAGCAAGGCGCCTGGGTCGAGGCGACAGGAGCCTGGCGTCGAGCTGCAGCGCTCTCGCCTTCACCAGACAGCCGAGCGAGAAGACTGGTTGCCGCAGCGGACACTGCGAGACAGGCCGCGGCGCCTGGCGAAGCTGCCGATCTCGTTGGGCAAGCAAAACCGATTGCAACCGATCCGGAGCTGATTTGGCGCATAGCGCAAACGGAGTGGATGCTCTCAGTGACGGCCGTTTATCGAGGCCCGAGCGTCGCGGAACTAGTAATCCTCTCGAAGGGACAGCCAGAGGTCGGGAAGGGGCTGGAAATGCTCGTCTGGGCGGCTGCCACGTGCTACCTCCAGGGTCAGACCCTCGACCTCCGCGCGCGCGTGCAAACGGAATTGCACACCGTCCCCGACGGAGTCGACGATGTCTTGCGATCAGTGGGGCTCGCCCTGGCCGACCCGCAGGTGCGCTTCAGCGACCCAACCATCGCTCTGAGGCGATTCGAAGGGAAAGTCAGCGAGTCCGACGGCCACCTTCTGAATCTGTTGGCCTTCGCCACTGAGAACTCGAACATGGAGACGGCGGAATCAGTTTGGTCGGCAGCAGTCCAGCTTTACCGCAACCTGGGACAAGTAGCTAACGAGGCAGCGGGACTTTGCGGCCGCGGCGTCGTACGCGCAGTCCTAGGCAAGTTGGATCTGGCGGTGATGGACCTTGAGCAGTCCCTGCAAATTAGCCAGGACCTCAACCTCGGCGTGGTCCTCGCGATGGGACTTGCCGGCCTGGCAAGGGCACAGGCCCTGCAAGGCGACAAGGAGCGAACGCAGGAGACCCTGGAGCGACTTCGCCTGCGGCCCGAAGGAGAAGTGGTAGCCCGCATCGCCGCGACCGGCGCGTGGGGTTCCGGCCTCATGGCGCTGCACCAAGGCCGGTTCGCGGACGCGTTTGTCGACCTCCGCGACACCGCCGCCAACCCTGCAATCGCACTTTGGGCCGGCGCCGATCTCGTCGAGGCTGCAGCGGGATCCCAGCAGGGCCACCTCGTCGCAGACTGGATCACACTCGCCGAGACCACTGCCGAGAGCGCCGACTCAGACCATCTGCGGATGCTCGTTCACCGGGCGCAAGCACTCCTGTCGAACGGCGACGAAGCACGTGAGCACTTTGAGCTATCAATCGACTTCGGCGTACACACCGAAGCTCGACTCGACGTCGCTCGTTCTCAACTGCTCTTCGGAGAATGGCTTCGACGAGAGCGTCACATCGTCGAAGCCCGAAGTCATCTAGCCAACGCCCAGCGCGGATTTGAGGAAGCTGGTGCAACTGTTTTGGCGACCCGCGCCGCGGCAGAACTGCGCGCCGCCGGCGTTGCAAACGTAGACAACTCTTTCGAAGAACAAGCCGAGATGAGCCGCTCTCTTACCGCCCAAGAACTTCTGGTGGCGCAACTTGCTTCCACGGGTCTGACAAACAAGCAGATTGCCGACAGGCTGTACCTGTCGCATCGGACGGTAGCTGCGCACCTACACCGCGCGTTCGCCAAACTTGGAATCAGCCGGCGTTCTCAACTCCAGCAGGCCATCGGAAGCGTTGGTCGACTCGCTTCCTGAGCCCGACGCGCCGGCAATAGCGACCGGGTTGTCGTGTTCCTCACGGGGACACGACCTTCGCGGGCTGTTCTCGTACTTTCATCGCATGAGAGCGAAAACAAATACGGGAGCCACGAATGGGGGCTCGGACTGGGACAACCTAGTTCACGAGGTGACCAACACCTTCGAGAACGAACTGCTTGTGCGCCTGTTTCTGGACGCACTCATTGAAGAAGACACGGCGGCGTTGGGAGCCTTCTTCTCGGACGACATCGTCTTCCGCCCTGCGCCGCACATGAGGGTCCGAGGACGCCAGGAAGTCGTTCGTCACCTCGAGTGTGTTTTGGACGCCAACCCGATCCTCGGAGTCACGATTGGCGCCATAGTTCACGAGCCAGGATGCGTCGTCCTGACAGTCACCCTCGAAGTGTCGACCAGGACATCAAGATCCCGGCTCGTTCCAGCGCTGATCAGCTGCCGCTTTGATGAACATGAGATCAGCGACTGGACGTTTGCGATCTGACGTCGTGAGGGGGCGCCGATTCCAGATGGTCCGAGAAGCCTGCCGCACGACGCACGCTCGAGGCGCCAACACCCAGATGATCCGCTATCGCCTGCCATGTCGCCCCCTCTCGGCGCATGCGACGGGCGACCGCCAGACGCTCAGGAGTCATCACCGTTGGCCGGCCGCCTGTTCGACCGCGCGAGCGAGCGGCGGAGCGTCCCGGCTGCGTTCGGAGAGTCCCGTAGCGGCTTCCAACGCTCGCCAGGGCTGCGCAAAGATCGAAGAAGAAATCTCCGCCCAATGTGGCGGTGTTAATGGGTTCAGTGAGGGACCTGATGTGGATGCCTCGAGCTTTGAGCCTCTGCACTGTCCCGAAAACGTCCCGGAGGCTGCGTCCCAGCCGGTCAAGCGAATAAACCAAGAGCACATCGCCTGCAGCCAGACTGTCGATGCAGGCCGACAAATTCCGCTGTTCGGGTCCTGCATTCGCGTCATCCATGAAGACTCGCTTGGCCCCGTTAGCCTCCAGCGCGTAAGTCTCGTGCCTGACATCCGGATCGGGCGGGCGGACGAGGGCATAGGCCATGGTTCTCACGAAACCACTTTAGTTTCGGCCGGTTTGATTTCGGTGACGACTTTTGGCGGACCAAGTTCCCTAAATGGTGGCGGGTCCACATGAACGTGTTATTCGGTGGTCTTCCCACGAATGAGTCCGACGAGGCGGCGGAGTTCAGCTTCCGATTCCTGGTCGCACGGCTTCCAGACAACGAGGATCTCTTCGTCTCGTCCCGGTACCTGCAGCTGCTGGTACGCGAGGTTCATCGGCCCGACGCCTTCTGGCTCCAGACGATGAGCACGGGTCGTCGACGGTGGCACGTCTTCGTTCGCCCAGGCCTCCGCAAACTCGCGGCTGCGGGCAGCCAGCTCGCCGACGATCTCAATGAAGACGGGGTCTTCATTGTGCTTATGGAGCGAGTCCCGCAACACAGAGGCAACCTCGTCGCTGATCCCCGTGTCGTCAGTTTCGATGCGTTCGTCCAAGAACGCGAAACGGGCCATGTTCATGCCAATGTCAAGGCCAGGCAAAACTGCTTTCGCCAAAGCGTTGGCCGCGAGGACGGTCAGGTGCTTGTCGTGGACGAAAGCCGGAGTGTCGCCCCACGAGTCGACAAGTTGCGTCGCCGCAGCTCGGGAGAACCCTGGATCGTCATCAACTGCCATGGGTCACACGCTACCGGCGGGGACCACCGTGAAGGTGTTCCCAACAATCCCACCCAGCTCGCGCTCCTGCCACCACGAGGCAAAGTGAGTTTGTGAGCATTTTGCTGGAGGAACGATGAAGAGCAAAGCGTCCCTGCTCGGGGACTATCTTTGGGCGCGACGCGCCCTTGTCCAGCCGGAAGATGTGGGACTGTTCCGAGAAGACAACAGGCGAGTTCAGGGACTGCGTCGAGACGAGGTGGCAACCCTGGCGGGCATCAGCACCGACTATTACCTTCGCCTCGAGCAAGGTCGAGACACGCAACCGTCCGACCAAGTCCTGACCGCCGTGGCTCGAGCTTTACGGCTAGATGCCGACGGGCTGGAGCACATGCGGCGCATGGCGCGGCTCCGATCGGATGATCCCCGAGACGAGCCACCAGTCGATCAGGACGCCATCCATGAAAGCCTCTCGCGGATGCTCGATCAGTGGCAGAAGAACCCCGCTTTCGTGGTGACTCCTACCCAGGACATCGTGTTGGCGAACTCTTTGGCACGTCACCTCGGCGGCGGATACATGGACCCTGGTCGTAGCTTGGTGGAGACGATGTTCAGCCAGCTGATGAGGAACTTAACGCCGAACTGGGACGAGTTGGCCGGTTCAACGATCGCGGATCTTCGTTACCGCTCCGATCCATTTGATCCCCGACTCCAGGAACTCGTCGGGACTCTTCTTGTCAGGGACCCCTTCTTCCCGAAAATGTGGGCGCGCCATGACGCACGGCCGTTGATATCTGGCCACACCCAGCATTTCATTCAAGGCCTCGGAACAGTTGTCCCACTTGAATGGCAGAATTTGGAGATTCTTGGTACCCAGGGGCATGTCCTGACGGTCTTCCAAGCCGAACCGGACTCCGAGTCCAGCCGCGCCATCGAATATCTCGCCTCTCTCGGAGATGCTGATGCCACATCAGCCATGTGACCCAGCTAGGCGTCGACGGAATCGGTCGTCAGACCGCCGCTCCGGCTTCGATAGCGGTCCACTCAGATTGGTCTAGTCCATCGACGTCCTCACCCGAGACGTATCGGTTGGCAGCTGCCGCATTTCGCCCAGGTCTCGCGGCGGCCAGGACGCTCGACGCGGACGGTGAGGGTCGATATACCAGGGCTGGATCTGTCGATTTTCTCAACGCCGAGTGGAATTACGGACCAAAAAAAGTCGGTCCACGAGCCCCTGCGGCCGGTGCCGCACCGGATGATCCGGCGCAAAGAAAGGCGCCGAAGCTCATCGTCTCGAGGACGCCTGTACGTGTTCACCCACCCTGTCAGTGAGCAATCCTCGAGAGGCGAGTCGGCGTTCGGCGGCCAGGCGCCCCGGCGTAGATGACTTAGTAACCGATGGCCCCCTCAATGTGGTCATTTGCTGGATGCCCCGAGGTCATCCCAACCAGGATCGTGTTCTCCAGAGATGTTGAATCCTGGAAGGCAACGATCGTGAGTAGAGAAGACACCCGACTTGAATGTCAGGCCGTGTAATGGACGGCGTAATCGCACCCCTGGGCGATTTCCTGCGGGCGCGGAGAGCCCAAATCTCGCCCGAAGAAGTTGGCTTGCCGCGTCAATCACGACGACGTGTGGAAGGACTTCGGCGCGACGAACTCGCCCGAATCGCCGGCATCAGCTCCGAGTATTACCTACGACTCGAGCAGGGCAGAGACCGCCAACCGTCCGATCAGGTTTTGCACGCTCTCACCCGCGCCCTGCGGCTTGACAGAGATGAAGCGGCACACATGGCCCGCCTCGCCCTCCTCGAGAACGCGATCGGCCGCAGCTCCGCAATCAGTCTTCCCTCCCACGTCCAGGACAATGTAGGTCGACTCTTCCAGCAGTGGTCGGCCACGCCAGCATTCGTGACCGATTCGAACCTCACGATCGTCATGTCGAATTCTCTTGCCCAAGCTCTCGGCGCCGGTGGGATGAATCCCGGAGTGAATCTGCCGATGCTCGTGTTCAGCGACCTCGCCAAGTCCCTGTCGAACGACTGGGACGATGTCGCAATGTCCTGCGTGAAGGCACTCCGCTATCGCGGCGACCCGTTCGACAAGGGTTTCCAGCGCATCGTCGGAATCCTCTCCGTCCGAAGTCCAGAGTTCCGGCGAATGTGGGCACGCCACGACGTGGGCTTCCTCAGCATCGGCAAAACGACACATCACGTCAAAGGCATCGGCACCATCGAACTGAACTGCCAAAACCTCGCCGTCGCCGGCTCTCCAGGGCACGTCCTCACGACCTTCCACGCTGAAACTGGTACCGCCGCGCAGGACGCACTCTCCCGGCTCGCCGCTCAGCCTGCGTAACTCACAAACCGAGGGTGCAGGCCTCGGACGAATGGGCCGTCAGAAGCGACCGTCACGCGCTCTGCGTGGAACGCTTCCGCGGCTGTTGGTTTTCCCTGCACTGCAGCGGCGTCTCGAGATCTCGTGGGGGGCGACGTCTGACTACGCGTTTTCCCTCAGTAACAACTCCAGCACCGCACAACGCAACTCCTCTGGAGCTGGGACCTGGTCGTCATGGAACGACGTCCACCGCTACATACGAACGCTCCTCGCCGACCAACGTCTTGACAGCGGCGACTGGAAACACGCGGAGCTGTAGAAAGGCCCTTCCGGAGGCTGAAGCAGCTTGACCGGACAATCCGCAGGCGCAGACAACACCTAAGGGCGCTGGCCGCTCTCGCCTCATTCTGTTCAGCCGCTGATGAGGCTATCGAGAACATGACGCAGCGCGCCGTCCCGGCCGAAAGGTCGACTTGATCAGTTGTCGTGAACGTGTACCCGGAGTCGACGCCACTGGTAGGACATCCCAACGACAAGCGCCCCGAGTCCCACAGCGGCGCCGACAATTGGAGCCACGACCGGGCTCAGGGTGAGGACGGCTCCCAAAATAATTGCCACGGTGGCCGCCGCCACAACAGAGTTGATGACGATGATGACACTTGCCATCGTGAACAACCACGCGAACCGCCCGTATCGAACTCCCCTGTGACCGGTGTCAAATTCGTCGGGGGTGAAGAACGCTGGCCCGTCTGGGCTGAGCTTTGACCAGTAGCGGCGAATGCGTTCGAGGCGTCTAATGGCGACGAGATTCTCGATGCTCGTGTCGATCACACGAACGATCGTGAATGTGCCGAGGATGAAGATCGTCGGCAAGATCGTGAACAGCATGACGGGAAACACGCTGGGCGACCCGCTCGCGAAGCCGATCGCAACGAGCCCACTGGATAAGGACGATAGATATAACGCTGACCTACTCCCGCTCTCGCCGACAGTCGTGCCCGAGACGGATTGCAAAATGAACTGCTCATTCGCCAGGGCAGTGACGAAGCTTGCAGACGGTTCCGAATCAGACATGGCAACCACCACCGTTCTTGACGCTGCTGGCGTCAGATAAGACTCCCTGAGCCGACCAGGAGCTGCCCAGAAATACGAAAACACGAGTATCGACGTCTTGATCCATGTGCAGGGGCCGCGGATGGGCCGCAGGAGCAGTTGCGAGTTGCACGGCTCGGAAATCAGGTCAGCTCGCCCCGACTCGTTGGACACCCGTTCCCGCATGTCAGCAAGACAAGTTCAAGGTATGACTGGGGGGCAGCATTGTCGTGACCCCAAGACGACCACGCTGATGTTCGCTCGATGCCGTTGCATTGTGGTGGTCGCGTAGTCCTGCGCCAGGCAAGGGCCTGCTGCGGCTCCCGGCAGCTCGGCGCCGCCTGGGACCAGTCGGCCTGGGTCTCTCTCCGCCTATTCCGACCATGGGGTGGCCGGCGCGGATCAAATGTCGGCCCAAGAATGCCCCCGCAAATAGGCGGAGAAATCGAACCGCGGCATCCGACACCGGACCGATGAGAGTTCAGGGATACCAGCGCAGTCATCCGACACGACGGCGCGTGACATAAACGAGAGAGCCAGGAAAAGGGACATGGAAAGCACCGAAGAAGTCACCACGCTGCGCCCCCTGGGGGCAATGGAACGCATGTTCCACCAGTTCACTAGGCGTTATCCGATGCAGTTCACGATGGCCATTGGTTTGACCGGCCCAGTAACCATCGAGTCGCTTTCAGATGGTCTATCGGCACTCCAGACTCGGCACATGACCCTCAACGGAAGCGTCACCGATTCACTGGACTTAGTTCCGTCAAAGGCGCCGGTGCCAATCAACCTGAGCACGGAAGGCCACTGGGAGCAGGAGGCCGCGAAGCAATTAGCCGACCGCTTTTCTCTGAAGCCGGGAACGGCCACCGCGAGGGTGTCGCTGGTTCAAGAAGCCAGTGCCACCGTCGTCGTGCTTACCATCGCGCATTCTCTGGCAGATGGCCTCTCGGCGGCGCACCTGCTGAACGATCTCGTTGCTGTTCTGAACGGCGAGGACTTGGGACCCGAGGCCTATGGTCCGTCACGTGAGACCCTGTTGGCTGGGGTACCCGAAGTGCAGGAAGTGCTCCTCCAGGGGCCGCCCGCCGGCCCGCCGCCGGTGGCTCATGAGGAGTTGCGAATCCCTGGAACGTATCGTGAATTCGACGGCCGACCGGCGTCAGTATTTTCCGCCCCTTTGAGTGCCGAACTGACCAGCAGACTCCGCCTACGCGCTTCAGCCGAAAAGACGACCGTTCACGGTGCTCTCGTCACCGCAGCCTCGCACGCCGCATCGCGGACACGGTCGCTTCCTTTTGTCAGGGTGATGAGCCCGATCAGTTTGAGCCGTTTCATCGGCGATCAAAACGACCTAGGCGTGTACATCGCTGTAGCCCGCAGTGGCTCCGTACCGGGCGATGACAGCACTTTTTGGGACGAAGCACGTGGTCACGTTGCCGAGATCGCCCCGGCTCGGTCGACGCTTGGGGTCGGTCGATCCGTGGCGGCGATTACGAAAGCCATGGGAGGCTTACCGACCCCGGAGGAGTCGGCGGCGTTCATGGCGCGGGGCCCATTCGGACTCGACGTCGTCGTGAGCAACCTTGGCCCGCTCGAGGTGGCAACGGATGGTGCGGTGCGAGTCGCCAGCATCTGGGGACCCCTTGTGCTGACGCAAATCGAAGGCGAACAAATGATGGGTGCCGCCACCGTGCACGGCCGGCTGCACCTCGTTTCCGTGGGGTACGACATGAACGCGGATTTTCTCGACTCTGTGGTCAATTCCCTGACGGCTTCGGTCGAATGACGCGAAGAGTGACCGGATCGTCGTTCCCCGCCTCGCCGCTCGCAGGCGGAGCTATCGGCCCCGCTTGATTCTTCGATGGTTGCGCCTGGAGAAGGAACCGGCAGCCTCCCGTTGAATTTCTGCCTGCGTTCTGCATGTTGCCCATGAGTGAGAACTGGTCCACTTCATCCCAGAGAGGTACCAAGCCCGCGATCGATTCCGCGGCACCTCATCTGCGGACGAAAGGACACGATTGTGGGAACCACCGGATCACCACTGGGTGACTACCTTCGGGCACGCCGGGCTCTAATACATCCGGACGAGGTGGGGCTGGTTAGCTTCACAACACGACGCGTCGAGGGACTCCGACGATCGGAAGTCGCAAGGCTCGCGGACATCAGCCAGGAGTACTACCTGAGACTGGAACAGGGCCGGGACCGTCAGCCATCGGATCAGGTGCTCCGCTCCCTCGCGAAAGCTCTCCATCTGGACGCGAACGCGCTCGAATACATGACTCGCCTGGCGCGATTTCAACCGAGCTACGGACGAGTGGAGGAAGACACCCAGGTCCCGGAACCGATAACGCTGGGACTCGAGCGCCTATTGGCGCAGTGGTCTTACACTCCGGCGTACATCATGACGGCCACGCAGGACGTCGTCATGGCCAACAACCTAGCCCGCGCCATGGCTCCCGGTTTCCTTGAGCCCGGCCAGAATCTCCCACTCCTCGTCTTCAGCGACTTCATGCGGGAACTCGACCCCGAATGGGAAAACACGGCGGCCCGAACAGCCGCGACACTGCGGTTCAACAGCGACCCCGCCGATGCCCGACTTCAAGAAATCGTCGGGATACTGTCCATGCGCGACCCCCACTTCCGTCGACTGTGGGCTCGTCACGACGCTTCGCCTCACTACATCGGCGAGTTGGAACAACCTATCGGTCCTTTCGGGATGGTGACGTTGACCTGTCAAACGCTCCTCGTTCCCGGTGGTACGGGCCAGATTCTCGTGGCTTTTCATGCGAGTGCCGGGAGCGTTGGCGAAGAGGCAATCCTCTGGCTGCAGCGCCACGCCGAGGAACAGACTTTGGGAACGCCGATAGCGGAAATCCAAGATGGATCCACGGTGCAGATTGAAGAGCCAGGCTTAATCCGCGGTTAACCCGTCTCTTGCCTAGGGGCGCCCGCGCTGCGCCTCGATCCGACGGGCTAATTCGTCCTGGTCGATTCGAAGGCGCGACGCAATGGCGTCAGCCCGTGCCGTCCCGACTAGGCCCTTTGCCTTCGAAAGGTCAACGGATGCGTCGGTCGGCTTACCCATTTCGAGAAGCAACTTGGCCCTAATTGTGAGAGCCCGAGCGGCGAGGCTGTCCGAAGGCGTTTGGTCCGCCAACTCGACAACATCGTTGGCCACAGATAGCGCGGCCTCGATTTGGCCCGCGGCGTACAGCATCCTGACCAGCTCCTCTAGAACGATGGCCTTGGCATTCCGCTCCTTCGCCGACAAGGGTCCGTCCGGCATCTGCGAAAGCACGCCAAACAACAAATGCGCTGCGACTTCAGGTTCTCCTGCACCGGCGCGGATCACCGCCTCCAGGCCCGTGACCTCCGCGGACCAATTGTCCAGGTTTCCTCCCGGAGCCGCACGGCGTGCGTTTTCAATCTCCCTCAGCGCTGGCGCGAATTCGCGTTTCCGTTGTAGGGCCCAGGCCAGGTGATAGTGGGCCCATCCGATTTGCGTGCGATCACGCGCTTTCTCCGCCTCGACAAGTTGCTCCTGCGCTATTTCAAGGCCCGCGTCATCGTCACCGCCTTCGAAGATAGACGCCCAATGCAACGAACCAAGCAGCTTCGAAATCAGGCGCCCATCGTCAAGCGCGCGGGCAGACTTCACGGCCAGTTCGAATAGGTCTGTCCAATTTCCCCAGCCCAGCCAAAGATGAGCGAACCCGTCCTGGAGCAGAAGCGCGAGGCGCACAACGGTTGCATGCTGTCCCATTCGAGCCGCGCCTCGAAGGGCCGGCCACCAGTGTTCTTCTTCGAGCCGAATCCAAGCGCCGGCTGCTTCCTCATTCAACGCGTGCACTTGGGTAAGCCCCGATTGGTCATCGGCCTCGACCCCATCGATGAAAACGGATGCTGCTCTCCCAAGTTCATCAAGCAGCCACTGTCGAAGCCGGGAGAGTATTTCTTCCTCGCCCTCAGCCGCGGCTAGCCGCGACCGACCGAAAAGCCTCGTCAGGTCATGCATGTAGTAGCGGTTGTTACTAATCGCCTGCAGGAAACCGAGGTCGACAAGTTCGTCGAGAAGTTCTTCGGCATCGTCTACGTCGAGCCCTGCCCCGGCCGCGGCAAGCCGTGCGTCGAAGGTCCTGCCGGAGCTTAGGGAAACGGCCCGGAACAAGGCGGCGGCGACTGGTTCGAGGTCGTCGTAGGACAGGGCGAATGCGGCGTCAACAGATAGATCGCCGGCCACAAGAAGGCGCAATCGCCGCTGTTCGGATTGAAGTCTCAGCGCAAATTCGGAAGCGTTTGTGGTGGGCCGGCTGGCGACGCGATTCCCGGCAATACGCAACGCCAAAGGGCTACCGTTGCACAGTCTTGCCAGTTCTTCGACGGACAGCTCAGACCGCTGACGCTCCGGGATGACCTGTCTTAGCAAGCGCATGCCTTCATCTAGCGATAACGACTCAAGG
This sequence comes from Frondihabitans sp. OV104, assembly GCF_057787745.1. Lineage (NCBI taxonomy): Bacteria > Bacillati > Actinomycetota > Actinomycetes > Micrococcales > Microbacteriaceae > Frondihabitans > Frondihabitans sp. OV104. The sequence goes on from NZ_CM173541.1 coordinate 2,647,652, forward strand.
TCAACTCTGGCCGTGGCAGTGAGCCCGGCCAAGACTCGGCGGGATGTGACGATGAGAGCGGTGAGGTCATCGCTCAGAACGGGTCTGATTTGCTCTTCTTTGCCAGCGTTATCCAAAATCACAAGAGGACGAAGGACTCGGCACACTTCACGCCACCTAGCGCTGGCGTTCTCGAGAGTCGCAGGAATCGCACCGACATCATCAACTAGACGCAGAAGCTGTTGCACGACCTGCAATGGCCTAGCGGGTGTCGAACCGTGACCGGCAAGGTCGGCGAAGAGAATCATCGAAGCAACGCCCTGACGCCGTACCGCCTCCATAGCCAAGGTCGTCTTGCCGATGCCCGGCTGACCCGTGACAAGGATCAGCGCGCCCGGCGATTCCAGTTTCCGGCGAACACCGTCCAGTTCAGTTTCGCGCCCGACGAAGTCGCGAACAGGAGGTGGGGGTATGGACGGTCGCCCATCGGACTCCACCTGAATGGGTCGGAGAAGCCATCTCCGTGCCTGGACGTCCAGGGATAGCGCCTCGGAGATGGCGAGGAGGGTGCGGCGATGAGGTGCCGTGCTGACGCCTCGCTCGATATCGCTGATCGTCCGGACGCTCACTCCGGAACGTTCCGAAAGGACTTCCATCGTTAGGTCCGAAGCGAGTCGAAGGCGACGCAACCGGTCGGACAGCGGGGCAGGCCGATCCATTGGTGGCCTCCTCGCCGAACGGGGGTTCGCTGGGCTGTCGATGATGACCATGAGCGACGGACGCGGTCGTAGTCCGAGAACATTCTGAGGCACAACTCGCTCGGGCGCCAGAATTGCAGCTCGCGAAGCTACGGCTTGGCAACCGCCGACTCTGCGCGGTCTGAGCGATCACGTCGGCGAACTCCCGGCATGCGATATCTAGCCGGACGCCCGCGTCACGGCATGCCCCATCACACGGCGACTACTTTTAGAGTGCCCCCATCTGGGACAGTCGAGTTCAACCCAGAAACGCTTACCCTTCATGCGTGACGAGTGACGATGCATCATCGATCGGCGCGGAGGACCTCGGAGCCCTGATTCGTGCTTGGTCAGCCGTGCCTGCTCTCGTTCTCGACCGACACCTCAACGTCCAAGCCAGCAACGCCGTCTTACAAGCCCTGGCACCGGAGCTGGTTCCGGGCGCGAACCTGGCGGTAGAAGCATTCCTTCGAGCGCCAGCGAGATGGAGTTTTGACGAAGGACAGCCAAATTTCATCACGGCCGCACTTCGCGAGCTGCTTGAGGACTGGGGCGAGGACTCCGCCTTTTTAGATCTGATCGGCGAACTCGCAGCGCAGAGCAGACAGTTCGCGAGCAGTTGGGCGGAATCCGACGCATCACAACTCGTCGGCCATTTCCAGTTGTGGTCGAAGCCAGACGTTTGTCTTGAATTTGTCTACTTCGCCTTTCGGTCACCCTCGGGCGATGATCGCAACCTCGTCATTTGGCATCCTGCAGACCCATCTGCTGTCGCCGCCGTCAACGCCGCCTCGGAGCAGAGCGGCCCGGCGGGGCCTCAAGGCTGAGCAGGCAACGGCAGCAGCCGCCGCATTCACACCCGCCAAGGCGTGGCGCAACGAGGCCCTCGCGCACTCGATCGGGACCCGAATCTCGATGAAGTGGCGAGGGCCCCTCGCTTGAGGCTCAACGATGAGTCCTCAAGACGGCACCATCGTCGAGGGAGCAGTTGGGGGGAACGCTCCACCTGACGACTGACAAGCTCGCTGCAGAGCGCACCGGGCCTTCGTGCCACTCCAATTCTTGGTCACGACTATCTGCGCATCATCGGGGAAATCACCGACTTTTGGACTTCACCGAGCATCACGGGCGCGGATTGAAGAACTACAGGGCAGAACCTCGCCGCCCTTCAACCCCTGGACCTTCGGGCCACCCCGAGCCGGGAGACAGAAGGGGGCTTTAGCGGGTCAGAGCGATCCAAGAAGCACTGGTGTTGCCGTGTCCTCGGCAGACTCTGCCGGCGCGTGACTGTCGCTGCGTCTACCTGCAGGGCGACGCGGCCCCGAACTAGCGGCACGGTACGTGTACCTGTAGGCACGCGGCGTCATACCGAGAAGAGCATCAAGGTGCTTGCGAAGCGACGTCGCGGTGGCGTACCCGACAGCGGCCGCGATCGAGTCGATGCCAAGGTCGGTGGACTCGAGAAGTCCGCGGGCAACCATCAATCGCTCTTGCGTGAGCCACTTGCGAGGTGCGAGACCGGTCTCGGCTTGAAACCTGCGGACGAACGTTCGCTCGCTCATATGGGCCTGCTCGGCAAGATCCCTCACAGTCAGCTGATCGCTGAGTCGCGCTAATGCCCACTCTCTCGCCGGTCCTGTCGTTGCATCCGCGACCGCCGGAACCGGTCGATCGATGAACTGCAGCTGCCCTCCGTCGCGATAGGGAGCGACTACGCACTGCCGGGCCACCTTCGTCGCCAGATCCGCGCCAAAATCCTTCCGGATAATGTGAAGGCACAGATCGATGCCAGCAGCCGCACCAGCCGAGGTGAGAACGTCGTCCTCGTCGACGAACAGAACGTTCTCATCCAAGTCGACTAGCGGGAACCACTCTTGAAAAATAGGCGCACAAAGCCAGTGAGTCGTGGCAACACGATCAGTGAGCAACCCTGCCGCGGCAAGGGTGAACCCGCCCGTACAGATGGAGACGATTCGGGTGCCGGGTCGAACCTGAGACAAGGCGTCCCGGACGTCGTCACTTAGTTCCCGCTTGAGGTACCGGGGGTCTACGGGCACAACGATGATCGTGTCCGCATCGCAGAGAGCCTCCGCACCAGCTCCGGGGACGACGGAGAAGCCAGCGTTCGTCTCAATCGGCTCGCCCGTCGCCGAGCAAAGGCTCACCGAGTAGACCCCGCCCGCGGCGCCAAAAATTCGAGCAGGGATACCTAACTCAAACGGATAAGCGCCGTCCTGCGCCAAAACGACCACACGATGAGGATTGTTTTCCATAGTGGCTCAAAAGTATCGGAAGATGACGTTCCTGTCATGGAGTCCAGCGTCGCTGCCGAATAGCGTCAAGACATGGTTGAAACGATGCGCTCGGTGGTCCAGGACGAGCTAGGAAGCCCCGACGTTCTTCACGTCGCACCGCGAGACCGACCTCGACCCGGCATTGGACAGGTCCTCATCCAGGTGCACGCGGCTGGCGTGAATCCAGCAGACCTGATGAACCGCCAGAGGGGAGTCTTCAGCGGACCGCCACCGTTCACCCTGGGCTGGGACGTGTCTGGGACCGTCACCGAAGTTGGTCCGGGCGTCACCCTGTTCCAGCCAGGCGATGAAGTTTTCGGTCTTCTGCCTTTCCCAAATGGCGGAGGTGCCTACGCGGAATACGTCGTCGGCCCCACGCGGGCATTCGTTCGCAAACCGGAGATTCTTAGCCACATCGAAGCGGCGGCTCTCCCACTGGCGGGCCTCACCGCGTGGCAAGCCCTCGTTGACACTGCCTCCGTCGGCCCTGGAACCAGGGTTCTAATCACGGCCGCCGGCGGCGGTGTCGGCCATCTTGCGGTGCAGATCGCCAAGGCGCGAGGTGCGTACGTGATCGGGCTCGCCTCCGGCGAGTCCGCAGAGCTTGCTCGCTCGTCAGGTGCGGATGAAGTCATCGATTACCGGACAACAGACTTCACCGACACGGTCGCCGACATCGACGTCGTGCTGGATTTGGTGGGCGGTGACTACCCAAAGCAGAGCCTCCCGCTTCTTCGCGATGGAGGCGTCTTCGTCTCCTCCACTCCGATGAGCGTCGAAACGATAACGGCGGCGGCGGCAGAGCGCGGTATCCGCGCCACCCTCATTTTCGTCGAGTCCGATCAAGTCGGCATGACCGCCCTTGCCGATCTGGTCGCGCACGGCCGGCTCGTGCCGTCGATCGCCAAGTCGTACCCCCTCCAAGACGCTGCTACAGCCCACGGCACAAAGCACGGTCCCGGAAAGGTTGTGCTCCGGGTTGTCTGATCCTGACCACGACCCGCGACAAAAGGACTCACAGTGAACAACACCCTCTCCTACGAACGTCAGTCACCGACCGTGGCCCGGATCACCTTCACCAACGCACCTGTCAACCTTGTTCAGGGCTCGACGGTGCGAAGGCTTACCGAGATCCTTGACGAACTAGAAGGCGACGCGCTCCTGGCCGTCCTCGTCTTCGACAGCGCCGTACCGGACTTCTTCCTCAACCACTTCGATCTCGCTCACCTGGACGACTTCCCTGGAATTGATGACGCAACCGGGGCGGCGGCGTGGACGGAGCTAGTGAAAAGGCTGACGCTTGCGCCGTACATCACGATTGGGAAGATTCGAGGTCGAACCCGAGGTGGTGGCAACGAGTTGGCTCTGGCGCTCGACCTTCGGTACGCCAGCCTCGAGAAAGCGATGTTTGGCCAACCCGAAGTCGGCACCGCGGTCGTTCCCGGTGGAGGCGCAACGGAGCGCCTACCCCGGCTTATTGGACGCGACCGTGCCCTCGAGGTGATCCTAACCTCGGCCGACTACGACGCGGTGACGGCGGAGCGCTGGGGTATGGTCACGCGCTCTTTTCCCGATGCAGAACTCGACGCCATCGTGGACGCCACAGTCGCGCGTCTCGCAGCCTTTGACCGCACGGCCCTGGCCACGGCCAAACGGATGGTCAACCGAGCAGTCCTACCACCCGAGGCCGACCTGGTTTCGGCCTACGCCGAGTTCGTTCACACGACGACACTGCCGGGCTATCTCAGTCGAGCCAGCACCCCACAGCCCTCCGGCGAGGGCGCCATCAAAATGGAATACGTCCTTGGGGACGTTCTCGGTCAAGTTGCTTTGCGGCGCGCAGCGGAGTCGGGCAACTAGCCGCCAAAGTCTCGGGCTCGCCACCCGCAAGGCATGCCCGCACCGCGTTTGATCTAAGACGTCAAGGTCCACCCCTTCGATGAACGTGCGGTGCGTACCTTCTCGGTCAGGGCCCGACGACGACGAGCAGATGACGTGTCAGTACGTCCTCGCGCGAGAGAACCTTGTAGCCAACATCGGAGAAATACACGGTGAGGCTGTGGTCGTCAACGTGCATGATCGATCCCGATCCCCATAGGACGTGTGTGACGTTAGTGCCGGTGCTGAAGATGTCGCTTCGCTCGGCCGACTGGGGTGACGAAGGCGTGTTGGGGCGTTCGCAGGTGTCGCAGTGTCCGCAGGGCTCGAGAAGGTCCTGCCCGAAGTATCCGAGTAGGTTCTGCCTGCGGCACTGGTGTGTCTCGGCGTAGGAACGCATCATCGCGAGGCGCGAGAGGTCAACGCTTTCCCGGCTTTGTTCCGCGTCGGATGCCTTGGAAAGAGCTTCCTCGAAGGTGATTCCCTCTTTCACGGAGACTCCTTCATCTGTGACCGCAACGACGCCGGCGTCACTCAGGAGATTGATCAGTCGAGCCAGCGACTCTTCCGACGTGCCCAGCTCCTGGGCGAGAGCCCGTGTTGTCTTCGCCTGCCGACTGTCGACGAGGTGGCTGAAGACGTGCTCGAGTTCTCTCTGATTGATGAACCCATGGCTGAAGAACGCTCGAAGGCCGAGGTCTTTCGCTCGGTAGTGCAGTTCGACTTGGGCTGCTTCACCGTCCCTGCCTGCCCGGCCGATTTCTTGGTAGTAGCTGTCGAGCGAGTCCGATGGTGCCGTGTGGACGACAAATCGGACGTTCGGCTTATCGATTCCGAGGCCGAAAGCCGTCGTGGCGACGACGACCTCCGTCTCACCGTCCATGAATTTCTGCTGCACTTCTCGGCGCTGCCTGAGGGTGTGTCCGGCGTGATAAGCGCTGGCTCGAATCCCTCTTGCCTGGAGTCGCTGACTGTATTGGTCGGCATCTCTGTGGGTTGGGACGTAGACCAAGCCAGGTCCCGAGAGATCTTGAACTCTGTTGAGGACCGCCTCTCGCTTCCCAGCCTCGTCTTCATGGCGGACGACACGAAGGTGAAGATTAGGCCGGTCGAATCCGAGTGTCAGGACGGTGTCGCGCCGAAATCTCAGCCGCTCCCGGATCTCGTCGCGAACTGGTGGAGATCCGGTGGCGGTAAGCGCGAGGACAGGGGGATGTCCGAGGTCGTCGATAAGTTGACCCAGTTCTAGGTAATCGGGCCGGAAGTCGTGACCCCATTGCGAGATGAGGTGGGCTTCGTCGACGACGAAGAGCCGGACGCCGGCCTCGCGGAGGGGCTGTTTCACGTCCGGCTTTGACAACTGTTCCGGAGAGGCGAAGAAGTAGTGAGATTCACCGTCTGACAGCGCCGTCAGCGTGCGGTCCCGTTCGGATCGACCGTGACTGGAGTTGAGAAGCAGGGCTCGGGGCGCGTCGCGATGGCCCTCTAGGCTTCTCACTTGATCGACCTGAAGAGCGATGAGCGGCGACACCACGACCGTGACGCCCTCTGTCAGGTAACCGGCGATCTGATAGATCGCGGACTTTCCGGCGCCGGTGGGCATGACGACAAGCGTGTCTCGTCCTTCGAGCACGCTGTCGATCGCCTCGGCCTGTCCAGGCCTGAGGGACGCCCACCCGAACGCGTTCTGCGCCACGGGGAGGATCTGCGTCGACGTGTCACCCATGCTTCATGCTCGCACTCCTGAGAAGAGTCGAAAGCTCCGTCTCGGCACCCGAGTCCAGACTGATATCGATGCGTCCAGCGCCGACGTAGATGTCGATGAGCCGCGGATCGACGTAACTCGCCTTGGCTACAGCGGGTGTGTTCTCCAGCACGGCGGCGGCAGCCCGCATACTCCTGGCGATGGCCCGCGCCCGGTCCGTCTCGTCTAGGACTGGACCGGATTGCGTCAGGCTTCTGGCGGCGGCGAGAGTTCCGTGCAGAGTCCGGAAGTCCTTGGCGGTGAAGTGGCCTCCAGTGCGTTCCTTGACGTATCCGTTGATGTGGTCGGCGTGAAGTGCAATCCACCCCGATTTAGCGGGGTAGGCGAGGAGGGTCAGATCCTGGCCCCGGCGCTTCAGACCAGATATCACGCGCGCAAGTCGCGAATCCACGATGTCCGATTCCCATGAGTGGTGGCTCTTCGCGGGGAACGTTAAGTGGACGGTGTCACCTCTTACGACTGCGTGTTTGCCAAGCAGCGTTGAGAGCCCAAAGCTTCCGTGATCTTGCGCGTAGCGTTCGCTTCCCACCCGCAGCGATCCTGTGTCGAGCATGCGGAACGCGGCCGCTAGGGCCCGCTCCTTGGTCGGTCGGTTTAGATGCAAGTGGGCGTCGACTTCTTCTCTGGCCCGCGGGAGGGTCTCCGCGAGATCGAGGGCGCGATCGAATTTGATCTTCGACTCATGCTCACTCCAGGCGCGGTGGTAGACATACTGGCGTTTGCCCGCCGCATCTGTTCCGAGTGCTTGCAGATGCCCCGTCTCGTCAGGGGAGATCCAGATCTGAGTCCAGGCCGGCGGGATGTGTAATGCGCGGATCCGCTCTAATGTCGATAAATCATTGACTACGGAACCGTCGCCATCGCGGTATTCGACGACCCCGTCAACGCAGCTGCGGGTTAGCCCAGGCGCATCGTGATTCGTTCGAGTGATCATGGATGTCCCGGAGGAAGAAGAGCGGATGACCTAGTCACTCGATGCCGCCCCGCTGAGGTCGAAGTTCTGGGTAAGCACGCCGTCGGGATCGACGGTGGTCTTAATCCTCCGAAGCTTCTCCAGGGTGGCGGCGGGGAAGGCCCGTGCGATGTCGTCGGGGCGGTGGTTGGACTCAAAGCTCAGGTAGATCCCTGGCATGTCATCTCGGAGGGGAACCCATGCGTCGTCAAACGCCTTGGAAGCGGTTGCCGAGACGCCCGTGACGGAAAAGTTCTGGTGGCGGTGAGCGTAGGCGGTCGCGAATTCGTCGACGTCATTGATTGCGCCGCCGGCCGAACGTATCTGAAGCATGTCCAGGGCACCCGTATCCACTAGCGAGGCGAGCCGCGAGCTGAGGGAAGGATTCAGGTGGTCAGCAAGTCCGGTATGGGTGACGGCTGTTTGCTGACCTGAGTGCGGGGCACCCGTGGTTAGGGGTACGTCGGCGTAGGGCACCAATTCCGCGCGTTGGCCCCGGATACCTGGCAGCGCGGCGAACGGGCTCAAAGCTTTCTGCGCCTCATCGACGTCGGAGCCCGCATAGATGATGGTTGCTTGGGCAAAGGGGGCAGGGCCGCCTCCGATGTATAGGAAGGCCGAGATGTTTCGCGGTGAAGCTTCAACGGCGGCTCCCCACTGGACGAGAAAGGACGAAAGGTCAGAGGGGGCGTAAAGGATTGTTGCGCGCGCAACTTCCGAAGTAGTAGACGCCTCGAACTCGAACGAGGTGACGATTCCGAGGTTTGCTCCTGCTCCACGAATCGCCCAGAACAGGTCCGTGTTCTCTCCCCTGGAAGCAACGTGGATACTGCCGTCGGCCAGGACGATGTCGGCACGGCGCAGTCGGTCGATGGTGAGGCCGTGAGCGCGACCCATGAGCCCGATTCCACCTGTTGTCGCCAAGCCGCCGACGCCAACGTCTCCAGAATCCCCGGAACTGATGGCGAGCCCCCACGGTTGGAGTGTGTCGGCCACTGCTCCCCAGCGGGCGCCAGGTTCGATTCGGACGCGTGTCGAGCCCAGGCGTTCAATGCCGGCGAGTCGACGGAGATCGATGACCGTTCCCCCGTGATTGGTGGACAGGGAGCTGATCCCGTGTCCGCCGCTGCGGATGGCAAGAGGGCCGGGGAGGGCGCGGGCCCGAACAATGGCCGCAGCGACCTCTTCGGTGCTAGCAGGTAACAGCACGAGGGCTGGGTGGCCCATGGCGCCATAGACGTGTTGAACATCTCGATAGCCGGGGTCTCCTGGGCGGATCTCGAGCATGGTGGAGGTCATCGCAGGCTCGGCAGGGTCGCAGTGGGCCCTATGGTTTTGTCCACGAAGTACTGCAGTGTGGTCCCGGCCAACGGGCTGGTCCCATTGATGAGGTCGGCCATGTGTTCGCCGATTTCCTCGCCAGAAAGCCATCGCTCATCGTCAATACCGGCCAACTGCCGCTGGCGAGTGCGGACCACGCCGAGAATGACCTCGTAGACCCGGATTCCCGTTCGCCGCAGCTCCTCAGCAAGAGTGACCGTGAGGGACTTTCCGGCCGCTGCCGTCAGGGCAACGACGCCGTTGCCAGGGAATGGGATTTCCGCAGACATACCGTTGAGTTGGATGAGTGATCCTCCGGAAACCAGGTGGGGAACGAGGGCCCGGTAGGTGCGGAAAACACTGGTGAGGTTCTGCTCAATGAGCGCAGACCATTCGTCGTCCTGCAGCGTCAGGAGCGGCTTGGGTCCTTGGTCGCCCCAGGAGGCGACGGCAACGACGACGGCGTTGAACGGCCCGAGGGCCGCGACATCACCCTGAACGTGTTCGCCGAACCGTGGCTCGAGGGAATCGAGGACCAGCGTGGAAAGGCTCGTGTGGTTGAGTCGGTCTTTGAAGGCGTTTAGGCGGTCCTCGGACCGTCCCGTCGCTATAACCCTCGCTCCGCGGCCGAGCAAGGCTCGAACCGCTCCCTCGCCGACGCCCCCGGAGCCTCCCACGACGAGGACGTTCTGTCCCGCGAGATCATTTATTCGGGCGGATGTGTTCTCTAGCTGGGTCACGAATTCGAAGTCCTTGCGTGGGTGGTGCTGTCGGTGAGGAGGGTGATGTGAGCAGTCAGCGCATCGAGGGCGATGTCCAGTCCGGCGACCTGTTCATCGCTTAGTGCGTCCCCGAACCATTTTTTCGCCGAGCGTAGGTGCGGCCCGAGCGATGCCCGATAGACGTCACGCCCCGCGCCAGTGATTGTGAGTCGGATGGCCCGCCCGTCGTCCGTTGCAGCGGCTTTGCCGATAAGGCCGCGCTTCTCGAGTCGACGTGTTTGGTGGGCCAGCCGGCTGGAATCCCAGCCGATAGCTCGGGCGCAGTCGGTTGGACGAACTCCGTCGCCCTTGCCGCTCGCCAAATGGGCCAGGATCGTAAATTCCGATTCTGACAATTGCGATTCAGCCCAAAGGTCGCGGCCGACCTCTCGGCGAAGCGTCTCGAGGACGACTTGCAGTTTCTGCCACGTGTCGACGTGACGCTCAGACATTTTTGCTGACATGTCAGCAAGTGTGGCATTTACCTGATGCATCAGCAAGATTAGCGAGCGTGGACCGATGCGCTCAGAGCGAAAGCCCTGAACTGCTGGCTGACGCCGCGACAAGCCGACAAGTGCTCTCAGCTTGACCAGAACTCTGAAAGCAGGATGCACATCGCCGAAGCGCCTAACGAAGAGCCAGGGTCTGAGGTGTTACCAGAAGACTGGTCGAGAGCGACGCTCGCTGGGGGTGAGAAAGAAATCGCTGTAGGAGGGTTCTGCAGGCATCGCCCGCATTTCGACGAGTGCCATCAGTTCAAGGGGCGGTGTCAGACCACGGCGCCGCCATTCGGAGGGCAGCAAACGAAGCTCATCGAGGATGTTTCGCGTGATGAGTCCGGTGGGCCGCGCCGTGGTCGTCATGTCACTCGACCGTGATGTCGCTGATGTTGATCGAGACGATCAGCGGCTCGCGGACGGCATTGCCGTCGGCGTCCCGAACGAAGATGGATCGATCCGTGGGGAGGATGAGTCCGCCGACCTCGGTCTGACCGGTCATGTACTCGACGGCAGGGTTGCCGCCCATGATCTGCACGTCGTAGTCACGTCGTCGGAGGACTCCGTCGGAGTCGGCGTAGAGCGTCTGGGTCGGGCTGTGCGTGGCGAGCGTGCTCGGGTAGGTGACCTGGAGCCGGTCGAAGGTCTGCCCGTCTTCGGTCCATGTCCCTGTCTCCTCGACGACGACACCGGGGAAAGTGAACGACCATGGCTCCGTGTTGTAGGTCCACATGGCGTAGCCCGTGAAGTACGCCGCCTGCAACTTGCTCCAGGGCGTGGTCAGTTCGTGCCCGTCGAAGGACGCGCGAGGATCCGTGAGTTCTTCGACGATCTCGTTCTCGCCGCGAACGAGAGCGACACGATCCGGGGTGAACTCCGTCCGAACGTCGGGAGCGCCGAAGTTCTGAAGCGACGTCCATTCGCGCGTCAGGTCGACCGTGAATCGACCGTGCTCAGCGACACCAGGGACCTGTTTGAGTTCCCACAAGGCACCCCCAAACGACCGGGTGGCCGAGATGGTCTTGACCTCGGACCAGCGGCTTCCTCCGTGGGCGTCGATGATTTTGTCGAGAAGTGTTGACATGGTTCTGCCTTTCGTTGGGTGCTTCAGACGGTGCGGGATTGTGCGGAGATGAAGTCGTTGACAAGAGCTGCAGCCTCTTCCGGGTACTGGAAGATCGATGCGTGAGCGGCGTCGGGGAAGATGTGGAGTCGGGCATTGGGGATAAGGCCGACCATCGTGTGGCTGCCCTTCGTGGGGATCATTCGGTCGTCATCGCCCTGAAGGATCAGCGTGGGCTGCGAGATGCCGGTGAGTCGTTCCAGCTTCGTGATGTCCGGGATTCCCCAATCGAGGATGGCGTCGTACTGCGCGTCTCGGGTTGCCGTCGTAGTGGGCGCATCACGCCCCTCGGTGCGGGTGAAGATGCGTCCGAGGAACGCTTTGCCGAGATTGCGGCTGGTGTCCGTCGGTGCGAAGAAGATGTAAAGCAGGCTCTCCGCGGTGCTTTCGTCGATGCGAGATTCGCGCTGAATGTCTTCACGCCATCCGTGCATGCCGGGTGCTCCGGCAGGACCCGTACCGGCCAGGACAAGATTGCGCACGGCCCACGGGCGCAGCAGGGCGATCTCTTGCGCGAGGAACCCACCGAGGGAGAAACCGAAGACATCGAAGGTGCGCAGACCCAAGGCGTCGATGAATGCGATGAGATCGATTGTCATCTGCTTGATGGTGGCGGGTACTAGCCCGGTCGACGCACCCACGCCGGCGTTGTCGACGAGGATGACCTCTTGCTTCTGTGCGATCGCATCGACGAGCGCGGGGTCCCAGTTGTCGAGGTTTCCCCGGAAATGCATGAGAAAGATCAGGGGAACGCCGTCGTTGCTTTCGCCGAATCGGCGATAGGCGTACGTCACTCCATTCGCAGCGTCGATGGTGAGGGTGGGCGTCGTGAGTTGTGAGGCGTCGGTCATGGTCGCTTCCTTTTCATCTAAGAGATCTGTCTTGGGGCCGATCACGCATGGAGCCCGAGCGATGCCCTCTAACGTCGGCGGGTCGACTGTGGGTGTCGTCTCGCCGACGTCGTCCAGGCCGGTTGCTCGGTTTATTTCGGCTTCCGGCTTTTGCTTCCGGCGTCACGTTAGGAGCCGCCTTCGCGGTGCCGCGTGTCCCCGCTGGGAACAGTCCCCCGGCAGGGACACCCAGGGGATCTCGGCGTCCTCGATGCCACCGCTCGAGGGAATGCGACTCTGGCACGGGCCGGGAGACGGCCCGCTCGACCCCGGTAGATCGGAGACGCGGGTTCGTGAAGTTTCTGAGCCGGGTGGGGTTGTTGGGGACACGCCATCGCGTCCCTAACCCGTCAGCCTTGTGTCTCGAAACGTCTGCTAGTCAAGGCAAGGAAGGGGCTTATGGAAGCCGCCATTTTAGGTACCCGCGAGTACCCCACGTCTCGTTTCTCAACGCCGGTGCCCCTCGAGTTTTATGAGGCACGCGAGTTCTACGAGTCTCTCGTTCCTCAACTCGATGTGGACAACCTGACGGAGGTGGCCAGAGCGACTTCGTCTTGGCACGACATCGCTGAATGGACCAGATCGCAAGCGCCCTTCGGATTCTTGCGGTACTGGCGAAACGATGCGTCGCCGCTGATGCGTCTCGCCGGGAACACTTCCCTCTGCACGGCTTATCTGATGGGCAACCACGTCACCGCTGAGCGCATGTTCCGACACGATCCTCGGGTCATGAACTACGCACCCCTGCGTGTGGAACTGACTCAAGCAGAGGGCAGCCCGGTGCTCTTTACCGGCGAACTGCCGCACCTCCAGTTCAGTTCCTTTGAACGCCCCGAGATCGCCGAAGTCGGTCGGGACCTGTCCTCGGAACTGGCAGCTCTGATTCGCGCTTTGGGTGCGCCGGTTCCCCCGGACCTCCAGGACTGACTCCTTCAGCTCCACAACCCCTTCGACGAAAGCGACATCTCGTGACTTCACTCCTAAACGCCGTCATTCTCGTGACGGGAGCCAACGGCGGACTCGGACAGCAGTTCGTGGAACAAGCCCTCAATCGAGGCGCAAGCAAGGTCTATGCGGCTGCCCGCACGCCTCGCAAATGGAGCGACAGCCGAATCGTCCCGCTGCAGCTGGACGTCACCGACCCCGCGTCCATCAGATCTGCCGCAGAACAGGCCGCGGATGTAACCATCATCGTCAACAACGCAGGCATTCTCCGCCGCGGCTCGCTCACCGAAGGGCCACTGGCAGACATCCGCGACCAGATGGAAACCAACTTGTTCGGGGCCATTCAAGTCACCCGCGATTTCGCCCCCGCCCTGAAAGCCCACGCTGGCGCCGTGATCAACGTCGCATCAGTTTTGAGCTGGCTCGCCATCGGCAAGGGCTACAGCGTCTCCAAGGCCGCGTTGTGGGCGGCGACGAACGCATTTCGCCTCGAACTGGCACCAGAAGGAGTCCAAGTTCTCGGCGCCTACCTCGCCTTCACCGATACTCCAATGAATGACGGCCTCGCCCTTCCCGAGATGAACAGCCCCGCCCAGGTCGTCACCGACGTTTACGACGGCCTTGAGGCGGGCGCTCACGAAGTCCTCGCCGACGAAACGACTCGAAGCGTACGAGAAGGGCTCTCCTCGGACGTTGGAGTGCTCTACCCGGCTCTGCGATCCGAGGCGACAGAGTGAAGGCAGTAGCAAACACATGAGCGACCTAATCGTGGCGGCAAGCTTGTCAAAACTCGTCCGAGACGCCGACGGCGGGCTAAGCCACATACTCGACGACATCAGCCTGACAGTCGCCAAAGGGGAAATGGTCAGCATCGTCGGCCCTAGCGGGTCAGGTAAATCCACACTCCTGTACTGCCTCTCCGGCTTAGAGTCCCCGACGACCGGCTCCGTGCTCATCGAGGGAGTGGATCTGGCGGCGTTGACGGCGAAACGCATGGCGATCTTCCGCCGAGACCGAATCGGATTTGTGTTCCAGGCCTACAACCTAATTCCGTCTCTGAGCGTCTACGAGAACGTCGCCCTTCCCTTCCGCCTGGCGCGGAGACGACCCGACCGAGTGAACATCCTCCGCGCTTTAGACCGAGTCGGCCTGGCAGGATTTGAGGAGCGCGGACCCAGCACACTCTCCGGTGGTCAGCAGCAGAGAGTCGCCATCGCGCGCGCCGTCGCGGGCACCCCGGCGGTCATCTTCGCCGACGAACCGACGGGCGCGCTCGATTCCGCCGCAGGATCAGCAGTGCTGGACCTTCTGCGAGAAGGAGCGTCGAACGAGACGTCCGTCGTCATGGTCACTCACGATGTCGATGCTGCTGCACGAGCGGATACTGCCTTCGTCCTCCGCGATGGCCAAATCGTCCAGCGTCTTCGCAACCCGACTCCGACGGCCATCTTCTCTGCCCTCGAACCCTTGCGGCACGCGGACTCGGATTCGTCATGATCCGACTCATTGCCGGAGACTTGCGGGCAACAGTCAGGCTGTGGATCTCAGCGTTCGCCGTCGCCGTCGGGGGCGGCATCACGTTCGCGGTTCCCGCGTCCCTGATCCTGGCTGCTGCCCGAGCTGGAGGACTTGCCGGCCTGGCGCTCGCCTCTATTAGCGGCGTCGTCATCGTGTTCACGATCCTCGCTGTTTCGGTGGTAGCCGGGTCGTCGATGCAACTTCACGTCGCCCTGCGGCAACGATCCTTTGGACTGTGGTCAGTGGTGGGCCTGGCACCTTCCGCCATCCGCCAGGTCGTGACCGCTGAGCTTGCAGTCGTGAGCTTCCTCGGCTCTGCCATCGGAGTCGCCGCCGCTGCGGCGTTCGTACCGTCGATCGTGGAACGAAATGTCGAAACCATCGCCGGAGTCGGCCAGGTCAACTCGCACCTCTCGCTGGTGTCGGCTCTGACTGTCATGGGATCCGTGACCCTGCTCCTGGTGTTCACGGGCAGGAGCGCCGCACATCGCGCGGGCCGCACGCCGGCCGTGGCCCTGATTACGAATGGTCATCGGCAATCTTCGCCGCACCTTTGGGTGCGGATTCTCATCGCGGCGTGCATCGCGGCCCTGCTGGTGCAAATGGTCGTGAGCCTGCCGGGCTCACTGAGGACCGGGGGCGCGCAGGTGCTCTTCATCGGCCCCTTGTCGATCGGCCTCGTATCTGCCCTTGCCCCGTGGATTGTCCCGGCCGTCACGACGGGCTGGACCGGCCTGGTTCCTCCCTCCGCCTCAGGCGCGTTTTTCATGGCCCGAGCGGCAGTTCGCCAGGCGACGGCCCGAAACACTGGAACGACCGTGTCATTGCTCGTCGCGTTCGCCGTTCCCATGGCCCTGGATTCAGGGCACGACACGCTGGCAACAGCCGCAAGCGGCGGGCGCGCGCCCGCAACAGGACTTGAGTTGATTCTGGGCGGGCCGATCCTCATGGCTCTCATCGGCGCAGCTGCAGCCACCTTTATGTCCAGCCAAGCCCGCTCTCGGGAGTTGGCTCTGACGTCTGCCGCCGGCGGGACACCGACTTTCCTCATCACCGTGACCATTTGGGAGTGCATCATCAACCTGGTCTCAGCGGCCGGACTCGCGGTCGTCGTGATCGGCATATGTTCTCTCATCGAGGGCGCCCGACTCGGCGCCGTTTCCAGCAGGGCACATGCCGTTCTGAGCACGGCCGACGCGGGATGGGTGGCGGCCGTAGCGGCGCCCATCCTTCTCGTCGCGACGGTTGCGCCGGCCATCTATTCGATGCGGAGAAGTGTTCCCCGCGCCCTGTCGATCGACGGCTAACAAAGACAGCGAGACCTATCTTTCGTCGCCTGGGTCACGCAAGGTGGCGACCCCAGCCGACCAGTGCGATGACGATCGTCGAAATCACGACCCCACCAAGGGCCACGGAATCCATCGCGATGCGGATCGCCCGGCGCGGTCAAGGCTCGTCGCGACGCACTCCACTCGCTGGCGCTCGGCAATCTTGCAACGACGGCCAGGTGACGCGCGTAGGAGATGACTTTGGCCATCCGCCACCCTACACGGACGCTCGACATGCCCAAGTTATCAACGCCTGGCGTCTCCTTCGCGGGAGAGGCTTAGCCGATTCGCCCAAACGGCGCTGGTGTACAAACCCGTGCCGATGCAGATCAGAAGTCCGTCGATATCTATGACCGGCGAAGGATCCACGTGTTCGACGTGTGTTACCCGTCAGACCGCCAAATCATCGCCAAGAAGCTGCGGCGGAATCGAGACAATGATCGGCCTGATGAGTCAGGCACGGTCGCATCCCATGCTCAGGCCAGTCTCGGAGTCCCCGGTCGTGCCGGACGTGCCCACTGCGCCGATGAAGTGGGATAAACGTCGATCGACGCGGCGTCTGGGAGTTCGCGGTTTACGCCTCATGTCGTGACGACCACAACAAGCGGGCTTGGCGAGACGTTTGCCACGCTCAATTTGGCCGCGGCCTGGACGCTTCAGCATGGCGCCAAGATCACGGGCTTCGTCTCTCAGTCCCAGCAAAAACCCTGATAAGCCTTACAACACAGAAAGCCCCACGGATCCTGAGGTCGAAGTCGCCGGTGGCCGAGCCGCCCACGAGCGGCTGTGCGGGCGAGGTACCAATGCTTCGCTGCGCCTGTGCTCTTGACACGAGGCCCGCATGAGAAGACGCTGAAAGTCACAAGGAGGTGCTCAATGCCGAGCATGAACGATGCGTCCAGCAACATCATTGCCGCGCGCGAAGCGGCCGCATCCGGAAACCTGGGTCAGGCGTTCCGAATCCTGCGCCATGGCCTTCCCACCAGCAGCGGCGATGACTACGGTTACGCAGCGGAAACTGGACCTGGCGACGAACCCTACTACCCGTATTCGCCGCCGACTTCGCCAGGTGATTCCTACCCAGAACTTCCGCCACAACCGACATTCGTCGTGCCACCCGGATGGTATCCGGATCCCTTCGATGGTGTCGGTTACCGGTGGTGGAATGGGCAGGGCTGGACGTCAGCGAGTAACTAGATCGCTTGACTAACCAGACTCATCATCGTTCCGGGGCTCATGGCGGGCACGCAGTCGGAGCGACTGCCGCCCGCCATGAGTTGTTGTTCCTAGGCGTTCGTGAACTGCGCGGCGGCGGACGCCGTCAGCGTGTACGGATTACCCAGCGACGGGTACTTCTCGGACATCATCGCCACTAGTTCCTCCGTCGACGACGCCGTTTCCGCGTTGGCACCGAAGTCCCGGAGGTAGCCCCTGGTCCAATCGATGAGGATCGGACCGGCATCCGAGGCCGACGACGGGTCTCGGTGGCCTGTCACGATCCAGGCCGGGCTGTACGACTCCACGATGTCTAGCGCCTCGGCCCAGCCTTTTCTTGCCTCGGCGTCTGCCTGAGCCAACCAAAGGTGGATGCCGTTGTAGGCCACGTCCCCACCGACGACCGCATCGAGGTCGCGCACGTAGACGACCGTGGACGGGTCCGTGTCGCTCTGTCCGACGGCGACCGGAACGAGGCGGTGTCCCTCCAGGTCGATGTACACCGACTCCAGCGCCTTGGGCCCAACGACCGAGGTCGGTAGCTGTCCGGGGAAAAGCGACTCCCAGTAGGCCAGGTAGCCCTCGGTGAGCTGGCCGTCAGCGAAGGGAATGACCTCGGGCAGTGCGACGGCGACGGCGTCGGGGAAGCGACGAAGGACCGCCTGCAAACCGAGGAAGTGGTCGGCGTGCCCGTGGGTGACGTACACGGTCGTGAGATTTCTACCGGTTCCCTCGATCCACGCGACGAGCTGGTCTACCTCGTTAACTGTGATGAGTGCGTCGATGAGGACGGCGTCGCGCTCTCCGGCGATGAGCGTCGCGGTGCTGGCGGGCCAGGTCGCCTGCTGGTTCTGGTCCCATTCGGGCACGGGCGCCCCGATGGGTTTGTAGTCACTGACGAATACCTCCAGCGACAGGGGCACCAGGAGTGTCCCGCCGGCGTTCTGGAGGCACGCTTCGTACCAGGACGCCATTTGGGCTTTGGCGGACTCGTCGGTTGCGTCTCGGGCGCCGAATTCTGCTGTCCAGGTGACGACGGATGTGCCGTCGTCCTCGTGAACGCGGAGAACGGCGAGGTAGTCCTTGACGGGGAGCGCGCCAGGGTCGGTGAAGGTGAAGGTGTGCGAGCGGGGAGTTTCTGAGAGCAGCTTTTCGCTGACGCTGGAGCCGCCACCCGTGAGGTAGACCTCGCGGATTTGGGTGGCCTGGTCGGCGATGACGCGGTCGACTCCGGGCATCCACGAAACGTCGTAGAAGTTCCCGATTCGGGACCAGACTTGTTCGGCCGTCTCGTTAAAAGTCGCTACGCGGGCGACATGAAGGCGCGGGAGTTCCATCAGATGGCCGCCTTGTCGATGATGATGATTTCCATTGCGATCATGCCTTCTTTCGTTGGTGGCGCCTTTCGGCGTCGCGGGTTGTGTTCGGATGGTGCGGGAGGTGGTGAAATATGGGATCGGTAGGGGCCTGTTGGTACCAAAGGACGCGCTAACGAGAGATGGGTGCGGGCGATTCGGTGATGGCGTCCGGGTCGCGGGTCGCCGATTTGTGTCGGCCCAAGCTGACGATCGATGTGATTCCGATGAGCGCGACGAGGACTGCGTAGCCAGTGGCGGTCGTTTCCAACCCGACGACTCCGCTGACAATTCCGCCGATCAGAACTGGTATGCCGTAGGCCGCGTACGCGATGAGAAGGACCGCGGCAAAAAGAGAGCCGCGTTCTGAGTTGTGTGCAAGGGGCCCGAGGATTCGGAGGGTGGAGCCGAAGCCTGCCCCCTGTCCGGTTCCTCCGATGACGGCGCCGGCAGCCAGCAGCGGCAGGTTGTGTGAGCTGATGCCCGCGACGGCTACGATCGCCGCCACGGTCACGAGGAACGCCCCGAGGCGAGTGGAACGTTCGGCGTTGAATCGGACGAAGGTTAGGCCGGCGATTGCAGCCGAGATGGGTTGCAAGGCAACGATTACACCATTCAGTGCTGCGTTGGTGATGTTGAAAACGTATCGGTCTAATGAGGGGGCCAGCCCGAGGAACAGCCCTGAGAACATCCATCCGGCTGCGACCAACGGGGCGAGGCTGATGAATTGGGCGCGCGCCGTAATGGGGACTTGGAGCTGAGGTTTGAGGGTGCGCCAGACGCCGGGCCGCCTGTCCGCTGTTTCGCGCACGAGGAGGACCGAGATGATACCCAGGACGAAGAGGATGGCGAGGCTGGCGAACAGAACCAGCGTCGGGTCGGACGTCAGCTGCACCGCGACTCCGGCTCCGAAAGCTCCGAGGGCGAGGCCTCCGACTGGTGCGGCGCTGGTGACGACGGTCATGACGCTCTTCCGCCGTTCGCTTGAGAGTTCGACGATTGCGGCCGTGAAATTGCTCGTCGCAGCACCCGTGGCGATGCCTTGCACGACGCGGGCGGCGATGATCCAGCCAATTCCGTCGGCCACGAGGAAAAGTCCGCTGGCGAGCATCATCAGGATTAGAGCGCCGATGAGGACGGGCCGGCGACCGATGTAATCGGACACGGATCCCGCGACGAGGAGCGTCATGAGGAGTGCGATTGCGTAGACCGTAAATGCCGTTGTCAGTTGCCAATTGGGAAAGCCCCATTCCCGCTGGTACAGGACGAACAGAGGGCTACCGGCTCCAGCGGCGAAGGCGACGGCCACCGACACGACAACAACACCTGCTAGGGCAGCTGTTGCCAGCTGCGGAGTATTTTTTGCCATCACGCGGCCCGGTCGAGTTGCTGCACGTCGCTGCTGGACAGTTGAACGTGCGATGAGGCGATGTTCTGCTCGAGGTGGTCGACGCTCGACGTGCCGGGGATAGGCAGGATGGTTGCGGAGTGCTGAAGCAGCCAGGCAAGGGCGATCTGGGAAGGCGTCGCGCCGGTTCGTGCCTGAATATCGGCGAGGGGACCGGACGGGGTCGTAAGTCCTCCGGTCGCAAGAGGGAACCACGGAATGAAGCCGATGTTGTGGGTGGCGGCGAATGTGACCAGCTCTTCCGAGTGACGTTCCGCCAAGTTGTACAAGTTCTGAACCGTCGCGATCGGAGCAAGAGTTTGCGCGGTTCGCAGCTCCGCCACGCTGACTTCGCTTAAGCCGATGTGACGGATCAGTCCGGCCTGACGGAACTCCTCCAGGGTCCCGATTTGCTCGGCCAAGGGCACTTTGTGATCGATGCGGTGGAGCTGGTACAGGTCGATAGTGTCTCGGCGCAGGCGGCGGAGGCTTCCTTCGAGAGCCTGCCTGAGGTGCACGGGTCGACCGTCGGTGATCCATTCACCGCGGTTGCCTCGGATGAATCCGCCTTTGGTCGCGATGACGAGGTCTCGTCGGTAGGGGAAGAGTGCTTCGCCGATGAGTTGCTCCGGTACCCCAGGTCCGTAGGCGTCTGCCGTGTCGATCAACGTGACGCCAAGTTCGACAGCTCGTCGCAGCACGGATCGGGCGCCCGCCAAGTCGCGGGGTGCTCCCATAGCTCCGGGCCCGGTGAGCTGCATCGATCCGAAGCCGAGACGGTGTACGGGCAGGTCACCGCCGATGACGAAGGTTCCGGACGCAGATGCGTTGGGCTGGGTTGGGGTTGTGGTGGTCATGATGGTTCCTTCGTTCGAGCGGTGGGTCGGGGTGGGCTTACGAGACGGGCGAGGCGTGCTGTTCGGTCGTGGTGGTGAGGTGCTGTGAACGCGGCCGGTCCCCCACGATCGTGCGGATGCCGATTGTGGCCACGATCGCGGTTGCGACCGCGACGATGAGCCAGGACAGGGGTGCTACCCATGGCCCACTCGACAGGCTCAAGACCCGAATGCTGAACGTGGCGCTGGCTGCGGTGGTGAAGGTCAGCGCCCAGAAGCCGACGACGAAAGGTAGGTCTACGTAGCGGCGAACGAGGAACGCGTGTGGGATGAGGAGCGCCACCATGACCCCTGTCAGGAGCGTCACTTCGGTCGAGTTGGTTGCCTCGTTCATGGCCCACCATGCGTTACCGGCGACAGCAGGCGGCGCGGAAAAGATGGCGAGCGTGGGAAGGAGGGGATCGGGGATCGCGGGGCCGGTTATGAATCGGGCTAGCAAAATGCTGCCGATGAGCGCCCAGAACAGCAGGCCGACGCCAAATACTGCGATCGCCAGGTTGGGGAAGTTGACGGTAGCCAACGACTGCGAGGCAATGAGGGACGCTGCCACCGTCGGCAGGAGGTAGCCGCCGTGAAGAGTTCCTGCCTCTCGCGGAACTGACATCAAACGGGCGATGAACCACACGCCGAAGGCGACCGTCGCGACGAAGCAGATCCACACTCCCACGGTTCCCGGCGTGCGCGCGATGCTGAATAGATGGGCGCTGAGAAGTGAGCCTGTCGCGGGGACAAGAGATGCGAAAGGCCCGAGAACGGGGTGCTCTAAGTCACTGATCACGCTGCGGGCATTGCCCGCGGCGCTGACGTAGCGGACGATCGTGGAAATCCAGACGACAGCGGCAAGAATCCAGAGGATCTCGTCGATGACTCTCGGAGAGTTCAAGAGCGAGTTCGCCGCTGTCCACGTGCCCGCCAGGCCGGACAACCCAAACGCGATGCTGAAGGTGTTCAGGGGTAGCCGCGCTTGCGATGCGGTTGGGGGCGCCATGGTGGCTCTTTTCTGTGGGTCCTCGATGGGAGATAGTCGGTAACGCTGTTTGCTGCTGCCCGGCACAGGGGGCGGACGCCACCCGTCGCCCGCCCCCGTCATCCGCCTCGGAGCATCGGGTAGGGGTTCACCGATGCCCCGAGGGGGTCACTTCGCGATGAACGCGAGGATGTCCTGGTCGAGGACTGTCTGGTAGTCGCCGTGAATGCCGTGCGGGGCACCCTCGTAAACCTTGAGAGTGGCGTCTTTCACGAGGTCGACCGATTTGAGGGCGGCGTCCTTGATGGGGACGATCTGATCGTCGGATCCGTGGGCGATGAACATCGGCACGTCGATCGCCTTCAGGTCTTCGGTCAGGTCGGTTTCGGAGAACGCCTTGACGCAGTCGTAGGCGGCGGAGAGGTTGGCCATCATTCCCTGACGCCAGAAGTCGATCTTGGCTCCATATGAGACGTCCCGTCCGTGGTTGGCACCGAAGAAGCTTTCGGACAGGTCGAACCAGAACTGCGAGCGGTCCTTGAGGACGTTGGCGCGGATCTCGTCGAACACCTCGATGGGCAGACCCTCAGGGTTGGCGTCGGTTTTCAGCATGAGCGGCGGGATTGCGCCGGCGGTGATGACCTTGGCGACGCGTCCCTTTCCGTACTGGGCTGCGTAGCGGACCACCTCGCCGCCGCCGGTGGAGTGGCCGATGACGACGACGTCTTTCAGGTCGAGGGCTTCGACCAGCGCTGAGAGGTCCTTCGCGTACGTGTCGATGTCGTTACCCGTGAAGGTCTTCGTCGACCGGCCGTGGCCGCGACGGTCGTGTGCGATGGCTCGATAGCCGGCGTCGCTGAGGAGCTTGATCTCCGTCTGCCAAGCGTCCGAGCTGAGGGGCCAGCCGTGAGCCAGGATGACCGGCTGTCCGGTGCCCTGCTCGGTGTAATAGATTTCGACGCCGTCGGGCGTGGTGATGTAGGGCATGGTCATCTCCTGCTTGCGTTGTAGTGGGGAGTGGGAAGGCAAGCGAACGCGGCGGCGTCGCCGCTGTTCAGGAACGACCTCATCCGTGCGAAGTCGCCCGTGAACTCCTCGGCGATGTCACTGAGAGTGACCCGCCTTTCGAGTTCCGATCCGTCTGCCATGGGCCAAAGCTAGGAGGGCCCGTCAGCGCGCGCGTGTCCCCAGCACGAACATGATCCCGGCGGGAACAGCTATGCCTTGCCTGCCGACCTTTAGCTTCAGTTCTAGAGCTTCCAATTGAATTGGCTGAGGCAGGAACGCACGACAGGAATGCCTTGATAGGTCTTTGGGTCGTCATGGTGGTCGACGATCAAGCGTTGAAGTTTTTCCCCCTCCCGGCTGGTCGAGACGACCGGAGCCCTCAGCCAGGCGAAGAGAACAGAGAGTGAGAACGAAACATGAGAATTGTCATCGCAGGCGGTCACGGACAAATCGCCCAGATCGCAGAACGCAAGCTGATCGAGGCTGGGCACGTCCCGGTCGCGCTGATCAGGGATCCCGTTCAGCGACCCGATTTGGAGGCCGCGGGGGTGGAAGTCGTCGTCGTCGACCTTGAAAACAGCAGCGTGTCAGAAGTGGCTCAGACGCTCACGGGCGCGGACGCGGTCGTCTTCGCAGCGGGTTCGGGCCCCTCAAGCACGGTGGAGAGATCAGTGACCATGGATCGAGACGGAGCGATCCTGCTCGCTCGAGCAGCTTTCCAAGCCCGTGTCGAACGGTTCATTCTTCTGTCAGGCGCCGGCGTGGACGACTACGAACGCGGGTCGCAAGACGGCTTCCAGATCTACCTGCACGCGAAAGCCGACGCCGACGCGTTCGTGCGGGATCTGGAGTTGGACTGGGTGATCGTCCGACCAGATGCGCTGACGGACGAAGCTGAGTCTGGGCTATTTGAGGCCGGAGATCGAGTTCCGCGACGTGGGATCACACGCTCCGACGTGGCGGCGGTGCTCGTTGGCTTGGCATCGAGTCGCGACGTTTCTCGTAGGCAGTTCGAAATTACGACAGGTAGCTCCTCCTTGGATCAGGCACTGTCAGCCATTTCAAACTGACCACGGCAGCAACTCATCTGCCCCAAGGACTCTCTTGATGACCAGTCGGCCCTCCCGACGGTGGAGTCGAGGGGCCCGTGATCGGGTTCGACAAGGCGCGTGGAGCCCCCCTCAGGACCTTGCTAAGACGGATTGAGGCCCCGCACCTTGCTCCGGGTCAGAGCGAAGAGTGCGACCCGTGAGTAATTCCATCCACAGGGTGAGGTGACCCTCGAGTGGGTCGAGGTGCGCGTTAGCCCCGAAGCGATCGAAGCGAAGCCTGAGGAACAAGCCACCGTGCTTCTCTTAGATCTATCGCTCACGTAGGCGTGTGGGTGAGGGGACCTCGCGGAATCTTGCTGCCTCAGCGTCGGCTCGGGTCGCGCGCGAGAACGGAGCCCAACTGCGCACGTGACCTGACGCCGAGTTTGCGGTAGATCGACGAGAGGTGGGATTCTACGGTCCGCACGCTGGTAAAGAGTGAGGCCGCAATTTCTCGGTTGCTCGCGCCGTCCGAGGCTGCATTGGCTACTCGAATTTCTGAAGCAGTTAAAGCGTTTCCGCGGCGTGGACCCGACCCGACCGACATCTCGTCCTGGATTTGCGCAATCAGGATGCGGTCTCTTGTGCCCGAGGCAATCGATTGGGCTTGCGTGAGCAACTCGGCCGACCGGGACCGAGCCTTCTTTCGGCGATAGACGCGGGCCAGTTCCGTGAGGATTTGGGCTTGATCGATTTTGAAGCCGGAGTCGGCGGATAGTGTCGCTGCCGTCTCCAAGTGGCCTATCGCGGCGTCAAGGTCATTCTCGGTAGAGGCGATCAGTCCCCGAAGGCGCGCCTCCTGCGCAGAAACAAACGGTCGCGTTGATCGGTGGGCGATGTCGTTCAAGTGATCTGCTAGGTCTCTCGCTTCGTCGAGTCGGTCCGCCGCGACCAGGGCTTTGCCGAGGTACTTATCTACCCAGAGTCGGCGTGAGGGTTCATTGATTTCATTCTCCGCCGCGATATCTCGGGCTCGTCGGAGAAGAGGCAGAGCCGCGTCCCACCGTTCGTGGCGAGCTTCATAGATGCCTCGCAGAGCCAGCCGTGCCATTTCACCGGCCCATGGGGCTCCTGGGCCATGGGGGGTGGCGAGGACGGCATCCAACTGCGCTGAATCATCGTCCATGATCGCGGCGAGACCACGCACGTGAGTAACTGTTAGGGGCGCAGACTCCTCCCAAAGACCGATTTCGTTGAAGGCGCTGAGGGCACCTTGAGCGGCGCGGCCCCTTCCGGCGTACATCTCCACCAGACTCGATCGGAGCAAGAAGTGGGCAAGGTAGAGGTCCTCGCCGGTTTCGGTTGCCGTCTCGATGAGCCCCTGAAGTGCCCGGCGGGAAGTCTCGAGGTCGTCTACCTCGTAGCTGAAGAAGCCACGCATGGTTTCGGCGCTGCTGTCTTGCCCAACGAGTCGAAGCTTGCTCTCCAGGTCTTGACTTTCGGAGATCAATGCCCGGTCAAGCCCCTCGCCAAGGTCAAGTTTTGCCCGCACGATGACACCTAGGCCCCTATGGCGTGTGAGCAACGCGCCATCTTCGTGGGCAAGGTCCTGTCGAGCCCTCTCGGCAAGACTCGCCCTCGTGGACGCTCGCACCAGTTGCGAGTCGGCTGCCAAGGTCAGCGCCATGGCTCTTTGCAGCGGCAGGCCGTCGAACTCCGCAACAAGTTGATTTCCGTAGTCGACGGAGCCGCGATCCCTACCCAGATGCCGGGCGTCAAACGCCAGCGGGAGCGCCCGATCGAGGAGGGTCACCGGCAGAGTTCGGGCATCAATAGGTGCCAGCACCTCGATCACCCGGCGAAAATTCCCCAGAGCGTATGAGACTTCAGCCACCACAACGCACCGATCCTCCCACTCGCCGCTTTCCCGCGAGGTCCGTTGTAGCGCCCGCTCGGCGAAATCAAGCGCTGCCCGAGGTGCGCCGATAGCTCGGGCTGCAGCCGCGGCTTCCGACAACAGCACCGCCACGTCTTCGGCGGCTCCCGGCTGCACGGACAGATCCAGGTGGTGGGCGCGAAGAGACAGGGACTCGACCGCGCTGGCAATATTCCTGTGCAGGCGCATCCGCTCTCGGAGGGAGATGTCGCCCAGGGCCGCAATACCAAGAAGGGGATGCGCCGCCCGAGCTTCGGCGCCAGCCACAACCAAGACGCCCTGGTCGATGGCCGCAATGACCGCAGATTCGGAGCCTGGGGTGATCTTCACTAAGGCGTCCGTTGTTATGCGACCAACGGCCCCGGTAATGGCAAGGACCTGACGAACGGGCGGTGCGAGCAGGCGGACCCGATTCAGCACCACCTCCGCAATGGATCCGGGGAGTTGGGCGCTTGCGGAGAAGGGCCCGTTCGCCTCCCCCAAGGTGGCGACGAGTTCCAGCGTCCACAGCGGATTTCCTGCCGTGGCCGCAAA
Source organism: Frondihabitans sp. OV104 (assembly GCF_057787745.1). Lineage (NCBI taxonomy): Bacteria > Bacillati > Actinomycetota > Actinomycetes > Micrococcales > Microbacteriaceae > Frondihabitans > Frondihabitans sp. OV104. The sequence continues at coordinate 2,673,968 of NZ_CM173541.1, forward strand.
GACCGCGTCTTCTTGTGAGGCGGTTAGTTGCCCGCCGCACTTGGTCGCAAGCATTTGTGACATGTCGGCCCTGTCGAACGCCGGCACTTCGATGACGTCATCCAGAGTGAAGAGGCGTCGGTCGAAGGCATCCTCCTCGCCCGACAAGAGAATGCGTTTGGGAGAGGTTGCGAGGAGAGCGACGCGGCTCGTCGCCGCCTGTCGATGCATTACGTAACGAACGATGAAGGACGTTTCAGCGTCCAGGCTTCCGAAGTCGTCGATTGCCAGAACTACGTGTCCATTGGATTGCGCGGCTTCCAGCAGGTGCAAAACAGCCAGCGGGAGGGCCATGGATGGAAGGACGGTTCCGGGTGGACGCAGCGCCAAGGCGGTCCTCAGCGCTTCTCGTTGGGGTGCAGGGAGTGCTGCTGTGTGGTCGTCGGGGACACGTGAGAGAAGGTCCGCCAAACCCTGGAACGGCGGACCCATCTCCGGCGCGGCACCACGGGTTCGGAGGACAACAACGCCGGCTGCTTCCAATGACGTGGTCGCACGGTCGAGAAGGAGCGATTTTCCGATGCCCGGCTCCCCGGTGATAAGCGTCCGTGAGCCGGACACCTGTGCTCGTTCGACGAGAGAATCTAGGAGTTTCGCTCGGGCCTCGGGGAGGGCTATTTCTGGCTGCGGCCACGCGCCGCGCAATCGCGTTTCCTGATCCACTCAGATGCTCCGTTGGTTGCTTCGAAGGTGATGACCTGGCGGCGCAGAGTGGTGGCTCGTGGCAGTGCTGCCGGTAAGTCTCCGCGCCCAACCGCAGGCAAACCGTCGCACAAATCTTCTCACCCATTAACGCCGGTTACGGCCAGATATTTCCGCCTAGCAGATGATCCGTAAATGCCCCATGGACCTCAAAGGCTCGGGATACCTGCCCGCGCCCAGGGAGAGCGCGGAAGTTCGCTCGACGTCCATCTTGAGTATTCGGGAAAAAATGCCGCAGCTGGGCTCAAGGTGCCACCCATTCCACCGGACGGCCCTCCGGGACACCACGCGCCATTCCGCTCCAAGAACCTGCGGCGATGCGGTTGGGAGTTGGGTGTTTCTACTGATTCTTCAAACGATGGTCGCCAGTACTTTGTTCTCGGCGAGGCTTTCATAAGCGGTGTCTGGGAAGTCCGCAGCACCCAGAGGCATAAGCGGAAGACGGTCGTTCTCAGCACCCCAGCTGAAGCAGCAGGGATCCTCGCTCACGAGGCCGGCCCGCCGAGCCGCCTGGCATGTCCCAGGCCCTGGACCCCCTGGTCCCCTTGCCAGCATTCGGGTTGCTGGCCAGGGGGCCAGGGCTCCGAACCCCTGGTGCGCAAGGGCACCCGATCCCGATGAAACCCTCTAAGACTCTCGATTCTGGGAGCCACCTGCTGGGAGACTGCAGTCGGAAAAGCCGGCGTGGGGGGTCTCTCGCTGCAAGGTTTTTGGTCAGGCTCATTGAGGGGATGGACGTCATGAATTCGACCAGCAAATTCGACATGAAAGTGGTCACGGTCGGAGATGGCGCCTGCTCCGTCTTCACCAGCCCGAAAGGGCGAGTTTGCAGAGACGTGATGATTCTCGATTGTGGCGGACCCTCCGGGGACGGCCGCTTAGAAGCAGACAAACTCGTTCGCGTCCTCGGCGCCGACCTGGTTTGTCTGAACGCACTCGTCGTGTCGCATTTCGACCGGGATCATTGGATGGGGCTGAAAGCGTTGGCGACTGATTACGCCGCCCTCGGTGGCACTGATTCATCACACCCGACGATGAGGGTGATTTATCCCGCTATGCCTCGAGGCGTGGAGAGGCTCAGTAGCTCCCTCATGGCCCTCATCACTTTGAATGGTACCCATGGGGTTCGCGCTCTGGATTTGCAACAGGAGTGGTTGCGGCTCGGCGTTGTACTCCAACCCGAACAGGTTGGGGAGGGCCAGTCATTCCAGGCTGGCGGCAGGGAGTGGGATGTCGTCTGGCCGCCGCGGGAGGTCTCGCCTGATTTCCTGAAACCGGTCAAAAATGCGTTAGACGAGGTGAAGAACATCGCGGACACGCTGGCGGACAAAGGCGAGCCGGATTTGAAGGCCGCCCTGCAACGCGCGCACGGCTTGTGGTCCGGATACTCCGATCGATCCGTGCGTGACTCGACATCTAGGCATGACTCGCGTGTCGACCTCAACTCGCCGTCACGTGAACGGCGAGGCCTCCCGCCCTTTGAAGGATTTGTAGAACCTCTACCGGAAGACGATGATGACGAGCAGCTCCCGTCATGGCGATTTGCTGATGTTCACGACGACGATCTGGAGAGGCGTCTGAGGAAGGTCGCCAAGAAGCTGCAAAGGTTCAACAATCTTTTGAGCCTGGTGATGCATTCAAGAGATCGACGAGTCCTGACCATGGGCGATTGCGAGAAGAGCGCAATGCCGATTGTGACTTCCGCTCTCGAAGATCACTATCCCGTAATGCTTGCACCGCATCATGGGTCCCAGACGAAGTGGAACGGCCTGCTGCCCGCCTCTGACCTCTGCATTGCGCAGGCCGGCGCGAACAGGGACGAAGGATTTGAGGGTCACGCGGCTGTGCATGCCGGCGCCCAGTGCGTATCGGCACATAACTTGGAACGAGACGTCGTGTAGACCGTCGGATCCCTCGCAGCCACGCCTGTCGCGGGAAGGACGTTCCGTCGTGACCTATGGAAGGCGCAACAGATTTGCGGACCGCTGTTGGACGTCGGCGGATAGACCAAGCTCATGCATAAATACGAGCGCGATCATCCCTCGTGTATGCCACATCAGCGAGAAGCGGTCCCCACCAGCCGCTGTCCCACCGGAATGCGCGAGACCATTCCGCGTGTCGCGAAGCTGTCGAGTCCATGACGCAATTTCGGGGATCAACGTTTTCACCGCTTCAGCGTCAGGATGCCTCGCCAAGGACGCCATCCGGTCGCGAAAGCTGGGTGCGGCGTTGAGTCGGTCAAGTACCCAACGCCGGTGCTCGGGAACGTCGAGAATCGCTCCAACTTGTTCGCGGATACCCGTGATGGCCTCCGGGCTGAGACCGGTGAGGTTTTCGATCTCTTCGGCGCCGTAGAGTGCCCCATGAAGAGCCTCAGCGGTGACTGCGGAAGTCAGAAGCCGCGTCTCGACATACCCCTGGGGTGAGTAGCTCATGCCGAAGAACACGTTGCATGCCGCCGCGGTCTTTCGGCGCAACGCGAGCCACCGGCTCACCACCTGCGAGAAGGGCATGTCCTGGCAGGAAAATCGAACATTGTGCCCCTTCGATGCCTCAGCGGTCGGATCGGCGGTGTGGACGCGCGGTCCATACTCGTCGACGTGGACTGGCATTTGAACGTGGCGGGTGTTGCCGTCCTCGGCGGGCAGCTCGATCTCTCTGCTCTCCGCGAGAGTCAGGTGCATGGCGATGACGCCGCACGGCTGACCCATGGCGAGCGTGAGAAGGTCCATCATCTCCAGCGCTACGCGATCGAAGTCCGAGGCCCTGGAAGGTTGTGAGGCGATGACGCGGAGCACCGTGGTGTTGTCCCCTACAAGCGTCGTCGATGCCCTCGTGTAGTGGGCGCGGAATCCGCTCGATGACGTCTCGGCGATGTACTTCCACCCTCGATCGTCCTCCGCAATCAGGGGCTCGGCCGTCTCGATGTGAGCTTCGAACCCATTTTCGCCGTGCCACGGAACGGTATGACGCAAGTTAGCAGTTCCGACCCACGAGGTGAGATTTTCAAGGCGGACAACAGCTTCTGTGAAGACTTCATCTTCCACGCCGTCGAGGAGAACGCCGACGAGAACTCGTTGCGGTTCCATTCGGTGAAAAATGGGTCGCTCGCCAAAATCCCCGCGACTGCTTGTCGTAATCGGTTTGAGCAGAGTGACGGACTTGCCCTCCGAAAGTCCGTGGACGACGGGGATGTCGCGGAAGCCGAATCCGATTCCCGTCAGCCCATTGCCATACTCCGTGCGCTCATGCGTATCGAAACCGCCAACAAGTTCCAGGTTCGACGATCCGTCGGGTTCGATCCGCAGGATTCCCGGCTGAGTGTCATCGGGATCGTCTGGTAACCACCAAACGCCTGCGTAGGTAAGTTCGGTCACATCGCCATCCTGGCGCAACAGGCGACTGTCCCGTGGGCCTACCTTGGTGGCGGCCTCTGAGGTGACGGCCGGTCCGGGCTCCTCCCTTGCCCGGACCTGTCCTCAATGGCTAGCTCGCTCCATCCTTGCTCTTCAGGCCTGCACCGAAGGCGCGTTGTACGCATCGACGGTGATCCGGACCGCGGCGACAGATGATGGCCATGACACTTCCACGGAGGCGGTTTCCCCTGGGAGTAGCCACTGATAGTTGTCGCTGTACTCGGCGGGCAGGACCCGTTTCATCCACCGGTCTCGGACTGAGAGGCGCGTCATGGGCGCGACCGTTTTCCCCCGGTTCGTGATAGTCACGGTCCGGGACGTTCTTCCCTTCGCGGTTGTCGTGCGCCCCGAGCTGATGCTGAGTCGCGTGGAGCCGAGACTCGTCAGAGCGGTCATGTCGTCTGCCTTGGCATAACGCCAATAGGTGTTGGTCGACAGCAGGGACCCCCTGGAGTCGTGCATGTCCAGCCGTACCAAGTGAAGGGCCGGAGCGGTTTTCGGCGTGGGGACGGTGAACGCGGTTGCGATGTCCGAAGCGGCGACGTCGACACGTTGCGCGATCGGATACCCCAGCCTTGTGCCTTTCAGGTCGTAGAGGGTCGCGGTGAGCCGGGCGCCCTTCCGGGCTGTGCGAGTGTGGTTCACGGCGACGACTCGCCAGTCGACCGGATCCGCTTGGATGTGAAGGGGTTCGCATCCTTTGCGAGACCCGTAGTAGGCGCCGTTGACATCGAGGTCGTAGTCATAGGTCTGCCAGACCGTCGAGTACCAGGTCGGGTGGGACATCCACAGGAGTAGACCGGTTGCGTCGCTCCAAAGGTTGGCATTCCAGGCTTCGAACATGGCTCTGTGGTTGTCGTAGTTGACGAACTGGGCTCGGCGGCTGAATTGGTCGAGGGTCACCGACGAGCCGAGGCGAGTATCGATGGCTGCTTTGTACCCGGCTGTCTGTTGGTTCGCCGTTTCGGACCAGTCGTGATAATTCCACACTTCGCTGATCGGCCATCCCTGCTCCTTGCCGACGAGGTTCTGCATGGTTTCGGTCACGCTGACGACCGGCATGCCGATTTCGGTGTGGAACCCAAAGGCGTTGGTGTCGTAGGTCGTCTTGTCGTAGTACTGAGCTGGCTCCAGAGCGCGGTAGGGGCCGTGACCGCTGACGACGCCGCCGGCAGAATTTGGGACGTACAGCACTTCATCGTCGTTGTCGGCGACCGCTTTTCGCATGCCGGCGTCGAGGTGGGCGGGCGGGTACTCCTCGTTGGCGCCACACCAAATAACTATCGACGGGTGCGTGCGGTAGCGGCGGATCGTCTCGGCTACGGCGTCCACGTATCCAGGAATGTCGTCCAGGAACGTTCCGGCTTCCCAGAAATCGTTCCAGACGAGGATGCCGTATTGGTCGCAGAGGGCATACAGCTCTTCGCGATTACTGGATCCAAGCCAGTTGCGAATCATTGTGAAGTTCATGTCGCGATGCATTCGAACGGCCGCCTCGAGGCGGCCAGGGACGGCTCGGCGGAGGAGTTCGTCGTAGCCCCAGTTTCCGCCTCGGCAAAACACGCGAACGCCATTGACGCTGATGGTCACCTGCGTGATGACGTTGCTGACGGATTTCACGGTCTTCCACGTCGATCCGTCATTGGAAACTTGAACCGTGTAGTCGCGGGCGTAGGCCTGCTCCCAGTCGATGGCGATCTGATCGAAGGTGACGGGCTTGCCGAAGTCGACTTGGATCCACTGATTGTCCTGATAGGAGGAGGACCATCGAGTTCTCGGGTTGCCGTCAACGGCGTTGGCTGCAGGATTGCCATCGTCGGATGATGCGGTCGCCGTCGAACCGGCTGCCAAGTCAATACTCGTCGATGTCGCAGTGTTGAACGCCGCGAGGGTCCAGAGGGAGATGCCGTAACTTGTGGCTCGTGCGCCTCCTTGAATCTTGAGGAACTGCGCCGTCTGACTGTCGAAGCTTTCGGTTTGGGTGGCAGAGTCGCCTAGGGCCGCGTTGTTGTCGATGGCGACGGCGTCCTGCCATGAGATTCCGTCGCTGGACGTCTGGACGATGAAGTTCAACGCGTAGGCACTCTCCCACGCGATCTCGACGCGGTCGAATGATTGCGTGGAGCCGAGGTCGACCGCGAGCCACTGGTTGTCGGCGTACTCGGACGACCACCGGGTTGTCGTGTCACCGTCAACGGCTTTGTCCGCTGTTCCCCACGAGTCACTCACGCTGGAGGAGGTGGCGGTTCTCCGCAGAGCGAGGTCTGCGGTCGGCGACGCGCTGGACCGCACGGCGAGCGTGTAGAGGGAGAAGCCGTAGCCCGTCGCTCTCTTGCCCATCTGGACACGTACGTATCGTGCTTTCGCTTCTGCGAAGTTGACGACCTGGCCCGGAAGATCACTTCCCGAGGTGACCACGAACGTGGGTGAAGAGGACGGCGGCACAACGACGGGTTCGTTTGATGCGTAGCCGAATTGGCGGATGCCAAACTTCGAGGTCCGCTGATCGCTCACTGTTTTGTTCTGGATCGAGGTGAGAGTCAGCGTGTGAAGGCTCGCGTCGCCGTAACCATTAGGCCACCACAGCGTCGGATTCTTGATCCGCAACGACGCGAAATCCTTCGGGGAGAACACGACATCGACGGATTTTACCGCCGGGATCGTGACGGACTTGGTCACGCTGACTTTGTCGAAAGCCGCCTGCACCGTGACAGTCACGGGCGCCGAGGAGACGTTCGCGACAGGAACCGTGATGGTCAACTCGGCTATGGACAGAGCCGGCAAGTTCGGCAGGACCGATTCAACACGGGCGTCTCCGATCACGGTGCTGCCGGTACTCCGCAGCCGGACGTGATCCCACAGGCCAGCTCCACGATCCCGGACGGCGGGCATCCAATCCCATCCTGAGGCCGCGAGATAGGTGGGCGAATCAAGGTAGAGGTGACCGCCCTGAACGAATGTGTTGCCGTTACTGCTTTTATCACCCGGAGTACCCGGATGTGCCATCGGAGTGACCTGGACAGCGACGGCCTGTGCAGCTCCTTGTTTAAGGGCCTTAGTGATGTCGAAGATCCCGCGTCGGAAAGGGTTCGGAGTCGAACCGACATTTACGCCGTTGACCCACACCGTCGAGGTGGAGGTGATGCCATCAAACTCGAGCCACACGTGCCGCCCGGCGCCCGTCGCCAACCCTTGAGGCACGTTGAATTCGCGGCGGTACCACCAAGAGTGTCGCGAGAGCGCTTCCGGAATCTCGAGGTTGTTGTATCCAGAGACGGGGTCCGGAAAGTGCTTCTGCTCGACGAGCGACCCGAGTACCGAGCCAGGAACGGTGGCCGGAACCCAGGTGTCCACGTCGGTTCCGGTCATGGACAGCTCTGTCCCGCCAGCTTTGCCCACAAAGTCATCGAGTGTGAGCACCCATCCTGATTCGAGGGGCACTGTTCCGTCGCTCGAGACCTTGAGCGCGGGAGGGGTGAGGTGCCGTGAACCCCAGCTAGTCCAGCCGGTGGCCGTCGGCCGGGTCGACTTGCTGGTGCCATACACCTGGAAGCCATTCAGGCCGACTGGATTGCTGTTAGATCGCTGCGTCGCCGTCATCCGGATCCACCTGGCGGTGACTGGCTGCGTGAGAGTGATGTCCATCGACGCTCCCGCGCCTGAGGTCGTCGAGTACACCGGCGTCCAAGTGCGGTTGTCCGTCGATGTCTCGAGTGAGAACGCGGTTGCTGCGCTCGAAAGGATTTCCGTGCCGTACGTGCTCGAGTAGTTGCCGTCGAAGGCGGCATCTTCGAGGGTCGCCTCGAAAGTGAGAGTGACCGCGGCAATCGAGCAGGGCGCTTGTAGGTCGACGGCAATCCACTGGGGATCGCCTGTCCGGGCCCGCCAACCGGTACCCCGGACCCCGGAACCGGGCAGCCCGTCTACGGCGAAGCTTCCTGGTGTCGGCGCGTAGTCGGTCGACGAGACAGCTACCGGACGGTAGAGGGCAAGGTCGGTCTGACCCGCATCCGGCTTCGTTTTCGGCGCTGCTGCCTCCGCTTGAGGCGCTGCTGCGGTTGCGAGGCCGAAGCTTGCGAGGAGGGTGGCTCCGCCTGCGATGACGCCTCGGCGGGTTGGCTCGAAAGAGTGGGACGGTGTTTCAGGTGGGTTCATCGTTGAACATCTCCGATCATGACAGCGTTGTCACATGGTGAAACGAACGGCGAAGGCAGTCAAGGGAATCCACAAAGTCTTTTCGCTCTCAACGTGGCCGCAACGGGGACACGCGCGCACGGGCATGACCGTCTACCTTCTGTCGGGCGCGGTTGCAGCCGCGTGGACATCGGCTTGACGACAACGGCACAGGGACGCCTCTGGCGGCGGAGCCCGCAATCAAAGGAGCGCAAGATTGAACGATTCACCACCAAGTGCACTTGTCTCAGCCGGTGCATCCGCGGCTCTTGGACGAGCCCTCGCCACCATCGGCTCGGCGTACGAGCACGGACTGCGATTCGAGGTTTCACCTGGCTTTATCGCGTACGCCACCGGCGAGCCTTTGGCACGGATGAATGGCCTCCTCCTCGAGCACGCGGACGCCCGCACGTTGGACCACGACCGGGCCGAAGAGGCCGCTGCCAAGATCACTAGCCTCGGGCTGCCTTGGACTGTTCAGGTGATTGAGAGTGGGCTGCTGGCAGGGCTAGAAGACATGCCGGACCTATTGACTCAACGGCACGACGTCGTCAAAACGTATGTCGCGCCGCTGACGCACGTAGAGACGCCTCCTGTTCTGTCGGGCTTCACCATCCGAACTGTCACCGGCATTCGAGGGGTCGACGACTTTACGTCCGTGCTAGGCGCGGCTTTCGACATGAAAGGGTCCCTCGGCATGGCATTGGTACATCCCTCAACGCTTTCGGATTCAGGGATCGCAGCCTACGTCGGATATGTCGGTGATGAGCCGGTCGTGTCCGGATACTCGGTCACGGATGCGCCCTGGATTGGAGTCTTTGCAATCGGTACCCTCCCGGAACGCCGCCACCAGGGATTCGCGGGAGCGATGACATCGTGGATCATGTCGGAAGGTAAACGGGCCGGCGCCACGGCGGCTTACCTTCAAGCCAGCTCGATGGGGTTGCCTCTCTACGAACGTCTCGGCTTCAGGGATGCCCAAGACGACATCCATTACGTCGTGGAGCCCGTTTTTCTCGCCGAACGTTGACAGGGCGCCTCCGCCCGGTGTGCCAGCGCTGTATTTCGTTCCCTCGCGGCAATGGCGGAGACGCTCCTGCCCTCTCTAGAGGTTGATGGCGTGGCCGATGAGCCCGTGGAAGCCCTCCTGGAGCGCTTCTCCAAGGGTTGGGTGAGTGTGCACGTTCCGGGCCAGCTCCATCGCCGTCAGATCCCACTTCTGCGCCAACGTCAGCTCGGGTAGCAGTTCGGACACGTCCGGGCCTACCAGGTGTGCACCTAAGAGTTCGCCGTACTTCGCGTCGGCAACCAGCTTGATGAAGCCGACGGGTTCCCCTAGGCCCTGTGCTTTGCCGTTTCCCTGAAATGGGAACTTCGACACCACGACGTCATGACCCTCAGCCCGAGCCTGCGCTTCCGTCAAGCCGAACGAAGCCACCTGTGGTTGGCAGAATGTCGCGCGGGGCATCATGCGGTAGTCCCCGAGTGCCATCGTCTCCGCACCCGCGATGGTTTCTGCGGCCACCACGCCTTGAGCTTCCGCAACGTGGGCGAGTTGCAGCTTCGCGGTCACATCGCCGATCGCATAGAGGTGAGGCACAGACGTCCGCATGAAGTCGTCTATGTCGATGGCTCCGCGATCGGTCAAGGCCACGCCGGTGCTCTCCAACCCATATCCACTTGTTCGCGGAGCGAAACCGATCGAGACCATGACTTTGTCCGCCTCGAGCGTCGACCGTGTGCCGTCGGCGGCCGTGATCTCGACCTTGACCGTTGTTCCATCGTCTCGGATCGATTCCACGCGGGTCGACGTGAGAATCTTCACACCCAGCTTTCGATATTGACGGGCGATCTCTTTTGAGACGTCTTCGTCCTCGTTGGGCAACGCTCGATCTAAGAACTCGACAATCGTGACATCGACGCCGTAGTTGCTGAGGATGTAGGCGAATTCGATGCCGATTGCTCCCGCTCCGACGATGATCATCGACGCGGGGAGGTCTCTGTCGAGGATCTGCGTCTCGTAGGTGACGACGTTGTCGCTGAGCGCAACCCCTGCGGGGAGTCGAACGGTGGATCCCGTCGCGATTATGGCGTCCGTAAAGGTGACCATCGTCGCCGTGCCGTCCGACAGGGACACGTCAAGAGTCGTCGCGTCCCGGAAAGTTCCGAACCCGTCAATTTCGGTGATGCCGTTCTTCTTCATCAGGAAGTGGACGCCTTTCGCGCGGCCGTCGGCGACCTGTCTGCTGCGGGAGATGGCAACGCCGTAGTCGAAGTGAACCGGCCCGGAGATGCCGAACTTGTCCGCCTCATGAGTGAAAACGTGAGCCAGTTCGGCGTTCCGAAGCAGCGCCTTCGAGGGGATGCAACCGATGTTCAAACACACGCCGCCCCAGTACTGCTTCTCGATTACAGCGACGCTTTTCCCGAGTTGAGCGGCGCGGATCGCCGCGACGTAGCCGCCGGGTCCGGCGCCGAGGATGACGACATCGAAATGTTTTGACACTTGTTCTCCTAATCAACGCAGGTCCCGTACGCCGGCCTTTACAGTTCGTACTCGGCGGCGAAGACTGGTTCGGCCAAACGACTCTGACGGCAGGGCGAGGCAAACGGCAACGCTTCGGCGGGGCTACCTGTTTCGCATAGTAAAACGCTTGGGCGCGGCTACCCGTTTCGCATAGTCAACAGCGCGGCATCTGCGCTTGAATCGCCTGCACGTCGGAAACACCGTCATTCGAACCTATCGGAGCGTCTTCCATAGGCGGCCGAGCGTGGGTGTTCCCCTGTGGGACACGGTGACATACGCCGTCGCTTCTTCGCTCCTTGCGAGGAGGGTCAGGGATGCCCTCCTTCGTGCGGCCGGCATGAGCACGCAGAACAGAAGCGAATACCGTCACACTGGGACCTCTGCTGGATTAGAAGAACCCGCGGGCCCGTGGCAGAGACAGCCCATGCTCTCGACCAGCGCCGCCCTATGTTGTCGTGGCCGTGGACGGCGGCGTTGCTGACGGCAGGTTCAGTCCGCGCACCCTCAATGGCCAGAGGCCAAAGGAGCCGTCCACGACGCCTCGATCCTCACCGTCGTTAGAACGAGCCGTTGTCGTGAGGGAGCTTTGCCGGCACTGGCACGACGAGGCCCCAGTGTTCGACGATTTGGCCCGAGGCGATTCGCCATACGTCGTTCACGATCACGGGTCCGTTCAGCTCGCCTCGTGCCCGCGTGTAGACCACGTCACCTTCTGCGATGATCGCGCGAATTTCCTGGTACTTCACGCTTTTGTCGTATTCAACGTCTGTGGCCGACGTCAGATACTCTTTGGCGGCCGACTCGTCTCCGCCCACCAGCACTCTCGCCGCCCAAGCCGAGATGAGATCTCTGTTCTTCTCGGCGTGATCCTCAACGAGGAGCGACTCCGCTTCTGGAACGGCAACGGGGGAAGGAACCGGTCCGGCGGCGCCCGGACCAAGAGCATCCCAGTGCTCGACAATGCGCCCGTCGACGACACGCCAGACGTCGTATCCGATCAAGGGGATCGCGGCAAAACCGGAAAAAATCCCTTCCGTCACTACCAGCTCGCCGTCCGCAATTGTACGAACAAGCTCATAACTCGAGGTGGCCGGAAGCTGCGAGACCAGCCCTTTTAGCCCAGCAACACCGTCCGGCCCCAAAGCCGAATGCTGCACGTAGACCGGCCCAAAGATGGCGTCGATGACGCTGACATCCTTCAAGTTAAAGAGATTTTCGGTGGCGCCGATCACGACGTCTTTAGCGGACATGGGAACTCCCTAACTGGCCGGCATATGTACCGGGCAGGGGCGAACCTACCTTCGCGGACAATTCCTTGGAAGGGAAGAGTCCGCCACTCATCGATACAAATTAGCCGCCTCCGTCCGGGGCGGATACATCGCGGAGTGCGTGCAAGCAGGGCCGACTCAATGCGAGGAACCGAAGTCCACCGATCGGCCCACGTCTGCCCACTCCCGATCTTCGGCTGCCGTGGTGCGGAGGGCGTCGGCCATGAAATCGACTGCGTCACTCCCCAGAAGCAGATGCAATGGAGGCGAGGGATGCGTGGACAGGTCAACGAACACGCGCGCGACGGCATCGGGGTCGATGGGCTGCATTCCGGAACTAGAGCGAGTTCGGCGCGCCATGGCGCCAACCGTCGAGTCGTAGGCCGGATCGACCTCAGGAACCTGCATTGAGTCGCCGGCCCAGTCGGTGCGCATCGAACCAGGCTCGGCCAGGACGACACGGATGCCGAGTGGTGACACCTCTTGGCGAAGAACGCTGGAGAATCCTTCCACGGCGAACTTTGCCGACTGGTAGGCACCCAAGCCGGGTGCGGTGAGCCTGCCTCCAACAGAGGTCACTTGGATGAAGAGCCCGCTCCCCTGCTCCCTGAAGAGAGGCAAGGCTGCTTTTGTGACGAACACCGTTCCGTAAAAGTTCGCGTCGATCTGAGCCCTAAAGCTGGCAAGGTCCGTGCTCTCGATCGGGGCAATATCCGCATAGCCAGCGTTATTGACGACAACGTCGAGCTGTCCGAAGGCTGCGACCGTTTTCGACACCACTTCCTCCGCCTGTTCTGGATGCGTGACGTCGAGTCGCATCGTCCGGAGGCGATCACCATATTTTTCCCGGAGAACCGCAAGTGAACTTGTGTCCCGAGCCGTGGCAACAACCCTTTTCCCGGCTGAAAGGGCCCTTTCGACGACGCTGAAACCGAGCCCACGCGAGCTGCCAGTAACGAGCCATACTTCATTCGACATAGGTTCCTCTTCTCCAAATTTTCTTTACGCAAGGTACTTGCGTAATCTAACGCGCGGTGCGAGCGTTATTATTCCCCCATGGAGCAAGCGTTCGCCAGGGCACGTTCAACCGACGCCAAGAAGCGACGCCGACAGGATCTCCTTGAGTCGGCTGAGATTCAGGCTGGTGCGATCGGAGTACGCGGCCTCACACTGACATCCATCGCGCAACGAGCCGGTGTCCACGTCTCGGCAGTGCGCCGCTATTTCGAGTCGCGAGAGGAACTGCTTCTCGTTCTTGCGGCAACTCACTGGGAGCGTTTTGCCCTAGGCGTTGTAGACAAGGTGAGTGGCAAGGAAGACGTCGAGGCTGTCGCCCGTGCGATAGCCGAAGCGATGGACCGGGACCCTCTTTTTTGCGACCTGCTCTCGCACGTCGCAATCGATCTCGAACGGGGCGTCACGTCGCAAGCCGCCCGAACGTACAAAATTGCGGCTATCGGCGCGGTCGAGATCTGTGGGCGTTCCCTGGAACGGGCGCTGCCTTGGCTTGAAGACGGCCTCGGTAGGGAGGCTATCGGCGACATCACGGCACTAGGTGCCATTTTGTGGCAGTACGCAACGCCTACCCCAGCGCTTTCGGCCCTTTACGACAGTGATCCGCGCCTCGCTTCAGCGAAGGTGGACTTTGTTGCGCGCCTGACCCGGGCTGCAGGGAAGTTGCTGGGCGGGTTCGAGGCAAGGCGCTCCTAGACCTCTCGTTCACTCCACCAGTAACGAAGCATCATCCACTTGCAGGCAGAAGAACGCCGACGACGTCCCGGAGACCCGCCAAGTCGAGTTCGCTGCGGCTCCGGCCAGTAGCGGTGGGGAGGGTGTCCCTGGCGGGGGAATGTCCCCAGAAGGAACACGCGCGCACCGGAAAGCAAGAAGTAGCTTTTCAGGCACCCCACGAGTTGAGATTTTCAATCGGGTCGGTGAGCTTCAGGCCGCTGCCGCAATCCAGTGCCGCGGCGGCTCCAAAGCCCTACGAAATGAGCGCGGCGGACATGCAGGACGACCCGTCGAGATCGGCCACATGAAGCCATGAGGAGTCGAGCCTCGCCGTCAGCCCGAATCGACACAACCTCCCCCACATGAAGACAAAGGACCACTTGTATGACCACGATCCCGAATACAACACGCGCGTTCTCGGCAAGTCCTCTTCTGTCCGCGAGTCTTCAAGCGGTCCTCGTGGACATCATCGAGCTGCAGATGCAGGCGAAGGAAGCGCATTGGAACATCGTGGGTGCGAATTTCCGCGATCTTCACACGCAGCTGGACGAAGTCGCGGAAGCCTCTCGTGGGTTCAGTGATGACGTCGCAGAGCGCATGCGCGCACTCTGGGCCGTGCCAGATGGTCGAACCTCCACCGTGGCCGCAACCACATCGCTGCCGTCATACCCGCAGGGAGAGATCTGCAGCACGGACACCGTCGAGATGATCACTACGCGCATTGATGCCGTCGTCTCGACAGCACGACGCGTTCACGACGATGTGGATGCCGAAGACCCCACTTCAGCGGACCTTCTCCACGCGGTCATTGGAGGCCTTGAGCAACTCGCATGGATGATCTCTGCCGAGAACCGGCGAGTGCGCAAACGCTGATCGCGAGTCCCTCTGTTCGCGCAGGCGACTCGAGATGCCGGGCTAAGGCCAGGCCCTGAAACTTACGTCCCCGAGGCTCGGACCAAGACCAGTTCGGGCCGTACGCCGGGGACCCAAGCCCGACCGGAAGCGCATGCTCGCCATGTGCCCTCGCGCGGATCTAACGCAGAAGCAAGCGAAGAAATAAGGAGCTTCGATGAACTCAGTCGCAGACAACATGATTGCCGTCCTCCGCGCCAGCGGAGTCGACCACCTGTACGGGCTGCCCGGAGACAGCCTGAACGGTTTCACCGACGCTCTCCGCAGGGATGGAAGCATCTCATGGCAACACGTCCGCCATGAGGAAGCAGCGGCGCTAGCAGCGGCCGCTGATGCCGCCCTCACAGGCAACCTCGCGGTGTGCGTCGGTAGCTGCGGGCCAGGAAATACCCACTTGATCAATGGTCTGTACGACGCGCAGCGAACCGGCGTCCCTGTGTTGGCGATCGCGGCTCAGATCCCACTGAACGAAGTCGGTTCGGGGTATTTCCAAGAGACGCACCCGCAGATCCTCTTCGCGGAATGCTCCGTCTACACGGAACTCGTCAGCACCCCGGAGATGGCCCCTCGCATTTTCGAGATCGCGATCCGGACGGCCGTCGAACGGCGAGGCGTCGCAGTCGTCGTCGTACCCGGCGAGGTGTTCCTCGCAAAAGCAGAGCCGATTCGCAACCCTCGCGCCCTCACCGCCGCCACCTCGCGCGTCGTACCCACGGACAGCTCCTTGCAGGCGGCGGCTGACGTTCTCAACAGCGCCCGCGCCGTGACGATCCTGGGTGGCGCCGGAACAGCTGGCGCCCACACCGAGGTCCTGCAGCTAGCTGAACGCTTACAGGCGCCGATCGTTCATACTTTCCGAGGCAAGGAACTCCTCGAACACGACAACCCGTATGACGTCGGCATGACAGGCCTCCTGGGTTTTGCGTCTGGATTCAAGGCTATCGAGGAGGCAGACACGATCCTCATGCTCGGAACTGATTTCCCGTACCGCCAATTTCTACCGCCGGACAGAACGTACCTGCAAGTGGACATCCGCGGCGAGAACTTGGGCCGCCGAGCCCCCTTGAGCGTAGGTCTCGTCGGCACGGTCAAAGACACCATTGCGGGGCTGCTTCCAAGGCTCGCTCCAAATCTGGACGCAGCACATTTGACGCGCTCGACGATGCATTACGCAAGGACGCGAGCATCTCTGGATCGGTTGGCGGACAACGATCACGATCGAACACCCATCCACCCGCAGTTCATGACCCGCGTCCTCGACGAGGAAGCCGACGAGGACGCCATCTTCACGATGGACGTCGGCTCTCCGGTGGTGTGGGCAAGCCGGTATCTGAGCATGAACGGATCGAGGCGACTCTTCGGTTCGTTTAACCACGGGACGATGGCCAACGCTCTCCCCCATGCCATCGGTGCCCAAGTGTCCCACCCAGGTCGGCAAGTCGTCGCACTCGCCGGCGACGGCGGATTAGCCATGCTCTTCGGGGAACTCCTCACGCTTGTCCAGCTCAAGCTCCCCGTAAAAGTGGTTGTCCTCAACAACTCCTCCCTGAACTTTGTCGAGCTGGAGATGAAGGCGTCCGGCATCGTCAATTTCGGGACCGAACTCGTCAACCCCAACTTCGCGGAGGTGGCATGCTCCATTGGCCTATTTGCCCGCCGCGTCGAGGAACCGGGAGACCTTCGCACAGCCGTGCGCGAGGCACTCCAGCACGACGGGCCTGCTCTCATTGAAGTGATGACGGCGCGTCAGGAGTTGTCTGTTCCGCCCGCCATCACCGCTCAACAGGCCAAGGGATTCACGCTCTACGGGATCCGAACGCTTCTTTCCGGCCGGGGCGACGAACTCCTCGACCTCGCGGAAACTAACGTGCTGCGAAGAATCTTCAACTGAACCGTCTGCGTCATGGTCCGCCAGGAGCCCGCACCAGTGTTCGTGCTCGTTTAGGTGGCCCCGCTGGGGCCACGCCACCGAGCGCTGCCCATGTTGGGATTAACGAATGAGGCGGTTCCGCCAGCCTGAGCCCCAAGTCGGGCTCCGATGACTCAACGCGGGGGAAGCAGGCAATGTGGATGCCGAGATGATCACAGGGTGGCTCGGAAAGTGCCGCGCCAAATACATGCAACCTTCAAGTGGGGCCAACTCGTGAGCGTCAACGAAACCCTCGCCTGGATCGTGGCGTTCCTCGTCGTGACCGTTGGCGTGAGCGCTGCTGCGAGGAGGGTCGGCTGGTCGGCACCGCTCGCGTTGGTCGCCATCGGCGTCGGCGGCTCCTACCTGCCCGGCGTTCCGCGGGTGGAGGTGGAACCGGACTTTGTTCTCTCGGTTCTTCTGCCGCCGTTGCTTTTCGCTGCTGCCCTTCAAACGCCTCTGGCAGACATTCGAGCGCGTCGAGATTCACTGCTACTCCTTTCTGTGGGACTCGTTGGGTTCACGACGGTGGTGATCGGCCTGACGGCCTGGGCTGTCATACCCGCCCTGTCGTTGGCGGCAGCTTTCGCTTTCGGAGCTGTCGTTGCACCAACAGATGCCGTGGCAGTCGCAGCCGTGTCCCGGAGGACGCCGCTCCCCCGGCTCCTCAACTCTTTGCTCGAGGGCGAAAGCCTCTTGAACGACGCAACCGCACTAGTAGCCCTGAACACCGCCGTGTTGGCGATCGTGGTCGCGTTCGATCCATTCCGAGCGATTGGTGAATTTGCCCTAGCGGTCGTCGGCGGAATCGTCGTGGGGCTGGCCGTCGCATTTCTCATGGACCGCGTCCGACGCTGGGTCGTCGCCCCCGTGTTTAATACGAGCCTGTCGCTTGTGACTCCCTATGCCGCGTTCCTCGCCGCTCACGCGATTGGCGCCTCCGGGCCGCTGGCCGTCGTGGTCACCGGACTTTTCCTCGGATACCGGAACCCGGCGCTTCCGTCCGCCGAGGCACGCTTAGTCGAGTCCTTGAACTGGCAGACGATTCAGTTCCTCCTCGAAAACGCTGTCTTTCTGCTCATCGGGCTGAGCCTGCCTTCGATCTTGACGGGAGCGCTTGCTTCCGGCATTCCTCTCGGCCAAGCCATCTTCATCGTCATCACCGTGCTCGTTGTCTTGGTCGTGTCCCGCCTCGCGTGGGGCCTTGGGATTACCGCTGTATTCCGGTGGGGACCGGCCGCTCTCAGGCGGCGAAGAAACTGGCAGTGGCGCATCAATGTGCCGCTGGCCGTCGCGGGAGTCCGCGGGGTCGTCACGCTAGCCGCGGTGTTCCTTCTCCCAGAGCAGACGCCCCACCGCGAATTCCTCCAGTTCCTGGCCTTCACCGTCGTCGTCGGAACACTCCTCCTGGGACTGGCACTGCCCCTCACAGTCCAACGCGTGGCGCTGGCCCCGCCGGACTTTGACCAGGAACGCATGGAGGTCCAGCTCCTCCTCGCTGAGGCAAGAGCGGCGAGCCTGCACTTCCTCGCCAGCATCCGGGACGACGAGTACGAAGATCGCGTCCTCGAACGCCTGCGTGTAGACGCCGCTCTCCTCGGTGAGACATTGGTCGGAGATGACAGTATCCGAGCTGAGCGGTCACGGGCGTACGCAGAACTGCGACTTCGCACAATCGACGAAGAACGATCGACGGTCCTTATCGCCCGAAGCGAAGGCCGCTACCAGGAAGCAGCCGTTCGCTCAGTGCTGTTAGTGCTCGATATCGAGGAGTCAGCCGTTCGAGCCTCGGCTTCGGGTCGAACGGACTGAGCCTCGAGCATCCACATTCCGTGCGGACCGAGAACCGTGCGGCATATGCAGGAGTAAGAGGAGCAGCTGCGCTCAGCCGGCCGAAATGGATGCAAGAGGACGGCAACAAAGACACAGGCCCCGTGCGTCAGGACCCTCCGGGCGCCGATTGCTCATGGTCGCGCGCACGCTCGGCAACTATGCGTTTGCGCCACTGGACGAGTTTGTAGATGCCGATGCCCGCAGCCAGAGTCGCCGCGGCGCCGGCAATGATCGCGATCACCGTCCGCGTATCCACCTCAAAGCCCGCGTCTTCAGCCGCCTGCTGCTCTCGAGACTGGCGGAACCGCTCATCAGCTTCAGCCCTGTCGGCCTTCAACTGAGCGCTCTGCGCGAGTCGACGGGCTGCGATGTCCTCGCGGACCTTCGCGAGACCTTCGGGCGAGAACTGCAGCACTTCGGAAATGGCAGGATCGAAATGAGTCGTCTCATACGACCGATGGGCAAATCCGCCGTAGCCGTTATCGTGCACCTCGTGAAATCCGAACTCTTTGCCTTTCGGCGTCAGAAAGTAAGCACCCGGCTCGCCTTCGAGAAATCCTTGGTCCCGAAGGAGAAGATTCACTTCCATGGCCGTCGCTCCGTGAGACCTGCCGATCTCCGTAACGGAGATCCCTACCTTTGCCATGGTGCGTGCCTTCCAAGGTCCGATGGAGAATCATCGTAAGTCGTCGCGGTCGAGGTGACGCAGCAGGATCTGCGCGCCTCATTCATGTCAGGGCCCACTGGGTCACAACGCACTCTGCCCACCTAACAGATGCCATCCCCGACTGGACGGCAGGACGGGCAAGGGTGGGCAGAACGAAAGAGCTGAAAGATCGGCAAACCGATGTCAGGGGAACACTCTTCAGTGCTAGGGCGGGCCGCCGGATCAGGGAACGGCCCACTCTGCACTGCATTTCAGGCGAAGTCTGGGTCGACGTCGCTCAGGTTGTCACCTGATATAGAGAATTTATTGGTCTAGACAGCTGATCGCAAGAGTCGGTCGCTGATTTGCTTCTAGGGAGTCGCGGCGACCGCATCGTTTCGACGCGATCCCGCTTCGGTCAAACTGCCGAGCGGAAGTCCACTCCGCGACCGTAGACACGTAATCAGTAGCGTCTCAACCAATCCGTCGGGAGCCGACAGATTTCACACGACGGCGTGCGCCATGGGCGTCACCTCTTCGGGCCTTGAGACGCGATTAGATGTCGTCATGCCAGCCACGACCCCAGGCCAATTCTGCTCGCGTCTCATCGCTCAAACGCGAGCCGACGTGCGAACGCTGCTGCGGACGAAAACGTGGGAGGCCGGCTGGGAGGGTGCTGGCTCCGCGGCCACCCGCCTTTCGGCGTCGCTCGAAGACCAGGGTGGAGGGGGCGCCTTTTTCCGGTTCATGGTCAACGAGAACATGGAGGACTCGTTTCGTTTACTCAACGTGGCCGATGATCATGCCGAAGCCATGGAAGTGCTGCTCGGATCCGATGCGGCTCTCGGGGCACTCCCGACCCTGCTCCGGGGCCTCACTGAGAGTGTTCTGACGCTGTCTTATGTCCATGACTCTGATGTGCCGCCCGAGAGGACGCTGCTGCGGATGCTGGCCCGAATCCTGGACACGTTCGAGGGATCCCACCGCAGTGCTGCTGCCTTTCCTCGTAGCGTGAGGCGGGAGCGAAAGGAGTTGATGTTCGATGGTGCAGCGGGAGTCCGTGACTTGTTCGTGAAGAGCGGCGTCGTCCTCGCTCCCTTGCACCATGTTGGTACGCCGCACATCAGTCTTGGTGCCGAACGGGAGAGCGTGAAGTTCGACGCCACCTCTGCAGCGAAGAAGTATCTGGGTGTCGATGCACACCACTGGGTCATGGGGAGCGGCGGGACTCATTCGAAAGCGTGGTTTCTTCCGAGCGTCAGTGAAGGTCTCACCGAACAACCGTTATCGAGCGTTTGGGAGCTGACAGGTGCGTCAACCCTAGGGGTTCTTGCATCGGCGAGGTCCCTGCTCCGGACTTTGCGTGACTTCTCGGGAGAGAGCACACGGGAAGCCCAGGAGCGCGTGTTCTCGCGCGAGAAGGCACTTGTCGCTCGTATCCGATCGACTGCGCCGAGTCCGATATCCCTGGCGGATTACGAGATGCGCGGGGCTGCGTGGGGCCCATCGCAGAAAGACGTCAGCGCGTTCGTCAAACCGTGATGGGCCCTGTCGCTCCGAGCGCCGAAGCCCCTACGTCAGGCGAGGTGCGCCACGGCCTCGGAGATCAGGTCGGCGACTGCGTCGGCGTGAGAGACGAGGGCCGAGTGTGATGCGCCTTCGATTTCCACCGTCTTGAGGGAGCCCGCCCGCTCCGCCATGAAGCGGAGACCCGCGACCGGAATGTTCTTGTCACCGGATCCGAAGATGAACCACGACGGGAGCGTCTTCCACGCGGAGGTTTCCGCGGGCTGCTCCTCGGCGAGGGCGAAGTCGCGGATGGCTCGCTGAGTGGCGCCGGCGATCTTTGCGTCAGCGAGTGGCACGTCGCCGGCGAACTGATTCGGGAACAGTTCGCGGTCGACGATGAGGTCGTTAGTTCCGTCGCCGAGCGGGATAGGGCGCACCGTCTCGCCGAGCGTCGAGCCGGGGAACTTGTCGGTGAGGCCGAAGGACGTCTCACCGTGGTCCGGCGCGAAGGCGGATACGTAGACGAGGCCTTTTACGGCGCTGTTCCCCGCGGCGGCCTCGGTGATGACCGCTCCACCGTAGGAGTGACCAACCAGGAGGACAGAGCCGCCGACGGCCTCGACGGCACGGCTGACGTTGTCTGCGTCCGTGCTCACGCTACGCAGCTGATTGGGTGTTGCGATCGCGGGAACACCGCGACCGAGCAAGTTCGAGATGACTCCACTCCAGCTCGAGGACTCCGCGAAGGCGCCGTGCACGAGGACGACGGTGATGGGTTCAGACATGATGTTCTCTTTCGTTCTGTGGATGGTTCGGATGGAAGGGGATGTTTCGATGGCGGGTTAGGCGTGTGTCAGGCGAACTCGACAATGAGTTCGACTTCAACGGGTGAGTTGAGTGGCAGCACTGCCACTCCCACGGCACTTCGGGCGTGAATCCCCCGGTCGCCGAAGATGTCTCCGAGAAGCTCCGATGCTCCGTTGAGGACGCCCGGCTGTCCGTAGAACGATGGGTCGGAGGCTACGAACCCGACGACCTTGACGATTTTGGTGATCCTGTCGAGGCTTCCGATGAGGGATGCCACTGCGGCGAGGGCATTGATGGCGCTGATGCGGGCGAGGTCTTTCGCGTCGTCCGCGGTGACATCGGACCCGACCTTGCCGGTCGTCGGCAGGGAACCCGAAACGAACGGGAGCTGCCCGGCCGAGTACACGTGCGCTCCAGAGATGACGGCCGGTGCGTAGACCCCGGCAGGCGCCGCCGCCTGCTGAGGAATCTCGATTCCGAGTTCTGCAATGCGTTCGTTGATGGTGGCCACGACTCGTCTCCCTGGGTCATTCGCAACGTGGTCGCGCTGCGATGAGGACACGTTATGGTCGGCGTTCGCTTTCAGTCGTGTCCCTAATGGGGCCACCGGACGCATCAGCGGGTAGGAATCCGCTCGCGCGGCCGACGTGCATCGCCGCGCATGCAGGCGTGAGCGCCTGCTTCGACGAGCACATTTTCTCCAAGTCGGGCGCGACAGACATCTGCTGGCCGTTAGCCGGTGACGGATCTTTCACCCCTAACCCGCGGCACGCCAGACCGCGCGAGGCGCGTCAAGCGGGCCAGGCAGACGGTGCCCCGCGGAGCGCGCTGCGAAGCCATCAAGGCTGCTTCTAACTCTGGATGCGAGGACAGACCGCCCCAGAGGGACTGCGCTAGCGCGCGGGGTCCTCATTCGACAACCTCTTGTTCAAAACGGCGCTCTTGCGAGCCACCTCCTTGGACAGCTCACGAGTGTTCGGGCCGTCGGGGGCCACGGTCTCCGAGACCATCTCCGGCACTGGTTGTGAACCCGCCTCGGTGGCAGCATCCGGGTGGCACTTCATGCCTGCTCCTCTGTTTGTTGGGGCGACGCCCAGGCGTCGCCCCTCGCGCCTGTGCCGACCTTACTTCTGCGGCAGCTTGGGCGCCGGAGGCTTGTAGGTCTGCGTCTCCCGGATGAGCGGCCCGCCCTTGATGATCCGGTGGGCGGAGCTGGCGGCTTCGTCGGCGGGTGTCTGAGGCTTCACTTGTGGAGGCGAGGGCAGCGAGGAGGATCGACGCGCCAAGACACGCGCATTCGAGCGTAAGGACGATGGCTTGCCAGAAGAGGCTTCGCTCATCGTCCTCAGCTACCTCGGCCGTGGCGAGCGTGAGTGCGCGGACGGCGTCAACATCGGTCTCGTCCCACAAGAACAGGGGAGCCGGGTGTACGTCGCCCCAGAGCTGCACTGTTCGGGCCCTCGATCTGGCGGACTGGGCCACGGTGGCTTCGGCCAGCCAAACGGGTTTCCGCCTTCCTCGAGGCATGCGGTCAGAGGGGCGGCCCCGTCGATCGCCTCGCGAGTGAGCGTGACGTCGGCATACATCGTGCCGATATCAGGACAATCCCCCGACGGCCGGCTCGCCTACGAACATGTGTGCTTCTGAGGCGAGTTCCAGCCACAAGTCGCAATCGGTAACCACGAACCAGCTCTCACGGCTGCCGTGCGAGCGAGCGACATCTCGTGCGAGCAGGTCGGCACCTCGCGCCTCTGACAGCCGAACCACCAAGTCGCCGCGTTCCCGAAAGGCGAATAGTGATCCTCGCGCAGTCAGGCCTTCAGCCGTCACGACGACGTCGTGATCCGGATCTTGCGAAAGGCTCCATACGACCTCGTCGTAGGCCTTGTCTGCGGTTGTTGTGGGATTGGAATCTGAATTGGAAGACATGTTCCGAGTCTCTCGCGGCCCCCATGAACGGGCGTGCCCCAAGGAAGAACACGTTCGCGATCTAACAGTTTGGTCGCAGCGGCCGTTCCACCGCCGTTGCGGCTCCCTTGTCCGAAAGCCGGGAACGGGCCGGTGCGCTCCGAATGGTCGACGGCATGATGCTCAATATGGACGAGACGACGAGCGCCACGAGGCGGTCAGAGTCGGCTTCCGTGCCTTGGCCGACTTTGCGATTGAGCAGGGTGATGTGTCGGTGGACCAAGTCGTGCGTACTTGCGAAAACTTGGGCGTTTCGACCGGAGGCGACTATGTCGTGTATTGGCCCGGCGACCATTACCGGGCCGCGGATAAGCTGTCGCACCGAGCTGCGATGATCGTGAAGTCTCTGCTGGAGGATGACCGGCTCTCCACACGTCCGACAGCACAGGGGCCCTGTGGCGGACGCAAGTTGATGCCGGAATCGGAAGCGTCTGGAGATGATGCAGCTGAGTACTGCTCGCGGATCGAAGTGGACGTCGAGATCGAGATCGAGACGCAGCCGGTACCTTAGCCGAAGAGCCAGTCGTCTAGGCGGGTGATCGCGCGCACGGAGCCAATCGTCCCCTGTTCCGCCGCGAGATCCCACCCCTCAACCGTGAACGCGAGGGGCTCCTCAACGCGGCAGTTGATGAGGCGCGTGAGGGGCCGTCGCTGCCCTCGACTGCTAGCCATGTCGGATCCGAAGGGCACGAGACGGACCGTGCGCTCCTGCAGGCTGACGACGTATTGGACGGCAGATGTGGTGACGAGCCAAGCGCCGGAGTCCTCGTCCCTCAGTTCGACAACATCTTCGCCGACATCGCGAGCAGCCTTCGCGTCGGGTGGGCGGAACACCGGGTCGATGATCTCCAATGCCGCGTGGGCAAGATCGCCCATGGCAACGAATTCCGATGTACTGATGAACATCGCTGCGCCTGATGTGCTCGTGACAATGACCCGGTCGAGCCTGCTCGCAACGTCGGCCACCAGGTCCTGCAGATGATGCGTGGCATAGGCAACGGTGACTGTGCGTCGATGGTCGATATGGGTGGGAACGCCAAGGGCGTCCTTGCCTGTCCCGTCACGGCCGCCTCGATCGGATTGCCTTGAGTGCGTGTCAGCGGCCAGCCCGGCATCGAGGCGGGTGATTGACGTGACTGGACTGCTGCTCGTTTTTGGCTTGCCCTCGCGGTTTGACTCAACGGTCCACGATGCATTCTCGCCTAGCTGACAAGTGCCGAGTTCGACTAGAGGCTCACACCGAGATCGTGCAGAGGCGACACCGGGGACCGGCATGGACAGGATGCGCTGATCTAGGTCGACGACGAAGCTTTCGTTTCCTGCACGGATCCACCAGCTGCCGGTGTCGGTATCTCGGAGGAGGGAGATGCGGTCCCATCGGTCGGTGTGCTCAGCGGCGTCGACGTGATTCTTGACGCCGTCGACAAGGGCGACGATCTCTTTCGCGAGGCCTGTCCATGCGTCCAGATAGCCTTCGGGGATCACTGTGACTGGTCCCCATTGGGACGCTAATTCGACGGGTTCCTGTCGGCTGAGGACGCCAGCGAGAATGGCAGGCAAGTTCGCGCGAGCCTCAGACGACGTCACCTTCTTCATGGTCGCGCCCCTTGGTTTGGACTCTCGACGTCCCTCGCGGTCAATGCCATTCCCAGTTGAGATCAGTGAGGTCGAGCAAGCCCATGTTGCCAAGTCCCGCGCGGTTATCGGCGAGTGAGAACACTCGCCGATCGTCATCGAGGTGGGCTTCGTCCTGCACGTGCATGTGCCCGTGGAACAGAACCGCGGGCCGGACAGCGTTCCACAGGTCGGTCGTTAGTTGTCGGGAGCGCTCGGATGCTTCGCGTCTCTCCTTAAGCAGCTTCATCGCACCTCTGCCCGAGATCCGATCTTGAACACGGCGCAGCGGCGCCATGACTGTTTCGTGAGCGAGCATGACATCGGCGAACCCACGCTCGGCTGCAGCCGCGAACTGTGACAGCGGCGGGATCTCCTGCGGCCAGTAGTTCACGCCATTAATGAGTTCGTCCTGAACGGAGGCGGCTCCACCGAAAGACAGCACCGTTCGGCCGCCGACCTCGAACCGATACCCGGGAGGAAGCGCCCACACGCTTTCGCTGAAGGGCACGGGCCTGCCTTCGTGCCATTCGGCGTGCTTCTCGAATCGGTCCCAATTGTCGTGGTTGCCCGGGGTGAGTAGAAGCCGCTCGACGCCTGTCCCTCGACACCGTTCGTCAATGAAGTTCAGTCGGGCTTTGGCATTTCTGCCCTCGCCGATCTCCAAATCCCCCAGGTGCAGGATCGTCTTAACATCTGGCGCGGTCGTGGCGATGCGGGAGAAGACGTTCATCATCCAGCTCACGTCGTTATGCCAGTCACCAGCTATCGCGACACGGCCCTCCGTGCGCATCGAGTCAAGCAAGGACACCGTGTCCAAGAGTGTTTGGCTGCGGGATCGGTTGCGGCTCACGCTCATCGCCTCCTGGAAAGGTGTCCGAAGGTCGCTGCAATGCTCGAATTCGCCGACGCGGGCATCAACTGCCTGCCCTGTCGAACGGAGCCATCAAGGTAGCGACTGCATCGGGGTCCCGCCTCTCGGAGAGCCATTGTCGCGGCGTGAGTGGCCCAGCTGTACGGAAAGCCGCCTGGGGTTGGTATGGGAACAGCCCAAACACTGCTCGATAGTCAGGGGCGTCGGCGGACAGCAGGTCTTCCGTGTGCGCCAGCAACCCATCAGGCTGATCAAGGTCGACAAGCCAGCCGGGTACGCCGGCTACGTCCGCCCCGACGCGACCGAGGAGCCGCCCCTGGTCAAACAACTCGTCAAGCAAGGAGTGACCTGCGCCGAGAATGCGCCCCAGTTCGGGCTCAAAAACGAGGGTTGCAACGCGGATAAGCACTTGATTGAGAAGCTCGACAATGAAGTCACCGTTGGAGACACTCTCTTCTGCGAGGACGATGTCGTCCTCCGTTACAGCACCCTCGGCCAGAAGGAGTTTGCGATCGTTTTCAGGCAGGCGTGACGGCACGGCGGGCGGAACCTCTTTGAGCGCGGCTACTAGGGACGTCAAAACGTAGGACGCGTCGACCCCAAGCCGTTCCAGGTGGACAACGAAATCACGGACGGCAGACCGATTGGACAACAACTGTGTCTTAGTCATGGAAGTCTCCCAGGGCTCGGAGCGCGGTATCCAGAGGGTGTCCGTAATGAATCCATTCGACCAGGTTGAGGTTTCCTTCTGCCGTCAACTCCGGCTGAGGCGTGAGCATAAACTGCGCCAACTTCAACCAGTCCAGGCGCGCCTCGGCTGCAGTGAGAATGAGACCGAGCCCTCGAAGCAGGTTCGTAGGAGCCGTCGGATCGAGTTGCCACTCTGGAACGTGCAGCTCTCCGTCGATCTCGACCGCTTGCACGGAGCCCGTGTCGATAAGCATCGACATGAGGCGCCTGTTCAGCCCCAACGCGAGGACCGCCTCGGGCATCGTCAGAGTAAGCACGGGGATTCTGCCCCAAGGGACCGCAATACGCGGAGCATTGGACCGCTGCCCGGGCAACTTGAGTGCAGAAGGTACTTTGGATGCTGACCTTCGTGGCAGGTGATGGATGCCCGCCAGCTTTTGCGTTAGGCGTCTGAGTAGTAGGTCGGCATCCATGTTCGCCGCCGCTGCGGCAGCGTCGAAGTCGGCTACGAGGTCGGCTAATTGGGTCATCCCAGATCCTTCGGGTCGATGCGATCGGTTGCGTTTGCAGACCTTGTCTGCGCCTCTCGAACCGGTGTCCCTCCCGGTATTGCCACGCGTGTGCGCTTACGACCCTCTAGGTCGAATTAGCGAGCAAAGGATGCCTGGCGGCGGGGCCGCGGTAGATTTGCCAGGAAAGCGGCATCGCAGGAACCACGGTCGCGCCGAACGGTCTACGCAGGAGATGCCGTCCGTCCGTTGAGAATCCCTGCGATGCCATGACAGCCAGAGTAGTCCTCATATGAGGACAATGCCACCCCTTGATGACAAAGAGCGATGTCCGTGACTGCTGCCGACGAACCCAACTTCCAGGCACTTCGAGAAGCTACTGTCGCCCTTCGGGAAGCTCGAGGCATTTCCCTGCGCCAGCTTCACTTCGACACTGGTATCGCTCGCTCGATGCTTTTTCGCATTGAGAACGGCACGGCTGTGGGGACGCTCACTACCTGGTATCGGATTGCAAAGGCGCTCGACGTTCCCCTGGGTGACCTCGTCGGCCACCTCGAACGCCCGACGCCCGAAGAGCCCGAAACCTAAAGGCATTCGCTTGCCCGGCGCCGGAGAGAATCGGGCAGGCGGAAACTTCGACGCAGGTTGCACGCGCCGAAACTCTCATCCTCTGGCCCTTCCAGGCGGCCGATTGCGACTCAACATGTCCCGCCACGGCTACTCCACTCAGGGTTCCGCGAGCCTGCGCCATACCCTGAGTCCGCTCGTTCGCGATGAAGCACCGGCGGTGATCGCCGAGACGACGACCGGTCATCACCAACGACCCTGGCAAGCTACGAGTTCTGACACCCTCCCGACTCGACGAAGGCCGTTAGTCAATTAGGAGCCTTCTCACGATGCCTTCCAAGGAGACCTGGCGATGTCGCGCCAAGTCCACGGCCACGACACCGCGAGTTGGCCGGCGGAACATACCCGCTTCCGCCACGTGTATGAGGACAAGAGCACGAGTTGCCTGCTCGGCCTTAGCCGGGCGGAGGCCGTACTCAGCTTGGACCGCGGCGAATCTGGATTCGGAGACATACGCCTCTGGGGGCAATAACCGCGGATCAAGCCAACGGCCGAGCAGGGGAAAACTCGCGCCCGACGGCGCGACTCGCCGGTCTGCCAGGAATCTGCCAACTGCTCCGGTGGGAATCGTCATCTCGCGGGGAAGGTCGTAGTTCCGGAACCAACCTCGGAGCAGCCTGGCGGGAGTCACGGACGAGCGAGCACGTTCGACATACGCGGCGACACGATGCCGACTCGACTTGTCGAGAGGAGGTAGGTGGGAGCCTCTGCCGTCGGCGGCCAAAGCACAGAGAACCCCGAGGGCGAGGTCATTTGACAGTGGGCGACCGCGAGGGACATCGCCTGACGAGGCAGAGGGGTCGATGGCCCAACGCCCCCTGATTTTCCAGGCTTCGATCCGCTGCTGCTGCGAAAGCCATTGAGCCCATCGAACCGAAACCCGGTGAGCGGACGCGAACTCCTTGGCGCTTGCCCGCTTATCATCCGTGACCACAAACGAAGTTTAGTGCAACCAGGGTGCTACCCTATGGATCCCCGAAATTCCGGGCTTTTCGGGGGCATGTTGTCGCTTCAGTGAAATGCGGCGGGCCTTCGAAGACTCTTGAGACTTCTAGGGTTCCGATTCCGAGAGCATGGATCTGTGCGGAACAGGAACCAGTCAAGTTACTTGGACATCGGTCGAGCCGTTGAAAACGGGCAACATCGTGTTGAAAGTCGAGGCCTGCCCCTCTTGAACGACGCATGGTCGGGTCGGCAGTGTTGTCTGTGGGGCCCAGGCGCATTGCAGGCTCCGTGCAGTTCATTCCAAGTAAGACCGCGTGAAGAGAGTTTGGAGGAGCCAATGACAACGGACCCAAGCGCCGCCATCGAGCGACACATCGAGCTACTCGAACGACACGCCTACGAAGTCATTGCTGCTGCCGCTCGCGAGCAAGAGGCATTTGCGGCTGACGGCCGAGACTTCTTCGCGCTCAACTGGGTCGACCTTCGCAACTCCATGCACGCCCGGCGCCGCAGCAGTCGAATCGTCCTCCGATCCGTTGGGATCAGAAACATCGAAGGAGAAGTCCTGCGGCTCGTCGCCGCCGGCTGCTCCTCCACCTCTGATGTTCACGCGGGACTCGTCGACGCGTTCGGCGATGTCATCCAGATCAAACAAATTCACCGTGCGCTGCACAAGCTGGCGGCCCGCAACGCTATCCAGCGCATCGCACGGAACACCTACCAGGTCCCACAGGAGGCCGACGTGACCTAGCTCAGCACACCACATCGCATAGATCCGCCCCAGAAAAGCAATTACCCCCGCCCAGGCCCGCAATGACCTGAGAAGGGGTAATCAACAACACGTCTGATAAACGTGATCCGGCAAAAAAATCAACTACTACCAAGTGGTTCCAGATTAACAGCCGCCGGACTTAATTGGCAACCCTTCGTGGATGCGCTTTTCCGTGCCGCCGTACCCATTTCAGGACGGCCCCTCAGGGCTTCTCGCCACGCAGACTCTCGCCTCCTCCTGGAGCGCTGAGAAAGTTTCACCTGCTCCATGGAACAGAAGCCTGAGCTGATCTCGCCGCATCTTTGGCGACCGATCCCCCTGCTTCAATACCCATTCGACGTTCGCCACACCTCGGCCCACTCACGAGGTTGGCCACGCCTATGCCCGCAGAAGGCCTCCATGACTGACTTCACCGACACCCTCGTTCTCCGCAACCGCCACCGGGTCACGACGCGCTCCAAGCCGGGCCGACCGTCGCTGAAGGTGACGCGCATCGCCGCACGAGTGAGCGCTGAGCGCTGGACCCGAGCGGGCATCCTGCTCCAGCTCCAGCTCGGCCGCTACGCCTTCCAGGCGAGGGTCGCGGCCGCTCGGAAGGACAACGCATGAACGACGTCAGCCGACAGGGCAGAGAGTGCCCTCTCCCAGAGGGCCCTGAAATCACGCGCCCGCCTGCCCTTCCCCCTTTCCGTTCGTCAGCTTCCTTCAGGTCGAAGTCCTTGGCTGTTGGTCGGCCCTACGGTCGCACGCACTCTGACAGCCCT
Organism: Frondihabitans sp. OV104; assembly: GCF_057787745.1. NCBI lineage: Bacteria > Bacillati > Actinomycetota > Actinomycetes > Micrococcales > Microbacteriaceae > Frondihabitans > Frondihabitans sp. OV104. Next base: position 2,704,203 of record NZ_CM173541.1, read on the forward strand.
CGACTTGAAGCCACCGTCCAGACCCGAGCCAGCGACACAAAAGCACAAGACCCTCGGCAGACGGGTGGCTCGCAGCACGCCCGCGACCTCGCCGGCACAGCATGTGCGGAGGAAACGACACGCCCGACCCCGAAGCCAGGTGACATCTCTTCCACGGAGCCCGGCGCTCAGTTGGACATGACGTGCGGCCATGTCGCCCGTATTGCTCGATTCGATCGCGATGGCGTCGACCCGCGCGGCTCCGAGGACACCAACTCCGCAACGGCAGAACGGTCGTCTTCCATCGGGGACCTCAATGAATGGCTCAAGATCGCCGGACGACAGGGGGAACGCCTGAGCGACTTGGTCGGCACCGCCTGGACCAACCCAGAGGTCTGGTCATGAAGCCCGTCAAGATCCGCGGCATCGTCTGCGCTACACCCGAGCAAGTGCTCGACGTGTACCAGCCCACCAAGAAGCTCCGGCCCCTGTGGGTCAAGCACGGGGCGTTCATCAAACGTTGCGTGTGGATGACGAAGCCCGTAAGTCCCGTGACGACGAAGAACATGCTCTCTGCCGCGACCCTCTACGTCGCCTCCTGCAGACAGCTGGGCTACGAGATCGACGCGGAGACGATCTTTACCCCAGACCGCGTGGACCACTACATCGGCAAGCTCATGCCCGGTATCAGCGCGGAGAACCGGGCCACGCGGCGCAGCATGTTTAAAAAGATTGGTCTGGCGAATACAAAGGAAGCGCCTTGGGTTCCGCCCCGGGCAACGCTCCCGAAGCGAACGCGCGCGAGTCGGTACACCGACCGTGAGATTGCCGCATTGGAGAAAGCGGCACGGAATCAATCGACCGAACGCCAGCGCCAAGGCCTCCTTGCCCTCTTCTACCTGTGCTTGGGGGCAGGTGCTCGCCCGGGCGAGGTGGCCCATATCCGGCCGGAGCATGTGCACATCCATGGCCGACGTGTCCGAGTCGACATTCCCGGTAAGAACGCTCGCACCGTCCCGGTCCACATCGACGTTGCGCCTCAGTTGATCGACTTCATGGCGAGCATCACCACGCCGTATGTCATGGGCAACTTCGATCCCTCCCACCGCGACCCGGTGGGTCTGCACAAGAGCCACACCGTCATGCCGGACTGGGCCCCATCCAGCATGAACGCGGCCCGCCTGCGCACGACATGGCTCGTCAGACTGTTGAACTCCAACGCTCGACTCTCCGAAATCGCGGCGGCAGCCGGCGTCAAGCAGCTCTACGCCATCGAGGCGCTCATGCCCTGGGTCGACGTCCGCGACGATGCAGACCTGTACCTGGCAGGTGAGAAGTGACCGCCGCCGAGGACAACTATGTCCGCCCTCCCACCCACTCCGAAGCAATCAGCATGGCCAGCAACTGGATGGACAGAAGCGTCGACGCCATCGGATTCCTCGAAGGCGTCCTCAAAAGAAAAACGGGCAGAAAGCGCAAGCTCGGCGTCCGCGGCCTCCTAGGTGTTCTGGCCGCCTGGACCCTGCTGAATCCCCAGAACGACCTCATCATGTGGCGTGTGGCTATGTGGGGGATGGGTCTCACGGATTCCGAGCGCGCGGCCCTTGGCATCGAACACCCCCTCCGCTACCACCACATCACCTACCTCGTCGCCCGACTCCAGGAACGCCTCCGAGCCACCGACCCGACGATCTTCATCGACGACGAGGGCAAGGAGACCGTCATCTACCCGGAAGGCGACAAGGGCGTGTCCGCTACGATGTCCGCCATCATCCGAGGCGCTATTCCCGCGTGGATCACCCAACCCATCTCCCTTGCTCTCGACAGCACCGACATGCCCACCCACGGCTACGCGTACGCCCGCAACCAGCACCCCGACGTCGAAGACAAAGACCTCCCCCTTGGCGGAACCGAAGTCACCCAGACCTTCTCCTCCTTCCATTTTCCCTTCACCGGCCCCGATAAGCGAAAGGTCCTCGGCTTCGACTGGGATGCCCGCGAGTCCTACGTCACCGGCAAGAACGGGCGAAAAAAGACCACCTTCATCGGACGCGACCTCCACACCCTCGTCGGCGTACCCGAAGTAGGCGAGAAGCCCATCCCCCACCTCACCTGGGGCGCCAACCTCGTCCCCGCGGGCTTCCTCCACTCCCGAGCAGCACTTACCCTCCTCGACGGAATCGGAGCCGACAACTATCCACGCGAACTCATCAACGATGGCGGGTACTCCTACTCGCTCTACGTCAAGTGGGCTCAAGAGCTGGGATATCGGGGCATCAAGCAGACCTTCGACCTCCACCCGAAGCAGCGCGGTCAGCGAAACGGCCCGCTCGAAGACACCATCGTCATCGACGGCCTGATTTTCTCCGAGAAGGCTCTCCCCGACCACCTCAAAAAGCTAGAAGCCAAGGACCGATTCGACAGCGTCGCCGAACTCGAACGCAAGTCGGGCCTCTTCGAAGAACGTCTCAAATACGCCCTCAAGCCCTTCTCAACCAAAGAAGCGGGGAATAAGCTGCGCTACCGAGGACCAGTCGTCACGGGCGAAGTGCGGTGCCCAAACGACCGCGACAGCATGAAACGCGATGGGATGAAATACCCCACCACGGAGTGCAAGAAAGGCACCCATTGCTGGTGCAGCGAGACAGTCACCCTCTTCACGGACCGCGAGACTCAGTTCCCCGCCTACGGCACCACCAAACACGAACAGCGATACGCGCGTCGCACCGCCGTCGAAGCGTCCTATTCTGAGATGAAGTACCACCGGGCCAAGATGGTGCGCCACTGGTCGCGACTCTTCGGAACCGTCAAAAATGCGCTGCTCATCGCTATCGGTCAGGGTTGCGTCAACATCGACATCATCCGTTCCGGCTATCGCATCACCGACGTCGACCTCGATCCCGCAGAAGGAATTCCGGACTACATCCCTGCCCGGCCAGCGCACGCCAAGCACCGAAACGGCCGAAAGGACCGGAAACCGAAGAGACCCAAAACGGCGCCTTTCCCACGGGTTCCCTGGGATGAGAAACCGAAGAAAGCGGCTGCCTAGGAGCGCGGCACAGACACAGCAACCCCAAGCAAACAGCCCTGCCCGGAAGTGCTCCGGCAGGGCTTTTCGGGTCCCTTGTCAGCTGAAAACGGCGACGGAGGCCTCGATCTCGTCATCACTGGCGGGCCCGAACAACCGATTTAGGTGGGCAGGATGCTTCTTCATGCGTTTCGTAATATGTCACCGATAGTTGTGTAAAAAAGCCCATGCGGAGGGCGTGGGATTCGAACCCACGAGACATTTCTGCCCACTTGTTTTCAAGACAAGCTCCATCGGCCGCTCGGACAGCCCTCCCGGCGTGCGAACACGCGGGTTCGCAGCCTCTGCGAGTGTATCGGACGCGTGATGTGGCGCGTCCTCGGGCAAGGACGACGTGTGCGTGACGAAGGATTCGACGGCGAATCTGCGACGCCCACTAGGAGAACGACGCCGGCATGCGACGCTGACGAGGACGTCTACCCCAGGCGTCCTTGTGAAGCGGCGCGACGCGGCGCGACGAGCACGCTCGCGACGCGACGCGAGGCGCACGCTCGCGCGGCGTACAAGCGCTACAGCGTCGCCAGCACCGCGGCGAGCCCGTCCTCCACGTCCGAGCCGGTCCGCTCGGACGCCGCCTCGAGCACGTCGTCGGGCGCCTGCCCCATCGCGACACCGCGGCCGCCGCGCGCGGCCCACGCGAGCATGTCGATGTCGTTGCGCCCGTCGCCCACGGCCATGACGCGCTCGGCCGGGATGTCGAGCCAGGTGCGGACGCGCTCCAGGGCCGTGGCCTTGGTCACGCCGAAGGGCGCGATGTCGAGCCAGGCCGTCCAGCCGACGTTGTAGCTGACCTTGTGCAGGCCCATGCTCTCGACGATCTCGAGGAACTCGTCGAGGCTGTGCGACGGCGACATGACGACGACGCGGGTCGCCTGGACACCGCAGAGCTCGTCGAAGCTCGCCTCGCGGCTCGTCGGAGTGAGGGCGATCTCGGGGAACGCCCCGAGGTAGAGCATGTTGCCGTGGGCATCCTCGACGGCGTAGCCGGCGCCCTCGAGGCGGCCGTTGATCGTCGTGAGGACGTCGGTGGGGTCGAACTCCTCGACGAAGACCGTCGAGTAACCACTGTCGGCAGTGTCATCGCGCCCGAGCGTCATCGCACCGTTCGACGAGACCACGTAGTCGGACTCCAGGCCGAGCCGCTCCATGACGGGCAGCGTCATCGCGACCGAGCGGCCCGTGGCGATCATGACCTCGTGGCCCTCGCCGCGCAGGCGGCGGATCTCGCCGGCGACCGCATCGCTGATCTGGCCGCCCTCGGTCATGATCGTGCCGTCGACGTCGAGCGCGACGAGCCAGGCGTCGTCCCGGCGCGGAGCAGCGGACCGCGTCACGGCGGGGGTGGAGGAGGTCACGCGACGGGCTCCATCACTTCGAGGCCGCCGAGGTAGGGCCGGAGGGCCTCGGGCACGACAACCGAGCCGTCGGCCTGCTGGTGCGTCTCGAGGATAGCGACGAGCCAGCGCGTGGTGGCCAGCGTGCCGTTCAGCGTGGCGACCGGCGCCGTCTTGCCCGACTCGGTGCGGTAGCGGGTGTCGAGGCGGCGGGCCTGGAACGTCGTGCAGTTCGAGGTCGACGACAGCTCGCGGTAGGTGCCCTGCGTCGGAACCCAGGCCTCGATGTCGAACTTGCGGGCCGCGCTCGAGCCGAGGTCGCCGGCAGCCACATCGATGACGCGGTAGCTGAGCTCGCACGCCTGGATCATGGCCTCCTGGTACGACACGAGCTTGTCGTGCTCGGCCTCGGCCTGATCGGGGTGCACGTAGGTGAACATCTCGAGCTTGTTGAACTGGTGCACGCGCAGGATGCCGCGGTTGTCCTTGCCGGCGGCACCGGCCTCGCGGCGGTAGCAGGTCGACCAGCCGGCGTAGCGGATCGGGCCCTCCGACACGTCGACGATCTCGTCGGCGTGGTAGCCGGCGAGCGCGACCTCGCTCGTGCCGGTGAGGTAGAGGTCGTCGGCCGGGAGGTAGTAGATCTCGTCGGAGTGGGCGCCGAGAAATCCGGTGCCGGCCATGATCTCGGGGCGAACCAGCGTCGGCGTGATGAGCGGCGTGAAGTCTTCGGCCATGGCCTTGTCGAGCGCCATGTTCATGAGCCCGAGCTCGAGGCGGGCGCCGACCCCGCGCAGGAAGTAGAAGCGCGAGCCCGACACCTTCGTGCCGCGCTTGATGTCGATGGCGCGGAGCTTCTCGCCGAGGTCGGCGTGGTCGAGCGGCTCGAAGTCGAACTCGCGGGGCTCGCCGTGCGTGCGCAGGGTGACGAAGTTCTCCTCGCCGCCAGCGGGCACCCCGTCGATGATCGGGTTGGCGATGGCGCGGATCGCTGTGTCGAAGGCCTCATCGGCGACGGTCGACGCGGCCTGCGCCTCTTTCACCCTGGCGGCGAGCAGCTGGGCCTGGGCGACGAGCTGCTTCTTCTCGTCTTTAGGCGCCTTGGCCACGGTCTTGCCGAAGGCGTTCTGCTCGGCGCGGAGGTCTTCGTACGACGCGATCGCGGCCCGGCGGCTGACGTCGGCCGCGACTGCGACGTCGACGACCTCGGTGGAGTCGCCGCGCGCCGCCTGGCTCGTCTTGATGAGGTCGGGGGCGTCGCGGAGCAGCTGGGGATCGATCACCCCGCCAGTCTAAGGAATACCGGCCGCGAGTCGCCTCCGCCCGTCAGGCCTGTGGAGAACGCCGCTCGACGACTGCGTTAACACGCCCGCCATACACGCGCGGTCCGCGTCGAATACGTTTGGCCCATGAGCACCCCGTCCTCCCCGCCCGCCGAGAGGGATGCCCCCGAGGCCGCCGCCACGGCTCCCAAGACGGCGGCCGTCGTCTACAACCCGATCAAGGTGTCGCTCGCCGACATCAAGAAGTCGGTCCGCCGTCACCAGAACAAGGCGGGCTGGAACGAGACGCTCTACTACGCCACCAGCATCGAAGACCCGGGCGGCGGCGTCACCCGCCAGGCCGTCGAGGCCGGGGCCGACGTGGTCATCGCCGCCGGCGGCGACGGCACCGTGCGCAACGTCGCCGAGGCGCTGCGGGGTTCCACGACGGCGCTCGGCCTCCTGCCGTCGGGCACCGGCAACCTGCTCGCCCGCAACCTCAAGCTCAGCCTCGACCACCTCGACAACGCGATCTCGACCGTCTTCCACGGCGTCGAGCGCAAGATCGACCTCGGCGTCGTCGACATCGAGAACCCCGACGGCACGCGCGACCGCAGCGTCTTCGTGGTGATGGCCGGGCTCGGGCTCGACGCCCAGATGCTCGCCAACACGAACGACACCCTCAAGAAGCGCATCGGCTGGCTCGCCTACGTCGACGCCATCGCCCGGAGCCTCCGCGACAACAACAGCATGAACATCCGCTACGACCTCGACCACTCGGGCCGCAAGTCGATGAAGACCCACACGATCATCCTGGGCAACTGCGGGCTGCTCCCCGGCAACCTGATGCTGCTGCCCGACGCGGCCATCGACGACGGCGTGTTCGACATCGTCGCCCTCCGCCCCGAACGCAAGATCGACTGGGTCGGCATCTGGCTCAAGATCGTGTGGGAGAACGGCATCCTCCGCCGCAGCCGAGCGGGCCGCCAGGTCATGAGGCTCGCGCCCGACCTCAAGACCGTCCGCTACATGAAGGGCTCCGAGATCGTCGTCCGCCTCGAATCCCCCCAGGACTTCGAGCTCGACGGCGACTCGCACGGCATGGCGGTCGCCATCCGAGCCTGGGTCGACCCGCTGGCCCTCCGAGTGCGCGTCCCCGCCTAGAACCCCGCGGGCGCAGGAACTGCCGCCGGGCTCGCCCGCCGCCCGCCTGCACCCACCCGTCGCCGGGCTCGCCCGCCCTGCGCCTACCCGTCGCCGGGCTCTCCCGCGACCAACCCGCGAAGCCAGTCGCGCGCCTCGACGAAAGCGGCGTTGTCGTAGCGCGGCGTCACCGTGACCGCCTTGTGGTCGGCCCGCGGGTACGACCCGAGGAACATCACGCTCGGGCTGAACCGCTTGAGGCCGAGCAGGGCGTCGGCGACCCGCTCGTCGAGGATGTGGCCGTCGAGGTCGATCACGAAGCGGTACCGGCCGAGCGCGTCGCCGATGGGTCGCGACTGGAGCAGGCTCATGTTGATGCCGCGCGTCGCGAACTGCTCCAGCATGTCGAGCAGCCCTCCGGCGCGGTTGTCGGGCAGCTCGGCGATGATCGTCGTCTTGTCGGACCCGGTCGCCGCCGGCAACGCCGAGGCCCGGCCGACGAGCACGAAGCGCGTGACGGCGTTGGAGTTGTCGCCGATGTTCCGCGCGAGCACCTCGAGCGGGTAGTGCTCGGTGATGCCGAGGGGCGCGACGGCCGCGTCGGCGAGAACCCCGACGATCGCCTCACCCGGCGCCGGCGGGAGGAGGGCAGCGGCCGCAGCCACGTTGGAGGTGGCCGGGAGGTGGCCGTGCTCGGGCAGCGTGCTGTCGAGCCACCGGCGCGACTGGGCGTACGCGACCGGGTGGGCGTTGACGACCTTGACCTCCGCGAGGGACGTACCCGGCCGCGCGACGAGCTCGAAGTCGACCTTGACGAGGTACTCGCCGAGGATCCGCAGGCCGGGCACGTTCGCCAGGGCGTCCTGCGTCGCGCTCACGCCGCCGTCGACGGAGTTCTCGATCGCGATCATCGCGGCGACGCTGCGCCCGGCGACGACGTCGGCCAGGGCCTCGCCCACGTTGTTCACGCTGCGCCAGGTCTTCCCGGCGGCCTCCGGCACCTGCTTGAGCGCCGCCTCGGTGAAGGTGCCCGCCGGGCCGAGATAGCTGTACGTGGTCTCGGGGCGGGCGCCGGCGTGCTCTGACATGGGTCAGAGCCTAGGGCAGGCGCACCCTCCTCCTCGCTGGCCCGGCTCGCCTGTGGACAACTTCGACGCGGTTCTCCGCCAGGTGCCACTATGAGTCTCATGACCGATCGCGCCGGCACCTACGCCACCCCCGCTGACCTCATCGACCCCGAGGCAGTCACATCCGCCTACTACTCGCTGACCCCCGACGTCACCGACCCGTCGCAGAAGGTCGTGTTCGGCACGTCCGGCCACCGCGGCTCGTCGCTCGACTCGGCCTTCAACGAGGCGCACATCGCGGCGATCACGCAGGCCATCGTCGAGTACCGCACCGGTCAGGGCATCACAGGCCCGCTGTTCATCGGCCGCGACACCCACATCCTCTCGGGCCCTGCTGAGCGCACCGCCCTCGAAGTCCTCGCGGGCAACGGCGTGAAGGTCCTCGCCGACGCCGAGAACGGCTACGTTCCCACCCCCGTGGTGAGCCACGCGATCCTCGTCTACAACAACGATCCCGCCCACACCGAGCAGGCCGACGGCATCGTGGTGACGCCCAGCCACAATCCCCCTCGTGACGGCGGCTTCAAGTACAACCCCCCGCACGGCGGTCCGGCTGACAGCGACGCCACGTCGTGGATCGCCAACCGCGCCAACGAGATCATCGCCGGCGGCAACGTCGAGGTGAAGACGAGCGACGTCAGCCCCGGCCGCTACGATTTCCTGCGCCGCTACGTGCTCGACCTCGCCAACGTGATCGACTTCGACGCCATCAAGAAGGCCGGCATCAAGATCGGTGCCGACCCGCTGGGCGGCGCGAGCGTCGAGTACTGGGCCGCCATCCGCGACGCCTACGGCCTCGACCTCACGGTCATGAACCCCGGCGTCGACCCGACATGGCGCTTCATGACGCTCGACTGGGACGAAAAGATCCGGATGGACCCTTCGAGCGCCTCCGTCATGGCGAGCGTCGTCGAGCGCAAGGGCGAGTTCGACATCGTCACGGGCAACGACGCCGACGCCGACCGCCACGGCATCGTGACCCCCGACGGCGGCCTCATGAACCCGAATCACTACCTCGCCGTCGCCATCGACTACCTCTACAGCCACCGCCCCGAGTGGCGCTCCGACGCCGCCATCGGCAAGACGCTGGTGTCGTCGTCGATCATCGACAAGGTCGCCGACTCGCTGGGCCGTCGCCTCTGGGAGGTCCCGGTGGGGTTCAAGTGGTTCGTACCAGGGCTGGTCGACGGCAGCGTCGCCTTCGGCGGTGAGGAGTCGGCCGGCGCGTCGTTCCTGCGTCGCGACGGATCCGTCTGGACCACCGACAAAGACGGCATCATCCTCGCCCTCCTCGCCAGCGAGATCCTCGCCGTCACAGGCAAGTCTCCGTCGGTGCTGTACGCCGAGCTGACCGAGAGGTTCGGCGCTCCGGTCTACCAGCGCATCGACGCCGCCGCCTCCAAAGAGCAGAAGGCACGACTCGGCAAGCTCAGCGGCGACGACATCACGGCCACCGAGCTCGCCGGCGACCCGATCGTCGCGAAGCTCAGCGAGGCCCCCGGCAACGGCGCCGCGGTCGGCGGCGTGAAAGTCGTCACCGAGAAGGCGTGGTTCGCCGCCCGCCCGTCGGGCACCGAAGACGTCTACAAGATCTACGCCGAGTCGTTCGAGGGCCCGGAGCACCTGAAGCGCGTCCAGGAGGAGGCGAAGACGATCGTCGACGCCGCGCTCGGCGCCTAGCTGTCCGAGCACCGCACGGTTCAGTGCAGACGGCCCCACTCGCCGCGGCGTGTGGGGTCGTCTGCGCGCGAGGCCGTCGGCATGCGGCGCGCGCGGCGGGTCAGGGCTGCGCCGCCCACCATTCCGTGATCGAAGCGGCGACGCCGCGGGCCTGCTGCTCGCGCATGGCCAGGCCGTAGTCGGTGCTCATCGCGCCGGCGATCTTCACGGCGAGGGCGGTGTCGCGGACGCCGTGGCCGAGCTCGATGAGGATCGGCCGCACCAGGTCGTCGTACTCGCCGTCGTCGGTGCGGCCGGGGGCGACCCCGACAGGGTCCCAGGCCCACAGGATGGCAGCCAGCTCGAGCTCGAGGGCGGTGAAGCGGCTGCGGTCGGAGTTGGACGGGCTGGCGGTGCGCATCCGGACAGTCTGCCGTACGGGGTGGCGCAGTTCCTGCGCCCGGAGACACGGCGAGCCCCTCCGAATCGGCTCACCCCCGCCGTTCATACGGAGGGAGCGAGCCGATCTGGCGGGGCTGGCCCACCGGCCCGGCGCCAGCACGCGCCCCGCCCCTACTTGCCGGTGATCTTGCCCCGGTTGAAGTTGCGCTTCGGGTCGGCAGTGTCGAGCATTCCCTGCATCAGCGCGAGGCCGGGTGCCGAGACGTCGGCGGCCATCCACGGTGCGTGCTCGAGGCCGACTCCGTGGTGGTGCGAGACGGTGCCGCCCTCGGCGATGAACGCGTCTTGGATCGCCTTCTTGACGACGTCGTACTGCTCGAGCGGCTGGTCGCCGTGCTCGAACGCGAACGTGAAGTACAGGCAGGCGCCCGAGTGGTACGAGTGCGACAGGTGCGCCATGATCAGGCCCTGCACGCCGATCTTCTCGAAGGCGCGGTTCGCCGACGCGTACACGCCGTTGTAGAGCGGAAGCAGCTTCGACCAGGGGGCGCTCGTCTCTGAGACGTCGGCTGCGCCGCCGTGGTCGAGGAAGAAGTCGCGCAGGTAGGGAGTGTCGAACTTCTTCTGGTCGTAAAGGACGCCCGGGCCCTTGCCGACGCCGAAGCCGCCGTGCTTCCGGACGATCTTCGAGACGAGCTTCTCGTTGATGGCGACGTGCTCCTCGGAGCCCTCATAGCCGATGAACGACAGGCAGATCTTCGAGAGGTCCCAGCCCTTGAGCTTCATGAACCGCTGCACGCCCTGGTTGAGGAGGGAGGAGATGCCCTTGCTCGCCTTCGACGTGGCCAGCGACATCTCGGTCTCGAACTCGTTCGAGACGCGGGTGATCGACGGGTTGGCGTCGCTCTCCGAGATCGCCTGCATGGCCGCGAGGCCGGCCTCCCAGGTCGGGAAGAAGTAGGCGAGGATCTCGCGCTTCTCGGGGAGGCGGTGCACCTGGACGGTGACCTCGGTGATGACGCCGAGACGGCCCTCGGAGCCGATGATCATCTCGCGGAGCGACGGGCCGGTCGAGGCCGACGGCACGGCGCGGATGACGACGACGCCGTCGGGGCGAACCAGGCGGAGGCCCTTGGTCAGGTCGGCGATGTCGCCGAACTTGTCGGACTGCATGCCCGACGAGCGAGTCGCGACCCAGCCGCCGAGGGTGGAGTGCGTGAAGCTGTCGGGGAAGTGCCCCATCGTCCAGCCCTTGGCGTTGAGCTGCTCCTCGATGTCGGGCCCCTGGGCACCGGCCTGGATGCGAGCCAGGCGGCCGTCCTCGTCGATGTCGAGCACACGGTCGAGGCGCCCCATGTCGAGCGAGAGCACAATGCGGTCCTCGCCGGGCATCGGCTCCAGCGCGCCGACGATGTTGCTGCCGCCGCCGAAGGGGATGAGCACGAGGTCGTGCTCGACGCAGAGCTGGACGATCTTGGCGATCTCGGACTCGGTGGCCGGGTAGACGACCGCGTCGGGCACGCGCGGGAAGATGCCGTTGCGGATCTTGATCAGGTCGCGGATGCTCTTGCCGTACGTGTGGACGACGCGCTCCATGTCGCCGAGCACGACGTGGCCTTCGCCGACGATGAGCGACAGGGCCGACGAGACCTCGGCGGTGATCTTCGAGCCCGGGATGTCGAGCTCGTCGAACGACGGGGCGGCGGTGACGGCGGCCGAGTTGAGGTCGACGCCGACCATCTTCTTCACGAAGGGCGCGAACGCGGGCTTGTCTTCGTGGTGGAAGGCGACGCCGTCGACGCCCCAGCCCCACCACTTCATGTGCTTGACGTCGGGACCGTCTTCGGCGGCCGAGGCCTGTCGGGGCTTGAGGTCGGTCACGGGCGGGCTCCTTTGGACGGCGAGAGGGTGCGGCCCAGGATATCGGCCGAGTACTGGTTTCTGATGCGCAGGATCTCCTCGCGGAGCCGATTCGAGAACGCGATCGCGGTCTCGTCGGGCTCCGGCCGCATCGGGTCGCCGAACGCGACGCCGACGGGAAGCCGGCCCGGGCGGGGCCAGTGGGCCCCACGCGGATGCGCGATGTTGGCGCCGATCAGGGCGAGCGGGACGATCGGGACGTCGCAGGCCGCTGCGAGGCGGGCGGCTCCGGGCTTGAACGGGCCCATCTCGCCGTCTTTCGACCGCGTGCCCTCGGGGAACACCAGGACGGGGAACCCGCGGCTGAGCAGCGAGGCGGCGCTGACGGCCGCGTCGGCGTGCTTCGACGGCTTCGCACCGGCTCGGCGTCCGCGCTGGATCGGGAACGCGTTGAAGAACAGGGAGGTGAGGCCGCGACGCCACCAGACGTCGAAGAAGTAGTCGGCCGCTGCTCCGGTCGCGAGGTAGCGCGACAGCTTGCGCGGCAGGGCGCCGACGATGAGCGGCGCGTCCAGGTGGCTGGAGTGGTTGGCGATGAGCACGAAGCCGCCCTCGAGGCCCTTGAGCCGCTCGCGCCCGATCACGGTCACGTCGGTGATCGACCAGATGGTCGGCTTCATGAGCCAGCGCTGGGCCACGTAGCGCGCGGACGCGTGCCTCCGGCTGTTGAAGCGGTCGCGGACGTCGGCCGCGCCCTCGCCCAGGCGCACCTTCACATCGGCGGCGCCCTCGCTGACCCGGACCTTGACGTCGGCGGCGCCCTCGCTCACTCGGCCGGCGACGTCAGCCGCGACGGCGCCCAGCTTCGACGCAGCGTCGTCGTGCTTGTCGGCCTTCTCGACCTTGTCGCTCTTCGGTTCGTCCACGATCACGCCTCCACGGATTTCTTCCTGCTGGACGAGATGGCTCCCGACACCTTGCGGACTGCGCTCTTGGGTGCGTGACGCAGCAACCCGACCAGCACTCGGTACCGAACGGTGGGTATGGAGATCACTCTGCCCCTGTCGACGTCGCGCAAGCACGCGGTGACCAGTTGTTCGGCGTCGAGCCAGAGGGAGTTTGGAATGCTGGTCGTCCGGATAGCGGCTCGCTGATGGAACTCCGTGCGAACCCAGCCGGGCAGGACGGCCGTGACGGTCACGCCGGTTCCGTCCAGCTCGACGGCGAGGCCCTCGGAGAACGACGTCACCCACGCCTTGATCGCGGAGTAGGCGCCCATCGCGAGCAGGCCGGCCGTCGACGACACGTTGATGATGCGGCCCGCTCCGCGACCGCGCATGGACCGTGCCGCAGCACCCGAGAGCACCAGCACCGCACGGCACATCACCTCGAAGCCGAGGTCGAGTCCGGCGACGTCGCGCGACGTCAACGGGATGTGCATGCCGAAGCCGGCATTGTTCACGAGCACGTCGACGGGACGGTCGTCGTCTTCGAGTCGCGAAGCCACCCGGTCGACGTCGTCGCGGTTCGCGAGGTCGGCGGGGAAGACCTCGACGGAGCGGCCGATGCCGCGGATTTCCGTCGCCATGGAGGCGAGCCTCACCTCGTCTCGAGCGACGAGAACGAGGTCGTATCCCTTGTGTGCGAGCTGGCGGGCGAATTCGGCTCCGATGCCGGACGTGCCCCCGGTCACGAGCGCTACAGCCATGCCGCTTACGATACGGTGCCTACGGGCAACTTCGTGCATCGACCATTGCTCAGTACCGCTCCGGAGGCAAACGCTCATGACCACGAGTCCTGACCCGCAGGTCGCACGGCCGTTCGACATCCGCGAGTTCACGCGCACGGCTCAGGGCAACTTCCGGTCCGAGCTCGATCTGGCCGCGTACGAGTCCGAGCCCCTCTCAGCGCAGGAACTCGAGTTCCTGCGCTACGCCGCCAGGCTCGAAGCCGCCACGATGGAGCACCTCCGCAACCTCCTCGTGACAGCGACCCACAAGGACGCCCGGGTCACCGCGTTCCTCGTCACCTGGGCCTTCGAGAAGTTCTGGATGGCCGACGCCCTGGACGCCGTCCTGGAGGCTCACGGCCTCCCCCGCACCCGGACCGTCCCCGAGGGGGCACCCCGCAGGAGCGCCGACGAGGCGATCCAGCGTTCCGGCCCCATCCGCCGAGCCCTCGCGGCCGTCGGGCTCGGGACTCCGATCGTGGCCGTCCACATGACGGTCGGCCTGATCGACGAGTGGATACTCCGAGCGGCATACGACCACCTGCGCGAGACGACGACGTCGTCCGCGCTGCGCGACACGATCGACAGGATCCAGATCATCAAGACCAGGCACGAGGCGTTCTTCGCCGACGAGACCGACTGGCGGCTCCGCGACTCCAAGGCGGCCGTCCGGCGCGCCAGGGCCGCCCTCCTCACGGCCGCCTGGCCGATCGGCGGCGTCGAGCGAGCCGCCGTCGACCGCGACATGTTCGAGGCGTTCGTCTTCGGCGGGACCGGGGGCCGCGCCCGCGCGGAGTCGATCGGCACGCGCGTCGCGGCCCTGCCCGGCATGGACGCCCGCATGGGCTCCGTCACGGCGAAGAAGCTCCTGCCGTGAGCGCCGCCGTCACCGCCTTCCCCGAGCTTCAGACCGACCTCGGCGACGCCCACGTCTTCCTGACGGGCGGGACGGGCTTCGTCGGCCAGGCCATCCTCGAGCGGCTGCTCGCCTCGCACCCGGAGACGACCGTCTCGCTGCTGATCCGGACCAAGGGCAGTACGTCCGGCGTCGACCGTCTGCGGCACATGCTCCGGAAGCCCGTCTTCAAGTCGTGGCGCGACTCGGTCGGCGAGGCCGAGGTCGAGCGTGCCGTCACCGAGCGGCTCCGAGTGCTCGAGGGCGGGCTCGACTCCGTCCCGGCGCTGCCGAAGGACATCGACCTCGTCATCCACAGCGCGTCGAGCGTGTCGTTCGACCCGCCCATCGACCAGGCGTTCGAGACCAACGTCGGCGGCGCGGTCGGCCTCTACGAGGCACTGCTCGCGGCCGAGATCGACCCGCACGTCGTGCACGTCTCCACCGCGTACGTGGGCGGCCTCCGGAAGGGCATCTTCCCCGAGGCGTCGCTGACGCACGACGTCGACTGGCGCGCCGAGTTCGACGCCGCACGCGGCGCCCGCTCGCGCGTCGAGCTCGCCTCGCGCCAGCCCGAGGTGCTCCGCCGGTTCATGGCGGAGGCCCGGGCCAAGCACGGCAAGGAAGGCCCTCTGGCCGTCTCCCGTGAGGCGGAGTCGCGCCGCGTCGACTGGGTGAAGGCGAAGCTGGTCGACCACGGCCGCACACGTGCCGAGAGCCTGGGCTGGACCGACGTCTACACGCTGACGAAGGCCTTCGCCGAGCGCGCCGCCGAGCAGATGTGGGCGGCTGCGGGCCACCGGCTCTCGTTCGTGCGCCCCGCCATCGTCGAGAGCGCACTCCGCCACCCGTACCCGGGCTGGATCGACGGCTTCAAGGTCGCCGACCCGCTGATCATGGCCTACGGCCGAGGCATGCTCCCCGAGTTCCCGGGCGTCCCCGACTCCGTCCTCGACGTCGTGCCCGTCGACTTCGTCGTCAACGTGATCGTCCTGGTGGCCGCGAACCCGGCCCCGGCGGGCGAACCGCAGTTCTTCCACGTGTCGTCGGGGGCCAGCAACCCGCTTCCGATCCACCGCATGTTCACCAACCTCAGCATGTTCTTCACGGCGCACCCGGTGCCGACGCCCGACAGCGGCGACATCGCGGCGGCCACCTGGCGCTTCCCCGGCGGCCGCAAGGTCGAGCGGGCCGTGCGCCTTCGTGCCCGGATCAACGACGCGCGCGAGTCGCTCTTCATCCGGATGCCCTCGACGACGCGCACCCGAGAAGCGCTGGCCTCGGTCGACCGCCGCCGCAGCGACCTCGAGTCGCTGCAGAGCCTGACCGACCTCTACCGCCATTACATCCAGTCCGAGATCATCTTCGACGACACCCGCACCAAGGCCCTCCAGGCCGCGATCGTAGCGACCCAGACGCCCGAGAAGGCGCTCGACATCGGCTTCGACATGACCGACATCCAGTGGGAGGACTACTTCCAGGGCGTCCACTTCCCCGCCGTCACCACGATGACGCGCGCGTTCAGCGTGCGACCTGCCACGTCGGCGCCGGCAGCCGAGCCGGTGCTGCCGCAACGGAGCGACGTCGTCGCCGTGTTCGACCTCGAGGGCACGGTCGTCGACTCGAACCTCGTCGAGCAGTACCTCTGGGTGCGCGGCAGCGGGTTCGGCAAGGCGGCCTGGCCGGGCGAGGTGGCGAGCCTGCTGGCGGCGCTGCCGGGGTACCTGCGGGCAGAGCAGCGGGATCGCGCCGAGTTCATCCGCGCGTTCCTGCGCCGCTATGAGGGCATGCCCGTCAGCCGCCTCGAGGAGGTCGTCGCCAAGAGCTTCGGTCAGACGCTCCTGAAGAGCACGATGCCCGCCGCGATCGAGCGGATCGCCGCCCACCGCGCTGCCGGCCACCGCACGGTGCTCGTCACCGGATCGATCGGGACTCTCGTCGAGCCCCTCGCGAACCTGTTCGACGAGGTCGTCGCAGGCACCATGCATGCCCGCGACGGCATATTCACCGGGTACCTCGCGAAGCCTCCGGTGGTGGGTGAGGCCAGGGCCGCCTGGCTGCGTCAGTACGCCGCTCTGAACGGCCTCGACCTGGGTGCCTCCTATGGATACGGTGACAGCCACTCCGACCTCGTCTGGCTCGAGATGGTCGGAAATCCCAGTGCCGTCAACCCCGATGCCAATCTCTCGCGGGAGGCGCTCCGAAGAAGGTGGAGAATCCGCGATTGGAAGCGCGGGCCGATCGAGCTAATCTCTAAGGACGCGTAGGACTCTGCGCGCGCCGTCGAGACGGCAGACCCGAAGGGAGTGGGAGAGGCTATATGCCTCTTCCGACATGCAATGGCATTCGATATCGACAAGTACGCTGCCGGCTCTGAGCGCCTGGGCTGGGACGACCTCGATCTCGAGCACTTCCGCCAGAACCCCCTCTCTCCCGAGACGCTTCGCACTCTGCGCTACATGGCCGACGTCGAGTACCACACCGTCTGCTATACCCGAGACCTCCTCACCACGCCGTCGCACAAGGACGGCGACATCTCGACGTTCATGACGATGTGGAACCGCGAGGAGTTCTGGCATGGCGAGGCCCTGGGCGCCGTCCTCGAGGTCCACGGCATCACGGTCGACTACGACGCTCTCCGCGCCTCCCGCCTCAAGCTGGGCTGGCGCGACCGCCTCGACCCGATCAAACAGTCCATGCTCGGCAAGATCGTCGGCAGCGACTTCGTGGCCGTCCACATGTCGTGGGGCGCCGCCAACGAGTGGTCCGCCGTCAGCGCGTACAAGCGGATGGCCGACCTCGAGACCGATCCCGTGCTCGGCGAGCTGCTGCGCCGTATCGCCAAGCAGGAGACCCGCCACGTCGCGTTCTACGTGTCGCAGGCCCGCGAGCGCCTGCAGAAGAGCAAGCGCGCCCAGAAGCTCACGCGCCTCCTCCTCTCGAAGTTCTGGGCCCCCGTCGGCTCGAGCATCATGGAGCGCGACGACGTGCAGTTCGTGTTCGGCCAGATCATGAGCGGCGTCGAAGGCCGCAAAGAGATGAAGAAGCTCGACAACAACATCGCCAGCCTCCCCGGCATGCAGGGGCTCACCATCTTCGAGAAGGCGCTCGACGGCCTCGGCGTCGCCGCGTAGCGAGTTATCCCCAGGCGCGCACCGTCGCGGTTCCGGCCGCGATGCGTCCGGTAGCGTCGAGGCATGAGCGAGGGCAATTCGCGGCAGGAACCCGACGTGGCTGAGCCACGCCGCCGCTTCCGCCCGCCCGTCGCAGGCCTCGTCGCCGGCGGCCTCGCGCTGCTCATCGCACTCGGGAGCGCCCTCGGCAGCGCCCTCGTCTTCACCGGCCCGCGCCGCACGTTCGGCGTGCTGCCCAGCCCGAAGCCGCTCGTCCAGACCCCGCCGCCGGCCGCGGTGGCGACGGGCACTCCGCCGCCGATCGCGACGGGCAGCCGCCCCGACCTCGGCTGGATCGTCATCCTCGTGCTGTGCCTGGTGGGCGCGTTCCTGGTATTCGTGGTCGTCCGCTACGTGCTGCGACGACTGCGCGACCGCCAGCGCGGCGGCCCGGGCGGTCTCGGCGATGAGGCGCTCGACCTCCTCGGCGACGACCCGTCGGTCGAGACGAGCGCCCCGTACCTCCGGCGGGGGCTCCGACGCGCACTCGACGTGCTCGACGGAGACCGGGAGCCCGGCGACGCGATCGTGCAGGCCTGGCTCGGCCTGCAGGAGGCCGCGGAGGACGCCGGGTACCGCCGGCTGGAGTCCGAGACCCCGACCGAGTTCACGAGCCGCATCCTGGAACGGACGGGAGTCGACGGGTCCGCCCTCGCCACCCTCCGACGCCTGTACCTCGCCGTCCGGTTCGGCGACGCCGTCTCGACGGCGCGGGACGTGACCGCCGCGCGCGCGGCCCTGCAGACCCTCGACGCCCAGTGGGCCGCCGCCGACGCGGAGGCCGCGCCGTGAGGGCGCTGCTCCGTCCGCCGCTGCGGGTGCCGGCGATCCTGGTCGCCGTCGCCGCGCTCGTCGTCGGCGGGATCGTCTGGTTCTTCGGCGTCGAACCGCTGCCGGCGACGCTGGTGAGCCTGGCCGTGTTCGCCGTCGGCGTGACCTGGATCTCGGTCCAGGAGGGCGACAGGGCCGAGTGGCCGCGCCCGGTCGTCCGGCGCACGCCCGGTGCCCGGCGCGACCTCGAGCGCCTCGGCTGGGCGATGAAATCGCACGGCGGCATCCACGAGAAGACGCTGTCCCGAGTCCGCGAGGCGGCCCGGCATCGCCTGCTGTTCCTCTACGGGCTCGACCTGTACGACCCCGACGACCGGGCTCAGATCGAGGCGATCCTCGCACCGCCCGTCGTCCGCACGCTGATGACGCCGCGGAGGTCGCACCTCGACCTCGTGTCGTTCACCCGGCTGATGAATGCCGTCGAGGCGCTCGGCAGGGCACCCGCTTCGGGCCCGGCAGCCGCTCCCAGCAGCGCACCCGATCCAGGCGGCGCACCCGCTTCCGACCCCGCACCCACCGAGAGGCACCCGTGACCACGACTTCCCCCGACGCGCAGCTCTCCATCGCCGAGGTCGCCGACCTCAGCCGACGAATCCTCGACGAGGTCGGCCGCCTCGTCGTCGGCATGCGCGACCCGCTCGAGCTCGCCCTCGCGAGCATCCTGGCCGGCGGTCACGTCCTGTTCGAAGACGTCCCAGGCCTCGGCAAGACGCTCGCGGCGCGCAGCATCGCGCAGGCCACCGGGCTCGACTTCCGGCGTCTCCAGTGCACGCCCGACCTGCTGCCCGCCGACATCACCGGCTCGTTCCTCTACGCGCCCAAGACCTCGGAGTTCGTCTTCCGCCCCGGGCCGGTCTTCACGGGCCTCTTCCTGGCCGACGAGATCAACCGCACCTCGCCCAAGACCCAGTCGGCGCTTCTCGAGGCGATGGCCGAGGGCCAGGTGACCGTCGAGGGCCAGAGCTTCCCGCTGCCGAAGCCGTTCCACGTCATCGCGACCTCGAACCCCATCGAGTACGAGGGCACGTACGCGCTGCCCGAGGCGCAGCTCGACCGCTTCATGGTGCGCCTCTCGGTCGGCTACCCCACGCGGCAGGGCGAGCAGGCCGTGCTGCTCAACCGCGTCGACCGCCGCCGCGAGGTCGGCTCCGTCGAGGCCGTGATCAGCCCCGAGACGCTGCTCGCGATGCAGAACACCATCGAGACCGTGCACGTCGACCCCGACATCGCCCTCTACTGCGTCGACCTCGTCACTGCCACTCGCGGCCACCGCGACATCCAGGTCGGCGCTTCGCCCCGCGGCGCCCAGGGCCTCATGCTCGTCGGTCGCGCCCGCGCCGTCATGGACGGCCGCGACTTCGTCGCCCCCGAGGACATCAAGGCGGCCGCGGTCCCCGTGCTCGCCCACCGCGTCTCGCTGACCCCGCAGGCCTGGGCCAACGGCGTCGACTCGGCCGGCGTGATCCGGGGAATCGTCGGACAGGTCGCGGGCCCGCCCGCCGTCGGCGAGGGCGCGCCGGCGGTCGCCGCGCGCCCGTGACCGGGGCCGAGCCTCCGTCGGGGGCGACCTCGCCGACCGGCGCGCAGTCCTCCGGCGGAGTCGGCACGCCGGCGAGAGGCGAGCGTGATCCGGGTGCGGGAGGGGCGGTCGACCAGACCTCGGCGGCGCCGCGCTGGGCGGTGACCCCGCCCGTGCTCTTCGGCGCCGGGGCCGCCGTGCTGCTGGCGGCCCTCGGACTCGTCACCACGCACGCCGAGTTCGCCCTGCTGGCGCTCCCGCTGTTCGTGGCGGTGGCGCTCGGGGCTGACGCGCGGCCGCGGCGCGGGGCCGCGGTGACGGTCCGCACGTTCCTGCGCCCTGATGCCGACTCGTCGGGGGTGGCCTACCGCATCGGCTTCGATCTGCCCGAGGGGGCCGAGAGCGTCGCCGTGCTGCTGGAGGCCGCCGACGACACGACGCACCGCTTCGCCGTCGACCGCGACACCGCCGCGCGGCTGATCGGCACGATCCCTGTCGCCCACTCCGGCCCGCAGGAGATCGTGCGCATGCACTACTCGGTGCTGGGTGCCCGCGGCACGGCCGTCTCGTCGCCGGAGCCCGGGCCCGTGAGCTCGCGCGTCGTACCGCCGCCGCGCCTCCGGATGGAGAACCTGCCGCTGCCCCTCCGCGTCGTCGGCATCACCGGCGCCCACGGGTCGGCGACGCCGGGAGACGGCGGGGAGTTCCGCGATGTCGCCCTGTTCACGCCCGGCGATCGGCTGCGGCGCATCGACTGGAAGGCCACGGCTCGCCGCGCAACCCTCGAGTGCGAACTCTACGTGCGCCGCACCTTCTCGACCGCCGACGCCATCGTGATGCTCGTCGTCGACGACCGCGACGACGTCGGCGCCGACATCACCCGCTGGTCGGGCGCGCGCGGCACGGTCGCCACGGCGACGTCGCTCGACCTGGCCCGGGAGGCCGCGTTCTCGCTCGCGGCCGCCTACCTGGCCGCCGGCGACCGGGTCGGCCTGCGCGACCTCGCCGGCACCGCCCGCTCGGTCGAGCCGGGCGGCGGCACGCGGCACCTGGAACGCCTGCAGAAGACCATCGCGACGGCGGCCCCCACGGGCGAGCCGGTCCGGTCCGTGCGCACGCCGCTCGTGCCGGCCTCGTCGCTGGTCGTCGTGCTGTCGACCTTCCTCGACGAGCAGGCCGCGACCATGGCGATCACCTGGGCATCCACCGGCCACCGGGTGCTCGCCGTCGACGTGCTGCCCGCCGCCGACATCTCCCGCACCACCCGCGAGGAGCGCACCGCCCACCAGCTGCTCATGCTCGAGCGCACCTACCGGCTCGACAGCATGGCCGCATCGGGCGTGGAGCTGGTGCGGTGGGGCGAGCAGCCCGGCGTGCCGGTTCCGGCCGTGCAGCTGCGCATGCTCAGCCGCCCCCGGAGGATGCGATGACCCCCGGCTTCCCTGCGGTCGGCCGCACCGTCCCGGCCGCGGCCGTCACCGCCCTGGTCGGCGTCGTCGGAGCACTCGCGTCGCTCGTCGTGATCGGCGTCAGCGGCTGGCTCGTCGTCGCGCTCCTCCTCACGGTCGGAGCCGCCGCCCTGCCGCGCACGCCCTTCGCCGCCATCCTCAGCGTGATGCTGGGCCTCGCGCTCGTCATCGACGGCGACCTCGGCTACACGCCCGCGTTCGTCGTGCTCCTCGCAGCGATCCACCTCCTGCTCGTCGCCGGGCAGCTCGCCGCCTGGCTGCCGCTCCGTGCGCGCGTGCAGGTCGCCGTGCTCCGGCCGCCCCTCGTGCGCTACGTGCTCGTGCAGGTGGCGGCACAGGTCGTGGCGTTCGTCGTGCTCACCTTCGCACGCCCTGTGCCGGGCTCCGCACCGGGCGCGGGCGCCCTCTGGCTCGGGCTCGTCGGGGGTGTCGCCGCCGTGCTCCTGGCCGTCGCGGTGCTCATCCCCCTCCTCCTCCGCCCCACGCGCTGAGCGCGAGCGCGCTGACGCGCGCACGCCGGCGAGGAGTCGCTTCTTGTCCTCAACCGCCCCGCCGACAGCAACGAGCGACCCCTCACCGGCCTGGAAGGGAAGCATCTGCACCTAGGACGTGCTTGCGCACTCGCGCGACGACCTGGCTCGGCGACGTGCGCAGTGCGCCTCCGGTGACGCGGATGGTGCGCCACCGCGCGTCGGCGAACCGCTCTCGGCGGTCGATGTCGGACTCGAACTGCTTCCTGTCGACGCGGTGCCCGTCGCCTTCGTACTCCACGACGACTCGAGCGTCGCGGAACACGAGGTCGCCGATGCCGAGCCAGCGATCGTCGTCATCACGCACCTCGACGTTGAGCTCGGGCTCCGGCAGTCCGCCCCGCACGAGGAGGAGGCGGAGACGCGTCTCGCCGGGTGAGCGAACGTTCGACCGTGCCAGATCGGGCGCCTCCCGGAGTGCGACGACACCGCGGGAACCCGCACGCGAGGCCACGGCGCGTTCGAGCAGCTCGCGCTCCACGAGTCGCGCCCGGGGTCGTGTCGACCACTCCCCGAGCAGGCCGTCGGCCATCGCGACGAGATCGTCGACCCGGAGCTGCTCCGAGCACTGCGCCCACGCCGTGACCGGGTCGACGACCGGCAGCCCGTCGAGAAGGAGTCGAGCTACGGGCGTGATCCGGTGGCCGATGACTCCCGGACGACGCATCGCCCGACTCCCCGTCGTCGAGACGTGCAGCTCCACCGTACGATCCGCGTACCGGGAAGGAAGCGGAAGACCCCAGAGGGCCGCCGCCGTGAGGTGGCTGAAGCACTGGTCCGCCCCGAGCACGAGGGCTGCCTCGCGACATCGACCGGCCAGGTCTGCTGCCGGGCTGACCGCCCGGACGCCGAGGAACGGCACGGCGAGGTCTGCCGCGCGAAGGCGGCCCACGCCGACACCGGCGCGGTACGCATCGGCGACCGCGAACGGCGCCTCAGCCAGCGGATCAGGAAGGGGCGACGAGGACACGCACCCAGCGTGGCGGCCCGGCCACCCCGAGTTCCTGCGCCAGGTCTCTTCTGTGGAGAAGCGCCCCCCTGTGGACGACGGTGAGGGGTCGCTCGTTGTCGGCGACCGGGGTCGAGCAGGACAACGAGCGACTCCTCACCCGCCCGGCGGCGCAGGCGCAGGCGCAGGCGCAGGCGCAGGCGCAGGCGCAGGCGCCGCTACAGAGACGCAGGGACCTTGTAGAACCAGACGTCGGCACCGGGGTGGTCCTTGGTGATGGCGGTGTCGAGGTCGCGGTAGTCGTAGTCGAGGTTGTGGCCGACGAGCGAGATCTTGCTGCCTGCGATCGCGCTGACGATCATGACGTGGTCGGGCACGCCGTTGTCGTTCCAGTCGAAGTACGCCAGGTCGCCGATGGCGAGCTTCGAGCGCTCGGTCGCGGCCAGGCGAGTGAAGCCGAGCGACGGCGTCGTCGCGAGGTACGTGTCGAACGACGGAGCGTAGCCCCAGGACTCGCTGTGGCCGGTCGAGTTGTAGTACCAGGAGTCGTTCTGGGCGAGGCCGCGCGCGGCGAGGGCCTGGCTCACGAAGTTCTGGCAGTCGCCGCCGACGGCGTTGAAGTTGGCGAACGACGCGTTGTACGCCTTCGCCGACCAGTGCTGGAACGCGTACTGCATCTCTCTGTCGACACCGTCGGTCACCTTGTAGTCGTACGAGAGCCCCGACGACGAGGCGCCGGTGACCGTGACATCGACCGTCGACGGCTGGTAGTCGACGGCGTGCGGCACGACGGCGGTCACCGAGGTGGCGGTGGCCTTGACCGAGGTGGCGGCGACGGTGCCGAACTTCACGGCGCTGACGTCGGCGAGCGACGTGCCCGAGATGGTGACGGTCGAGCCGCCGACGAGACCGCCGGAGGTCGCCGACAGCGATGACGCGGTGGGAGCCGCCGGGGTCGACGATTTCAGGGGCGTCTGCTCTCCGAGCGTCGCGGGAGGCATGACGCCGGACGTGCCGGAGGTGCATCCTGCTAGCAGGGCGGTCGCGACCACGGCCGTGGTCAGAACAGGGACGAACCTTTTACGCATGCACCAAAACCATTCGAGTCAGACCGGGCGGCGGCCACACTAACACTGCGACCTCGGCAGCTCGGGAGAACGGCTTAGGCAAATTCGTGACACTCGTGTAATTTTGCATCGATTGCAAACAATCGCGCGCGGTCAGTGCGCGCGATACGCAATGAGACGGAAAGAGACAGATGTCCCGGGCAGAAGCAGCCGCACCAGAGACGGCACCCGTCGAGCAGCAGGGGTTGATGACGCACAGGCAGATCCTGTTCGTCATCTTCGGCCTGATGGCAGGTATGTTCCTGTCGTCGCTCGACCAGACGATCGTCGGCACGGCGATCCGCACCATCGGCGACGACCTCCACGGTCTCGACCACCAGGCCTGGGTCACGACGGCCTACCTGATCTGCTCCACCATCGCGACGCCGATCTACGGCAAGCTGTCCGACCTCTTCGGCCGCCGCCCGCTGTTCATCATCGCGATCGCCATCTTCATCATCGGGTCGGCCGCCGCGTCGTTCTCGGACTCGATGTACATGCTCGCCGCCTTCCGCGGCCTGCAGGGCCTCGGCGCCGGTGGCCTCATGGCTCTCCCGCTCGCGATCATGGGCGACATCCTCGCTCCCCGCCAGCGCGCGAAGTACCAGGGCTACTTCCTCGCCGTCTTCGGCATCTCGTCGGTCATCGGCCCGCTGATCGGCGGCCTCTTCGCCGGTGCGGACTCGATCCTGTTCATCACCGGATGGCGCTGGGTCTTCCTGCTCAACGTGCCGATCGGAATCGTCGCCCTCATCATCGTCGGCCGCTTCCTCCACATCCCCGGCCAGAGCCGCAAAGACAACATCCGCATCGACTGGTGGGGCGCCTCGCTCGTCATCGTGTCGGCCGCTCCGCTCCTCCTCGTAGCCGAGCAGGGCCGCGAGTGGGGCTGGGGCTCGCTCAGCGCCTGGGCCTGCTACGTCATCGGCGGTCTCGGCATCATCGGCTTCATCGTGGCCGAGCGTATGATGGGCGACGCCGCGCTCATCCCGCTCAAGCTGTTCAAGAGCCGCACCTTCTCGATGGCGACCGTCCTCGGCGTACTGGTCGGCTTCGGCATGTTCGGCGCGCTCCTGACGGTGCCGCTCTACCTGCAGCTCGTCAACGGCTCCACGCCCACCGAGTCGGGCTTCCAGATGCTCCCGATGATCCTGGGCCTGATGATCTCGTCGATCGTCTCGGGCCAGATCATCTCCCGCACCGGCAAGTACAAGATGTTCCCGCCGATCGGCACGGCGTTCATGATCCTGGGCTTCGCCTGGTTCAGCCAGCTCACCTACGACAAGCCGTGGTACTTCCTCTCCATCGGCATGGTGTTCGTGGGCCTCGGCCTCGGCCAGCTCATGCAGACGCTGACCCTCGCCTCGCAGAACTCCGTCGGCCCGGCCGACATCGGCGTCGCGACCTCGTCGTCGACGTTCTTCCGCCAGATCGGCGGCACGGCTGGCACGGCGATCCTGTTCTCGGTGCTGTTCTCGCGCCTCGGCACGACGATTCCGGACGGCTTCAAAGACAAGACGCTTGCGGCGAACCTGAAGTCGGCGCTGGCCGACACGACGGTGACGTCGAACCCGAACAACGCCGGGATCCTCGACCTGCTCAAGCAGGTCCAGACGGGCAACACCGCCGCTCTCGGAAACGCACTGAACGGCGACACCTCGTTCTTGAACAAGGCGACCGAAGCCCTCAAGGCGCCGTTCCTCTACGGCTTCGCGCACGCGTCGGTCTCGGTCTTCACGATCGCGCTCGTCGTCGTCTCGGTGGCGTTCGTCCTGAGCTTCTTCCTCCGCCCGGCGCCGCTCCGCACGCGCTCCGCCATGGACGAGCAGGCCCACCAGAACGCCGAGGCGGCCTCCGCCAAGGCGCAGGTCGATGCCGACGCCGAGGAGACCGACCGCGCCGCACTCGCCGCGCAGTCCGCCGCCAACACGATGGGCTCCCCGGTGTCGCCCGACACCGGCAGCATCCGCATCCCCAGCCGCGACTAGGTCGGCGGATTCGCGTCCGGGCAGAGCCCAGGGCGCAGGAACTCGAGGTGGTCACCTCGGAAGAAGGCCCGGAACTCCCGCAGTTCCGGGCCTTCCGCCGCCACGGCCGGGCCTCCGACGAAATACGGCGACTTTTTTCACGGCGGCGAAATCTAGATTCAACAATCGAGTGTCACGATGGAACCACAACACCGACGAAGGACCCGATCATGGCTCTCACCCCGTACTCCCCCGACTCGCAGCTCCTGCGCACGACGTTCTCGTACTTCCCGTCCGGGGTGGTCGCGCTGGCCGCCGAGGTCGACGGCGAGCGCGAAGGCCTCGTGGCCTCGTCGTTCACCGTGGGCATCTCGATGGACCCGCCGCTCGTGGGCTTCTCGGTGCAGAACACGTCGACGACCTGGCCCACGCTGAAGAAGGCCGAGCGCATCGGCATCTCGGTGCTCGGCGAGACGCACGGCCAGACCGCGCGCCAGATCGCCGCGAAAGACAAGGCGACGCGCTTCGAGAACCTCGAGCTGGAGACCAGCGACGACGGAGCCCTCTTCGTGCACGGCTCGCCCGTGTGGCTCGAGACGAAGGCGTACGCGGAGTACCCCGCGGGCGACCACACGATGATCCTGCTCGAGGTCACCGGCCTCTACACCGACGCGTCGCTGGAACCCCTCGTGTTCCACGGCAGCGCCTTCAAACAGCTGCTCAAGACGGCCTGAACCCTCCCGTTGCGGCCTAGGCCGTCACGAAGTCGGCGTCGGGGAGGCGTCGGCGCATCACGGCGACGGCCTCCGCGTTGCTGTCGACGAGCACGAAGTGGCGGCCCAGCTCGGCCGCTGCCGCGCCCGTCGTGCCGGATCCTGCGAAGAAGTCGAGCACCCAGTCGCCCTCGCGCGTCGAGGCCTGGATGATGCGCCGCAGGATGCCCAGCGGCTTCTGCGTCGGGTAGCCGGTCTTCTCCTTGCCGGTCGGCGACACGATCGTGTGCCACCAGACGTCGGTGGGCAGCTTGCCCCGCGCGGCCTTCTCGGGCGTGACCAGGCCCGGCGCCATGTACGGCTCGCGGTCGACGGCGCTCGAGTCGAAGTGGTACTTCGCCGGGTCTTTCACGTAGACGAGGATCGTGTCGTGCTTGGTCGGCCAGTGCGACTTGCTCTTGGCGCCGTAGTCGTAGGCCCAGATGATCTCGTTCAGGAAGGACGCGCGGCCGAACAGAGCGTCGAGCAGCACCTTCGCGTAGTGCGCCTCGCGGTAGTCGAGGTGGAGGTAGAGGGTGCCGTCGTCGGCGAGCAGCCGCCATGCTTCGGCGAGCCGCGGCTCGAGGAACGACCAGTAGTCGTCGAACCGGTCGTCGTACTTCATCAGGTCGCCGCGGATCCGCTCGTACTGCACGCCCTTGAAGCCGGCCACGGCTCCGGTGCGCGAGCCCCGCACCGAGTGCGTCTCGTGCCGGGTCTGGCTGCGGCCGGTGTTGAACGGCGGGTCGAGGTAGACGACTGTGAACGCCCCGTCGGGGAGGTTCGGCAGGAACTCGAGGTTGTCGCCGTGGACGACACGGTCACGCGACTCCGTGGTCCAGTCTGCGGGCATCCTCCTATTGTGGTCGTCCTGACAGCGCCGCCCGACCACCGCGGCGTATCGTTTCGGCCATGACCGTCGAAGTCCGCAGAGATGACGCCCAGAGCCAGTACACGATCCTCAAGGACGGACGGACGGTCGGCTTCGCCGCCTTCCAGGAGTCCGACAGCGAGATCGCGTTCACGCACACGGAGGTCGACCCCGCCGAGCAGGGCAACGGCTATGCCGCAGTGCTCGTGCAGCACGCCCTGGACGACGTGAAGGCGACGAGCGACAAGCGCGTCGTGCCCGCCTGCTCCTATGTCGCGAAGTACGTCGAGAAGAACCCGCAGTATCAGGAGCTCGTGCGGCGCTGAGCCTTTGAAATATCTCATGTAGAGTTCTCTGCATGACTTCTGACCGGAGCCCCTCTCCCCATGGCCGCCGCGGCTTCCTCGCCGCGGCGGCCCTCACCACCGCCGCCGGTATCACCGCCGTCGCCGCCTCGCCGGCATCGGCAGCACCCGCACCGGGAAAGAGCGGGCAGAAGGTCACAGCGTCGATGTTCGACGTCACCGACTTCGGGGCGGTCGGCGACCGCGTCACCGACGACACCGCCGCCTTTCAGGCGGCCATCCAGGCGGCGCACGCGAAACTCGGCGTCGTGCTCATCCCGAGCGGCCACTACATCATCGACAGCCTCACCATCCCGACCCTGGTCAAGATCATCGGGGAGGGTGCCGACAGCAGCCGATTCACACCGTCGGCCCGCGGCGGCGTCAACCTGCACCACCGCGAGCGGAGCGTCGACCCGCTGCTCGTGATCGACGGCGGCGCCATCACCGTCGAGTTCATCACGCTCCACGGCAATGGCAGCCGGGCTCCCCTCATCCGCGTCGACAACGGCTTCGAGTCGCGCATCAACCGCGTCCGACTGTTCGACGTTCCCGGTACGGCGATCCAGATCAACCGGGTCAACAACAACACCTGGACCGACCTGTTCATCGACAACTGCGGAAGCCGCGACGCCGCGGCGATGATCGTCACCACGCCCGACGACCCGACGAAGCAGACCAACACGTTCACCTGCTACAACCTCACCATCGAACGGGCAGCCAACGTCGCCCTCGACATCGCCTGGGACGGCCACGGCGGCAATGTCGTGGAGTTCGTGCGCCTGCCGTTCCTCCACGTCGAGTCGCCGGCCGACGAGCACTCGGCGTTCCCCGGCAACGTCGATCCGCTGATCCGCCTCGGCAATGTCCGCCAGCTCGAGCTGATCGACGCCTTCGTCTACGGCGGCCCCGCGCCACTCCTCGTCCACCGCCAGAACCTCACTCTCACCGAGCCGCTCTCAGGCGGCATCCGCCTCATCGGCGGCGCCTTCCTGGGCGCTGACGTCAGGAAGACAGGCGGGCCGTCCGCGACCCTCATCCAGCTCGAGCGGGGCGACGACTTCGCCGTCGTCGGCACCCGCTTCGCGCGGTTCGAGCGCGCGGCGGTCACGGCGGGAGACGCCTACGGCGCTCGGGTCCTGATCGACCCCACGAGTACCGCCCCCTACTCGAAGACCCTCCTGGCCGATGACCGCGACTCCGCCGACCGTCCGACGTGGATCTGGCCCGGTCGCATCCGCGCGAGCGAGGACGTCATCCTCGGGAGACATCTTCGGTCAGACCGGGCGCTGTCGAAGCCTCAGCTGACGCCCTTGCCCGGGGCGGGGACCGCTCCGCCCTCGCCGACCTTGAACGGCACGGACACGTCGGGATTCCTCTACTTCGGCACGGGCACCCTGACCGTGCGAGGGGGCCTGGTGCGGGTCACCTACGACAAGCCGTTCGACGTGACGCCCGCGGTCGTCATCACCCCGACCGGCTCGGGCGCGGCCACGCGACCGTTCTACGTGTCGCCGTCGCGCACCCACTTCGACATCGGCCTGGCGGAGGTCCCGCCCCAGGGCGTGACCAAGACGGGGTTCGGCTTCACGTACCAGGTCATCGGCTAGAGCCGACATGGGTTTGAACACTAATTCTGGATGACTACCCAGAGTTAATACGCCTCTCCAGGCGCCCGACCGCTTCACCCAACGGGGCGCACTAGCCGCCGGCGGCGCCGCGGTCGCGCTCGCCTGGCGACGGCCGACAGCGGCACGGATCGCGCACGACGTCTCAGTCGGCGGGCACGTCCTCGGCGACCGGGCCGACCCGCCGACCGTCCAGCTGCTGCCGGCGAACGGAACGGGCGGGAAGCCCGCCGTCGTGTCGGGCTCGGACATCGGCGGCTGGCTCGTCTTCGGCACGGGTGCCCGCGCCACCAGCGGCCCGCAGGTGCGCGTGGTGTTCGCCCAGCCCTTCGAGGTCGGCTCGGCCGTCGTCGGTGACCAGCGGGCGCTTCGGCTACCACTACGTCGTCGTCGGCTGACCGGCCCGCGTTCGGGTCGCACCCCTTTGCGGACTTATGCGTGGAGTGCGCTTCCAGGAAACTCAGAGGGTGACACTCGCCCAGCAGCTGACCCGATTCGAGAGCCTTCTCAGTGGAATCGACTCGGCCCTCCTCGCCTCCCTCGCCCCCGGTCTCGACGATTCCGGTGTCGAGGCGCTCCGTCGCGCCCTCGCGCCGACCGAGCTGAGCGCCCAGGTCGAGGTGCTGTACCGGTGGCGCAGCGGCGGGCCCCTGCCGCTGTTCTTCGGGCGGGCGATGGCCACGCCGAAGCGGCTGGCGGGCGCGACGGCCGCCGCGGAAGAGGGGGCGGGCCTCGTCGACGGGATTCCCGTGTTCGTCGGGGGTGACGGCGGGGCGGTTGCCGATCTCGAGTTCCTGCTCTCCGATCTCTGCGACGCGGCCGAGGCCGCCGGCGACGCGCCGTATGAGCGGCGCGCAGCCCTGACGGGCGCCGCGCCTGCGCGGCCCTGCACGACGACCGCCGCCGACACCGCTGAGACCCGCACGATCGCCGACCTCGTCGAGCAGAGCCACGAGGCAGAGGCCGTCGGCACCGTCGGCGGCCGCATCGTCGACGCGTGGGATTCTGCGGGATACGTGGAGTTCCGGCTGGCCGACGCCTCGCACACGCTCGTGCTCGGAATCCGCGACCCCGATCACGAGTCGCTGCCCGCGCTCGGCCAGGAGCTGCTGATGACCGTGCGCATCCGCAAGGGCGCGACGGCCATCACGGAGCCGATCGACCCGAGGCGGCCGTCGGTGCTCGGCGCTGTGCCCGCGGACTACCTCTCGCACTCGGCTTTCTAGGGGACGCGGGCCAGCCACTCCGGCGTCGCGAACTTAGTGCGCACCAGCTCTTCGGCCTGCGCCAGCTCGTCGTCGGTCACGTGACCGACGGTCGCGCCGTAGAGGCCCGTGAACGTGCGCTTGAGGCTGTCGATCACCTCGGCGCGCGGCAGTCCCGTCTGCGAGCGCAGCGGGTCGACCCGCTTGGCCGCCGAGGTCGTGCCCTTGTCGCTCATCTTCTCGCGGCCGATGCGGAGCACCTGCACCATCGTGTCGCCGTCCATGTCGTAGCTCAGGGTGGCGTGGTGCAGGAGGGCGCCGTTGCCGAGGCGCTTCTGCGCGGCGCCGCCGATCTTGCCCTTGGCGCTCGTGATGTCGTTGAGCGGCTGGTAGAACGCGTCGATGCCCATCGACTTGAGCCCCTGGATCACCCATTCGTCGAGGTAGGCGTACGAGTCGGCGAAGCTCATGCCCTGCACGAGATCGCCCGGGGCGTACAGCGAGTAGGTGACGATCGAGTCGGCGTCCATGAACATGGCACCGCCGCCCGAGATGCGGCGCACGACCTGGAAGCCGTGCTTCTCGGCGTTCTCAGCGTCGACCTCGTTCTTGAGCGACTGGAAGCTGCCGATCACGACGGCGGGCTCGTTCCACTCCCAGAAGCGCAGCGTGGGCCCGCGGCGGCCGGCCCCCACCTCTTCGGTGAGCACCTGGTCGAGAGCGAGATGCACGTTGGGCGAGACGGGCCCGTCGTGGATGATCTGCCAGTCGTAGTCGCGCCAGTCGGTCGCGCGGCTCAGCGACCGGCGGATCGCGACGGCGATCGCCTCGGGCGAGACGCCGAGCATCGTGGTGCCCTCGGGGAGTCCCGCCCGGATCGCGGCCGAGATGTCGGCGGAGTCGGCGGCGGCGTCGAGACCGTTGACGGCGCGGTCGATCGCCTCGAGGGCGTCGTCGGGCTCGAGGAAGAAGTCGCCCGCGAGCCGGAACCCCGACAGCCTCCCGTCGATGACGTCGAGGTCGACGACTACGAGCTTTCCGCCTGGGACCTTGTACTCACCGTGCATAGAAGCGAGCCTACGCAGGAACTGCGGAACGAGCGTCGAGCCACCCGATCAGGTCGACCGTGACCTCGTCCCTGTTGGTCTCGTTGAACACCTCGTGCCGCGCCCCGTCGTAGACGATGAGCTCGACGTCGGTGAAGCCCGACCGGTCCCGGTAGGCCGCCACGAGCTTCTCGGCGCTGGTGCGGCCGCCGAGCGGGTCGTCGTCGCCGACCATCACGAGCAGCGGCAGGTCTCGCTTCGGGTGCCGGGTCGGGCGGCCGTAGAGGCGGAGCGCGTCGCGGAGGCCGAAGAGCTTCAGGACGGTGGCCGGTATGGCCAGCGGGTCGACGGCCATCGCGGCGGCGACGGCGGGGTCGCGGCTCAGCCACTCGAACCCCGTGGTGCCGAGGTGCGCGTGGCGCTTGTTGAGGTCGCCGCCGTTCATCGTGAGGGGAGTGCGGTACGCGGTGCCGGTGAGGACGGCGCCGTCGTAGTCGTCGGCGTGCGCGTCGACGATGATCTGAGCCATCAGCGAGCCCCACGAGTGCCCGAGCAGAACGAGCGGGAGCCCGGGGGCGTCGGCGCGGGCCGTCCGGGTCACATCGCGCACGGCCTCGACGGTGGCGGGGAGGCCGCCGGGCCCGAGGTGGCCGAGCATCGGGCTGCCCTCGCCCCACTGGCCGATGCCCGTGCGGCCGTGTCCGCGGTGGTCGTCGGCGTAGACGGTGTAGCCGGCGGCGGCCAGTGCCTCGGCGAGCCGCTCGTACCGGAGCGCGTATTCGCCGACGCCGTGCGCGAGCTGGACGATGCCGCGCGGCGCGGAGGCCGCCCACACGTAGTAGTGGATGACGACGCCGTGGGCGTCCGTGAGCGTGCGGTCGTCGCGAGCCATGCCGCCAGTCTGGCACTGGGTGGCGGCGAGGCCGCGGCCCGCGCGCGAAAGTGCATTCGTTGTCGCACCAGGGTCTCCTGGGCGACAACGAGTGCACTCTCAGCGGTGACGGCGGCGCCAGCCGCCCCTTCATCACGACGCATCGTCCGGTGCGACGGTGCCGAAGGCACAGATCTCACGAGCGGCAGCGACGGCGGCCGACCCCGCGGCGCCAGCCGCCCCGACGATCAGTCGTCAGAGCCGTGTCCGCCGTGGTCGTCACCGGCGTCGTGGCCGGAGCCGTCGTCCGAGCCGCCGTGCTTGCCGCTGCTCGAGCCGTCGCGGTCTCCACCGTGGTCGTCGCCCGCGTCGTGCGAGGGGCCGTCATCGCTGACGGCGGCGACCGGGGTGGGAGCCGTCGAGGCGACCGGGGCCGGCGCGGTGGCGTGGTGGCCGGAGTCGTCGGCGGCCGGCGCGGTCGTCGGGGCCGGCGTGGTGGAGGCGACGGGCGCAGGAACTGCGACGACGTCATCGGCCCCACGCCCGTGGCGCACGTGGCCCGGAGCGTCGTCGGCCCCGCGTCCGTGGCGCGCGTGACCGGCGGCGTCATCGGCGCCGTGGCCGTGGCGCGCGTGCGGCTTCGCGGTGGGCGTGGTGCTCGGCGACCCGGTCGGCGTGGCCGATGCCGTGGGGGCGGCGGGGCTGGCGGTGGTCGTGGCGACCGGCGTGGCGGTGTCGTCGGCGCCCTGCGAGGCGAAGGCGATGCCGGCGGATCCGAGCACGAGCGCCGCGGCGGCGGTGCCGGTGATGACGAGCTTCTTGGTGCGGTTCATGATGTCCTCCGTGGTGGGTGGGCCGCCTGTGCGGCTGACATGACTTTCCCAAGGGGGTGCTGAACCGGGTCTGAAGCGTCCTGAACGAACGTTCAGGTGCGAACGGGCTCGGTCGTCGAAGGCCGTCAGTCGTCGAGCAGCGGAAGCGACACCTCGAAGCGCGCACCGCCCAGGGCGGAGTCGGCGACGCGCACCTCGCCGTCGTGGACGTTGACGAGGCTGCGCACGATGGCGAGCCCCAGCCCCGACCCTCCGGCCTCCCGGGCCCGGGCCTCGTCCAGCCTGACGAACCGTGAGAACACCCGATCGCGGTCGGCCGCGGGCACGCCCGCCCCGTCGTCGTCGACCGCGAGCAGCACTCGCCCGTCGGCGACCTCGAGTGAGAGGGCGACCGCGCCTGCTGCGTGCCGGGCGGCGTTGTCGGCGAGGTTCCTGACCACCTGCGCCAGCATCCCCCGATCGCCCCGCACCCGGGCCGCTGTGACGTTCGTGGCGTCGACCGTCACCGCCCCCGCCGAGCGGAGGCGTGCCGCCTCGCCGAGGACGATGTCGTCGACGTCGACGGCCTGCATCGCAGGCTCGAGTCCGCCCTCGTCGGCTCGCGCGAGGATCAGCATGCCCTGCACCAGGTCGGCCAGGCGCTGTCCCTCGGTGAGCACGGTGTCGGCGAGCAGCTCCGGCTCGATGCGGCCGGGGTAGGCGCGCTGCACCTCGGCGAGCTGCCGCATGACGGCGAGGGGCGACCGCAGCTCGTGCGAGGCGTCGGAGACGAAGCGCCGCTGCGACTTGGCGGAGTCGTCGAGCCGGTCGAGCATCTCGTTGAGGGTGGTGGCGAGCCGGGCGATCTCGTCCGAGCCGCCCTGGCCCGGGATCCGATTCGAGAGCCGTGCGGCTGTGATGCCCTCGACCTCGAGCCGCATCTGCTCGACGGGCCGGAGTGACCGGCCGACGACCAGCCACGTCGTCGCCGCCATGACCAGCAGCAGGATCGGGATCACGACGCCGAGCGTGGTGAGCGTGGCGCGCTCGGTCACGGCATTGGCGGCGAGCGAGCGAGCCGCGGCCACGACGTAGTCGGTCGACGGGTCGGGCCGCGCGGCGGCGAGGTGGATCACGGGGCCGGGCGTTCTCACGGAGGCCGACCCCGCGTCGGGCGCGGGGGCGCCGGGAGCGGGCGCGCCGACGTCGTCGGAGCCACCGCCGCCGGAGCCACCACCGCCGCCCTTGCCCGACTGGCGCCCGCTGCCGGAGCCGGAGCCGCCGGAGTCGTCCGACCCGCCGGAGGTTCCGCCGGAGTCTGCGCCCGAGCCGCCCGAGTCGTCGGTGGTGCCGGTGGTGGTGCCGGTTCCTGCGCCCGAGGTCGGCTCGGAGCTCGGCGACGACGAGCGCCCGCCGGAGTCGTCCTGCGCCGGCACCGTCACGGTCGGCACGGGCGTCGGCGTGAAGGTTCCCGACGACGTCTCGAACGCGTAGCGCTCGCCCGACAGCGACACCGTGCCGGTCTTCACCGGAGACGCGAGCGCGAGGTAGGCGCGGACCGCCGCCGGATCGCCCCACGACGCCAGCACCTTCGACCCGTCGGCCGACAGCACCACGGCGACCGACCCGTCGGGCGTGCCGGTGCCCCGGACGGCCGTGGCGGGCGCAGTGCCGGCCTCCAGGCGCGACAGCACCCGGTCGGCGTCGCTCGTCGCGGTCGACCGCACGCCCTGCTCGAGCACGGCCCGCTGCACGACGGAGTACACGACCGACGCCCCGACGAGCGTCACTCCCACGATCGCGACGGCCGCGACGGTGATCCGAAGGCGGAGGGATCCCCGACGCCGACGCTCAGCCACCGTTGCCCGCCAGCCGGTAGCCGGCGCCGCGCACGGTCTCGATGGACTCGCGGTCGAACGGCCGGTCGATCTTGTTGCGCAGATGCCGCACGTAGACCTCGACGATGTTGTTGTCGCCCTCGAAGTCGTCGTCCCAGATGCCGTCGAGCATCTGCCGCTTCGTGACGACCTCGCCCGCGTGCCGCATCAGGAACTCCAGCACGGCGTACTCGCGCGTCGTCAGCTCGATCTGCTCGTCGCCGCGAAAGACCTTCCGGGACGCAGGATCGAGGCGCAGGTCTCCGGCCTCGAGCACCGTCGGCCGCTCGCGAGCGCCCCGCCGCACGAGCGCGCGCATCCGGGCGAGCAGGACCGAGAACGAGAACGGCTTCGTCAGGTAGTCGTCGGCTCCCGTGTCGAGCCCCTCGATCTCGTCCCACTCGCCGTCCTTGGCCGTGAGCATGATGACCGGGGTCCAGTCGCCCTCGTCGCGCATGGTGCGGCAGATGGCGTAGCCGCTCATGCCGGGCAGCATGATGTCGAGCACGACCACGTCGTACTCGTTCTCGCGGGCGCGCCAGAGGCCGTCGGTGCCGGTCGCGGCATGGTCGACGGCGATCCCCTCGGCCTCGAGCCCGAGCCGGAGGCCGTGCGCGAGCCCCGCGTTGTCTTCGACGACGAGCACGCGCATGCGGCCTCCCCAACTGTGTGGGGCCCATCTTGACGGCAGTTTGCTGAAGCGGCGCTGAAGCGCGCACTCCCCCGACGACGAAAGTGCGCTCTATGTCGTCTTCCGGGGCGGAAACGACATGCGCTCATCAGGCACTCAATCGATCAGGCATCGATCCGACGGACGAGAACCGCCGAGATCCAGCCGGTCATCGCACCAGTTAGCCACGCCGGCATCGTGAGTGGCGATCACGAGGGCGCAACCCGAGCCTTGGAGCTCGCCGAGAATCAACATGACGAGGGCAGCGTTCTCGGGGTCGAGGGCCGCAGTGGGTTCGTCGGCGATGACGATGCGTGGTTTCTTGAGGATCAAGCGCGCTAGGGCCAACCGCTGCTGCTCGCCACCACTCAGCACGTGAGTAGGGCGATTGCCGATCTCACCGAGACCGACACGAGCTAGGGCCGAGTTGCGGCGCTCCGCGCGCTCGGCGCGCGACGTCCGCTGCCCGATGAAACCGACGTCGAGGTTTCGGGAGACGGGCCAGCTCTCGACGAGTCCATAGTGCTGGAACACATGGCCGACCGTGTTGCGAAGCAGGCGGCGGCGCGCAGACCCCGACAGTCGTGTCACCTCGGTGCCTGCGAGTTCCAGACGGCCGTCGCCGACTCTGTCGAGGAGTCCCAGGCAGTTAATCAGCGTCGTCTTGCCGGAGCCGCTCGGACCCGTCAGCGCGAGTGACTCGCCCGACTTCACGGTCAACGAGATGTCGTCGAAAATGGTTCGGTTCGACCGCTCCTTGCTCAGTCGCCGCGCATAGATCAACGTCTGTGACATCGTGGACTTCCTTTCGAGATGTGGTCACGCGCGATCCCGCGACTCCGCGAAGAATCGGAGTCGAAAGATCCCGATCATGGCGCAGGCCGAGGCGACGTTCGCTGCCGCGAGAAGGCAGGTGAGCCCATCGGCGGCCAGGGATGAGGCAATCACCGTCGACGCCGCAAGGGCGATTCCACCGGAGAGGCAGAGGAACAGGGCTGGCGCCCGAATTCTGGAGCCGGGATACGAACCGTGGACGACAAGCACGAAGTCACTCCTCCGGTGCCGTTCAGCCGTCGCACGGGCAAGGATCACGCAGGACATGATCGAGATGAGTGTCGCGAGGCCCGATCCGAAGATCTGCGCACCGAAGATGCGCTCCTGATCGCCGAGACGGATAGCCGCGTCGTCGGCACCGTGCACGATGCTGCCGATGTAGTCACTCAGCCCACCTCCCTTGATCTCGGACTGCAGCCGTGCGCCATCGGTGAACAGGACCCCGCCGGTCGTCGAGTTCGCCACGATCCAGTTGTCGGACACGAGCCGCCTCGCCGTCGGAAGGACGGCGATCACGGGATCCCTCTGGGAACTGGTCGAATCGATTGTCGAGTAGGTAAAGACGTTCTGACCGCCGCGCAGATGAACGACGTCAATCGGGACCTCCGGCGTGGAGCCACCGCCCTCGTCGTCGCTTTCGAGCTGGAAAGCGACCCAATCGCTGTACTCGTCCACGAGCGCGCGATCCCTGCCACGGAGGGTGTCAGGGATCAACAGGGTCAACGCGTGCGGATCCAGGCGAGACGACAGGATTCTTCGGCCCTGGTGATCGACGACGGCCTGCGCTGCGAGGTACGCGTCATTCACGACGAGGGAATTTCCGTGGTCCGGACCGTAGCCGCTCCTGGGCGGCGCCGGATGGGATGCCACCAGCGCGTCACCCGCGCGCAGAGCGCGGTCGGCGATGCGAGCGAAGTCGCCCTCGATGGCGTCGTACTCCTTGTCATTCGCGGTGAATTCGACCGAGGCGACCTCCACCGCAGCCTTCCATGAGGCGGTATCCCGACGATTCGATGCGACATCGGATCCGGTGGCCAGCACGCTCGACACGCTGACGAGAGTGAGGGTGAGCGCAAGGCAGTGAATGCCGACGTCGAAGACTGCGAGTTGTCGAAGCGGTTGCCTTCGCCCGAGCGCAGTGGGAAGCGGCGTGAGGGTTTCGATTAGCAGAGCCACCACCGTGACGAGGACCGCCTCAACGGCAACCGCCGCAACCCCGAACGCCGCAGTCGCCGCGATCCGGTCGAACTGTGCAAGGTCGTTGTAGACCCGCAGTGCGATGGTGCCTACGAGGCTTCCGATGAGCGCAGCACCTCCGATGCACCGCAGGACGGCGGCAATAGAGGAGACGATCACGCTTCTACGGGAGGCTCCCCCGGCAATGAGGATGGCGGTGGTCCGCCGACGAGCGACGGCGGTGTGAACGCAGCCGGCGAGTAACCCCAGCGATGCCGTGGCCATCAGAATCGGGAGGGGAAACGACCGGCTGCTCCATGAGAGCGCCTCGATGACGCCGAAAGGTCTCACGTCGGCGTCTATGCCGTGCCGATTGAGCGCCCGGGCGAAGGCAACGGCGTCCGACGTGCTGCCATCCGTGACGTAGAGGCCGCCGACGCGGGCAAGAGGGAGATCCCGCCCAGGAGCGAAACGCGTGGTGTAGGACCGTCCGACATCGGCGTACAAGGGGTTTCCGGCGACGTTCGCGGACCGGGCGTCGGCATTCATCGCGTACAGGGTTCTACGGCTGCCTTCAGCGTCCGCGGCGACGACGCTCTTATACAGTGTCAAGTCGTAATCCGATGCAGATCGCGCTATCACCGCACGGGCCTCGGAGCGGGTCACCACCGTTCCGACGTCCCAGACGGTGACGAGCTGCGTCGTCCCGCGTGGCGCCACTTCGTCAGTGCTCCGCACGAAGAGGAAAGCCGTCATGAGCGCCGTGGCGACCGACACGGCGGCGGCAAGCCTCAGAATCATGGCTTGCACGGGCCTCCGTGCTCGCCCCCGAACCCCTCGGGGGCGAGCGCGCGACTCATTTGACGAACCGGTAGTACGCCTTGTTGGAGTTCGCCGTGGCCTTGAAGGACACTCGCGACCACTTGTTCTTGGCCGTATCCGCGCTTCGGCGCAGGGTGTTGTAGCCGTCCTTCACGCTGGACCCGTGCTTCCGCGTCTTGTGCCAGAAGTCTGAGTAGACCTCTTTCCGGAGGACGCCGGTGCTTCTCGTGCCGTATCGCCAGTCACCGCCTTCGACATTTTCGACTGTGAGCGCGGCAGCCACGCCTTCGTGAATGGTTACGCCTCGCTCGTAGGCGACGGCGCCCTGAGCCGGACCGACCGGCGCCGCATTGGCGGTGGTCGGAATCAGCAGTGTTCCGACGATTGCAGTTACGACCGCAGCGGGCAAAGTCAGGTACGTCTTCTTCATGTGTGCCTCTCAAAGGCCTGAGCCTTGCATCGTTATGAATCACATGTCATTTTGCATGCGCATTTCACTTTGTCAGGGCCGGGAGGCGAGGTCAAGCCCGAGTTGCGGAAATTGCCCCTCGCTCAAGAAGCGAGGGGCAAATTCCGCGGCAGACGGCGCAGCCGCCCCTTCAGCACGACGCAGACCGCGGTGCGACGGTGCCGGAGGCACGGATCTCACGAGCGGCAGCGTCGGCGGTCGACCCCGCGGCGCAGCCGCAAAAATAACTAGTGGGCCGAGTAGCCACCGTCGACGAGGTGGTACGAGCCCGTGATGAACGACGCGTCGTCGCTGAGCAGGAAGAGCGTCAGCGCAGCGACCTCGGCGTCCGTACCCAGGCGGCCGGTGGCGTGCTGCGCCTCGAGGGCGGTCAGCGCATCGGGGCTGAGCGACGAGCGGACCAGCGGGGTGTCGATGAAGCCGGGGCCGACGGCGTTGGTGCGGACGCCCTGCGCCGAGTACTCGAGGGCGGCGACCTTGGTGAGGCCGATGAGGGCGTGCTTCGAGGCGACGTAGGCGGCGTTCTGGGCGATGCCGACCGAGCCGAGCACGCTGCTCATGTTGACGACGGCGCCGCCGCCGGCCGCGACGATGGCGGGCAGCTGCGAGCGGAGGCCGTAGAACACGCCGTTCAGGTCGACGTTCACGACGCGGTCCCATGCGGCGACCTCGTAGTCGCCGATGTTCGCAGCGGGCGCGCCGATGCCGGCGTTGTTGACGGCGAGGTGGAGGGCGCCGTAGGTGTCCTGCGCGAACTTCACGGTCTTCTCGCTGTCTTCGGCGATGCCGGTGTCGGCCGAGAAGGCCGCGGCGGTGCCGCCGGCGGCCACGATCTCGTCGACGACGCGCTGCGCGGCCTCGATCGTGATGTCGGTGACGACGACCTTCGCACCCTCGGCGGCGAGCGCCTTCGAGATGCCCTCGCCGATGCCGCTGCCGCCGCCGGTGACGATCGCGACCCTGCTGTCGAACCTTGCCATGTTCTTGTGTCCTTCGTGACATTTAGTAAACGGTTGTTGCTTATCTCGAATCCTACGCCGGTGCCATTTATTTAGCAAAGCTAATTTGTTAGGCTAACGATCGATGACCGACCCCAGTCCCAGCACCGGCGCCCTGCGCACGGTGCCCCATTCCCAACTGGCGACTGATGTGCGCCAGGGCGTCCTGCGCCTGTCGCGCCGCCTCCGCCAGCAGAAGGCCGACACGCACGTCACCGACGCGCAGATGGCGGCCCTCGGCTTCCTGCTCCAGAACGAGCCCCTCACGATCGGCGCGCTCAGCGATCACGAGGGCGTGACTCCCCCGTCGATGAACAGGACGGTCGGCGCCCTCGTCGAGCTCGGCTTCGTCGAGCGCGGCACCGACGACGACGACCGGCGCAAGGTCGTGCTCCGCACCACGCTCGACGGCGCGACGTTCGTCCTCGAGACGCGGCGCCGGCGCGACGAGTGGCTGGTGCCGCGGCTGGCCAGGCTCACCGCCGACGAGCGCCGATCGCTTGCCGAGGCCACGCGGATCCTGCGAGAGCTGGCTCGCGAGTGAGCGCGATGTTCAGCTCGCTCAGCCTGCACAACTACCGGCTGTGGTTCGGCGGGGCGCTCGTGTCGAACACCGGCACGTGGATGCAGTCGACCGCGCAGGACTGGGTCGTGCTCACCGAGCTCACCGACCACAACGCCACGGCGCTGGGCGTCACGATGGCGTTGCAGTTCTTGCCGCCGATTCTGATGATCCCGATCACCGGGCTCATCGCCGACCGCTACGACCGCCGCAGGATGCTGATGTTCACGCAGGCGGCCCTCGGCACGCTCGGGCTGGCGCTCGGCCTGCTCGTCGTCACGCACGTCGTCCAGCTCTGGATGGTGTGGGGCTTCGCGCTGCTGCTCGGCATCGTGCAGGCCATCGACGCGCCGATCCGCCAGAGCTTCGTCTCCGAGCTCGTGCCGCCCGAGAAGCTGTCGAACGCGGTGTCGCTCAACTCGGCGTCGTTCAACGGCGCCCGGCTGATCGGCCCCGCCGTCGCCGGCGTGCTCATCGCGACCGTCGGCTCGGGCTGGGTCTTCCTGATCAACGCGGCGTCGTTCCTGGCGGTCCTGTCGTCGCTCCGCTTCATCCGCGTGCGCGAGCTCGAGTTCAAGCCGAAGGTCTCGCGGGCGAAGGGGCAGATCAAAGAGGGGTTCCGGTACGTCCGCGGTCGCCCCGACCTGGTCGTCGTGTTCGTGATGATCTTCATCATCGGCACGTTCGGCATGAACTTCCCGATCTTCACCTCGACGATGGCCACGCAGGCGTTCGGCGTCGGAGCCGACGGATTCGGCCTGCTCACCTCGGCCGTCGCGGTGGGATCCCTCGCCGGTGCCCTGCTGTCGGCGCGGCGCGAGCGGCCCCGCATGCGGATCCTCGTGCTCGCCGCCGTCTCATTCGGCGTCACCTGCACCGTGGCCGCTCTGATGCCGACCTACTGGAGCTTCGCCGCCGTGCTCGTCGCGGTCGGCCTGTCGTCGATCACCCTCATGACGACCGCCAACGGCACCGTCCAGCTCGGCGCGGCACCCGAGATGCGCGGCCGCGTCATGGCCCTCTACATGGCGATCTTCACGGGCGGAACCCCCATCGGCGCCCCGATCGTCGGCTGGGTCGCCAACACGTACGGCCCGCGCGCGGCCATCGGCGTGGGCGCCGGGGCCGGGTTCGCGGCGGCAGCCGTCGCGATCATCTGGCTCGTCCGGCGCCAGCACCTGCGCCTGCGGCACGACTCGGGCCTGCACTTCCGGGTGCGGCACGACGGCGACGGGCTGCCCCCGACCGGCCTGATCACGCTGCCGGGCCAGGCGATGCGCGACGGCGTCCGAACGGAGCTGGCGGCCGACGAGACGGTCGCGCGGCGGTAGCGGGGGCGCAGGAACTCGGCGAACGGCGGCGGGCCGCCAGTTCCTGCGCGCCTGCCCGATCGGGGGCCTGCCTCGTGGCGTCGGCGCCACCTAGGCTGGGGCGCATGCTCCGCGCCCGCCTCGCTCTCGCCGCGGCCGCCGTCGTCGCAGCCCTCGTCGTCACCACGGCCGGAGGGTGCTCGGCCTCGGTCGCCGACCCGCCCGCGACGATCGCACTCCCGCCCGTGCACGGCGCCGCCGACTACCAGCTCGGCGGCTCGTACACGCCGCCCGACGGGGTCACGGTCGTCACCCGCGACAGCACGTCGAAGCCGGCCAAGGGCATCTACTCGATCTGCTACGTCAACGGGTTCCAGACCCAGCCTGGCGTGAAGTGGCCGAGCTCGCTCATCGTGCACACCAAGTCGGGCAAGCCGCTGGTCGACCCGGGCTGGCCCGACGAGCACATCATCGACATCTCGACGCGCGCGAAGCGGCTCAAGGCGGCGACGATCGTCGGCAGGTCGACGAAGTCGTGCGCGACCAAGGGCTTCGAGGCCGTCGAGTTCGACAACCTCGACTCGTACTCCCGATCGAAGGGCGCGCTGACGCTGGCTCAGGCGATCGCGTTCGCGAAGCTGCTCGTGAAGCAGGCCCATGCCGACGGCCTCGCGGCCGGGCAGAAGAACACCGCGCAGCTCGGATCGCGCGGCAAGACGCAGATCGGCTACGACTTCGCGGTCTCGGAGGAGTGCGACACCTACGACGAGTGCGGCACCTTCACGACGGTGTACGGCTCGAACGTGCTCGACGTCGAGTACACCGACGACCTCCGGGGCACGTTCGCCGAGGTCTGCGCCCGCTCGGCCACGCCGCCGATGACGATCCTGCGCGATCGCGACCTGACGACGCCGAAGTCGACCGACTACGTCTACGAGGCCTGCTGACCGTCGGCGCCCTGCTGCGCCGAGCCGTCGAGCCGCCGAGCCATCGAGCCGCCGAGACTCCAGACGTGGCCCCTTTCCGATACCGAATCGGGGCCATGCCTGGAGTCTCGGCGGCTTCGGGGGCGGGGACTGGCGCCGGGGGCGGGGCCGAGGCGGAGGCGGAGGCCGCGGACTACGCCTCGCGGGTGATCTCGACGGTGACGAAGAGCTTCGACGTCCGCGATCCCCCGTACACCCCGCGCAACGGCGGCACGTCGTTGTAGTCGCGGCCATGGCCGACGACGACATGCCGCTCGCCGATGTCGATGAGATTCGTCGGGTCGTAGCCCGACCAGCCGCCGCAGAAGTACTCGACCCACGCGTGCGACTCGCCGACGATCGTCTCGTGGAGCGGCGCGGCCGGCTTCGGGTGCAGGTACCCCGAGACGTACCGGGCCGGGATGCCCGCCGAGCGGAGCGCGCCGAGTGTGATGTGGGCGATGTCCTGGCAGACGCCGGCTCCCGCGGCCCAGGCGTCGGCCGCGGTCGACTTCACGTTCGTGACGCCCCGGAGGTACTTGACCCGGTCGCCGATCTCCTCGCCGATGCGCAGCGCGGCCTCGCAGGGCGTCGCCGTGTCGGCGACCGCCGCGGCGGCCAGCTCGACGACCTCGGGCGGCGGCGCCGTGAGGGGCGTCTGCTCGAGCTGCTCGACGAACTCCGAGCGGCGGGTGGCGGCGTCGTGGAGGTCGTCCCACGACAGGTCGTGCGGCAGGTGGGGCGAGGGGCGCACCTCGATGAGCGACGTCGCCGTCAGCGACAGCTGGCGGTGCGGCTGGAGCACCTCGAACGACGAGACGCGCGAGCCCCAGTAGTCGAGGTACTCGTGGGCGCCCGAGTTCGGCTCGATGCGGAGGTTCGACGAGAGCACGAACTGGTTCTCGGTCGACGCCGGCAGCATGCGCGCCTCGTTGTAGCTGGCCTTGGCCTCGCCCTCGTACTGGAACCCCGTGACGTGCTTGATGCGGAGTCGGCTCACGAGCGCTCACCGACCCAGGTCGGCGCGGCGGAGGTCGGGAAGTAGCGCTGGCGGATCGCCTCCGATGCGGCCGACGTCGCAGCCTGCACGGCGTCCATGTGCGTCGGCAGATCGTCGAGGATCTCGGCGATCGGCTTGTACTCGAGCTCGGAGCGCATCTGTCCGAGGATACGGACCCCGGCATCCGACGAGGCCGTCCGCGCCGTGTTGGGCTCGACCTCGCGCAGGCACGCTTCCGCCCGCGAGATCGCGAACAGCACGCTCCGCGGGAAGAGGCGATCCAGAAGCAGGAACTCCGCCGCGTTGCGTGCGCTCGGCACCCCGCGGTACGTGCGGAGGTACGCCTCGTACGCCCCGACCGACCGCAGGATCGTGGTCCACGACGGGCCCGACGCCTCGGTCAGAGTGCGCGTCGCCAGCAGGCGGGCAGTCATGTCGGCGCGCTCGATCGACCGGCCGAGGGTGAAGAACTGCCAGACCTCGTCGCGGCTCGTCGCCGACTCGATGATGCCGACGGCCAGCGCCGAGCGCTCGCGCACCCAGGCGAAGAACTCGTGCACCTTGTCGCTCGACACCTTGCGCGGCATCCGGGCACGGGTCGTGTTGAGGCACTCCCAGAGCTCGGTCGACACGATCTCGCGGGCCCGCCGGGCGTTCTCGCGCGCCGCTCCGAGCGAGTAGGCGA
Source organism: Frondihabitans sp. OV104 (assembly GCF_057787745.1). NCBI lineage: Bacteria > Bacillati > Actinomycetota > Actinomycetes > Micrococcales > Microbacteriaceae > Frondihabitans > Frondihabitans sp. OV104. The sequence goes on from NZ_CM173541.1 coordinate 2,749,122, forward strand.
TCGAGGCCGGGTTGTGGCGGTCGACGGCGAGCATCGACAGCACGTCGGCCCGAGTGATCTCGACGCCCTCGGGCGCCTCCGACCCCATGACCGAGAGGAGCGACCGGCAGGCGGCGTCCTCCTCGATCCAGGGGTCTTCGAGGAGCAGCTGGAGGTGCACGTCGAGGATGCGGGCGGTGCCGTCAGCCCTCTCGATGTACCGGCCGATCCAGAAGAGGCTCTCGGCGATCCGGCTCAGCATGACGTGCCTTCCTGTTGCTGCTGCTGTTCCTGGGTGACGTTATGGGGTCCGGGAACCTGCGCTTGCTGCTGCTGCGACTGCTGGTCGCGCTTGGGGTCGTCTTCGGGCGAGTGGTCGGGCACGTGGTCGGCCGCGATGATCGGGATCGACGACGTGGGCGTCGCCTGCTCGCCGACCAGCTCGGAGACGCTGTGCCCCGCCACCCAGGTGCCGGCGTCGACGCCGACCACCCAGGTGTCCTTCGATCCGCCGCCCTGGCTCGAGTTGACGACGAGCTGCCCCTCGGGGAGCGCGACGCGCGTGAGGCCGCCGGGCAGCACCCAGACGTCGTCGCCGTCGTTGACCGCGAAGGGGCGGAGGTCGGCGTGGCGAGGCCGGAGGCCGTCGTCGACGAGCGTCGGGATCGTCGACAGCTGGACGACCGGCTGCGCGATCCAGCCCCGCGGGTCGTCGATGAGTCGAGCTCGGAGCTCGTCGAGCTCCGGCTTGGACGCGGCCGGTCCGACCACCAGGCCCTTGCCGCCCGAGCCGTCGACGGGCTTGACGACGAGCTCGTCGAGCCGGTCGAGCACCTCCTCGAGCGCGCCCGGGTCTTCGAGGCGCCAGGTGTCGACGTTCGGCAGGATCGCCTCCTCGCCGAGGTAGTAGCGGATCAGGTCGGGCAGGTACGTATAGACGAGCTTGTCGTCGGCGACGCCGTTACCGACCGCGTTGGCGATGGTGACGGTGCCGAGGCGCGCCGCCATCAGGAGGCCCGGCGAGCCGAGCACGGAGTCGGCGCGGAACTGCAGGGGGTCGAGGAACTCGTCGTCGACACGGCGGTAGATCACGTCGACGCGCTGCGGGCCGGCGGTGGTGCGCATCCAGACGCGGCCGCCCGAGCAGTAGAGGTCGCGGCCCTCGACGAGCTCGACGCCCATCAGGCGGGCCAGCAGCGTGTGCTCGTAGTACGCCGAGTTGAAGACGCCGGGCGTGAGCACGACCACGGTGGGGTCCTCGACGCCGACCGGGGCGCTCTTGCGCAGCGCGTGGAGCAGCTTGTTCGGGTAGTCGCCGACCGGCCGCACCCGCATGGAGACGAACAGCTCGGGCAGGGTCTGCGCCATGACCCGGCGGTTCGAGATGACGTAGCTGACCCCCGAGGGCACTCGCACGTTGTCCTCGAGCACGCGCCAGGCGCCTGCCTCGTCGCGGATCAGGTCGATTCCCGACACCTGGATCCGCACGCCGTTGGCGGGGTCGATGCCGGCGGCCTGCCGGTGGAAGTGGCTCGACGACGTGATCAGCGACGCCGGAATGACGCCGTCCGCCACAGCGCGCTGCGGGCCGTAGACGTCGGCGAGGAACGCCTCGAGCGCCTTGACCCGCTGCTTGACGCCCTTCTCGACGTCCACCCACTCGGCCTGCTCGATGACGCGCGGCACCGCGTCGAGCGGGAACGGCCGCTCCTCGCCGGCGAAGTCGAATGTGACGCCCTGGGCGAGGTACGAGTCGGCGAGGGCGGCCGTGCGGCCCCGCAGCTCGTCTTGCGTCATGCTCTCGAGCGCGGCATGGATCTCGCGGTACATGGCGCGTGGACCGCCGGCGCGCAGGAACATCTCGTCCCATGCGCCCGTGGCCGCGCCGCCGGCCCTGCCGTGGCTGACGCCGGCATAGCCGTCGAAGAGGTCTCCCATGTGACGAACCTAGGCCGACGGTGTTGCGGGAGTGTTTCGGGCGCGGGGCGGGGGTGTGACGGCGTCCGGGCCGGCCCGGCGAGCGGCGCAGGAACTCGCGGCTCGCCGGCGGGCTGCCCGTTCCTGCGCCCGTGCGCCAGTACATGCATAATCATGTGGAGTTGCATATTTCACACACAGATGGTTCTGTGGCGTCTCATGAAGAGAATCTCGATCACCCTCGCGTCATTCGTCGTCGGCACTGCTTTCACTGCTGGAGCCGCCGTCCCAGCCTCGGCCGCCGAAGCCACAGAGCTCACGGCAGAGATGGTGGTGACCGGGTACGACCCCGAAGTCGCGAAGGAAAACGGCTACCGGATCGTCGCGGACGCGAACGGAGTCGAGAGCTCGATTCCGATCAGCGCCGCAGCTCGTGCCGAGCAGGCCGACGCGGCCAAGGGCGCCCGGGTCACCAAGCCGGGAAACTGCGGGACCTCGACACTCACGATCAAGTCGGTGAAGTCGAGGGGCGGAATCAACATCCACGCCGCGTACAAGCTGAATCCTGGCAAGAAGAGCTTTGGCCACTTCTGGAAGGTGTCAGGACAGAGCCGCCTCGGTACTCCATTCACTGAGAACTTCAGCGGGGCGAACAACATCGACAGTTCGTGGAGCGCCACGCACTTCCGCAGTCTCTACGGGTTTAGCAGCGGTGTCGGGAGCACCTTCGTGGGCTCCCACGCCAAGCTCACGAACGGAGCCGTCTGCAATGCCAAGATCTTCGTCGTCAACTGGAAATAGCGTCGTGGACGATCCCGGAGACATCGGTCCGTGGCCCGACGAGATGGATCTCACGTTCGAGGACGACGACTCGGAGCTGCTCGCGCTCCTCTGGACGCGGAATCGCTGGGGTCTCGTCGCTCCGGGGATCCCTCAGGAGCTGACCGGCGCCGGCCTGGCCGGGCGAACGTCACCGGGGGCGACCGCTGACGAATGGCGTGCAGCCTGGGATCGCGGCGTCGCCCAACTCGGCGAGTTCGACGACGTGGCCGGCGACATCCGCTTCGATCGACTCGTCGGTCGACTTCCAGAGGAGGGGGCGTCCTGGCACGAGCTCCATGCCGCTGAGTTCGACGAGACGAGCGGCTACCACGAGTGGCGCGAGTCGCTTGAAGACCTGGGATTCGACATCGTCTACGAACTCGCGGCCGAGTTCATCGCCGCCTGGCGCCGCGGCCTCGAGAAAGTCGTCGTGCTCCCCCTCGCCGCACCCTACGTCGCCAAGATCGACGATGCACGCGTCATGCTGTCGCGCGCGACGCTCGACGACCGAGACGCATTGGTGCGACTGCTGAGGTCCTGGCCGGGCGTCTAGGGCGAGCTGGCCGTGTGGCGGCCGGATCAGAGGGCAGCCGCTACGCGGGACGCGGCGCCATCTCGCCGCGGAGCATCTCGAAGGGATCGGCGAGCTCGGGCGCGTCGGCCGGATCGAGCGACATCGCGTGCACCATCAGCGGGGGGAAGTCGGGGATCGCGAACTCCCCGTCGCGACTGGCGGACATGTAGCCGTCGATGTCGACGACGTCGAGCGCGGTCCCCGGGCCGAGCAGGAGGGCGTGGGAGGCGATGTCGCCGTTCTCCTCCAGCACCGGGACCTCCACCACCACGGCCACGCCGCGCCCGGCGACGTGGACCGCGTAGTCGAGCAGAGCGTCGGCCACGACGGCCGCGGTGACGAGCGAGCGGCCGCCGTAGGTAATTCGCTTCATCGTTCAGTTCTACGCGTTCAGGACTGGCGCACAAGGGGTTGCGCGTACCCCTCGACCCGTCTACCGCGTGAGATCGAGCGACACCGCCCAGAGGCGCTCGGCGGACGACGGGTCGACCGCGTACGCGGCGACGCCCGAGCGCGGGCCGTCGGGGTCGTGGGGCAGGGCCTCGTTGGCGTCTTCGAAGTAGCGGCCCGAGATGCCGTCCACCAGGGGCGATGCCGCGACGAGCACCGACGTCGACGCGCCCTGCTCCGTGGTCTTGAAGGCGGGATTCGGGGTGCCGTCTTCGGAGACCCAGCCGGCCTTCCTGGCGAAGTCGGGGTCGAGGTGCCGCTGCAGGTTCGTCATGATGCCGCCGGGGTGGACGGCGTTCGCGGTGATCCCGTCGTCGGCCCACTTCTGTGAGACGCCGACGGCGAAGAGCACGTTCGCGGTCTTCGACTGGCCGTAGCCGAGCCAGGGGTCGTACTCGCGGCGCTCGAAGGCGAGGTCGTCGAAGACCACGTCGGAGGCCAGATGCCCCGTGGAGCTGAGCGACACGATGCGGGCCCCGTCGCGGGCCGAGGCCAGCGCGTCGTGCAGGGCGACGGCGAGGGCGAAGTGGCCGAGGTGGTTGTTCGCGAACTGCAGCTCGTTTCCGTCGGGAGTGCGCTCGAACGGCGTCGCCATGATGCCGGCGTTGTTGACGAGGATGTCGAGCGGGCCGTCCCAGGCGTCGGCGAACGCGGCGAGCGTCTCGCGCTTCTGCAGGTCGAGGTAGCGGCTCGCGACCGTCGTGGACCCCGTGGTCGCCGCGATGTCGGCCGCCGCCTCGGCCCCGGCGACCTCGTTGCGGACGGCCAGCGTGACGTCGGCTCCGGCGCCGGCGAGCGCCCGCGCGGTCTCGATGCCGATGCCCGAGGCGCCGCCGGTGACGACCGCGCGCTTCCCGGTGAGGTCGATCCCCTCGAGCACTTCGGCGGCGGTGGACTTGGCCCCGAAGGGCGTCGTGAGGCGTGTCATGCCTGAAGGCTATGCCTGCCGGGTTCGAGGTGCCCTGTGGTCGCTTCGAGAGCACGACACCGGCCGCAGGAACTGCGCAGGCGCCGCTCACCCCAGCCGAAGCGCCGCGCGCGGGCACAGCGCGACCGCCTGGCGGGCTGCCCGGGCGAGCTCGGCGGGCACGGCGACGTCCGACCCCGGCCCGGTGCGCGCGAGCGGGTAGCCCCACTCGTCGCGGTCGAGCAGCTCCGGCAGGAGCTCGGTGCAGAGCCCGCGGCCGTCGCAGCGCGTCCAGTCGATGTGGAGCGTGCCGGCGCCCGCCGCGCGCGGCGCGGCGTCGACACCGGCCGCACGCGCGCCGCGCGCACCGACGGCCCGCCGCCCGAACGGCACGTCGACGCGGGTCACGACGTCACCACGCAGCGTCCGGCGAGGTGCTCGCGCACGTCGTCGGCGAAGACGGTGAGCGCGCTCAGGACCATGCGCGACGTTCCGTCGGGGTGGTGGCACGAGCCGCGCCCGGCGACCAGCCTCGCCAGCCGGTCGACCTCGCCGGGGAGCCACTCGGCCCGGTCGCGGGCAGCGAGGCGCCGCAGCACGTCGGCGAGCCGCGGCAGGCCGTTGGCGCACGGGCCGCACTGGCGGGCGGACTGGCCGGCCAGGTACGCCGCGATCTCTGCGGCGGCGTCGAGGCCGCATCGGTGCGTGCCGAGGGCCATGAGGATTCCGGCGCCGGGGGTCGCGCCGAAGGGCGCGAGTTCCTGCGTCGACAACCGGGTGGAGAGCGCTGACGCCGGAACCCAGGCGCCGTGGTAGCCGCCGACCAGCACGGCTCGGAGGCCGTCGACGGAGGCTCCCGCGGCGCCCAGCGCGTCGGCGAGCGGCACGCCGCCGGGCACCTCGAAGACGGCCGGCACCGGGAGGTCGCCGCTGAGCGAGACGAGGCGCGTGCCGGGGTCGTCGGGGGTTCCCGCCTGGCGAAACCAGGTGGCACCGAACCGGGCGAGCAGCGCCACGTGGGCGAGGGTCTCGACGTTCTGCACGAGGGTCGGGGCTCCGCGCAGGCCCGCCTCGGTCAGCCGGGCGGGGTGGTCGCGCGGGATCGCGGGCCCGCCGCCGACCGCGCCGACCACGGCCGACGCCTCGCCTGACAGGAACGTGTCAGGGGCGGCGACCAGACGCACACGGCCCGCATCGGGACGCTCGGCGATGGCCCGCGCCACCGGCTCGAGCGACGAGGCCGGTGCGTAGAGCACGACGGCGCCGGCGCGGATCGTGGCCGCTGCCAGGAGGAGCCCGTCGAGCACGAGGTGCGGGGCGCTGCGCAGGAGAGTGGCGTCCTTCCTGCTGAGCGGCTCGCCCTCGGCGCCGTTCGCGATGACGACCGCGGGTCCGCGCTTGGACGGCACCGACTCGGCCGCGGCGATGAGCTTGCGCCAGGTCGGGAACCCGGCGCCGCCCCGCCCCGTCAGGCCGGAGTCGTCGAGCTCGGCGGTCAGATGGCCCTCGTCGAAGGCGGCGGGCATCGGGCCGAATGCGGCGAGGTGCGACGCGAGGTCGGGTGCCGGTGCCGCGAACAGGCGGCGCACCCCGGTGGGGCCGGCGACGCTGGTGCGGATGGGCTGGGTCATGGTCATGAGATCTCTCCGAGTCGAACTCCGCGGAACTCGAGGTAGCGCGACGACAGCCGCCAGCCGAGGGCGACCAGCACGGCGAGCACCGAGGCCCCGGCGAGCGCGAGGAACCAGCCGTCGGTGCCGTTCGTGCCGTTGCCGATGGCGTGCGCCAGCGCGATCGGCCAGAGCGCGTAGGCCGACCAGTGCATGGCCTTGAAGACGCGGGGCCCGAGCCGGTTGCGGAGGAGGCTCGTCACGACGATCACGCCGACGAGGTCGAACGCGACCGTGCCGAGGCCCTGCCAGAACGGCCGGTACTCGCCGAAGAACGGCACCACCAGGTCGAGCAGGCTGAGCTGCGCGTACGGGTCGAAGAACAGCGTGCTCATGTGCACGAGCAAGAAGAGGGTCGCCGCGAGCGACACGTTCCGGTGCACGAGCGTCACCGAGAAGCGCGGGAGTCCCGGCAGCGGCCGGCCCGACCGGGTGATGATGCCGAGCACGATCGACCCCGTGAACAGCACGAGCGCGGCGACGCCGGTGCCTCGGCCGATGGCCCAGAGGGCGTCGTCCACGTCAGCTCGCCCAGCGGTCGGCGTGGCGGTGCGGAGCGGTCTCGGCGTCGGGCCAGCCGTTCAGGTGCACGACGTCGCCGTGCGTGTCGACGAGGCGGGCCGGCATGCCGCGGCGGGTCAGCCAGTCGATCGCACGGCGCCCCTTGACGATCGCGGCCGTCGAGAGGGTGTTCGCATGGAAGCAGTCGGGCGCCGCGACCGTGACGCTCCGCCAGACCGGGGGCACCGGCAGGCCGAGCCGCGGGTCGAGGATGTGGTGCACCTGGCGGCCGTCATGCACCCACCGGCGCTTCTGCGTGCTGGAGGTGGCGACCGCGAAGCCGTCGGAGACGGTGATGCGCGACACCGGGTCGTCCGCGAGATCCTGCACCGTCACCTGCCAGCCGTCGCCCAGCGCCCGCCCGGCCGTGGCGATGTCGCCGCCGAGGCTGACGAGCACGCCGCAGTGCAGCTCGGAGGCGATCGCCGTCGCGCAGAGGTCGGCGGCGACGGCCTTCGCCGTGGCGCCGAGGTCGAGTCGAAGGGGCGCAGGAACTGTCAGAACCCGCCCGTCCAGCCGCACGCGCGACCAGCCGGGCTCGCGCGGCACCGCCACCGAGATCGAGAACGACGCCTCGTCGCCGTGCTGGGCGCGGGGCAGCATCCTGACGTCGCGGTCGTAGCCGAGGCCGTCGAGCACCCCGCCGAGCGTGGGGTCGACGTCGCCGTCGGTGACGCGGGCGGCGAGCAGCGCCTGGTGCACGAGCGCCGCCAGCATGTCGCTGACCTCGACGCCCTCCCCGGGGCGGTCCTGGATCCGCCGGACCTCCGAGTCGGCGCGGAACCGGCTCGCCGCCATCTCGACGTCGGCCAGGATCCGGTCGGCGATCTGCCGGGCGCGGGTCAGCGCCACGGCGTCCGTGACGACGATGCGCGCCGTCGTGCTCCACAGCGGCCACTCGGTCGCGGCCGTGAGGGTCGTGGCCGCCTGCGGGGAGTACTGGGTCATGGCTGGTCCTTCCGTCGGGACCTCCACTGTCGCGGCCGCACCTTTCGGCCTGCCCTGTCGTCGCCCTGCGGTTCTTATGAGGACCCGGAATGCGCCCTGGGCGCCAGTGGCCTACTGTTGCACGCACCATCACGAACAAGGGGGATCACATGAGCGACGCACGGACACCGGACGACGACGGCAAGCCGGCCTACCAGAGCGGGCCTCCGGCAGGCGGAGGACAGCCGCCGGCATACGGACAGGGCTCCGGCCAGCCGCAGGGCTACGGGTCTCCGCAGCCGTACGACGGGCAGCAGGGCTACAACCCGGGTGCCGTGCGCCAGGGCACCTCGCCGATGGCCATCGTGGGGTTCATCCTCGCCTTCCTCGGCGTGCTCAGCGTCGTCGGGCTCATCCTGTCGATCATCGCGTTCCGCACCGCGCCCCGCGACGGCCGGCCGCGTGGCCTCGCCACGGCCGGCATCATCATCGCGAGCGTCGTGCTCGCGCTCACGATCATCGGCGGGATCATCGGCGGCATCGCCATCGCGGGCGTCGCCGCCAAGTGCGCCGACCTCGGTCCGGGCACGCACCAGGTCAACGGCGTGACCTACACCTGCTCGTAGCCAGCCTCCTGCAGGTGGCGAGACTCCAGATTTGGCCCGTGATCGGCCCCGCCGAGGGGCCAACGCTGGAGTCTCGCCGTGCCCGCGGACGGCCTTGGGCTAGGAGCCGGACGACGTCGCGTCGGAGGAGCCCGACGACGTGCCGCTGCTGATGCCGGACGACGAGCTCTCGGACGAAGAGGTGTCCGACGGCTCGGCGGAGGCTGACGCTGACGCCGAGGCGGACGCTGACGCCGAGGCGGACGCCGACGCCGACGACGAGCTCGACGGCTCGGCGGTGGCCGAGTCGGTCGCCGTCGACGAGGTCGACGACCCCGGCGCGGTCGCGGCATCGGCCGACGCGCCGGCGCTCTGGTTGAAGACGGCGATACCGCTGACGGCAGCGATGACGACGCCGACGGCCCCGACGGCGGCGGTCACGGCGCGGGCGTTGCGGATCCCTCTGGCGCGGATGTTCATGCGGCCCTCTCGGTTCGTGGCTTCCTGACGTGTCAACCATCGGGGCCGCGGCTTTCGACGGGCTGGACGCCGGCGATGCGATTGCCCTGCGCCCGCACAGACGACCGGGCCCCCGCAAGAGCGGAGACCCGGCCGACCGTACTGACCTGTGCCCTACTTGACGGCCTTGACGACCTTCGCCACGCCACCGGTCGAGAGCACCTTCACGGTGCCGTTCTTGGTGACCTGGACGATGGCGCTGGTCGCCTTCGCGAGGTTGAGCCGCTCCCACGAGCCGGTCGCCTTGCGGGTCTGGTCGAGCGGGAAGCCCGAGGCGATCTCGGTCTGGGCGAGCACCGAGGTGCGCTGGGCGTCCGTCAGCGTCGGGTAGGCCGTGAGGAGCAGGCTGCTCGCGCCCGCCGGCACGGACGCCGCTGCGCCGGTGGCGCCCGTCTTCGGGAAGGCGTACGTCAGGCGGTCGGTGTAGACGTTGACGGCCGAGCGGCGGTCGGTGACGATCTGCGCGGTTCCGCCGGGCATCTTCTTGCCGCCGTAGGGGTTGTCGGCGTACGACTTCTGGGTCTTCAGCGTCTTGGCGAGAGTGGTGTGCGTCTGCGACTTGATGTACGCGACGAGCTCCGCGCGGGCGGGAGCGATGACGCCCTTCACGTAGGCGGCGTCCGACATGCGGGTCGCGAGAGCGGCCTCGCCCGAGATGCGGCCTCCGACGATGTCGAGCGGGTAGTGCACGCCGAGCACGATGCGGTTGTTGCCGGCCTCGGAGGTGCGGGCGAGGATCTCGGGGGCGAGCTCGGGCAGGAGCTCGGCCAGCGAGAGTCCGGCCTGGTAGGCCGTCGTGGTGTGACCCGACGGGTACGAGCCGCCGGTGCAGATGCCCACGGTGCCGTAGCCGGCCGACAGGGCGACGTCGCTGTTCGAGAACTCGTGCGTCGCGTCGACCGTGTCGGCGACGCGCTTGATCTTCAGGTTTCCGGCCGCGTCGGCGTAGCTCTTTCCGGTGCGGTTGCTCTGCACTGACGACGCGTTCACCGTCGCGGGGGCGCAGCCGGCGGCGTCGCCCGACACGGCGGTCGAGCTCGCGTCGCTGGGGAGGTAGGGGCGCGGGTAGCTGAAGGCGGCCTTCGGCACGCTGGTGCCGACGTAGGCGCCCGAGGTGCCCGTCGACGAGTTGACCAGCGCGGTGGTCAGCGGCAGGTCGCCGCTGACGGTGCCCTTGACGTAGAGCTTGGAGATGACCGAGCCGAGGCCGTCGGCGATCGAGACCGACTGGTCGTAGGCGGTGCCGTCGCTGGTCTGGTACTCCGAATTCTGCAGGGCGCGGAACTGCTGCTTCGCCGTGGCGTTGTTGTTGATCCAGACGGCGAGCCTGTCGTTGAGGGCGAGTGTCGCGTTGTCCTCGACGGAGCCGTGGAGGTCGTTCTTGCCATCGGAGGTCCAGAACTGGTTGTAGCCGGTCAGCAGCGGGGTGAGCGCCGGTGCCGTGGTGTCGCTGGGGTACGTGGTCGCGGCGGTGGCGGCGATCGGGGTCGCGACGAGGGCGACGGCGGCCAGTGCTGCGACGGCGGCCGTGCCGACGGCTCGGCGGGTGGGGCGAGTGCGCATGTTCTTCTCTCTGATCTCGGCGGAGGGTGCCGAGAGCAATTTAGGAAGCCCGGATAACGAACAGGGGTCACGAAGGTGAACAACCTGCGCAGCCTGCAAAACGGCAGAGGGCGCAGGAACTGCCGCCGCCCCTCCCGAACCGGCAGGCTACGCCGCGTCGACCCGCCCCGCCGCCCGCGACCGCTGCCAGAGGCCGAGCATGCCCCGCGCGTTGTGAGTCATCGCCATGTAGTGGCCGATGATGCCGAGCAGGAAGAGCACGAATCCGACGCCCACGAACACGCGGTACACCGACGGCACCGCCATTCCGACCAGCATCAGGAACAGCCCGACGAACAGCAGGGTGGTGCGGACCTTGCCGATGAACGAGACCTTCACGTCGGGGGCGCCGTTGAAGGCGGCCACCGCCCAGATCCCCATCAGGACGTCGGGGATCAGAAGGATCACGACCGTCTGCCACGGGACGATCTGCGCGGCGACGAACGAGACGCCGACGATCAGAACGGTGAGGCGGTCGGCGACGGGGTCGAGCCACGCGCCGAGGACGCTGGTCATGTGGAAGCGTCGGGCGACGAACCCGTCGACGAAGTCGCTGAGGAAGACCACGAGGAGCACGACGATGGACGCCCAGTAGTGCTCGAGCACGAGCAGGATTCCGAACACCGGCAGCAGGAGGATCCGCACCGCCGACACGGCGTTCGGGATCGTCCGCCATTCGTCCTGCTGGAACAGCCGGTACCGCAGCGAGCCGATGACGCCCTTGGCCGGCGGCATGGTGCCGGCTTCGGCGCCGTTGCCGATCACCGCGCGCTGATCGTCGGCGGGCGCGCGCTTCTGCACGATGCGCACGATGATGACGATCACCGCGACGACGAGGACCGCCCCCAGCACCAGCCAGCCGGCCGAGCCCAGGTACTTCTGGATCACGTCGAGCGACGACCGCACGAGGTAGCCGATGCCGACGTAGAGGGTCGACCAGGTCAGGGCGCCGAGGAGCGAGGCCGGAAGGAAGGCGAGGTAGGGCACCTGGGCGACGCCGGCCGCGGCAGGAGTGAGAGTCCGGACGACCGGAACGAGCCGCGTCAGGAAGACCGCGAGGGCGCCGCGCTTCTCGAGCACCCCGACGGCGCGGTCCCAGTTCTTCGTGCCGAGCTTCTGGATCAGCTTCGTCTCGCGCATGCGGGGGCCGATCCGGCGGCCGATCGTGTAGCCGACATGGTCGCCCAGCGATCCACCGACGGCCACGACGACGAGCATCACGAGGACGGCGGGGACCGACTCGAACGTCGCCGCCAGGATCGTCACGACGGTCTCGCCCGGAACGAAGAAGCCGAGGCCGAGCCCCGACTCGAGGAAGGCGAACGCGAATCCGAGGCCCCAGACGAGCGTCGTCGGCAGCTGGCTGGCCGAGTCGGTCAGCCACTGGATGAAGTCGCCGAAATCCTGCATGCGACCTATGGTACCGATCGTCGCGGGCGCATCCGGTCCACCGCGACGGAGGCCGCCGGCGGCACCTGGTCGAGGTGACGACTCCGGATTCCGACGATTGTCGGCCACCCGGCTGTCGCACTCGCCGTACCTTTGAACGACGGCCACGAGAGGACCCAACATCGAACACGTCGACACGCTGATCGTCGGGGGCGGCGCGATGGGCTCCGCCACAGCCTGGGCCCTCGCCCGACGCGGCCGCGAGGTGCTCCTCGCGGAGCGCTTCGAGCCCGGCCACGCGATGGGCGCCTCGCACGGCGAGTTCCGCAACTTCAACGTCGCCTACTCCGAGCCCGACTACGTGGCCATGCTCGTCGAGGCACGACGCCTCTGGGAGGAGCTCGAGGCCGCCTCGGGCGCCGAGCTGCTCGACCTCGTCGGCCTGGTGAACCACGGCGAGGGCCCGGGCAACGGCGACGGCGAATCGCGGGCCTCGTTCGACGCGGTGCGCGCGGCGCTGGCCGGGACGGGCGTGCGCTCCGAGTTCCTGCGCCCGGAAGAGGCGCACGAGCGGTGGCCCGGAATGCGGTTCGACACGCGCGTGCTGTTCTCGCCCGACTCCGGCCGCGTGCGCGCCGATGCCTCGGTCGCGGCGCTGCAGCAGGTCGCGACGTCGCTCGGCGCCGAGGTCAGGCACGCGACGCGCGCCGTCGACATCCGAGTGGCCGACGACCACGCCGACGTCGACCTCGAGACCGACGGGCGGGTCGTCACCGTGCGAGCCCGGTCGCTCGTCGTCACGGCCGGCGCCTGGACCGAGAAGCTGCTCGGCGACCGGATCCGGCTGCCGCGACTCGTCGTCACGCAGGAGCAGCCCGCCCACTTCGCCCTCAGGCCCGCGCTCGGGGGCGACGCCTGGCCCTCGTTCAACCACCTGCACGACCGCTCGAGCGAGTCGGGCGACTACTGGTACTCCGACGTCTACGGCATGCTCACGCCCGGCGAGGGCGTCAAGGTCGGCTGGCACGGCACCGGACTGGTGACAGACCCCGATGCCCGCACCTTCGAGTCGGAGCCCGTGCAGCTCGAAGCCCTCCGGCGGTACGCGGCGGACTGGCTTCCGGGCGTCGACCCCGACGACTTCGCCGAGATCAGCTGCACCTACACGTCGACTGACACGACCGACTTCGTGCTCGACCGCGTCGGCCCGGTCACGGTCGGCGCCGGCTTCTCAGGGCACGGCTTCAAGTTCACGCCGACCGTGGGCCGGATTCTCGCCGACCTCGCGACGGCGGGCGATCGCCCGCCGTCGCGCTTCGCGCTGGCGCGCTAGCTACTTCCGGCCGAGCACTCCGAAGCGGAACCGGTTCGAGGCGTCGAGCGTCGAGTCGATGCCGGTGATGTCGGTCCCGGAGACGGCGACGAGCTTGCCCTGCAGCAGCGGCAGCGTCGACAGCACCTCGGCTGCCCGGGTCTGGGCCTCCTCGATCAGGGTGGTCCGCTCGGCGGCGTCGGCCTCGACCTTCTCGCCGGCGATCAGCTCGTTGAGCTTCGCGTCGCGCGCCCCGTTGTTGATGAAGGCGGGCGACGAGGCCGGGTCGTAGATCACGTTGAAGTAGTTGTCGGAGTCGGGGTAGTCGGCCGACCAGCCGAGCTGGAACTGGGGGTACTCGGCCGCCGCGATGTCTTTCAGGTACTGCTCCCACAGGGTCGACTGCGTGGTGGCGGTGAACAGGCCGGAGGCGTTGAGCTGATCGGCCAGCTCGGAGTACTCGTCCGACGACGAGGCGCCGTAGTGGTCGGTGTTGAACTGCAGCTTGACCGGGACCTTCGCCGTGATGCCGGCGGCCTTCAGCACGGCCTCGGCCTTCGCGACGTCCGGGCCGCCCTCACCGTCGCCGTAGGCGGTCTTGTAGGCGTCGGTCGCTCCGGCGAGGCCCGCCGGGATCACCGAGTAGAGCGGCGAGAAGGTGCCTTTGTAGACGTCCTTCGCGATCGCGGCCCGGTCGACGACGTCGGCGACGGCCTGGCGGACGGCGAGGGCCTTGGCCTTGTCGGCGTCGGATGACTTCGTGCCGAACGCCATGGTGTCGAAGTTGAAGACGACGAAGCGCATGTCCGAGCCGGGCCCCGTGTGGATCGTGACCTTGGAGTTCTTCTGGAGCGACACGATGTCGGTCGGCGAGAGGGCGCGCGAGGCGATGTCGACCTTGCCGTCGGCGACGTCGAGCCTGAGGTCGGTGGCGCTCGTGTAGTACGTGACGAGGATGTTCTTCGTCTTCGGCGAGCCGAGGACGCCGTCGTAGTTCGTGTTGGCCACGTAGTCGGCGATCTGCGACGGGGTGTACTGCTTGAGGCGGTACTGCGCCGAGAAGGGGTTCCCCGCGACGATCGTCGCGTCGGCGGTCAGCTTCGTCGCCGAGAAGACGTCCTCGTCGACGATGAAGCCGGCGGGCGAGGCGAGCACCTGCGGGAAGAGCTGGTCGTCGCCCTCCTTGAGCGTGAAGACGACCGTCGTGTCGTCGGGAGCGGCGACGCTCTCGACGTTCGACAGCAGGGACGACGGGCCGTTCGCGTCTGCGATCGAGATCATGCGGTCGAACGAGAACTTGACGTCGGACGACGTCAGAGCGTGGCCGTTCGAGAACTTCTCGCCCGAGCGGAGCTTCACCGTGTAGGTCGTCGGCGTCGTGAACTCGGCCGACTCAGCCAGGTCGGGAACCGGCGTCGTCGTGCCCGGCTTGAAGTTGAGGAGCTCGCCGTAGACGTTGGTCTGGATGGCGAACGACCCGGTGTCCCACGAGCCGGCGGGGTCGAGGGCGGTCACCTTGTCGGTGGTCCCGAGAGTGATGGTGTCGGACGAGCTGTCGTCGACGGAGTCGGAGGAGACGCTGACGCAGCCGGCGAGGACGGCGAGAAGCGCTGTTCCGACGAGGGGGACGGCGAGCCGGGACTTCAGTCGCATGAAAGGGCCTATCGATCGGTGGTGGGGAGGTGTGCCTGCTGTGGCGAGGTGGATCAGTCGGTGAACGCGTGCGCGACGCGGTCGCCCTCGGACGCGATGAACGCCTCGATGGACTCCTCGGTCGGGAAGTCGGCCTGCGGGAGGCGGTCCAGACGGAAGGCCGCGACGTCGGCGACCGGGTCGTCGGAGCCGGTGACGATGTCGGCGAGGAGCCGGCCCATCCCGGGTCCGTTCATGACGCCGCTCTCGTTGTCTCCGCCGAGCGCCCACAGGCCGTCGACACCCGGGACCTCGCCGACGTAGCCGCGGCCGTCGGCGGTCCAGACGGGCTGACCCTGGATGACGGTGACGACCTCGACATCGGCGAGCGCCGGGAACACGCGCTCCATCACAGGCTGGTGCGCCCGGAGGGCGTCGACGAGCACGTCGGCACGGGGGCGTCCGACGGCGACTCCGGTGTCGACCCCCGAGGCGCGGAGCAGTCGCGAGCTCCGATAGCCGGGGCCGGCACCCCACGAGAACGACCCGTGCAGGTTGCGGAGCCACATCGGCCCGAGGTCCCGGCTCTGGATCGTCGGCATATCTGCGGCGAGCCCGGCATCCGCCGTGACGAAGCGGGTGGCCACCATCGGCAGCAGCGGGAGCCGGGTGCCGAGGGGTTCGAGCAGAGCGTTCAGCCACGCTCCACCTGCGAGGACGACAGCCTCGACGGGGAGGTCGCCGACGGACGTGCTCAGGAGGGAGACACGCCCGTCGGCCGTCTGGAGGGCGGTGACGCGGGCACCGTAGACGATCCGCACGCCTTCCGCCTCGAGCAGCGCGGTCAGGACCTCGACGACGCGAGAAGTGGTCACCTGGCCGGCCCTGGGCATGAAGACGCCGCCCGTGATCGCGGCGCCGTCCACCGCGCCTCCGGTGATGCTCACGACGTCGGCGGCGCTCAGCACCCGGGTGCCGGGATCGGCCAGGGGATGACCGGCGATTCCGGCCGCCGACTCCGCGAGGAAGGACTCGGTGGTCGCCATGACGATGTTGCCGTGCTCGCCGAACTCGATGTCGTGGCCGTCGGAGTGGAGCCGCCGGTAGAAGTCGAGCGAGTAGTGCGAGATCGGCACCGCGAACGTGCCGCCCCGGCGGCTCTCGTCGGCGGCGGCAGGAAGCACGAACCCGGCGCCCGCCGGCGTCGTGCCGTGGAGGGCGGGCCCGGCATCGACGACGGTGATCTCGCGATAGCCCGCGAGATGGAGGTGCCAGGCGGCCGAGAGGCCAAGGATGCCCGCGCCCACGACGTGCACAGAGCCACGAGCCGCGGCGGCAGGGTTCGGTTGATCGATGGGCATGCTCGATGCTATTCGGCGGCCGGAGCCCAGTCGGTCGGCACCTGTCGCGGATGTGCGGTCGCCACCTCGACACGTGTCGCGACCGGTCGCGGTCAGCGCCGCCGCGAGTACTGCGTCAGCAGCATGCCGTCGGCGTTCAGCACGTGGTCGAGCGTCATCGCCCGCAGGTCGATCGGCGCGGCGCCGGCGGCGCGGTGCGCGATCCGGGGGCCGGAGCCGCCCTCGAGCGCCGGGCTGATCGTGAGGCAGAGCGCGTCGAGCACGTCGGACTCGATCAGGGCGCCGAGCAGCGACAGCCCGCCCTCGCAGTGGATCTGCGTCAGGCCGCGATCGACGAGCACCTCGACGAGACGCCGCGGCTCGACCGTGTCGTCGCCGCAGTCGACCACGTCGGCCACCTCGGCGAGCGCCGCACGCCGATCCGCGTCGGCCGAGGCGGCGGTCAGCACGAGCGGTCGCACCGGCGCCTTCGCGAACACGTCGGAGGACGGGTCGAGGTCGAGGCGCCCCGTCACGATGGCGAAGGCGGGTTGGGGCGCGAGTTCCTGCGTCCGCCGCCACTGCTCGGCCGACGCCGGCAGGCGCATCGCCCCGTACCCCTCCGAGCGAATCGTGCCCGCAGCCACCACCACGACGTCGCAGAGCTGCCGCAGCAGGTCGAACACGCGCTTGTCGGCCGGGCCGCCGAGCGCGCCGGAGAGCCCGGACGCCGTCGCCGACCCGTCGACGCTCGCCACGAAGTTCGCGCGCAGCCGCGGCACGGAGCGGTCGGCCGGCGCGTACAGCGCCAGCAGGTCGTCGTCGCTCAGGTCGTTCCCCGGTGTCGGGAACAGCGCGTCGATCACAGGTTGTGCACCGGGTTCGCCGGCTCGCGCCAGCCCAGCACGGCCTCCACCATCCGCATGGCGTCGACGGACTCGCGCACGGCGTGCATCCGCACGATCCGGGCTCCGAGCATCGCGCAGACGGTCGCCGCGGCGATCGAGCCGGCCAGCCGCCCAGGCTTCTCACGCTCGAGCGACTCGCCGATGAAGTCCTTGTTCGACACGGCGGCCAGCACCGGCAGGCCCAGCGTCGTGAACTCGGCCAGCCGGCGCGTCAGCTCGAGGGTCTGCACCGTGCTCTTGTTGAGGTCGTGCCCGGGGTCGACGATCAGGCGCTCCTCGGGGATCCCCCGCTCGAGAGCGAAGTCGACACGCCCGCGCAGGAACTCCGCCACCTCTCCGCCGATGTCGTCGTAGTGCGGGCGGGGCACCGGCTGCCGCGGCGCCGCCAGCGAGTGCGTGACGACGAGGGTGGCGTCGCTGGTCGCGACCACGTCGGCGAGGCGCGGGTCGGCGAGGCCGGTGGTGTCGTTGATGACGCTGGCGCCCGCCGCGATCGCCGCCTCGGCGACTTCCGGTCGGAACGTGTCGACCGAGATCACGACATCCGACTGCTGTGCGAGGGCCTCCACCACCGGCACGACGCGCTCCGCCTCCTCGGCCGCTGAGAGCTCGGGCCCCGGAGCGAACTTGACGCCGCCGATGTCGACCCAGTCGGCGCCGGCCGAGGCGGCTGCGACCGCCGCCTCGACGGCACGGTCGAGCGCGAACGTGGCGCCCTGGTCGTAGAACGAGTCGGGCGTGCGGTTGACGATGGCCATGACGGCGATCTGGCGGTCGAAGTCGAAGGTGCGGCGGCCGATGCGGCGGACCGGGGTCGAGATCGCCGGCAGCCGGAACCCGGGCGCGGCCTCGAGCGAGGTCACTCGGCCCCCTGGCCGATGAGGGCGATGGCCTCCGCGCGACCGGCGGGGTCGCCGAGCACGCCGCGGCTCGCCACCGTGACCGTCGAGCTCTGCGTCTGCCGCGAGCCGCGGGTCGTCACGCAGCCGTGGACCGCGTCGAGAACCACGAGGACGCCTGCCGCGTCGACGGACGACGCCAGCGCGTCGGCGATCTCCTCGCCCAGGCGCTCCTGCAGCGTCGGGCGGGACGCGAGCGTGTCGACCAGCCCGGGGATCTTGCCGAGCCCGACGATCTGCGTGCCGGGCACGTAGGCGACGTGCGCGACGCCCAGGAACGGCAGCAGGTGGTGCTCGCACACCGCCCGGAACCGGATGTCGCGCACGATGACGAGCTCGCCGAGCTCGCCGGCGTCGGCGGGGACGACACTGGCGCCCATCAGGGCGCCCACGTCGACCCCGAGCCCGGAGAAGAACTCCTCGTAGGCGTCGGCGACGCGGCGGGGAGTGTCGGCGAGGCCGGGCCGGGCGGGATCGTCGCCGATCGCGCTCAGGATCTCGGCAACCGCCGCCTCGATTCTCGGCCGATCGAACTGTCGCGTCATCTCTGCGCTGTACCCCTCCGCGTACCCCGGTGCTTCGGGGTGCTCGGGCGGAACTTTACCGCGCGGTGCCGACAGCGACCGGAGCGTCCCCTCACGACTCGAATCGGTCGAGCGTCAGCCACAGGTGCAGCGCCAGTCGGTCCCTGCCGCGGTCGAGGCTGAGACCGGTGGCCTGCTCGAAGCGCGCGACGCGGTAGTAGAGCGTCGACCGGTGCAGATTGAGCTGGTTCGCCGTGACCGATGCGCTCCCCGCGTTGTCGAGGTAGGCGAGGAGCAGGGCGCGGGTGTCGCCGCTCTGCTCTGCCAGCAACGTCGCGAACGGCTCCGGAAGGACCTCGAGGTCGATCCCGCCTGGCGTGATGGCCGCGACGAGCGCGCTCGCGCCGAGGCGGGACCACAGCCGGAGCGGCTCGGCGTCCGCGCGTGCGGCCCGAACGGCCACGGCGGCCTGCCGAGCGGAGAGGTGCGCCTCGTCGAGCGCGGTCACCACTCCGCCGACGCCGACGGTCGACCCCTCGGCCACGTCCGGGTCGGTCCGGGCCAGGGCGTCGCGGATCCGCGCGCCCACGATCTCGGCGTCGCCATCGGCGGGGACGGCCGACCAGCCGATGAGGGCGGCGGCTTCCCGCTCGCCGACGGCGACGGCGTAGGTGCCCGGCGGACGCGTCGCGAGCCCGGCTCGGAGGCCTCGCGACAGGGAGGCCGACAGCGCCTGCCTCGCCGCCGACGGATCCGGACCCGGCTCGACCGCGATCCGCACGACGCTCACCGCCGGGAGGGTGTCGATGCGGCCCAGATCGCCGCCGTCTCCGGCTCGGACCGCGTCGAGGGCGGCGGACCGCTCGGATGCCGACGGCGAGACGAGAGCGCGGACGAGCCTCTGCAGGTGGCGATCGACGCCGGCCCTGGTCTCGGCGTCGCGCGACAGGCGGGCCTCGAAGCGCGCCGCCCCGTCGGCGATGAGCGACAGCTGGTCGTCGGTGAGGTCGCCGTCGTCGATGACCCACAGGAATCCGAGAAGCTCGAGACCGGTGCGCAACGGCACGCACCAGCGGGTCGCGAACGGGTCGTCCGGGGTGCCGGCCACGTGACCCGGGGTCCGCCACGACGGGACGCCGAGGCGGTGCAGGTGCGAGGCGACGCCGTCCGGCACGCGCCGGTCGACCAGCGATTTGAGCCGGAGGTCGTCCTCGTCGCCGAAGTGGGCGCTGGACCGGACGAGGCGCAGCTGAGCGTCGTCGACCGCCACGGACCGCTGGATGCTCAGCGCGAGGGAGTCGACCATCGCCTGCAGGTCGTCGTCCACCCGTCAAGGCTAACCAGCGGCCGTCGAGCGCCTGCCCGTGTGACGCCGCCTTACGCCGAAGCCGGGCTCAGCCCCGGAGCCGCGCTCAGCGCCCGAGCCGCGATCAGCGCCCGAGCACCAGCTCGTCGAGGAACCCGCCCGAGAACTTGCCGTCGGGGTCGTGCTTCGCGACGAGCGCGCGGAACTCCCCGAGCCGCGGGTAGCGCTCTTCGAGCTCGGACGCCGACACCGTGTTCACCTTGCCCCAGTGCGGGCGCGGGGTGAACGGCCGCAGGACCTCCTCGATCTGCGGGATCAGCTCGGCGACCTCGTCGACGTGCTTCGCCCAGGTGAAGTGGATGCAGAGCGAGTCCTGCCCCTGCGTCTCGCTCAGCCAGAAGTCGTCGCCGGCGACGGCGCGCAGCTCGGTCACGAGCAGGTGCGGCTGGATCTTCGCAGCCAACGTCCGCACCGCCTGGATCGCGGCGGCGCCCTCGTCGAGCGACACGAAGTACTCCGTCTGGATCTCCTCGCCGTTCGAGGGATTCCGGTCGATGCGGAAGTGCGGCAGCCGGTCGACCCAGGGGCCGACGGAGCCGTCCATCGGAGTCGTGTTGTCGTCCTCCGACACGAAGGCGACGCGGTTGTCGTTGTGCTTGCCGCCGAACAGCTCGTCGGGCATCTCGACGTCGTCGACGCCCTCGGGGATCCTGGTCTTCACCCACATCTGGGTGATGTCGTCGCCGTAGACGGTGAACAGGCTGACGCTGTACGCGCAGCTCATGATCTCCCGCAGTCCCGCACCCTCGAGCGACGACCACGGCACGCCGAGGTAGACGTCCTGGCGCACGCGGTAGCTCGGCTCGACGTCGAGCGTGACGCGGCTCACGATGCCGAGCGCGCCGAGGTGGATGACGCTGCCGGCGAAGTCGGCGTCGCCGCGGGTGACCGTGCGGACCGACCCGTCGGCCGTGACGAATTCCAGGGCGCGCACGGAGGTCGCGAGCGACCCGTGCGCCGCGCCTGACCCGTGGGTTCCCGTCGCCGTCGCCCCGCCGACGGAGATGTGCGGGAGCGAGCCCATGTTGTGCAGAGCGAGGCCCTGCCGCTCGAGCTCGGTGGCGACGACGGCGTAGCGGGTTCCTGCGCCCACTGCGACCGAGGTGCGGTCGTCGCTGACGACGATGTCGGCGGGGATGTCGATCGGCGACACCAGGACGCCGGGCCCGTCGGCGACCGCGTTGAACGAATGGCGTGTGCCCAGTGCTCGCACACGGGGCTCGGCGGCCACGATCGTGCGCAGCTCGTCGACGGATGTGGGATTCAGGATGCGCGAGGCACCGTACACGTGAGTGCCGGCCCAGTTCTGCTCGCGTTCGGCGGTGAACGTCATGCGGAGACTCTAGCGGGAGTGAGCGCTCACATCACCAATTTGTTCTAACTCGCAACAATTGGTCAGCCCCGAGGGGTGAACGCTGCGTAGACGCTCGCGATGTCGTCGCCGCCGTGGCCGTCACCCGACGCCGCCGCGTACGTCGCGGCGAGGGCATCGAGCACGCGCGGCTCGACTCCGGAGCCCCGTGCCGCCTCGCCGATCAGGCTGAGGTCTTTGCGCAGGCCGTCGAGTGCGAACGACGGCGGGAACTCCCCCGACAGCATCGACTCGCCCTTGACGTGGGCGTACGGCGTGTCGGTCGCACCGCCCTCGATCGCGCGCAGGAACTGCCCGCCGTCGAGACCCAGGGCCTCCGCCAGCGCGATCGACTGCGCGATCCCCGCCGTGACCGTCGCGACCCAGGCGTTGGCTGCGAGCTTCAGCGCCGTGCCGTTGCCGACCCGGTCGCCGGCCACGACCGTCTTCGCACCCATGGCGTCGAGCACCGGCTGCACCCTCTCGAGCAGCGCCACGTCGCCCGCCGCCAGCATCACGAGCTTGCCCGTCTCGGCCGGCTGCTTCGTGCCGAGCATCATGGCCTCGACGAGCGACACGCCCGCGTCGTCGGCCGCGGCGACCACTCGGTTCGTGCCGTCGAGGCCGATCGTCGACGCCTGCACCCAGACGGCGTCGTCCGGGACCGCGCCGGACGCCTCAGCGAGCACGCTCAGCACGCTGTCCGCATCGAACAGGATCGACAGGATCACGTCGGCGCTCGCCACGGCCTCCTCCGGGGACGCCGCCACGGTCGCGCCCTCATCGGCCAGCGGCGCCGCCTTCTCGGCCGACCGGTTCCAGACGGTGACGTCGAACCCCTCTCTCAGGAGCGTGCGAGCGACGCCGAGACCCATGATGCCGAGACCGAGAACAGTAACCTTCATGCACTCGACGCTACGCGCCAGGGCTGGCCAGAACCTTGCGGAACCTCAGGTAGCTGATCTGCTCGTAGTCGCCGTCGAGGTCGAACAGCGGCTCGTAGCCGAGGCGCAGGTAGAGGCCGAGCGCCTCCGGCTGACGCGCACCCGTCGTGAGCTGCGCGGTCGTGTAGCCGCGGGCCAGCGCCTCGGCCTCCAGCACGGCCATCACCCGGCGGGCGAGGCCGCGGCGGCGGTGGTCGGGGTGGGTCCAGACGCGCTTCATCTCGACGGTGTCGCCGTCGACGCGGATGAAGGCCCCGCCGGCGACGGCGCTGGTGGGGGTGGTCGTGGGGGCGGCGGGGGTGGTCGTGGCGGCGGCGTCCGCGGCGGTGTCGGGCGCGGCGTCGCCAAGCGCAGGGTCGGCCGGCGCGACCTCGGTCAGGATCAGGAACGCGCCGCCGTGCTCGGGCGTGAACAGCTCGACGGGGTAGCGCGTCAGCTCCGCCGACGACGGGATGCCGTCGTTGGGCTCGTAGCGCGCGTCGTAGTCGCGGGCGAGGTCGTCGACGAGGGGGCGGGCGAGGGGCGCGTCCGCGGTCGTCCACACCACGGCGAAGGCGTCGGGGCGCGGGGCGTCAGGCGTCGGGGCGGCGGGCGCGGGCATGCCGCGACGGTAGCCGCGGGGCCCGTGCGCGGTCAATTCGTGTTGCGCTCCGTGCCGCCCGCCGCCCGCGTGGGTCCTCATCAAAGGACGCCCTGCGCGCTCACAAGGACTCCGCCGTCCAGCTGCACGCCCCACAAGGCAAACCGCCGCAATCCGCCCGCCCCACAAGGACGTCTACCCAACACTTCCTTGCGAGCTAGCGCGCGAACACGCGAACGAACGCACGAACTGGCGCGTGCACGCAGGCGACCGCCAACGCGTCCGCCCTACCGCCACTCGTCGGGCGGCACTCCCTCGTCGTACGGGTCGTCGGGCGGCGCATCGGGCCAGCCGCCGTCGTCGAACTCCGGCTCGGGGTCGAAGCTGGTCACCGGCGCGGCGGCCGGCCCGCGCCCCGGCGCCGCTCGACCACCCGACGAAGAAACAGACGCAGAGCCAGCCCCAGCCCCACCCGATCCAGCGGCACCGCCACCCCCAGCATCGCCCACCACCTCGAGCAGCGCCTCGCCGTAGGTCTCGAGCTTCTTCTGGCCGACGCCCGAGATGGCGGCGAGGGCGGAGAGCGTGGTGGGGCGCGTGGCGGCGACCCCGCGCAGCGTCACGTCGCCGAAGACGACGTAGGCGGGGACTCCGGCGGCGCGAGCCGTCGCGGCCCGCCAGGCGCGGAGCTCTTCGAACAGCGGCTGGGCCTCGGCGGGCAGATCGGTCACGGCCGCGGCGCCGGAACCCCGACGGGTGCGCACCGACCTCGCCACGCGCTCGGGCTCCTTGCGAAGCCGGACCGGCCGGGCTCCCGAGAGCACCTCGCCGGAGGCGTCCGTCAGCAGGAGGGTGCCGTAGCCGTCGGGCGAGACCGCGAGGAGGCCCTGCGCGAGAAGCTGGCGCACGACGCCTCGCCACTCGATCTCGCTCAGCTCGGTGCCGATGCCGAACGTGGCGAGGGCCTCGTGGCCCTGCTGCGTCATGCGCGGGGTGCGCTTGCCGAGGAGGATGTCGACGAGGTGGCCGGCACCGAACTGCTGATTGCGCTCGCGCTTGAGGCGGACGATCGTCGACAGGAGCTTCTGCGCCGGGACCGTGCCGTCGATCGCGGTCGGCGGGGTCAGGCAGGTGTCGCAGTTGCCGCAGGCCGTCGAGGTCTGGCCGAAGTAGGCGAGCAGCTGCACTCGGCGGCACTCAACGGTCTCGCACAGCGCGAGCATCGCGTCGAGATGAGCGGTGAGCTGCCGGCGGTGCGCGGCGTCGCCCTCGGACTGGTCGATCATGCGGCGCTGCTGCATGACGTCCTGCAGCCCGTAGGCGAGCCACGCCGTGGCGGGCAGGCCGTCGCGGCCCGCGCGACCGGTCTCCTGGTAGTAGCCCTCGACCGACTTGGGCAGGTCGAGGTGGGCGACGAACCGCACGTCGGGCTTGTCGATGCCCATGCCGAACGCCACGGTCGCGACCATGACGATGCCGTCTTCGCGGAGGAACCGCGACTGGTTGCGCTGCCGCGTGCCCGCGTCGAGGCCGGCGTGGTACGGAAGCGCCGGGATGCCGTTGGCGACGAGCGACTCGGCGGTCTTCTCGACCGAGTTGCGAGACAGGCAGTAGACGATGCCGGCGTCGCCGGGGTGCTCGGTCTGAATGAGGCGGAGCACCTGCTTCAGCGGCTGGTCTTTCGCCTCGATGCGGTACTGGATGTTGGGCCGGTCGAAGTCGGCGACGAAGTGCGCGGCGCCGTCGAGATCGAGGCGGGTCGAGATCTCGCGGTGGGTCGTCTCGGTCGCGGTCGCCGTGAGGGCGATCCGCGGCACATCGGGCCACCGCTCGTGCAGTACCGAGAGCTCGAGGTAGTCGGGTCGGAAGTCGTGACCCCACTGGGCGACGCAGTGCGCCTCGTCGATGGCGAACAGCGAGATTCGCCCCTGGTCGAGGAGCTGCTTCGTCGACTCGAGCCGCAGCCGCTCCGGAGCCAGGTAGAGCATGTCGAGCTCGCCCGAGCGGAAGGCCGCCTCGACGCCGGCTCGCTGCATCGAGTCCTGCGTGCTGTTCAGGAAGGCGGCCCGGACGCCGACCGCCTCGAGCGCGTCGACCTGGTCTTGCATGAGCGCGATGAGGGGCGAGACGACGATGCCGACCCCGTCGCGCACGAGCGCGGGCACCTGGTAGCAGAGCGACTTGCCCCCGCCTGTGGGCATGAGCACGAGGGCGTCGCCACCGTTCGCGACCTGGTCGATGATCGCGGCCTGGCTGCCCCGGAACGCGTCGTAGCCGAAGACGTCGTGGAGCACGTCGAGCGGAGTGCGGCCGACGGGAGCGGGGGCGGAGGTCGTGGTCACCGGGCGAGTCTACGAGGGTCGTCCGACATCGCGCTGGCGTTCTCCACAGGCCCGCCACCGGTGCGCTGAGGGCTGTGCCGGCGCGCCTGCCACTCGACGAGGAGCACGTAGACGCCTGCCGACACGACGGTGATGCCGGCCCCGATCGGAGAGCCGTCGTTCTGGCTGACCTGCACGACGGGCGCCGCGATGATGAAGACGACGACGTTGTTGATCACGTGCGCGACGATGCCCGCCTCGAGCCCGCCGGTGCGCCAGGTCAGGTACGCGAAGGCGATGCCGAGCGCCGACACGTCGAGACGGCCCCACGCGTTGTACGAGTGCGCGAACGCGAAGCCGACGACCGGCACGACGATGGCGACGACGGGCCAGCGCACCCACGAGCCGAGGCTCTGCATGGCGAGCCCGCGGAAGGCGAACTCCTCGCCGGCCGCCTGGAGCGGCACGAAGAGCAGGATGATCACGATCGAGGCGAACAGCGCGGCCGGCGGCGTCGCTGTCCCCGGCGCCGTGACTGCACCCTGCTCGGGCCAGATCGACGAGGTCAGCACGTTCAGGCCGATGCTCACGCCGATGAAGACGGCGCCGGGCACGATGCACCGCGCCAGCCACCGCCAGCGCAGCCGCCCCACGACGCTGGTCAGCTGACCCCATCCGCCGAGGCCCGCCAGCCGGACCGCGATGATCACGGCGGGCACCATCGTCGCGAGCGCGCCCAGCGTCAGCAGCATGACGAGCGGGTTCGAGCTGTCCTGCGGGTTGCGCTGCGCCGCGTCGACCAGGTCGACGCCCGCCTGACGTCCGCCGACGGCCTCCACGATCAGCACGAGCCCCTGCTGCCAGACGAGCGAGAACCCGAAGTAGAGCGCGAAGCCGATCGCGATGGCCACCAGCGGCTTCCACCACCGGTACCCGGTGTGCGCGCGGAACATCCGGTGGTAGGCGTGGCTCACCTGGCGAGGGTAGCCGGTCAGTCTGCGATCAGTCGTCGTCCCAGTCCCATCGCCTTGTCGGGCGCGAACCCGAGGTGCTCGTAGAAGCCGATGACGCGGTCGTTGCCCTCCCGCACCTGCACGTTGACCTTCGGGCACCCGAGGTCGAGCAGCAGCCCCTCGGCGTCGGCCATCATGCGCGCGCCCAGCCCGGTGCCCCGCTCGGAGTCCGCGACCGCCACGTAGTAGACCCACCCGCGGTGCCCGTCGTACCCGCTCATCGCCGTGGCCACGATCCGTCCGTCGTCGGCCACGGCCACGCGGAAGAGCTCGGCCTGCACGCGCAGCTTGCGCTCGATGTCCTTGCGCGGGTCGTTCCACGGCCGGGTCAGACCGGCCTCCTGCCAGAGGGCGACCACCGCGTCGGTGTCGGCGGGGTCGAACGATCGGATGGTCATCCGTCCATCCTCCCTGAAATCCCCGCGGGCGCAGGGCAGTGCCTGGCAGGAACTCGAGGCGGTCGCCAGAAAGACAGGCGCACCCCTCACCGCCCCGCCGTCGTCGTGAGCACGGACGACCCGTCGGGCCTCCTCCGCACCTCGATCCGGTCGGCGATCCGCTGCTTGAGCTCGTCGACGTGGCTCACGATGCCGACGACGCGGCCACCCGCCGACAGCTTGCCGAGCTCGGTCATCACGGAGTCGAGCGTCTCGGGGTCGAGCGTGCCGAACCCCTCGTCGACGAAGAGCGTGCCGAGGTCGATGCCGCCGGCCTCGGACTTCACCACGTCGGCGAGCCCGAGCGCGAGGCTGAGGGAGGCGTAGAACGTCTCGCCGCCGCTGAAGCTCTTGGGGTCGCGGGTGGTGTCGGTCGCGTTGTCGCGGATCGCCAGCGCGAGGCCGGTCTTGCGGGTGCGGGCGCCCGCTTCGCGCTCGGCCCCTTCGAGCTGGTAGCGACCGCTCGACATCACGCTGAGGCGGGCGTTGGCCGCGTCGAGCACGTCGTCGAACCGACGGAGCAGCACGTAGGTCCCGAGCGTCACCCCGCGCAGGTTCTCGCGTCCGGCGGCGCTGGCGATGTCGGCCATCCGCACGATCGCCCGGGTCTCGCCGGCGACGGCGGCCTGCGCCGAGACGGCGGCGTCGACGGCCTGCAGCGCCGTCGTGGCCCGCGTCGCCAGGTCGCTCGCCCTGGTGGCCGCATCGACGGCCTCGGCCAGGGCGGTCGTGGCGGCGTCGGCGCGCTCGGTGGCGGCCTCGAGGCCGGGCTCCTCGTCGCCGGTGAGCGCCGCGATGTCGGCGGCGGCGAGCCCTGCGGCGACGATCGCGGTGGCAGACTCGTGATCAGCGACCACCCGCGCGAACTCGGCCTCCCGGGCGGAGCCGAGGACGGCCGCCGCCGCCTCATCGGCGCTCGGGAACGGCGACGCCTCGACGGCTCCCGCCAGTTCGGCCGCACGCGCTTCGACGGTCTCGGCGGCGCTGTCACGGGTACGGCGGGCGGCGATTCGGCTAGCGAGGGCGCGCTCGTCGGCGTCGAGGGTGGACACGAGGTCGCGGCAGCTCTGGGCGCGGCCGTCGAGCGCCTCCGCGACGCGAGCCGTGTCGGCGTCGATCGCCTCGGCGTCCGCCTCGATTCGGGCCGCCCGCCCCTGGGCCGCCTCGCGGGCGATGCCGAGGGCCGTGGCCATCGCCGTCGTCTCATCGTCGAACGCGACCAGCGCGGTCTCGGCGGTGGCGAGCTCGCCGCGCGCCGACTCGAGCTCGGCCAGACGGACGGTCGCCGCCCGAAGCCGCTCGGCGAGCTGGTCGCCGGTCGCATCGCCGACCTCGGCGCTCGCGTCGTCGAGGAGCGCGCGACGCGCGCTCTCCTCGCCGCGCACCTCACGAAGCCGGGCCTCGGCCTGAGCCCTTGCGTCGGCGGCCTCCTCGATCCGCTCGTCGGACGGGTGCTCGTCGAGCATCCCGGCCGGGTGCGGATGCTCGACCGCTCCGCAGACCATGCAGGGCTCCCCCGGAACGAGATCGCGTGCGAGCTCCCCGGCCATGCCCGAGATACGGCGGAGGCGGAGCTCGGCCTCGGCCGCCACGGCCTCCCCCGCCGCCGTGACGGCCAGTGCGACGCGGGCACCGATCGACTCGACCTGCGCCGCGAGGTCGTCGCGACGACGCAGTCGGGCGAGGGCGACCTCGGCGGCGGCGGACTCGGAGCGCGCCTTCTCGACGTCGCCCACGCGCCGACGCAGGTCGTCGAGGGCGGCGGCCCGCTCGACCCGGGTCGCAGCCCGCTCGGCCAGCGCCGACTCGGTCGTCTCGATGTCGGCGCGCGCCGTCTGCAGCGTCTGTCGCGACTGGCTGAGGGCCGACCGGCGAGCGTCGAGCCCCGACTCGACGCGCGCGACGTCGCGAAGCGTGGCGATCTCGGCGAGGAGCGCGTCGCGGCGGAGGACGAGGTCGCGCAACGAGGACGGCCCCGCCTCAGGAGAAGCGACAGACGCAGCGGAAGCCGATACCCGAGGGGAAGCCGCGAGGGGCGGAGCCGATGTGCCGGACGCAGGCTCGACGGCCGCGAGAGCGGCAGCAGCCGCCTCGAGCTCGGCCCGAGAACGGGCGAGTGCGGCGGCGGGTGCCACGACGAGGGCGGCCGCGCGGGCCGACGCGAGGCGAGCCCGCGCGGTGTCGGCAGCGGCGGTGGCGGCCTCGAGTTCCTGCTGCTGGGCGAGAAGACGACTGCGGCGCGCCAGCGCGTCGACCAGCCGGACCGCCTCGACACGGCGGGCCTCGGCCGCGGCCGCGACGGCTCGACGCGCTTCTCGGGCGTCGACTCCCGAGGAAGCGGCCGCAGTGAAGCGCGCGACGGCATCGGGTGCGTCGGCGACCTCGACTCCGTCGTCGCCGGTGGCGCCGCGAAGGCCCGCGAGCGCCTGCGCGACAGCCGTCTCGGCGGCGGTCACGGCCGCGTGGGCGTCGCGCCGGGCGATGACGAGCTCGGCGGTGGTGCGGTCGTAGACCTCGGTGCCGAACAGCGACTGCAGCACGAGGCGCCGCTCTTCTCCCGTCGACGCCAGGAAGCGCGCGAACTCGCCCTGCGGCAGCACGATCGTCTGGAGAAACTGCTCCTTGGTCAGTCCGACGATCCGGACGATCTCGGAGCCGACCTCCTGCGCGCGCGACGACACCGGCTCGCCGCCCTGCGAGTCGGGCGTGGCCAGCCTCGTCAGGGTGACCGACGCGTTGGCGCGCGTGAAGCCCTCGCCGCGCGCCTTGGGGCGCTCCCACGCGGGGGTGCGTCGGATGCGGTGGATGCCGACCGGCGTCTCGAAGACGAGCTCGACGAACGGCTCGACGTCGCGGGCGGCGTGATGGCTGTGAAGGCGGTCGTCGCTCGAGGCCGCGCCGGCCAGCGAGCCGTAGAGCGCGAAGACGATCGCGTCGATGACGGTGGACTTGCCGGCGCCGGTCGGCCCCTCGAGCAGGAAGACGCCCGACGTGCCGAGCGCGGCGAAGTCGACGGTGAACTCGCCGGCGTAGGGGCCGATGGCGCGGAGAGTGAGGCGGTGGAGGTCCATCAGTCGCTCGCCTCTGCCGAGCGGGCGCGCTCGTAGGCGGAGCGGAGCACGGCGATCTCGACACCGGTCGGCGCCGCGCCCGCCGCGTACTCGACGAACCCGGTCGCGATCTCGACGGGGTCGGCATCGACGGCGATGGCCCGCCTCTCGCTCGGAGCGAGGCCGCCGGTGGGCACGTGCTGAATCGCCAGCACGTGCAAGAACCGCTCTCGCAGGAGAGCGTGGAGCCCGGCGGGATGGACCGCGTCGGTCACGAAGATGCGGAGCCAGTCGTCGACGACGTCGTCGTGACGGCCGTCGAGCAGGTCGGCGAGGTCGCCCGTGATCTCGGACAGCCGTCGTGGCACGGGTGCCGTGATCTGCTCGAGCGCGACGCTCCCGTCCGCCGCGAGCTCGATCAGGGTCGTCGACTTCACCTGCGTTCGCTCGCCGAACGAGAACGCCAGCGGCGACCCCGAGTAGCGGATCACGGCCCTGTCGGAGCGCAGCGTCTGCTGCCCGTGGAGATGCCCGAGCGCCACGTAGGAGAAGCCGTCGAAGAGCCCGGTCGGCACGGAGTCGACCCCGCCGACGCGGATGTCGCGCTCGCTCTCGCTGGCCGCCCCGCCCACCACGAAGGCGTGGGCGACGACCACCGACCGTGCGCCGTCCCGGCCGGCGAGGTCGTCGCGGACGCCGGCGAGCGCTGCTGCCATCACGGCCTCATGCGAGCGCGGGAGCGGCTCGGCGCCGAACGCGTACCGGACGTCGTCCGGATTGAGGTAGGGGACGCCGTAGAACGCGACCGGCCCGTCGGAGTCCGTGACGACCACCGGCTCGGCCACGTCGTCGACCGACGCGAGGATGCGCAGGCTCGGCCGCATCAGCCCTGCCGCGAACCCGAGACGGGTCGCGGAGTCGTGGTTGCCGGGCGTCACGATCACGGTGGCGAGGTCGCTCAGCCGGGCGAAGGCGTCGGAGAGCAGCCGCACCGACGGGACCGCCGGCACGGCTCGGTCGTACACGTCGCCGGCGACGACGACCACGTCGACTGCCCTCTCGCGCACCACCTCGACGAGGTGCTCGAGGAACGCCGCGTGGTGCTCGGTCAGATCGACGCCGTGCAGGGTTCGCCCGAGATGCCAGTCGCTGGTGTGGAGGATGCGCAAGCGGGGAGGCCTTTCGTGGAGGGTGGCATCACTGTATCCAGCCCCCCCCCCCCCCCCCCCCCCCCCCCCGACACGCATCGGAAGTCGTCCACAGCCTCGGCGCGCGACGACTCTCCGCCCGGTGAGGCCCCGATCCCACCCTCGGCGTCGATCGGCCAGCACGGGGTGATGAGGTGTGACTCCTGAGGTGTCACGTGTTCCACGTGCTGGGCTGAGGTGTGCCTGCTTGCGCGGCCCGCTGCCCCTCGCGGAGACATGAGGCGGATTGACCGCCGCCTCGTCGGCTCCGTGCTCGCTCCGATCGGCGCCTACCGACTCACCGGACGAGTCGTCGCTTTCATCAGTCCGAGAGATCGGCCTCCCAGTTCGCCTGCTGGATGAGCACGTCCAGCTCGCGCAGCCGCCGGGCGACGTCGTCGGCCTGCTGGCGCACACGCGCCGTGGGAAGGGCCGAGAGGTGCCGCAGCTCGCTGCGGAGCTGCCGGTAGCCGCCGTAGTCCCCGACCCCGGCCGACGCGTCGGCGGCTTGCGTGAGGATCGAGTGCCGGGTCCGCAGCAGGTCGCGGTGGGCCAGGGCCTCGGTCATGGTGCGCCCGTCGTCGAGGATGGTCGACGCGTTCGTCAGGTTGACGGCGACGACGAGCTGCTCGAGGGCGTCCTGCAGCGACTGCACCTCCGTGAGGAGCGCCGCGGCGTCCTCGCCCGGCTCCTCGCCCTCCTGGTAGCGGGCGTTGGCCAGGATCCTGGCCCGGAGCTGCTCGATGCGCTTCTGGAGATCGCCCCGGTTGATCAGGGCCTCTGCGAGCTTCATCCCTGCATCCTCGCACCGGAGCGCCCCGGGCGGGCGGACTCTCCCCAGTTCTGGGGATGACTCGATGATCGAGTAGTCGGTTAGCATTGACTACCTCGATCATCGAGACATCGGCTCCGGACGATCAGCTGCACGCAGCGCTCCGCCGCCCTGACAGCAGGAGAACCCATGACCATCAGCGGGGCCACCGCGCCCGCATCGACCTCGGCGGAGCAGCTCACCGCGCTCCTCAAGGCCTTCCGACTCATGCAGCTCCAGCACGGCCGCGTCATCATCCACCAGAGCACAGCCCTCGCGATGGGCGCGACCGACATCCGCGCCCTCTTCTTCATCTCCGAGGCCGGCGACGGCGTCACGCCCAAGCAGGTGGCCGAGTTCCTCGAGCTGTCCACCGGGGCCACGACGAGCCTCGTCGACCGACTCGAGGCGGGAGGCACGATCGAGCGCACGGCTCACCCCACCGATCGCCGAAGCGTCGTGCTCGCTCTCACCCCGGCCGGCCGCGGCGCCGTGCAGACCGTCGCCGACGTCTACCGCTGCGCCCTCGCGCAGGCGATCCCCGAGTCGGACTACGCCGAGGTGACCACCCTCTTCGGCGGCGTCGCTGTGGCCCTCTCGGAGGGGTCCGACTGCTTCGACCAGAGCACGGCCTGACTGGTCTCGCCGGCGGGCGCATGTCGGCGGCCGGTCGTAGCGTGGAGCCATGACTCCCGC
This sequence comes from Frondihabitans sp. OV104, assembly GCF_057787745.1. Lineage (NCBI taxonomy): Bacteria > Bacillati > Actinomycetota > Actinomycetes > Micrococcales > Microbacteriaceae > Frondihabitans > Frondihabitans sp. OV104. The sequence goes on from NZ_CM173541.1 coordinate 2,781,415, forward strand.
CGAGCTGCTCACCGACTCCTTCTCCCGCGTCCCCGCCCTCATCGAGCGCGCGACCGCCGACCTCGACGCCCAGCAGCTCTCCGCCCGCCCGGGCCCCGGCACCAACACGATCGCCTGGCTGGCCTGGCACACGGCCCGCGGCCAGGACGTCCAGATCGCCGACCTCGCCGGCACCGAGCAGGTGTGGACGGCCGACGGCTGGTACGACCGCTTCGAGCTCCCGTTCGGCCCCGACGAGATGGGCTACGGAATGAGCGCCGGCGATGTGGCACGCGTCGTCGCGACGCCCGACCTGCTGAACGGCTACCTGGCCGCCGTCACCGAGAAGTCGGTGGCCTACCTGGCCGGCGTCGGCGAGTCCGACCTCGACGACATCGTCGACGAGGGCTGGACCCCGCCGGTCACCCGCGGTGCCCGCCTCGTCAGCATCGTCGACGACTGCCTTCAGCACGCCGGGCAGGCCAACTACGCGCGCGGAATCCTCGACCGCCTCTGAGCCGAGGCAGCCCCGGGCTCGCTCTGCGCAGGAACTGCCCCTCGCCGTTCCTCCGACCCCTCAGGCCCCCACGGCCGCGAACGGCACCACCGTGCCCGCCGGCAGAGCCTTCCGCAGCGCCTTGACGAACGCCTTTCCCCGCTTCCACTCGCCGGCGTGGAAGGCGTCCCATCGGCCGTCGGCGTCGACCAGCACGAGCGTGCCCTCGGGCCGCTCCCCCACGATCAGCAGGTCGTCGAACCGCACCGCCGCGACGACGTCGTCCTCGCGGAACAGCACCGCATCGGCGGCGACGATCGCCTCGACGCCCTCGGCGCCAGCCGACTTCCTCCCCGACCAGACCGGTGCGCCGGCCTTGACCGCCTTCTTCCACGTCTTCTCGGTCGACTCCTGCAGCAGGTCGAACGGGTCGATCGGCAGCTTCAGCGACATGGCGACCTTCGCGAGGTCGGCGGCCCCGTCGAACGCGACGAGCAGCGACGGGAGCGCCGCCGAGACGGCCGCCGCCACCGACTCCGAGGTGAAGGCCGAGGCCGTCGCGATGCTCTCCTCGCGCGTCGTCGTCCCGAAGCCGCGGAGCGCGGCGCCGTTCGCGTCGCGGAGGTGGGCGGCTACCGATTCCGGGTCGCTCGCCGCGGCCAGACGCGCGTGCTCCACCGCCAGCGTGAGGACCGCCGCGGAGACGCCCTCGTCGGCGATGTCCTGGAGGCCGTGGACCAGCGCCCTCACCCCCTCGGGGATGTCGGCGAGGGCCGGCTCGAACGAGTAGGTCAGGGCCGACTCCGTGTCGGAGACCCGCGTGAGGTCGAAGTCGACCGAGTAGGCGAGGCCGGCCTCGACGCGGAGGCGGTCGCGGAGGGCGAGGTGGACGGCGGTCCCGAGTTCCTGCGCCCCGGTGCTGGGGAGGACGATCGACGCACCGATGCCCGCGTTCTCTGACGCGATCAGGGTGGGCGTACCGGGGCGGGCGACAGCCGTGCCGCGGAACGGCTTGGGGCCCGACGGGAGGTCGAGGTCGAAGGAGGCCGTGATGGGCTTGGTGAGGGCGACGGCCGCGTTCTCGGCGGTGAGCCAGGTGGCGGCCCAGCGTGAGACGTCCTTCTTGCCGATCTCCGAGGCGCCGGGCTCGCCGAAGCCGGCGCGGCCGAGTTCTCCGAGGCCGTAGCGGAAGGTGCGCATGTCGACGCCGGGGGAGGCGACGCTGCCGGGATCCTCGAGCTCGAGGAGGCGCTTAGCCCGGCTCAGCTCGAACGACGAGACGCTGCCGAGGGCCAGGACGGCGTCCGAGAGCGTCTCGAAGAAGCGGAGCACCTGGGCTGTCGTGCCGGAGGCGCTGAACGTCAGCGCGCCCTCGTCGAGCGCCGCGTCGGCGGGGATGAGGGCAGGCTCCATCGCCGTCTCGATCAGGTGCAGGATCAGGTGGCTGATGCCGCGGTGAGCCACCGGCTCGTCGCGGGTGCCGACGCCGAAGGCGGTCGATCCGTAGCACCGTCCCGGGACGCTGGCGGAGCGGGTCAGGATTCCGTTGGCCGTGGTCGACGTGACGATCTGCATGGGGCGCAGTCTGGCACGCCGCCGTGAACGGTCGCGGTACGACGAGACTCCAGCACCCGATGGTGCGGCGCGTGCCGGATCAGCGGGTGCTGGAGTCTCGAGGGGGTGACGCCTAGAGGCCGGCGAGCTCGTCGATCAGGCGATCGCCGGGACGGGCCTCGATCATGTCGGCCTTGATCTCGGCGCGGTCGAGGAGCTCCTCCATGCGGCGGCGGCGGGCGCGCGTGATCAGCGTCACGACCGTGCCCTCCTTGCCGGCGCGGCCGGTGCGGCCCGAGCGGTGCATGTACGTCTTGTACTCGTCGGGGGCGTCGGCCTGGATGACCAGCTCGATGTCGTCGACGTGGATGCCGCGGGCGGCGACGTCGGTGGCGACGAGCACGTTGACTCGCCCCGAGGTGAGCAGCTGCAGGTTGCGCGTGCGGCGCGACTGGTTCAGGTCGCCGTGGAGGCTGGTCGACGCGATTCCGGCGTCTTCGAGCTGGTCGGCGAGCTGCTCGGCGAACGCGCGGGTGCGGGCGAAGACGAGGGTCTTGCCCTTGCCCTGCGCGAGCTGCTCGATGATGGCGCCCTTGTCGCGCTGCTCGATCAGGAGCACGCGGTGGTCGATCGTCGCCGAGGCCTGGTCTTCGCCGGCGACCTCGTGGACGGCCGGGTCGGTCAGGAACTCGTCGACCAGCTTGGCGACGCCCTTGTCGAGGGTCGCGCTGAACAGGAGCTTCTGGGCGCGGGCGCCGTGGCGGGTGACGTCGGCGGTCTCGCGGAGGATGCGCTGCACCGGCTCGAGGAAGCCCAGGTCGCACATGTGGTCGGCCTCGTCGAGGACGGTCACGGTCACCTCGCTCAGGTCGAGCTTGCCCTGGTCGATGAGGTCCTCGATGCGGCCGGGGGTGCCGATGACGATGTCGACGCCGCGCTGGAGCGAGTGCACCTGTCGCTGCTGCGGAACGCCGCCGTAGATCTGCGTGGTGAAGAGGCCGACCGAGCGGGCGATCGGCTGCACGGTGTCGTCGATCTGCATCGCGAGCTCGCGGGTCGGGGCGAGGATCAGCGCGCGGGGCTTGCGGCCCATCTTGCGGTCCTTGGCGCCGCCGTGCTCGAGGAGCTTCTCGGCCAGCGGAGCGCCGAAGGCGATGGTCTTGCCGGAGCCGGTGCGGCCGCGGCCGAGGACGTCCTTGCCCGCGATGACGTCGGGGATGGTCGCCGCCTGGATCGGGAACGGCGACGGGGCGCCCATCGCGATCAGCTGACGGGTGAGGTTGTCGCCGAGACCCAGGTCGCCCCAGGTCTTGCCCGCGACGTCGCCGGCCGTGACGACCTCGGCCTGCAGCTTCTCGAGCTTGACGTCGTCTTCGGGGCTGAAGTGCTGGTGGTCGCGCTTCGGGTAGAAGCCGCTGCTGCGCTCCTGGCGTGCGGGGCGGTCGTCGCGGTCGTAGGAGCGCGCCGGGCGGTCGCTGCGGTCGAACGAGCGGGCCGGACGGGCGTCGCGGTCGAACGAGCGAGCAGGGCGATCGCTGCGGTCGTAGCTGCGGGGCGCACGGTCGTCGCCGCGCGAGGGGCGGTCGTCGCCGCGCGAGGGGCGGTCGTCGCCGCGCGAGGGGCGGTCGTAGCTGCGCGCGCCGCGGTCGTCGCGGTCGTTCGAGCGGGCCGGACGAGCGTCGCGGTCGTAGCCGCGGGGCGCACGGTCGTCGCGCGGCGGGCGGTTGCCTCGCTCGTCGCGGTCGACGCCGCGGGCCGGGCGCTCGGTGCCGCGAGCGGAGCGGTCGTCGCGGTCGAACGAGCGCGCTGGGCGACCGGTGCCGTAGTCGTCGCGCTTCTTGAAGGGGGCGCGGTCTTCGCGGCCCGGGCGGCCGCCCTCGGGGCGGTCGTAGCCGCGGGCCGGACGGTCGTCGCGGTCGGTGGAACGGGGGGCGCGGTCGTCGCGGCTCGGGCGACCGCCGCCGAAGCGGTCGGTGCGGTCGAAGCGGTCGCCGCCGCGGTTGTAGGCGGGGCGGTCGCCGCCGCGGTTGTACGAGGGGCGGTCGTCACCGCGCGAGGGACGCGAGTCGCGGTCGTACGAGGGGCGATCGCCGCCGCGAGCGCCGTTGCGGGCGTCGCGGTCGTCACGGGCACCGCCGCCGAAGCGGGGGTTGGAGCCGCCGGTCTTGCGCGGCTCCCAGTTGGGGCGGCCGCCCTCGGCGCGGGCCGGACGACCCTCGGCGCGAGTAGCGCGGCCGTCGGCGTCCCAGCGCTTCTTGACGGGAGCGCCCTCGGCCTCGGGGCGGAAGCCGCGGTGCTTGGGGCTCTTGGAGCCGGGTCGCTCGCCCTTTCCACGGGGCGGGCGCGATGCAGAGTTGTCGTAAGGAGACATGGTTCTTCCTGGGTTCTCGATGACGCGAGGATTCACCCGGGCGCCATTGGCCAGGGACCGTTCACATATGTGATTCGTCGCAGCGGATCGCTGCGATTCCGGCCCCGGAGACTGTCCTGGTGCCTGGAGCAGGCACAGCAGGAACACAAACCCATCCGCGCAACTAGCACGGTGTCTCGAGCCGACCAACCCACGCTACACGCCTCACCCCCGAATAGCGAGCGCAGGAACTCGCCGCCGCCCCGAGGTAGAACCGAGTCCTCCGCCGGCGAGATGGCCCTCGCCGTCGGGCGGCGCCGGCCGACCCGACGACGAGGGCCATCTCGCGCCGCGTTGCAGGCCGCGCGCCGAGCGCAGAGCGCTACGCGGCGCCCGCCCCGCGCCGCGCCGCGCGCCGCTCCAGCCACCCGTAGATCAGGCCGTACAGCGTCGGCAGCACGATCAGCGTCAACACGGTCGACGACACCAGGCCGCCGATCACGACGAGCGCGAGGGGCTGCGAGATGAACGAGCCGTGCCCGGTGAGACCTATCGCCAGCGGGGTGAGGGCGAAGATGGTCGCGAGCGCCGTCATCAGGATGGGCCGCAGACGCCGCGACGTTCCTTCGATCAGAGCTTCTCGCACGTTCAGGCCACGGCGGCGGTACTGGTTGACCAGGTCGATGAGCACGATGGCGTTCGTTACGACGATTCCGACGAGCATCAGCACTCCGATGATGGAGGGAACGCCGAGCGGCACGTTGGCGATCAGCTGGAGCAGGATGGCGCCGGTCGCGGCGAACGGGATCGACACCAGGAGGAGCACCGGCTGCAGCAGGCTCTTGAACGCCGCGACCATGACGATGTAGACGATCAGGATGGCGATGAGGATCGCGATGAGCAGGTCGGCGAACGCCGTGCCCTGCTGCGAGGTGACGCCGCCGATCTCGGCGCTCGCGCCCTTCGGCAGGTCGACCCCGTCGAGCGCCTTGGTGACCTGCGAGTTCGCGGCGGAGAGGTCGTCGGAGGCCGGCGTGATCGTGACGGTGGCGCTCCGGACGGCGTTCTCGGTGGTGATCGAGGTCGGTCCGTCGGTCTGCGAGACCGTCGCGATCGACGACAGCGGCACAGTCCCGGTGGGGGTCGGGATCTTCACCGACTTGAGCGCCGACAGCGTCGCCGGTGCCTTCGTCGGGATCGTGTAGATGTCGACCGTCGTCGCGTCGATCTCGAGCGATCCGACCTGGAAGGGCTGCACCGCCTGCGAGACGATGCCGCCGACCTCGAGCTCGGTCAGGCCGTAGGTCGCCGCCTTCGCACGGTCGACCTGGATGCCGATGAGCGGCTGGGCCGCCGACAGGTTGGTCGAGGCCCCGGCGGTGTCGGGCAGGCCCTTCATCGCCTTCAGCACCCGATCGGACGCCGTGGACAGGGTGGTGGCGTCGTTGGACGTGATGTCCACCTCGATGTCGTTGCTCGACCCGAGCCCCGACGACGCCTCGACCGAGATGTCGCCGGCATCGGAGAGCGCGCCCAGCTTCTTCCGCACGGTGGCGGTCAGTGCATCCTGGTCGGCGTTCTCGTCGGTGGTGATCTGGTAGGTCACGGTGCTGCCGCCGGTGCCGCCGAAGAACGCGGCCAGCGAGTTGCCGCTGGACCCGATGGTGAGCTGCACCGTGTCGACGGCGTCGATGGAGTCGAGTGCGCTCTCGACCTTCTCCGCCTGCTTCGACTGGACGGCGAGGCTGGACGCCGCAGGGAGTTCCTGCGTCACCGTCAGGGTGTTCTGGCCGCTCGACCCGAGGAAGTTCGTCGTCAGGAGGGTCGCGGCGCCTCCCGAGCCGGCCAGGATCACGACGGCGGCGAGGATCGTCAGCCACGGGTGGCGGAGGGTGCCCAGCAGGATCGGGCGGTACGCGCGGTGCAGCCGATCGGTCGGGGCCGCATTGCTCGCCGGGGCGCGGTCGTGCTTGTGCTCCTTCGGCGGGCGCATGAACCAGTAGCCCAGCACGGGCACGATCGTCAGCGATACGAACAGCGACGCCACGAGGGCGATGACCACCGTCAGGGCGAACGGGCGGAACAGCTCGCCGGTGACGTCCTGCACGAAGGCCAGCGGCAGGAAGACCACGACGGTCGTGATGGTGGAGGCGGTGACCGCGCCCGCGACCTCGCGCACGGCCTCGGTGATCGCCTGGAGCCGCGGCACCCCCGGCACGAGGTGCCGCTTGATGTTCTCGGTCACGACGATCGAGTCGTCGACTACGCGCCCGATCGCGATCGTCAGGGCGCCGAGGGTCAGGATGTTGAGCGTGTAGTTCGAGGCGAGCAGGCCGATGAAGGTGATGAGGACGCTGGTCGGGATGCTGATCGCGGTCACGATCGTCGAACGGAACGACAGCAGGAAGATCAGGATCACGATCACCGCGAAGGCGAGCCCCAGCAGCCCCTCGGTGGAGAGGCTCTCGATCGACTGCGTGATGAATGGCGCCTGGTCGAAGACGACCTCGATCTTCACGCCGTCTGAGAGGTTCGACTCGAGCGAGGAGATCTGATCGCGGATCGTGCTCGACACGTCGACGGTGTTGGCCTCGAGGGTCTTGGTCACGGCTATCGTCAGGGCGTCCTTGCCGTTCACGCGCGAGATGGAGGTGATCGGCGAGCTGGTGAGCTTCACGGTGGCCACGTCGGCGATGTCGGTCGACTGCAGGGCGCCGGTGAGGGCGTTCTTCGCGCCGACGAGCGGGAGCCTCTGCACCTGCGCCACCGAGGTGAGCCGCTGGCCCGCCTGGATCGAGAGCGTCTTGCCGTTCTGCGTGATCTGGCCGCCCGGCACGAGCGTTCCGTTGTCGTCGAGGGCGTCCTTGATGGCGGAGGTCGTCAGGCCGACCGCGGCGAGCTTCGCCTGGTCGGGCTTGATCGTCACGCGCTGCCCGGCGTCGCCGTAGACGGACGCCTGCCGCACCCCGTCGAGCTTCTGAAGGGCAGGGACGGTGATGTTGGTCAGGTCGTCGACGAGCTTCTGCTTGTCGGCGGGGCCGCCCGTGACGGCGAGCTGCACGACCGGGAGGTCGTCGAGGCTCCCCGACACGACCTGCGTGTTCACGCTGTCGGGCAGGGTGACCGTGTCGATGGCCTGCTGGATCTTCTCCTCGGTGGCCGGGAGGTCGGTGCCGTAGTCGAACTCGGCCGAGATGTTGCTCTCGGAGGTCTGCGACGTCGCGGTCGTCGACTTGAGGCCCGGGATCACCTGGATGGCCTTCTCGATCGGCCCCGAGACGCTGTCGTTCACCACCTGGGGCGAGGCGCCCGGGTACGACGACACGATCGCGATCTGCGGGAACTGGATGTCGGGGATCAGCTCCTGCTTCAGCGACGTCAGCGCGTACCCGCCGAACACTGCCACCACGATCGTGATGAGAGCAATGAGGGCCCGGTTGCGCAGGCTGAAGACCGAAAGAAGATGCACGTGCGCCTCACCCTGAGAAAGAACCGACCGGTAGCAGTTCTCTCATGCAACACCAGCCCCGCTGAGGGGCGGCTGTGGCACCGCTCCGTGAGGGTGCTGTGAGCGGCCCGAGAACTGGGGGAATACCGGCGCGGCCCGCGATGTTGACAGGCCCTCGCACAGGATTAGGCTTGCGGCTCGTGACTAACGACGTACGGTCCCCCAAGAGGTGGCTGATCGGCGAGCCGCTGTCCTCCGAGAAGCTGGAGGGTCAGCTCCTCCCCAAGCACCTGGCGCTGCCGATCTTCGCGAGCGACCCGCTCAGCTCCGTGGCGTACGCGCCGCAGGAGCTCCTCATGATCCTGCTGATCGGCGGCACGGCGTTCCTGGCCCTGGCGCCGGGTGTCGCCGCCGTGGTCGTCATCCTGCTGATCGTCGTCGTCCTGTCGTACCGCCAGCTCATCAAGGCCTATCCGTCGGGTGGCGGCGACTACGAGGTCGCCCGCAAGAACCTCGGCGAGAAGCCGGGCCTGATCGTCGCATCCGCCCTCCTCGTCGACTACGTCATGACCGTGGCCGTGTCGGTCGCCTCAGGCGTAGACAACATCATCTCGGCCGTGCCTCAGCTCAACGAGGTCCGGGTCGAGATGGCGATCTTCTTCGTCATCCTGCTGGCCGCCGTGAATCTCCGCGGCGTCCGCGAGTCGGGCAAGGCCTTCGCCGTTCCGACCTACCTCTTCATCACCAGCGTCTTCGTGATGATCGTCGTCGCGCTGTTCCGCACGGCCACGGGCGATGCTCCGGTCGCCTCCAGCGCGCAGTACGAGGTGCACGGCGACCAGGTGGCCCACGCGGCCTTCGTGCTCCTCCTGCTCCGCGCGTTCGCCTCCGGCTGCTCCGCCCTGACCGGCGTCGAGGCCATCGCGAACGGCGTCCCGGCCTTCCGCTTCCCGAAGGTCAAGAACGCGCAGAAGACCCTCGTGCTGATGGGCGCGATGGCCATCGTGCTGTTCGCCGGACTGGTCGCCGTCGCCCTCATCTCGAAGGTGCACTACGCCGAGGCATCCTGCGATCTCATCGGGCTCAGGAACTGCGAGACCACCCCGCAGCCCAGCCTCATCTCGCAGGTCGCCGCCAGCGTGTTCGGCGGCTCGTCCGTCTTCTTCTACGTCATCCAGGCCGTCACCGCCGCCGTGCTGCTCCTCGCGGCCAACACCGCCTTCAACGGCTTCCCGCTGCTCGGCTCGATCCTGGCCCGCGACACCTACGCCCCGAAGGCCCTCAACAGCCGCGGCGACCGCCTCATCTACTCGAACGGCGTGATCGTGCTCGCGATCATCGCCAGCATGATCCTGCTGGTCTTCCGCGCCAACGTCACGCAGCTGATCCAGCTGTACATCATCGGCGTGTTCGTCTCGTTCACCCTCGGCCAGTCGGGCATGGTGCGCCACTGGCTCGGACTGCTGAAAGACCCGGCCACCGTCGACCGCGGCCAGATCAAGCGCTCGCTCACCATCAACCTCATCGGCGCGATCCTGACCTTCACCGTCCTCGTAGTGGTGACGATCACCAAGTTCACTCACGGCGCCTGGATCGTGTTCGTGATCATGCCCATCCTGTTCACCCTGATGCTCGGCGTGAACCGCTACTACCGCGACGTCGACGTCGAGGTGGAGGTCGACGAGACCACCACGTTCGGTGCGACCGGAGACCACGCGATCATCCTGGTCGGCAAGATGCAGAAGCCCGTGCTCAAGGCGATCGACTACGCCATCGCGGCGCGTCACGACTCCCTCGAGGCGATCCACGTGTCGGTCGACCCCGAGACCACCCAGGCTCTGCAGAAGCGCTGGGACGAGATGAACATCGACGTGCCGTTGATCATCATCCCGTCGCCGTACCGCGACGTCGCCGTGCCGGTGATCAAGTACATCAAGGCGCACCGCGAGGAGTTCGGGGCCGAGGTCGTCACCGTCTACACGCCGATCTACATCGTCGGCCACTGGTGGGAGTCGCTGCTGCACAACCACCGCTCGCGCCGCATCCGGCAGAAGCTCATGCTCGCGCACGGCGTCACCGTCGCGCTCGTTCCGTGGCTGCTCGACTCGTCCGAGCTGCTCTACGGTCGCCGCTCGCGCGTGTTCCCCGGCCAGGACCGCTCCGGCGAGCCGCGGCGCCCGGTCAAGCCGGTGCCCCGCACCATGCACAAGGACGCCGAGTCGGCCCGGGCCGCGCAGGCCGAGGCCGAAGCGGTCGCCCGCTCGGCGGTCGCGGTCGACGAGCGCGTACCCGCCCCCGCCGGCAAGGGCTCGTCGTCGAAGGCGCGCCGCAAGGCGGCCGCGGCGCGGTCGACGGCCCGGAACAGCGCGTCGGCGCCCTCGAAGAAGTCGCAGGACGGCGGCGGGCGCTAGTTCCTGCGCCCCTCGGGGTCGTCTCTAGCGGCGCCAGACGACCTCGGGCCGCAGGAGCCGGTGACGCGGGTCGCCCGCCGAACCCGGCTCTCCGATCAGGTCGCCCCCCGGCCGCTCGTCGAGCAGGAGCTCCAGGGCCGCCGCGGCCGCCTGTTCGAGCGGCTGCTCGACGCTGGCCAGCCCCACGGCCGACGCGACCGGAGTGTTGTCGTAGCCGACGATGGGCACCGACGACCCCAGCACCATGAGGGCTCCCAACGCCAGGGTGTCGCTTGCGCAGACGAGCCCGTCGAAGGCGGTGCCCGAGTCGACCAGAGCGCGGACGGCCTCGGAGGCGAGCCCCACCGAGTCTTCGCAGGCCAGCTCCAGGGCGTCGAGTCCGTCGACGCCAGCGGCCTCCATCGTGTCGCGCCAGCCGCGGCGGCGCTCGTCGCCGGTGCCGGAGGACGGCGGCCAGCCCAGGTAGGCGATCCGCTGGGCCCCGAGTTCGAGCACCTCGCGGGCCGCCTCGGCCAGCCCGTGGTGCCCGTCGACGTCGACCCAGCGGTGGGCGTCGTCGTAGACGTCGGCTACGCCCCACGGCCGCCCGAACGTCACGAAGTCGGCGCCGTTGGCGATCAGCCACTCGGTGCGCGGGTCGTCGTAGGTCGTCGAGGTCAGCAGGAAGCCGTCGACGTCGGCGCCGTCGAGGAGCCGCTCGCACTGGCGGATCTCGTCGTCGGGATCGCGCGCCGTGAAGAGGAGGATGCGCATGCCCCGGGTGTCGGCGCGCTCGGTCACGGCGTGCAGGAACCGGTCGAGCACCGAGCCCGAGATGCCGTTCGTCACCGGGTCGAGGCGGATGCCGATCGTGGAGCTCTTGCGGGTGCGCAGGCGCCGGGCCGAGGCGTGGGTGCGGTAGCCGAGGGCGGCGATCGCCAGCTCGACGCGCTCCCGGGTGGCCGGCTTGACGATGGCGGGCGTGTTCAGCACGTTCGAGACTGTCTGGCGCGAGACCCCGGCGGCGGCGGCGACGTCGTGGACCGTGGGCTGGCGTGTGCCGGTCATCGCACCTCCCTCCGTCGCGGGCTTCCCCGTACGTTACACGCGGCCCGGACCCGCCTTGACACCGCCGAGCCGCTCGACCTACAGTCTCTACCAGAAAGTTTGATCGTTCAAATAACGGTGCTCGTGCACCGCGCGATCCCCGGCTCCGCACTGCCGCGAAGCTTCGCCGAAGGAGACGAAATGCAAAGACGCACCCACCGCCTGCTGGCCGCAGGCGCCCTGACCGCCGTGGCCGCCCTCGGGCTGACCGCCTGCGGCTCCGGGTTCTCGAGCGGCGACGGGGCCGGCAGCGGCTCCTCCGCCGCCGCGCTCACCTCGAGCGACGATCCGCTGAGCATCCTGATCGGATCCAGCGGCTCTCCCGAGACGAAGGCGGTCTCGTCGGCCGTCGCCGACTGGTCGAAGTCGAGCGGAACGAAGGCCACCGTCACGGCGGCCTCCGACCTCACTCAGCAGCTCAGCCAGGGCTTCGCCTCGGGCAAGCCCGCCGACGTCTTCTACGTGTCGACCGACCAGCTCGCCGGCTACGCCAAGAACGGCAGCCTGCTGGCCTACGGCGACCAGCTGAAGAACAAGAGCGACTTCTTCCCGACCCTCGTGAAGAGCTTCACCGTCGACGGCACCTTCTACTGCGCTCCGAAGGACTTCTCGACGCTCGGCCTCATCATCAACGAGAAGATGTGGAAGGAGGCCGGTCTCACCGACAGCGACGTCCCGACCACCTGGGACCAGCTGAAGACGGTCGCCGCCAAGCTCACCACGAGCGACCACGTCGGCCTCGCCCTCAGCCCGCAGTACGCCCGCGTCGGCGCCTTCATGGCCGAGGCCGGAGGCTCGTTCACCAACGCCGACGGCACGAAGGCCACCGTCGACTCGAACGCCAACCTCCAGGGCCTCGAGTACGTCCAGGGCCTCCTGAAGTCAGGCGACGCCAAGTTCTCGAGCGACCTCGGCACCGGCTGGGGCGGCGAGTCGTTCGGCAAGGGCCAGGCGGCCATGACCGTCGAGGGCAACTGGATCACCGGCGCGCTGTCTGCCGACTACCCCGACATCTCGTACAAGGTCGCCGAGATGCCCGCTGGTCCCTCCGGCCAGGGCACCCTCCAGTTCACGAACTGCTGGGGCATCGCGAAAGACTCCCCCAATCAGAAGGCGGCCCTCGACCTCGTCGAGAAGCTGACGTCCACCGACCAGCAGCTCACCTTCGCCAAGGACTTCGGCGTGATGCCGAGCGTCAAGTCGGCCGCCGACACCTGGAAGACCGACAACCCCGACCTGGCGCCGTTCCTCGACTCGGCCTCCTTCGCTGAGGGCGTCCCGAACCAGGCCGGCTCGGCCGACGTGGTCGCCGCCTTCGACTCGAAGATGTCCGGCCTGAAGACCGCCGATGCGAAGGCTCTGCTGGCCACCACGCAGAAGCAGTTCGCCGCGGTGCTGAGCCAGTGATGGCCGGGCAGAGCTGATGGCGGGCCGCAAGCGCCCGCCCCGGCGCCAGGGGGCCGCCGGCTGGCTGTTCGTGTCGCCGACCATCGTGGTGCTCGGCCTCTTCCTCCTCGTCCCCGTGCTGATGGCGCTGTGGGTGAGCTTCTCCGACTGGTCGGGCGTCGGCTCGCCCCTGTCATCCGGCGTGAAGTTCGTCGGCACGAAGAACTACCAGCAGCTGCTCTCGGGCGGCTCGCTGGCCGAGACGAACTTCGGCACCAGCCTCCGCAATAACGCCTGGTACGTCGTCTTCGTCGTGCCGATCCAGACCGCGGTGGCCCTGCTGCTCGCCGTGCTGGTCAACCGGCAGGTGCTCCGCGGCCGCGGGTTCTTCCGCACCGCGTTCTACTTCCCGTCGGTGACCAGCTCGGTGGCCATCACCGTGCTGTGGCTGTTCCTCTTCTCGACGACGGGCGCCGTCAACAAGGCGCTCTCGTTCATCGGGGTCCACGGACCGAACTGGTTCAACGACCCCGACGGCATCGTGCACCTCGCCCTGAGGCTGTTCGGCGTCGATCGGGGCCCGGCGGCACTGACCGGGCACACGGCGCTGGGCGTCTCGTGGTGGGACTGGTTCGCCGGCCCGAGCGTCGCGATGAGCGCGTTCATCATGATGGCCGTCTTCACCACCAGCGGCACGTTCATGCTCCTGTTCATCGCGGCGCTGCAGAACCTGAGCTCGGAGGTCCAGGAGGCCGCCATGATGGACGGCGCGAACGGCTGGCAGCGGTTCTGGCGGATCACTCTGCCGCAGCTGCGTCCGACGCTGTTCACGGTCCTGACGCTCGGCTTGATCGGCACCTGGCAAGTCTTCGACCAGATCTACACCGGCACGCGGGGCGCACCCGACAACACGACCGTCACCCCGTCGTACCTCTCGTACACGACCGCGTTCGGCAGCCAGCAGTGGGGCCAGGGCGCCGCGATCGCGTTCATCCTGTTCGTCATCATCGTCGTGCTGACGCTCGTCCAGCGCTCCGTGCTGCGGGAGCGCGCCGTCTCGAAGCGCCGCATGCGCCTCTACGACCCCGCGCGCCTGACCGGTGCCGCCGCGACGACCGCGAAGGAGACCTCCCGATGACCTCGACACCCCTCGCCGACCGGATCGGCACCGGTGCGCCAGAGCCAGACTCGAAGGCGCCACCGCCCGCCCGCGCCGGCCGCCACCGCGCCCTGATGCCCGCCAGCATCGTGCTGTACGTCGCGCTGATCGCGATCGCGGTGATCTATGTCCTCCCCTTCCTGATCAACGTCGTCACCGCGTTCAAGACCGAGCCAGACGCGACGGCGAACCCGCTGGCCCTCCCGGTCAACTGGACGACGGCGGCCTTCCACACGCTGTTCACGAACAGCGACTTCCCGACCTGGGTGAAGAACTCGTTCATCGTCGCGGTGTTCGTGACGGCCGGGCGCGTGTTCTTCGACTCGCTCGCCGGCTACGCGCTGGCCAGGCTCGACTTCCGCGGCCGGAACGTCGTCTTCGCCCTGCTCGTCGCGGTCATGGCGGTGCCGAGCGTGGTCCTGATGATCCCGAAGTTCCTCGTGCTGAACCAGTTCGGCATGTACGACTCGTACGCCGGCATGATCATCCCGCTGCTCGTCGACGCGGCAGGCGTCTTCATCATGAAGAACTTCTTCGAGTCGATCCCGCGGTCCGTCGAAGAGCAGGCGTCCATCGACGGCGCCGGCACCTTCCGCGTGTTCTGGTCGATCGTGCTCCCGATGGCGAGACCCGCCCTCGTGACGATCATCATCCTGTCGTTCCAGGGCTCCTGGAACGAGCTGCCGCACTTCATCATCTCGACCCAGTCGCCCGGCCTGACCACCCTCACCAAGGGCGTCGCGAGCCTCGCGTCCGGCCAGCTGTCGAGCGGCAACCAGTACCCGATCAAGCTCGCCGCGGCCGCGATCATGACCATCCCGGTGGCCGTGCTGTTCTTCGTCTTCCAGAAGCGCATCATGAACTCCAGCGACGGGGCGGTGAAGGAGTGACGGCTCAGGCCCCGACGATCCTCGCCACGTGCGGCGGCCTCGTGCCCGGGGAGTGGAGCGAGAGCCGCTACGGGCCCCTGCTGGTCGAGGCTCTGAGGCTGGCGCGAGTTCCTGCCACCAGAAGGCCCCGGGTGCTGCACGTGAACACCGCCGGCGGCGACCAGCGTTCCCTGGAGGGGCAGGAACTCGAAGCCGCTCGCATCGCGGGCGCCGACGCGGAGCACCTGCGGTTCTTCCCGCACCCGAACGCGCCGTCGCTCGAAGCCGCCGTGGCGGGCGCCGATGTCGTCTGGGTCTCGGGCGGCAGCGTCGTGAACCTGCTGGCCGTGTGGCGGACGCACGGGTTCGACTCGGTGCTGCGCGACGCGTGGCGCCGCGGCGTCGTCCTCGCCGGAGGCTCGGCCGGCGGGCTGTGCTGGCACACCGGCGGCGTCACCACCTCGTTCGGGCCGACCGCCTTGGCCGTCGCCGACGGGCTCGGCCTCGTGCCCGGATCGCTGGCCGTGCACTACGACTCCGATGCCAGCCGCCGCCCGGCCTACGAGGCCGCGGTCGCCGGGGGCCTGCTCGCGCCGGGCCTCGCCCTCGACGAGGGCACCGGCGTCGTCTACCGCGACGACGGCGACGGCCCCGTGCTCGTCGACATCATTACCGAACGGGCCGACGGCCGAGTCCACCGCGTCGAGCCCGGCGGCTCGACCCCGCTCGACGCCCGCCTGCTGCCCGGCATCTCCCCGACTTCCGACTCGTAAGGAGCCGACCCATGACCGACACCCTCACCGAAACCCGCCTGCAGCCGTTCCTCGACGCCGAGACCGTGGTGCTTCGCGCCCCCTCGCAGGCGTGGTCGGATGCCGCAGGCTCCATGGGCGCGGCCGCGATCCACGGCGTCTACCTGGGCGACGTCCGGCTCATCTCGGGGCTGTCGCTGACCGTGAACGGCGTCTCGCCCGAGCACATCGCGACGGTGCCGCTCGGCGCCTCGGCCGTGCGCTTCGAGGGGCTCCTGCGCCAGCTCGACGACCCGGGGGCCGACCCTGACGTCCGCGTGAGCTCGCTCCGCGTCGCGCACACGGCCGGCATCCACGAGCGCATCACCCTCACCTCCCGCCTCGACCGGGCGCTCGCCGTCGAGGTCCGCGTGCGTCTCGCCCCGGACGCCACCGCCATGGAGGACGTCAAGGCGGGCTCCTCCGGCCCTAGCGCGCCGACCGTCCACGTCTCGGCGACGTCCGCCACCTGGGCGACCGAGGCGGCGAGCGTCCGCCTCGACCTGCGGGGTGCCTCCGCGGCCGCCGCGCCAGACGGGCTCGAGCTCGTCTGGAGCGCGACCGTGCCCGCGCGCGGCGAGACCACCGTCGGCTTCGACCTCCACGCCGACGTCGCCGCCGCCGTCGTGGCCGGCGTCTCCGCCCCCGCCCGGTGGGCCGCCCTCGACCCGCGTCCCGCCGACGACCGCCTGGCTCGCTGGCTCGACCGCGCCCTCGACGACCTCGAGGCCCTGCGCCTCACCACCGTCGCCGAGCCCGACCACGTCTTCCTCGCCGCCGGCGCGCCGTGGTTCTTCACCCTGTTCGGCCGCGACTCGCTCTGGGCCGCGCGCTTTCTGCTCCCGGTCGACGACGGGCTCCTGATCGCCCGCGGCACCTTGCGCGTGCTCGCCGGCCTGCAGGGCACCGAGCGGGTCGCCGAGACGGCCGAGCAGCCGGGCAAGATCATGCACGAGCTCCGGTCGCAGACCCTCACCCTGCCCGGCGAGGGCATCAGCCTGCCGCCGCTCTACTTCGGGACGGTCGACGCGACCGCCCTCTGGATCTGCCTGCTGCACGACGCCTGGACCCGGGGCCTTCCCGACGACGAGGTCCGCGCGCTTCTGCCGCACCTCGAAGCCGCTCTCGCGTGGATGCGCGACTACGGCGACAGCGACGGAGACGGCCTCCTCGAGTACGTCGACGAGACCGGCCACGGCCTCTCGAACCAGGGCTGGAAGGACTCCGGCGACAGCGTCCAGTGGCGCGACGGCACCCTCGCCACCGGCCCGATCGCCCTGGTCGAAGTGCAGGCGTACGCCTACGAGGCCGCGAACCACGGCGCCGAGCTGCTCGACCGGCTCGGCGGCGACGGCGCGCCCTGGCGCGAGTGGGCGGCCCGGCTCAGGGAGCGCTTCCACGCCTCGTTCTGGATCTCCGACCCCGACGGCGACTACCTCGCCATCGCGCTCGACGCCGACAAGCGCCCCGTCGACACCGTCACGAGCAACCTCGGCCACGTTCTCGGCACCGGCCTGCTCGACCCCGCGCAGGCGGCGCTCGTCGCCCGCCGTCTGGTCTCGCCCGAGATGTCGAGCGGCTTCGGCCTGCGCACGATGTCGACCGATTCCGCCGGCTACTGGCCCCTCAGCTACCACGGCGGCAGCGTCTGGACCCACGACACCGCCATCGCCATCTCCGGCCTCGCGCGCGACGGCTTCACCGCCGAGGCCGCCTCGCTCGCCGAGGGCCTGCTCGCCGCAGCACCGGCCTTCGACTTCCGGATGCCCGAGCTCCACTCCGGCGACTCCGCGCGCGAGATCCCGCGCCCCGTGCCGTACCCGGCGGCGTGCCGCCCGCAGGCCTGGTCGGCGGCGGCGGCCGTGACGGTGTGGTCGGCCCTCGGCGGGGAGCCGGCACCGCGGCTCTGAGTCGGCCCCTGAGCGTGGCAGGCCGCCTACTCGGCGAGCGCCTCCGCCTCGGCAAGCAGCGCCGACAGGTGCGCGCGCGAGATCGCGGCCGACGACGACAGCTTGGTCGAGCCGAGCCCGGACGCGTTGAGTTGCAGCCCCTCGTGAGCTGGCAGCTCGGCCGCCCGCCAGATCAGCAGCGTGACGTACTTCGGGTAGGCCTTGAAGCCCGCGACCGGCGTCTTGCCGATCATCCAGACCGGGTGGCCGTGCCAGAGCGTTCCCTCGGCGCGCACGAGCGACGTGTCGAGCACGTCGCGGAGCACCGAGCCCACGTCGGCCAGCTCGGGCGGCTGCGCATCGAGGTAGGCGGAGACCTTCGCGTCCGACGTCATGGTGTTCCCTTCTCGCGGGTGTGTGCCGATGCTAGCCGCAGACCCGGTCTGCCGGCGCTGCCCGCCGCGCCCCGCCGCCGCCCCGCCGCCGCCGGCGACGCGCGCTTACCGCGCGCTCAGCGCCAGCAGGATCTGCCTCGCCGTGACGCGCCCCGCCCGGTTCGCGCCGATCGTCGACGCCTGCGGCCCGTAGCCGGCGAAGTAGACACGCGGGTCGAGCGCCGAGACGCCGCGTTCGACCGCGACCCCGCCCTGGTCGCTGCGCAGCTTGAGCGCCGAGAGGTGCCGCAGCTCGGGCCGGAAGCCGGTCGCCCAGAGGATCGCGTCGGCCTTCTGGAAGCTGCCATCGGCCCAGCGCACGCCGTCGCGCTCGATCGACGCGAACATCGGCTTCTCGACGAGCACGCCGCGGTCGATGCCCGCGCGGTGCCGGCGGCTCAGGGGGACGCCCGTGCCGCTCACGATGCTGGGCAGCGCCAGGCCCCGCTTCGCCGCGTCGTCCTGCTCGGCGACGGCCGACAGCCCCATCTCGATACCGAGCTCCCGCTGGTCGAACCACTCGACCGGGCGACGCGTCACCCAGGTCGTTGGCACGTCGGCCTTCTCGAGCTCGAGCAGGAACCCGATCGCGCTGGTGCCTCCACCGACGACCACGACGTCCTGTCCGCGGAAGTCACCCGCATCGGTGTAGTCGACCGTCGTCAGCTGCCGCCCGCGGAAGGTCGCGCTGCCCGGGTAGTGCGGACGGAAGGGCGAGCCCCAGGTGCCGGTCGCGTTGACCAGGATCTCGGTCGTGACCGTTCCCTCGGTCTCGCCCGTCGTGTCGAGCACGTGCACGGCGAGCCGCCCGTCACCGGCCTCGTCGACCCGCCGAACGTCGAGGGGGCGGAGCACCTGGAAGTCGTAGTAGCGCTCGTACCGGTCGTAGTAGTCCGAGACGATGTCGCGCGCCGGAGCCGTGCGGTCAGCGGTCTCGAAGCTGATTCCCAGATCGGCCATCCCGGGGAGGTCGTTGACCTTGTGGGCGGTGCCGAGGCGCAGCGCCCGCCACCGGAACTGCCAGGCCCCGCCGGTGCTCGGCCCGCGGTCCACGACGACGAAGTCGCTGCCCGGCGCAAGGCCGAACCGTCGCAGGTAGTAGGCGACGGAAAGTCCGGCCTGACCGGCCCCGATGATCACAACTCGAGTACGAGCGGCGTTCCCGGAGGTTCCCGCGTCGACAGCCATGCTCCCCATTCTGGTGGCACTCCGGGTCTGAGTCCTACCGCTCGGGCACATGCTAAGGTTGCGGTTAGTTTTGCACCATTTACCTGTCGGTAGTTCCCGCGCCCCGTCGGCGAAACGAGCTCCAGTGTTTCTCCTGGAGACGTATCGCCGAGGCGGCGAACGGGGCCAGGATCACGAGGGGGTCTCGCATGGGGCGCGGCCGTCAAAAAGCTAAGCACACCAAGGTTGCCCGCGAGTTGAAGTACTTCAGCCCGGACACCAATTACGGCGCGCTCGAAAAAGAGCTGTCTACGCCGCACGACGACGACCAGTACGTCGACAAGTGGGCTGACGACGACGAAGACGAGACCGGCGAAGACGACCAGTACGTCGACACCTACGCCGACGACTACGACGCCGAGCAGAGCCCGCAGCACAAGTCGGCCTAGCGCCAGCACTGTGCTGCGGTCGGCGTCGCCGTAAGCAGTCGCCACCTCAGCGCGCTCACGTGCAGTAGCGGCTTCACGCACGAACGGGCCGCCTCCCTCACGGAGGCGGCCCTCGTCGTCGTTCCTCAGCCGACGGCTACTGGTGGAACAGCGCCGTGATCGCGGGCATGAGCGCCAGGGCGACGACGAGCAACCCGCCTGCTGCGGTGAACGCGGCGGTGGCACGGCCGCCGGTGATCGCGGTGAACGGCTCGGCGGGAATCTCGTCGGGCACCTCGACGGTGCGGACAAAGACCTCGTGATCGACGACGGTGACGGTACGCGTGTAAGCCATTTCGGGGCCCCTTGTGTAGACGGCCCTTTCGGGAGGGCCTGCCGCTCCTCGTTGAGCGGCCCTCACATGGTACGTCCGACACGCCCGTTTTGTCCCGCCTAATGCGGACAAATCCTGTGACCTCGGCGTCCCCCGTTGTCGGGCCCTGCCAGGCCGGCGTCACCTGTCGTTAACCTCGCAGGAACTCGGGGTGGTCACGAAGCGAAGGAGCCCACGAGCCGGACGGCCCCGCCGTCGACGCCCTTCGCACCCTGCTCGAACCCGGCCAGGTCTCGGGTCGCCATCGACACGCCGCCGACCTGCCAGGTACGGATTCCCTCGGCCTCGAGCAGCGCGGCGACGGCGGCTGCCGCCGCGGGTGAGACGACGGCGATCATGCCGATGCCGAGGTTCCAGGTGCCTTCGCTCGACTCGAGCGTGGCGCCCGCGATGTCGCTGAGCACGCGGAACACCGGCGCCGGCGACCAGGAGGCCCGGTCGACCTCGGTCCAGGAGCCGACAGGCAGCACGCGGGCGAGGTTGGCGGCGATCCCGCCGCCGGTGACGTGGCTGAGGGCGTGGACGCCGCCGGCCACGGCCGGGTCGTCGAGGACCTTCAGCAGCGGCGACGTGTACAGGCGCGTCGGCTCGAGCAGCGCCTCGCCGATCAGGCCGCCGAGGTCGGCGTTCGCGTCGGTGTAGCCGAGGTCGGCCGAGCGGAGGATGTGACGCACGAGCGAGAAGCCGTTGGAGTGCAGGCCGGACGACTCGAGGGCGAGGACCACGTCGCCGTCCTGCACGAGGTGCGGCCCGAGCTGCGCGTCGGCCTCCACCGCTCCCACCGCGGCTCCCGCGACGTCGTAGTCGTCGGGGCCCAGCAGGCCGGGGTGCTCCGCGGTCTCGCCTCCGACGAGGGCCGTGCCCGTCGCCGAGCAGCCGCGCGCGATGCCGGCGACGATGTCGGCGATGCGCGAGGGCACCACCTTGCCGCAGGCGATGTAGTCGGTCATGAACAGCGGGCGGGCGCCCACCACGACGATGTCGTCGACGACCATGCCCACGAGGTCCTGGCCGATGGTGTCGTGCTTGTCGAGGGCCTGCGCGATGGCGACCTTCGTGCCCACGCCGTCCGTGCTGGTGGCGAGCAGAGGGCGGTCGTACCGCTTCAGGAAGGACGCGTCGAACAGCCCCGCGAACCCGCCGACACCGCCGAGCACGTTAGTCGTGTGAGTGGCCGACACAGCCGCCTTCATCAACTCGACGGCGAGGTCGCCGGCGGCCGTGTCGACACCGGCGGCGGCATAGGAGCTGGAGCTGCTGTTGGTCAATTCTTCATCCAATGGCTGTCATGGCAGACTGTGTGGGTAAGCCCAACTCTACGGTCTGGAGCCAGCTCGCCATGTGCGGCATCGTCGGTCTCGTCGCGCACGAGCCAGCCAACCAACTCGTCTACGACTCGCTTCTCCTCCTTCAGCACCGCGGTCAGGATTCCACCGGAATCGCGACCGCCGAGGGCAGCGTCTTCCACTCCCACAAGACCCGCGGTCAGGTGCGCGAGGGCTTCCGCACCCGTGACATGCGCGCTCTGCTGGGCACGATGGGCATCGGCCACGTCCGCTACGCCACCAAGGGCGCCGCGTCGAACGAGCAGGAGGCGCAGCCGTTCTACGTGAACGCTCCGTACGGCATCGTCCTCATCCACAACGGCAACCTCACGAACACGCGCGAGCTCACCAGCGAGCTGTTCCACATCGACCGTCGCCACCTCAACACGAACAGCGACACCGAGCTCCTCGTCAACGTGCTCGCGCATGAGCTGCAGGAGCAGGTCAACGGCCACGACCTCGACCCCGAGCAGATCTTCGCCGCGGTCACCCGCGTGCACGACCGCGTCCAGGGCTCCTACGCCGCGATCGCCATGATCGCCGGCCATGGGCTCCTCGCCTTCCGCGACCCGTTCGGCATCCGTCCGCTGATCATGGGCCGCCGATTCGCCGACAACGGCAAGGAGGAGTGGATCGTCGCCTCCGAGAGCCTCGTGCTCGAGTCGGGCGGCTACGAGATCATCCGCGACGTCGCACCCGGCGAGGCCGTCTTCATCTCGCTCGACGGCGAGATGGTCTCGAAGCAGTGCCATGCGGCCCCGCGCCTCATCCCCTGCTCGTTCGAGTACGTCTACCTCGCGCGCCCCGACTCCGTGATGAACGGCATCTCGGTGTACGACGCCCGCCTCCGCCTCGGCGACCGCCTGGCCGACACCATCGCGAAGTACGCCCCGACCGGCGACATCGACGTGGTCATGCCGATCCCCGACTCGTCGCGCCCCGCCGCATCGCAGGTCGCTCAGAAGCTCGGCATCGAGTACCGCGAGGGCTTCTACAAGAACCGCTACGTCGGCCGCACCTTCATCATGCCGGGGCAGGCCGAGCGCAAGCGCTCGGTGCGCCAGAAGCTCAACGCCATGGGCTCGGAGTTCAAGGGCAAGAACATCCTCATCGTCGACGACTCGATCGTGCGCGGCACCACGTCGCGCGAGATCGTCGAGATGGCCCGCGCCGCCGGCGCCAACGAGGTCACGTTCACCTCGGCTGCTCCCCCGGTGCGCTTCCCCCACGTGTACGGCATCAACATGCCGACCCGCCAGGAGCTCATCGCGCACGGCCGCAAGATTCCCGAGATCGCTCAGGTGCTCGGCGCCGACCACATGATCTACCAGGAGGTCGAAGACATGCGCTCCGCCATCACCGAGGGCTCGAGCGTCACCGACCTGGAGATGAGCTGCTTCACCGGCGACTACGTGACCGGCAGCGTCACCCCCGAGTACCTGGCCTGGGTCGAGGCGAACCAGCTCAGCTGAGCGGGCGGCCACCCCAGTCCGGGCGGCACCTGCGCTTTCACCCACCGCACGAGGTGCCTGCCCGCTTAGGCTGAACGGCATGTCCGACGCGCCCCCACCCGATCCGGCGACCCGCCTGGTCGAGCCCCGCCGCGGCGACGGCACTCCCGCGCTCAGCATCCGCGGACTCTGGAAGCGGTTCGGCGACAAGATCGCCGTGCAGGGCCTCGACCTCGAGGTGCCCTCCGGCTCGTTCTACGGGCTGGTCGGCCCGAACGGCGCCGGAAAGACGACCACCCTCTCGATGGCGACCGGGCTCCTCCGTCCCGACGCCGGTGAGCTCCGCATCCTGGGCGTCGACGTCTGGGCGGATCCGACGGCGGCCAAGCGCCTCGTCGGCGTCCTGAGCGACGGCATCGCCCTCTTCGACCGGCTCAGCGGCGAGCAGCTCATCACGTACCACGGCCTCCTCAACGGCATGGACCGCGACACCGTCACCGCCCGCACGCACGACCTCCTCGAGCTGCTCGACATGCGGGAGGCCGCCGGCAAGCTCGTCGTCGACTACTCCGCCGGCATGACCAAGAAGATCGCTCTCGCCACCGCCCTCATCCACGCGCCCCGCCTGCTCGTGCTCGACGAGCCGTTCGAATCGGTCGACCCGGTGTCGGCAGCGAACATCCGCGACATCCTGCACGGCTACGTCGAATCGGGCGGCACCGTGATCGTGTCGAGCCACGCGATGGACATGGTCCAGCGCATGTGCGACCACGTCGCCGTCATCGCCGACGGCCGCGTGCTCGCCTCCGGAACGATCGACGAGGTGCGCTCGGGCCGCGACCTCGAAGACGTCTTCGTCGACCTCGTGGGCGGCCGCCACCACACGAGAGGGCCCGAGTGGTTGCGCACCTCCTGAGGCTGCGGCTGCTCGTGATGCGGAACACCCTCTCGCGCAGCCCGTGGCAGCTGGTGGCCGTCATCATCGGCGCCGTCTACGGCATCGGCATCCTCGTGCTGGCGTTCATCGGGCTGACTCTGCTGGGTTCTGCTCCGGTGGAGCTCGCCCGGACGATCGTCGTCCTCGCCGGGGCGGCGACCGTGCTCGGGTGGACGGTCGTCCCCCTGCTCACGTCGGGCATCGACCAGACGCTGAGCGTCGCGCGGCTCCGGGTGTTCCCGATCGCGCCGTCGCGCCTGGTGCTCGCCCTCGCGGTCTGCGGCGTGCTCGGGATCCCCGGCGCCGTGACGCTCCTGGCCGGGGTCTTCACGGCGGCGACCTGGTGGCGCAGCCCCGGCATCGCGCTGGTCGCCGTCGTCACCGCGGCGATCGCCGTGCTCACCTGCGTCTGCGCGTCGCGCATGATCGAGTCGCTCAACGCCGGGCTGTCGTCGCACCGGCGGTACCGCGAGATCTCGGGAATCCAGGTGCTGGTGCCGCTCCTGCTGCTCGGCCCGCTCATCACCGTCCTGACGGAGGGGATACGCGGTGCGGCCGACGCCCTGCCGAAGCTCGCCGAGGGCCTGAGCTGGTCGCCGCTCGGCGCCGCCTGGTCGGTGCCGTCCGACCTCGCGCTCGGCAACTACGGCGAGGCCGGCCTCAAGTTCCTGATCGCGGTCGCGACGCTGGCCGTCATCGTCCTGATCTGGCGGCGCACGCTCGCGACGGCCCTCGTGACGACGGTCCAGCCCGAGACGAAGACGGCCGAAGCCGGCCACATCGGCCTGTTCGGCTGGTTCCCCGCGTCTCCGACCGGAGCCGTCGCCGCCCGGTCGCTCACGTACTGGACCCGCGATCCGCGCTACAGCCGTCAGCTCATCCTGATCCCGATCTTCCCGATCCTGCTGTACGTGAACAGCCGCACCCTCGACCTGCCGAGCCTCGTGACGGCGGCCGGGCCGGTCGTGGCGTTCCTCGTGTCGCTCTCGATCTTCAGCGACCTGTCGTACGACTCGACAGCGTTCGCCGCCCACCTGTCGGCGCGGGTGACCGGCCGGGCCGACCGCACCGGCCGGGTCGCCGCCGTGGCCGTGTTCGCCGTGCCCGTGGTGGCCGGGATCACGGTGGCGTCGGCGGCGGTCGCGAGTTCCTGGGCCGCTCTCCCCGCCCTGCTCGGACTCTCGCTCGGAATCCTGTTGAGCGGTCTCGGCCTCTCGAGCCTCTCGAGCAGCAGGATCATCCTGCCGGTGCCCGCCCCCGGCGACAGCCCGTTCGCCGCGAAGACCGGCGCCGGCTTCACGACATCGGTCACGACGTTCGCCACATGGGGCATCCTCGCCGCCCTGTCGCTCCCCGAGATCGTGCTCGCCGTCGTCGCGGGCGTCGTCGGGAGCGCCCTCCTCGGCTGGATCACCCTCGTCGTCGGCCTCGGCCTCGGAGCCGTCGTGCTCTCCTCCGGCATCCGCCTCGGCGGGCGCGAGATCGAGCGCTCGGGGCCGGAGCTGCTCGCGCGGCTGCGGGTGCCGCGGTAGCCGCCGAGGGTGACGGCCCCGCCCGACCGGCACGGCACCGCCCAACCGGCGACGCGGCCCCGCCGAATCGGCACGATCCCGCCGGCGCGACGGCGGGCTCGAGCCGATCCGGAGGGGGCGACGTCACGACGCCCGCGCTACCATGCGGAATGCGCAAGAGAGTGAAGATCGGCGGCATCGCGGCCATCGCCGTGGCCGGCCTGCTCGCGTCGCGGTCGATGACGCCGACGTCCGACACCTCCGCGCCCGACGACTCGGCACCGACCCCGCTGCCCCGTGCCACGCCGTTTCCCATCGGGCTCCGGCTCGAGTCCCGCGACGACATGACGCAGCTGACCCCGGTGAGGTGGTTCACCCCCGAGGCCTTCTCGCCGACGACGATCCGCGTCTCGTTCTGGACCGGAGTACCCCAGGCCTACGGCGTCAACGCCCGCGTGTTCGAGTCGGCGACGGAGGTCCGGATCGAGCTCCACCAGGGGATCATCCCCGGGGCTCCGGAGTGGGTGACGCAGCAGGGCCTCCGCGCCACGGTGGTCGTCGGGCTCGACGCCCCGCTCGGCGACCGCACCCTCACCGGCCAGGACGGCTAGACCCTCCGATCCCGAGAGCCCAGGCCGCGACGGCGCTACTCCAGCTCGCCCTCGACCGGCTCGTCCGTCTCGGGCAGCGTCAGCGACTCGCGCTCGCCCTCGGCGCTGCGGGTACGGCGCGCGAGCACGGCGTCGAAGATCACGGCGACGATCGCGCCGAGCAGGGCGCCGATCGCGATGCCGTAGAGCGCGAAGTAGCCGAACGCCTGGGCGAACGGCGTCTGGTCGTCGCCGGGAGCGACCGCGACGGCGATGAACGTGGCGATGACGCCGACGATGATGCCGCCGAAGATGAAGACGGAGTACTTCGGCGACCGCCGCACCCGCACCTCGTCGCGGGTCGTCTCGACCTGCGGCTCGGGCTGCTGGGGACTCTGGGGTGCCGTACTCACCCGACCATTCTCTCAGGTGCCCGGGCCTGCCCTCACCGCGTCGAGAGACCGGGCGCAGGAACTGGCCGTCACCCCCACCGGATCGGCAGGTACCCCGTCAGGTCGGCGCGGCTCCCCGACGCCGACACGAGCGCCCGGTCGACCGCCTCCGCCCAGGTCAGCCGCCCGTCGGCCAGGGCCAGGAAGGTGAGCGCGTCGGTCTCGACGACGTTCGGCGGGGTTCCACGGGTGTGGCTCAGCCCCTCGCGGAACTGCACGGCGCCGAACGGAGGCACGCGCACCTCGACGGTCGCGCCGGGCTCGCGGTCGCCGAGCAGCTGCAGGAGGTAGCGGACGGCCGTCGCCTTCGCGGTGCGAGGCGCGTCGGCGCCCGCGTAGAGGGCCTCGCGGACGGCGGCGGCGCCGTCAGCCGGGTCGATTCGTGCCTTTGCCACGGCTCCCACGCTACTGCGCCCCATGGGGAGCCTGACCGCGTCTCTCGATAAGGTGTCCTTCGTGCGAATCCTCGTCCTCGGTTCCGGTGCCCGCGAGCACGCCATCGTCACGGCTCTCCTCCGCGAGCGCGCCGGCGACGGCCCTGCCCACCACATCATCGCCGCGCCCGGCAACGCCGGCATGGCCGCCGAGGTCGAGGTCGTCGGCCTGGACGCCACGAACGGCAGCGTCGTGACGGAGTACGCGCTCGAGAACGACGTCGACCTCGTCGTCGTCGGTCCGGAGGCGCCGCTCGTCGCCGGTGTCGCGGATGTGCTGCGCGCGCACAGCATCCCGGTGTTCGGCCCGGGCAGGAAGGCCGCCGCGCTCGAGGGCTCGAAGACGTTCGCCAAGCGGATCATGGACCAAGCGCGTGTTCCCACCGGCCGAGCCGTCCGCACCGGCACCCTGGCCGAGGCGACGACGGCGCTCGACGAATTCGGCGCCCCCTACGTCGTGAAGGCCGACGGCCTCGCCGCCGGCAAGGGCGTGCTCGTCACCGACGACCGCGCGGCCGCCATCGAGCACGCGACCTACTGGCTGCAGCACGGCTCGGTGCTGATCGAGGAGTTCCTCGAGGGCCAGGAGGTCTCGCTCTTCCTGCTCTCCGACGGCCACACGGTCCTCCCCCTCAGCCCCGCCCAGGACTTCAAGCGCCTCCTCGACGGTGACGCCGGCCCCAACACCGGCGGCATGGGCGCCTACTCGCCGCTGCCGTGGCTCGCCGACCGCTTCGGCAGCGAGGCCGACTTCGTCGAGGAGGTCATCGAGACGATCGCCCTCCCGACGGTGCGCCAGCTCGCCACGGAGGGCACCCCGTTCATCGGGCTCCTCTACGCGGGCCTGATCCTCACCGAGCAGGGCGTCCGCGTCATCGAGTTCAACGCGCGCTTCGGCGACCCCGAGACCCAGGTGGTGCTGCCGCGGCTCGAGTCTCCGTTGAGCACCCTGCTGCTCGCGAGCGCGAACGGCTCGCTGTCGTCGCACGCGGCTCCCGTCTTCTCGTCCGAGGTGGCCGTCACCGTCGTCCTCGCCTCCGAGGGCTACCCCGACGCTCCGATCACGGGGCGCGAGCTGGTCGGGCTCGACGCCGCCCTGGCGGTTCCCGGCGTCACGATCGCCCACGCCGCCACCGCCCGCTTCGACGACCGTCTCGTCGCGACCGGCGGCCGGGTGCTCAGCGTCGTGGCCACCGGCGCCGGCTTCACCGAGGCCCGCAGCCGCGCGTACGAGGCGCTCGGCCGGATCTCGCTCGAGGGCGGCCAGTTCCGACGCGACATCGCCGCGAAGGTGGCCGAGTGAGCACCGACCAGACCGGCGCAGGCCCCGAGCGCCCCACGGGCGAGCCCCTCGACGGCTGGACTCACCTCTACTCCGGCAAGGTCCGCGACCTCTACGTGCCCGACGGATTCACGGGCCTGGCCGACGCCCCGGCCGTCCTGGTCGTGGCGAGCGACCGGATCAGTGCCTTCGACTTCGTGCTCGAGCCCGGCATCACCGGCAAGGGGAGCCTGCTCACCGAGCTGAGCGCCTGGTGGTTCGCGCAGCTGGCCGAGGTGCCGAACCACCTGATCGATCCCGCTCTGTCTCCGTCTCGAGTTCCTGCGACCGTCGCGTCGAGGTCGATGCTGGTCAAGCCGCTCGACATGTTCCCGATCGAGTGCGTCGTGCGCGGCTACCTCGTCGGCAGCGGCTGGGTCGAGTACCAGGAGTCGGGCACCGTCTGCGGCATCCCGCTGCCCGCAGGGCTCTCGTCGGGCGACCGCCTGCCCGAGCCGATCTACACGCCGGCTTTCAAGGCGGAGTTCGGCGACCACGACGAGAACATCACGTTCGAGCGCACCGTCGAGCTGGTCGGGGCCGACACGGCGACCGCGCTGCGCGACCTGTCGTTGCAGATCTACCGGAGGGCCGCCGCGATCGCAGCAGAGCACGGCGTGATCCTGGCCGATACGAAGTTCGAGTTCGGCGCCGACCGGGAGACAGGCGAGATCACCCTCGCCGACGAGGTGCTGACCAGCGACTCCAGCCGCTACTGGGACAAGTCGGTGTACGACCAGGGCAACCGCACCGACAGTTTCGACAAGCAGATGGTGCGCAACTGGCTGTCGGCGAACTGGGACAGAGAGGGCACTCCACCCGCCCTGCCCGCCGAGGTGATCGAGCAGACGGCCGGCCGCTACCGGGAGCTGCTCGAGCGCCTGACCCGCCGGTCTGACGCGAATTAGAGTCCGTTTCGCCTCCGGCTGACTGAATTGCATGAATCTGGATGGATGTGATTAACGATCCCGTCCGAGAAGATGCAGAATGTTCCGGTGACGAACACATTGACCACCGACATCCAGATTCAGGACCGTCCGTGGACCGACCCTGAAGGCGCACACCTCCGCTGCGAGCAGCGAGCTGAGATCGCGATCCGCTACGGGACCGACGACTCCGAGCCGGGCGTCAAGCCCACGGCCGCCGACATGGCCGAGTTCGTCGTCGCCACCATCGACGGCAAGCCCGTCGCGTGCGGCGGTCTGCGCAGGCTCGACGGCGAGGCCGCAGAAGCCGGCGACGCCGAGATCAAGCGCATGTTCGTCCGCCAGTCGAGCCGAGGCGGCGGTGCCGCGGTCCAGGTGCTCCGCGCTCTCGAGTCGCGTGCCCTGAAGCGCGGCTGGACCCGCCTGGTCTTGGAGACCGGTGTCGCCCAGCCCGACGCGATCCGCTTCTACGAGCGCGAGGGCTACGTGAAGATCCCGAACTTCGGGCACTACGTCGGCCACTCCGACTCGATCTGCTACGGTCGCACGCTCACCCACGAGTAGCCCCGCCCGGTCCGGACCGGCACGCGTACGGTGAACGGATGACCTACCAGGCCCAGTCCGACACCGACGCCGACGACGGCCCGACCGAGCCGCTGTTCGAGATCGTCCGCGAGGGCGATCTGACGCTGGCCGACCACGAGGCCGTCGCCGCCATGCTCGCGAAGGCCTTCGACTCGTACGAGCACTGGTACCAGGGCGCCCGCAGCTGGGCCGGGATGCAGCCCGAGCTCCGCGTCCTCGCCCGTTCGGGCGACGTGGTCGTCGCCCACGCCGGGCTCCGCCGCCAGTTCGTGACCGTCGGCTCGGCGGCAGACGACGGTGCCGACCAGCTCGTCGCCGCGGTCGGCATGGTCGCGGTCTCGCCGATCCTGCAGGGCACGGGCCTCGGCCGTGAGCTGCTCCGCCTCGTCGACGCCGGGCTCGAGCGCCTCTCCGCGCCGTTCGGCCTGCTGGAGACCGGGGAGCAGACGCAGCACTTCTACAGCGCCCACGGCTGGGAGCCGCTCGACGGCGTCACCGGCCACTACAACGCGTTCTCGGCCGACGGCGCATCGACCCTCGTCAGCCAGGACTCCGGATGGCTGCTGCGGCCGTGCCGGGCGGCCCGGTCGGACTGGCCGGGGGGCGACATCCACTGGAACGGCCAGATGGTCTGAGCCCGGCGGCAGGCCCGCTAGAACGGCTCAGCCCCGCCGGAAACCCGGCGGGGCTGAGCCGTTTCGGCGGGGCTGAGACTACTGCAGCACGCCCACCGTTGCGGGGTCCTCGTTGGAGCCCGGCGCCGACGGCACGACGCCCGCGCGCACGCGCGCACCCAGCTCCGCGTCGACGCTCGTCCAGTACGCGAACACGCGCTCGAGCAGGTCGGGGCGCGTGACCTTCGAGACGTGGCCCACGATGTTGCCGACCATGCGCTCGCGAGCGGCGTCGTCGAGCACCTCACGGTACAAGGTCCCGGCCTGGCCGAAGTCGTCGTCTTCGGCGTGGAGCGTCGCGGCCGAGCGCACGAGGACGCCGTCGGACTCCCAGCCGGAGTCGTCGCCGTGCGCCTCGGGCGAGGCGTGCGGGCCGCCGACCGAGTTCGGCGCATAGACCGGCGTCGTAGCCGACGAGAAGTGGTAGCGAGCGCCGCCGTCCTTCGAGTAGTCGTGCACCTCGTTCTTCGGCATGTTCACCGGCAGCTGGGCGTGGTTGGTGCCCACGCGGTAGCGGTGCGCGTCGGCGTAGCTGAAGATGCGGGCGAGCAGCATCTTGTCGGGGCTGGCCGCGATGCCGGGCACGAAGTTCGAGGGGGCGAACGTCGCCTGCTCGATCTGCGCGAAGTAGTTCTCGGGGTTGCGGTTCAGCTCCATGGTCCCGACCTCGATCAGGGGGTAGTCGCTGTGCGGCCACACCTTGGTCAGGTCGAACGGGTTGAAGCGGTAGGTAGCGGCGTCGGCGTACGGCATGATCTGCACGCTGAGCTTCCAGGTCGGGAAGTCAGAGCGCTCGATGGCCTCCGACAGATCGCGGATGTGGAAGTCCGCATCCTCGCCGGCG
The DNA here is from genome assembly GCF_057787745.1 of Frondihabitans sp. OV104. NCBI lineage: Bacteria > Bacillati > Actinomycetota > Actinomycetes > Micrococcales > Microbacteriaceae > Frondihabitans > Frondihabitans sp. OV104. Next base: position 2,812,306 of record NZ_CM173541.1, read on the forward strand.
ATGCGGTCGGCATCGGCCTGCGTCAGGATCTCGTTGCCCTGCTCGGTCTTGAAGTGGTACTTGACCCAGAACTTCTCGCCCGTGGCCGAGATCCACTGGTAGGTGTGCGAGCCGAAGCCGTCCATCATGCGCCACGAGGCCGGCAGGCCGCGGTCGCCCATCAGCCAGGTGACCTGGTGGGCCGACTCGGGCGAGAGGGTCCAGAAGTCCCACTGCATGTCGTGGTCGCGGAGGTGCGAGCCGGGCAGGCGCTTCTGCGAGTGGATGAAGTCGGGGAACTTGATGCCGTCACGGATGAAGAACACCGGGGTGTTGTTGCCGACGAGGTCGTAGTTGCCCTCGTCCGTGTAGAACTTCAGCGCGAAGCCGCGGGGGTCGCGCCAGGTGTCGGGCGAGCCCTGCTCCCCGGCGACGGTCGAGAAGCGGGCGAGCATCTCCGTGGTCGCGCCGGGCTGGAAGAGCGAGGCGCGGGTGTACTTCGAGACGTCGCCGGTCACGGTCAGCGTGCCGAACGCCCCGCCGCCCTTGGCGTGGACGATGCGCTCCGGCACCTTCTCGCGGTTGAACTGGGCGAGCTTCTCGACGAGGTACGCGTCGTGGAGCGCGATGGGGCCGTCGGCCCCGACGCTCTGCGAGTGCTCGTCGCTCGCGACGGGGGCGCCGGCGGCGTTCGTCGTGTAGTTGTCGTCTGTCATTTCTGTCTCCTAGCTGATCAGGAACGGACGGGTTGATCGTGGGGCGCGGCAGCCGGTACGGACGCGACGGCGTCGTCGCCGGTCTCGAGGGCACGGCAGGCGGGGCAGAGGCCCCAGAACGTGACCTCGGCGGTCTGCACCAGGTAGCCGGACGTGTGCGACGGCATGAGGCACGGAGCCTCGCCGACGACGCAGTCGACGTCTTCCACGGCGCCGCAGAGCGAGCACACGACGTGATGGTGGTTGTCGCCGATGCGGAGCTCGTAGCGCGCGGCCGAGCCGGCGGGCTCGATGCGCCGCACGAGGCCCGCGCCGGTCAGAGCGGCGAGAACGACGTACATGGCCTGGAGCGACGTGCCGGGCAGGCCGGTCGCGACGCGCTCGTAGACCTCGTCGACGGTGGCGTGCGAGTGGTCGCCGAGCGCCTCGAGGGCCGCCAGGCGCGGTGCGGTGACGCGAAGGCCCGCATCACGCAGCATGCTGCCCGCCTCGTTCGACTCCATCACCCCAGTCAAGCACGTCTTTATGAATGATTCAAAACAACTGAGGACCCCTCGTGACGAGCGCATACTTGATCCGTCTTCTCCTGATTGGAAATCGCCACGCCTCCCGTCGCCACGATCCTGCTCACCTTCCGCCTCGACCCCGTCGCCCTCGTCGTGATCGTGGCGGCAGCCGCCCTCTACGCGATCGGCGTCGTCCACGCGCGCAGGAACGGCGACGCCTGGTCGAGCTGGCGCACCCTCGCCTTCGCCGCGCTCGGCCTCGGGTCGTACGCCCTGATCTCGTTCGGATTCCTCGGCGCCTACAGCCACGACCTCCGCTTCGCCTTCACGACGCGGATCGCCCTGCTGCTCTTCGTCGTGCCTGCCCTCGTCGCCGTCGGCCGCCCGGTGCACCTGGCCCGGCTGGCCCTCGGCGAGACCGGCCGCGCCCGGCTCGAGAGCTTCCTGTCGTCGCGCCTCATGCGCGTGCTCGGCAGCGCGATCTTCTCGCCCTTGTTCGCCCTGGCGGCGTTCTCCCTGTTCTTGACGCCGATCGCCTTCGCCCTGCGCGAGAACGCGATCAGCGAGGCCCTCATCACGGTGCTGGTGCCGCTCGTCGGCCTGCTCATGATCCTGCCGGTGTTCGATGGCAGCCGGGCGCACACGAGCTTCTACATCACAGTCGAGTTCATGCTGGCGTTCGTCGAGCTCATCCTGGACGCCATCCCGGCCATCGTGCTGCGCATCACCGGGCACGTGCTCGACCACGGCCACGCGGTCGCCGCGCTCGCCCCGGGCTGGTTCCCCTCGCAGCTCCGCGACCAGCAGCTCTCGGGCGACCTGCTGTGGTTCATCGCCGAGGTGGCCGACATCCCGGTGCTGATCTTCCTGTTCGTGCGCTGGACCCGCACCGACCGGCGTGAGGCGGCCGTCATCGACGAGCTGAGCGACGACGAGATGGCCGCTCTCACGGCGGCGCACCTGCGCGGCGAGCGCTGAACCCGATCTCGTCGGCATAAGGGCGAGCCGTGGGCGCAAACGGAGGAGGCGCCTAGCCATCGGGGGAAATGACTAGGCGCCTTCAGGCTGGAAGCGGATCAGATAGCTTCACAGCAAGTGCCGGAGGACTTCGAAGGCCCGATCACAAGGCCTCGTCGCTTCCGACAACAGCTACTCTGCCGGTCGGTCATAAGAGCGCGCTGACAGGAGCCTTGGCGTCTGCCGCCAAACGCAGAACTTGTAGACTCGAACGGTCCTGCCCCCCTTCCTTCAGGAGACATCTGGTGCCCACGATCGTCGTCGAAGTCATGCCCAAGGCCGAACTGCTCGACCCCCAGGGCAAGGCCGTCACCGGCGCCCTCTCGCGCATGGGCCGTCAGGGTTACCACGAGGTGCGCATCGGCAAGCGATTCGAGCTCACCGTCGACCACGTCGACGACGCCGTCCTCGCCGAGGTCAAGGAGCTCGCCGACGACGTCTTCTCGAACTCGGTCATCGAAGACGTGGTGAGCATCACCGTCCTCGACAACACGGTCAGCGCCTGATGCGGATCGGCGTAGTCACCTTCCCGGGGTCGCTCGACGACCGCGACGCGCAGCGCGCCGTCCGCCTCGCCGGCGGCGAGCCCGTCGCCCTCTGGCACGGCTCGCACGACCTCGACGGCGTCGAGGCCATCATCCTTCCCGGCGGCTTCAGCTACGGCGACTACCTCCGCGCCGGAGCGATCGCCAGCCTGTCGCCGATCATGACCGAGGTCGTCGACGCCGCGAACAACGGCATGCCCGTGCTCGGCATCTGCAACGGATTCCAGATGCTCGCCGAGGCGCGCCTCATCCCCGGCGCCCACACGCGCAACGCGCACCAGCAGTTCATCCGCCGCGACCAGCGGCTCCGCGTCGAGAACGCCGCCACCGATTGGACCACCGGCTTCACGCAGGGCCAGGAGATCACGATCCCGCTGAAGAACGCCGACGGCCGCTTCATCGCCGACGACGAGACCATCAAGCGCATCGAGGGCGAGGGCCAGGTCGCCTTCCGCTACGTGGGAGTCAACCCGAACGGCTCGTTCGACGACATCGCCGGCGTCTCCAACGAGCGCGGCAACGTCGTCGGGCTCATGCCGCACCCCGAGCACGCCACCGAGCCCGGCTTCGGCCCCGACACCCCGGCCGCGATGTCGTCCGGCATCGACGGCCTCACCTTCTTCACCTCCGTTATCCAGAAGGCGCTCGTCAAATGACCGACACCGAACTCACCAAGGCCCCCGGCAGCCACGTCCCCGACACCGTCGCGAACGCAGAGGCGACCCCCGACCGCGAGCAGCCGTACGGTGCGCTCGGCCTGAAAGAAGACGAGTACCTCCAGATCCGCGAGATCCTCGGCCGCCGCCCCACCAGCGGCGAGCTCGCCATGTACTCGGTCATGTGGAGCGAGCACTGCTCGTACAAGTCCAGCAAGATGTACCTCCGTCAGTTCGGCCAGAAGGTCAACGACGAGATGAAGAAGAATCTGATGGTCGGCATGGGCGAGAACGCCGGCGTCGTCGACGTGGGCGGCGGCTGGGCCGTCACGTTCAAGGGCGAGAGCCACAACCACCCCAGCTACATCGAGCCGTTCCAGGGCGCCGCGACCGGCGTCGGCGGCATCGTCCGCGACATCATCTCCATGGGCGCCCGCCCCGTCGCCGTCATGGACCAGCTCCGATTCGGCGCCTTCGACGCCCCTGACACCGAGCGCGTCGTCCACGGCGTCGTCTCGGGAATCAGCTTCTACGCCAACTGCCTCGGCCTGCCGAACATCGGCGGCGAGACGATCTTCGACCCGGTGTACCAGGGCAACCCGCTCGTCAACGTGACCAGCGTCGGCGTCCTCCGCCACGAAGACCTCCACCTCGCCAACGCCAAGGGCGCCGGCAACAAGGTCGTGCTGTTCGGCGCGCGCACCGGCGGCGACGGGATCGGCGGCGCGTCGATCCTCGCTTCCGACACGTTCTCCTCGGGCGGCCCGACCAAGCGTCCCGCCGTCCAGGTCGGCGACCCGTTCGCCGAGAAGGTGCTCATCGAGTGCTGCCTCGAGCTGTTCCGCGACGAGCTCGTCGAGGGCATCCAGGATCTCGGGGCCGCCGGCATCTCCTGCGCCACGTCCGAGCTCGCCTCGAACGGCGACGGCGGCATGTTCATCGAGCTCGACAAGGTGCTGCTGCGCGACCCCACGCTCACCGCCGAGGAGATCCTGATGAGCGAGAGCCAGGAGCGCATGATGGCCGTCGTGCGTCCCGACAAGCTCGACGCCTTCCTCGCCGTCGTCCAGAAGTGGGACGTCGAGACCAGCGTCCTCGGCGAGGTCACCGACACCGGCCGCCTCGTCATCAACTGGCACGGCGAAGAGATCGTCAACGTCGAACCCCGCACGGTCGCCGTCGACGGCCCCGTCTACGAGCGCCCCGTCGCCTACCCGTCGTGGATCGACGAGCTGCAGGGCGACTCGGCGGCGGGCCTGCCCCGCCCGGAGGAGGGCGACGACGTGCGGGGGCAGTTCCTGCGCCTGCTCTCCTCGCCGAACCTCGCCGACAAGAGCTGGATCACGAACCAGTACGACACCTACGTGCTCGGCAACACCGCGCTGAGCTTCCCGGACGACGGCGGCATGATCCGCGTCGACGAGGAGTCGGGGCTCGGGTTCGCCATCGCCACCGACGCGAACGGCCGCTACTGCCAGCTCGACCCGGCGCAGGGCGCACGCCTCGCCCTTGCCGAGGCGTACCGCAACGTCGCCGTCACCGGTGCGACGCCGGTCGCTGTGACCGACTGCCTCAACTTCGGCTCCCCCGAGAACCCCGAGGTCATGTGGCAGTTCTCGCAGACCGTCGAAGCGCTGTCGGACGCGTGCCTCGAGATGGAGATCCCTGTGACGGGCGGCAACGTGTCGTTCTACAACCAGACCGGCACGCAGCCGATCCACCCGACGCCGGTTGTCGGCGTGCTCGGCGTGATCGACGACGTCGCCCAGCGCATCCCCTCCGGCTGGCAGGACGAGGGCGATAACCTGTACCTGCTCGGCACGACGTCGCTCGAGCTCGACGGCTCGGCCTGGGCCGGCACCATCCACGAGCACCTCGGCGGCCGCCCGCCGCGCGTCTCGCTCGCCGGCGAGAAGCAGCTGGCCGCGCTGCTGCGCGCCGGTGCCTCCGAGTCGCTCATCGGCTCGGCCCACGACCTCAGCGACGGCGGCCTCGGCCAGGCCCTCGCCGAGGCGGTGCTGCGCTTCGGCGTCGGCGCCCGCGTGTGGCTCGACGAGATCGTCGAGCGCGACGGCGTCGACGTGGCGACCGCCCTCTTCAGCGAGTCGACCGGGCGCGTGATCGTGTCGGTGCCGCGCGAGGACGACGTCAAGTTCCGCGGGCTGTGCGAGGGCCGGGGCTACCCGGTGGCGCGCATCGGCGTCACCGACAAGGAGTCGGCGTCGCTCGAGGTGCAGGGCGTCTTCACGGTGGGGCTCGAGGAGCTCCGCGCGGCGCACCGCGGCACGCTGCCGGCGCGCTTCGGCGCCACGATCGCGGAGTAGCCGGCGGCGGGCGCGGCCCCCGCCGGCCCCGCCCTGCCGCGGTCGCCCTCGCCCAGAACGGGGCACCCCGCGGGCGGCACCGTCAAGCACGACCGCGAGGTGGCCTTCCGCGTCGCCCACGCCCCGCCCACCCGACGGCGGAGGCCACCTCGCCAGCACGCCGCCCCCTTCCCCAGATCGGGCCCACTCGACACCGCGCTCGCCCACGACGGGGCACCCCGCGGGCGGCACCGTCAAGCACGACCGCGAGATGGCCCTCGGCGTCGCCCACGGCCCGCCGACCCGACAGTGACGGCCACCTCGCCGAGCACCCCCGCAGCGCGCGCCCACACCGGACCAGTCGCGAGCGTCGACTCCGGCGCCGGCGCCGTCGCTACGCGAACACGACGCAGGACGGGCTGCCGAGCTCGATCTGGAGCTCGGGCGCACCCGGAACGCCGTCGGCGCCGATCGGCAGCACGGCGACGGTGTGCGACAGCTGGTTCGCGACGTAGAGGCGACCCCCCTCGATGGCGAAGTGGCGCGGCCAGTGGCCTCCCGCGGGGACCTCGGCGGTGACGGCCAGGCGGCCGTCGGCACCGGGTGCGAAGACGGTGATCGTGTCGCGCCCGCGGACCGCCGCGTACACGTACCCGTCCGAGACGGCGACGTGCGACAGCAGCACCTCGTCGCTGGCGAAGGAGAGTCGCGCGTCGTAGGCGGCGACGGAGTAGTCGACGCCGAACGACCCCGACTCGGTGCGCGACAGCACGTGGAGGCGGCCGTCTAGCTCGCCGGTGAGGAGCAGCTTGTCTCCGAGCCAGGCGAAGTGCCGCGGGCCCGAGCCGGACGGCAGGGCCGACGACCCGATGAACGACGGCTCGAGGGTGACGGGGTCGACGCGCACCTCGTAGATGCGGTCGGAGCCGAGGTCGCTGACCAGCACCGTGCCCTCGGGGGTGGGCATCACGTTGTGCGCGTGCGGGCCGTCCTGGCGGTCGAGCACCGGCCCGCGGCCGATGGGAAGCGGCAGCACGCGCGTGACACGCGCCGGGTCGGACGCATCGGCCGACAGCACGCCGAACGTGCCGGCCGTGTAGTTGGCGACGACGAGAGCGCCGGAGGCGGGGTCGAGCACGAGGTGGCACGGCGCCGTGCCACCGGAAGCCGCGACCGAGGCCGCGACGAGGCTGCCGGCGCTGATCGTGTACGAGACGACGCGCCCCTCGACGGTCTCGGACGCCGCGTGGAGCGCGCCCTCGGTGACCGCGAGGAAGGTCGGGTCGTCGGCCTGGACGACCTGCATCGCCCGCCATCCGCTGTCGCCGGACCCCTCGAAGACGGTGATGCCCTCGCCCGTCCCGCCGCTGGAGGCCGTGTAGCCCCCGACGTACATCCGCGTCACGCGCCGACCTCGTCGCCCGCCGCGATGCGCTCGTGGTGGTGGATGACCTCCGAGACGATGAACCCGAGGAACTTCTCCGTGAAGTCGGGGTCGAGGTGCGAGTCGACGGCCAGGGCGCGGAGCCGCTGGATCTGCACCTTCTCACGATCCGGGTCGCTCGCCGGCATGCCAGCCTCGGCCTTGAGCACGCCCACCGACTGCGTGAACTTGAACCTCTCGGCCAGCAGGTGCACGAGGGCGGCGTCGATGTTGTCGATGCTCTCGCGGATCGAGTGGAGGCGCGCGACGGCGGCCGAGGGAGGCGTGTCAGACATGACTCGACTTTATCGGCTCGCAGAAACCGCCAGGCCGGAGCATCCGACGCACCGCCGACGCGGGGAGGGAACCCCCAGCTAAGGGGAATGGCCCCGAGACGCCGGCACGCCTAGTCTTCGAAGAGCACGACGCTCCAGCACGACGCCACGGAAGGCACTCACCTCATGGAACTCGCTACGGCCGATCCGGCGACCCCGATGACGAGAACGCGGCCTGCCCCGGGGGTGCTTCCGCTGCGGTTCCGAGTTCCTGCGTCCTGGCCCGAGCCCAGCGCCGACTGGGTCGCGGCGAACCAGGGCTGGACGCCTCCGCTCGGCTGGACACCGGTGGCGGGCCTCCCCGAGGCTCCACGGGGGTGGTCGTTCTGGGAGCGTGACGCCGTGGGCTGGGAACGCCTGGCCGGGCCGCACCGGACCCAGGCCGTGCGCGGCATCGTGGTCGGCGCCATCGTCTTTCTCGTGGGGGTGCTGCTCCTGACGCTTCACAGCGACCGCGACGGGGCCCTGGCTGTGCTGTTCTGGGGCGCGACGCTCTTCGGGCCGATCGACCTGGCGCGGAACGCCGGCGACCTGATTCGCACGTCGCAGTCGGTGCTCCGCACGGCCCGGGCAACGGCGGCCCGCGTCGGCGCCGACATCGACGAGCTCGCCTACGACGAGATCCCGGCGGGCGAACGGCCGGGTGCTGACGAGTTCGTCGCGCAGCGAGTGGTCGAGGCCTGGTCGTTCGACGGCACCTGGCCGGCGAGCCAATGCCACGCGGTCCCGTTCGAGGTCCGCGAGACCCGCCTCTCGCGCGGCCGCCGGATCGGAACGATGGTGCTCGCCGGTGCCGCCGCAGTGCTGCTCATCTTCGTCCTCGCCTGGAGCGCGACAGCGGGCGGCCGCGGCAGCGGGGCTCTCACCCCGACCGCCGAGCGACCGCCCGCACACGCCCAGCTCTGAGAGGCCGGGCAGCCGATGTCTAGTCGACCAGCGTGATCGTCACCTCGACGTTGCCGCGGGTGGCGTTCGAGTACGGGCACACGTGGTGGGCGGCGTCGGCGAGCTCCTGGCGGTTCTCCGGCGCGACATTCGGCGTGTAGACGTCGAGCTCGACGGCGAGGCCGTAGCCGCCCTCTCCGTTCGCGCCGATGCCGACGCTGGCCGAGACCGAGGCGTCTGTGGTGTCGAAGCCCTTCGCCTTGCCGACGCCGTGGAGGGCGCTCAGGAAGCAGGCCGAGTAGCCCGCGGCGAACAGCTGCTCGGGGTTGGTGCCGTCACCCGAGCCGCCCATCTCCTTGGGGGGCCGGGTGTCGAGGTCGAGCCGGTCGTCTTCACTGCGGACGTGGCCGTCGCGGCCGCCTCCGGTTGCGTGGGCGATGGCGGTGTAGGCGATCTCAAGTGTCATGATGCAACACGACACCCTCCGCCTGTGCGCGACCTGTCCAAACGCTGAGAACGGGTGCGCGACGGGTGTCGTCAGCCCAGCAGGTCGTGCCGCTCGACGATCTCATCGCGGCCGGGGCCGACACCGATCGCCGAGATGCGGGCGCCGCTCATCTTCTCGACGGCGAGGATGTAGTCCTGGGCGTTCTTCGGCAGGTCGTCGAAGGTGCGGGCGCCGGTGATGTCTTCGGTCCAGCCCGGGAACTCCTCGTAGATCGGCACGGCGTGGTGGAAGTCGGACTGCGACACCGGCATCTCGTCGAAGCGCACCCCGTCGACGTCGTAGGCGACGCACACCGGAATCGTCTCGAGGCCGGTGAGCACGTCGAGCTTCGTCAGCACGAAGTCGGTCACGCCGTTGATCCGCGCCGAGTAGCGGGCGATCGGGGCGTCGTACCAGCCGCAGCGGCGCGGGCGGCCGGTCGTGGTGCCGAACTCGAAGCCGTTGGCGCGCAGGAACTCGCCCGACGCATCGAACAGCTCGGTCGGGAAGGGGCCTGCCCCGACCCGTGTGGTGTACGCCTTGACGATGCCGATGACCCGCTCGATGCGTCCGGGACCGATGCCCGAGCCCGTGGCGGCTCCGCCCGCCGTCGACGACGACGACGTGACGAAGGGGTAGGTGCCGTGGTCGACGTCGAGCATCGTGGCCTGGCCGGCCTCGAACAGCACGGTCTTGCCCTCTTCGAGCGCGGTGTGGAGCTCGAGCGCGGTGTCGGCGACCATCGGTCGGAGGCGCTCGGCGTAGCTGAGGAGCGTCTCGACGACCTCGTCGGCGCTGATCGCGCGGCGGTTGTAGATCTTGACCAGCAGGTGGTTCTTCTGGTCGAGAGCGGCCTCGACCTTCTGGCGCAGGATGTTCTCGTCGAAGAGGTCTTGCACCCGGAGGCCGACGCGGTTGATCTTGTCGGCGTAGGCCGGCCCGATGCCGCGGCCGGTGGTGCCGATCGACCGCGAGCCCAGGAATCGCTCGGTGACCTTGTCGAGAGTGCGGTGGTAGTGCGTGATGAGGTGCGCGTTGGCGCTGACCTTGAGCTTCGAGACGTCGACGCCTCGGGCGATCAGCGCGTCGAGCTCATCGAACAGCACCTCGATGTCGATGACGACGCCGTTGCCGATCACCGGGGTCACTCCCTCGGTGAGGATGCCCGAGGGGAGCAGGTGGAGGGCGTACTTCTGGTTGCCGATGACGACCGTGTGGCCCGCGTTGTTGCCGCCGTTGAACTTGACGACGTAGTCGATGCGGCTGCCGAGCAGATCGGTGGCCTTGCCTTTGCCTTCGTCGCCCCACTGGGCTCCGATGATGACGACTGCGGGCATTGGATGCTCCTCGCTTCGGGGGAATGCACCCGTGCGCAGGTGCACCTAAGTCTACAGAAGGCTGCCGTCGGGGTGCCGAATGCGCGGTTTCCGCACCGGAAGCGCACTTCCGGAAGCAGAGACCGCGCACTCGGCAGAGCCGTTACTGCGCGGGCGGGCCGCCGGCCGGGCCCTTGCGCGACCGGGTCAGCACGACGACCACGGCGACGAGGGCGACGAGGATGATGCCGCCCCCGACGCCGAGGGCGACGGGGAGGGCGGACGTTCCTGCGCCCTCCTCAGCGCCCGAGGAGGACGCCGACGCGCCGGCTCCTGACGTGGGCTGGTCGCCGCAGGTCGGGCGCGAGGCCCTCCCGGCGGCGGCATCCACATCGGCGGGCTTGTCGTAGGTGAACCCGATCGAGTCGGACACGGTGTGCCCGTCGGCCGAGACGACCTGCCAGGTGACCGTGTACCTGCCCGAGTCGCCGAGAGCGACGGGCACCGTCACGTCGGTGTCGGCGATCGCCGGGCAGCCCGACTCGAAGTGCCTGCCGGCCGACGAGGTCACCTCGACGACGTTCGACGAGCCGTCGCCCGACAGGTCGAGCACGCGGTCGTTGAAGGTGAGCACGACCTGGTCGAGCTTCTCGGACTGCGTCGACCCGTTGGCCGGAGTCGAGCTGACCAGGTAGTCGTGGGCGCTCGCGCCGACGGCCGGGGCCACCGCCAGCACCGCGGCGGCAGCTGTGACCGACGCCGCGACCGCGATGCGCCGGAGTGCTGACGGGGCCACGCGCTAGTCCGCCGATCCGGTGGTGGGCGCCGATCCGCCTGCCGGGCGAGCCGCGCCTGCACCCCGACCGCTGCGGACGTAGGCCAGGACCGCCACGACCAGGGCGATGATCCCGAGTCCGAGACTGCCGATGCCGAGGCCCAGACCGAGACCGCTGTCGCCGTCGCCGCTCGTACCGGTCGCCGCGGCCTCGCTCGTCGCCGTGTCGGACGCCGCACCGTGGTGATCGGCCGCCGCCTCGGTGATGGCGAGCACGGGGGCCGGGTGCTCGGGCTCCTCGCCCGACGCAGGAGTCGCCTCGTTCCACTTCACGACGCTGCCGTCGCTGTAGGTCTGCGTCGTCGGCAGCTCGACCGAGGCGACATCGGGCACGGCTCCCGCCGAGACGGTGAACAGCTGGAACTCGCCCGGAGCGATGCCCTCCGCAGTGGAGTCGGCGGTCCACACCACCTTCGTCACCGCCTTCGTGATCTCGCCGTCGTCGGTCGAGACCGGCTTCGACAGCGTGCCGGTGACCACGTCGGCCTTCCAGCCGGCGATCGGCTGGTACGAGACCGAGGTGAACGGGTGGTCGGTCGGGAAGGCGACCTCGACCTTGACGGTCGACGCGGTCGCCGACTCGGTCGGGACCTTGAACTGGAGGGTGGAGTACGAGCCGGGGGCGACGTCGTCGCCCTCGACGTGCACGTGGGCGGACGCCGCGAGGGGCGCAGCCAGGACGAGTGCGCCGGCGAGCGGGAGGATGAGCGCCGCGCGGCGCAGGGGGAAGGAGGGCATGCGTTGAGGTGTCTCTCGTGAGGGTGCGCACGCAGGATCGCCGAGCGGGTGCCGGTCGGCGCCCGTGAAGGGATCGGCGGGTGGCGGTCGGTGTCGGCGCGCCTCCGGAGAGGGGCCGGACACGACGAGACCCCGCCCATCCGAGCGGCGCTGCGCGCGCGGAAAAGGGGAAGGAGGTCGGAGTCAGGCGCCGAGCGGCGGGCCCCGATGCGGACGAGAGGCAAGCAGGACGTCGAGAGGGCGGCGGATGCCCCTGCGGTCGCCGACCGCTGCCGCGATGGAATGCGCGAGGACGGGCGGTGCTGCGACGAGCACGCGGACGACCACGGCCAGACGCGCGACGGCGAGACGCACGACGGTCAGCAGGGCCCGTTCTCCGTGCAGGAGCAGCAGCGTCGTCAGGACCGCGGCAGCGAGGTGGCCCGCCCACATGCGGGCGTCGCTCATGCCCTCCATCGCGTGGACGGTCGAGCCGCCGAGGTCGGGCAGGGTGGCGGTGGCGCCGCCCGACATCACCATGCCGAGCATGCCCACGTGAGTTCCGGCGGCAGAAGCGGGAAGATCGGCGCCGAGGCTGAAGAGCAGGTGGAATACGACCTGGCTCAGCCCGACCGAGATCGCGAGCGGGACGACCGAGACGGCGTGGGCGCTGAGCGCGATGCTGGCGAGGATCGCGAAGGCGAGCGCGAGCACTGTGCCGAGCACGCCCGGCTCCATTCCGCCGCCGGCCACGTGCGAGAACGCGGCGATGGTGACCGACAGGGTCGCCACGACGAGGCCGCGCACAACGCGCAGCCCGCGCGAGGTCACCCGGACGGTCATGCCGACGAGCCTACTGGGCGTCGGAGCGTCGGTCGGGCGCATCGCCAGCACCGGAGGAGGAGTCGGACTGCGCGCCGGAGGTCGACGCCTCGGTGCGCGCGGCCGCCGGCTTGCCCGCCATCACGGCGAGCTGCTCGTTGTAGGCCCGCAGCTCGGCGTCGCCGTCGACCTCGGCCCGCCGGTCATAGCGCTTGGCGACGCGCTCGTCGCTGCGGATCCACTGCCGCATCACCATCAGTGCCACGAGCACGGTGGGGAACTCGCCCGCGCCCCAGGCGATCGCGCCCCCGGTGTGCTGGTCGGAGAGGAGGTCCTGGTAGTTCGTCTTGCCGAGGGCGTGCCACCAGTCGGCGGCGAGGATGGTGGTCTGCGACATGATCGCGAGGCCGAAGAACGCGTGGAAGGCCAGCGTCGCCAGCAGCAGGATGATCCGCATCGGGAAGGGCGGCCGCTTGGGGCCGGGGTCGACGCCGATCAGCACGAAGAAGAACAGGTAGCCCGAGAGCAGGAAGTGCACCTCCATGAGGAAGTGCCCGGGGTGGGTCTGGAGGGACGCCTGGAACCAGCCCGTGTAGTAGAAGGCGATGAGGCTGCCGGCGAAGATGATCGCCGCCACGACGGGGTTGGTCACGACCTGGCCGTACCGGGAGTGGATGACGATCATGATCCACTCGCGCGGGCCGCGGCTGTTGTCACGGCGCTTCGGCAGCGTCCGCAGCGCGAGGAGGATCGGAGCGCCGAGAACGAGGAGCGGCGGCACGTACATCATCAGCACCATGTGCTGGATCATGTGAGTCGAGAAGTTCACGGCGCCGTAGACGCTGGGCCCCCCGCTGGTCGCGAAGAACAGGCCGAGGCAGCCGAACAGCCACGGCACGGTCCTTCCCCACGACCAGGTGTCGCCGCGGCGGCGAAGCCGCACGACGGCGGCGATGTACAGCCCCGCCATGATGAGCGCGACGGCGATGAAGAAGTAGTCGGGGTGGAACCCGAGCAGGAAGCGCGGGATCGTGATCGGCGCCGGGTACGGGAAGCCGATCAGTCCGTCGCGGGTGTCGCCGCCGTTCGTCTGGGGCACCGGGGGCGCGCTCTGCGACAAGGCGACCGACAGGCCCATCGCGACGACCATGAACACGACCTCGCCGACGGCGAGACGCACGAACGAGCGAGTGCGGCCCGGCTCGCGGACGAGTCGCGGGATGACGCGACGGCGGTGGAGGTAGCCGGCGATGCCCAGGCCAATCAGGATGATCGACTTGGCGAGGATCAGCATGCCGTACGTCGTCGTGACGAGGTCGGCGGGACCCGTGAGCCGCAGGCTTGCGTTGATTACGCCGGAGAAGGCGACGAAGGCGAAGGCCCAGATGGCAAGGGCCGAGTAGCGGGAGACCACCGTGGCGAGGCTCGTCCCGACCTTGCCGCGGAGCAGGATGACGGCGATCAGGCCGCCCATCCAGACCGTGACGCCCACGAGGTGCATGGCGAGGCTGTTCACGGCGTTGACGTGCTCGTTCGAGCCCGCAGAGTGGCCCGACAGCGACAACGGCAGCAGGGCGAACAGGGCGAAGCCCATCGCTGCGGCGAGCCACGAGACGTTCTTCGTCGAGAGCAGGATCACGAGCGCGGCGAGGATGCACGAGATCGTCACGACCCAGGTCTGGCCGAGCTCGAGCTGGAAGGCGAAGAAGAAGAACTGGCTGCGGAACGTCGGCGACGTGAACGGGACGCCGAGCACGTTGGCGGCCCGGAACATCAGGTTCGCGACGGCGGACACCAGCCAGACGAGCACGGCCCAGGTGGCCCACCTGGAGGCGTACCACTGGCTGAAGCTTGCCGACTTCGGGTCGGTCTTCTGCCCGGGCAACGCGACGGCCGAGATGACGAGCAGGCCGATCGCGACGGCGGCGGAGCCGTCGAAGAGGGCGGTCGTGATCGGGAGGCCGTTCGTGACGATCGCGCCCGGGTCGACGATCAGGCGGCCGCCGAGGGCCCCGGTGAAGTACATGGCCGCGAGCGCGAGAGCCAGGCCGAGCGGGATGCAGAGGAGAAGGACGATGGCGGTCCGCGACAGACGAGGGACGCGCTCGGGATCGCGCTTGCCCGAGGGCAGCGAGAGCTCGCGCGTCTCGAAGTGGAGGTCTTCGATCTGATCTGTCACCCGGCAATCCTACGTTTTCGCCACGGAATGGCAGTCGAGTTATCCACAGCCCCGAGAGACACCGGCCCGAGAGACACAGCCCCGAGAGAAAGGGACACGGCGCGGGAACCCCGTTCACTCCCGCGCAACCCCGCCGGTGCACCCTGGCCCCCGTGACTGACGCGAAGGCTCTGCTGGTGGGGATCGACGGACTCCGAATCGACGACGCGCTGCGGCCGGGCGCGGCGTCGTACCTTGCCGAGTTCCTGCGCGAGGGCTCGCACCTGCCGCTGACCTTGGAGGTGCCGACGATCTCGGGCCCCGGCTGGTCGTCGCTGCTGACCAGTGCGCCGCACGCGGTGCACGGGGTCTTCGACAACTCCTTCTTCGGCCATCGCCTGGACGCGACCGTCGACGTGCTGACGCGCGCCGCCGCTGCGGGCCGCTCGACGTTCGCGGCCGTCAGCTGGCCGCCGCTCGCCGACCCCGCGGGCCCCGGCCCGGTGCTGGCGTTCCGCGAGGACGACCAGCGCACCGGCCGTCACCGCGTCGTGATCCGCGACGGCGAGGTCTACGGCTACCGGCATGCCGACGGCGACATCGCCGCTTTCTCGCGGCTCGCCCTCCGCGACGCCGGCCCGGACGTGAGCTTCGTCTACCTCGGCGAGGTCGACGAGGCGGGCCACCTCTACGGCGGCGACTCGGCCGAGTACCGCGAGGCGATGCACCGCGTCGACGAGCGGCTCGGCCGGCTTCTGACGGAGGTCGAGGCACGAGCGGCGACCCGCGACGAGGACTGGCTCGTCGCGATCACCACCGACCACGGCCACCTCGACGAGGGCGGCCACGGCGGGGCGGACGAGGTGCTGACACGGTCGTTCCTGGGGCTGCGGCGCTTCGGAGGACAGACGCTGGTCGCACCCGCGGCGCCGGTCGGGCCGACTGACGTTGCCGCGATCCTGCTGCGGCACCTGAGCCTCTAGCCTGCCGAGGTCTACTCCCCGATCGCCTTCGGGTGCCGCGCCCGCAGCGCGGTCTCCTCGGCGTCGATGGCGGCGAGCACGGCCTGCACCGCACCCTCCTGATAGCGGCCGTCGCGCCGCGCGAGCAGCACGGCCTCGCGCTCGGCGGCGATCATGGAGCCGCGCAGGCGGCTGAACGTGACCGGCGACGGCTCTCGGTCGGCGGGCGACGGGTCGGCGAGCTGCTCGGAGAGGAAGCTCGAGGCCCGACGCAGCTGCTCGACGACTCGCTCCTCGTCGTCCTCGGTGCGGACGGCGTCGAGCCGCTCGATCCCCGCCTGCTTCGCCTCGGCGGTGAGCAGCTGCCGTTCGGTCCACTCCTGCGCGAGGTTCGGCGCGGGCAGGTGCACGCGCCGGATCAGCAGCGGCAGAGGCAGCGCCTGGAGCAGCGTGCCGAGCACGACGACGAACGCGAGAAACTGCAGCAGCTCCCTCTGCGGCGTCTGGTCGGGCAGCAGGAACACGGCTGCGAGAGTCACCACGCCGCGGATACCCGCGGCCGAGACCACGGTCGACGAGGCCGCCGACCAGGCGCGCTCGCGCACCCGCGCGGGGCCGATCCGGTACAGCAGCATCGTGAAGAACACCCACGCGAACCGCGACGCGATCACGACCGCCAGCACCGCGAAGCTGATCCCGACGGTCACCCAGAGGCCCGGCCCGTTCTTCACGACCCCTTCGAGCACCCCCGCGAGGTTCAGCCCGATGAAGAGGAACACCGCATTCTCGAGCAGGAACTGCACCGTCTTCCAGTTCAGCCTCTCCGCCACCCGGGCCTCGGCCGAGAGCACCACGGGCGACCGGAAGCCGAGATACAGGCCCGCCACGACCACCGCGAGCGCGCCCGACCCGTGCAGGAGCTGCGCCGGCAGGAAGGCGATGAACGGCGTGACGAGCGACAGGCTGGTGTCGAGCACGGCCGAGTGCAGCCGCTTGCGGATCTCGCCGAGCACGAAGCCGACGGCCATGCCGATGCCGCCGCCGACCACGACGGCCAGCACGAAGTCGCCGGCGACGTCCGCTGGCGTGACGACCCGCGTGATGGCCGTGATCGCGGCGTCGAGCGCGACCAGGGCGGTCGCGTCGTTGAGCAGGCTCTCGCCCTCGAGGATCGTCACGACGCGTCGGGGCAGCGGCACCTTCCCGGTGACGGCGGTGACGGCGACCGCGTCGGTCGGGGCGACGACGGCCCCGAAGGCGAGCCCGGCGGCGAGGGTGATGCCGGGCACGAGCCACCAGGCCGCGAAGCCGACGGCCACGACCGTGAAGGCGACGAGAGCGACGCTGGTCAAGAGGATCGAGTCGTTGCGGGCGCGGATGTCGATCAGCGACGTCCGGATCGCGGCGGCGAACAGGAGCGGAGGCAGCAGCCCGAACAGCACGAGGTCGGGCTCGAGAGTCACGCGCGGCACGGCCGGCACGAACGAGGCGATGGCGCCCACGAGCACGAGCGTGACGGGTGCCGACCAGCCGATCCGACCCGAGAGCCCGGTGACGGCGACCGTCACCACGACGAACACGACGATCCAGGCGATCGCTGTCACGGGGTCCATGGCCATGAGACTGCCACACCAGCAGCGGCGGCCGCAGGAACTAGAACCCGCCGCCCATCCACACCCCGAGCGCCGCTGCGCCGGTCGCGACCACCAGCGTCCCCACGCCGTAGACGACTGCGGCTCCGAACCTCCGCTGCCCGGCCAGGCGCACGGCCTCGACGCTCGCCGTGCTGAACGTCGTGTACCCGCCCATGAGGCCGCCGCCCAGCACGAGCACCCAGTCGTGCGGCAGGCCCGACGACGCCCCCAGCCCCGTCAGGAGCCCGAGGCCGAAGGAGCCGGTCACGTTGATCACCTGGGTCGCGACGGGGAACGTCGCCAGCGGGGTGCTCGCCAGCCGCTGACGGACCGCGCCGTCGACGACGAAGCGCAGGGCGGCGCCGACGCCGCCAGCCACGCAGACGAGAAGGAACACGATCACGAGGTGGGCCTCAGGCGGGCCGCGAGCGCGATCCCGGCGAGCGCGGCGACCAGCCCGAGCACGAGCGACGCCGCCGCGTACGCGAGGGCGACGCCGGGTGCGGGGCCGAGGCGGGTGGCGACGTCGGTGACCCAGGAGCTGTAGGTGGTGAAGCCGCCGAGGACGCCGGTGCCGACGAAGAGCCGCGAGTTCCTGCGCCCGCCTTCATCGGCGCCTTGCCGGGTGAGGCTCTCGAGCAGGAGGCCGAGCGCGAACGACCCCACGACGTTGATGAGAAGGATCGTGAGCGGGAAGCCGGTGGTCGCGGCCGGCCAGGTGAGGGCGAGGGCCTCGCGGATGCCCGTGCCGATGGCACCACCCAGAGCGACCAGGCCGACCAGTCTCGGCCGGAGGAAGAGAGGGGGCGCGGGCGTCATCGCGACTATTCAAGCAGGCGCGGCCCTCGCTCTGGGGTGATTGCGCGACCCAACCCTCTCGCGGACGGCGCCGAACGAACCGGGACGCACGAAGACCGACCATCCCAGGGAAGGGGACGCACCGTGAACAACACCGAGAGCGCAGGATGCACCAGCTCCCATCGCAGCTCCGGCACCGTCTCGGGCTACGGGATCCTCAGCTACAACCTGTGGAAGCACCGCGCCGCCGACGAGCTCGAGCCGCTGGTCGATTTTGAGAGCGTCGACCTGCTCTTCCTCCAGGAGGCCCGGACCGAGCAGCTGCCCGACTCGATCGGCCGGCTCTCGAGCCTCGTGGCGACCTCGAACGGCCGCCTCGGCCTCGCCGTCTACGGCCACAGCGACCGGTTCGTCGTCGAGGACGCCCGCGTCGACCGCCTCGGGCGCTCGGTTCACGACCGGATGCACGGACCCACGCCGCACCGCCTCGTCTCAGCTCGCCTCTTCGACCGGTTCTCGGGTCGGCGGTTCGTCGTCGGCTCGTTCCACGCGTCGCCGCTCACCGCCGGCAACGGCCTGCGCCGCCGCCAGGTGCGCCAGGCGCACACCCTGCTCGACTCGCTCGGCGGAGGGCTGCCCACCCTCCTCATCGGCGACTTCAACTACCCCGTCGGCGTGGGCTCGCTCCGCCGCATGCTCGCCTCGACCGGCCACACCCTGTCGCTCGCGGCGGACGACACCTACCGCCGCTTCGGAGTCCTCCGCGGCAGGTTCGACCTCGTCGCGGCCCGCGGGCTGCTCGTCGGACCAGTCCGCGTCCTCCCCCGCGGCAAGTCCGACCACCTGCCGATCGTCGCCACCGCCAGCTTCCCGAGCTAGCGGTCGTCTCCGGGGCCGCGCGCACACCTGATCCGTGCGCGCTGCCCCGGCCCCCTGCCGGGCGCACACCTGATCCGTGCGCCCGGCTCTCTTCCTTCTGTCAGTCGCCCTTCACGTTGACGATCTGCCGCAGCGTGTGCCGGATCGACACGAGCTCGTCAGCATCCGCCATCACCTGGTCGATCGGCTTGTACGCCGCCGGGATCTCGTCGAGGAACGCGTCGGTGTCGCGGTACTCGATCCCGAGCATGGCCTCCCGCAGCTGGTCGTGCGTGAAGGTCCTGCGCGCCTTCGACCGCGAGAACTGCCGGCCGGCGCCATGCGGCGACGACTCGAGCGCGACCGGGTTGCCGAGGCCCTCGACGACGTACGACGCGGTGCCCATCGACCCGGGGATCAGGCCCGCCTCCCCCTTGCGCGCAGAGATCGCGCCCTTCCGCGAGAGCCAGACGCTCTTGCCGAAGTGCTGCTCCTTCTGCGTGAAGTTGTGATGCGTGTTGATCCGCTCGAGCTCGGTGACAGGGGCGCCGACCCAGTCCGAGAACTGCCGCACGACGCGGTCCATCATCTCCTCGCGGTTGAGCAGTGCGAAGTGCTGCGCCCACTTCAGCTCGGCGATGTAGCTCGAGAACTCCTTCGTGCCTTCGACCAGGTAGGCGAGGTCGGGGTCGGGCAGCTCGATCCACCACTTCGTCATCGCTGCCTTGGCGACGGCGATGTGCTTCTGCGCGATCTTGTTGCCCACGCCGCGGCTTCCCGAGTGCAGGAAGAGCCACACGTCGTCGTTCTCGTCGAGGCTGACCTCGATGAAGTGGTTGCCCGATCCGAGCGACCCGAGCTGCAGATCCCACTTGCCGGAGTAGGTCGCAGGATCGAACCCGGCGTCCTCGGCCATCGCCGCGAGCTCGGCGACCCGCGGCTCCGCCGTCGCGACGACCTTGCGGTTGTACGACCCGGCCGACGTGGGGACGGCGCGCTCGATGGCCTCCCGCACGGCCTTCCGGTCGTCGGGCAGCTCGGTCGCGGTGAACTGCGTCTTCACGGCGATCATGCCGCAGCCGATGTCGACCCCGACGGCCGCGGGCATGACCGCGCCGAGCGTGGGGATGACCGACCCGACCGTGGCGCCGAGGCCCAGGTGGGCGTCGGGCATGAGGGCGAGGTGGGGGTAGATGAACGGCATGGTCGAGGTGGTGCGGGCCTGGAGCTCGGTGTTCGGCTCCAGGATCGACGCCCAGCTGAGGAGCCGGTCGGTGATCTTCTTCATGGTCCTTTCGTTTCTGTGAGGTGATGCGGAGTGCACCCGGGGAGGCGCATTCCGTCCGCTCTGCAGAAACGAGAGAAATGAGAGAAGCCCCGGGCCTCGATTGAGGTGCGGGGCTTCGTGTGTCGAAGGTCCGGACCCTAGTCGAGTTCGCGGAAGGCGCGCGCTCGCCCATAAGTTAAAGTGCACACACGCGTGCAACTTAGGCGTACACTCGTGCCATGCCCCTCACCACGCCCCGCATCCGTGCGCCTCGGCGCGACGCCACGGAGAACCGCGAGGCGCTGATCCTCGCGGCGGCGACCGTGCTGAACGCCGACCCGAGCGCGTCTCTGGAAGCCGTGGCGACCGAGGCGGGGCTCTCGCGCCGCGCCTTCTACGGTCACTTCGCGACCCGCGACGCCCTCCTCGCCGAGGTGGCCCTCCACGGCGCGGCGAGGATCAACCGCGCGATGCTCACGGGTGCCCCCGACGAGGAGCCGCGAGTTCCTGCGACGGATCTGGCCCTCGTGGGCGCACGACTGTGGGATGAGGTCGACCACGTCAGGTCGATGGCCCTCATGACCGTGCGCGGCCCGCACGCTCATCTCGTCGGCGACGCCCTGCTTCCGCTCCGTCGGCACGTGCTCCGCATCGTCGCGCGCGGAGTGGCCGATGGCTCGTTCCGCACCGACATCGAGGTCGGACGCCTGGCACGCCTCGTCGAGAGCGCCGCGATCTCGGTGCTCGACGAGTCGACCCGCCACCCGATGTCGACGTCGGAGGGGCGGCGGCTCGTCGTGCTCTCCGTCCTCGCGATGGTCGGCTTCGGCCAGGCCGACGCGACGGCCATCCTGACCACGATCCAGAAGGCACACGCATGAACCTCACACTCGAAGCCGTCGGCCTCGGCGATGGCCCCGGCGCTCCCCTGCCGGCGATCTCCGCGTCCGCGTCCACCCGCGTGCCGGGCGTCGTCGCGGTCGAGACCGAAGGCGCCCCGACGCTCGCCTCGCTCATCGCCGGCGGCCGCATGCGCCCCGACACCGGACGCGTCCTGATCGACGGGGTCGACGACGCAGCACGCATCCGCGAGACGTTCGCCCTGGTCGACACCCCGAGCGTCGCCGAGCCGTTCGCCGACCTGATGGTCCGCACCGTCGTCCAGGAAGACCTCGCCCTGGCCGGCCTCCGCGGAAACGCCGACAGTGCCCGCGACTTCCTCGACACCGTCGGCCTCGCCGAGCACGACGAGACCCGCCTCAAGAACCTGCCCACCGAGGCCCGCGTGCGCCTGCTCAGTGAGCTCGCAGCGCTGCGCCCGGGCGTGAAGGGCTTGATCATCACGTCGCCGGAACGCCACGGCGGCGACACCGAGCGCTGGTTCCGGGTCGTCGAAGATCTCTCGGCGCGCGGCTTCACCGTGCTGCTCGTGACCGGCGTCGCGGCAGCGCTGCATGTGAACCAGCTCCTGCCTGCTCGTGAAGAACCCACCGAACAGCTCCCGGTCGACGACGGCGTCGACGCGAACCCGGCCGTCTGACCCCGAAAGCATCCTCATGAAGACCTTCGCCCTCGTCCGCACCGAGCTGAAGCGGCTCACCGCCTCGTCGCTCGCCCGTCTCGCCTTCGTCGCGCTCATGTGCGTGCCGCTCCTCTACGGCGGCATGTACCTCTGGGCCAACCAAGACCCGTACGCCAAGCTCGACCACATCCCGGCGGCGATCGTGAACAACGACGCCGGCGCGACCGATGCCGACGGCAGCGCCGTCGACTACGGCGACACGATCACCAAGCAGCTGGTCGACGGCAAGGACTTCGACTGGCACGTCGTCTCGCAGGCCACCGCCGACAAGGGCATCAAAGACGAGACCTACAACTTCGTCTTCTCGATCCCGAAGTCGTTCTCGTCCGACCTGTCGTCGGCGTCGACGACCGACCCCACGGCCGCGAAGATCCAGCTGACCACGAACGACACCACGAGCTACCTCTCGTCGACGATCGCCGATCAGGCGGGCAAGACGATCCGTGCGACGATCACCGCCGAGGTGGGCAAGACGGCAGCGAAGACGCTGCTCGTCGGCCTCAACGACGTGCGCTCGAACATCTCGGGCGCCGCCGACGGATCCTCGAAGGTCACCTCGGGTGCGAAATCGCTCAAGTCAGGACTCGACAGCGCCAAGGTCGGCGCCCGGGATCTCGCCTCGGGAACGTCGGAGCTGTCGACGGGAGCAGCATCCCTGAACGACGGCCTGCAGACTCTGAAGTCGTCGACGGCCGCACTCCCCGCGCAGACCGCGCAGCTGACGAGCGGCCTCGACACGCTGACGTCGCAGACGGCCTCGCTGCCGGCCGACGCGGCGAGTCTGAACGCCGGCGCTCAGAAGGTGGCCGAGGGCAACGCGAAGCTCGCGACGAAGGCTGCCGACCAGCACGCGATCGCTCTCGCCACCGTCGCCGCCCTGCCCGCCCAGCTCGCCGCCGCACAGCAGGCGCAGCAGCAGGGCTTCGACCAGATCGCCGCGGCCACGAACCTCACGGACGCCCAGAAGACCGCCCTCCAGGGCCTCCTCACCGCCTCGAACACGGCGAGCGCCTCGCGGCTCACCACCGCCGCGAGCGCGGCCGAGAAGCAGCTGGCCACCCTGCAGACATCGACGCAGGAACTCGCCACCGGCAGCGCCCAGGTCGCCGCCGGCGCCCAGACGCTGTCCGGCTCGGCCCCGGCCCTCGCCGACGGCATCTCCCGGCTCGACGCCGGAGCCGCCCAGCTGAGCGCCGCCGCCCCGGCCCTGACGAACGGCATCGCCACCGCCGCCGACGGGTCGTCGCAGCTCGCGTCCGGAGCGGCGACCGCGTCGACCGGCGCCGCCTCGCTGTCGTCGGGCCTCACGAAGCTCGACGCCGGAGCCGCCGACCTCGTCTCGGGCTCGTCGAAACTCACCTCCGGCCTGGAGGACGGCGTCAAGCAGATCCCGGCCACCACGGCCGCCAGCCGCGACAAGCAGGCCGCGGCCATTGCCGACCCGGTCTCGATCCGCGACTCGTCCATCGCCAGCGCAGGCAACTACGGCGCGGGCCTCGCCCCGTTCTTCATCAGCCTGGCGGCGTGGATCGGCATGTACGCACTGTTCCTCATCATCAAGCCGATCTCGAAGCGCGCCATCACAGCCATCCGGGCGCCGGGGCGCATCACTCTGGCCGGCTGGCTGTCGCCGGCCGTGCTGGGACTCGTTCAGATGCTCGCCCTCTTCGCGATCGTGAAGTTCGCGCTCGGGTTCGACGTCGTGAACCCTGTGCCGATGGTCGGCCTGATGGTGCTCGCGTCGGTGACCTTCGCGGCGATCATCATGACTCTGAACGTGTGGCTCGGCAGCGTCGGGCAGTTCCTGGGCCTGGTTCTGATGCTGATCCAGCTGGTGACAGCGGGTGGCACGTTCCCCTGGCAGACGCTCCCCGGGCCGCTGGCCGCGCTGCACTTCGCCCTGCCGATGAGCTACGCCGTCGACGGAATCCGCCAGCTGATGTACGGCGGCAACATCGCCAGCGCCTGGCAGGACGCCGGG
This sequence comes from Frondihabitans sp. OV104, assembly GCF_057787745.1. NCBI lineage: Bacteria > Bacillati > Actinomycetota > Actinomycetes > Micrococcales > Microbacteriaceae > Frondihabitans > Frondihabitans sp. OV104. The sequence continues at coordinate 2,836,088 of NZ_CM173541.1, forward strand.
GTGCTCGGCCTGTGGCTGCTCGGGGCGCTCCTGCTGTCGTTCGTCGCTGCACGCCGCATGACGGCGCGCCGCACGCTGCGCGACCTGAGGCCGTCGCTGATCGGCTGACGTCGCGCGCGTCACCTCGGGCCCACTCCGATCCGTCGGGGTGGGCCTTCTTTTCGCGGGTATGTGATGTTACAGTTTAAATATCACACTGCGCATCCAACCCGCGCGCGGTACGCCCGAAAGGACCCCGTGGAGTCTCCCAACTGGCCTGAGGCATCCGTCCTCGCCTACCCGATGCACGGCACCACGAAGCTCCTCACCGAGGGCTACCGCACCCGCGACGGCCACTTCATCGAGTGGCTCGGCGCGACGACCCGCGAGGGCGTGGCCGTCGTCTCGCGCCCCGAGCCCCAGGTGCTCCGCGCGCGCGACCGGATCCGTCCGAAGCGCACCCGGGGCCTCGCCGCCGGCACGAGCCCCGTCGAGACCGGCACCTGGCGCCTCCCCCACCCTCGGCGCCGCCGGCGCTGGTGGGTCGACTCGGCCGATCGCTACCCGCGTATCCCCTCCGCTCACGCCGAGACGCCAGCCCTGGTCTGGAACCCGTTCGTGGCCACGGCCCCCGAGCACTCCAACCCGTTCGCGTCCGGTCGCCCCACCGTTCTCGACCTCCTCGACGACTGGAGCATCCACCACGCCTTCGAGTCGATCCGCGACGAGGTCGAGGAGGCGTACGCGGCCGCTTTCGCCGCAGCCACCCACGTGACGGCCAACGGGGCCGGCACGGAGCAGCTCGCCCGACGGTTCGGGCGCGACGACGTGATCCTCGTGCCCAACGGCTGCGATCCGGAGCGCTTCTCCGCGACCTCAGCCGCGACCGGCGCGCTCACGGTCGGCTACGTCGGCAAGATCGGCCGCCGCCTCGACCTCGACGGCATCGTCCGCACGGTCGCCGCCCTGCCCGAGGTCGACTTCGTCTTCGCCGGTCCGATCCTCGACGCCGAGTTCCGCCCCGCCCTGGCGGCCCTGCCCAACGTCGAGCTGCTCGGCGACGTCCACTACGACGACGTCCCCGCGCTCCTGACCCGCTTCGACCTCGGGTGGATCCCGCACCGCGTCGGCGACGGCGAGGTCGGCGGCGACGTCATCAAGACGTACGAGTACCGAGCAGCCGGCCTCCCCGTCTTGAGCACGCCGTTCTGCAGCGTCACCGATCGCGGTCTCGACGAGGTCCTCGCCTGCGACCTCTCGGTGCACGAGCACGTCATCGCCGCCCACGCCTCGGCCGGCGACCGAATCGCGCGTCGACCATCGCCGCTCCCGGCCGAGGCCACGTGGCGGGTCAAGAACGACCTCCTGCTGTCGCTGCTCGGGGCGGAGGTCGCGGCGTGAGGGTCTGCCTCCTCGCCCTTCCCCTGATGGCTCGGAGCGGCGTCTACCGCTCGACGCTCGACCTCGTGACGTCCGCCCGCGCTGCCGGCCTCGACTGGACCGCCCTCGTCGGCGTCCGTCCCGGAGCCCCCGGCCAGGTCGCGCCCACCCCCGGCGTGACCGAGGTGCCGATGCTCGAGCACGGGCGGCGGCTCCTCCCCGAGATCCGCCAGGCGATCACGTCCTGCGCCGAGGCGACGCGGGCCGACGTCGTCATCACCTTGATCTCGCAGTCCGATATGGCCGTCGCCCGCGGCATCCCCGCTCTCGGCGGCGCCGCACATGTCGCCTGGGTCCGCGGCCTGCCGTGGCCCGAGCGCGGCGAGCAGAACGCTCTGCGAAGCCGGGCCCTCGAGCTGCTCGAGGCCCGAGCCCTCCGCGCGGCCGACGACGTCTGGGCCACCACCCCGCTTCTCGCCGGTCAGGTCGCGCGCGCCCGCACGGCGCACGTGGTGCCGGCCGGAATCGCACCCGTCGAGCGCCGCTCGTTCGGCGACACCGCCCATGCGCCCATGGTCTGGGCGGCGCGGCTCACCAGCGACAAGCGCCCCGGCGACTTCGCCTCGCTCGTGCGCCGGACGGGCATCCCCGGGCGCCTGCACGGGGCCGGCCCGCTCGAAGCGCAGCTTCGCGCGACGGCACCCACGGGGCTCGACTGGGGCGGCTGGCGCCCCGCGGCCGACCTCTGGCGCGACGCGTCGATGTTCGTATCCACGGCCCAGCGCGAGGCGTACGGCCGGAGCGCCGTCGAGGCGGCCTGGAGCGGCCTCCCGGTCGTCCTCAGCGACCAGGTCGGCGTCGCACCCTTCCTCTACACCGACCCCGCGCTCGCCCGCCGCTTCGTCCTACCCCTGGACGACACACCTCGGTGGGACGCGGCCGTGCGCGACCTCGTCGCCGACCCGATCCTGCGGCGCCGAGTCTCCGACCACGTCCACGCGAACGCCTCCACCATGAGCATCGGCGCATCGGTCCATGCCGCAGCCGTCCGGCTGAACTCGATCCTCGCCTAGCCCTGTCGTATGCAAATCCAACATGTTACGCTGATGACTGCACACCGCGCTTCTTCCTGCGACTCAACCCGTCCGGTCGAGGCGATCCAGCCCGAACCACTCGACTGACCGCAGGGACCCCATGGAACTCACTGAATTCATCCGGCTGCTCCGCCGCAGCTGGATGCTGATCCTCACCGCCACGCTGCTCGGACTCCTCAGCGGCAGCCTCCTCTCGCTCCTCGCGACGAAGACGTACGAGTCGACGACCACGCTCTACGTGTCGGTGCAGACGCCCGGCGACAACAGCGCCGTCGACCTCTCTCAGGGCAGCACGGCGGCTCAGGCCAAGGTCCGGTCGTACGTGCAGGTCGTCACAAGCTCCGACGTGCTCGACCCGGTCGTGAAAGAGCTCGGCCTCGCCGAGTCCGGCATGCAGCTTGCGAGTCGCGTCTCGGCCCAGTCGAAGCCCAACACGGTGAACATCGACATCACGGTCAGCGACACCGATCCGGGGCGCGCCGCTTCCACCGCCGACGCGATCGCCAAGAGCTTCAGCACCGTCGTCTCGAAAAAGCTCGAAGCTCCCGCCGTCGGCTCCACCTCGCCGGTCAGCATCGCCACGTTCCAGAAAGCCGTCGCACCGACGTCGCCCGCGTCGCCGAACGTCCCGGTCAACATCGCCCTCGGCTTCGTCGTCGGCCTCCTCGCCGGGCTTGCGGGCGCTCTCCTCCGCAACACGCTCGACACCCGCATCCACGGTGCGCCCGACGTCGCGAGCATCACCGACACCCCCGTCATCGGCGGAATCGGCTTCGACCCCGAGGCTGCGAAGCATCCGCTCATCGTGCACGTCGACCCGCGCAGCCCGCGCGCCGAATCGTTCCGCGCGCTCCGCACGAACCTCAACTTCATCGATCCGGGCGTGAGTCGCCGCAGCTACGTCGTGACCAGCGCGATGCCCTCCGAGGGCAAGTCGACGACCACCGCCAACCTCGCGATCGCCCTGGCCGAGAGCGGCGCCTCGGTCGTCCTCGTCGACGCCGACCTCCGCCGCCCTCGCACCGCGGAGATCATGGGCATCGAGGGCGCCGTCGGACTGACCGACGTGCTGATCGGGCAGATCGAGATGGACGATGCCCTCCAGCCCTGGGGCTCACGCGGCAATCTCGCGGTGCTGCCGGCCGGTCGCGTGCCACCGAACCCCAGCGAGCTGCTCGGCTCGATGGCGATGAGCGCCGCCCTCGACCAGCTGTCCGAGCACTTCGACTTCGTGCTCATCGACGCCCCGCCGCTCCTTCCGGTCACCGACGCCGCAGTCCTCAGCAAGATCGTCACCGGCACGCTCCTGATCGTCTCGGCGGCCAGCTCGAAGCGAGGCCAGCTCCGCGAGGCTGTGACGCTGCTCCAGAACATCGGCAGCCGCACACTGGGCGTCGTCATGACCAAGCTGCCCACCAAGGGCCCCAACGGCTACGGGTACGGCGGCTACTCCGAGTACTACGGCCGGCCCCCGGAGAAGACCATCCCGGCTGGCGGGATGAGCCGCAAGGCCCTCCGGCAGGTCCGCCAGTGACCGCCGCGCCGTTCCGCATCCTGACCGTCTGCACCGGCAACATCTGCCGGTCGCCCTACGCCGAGCACGCTCTCCGCCGCGCTCTGTGCGACCAGCCCGAGATCGAGGTGGTCAGCGCCGGAACCGGAGCCGTCATCGGCGCCCCCGCCACACCCGAGACCGAGGCAGCCGCCGCCCGCTCCGGGTTCACCACCGAGGGCCACGAGGCGAGACAGCTCGATCGAGCGATCGCCAGCGATGCCGACCTGATCCTCGCGCTCACTCGCGACCACCGCCGCGACACTGTGCTGACCTGGCCTCGCGCGAACCGCATCGCGTTCACCCTGACGGAGTTCGCCCGCCTGGCCGACTCGCTCGACGACGCCGACCTCGCCGACGGGCTGGCGGGGGTCGACGGGCCGCAGCGGGCCCCGGCGGTGGCGCTCCTGTCTCGGCGTCGGGGGCTCGTTCCTGCGCCGTCTCCCTCAGACGACGACATCGACGACCCCTACCTGCAGGGCGACGCCGTGTACGAGGCCATGCGCCTGCGCGTCGATGCCGCGACCGCCAGCGTCGCGCGGCTCATGGGCCGACTGCGGGGTTGAGTCCCGCTCGTCGGGCGGGCGCCGTCCCCTCGGGCCAGACCGGTTGCAGAGACAGGAGCTGCGCCCCGCAACCGAATTCGCCTACGAGCGCAGCAGGTCGCGCAGCTGAGCCTCGTAGCGGCCGTTGACTCCGGCCCAGGTGTACTCGGCGAGCGCCCTCTCGCGGGCCGCAGCGCTCAACGCCTGCTGGCGCTCGGGGTCGCCGAGCAGCGCGACGATCGCATCGCGGATACCCCGCGGTGTCGGCTGGACGAAGACGCCGGAGTCGGCCAGCACTTCGCGGTTGTAGACCGTGTCGCGGGCCACTGTCGGCGCACCGCACATCATCGCCTGGACGAGAGCCGGGTTGGTGCCGCCGACACTGTGGCCGTGGAAGTAGGCGCCGGCGTGCTGCCAGAGCGCGAGCAGGCGACGGTCGTCGCTGACGTGGCCGAGCCACTGCACGCGCTCGTGCTTCGCGGCCAGGGCCGCCGCCTTATCGTCGAGCTCGCCGCCGTAGCCGCTGGATCCGACGATCACGACGTCGTGGTCGGCAGCGAGGAGGTCGACGGCCTCGAAGAACTCGCCGACGGTGTTCTCGGGGACGAAGCGCGCGACGACGAGCGCGTACTGGCGCTCGGTCAGTCCGGGCGCGATCGACAGAGCGCCCGGGTCTTCGGCGCCGTACGGGATGAAAACGCCGTCGACGCCGTAGCTCTGGCGCCAGCGGCGTGCGATCTCGACGGCGTCGCAGACGAGGCGGTCGGCGAATCTCGCCGTGAACCAGGCGCCGCCCTTGAAGACGGTCTTGGCGAGCCGGCCCCACTTGGCGCGCTCCCACTCGATCCCGTCGACGTTGACGAGCGTGGGGATTCCGCGCAGCCGGAAGAGCGGCAGCCAGAAGCCGTTCGCGACGTTCATGATCAACGCGGCGTCGGGCTTGTGGAGCATCGCGTGAACGGCCGAGGTGAAGCCGTACGTCAGCGTCGAGAGAGACTTCGTCTCGGAACCGCGGGTCACGACCGTGCGGACCCGGTCGTCGCGACCCGGGTCGTCGTCGCGCGTGGAGCCGGGGCGGCCGTAGACGACGACATCCCAGCCCGCGTCGACGAGAGCGGGGGCGAGGCTGCGCACGGCAGTCTCGAATCCGCCGTAGTAGCTGGGGTAGCCGCGGGTGCCGACTATCGCTGCCGTCGGCGTCGGGGCGGTCGTCGTCGAGGGGTTTCGGCTCATAGGCGGGTCGACTCCAGTCGGTTCTTCGAGGCCGAGGTGAGCCCGGCCGCCTTCGTGGTGCTCCGGGACGGAGCAGGTTCGCCATCGTGTCGAGGCAGGCAGATCGCCACGGCCATCACTGCCGCCATCGAGCTCCACGCGAGGTAGTCGAAGGAGAACAACATCGTAGCCAGCGCGAGGATCAGGACGCGACCGGGCCGCGCGGCGGACGCGAAACCGGTCAGGAACGCCGCGATCAAGAGGCTCGCGCCGAGGACGCCGGTCGTAGCCAGGCTCGTCACGAGCTGGTTGTCGACGTTCTGGAAACCCGTCTGCGGCAGAAGTCCGTTCGCATACAGGCCAGGCTCGCTTCCGGCGCCGTTGCCCAGAAGGACGTGCGCGAAGTCCTGGCCGAGGAGGCGCGGCACGGACTCGAGGGCGCCGGCGCGGTTCTCGTACGACCCCGACGACAGGAGCGTCGACACGGCATCGGCGATCACGGGCAGGAAGACGGCAGCCCCGACCAGGCCGCCGAGCGCCACCGCAGTCACCCGGAGCACCCGAGTCGACGCCTCGGACGACAGCACCAGGTAGGCGCCGCCGAGTGCCAGAGCGACGATGGCGCTCCGCGTCCCGGACAGCACCAGGCCGAGGCCGATCAGCGCGACTGCCGCGACACGGAGGAGAGACGCGTGCGCGGCCCACCGGGTGCCGAGGGCGAGAGCGCCGACGAGCAGCACCACGGCATACGGGATCGGGTGCTCTGTCGTGCCCTGCACGCGCAGGGACGAACCGCCGAGAAGCTTGTTGGTGTCGTTGAAGAATGAGCCGTCTTCCGCGACGCGACGGCCCCACGGGATCGGCTCGCCGGTGACGAAGAACTCGATGGCGCCCAGCACGGCCTCGATCACCGCGAGCAGGATCAGCCCGTCGAGCAAGACGGCGAGACCGCGGCGCTCCAGCCGGCCCGCTGCGAAGGCGAAGGCGATGGACACGACGCTGATCCGGACCACGAGATTCTGCGCCTCGGGGTTCATGGCCAGGGTCGTGACGACCATGACGGTGAAGAACGCGGCGAGGACGCCGAACGGAGCCCGACGCGAGTGCAGGGGTCGAGGCGACAGCAGCGCGGCGATCAGGACTGCGACCGTCGCGACGATCAGCGTGCCGTCGCGAATCGTCTCCGGGACGTTCCGAGAGGTGGCGCCGAATAGGAGACCCACGCCGAGCGCCAGCGTGACGCCGAGCCGGGCGTCACGCGGCACGATCGTCGTGAGGGCGAGGCCGGCGAGGAGTGCGGCGAGCCCCAGCGCGGCGACGAGGAGCATCGTCATGCGGCCACCGCCCGCGCGTCGACCCGCGCCCGGAGCGCGAGGGCCTGGACGACGACGCCGGCCGTCTCCGCGACGACGAGCCCGGCGAGCGCGCCGGCCACTCCAGCCGACACGGCCCCGACCGGCACTCCGACGACCGCGACCGCAGCCGCCGCCACGGAGGCCCACGTGGTCGTCCCTGCACGGTCGTCGGCCACCAGGGCCAGGCCCAGCCCGCGCGACAGCGAGATGACGGCGACGAGCACGCCGCCCCAGATCGCGGCGGCGGCCGAGAAGGTGACGACGCCGCTGAAGAGCCACGGGCTCAGCCACGGCATGGCGACGGCGAACACCAGCCCGGCCACGAGTCCGAGCGCGGCGTTGAGCCCGATCGACTGGCGGGCGCGCCGCACGCGATGGTGCCTCTCGGGGTGGCCGACCCACGCCTGCAGGCGGTTCGGGACAGCTGCGAGCACGACGAGCCCCATGCGCAGGGGCCGGTCGACGGCGCCGTAGGCAGCGACGGCGGAGGGCGCTGCGAGCCCGACGAGCACGATGGGCAGCGACTTGTAGACAGTGGTGATCCCGCGACCGGCGAGCAGCACGCCCTGCTCCCGCAGGGTCTGGGGCACCGCAGCCCACGCCGGCCGTGACGGGGCTGCGGGCAGTCGGCCGAGCCACACCGCCAGCGCCCAGCACGCCAGCACCCCGGCGAGCAGAGCGCCTCCGTAGACCTCGAGGGGTGCGCCGTCGGCGATGGCGAACGCGGCGAACAGCGTCAGCGCCACGCGCGGCACCGTCTCGCACACCACGATCAGGACAGGCTGGCCGGTGCCGATGAAGTACCAGGTCGGGTTGAGGGAGGCGGCGACCACGGCGAATGCGAGCAGAGCTGCCGCCGGCCGGTGGGAGTCGACGAGCGAGGCCGTGACGACCGAGGCCACCGGACCCAGCACGGCGACCGCGGCGAGCCTCGACGCGAAGGCTGCGTCGTAGAGGCCCAGCGCGCCAGCTCGATCACGGGCCACCCGCTGCGGACCGACGATGGTCCAGCCGAGCTCGGCGACGACCGACAGCGCCACTCCGACGGCGAGCGCCACCGCGACGCTCGCCCAGCCGTCGGCACCCGCGGTGGAGGTGACTGCGGGGATCACGGCGAGCGGGGTCAGGCCGCCCAGGAGGGGCGCGAGCACGTAGAGGGCGATGTCGCGGAGCTGGCGGCGGGTCACCGGCGCACCTCGCTCACCCAGTCGCCGAGGGGTGCGAAGCGGGCCCCGACGTGCTCCTCGACGAGCACGCTGGCGCGAGGTGCGACGGGCGACGGGCTGAGCGGGACTCGGGAGAGAGCCTCCGCGAGCGCCTGGGCCGAGCCCGGCTCGGTCTCGACGAGCAGCTCGCGCACCGCGGGCGGCACATCGGCGAGCGCCTCTCCGGCCTGCGTGACGACGGTGCGACCGCAGGCGAGCCCCTGCCAGACCTTGTTGGCCACGACCGAGCGGGCCTTGTCGGAGTCTCCGAAAACGCCCAGCACCACGGTCGCGTCGGCGATACGGTCGGCGAGCTCCGCCTCGGGCACGGGGTCGCAGAACGTCGCGCGGGGCGACCAGGCGCTCGCGGCGGCCCGGGCCTCGAAAGCCTCGCGTCGTGCCCCGCTGCCGAGGAAGGTCACCTCGAAATCGCGTCGGCCGTGCAGCTCGTCGAGGGCCTCCGCGACCAGGTCGAGCCCGTGGAGCGGGATGTAGTTGCCGTAGTAGAGGATGCGGAGGCGGGAGGTCGGCGACGGCGGACGGTGGACGGCCCAGGCGGGGGCGCCGACGGGGAGGGGGAGGACGCGGATGTGCGCGCTCCTGCGGGACACAGCCCTGCGGAACACAGCCCTGCGCGGTACAGCCCCGCGCGGCGCAACCCCGCGCCGTTGCGACGCCCGGACCTCGGTGTCGATGAGGAAGAGGTCGGCCGCCGCAAGGGCCCGTCGATCGGCAGCCGCGAGACGGCGGGCACGCCGAGACTCCGGGCGGACGGAGCCCCAATCGCCGACTGCCGTCTCGTGCAGGCCGACGAATCCGTCGACGATGACGCGCGCCCGGCGGAGGCGCGCGACGACACGGACAAGTGGGGCGTGGGTGAGCCGGAACTCGGACAGGAGGATGATCGCCGCACCGTTCGAGCCTTGCCACAGGCCAGTCAGGTCGGCCAGGGCCCGCCGGACCCGGCCGCCCGACCTCGCTCGCTCGACCACCCGGACCTCGACGCCGTCCACGGACTCCAGGTAGCGACGAATTCGTGAATTGCGCGGGTACGCACGATCGTGGACGCCGTACTGGAGCACTCGAAGCGGCGAACTCACCGGTTGATCTCGCATTCTCGACCGGTCGGGCTCGGTCGTTCGGTTGGCGACCCTGCGTCGCTTCACCAAATCTAATGCAAAATATCAAATCCGGCAAGGGTGGTTCAGGTGCTATTGGAGGTGCGCGAGCGCCTCGGGGTCGGAGTCGTTCAGGAACGTCGTCAGACGGGTGACCTCCTCGGTCTCGCCGATGGCCGTGGCGCCGCGACGCAGTGCGAACAGCGACCGGAGGACACCGCGATTCGGCTCGTGCGCCCACGGCACAGGGCCCTGGCCGCGCCAGCCGGCCTTGCGGAGCGAGTCGAGTCCGCGGTGATAGCCGACGCGCGCATACGCGTACGCCTCGAGGTCACGCCCACCGGCCGCTGCCGCCTCGTCGGAAAGGAGAGCCCAGGCGAGCGACGACGACGGATGCGCGGTCACGATCTCGACCAGAGGCGTGCCGGCCTCGAGCGCGGCGAGCACGTCGGGTTCAGCGGGGAGGAGCGTCTCGGGAATGCCGAGCAGGTTCGTGGAGGACATGAGGCAACGCTAGCGGCGGCGGCTGTCAGAACTTCACGTGCTGCAGTACCCAGGCGTGCATGACGACCGCGGCGGCGGCCGAAGCGTTGATGCTCCGAGTCGAGCCGAACTGGACGATCTCGAGCACGGCGTCGGAGGCCGCGATCGCCTCGGGCGACAGGCCCGGCCCCTCCTGACCGAACAGCAGCACGCACTCTGCCGGGAGGTCGTACGTCTCGATCGGCACAGAGCCGTCGACGTTGTCGATGGCGAGCACGGGGATGCCGCGCTCCCTCGTCCAGGCGATGAAGGTCTCTACGTCCGGGTGGTTCACGACGTGCTGATACCGATCGGTCACCATCGCGCCGCGCTTGTTCCAGCGGCGGCGGCCGATGATGTGGACGGTGTCGGCCGCGAAGGCGTTGGCGCTGCGCACGATCGAGCCGATGTTGAGGTCGTGCTGCCAGTTCTCGATGGCCACGTGGAACGGGTGCCGATGGGCGTCGATGTCAGCGACGATCGCCTCCATCGACCAGTACCGGTAGCGGTCGATGACGTTGCGCGTGTCGCCCTCGTCGAGCAGCCTCGGGTCGAAGCGAGGATCGTCGGGGTGCTCGCCCGCCCACGGGCCGACACCGTGCGTCGTCTGCTCGGGGCTGGTGGTCCGCTCCGGGCTGGTCGTTCTCTCGGGACTGGTCGTTCTCTCCGGGCTGGCCTCGGGCTGTTCGGTCACGGCCTCAGTCTCGCAGTAACCACCTCCCGCTACTCTTCGACTATGCCTTCAGCCACAGCCTCCGCGACGCGCGACGAGATCGAATGCTGGCTCACCGACATGGACGGCGTCCTCGTCCACGAGAAGCAGGCGCTGCCCGGCGCCGCCGACCTGATCCGGCAGTGGCAGAACGCGGGCACGCCGTACCTCGTCCTGACGAACAACTCGATCTTCACGCCCCGCGACCTCTCGGCCCGCCTCCGGGCGTCCGGCCTCGAAGTGCCCGAAGACCGCATCTGGACCTCGGCTCTCGCCACCGCCGACTTCTGCCGCTCGCAGATGCCGGGCGGCTCGGCCTTCGTCATCGGCGAAGCCGGCATGACCACGGCCCTCCACGAGGCCGGCTTCATCATGACCGAGACCGCGCCCGACTACGTCGTCGTCGGCGAGACGCGCAACTACTCGTTCGAGGCGATCACGAAGGCGGCCCGCCTCATCATGGGCGGCGCGCGTTTCATCGTCACGAATCCCGACGCCACCGGCCCCAGCGCCGAGGGCATCCTGCCTGCGACCGGCGCCATCGCGGCCATGATCACGAAGGTCACGGGCAAGGAGCCCTACGTCGTCGGCAAGCCGAACCCGATGATGTTCCGATCGGCGATGAACAGGATCGGCGCCCACTCCGAGAACACGGCCATGATCGGCGACCGCATGGACACCGACATCATCGCCGGCATCGAGGCGGGCCTCCACACCATCCTCGTGATGACCGGGATCAGCGACCAGGCCGAGATCGACCGCTACCCGTTCCGTCCGACCGAGATCCTGGCCGGGGTGCACGAGCTGGTCCGCACCGAGCCTGTCGCGTACGACCTCGGTGACGCCGACGGCAACCTCTGACGTTCTCACGAGCGCCCAGCGTCAATCCGCGGCCGCCGAGGGGTCGCTCGTTGCTGCCGCCGGTCGCCGCGGCGACAACGAGCGACTCCTCACCGGCGTGCGGGGGCGCCGGGTGCTGGGTGCTGGGCGCTGGGCGCTGGGCGCTGGGCGCTGGGCGCTGGGCGCTGGGCGCGCGCTGCGCTAGGGCGCCAGGTCGCTCGCGATCGCCTGACCGCCAGAACGGCTGGCGAAGCAATAGTAGTCGCGCGCGCCCGCGGCCCACTCGGCCGCTGTCGACGGGTAGCTGTCTGAGATCTGCAGGTCGGTGTAGGCCTGCGCCGCGCTGATGTTGATCGCGGTCGACTTCTGGCATGCACCCGAGACCTGAGCCTGCAGCGCGTCCGAGCCCGGGTACGTCGAGCCGGCGGCTCCGTCGAGCTTGCCGGTCGACACGAGCTGGGCGACGTGCGACCCCCCGCAGTCGACGACGTCGTACGTCGTCTGCCACGCGTCGGTGAACGCCGAGAGGCACTCGCCCCCGGTGAGCTCGTTCCACGGGTGGGTGCCTGGCGCAGCCTGGCCAGCCGTCGCGGTCTTCGTCGGAGCCGGACTCGACGACGGACTCGGGCTCGTCTTCGTCGTGGCCGAGGGCGTCGACGTCGTCGACGCGACGGGAGCCGGCGCAGGAGCCGATGTCCCGCCGGTGGCGATCGTGCGACCGAAGAAGAAGAGCACGGCGAGCACGACCAGGAACGCGACGATGATTCCGACGAACAGCCACGGTCGTCGACTTCCGCCGCGGACCGGACTGCCGGGGTCGGCGTCGATGGGCGGAGCCATGCTGCTCGCCGCAGGAGACGCGTAGCCGCCCGGCGCAGCGCTGGCCCAGGCGGCGGGGACGTTCTTCGGGTCGATGGGCGTGACCACACGCCCGGTGGCCCCGCCGTACGACGGTGTCAGTCCGGGGACGACCGCGGTCGGAGCGTCGTCGGCCGACGCTGCGGTCGAGGACTCGCTGGAGGGACGATCGGCGACGGCCGGCAGCGCGATAGTCGCCGCGGATTCTGCGGGCTCAGCCTTGGTGGGCTCCAGCTGAGCAGGCTCCGAGGCGGCGCTCTCCAACTCGGCAGGCTCCGAGGCGGCAGATGGCAGGTCGGTCGACCCCGGCGGCGTGTACGCGACCGTCGGAGTCTCCGCCCAGGAGCTACCCCCGGCAGACGCCTCGGGCTCAGCCGCGAACGGCGGCGTGTAGGCGACGGTCGGAGTCTCGGCGCCGGTCGGAGTCTGGGGGCCGGAGGCAGCCGCGACGAACGGCTCGTCCTCCTCCGGCGCCGACGACTCGGGTGAGGCATCCTGCGACGATGCCGACTCCTCCGAGGGCATGATCCAGGCCTGCGTCGCCGTGTCGTCAAAGCTCGCCTCGGGTCCCGGCGCGCCGTCCGGCTCGCCGAAGAGCGCGGCCATCGCGTCGACGTCGTCCGTCTCGTCGCCGTCGGAGTCGGCCGGCTCAGAGGCGGGCGCAGGAACGTCCGACTCCCCCGACGCGTACCCGTCGTCCGTGCCGGAGAGGTCCCACACCGGCGAGCCACCCGCGGGTGCGGGGTCGTCGTCGCTCAGCGACCAGACGACGGCGGGCGCGGCCTCGGCCGCAGCTTCGGCGGGCGCGCCGCTGAATGGAGGCGTCGCGTCGTCCCGCGCCCCCTGGGGGCCGTCGTCGTCGCCGTCGTTGATGCTCCACGCCATCGTGGGCGTGGGATCGACCGTCCCGGCGGGGGTGTCGTCGACCTCGAGCGGAATCGCATCGGCGGCGCGCACGGCGTCGTGGTCGACGACCGGCCGAGCGGCGGCGACCTCGGTGTCGAGAGCGATCGGATCGACCGGCACCACGTCGTCGGGCACCTCGGGCGCCATCGGCACACCGTGGACATCTGACGCGTCGATGGAAGCGGTGGCCGGCGACGCGATTTCGGCCCAGTTGAAGCTTGTCGGCTCGGCGGTCGGAGGCACTGCATCGGCCGGAACGGCGATGAGCTCCGTGAACGAGGCGGCAGGCGCGACAGGCGCGGCGCTCGTGTCGGAGGCCGCAGCCACGGGAGTGATGGTTCCAGCCGGGGCGGCGGCCGCACCGGGTGCGTCGGTCTCGACCGAAGCGTCAGTATCGACCGAAGCGTCAGTATCCATTGAAGCGTCAGGGACCGCGCCGAAGACAGCCCCGAATGCGGCCGTCGGCGTCTCGCCTGCACTGTCGTGGCGCGGCAGAGCGTCAGCGTCGAGGGCTGGCTGCTCGGCCGTCAGGCTCGACGGACTGGCGGCATCGGAGAGGGGCTCGTCGCCGGACTGACCGCGGAGGGTCGACAGGTCGAGCGCCATCGGATGCGGAGACGTGGGAGGCTCGGTCGAGGGGGCAGGAGCGTCGAGTCCCGGCGAATCCTCCGACACCTCGCGCGGCGCCTCGGACGATGAGACGGCGGCCGCCGTGAACATCGGCTCTGCCACGAGAGGCGTCACGGGAGCTGGCCGAGGCTGCGCCTCGGGCGCCGGCGCAGTCGGTGACGCCCCGGGCGCCGTCGCACTCGGCGATGCCCCGGGCTCGACCGGCGAAGGCACCGCCGCAGAACCCGCCGGAGCCGCGGGCGAGCCGGACGGAACAGCAGGCGAGCCCGCCGAAGCTGCACGTGAATCCGCCGCTGCATCCGGAGCCGTCCCCGGGCTCAGGGGCTCAGTCGACGAATCGACGCGGGCCGAATGGCGCGGCGGCCGCGGCTCGCCGAAGAACGACTCGGCACTGGGAAGCCGCCGGGGCAGGATCTGGATGGTCTGGTAGGTCTCGGGGTCACCCGACTCCGGTGATGCCGACGGTGAGGAGACGGAGGGCGCCTGTCCCGACGCCGACTGCCCCGACGCCGGAGAACTCGACGCCGAAGGACCCGACGGCACTGAGTCGGGCGCCACCGGCAGGGCCCGGCGCCCCGACGTCGGAGACCCGGGAACAGGAGAATCGGGTGCAGGAGACCCCTGCGCCGGCACTTCACGCGCAGACTCGCCGTCGGGCCCCGGCGTGGAACGCGGGAGCTGCTCGTCGGGACTGCGCTCGTCGCTCACGGCTGCAGCCCGAGGTCTTCCAGGCTGATGGCAGCGAAGTAGGGGTAGCCGGCCTCTTCGATGACCTCCCGGGCGCCCGTCGACCGGTCGACCACGACGGCGACGCCCACGACCTCGGCACCGACCTTCTTCAGAGCCTCGATGGCCTTGAGGGGCGAGCCGCCGGTAGTGGAGGTGTCCTCGAGCACGATGACGCGCTTGCCGGTCAGCTCCGGGCCCTCGACCTGACGGCCCCGGCCGTGGTCTTTGGGCTCCTTGCGCACGACGAACGCGTCGTAGTCCTTGCCGAGGGCTGCACCCTGGTGCAAGACTGCGGCGGCGATCGGGTCGGCGCCCATCGTCAGCCCGCCCACCGCGAAGACGTCGGGGACGTCTTCGATGAGGTCGACCATGACCTGGCCGATCAGCGGCGCGACCCTGTGGTCGAGGCTGACCTTGCGCAGATCGACGTAGTACGTCGCCTTCTTGCCGCTGGTCAGCGTGAAGTCGCCGTGGAAGACGGCGAGGTCGCTGATGTAGGAGATGAGCTTCTGGCGTGCATCGGTCACGGCGACCATGCTACCCGGGCGCGCGATGCGCCCTCCCGGAGTTCTCCACAGGCGCGCGGGGCGCGGTCGAACCGGCCACCCCGAGTTCCTGCGCCCGGTACCGTGGTGGCATGCGTGTCGCCACCTGGAACGTCAACTCCATCCGTGCTCGCGCGGGCCGCGTCGTCGACTGGCTGGTCCGCGAAGACGTCGACGTGCTCGGCATGCAGGAGCTCAAGTGCAAGCCCGAGCAGTTTCCGTTCGACGTGTTCGAGGCGGCGGGCTACGAGGTGCAGATGCACGGGCTGAGCCAGTGGAACGGCGTCGGCTTCGCCAGTCGGCTGCCGATGGACGACGTCGAGATCACGTTCCCGACACAGCCCGGCTTCGCCAAGGGAGTCGAGTCGCAGGATGCTCCGAAGGAGGCGCGCGCGATCGGCGTCACGGTCGACGGCGTGCGCCTCTGGAGCCTCTACGTGCCGAACGGCCGCGAGCTCGACGACCCGCACTACGCGTACAAGCTCGACTGGCTCGCCAGGCTCCAGGTCGAGACGAAGGCCTGGCTGAAGGCGAACCCCGACCAGCCCCTCGCGCTCATGGGCGACTGGAACGTCGCGCCCCTCGACAGCGACGTCTGGGACCCTGCGGTCTTCGAGGGTCACACCCACACCAGCCCGCCCGAGCGGGCCGCGTTCGATGCGTTCACCGAGCCGGGCCTGCTCAGCGACGTCGTGCGCCCGCGCCTCCCCGAGGGCTACACCTACTGGGATTACAAGCAGCTGCGCTTCCCGCGCAACGAGGGCATGCGCATCGACTTCATCCTGGGCTCGAAGGCGTTCGCCGACCTGGTCACGAGCGCGCGCATCGACCGCAACGAGCGCAAGGGCGACGCTCCGAGCGACCACGTGCCGGTGATCGTCGACCTCGAGGTCGACTCGGGCGACGACGACGACCGGCCGATGATCTTCTAGACAGGCGCTGCCTTCTAGACAGGCGCGGCCTTCCAGCCCGCTCCTACTTCAGCAGCGCGGCGACGAGCACGAGGGCGGGGACCGCAGCGATCGTCGTGATCAGCACCGTGTCGCGGGCCACGGCGACCCCGACCCCGTAGCGCTGCGCGTAGTTGAACGCATTCTGCGCGCTGGGCAGCCCTGCCAGCACGACCGTCACGAACAGCTGCTCGTGCGATAAGTCGAAGACGAACGCGCCCAGGATCCACGCCACGAGCGGCATCACGACAATCTTGAGTGCGCTCTCGAGCACGATCTCGCCCCGCGCCGAGCCGGCCTGCAGCGGCTTCTGGCCGTGCAGCGACATGCCGAACGAGATCAGCACGACCGGCACCGCCGCGGCCCCGATGAGCGCGAAGGGCTCGAGCACGTCGTCCGGGATCCTGACCTCGAAGACCGAGCACAGCACGCCGAGCAGCGATGCGATCAGCAGCGGGTTGCGAAAGGGGGTGGTGACCGTCTTCAGCAGGCTTCCGCGGGGCCCGGTAGCCGTCGTGATGTCCATGATGGTCAGCACGATCGGCGTCAGAACCAGCAGCTGGAAGAGCAGCACCGGCGCGACGTAGGTCGCGCTGCCGAGCACGTAGACGGCGACCGGCAGGCCGATGTTGTTCGCGTTGACGTAGGCGCCCGCCATCGTCCCCATCGCGGTCTCGGGCACGGATCGCCTCCACACCAGGCGCAGCACGACGATCGAGATGGCGGCGGCGAACAGCGCCGAGATGGTCGAGACGACGAGCACCGGCGAGAACAGCACGTTCACGTCGGCCTTCGAGATGTTCACGAACAGCAGGCACGGCGTGAGCACGAAGAAGACGAGCTGGCTGAGCACGCGGTGCCCCTGCGGGCCGAGCAGGTCGATGCGGCCGACGACGTAGCCGATCGCGATGACGGTGCCGATGATCCCGAACCCGATCAGCACTCCGCCCATCCGTCTAGTCTGCCTGAGCGGCGAGCTCCGGCCGGTCGTGCCGTAGGTTGTGACCATGGCTGAGACGGAGTTCAACGGCGGCACCTTCCACTACGAGCTGCACGAGCCCGAGAACCCCGGGGCGCAGGAACTCCGCGCAGTCGTCCTCATCCACGCCGGAGTGGCGAGCCTCCGCATGTGGGAGCCTCTCGCCGTGCCGCTCGCGAGCACCCGCCGCGTGCTCCGCTACGACACCCGCGGCTTCGGCGAGACCACCACCGCCGACGTGCACTTCTCGGATGTCGACGACCTCGTCGCGGTGATGGACGCAGCAGGAATCGACCGCGCGGTGCTCGTGGGCGCCTCCCGGGGCGGGCGCATCGCCATCGACGCCGCCCTCGAGCACCCCGACCGCGTCACCGGGCTCGTGACGATCGGCTCGAACCCGTCGGGCTTCCCCGAGGTCGACCTGACCGAGCGCGAGAACGAGCTGTTCGACGAGCTGGACGACCTGCTTGCACGCGGCGAGAACGAGAAGCTGAACCGGCGGGAGGCGGAGCTGTGGGCGGCGGGGCCCACGAGGGACGTGCTCGAGCTGGATCCCGAGTTCCTGCGCCTGGCCTCCGAGCTCAACGCCGACAACCTGAAGCGCTTCGCCGACCAGGCCACGCCCGTGCCGCTGGAGTCGCCGGCGTACTACCGGACTGTCGACATCGAGGTGCCGACGCTGGTCGTGGTCGGCGAGCACGACCTGTCGGGCGAGCTCGCGGCGGCGGAGTACCTGCTGTCGACGGTGCCGAACTCGTCGGGTGCGCGCTTTCCGGACTCGGCGCACCTGCCGAGCGTCGAGCGGCCGCAGGAGTTCGAGCGCGTCCTGACGGAATGGCTGAGCGAGAACTCCCTCTGACGGACTAGCAGGGTCCCTCGGGCGGGGGATTCCGTTGTCAGAGGTGTGACATACCATGTGACCCATGCCCCACGAGCCTCACCGCCTCCGTTCAGCCCTCACCGCCCTGGCCGGCTTCATCGCGCTCAGCGCCGTCGCCGGACTGCTGGTGTCGGTCGGCGTCGCGCCCGGAGTGGTGGTCGCCGGCCGAGCCGCAGGTGCCGCCGCGACGACGTTCGACAGCATCCCCGAGTTCATCGAGATCCAGAAGCTCCAGCAGCGCAACGTGCTCTATGCCGAGCGCGGGGGCGAGCAGGTGCCGTTCGCGACGCTGTACAGCGAGAACCGGGTCACGGTCGGCTGGGACGACGTGGCCCAGACGGTGAAAGACGCGGCCGTCGCAGGCGAGGACCACGGCTTCTACGAGCACGGCGCCGTCGACCTGACGTCTCTCGCCCGGGCCGCGGCCGGCAGCGCGCTGTCGCGAGAGCTCGGCGCGGCTGGGGGAGGGTCCACGCTGACCATGCAGCTCGTCCGCAACATCCTCGTCGCCCAGGCGGAGGCGCTCGACGATCCGGCCGAGCGCAAAGCCGCCTACAAGAAGGCCACCGAGCTCAGCACCTCGCGCAAGATCGCCGAGATGAAGTTCGCGATCGGCCTCGAGAAGCGCTACACCAAAGACGAGATCCTGCTCGCGTACCTCAACATCGCGTACTTTGGCGACAACACCTACGGCGTCGAGGCCGCCAGCCAGCGCTACTTCGGCAAGAACGCCGAGGCGCTGGCGCCGTCCGAGGCGGCGAGCCTTGTCGCGACGGTGCAGAACCCCGAGAGGCGCAACCTGTCGAGCGCCTCGCACTACAAGGCCAACAAGGCGCGGCGCGACGTGATCCTGGAGGCGATGCAGGAGCACGGAAAGATCTCGGCCGCCACCCTCGCGAAGGCGAAGGCCAAGACGGTCCGGTCGTCGGTTCATCTCACCTCGGCGACGCAGGGCTGCCTCGCGGTCGGCGAGATCGGCGCCCGGCAGTGGTGCGACCTGATCCGGCGCATGGTCAAGACGATGCCCGCCCTCGGCGAGACGACCACCGAGCGCGAGCACAACTGGCGGCTCGGGGGCTACGAGATCCACACCACCCTCGACCTCGACCTCACGGCGACAGCCAAGCAGCAGGTCGACACCGACGCTCCCAAAGACGAGGTGCGGTACGACCTGGGCGGTGTCGTCGTCTCGATCGAGGCTGATTCGGGCCGCGTGATCGTGATGACCCAGAACAAGGACTTCGACGACACCCGCGACGGCGGCGGCCCGACCACGACCGCCGTCAACTACGCGGTCGATCAGAAGTGGGGCAGCTCGACCGGGTTCCAGCCCGGGTCGACGTACAAGCCCTTCACGCTCATCGACTGGCTGAACAAGGGCCACCTGCTCGGCGAGACCGTCAACGCCACTCCGCGCGACTTCAGCCCGATGCGCATCTGCGGCGCGGCCGACTACACGACCTTCGACCCGAAGAACGACGACTTCGGCAACCCCGGCACGGTCACCGCCCGCCAGGCGACGGCCCGCTCGATCAACACCGCCTTCGCCGCGATGGCGCAGAAGCTCGACCTCTGCGACATCCGCGACGTCGCCGCATCGCTCGGCGTCCACGCCGCCGACGGAGCCGATCTCGTCGCGTACCCGTCGTCGGTGATCGGCTCGGGCAACACGGTCGCACCGGTCACGATGGCCGCCGCGTTCGCGGGTATCGCCAACGGCGGCGTCTACTGCGAGCCGATCTACATCGACTCGATCGTCGACGGCGACGGGAAGAAGCTGGCCGGGCACCGGTCGCACTGCGAGCGGGTCATGGACGCCGGCGTCGCGGCCAAGGTCGCGTCGGCGATGCAGGGGGTCTTCACGGGCGGCACCGCGACGTCGGCCAACCCGCGCGACGGCGTGCCGATCCTGGGCAAGACCGGCACGACCGACCACGCCGAGCAGACCTGGCTCGTCGGCGGCTCGAGCAAGGTCGTCACCGCCTCCTGGGTCGGCAACATCTCGGGCCACCAGAACCAGTACCGGATCTACGGCGGGTACGGCGCGATGAACCAGCAGCGGCTCACCATCTGGCGGAACGTCCAGGCGCGCATCAACGCTGTCTACGGTGGCGACGCGTTCGCCGCTCCCGCACCCGAGTACATCGCTCCGCCGCCAGCGCCGCCCCGCGCTGACGACGCCGACGACGACGCGCCGCCCGCCGACGACACCGGGAGGTCCGAGTCGGCGGAGGAATGAGCCGTGTCGGCAAAGTGAGGGAGACTGGAGGGGTGAGCCAGCTGCACGATCCCGCCCTCCACTCCTTCGCCTCCGACAACTACTCCGGCGCCCACGCCGAGGTGATCCAGGCCTTGGCCGATGCCAACGGCGGGCACGTCGGGTCGTACGGGGCCGATCCCTACACGGCACGCTTCTCGGAGCTCGTCGTGCAGCACTTCGGTGAAGGCTCGACCGTGCACCCCGTCCTCACCGGCACCGGTGCGAACGTCGTCGCCCTCCAGGCCCTCGTGCCCCGCTGGGGTGCGGTCATCTGCGCTGCCACTGCGCACATCTACACCGATGAGGGCGGAGCGCCCGAGCGGCTCGGCGGCATCAAGCTGTTAACGGTTCCGACGACCGACGGCAAGCTCACACCCGATCTCATCGACCGGCAGGCCTACGGCTGGGGCGATCAGCAGCGCCCGCAGCCCCTCGCCGTCTCGATCACGCAGACGACCGAGATGGGCACGGCCTACAGCGTCTCCGAGATCCGCGCCATCACGCAGCACGCTCACTCGCTCGGAATGAAGGTCCACCTCGACGGCGCTCGAATCGCGAACGCGGCAGCGACGACCGGCGCGACGCTGCAGCAGTTCACGCGCGACGCGGGCGTCGACGCCGTGTCGTTCGGCGGCACCAAGAACGGCCTGATCTTCGGCGAGTCGGTGGTCGTCCTCACCGACGACGAGCTCCCCGGCGTCACCTACATCCGCAAGATGGACGCCCAGCTGGCCTCGAAGATGCGCTTCGTCTCGGCTCAGTTCGTCGCTGTGCTCGAGGGCGATCTCTGGCTGCGGTCAGCGCAGCACTCCAACGCGATGGCGCAGAGGCTTCGCGACGCGCTCGTGGAGCTCCCCGGCGTCGAGGTGACGCAGGCGGTCGAGGCGAACGCCGTCTTCGCGATCCTGCCGAGGCACGTCATCGAGCCCGTCCGCGCCGAGCACCGCTTCTACGACTGGAACCGGTCGACCGGCGAGGTGCGGCTCATGTGCTCCTTCGACACCACCGAAGCACACGTCGATGCCCTCGCCGAGTCGATCCGCCGTGAGATCGAGTCGGCCCCGTGAGCATCCCCACCCCCGACCGCCCGCTCGACGAGCGGCTCCCCGATGGAGCCGTGGCCACCACCCGCCTGGCGGGCCGGTACCCGGGCCGGCGCCACCCGCGTAAGGGCGACCTCGTCGCGACGGTCGTGTTCACGGCGATCCTCTACTTCATCGCCGTCGTCTACGAGATCACCGGGGCGGCACGAGCGGCCGAGCCGCAGTACTCGGTCGACGGCACGGCTCTGGCGAACACCCTGACGATCGCCGTGCCGATCATCCTCGGCGTCTTCGCGACGGTGTTCTCGGCGCTGTTCGTGCTGCGCCGCGTGCCGGCGTTCTGGCTGCCGATCGTCGCCGCGATCCTGATCGTCGCTCTGTACTCGGTGACCGAAGACATGCTCGACTCGGCAGTGCTCGGCAGCCTCACACCCTGACGGACCGAGACCCTGACGGACCGAGACCCGGCCACCAGGAGAAAGTCGATGCGTCGGCATATTCATCGGGCGTAGCCTGTTGCACGAAGCAGCACTCCTCGACGGCGAGGAGAACCACACCCCGTTCCACCGTCGGCGTCGAGGAGACAGCTATGACCATCACGAATTCATCCACCGTCCGTTCGTCCGAGACCGAGGTGCCGCTGGTCGAGCTCCTCGACGAGCGCTGGAGCCCCCGCTCGTTCGACGCCACCGCCGAGATCACCGACGCTCAGCTGACCGCCCTCCTCGAGGCCGCCCGTTGGGCACCGTCCGCCTCGAACATGCAGCCGCGCCGCTTCATCGCCGGCCGCCGCGGCACGAAGACCTTCGACACGATCCTCGCCAACCTCATGGGCTTCAACACTCTGTGGGCCGGCAATGCGGCAGCGCTCATCGTGGCCGTCGCCGAGACCGCCACCGACGAGGGCGACGAGCGCCGCTGGGCCCAGTACGACCTGGGCCTCGCCGTGTCGGCGATGACCGTCCAGGCCCACGCCGAGGGCCTGCATGCCCACCAGATGGCCGGTATCGAGGCCGACGGCATCCGCACGGCGTTCGATCTGACCGAGCGCTTCCTGCCCGTCACCGTCACCGCGTTCGGCGTCGTCGACGAGGCCGGCAAGCTCCCCGAGAAGCTGGCCGAGCGCGAGACGCTCCCCCGCACTCGCCTCGCCCTCGACGAGCTCGTCGTCGCCCGCGACTAGGTCCCGTCTGACAGAACGCCGTCTCCTTCCTGGGGGCGGCGTTCTGTCGTTGATTTGCGCGAACCTCGACCATCTGTATTAATGACACCGGACGCAACATTCTGTCCATAAATGCAGATGAGAGGTTTTCGATGAAGAGAGTACTGGCCGCTACCGTCACTGCCGGCCTCGTCGCGGCGTTGGCGACGCCGCCCGCCGTAGGGAACGCAGCACCGAACGCGACGACGAACATCGGGGTCCACGCGGTGTCCGTCACCCCCGCCGCCGGCGACGACTTCCTGCCGAACACCACGGGAACGCTCGCCTTCACGATCAAGCCCGCGACCGGTGCCAAGGGCCTGACCGTGAAGAAGGGTCAGAAGCTCGTCTGGGCCGCGACTCTGCCCAAGGGCCTCAGCGCGACACTGCCGGCGACGACCACCCGCGACGGCTGGACCATCTCGTTCGCCGCCAAGCCCGCCGCCGACGGCGCGACGGTCGTCACCCGCACGTCGCTCCGCACCGGCGCAGACCTCCCGAACGCCGGCGCGAGCAACGGCGGCATCAAGCTCACCGTGAACGCCGGCGCGTACGTGCCCGACACGAGCCCCCTCACGGTGACCTTCACGCCCGTCACCGGCTGGACCAGCTCCTCGCCGACGGGCTCCACGACCGTGCCGTTCGACGCGTGGCAGGAACTCGCCCTCGCCGGCATCACGACCGACGACCGCGACGACACCTCCGTCCGGGCCACCATCCGGGGCACCGCGACGCCCGGAGCCTCCGTCGTCATCCGCTCCACCCAGTCCAGCGACCGCTACGACACCGTGAAGGCCGGCGAAGACGGCACCTGGACGTCGACCCGGACGTGGTCGGCCACGCACACGTACCGCCTCGCGATCGAGCAGACCGACTCGCGGGGCCGGAGCGACTCGGTGACGCACGGCCCCTGGACGCCCGGCAAGGAGTGAGCGCGGGCCGGGTGGGCGAGTTCCTGCGCCCTCCCGGCTCTGCCGCCCCTGACCGCGAAGCGCGGCCCGGGTGCCCGAGATGGCCCTCGCCGTCGGCGGCACCATGACACACCGACAGCGAGGGCCATCCCGGGGGCCGGCTGCTGTTACCTACTCGGAGTCGTCGAGGGAGGACTTCGACACGGCGAGCGACTCAACGTCGGGGGCCACATCGACGAGCACCGTGTCGCCATCGGCGATCGACCCGTCGAGCAGAGCGCGCGCCAGGTTGTCGTCGATCTGCCGCTGCATGAGGCGGCGCAGAGGCCGGGCGCCGTAGACCGGGTCGTAGCCGCGGTCGCCGAGCCAGGTCCGCGCGTTCGGCGTGACGGCGAGTTCGAGGCGGCGGTCCGTGAGGCGCTTGGCCAGCCGGTCGACGTAGAGCGAGACGATCTGGCCGAGGTCGTCTTTCGTCAGCGACTGGAAGAGCACGATGTCGTCGAGCCTGTTGATGAACTCGGGCTTGAACGCCTGTCGCACCATCTCGTCGACCGCGTCGCGCTTCTGCTCGTCAGACAGCGACGGATCGGTCAGGAACTGGCTCCCGAGGTTCGACGTCAAGATGAGGATCGTGTTGCGGAAGTCGACAGTCCGGCCCTGCCCGTCGGTCAGGCGGCCGTCGTCGAGCACCTGGAGCAGCACGTCGAACACCTCCGGGTGGGCCTTCTCGACCTCGTCCATGAGCACCACGCTGTAGGGGCGCCGGCGCACGGCCTCGGTGAGCTGACCGCCCGACTCGTAGCCGACGTACCCGGGAGGGGCCCCGACGAGCCGAGACACCGTGTGCTTCTCGCCGTACTCCGACATGTCGATCCGGACCATGGCCTTGTCATCATCGAACAGGAACGAGGCGAGGGCCTTGGCGAGCTCGGTCTTTCCGACGCCGGTCGGCCCGAGGAACAGGAACGACCCCGTCGGACGATCCGGATCGGAGATCCCCGCGCGGGTGCGCCGCACCGCCTCACTGACGGCCTGGACCGCCTCGCGCTGACCGATGATCCGCTGGCCGAGCTCCGTCTCGAGGTGGAGGAGCTTCTCCGTCTCTCCAGCCATGAGGCGGCCGACCGGGATGCCCGTCCACGACGCGACGACCTCGGCGATGTCGGCATCGGTGACCTGGTCGTTGACCATCCGGTCGCCGCCGGCCTCGAGGCTCTCGGCGTCGGCGAGGGCCTTCTCGATCTCGGGGATCGTCTCGTAGTTGATCTTGGAGGCGTCCTGGTAGCGGCCTTCGCGCATGGCCTTGTCGAGGTCGATGCGGGCCTGGTTGAGCTGGCCCTTGAGCTCGCCGACGCCCTGGAGCGCGGCCTTCTCGGCCAGCCAACGCCGGTTGAGATCGGCGTACTGCTGCTGGCGAAGGGTGAGCTCGTCGCGGAGCGATTCGAGACGGGCCTGCGAGGCGGCGTCTTTCTCCTTCTGGAGGGCGAGCTCCTCGACCTGGAGCCGCACCATGCCGCGATAGAGCTGATCGAGCTCGACGGGCGACGAGTCGATCTCCATCTTGAGGCGGCTGCCCGCCTCGTCGACCAGGTCGATCGCCTTGTCGGGGAGTTGACGGTTCGTGATGTAGCGGTTGCTGAGCGAGGCGGCGGCGACGAGAGCACTGTCGGCGATCGTGATGCCGTGGTGCGCCTCGTAGCGCTCCTTGAGGCCGCGGAGGATCGCGACAGTGTCTTCGACCGTCGGCTCGCCCACATAGACCTGCTGGAATCGGCGCTCGAGGGCTGCGTCTTTCTCGATGAATTGGCGGTACTCGTCGAGCGTCGTCGCGCCGATGAGGCGGAGCTCGCCTCGGGCGAGCATCGGCTTCAGCATGTTCGCTGCGGCGACGCTGCCCTCGCCGCCACCGGCACCCATGAGCGTGTGCAGCTCGTCGATGAACGTGATGACCTGCCCGTCGGACTCCGTGATCTCCTTCAGGACGCTCTTCAGGCGCTCCTCGAACTGGCCGCGGTACATCGCCCCGGCGACCAGCGCCGCGATATCGAGCGATATCAGGCGCTTCCCCTTGAGCGAGTCGGCGACGTCGCCCGCGACGATCCGCTGGGCGAGGCCCTCGACGACGGCCGTCTTGCCTACCCCGGGTTCGCCGATCAGCACGGGGTTGTTCTTGGTGCGGCGGGTGAGGACCTGGCTGACGCGACGGATCTCGGAGTCGCGGCCGATCACGGGATCGAGCTTGCCGCTCGCCGCGATCGCAGTGAGGTCGACGCCGTACTGCTGGAGGGCGCTCTTCTGCTTCTCGTCGGAGGCGGGTGCGCCCTGCATGTTCGCCATTCGGTGATGCCTTTCGTGTTTCTTCACAAACTTGAGTTGAACTGACTCAAGTTTAGCCGCGACTCGCCCGCTCGCCTAGGGCTAACTTCGTCGACTCTTGCGGTATTCACATTCTTAGCGTAAAATTTTAGATATTCATGCCTGAGCCGCCGTACGCGGCCCGAACGAAAGAAACCCATTTTGTCTAAGAAAATCCTCAAGGGCTTCGGTGCTGGCGCGCTGGCGGCCGCCACGGTCGTCACCGGCCTGAGCTTCGGCCCCGCTTCGGCGTCTGCAGCTCCGACCGCATCAACCGCAACGACGACCTCCTCAACCCCTGCGAGTGGGACCAAGTTCACATTTATCTGGGAGGAGTCCGCCGACAAGTTCTGGGCACTCGACCAGGACGACCTGAGCGCCCACGCATACGACACTCGGCAGCAAGCCGAGGCGGCGTCATCGTGGACGATGACGACCACCACGGTCGGCTACAGCTTCTATGCCACGGTCGACGCTGGCAAGAACAAGGGGAAGTGCCTCTACGACCTGGCCTGGCAGGGTGGCCGTGTCATCACCACCAACGGGCCCGCCTGCGGAGATCCTCGCACGCTTTTCTCGATCGACAGCGAAGGCCGCATCGTCTCCGATTCGTCGAAGCACTACCTCAGCGTGGCTCCTCTTAAAGATGGCAGTGCGTTCTACCCGCAACTGAGTCTGACGGGCACCGCGGCCAAGCTGGAGAGCATTAACCCGGCGCTCGCGGCCAAGGTCGACAGCGTGAGCGTCGCTACTCGCAAAGCTGCCATCTCGGGCACCGCACGCCCGTCTTCGATCGTGGTCATCGGCGACGACCAGGAAGTCTTGGTCGGCCCTGACGGAAAGTGGACCGCCAACCTGACCGGTCTGAAGTTCGGTAAGAACACCGTCCACCTCGAGAACTGGATCGACGGTGAGAAGGTCTCCGAGTTCGACCTCGCAGTCGACCTCGACGTCGCTGCTGTAACCGGGACCGCGACCGCGGGCGACGCCGTGACCGACGAGGTCACGATCGCCGGTACCGGTGAGAAGAACGTCGACATCACCATCACCGGCGAAGACGGCAAAACCGTCGCCACCACCACGACCAGCCCGACCACTGGCCGCTACTCGCACACCGTCAAGGCGCCCAACGCCGCTGGTACGCACACCTTCACGGTCACCCAGTCGATCAACGGCACACCCACTGGTTCAGTCGACGTCGCCTACGCCTACGGCGCACGCGTCACGATCTCTACCCCGACCGACAACCTCATCCACCCCGGCGGAGCGCTCGACTTCGGTGGCCGCGGCGAGCCGATGGCCGAGATCAAGGTCATGGAGGAGGGCAAGACCGGCGTCCTGAAGGCCGGCAAAGTCCTCAGCACCGGTTCCTGGAACCTCGAGGACGTCCAGCTTTCGGCCGACAAGCACACCCTGGTCGTCACTCAGACCGGCAAGGGTAACAACGTCACCACCGCGAAGGTCACCCTCAATCCCGACGGCACCGTCGACCCCGGCCCGGGCGTAATCACCGCGCCGACCGTGGAGTCCCCCGGAAACAACTCGACTGTCACCACCTCCCGCCCCGTCTTCACCGGCCACGGCCACCCCGACGCGAGCGTGAAGATCGGCTACGGCCCCAACTCCACCATCGGCACCGCCACGGTCGACGCCGACGGCGAATGGACCGCCAACCTCACCTCGGGCCTCGCCCTGGGCCGATCGACCCTGATCGTCACCCAGACCTCCGGTAAAGACACCCAGACCCTGACGCACGTCGTCAACCGCGTCGCCGCCGAAGCCCCGTTCCGCGTGACCTCCCACACGAACAACCAGAACTACGCCGAGGGCATGACGACCTTCCGCGGCACCGCCGCGGTCGGCGCCACGATCCGCGCCGTCAACCAGTGGGGCACCGTCATGGGCACCGACACCGCCGACGGCACCGGCAACTGGGCGTTCAACCGCAACCTCGGACCCACCACCACCGGCTACGACATCACCTTCACCGCCACCAAAGACGGCAAGACCGAGACCACCCAGCTGCACCTGAACTACCAGGGCGTCATCGCCTTCCAGGTCACCAGCCCGACGGACAACTCCACCTACGAAGTCGGCAACGCCACCTTCCGCGGCAAGGCGTCGCCGAACACCGTGATCACCGCCGTCAACCAGTGGAACACCCCGATGGGCACCGCCACCGCCAACCTCGACGGCGACTGGGCCTTCAACCGCTACCTCGGCCCCACCACCGCTGGCTACGACATCCGCTTCACCGCCACCAAAGGCGACGACGTCCAGCACTCCACGCTGCACATCAGCCAGAAAGTCGAAAACGTCGAAGTCGAAGTCACCTCGATCGCCGACGGCGCCACCTACACGCCCGGACTCAACATCCTCCGCGGCACCGGCACCCCGAACGCGACCATCACCGCCGTGAACGCCAAGAACGGCTGGAACGTCGCCATGGGCACCACCAAGGTCACCGCCGACGGCACCTGGGCACTCCCCGAGCGCAACTGGGGACCCTCGAACGACTACGAGATCAAGGTCACCCAGACCAACCCCGACAAGACGACCAGCACGACGATGGTCAACATCTTCGCCCCCGTCTTCAAGGACCTCGAAGTCACCGGCGTCACCACCGGCGCCGACAACGGCCCCGGCGGCGTCTTCGCCACCTTCACCGGCACCGCCACCCCCGGCGCCAAGGTCACCATCAAGTCCGCCACCACCGGAACGGCCTACCAGACCGTCGACGTCAACCCCCAGGGCCAGTGGACCGCCACCCGCACCTGGAACGCCACCCACACCTACAACCTGATCTTCGACCAGGTCGCAAAGGACGGCAAGACCGACACCGTCACCTACGGCAACTGGACCGCCGTCCCCACCAAGTAACGCACCAGCACCACCCCGTACCACCCGGGCGGCGGGCCCACCGGCCCGCCGCCCCCTCACACTCTCCTGCCCCGACTCGCCAGAAAGCACGAACGCCATGAAGAAGACCCCGATTCTCACGCTCGCCCTCGGCGCCGGCCTCGTCGCTGTCCTCGCCGGCTGCACCTCGACTGACACCACGGCCGACTCGACCTCGGCCCCCACGCCCACGGCCTCGCTCCCGACGCCGGCCGATCCGGTAGTCAACAAGTGCGTCGACGGCGTCGCCGTCCTCACCCCCACGGCGAAGAAACCGAAGATCGACCTGGCCGGAAGCTGCGACGTCGTCAGCGTCGTCGGCACGAATGGCACCATCACCCTCGATGCCGTGAAGCACCTCGTGTTCGAGGGCAGCGACAACAAGGTCACCGTCGCCAGCGTCAAGAAGGTCGACTTCGGCGGCAACGACAACGCGCTCACTCACGGCGGGGCAGCACCGACCGTCACGACCGGAACGACGGCGGGCAACACCGTCAAGGCACGCTGATGCGCCGCCGCACCGCACGACTGTCCGCCGTCGCCCTCCTGATCGGCGCAAGCGCCGCCCTGACCGGCTGCACAGTCGCCAGCGAGGTCACGGAGCCCGAACCGACCGGGCCGACCGCAACGCGAGTGCCGTCGGCAGTCACGCTGAAGTGCATCGACGGCTTCATGCTGATCGACGCCGACGCCCTCAAGGCAGCGAAGAAGCCGAAGACCGTCGACGTGAAGTGCGATCTGACCAGCGTCGTCGGAACCGGCGCCTCTATCGCGCTGAAGGGCACCACCGACCTCGTGGTCGAGGGCAACCGCAACGCCATCACGGTCGACGACGCCACGACTCGTGTCCGCCTGTCAGGCAACGAGAACGCCGTGAAGTACACCGGCGCCTCGAAGCCGGAATTGGACGACAAGGGAGCCGCGAACACGATCACGGCAGCGACGAAGTAAGCCGAGCACGCTGAGATGGGCGCCTTCCTGTGGGAGGCGCCCATTCCGCGTTCCTGCGCCCCTGCCGTGAGCACCCCGGCCGGACGAGCAGGGAGGAGCCGCGTCGGGCAGGATGGCGGCATGATCGATGTCGCTCTCGCCCGAAACCTCCACGACGCCGGACTCCGCTGGCGACCCGCAACCGGAGACCGCTTTCTCATCGACAGCGAGGCCTTCGACCCGGGCGAGGGCGACCCCGAGATCTTCACCATCAGCGAGATGACCATCGAGGCGCACACCTACCCGACCGGCACGGAGCTCGGCTTCAACGGCACCACCGAGTGGGCTCTCGACTCGGTGTCGACCGACGACTCGCTCTGGCTGCCGCGCGAGGACCAGCTTCGAGACCTGCTGGGCCCGACGTTCCATGCGCTGACCCGCACCGAGGCCGGCGACTTCGAGGTGAGCACCACGATCGGCGCTGAGATCCAGGTATTCGCGGCGCCGGACGCCGAGAACGCGTACGGGAGCGCGCTACTCGCCTACATCGAGGCGTCGCTCACGATCGAGGAACGGCTCGACTAGACGAGTCGCAGGAATTCACGGTCTCTCTCCTATCGACGATTGCAACGAGGTGCAACCTGTCCTTGGGCAAGCTGGGCTCCGGGCCGGCCGTGTGAGAACGGCCGATTAATTTCACCTGGGAGACGGGCGCGGCCCTCGTGGTCGGGGCAAGACTGATCCCACCTCGATCTGCGGACGAGGGGGATAACCGATATACGCCAACGGGAGGTGACCATGTCGGAATCGAGTACGGGCGATCCCCTTCGCCACGAGCGCGAAGAGCAGGAAGTCCGCGAAGCCCTTCTGGGCGACGCAGCCGAACGGAGCACGGCCTGGCTGTTCGAGCAGGTCGGCGACATCGGAACGGCACGGCACCGGAAACCACTGGCTTGACGCGGGTGCCCGTCAGCGTCGGACGGAGGCCGTGACGGTGAACTTCGGGTTGCGTGCGACCTGACGCGTCTGACCCACGACGGACTCCAGGGTGTCTCTGTGCTTGAGGTGCGAGTTGTACACCGTCCACAGCTCTCCGCCCGGCCGCAGCACCCGAGCCGCCGCCTCGAACAGCTTGAGCGCTATGCCGGGCTCGACCGCGGCGTCGACGTGGAAGGGCGGGTTCAGCAGCACCAGATCGCACGACCCTTCGGCCTGCGATGAGAGAGCATCGTCGCGCACGACCGTCACGCGGTCGGCGACGCCATTCAGCTCTGCTGTCGCCCGAGCGGACGCGACAGCCGAGGCGCTCTGGTCGGACGCGATGACGCGAGCCTCGGGCCGCGTCAGGGCGGCTGTGACCGCGAGCACACCCGACCCGCACCCCAGGTCGACGATCACCTCGGCCGACGGGAGTGCCTCCGGCAGCACGTCGAGCAGGGCGCGCGTGCCGATGTCGATCTTCGCGCCAGCGAACGTGGCACCGAACGCCGCGACGGCGAGGCCGAGATCATCGTGCCGTTGAGAGCGTGGCCAGGCCGACTCCACCGGCGGGTCGACCGGCTCGGACGCTGTCAGCACGCGCGACTTCTGCCGCGCCAGACCCGCGTAGAGCACCTCGAAGTGCTCGCGGAGCACGTCGTTCATCGCGGTCGTCATGTGCTTGAGCCTTCCGCCGGCGTAGACGACGACCTCGGGATGGGCGTGGCGCGCGATGAGGCCGGCGATCTCGTCGAGCGCGGCGAGCGAGCGGGGCAGCTGGAGCAGGACGGCCCTGGCCCCGTCGACCAGCGCCCCGTCGAGGGAATGGTGCGCATACGTGCCCTCGAGACCGACCTCGGCCGCGTTGGCGTCGAGTGCGAGCTCGGACACGAGCGGATCTTGGAATACGCGGATGCCGGTCAGCCCATGCGACGACGCGGCACCGAGGGTGAGCGCGCCATAGTGATCGCCGATGACGGCGAGCTGCCCGGAGCCGAGTGCCGAGAGCGTCGCGGTCGCCTTATCGAGGAGCAGCCGATCGGTGGCATCGACCGCGACCAGGTTCGGCGCCTCGAAGTCGGGACGGCGGCGGAGGGCGGCGAGGTCGAGGGGCATGAGCCAAGCGTAGTGATGTGCACAGCCCGGTCGGTAGATCCCGAACGTAATATGTGCATAAAACATTTGACAAACGGCAACTGTTGCGAAACGCTGTGTCTATGCCCATCCCCGAGACCCCACGCTCGAGTCCACGCACGCTGATGCGCGACCGGATCCGCGAAGAGATCCTCAAGGCGATCCTGTCCGGCATCCTCGAACCCGGAGAGCGCCTGGCCGACGACGACCTCATCTCGTGGCTGGGCTGCTCGCGGACACCTGTGCGGGAGGCGCTGAGCGATCTCGCGCACGCGGGCTTCGTCGAGATCGTGCCGAACAAGCACACCCGCGTCGCCGTCCCCCGGGCGGAGGAGGCCGTCCAGGTCATCCAGACGCTGGGGGTCCTGTTCGGAGGCGCGGTTCGGCTGGCGACGCCGGTCCTGCCCGATCCGGTGAGGAGGCAGATCGTCGCCACCCTCGACACCTGCCTGGCGGATCTCCAGAACGATGACGGCCTGGCCCTCAACGTCCACACGTATGCGGCCTTCGACCTCTTCGTCGACTACTGCGGCAATCCGCATCTGCAGCGAGTCTGCCACGACACCACGGCGGGTCTCGCCTACAAGCTGCGTCTGCCCAACATCACCGAGATCTTCGGCCAGCCGCGGCTCACGCGGTCATACAGCGCTCTGCGGCAGGCCACTCTCGACTGCGACGCGATCGCAGCAGAACTCGCCGCGGAGACTCTGCACCAGCTCCCCGCTCCCTGCTCCGAGAGCCTCCTCGACGCGCACACCACCTGACGGCTAGGGCACTACCTCGAGAAGACCTCCGACCGACGTCAACCGGAACCGCGGCGCTCCCGCCTCGACTGTCGCCTCCGGGTCAAGCGGCCCGAGCAGACCGAGCGCCGTCAGCAGCCGTCCCTGAATGGTCGAGCCCGCCATGGCCCAGACCTCCCCGTCGTTGCGAGCGATGCGGCCGTTCAGCGTGCCTGCGATCTCGAGCAACCCGCCGGAGTGGATCGTGACCGTCGCGTCGCAGGTGCCGCTGAGGAGCACGTACCCGCCCGGCTCGATCGTCAGCCGGTCGCCGACGACGCCGCGGAGGTCGAGCGAGCCGCCTTCGCAGACCAGCGCTCCCCTCGGAGCGACCCCGGTGAGCACGATCGGCTCCTCGACGGTGAGCGGATGAGAGATGGTCCCTGACACCTTCTTCATGGCCCGACCCTAGCCCGGTCTCAGGTGCGGTTCCAGAGCGACCGGTAGAAGTCGATGCGCGCGGGGTCGTCGTCGACGCGGTACGCCTCGAGAAAAGCCGCGTCCCATCCGGGGCCGTAGTTCCAGGCCAGGCTCATCGTCGCGACCGCGATGTCGGCCCAGCGGTCGGCGGTTCCGAGCGCGTCGAGGTCGACCATGCCCGACCACGAGCCGTCGTCGTTCAGGATCGTGTTGGGCACGCAGGGGTCGCCGTGGCAGACGACGAGCCGATCGATCGGCGGCGCGTCGCGGGTGTCGAACATCGAGCCTGCGGCCCGCTTCTCGATCGACCAGTCGAACGGGCAGCCGTCGACGGGCACGGTGTCGTGGAACGCCCTCAGCGCCCGACCGACCGCCGGCACAGCCCGCGCAGGATCAGCGAGCCACCGATCGTCCACCGCGCTCCGACCCGGCAGCCCCGCCGTCATCAGCCACTCGGCGTCGTCGTCGCGCCCCTCGTCGAGCACCCGCGGCACCGGCGCGTGGTCGACGGCCCAGCGCAGTCGCGCCGATTCGCCGGCCAGGTCGAGGCCGCGTCCGTGCGGGGCCCACTTGGCGAACCGCCGGGTGTCGCCGTCGCCGAGCTGGAACGTCAGACCGCCCACCTCGTTCACCCAGACCGGCATGATCGCGTCTCCTGCCGCCAGCTCGACGACCCGAGGGGGCGCAGGAACGGGGCCTCGGGGCACCTGCGCCGGCCGGTCGAAGCTCACCGCCGCCTCACCGACCCTCGGGCCGCCAGAGCACCACCTGCGTCGGGCGCTCCGGCCGCCGCCCGGCCCGAAGCGGCACCACGCCGCCGCCGGACGACGCCGCGAACACCCGCGACCCCGGACGGTTCAGCAGCTCGTCGGCGAGCGCGGACTCGAGCTCGCGTACCCGCGACTGCAGGGCGGTCACGTGGTTCTCCAGCTCGAGGATCCGCTTGATGCCCTCTAGGCTGACGCCCTCGCCGCTGAGGCGGGAGATCTCGCGCAGCTGATTGACGTCGCGCATCGAGTAGCGCCGCGACTTGCCAGCCGTCCGCGTCGGGATGACGAGTCCGAGGCGGTCGTACTGGCGGAGCGTCTGCGGGTGCATCTCAGCGAGCTCGGCAGCGACCGCGATCGCGAAGATCGGCGAGTACTCGTCCATGGTCGGCCTCCTCACCGGCTCGGGATAGTCGTCAGACTACGAGGATCGGGGCTACGAGTTCTGCTTGGCCCGGTCGAGCAGGTCGCCGCGCGGGTTCTCGACGGGCAGCGCGGCGACGAGGGCCTCGACAGCCGCCTTGGCCTTGTCGCTGAGGTGCGAAGGGACGGCCACCTGGACGGTGGCGAGCAGGTCGCCCTTACCGTCTTTCGCATCGACCCCGCGGCCCTTGACCCGAAGGACGCGGCCGCTGGGCGTCCCGGGCGCGACGCGCAGGCGGACGTTCTCGCCGCTGAGCGTGGGCACCTCGATGGTGGCGCCGAGGGCAGCCTCGGCGAAGGTCACCGGGACATCGAGTCGCAGATTGAGCCCGTCGCGCTCGAACACGGGGTGCGGGCGGACGGCGATCGTGAGGACGATGTCGCCCGGCTCGCCACCGTCGAGGCTGGGCTCGCCGCGGCCGCGCAGACGGATCTTCTGGCCGTCGTGGACGCCGGCGGGCACGCGCACCTTGATGGGCTTGCCCTGGGACTGCGTCAGCGTGATGGTGTCGCCGGTGATGGCCGTGCGGAAGTCGAGGGTGGTCGAGGCGACGATGTCGCGGCCCTTGCTCGGGCCGCCGTATCCCCGGTAGCCGCCGCTGGTCTGGCCGAAACCGCCGCCGCCGAACATGCCGGAGAAGATGTCCTCGAAGCCGCCCCGCGCTCCTGAAGGATACTGCCCGGCGCCTGCGCCCTGTCGGCCGCCCTGGCCGAACATGCCGCCGAAGACGTCCTCGAAGCCTCCCCCGCCACCCTGGCCGCCGGCACCCGCCGTGAAGCGCGCGCCCGAGCCCATGGCGCGGATCTGGTCGTACTCCTTGCGCTGCGCGGCGTCGGAGAGCACCGAGTTGGCCTCGGAGATCTCCTTGAACTTGGCCTCGGCCTTGGCGTCGCCGGGGTTCGAGTCGGGGTGGTACTGGCGGGCGAGCTTGCGGTAGACCTTCTTGAGTTCCGCGGGGGTCACGTCTTTGGACACGCCGAGCACGGCGTAGAAGTCCTTGTCGAACCAATCCTGGCTGGCCACTCGTGCCGCCCTTCTGTGTGTCGCTCGCGCCCCTCGAAGGACGCGGAAGTATCAGTATGGCGGCGGGCCCCTGGAGGGAGCCCGCCGCCGCTGGTGATGCAGTGCCTAGGCCGGGACCGAGACGGCGACTTTGGCCGCCCGGAGCACTCTCTCGCCGAGCACATAGCCCGGCTCGATGACATCGGCCACGGTGTTGACCGTGACGTCGGCCGTGGGGAGCTGGACGATCGCCTCGTGGAACTTCGGGTCGAACACGTCGCCCTTGGCTCCGATCTGCGTGAGTCCGAAGCGATCGAATCCGCTGCGGAGCTTCTGCGCAATGACCACCATCGGGCCCTCGGTGAGGTCGCCGTGCTGCTCAGCGCGGCTGAGATCGTCGAGAGCCGGGAGGATCGCTCGGATCACCTCGGCCACGACGGCGTCCCGGTTCGCCTCCCGGTCGCGCTCGACGCGCTTTCGGAAGTTGACCAGCTCGGCCTGCGCACGGAGCATGTCCTGGCGCATGTCGGCCACGAGGTCGACGGAGGCCTGATCCAGGATCGCCTCGTCTTCGACCGACAGCTCGACATCGGGGCCCTCGGCCTCGACGAGCTCTTCCGCGCCCTCGACGTCGGCCGTGCCGCCGTCTTCGCTGGGCGACTCCGGGGTCGGCTGGAGCGGCTCTTCTTCGGGGGTGCCGTTCTTGTCGTCGGTCACGGACTACTTCTTGTCGTCTTCGTCGTCCACGACCTCGGCGTCGACGATGTCTTCGTCGTCGGCCGGGGTCTCGGAGGCGGGCTCGTCGGTCGGAGCCGAAGCGGAGGCCTGGTCGGACGCGTAGAGCGCCTGGCCGATCTTCTGCTGCGACTCGGTCAGCTTGTCGACAGCCGGCTTGATGGCCGCCTCGTCGTCGCCGGCGAGCGCGGTCTTCAGCGCGTCGACGTCGCCCTGGACCTCGGTCTTGACGTCGGCGGGGAGCTTCTCGTCGTTCTCCTTCAGCAGCTTCTCGATCGAGTAGACCAGCTGCTCGCCCGAGTTGCGGAGCTCGTTGGCCTCGCGGCGCGCCTTGTCTTCGGCGGCGTGCTCCTCGGCCTCGCGGACCATGCGCTCGATGTCGTCCTTCGAGAGCGACGAGCCACCCGAGATGACCATCGACTGCTCCTTGCCGGTGCCCTTGTCTTTCGCGGAGACGTGCACGATGCCGTTGGCGTCGATGTCGAAGGTGACCTCGATCTGCGGGATGCCGCGCGGAGCCGGAGCGATGCCGGTCAGCTCGAACGTGCCGAGGTTCTTGTTGTCGCGGGTGAACTCGCGCTCGCCCTGGAAGACCTGGATCGCGACGGACGGCTGGTTGTCGTCGGCCGTCGTGAAGGTCTCGCTGCGCTTGGTCGGGATGGCCGTGTTGCGCTCGATGAGCTTGGTCATCGCGCCGCCCTTGGTCTCGATGCCGAGCGACAGGGGGGTGACGTCGATGAGCAGGACGTCCTTGCGCTCGCCCTTGAGGACACCGGCCTGGAGGGCCGCACCCACGGCGACGACCTCGTCTGGGTTCACGCCCTTGTTCGGGTCCTGGCCACCGGTCAGCTGCTTGACGACCTCCCAGACGGCGGGCATGCGGGTCGAGCCGCCGACGAGGACGACGTGCGCGATGTCGCCGACCTTGACACCGGCCTCCTTGATGACGTCGTTGAACGGCTTCTTGGTGCGATCGAGGAGGTCGGAGGTCCACTGCTCGAACTGCGAACGCGAGATGGTCTCGTCGAGGTTGAGGGGGCCATCAGCGGTGAGCGTGAGGTAGGGGAGCTGGATGCTGGTCGACGACGAGGAGCTGAGCTCCTTCTTAGCCTGCTCGGCGGCCTCCTTGAGGCGCTGCTTGGCGATCTTGTCAGTCGAGAGGTCGACGCCGTTGGCATCCTTGAACTTCTTGATGAGGTGCTCGACGATGCGGTTGTCCCAGTCGTCGCCGCCGAGGCGGTTGTCGCCCGAGGTGGAGCGCACCTGGATGGTGGAGAAGTCGTCGTCTTTGCCCACCTCGAGCAGCGAGACGTCGAACGTGCCGCCACCGAGGTCGAAGACCAGGATGAGCTCGTCCTCCTTGCCCTTGTCGAGGCCGTAGGCCAGAGCGGCCGCGGTCGGCTCGTTGATGATGCGGAGCACGTTGAGGCCCGCGATCTCGCCGGCCTCCTTGGTGGCCTGGCGCTCGGAGTCGTTGAAGTAGGCCGGAACGGTGATGACCGCGTCAGTCACGTCTTCGCCGAGGTACTGCTCGGCGTCGCGCTTGAGCTTGCCCAGGATGCGGGCCGAGATCTCCTGCGGCGTGTACTTCTTGTCGTCGATCTCGACCTTCCAGTCGGTGCCGATGTGACGCTTCACCGACGCGATGGTGCGGTCGACGTTGGTGACGGCCTGGCGCTTCGCGGTCTCGCCGACGAGCACCTCGCCGTCTTTCGTGAACGCGACGACCGACGGGGTCGTGCGAAGACCCTCGGCGTTGGCGATGACGGTGGGCTCGCCGCCTTCGAGGACGGCGACCACCGAGTTGGTGGTTCCGAGGTCGATTCCTACTGCACGTGCCATGTGGCTGTTCTCCTTCGTCGTGCTTGGTGTACCTAAAACCTGAGAATCGGAGTTGAGTCCGACGCGCTCAAGTTTAGTCCTCCTTCGACTCGAGTCAAGTGTTCCCTTGAAGACTTGAGCGCCCCAGGCTCAACTTCGAATACCGATCATCTCGTAAGGACTTCGACCAGGACCGAAGATGCATGTGACATATCATGTGGATAACCCCATTTATGAAAGCAGCTTCATGAAGTCATTCCGTACCCTGGGCCTCGCCTCGACCTGCCTCCTGGCCGTCGGTGTCAGCGCCATCGCCGCCACCCCGGCAGTAGCCGCAACCACCCGCATCGCCGGCCCGCTCGTCCTCGCCGACGGCGCCGGCTCCTTCGTGCCCATCACCACACCCACGACCGGGCCTCGAGGGATCGCCGCGGGCGCGCCTTCGGCATCCGTCTCGGAGGCTACGGCCGCGGCGGCGCGATTCTCCCTGCCCAGGGTCGGCGAGACAGGCCTGGTCCGGGCGGCCGACAGGTGCCTCACCCACGTCCCGGATGTGCGGCTCGTCTCGTGCAACGCAGATGACCCGCGACAGGCTTACGAGACGTTCCAGACGGGTGGCGAGCTGAACATCCGGCTGGCTGGCTTCCCCGACGCCGTCCTGGGAGCCTCCTCGCAGGGGCTCTCCTTCGTCGAGAAGGGCACCGCCGGTTTCGCCCAGGCCGGCGTCGCCGACAACTTCCAGCCCGACGAGGCCATCGAGCCTCCGGAGGCTGGACCGCGGCTCGAGGACGTCTTCGCCTTCGATACAGCGGGCGCCGCCATCGTCGGCGGCAAGGCCGGTGCCGGCACCACGGTCACGGTGCAGCTCGACGGCACGACCGTCGCGACGACGACGATCGGCTCGCGAGACACCCGCGGTCTCTTCGGCCTGATCGCACGAGGAGTCGCGCCCCTCGACGAGCTCGTCGTGACAGCCACGTCGAAAGACGGACGGGTGTCGTCTACGAAGACCGTGGTGCAGCGGCACGACTCAGGACCCGTCTCCACCGAGAGCGCGAAGCTCGACGACGGATCTGTCGCAATCACCGGCCGGGGCACCCCGGGGGCCGAGATCGTCGTCTCGGGGCTCATCGAGCCCGAAGCGGCGAAGGGCGACGCGGTCGTCGCGCCGGACGGAACCTACTCCGTCAAGGCGACCCTCTCGACCCGGACTGCCCGCGCGATGGCCGAGGTGCTCGTGAAGGTCACGGAGACCAGTGCCTCCGGCACCTTCGACGCGTACGTGCAGGTCGCGGGGGCGGACGACCTCGTCTACGCGGTGCCCTCGGTCTTCGCCGCGCCGTCTCTCGACGGCGACGACCGACTGCTCGGCTTCGTCGCCGACGCCGACGGCTACCTCTCGGCGACGCCCTCCGGCGACTACGACGATGCCGCACGCGGAGCGACGACCCTCGTCTACTCGTTCGGCACGCCCAACGCGGCGATCACCGACGAAGCCGGCGAGAAGTGCCTCACCCTGCCCCTGCGCTCGGCGGCGGATCAGCGCCCCCGTCTCCTCGACTGCACCGGTGAGTCCGACCAGGAGTGGACGATGACGGAGGACGGCACCATCCAGGACGTCAATGCGGATCGTGGCCTCGTACCGGTCGCCGGCGCGACGCCGGGCTCCTGGACGTTGCAGGTCTCCGGAGCCGCGGGGCGCTGGATGACCATCGTCGCCCCTCAGGTCTTCTCCGAGCCGCTCCGAGCGGCAGCCGATCTCTCCGACGGCTCACTCCACCTCTCCGGCACCGCGACGCCGTTGAGCGAGATCGTCGTGACGGCCACGATCAACGGGCTCACGCAAGAGCTCACCGGGCGGAGCGTCGACGAGACGGGCGCATGGAGCGCAGTCGTCCCGGGCGCCGTCCTGCGCCAGGTACCCGACGCCCGGGTCACCGTGACCGATCGCTACCTCTCGCAGACCCAGGTCCTCGAGTTCGATCTCGATGCCAAGAACGTCGTCACCATCGCGGACCTCGCCGACGGCGACGTCATCGTCGGCGGGTTCACCTCCATCTCGGGTACTGCTCTCAAGGGCCTGAAAGTACGCGTTCTCGAGGGCGACGAGGTTCTCGGCGAGGTCGAAGCCGAGCCTGCCGCGGCACGCGCCGCAGGCGATGAGGGCACCTTCGCGGTCCCCGTGTCGGGCCTCACCCCCGGCGAGCACACGCTGACCGTCGAACAGCGTCAGAACGACAACGCCACGACCCGGTCCAGCGTGACCGTCGAAGTCCAGGACGGTATCGCCCCTCCCGTCGTCGACTCCCCCGCCGCGGATTCCACCGTCACCGTCTCGCGTCCTGTCTTCACGGGCACGGGGGAGCCGAAATCGACCGTCGCCATCAGCTACGGCCCCAAGTCGAAGATCGGCAGCGCGACGGTGAAGGAGGACGGCACCTGGTCCGCCAGCCTGACTGCCGGACTCAGCCTCGGCACGTCGACTCTGACCGTCACGCAGACCGCTGGCGCGGACAAGCAGACCGTCACCCACGCGGTGACCCGCGTGCTCGAAGCGGCTGATCTCGCAGTCACCAGCCACACCACTGGCGACACGTACGCCGACGGGATCGCCACATTCTCCGGCACCGGCGCGGAAGGCGCGACGGTGACGGCGAAGAACCAGTGGGGGACACCGATGGGCTCGGCCACGGTGAAGAACGGGGTCTGGACGTTCGCGCGCAACCTCGGGCCGACCTCTGCGGGCTACGACATCGTCTTCACCCAGACGCTGAAGGGAACCGAGGCGAAGACCGTCTCGCTGCACCTCGACTATGAGAAGCCGGCGAACGTTCCCGTCACGGTGACGAGCATCGCCGACGGTGCCACCTACACGCCCGGCACGAACATCCTCCGCGGCACCGGCACCCCCGGCGCCACGGTCGCGGCCGTCAACGCCACCAACAACTGGAACGTTCCGATGGGAACCGCGAAG
The DNA here is from genome assembly GCF_057787745.1 of Frondihabitans sp. OV104. Taxonomy (NCBI): domain Bacteria; kingdom Bacillati; phylum Actinomycetota; class Actinomycetes; order Micrococcales; family Microbacteriaceae; genus Frondihabitans; species Frondihabitans sp. OV104. The sequence continues at coordinate 2,876,714 of NZ_CM173541.1, forward strand.
GTCGCTGCCGACGGCAGCTGGGCGCTCCCCGAGCGCAACTGGGGCCCCTCGAACGACTACCAGATCAAGGTCACCCAAACCAACCCCGACAAGACCACCAGCACGGCGACGGTCATCGTCAAGGCCCCGTCGGCGAACTAGGTCCGGTCTCTCACTCTTAGCGGCGGAGCCCAGCGCCGCATACTGCGCTGGGCTCCGCCGCCTCCATCGCACCAGCATCGCCCTCGGGCCCGTACAAAAGGAACACACATGAAGTCATCCTCCCGCCAGCGCCGCCGAGCGATCGCTGCGACATCGGCACTCAGCCTCGGGGCGCTTCTGGCCGCCGGACTGCAGACCGCAGCCTTCGCCGAGAGCCCCGCATCGTCGCAGTCGCAGACGCGCGCGAGCACCATCACCGACAACCCGCTCGTCTTCCGGTGGAGCGACGGAGGAGGCGGCTACCGCTTCGGGGGCTTCTCCGTCGACGGAACCGGCTCGCTCACGAGCTCCAACGCGGTCGCGACGTCGTTCGCCGCTGCGGCCCCCGAGGCGAGCACTCTCTCATTCACCCTCGGCGGTGTCCAGCAGATCCGCGATGCCGCCGACGGCACCTGTCTGGCGCTCGCTCCGGGCTGGGGAAGCCAGGGCGAGTGGGGTGTCGGGATGACGGAGTGCACCGGCGAGACGGATCAGAACTGGGCCGTGCTCTCCGACGGCTCGGTCATCCACGCTCTCACCGGCACCGCCCTCGCCCCGGCGGTCACGGGATCCACAGCGGCACTGACCGCCCGGTTCACCCCGAGCGCACCAGCTCTCCTGAGCGCACCCGAGGGCGTCGGGGCCGGTGAGTTCACGGTGCACGCCGACCTCACTCCCAAGCAGGTCACATTCTCCGGCTCGGCCCACCCCGACTCGTACGTGAAGGTGTCGGGCGGCGTCAACGACGAGAACACGGTCTTCGCCTCGCGTCGAGCCGATCCCGAGGGCAACTGGTCGGTCTCGATCCCGACCAGCATCCTCGATCGCTTCCCGGACATCACTCTCACAGGCGTCTCGAGCTTCCTCGGTCAGGATGTCGAATTCGAGACGCCGCTCGATGCGAAGAACGTCGTCACGATCGACCCCATCGACGGGACGGTCGACTCAGATGCCCTCACCCTCTCGGGCGCGGCCCAGGCGGGCGCCAGGGTTGTCGTCAAGAATGGCGAGACCGTCGTCGGAGAAGCGGAGGCGAAGCCCGCCCCGACCCGCGCGGCATCCGATGCCGGCACGTATTCCATCCCCGTGCGAGGCCTGACGGCGGGCCAGCACACTCTGACAGTCGAGCAGGCGCAACGAGACGCCCCGACCGTCGTCACGCGCGACACGATCGCCGTAGACGTCACCGCCGACGCGGCGGAAGCAGACACCTACCCTGCCGTGTTCCGCTACGCGGGACTTCCTGGCAAGGCCTTCAACGCTGGCTTCACGACGACGGACGACGGCCACCTCGTCAGTTCCAACGGAAAAGAGCAGTCCTCCGACGAGGCCGGGGTCGGTGCCATGCCGCTTACTGTGAAGCGCGGCGTCGACGTACCGATCACGGACGCCTCGGGTGAGCTCTGCCTGACCGACGCGAAGCCTGACGTGCAGGATCGTCGACTCACCCTCCAGGACTGCACCAACGAACTCGACCAGCAGTGGTTCGTCGCCGCAGACGGCGAGATCCGCAATCCCGCGTCGCGACAGAACGTCAGCCTCGCGCCGTCGTCGACCGAGGGACGACTCGACCTCATCTCGGTCCGAGGCGCCAGCATCGCGAAGTTCACCGCCCCGGCCGACACCGAGGCTGTCCCGTTCAGCCTGGACGTCGCCATCGACGGCGACGATCTGGAGGTGTCGGGCATCGGCGCTGACGGGCGAATCGTCGAGGTCCTGGCCGACGTGCCGTTCGGTCCGGCGCCCCTCGTGATCTACGCCGACGACGTCGACGCCGACGGCAAGTGGACCTCGAAAGTGCACTCGAGCGTCCTCCGCGCGTTCGAGAACATTCCGTTCCGCGCGGTCCAGCGGCTCTTCGGCAACGAGCAGTCGATCGAGATCGACGTCGACGCCAAGAACGTCGTCACGATCGACGGGCTCGATGACGGCGACGAGATCGTCGGCGACTCCACCGAGCTCCGGGGCAGCGCCCTTCGCGACACCACCGTCGTCGTGAAGGAAGGCGACGAGGTCCTCGGCGAGACGATGGCGAAGGCCAGCAAGCGCGGCGCGGGCGACGAGGGAACCTACGCGGTGCCCCTCGCAGACCTGACCCCGGGCGAGCACACCTTCACGGTCGAGCAGAGTCAGAACGCCCACGTGACGACGCGCTCCCGCGTCACGGTCGACGTCGTCCCGACGGCCGACGCTCCGTTCGCGGTGACGTCCCACAGCGACGGCGACACCTACGTCGACGGCATCTCGACGTTCGCGGGCACCGGCACCGACGGCGCCACGGTGATGGCGACGAACCAGTGGGGCACCCTGATGGGGCGCGCCACCGTCAAGGATGGCGCGTGGACCTTCGCTCGCAACCTCGGACCGACGACGACCGGATACGACATCACGTTCACACAGACGAGCCCCGCCGGTTCGTCTTCGTCCACCGTGCACCTCGACTACGCGGGTTCGCGTCCGCTCGTCGTGTCGTCGCCCGCCGACGGCTCGACCTACGACGTCGGCGTGGCCGAGTTCCGCGGAACTGCGACGGCCGGCGCCCGGATCACGGCCGTCAACCAGTGGGGTACCCCGATGGGAAGCCACACTGCTGATTCGAAGGGCGACTGGACGTTCAGCCGCAACCTCGGACCCACGACGGCCGGCTACGACATCACCGTCACGGCTACCAAGGGCGCCGATGTGAAGACCACCGTGATCCACCTCAAGCCCAAGGAGGCGAACGTGCCGGTCGCCGTCACGAGCATCCCCGACGGCGCGACGTACCGACCGGGACTGAACATCCTGCGCGGCAAGGGGACCCCCGGCGCCGGCATCACCGCCGTCAACGCCACCAACGGCTGGAACGTGCCGATGGGCAGCGCCAAGGTCACCGCCGACGGCACCTGGGCACTCCCCGAGCGCAACTGGGGCCCGTCGAACGACTACCAGGTCACGGTCACGCAGACCAACCCCGACAAGACCACTAGCACGACGACCATCGGCATCAAGGCACCGGTCTTCACTCCGCTGCAGGTCTCGGGTGTTGCTCTGGGCGCCGCCCAGGGGGCCGGGGTCCACGCGACGTTCCGCGGGACCGCCACGCCGTTCGCGACCATCGCCGTCAAGTCGGCCACGACCGCGACGACGTACCAGTCCGTCACGGCGGACGCGAAGGGCGAGTGGACTGCCACGCGCGTCTGGAACCCGGAGCACACATACACGCTGAGCTTCGACCAGACCGCGAGGGACGGCAAGACGTCATCTGTCGCGTACGGCAAGTGGACGCCGAAGGACTCCAAGTAGCACCCACGTGACGAAGAGGGCGACTGGTCGACGGCCGGTCGCCCTCTTTCGCGCTTCCGCAGGAGCAGAGGCGGGCTGCCGCGTCAGCGGACGACACGACCGTGGCCCCCACCGGCGTGTCGTCCCCCGCTGATTCTCGCGGCAGCCCCTCTGGTGCATCTCGATGATTCGGGCATCGAGGCCGGCGTCTCTTCCGACGCCATCAGAATCCCACCGACCGAACCAGTTCGACAGAATCACTAGTGATGGCACCCGAATGGGGGGCAGACAGTCGATTCGCGCTACCGTGGTGGAAATTCGACGAACCCTAGACTTCACGAGTGGAAGACGCGATGCCCGACCCGACCCCAGGCCCCGAGACCGCGGCGTTGACCGTCCTGCGAGTCGCCCTCGTGGAAGACCACGAGATCGTCGCCGTCGGCTTCGCCGAGCTCCTCCGCCAGTACCCCGACATCGACGTGACCACCGTCGCCGCGACCGTCCGTGAACTCGACCTGGCGAAGAACCCCGTCGACCTCGTCGTCCTCGACCTGCGTCTCGGCGACGGCTCCAGCGCCACCGACAACATCCGCTCGCTGCTGTCTGCGGGCGTCGACGTGCTGATCCTCACCGCAGCCGAAGATCCACAGGCGATCCGCGATGCGGCGAAGGCGGGCGCGCTCGGCATCGTCCGCAAGTCGCAGCCGGTCGACGAGCTCGTCGATGCGATCCGCTCGGCAGCGAGCGGCGAGACCGTCCCGGGCCTCGACTGGGCCGCCGCCATCGACGGCGACGAAGGCCTGGCCGATGCGGGCCTCAGCGCCCGCGAGCGCGAGATCCTCGCTCTCTACGCGTCCGGCGAGAAGGCGCAGTCGGTCGCCTACCTGACCAACCTGTCGAAGTCGACGGTCGCCAACTACGTCTCGCGCATCCGAGCCAAGTACGCCAACGCCGGGCGCCCCGCCCACACGAAGGTCGACCTGCACCGTCGCGCGGCGGAGGACGGCCTGATCGACGAGGACCGACAGCGACGATGACCGAGACGCAGAGCGTCGAGGCGGGCGGCGACGCCGAGCGCCGGGTGCTGCGGATCCTCTACGTCTCGATCGGGATCGGCGGCATCGTCTACCTCGCCGTCGGCTTCAGCAAGGCGATGGCGCAGTTCGGGGCGATGGGCGGCGTCGCAGGACTCGTTCTGTATTGCGTGGCGGCGGCCGGTCCGTTCCTGCTGCTGGCCCTCGCCCCCTGGGCCTCGCTGACTGCACTCCGGCGGGTGGCCCTGGCCCACGCGCTGACCTTCTGGGGCGTGATGCTCGCGTTCCCGCTCGTGATGACGCAGAAGTCTCTGCCCGGGAGCGACTCGCCCTGGACGAACGATTTGATGACGGTGCCGGCCGTGGCGATGGCGATCGGCGCGCGTCGACCGGTCATCGCCGCCTACGTGCTCGCGACCTCGATCACGTCGGGCGTCATCCGCTACCTCACGGCGCCCGAGGTGGGCCTGACGCTGTCGGCTCTGGACCTCGCCTACAACTTCCTGTTCGACTGCGCCTTCGTCGCGCTCACGCTGGTCACCCGGTCGAGTGCTGCCCGCCTCGACGCCGCAGCCGAGGCCGCTCGGGTCAAGACATCGCACGAGGCCGAGGCATCGGCGCGCGTGCAGCAGCGGATCCGCATCGATGCCCTGGTGCACGACCACGTGCTGTCGGCGCTGCTGATCGCGTCGCGGGCCGACGCGGTGCCGACGCCGGCGCTGCGGGAGCTCGCGGCGAGCACGCTGCGGACGCTGAACGAGGAGGCGCTGCCGCCGCACCAGGTGCTGTCGGGGGAGGAGTTCGTCGGACGCCTCCGCTCGACGGTGTCGTCGCAGGGGGCCGGGATCGCGTTCGACGGGGAGCTCGGGGCGGCCGTGCGAGTTCCTGCCGACATCGCCCAGGCTCTCATCGAGGCGACGAGCGAGGCCGTCCGCAACTCGCTGCTCCATGCGGCAGCCGGCGACGCCGGGGGCGACGTCACCCGGCTCGTCCGAGTCGCATCGCTCGACGGCGGGCTCGCCATCGTGGTGCGCGACGACGGCCGCGGGTTCAACAGCCGTCGGATCCCGCCCGAGCGGCTCGGCGTGCGCGTCAGCATCCTCAACCGGATGGCGACGCTGCCGGGCGGCCACGCCGACATCGAGTCGGGCCGCGGACTGGGAACGCGCGTGACACTCGCCTGGTCGCCCGAGGAGGTCGCGTGACGACGTCGACGCCGTCCTTCCTGCGGCTGACCGGCCGCGGCACGACCGCGCTCTTCGTGCTCTTCGCGGCAGTGCACACGGCCGTGACCGTCTACGGGCTCCCCCAGAACCGGGTGCCGCTGCTCGCCCTGGGCGCTCTCGGGGCCGTCCTGGTCGCCGGCTACCTGGTCACGCTGCCTCACGAAGAGCCGTACCCGCTCCGGCTCACCGTCTGCGTGGTCGCGCTGACCACCCTCGCCTCGCTCAACGTGTGGAACCTCCCCGACCGCGGCTGGCCGGGGTGGGCGACCTGGATGTGGGGCGCGGTCTCGTTCGTGATGTTCCTGCTGACGCTGCGCGGCCGCGCCGGCTGGGCGTGGTCGGGGTTCGCGATCATGGCCGGGATGACGGTCCTCTGGAGCGCCGTGGTCGGTCGGGGTGTCGCCGCGGGAGTCGGCTTCGTGATCCGGTCGGCAGCGCTGGTGCTCGTCGTCTGGCTGTTCTCGATCCTGCTCGGCCGGACGCGCGCGTCGATCCGCACCCTCCAGCGGTCGGAGCTCACGCGCCTGCGCTCGGAAGCGGCCGCCGCCGCCGCGCTCGAGGAGCAGAACACGCGCCTCGACCAGTTGCGCTCGCTCGCGACGCCGGCGCTCCAGCGGATCCTGACGGCCGAGCTCATCACCGAAGACGACCGCCGCGCGTTCACCCTCGCCGAGGCGGGACTCCGGGATCAGCTGCGAGCCAGCAACCTCGCGACGGCGCCGGTCACCGACGCGGCGAGCCGAGCCCGAGCCCGCGGGGTCGACGTGTCGCTGCTCGACGACCGTGCCGGCGCCGACGTGCCGATCGAGGTGCGCGAGCGGATCGAGACGGCGCTCGTCGCCCAGCTCGACGCCGCCGAGAGCGGGCGCGTGGTCGCTCGGCTCCTGCCCGACGGGCGCGACGCCGTGGCGACGGTGCTCGCCACCGACGGCGACGACACCACCCGGGTCTCGATTCCGCCGAGCTCCTGACGGGACGGCGCTACCCTCCGTTCACAGGTTCGCGGTAGCGTCCAGTCATGACCGAGGCGACGCTGGCCGACACGACTCCCATCCCCCGTCGCCGGATCGTCTCGTGGGCGCTCTGGGACTGCGGCTCCGCCGGCTTCAACACCATCGTCGTCACCTTCGTGTTCTCGACCTACCTGGCGTCGAACTCGTTCGTCGCGCCCGCCGTCGTCGCGGCCGCCGGAGACGACATGACCAACGCCGCGCTCGTGGCCGCGAAGGCCCACAACGCCTCGGTCGTCTCGACCGCCCTCACGATCGCGGGCCTCCTGATCGCCCTGCTCGCGCCGCTGCTCGGCCAGCGCTCCGACGGCACCGGCAAGCGGAAGCTCTGGCTCGGCATCAACACCGGCATCGTCATCGCGGCGATGCTCGGCATGTTCTTCGTGGCGCCGGGGCAGTCGTACCTGATCATCGGCGCGATGCTCCTGGCCCTCGGCAGCGTGGTGATGGAGTTCGCCAACGTGAACTACAACGCGATGCTCGTGCAGGTCTCGACTCCGAAGAACGTCGGCCGAGTCTCGAGCTGGGGCTGGGGAGCCGGGTACTTCGGCGGAATCGTCCTGCTCGTGATCCTGCTCGTGCTCTTCATCCAGAGCTTCGGCGTCGACGGACACGCCGGCGTTCTCGGCCTCGACTCCTCGATCGCCGGCGGGGTGCTCAACGTCCGGTTCGCGATCGTCGCGTCGGCCCTGTGGTTCGCACTCCTGGCGATCCCGCTGTTCGTGAACGTCCCCGAGATCCCCGCGACCGGGCCGACGACGGCGCGACTGAGCTTCCTCGCCTCGTACAAGCGGATCGGCCGCACGATCGCCCAGCTGTACCGCAAGAACCCGCAGGTGCTGCTCTTCCTCGGAGCGTCCGCCGTCTACCGCGACGGAATCGCGGCGGTCTTCACATTCGGCGCGATCATCGCCTCGCAGGTGTTCGGCTTCACGCAGAGCGAGGTGCTCTACTTCGCCGTGGCGGCCAACCTGGTCGCCGGCACCGGCGCCTTCCTGGCCGGCCGCTACGACGACCGTCTCGGGCCGAAGCTCATCATCGTGGTGTGCCTCGCCGGTCTCGTCATCGCGGCCGTCGCGATCCTGTTCGTCGGCGACGCCAAGGCGGGCTTCTGGGCGTGCGGGCTGTTCCTGTCGCTGTTCGTCGGTCCGGCCCAGTCGTCGAGCCGCTCCTTCCTCGCGCGGGTCACGCCTCCCGGCCGCGAGGGCGAGATCTTCGGCCTCTACGCGACGACCGGCCGCGCCGTGAGCTTCCTCGCGCCGCTCCTGTTCACCGTGTTCGTGGCGATCTCGGGCAACACCCGCTTCGGCGCCATCGGCATCGCGATCGTGCTGGCCGTGGGCCTGGCGATGATGGTGCGGGTCAACCCGAGGCAGAAGGCGATCGACTGACGAGGGCTACTCGGCGGCCGCGCGGGTGGCGGTCGCCGAGGCGACGGCGGCTCTGAAGGTCTGAGCCCCGGCCTCCCACTGCCGGCCGTCGATGATCACCGTGGGCGTACCGCGGAACTCGGCGACGTCGCTCCCCGCCGTTGCGTTGTCGGCGACCCGCTTCGTGACGGCGGCGACCGTGGAGGCGAACCGCTGGTCTCGCACGCACTCCGCGACGGCGGCGGGATTCTTCAGGCCTCGCGTGCCGGAGATCTGGGAGACCAGCTGCTCGTTCGTCAGGCCGGCGGTGTTCTCGGCGGGCTGGTCGGCGAGCAGCTTCGCGTTCACGGCGAAGAACGAGTCGGGGGCCAGATCGGCTGCGCACAGGGCGGCGGCCGTCGCCCGTGTCGAGTACTTCGACCCCTGGCTGAGGCGATCGAGGATCGCGATCGGGTGGTACTCGACCACCGCGGCGCCCGACTTCACCAGGCCCTCGATGTAGTCGCCGTTCTCGGCCTCGAATGCACCGCAGTTGGGGCAGAGGTAGTCGATGTAGACGCGGATCGTGACGGCGTCGGCGTCGTGAGCCGCGGGCGGGGTGGCCTCGTCACCCGGCTGCAGTGCGGCGCTGCGCTCCGCCACGAAGCCCGTGCCGATGCGGACGCCGTCGCCGGCGAGGTTGCGGGGGCCCGGGCCCGGCGGCGTGATGCCCGAGACGACCACCAGAGCGACGACGGCCAGCACGGCGATCACGCCGGCGACGATGCCCGACCGGATGGCGAGGGCGCGGCGGGCGGCGCTGCGCCTCTGGGCCGCCATGGCCTGCCTCGCGCGTTCTCGGGCGGCGCGGCGGCGGTCGTTCTTCGTTTCGGGGGCGGGCATGCGGACTCCTGACGATCGGGACAAGTCGTCGGCAATCATACGATATTTCACATCTATTAACCAGGGCGCAGGAACTTCCTGACGGGGCGGGCCCCGCCGGCAGTTCCTGCGCCCGCGGTCTAGGCCGCCGTCAGCCCGTTGGCCTTCGCCACCGAGCCGTACCAGCGCGCACTCGGCTTGGGGGTCCGCTCGAACGTCTGCTTGTCCCACGCGATGAGGCCGAACGTGGGGCGGAAGCCGGAGGCCCACTCGTAGTTGTCGAGGGCGCTCCAGTGCTGGTAGCCGAGCACGTCGACACCCTCGTCGATGGTGGCGTGGATGTGCTCGAGCGCGCCCTGCGTGTAGGCGATGCGGCGGGTGTCGTCGGCGGTCGCGATGCCGTTCTCGGTGACCATGACCGGCACGTGGCCGCTGAGCTCCCACGCACTGCGGATGCCCTCGGCGGCGGCCGGCGGGTAGAACTCCCAGCCGGTGAGGGTGGTCTCGAGCCCGTCGGCGACAGGGCGCGGGCCCTCCGGCCCGATGAAGGTCTGCGTGTACGCCTGGACGCCGACGAAGTCGTTGCCGCGCGCGGCCTCGAGGTACCAGTCGTCGCGCGGGTGGCCGTACTCGCGGAGCTTCTCGGCGGCGCCCGGCTCGTCGACGGCCTTGAACGCCTGGGTGGCGACGGTCCAGCCCGTTCGAAGCCCGGCGACCTGCGAGAGCACCTCGCGCGACCGGTCGTGCGAGGCGAGGAGGGCGTCGGCGACCTGGAGATCGGGGTTCGGCAGGCCGTAGGCCACGAGGTTCGAGGCGTCTTCGCCGCCCGCGAGCATGGCGGCGATGTTCGGCTCGTTGATCGTGCAGACGTAGCGGACGCCCTCTGCGACGACCGGGAGGGCCGCCTCCGTGTAGCGGGCGAAGAGGTCGGCGGCGTCGGACGCGCGCCAGAAGCCGTCGCGCTCGAACCAGCGCGGCACCGTGAAGTGCATGAGCGTGACGATCGGCTCGACGCCGAACTCGTGGCAGGCGTCGACCATGCGGCGGTAGTGGTCGAGCTCGGCGCGCGAGACGTAGCCGCGCTCGGGCTCGATGCGAGACCACTCGATGCTGAACCGGTAGCTGTTGAGGCCGAGACCGGCCAGCGTCTCGATGTCGTCGCGGAAGCGGTGGTAGCTGTCGGCCGCGTCGCCCGAGGGCTCGACGATGCTCGTACCCGGAGTGTGCTCGTGCACCCACCAGTTGCTGTTCACGTTGTTGCCCTCGATCTGGTGGGCGGCGGTGGCCGCGCCCCAGAGGAAGCCGTCGGGGAAGGTGAGCACGGTGGCTCCTTTCGGTGGAGTGTCGGAGGTCAGCGGCGAGTGCGCTGCGGGTTCGGCACGGCGTCGAGCAGCGCGACGGTGTAGTCGTCGGTCGGCCGCTGCAGCACCTCGGCCGTCTCGCCGCGCTCGACCACGGCGCCGTCGTGCAGCACCATGATGTTGTCGGTGATGAGCCGCGCCGAGAGCAGGTCGTGCGTGATGTAGAGCAGGCTCACGCCCCACTTCTCCCTCAGGTCCTCGAGCAGCGCGAGCACGCCGGCTCGGAGCGACACGTCGAGCATCGACACCGGCTCGTCGGCGATGATCACCTGCGGGTCGCAGGCGAGCGCCCGGGCGATGACGACGCGCTGGCGCTGCCCGCCGGACAGCTCGTGCGGCAGCTTGGCGGCGAACTGCTCGACCGGCGCGAGGCCGACCGTCTCGAGCAGCTCGAGCACTCGCTGACGGGCGTCGCGGCCCGTCAGCCCGGTGAAGTTCACCACGGGCCGGGTCAGCGTGTACTCGACGGTGTGCAGCGGGTTGAGCGCGGCGTACGGGTCTTGGAAGACCATCTGCACGTTGCGGTGCAGGTCGCGGAGCTGGCCGCGCCGGAGCTTCGCGACGTCGAGGCCGCCGAAGCGGATCGACCCCTCGCTCGGCTTCTCGACACCGGTGATCATCTTCGCGATCGTCGACTTGCCCGAGCCGGACTGACCGACGAGAGCGAGGGACTGCCCGGGCTCGAGCGTGAACGACACGTCGCGGACGGCGCGGACCGGCTGCTCGCCGCGTCGGGGCGGCGGGTAGGTCTTCGAGACGTGCTCGACGACGATCGACTCCTGCGCCGTGCTGATCGAGCGGGTGACGACGGTCGGCGCGTGCTCGGGCGAGGCCACGGCGCTCCGGGAGGCCCCGGCCTGGCGTCGGATCGCGCGGTCCTCGAAGCCGGGCAGCGAGACGACCTCGGCGCGCGGGTCGGCGTAGTGACTCAGCAGCATCCGGGTGTAGTCGGCGGTCGGCGCGTTCAGGATCTCGGACGACGGGCCGTCCTCGACGATGACGCCCTCGTGCATGACCAGCACGCGTTCCGTCGCCTCGAGCACGATTCCGAGGTCGTGGCTGATCAGCACTGCGGTGAAGCCCTCGCTGGCCTGCAGGTCACGGATCGTGTTCATCACGGCGTGCTGCACGAGCACGTCGAGCGCGGTCGTCGGCTCGTCGAACACCATCAGCTGCGGCTCGAGCGACAGGGCGAGCGCGATCGAGACGCGCTGGCGCATGCCGCCCGACAGCTCGCCCGGGAAGCGGTCGAGGGTCGCGGCCGGCAGCTCGACCTTGCCGATCAGCTCGCGCGCCCGCTCCTCGCGACGCTCGCGCGACACGTGGCCGTGCGCCGTGAAGACGTCGAAGAAGTGGTTGCGGATGGTGCGCACCGGGTTGAGCGCGTTCATGCCCGACTGCAGCACCATGGCGAAGCCGCCCTGGCGCTGCTCGCGCAGGTGCTCCGCGTCGATCGAGGCGATGTCGGTGCCGTCGAACAGGATCGTCCCGTGGCTGATGCGGGCCGGCGGCTTGGAGAGGCGGGTCAGGGCGAAGCCGAGGGTCGACTTGCCGGATCCGGACTCGCCGACGAGCCCGACGAACTCGCCGCGGCGGAGCTCGAACGAGACGTTCTCGACCGCGAAGGTCGGGTCGGCCCCGTCGGGCTCGTAGACGACGCTGAGGTCTTCTACCGTCAGGAGGATGTCGTCGGAGCTCATTTGCGGACCTTCCGTCGTTCGCGGAGTCTCGGGTTGCTGAGACCGTCGACGCCGAAGTTGATGAGGGTGAGGCTCGTCGCGAGCAGGGCGATGCAGAGGCCCGGCGCGAAGAGCAGCGCCCACTGGCCGGTGAGCAGCGCGTTGGAGTTCTGAGCCCAGAAGAGCATCGTGCCCCAGCTCACCGTCGACGGGTCGCCGAGCCCGAGGAACTCCAGGCCCGCCTCGGCGAGGATCGCGCTCGTGGCCGCTCCGAAGAAGTTGCCCACGATCAGCGAGGTCATGTTCGGCAGGATCTCGCGGAAGACGATCCGAGCCGGCCGTTCGCCGCTGAACACCGCGGCGGTCACAAAGTCGCGCCCGCGGAGCGACTGCGTCTGGCTGCGCAGCACTCGCGCACCCCAGGCCCAGCCGGTGATCACGACCACCAGGATGATCATCCCGATGCCGCCGTTCTGCAGGTACGCCGCGATCACGATCATCAGCGGCAGGCCCGGCACGACGAGGAAGAGGTTCACCACGAAGTTGATCACGTCGCCCACCCAGCCGCGGACGTAGCCCCAGCTGAGGCCGATGAGCACGGCGACCAGCGTGGAGAGGAGGCCCGCCACGAAGCCGACGAACACGCTGATGCGCGCGCCCTGGATGAGCTGGCTCAGGACGTCCTCGCCGGCGGCCGTCGTGCCCAGCCAGTGCCCGGCGGAGGCGTCCTGACTGCGAGCGAACTCGGTCGACGAGGGATCGTACGGAGCGAGCAGGGGCGCGAAGATCGCCGCCAGCACGAAGAGGAGGAGGATCACCACGCCGATGCGCGCCTTGGTGTTCGACCAGACGGTGGCCGCCACGCGGGCGAGGACCTGGAGGGGGGAGGCGGCCGCGGCGACGGAGGTGTCGGGCGGGGGTGCCGGAGTTCCTGCGGTGATAGGGGTCGTCGTCATCGTTCGGCCCTCACTTTCTCGTTCGCGGGTCGAGGACGCCGTACAGGATGTCGACGATGAAGTTGGCGAGGAGCACGCTGACGGTGATCATCAGGAAGAGCGCCTGCATGAGCGGGTAGTCCTGGTTGGTGACGGCCTTGAGCAGCAGGTAGCCGATGCCGGGGTAGCCGAACACCGTCTCGACCAGCACGGAGCCGCCGACCACGCCGCCGAGCGCCAGGCCGAAGCTGGTGAGGTTCGGGAGGATCGCGTTGCGCGCCGCGTACCGGATGGCCACGGTGTGCGGCTTGAGACCGTTCGCCTCGGCGAAGGTGACGTAGTCGTCGCCGAGCGTCGAGATCATGGTGTTGCGCATGCCGAGGATCCAGCCGCCGAGCGAGGTGATCAGGATCGTCACCGCCGGAAGCACCGCGTGGTTCAGGGCCGACCCGATGAACGCCCCCGAGAAGCCGGGCACGTTGGTGACGCCGTAGGCGCCCGACGTCGGGAAGATCTTGAACACGTAGCCGAGGAAGAACAGCAGGAGGAGCGCCGTCCAGAAGTACGGGAAGGCGCTCGCGAACGATCCGCCGAGGGTCGGCAGCGCGTCGAGCCAGGTGCCGCGCTTCCAGGCCGCCAGCACGCCGAGCAGGGTGCCGAGCACGAATGCCACGATCGTGACGAGCCCGACCAGAATCAGGGTGTACGGCAGCGCCTGGCCGACGAGGTCGGCGACGGGCTGCGGGTAGAACGTGTAGCTCACGCCGAAGTCCAGCGTCAGGACCTGCTTGAGGTACTGGCCGTACTGCGACAGCAGGTTGCCGTCGGGCACGCCGAGCTGGATCTCGATGGCCTTGCGCGTGGCGGCCGTGACCGGGCCGTTCTGCGAGAGCTTCGCGATCGCGGCGTCGGTGGGCGAGCCGGGCATGAGCCGCGGCAGGAAGAAGTTCAGCGTGATGGCGGCCCAGAGGGTCAGGATCAGCAGGCCGACCTTGCGGAGTGCGTACGTCACTTCGCGGCCTCCGATTTCTTCAGGTGGGTCAGGATCAGCAGGGCTGTCGAGACGTAGGTCTTCGGGCTCGTGTACGGATCGTCGGCACTCGGCCACCCGGTGAACTTCTGCGTCGAGAAGAGGCCCCATGAGCCGCCGTAGTAGAGGCCGATCGAGGGCAGCTCGTCGTAGTAGATCTGCTGCAGCCGGTAGCCGAGCTGCTTCTGCTTCTGCTCGTCGGTCGTCGTCTTGAACTCGTTCAGGATGGCGTCGACCTCGGCGCTCCTGTAGCGGCCGAAGTTGTTCGCCGCCTGCTTGCCGATGGGCGTGTAGAACTCGCTCGAGAGGTTGTTGGCGAAGTCCTGGTACACCGACCCGGTACCGCCGACAGAGCCCATCGCGAGCTGGAAGTCGCCGTTGCGGAGAGCGAGCTGGTAGGCCGCGGGCTGCGGCTGGGCGACCTTGACGGTGATGCCGACGGCGGCCCACTGCTTGGTGATGGCCTGGACTGCGCGCAGCCAGTCGGAGTAGCCGTTGGCCGTCGTGATGGTGATGGTCAGCGCCTTGCCCGTCGTGTCGACGAGCTTGCCGTCTTTCATCGTGTAGCCCGCCTTGGCGAAGTACGACTTCGCCTGCGAGTCGCTCTGCGCGATGAGGCCCTTGTCGGGGATGGCCGGGTCGAGCAGGTCTTCCTGGTTGGGCAGCAGCATGCCGGTCTGGCCGGCCTGCTGCATGTAGCCCTCGGCTGCGGCGTCGCCGACGGCCTTGCGGTCGAGCGCGTAGCTGAGCCCCTTGCGGAAGTCGAGGTCGTTGAACGGCGCCTCGGTGAGGTTCGGGAACAGGCTGATCGTGCCTCCCGGCGGGAACCAGTACGTGTTCGACGGGTTCGCCGCGTTCCAGGTGCCCTTGACGTCGCTGATGAACGAGAACGCCCAGTCGTAGCCCTTGGTGACGACGTCGAGCTGCGTGTTCGACGCGGGGAGCACGAGGTGCTGCACCTTCACCTTGTCGGCCTGCCAGTAGAGCGGGTTCTTGTCCATCGCGTACTCCTGCGGCGTGAAGTTGCCGAGGTTGTACGGGCCGGTGCCGACCGGGTCGGGGTTCGTGAAGGTCGAGGGGTCTTTCACCTTCGACCAGATGTGCTCGGGCACGATCTGCGTCTGCTCGATGATCTGGGCTGCGGGCACGTCGTCGCCCTTGAGGTGCACGACGACGGTGTCGCCCCTCACCTCGACGCTCTTCATGTACTGCCACGCGCCCTTGAGGTCGAGGCTCGGGAACTTCTTCAGCATGTCGAACGTGAACTTCACGTCGTCTGGGCCGAACGCCTTTCCGTCAGACCACTTGACGCCCTGGCGAATCGTGAAGACGACCGTCTGCGGGTCCGGGATCTCGGTCTTCGACGCGAGCCACGGCTCCTCGTCGCCGTTGAGGTCGTTGAGGATCACCAGCGGCTCGAACATGTACCAGCTCGCTACGCGCGTGTTCGGCAGGTACGGATTGAAGACCCGCTGCAGCGAGGGGCTGCCGTTGTCGGCCGCGATCAGCATCGTGTCGGCGCCGAGGGACGGATCGGGCGCGCTCTTGATGTCGATGCTGCAGCCCGTGAGGACGAGCGCGGCCGCGAGCAGGGAGCCCAGGGCCGCAGCCGCTCTGCGAGTTCTCGTGCGAGGTGTCGTGTGCATCGTTGCCACGTCTTTCTGTGCTGTCGATCCGCCGCGCAGGCTTCCGCCCGGGCGCGTGCCGCGTCGATGCGGCGTGACCATGGTCAGTGTAAGCGCATACATAGCTCGGAGACAAGCCTCGATCGCAGCGCAGGAACTCGGGGTCCTCTCGCGCTCTACGCCCTGAGCCCCGCCAGGAGGACCTCCAGGTACGCGTCGAGCACCGCCGCACGGCCCCGCTCGGGCGCGAGGCGCACGGCGACCTCGACCCCTCGGGCGAGCCGCTCGACGTCGGCCGGCTCGACGTCGGGCCGGACCGCCTCCGCCTTCTGCGCAGCCTCCAGCACCGCGCGGCCGAGGCTCCGCAGCTCCGCCTTCGCCGCGGCCACGTCCGGGTCGACGGCATCCTGAGCCGTCACCACCTCGCCGAGCCCGACCTCGCGCACCTGGAGAGCGACGGACCCGCGGACGGCGCGCTCGAACGCCTCGCCGGGATCGCCCACCGCCGCGGCGTCGCGCACGACGGCCACCAGGCGCAGCAAGGGCTCCACCGCCAGCCCCTCCTCCAGCGCCCGCTGGGTCGGGAAGTGCCGGTACACCGTTCCGACGCCCATGCCGACGTCGCGCGCGAGCTCGTTGAGGCCGGGCACGCGGCCGTCGGCCCGGTGCCGGGCGCGGGCCGCGGCGAGCAGCCGCACCCGGTTGCGGTGCGCATCGGCGCGCGTCGGACGGGGCATGAAAAGAGGATAGACGATCCGTTTGACTGCGCGGCGACCGGCTGGGGCCCCGCCGGGACCGGTCAGCGACGCTCCCCTACTCTGGAGGCATGGCCTCCTTCGATGACGACTACGTCGTCCGCACGTTCTCGCCCGCCCTCGTCGACGGCAAGCCCGACGAGGCGACGGCCGCCTGGCTCGGAGCGACCCGCATCGGGTTCCACGAGAAGGCCGACGCCGACGCCGTGCGCGAGTCGGCCATCGGCTCGGTCGACGACGGCCGCGTCTTCACGGGCGTGTACCCGAGGCGCCCGGTCGCCGGCGGCCTCGACGAGACCTGGCCGGTCGGCACCTTCACCGGCTACACCAAGACGATCAATGTCGGCGGCGGCCGCCTCGTCGATGCGTACCTGGTGTCAGACGTCACCGTGCGCCCGACCCACCGTCGCCGAGGCATGCTCCGTACCCTGATGACCGAGCGCCTCGCCGCCGCCGCCGCGTCGGGGCACGCCCTGGCTGCGCTGACGGCCAGCGAGTCGACCATCTACCGCCGCTTCGGCTACGGCCCGGCGACCCGCAAGCGCACCGTCGTGCTCGAGCGCGACGTTCCCGTCACCCTGCTCGCACAGCCCACCGGCCGCGTCGAGATGGCCAGCCCCACCTCGCTCGCCGCCATCGCACCGCGCGTCTTCGCCCGCTTCCACGAGACCACGCCCGGCTCGGTCGACCGCCAGGGCCAGTACTCGAACCTCTACAACGGCCTCACCTACGGCACCGCCAAGCCCGATGACGAGCTGCGCGCCGCCATCCACGTGCCCGACTCCGGCGAGGCCGACGGGTACGTGCTCTACTCGATGCGGGAGGAGGCGGGAGCGTCGGTGCTCGAGATCGCGGATCTCGTGAGTGCGACGGCGGACGCCTTCCTCGGGCTGTGGGACTTCCTCGGCTCGGTCGATCTCGTGCAGCGGATCCGCTGGTCGAAGGCCCCCGTCGAGACACCGCTGCTGCACGCCCTCACCGCGAGCCGCTCGCTTCAGACCGAGCGCGAGAGCGACCACGTCTGGCTCCGCGTGCTCGACGTGCAGAAGGCCCTCTCAGCCCGGCCCTACGCCCGCGACGGCGAGATCACCCTGCGCGTGCACGACAAGCTCGGGCACACCGAGGGCACCTTCCGCCTCGAGGTCGTCGACGGCGTCGGACACGCGACGCGCATCGCCGACTCCGCGCCCGCGTCGCTCGAGCTCGACGCCGCGACCCTCGCCACGCTCTACCTCGGCGGCGTTCCGGTGTCGGTGCTCGGCGAGGCCGGTCTCGTGGTCGAGCACACTCGAGGCGCGATCCGTCTGGCGACGCACATGTTCGTCGCCGACCGGCCGGTGTACGGGGTCACGGACTTCTAGCGGACGGCTGGTCGCGGCGCCCGGGATTCGACCCTAGGGCGCCGGCGGGCAGCTCTCGCGGAGCAGGATCTGCACCGGCAGCGTCAGTCGACGCGCCGGAAGCGTGCTGTCGGCGAGACGGTCGACGATCGCGCGGACGGCGACGCGGCCGAGCTCCGCCATCGGCTGCCGGACGGTCGTGAGGCGCGGCGTCGAGAACCGACCGGCGTCGATGCCGTCGAATCCGGTGACGAGCACGCGCCCGGGCACATCGACCCCGCGCGCCGCGAGCACGTCGAGCACACCGAGAGCCGACTGGTCGTTGGCGCACACGATCGCGCTCGGGAGGGCGCTCTCAGCGAGGAGCTGCTCGGCGACGGCGCGGCCGCGCTCGCGCCCGAAGGTTCCGGGGACGACCCGCAGCCCGGCCGGGTCGAACGCACCGTCGGCCAGCCCCCGGTCGAGGCCCTCGCGGCGGCCGGCCTCGTCGGGCGAGTCGCTGGGCCCCGCGACGTAGACGACCGATGTGACGCCGTGGCCGTCGACGAGGTGGTGCGCCAGAGCGCGCATGCCGCCGGCGTTGTCGACCCCGACGTGATCGAGGTCGTCGCCCGGGTTCGTGTCGGCGACGACGACGACGGGGATCCGTCGCGACACGTGCGCGACGAGGTCCGAGGGCACCGTCTGCGAGAGGACCGCCAGGCCGTCGACCCGACCCGCGATGTCGTTGACCATCACGTCGCGACTCTGACCGCGGCCCGCAGCCACCATGAGGGCGAATCCGTGGCGCCAGGCCTCGACCTCGGCGCCGCGGAGCACCTCGTCGAAGTAGAGGCTCGTCGACGGCGGGGCGGCCATCGGTTCGCGATCGTCGATGAGCGGCACGCCGGACGGCCCGTCGACGGTGTCGGCCACGGAGACGTCGATACCGTCGTAGCCGGGCAGGAACAGCCCGAGCACTCCGGTGCGGCGCCCGGCGAGGCCGCGGGCCGAGCCGCTCGGGACGTAGCCGAGGTCTCGTACCGACTCGAGCACGCGGGCGCGAGTCTCGGGCCGCACCTCGTCGGGCCGACGGAGGACGCGCGAGACCGTCGCGATCGAGACGCCGGCATGGTCGGCCACGTCGTACACGGTGGGTGCCTTGGCCAACTCGCCTCCCGTTCTCCGTGGGCCGTTCCGCTCGGCCGGTCTCGGCTGGCGGTGTCGGCAAGTCTAGGCGTCGCCTTCCGCGCGGCCCGCGCGGGGCCGGCGGCGCTGTGGAAAACCGGCACGGGGCTGTGGACAACGCTGGCGGCGATCGGCCCCGACTGGTTTGCTTGACCCATGTCGATCCAGTCCACGGCCGAAAAGGCCGAAACGCTCCGTTCTCTGCACGTTCCCGGCGATCCCCTGATCGTCACCAACGTCTGGGACAGCATCACGGCGCGCATCGTCGCGTCCGCTCCCGGGGTGAAGGCGCTGGCGACGGCGAGCCACTCGATCAGCGAGGCGCACGGCGTCGAAGACGGCGAAGGCCTCGACGTCGACGAGGCCCTGGCCGCGGCCCAGCTGATCGTCCGCTCGGTCGAGCTGCCCGTCTCGGTCGACTTCGAGAAGGCCTACGCCACGGATGCCGCAGGAACGCGCGACAACGTCTGGCGGCTCATCGAAGCGGGCGCGGCCGGCCTCAACATCGAGGACAGCGTCGGTCGCGACAAGGCCGAGCTGTACGACATCGACACCCAGGTCTCGAAGATCGCCGCGGCCCGCGCCGCCGGCGACCGCGCGGGTGTGCCCATCGTCATCAACGCTCGCGTCGACGCTCTCGCCGGCGACCCGTCGCTCTGGGACGACGCGGTCACCCGCGCCAACGCCTACCTCGACGCCGGCGCCGACGTCGCGTTCGTGCTCGGCCTCACGACCGAGCAGATGGTGGCCGACGCGCTCTCGCAGATCCACGGCAAGGTCAGCGTCATCTCGGGTGCCGACAGCGTGCCGCTCGCGAAGCTCGCCGAGCTCGGGGTATCACGCGTGAGCTTCGGGCCGCGCGCCATGGGCCTCACGCTCTCGCACCTCCGCGACGCGGCGGCCACTCTCACGGCACGCGGCGAGTACCCCGCCGAGCTCGGATTCTCGTTCTGACCCTCCCGCTTCTGTCCACCTCGCGAACGGAGCACCACCCCATGCCCGCACCCTCCGGCTTCCCCACAGGAGCACCTCTCTGGATGGACCTCTCGACGCGCGACGTCGCCGGGGCCCGCGCCTTCTACTCGGGACTGTTCGGCTGGACGATGGGCGACACCCCGCCCGAGTTCGGCGGCTACGTCACGATCAGCCTCGGCGGCCGCCAGATCGGCGGGCTCATCGGCAACCGCGATCCCGACGCCGTCGATGACGCCTGGCTCGTCTACCTCGAGACCGACGACGCCGAGACGACTGCGGAGGCCATCACGGGTGCGAGCGGCGTCGTGCACGTGGGACCACACCCCGTGGGCGACCTCGGCTCGATGGTCGTCGCCGAGGACACCGGCCGCGCGGCGATCGCCGCCTGGCAGCGCGGCACCAACGGCGGGTTCCAGGTGCTCGCCGAACCCGGCGCACCCGCCTGGTTCGAGCTGCACACCGTCGACTACGACGACTCGCTGACCTTCTACCAGCAGGCCTTCGGCTGGCAGACGAACTCGATGGCCGATACCCCCGAGTTCCGCTACTCGCAGCTGATGGTCGACGAGCGGCCGTACGCCGGCGTCATGGACGCGAAGCTGTACTGGGAGCCGGGCGCTCCGGCGAAGTGGTTCGTCTACATCAACGTCGCCGACGCCGACGCGACGATGGCCGACGCCGTCGAGCTCGGCGGCCGCGTCGTCGACGCGCCCGAAGACACGCCGTTCGGCCGCATGGGCATGCTCGCCGACCCGACCGGCGCGCTCATCAAGATCATCACCTGATCTGCGGGGCCAGCGTCTCCCAGAAGATCAGACGAAGTCGGCGGGGTTGTCGACGGGGTTCTTGGGCGTGGACTCGGAGCCGGCGCGCTCGCGCTCCTTCTCGGCCGTCTCGAGTTCCTGCTGCTGCTCTGCCGCCTCGCGGACCTCGATCGCCTCTTGGACGTCCTTCTCGTGCTTGAGCGCCTTCTTCTCGATCTGGCGGTCGTCGCGGAGGGGCAGCTGGATGTCCTCCTCGGCTTTGATGCCCGCCTGGAGCTCGCGGCCGCGCTCGGCCTCGGCGTCGAACTCGGCGCCGAAGAGCAGGGCGTTGTTCGTGATCCACAGCCAGAGCAGGAAGACGATGACGCCGCCGAGAGCGCCGTACGTCTTGTTGTAGTTCGAGAAGTTCGCGACGTAGAACGCGAAGCCGATCGAAGCGATCAGCCAGATGCCGATCGCGAGCAGCGCGCCCATGCTCATCCAGCGGAACTTCGGCTGCTTCACGTTCGGCGAGAAGTAGTACAGCACCGCGACCACGACGACGATGATGATGGCGAGCACGGGCCACTTGACGATGAGCCAGACGGTCACTGCGGCGTCGCCGAGCCCGACGAAGTCGCCGATCGTGCGGGCGATGTCACCGCTCAGCACGAGGATCAACCCGGCCATCACGATCAATACGACAGCGATGATCGTGACGAGGAGGTTGGTCGGGCGGAGCTTCCAGATCGGGCGCCCCTCCTGGCGGTCGTAGATCCGGTTCATGGCGCGGCCGAAGGCTCCGACGTAGCCGGAGGCCGACCAGATGGCGCCCACCACGCCGACGACGAAGGTGATGCCGGCGGCGGGTGACTTCGAGAGCGCCTCGACCGGGCCGCTGATCGTCTGGATGATCTGGTCGGAGGCGCCGAGCTGGCCGAGCAGGGCGAGGACCTGCTTGGTCGTCTGGTCCGCCTGGCCGAACAGGCCGAGGATCGACACGATCGCCAGGAGGGCCGGGAAGAGAGCCTGGACCGCGAAGTAGGTGAGCGACGCGGCGAGATCCGTGCAGCTGTCGCTCGAGAACTCGCGCAGGGTCTTCTTGAGCGTGTAGATCCAGGTGCGCTTGGTCAGGTCGAGCGGCGAATCGGGGCCCTCGTCACGGACGTCGTCGCCGGTCTCGCGGGCAGGTGCAGCAGTTCGGGCCACGGGGTCCTCCGGGGGTCAACGTCTCGCGTGGGTGGGTCTCGTGTGGGCGGGGTCTCGCGTGGGCAGGTCTCGCGTGGCTGAGCGCCAGATGAGGGGTCCGCGCCGGGGAGGGATCAGCGGCGAGCGCGCGACACGAGGCGTGCGACGCCGGTGACTGCCGCCGCCAGCCCGGCAGCGCCGACGGCCGCGGCGGCAAGGACCTTAGGGTCGTTGCTCACGCGCGACCGGGCTCGGCGCAGCTGGGTCTTCGGGTTCAGGCGGTCTTCGATCGCGTCGAGCGTGGCCGCGAACTCGTCACGGGTCTTCGCGACCTCGTCGGCGAGCCCGTCGGCAGGCTTCTTCGGGTCGTCGCGCTCGCTCATCTCGCGTCGCCTTCCGCCGCTTCTGACTTCGCGGCCGACTCCTTCGCGGCGTCGCCCTTGAGGGCGTGCACGTCGCTCCGGACGTTCTTGATCGTCTCGGTCGGCACCGGCGGAACGCCCCGTTTGAGCGAGCGGTAGCCGACGAAGGCCAGCGCGGCCGTGATGACGAGCAGAGCCGCCGCTACGAGAAGCGCCGCGAGCCAGGCTGGGAACACCGTCGCGGTGCCCAGGATCGCCGCGGCGATCAGCACCTCGAGCAGGATGAAGCCGAACACGGCGGCGCCGACCAGCAGGCCGATCCCGCGACCGGCGACCTTGAGCTTGGCGATCAGCTCAGCACGCGCGAGAGCGATCTCACCCCGGATCAGCCGCGAGATGAGATCGGGGAGCGAAGCCAGCATGCTGCCGAGCGACTTGCGCTCGCCCGCTTCGGGCTTCGTGTCGAAGACGTCGAAGAGACCCACGGTCAGGGAGTGTCTTTCGAGGTGGCCGACTTGACCTTCTCCGTAGCGGCGTGGGCGGCGTCGGACGCAGCCTCCTGCACCTTCTTGCCGACGATCGGCGCCTTCTCGGCAACGAAGTCCTCGGCCTTGGTGACGCCACGCTGAACCGACGGGTCGTGCCAGACCTGGTCGGCACGGCGCTTGATCTTCTCGTACGACTGGCGACCCGCGCGGGCACCCACGACGTATCCGGTTGCGAGTCCGGCGACGAACAGGATCTTGCCTCTCATGCGATTCTCCTTGGGTTGAGATGAACAGACCTTAAGGCTGGCACTGCGGAGCCGTTCCCGGCCAAATCGATGGGCGACTGTCGGAAAACGACGATCAGCGGCCCAGAGCCACCCACCAGATCAGCAGCATCGTGGTGAGGAATCCGCACGCGAAGTTGATGGCCAGGAACCGGCGCCACCCGCGGTTGGCCGACTCGGCCTCGGCGTCGGCCACGCTCCAGAACGGTGCGACCGCCACGAGGTACGGCACCACCAGCAGAGCCCCCAGCGGGCCGGGCCACGCGGTGAACAGCATCAGCACGCCGGCGAGCGCGTACGCGGCGAACGCGAATCGGACGGTCCAGGCCGCGCCCATGACGGTGGCGATCGAGGCGATGTCGCCCTCGCGGTCGGCGACGACGTCCTGGACCGCGCCGAACGCGTGGCTCGCCATCCCCCAGAGGAAGAAGGCGCCGAGCAGCGCCCAGAGCTGCGGGGTGAACGTGGCGCCGGCGAGCACGAGTCCGTAGACAGCGGGACTCGTGAAGTGCGTGCTGCTCGTGATCGAGTCGAGGAAGGGCCGCTCTTTGAACCGAAGCCCCTTCAACGAGTAGGCGATGACGGCGAAGACGCTGACCGCCAGCACCGCCCAGCTCGGCGGATGCCCGACCAGCACGAGGAAAACCAAGAAGGGCACATTCGTCACGACCACGGCCCGCAGGATCGTGGCGTGGAAGCTGCGGTCGACCATCGCGCCCTCGACGCCGCCCTTGCGCGGGTTGCGGAGGTCGCTCTCGTAGTCGAAGACGTCGTTGATGCCGTACATCGCCAGGTTGTAGGGCCCGAGGAAGTAGGCGATGCCGACGATCGCGATGATCCAGTTCACGCCGTCCGAGCCGAGCCCGGTGAGGATGTACGCGGCCGCGAAGGGGAACGCCGTGTTCACCCAGCTCAGCGGGCGCGACACGGGGAAGAGCGCCTTCACCTCGGCCTCCTCTCGAGCAGCACCCACAGCGACGGCAGCAGGACGAGCGCCGCGACGGCGTACGCGAAGTCTTCCAGAGGTGCGATGCCGACGAACACACCGCTGATCTTCGCGGAGTCGTAGCCGACGAGGCCGATGCCGATCATGACGTTGTCGAAGACGGCGGTCATCACGAGGAGCACGCCGACAGTGAGCGCCGCGCTGACAACGCAGGAGCCGTGCACGCGAGCCCGACGCGCTCGGAGCGTCATCGCGGCCGCGATCCCCGCCAGGGCGACGGCGCCGAGGAAGAACGCGTTGAGCGCCCAGTAGCTCACGAGCGCCGCCCCCGCGTGCGTCGACCCTGAGTTGCCGACAGCACGAGCGGCATGCCGGCGGCGAGGTTCATCGTCAGGTAGCAGAGCAGCGCGAGGAAGAAGACCTCCTCCACCGGGAGCTCCCGTGCGATCTGGAGGCCCGTCATGAACGACGTCTCGCCGCGGAAGAAGATGCCGCTCCGGATCCCGAGGAGGTCCCAGACCAGGAAGAACGCGATGCCGACCGGGAGCACGACGGCGGCCCGGCGGGCGTCGCGCCAGAAGAACAGGCCGAAGCGACGGTCGAGCACGACCATTCCCGTCAGGGCGACGAGGAGGCCGACGAGGTAGAGCACGCCCATCAGGGCTCCGGAAGCGGCTCGGTCGAGGTGTCGCCCCGGAGGTTCTTGAGGAGCACCTCGGCGCTGATGAGGCACATCGGCAGCCCGATCCCGGGCCGCACCGATCCGCCGACGTAGTGCAGGCCGCGGACCCGCTTCGAGGCGTTGCCCGCGCGGAACATCGCGCTCTGCCGGAGCGTGTGCGCCGGGCCGAGCATGCTGCCCGACCACGAGTTGTAGTCGTCGACGAAGTCCTGCGGGCCGCGGGTGCGACGGAGGACGATTCGAGAACTCAGGTCCGGTGCGCCAGCCCAGGCGCCGATCTGCTCGATGACAGCGTCGCCGAGGCGCTCGAGCTGCACCGAGCCTGAGTTGTCGACGACAGAGGTGCCCCCGGCGGCATCGAGCCCGACGCCGCCGCGCCCGAGCTCCGGCTGAGCCGGCAGCGGCACGAGCACGAAGAGGTTCGTCTGTCCCGTGGGCGCCGTGGCCGGGTCGACGATCGACGGCTTGCAGACGTAGAGCGAGGGCGGCGCCGGGATGCTCTTCGGCTCGTGGAAGATGCGGCCGAAGTTGTCGTGCCAGTCGCTCGAGAAGAACAGCGTGTGGTGCTCGAGCTCGGGCAGCTCGCCCTCGACGCCGAGGTACATCAGAAGGGCGCTCGGGCCGGGGTTGCGGTCGGCCCAGTAGCTCTCGCCGTACGTCTGCAGCTCGCTCGACAGCAGCGCCGTCTCGGTGTGGTGCAGGTCGGCCGCCGAGACGACGACGTCGGCGAAGGTGGATCGCGCGGTGCCAGACGAGTCGACCCAGTCGACGCCGGTGGCTCGCGGACGCCGGCCGGCCGTGGTGCGGATCCGGGTGACCTCGGCTTCCGTCACGATGGTCACACCGGCCTCGCGGGCCAGCTTCTCGATGCTCGCGATGACCGCCGCGATGCCGCCCATCGGGTACTGCACGCCGTCGTCGAGGTCGAGCGTCGACATGAGGTGGTACATGCTCGGCGTCTCGTACGGCGACGAGCCCAGGAACACCGCCGGATACCCGAGGATCTGCCGCAGCCGCGGCTCCTTCACCGTCTTCCCGACCAGCGAGTCGAGGTTCTGCAGCAGCAGGCGCGCGAGCTTCGGCAGGCGGGTCAGGACGTCGCGGCGCAGCAGCGGCAGCAGGCTGCCGAAGCTCGTGTAGAGGAAGCGCTCCTTCGCGATGTCGTACGTCTCGCGGGACGAAGCGAGGTACCGGCGCATCCGCTCTCCGGCGCCCGGCTCGAGACGGTCGAACAGCTCGAGGTTCTCGGCCAGCCCCTGCGGGATGTCGATCGGCTCGCCGTCTTCGAAGTACACCCGGTAGCCGGGGTCGAGCGGCACCAGGTCGAGCTCGGCCTCGGCCGTCGTGCCCATCAGCCGGAAGAAGTGGTCGAACACCTCCGGCATCAGATACCAGCTCGGCCCCATGTCGAAGCGGAACCCGTCGGACTCCCACGTCGACGCCCGGCCGCCCACCGCGCCCGCCTTCTCGAGCACGGTCACCGCGTACCCCTCGCGCGCCAGCAGCCCGGCCGAGGCGAGACCCGAGATGCCGCCGCCGATGACGACGGCCGTCTTGCCGCTCACAGTCCGGCCGCCGCTCGCGCCGCGATGCGCAGCTTCACGGGGTTCGGCACGCGGATCCGGGTGCGCATCAGCTCGACCGCCGGCGTCACGGCCAGGCGGCGGTTCAGCTCGGCGAAGAGGCCCAGCGCCAGCGCGACCGCACGCCGGGATGACGACGGCAGGAACTCGAGGCACTCGCGTGCCACCGCGAGGTCCGCGTCGATGTCGGCGACGAGTCGGTCGCGCTCGCTGTCGCTGAAGCTCGCCGGGTCGACCCCCGGGAAGTAGCTGCGGCCCAGTGTCTCGAAGTCGTCGCTGAGGTCGCGCAAGAAGTTCACCTTCTGGAACGCCGCGCCCAGAGCGCGCGCCCCGTTCTCGAGCTTCACGAGGGTGCGGGCGTCGTAGGTGCGGCCCTGGAGGAACGCCCGGAGGCACATGAGGCCGACGACCTCGGCAGACCCGTAGACGTACAGGTCGAACGACGCCTGGTCGTGCTCGGCGGCGTGGAGGTCACGTCGCATGGAGGCGAAGAACGGGGCGGTGAGTTCCTGCGCGAAGCCGGTCTCTCGGGCGGTGGCCGCGAAAGCGTGGACCACGAGGTTGGCGCTGAATCCGATGGCGATGGCCTGCTCGGTCTCGCGCTCGAACTCGTCGAGGATGCGCTCGCACTCGGCCGGGTCGGCCCCCGCCTCGGCCGCGGGGCCGTCGACGATCTCGTCGGCGACCCGCACGAGGGCGTAGATGTTCTCGACGTGGGCGCGGACGTCGGCGCCGAGGAGCCGCGAGGCGAGCCCGAACGAGGTCGAGTAGCGGCGGATGACGTCGGCCGAGGCCTCGTGGGCGACCCGGTCGTAGAGGGCGAGACGGGTCATCGGGTCCGCTCGAGAACCGTGTCGACGACGGGGTGGAGAACCGATCGGAGGTCGGCGGTGATCAGCTCGGAGTCGAGGATCGCCAGCGCTCGGCGGGCGTGCTCGTCGACGAGGCGCTCGGCGGCGGCCTTGGCCCCGCACGACTCCAGCCGCGCCCGGACGTGCTCGGCCTCGTCGAGGGTCAGGTCGGACTTGCCGATGAAGGGCCGGATCGCGAACCAGTCGTCGGTCGTCGCCGCGTGCGCGATCAGGACGGTTCGCTTGCCCTCGCGGAGGTCGCCGAGCGTGGTCTTGCCGGTCTCCGTCTCGACGCCGTAGACGCCGAGGAGGTCGTCGACGATCTGGTAGGCGATGCCGATCTCGCGACCGAACGACTGCAGGGCGACGACCACGTCGGGTGCCGCGCCGGCGAGCAGAGCGCCCGCCATGAGGGGAGCCTCGAAGGAGTAGACGGCGGTCTTCGCGCGCTCCATCTCGAGCACCTCGTCGACCGACGGGACCTCGGGCGAGAGGCTGAGCTCGACGTCGAGCAGCTCGCCGCCGGCGCTGGCGAAGACGGCCTCGTCGAGCACGTCGAGCAGCTGCGCGCGGACCCCGGCGGAGCAGGAGACCTCGAGCATGAGACGCGACGCTCCGGTGAGGGCGAGGTCGCCGGCGATCACGCCGACCGACATTCCGCGGTGCTCGGCCGCGGGCGTGCTGATGCCGGCGGTCGTCGCCGTGTCGCGGTAGCTGCCGGAGACATTGGGGATCCCGCGGCGCGAGAAGTCGCGGTCGATGACGTCGTCGTGCACGATGAGCGCCGTGTGGAGCAGCTCGAACGCCGCGCCCACCGAGGCGCACGCGTCGGCGTCCGTGCCGCCGAGGCCCTCGTAGGCGGCGACGACCATGCGTGGGCGGAACCGCTTGCCGCCGGCCGAGTTGCGCTCGAGCACGTTCCAGAGGTCGACGTAGCGGGGCCCGAGTCGGGCGGCCCGGCGCTTTGCGCCCTGGAAGAACCCGGCGAGAACCTCGTCGACCCGCTCGGTAGTGTCGGAGGCGCGACCCCCGCCCACCGCTTGCAGCTCTGCGAGCGCGTGATCACCTTCCATTAGGGCAGACTACAGCGCAATGAGACCCGAATCCGAGGCACTTCCTCAGCCGACCACGGCCTCCGTGGCACACGACCTCGATGAGCTGGTGGTATTGGTCGACGAGGCCGGAAACTCCGTCGGCACGTACCCCAAATCCCTCGTCCACACGACGGAAACCCCTCTTCACCTGGCTTTTAGCTGCCACGTGACGAACCCGGAGACGGGGGACATCCTCGTCACCCGTCGTGCGCTGACGAAGGCGACCTGGCCGGGCGTCTGGACCAACTCCTTCTGCGGCCACCCCGCGCCCGGCGAGACGCCTGCCGAGGCGGTCCGCCGCCGCGCAAGCCAGGAGCTCGGGATGGAGGTCGCCGAGGTCGAGGCCATCCTGCCCGACTTCCGCTACCGCGCCGTCGACGCCTCGGGCGTCGTGGAGCACGAGATCTGCCCGGTGTTCACCGCCGTGGCCGTCGGGGTCCCGGCGCCGTCGCCCGACGAGGTCGCCGAGTGGGCGTGGATCTCGCCCGCCGACCTGCAGGCCTCCGTCGAGGCCGCGCCGTTCGCGTGGTCGCCGTGGCTGGGGTGGCAGCTGGAGCAGTGGCCGCACTCGGCCTAAGCCTGTGCGTCCTTGGCCGCTGACGGTGCCGCACCCGTGTCGGTGCGGACGAAGTTCTGGAAGGACCGCGACGCCGTGGGGCCCCGCTGTCCCTGGTAGCGCGAGCCGTAGATCGACGAGCCGTAGGGGTTCTCGGCCGGCGAGGACAGCCGGAAATAGCAGATCTGCCCGATCTTCATGCCCGGCCACAGCTTGATCGGCAGGGTGGCGACGTTCGAGAGCTCGAGGGTGACGTGGCCCGAGAAGCCCGGGTCGACGAAGCCGGCGGTCGAGTGGGTCAGGAGGCCGAGGCGGCCGAGCGACGACTTGCCCTCGAGGCGCGCCGCGATGTCGTCGGGCAGGGTCACCAGCTCGTACGTCGAGCCGAGCACGAACTCGCCCGGGTGCAGGATGAACGGCTCGTCGGGGTCGACCTCGACGAGGTGCGTCAGCTCCGGCTGGTCTTCGGCCGGGTCGATGAACGGGTACTTGTGGTTGTCGAACAGCCGGAAGAAGCGGTCGAGCCGCACGTCGATGCTCGACGGCTGGATCAGGCTCGGGTCGTACGGGTCGAGCCCGATGCGCCCGAGGTCGAGTTCGGCCTTGATGTCGCGGTCGGAGAGCAGCACCCGGCCAGCCTAGCGGGGCGGCGGTCGGCAACTCAGGGGCGGTGCGGGCCGGGCGGCCGTTGGCAACTCAGGGGCGGTGCGGGCCGGGCGGGGCTTGGCACGTGCCCCGCCGGCGGCGCCGCGCACCGAACCTGAGTTCTCGACGGCGAGCACGGGGCAGGATCATCCCATGCGAGCGATCTTGATCTCCGAGCCCGGCGACCCCGACGTCCTCACGCCCGGCGAGGCACCCGACCCGACCGCGGGCCCCGGCGAGGTCGTCCTCGACGTGGTCGCGGCCGGCGTCAACCGCGCCGATGTCAACCAGCGCCAGGGCCACTACCCGCCGCCGCCCGGCGCGCCGGAGTGGCCCGGCCTCGAGGTGTCGGGCACCGTCGCCGACCCCGGCGACACCGCCTTCGCCCGTGGCGACCGCGTCTGCGCGCTCCTTGCCGGCGGCGGATACGCCGAGCGGGTCGCCGTCGACGCGCGCCTCGTGCTGCCGGTGCCCGACGGGGTCGACCTCGTTGAGGCGGCCGGCCTCCCGGAGGCCGCGGCGACGGTCTGGTCGAACGTGTTCCAGAGCGCGCAGCTCCAGCCTGGCGAGACGCTGCTCGTGCACGGCGGCTCGAGCGGCATCGGCACGATGGCGATTCAGATCGCCACGGCGCTGGGCTCCCAGGTGCTGGCGACGGCGGGCTCGGCGGCGAAGGTCGCCTTCTGCGAGTCGCTCGGTGCGACCGCCGTCGACTACCACGAGGCCGACTTCGTCGAGAAGGCGCAGGAACTCGGCGGCGCCGACGTCGTCCTCGACCTGGTGGGCGGCGACTACCTCGAGCGCAACATCGCAGCTCTCCGCACCGGCGGCCGGATCATGGTCATCGCCAATCAGAGCAACGCCGCGTCGACGTTCCAGCTCGGCGCGCTCATGGCCAAGCGCGGTCGCGTCTGGGGCACCACTCTGCGGTCGCGCCCCATCGCCGAGAAGGCCGAGGTGATCCGCGGCCTGCGCGAGCACGTCTGGCCCATGGTCGAGCAGGGCGTCGTGCGTCCGATCATCGACACGGTGTTCTCACTCGACGAAGCCGCCCTCGCCCATCGGAGGATGGAGGAGGGCGGCCACGTCGGCAAGCTGCTGCTGCGCGTCTGACGCGAGCGGATCTAGCTGACGCGCGAGTCCGCGCCGGGTCGCACGGGCGACGCCCCGACGACCTCGACGAGCACAGGCAGGGGCGGGCCGCCGAGCACGGCGTCCAGCCCGGTGACGGCCTCGGAGGCCGCCCGCACGGCAGGGACCGGCGACGACCCGGCCGTCAGGCGCAGGCGCAGCTTGAGGGCCGGCGCTCCTTTGAGCTGATACGACGCGACCGAGACGGCTGCGATGTCGCGGCGCGGCTGGAGCGCGTCGACGAGCGCGGTCTCAGCGAACTGCGACGAGACGACGATCCGCCCGGCGGGCTCGTCGACCTCGACGACGCGGTCGGTGCGTCCGCCGCCGCGGGCGATCGCCGCGATGACGGCGACGAGCACGACGACGAGGCAGACGACTGCGAGTCCCCACGGCAGGTAGCTGCCGTCGAAGGGCGCGGGCTGGCCGATGGCCGACGACTTCAGCGCGGTGTCCTGGGCGTCGCGTGCGCGGCCGATCCAGTCCCGGACGACCGACCGGCCGGGGAGGGCCGCCGCGACGAGGAAGGCCCCGACCGCGAGGAAGACGAGCCCGACGAGCCCGAGGAAGAGCCGGTTGAGAGGACGATTGGTGGAGGTCATGCGCCGAGCTTTCCTGTTCGGGTAACGCGGACGTCGGCGGTGACGGCCGGCCGGTAGCCGATGGCCGCGAGCTCGTCGGACGCCGCGGCCTGCACGGCCTCGACATCGGCCAGCGCACCCGACGCGGGCGTGATCGTGACGCGGGCTTCACGACGCGAGACCCAGGCGCTGACCTGGCCGGGCGCCAAGGCGGCGGCGACACGGGTGGTGCGGGCGAGCGACGCGGCGACGACCTGGTCGTCGACGACCACAGCGAGGCGCGGGTCGTCGAGGGTGTGGCGGCCACGGCGGCCGGGCGTGAGCGCGATGACGAGCAGCACGAGGCCGAGGAGGCCGGTGACGATGCCGGCTGCGATCACGAGGCCGCCCTGGGTGGTCGCCGCAGTCAGGAGCGAGCCGAGCACGTCCAGCGGCGAGAACAGCAGAGGCTTCCGGCCGAGGGCGGCGTAGACGGCCTCGACGCCGACGTAGGCGGCGACGAGCGCGAGAACGACGAGGACGACGACGGTCGCTCCGGAGCGCGATGAATGGGTCTCGCGGCGCAGGATCCGCCGGTTGAGGGAGCTCATGAAAGTCGTCCGTTCGTGAGGGGGAGGCGGCTGCCGGTCACGGTGACATCGACGCGCGAGACGGAGCGCCCCGTGATCTCGGCCATGCGACGGGTCAGAGTCTCCTGGAGCGCTGTGATCGTGGCGACCACGCCGACCTGATCGGCGGGTACGGCTGTCAGCGGGGGGATCGTCATCGGCGTCGAGACGCGGAGAGCGAGGCTGCCGTCGTCGTCGCGTGCGTCGACCCGGACGTCGCGCCGCTCGACGAGCAGCTGCTCGGCCACGACGGCACCGCCGACGCGCTGGAGGGCGCGGGAGGCGATGCTGACGTGACCCGGGATCACGGGCCCCCGCCCGGGGACGTCGCGCGAGCCGACCGGGTGGTCGATGCCACCGGGGTGCACAGAGGTGGCCGCCGGGGAATCAGGACCCGACGACCACCCGCTCGAAGCCGCCCCGTCGCCATCGACGGGAGCGGCGGCCTGGGGGTCTGTCATTGGGACGAGCGCCGTCCGCGGAGCACGTCGGCGAGGCTGGAGACGTCGAGCTCGCCCGCCGCCACGCGGCCGACGAGGGCGCCGACGGCGATGAACACGGCCACCAGCACGAGCGCCCAGAAGCCGAAGGCCACCGCGACGACGCCGAGGACGGCGCCGATCACGATGCCCGTGGTCGTCGCGCTCACTGCACGCGGCTCTCGGCGGGCACGCTCTCGTCGTCGTCGTCCTCGCCGGGGATGTGCACGTCGTTGATCGCGACGTTGACCTCGGCGACCTGCATTCCGACGAGGTCGGTGATGGCAAGGGCGACCGCGGAACGGACCTGCTCGGCGACGGCGTTCATCGGCGTCGGGTACTCGACGACGATGGTGACGTCGGCGGCGACCTGGGTCTCCCCGACCTCGACGCGCACGCCCTGCGACAGGTCGGTCGAGCCGATCACGTCGCGGATGGCGCCGAACGCGCGGGCGGCGCCGCCACCCAGAGCGAACACACCGGGAACCTCGCGGGCTGCGATGCCGGCGACCTTCGAGATGACGCTGTCGGCGATGACGGTCTTGCCTGAGGTGGCCGCACCCGTGGCGGTCGTCGTGGTCGTCACCGGCGTGGCGAACTTGTCGACGCGGCCGGCCGCCGGAGTGGCGGTGGGCGTCGGGGTGGCGGTAGCGGTCGGGACGGTGGGCTTGTCGGCCATGATGGTGCTCCTCTGGGATGAGAGTCCGGGGCGGCTTGAGGCCGCGTAACGATGAGACGCATCCACTCCCGAAAACGTCACGCACTTTCTTCGAAAAACTTTTTTTGCAGGAACCGGGGTGTTGTCTGAGGGGGTGAACTTCGCTCCCCCGCCCGCGCCGTCGCTGGCCGAGGCCTCCGACGGGCTGCTCGCTCGCCGGGCGGCCGACGGAGACGCGCGCGCCTTCGAGGTGCTCCTGCGGCGGCACCTCGGCCTCATGACCGCCTACGCCGTGCGCCTCACGAGCTCGAAGCACGATGCGTCCGACGCCGTGCAGGAGGCCTCGGTGGCGATCTGGCGCGAGCTGCCCAACCTGACCACGCCGGATGCCGTCCGGGGATGGATGATGCGGATCGTCTCGCGGAAGGCATTCGACCTGATGCGGGCCAGGAAGCCGTCCGACGACATCGACGACGAGGCGGTCTCGGCGCGGCTGCCGGTCGACGACCACGGCGACCCGGCCCGCATCGCCCAGACCGACGACGCGATGGCCGGCCTGCGCCGCGCGCTCGACCGCCTGCCCCCGCTCCAGCGGCAGAGCTGGATCCTCCGCGAGGTGGGTGGCGAGTCGTACGGCGAGATCGCGGAGCACCTCGGCATCACGACCACCGCCGCCCGAGGCCAGCTGGCCCGGGCGAGAGAGACACTGACCACAGAGATGGAGGCCTGGCGATGAGCGACGAGACCGTCACCCTCGAGCGCCTGGCCGACTACCTGGACTCCGGCCGGATCCCCTACGACCCCTCGATCGAGGAGGTTCCCGAGAACGCCGGGCAGCTCGCTGTGCTGCAGCGCCTCCGGGCCCTGTCGAGCCGGCTGGTCGCCGACGAGGGCACCCAGGAGAGCCTCGCCGACCCGAGCTGGTTCGGCGGCGTCATGGAACGCGTCAGACGCGAGGCGCGGAGCGGCCGCGACATCCCTCTCGTCTCCTCCGACCTGCAGAGCACGCTGCATCTGACGGAGGGGGCTGTCCGCGGCCTCATCCGCGAGGCCGGCGACTCGGTGCCCGGAGCCGTGGTCATCTCCTGCGGTCTCGACGGTCCGCTCGCCGAGCCCGGCGCGCCGATTCACGTCGAAGTCACCATCAGCGCCCTCCGCGGGATCTTCGTGCCGGCGATGGCCGACGAGGTCCGCGAAGCGGTGGCCACCCGCCTGCTCGCGCAGACCGAGCTCGTCGTCGACAGCGTCGACGTGATCGTCGGCGACGTGCACCAGCTCGGCGGAGGTGCCGCATGACCGACACGCTCGCCGACGACCTCGCCGCGGTCGTCCGCTCCGTTCCCGGCGTCGCCGCGATCTACCCGCGGCCCGGCTTCGCCCAGCTCGCCCGGAGCGTCATCGGCACGGTCACGAAGACGACACCGCAGGTCGCCGTCGCCCTATCCGCGACGCAGACGAGGGTCGAGCTCGACGTCGCAGTGGGGCCCGAGCACTCGGGGCCCGCAGTGGCGCGCACGGTCGCGGCGGCGGTGCTCGACCATCTGGCCGCGCGAGGGGCGCCCGGGCCGGGCGTCGACGTCAGGATCGTCGCGCTGGGCTAGGGGCCTGGCGGCGGTGGGGCGCGAGTTCCTGCGCCCCTGGCATTCTGCGAGGTCAGACGGCGATGAGCCGTCGGAAGCGCGTGCCGTGGTAGACGAGCGGCTCCGTCTGGTCGCCGACGCGCAGCGACGTGACCTCGAGCACGACGACGTGGTGGTCGCCCGCCGGAATCTCGGAGCGCACCACGCACTCGAGCCACACGGTGGCGTCGTGCACGAAGATCGCACCGGACTCGGGCTCGTGGAGGTCGAGGCCGGCGAAGCGGTCGCGGCTGCGGCTCGACAGCTGGTAGCAGGCCTCGTCGTGGGCCGAGCCCAGGATCGAGATGCCGATCCTGCCCGCCTGCTTGAGGATCGGCCAGGTCGTCGAGGAGTTCTGCACCGAGAACATAACCATCGGCGGGTCGAAGGAGACGCCGACGCTGAACGACGACGAGACCATTCCGACCCTGACTCCGTCGACCTCTGCCGCTAGCGCCGCGACACCGGAGGGGAACGAGCCGAATGCGAGCTTGACCGCTGCTGCGGCATCGGGCGTGCCGACCTCGACGAGGTCGTGGATCGCGGTGGTGGTCATGGCTACTCCTTGCCCGAGGCAGACGAAGCGAGGGTGGCGGATGCGGATGCCAGGACGATGTCTCTCCAGTTGTCGAGCCAGCCGCCGTACGCGCCCTCGTCGGCGTAGGCCTTCTCGTTCAGATACAGGCCCTGCGCGGGAGCGGTGGCGCCCAGCTCGACCAGGATCGGCTTGAGCAGCAGCTCGGGAGCGAGGGCGTGAGTCGGCCCCGCGCCGAGCATGAGCGGCACGACCGTGACGCCCTTCAGCCCGGTGGCCCCGTCGATCTGGTCGAGGAAGCACTTGAGCACACCCGTGTAGCTCGCTTTGTACGTCGGCGAGGCCACGATCACGAGGTCGCTGCCGGCCACGAGCTCGACCGCTGCCTTCACGGTGTCGTCGCCCCAGCCGAGCAGAGAAGGACCGAGAGTGACCACGTCGACCTCGCTGTCGGCGGCTCGGCCGGTGATCGACTCGGCCACATGGCGGGCGGCCTCGAGCGTGCGGGAGGCCGGCTTGGGGTTGCCGGCGACGACTGTGACGATCATGGATGCTCCTTGACTGGGATGCGCTCAGTCTTCGCCCGGCGCATTTCGCCTGCGTGGCTCGCGAATTACGCCTGCATTACGCCGTGGGTTCTCAGGGGTCACGTGCCGTTCGGTATGCTTGACGGGCTGCGTCTCGGCGTAGTCTTGCTCCGCTTCGGCGGTGCGCGAGTGTAGTTCAATGGCAGAACTTCAGCTTCCCAAGCTGATAGCGCGGGTTCGATTCCCGTCACTCGCTCTCTCTGGTCGTTCGGCGTCGCTGTGTCGGCGGGTCCTCAGGCAGCGAGCTCGACGGCCTCCGGATGCGGGATCGTGACCCAGAGGTCGACCTCGTCGTCGGCGTCGAGGCCGAGGGCGGCGGCCGTCTCGTCGGGGGTCGAGGCGACGATGGTTATGGCGGTGTCGGATTCGGGGCGGCCGGTCCGGATGATGATGCGGCTCGACCGGACGGGCTCGAGGTGCCGAGCCACGTCGTCCAAGAGCAGGTCGAGGGCGGCAGGATCGAGGCCGTCGAGACCGCCGTCGTCGAGGATCTGCACGAGCGCGCCACGGCGGCGATGGGCCGAGACCACCTGGCGGACGGCCTCGTTGAGCAGGCTGCGGCCGCGGATCTCGTCGCGGAGAGCCTGCTCCAGCACGCGGCATTCGGTACGGGCGTCCTCGCCCAGTCGGCCGACCACGGCGATGATGTGGCGGAGGATCGGCGCCGCCGTGTTCCCGGCGTGCTGAAGTCGCTGCTGGCGCTCGGTGTCGAACGCGTCCAGCTCGGCCTGCTGGATCGTCAGCTCCACGTGCTGCCTGGCTGCGACCTCGGCCGCGGCCGTGACCTTGCGGATGGCGTGGTGGATGAGCAGCCCGGCTACGACGATCACGATCTCGCCGGCGAGGCCCAGCCGGATCACACCGGACGGGCCCGCCCACAGGGTCATCTGCGTCACGAGGGCGCCCATGGTGATGAGCGGCGGGAGCCTGCGGCCAGCCATCCACCCCATGGCCGCCCCCGCGAGGACGCCGCAGGTGAATCGGGCGATGGACGCCGAGTCGAAGTCGGCGGCATCGAGCCCGATCGTCGCGATGCAGCACAGGAGGACCCCGACTCCCGTGGTCACCCACGCGGCGCGGTTCGACATCGTTCCGCGCCGTGCTCCCTGGAGGAGGGCGGGCAGGATGCTCAGGCCGAGGACGGATGCTGCGACCGATGCGTACGCGTGGGTGACGAGAAGGGCGTCGAGTGTCGCGATGAGGGATGCCACGACGATCAGGGCGCCGAGGATTCGATAGAGGACGCGCCGCGGGATGACGGTGAACAACGACTCGCCCGGTCGACGGGTGAGCGGCGACGGGGCGCGATCGGGGTGCCACTCCAGGACGACGGTGGTGCCTTCGCCCGGTGCCGAGTGGATGCTCGCCGACCCTCCGACGTGACGCACGCGCTCCAGGATCGACACCCGGACGCCGAGTCGCTCCTGTGGGATGGATCCGAGGTCGAAGCCGGATCCGTCGTCCGAGACGGTGATCCGGAGGCCGCCGTCGTCGAGTCGGGAGCCTGCGGCGGTCCGCCGGGCGGACGGCCCGGCATGGGTCACGCTGTTGCAGAGAGCCTGCACGGTCGCGGAGATGAGAGCCTCCGCCACCTCGGGCGGCAGCTCCAGGGCGTCCAGGCCGGTCAGGTCGAGGGTGGCCACACCACGGAAGCGGGCGAGGTCGGCCTCGGCGTTCGACAGTGCCGTGCCGAGGGAGGCGATCCGCGGTGGCGTCTGCGGGCGAGCGCCGGTGGCAGACACGATATCGAGAGCCGCCCGGGCCATGCCGGCAGCACGGTCCGGCGCGTCGTTGCCGGCCGCAGCCAGGAGTGCCGCGAGAACAGTGTCGTGCAGCAGCGCGTCCGTGCGGACACGCTCGGCTTCGAGCGCGCCCTGGCGCTGGTGGTCTTCGAAGAGCATCCGCGCTCGCTCCTCGGCCCGGTCCGCCCGATCCGCCCGCGCGCGCAGCGCCCGGACTCCCGCGATCAGGCCCGCCGCCAGCAGGAGGAGTCCGAAGTTGGTGATCAGGGTGTGGGCGATGGGAAGCCTGTCGGCGTAGACGACGGCCAGAGCCGCGTCGATCCCGAGGCAGATGACGCCGGCGCGGAACGGGTTCGACTCGGCCAGCGCAGTGCAGCTGAAGGCGATCAGAGACAGGCCGAGGAGCCATGGCGTCGATCCCAGCGGCAGCGGGTCGCGGAGCGTGAAGGGCTCCACGACGAGGAGCGCGACGTAGGAGGCCACCGGCAGCCAGAGCCCCGTCCGCAGCAGGCCCGTGCTCCGCGCGAGCGCGAGGGGCAGCGGCGCCACCATCGACCCCGCCAGGCAGAGAGCCACGACGAGGAGAGGGAAGCGGTCGGGCCTGTGATCCCCGACGAACTCGGGCAGGGCGAGGAGCACCAGCAGGCCGGCGACGATGGCCAGCGTCGCGGCCATGCCTCGCTCGACCCCGAGCCGGAGCGGCGCCGTGCTGCTGACAGGTCGTGTACTCGTCGCGGCGGGGCGCGACGGCGGGATCCTGCGAAGGGACGATGACAGATCGGCCGACTGATCTGGGTGAGGCTCGGGCACCTCGGTACGCTACGTCGACCCGAGCCCGGAGGCGACACCCCAGAACGGGTCTGGGCTGCGTTCACGCTGCGCAGAGCGCCTGATTCCTGGCTGGCCACGCGGTCAGGATGAGGTGACGGCCCGCATTCCGAGTGCCGATCCGAGCATCGTCTCCATGGCCGCATCGACGAGGCGGTCCCCCTGCGCGCGTTCGATGCGCCCGGACGCGACGAGTGCTGCGATCCCCTGCATCGTCGCCGCGAAGAGCATCTTGAAGACGTCTCGTGACTCGTCGTCCCCCTCGGCCGACCGCGCCCCGAGGGCACCGTCGAGCGTGCTGAAGAGGGCGCCGGCGGCCTCCTCGATCCGTCCGGGTCTGCCAGTCGCCTTGGCCTGGAACATCAGTTCCATCAGCGCGGCGTCGTCGATGGCGAAGTCGACGTAGGCGCGGGCGACGCGGCCGAAGCGGGCCGGCAGGTCTCCCCCGCCACCCAGCGCCGTTCGGACGGCGACGGTGAGGCGGTCGAAACCGAGTTCCGCGAGCGCATCGAGCAGCGACTGCCGGTCGACGAAGTGGCTCCGCGGCGCACCGTGGCTGACGCCGGCGCGGCGAGCGAGATCGCGGAGGGAGAGACCGTCGACCCCCGACTCGCGAAGGACCATCGTGGCCTCGTCGAGCAGGACCGCGCGCAGGTTCCCGTGATGGAAGGGCTTCTGCGTCATGCCGCAATCGTAACCCTGATCCTGTCATTGCCTATTTTCTAGACACCGCCTAGATTGAGCACATGACAACTCATCCCTCGCTCCTCGTGCTCGGTGGCACCGGGCAGACCGGACAGCACTTCACGCGACTCGCCCTCGAGGCGGGGCACCGGGTCCGGGTGCTCGCGAGAACACCCGGAAAGCTCAGGAGCACCCACCCGGAGCTCGAGGTAGTTCAGGGCTCTGTAGACGGAGACCTCGACCTCGACGCCCTGCTCGACGGCATCGACGCTGTCGTGATCATGCTCGGCAATGCCGCCGCGCAGCGCGAGCGACAGGTGAACACGACGTTCGTGCGCCTGCTCGTCCCCGCCATGCGCCGCGCCGGCACACGGCGACTCCTGTACCAGGCCGGGGGTCTCAGCGCGGCTCCGGGCACGCGACTCCCCCTGGTGCTCCGGCTCGTGCGGAACACGATAGCTCGGAGCTACATCGGTCAGCACGAAGACAACGAGGCCGTGATGCGCTACCTCGACCAGGACGCCCGCGACATCGAGTGGATGGTTCACCGCGCCGGCATCGGCTCGGACGGACCCTCGAAGGGCGAGCTCCGCCGATCGAGCTCCCGGATCAGCATCGGCACGTTCGTCGACTGCGCTTCTTACAACCTGCGGACGCTCCTGGACGACTCGGCCGTGCACACCGCAGACGGCAGCACCTACCGGCGGCGCTGACCGGGGTGAGGGATCCTGGGGCGCCCTAGCGGCCGGGGGCCGCGAGCACCGCGGCCGCCACGCGGCGGGCGAGCTCGAACGGCCGACTGAACGTCTCCATCCCGATGGTCACGATGGCACCCTCGTAGAGCAGCATCATCGTCTTCGCCGTCTCCAGGGGGTCGGCGCTACCGGCCTCCTCGAGGAGCTCGGCGAAGACTCCGAGCAGCCACGCCTTCTGCCGGGCGACCTCGGGGAAGACCGGATGGCCGTCGTGGCCGTTGCCGATCTCGGCTCGGGCATTGATCGCGCTGCAGCCTTTCGGGGTGTTCGCATCGGACCACGAGATCGAGGCGTCGAAGACGGCGAGCACCCGCTCGACGCCCGGCTCCGGGACGCGCTCGAGAGCGGCGGCGAGGTGCGCTCGCCAGCGCGCGTCGCGATGCCGCAGGTACGCGACGACGAGCTCCTCCTTGGAGCCGAATCGGTCGTAGAGGGTCTTCTTCGTGACGCCGGCCTCCGCTGCGATCGCGTCGACCCCCACCGCATGGATACCCCGCTCATAGAACAGCGATGACGCAGCGTCGAGGACGCGGCGCGCGCCCGGAGTCAGAGGCAGAAGATCAGGAACGGTGACGGGCATGCGCTGATTATACCGACCTGTATAGTCGCACCCATGAGTAAACAGATCGGTGTACTCGGCGGCCTCGTGTCGACCCTCGCCGCCATCGCGTTCGTCGCCTCGTGGAGTTCCGGCTTCGTCATCGCCGCGGTCGCGACCGTCGACGTCCCGTGGACCATGCTTCTCGTCTGGCGGTTCGCGCCGCTGGCGGTCGTCCTGCTCGCGATCGGCATCGCACGAGGCTCGATCAGGCGCGCGCCGCTCAAGGACCTCGGACGCCAGGCCCTGATCGGCCTGTTCGCCCAGTTCGGCTACTGCGGATTCGTGTACGCGGCAATCGCCGCAGGGGTCGCCACCGGGACGACGGCACTCATCGATGCCGTGCAGCCCCTTGTCGTCGCCACGCTCGTGGGGCCGCTCCTCGGCCTCCGCGTGCGGGGCCTCCAGCGGGTGGGCCTGGTCGTCGGCGCCGGCGGGGTCGCGCTCGTGGTCAGCTCACAGGTGGGCGGGTCGAGCGCCCCCGCTCACGCCTATCTGCTTCCCGCGGGGGCCATGGCCTGCCTCGTCGTGGGCACCTTCATGGATCGCCGGCGACAGTCCCCGCTTCCTGTGCTCACGACCTTGACGGTCCACGTGTCGGTGACAGCCGGCGCACTGACGGTCCTCGCGGCGCTCACTGGCACTCTCCTGCCCCCGGCATCGCCGACGTTCTGGTCAGCGGCGGCGCTCTCGGCACTGGTTCCGACGATGATGGCCTACGGCCTCTACTGGTGGCTGCTGCGCCGACTCGGCATCACTGCCGTCAACGCTCTGCTCTTCCTGGTCGCTCCCGTCACCGCGGTCTCGGGAGCGGTGCTCCTAGGCGAGCCGCTCACCCTCGCGACCGTGCTGGCATTCGCCCTCTGCGCCGCCGGTGTGACGGCGGTCCTGATCGCTGACGGCCGCGGGGAGCTGCGCGCCTCGCGGCGAACCGGGCCGATCTCCGACCCCGAAAGCAGCAGACCCGTCGCCAGACTCACCGCTTCACCCTCCAGACGGACGCGCGCCATCGCCGCGACGCGGAACGATCGACTGTGATCGAGCACCGTGCCGCAGCCCCTGTCCGCTGGTACAGGCCGGCACCGGGAGACGACAGGGCATCCGGCCCGACCCTGCTCTGGCTGCATGGCGGCGGGTTCTTCCGAGGGAGCCCGGATCAACCGGAGGCACACGACGTCGCGCTCTCTCTCGCGGAGCATGGCGTCACGGTTGCGACCGCGGGCGCGTGCCTCGCGGCCGCCGCGACTCTCCGAGCCATCGACGAAGACCTTCGTCCGGCAGGCGCCGTCTTCGCGTACGGCTTCTTCCACTCGACGCATCCGCGAACACGGGAGGGGCGGCAGAGATCCCGTGGGCACCGGCGGATCACGCATTCCAGATGGGCCCTGAACTGGATGAACCGCAACTACGCCGGGTCGGCCGAAGCTCTCTCCGATCGCCTGGCGTTCCCCGGCGGCCACGACCTCGACGCCTTTCCGCGGACTCTCGTCATCAACGCGGAGCATGACAACATGCGCGCGTCAGGAGACATGTTCGCGACTGAACTGGGGGCTGCTGGAGTCGACGTCCGGCATCACATCCAGGCGGGCTCGCGCCATGCGTTCCTGAATCGACCGAGCCTCGACGCCTTCGCCTCCGCGATCTCGCTGGTCGCCGCGTGGACTCTCCTGGATGAGCACGCGCGCTAGGGGCACTGCTCCGCAGACCGGGCCCGGCACCGAACTCAATCGACGTGAACTCGACCGCGTCGTGCCGGCCCCGCCGACATACTGAAGCCATGACCCGCGCACTCCTCCTCATCGACATCCAGCTCGACTACTTTCCGGGCGGAGCCTTTCCGCTCGTCGAACCGGAGGCTGCCGCAGACGCGGCCCGCAGCGTGTTGGAGTCGTTCCGGGCCTCCGGCGAGAAGATCGTGCACATCTTCCACGTCTCGACCGACGCCGACGCCACGTTCTTCCGGCCCGGCACCACGGGCCTCGACTTCCACCCCTCGGTCGCACCCGTCGACGGCGAGCTCGTCATCGAGAAGCACGAGCCGAACAGCTTCATCCAGACAGGGCTGCAGGAACTCCTCACCGCCGCCGACATCACCGAGCTCGTGATCGTCGGCATGATGAGCAGCATGTGCGTCGACTCGACCACGCGGGCCGCTCACGAGCTCGGCTTCACCGCGACCGTGGTGTCGGACGCCTGCGCGGCGCCCGACCTGGCGCTGGGCGACGTCGTCGTGCCGGGCGCGAGCGTCCACGCGGCCTTCATGGCGGCGCTCGACGGGAGCTTCGCGACGGTGGTGCCGAGCGCCGCGCTGCTCGGGGCCTGAGCCGCCTACTCGCCGCGGACGCGCAGCTCCTCCCGCAGCTGCCGGATCTCATCGGCGAGCTCGCGAACCTGATCCTGCGTCTTCGCCTCGGCGATCTCATCCTGCTGCGAGACGCGCTCGACGATGTACGAGGCGAGCGTCGCCGTCACGACACCGATCAGAGCGATGCCGCCGAGCATGACCCCGGCGGCGATGAACCGGCCGGTCGTCGTCACGGGGTAGAGATCGCCGTATCCGACGGTGGTGATGGTGACGAATGACCACCAGAGTGCTTGCGGGAAGGTCGTGATCAGCGACCCGTTGGCGTTGCGCTCGGCGTCGAGCTCGGCGAGCGATGCAACGAACAAGAGCAGTGCCGTCGTCGAACCGGCGAAGACGATCACGCGGCCGCGGAACGCAGCACTCGCCCGGCGCTGGAGGATCGACACCAGTGTGACGAGCCGAAGCAGCCGAAGCGGACGGAGTACCGGTAGCGCAACGACGAGGAAGTCGAACAGGTGCGTTGCGAACCAGTGGGCTCGACGCTCGGCGAGAACGAGGTTGACGGCGTAGTCGATTACGAAGACCGCCCATGTCACGTTGATCACGGCGTCGGCAAGCACGGCGGGCCCGCCGGTCAGATCACCGAGCACCTCCCAGGCGTACGCGACGAGGAAAACGAGCGCGGCGCCCGTGAGCGGCCACTCAGTCAGACGCTGCCAGCGATTTTGCTTCACGGGATGACCGTAGCGAGCAGCCGACGCCGAGACACGAATCTAGGCTGACCCCATGAACCTCCTCGCCCCCACGCGCATCCGCTCCGAGCTCGACCAGGTGACCAGGCACTGGACGCCCCGCGTGGTCGGCCAGGTCAACGACCAGTTCGTGAAGGTCGCGAAGCTGCTCGGGGAGTTCGTGTGGCACGCCCACGACGAGCAGGACGAGATGTTCCTCATCGTCTACGGCCGCCTGCGCATCCAGCTCGAGGGCGATCGCGAGGTCGTGCTCGAGCCCGGCGAGTTCTACGTCGTCCCCAAGGGCACGCGACACAACCCCGTCGCCGACGAGGAGGTCGGCATCGTGCTCATCGAGACGGTGACGACGGCCCACACGGGCGACGTGGTCGACGCGCGGAGCGTGCCGATCGACCAGCAGGTGGCGCCTAGCTGACGGCGGCCTGCACGTTCCTGCGCCCCAACGGCAAAGGGGCGGGCGACATCGTCGCACCGCCCCCGAGGGTGAAGCTGGACTACTTGATGGCGGCGCGGAGCTCGGCGGCGGCGGCGCCGACGTCGGGGGCACCGTAGATGGCGGCACCGGCGACGGCGACCTGAGCGCCCGACTCCTGCACCGACGCGATCGTCGCGACCTTGACGCCGCCGGCGACCGAGAAGGGCACGCCCGAGGCCTTGCCGTCGTCGAGGAGCGTGTCGAACGTGAAGCCGTCCTCGGCCTGCTCGTCGAGGCCGGCGTGCATCTCGACGAACTCGGCGCCGAGGGCGACGACCTCCTTGGCACGGGCCGACTTGTCGGCGACGCCGATCAGGTCGACGACGATGCCCTTGCCGTGCTTCTTGGCGGCCGCGACCGCACCGACGATAGTGCTGTCGCCCGCGACGCCGAGGACGGTCACGAGGTCGGCTCCGGCGGTGAAGGCGATGTCGGCCTCGAGCTCGCCGGCGTCCATCGTCTTGAGGTCGGCGAAGACGATCTTGTCGGGGTGGGCGGCCTTGATCGCGGTCACGGCCGAGAGGCCGGCCGACTTGATCAGCGGCGTGCCGAGCTCGATGATGTCGACGTGCGGGGCTGCCGC
Organism: Frondihabitans sp. OV104; assembly: GCF_057787745.1. Lineage (NCBI taxonomy): Bacteria > Bacillati > Actinomycetota > Actinomycetes > Micrococcales > Microbacteriaceae > Frondihabitans > Frondihabitans sp. OV104. Next base: position 2,920,868 of record NZ_CM173541.1, read on the forward strand.
GGCGGCGAGCTCCAGGGCGGCTTCGGTGGTCAGGGTGTCCATTGCGAACTGCAGTTTCATGATCTTCCTTGTCTTTGCGGTGAGGGAAAGGGGCGCAGGATCCGGCAGCGCTACTCGAGGTTCGCGTGCCGAGGCCAGATCTCGTCGGCCGTCAAGCCCGACCGCTTCCACAGTGAATGGAAGACGGCGTCGCCGACGAGGCCGACCGCCTGCTCGAACAGGCTTCCGGCGTACTGCTGGCTGGCGGTCGCCGAGCGGTCGAGCTTGGCGGCGGCGGGGATGACGACGACCACGTCGGCGCGCTCGGCCAGGGGCGAGTCGCCGGCCGTCGTGAGGACGGCGACGCGCGCGTTCGCCTCGGCGGCCGTGGTGGCCGCTGCGACGATGCCGGACGTGGTACCGGAGCCGCTGGCGACCAGGAGGACGTCGCCGGCCGCGATCGCGGGCGTCGTCGTCTCTCCGACGACATGCACGGCGAGGCCGAGGTGCATGAGGCGCATGGCCGTCATGCGGAGGGCGATACCCGACCGGCCGGCGCCGTGGACGAAGACCCGGTCGGCCCCGGTGAGGAGTGCCGCGAGTTCATCGAGCGCGTCGGCGTCGATGCGGCTCGTCACCGCCTCCAGCTCGCCCGTGATCAGGTCGAGGGCCGCCGTGGGTCGCTCGTTGTCGTCGCTCATGACTCGAGTCTCGTCCGCCGGGAGCCGCATCGCGGCCACCCACTGGGACGGTTCGGCCTACCCGTTGGGGTAGGCCAGGACATGGGTAGGGTTGAGCCATGATCGACACCGGCGAGCACGCGACTCGCGAGCTCCTCCTCGCACACGCGCGCACCGTCGCCGAGCAGTCGGACAGGCATGCCGTGGCTCTGGAGTCGATGCTGGCGATTCTTCGCTCGACCCGGCTCGACGACCGCGCCGCCCGGACCATGGCGATCGATGTCGCCGCCGCCTCGCTGGTCGAGATCCGCATGACGACCGACCAGCAGCGCGACAGTATGCTCGAGCCCGTCATCGGAGCCTTCGCCCGGCTCCGCTCCGACCTCCGCCCCCTGGTGCGGTTCGGCGACCTCGACGTGCAGTTCGTCGAGCCTCCGGTCACCGGCCGCGCCCTGCCCGGCGAGGTCGCCCACGCCGCCCGCGCGATCGTGCGCAGCGCCGTGCTCGCGTTCGTCGACACCGGCGAGAGCCGGCGGGTGCGGATCCAGTGGGACTGCGACGGCCTCAATCTCCTGATCGGCATCCGCGACGACGGCCGCGGCGAGATGACCGCCCACGACGACTCGTTGCGCCCGATCGCCGAGCGCGTCTCCGCCCTCGACGGCGACCTCAGCGTCGCCTCCACGCCGGGCTGGGGCTCGGAGCTCTCGATCGCCCTCCCGCTCGACCCTCCGGTCGAGCCCGATCAGACGATCACCGCCGTGCCCCTGAGCCCGCGGGAGCGCGAGGTGCTCAGCCTCGTCGCCGCCGGTGCCCGCAACCGAGACATCGCCCGGAAGCTCGGGATCAGCGACAACACGGTGAAGTTCCACGTGTCGAACCTGCTGCGCAAGGTTGGGGCCCGGTCGCGGTCGGAGCTGGTGGCGCTGGCGCGCTGAGGTCGGGTTGGGCGGGGGTGGGGCAGTTCCTGCGCCCGATCAGAGGCCGAGCAGCGCCTGGAGCTCGTCGGCGACCGTCGCGGTCGGCCGACGCGCGTCGATGCCGGCGGCCCCGCGCTCGATCATCTGGGCCTGCATCACCGGAAGCCCTGCGGCGATCTGCTGCCGGTCAAGGGGATGGCGGGTCAGGACGCGGTCGTGCTGGGTGGCCTCGTCGAGCTCGAGGAGCACGAGGCGGTCGAAGCGGTCGGTGAAGTCCCACTGGTTGACGGCGATGCCGAGCAGCACGCCGTCGGAGCCCAGCTCGTCGAGTACGTCGTCGAGACGGGCGGCCGACCAGCCCCAGTAGAAGTCGGCGAGCAGCTCGGGCGTGACCGGCAGGGTGTGGTCGCCGACGACGGCGCCGGACGCATCCATGAAGGCCGCGAGGCCGTCGACCGCGTCGGAGTCGAGGGCGCGGACGCCGCGGCGCACGAGCTCCGCCGTCAGCGTGGACTTGCCCGCGCCGGGGTTGCCGCTCACGAGGTAGGCCATGGGCCATGGTCGCACGGACCCGCGAGAGCCGTCGAGAGTGGCCGCCTCGCGACCCGCCCGGCGTCACGGTGCCGAGCGTGCCGCCCTCGGCGACATCGGACCCGTCAGGCGACGCGACGGATCGCCCTCGCGCTGACGGCGGCGCACGCGAGGCTGATGACGACGAAGCCGCCGAGCACGACGGCGGTCCCGACGATCGGCGCGAGGGCGGCGAGCACGACCGGAAAGAAGAAGCCGACGTAGCTGAGGGCGTAGAAGACGGCGGTCAGCCCCGCGAGGTCGCCGCCCGTCGCCATGCCCTGCACGGTCGTCAGGCCGGTGACCATGCAGAGGCCGTAGCCCGCGCCGAACAGCGGTGCCGCGACGAGTACGGCCCAGGGCACCGTTGCGACCGCCGCCACGATGAGCACCGCGGCCGCTGCGGAGCAGAGGAGCACGCCCGCCGTACCCGACCGGCCCTGGAGCAGCCGGTCGATCGTCGCCGAGGCGAGCTGCACTGTCGTGCCGACGCCGAGCGTGATCACCGTCGTGAGCGTGGCGAACGCGACGACGTAGTCGCCCACTCGCGACGCGACGAGGCTCGGGCCGACGGCGAACGAGAGGGCGGCGGCACCGAAGATCCACGGCGCCATCGGGACGACGCCCCGGACGAACCGCGGGCGGACTGCCGGGGGCACGCGCACGTCGCCGAGAAGGGACGCGACCGACGGATCGGGCAGACGAGTCTCGGCAGCCCGGAGCACGATCGCCAAGGCGACGAGGCACGCCAGGATCTGCACGGCGTACGGCAGCACGGTCGGCCACGGGGCCCACTGAGCGAGGACGCCCGCGACCCCGGCTCCGCCCCCGAAGCCGAGCGACATGGCGACCGACGCGCGCCGGGCGCCGGACGAACCTCGACCTTCCGCCGTCGACAGCTCCTTGATCCAGCTGCTGCCGACGACCATCGCCACGGCGACGCTGATACCGCTCAGGAACCGCCCCGCGCACAGCCCGACGAGGCTGCTGCTGGTGCTGGCGAGCACGATGCTCGCGACGACGCCGATCGCGATGCCGGCGAGCATCACCGGCTTGCGCCCGTGGCGGTCCGACCACGCGCCGGCGAGCACGAAGCCCGGCACGATGCCGAACACGTACACGGCCAGCGAGAGGTCGATCTCGACCTGGGTGTAGCCGTCGACCCGACGGTAGAGGAGGAGCAGGGGCACGAAGTGGTTGCCGCCCCACGCGAGGGCGATCACCGCCGGGGCGACCCGGAGCCACCCGCCGAGGGCGGCGGGTGAGGAGCTCGGCATGGATTCAGACTAGGGGAGCCTCCTACACGAGATCCCCGCGCGTGCCAGGCTGGTCTCCATGACACGGCTACGAGGGGCAGGCCTGGCAGGGGGCATCGTCGCGGCGGCGCTGCTGATCAGCGGGTGCACGGGCACGACGACAGCTGCGCCGCCGGCCACGTCGCAGGCTGCGGTCGTCACGCCGACGCCGACGCCCACGCCCACGCCCACGCCCACCGTGACGGCCCCGGCCGTCGAGAAGCCGCTCTCGAAGACGGTCGACGCAGGAACCGTCGCCGCCGCCGTCGCAGCCACCGCCTCCGGCACCGGCTCGTCGAACGTCACGTACAAGCGCAACGGCGACTTCGCCGTCGTCGTCGAGCTCAACTGCCTCGGCTGCGCGGGCACGGCGACGGTCACGGCTCCCGGCCGCCTGTCGCCGTTCGGTCAGGCCGAGGCGCCCCTGCGCGCGTCCTTCCTGATGGACGTCTTCAAGGACGACCCGGTCTCGCAGACGCTGATCGTCAAGGCGACCGGCCCGTGGAAGGTCACGCTGCGGAGCTGGAACGACCTGACCCCGGTGTCGGGCAAGCAGTCCGGCGTGGGGCCCGCGGTGCTGTTCTTCTCGGACGACGTCAAGCACGTCATCGTCGACTACAAGCCGTCGGGAGCCGGCGACTCGTTCTCGGGGCGCGTGTTCACGACGTCCGACAAGCCGCTGGTGTTCGGCGACTCGGTCGCGTTCGCGAAGAAGTACGACGCCGATCTGCCGGGCGTCATGGCCATCCAGACCAACGGGACCTGGAGCGTGACGCCGACCCCCTAGCCGGCTACTCGCCGTCGACGGGACGCTCGAGCGCCTCGGCCAGCCGGAGCAGCAGCTCCGTCGCCGCAGGCCGCTCGCTCAGGGGGACGACCGACTCGGTGACTCCGGCGTAGAGGGCGCCCGCGCCGGTGGCCGCCGCGAGGCCGCTCGGCGTCAGCATCATCAGCGTGCTCCGACGGTCGGTCGGGTGCGGCTCGCGCGTGACGTAGCCGGCCGCGACCAGACGGTCGATCAGCGCTGTCGTGGCCCCGGTCGTCAGGCCGAGCGCCTCGCCCACGGCCTTCGCGGGGCTGCCGTTCTTGGCCGACAGGAAGACCAGCGTCTGGAAGTCACTCAGAGACAGTCCCGCCTCGCCGGCGAACCGCTCGCGCACGTGCCGGCTCGCCACCTCGAGGGCCTGCCAGGCGAGCAGGAACTCGACGGTCGAAGGATCGAAGGGGGAAGCGGCATCGGACATGACGCAAGTGTGGCGCAGACGAGCCCTGCGACGCGCCGAGTTACGCTCCGCGCACCGAGCCCGAGGTGCCGCCCGGCTCGTCCCCCGCTGGTCCCCCCTAGTGCCGACACCCTCCTTGGGGGCTGTGCGAGCGACCCTCGCCTGGGAGGCTGGACCCAGGAAGAAACGGGTGGTGGGACACCCGGGACTTCGCAGAGGGCCGCGGGGTGCGGCTGACACCGTGGTGCGGGAATTCGGGCCGGCAGCGGGGCGTCAGCCGCGCCGCTCTCCGGGCTCTCATTCGCGACCCCAGTGTTCTCCTCACAGCACGCGCCGCCCCGGGCTCACCCCGAGGAGCACACGTGACCTTCTCTCTCCGTCTCGCCGCAGCGGCCATCGTCACCGTCTCAGGACTGGTCGGCGTCGGAATGCTGGACGCCCCCGGGGCCTCCGCCGAGTCGAGCGTCACGGTGCCGACCGAGGCCGGCGCGAAGGCGCTGAGCGCGACGTACGAGTCGAAGCAGGCGGCCTCGGTGAAAGCCGCATCCGCGTACGCGACGAAGTCGGCTGCCGCAGCGAAGTCGCGTGCGACCTACCTCGCCAAGGCGAAGGCCTCGACGGCGTCGCAGTCGCGACTGAAGGTGGTCCTGACATCGTCCACGTACTCCGCCTCGTACAAGGCCACGGCGAAGAAGAACTCGGCCGTCACGGTGAAGGCCACGGCGTCGGCCAAGACGGCGTACTCCGCCGCGAAGGCGATCGCCGCGAAGTACAAGGCGCTGGCCGCCTCAGCGGCGGCTGCTGCGGCAGCCGCACAGAAGGCGGTCGCAGCGACTCAGGGAGGCCTGGTCGCCATGGGCAGCGGAGACGCCGCGATGCCCACCGGCAGCGTCACCTCGAACGGCCGCACCTGGAGGCAGTCGTACGCCGAGGACTTCACCACCCCGGCCGCCCTCGGCGCGGTCTTGACGACCTATCCCCGGATGGAGGCCTACGACGGCTTCGACGACACCAGCGGCCAGGGCCTCTACGCTCCGGACAGGGTGCTCAGCGTGTCGAACTCGAACCTCGACTTCTTCCTCCACTCCGAGAAGGGCCAGCCCCTGGTCGCCGCGGTCATGCCCGACGGCTACACGCCGCACACCACAGGCCGCGTCTCGATCCGATACAGGTCGGACGACATCCTCGGCTACAAGTTCGTCGGCATGTTCTGGCCGTCGAGCGACGACTGGAACGACGGCGAGATCGACTGGCCCGAGGCCGACCTCGGCGCGAATCCCCGTCCCGCCTCGGCCGTCCCCGGCTCGCTCCGAAACGGCGGCATGACCTTCAAGCCGGCCGTCGAGACGTTCGCGGCGACCGACCAGAGCGAGTACCACGTCGCCACCACCGAGTGGGATCACGACGCCATCCGCTACTACTGGGACGGCGAGCTCGTCTCGACCGTCACCGACGCGGTGCCTGCCACGGCCATGCGCGTGACCCTGCAGGCTGAGACGTTCATCGGCGAGGGCACCGTCCCGAAGACCACCGCGGGCCACCTCGACATCGACTGGATCAGCATCTGGGACTGACCTGACGGTCAGCCCTGGCGGCGCCCCACCGGGATGCCGCGACCGCTGACGATCAGTGCCACGACCGCGACGAGAGCCGCGACCGCGAAGCACGCCACGAACGCCGTGATGTCGCCCGGCCCGCCGATCAGGCCGAACAGGGCGCCGTTGACGCCGAGCACGACGGCCGCGCTCGCGGAATCCGAGATCGTCAGGGCCGAGCTGTTGAACCCCTTCTCGGAGTCCTTCGACCATCGCAGCGTGAGCACCGAGAAGCGGGAGTAGACAAAGCCGATCCCGAAGCCGAGGATCGTCCACCCGATGATGATGACGACGGGGTGCAGGTGCCACAGCGGCGTCGCCACCGCCGACAGGCCGCCGACGATCATCAGCGCGATGCCCGTACGGAGGCCCGTGAGCTGAGGCACCCTCTCGCCGATCCGCCCCACCAGCCAGCTCGCGAACGCCCAGCTGACCGCGCCGGAGGTGAGCGTCACCCCGGAGGCGGCGGGTGAGAAGCCGTAGTGGGAGCTCAGCAGATAGGGGATGTAGACGTCGCCGCCGATGAAGGCGGCGCCGACGAGGCCGCGGAGGAGGACCAGGGCGGGGATCCCCGTTCCTGCGCCCAGGGTCTTCTTCGGGAGCAGCGGACGCAGGGTCACCGCCAGGGCCGCGACCGATGCGACGACGACGAGGGCTCCGAGGAGGTCGGGCAGCTCGGAGATGAGGTTGAGAGCGACGATGGCGGCCGCTGCGCCGAGGGCCCAGAGGATTCGGGCGGGGCGCCAGGGGGCTCGAGTGTCGGAGGGCTCGAGACGCCGGAGCGTCGGCAGGATCATGAGGAAGGCGGGGACGCAGAGTCCCAGCGCGCCGATGAACACCCAGTGCCAGCCGACGGTCTGCGTCACCGTGCCCGCGATGACGGGGCCGACGAGGCCCGGGAGCACCCAAGCGGCCGCGAAGCCGGCGAAGACCGCCGAGTGCAGCCGCTCGGGGAAGACCTGCGAGACCATCACGTAGAGGCCCACGATGACGGCGCCCGACCCCAGGCCCTGGATCAGCCGTCCGATGAGGAGGACGGTCATCGACGGGGCCAGCCCGACGACGAGGAGGCCGACTGCGAAGAGGAGCGTCGAAGCCAGGACGACGGGGCGCGGCCCGCGACGGTCGGCCCAGTTGCCGGCGACGACCATGCCGACCAGGCCCGACGCCAGTGGCGCTGCGAAGGCGAACGCGTACAGCGACTCGCCGTCGAGCTCGCGGCTCACCGTCGGCATGACGGTCGTGACGGCGAGAGCCTCGAACGCGCTGATGCCGATGAGGGCGCACATTCCGAGGGTGGCGAGGATGTACTTCTTGCTGAGGACGCCCGGCGAAGACGTGTCGACAGCGGCGGTGCTCATGGGGTCAGCCTAGGCCCCGTCGAGAACTCAGGCTTGGTGCGCGATGACCGGCCCGGGGCCCTGGCCCGAGGCCGACGCCTCGCGCACCGCCCCTGAGTTATCGACGCAGGGCCTACTCGTTGCCGACGCGCTTGTCGGCCTCGTCGCGCGCCTTGTCGATCTTGTCGGTGTACTTGCCGCCGGTCGCCTTGTCGGCGGCACCCGCGACGGCGTCGAGCAGCTTGTCGCTGGTCCCCTCCGCCTTCTCGCTCTTCAGAGCGTCCTTGACCTTGTCGTTGCCGAGGAATTGCTGCGCCTTCTTGGCGATGTCGTCGAATCCAGCCATGGTGTGCTCCTTCGGTCGGTGAATGTTCGTCACGATAGACCAGCCAGACCCCTCGTGCACGGCCGGGGGTTATCAGGTGGCGTTCAGTAAGCTGAGATCCCGACCTGGAAGGGGTACTCCATGGCCGCCCGACTCCAATCGCTCGCACCGATCCTGATGCCTGTGCTGGCGCTGATCGCTCTCGTCGCGACGTATCACCGGCATCTCTCGACCGGCGTGGCGATCCTCGTCGGCGCCATCCTCATCGGCGCCGTCCTCGCGGCGGTCCACCACGCGGAGGTCGTCGCGCACCGCGTCGGCGAGCCGCTGGGTTCGATCGTCCTGGCCGTCGCCGTGACCGTCATCGAGGTCGGATTGATCGTGACGCTGATGGTCGCCGGCGGCCACGACGTCGAGACCCTCGCCCGCAACACCGCGTTCGCCGCCGTGATGATCACGTGCAACGGCATCGTCGGGCTCTCGCTCCTGCTCGGCTCCGTCAAGCACGGCCTGCCCCGCTTCAACCGCGAGGGCACCGGCGCCGCCCTCAGCGTCGTCGCCGCACTCGCCGGCATGGCGCTCGTGCTTCCGGCCTTCACCACCGGCGCCTCGGGCGGGCGCTTCACCGGCGTGCAGCTCGCGTTCGTCGCCGTCGCGGCCCTCGCGCTCTGGCTGGCGTTCGTGTCGACGCAGACCGGTCGCCACCGCGACTTCTTCCTGCCGGTGAAGCTCACCTCCGATCCGAAGCTCGACTCCACCGACTCGGGCGACCACGCCGACCCTCCGTCCAACCGCGCGACGATCATCAGCCTCGTCCTGCTCGTCCTGTCGCTGCTCGCGGTCGTCCAGCTCGGCCACACCGTCCAGCCCAACATCGAGGACGGCCTCGACGCCGCCGGCATCCCGGGAGCCTTCGTCGGAGTCGTGATCGCCTTCATCGTCCTGCTCCCCGAGGGCATCGCGGCCTCGCGCGCCGCCCTCGGCAACCGCCTCCAGACCAGCCTCAACCTCGGCTACGGCTCGGCGATCGCCAGCATCGGCCTCACGATCCCGGCCATCGCCGTCGCCAGCATCTGGCTCGACGGGCCGCTCGTGCTGGGCCTCGACAGCGTGCAGATCGTTCTGCTCGCGATCACCCTCCTCGTGAGCACGCTCACCGTGGCGCCGGGCCGATCGACACGCCTGCAGGGGATCATCCACCTGATCATCCTGGCGGCGTTCGTCTTCCTCGCCATCAGCCCGTAGAGGCGAGGGCCGCAGGAACTCGCGGCCCGGCGACGGGCTCGGAGTTCCTGCGCCCGCATCCGCCGTCAGGCGTCGGCCCACGCCCGTTCGAATCCGGCCATCAGGCCCGTCATCGCCTTGACCGGCGGCGGCGCGTACTCGCCGCGCTTGCCGGTGGCGAGGCGCAGGCGGACGAGCGACTCCGCGAAGACCGTGGCGGAGGAGACGCCGTCGACGACGGGCGCGCCGATCTCGTCGGAGACGCGGTGGCAGAGGTCGGCCATGCCGGCGCAGCCGAGGAGGACGGCGTCGGCTCCGGCGTCGAGCACGGCGCGGCACTCCGCGACCACGCGGCCGTAGGCGTCGGAGCGCGGGTCGTCGAGGGCGAGGACCGGGATCTCGCACGCGCGGACGGCGACGCAGACGTCGCCGAAGCCGTAGCGGTGGGCGAGCTCGCGGGCGCGTCCGGTGGTGCGCTCGAGGGTGGTGACGATGCCGAAGGTGCGGCCGAGCATCGCCGCGACGTGCATGCCGGCCTCAGCGATGCCGAGGACCGGCCCGCGCGCCAGCTCGCGCGCCGCATCGAGCCCCGGGTCGCCGAAGCACGCCACGACGTACGCATCGACCCCCTCGGACTCCCCCAGTGCCACCTGCTCGAGGATGCCGGGTACGGCCAGCGCCTCCTCGTAGTGGCTCTCGATCGAGGCGGGGCCCATGCTCGGGCTCACCGCCTCGACGAGGGTGAGCGGACCCGCGACGTCGCTCGCACACCGGCCGATGGCGTCGGTCATGGACTGCGTGGTGTTGGGATTGATGAGGCGGATCCGCATGGTCAGTCCGTCTCGAGGTTTCCGTCGCTGACGGTGGAGTCGTCGGCGGACAGCTCGGGCATGCGCGGGTTCACGGTCTCGAACGCCCAGAAGATGGCGAGGCCGAGGGCGCAGCCGATGAACCATCCGTAGTTGCCGAGCCAGGTGAAGTCGACGCCGCCGAGGTCTTTCACGATGGACGGGACGAGGGCGGCTGCGACGGAGATGATCCCGGCGATGACCATGGTCCAGACGGCGTTCGGATTGAAGCCCCTCTTGTACCAGTAGCGGCCGGTCGGCTCCATCGTGAACATGTCGTCGACGGCGATGCGCTGCTTGGCGACGAGGTAGTAGCCGGCGATGAGGAGGCCGAACAGCGGGCCGATGAGGGCGCCCAGGATGCCCAGCGTGTACTGGATCGCCTGGGGGTTGCTGTACCAGTTCCAGGGGGTGAGGAGGACGGAGCCGACTGCTGCGATCATGCCGCCCATGCGCCACGAGATCTTCTGCGGCGACACGTTCGAGAAGTCGAAGGCCGGCGAGATGAAGTTGGCGACGATGTTGATGCCGACGGTCGCGGTGACGAAGGTGAGTCCGCCGAGGAGGATCGCGAAGGGGGCGCCGATGGCCTGGACGGTCTCGATCGGGTCGGTGATGAGCTTGCCGAAGACCGGGACGGTCGCCGACGCGCAGAGCACGGTGAGGACTGAGAAGAACAGGAAGTTGAGCGGGAGGCCGAGCCAGTTGCCCTTCTTGACCGACTTGAACGACTTGCCGTAGCGCGAGAAGTCGCCGAAGTTGAGCATCGGGCCCGAGAAGTAGCTGACGACGATCGCGACGGCGGAGATCATGACGGGGATGGCTGCGGCGAGCGACATCGGCGGCCCGGAGGAGAGGTTGAGGCTGATGTTGCCCCAGCCGGCGGTGGCGACGAGGTAGACCGCGAGCGCGATCATGATGACGTAGACGGCTGGTCCGGCGAAGTCGATGAACTTGCGGATCGTCTCCATGCCCCGCCAGAACAGGGCTGCCTGCGCGACCCAGAGGATGGCGTACGAGATGTAGCCGAGGGCGCTCAGGCCGAGGAAGGAGTGGTCGAGCAGCGCGGACGACGCCGGGATGAACTTCAGGAAGATGATGTTCAGCGACTGGGCGGCGAGGTAGGTCTGGACGCCGTACCAGGCCGTCGCGATCAGGCCGCGGATGATGGCCGGGATGTTCGCGCCGAGCACGCCGAAGACGGCCCGGTTGATGACCGGGTACGGGACGCCGGTGCGCTGGCTGGGCTTCGCGACGAGGTTGGCGAAGACCATGACGATCATGATGCCGACCACGAGCGAGATGAGCACCTGCCAGCTGGCGATGCCGAGCGCGAACAGGCTTCCCGCGGTGACGTAGCCGCCGACCGAGTGGACGTCCGACATCCAGAACGCGAAGAAGTTGTAGCCGCCCCAGGTCTGCTTGCGGAGGGGCGCGAGGTCCTCGTTGGTGAGGCGGGGGTCGTAGTGGTCTTTGACGAGTCCGCCGCCGACCGGGTGGCCGGCCGCCTCGACGATGTCGTGCGGACCGGTCAGCGTGGCGGCGCGGTTGGCCTCCTCGCGGGGGTCGGTGGTCGAGGTGGGCGGAGCGATGTTCGATGCCATGGCACTCTCCTGGGTGGCTGATACCCTCGTGGGCAGATGAGACGAGCTGGTGATCCCGGCGCGTGGCCGGCAGGCGTTCCCGTGATTCGTTCTGATGAGTGAACCTATTGCTTCACGCGAACGCGCAGGTTTCGTCTGTGTAACAAGCATGTGACAGCGATTGCTTCACGTGCTTCCCTGTTCTTGTTCTTGTGCAGTCCTGGAGGCGCGACGTGACCGAGGCCGTCGCCAGCGAGCTCGACGCGGTCGTGCTCGGAGCCCGGCTGCGGACGCTCCGCACCGATTCCGGCCTGACGCTCCGCGAGATGGCCGAGGCGCTGGGGATCTCCTCGAGCGCCGTCTCGCAGATCGAACGCGGCGTCAGGCGCCCCTCGGTGTCGCGGCTCCTCGCGATCGTGCAGGTGCTCGGCCGCCCCCTCGCCGACGTGTTCGACGCCGCCGAAGAGCCGGCCGCCGATCGCGCCGAGATGCCCGTCGGGTACGTCCTCGCCCGTGCGGGTGCCACGCACCCCGTGACCCTCGGCACCGGCGTGGTCTTCCGCCGCCTGTCGCCCGCGCACACCGCCGGCGTCGACTTCTTCGAGTCGACCTACCCCGCCGGAGCCGTCGCCACCGACATGGGCTCCCTGATCACGCACGAGGGCTACGAGGTCGGCACCGTGACCTCCGGCGAGCTCACCATCGACTTCGCCGACGAGCGCGTCGTGATGCGCGCCGGCGACTCGATCCGCTTCCCGTGCGAGGTGCCGCACCGCATGGGCAACTACGGCTCGGTGGACGCCGTCGCCACGTGGGTCATCGTTCACTCGCGGCGCTAGGCGGGCCTGTCGTGTTCGCAGGGGCCTTTGGTTAGGTGGGGCCATGCGATACGTGATCATCGGCGCCGGAGCCATCGGAGGGGTGCTGGGTGCGCGGCTCGCCCAGCACGGGAAGTCGCCGCTGCTGATCGCCCGCGGTGAGCACGGCGACGTGATCGCCTCGGCGGGCATGCGGCTCCGCTCGCCCGACGACGACACCGTCGTGCGCGTCCCCGTCGCGTCGGAGCCCGCAGGCGTGCACCTCCGGGTCGACGACGTGCTGGTCTTCGCCACCAAGACGCAGTCGCTCGACGCGGCCGTCCGGGAGTGGGTCGACGAGCCCGTGTACGTCGACGGCCGCCCGATCGGGACCGCGGGGGCGCTGCTCCCGGCGTTCATCGCGCTCAACGGCATCGAGGGCGAGCGCATCGCCGCCCGCTACTTCGACCGGGTCTATGCCGTCTGCGTGTGGCTCCCCGGTGTCCACCTCGTGCCTGGCGAGGTCATCGTCCGCATCGCGCCGTCGAGCGGGACGTTCATCGTGGGGCCGGCGTTTGGCGGCGCCTCGCTGGGCGGCTCCGGGTCGTCGGGCGGCGGTGCCGGCTCGAGCTCCACGGGCGGCGGTGCCGGCTCCTCGGGCGGCGGTGCCGGCTCCTCGGGCGGCGGTGCCGCCGCTGATCCGCTGCTCCTCGAGCTCCAACGCGACTGGCAGGACGCCACCTTCCGCATCTTCCTCGACGACGACGTCCTGGCGTGGAAGCACCGCAAGCTCCTGTCGAACCTGGGCAACGCCCTCCAGGCCCTCCTCGGGCCGGACGCCGCACCCGACATCTACGACGACCTGAGGTCGGAGGCGGAGGCCGTCTACCGCGCGCTCGGGATCACCTGGCCGAGCGACGATGACGAGGCGGCTCGCCGGGGGAACGCGTTCGACCTGCGGCCGGTCCCCGGCACCGGCGAGCTCGGCGGGTCGTCGTGGCAGAGCGTCCAGCGCGGAGGCTCGATCGAGACCGACTACCTGAACGGCGAGATCGCTCTCCTGGCCCGCAGCCACGGCCTCGACGCGCCCCTCAACGCCGAGGTGCAGCGGCTGGCGCGCTCGGCCGACGGGGCGATGAGCGTCGAGCGGCTGCGCGAGCTGCTCGAACGCGTCGCGGCGCGGTAGCCGCCCGCGGCTGCGGCGCCGCCGCGCGCCGGCCCGCCGTCGAGAACTCAGGCCCGGTGCGCGCTGCCGGGCCGACGGGGCCCGACCTGCGGCCCGCCGCCGCGCACCGCCCCTGAGTTGCCGACCGCTACCGTTGCCCCATGCGGATTCTGGTGGTGGGCGCGGGTGCCGTCGGCGGCTATTTCGGCGGCCTGCTTGCGCAAGCGGGCAGGGACGTCACCTTTCTGGTGCGGCCCGGCCGTCTCGAGTTCCTGCGCTCGGGGCTGGTGATCGAGCAGCTCGACCGCACCCTGCGCATCGATGTGCGGGCGACGACGGCCGATGCGCTCCACGGGACCTACGACCTCGTGCTCGTGACGGTGAAGTCGTTCGGGCTCGAGGCCGCGATCGACGACTTCGCGCCCGCCGTCGGCCCGACGACGACGATCGTGCCGCTGCTGAACGGCATGCGGCACCTCGACCTGCTGCAGGCGCGGTTCGGCGACCGGGTCGTCGGCGGCCTCTGCTTCGTCGCGACTCACCTCGACGGCGGCACGGTGCGGCAGCTCGGCCCCCTCCAGACCGTCATGTACGGGGAGCTCGACGGCACTCCGACGCCGCGGATCGACGCTGTCGACGCCGCCCTCACGGGCGCCGGGTTCGACGCGCGGGCGCGCTCCGGGCCCGACGGCATCCTGCAGGCGCTGTGGGAGAAGTGGTTCGTGCTCGCGGCCGGCGGCGCCCTGACCACCCTCCTCGGCGGCGACGTCGGCGCCATCGCGGCCGCGCCGAACGGCACGCGGACGGCTCTCGCGATCGTGGCGGAGTGCGCGTCCGTGGCCGCGGCGGCGGGGCACGAGCCGTCGGCGAAGGCGCGCGCGAGCGCCGAGCGGACGCTGACCGCGGCGGGCAGCGACTTCACGACGTCGCTCTACCGCGACCAGGCGGCGGGCGGCGAGGTCGAGGCGGAGCAGATCCTCGGCGACCTGGTCGCGCGGGCCGACGGGCTCGGCGTCAGCGTCCCGCTGCTCGCTGCGGCGGATGCGGCGCTCGAGGTGTACCGGCGAGGGCGCGCAGCCTCCTGAGGTAGTAGCGCTCGGGCCAGGTCCGGACCCCGCCCGGCAGCCGCGGGTACACGGCCGCGACGACGCGCCAGAGCCGGTGGAGGCGGCGCTGGTCGGCGCGACTCCAGGTGAGCCCGTAGGCGTCGCGCACCGTCTCGGGCAGAAGCCCCGCGGTCATCCAGCGGTTGAACGGCATCAGCAGACGCACCCACCGCGGCGCCCGCTCGGCCCTCCAGAGCGCGTCGGCCTGCGCGCGGATCGCCGGCGACACCGTCAGCTCGGCCACCCGGGCGGCCCAGTACGTCCTGAATTCCGCGCGCGACGAAGGCCACATCGACGCAGGAACTCGCAAGGCCGTCCCGAGCCCCGCGTACCGGGCGAACAGGGCGTCCGCCGCCCCCTCCGGGAGGTGCCCGAGCACGCGGTCGTGGACGAGCACGGCCGTGTCGTACAGGGTCGCGGCGACCCAGAGCTGGAGCTCCGGGTCGTGGGCGTCGTAGGCGTCGCCGTGGACGGGGTCGTGCCTGCGGTCGACGTAGGCCGAGGCGGCGCGGCGGTCGGCGTCGGTGCCGCACATCACTGCGTAGACGTACATCAGCGTGCCATGCAGCCGCCCCATCGGGTTGCTCGCGAAATCGCTGTGGTCGGCGACGCCGCGGCCGACCTCCGGGCGGGCCAGCTGGAGGAGGATGGCCCGGCCTGCTCCGGCGAGGATGACGGCCTCACTGGGCGGGTCGATGCGCATAGGCGCACGATACCGGTCGGGTTCTGGAGCTTCGCTGCGCTTTCTTCTCGGGCTTCGCTGCGCTTTCTTCTCGGGCTTCGCTGGGTCTGCTCTTTGAGCTTCGCCGCGTCTACTTCTTGAGCTTGACCAGGGCGTTGGCGTAGCTGGCGAACCACTTGCCGGCGGCGGGGCCTCCGTTGCAGGTGCCGTCGCTGGCGCCGGGCGTCTTGACCCAGAGGAGGGCGTCGAGGCCGGTGCTGCCCGCCGTGACGTGGGGGTCCTGGCCGAGGCCCGCGCCCGGAGCGTTGCACCAGGTGCCCTTCCAGCCGCGGCCGTTGCGCGACACGTCGATGACGTAGTGCGTGCCGTTCGTGAGCTTCGAGACGGAGGAGGCGTAGGCGCGCTCCTCGTCGACTCCGACGTAGTTCGAGACGTTCGTGTAGAAACCCCGCCCGTACTGGATACCGGCCTTGTCGAGGAGGTCCGCCACCTGCTGCGGCTTGAGCCAGCGGGAGTTTCCGCCGTCGAGATACGCGGGGATGCCGTCGGCGGCGAAGGTCTCGACCGCCGACTTCAGCTGGGTGAAGCGCTCCGAACCGAGGCTGGCGCAGGTCGTGGTCTGGCCGAGGGAGTCCGGCTCGACGAGCACGACGGCGTTGTGGCCCTTGAGCGTGGACGCGATCGTGGAGTTCCAGCTGGCGTAGGCCGCCGGGGTGAGCCCGCCGGCCGAGTAGCCGCCGCAGTCGCGGCCGGGGATCGCGTAGGTGACGAAGACCGCGGTCTTTCCGGCCTGGTCGGCGGCCTCGACGTTCTTCTTCACGTACGCGGCGAGCTTGTCGCCGGTGTACCAGTCGCCGAGCCAGATGGCGACCGGGCGCTTGGCGATGTAGGCGGCCGAGGCGGCGTCGGTCGCCTTGCCCGCCGCGCTGAGCTCGGCCGCGCGCTTGGCGGCGAAGCTCTCCTTCTGTACGTAGAGGCCGCCGTCGAAGAGCGACCTGTTCGTGGCCGCGGCGATCGAGGCGGCTTGGGTCGTGGCGCTGGCCTTCGTGGAGGTGGTCGCGCTGGCAGCGCTCGCTTCGAGCGGCGAGGCCAGGACGAGCGCCGCCAGGGCGACTACGGCAGCGATCTGGTGCGTTTTGGGCATGCGTGGGTCCTGATCCTGGAGCGCACGTCGAGAGACGCGGAGGGCGGAGGTGCGGGGCGGTCCGAATGACGCGAAGCAATCTCAACATGTGCGCTGGCTGGGCTGTAGCGGCATTTTGGGGGACACGAAGCTGACAGCCGCTCCGTACCCTTCGGTCCGATCGGCGATCCGCCTCGTAGGGTCGACGGGTGGAACGACGACGCGACTACTCCTGGACCGACCCCGCCGAGATCGCGGCGGCGGCGCCGTTGACGAGCGGGGTCGAGTTCCTGCGCCGGATGATCGCCGGGGGGATCCCGCAGCCGCCGATCGCGCACACGCTCCAGTTCGAGCTGGTCGAGGCGAGCGAGGGGCGCGTCGTGCTGGTCGCGCACCCGGCGGAGTTTGAGTACAACGCGATCGCGTCGGTGCACGGCGGGGTCATCGCGACCTGGGCCGACACGTCGATCGGCTATGCCGTGCAGACGCGGCTGGCTCCCGGGCAGAGCCTGACGACGCTCGATCTGCAGGTGCGGTACCTCCGGCCCATCACCGCAGACCTCGGGGACGTCACCATCACGGCGGTGACCGACCACGTCGGGCGGCGGACCGCGACGGCGCGGAGCGAGATCGTCGACGGGTCGGGGCGGCTGCTGGCGACGGCGACCTCGACCTGTCTCGTGCTGTAGGGGCCGCTGCGCGGCCGCGGCCCCGGGGCAGCCCGCGGCGCCACCCTCCCGGCGCCGCCGCCGTCCCGCACCGCCGCCTCCCCGCGCCGTCGCCGTCCCGCACCGCCGCCGTCGGCAACTCAGGCCCGGTGCGCCGAGCGGCCGTCGGGCTCGCCCCGGGGCGGCCCGCCGCTGCGCACCGCCCCTGAGTTGCCGACGCCCGACCATCTCTCCACAGCCGGCCGCCTCCGGTCGCCCCTCCACAGATGGGCCGCAGCACCCCACCGGGCCCGCCCGAATCGCGAACCTCGACGGCATGATCATCAGCGAACTGGTCGCCCAGAGGGGCGGCATCCTGCACAAGAACCACCTCGTGGCCCTCGGCGCCACCGACCGCGACCTGACGTGGGCAGTGCGCCACGGTCACGTCAGGCGGGCGCGGCGGGGGTGGTATACGACGTTCGCGAAGTCCGATCCGCGGTTCGTGGCCGTGCAGGTCGGTGGGCGCCTGACGGGCGCCTCGGCGCTGCGGATTTGGGGGGCGTGGATGTGGGGCGAGCCGCCGGTCACCGTGTCGGTGCCGGCGAATGCGAGTCGGCTGCGGCGGCGGAAGGGGGTCCGGGTCGTGTGGGACTCCCCCGAGGTCGGCGGGCGCGGCGACCTCATGTCAGTCGGCCTCCGCGATGCGCTCCGCCAGGCCGTGCTCGACCTCGCGTTCGAGGAGGCGGTGGCGGTGCTCGACTGGGCGCTCTCCGAGAGGCACCTCGACGTCGACGAGGTGCCGCAGCTGCTGGAGGCTCTGCCGCAGGACGTCCGCTCGATCGCGGACTGGGTCGACCCGAAGTGCGGCAGCTTTCCCGAGAGCATCGCGCGGACCCGGTTGCGCAAGCTCGGCCACACGGTCGAGACCCAGGTCGCCGTCGACGGGAACAAGGCGATCGACCTCGTCGTCGACGGGGTCGTCGGGATCGAGGTGGACGGGCGCGAGTTCCACGAGTCGCGGTTCGAGAAGGACCGCCGGAAGGACCTCGCGATCGTCATCGAGGGGCGGACTCCGGTCAGGTTCAGCTACCGGATGCTCGTGGAGGTGTGGGACCGCGTGGCGCTGGCGGTGCGGACCGCCGTCGCGGCGCACCGGCGGGGCCGTGCTGCCGTCGGCAACTCAGGCGCGGTGCCGCGGCCGGCGCGGCGCGCGCCGCGCCTGTGGCGCCTGCCGGCGCCGCGGCGGCGCACCGCGCCTGAATTGCCGACGCGCGGCCTCGCGCGGAGGCCCTTCCCGCGCATCGCTACGATCGTCGGGTGACGCATCCCCCCATGAAGTGGCTCGCCCGACTGACTTTCGTGACGATCCTGGTCGGCATCGGGAGCGGCCTGAGCGGTCTCGTCGTGAGCTTCCTCCTGCACGGCCTGGAGCACCTGGTCTACGGGTTCGGCGAGGGCGACTTCCTCGACCAGCTGCCGACCCCGAGCAACGGCCTGCGCGTCCTGGCGCTGTTCGTCGCCGGCGTCATCGGCGGGTTCGGCTGGTGGGCTGTCCGCCGCTGGGGCCGGAAGGTGGTGTCGGTCGAGGCCGCCGTGAAGGGCGAGCGGATGCCCTTCTGGTCGTCCCTCGGCAACATCGCCCTGCAGATCGTCATCGTCGGACTCGGCGCGAGCATCGGCCGCGAGGTCGCCCCGCGGGAGCTGGCAGCGCTCGCGGCCCAGTGGATAACCCGCAAGACCGGTGTCACTTTTCGCGAGACCAGGATCCTGGTGGCCTGCGGCGCCGGCGCCGGTCTGGCCGCGGTCTACGACGTGCCACTCGGCGGTGCCGTCTTCGCGGTCGAGATCCTCCTCGCCGAGCTCACCCTGGCGACCGTCGTGCCGGCGATCGCGACATCGGCCATCGCGGCGATCGTGGCCAGACTGGTCACCAGCGCCGCCCCGCTCTACAGCGTCCCCCACCTCGAGCTGAGCCCTTCCCTCATCGTCTGGTCGATCATCGCCGGGCCCGTCATGGGGTTCGCGGCTCTCGGCTTCGTCGTCCTGGCGAAGAAGGCGGGGGAGCGCCGACCGAAGAGCTGGGGCATCCTCATCGTCATGCCGGCGGTGTTCACGGCGGTGGGCGTCTTGTCGATCTGGTTTCCGCAGATCCTCGGCAACGGCCGCGCGCTCGGCCAGCTCGGGTTCGACGGCGGCGCGAACCTCGACGGTGCGACCCTCGGCGCGGCTCCGCTCCTCTTCATCCTGATCATCGTGCTGCTCAAGCTCATCTCGACCGTCGGCACGATCGGCGCCGGGGCGGCCGGCGGCACCCTGACCCCGTCGCTCGCCCTCGGCAGCGGGCTCGGCGCCGTGCTCGGCGGACTCTGGCTGCTCATCTGGCCCGGCAGCGGCATCGCGGCCTTCGCGTTCGTGGCCGCGGCATCCTTCCTCGCGGCGAGCATGCGGGCGCCGCTGACGGCGCTCGTCCTGGTCGTCGAGTTCACCGGCCAGGGCCAGGCGATCCTGGTGCCGGCCCTCCTCGCGATCGCCGGCTCGATGACGATCGGCTACATGATCACCCGCCGTCAGCTGTGGAAGACGCCCCGTGGCGAGGGCGTGGCGTAGGTCCAACTAGGCTGGGGGCACGCATTCGCTAGGAGGCACCTCGACATGATCCACTCCCCCAATCGGCTCCTGAGCACGATCATCGGCATCGTCTTCCTGGTCATCGGCCTGTTCGGCTTCTTCGTGGCGACCCCGCTCCCGTTCGCCACGGCCGAGGGTGCGGTCCTGATCGGCCTCTTCGGAGTCAATGCGGCCCTCAGCACGATCCACGTCCTGGTCGGCGCCGCGCTGCTGCTGGCGGGCCTCGGCGGCGTCCTCCCGGCGAAGCTCGCCACCGTCGTCCTCGGCGCTGCTCTCGTCGTCTTCTCACTCGTCGGCTTCGGCATCGCGCACACAGGCGCCAACATCTTCGCACTCAACACCCCCGACAACCTGCTGCACCTCTTCGCCGGGCTCCTGCTGGTCGCCTTCGGCCTCACGACCGACAAGGTGATCCTCAAGGCTCCGAAACTCGCGTAGCGAGCCCTGGCGATTCGCGGCCTCCGCCGTTAGAGTTAGGGTCACCTAACCGCGACCGAGAGGCGCCGCATGCACGCAGTCGTCCCCTTCTCGCAGGTCCTGCGCGAGCGCGGTTCACGGCCACGATCGACTCCCGCGGCGAGCGAGCTCTTCATGTCGGCGCTGCTGAGCGGCCACGGCTCGCGCGACGACTACATCGCGATGCTCGAGCAGAACTACTTCGTGTACCGCGCCCTCGAGCGCGCGGCCGAGGCCCGGCAGTCCGACCCGGTCGCTGCGGCATTCATGTCGCCGGCCCTGACCCGGCTCCCGGCGATCCGCGAAGACCTCCGCTTCCTGATCGGCGACGACTGGGAGTCGCGCGTCGCCCCGATGCCGACGACCCTCCGCTACGTCGACCGGATCGACACCGTCGCCGCCACCTCCACCGGCGGCTTCGTCGCCCACCACTACACGCGCTATCTCGGCGACCTGTCGGGCTGCGCGATCATCCGCCAGATCATGCAGCGCCAGTTCGGCTTCGAGACGAACGGAGTGGGCTTCTACCTCTACGCCGGCATCGCCCGCCCGAAGGAGTTCAAGTCGACCTACCGGGCCCAGCTCGACTCGGTCGGCTGGACGGACGACGAGCGCGAGCGCGTCATCGACGAGGTCGGCGTCGCCTACCGCCTGACCGAAGACCTCTTCGGCGAGCTCTCCGCGCCGCGAACCGCGGCATAGCCCGAATCGCCGCACAGCGACGCGAACCGCAGCGCGTCGACGCGAAGCGCAGCGGAGTCCGGCAGGCCCGCAGCCCCTACGACCCCACCGTCGCAGCCTGAATCGCAGGAACTCGGGTCGCCTGCGACATGAAGCGCCTCACGTCCAGATCGACGATGATGTCGGCGGGTCGCAGGGGCCGTGAGAGGTAGAGGCCCTCGAGTGACGTGATCCTGCTGAGTGCCACGTACGTCTGGCCGGCACTGAACACTCGGGTACCGAGGTCGACGATGGCCTGGTCGTACGTCTTGCCCTGCGACTTGTGGATCGTCACAGCCCACGCGAGCCGCAGCGGAAACTGCTGGAACTCGGCGACGATGTCTTTCTTCAGCTCTTTCGTCGTCTCGGAGTAGGTGTACTTGTACTTCTCCCAGACGGCCGGCTGCACCTCGACCTCTTCGCCGTCGAGCTCGACGAACACGGTGTCGCGGATCTTGGTGACCACGCCGACCGAGCCGTTGACCCAGCGCTGGTCGGAGTCGTTGCGGAGGAACATCACCTGCGCCCCCACCTTCAGCTCGAGCGCCTCGTCGGCCGGGAACGTGCGCCCGCCGAAATCGCCGGTCACCTCGGCTTTCGCCGTCTTCACCCCGCCGGCCAGGCGCGACAGCTCGAGCTTGTTGATGCGGTTGACGGTGTCGTTGCGGGTAGCGAGCGTGATCGTGCCGTCGGTGGGCACGGGCCGGGCCCCGGCAGTGTTCAGCGCGTTCGCGATCTCGGCGGTGACGCGACCGTGGCGGACGGCGTTCAGCATCTCCTTGAAGCCGGCATCGCTCTGCCGGTGGATGAAGGCGAGCTCGAGGATTCGGAGCGTCGCCTCCTCCCAGACGTGGGCGTCGAAGAACCACATCGACCGATAGTGGTCTTTGAAGTACGCGCGCTCCTCCGGGTCGCCGGGTACGGGCGGCAGCTGGTACGGGTCGCCGAACAGGACGACCTGCACGCCGCCGAACGGCTCGCTCTTGCGCTGACGAGCCTTGCGGAGCGACCGGTCGATCGCGTCGAGGAGATCGGCGTTCACCATCGAGACCTCATCGATGACGAGCGTGTCGATGGTGTTGAGCAGCTTGCGCAGCTCGGAGTTCTGGTCGATGTCGTGGTCGGCGATGAGCCCGATCGGCAGCCGGAAGAGCGAGTGGATGGTCTGCCCGCCGACGTTGAGGGCGGCGACGCCCGTGGGCGCGCAGACGACGACCTGTTTCGAGGTGTTCCACGACAGGTGGTTGAGCAGCGTCGACTTGCCGGTGCCGGCCCGCCCGGTGACAAAGATGTGCTCCCGGGTGTTCTCGATCGCGTCGTAGACGGCGGCCTGCTCGGGCGACAGCTCTGGAGCCACGAGCACCCCTTTCGTCGACCGGCCCGGGTCATCCAATCTACCGGTCGCGGACGGGTCACCCGGCTAGCCGAAGTTAGGATGTGGAAATGTCTGTGCCTGTGGGGAGCGCGCGGCGATCCGCGAGAACACGGGCCGCCCTCCTCTACGGCGGGCTCCTCGTCGGGATCGCGATCGCCTTCGTCGTGACGGTGGCGATCCTCAACTCGACGGTCTACAGCGCGTCGGGATTCGTCCGCGGCTACCTGCACGCCCTCGACCGCGGCGACACGGCGAGCGCGCTCGGCCTCGCCGGCGTGACCCCGTCGGCCGACGACGTGCTCCTGACCATCCCGGAAGACGGCCGGATCGACGACATCTCCACGACGGCGAAGGGCGACCGCGTCACGGCGAGCTTCCTCCTCGACGGAACGCGCCACGAGGCCGTGTACGACGTCGCGCCGACGGGCGCCTTCGGCGGGCTCTTCACGGCGTGGGGCTTCCGGACCACGCCGACGGCGTTCCTCGATGTCACGCCCGAGCACGACCCGCGCTTCACCGCCAACGGCGTCGATGTGAAGGCGGAGGGGTCCGACATCGCGACCCGCTACACGGTCCTCGCACCGGCGGTCTTCGATCTGACCCACGACACGACCTACCTCTCGGCCGATCAGACGACCGTCGTGGCCGCCGCTCCCGGCGCCGTCGCCAAGGGCACGGTCGACGTCGAGCCCCGCAAGAGCTTCACCGACGGCGTCCGCCGCGACGTCACCAAGTACCTGCGCACGACGTGCGTCTCGCAGAAGGTGCTCTTCCCCGCCGGCTGCCCGTTCGGCAAGGAGGTCGACGACCGCGTCACCTCCACGCCGACGTGGTCGATGACCGCCTACCCGCCCGTGGCGCTGAAGCCGACGAAGACGTCGGGCGTCTGGATCGTCAAGCGCGCGGCCGGCCGCGCCCATCTCGAGGTCGAGGCCCAGTCGCTCTTCGACGGCCAGGCCTACGACATCGACGAGGACGTCCCCTTCGACGTCGGGTACCTCGTCACCATCGGCTCCGACAACAACCTGACGATCACCCCGCGCTGACGGACGCCAGCGCTGACATAATCGACTCACCCGACCCAGGAGCGCCGTGCCGATCCCCCAGACTCCCGCGACGCTCGTCGACGTCGCCGAGCGGGCGGGCGTCAGCCTGAAGACGGCGTCCCGCGCCATCAACGGGGAGCCGCACGTCGCGGAAGCCACGCGCAAGAAGGTGATGACGGCCGCGGGCGAGCTCGGCTTCCAGCTCAACAGCATGGCGTCGCTGCTCAAGCGCGGCATCCGCTCGAGCTTCATCGGCCTGGTGACCGGCGACCTGGGCAACCCCTTCTACTCGGCGCTGGCCAAGGGCGTCGAGCGCGAGCTCCGGGACGAGGGCCTCCAGCTCGTCATCTCGTCCACCGACGAGAGCGGCGACCGCGAGCGCGTCCTCGTCGACGAGATGGTCGCCCGCCAGGTCCGAGCCCTCATCGTCGTCTCCACCCTCGAGTCGAGCGACGCCCTCGGCCAGGCTCAGGAGCGCGGCATCCCCGTCATCTTCGTCGACCGCCCCTCGACCGACCTCACTGCCGACAGCGTCGTGCTCGACAACCGCGCCGGCGCCCGCATGGCCGTCGAGCACCTCATCGCCCACGGCCACACCCGCATCGGCTTCATCGGCGACTACTCCCGGCTTCCCACCCACCAGCAGCGGCTCGACGGGTACCTCGACGCGGTGGCCTCGGGCGCAGGAACTTCAGCTCGCGAACTCGTCCGCGAAGATCTCCACGACGCCGCCGGGGGCCGGAACGCCGCGCGCGAGCTCCTGTCGCTCCCCCACCCGCCGACGGCCCTGTTCACCAGCAACAACCGCGTCACCATCGGCGCGCTCACCGCCTTCCGGGGCCTTTCGACGGCTCCGGCGCTCGTCGGCTTCGACGACTTCGACCTCGCCGATGTGCTCGGCGTGACGGTGGTCTCGCACGACCCCGTCGACATGGGAGCCCGCGCGGCCCGCCTGGCCCTAGAGACGCTCGCCTCGCGCACCCCGCGGGGTGACGAGCTGGTGCTGCCGGTGCGCCTCGTGCCGCGGGGGTCCGGCGAGGCGGGGCCCGGAGTGGACTGGCGGTAGACCCGAGTTCCTGCGCCGGTTTCGCCTGCTGGCAGGTGTCGGCGGCCTCCAGTAGGGTGTCGGCCATGGATCAGGGAACGACCGAGCCGATCGTCCGCATCCAGAACTTCCGGATGGATTTCGGGCGAACCACCGTCATCCACGACCTCTCGTTCGATATTCGGGCGGGTGAGACGTTCGGATTTCTGGGCTCCAACGGATCGGGCAAGACGACCACCATCCGCGCGCTGCTGGGCATCTACCAGCCGACGGGCGGGGTGCTCCACATCGACGGGCGGCCGTTCTCACCCGAGCAGGGATCCCGCCTGGGCTACCTGCCGGAGGAACGCGGGCTGTACAAGAAGGAGTCGGTCATCGACGTGATGACCTACTTCGGGCGGCTCAAGGGGCTCGGCAAGGCCGAGGCGCGCAGCTGGTCGCTGGAGTACCTCGAGCGCGTCGCCCTGGCCGACAAGGCGACGACTCGGCTCGACAAGCTGTCGGGCGGCCAGCAGCAGAAGGTGCAGCTGGGGGTCACGATCATGAACGGGCCCGAGCTGCTGATCCTCGACGAGCCGACCAAGGGGTTCGATCCGGTCAACCGTCGGCTGCTGATGGACATCATCGAGGAGCAGAAGCGGGCCGGGGCCACCGTGCTGATGGTGACGCACCAGATGGAGGAGGTCGAGCGGCTCTGCGACCGCGTGATCCTCCTGAAGAACGGCACCGCCGAGGCGTACGGCACGATCCCCGAGGTGCAAGACCAGTTCGGCGGCACTACGGTGCGGCTGCGCTACTCGGGCGACATCCCCGCGTCGGGCAAGTACGAGGTGACGCTGCGGGAGCGCAACTACGCGGAGCTCGCCGTGATGGAGGGCGTCGACGAGGCCGGGATCCTGCGCGATCTCATCGAGGCCGGGTTGACGGTGCGCGGGTTCGAGACGAGCAAGCTGAGCCTCGACGACATCTTCCTGAGGGTCTACGGCGAAGCCGCCGACGGGCACAGCGGCGAGGCCGCCCACGGGCACTACGGCGAAGCCGCCCACGGGCACAGCGGCGAGGCCGCCTGATGGCGCGGCACAACCTCTCGACCGTCGTCTCGTTCGAGATCGGGCGCACGCTGTCGAAGCGGCGGTTCTGGATCGCGACGCTCATCGTGCCCGTGATCATCGGCATCGTCGTCGCGCTGATCGTGGCCGCGAACTCGTCGACCGATTCGAGCGTGGCGTCGCAGAAAGACCAGAAGTTCTCGTTCTCGTACACCGACGCGTCGGGAATCGTCGACCCCGCGCTGGTGCAGAAGCTCGGCGGCAGGGAGGCCGCGTCGCCGACTGCCGCGATCGCCGCCGTCAAGAACGGGACGCTCGACGCGTACTTCTCGTACCCCGCTGATCCCGCGAAGCAGGCGACCGAGGTCTACGGCGTCGACACCGGGGTCTTCGACAACGGCAAGTACAAGTCGGTGGCGACGCAGGTGCTGACTCTGAGCGCCCAGGAGAAGGTCGGCGACACCACGCTGACGAAGCTGGTGCAGGGCGACCTGCCGGTCGACGCGACGACCTACGATTCGGGCGGGCGGGTCTCGGCGGGCGTCGCCGGGGTGATCCCGCCGCTGCTGTTCCTCGCGATCTTCTACGTCGTGATCCTGCTGCTGGGCAACCAGATGCTGACCTCGACGCTGGAGGAGAAGGAGAACCGCGTCACGGAGATGATCCTGACGACGCTGAACCCGACGACGCTGATCATCGGCAAGGTGATCTCGCTGTTCGTCATCGGAATCGTGCAGATGCTCGTGTTCGCGCTGCCGGTCGTGATCGGGTACCTGTTCTTCCGGTCGTCACTCAACCTGCCGTCGTTCGACCTCGCGAACCTGCAGCTCGACCCGTGGCAGATGATCGTCGGGGCACTGCTGCTGATCGGCGGCTTCACCCTGTTCACGGGCACGCTCGTCGCCGTCGGCGCCATCATGCCGACGGCCAAGGAGGCCGGCCAGATCTTCGGCATCATGATGGCGCTGATCTTCGTGCCGTTCTACGCGGTGACGCTCATCGTCAGCGATCCGAGCGCGTTCATCGTGCAGGTGTTCACGTGGTTCCCGTACTCGGCGCCGGTGACCGGCATGCTCCGCAACGGCTTCTCGTCGCTGTCGCCGGTCGAGGCGATCGGCCTGATCGTCGAGCAGTTCGTGCTCGGGATCATCGTGCTGCGGCTGGCTGTGCGGCTGTTCCAGTACGGGTCGGTCGAGTACTCGAAGAAGGTGTCGCTGTCGGTCCTGCGGTCGACGCGAAAAGCGTGACGCCGCTCGACCTGCTCGGCGAGTGGGCGTTCGACAGGATCATCGACGACCGGCTGACGGGGTCGCGGATGCCGGTGGTCGGGACGGCTGTGTTCACGGTGGGCCCCGACGGTGTCGACTGGGTCGAGACCGGAACGCTCGACGGGCCGACGGGGCCTGTGCCGGTGGCGCAGACGCGGCGAATCGTGGCCGACGAGAGCGGCTGGCGGGTCGAGTTCGCCGACGGACGACCGTTTCACCCGTGGCAGGTCGACGAGCCGCTCGTGCACGACTGCGCGCCCGACCTCTACCGCGGTCACGTCGTCGACACCTCTCTCGGCGCGGATGCGGACTCTGCGGCGGGCCGGGGCGCCTCGTGGACGATGCGCTGGGCGGCCACGGGCCCCGCCAAGGACTACGTCGTCGACACGAGGTACGTGCGCGTGATTTCTGCGTAGAGTGCAATCACCCCCGAACAGGGGGTCCGCTTCGATCAGGGCGGAACGATCACACTCGAGGGACACCCATGCCACGTCGCAGGTCCATGACCACTGTCGCCGCCATCGCGGCACTCGCGCTGGGAGCGACGCTCGTCAGCGGCGCCTCCGCCTCCGGATACGCGCCGTCGCATCACGGACCGACGCATCACAGCGACAGCGCACTCTCGCCGCGCACCCAGTTCGTGATGGCAGCAGATGGCTCGAGCGGCGCGACGCAGGGCGGCGAGGGCATCCCCAACATCGACAGCGTGAAGTCGACCATCGCGAAGTACTACGGCGATCCGGGCACGGGCATCGCCTCGAAGACGGCGTCCCCGTACATCAGCGAGATGGCGTCGATCGTGTCGTCCGAGAAGCGGGCGCTCCGCTCGCTCTACGCCTCGTCGAAGCGGCACCACCAGAAGCCCGCGATCGTCTTCGACGCTGACGACACCACTCTCATGACGTACGACATGGAGGTGGCCGACATGCACTTCACGTTCGACCCCGCCGAGCAGGACGTGTGGGTGCAAGACGAACGGTTCCCGGCGACGCCGTCCATGGTGTCGTTCGTCGCGGCGGCGAAGAAGATGGGCTTCGCCGTCTTCGGCCTCACCGGCCGCAACGACGACCAGAAGGCGGCCACCCTCGCGAACCTCACCAAGGTCGGCTACACGGGATTCACCGCCGACAGGTTCTACACGAAGTGGACCGGGACGGGATCGTCGCAGCAGCCCTCGTACGTGACCTGCGCGACAGCCAAGTGCACGACCGTCGAGTACAAGGCGCTCACCCGCAAACACATCGAGAGCCTCGGCTACGACATCGCCCTCAATGTCGGCGACCAGTGGTCTGACCTCCAGGGCGGGTACGCCGACCGGATCCTGAAGCTGCCGAACCCCACCTACTACCTGCCGTCGGCCGACCTTCCCGGCGTCTCGGAGCCCCGGCTGGCGCCGCGGACCCGCTTCACGATGAAGGCGGACGGCTCCAGCGGCCTGACCCAGGGCGGCGAGGGCATCCCCAACATCGACAGCGTGAAGTCGACCATCGCGAAGTACTACGGCGACACCGGCCCGGGCATCTCGAACAAGACCACGTCGCCGTACATCAGCGAGATGGCGGCTCTGGTGAAGCGGGAGATCCCGAAGGTCGCGTCGGAGTGCTACGCCGCCAGCGAGAAAGGCGAGAAGCCGGCGATCGTGCTCGACGCCGACGACACCACGCTGTGGACGTACGACATGGAGGTGGCCGACATGCACTTCACGTTCGACCCCGCCGAGCAGGACGTCTGGGTGCAAGACGAGCGCTTCCCCGCGACGCCGAAGATGACGACGCTCACTCAGGTGGCGCAGGCCGCCGGGTGCACGCTGATCGGCCTCACCGGCCGCAACGACAACCAGAAGGCCGCCACGATCGCCAACCTCGCGAAGGTCGGCTACACCGGGTTCACCTCGGCGAACTACTACACGAAGTGGACCGGGGTCGGCTCGTCGCAGCAGCCGTCGTACGTCACGTGCGCCGCGGCCAAGTGCACGACGATCGAGTACAAGTCGCAGACCCGCGCCCACGTCGAGTCGAGCGCCGGCGGCGGGTACGACATCGTCGCGAACTACGGCGACCAGTTCAGCGACCTGATCGGCGGCCACGGCCGGGCGGTCAAGCTGCCGAACCCGACGTACTACCTGCCGTAGGCAGGAGCACGAGCGCAGCCCTGCCGAAGGCAGGAGCCCGGGTGCGGCCCACCGCACGTCGCGCCGTACCCCGGAAATCGCCTGGACGCCACCCGATGTAGGAGTCGAACTGTGTCATAACGTTCTCTCAGGGCAGCGATGGGCGCCGCCCGGAGAGACCGGGGGCCGGGATGCGTCGGAAGAGCGGCACGCGCAGAACGAGATCGGCGACCATGGTCGCGTTGGCCCTGGGCCTGGGGGTGATCAGCCTGGGAGCGCTCATGGCCGTTCCGGCCCCCGCCGAAGCCGCGGCGACCACGCGGATCGGCAGCATCAGCCTCGCCGCCCGCGGTCCGGACTCACCCCTCTCGAGGTTCTTCGCGGACGGCAGCGGCCTTCAGCTGAACACGGCGACCACGAGCGCCGGCATCAGCATGGGCGGAGGTTCGGGCCGTGACCGCTTCGGCTTCTCGATCGTGCCGCCGAAGGGCGACTACCTCCGTCCTGGCACGTTCTACGCCCGGCCCACCGGCACGGACGAGCCCGATCCGGCTGTGCCGTCGTACACGGTGGCGGTCGGCTCGATCACGACCGAGGCGGACCGCGCGGACATCATCGACCTGGCGTCCGATGCGAGCGGTCGCATCACCCGGTTCGACGTCGTCCTCGAGGGGATCGGCGAGTTCCGCCTCGGGCAGGACGAGGGGACGTCCGTGTCGATCGGGATGCGCCACATGGTCTTCTCGATGACGGCGCCGGGCGCCCCCATCCGCATGACGCAGACGCTCCACAACCGAAGCGCCGTGGGTCTGGCGCTCGGCGCGAAGGCGTTCTCCGGTCTGTCGAGGTCGTCGTTCGACTTCGGGAAGAGCGGCTGCCCGGTCGTGCTCGCGGCCGGCGCCACCTGCCGGTTCGACGTCGTCTTCGACCCGACGAAGGGCGGGCCGGCGCAGGCGACCCTGTCGATCCCGATCGGCTCGAAGACGCAGAAGGTCGCCGTCTCCGGACAGGGCATGCTCGGCACGACGCGCCTCCAGACCGCCGGCGACGTGGCAGGCACGACGGTCGACGCCGCTGCCGCCGACGTCATCTGGTTCCGCGCGAGCGGCTGGTCGTTCATCGGGGTGGAGCCGTACGCGGAGCTCGGTGCGCCCAACCGGGGCTCGCAGCTGTACACCGTCCAGCTGCGGTCGGACACCTTCGGCACGCCCCTGGCCGTGGGAGTCCACAACACGACCCCGTTCAACGCCCTCGACCGCAGCCAGTACGGCACCTACGTTTCCGTCGACAACCGCGGGCCCTGCAGCGACAGCGAGGAAGGCACAGAGACGGTGCGCTCGTTCGCGGTCGACGACCGCGATCTTCCGACCGTCGCGGACGTCGAATTCGACCTGGCGTGCACGCCGGGTGCCGGCGGTCACCGCATCTCGGGTCGCTTCCAGTACCAGGCTCGAGACGACCTCACGCCGCCCGCCGCACCCACGGGGCTCGCGATCTCCGGCTCGAGGGCCACCTGGAAAGTGTCGAAATCTAGCGACGCGGTCGCCAGCGTGGCTCGGCTCGTCCAGGGCAACGGTGCGCGCGTAGGACCGAACAGCGGTATCTCGCTCTCGGCTGGCACTGCGACCAGCACCACCCTGCCGACCCTGAGGACGGGCGTCCGCTACACGATCGCGCTGTTCGCGGTCGACCGGGCCGGCAATGCCAGCCTTGCCGCAAAGAAGTCTCTCGGGACGGCGGCGCCCGTCGTCCGGGTACCCGGCGCCCCCGTAGTCCTCTCGGCGGCGAGCGGCAAGGGCAAGGTCACCGTCCATTTCAGGCCTCCCGCCTCCACGGGCGGATCGCCCATCACCCAGTACGTGGTGACGACCTCGGGCGGTCGGTCGGCGACGGGGACGCACAGCCCCATCGTGATCTCGGGCCTGCGGCACGACGCGAGCGTCTCGCTCAGCATGGTCGCTTACAACGCCGCCGGTCGCGGGGCGCAGGCATACATCGGCGTGCGGCATCCGAGCTAGAGCGCCCGGGCAGGAGTCCTCAGCTGACCGGGAACGGGGCCCCGTCGACAAGGGCCGGGCGCAGGAACTATCGAGCTCCAGTGAGCCTCGGCAGTCCGGGGCCGATGCTCGCCGCTCGGCCCCTCAAGCTGCCGAACCCGACGTACTACCTGCCGTGAGCGAGGACGCCCGAGTGGAGCTCCGGGCGTACCTCCCCGAGGATGCTGCCGCCACGCTCGCCGTGTTCCGGCGGGCAATCCGCGTGACGGCGGCGGGCGACTACACGCCGGCGCAGATCGAGGCGTGGGCGTCGGACGACATCGACGGCGGCGACTGGGCGGCCAGACGGCTGGCCTCCGCCTCCGTCGTCGCCGTGGCGGAGGGCCGGGTCGTCGGGTTCAGCGACGTCGACGACTCCGGCTACATCGACATGCTCTTCGTCGACCCCGCCGTGGCCCGACGGGGAGTCGCCTCCCGGCTGCTCGAGTCGCTCGGCGATGGTCAGCGGTCGGTGCACGCCAGCCGCACGGCGCGCCCGTTCTTCGAGCGGCACGGCTTCGTCGTCGTCGCCGAAGGGCGGCCGATCATCCGCGGCGTTGAGCTCGTGAACTACGTGATGGAGCGCCCCGCCGTCGGCAACTCAGGGTCGGTGCCGGGCGACGGCCCCTCGCCCGCCGACCCCGACGACGACAGCCCGCACCGAGCCTGAGTTCTCGACGGGCACCCGGCGCCGCTCACGCCCGGCCCCGGTGAAGCCCCGACAACTCAGGCCCGGTGCACGCGCCGCCGCCCCATCCGGGGCCGCCGGCGCGGATCCGGCGCACCGGGCCTGAATTGCCGAGGCGGCTGCGCTAGACCGCCTTCTCCTGGATCCCCCACGGCGACCCGTACCCCTCCGGCGCCGGAGCGGCGAGCAGCGACAGGAACGGCCGCGCGTCGAACGCCTCCGGCCCGAGCACGCCGGCGCCGCTCCACACCCCCGTGGCCAGCAGCTCGAGCGCGATGACCGGGTTGATGGCGGTCTGCCAGACGACGGCCTGCGACGAGTACTCGGCCATCGTCTGCTCGTTGTCGACGACGTGGTAGAGGTAGGTGGAGCGCGGCTGGCCGTCCTTGCCGGTGCCTCGGACCCAGACGCCGGCGCAGGTCTTGCCCGACATCCTGTCGCCGAGGGTGGCCGGGTCGGGCAGGGCTGCGGCCACGACGTCGCGGGGCGACACCTCGACGCCCTTGACCGTCAGCGGCTTCGTCGAGTCCAGGCCGAGCTTGTGAAGGGTCTTCAGCACCTCGATGAACTCGTCGCCCAGGCCGTACTTGAAGGTGACGCGCTTGGCCTTCGTCCAGCGCGGCATGAGGAGCACCTCCTCGTGCTCGACGTTGACGCACTCGACCGGTCCGATGCCCTCGGGGAAGTCGAACACCTCGGGCTCCGAGAACGGCGCAGTCGTGTACCAGCCCCTGCCCTCCTCGAACACGACGGGCGGGTTGAGGCACTCCTCGATGGTGGTCCAGATCGAGAACGACGGCGCGAAGTCGTAGCCCTCGACGACGAGGTTGGCGCCGTCGCGCACGCCGAGCTCGTCGATCTCGTCGAAGAGCTCGTCTTCGGCGTAGCGGGCGAAGACGTCTGACAGGCCCGGTTCGACGCCGATTCCGACGAGCGCCAGCGATCCTGCGTCCGTCCAGGCCGAGGCGACGGCGAACTGATCGTCTCCGAGCTTGACGCCGGTCTCGGTGTGCGGATCGGTGGGGTGCGGGCTGGAGAGGCTCATCGCCATGTCGAGGTAGGTCGCACCGGCCTCGAAGCAGCCGTTGAAGATCGGCATGACGAAGCGCGGGTCGACGGCGTTCAGCACGTGGGTGATGCCGTGCGCGCGGATGAGCTCGGCGACCGACGACGCCGACGACGCGTCGACCTGGGCCGCGACGAGCCGCGGGTCGCCGACAGCCTCGACGAGCGAGGCCGGTCGGGCGGGGTCGTAGTCGGCGACGACGAGAGTGTCGAAAAAGTCGCGGCGGACGGCGATGCGCACGGCGGCGGAGCCGACGCCACCGGCGCCGACGATGAGGATCTTCATGGGGAGCTACTTCTCTGTGGGGGATGTCGGACCCGTGTGGCGGGTCCCGCGGATGGGCTTGCCGGTCTCGGCGTCGATGGCGATGGCGCCGGTCGGGAGGTTCGAGAGGTCCTGCGCGACCACGGTCGGAAAGTACCCGGAGTCGGGCATCCCGAAGTTGGCGACGACGCCCTCGCCCGGCGCGAGCACGTAGTCGGCGCGCTTGGTCAGGGTCTGGCCGCGGAAGAAGTCGGGCTTGCGCCACCGCCAGATCAGCATGAGCACGACCCCGACGAGAAGTCCGCCGACGCCCACGACTGCCTGGGCGCCGATCCCGAAGATGGTGATCGGCTTCTTGTCGGCGTCGGTCAGCCAGTCGGGCGCCGCGAAGGCGTAGACGCCGTAGACGAAGACGGCCAGAAGCATGACTCCGCCCAAGAAGGGGAAGATGCCGCGCATGATGATGTTGCGCGGCGACGAGAACAGCGTCTTTCGGTAGAACCACACGCAGGCGAAGCCGGTGAGGCCGTAGTAGAAGGCGATCATCAGGCCGATCGACCCGATCAGGGCGCTGAGCAGATTGACGCTGATGAGGGTGAAGATCAGGTAGAAGGCTACGGACGCGACGCCCATGCCGACGGTCGACCAGGTCGGCGTCAGGTACTTCGGGTGGATGCGCGCGAACTGCGCTGGGAGGGCCTTGTAGACGGCCATCGACAGGGAGGTGCGAGCCGTCGGCAGGATCGTCGTCTGGGTCGAGGCCGACGCGCTCGTGAGGATCGAGAAGCCGAGCAGGGCCATCAGGATGCTGCCCACGACGCCGCCGCCGAACAGGGTGGGGCCGACCGATGAGAAGACGTCGAGCGCGTTGTCCTCGTTCGCGAGGCCGATGCCCTTGTCGCCGACTCCGGCGAAAGCGATCGTGGCGACCGCGACGAGCACGTAGGTGACGAGCAGCAGCACGGTCGAGATGATCGCGGCGCGGCCGGGGGTCTTCTCCGGGTCCTTCGTCTCCTCGTTGATGGAGACGGCCGTGTCCCATCCCCAGTAGATGAAGATGGCGGTGAGCATGGCCGGAGCGATGGTGCCAGGGCCGAGGGTGAACGGGTTGAGCCAGTCGAGCGACGGCGTCAGCGAGTACGACTCGGCGTTGCCCGTGTAGACCTTCACGAGCGCGAACACCGCGAAGAAGATCAGGATGACGACTTCGAACGCGAGCAGGAAGTACTGGAGGCGGGCCGAGACCTCGATGCCGCGGTAGCAGATGTATGTCATGATCACGATCCAGGCGATGCCCGCCGCGGTCGACCAGAAGACGTTGGTCGACAGGGCCGCGACAGCCG
The DNA here is from genome assembly GCF_057787745.1 of Frondihabitans sp. OV104. Taxonomy (NCBI): domain Bacteria; kingdom Bacillati; phylum Actinomycetota; class Actinomycetes; order Micrococcales; family Microbacteriaceae; genus Frondihabitans; species Frondihabitans sp. OV104. The sequence goes on from NZ_CM173541.1 coordinate 2,955,067, forward strand.
GCAGCCCGAAGCTGCCGACGAACGTGAACGAGTACGACCCGGCGATCGAGGCGAGGTTCGCCATGACGATCACGTCGGCCACGATGATTCCCCAGCCGCCCATCCATCCGGTGATCGGCCCGAACGCTCGCGAGGCCCAGGTGAAGGTGGTGCCGCAGTCCGGCTCCGCCTTGTTGAGCTCCTGATAGGCGACCGCGATCAGGTACATCGGGATGAACGCCAGCAGGATGATGCCGGGCGCGTGCACCCCCGCCACGAGCGTCCCGCCGATGACGATGTATCCGAGGCTCGCCGCCAGGCTGTAAGCCGGGGCGGTGGAGGCGACACCCACGACGACGCTCGAGACCAGCCCGAGTGAGCCCTCTTTCAGGCCTTTGGTGTCGACAGGTTGAGTGGTCGTCGCCACTGACGGTGCGGTCATCGTTTCTCCATCACGGTGCGTGAACAGCGAAGGGAAGAGCAGTTGGCCAACCCAATCGTTTCGGCCCGCGAAGCGTCAATGCCGTTCCGTCGCACAATGCGAAAGCCGGCTGCCAGATCGGCAACCGGCCCCGCACGGGCGTCGACCGCTACTCGACGGTCACGTCGACCGTCGCCGGCACGCCTGACTTCACGCCGGTCGCGATCACCGGGTAGGTGCCGGCCGTCGCCTTCTTCGGCACGGTGCCGCTGAGCACGAACGCGCCCGTGGCCGAGGCGGTCGCCGTCGTGGCCAGCTTGAGGCCCGAGACCGTCAGCTTCACCCGCTCGCCGGGGGCGAAGCCCGCCCCGCGCACGGTCACGATCCCGCCGGGCGTGGTCGCCCGAGCGGTCAGGGTCGGCGCGTAGGCGACCGTGGCCTTCGCGATGACTGCCTTGAGCGTCGTGGTGACGCTGCCCGTGCCGTCGTCGGCGGTGACGGTCACCGTGTAGGTGCCGGGGGCGGCGTAGGTGTGGGAGCCCGTGACCGTTCCGTCGGCGACCGTCGCATCGGCCGTCGCGGAGCCGTCGCCCCAGTTCACGGTGGCGGCGTAGCTCTCCGCGGCACCTCCCGCGACGGTGGCGAGCGTCTGCTTCACGCTCACCCCGGCTCGCGCCTGGATCGAGGCTCCTGCCTTCACGCTGAGCGCAGGAACTGCCTCCCGGGTCCCGTCCGTCGCGACCGCGAACACGTGGATCCGGCCCGTGCTCGTGACCGCACCCGTCTGCACCGGCAGCGTCAGCGACACGGCCTTCTTACCCTCCGGCAGGGTGAACGGCGCCGTGGCGTAGATCGCCGCGACGGCGTCGTCGCCCGGGGCACCGCCGTCGTAGCGGCCCTTCGAGGTGGCGACGACCGTGTTGCCGAACTGCGGCTTCGCCGCCGCGGCGGTCCAGTCGCCGAACTGGATGGGCATGTCGGCCGTCGAGCCGTCGTCGAAGGTCAGCGTGCCGACGGTGTCCTGCGCCTTCTCGTTGGCCGTGCCGATCACCGACAGCTGCGTCACGTCGTCGCCCAGCGAGAGGGGGATGACCTGGCCGGCGCCGGTGGCGTTGTCGGCCTGGCCCGGCGCGACGTCGGGCAGGTCGAAGGTGAGCGCAGTTCCTGCGACCTCGTTCGTCTCGCCCTGCACGAAGCCGGACTCGGCGAGCGACGCAGCCGAGAAGGCGTTGCCGAGGCCGTCGCAGTTGCCGCCGTGCCCGTCGGTCGCCAGGCAGGTGCTGTCGTAGGCGCCGGTGAGGCTGGGTGCCGTGCGCGAGACCGTGACGGTGGCGGTCGTCGACGCCATGCGGGTGCCGTCGGTCGCGGTGACGAGGACGGAGTACGCGCCGGGCTTCGCGAACATGTGCGAGGCGGCGATGTCGTACGAGCCGAGCTTCGACTTCGTCAGCGTGGCCGTCTGCGGGCCCTTTCCGTCGAGGAAGTCGACGGTGGCCGTCGAGGTCGCGGCGGTCGAGCCCGCGACGGATGCGACGGGTCCGTCGAAACGGCCGACCTCCGTCTTCGCGGACGCCTTCGGCGACACGGTGTAGCCGGCCTGAGTGGCCGTCGTGTCGGTCAGCAGCTCGACCTCGGAGAGCGTCGGCGCCGCTCCCGTCGTCGTTCCCGTAACGGTGAGGCGGTAGTGCGACAGAGCGCGGGGCTTCGCGATCTCGAACGGCCGCGTCTGCGTCTGCCACGGCCAGGTCTGCGCCGAGCGCTTGTCGACCGTCACCCACGTCTTGCCGTCGGAGGAGCCCTCGAGCTTCCACGACGTCGGGGAGTCGCCGTCGGCGCCGTTCGTCAGCGTGTACGAATCGACCGTCGCCGGCCCCTCGTCGGAGTCGAACGTGATCGCCGGGTCGGACGTCGCGAACTTGACCGACGAGCGCGAGTTGTCGTCGGTGAGGGCCGTGACGTCGACGCCGTCGTTCGACGTGACCGTGCCGGAGCCCGCGGCGTCGACGAGCGGGACGGGCGTCGGCTCGGTCGGAGCGCTGCCCGCACCCCAGTTCGACGGGGTGGCGCTCATGTCGAATCGGAGTGCGCCGCCCTTCGCGACGAGAGCGGACGACAGCGTCGCGCTGGAGAGCGCCTTGCCGTTCAGCGTCGCCCCCCTCACGTAGACGTTCTTGGCCGAGTTGGCGGGAGCGTCGATCGTGAGGCGGTTGCCGCCGATCGGGCTGACCACGGCGTGCGTGAACAGCGGCGAGCCGATCTCGTACGAGTCGGACGCCAGTGCCAGCGGGTAGAAGCCGAGCGCCGAGAACAGGAACCATGACGACATCTCGCCGTTGTCCTCGTCGCCGGGGTAGCCCTGGCCGATGTCGCTGCCGACGAACAGGCGCCGGGTGATCTCGCGGACCGCGGCCTGCGTCTTCGACGGCGCACCGGCGGCGGCGTAGAGGTAGGGGATGTGGTGCGAGGGCTGGTTGCTCATGCCGAGCTGTCCCATGCGGACGTCGCGGGCTTCGAGCATCTCGTGGATCGTTCCGCCGTAGCCGCCGGGCTTGTCGGCCTTCTCGGGCGTCGCGAAGAACTCGTCGAGCTTCTTCACGAGACCGGCGTCGCCACCGTAGAGCGAGGCCAGGCCCTGCACGTCGAAGGGCGCGTGGAAGGCGAAGTTCCAGCCGTCGGTCTCGGTGTAGGCACCGCCCCACGAGCCGGGGTCGTAGTCTTTCGCGGCCTGCTGGAAGCTGCCGTCGGCGTTCTTCGCCTGGAAGAAGCCGATGGACGGGTCGAACAGCTCGACGTAGCGCTTCGCCTGCTCGAGGAAGTACGTCGACTCCTCGCGCAGCTGCGGCTTGCGGGCCGCCGGGACGGCCGGGTCTTTCGCGAGCTTCGCGGCCATCCGGCCGATCCCGTAGTCGTTGATGTAGCCCTCGAGCGCCCACGACACCGACTCGCCGGTGGACGACGGGGTGTAGCCCAGGAAGATGCTCGTATCGAGCCCCTTCCGCCCGGTGCCCGAGTTCGGCGACAGCACGGTGGCGTTCTTGAGCGCGGCGTCGTAGGCCGACAGGGCGTCCTTCGTCGAGGCTCCCTTGAGGTAGGCGTCGGCGAACGCGACATCGGACGACGTGCCCGTCATGAGGTCGGCGTAGCCGGGGCTCGACCAGCGCGCGATCCACCCGGCGTCCTTGTACTGCTGCACGAAGCCGTCCATCAGCTCGCCCGCGAGCTTCGGGTAGAGCATCGAGTAGGCGGGCCAGGCGGTGCGGTAGGTGTCCCAGAAGCCGTTGTTGACGTAGACCTTGCCGGGCTTGACGACGGCGTTGGTCGTGGTCGCCGTGGCGTCGCCGACGGTGGCGGCGACCGGGCTGGCGTACTTGTACACGGGCTTCGCGACCGTGCCGGTGTTCTCGAACTGCGAGTTCGGGTACATGTTGAGGCGGTACAGGCTGCCGTAGGTGGTGGCCAGCTGGTCTGTCGTCGCGCCGCCGAGCGTGATCACCGAGAGCCGGTCGTTCCAGGCCCTCTGCGCCGCGGCGTGGACCCTGGCAAACGACTTGCTGCCGACCTCCTGCTGCAGGTTCCTCGAGGCCTGGGCCGCCGAGATGAACGAGGTGGCGACGCGCAGCACGACGGACTTGTCGCTCGACGTGTCGAAGCGGGCGTACTTCGCCGAGGTGCGGTCGCCGGCGGCTGCTCCGGAGGCGAGGGGGGCCCGGTCGAACCTGCCGCTGACGAACATGCGCGAGGCGCCGGCCGAGAGGCCGGACCCGCCGTCGACCCAGCCGCTCACGGTGCCGTCGTCAGCGACGGTGAGTCCGGACGTTCCTACGACCCGATCGACCAGGACGCTGCCCGTCGACCCGGTGAAACCGAACCGCATGACAGCGGCGTGGTCGGTGGGGGTCACCTCGGCCGTGATGCCGTCGGTGAACTTCACCGAGTACAGGTCGGGGCGGGCCGTCTCGTCGTCGTGGCTGAACTCGAGCGCGCGGGTCTTCAGCGTCGCGTCGGGGGTGCCGGTCTGCGCGGACGGGAGGAAGGCGAGCTGGTTGCGGTCGCCCATCCACGGGCTCGGCTCGTGCGAGACGCCGATGCCCTGGAGCGTGGGCAGGTTCTTCGCGTCGTTGGTCGAGGCGTAGTCGTAGAGCCAGGTCTGCGACGAGGCGTCGGTCATCGGCGTCCAGAAGTTGAAGCCGTTGGGCACGGCTGCCGCCGGGAAGTTGTTGCCGCGCGAGAAGCTCCCCGACGAGTTGGTGCCGCGGCGGGTGTCGACGTAGCTGACGAGGCCCGCGCCGGTGGCCGCCTTCGGGGCGTTCGCCACCGCGATGTCGTCGACCCACCCGGCGAACTCGGTCTTCGACGTTCCTGCCGGGTTCGAGTAGCTGAGCAGCACCTTCGTGACCGTCTTGCCGGCGAGCGAGCCGAGATCGATCTTCACGGAGTTCCACTGGTCGGCGTAGAGGATCTTCGACGTGCCCTGCGCTGCGGCCGAGATGCCGTCGCCGTGGCCGTCGACGAGGCCGTACGACGCGTCGCTCACGCGCGTGCCGTCGCTCAGCTCGAGGTCGACGGAGACGTAGGTGGCGGGGTACTGCAGGTCGGCGCCCAGCTCCGGGAAGACCTTGTAGCTGAGCTGGGTGCGTGTTCCGAGCCTGAGCGACTGGTCGGCGAAGAGCACCGTCGTGCCGCTGGCCGCCGCTGCCGACTGCGAGCCGCCGTACGACAGCGAGCGCGTGCCCGTGAAGCCGGCACCGGACTTCATGTTGGGGCCTTCCGTCGGGCCGGCACCGGTCTTCGCCGCGAAGTCGGCGAGGTGGGTCGGGGTGCCGATCGGGGTCGGCGTCGGCTGCGCGTCGCCCGTCTCGAACGAGGTGTGGAAGTCGGCGGCGGGTTTCGGGGTCGTGGTGGCGGGGGCTGCCATGGCGAGCGACCCTCCGCTCACGACCAGGGCCAGCGCGGTCACGGCTACGGCCGCGGCTCTCAAGGGCGAATTGGACGTCATCGTCGTGTGTCTCCGTGTGATCGGCGGATGCGACTCGACTGCCCTGGTTATGACAGCGTTGTCACGGTCCTCTAGTTCTACCCCCGTTCGGGTGGCACGTCAAGGGCGGGTGCGAGGGCGCGGCGAAACGCGCTACAGCGACCCGACAGGCAGCGCCAGCGAGATCTCGAGCGTGCGGCGCATCAGCTCGGCCCGTTCGGCGGCGGTGCGGTAGCCGACGAGCGAGTAGGCGGTCGTCGAGTCGATGAGGGCCAGGAACTGCATGGCCACGAGATCCGGGGCGACGTCGGCGAACTGGCCTGCGGCGATCCCCGCCTCGACGACGCGGGCGATGGTGTCGTTCCAGCCCTCCATGTTCGTGCGGGCGGCGGCCGCGAGCGGCGCATTGTGGCGGCCGAGGCTCCACGCATCAGCCCACACGGAGTTGTAGTCGTCGTGGGTGTCTTGCAAGAGCGACTCGACGAGCATGGTGAGGGTCTCGAGCGGTGAGGCGCCCGCGGCGATGGAGCGGTCGATGTCGGCGGCGGCGGCCAGGAGCTCGTCGGTGGCGAGCACCTCGAAGGTGCGCGCGATGAGGGCGCTCATCGAGGGCTCGTGCTGGGCGACGTCACCGGGCGAGACGCCGGCGGTCGCGGCGAGACGCCGGAGGGTGATCCCGGAGAGCCCGGACGTGAAGGCGATCTGCCTGGCGGCAGCATCGATGGCGGAGCGGCCGTCAGAGCTGCCCCCCGACAGCTGAGTGGTGGTCGACATGGGCATGATTCTAAAGTCACGGCGCCGGCCTCCCCCACCCCCAGTCGGTGTGCGACCCGTCTGCGGGTCGTGCGGAATAGTGGCCGCCGCCAGGCGTTGACCAGTAACATGCGTATGCATAGAAAAGGGGATCCCATGGCCACCGCCACCAATCCGGACCGCATCCTGCCCGAGATCGACCCGTCGACGATCGAGCTCGGCCTCGACACCTTCGGCGACGTCACCGAGAAGCCCGGGTCGACCGACCTCGTGTCGCATGCCCAGGCGATCCGCGACCTGGTCGACCAGGCCGTCCTCGCCGACGAGGTCGGCATCGACTTCATCGGCGTCGGCGAGCACCACCGCATCGACTTCGCCGTCTCCGCCCCCGAGGTCGTGCTCGGCGCCATCGCGGCCCGCACGAAGCGCATCCGCCTCGGGTCTGCCGTCACGGTGCTGTCGTCCGACGACCCGGTACGCGTCTTCGAGCGCTTCTCGACAGTCGACGCGCTGTCGAACGGGCGTGCCGAGGTCATCCTGGGACGCGGCTCGTTCACCGAGTCCTTCCCCCTCTTCGGCCTCGACCTCGCCGACTACGAGGCGCTCTTCGAGGAGAAGATCGAGCTCTTCGCCGAGCTGCTCAAAGACGCCCCGGTCAGCTGGTCCGGCACCAAGCGCGGCGCCCTCCACGAGCAGTGGGTCTACCCGCGGCCCGAGAGCGGCACGATCACGACCTGGGTCGGCGTCGGAGGCTCACCGCAGTCGGTGATCCGCGCCGCGCACTACGGCCTGCCGCTCTTCCTCGCGATCATCGGCGGCAGCCCCGCCCAGTTCGCTCCGTACGCCGACCTCTACCGCCGCGCGCTCGTCGAGTTCGGCCGGGCGCCGCAGCCGATCGCCATGCACTCCCCCGGCTTCGTCGCCGCTACCGACGACGAGGCCCTCGACACGCTGTATCCGTACCAGTCGGCCCAGACGGCGCAGCTCGGCCGGGAGCGCGGCTGGCCGCCGCCCACGCACGAGCAGTACCTGCAGCAGGCCGCCCCGGACGGCGCGCTCTACGTCGGCTCGCCCGAGACGGTCGCCCGCAAGATCGCGCACAACATGCGCCTGCTCGGAGCCACCCGCTTCGACATGCGCTACAGCATGGGCACCCTCCCGCATCCCGAGATGATGAAGAGCATCGAGCTGTACGGCCGTGAGGTCGCGCCGATGGTGCGCGAGCTGATGGCGTCGCCCGTCCCCGCCTAGCCCTTCGCGGGCGCAGGAACTCGCCGCCCGCCGTCGCGGTCGATTTCCGCGGCACGGTCCAGCCCCGCCGATTCGGGGGACCTACTCCGTCGAGGCGACCGGACGCCGCCGGCGCACGGCGGCCGCCCCGAGCACGGCACATACGACGATGCCGACGACGCCGAGCACCACGCCGCCCTGCTGCTGGTCGGCGACGGGGGCCGCGCCCCACGTCCGCCCCATCGCCCCGAACCAGGAGGCCAGGCGGAGTCCGGGCGAGACGCTGAGCACGGCGCCGACGGCGAGCACGGCGGCTCCGACGAGAGCGGCGAGCGAGACTCGCACACCGAAGCCCGCCCGCAGCGGCACGGGATCGACGCCGACCAGCGCCTGCACGAACAGCCAGCCCGAGAGCAGCAGCCCGAGCACGAGCGAGAAGTGGCCGAGCTCGGTCGAGACGGTCCAGCGGAGCAGCGGCCATACGGCGGCCCACAGGCCCAGCGCGAGGAGCGGCCCGCCGACGAACGGGTGGCTCAGGCGAGCGGCGACCCTGGACTGCACGACGAGCAGCGTCCACTCGCGGGGTCCACGGCTGCCGTCGGTCCGCTTCGCCATGGCGCGCAGAGCGAGGGTCCACGGGGCGGCGGGCACGAGCAGGGCCGGCACGACGAGCCCGACCAGCACGATCTGCAGGAGGTGCGCGCTCATCAGGTAGCGGTCGTAGACGTTGACCGCGCCGCTCGTCGCGTACGCGAGCACGAGCAGGCCGACGCCCCAGCAGATCGTGCGCTGCAGCGGCCAGGTCTCGCCCCGGCGGCGCAGCCGGATCACGCCGGCGAGGTAGAACGCGAACAGGAAGACCGCCCCGAGCAGCCACACCAGGTCGACGTTCCACGCCGTGAGCCACGCCCCGGGCGTGAACGGACCGGGCAGCTTCCCGTCGGTCAGCACCTCGGCGGGCGCCAGGTCGGCCGTGTCGGCGGCCGCCGTCTGCGCGACGGGCGTCTCGGTGCGCGAGAGCGCGGCCGCGATGCCCAAGGCGGAACCGAGAAACGCGATCTCGGCGGCGACGAACCACCAGAACGGCCCCCGGGCCAGGGCGCGGTCGGCCATCCGCCCGACGACGACGCGCCGGTGCACCACGCCGAAGAGACCGAGGACGACGAGCGCCACCGACTTCGCGACGACGAGGAGCCCGTAGGCGGAGCCGAGCTCCGACCATCCGCCGATCCGGATCTGCGCGCTGACCACTCCCGAGACTGCGACGATGACGAAGCAGACGAGCGCGATGGACGAGTACCGTCCGAGGACGACCGCGAGCCGCCGCTCGAGCACGGACCGCAGCAGCACCAGCGCGAGCAGGCCGCCGAGCCAGACGGCCGCCCCCTCGACGTGGATGCCCAGCGCCGTGACAGCGGCGGCGTGCGATGCGGTGCCGGCGGCATGTCCCTGCTGGGCGATGGGGATCAGCCCTGCCGCCGCGACGACGGCGACGACGAAGACGGCCGTGACCCCGCGGACGGCGAAGCAGAGCACTGTCACGAGCGCGGCGATCAGAGTCGACACGAGCCAGGCGAGGCCGAGATCGGTACCGGTCAGGAAGAACGCGAGCGACTGGCCGAACTTCTCGTCGAGCGTCACCTGCACGTTCGCGACGCTGAGGAACGTGAAGAAGCCGGTCGCTGCCGAGGCGATCGTCCAGAAGAGGGCGCCGGCCGACGCGATGTCGAGAGCCCGCCCCCACTCCGGCCGATCGGCGCTGAGGCAGAAGCAGGCGACGGCCAGCGTGCCGATGGTCAGCGAGGCCCCGATCTCAGAGAGGAACGTGGCGATAGGCAGACCGAAGCGGACGGTCGCACCCGGGTCGGCGAGGGCGAGCGGAGCCGCGGCACCGCCGGCCTGGAGGGCGATGATGAGGGAGGCGAGCCCCACGACGATCAACAGTGCCGGCGCGGCGAGACGAGAGAGGCGGGGCACCGCATAAGCCTAACCGGGCGCAAATGAAGGGGCGGATCACGACCTGAGTCGTGATCCGCCCCTTCGAACGGTGCTGAAGTGTACCGGTGCTGATGTCTACTTGACGGAAGCCTTGAGCTTCGAGCCGGCGCTGACCTTGACACTGTCGCTGGCGGCGATCTCGAGAGCCTCGCCGGTCTGCGGGTTGCGGCCGGTGCGAGCGGCGCGGTGCGTCTTCTCGAACGCGATCCATCCGGGGATGGTGACCTTCGTGCCGTCGGCGACGTTCTTGGAGACGACGGCGAAGAGAGCGTCGACGACGCCGCTCACTGCGGCCTGGCTCTGGCCGGACTCAGCGGCGACAGCTGCAACGAGCTCGGTGCGGTTCAGTGACTTGTCAGCCATTATTTGTCCTCCTCGGACACGATTCGAAAGCACATGCTTATTTGGCGCCCGCCGCGTAAACGGCGGTCGGCGGCCCTACACGGGCAAAACCCCTGTAGAACCGCCTCAGAACCTACCAGGAAGACTTCGTGATGCCCGGCAATTCGCCTCGGTGAGCCATTTCGCGGAAGCGCACACGGCTGATGCCGAACTCCTTGAGGTGGCCACGGGGACGACCGTCGATAGCGTCGCGATTGCGGACGCGGACGGGCGAAGCGTTGCGGGGCAGCTTCTGCAGGCCGACGCGGGCAGCCTCGCGGCTCTCGTCGGTGCCGTTCGGATCGATGAGAGCCTTCTTGAGCTCGAGACGCTTCGCAGCGTAGCGAGCGACGATCACCTTGCGCTGGTTGTTCTTCGCAACCATGCTCTTCTTGGCCATGTTTAGCGCTCCTCGCGGAATTCGACGTGCTTGCGGATGACCGGGTCGTACTTCTTGAGCACGAGGCGGTCGGGGTTGTTACGACGGTTCTTCTTGGTCACGTACGTGAAGCCGGTGCCCGCCGTCGAGCGGAGCTTGATGATCGGACGAACGTCCTGGGACTTGGCCATTAGATCTTCTCCCCACGAGCAAGGATGTCCTTGACGACCTTCTCGATGCCACGGGCATCGATGACCTTGATGCCCTTGGCGCTGAGCGTCAGCGTCACGTTACGTCGCAGCGACGGCACGTAGTAGGTCTTCTTCTGGACGTTCGGGTCGAAACGGCGCTTGGTGCGTCGGTGCGAGTGCGAGATGTTGTGTCCGAAGCCGGGAACGGCTCCAGTCACCTGGCAGGTTGCTGCCATGGTTATTCCTCCGTAGATACCGTAGGAGCCCGCCTCGTCTTACGGAGACTGGCCCTACCCAAGGTCACTTGTCGGCACGCGTCGTCCACTCCGCCAGGGCGGAAAGGCGTGGATTCGGCATACATGAGCGCAGATAGCACTCAACCAAAGAGCAAGCTTAGACGACACGCCCGCGTGTGAACAAGTCCTGCATGCAAGCTCAGCCTGAGGGCAAGCTCAGCCTAAAGGCAACTCAGCCGGCAGACTCAGCCGGCACCCGGCACCGAGCAGGCGGCGCATAGCCCGAACACGTCGACGACGTGGTTCGCCTGCGTGAAGCCGTGCTCGGCGGCGACGGCTCGCGCCCAGGTCTCGACCGGGTCGGCGGAGATCTCGACGGTGGTGCCGCAGTTCCGGCAGATGAGGTGGTGATGGTGGGCTCCCGTGGAGCAGGAGCGGTAGAGGCTCTCGCCGTCTTGCTGCAGGCTGTCGACCTCGCCCTCGCCCTCGAGCGAGGCGAGCGCCCGGTAGACGGTGGCGAGCCCGATCGCCGACCCGCCGTCGCGCAGCTGCGAGTAGAGCACCTGCGCGCTCACGAAGCCGCTCTTCTCGTGCAGCGCCTCGCGGACGGCCTCGCGCTGCCAGGTCTGCCGCTTCATGCGGCGACCTTCTCTCGGGACGGTGCGGGAGCCCCGGGTTCCTGCGCCCGCCCGCCCCTGCCGCGGGCGGAGCGCCGGCCCCCCACGATGCGGCAGACCAGCCAGATCGCGAACGAGATGGTCGTGACGTAGGGCGAGATCGGCAGGCCGCCGCCGAGGGCCAGGAGGATTCCGCCGACGACGCTGGTGACGGCGAAGACGACGCTGAGGATCGGCACCCAGAGCGGTGCGACCGTCAGACGCAGCGCGGCCGCCGCCGGGGTGACGAGAAGAGAGAGGACGAGCAGTGCGCCGACGATCTGCACCGAGACCGCGACCGCAAGGCCGAGCGCGAGCATGAAGACGATCGACAGGCCGCGGACCGGGACGCCGGCTGCGGCCGCCACGTCGGGGTCGACGCTCGCGAACGTCAGGGGGCGCCAGACGACGAACAGCGTCACGACGACGACCGCCGAGATGCCGAGCAGCCAGCCGAGCTGCGGGTTGTCGACCGACACGATCTGGCCCGTCAGCAGGCCGAACTTGTTGGCGGCGCGCCCCTGGTAGAGGGCGAGCGAGAGGATCCCCAGGCCGAGGCCGAACGGCATCAGCACGGCGATGATCGAGTTGCGCTCGCGGGCGCGGTTGCCCAGGAGGCCGATGATGAGGGCCGCCAGCACGCTGCCGACCACCGACCCGGTGACGACGTTGACGCCGACGAGCAGGGCGATGGAGGCGCCGGCGAACGAGAGCTCGCTGATGCCGTGCACTGCGAACGGCAGGTTGCGTGTGATCACGAACGGGCCGATCAGGCCGCCGACGACGCCGAGCACCGCGCCCGCGATGATCGAGTTGCGCACGAGCACGACGAGCTCGCCGAAGTTCTCGAACGACAGGATGTGAGTGAGCACGTCGAGGTTCATCGCACCGGGCCTTCGGGGTCGAGGTCGTCGGCGTGGTCGACGTGGTGGTCGTGATCGTGCGCCTCGCTGCCCCCGACGATCACGATGCGCCCCATCGTGCGCACCACGTCGACGGGCGTGCCGTAAAGATCGGAGAGGACGTCGGCCTGCAGCACCTCGTCGGGCGTGCCGATGGTGAAGCGCCCGCCGGCGATGTAGACGACGCGGTCGACCGCGTCGAGGATCGGGTTGACGTCGTGCGTCACGAAGACGACGGCGGCACCCGTGGTGCGACGCTGCTGGTCGATCAGCTCGGTGACACCGCGCTGGTGGCGCAGGTCGAGCGAGATGAGCGGCTCGTCGCACAGCAGCAGCGCCGGGTCGGAGGCCAGCGCCTGGCCCACGCGAGCCCGCTGCTGCTCGCCGCCCGACAGCGACGCCACCGGGGCCATCGCGAACGTCGTCGCGCCGACCTGCTCCACGAGCGAGTCGACCCGGGCCTTCTCGGCCCTGGTCTCGCGGCCCAGGCCGAAGCGATGGCCCGTGATCCCGAGGGCGATCATGTCGCGCGTCCGCAGCGGCGTGCCCGACTCCATCAGCCTCTGCTGGGGGATGTAGCCGATGCGGCGGTGGCCTCGACGAACCGGACGGCGCAGGAACTCGATCTCGCCGCCTGACAGCGCCTGCTGGCCGAGTACCGCCTTGAGCAGCGTCGTCTTGCCCGCCCCGTTCGGACCGAGAACCGCGATGAACTCACCCGGCGCCACATCGAGGTCGAGGTTCGCCCACAGCTCGCGGTCGCCGAAGCGCATGGCTGCGCCGTGGAGACGGAGGACGGGCTCGGCGCTCACTTGGTCAGGACGGCCTTCGCGAGAGCGGCCTTGACCGCGTCGATGTTCGCCTGCTGCCACGCCTGGTAGTCGTCGCCCTTCGGCAGCGTCTCGGTCACCGGGACGACCGGGATGCCGGCGGTCTCCGCGGCCTTCTGCACCTGCGAGGTCTCCGGGCTGGAGGCCTGCTCGTTGTACGCGAGGAGTGCGACCTTCTTCTGCGTCATCAGCTTCAGCGTGTCGTTCAGCGCGGAGGGAGCGACGTCGTCGCCCTCCTCCACGGCCTCGGAGAACGCCGACGGCGTGACGTTCGTCAGGCCGATCGCGTCGAAGAGGTAGCCGGGCACCGGCTCGGTGTACGACACGTCGTCGCCCGCGTAGGTCTTCTTCAGCGCGGCCGTCTGGGCCTCGAGCTTCGACATCGAGGCGCTGAACGAGACCGCGTTGTCGAAGAAGAGCTTCGAGTTGTCGGGGTCGGCTACCGAGAGGTCGGTGGCGATGCGGTTCGCCAGCTTCGCCATCGTCGCGTAGTCGTAGAAGACGTGCTCGTTGAGCTCGCCGCCGGTCGCGGTGAAGCCGGAGACCTCGACGGCGTTGATGAGGGTCGCCTTGCTGCTGGTCGAGTCGCGCATCGTGTCGACGTAGTCGTCGTAGCCGCCGCCGTTCTCGATGATCAGCTGCGCCTTCGAGATGGCGAGCTGCGTCTGCGCGTCGGCCTCGAACCCGTGCGGGTCTTGGTTGGGGTTCGACAGGATGCTCGTGACCGAGACGTGGTCGCCGCCGATCTGCGAGGCGATGTCGCCGTAGACGTTGGTCGAGGCGACGACGAGGACCTTCTCGTCGGACGAGGTCGAGGCGGAGGGCGTCGAGGACGAGCAGCCGGCCAGGGTCAGCGCGGCCACGACGGCCGTGGCTGCGGCGAGGAGGGGGTACTTCACGGAGGAATCCATCTAAGGGCGGCGCGGAGGGAGGAGGACGGGTGCCGCCCTGAGGCCCGACCGGGATCGACGCTATCGCTAAACGATAATCATTGTCAAAAGCAGTGGTACCGCGGTGCCTGAGCGCGGAACCGGGGGGCGATCCTGCGCGGCTCGGCCCTGCGTACGCTGGCATCATGTCGACCCCCGCGCCCGCAGACGACCTGCTGCTGCCGCGCCCGCCGGGGCTCTTTCGTCGGCTTCTCGCGCGACCCTCCCTGCTTGTCGACGCCGTCGTGGCCCTGCCGGTGCTCGGCATCGAGTACCTCGACGCGCTCAGCGGCGACGGTCTCGGGTTCCAGGGTGATCTGCTGCTGCACGGCACCTGGCCGCTCGTGCTGATCGGCTGCGCCGGACTCCTGCTCCGGCGCCGCCAGCCGCTCGTCGCCCTGGCCGTCATCGCGGCGTTCGGCGTGACCCTGACCCTCCTGGGCCAGCCCTACCTCCTCGTCGCGGCCTCGTTCGCGGTCTACGCGGCGGCCGTCTACCGCTCACCGCGGCTGGCCTGGCTGGGCCTGGCCGGCACGGTGGTCCTCTTCATCGCCGCCACGAGCGCGGCGCACCTGATCATGCACGACCGCTCCTTCTGGTCGGGATTGCAGGGGACCATCGGCCTCACCCTCTTCCTGGCCATCGCGGCCCTCATCGGCGTCAACATCGGCGACCGCAAGCGCTACCTCGACGCTCTCCTCGAGCGCGCCGCGCAACTGGCCCGCGAGCGCGACCAGCAGGGCCAGCTCGCCGCCGCCGCCGAGCGCTCTCGGATCGCCCGCGAGATGCACGACGTCGTCGCGCACAGCCTCTCGGTCGTCGTGCGCCTCGCCGACGGCGCCGACGCGATCGCCGACGCCGACCCTGAGAAGTCGCGCGAGACGGTGCGCCAGATCGGCGAGGTCGGACGGGAGTCGCTTCGCGACATGCGCCGCCTCCTCGGAGTGCTCCGCGACGACTCCTCGGCTGAGCTGGCACCGCAGCCGTCGCTCGACGAGCTCGACCGGCTGATCGAGACGTACCGCAGCGCAGGGCTGCCGGTCGCCGTCCAGCGCACCGGAGACGCGCCCTCCGACGTCGCCCTCCAGGTGGCCGTCTACCGCGCCGTCCAGGAGTCGCTCACCAATGCCCTGCGCTACGCGACCGAGCCCTCGCGCGTACTGGTCCAGCTCGCCTTCGAGCCCGAGTCGTCGACGGTCGACGTCACCGACGACGGCATCTTCGTCGGCGCCAAGCCGTCCGTCGGCACCGGCAGCGGCCTCGTCGGCCTGCGCGAGCGGGCCGCCGTGTTCGGAGGGACCGTCGAAGCCGGTTCGACCCGCTGGGACGGCGCCGGCTGGCGGGTCCGCATGACTCTTCACCACCCTCGAGAGGACTCCCCATGACCGACACGACCCTCCTCCTCGTCGACGACCAGGACCTCCTCCGCGCCGGCATGGCGATGGTGCTCGGCGCGGCCGAGGGGCTCCGTGTCGTCGGTGAGGCCACGAACGGCGCCGAGGCCGTCGAGCGCGCCGCCGCGCTCTCGCCCGACGTCGTGCTCATGGACGTCCGCATGCCCGGCATGGACGGCATCGAGGCGACGAAGCGGATCACCGAGGCCGCCCCGGAGACGCGGGTCGTCATCCTCACCACGTTCGACCTCGACGAGTACGCGTTCGGCGGCCTGAATGCGGGCGCCAGCGGGTTTCTGCTGAAAGACGCCCCCGCCGCCGATCTCGTCCAGGCGATCCGCACCGTCGCCGCGGGCGAGGCCATCGTGTCGCCCCGAATCACGCAGCGGATGCTCGAGATGTACCGCGGCAAGCTGCCCTCGCAGGCTGCTGCGACCGACGCCGACTCGCCGCTGTCCGAGCGCGAGCACGAGGTGCTGGTCGCGATCGGCCGCGGATTGTCGAACACGGAGATCGCCGCCGAGCTCTTCCTGTCGGAGTCGACGGTGAAGACGCACGTCGGGCGCATCCTGTCGAAGCTCGAGCTTCGCGACCGCGTCCAGGCCGTCATCTACGCGTACCAGCGCGGCCTCGTCTGAGTGGTACCAGGAGACGATATGCAAAATACGGAGTGATTGATATCCTCGAGGAATGATCGAAGCGATTGACCTCACTAAGCGATACGGCGACAAGACCGTCGTCGACTCCATCTCATTCCGAGCCGAACCCGGCACCGTGACCGGCTTCCTCGGCCCCAACGGCGCAGGGAAGTCGACGACGATGCGCATGATCGTCGGTCTCGACCGACCCACCTCCGGCCGCGTCACCGTGAACGGCCATTACTACGTCGACTCCCGGGCCCCGCTGCACGAGGCATCGGCCCTTCTCGATGCGAAGGCCGTGCACCCCGGCCGGACGGCCCGTGACCACCTCCGGATCATCGCCCGCACGCACGGCATCCCCGACCGCCGCGTCGATGAGATCCTCGACTACGCGGGGCTGTCCTCCGTAGCCCGCAAGAAGGTCGGCACGTTCTCCCTCGGGATGGGGCAGCGCGTCGGCATCGCCGCAGCGCTGCTGGCCGACCCGAAAGTCGTCATCCTCGACGAGCCGGTCAACGGCCTGGACCCCGAGGGCGTCATCTGGGTCCGCACGCTCGCGCGCGATCTCGCGGCGAGGGGGCGAACCGTCCTCCTCTCGAGCCACCTGATGGCCGAGATGGCGCAGACGGCCGACCGCGTGATCGTCCTCGGCCGCGGCCGGATCATCGCCGATGCGGCTATGGAGGACGTCCTCCGCGGGGCCGGCGACCCCAAGACCCGCGTCCGCAGCGACGACATGGCGCGCTTCGCACGCGTCCTCGAGGCGGCGGGCGCCGCGGTCACCGTCGAGTCTGCCGACACGGCTGTCGTCGACGGACCCGACAGCGCGTCGATTGCCCGGATGGCCTCGACGGCAGGCGTGATCCTGTTCGAGATCGCCCCTGTCAGCACGTCTCTCGAAGAGGCGTTCTTCGCACTGACCGATGACACGGTCGAATACCGCACCACCGAGAGGCCGAGCCGATGACCGCCGTTCCCGTTCTGCAGACCGCACCCCGCGCATCCTGGGCCGGATCGCTCCGGAGCGAGCTGCTCAAGCTCACCAGCCTGACATCGGTCCGCTGGACCTTCGTCATCGCCGTCGCCGCCGGTATCGTCGGCGCGATCCTGCAGGTCGGCATCGCAGTGACACCGACGGCCGCACTGCTCGGCTCGACGGTGTTCAGCGCCGCCGCCATCGGCGTCATCGGCGCCGTCGCCGGCTCGTCCGAGTATGCGACGAAGACGATCGGACCGAGCCTCATGGCCACCCCTCGACGCGCCGCGTTCCTGTTCTCGAAGCTCGTCGTCAGCGCCCTCGCCGGAGCAGCTGTGAGCCTGGTGTCCGCGGTGCTCGGCATGCTGGTCGTCGGGCTCGTGCCCCGCGCGGACGATGTCGCGGCCATCGCCGGGTGCACGGCTTACGGCGCGGCCGTCGGCGCGTTCGCGGCGTGCTTCGGCATGGTGATCCGGAGCGCGGCTGGCAGTGTGGCTGGCATCCTCGGATTCCTGATCCTGCTGCCGGGCCTGCTCGGAGCCATCCGGCTCGGCGACGGCTACCTGAGCGACTTCAGCGTGGCCGAGAGCGGCGGCAGGCTCGTGACGGCGCCGACGGCGGGCGACGCTCTCGCAGCGGCGCTCGCGCTCGCCGTCTGGCTGGCAGCGTGCGGCACGGTCGCACTCGTGCGGCTGGTCCGCACCGACGCCTAGATACAGCACCCGGGCCTGCACCACGATCGGGACTCGGCACCGCAGAATTCTGCTGTGCCGAGTCCCGATCGTGGGCAGGAGAAGAAGAGCTGGCCCTTGCGCGCCGACGTCAGTCGAGCAGCAGCGCCGGCTCCTCGAGCACCGAGGCGACATCGGCCACGAAGCGCGACGCCACGTCGCCGTCGACGACCCGGTGGTCGAACGACGCGCCGATGGTCGTGACCATGCGCGGACGCACCTCGCCGTCGACGACCCAGGGCTTCAGCTTGATGGTGCCCAGTGCGACGATGCCCACCTCGCCCGGGTTGAGGATGGGCGTGCCGGTGTCCATGCCGAACACGCCGATGTTCGTGATGGTGATGGTGCCGTCGGCGGTGTCGGCGGGCTGCGTCTTGCCGTCGCGCGCCGTCAGGGTGAGCTGCTCCAAGGCCTGCGCCAGCTCGAGCAGGGTCATCGCCTGCGCCTCTTTGACATTGGGCACGATGAGGCCGCGGGGCGTCGCGGCGGCGATCCCGAGGTTCACGAAATGACGCACCAGGATCTCCTGGTCGGTCCACGCCGAGTTGACGGTGGGGTTGCGTCGCACCGCCCAGATGACGGCCTTCGCCATGATCAGCAGCGGCGAGACCTTCACGCCGGCGAACTGCGCGGAGTTCTTGAGGCGCTTGACGAACTCCATCGTGCGGGTCGCGTCGACGTCGACGAAGAGGCTGACGTGCGGGGCCGTGAACGCGCTCGACACCATCGCCGAGGCGATCGCCTTGCGGACGCCCTTGACCGGGATCCGCTCGATGCGCTCCTCGCTCCACTCGGGCGTCTCGATGTTGTGGAACACGCTGGCCTGGCGCGCGTGCCGGATCACGTCGTCGCGAGTCGTCTCGCCGGCGAGACCCGTCGGCTCGACGGTCGACAGGTCGACCCCAAGGTCTTTCGCAAGCTTCCGGATCGGCGGCTTGACGATGACAGGCTGCGCCGAGGCCGCAGGAACTGAGGCCGGCCGCCGCCGCTTCTCTTCGGCCACCCGCTGCACCCGCGCGTCGGCCTCGCCCTTGGAGGGACGGCGTCGGCGAGTCGCACCGTGGGCCCCGGTGATGCCGTAGCCCACCAGCACCGACCCCGAGGCCTCGTCGGCTGCGGCAGCGGCGGGCGAGGCGGCGGCATACGCGGCCTCCTCGGCCTCGGCCTCGAGGACCTCGTCGGCGGGGGTGCGGGGGATCTCGCCGCCCGCGACTCGGATGATCGGGGCGCCGACGGCGACCGTCTGGCCCGAATCGACGAGCAGGGCGTCGACGACGCCGGCGAACGGCGAGGGGAGCTCGACGAGCGATTTGGCGGTCTCGATCTCGACGATGACCTGGTTCAGGGCGACGGTGTCGCCGGGCGCGACGCGCCATTCGACGATCTCGGCCTCGGTCAGGCCTTCTCCCACGTCGGGGAGGTGGAACTCGTTGCTGGTCGTGACAGTCGACACGGGATTCCTTCTAGTAGGCGAGGGCGCGGTCGACGGCCTCGAGCACGCGGTCGGCGTCCGGGAGGAAGACCGACTCGAGCTTCGCGGGCGGGAAGGGCGTGTCGTAGCCCGAGACGCGGAGCACCGGCGCCTCCAGCGAGTAGAACGCCTTCTCGGTGACGGTCGCGGCGATCTCGGAGCCGACGCTCACGTTCTGGGGCGCCTCCTGCGCGACGACGAGGCGGCCCGTCTTGCGGACGGACTCGAGCAGGGGGCCGTAGTCGACGGGCGACAGCGAGCGGAGGTCGACGACCTCGATGCTGATGCCCTCCTCGGCGGCGATCTCGGCGGCCTGGAGCAGGACGCTCACCATGGCGCCGTGGCCGACGACGGTGACCTCCGTGCCGACGCGGACCACGCGGCTCGCGTGCAGCGGCACTCCGGCCGAGGCGAAGTCGACCGGGCCCTTGGGCCAGTAGCGGCTCTTCGGCTCGAAGAACATGATCGGGTCGTCGCTCTTGATCGCCTCCTGGATCATCCAGTAGGCGTCGTGCGGGGTCGACGGGCTGACCAGGCGCAGGCCGGGGGTGTGCGCGAAGTACGCCTCCGGGCTCTCCTGGTGGTGCTCGACGGCGCCGATGTGCCCGCCGTAGGGCACGCGGATGACGACGGGGAAGGCCTGCGACCCCTCGTGGCGGGCCGTCAGCTTGGCGAGCTGCGAGGTGATCTGGTCGAAGCCCGGGAAGATGAAGCCGTCGAACTGGATCTCGGCGACCGGTCGGAATCCGCGCATCGCGAGGCCGATGCTCGCGCCGACGATGCCGGACTCGGCGAGCGGGGTGTCGATGACGCGCTTGGCGCCGAACTCGGCCTTGAGGCCCTCGGTGACGCGGAAGACGCCGCCGAGCGTGGCGATGTCCTCGCCCAGGAGGAGCACGCGCGGGTCGTCCTGCATCGCCTTGCGGAGGCCCGCGTTGAGCGCTCGGCCGAGCGGCATGGTCTCAAGGGCGGAGGCCGCAGGGGTTGCGAGGGACGCGGCGGCGAGGGTCTGGGTGGCGTCGGTCATGAGGTCTCTCCGAAGGACGACTCGTAGTTGCTGAGCCACTCCCTCTGCTCGTCGATGCGCGGGTGCCGCTCCGAGTAGACGTGGCGGAACATCGAGTCGTTGTCGGGCTTCTCGAGGGCGAGCGTGCGCTTGCGCACGTCTTCGGCGAGGTCGTTCGCCTCCTCCTCGATCGAGGCGAAGAAGGCGTCGCTCTCGCCGCGGCTGCGCAGGAAGAGCTCGAAGCGGACGATCGGGTCGCGCGCTACCCACGACTGCAGCTCGTCGTCGGTGCGGTACTTCGTCGGGTCGTCGGAGGTCGTGTGGGCGCCGATGCGGTACGTCATCGCCTCGATGAACCGGGGACCGCCGCCCGCGCGAGCGGCGTCCATGTCGCGGAGCGTCACCGCGTAGCTCGCGAGGACGTCGTTGCCGTCGATCTGCGTGGAGGGGATGCCGAAGCCGGTGCCGCGGAGGTACAGCGGAGTGCGCGACTGCGTGGCCACCGGGACCGAGATGGCCCACTGATTGTTCTGCAGGAAGAACACCTGGGGCGTCTGGAAGCTCGCGGCGAAGATGAAGGCCTCGTTGACGTCGCCCTGGCTGGTGGCGCCGTCGCCGAAGTAGGTGATGACGGCGGTGTCGCGCTCGGGGTCGCCGGTGGCGTAGTCGCCGTCGATGGCGACGCCCATCGCGTAGCCGGTGGCGTGCAGCGTCTGCGAGCCGATGACCAGCGTGTAGAGGTGGAAGTTCTGGCGCTCTGCCGGATCCCACCCGCCGTGCGTGTTGCCGCGGAGGAGACGGACGACGTCGACCGGGTCGATGCCGCGGACCATGCCCACGGCGTGCTCGCGATACGAGGGGAAGAGGTGGTCCTGCGGCCGGGTCGCTCGAGCCGAGCCGACCTGCGCGGCCTCCTGCCCGTGGCTCGGGACCCACAGGGCGAGCTGGCCCTGGCGCTGGAGGTTGCCGGCCTCGTCGTCGAAGCGTCGCGTCAGCACCATGTCGCGGTGGAACGACCGGAGGGTGTCGTCCGAGAGGGCCTCGATCACCGGGAGGAACTCGGCGGTGGCGTCGGAGACCTGGAGGACGCCAGCGGTGTCCAGAAGCTGGACGGGAGCGGCGCCCGGGTCGGACTCTGCTGTCGGGCGCACGCCGTGCCCCATCGCGTCAGATGACATGAGGACGAGCCTATAGGGATGCTCCTCCTCGGAACCTAGAGGCTACGGACAACCTCCTGGGCCGCTCCTAGGAGTTTGTCGACAGACGCCGACTCGCCGATCGAGATCCGGATGCCCTCCGGGGCGAAGGCCCTGACCACGATTCCGGCGCGGTCGAACACCTCTGCGGCGCGCGCCGTGTGCTCGCCGGTGGGGAGCCAGACGAAGTTGCCCTGCGCCCTCGGGACGTCCCAGCCCTGGTCGATCAGGGCCTGCCGCACCTGATCGCGGAGGCGGACGATGCGCGACACGCGCTCGAGCAGCTCCTCCTCGTGCTCCAGCGACGCGATCGCGGCCTGCTGACCCATGGCGGTGACCGAGAGGGCGATCGCGGTGGATCGCGCGGCGTCGAGAACATAGGCCGGGCCGATGGCATAGCCGATGCGGAGTCCGGCCAGGCCGTACGCCTTCGAGAAGGTCCGCAGCACGACGAGGTTGGGGTGCTTCTCGGTGAGCGACTCGCCCTGGACGGCGGTGTCGTCGGTGACGAACTCCGCATAGGCCTCGTCGAGCACGACGAGGACCGACTCGGGCACGGCGGCCATGAAGCGCTCGAAGTCGTGGGTCGAGACGACCTCGCCGGTCGGGTTGTTCGGCGAGCAGATGATGACGAGGCGCGTCGCGTCGGTGACGGCGGCGGCCATGGCCTCGAGGTCGTGACTGCCGTCGGCGCGGTTTGGCACCTGCACGCTCGTCGCGCCGGTCACCGTCACGAGGCCGGGGTAGGCCTCGAACGAGCGCCAGGCGTAGACGACCTCGTCACCCGGCTGGGCCGTCGCGAGGAGCAGCTGCGACAGGATCGAGATCGAGCCGGCACCGGCGTGGACCTCGTCGATGCCGACGCCGAAGCGCTCCGCGAGCACGGAGCGGAGGCCCGACGCCGCGCCGTCGGGGTAGCGGTTGACCTGGAGGGTGTCGCGGAGCACGTCGAGCACGGCCGGGAGCGGCTCGAACGGGTTCTCGTTGCTCGACAGCTTGAACGCGTGAGCGTCGGCCTGCTTGCCCTGGCGGTAGGGCGGAAGGGCGGCGATCTCCGGGCGGAGTCGAACGGGAACGGTCATCCCGCAAGACTACGGGCTACCACCGACGGCCCCGGGTCGGCATAGTGGTGCCCATGCGATTCTTCGTGCGACTGGTGATCAACGCCCTCGCCCTCTGGCTGACCACGTTCCTCCTCGCTCCCCACGTGAGCGTCGACTCCTTCGGCGATAAGACCGTCGTGCCGACCGTCCTCACCTACCTGCTCGTGGCCTTCATCTTCGGCCTCGTGAACAGCATCGTCGGCACGGTCATCCGGATCGTCGCCTTCCCCCTCTACATCCTCACGCTCGGCCTCGTGTCGTTCGTCGTCAACGGCCTGCTCCTCCTCGTCGTCGCCTGGGTCTCCGACGTGATCGGCTTCGGCCTCGACGTCGAGAACTTCGGCTGGGGCATCCTGGGTGCGCTCGTCCTGGCCATCCTCGGCTGGCTGATCGGCCTCGTGCTCCGCCCCCTGTTCGGCAACGTGCGCGGGCGAGCCTGACCACCATGGCCTTCGAGGTGAGCGCGTTCGACGAGGAGGGCGACACCCCGCCCCTCTTCCGCGTCGTGTTCGTCTGCACGGGAAACATCTGCCGCTCCCCCATGGCCGAGGTCGTCTTCCGGGCTCGTGTCGAGGAGGCAGGCTTCGGCGACCGCGTGGTCGTCGGCTCCCGCGGAACCGGCGACTGGCACGTCGGCGAGCACGCCGACGCCCGCACGGTCGCCGCCCTCCAGAGGCGCGGCTACGATGGTTCTCGGCATCGGGCCCGGCAGTTCGAGGCCGCCGACCACGACCGCCACGACCTCGTGGTGGTCTTCGATCGGGGCCAGGAGCGCATCCTCCGCGGCTGGGCTCCGACCGAGGCCGACCGGTCGAAGGTGCAGCTGCTGCTGAGCTTCGACCGCGACGCGGCCACGGGCGCAGGCGACGGGACGGACGTCCCCGACCCCTACTACTCCGATGCCGCCATGTTCGAGACGGTCCTCGACATGGTCGAGCACGCGTCGACGGCGCTGTTCCGGCAGATCGAACCAGCACTCCGACAGGGATCCACCTCATGAGCCTTCCTCCCCAGCCCCTCAGCCCGCTCGACGGCCGCTACCGTCCCGCTGTCTCCGAACTCGGCGAGTTCCTGAGCGAGGCCGGCCTGAACCGGGCCCGCGTCCACGTCGAGATCGAGTGGCTGATCGCGCAGACCGATCGCTCCTTCGCCGGAACTCCGCCTCTCACCGCCGACCAGAAGGCCGCGCTCCGCCAGGTCGTCGCCGACTTCGGCCAGCCCGACATCGACGAGCTCGCCACCCTCGAGGCCACCACGCGCCACGATGTGAAGGCCGTGGAGTACTACGTCCGCGCCCGCCTCGCCGATCTGGGCCTCGCGTCGATCGCCGAGCTCACCCACTTCGCCGCCACCAGCGAGGACATCAACAACCTCTCCTACGCGCTCACGGTCAAGCAGGCCGTCTTCGAGGTGTGGCTGCCCCGGTTCGACCACGTCATCGCCCTGTTCGCCGGCCTCGCCGAGAAGCACGCCGAGACGCCGATCCTGTCGCACACCCACGGTCAGCCGGCGACTCCGTCGACCGTCGGCAAGGAGTTCGCGGTCTACGCCTACCGCCTCGGCCGCATCCGCTCGCAGATCGCGGGCTCGGAGTTCCTCGGCAAGTTCTCGGGCGCGACCGGCACGTTCTCGGCGCACGTCGCCGTCGACCCGGCCATCGACTGGGTCTCCGTCTCGCGCTCGTTCGTGGATGGCCTCGGCCTCACCTGGAACCCGCTGACCACCCAGATCGAGTCGCACGACTGGCAGGCCGAGCTCTACGACCGCGTGGCCCACGCCAACCGCGTGCTCCACAACGCCGCGACCGACATCTGGACCTACATCTCGATGGGCTACATCACCCAGATCCCGGTGGCCGGCGCGACCGGCTCGTCGACCATGCCGCACAAGATCAATCCGATCCGGTTCGAGAACGCCGAGGCCAACCTCGAGCTGTCGAGCGCCCTGTTCTCGTCGCTCTCCGAGACCCTCGTCACGAGCCGCCTCCAGCGCGACCTCACCGACTCGTCGGCGCAGCGCAACATCGGCGTCGCCTTCGGCCACTCGATGCTCGCCCTCGACAACATCACCCGCGGCCTCGGCGAGATCTCGATCAACGCCGACGCCATGGCCGACGACCTCGACGGCAACTGGGAGGTGCTCGGCGAGGCGATCCAGACCGTCATCCGCGCCGAGATCACCGCCGGCCGCTCGACCATCAGCGATCCCTATGCGCTGCTCAAGGAGCTCACGCGCGGCCACCGCGTCTCGCAGGCCGACCTCGTCGCATTCGTCGAGGGGCTCGACATCGGCGACGCCGCCAAGGCACGGCTGACGGCGCTCACACCCGCGACGTACACGGGTCTCGCCGCGTCGCTCGTGAGCTACCTGCGGTAGGTGCGTGCGCTGAGTTCCTGCGCCCGGCAGAAAATTTCAAGGAGATTTTTGCTGTCGCGACGCCCGGCATGCTGATCTGCCGGGGTTGCCGGCGAATTTCTCCTTGAAATTCGGAGGGGGGCGGCGAGGGGCCTCGGCCGGGGTGAACTCAGTGGCCGCGGGGGTAGTGGCGGTCGTCGTCGTCGCTCTCGAGCATGCCCTTGATGCGGCCGTTCTCGTCGCGGATCTCGTGCATCTCGGCGTCGTTCGGCTTCGAGGCGAGCGACAGCA
Organism: Frondihabitans sp. OV104; assembly: GCF_057787745.1. Taxonomy (NCBI): domain Bacteria; kingdom Bacillati; phylum Actinomycetota; class Actinomycetes; order Micrococcales; family Microbacteriaceae; genus Frondihabitans; species Frondihabitans sp. OV104. The sequence goes on from NZ_CM173541.1 coordinate 2,980,091, forward strand.
TCGCCAGGACGACGACCGCGAGGATGAACGCGATGCAGAGGAAGATGCCGGCGAGGTTCAGCTCGCGCGTCGCCAGGAGCACGATCAGGCCGGTGAAGACGGCGAACACCGCCGAGAGGCCGAGGAGCTCGGCCGGACGGACGCGTTCGCGGCGGCTGGGTGTGGTCATGAGGAGTGTGCTCCGTCGGTGCTGGATTCGTGCGTGCCCGTCTGCCACTTGAGCGACAGGCCCTGAATGATCAGGAAGACGGCGACGAGCGCGCCGTACGCGCCGACGAAGCCCACCAGGATCGTCGACGAGGTCAGGGTGCCCTGGATCTTCTCGATGCCGCCGAGCTCTTTCGAGTAGTCGGTCGGCACGATCAGGTAGATCACGGCGAGCAGCAGGGTCAGTCCCCCGACGATCATCCAGTCGCGCGAGAGGGCGCTCCGGCCGCGACGCCGAAGCCCTGCGACGAGCTCGAGCACGCCGGTGATGAGCGCCCAGCCGGTGACGACGGCGACGAGCAGCACGAGGCCGCCGGTCGGGACGAGCAGCGCCACGAGCCCGAAGGCGACGCCGACGGCGCCCTGGACGATCGCGATGAGCCGGCTGCTGGGGTCGGAGAGGAAGCGGTACGACGCGAGGGCGAGGATCACGCCGCCCGCCACCGTCGTGGCGCCGAAGGTGGTGAGGCCGATGTTCGGCGAGTGGTCGTTCACGAAGGTCGTGACCATGCCCAGCACGAGGAGCGGCAGCGCCCGGAGGATGGGGACGGGCCAGTAGCGCGAGTCGCTCGCGGCGTCTAGCTGGTGGGCCGTCACGTTTCTTCTTCCGGTGGATTGGGGACGATCGAGTTTACCCCGGGCCGAACCGGCCGCTCGCCGAGGCTGCTCGGCGCCGAGGGTTCTCGACCGGGCCGCTCACCGCACGGCGAGGCGCCACGCGAATCCGACGAGGAACCGGGGGATCCGCCCGCGCATGCTCAGCACCTGGCGCACGAGGTCGGCCGGGCGGATCCGCAGGACTCCGGCGGCCACGGGCACGACCCCGACGAGCGGACGGTCGGGCCTGGCCACCACCGTCTCGATGTCGTGCTCCGACGCGAGCGTCGAGACCCGGGTGTAGAGCGTCGTGGTCTGCTGCCACACGCGCAGCCGACTGCCGCGGATCACCTTGACGCCCTCGACCAGAAGCGGACCGTCGACCGGCCCGACGACGAGCCGATAGTACATGCGGCGATCGCCGGGGCCGCCCCGAGGAAGGAGGTCGGCGAATCCGGCGAGCACCGGCCGGGCCGAGAACCCGGGCAGCCCTCGCGCCGAGCCCCTCGCGACCGTGGAGCGGTAGCCGTCGCGGCCGTCCGGCACGACGCCGACGCGGAGCTGGAGCCCGTCGAGGTCGAGAACCCGCGAGGGCGCAGGAACTCCGAGCCCCGCCGCCCGTGCCTGGGCGACGATGTCGTCGCCCACCGCATCGGCACGGCCCGGGACGTCGACGGGCTCAGCGCCGGTGACGGCCGTGACACCGCCGACCATCCGCTCGGTGAACCGGGCCAGGACTGGTGTGGCGCGCTGGGCTGCGGTGGTCAGCGACATGGCGCTACCTCTTTCTGTACGGCGGGGTCCTGCGTGGTCGAGCTGTGCGTGCTCGGACGGTCCTCGATCACGGGGCGCCCCTCCGCTGCCGCTCGGACGAAGTCGACGAGGTCGGCGCGAGCCGCCGGGCCGAGCGGGTACGCCTCGAAGTCGAGGCCGTGCCGGGCCCCGGCGCAGGTGCGGACAGTCACGTCGGCGCCGGCCGCAGCCGCTCGGCCCATCGCCCATCGGGCGACCGCGGCGGTGTCGACGTACAGGTCGTCCGCGGGGTCGCTGAGCTCGACGAGAGCGGGGATGCCGGCCGGGAGCGGCCTCGCCGATGCGAGCTCGGCCTCGACGAGCAGGCGCCCGGCGAAGAGCGGGTCGAGCAGCGGCGACGCCGGGCTCGGCGGCCCGGCGACAGGAGCACTGCGGTCGTGAGTGAGCGCGCGGAGTCGGGAGACCCCGTCCCCTCCCGCGGCCGGATACGGGGCGAGCGCCGGGACCTCCAGCGCGAGTCCGGAGACCGGCCGGTCGAACGCCGCCAGGAGATCGGCGCTCTGCGCGATGCGGGTGGCGAGCAGCCCGCCGAACGACCAGCCGGCGAGCACGAACGGCGTGTCGTCTTCGGTCGACGTCGCTGCCGCGACGCGCGCCGCCAGCTCGGACAGGTCGTCGAAGCTCCACACGTCGATGGGGCCGGCATCGGTGAGGCCGTGCGACGGCAGGTCGAACGACACGACGCGGACGCCCGCCCGGCTCAGCTCGTCGAAGAGCGCGGGGTGGTTGTCGAGCCGGTCGGCGTGGCCGTGCAGGAAGAGCACCTCCGCCACCTCCGCCCCGCGCGCGGGTACGACGCCGACCCGCACCCGGTGCGCCCCGGACCCGAGGTCGGGCACCGACAGCCAGCCGGTCTCGAGTCGGGGGACGACCGAGGCGGGGTCCGCCCGCAGCGTGACGACGCCGGCGGGCGCGGAAATCGGACCCGCCTCAGCGACGACCGGCACCGCGAGCGCGACGACGGACGCCACCGCGAGCAGGACGCCGAGAGCGCGGCCGAGGCGCGTCATGCGCCGGCTCGCAGCCGCAGGAGGTCGTCGGCGACGAGTCCGGCCGTGATCCGCTCGGCGAGCGCGGCGATGGTCAGCGACGGGTTGGCACCGGTCGAGGTCGGGCAGAGGGCGCCGTCGACGACATAGAGCCCGGCATGGACTCCGCCGCGACCGTCGAAGACTCGCCCGCGGGAGTCGCAGGCACCCGCGTCGGCGGTGTCGGCGAGCACGGCGCCGCCGAGAGGGTGGACCGTGATCGGCGTGTACGAGGGCTTCCCGCGCGCCATCAGAGCATGCCGGGGGTTGGCGACCAGGGTCGCCTCGGCGTCTTCCGACAGCAGCGCGATGTCGCTGGCCTCGGCGGCGAACACGCCGTGGGTGCCCGAGTCGCGCCAGACCACGCGCGGTGCTCCGCGGCGGTCGAGGATGATCCGTCCCCGGGAGCCGTCGCCTCCCATGGCGAGCCACACCTGCGAGTGCTCCAGCGCGCCGCAGCCGGGCGGACAGCCGCCCGCGCGGATGTCGCACCACACCTTCTGGTCGCGCTGCAGCGCGAACCGGGCGCCGAGGATCCGCCGCAGGATCTCGCCGATGCCGTGCGGGATCGCGCCGTCCTGCACGAGGTGCCCGCCGGTAGGCGTCCGCAGATCGACCATCTCGGTGATGGTCGGGCCGGTCCGGAAGTCGGGGTCGAGCTGGTCGGCGGCGCCCAGGCCGGTGCGCCGGTCGGTCGAGTTGTAGGCCACGGCGAGCGCGTCTCCGTTGCCCGAGAAGCGGTCGCCGAGCGCGGGTGAGAGATCGAGCTGGGTGCTGCGGAGGAGGATGCCGGTGGTGCCGATCGCCCCGGCACCGAAGACCACCAGGTCGCAGCTCACCTCGAACGGGACAGCCGTCGCGCGGCGACCGCGCTGCTCGTACCGGCGCCCGCGGACCACCCACCGTCTTCCGGCGTGAGGCGACGGCGCAACGGTCTCGACCTCGACCCGCGTGACGAGACGGGCGCCGGCCCGGACGGCGGCCGGAAGATAGTTCGTCCAGAGCGTGCCCTTGGCGCCGACATTGCAGCCGGTCATGCAGTTGCCGCAGAGGGTGCACTGCGGCTGCACGACGCCGTGAGCGTTGAGAGGCTCGGGCCGGGTGAGGTTGATGGCCACGGGCACGCGCGTCGACGCCGTGCCATGGGCGTCGGCCAGGCTGCCGAGGGCCGCGGCCTTGGCGAACGTCGGACCCTGCCACGTCTCCGGGCGCATCATCGCCCGGACGCGGTCGAACCACGGGGCCATCGACGCGGCAGTGATCTCGGCGGGCCACCCCTCGGTGAAGACCTCGGGACGCGGCTCGAGCAGCACGTTCGCGTAGATGAGTGAGCCGCCGCCGAGACCGGAGGCGACGAGCGAGTCGATGTCGCGGCCGAAGGTGAGGTCGAACAGCCCGTCGGGATTCCGCTTGGTCCGGACCGACGACCTCACCTCCGAGAATTCGGTCGGGAACTCCCCGGGCAGCCACTCTCGGCCGCGCTCCAGCACGACGAGGTCGCCGTCGGCCACCTGCGGCGCGAGGCGGGCAGCGGCGACGGACGCTCCGAAGCCGGAGCCGATCACGACGACCTCGCAGTCGGCAGGCATCGCGTCGCTCGCGAGCCGGGTGAATAGTGCGCTCATCGGGCGCCTCCTTCGGTGGATGCCGCTCGATCGCTGCGGACGGAGTCGGCGATGATCTCGCTCGCGGCTCTCTCGGCCATGGCGAAGATGGTCATGAGGGGAAAGAGCGCGGGGATCTCGGGAAAGACGGAGGCGTCGACCACGCGGACCCCGTCGGCCCCGCGCAGCCGGAATCGCGAGTCGAGCACGGCCATCGGGTCGCCGTCGCTCCCCATGCGGGCGCTGCAGCTGGCATGGTGCCCCCACGTGTCGCGCCGGATGAGGTCGTCGAGATCGGAGTCGGACTCGACGTCGGGCCCGGGATACGTCTCGATGTCGGTGACCCCGTCGGAGAAGCGGAGATGCCGAGCGGTCTCGTTGATGCTCCTCGCCCGGGCGATGCCCTCGCGCATCGCCGCCAGGTCGCGGTCGCTCTCGGGGCCGCCGCGGCCGTCTCCGAAGTACTTGAAGTTAATCGCCGGGGTGTCGGTGGGGTCGGCCGAGCGGAGGCGGACGGTTCCGTGGTTGCTGGTCGTGTAGCCGCGCAGCACGGCCCAGTTGAAGTGAGTGCCGCCGGCGAGACCGGCTGCTGCGAAGCCGGGCCGGTAGCCGGTGAAATTGGACGGCGCGCCGAAGACGAAGAGCTCCGGATGGTCGGAGCCGCCCGCCACCTTCTGCTTCATGCCGATGAGGATCCCGTTCGAGCGGTAGAGCGCGTTCGGGTCGTCGGCACGCCACTGCGCCACGCCGGGGTCGCCGGGAGCGCCGTAGGTGGCGCCGCGCAGCACGGAGAACGGACGGTCGTACTCGGTGACGACCGTCATCTCGTAGCGGTCCTGGAGGTTCGCGCCGACGCCCGGGAGGTCGAGGACGGGCTCGATGCCGTGCTCGCGCAGGTGAGCCGCGGGGCCGACGCCCGACAGCAGCAGCAGCTGGGGCGTGTTGAAGGCGCCCGCCGCGACGATCACCTCGCGGCGCACGGTCACCCGCCGTCGAGCCGCCCGCCGCTCGGTGTGGGACAGCATGCGCTGACGGGGACTCGCCCCGTAGGCGTTCGGCGCCAGCAGGACGTCGAGCCCGACCGCCCTCGGCCGCGAGCCGCCCTCGTCGAACACGATGCGCTCCACGAGCGCGTCGGTCTGAAAGAACAGGGTGCCGGCCAGACGGGGCGCCGCCTCGAGGAGCCGCTCGCGGGCGCCGTAGCGGCGGCCGTCGCGCGTGGACTGAGGCACGAGGGTCGCGCCCTCACGGAGCGATTCGATGGCGAGAGGGTCGTTGGGGTCGAACAGGGTGCCCCCGACACGGCCGTTGACCGCGTCGACCGCCGTGGCGGGCCCCGCCTGACCGGCCGTGTCGACCACGGCCGCCGTGACGATCCGCGCCAGCACGGGGTCTTTCGCGAGAAGCGTCGCCGGTGACGTCTCGATGGGAAGCCACTCCCGCACCCGGCGCTCGAACGGCGCCATTCCGAGGGCGTTCCAGCTGGGATCGCCGATCGCCCGGCCGATGCGGTCCCAGTCGTCGTTCTCGGGCGCCAGCATGAGCATCGCGTGGTGCGCGGTGCACCCGCCGAGGGTCGACGCCCGAGGGTAGAGCACGCCGTCCTCCTCCCGGACGAACGCGGAGCCGTGCAGCGCGCGGTCGGTGTAGTGCCGGACGTGGAAGTCCCAGCTCATCTCGGGATCACTCGACGCGAACAGGTGGAAGGCGGGGATCGAGTACACGTCGGCGTCGGTCTTCGCCGGCCCCGCCTCGACGACGAGGACGCTGTGACCCGCCTCGGCGAGACGGACGGCGACCGGGCCGCCGCCTGCTCCTGCGCCGATGACGACGTAGTCGAACTCGTCGCGGTCGGCGAGGGCGTTCGTGTCGGTCACCGGGCGGCGCGGGCCGGCGTCGACGCGCGGGGTGAACCCCGGCTGCGCCGACGCGACCCCTGCGACGGCCGCGGCGGCGCCGATCGCGCCGACCCCGGCGGCCACGAAGCCGCGGCGGGTGACGGTGGGGCGGGTCACCGCGAGTTCCTGCTGTCGAGACCGAGGCCGAGCGCCGCGACGGCGGCCGACAGAGCGAACAGCACGAGGACGACCCCGGCGAAGGGGAGCGGAGCCACGACGACGAACGCGAGCCCGACGGCGACGAGGATGCCGAGCCGGGTCGACGTCGCCTCGCGCCGGAGGACGATGTCGACGACGGCCGGGACAGCGAGGGACAGCGCCGCCACGACCGTGGCCGCCGTCGCACCGCCGAGCACGGCCGCGGCTACCGTGGCGATCAGCAACCCGCAGTACTCGAGGACCCGGTGGGTGCGGGGCCGCACGTCGCTCAGCAGAGCCACGACGATCGCCGCGCACAGGCACGCGACGCCCAGCAGGAGACCCGGCCACGGCGAGCGCGGCTCGAGGAGGCCGGCCACGGCCGGGATGCCGCCCAGCGCGATCTGCGCGACGAGCACGACCGACGCCGTCAGCCGCATCAGCGGCCACAGGCGCTCGTAGGTGGGGCGGTCGACCCGTCGCGCCCCGATCAGGACGGCGAGGGCGGTGAATCCGGCGAGCGTGGCGACGTCGGCCCCGTCGACCGCCGGGCCGTCGTGGGTGAGCGGGTGCACGGCGAGAGCCGCGGTGAGGGGAATCAGGATCGTCGTCGACACGACGACGGTGCGCGACAGGCCGACGGCGCTGGTCCACCAGACGCCGGCGAGTGCGGCCACGATCCCGGCCAGCGGAAACACCCCGTAGACGTGCGCGATCGCCGACCAGACGAAGGCGAGCCACTGCGTCGCCGCGAAGTGGACAGGCGAGCGGAACCACAGGGCGAGCACGGCGTTCACTGCGACGATGGCGACGAGCGCGACCAGCAGGCCGCCGCCGATCCCGGCCAGGGTCGACCCGGCCGACAGGGCGAACGCGGATGCCACCCCGGCCCACCCGGCGAGGGCCCGGGCGCTTTCGACCTGGCCCCGGGACGCGAGGAGCCGCCCCCGCACGACGAGCGCCGCCGTCGCAGCGGCCAGGACGGTGGGAATCACCCATCCCGCGAGAAGCGGCAGCGCCTCGCCGACGAGGAGCACGACCGCCGATACCGCGATGGCGGCGGCGACCGTGGTGACGGCGAGGTGCCGTGAGGTGGGTGTGGTCATGACGGACGAGTCTACCAAAATGCAGAGTGTCAGATATTACAGATCGGAGAAGGATGCACCGGGCTAAGACGGACGCACAGCGCGCCGGAGGCGCCTTCCCAGCCTTCCCCGCTACGTTCGCGATATCTGTACCGGAGCACCTGCTCGAACCCGCGACTGAGAAGTCGATCCCCAGTCATGGGAGATGACTTGTCCGTCCTCGATTCCCCCACGGTCGCCGACCCCGTGCCGACCCGGGTCCGCAACAGCGCCGAGCTTCCGGCCGGCTTCCGCGGCACCACCTCCGGCGCCACGTCGAAGCCCATCAGCACCTACACCGCCCTGCTCTCGCGCGTGCGGGACGCCGGCCTCCTCGAACGCCGCACCGGCTTCTACATCGGCATGTTCGTGGTCGTCACCCTGCTGCTCGCCGCCGCCGTCGCCGGGTCGTTCCTGCTCGGCGACAGCTGGTTCCAGCTCCTGATCGCCGGCGGCATCGGCCTGCTCTTCACGCAGTACGCCTTCCTCGCTCACGAGACGGCGCACCGCCAGGTGTTCTCGTCGGGCGTCGTCTCCGACCGGGTCGGCCGAATCCTCGCGTCGGGCGTCGTCGGCATGAGCTACGCCTGGTGGACCTCGAAGCACACCAAGCACCACGGCAACCCGAACACGATCGGGCGCGACACCGACATCGACTACGACACCGTGTCGTTCCTCGAGCAGGACGCCGTCAAGCAGCGCGGCCTCAGCCGCCTGTTCACGCAGAAGCAGGGCTACGCCTTCTTTCCCATCCTGCTGTTCGAGGGCGTGAACCTCCACCTGCTCTCGTACCGCACGCTCTTCGGGCGCGGCAAGGTCGACAAGCGCTGGCACGAGATCGCCATGGTCACGGTGCGCTTCACCGTCTACCTCGGCCTGATCTTCTGGTTCCTCCCGGTCGGCATGGCGTTCGCCTTCGTCGGCGTGCAGCTCGCGATCTTCGGCCTCTACATGGGCTCGGCCTTCGCGCCGAACCACATCGGCATGCCGATCATCCCCGAGGGCAGCCGCGTCGACTTCCTGTCGAAGCAGGTCCTCACCTCGCGCAACATCACCGGCGGCGGCTTCATGACCTTCGCGATGGGCGGCCTCGACTACCAGGTCGAGCACCACCTCTTCCCGAGCATGGCCCGACCGCACCTCCGCAAGGCCTCGAAGATGGTGCGCGAGCACTGCCTCGAGCACGGCGTCCCCTACACCCAGAACAGCCTGCCGCAGGCGTTCGGCACCGTCATCCGCTACCTCAACCGCGTCGGCCTCGCCGCGCGTCGCCCGTTCGACTGCCCGATGGCGGCGGAGCTCCGCCCACGCTGATCGCCTCCAGCATCTAGGGTCGAGTCATGGCCGCCCTCGACGAACTCCGCACCGCGGAGGCGCGCCGCATGCTCGGCCTCGAAGACGGCACGGCTCTCCGCGCGCGGGCCGAGGCGTGGCTCGCCCAGGGCCTGATCTCGCCCAGCCTCGAGCTCCTCGCCGCCAGCTACGATCTGACCGACGGCGAGGCCCTGCGCCTCCTGCGCTCGGCCGCGGTCGAGCTCGACGTCGTGTTCGCGACGACGCAGAAGGCCCGCTCGCACTACCTGACGGCGTCGATGTCGACCCTGACGACGGCCGAGGGAGTCGGCGGCATCGTCGCGGTCTCGAACGGGGTCACCGACGAGCTGACGGCGCGCGCCCGCCGGGCTCTGGCCCGGGTCTTCGGGCGCAGGAGCTGACCGACTGCATGGTGATCTACTGCTCCGTGGCCTCGACCCACCAGGTGAGCTCGTCGTCGATGTGCAGGTCGCGCCGCAGCTCGCCGTCCTTAACGTGCAGCACCTCGAAGTCGAGGTCGTAGAGGCTGCCGGTGGTGAGCCTGCCGGTGAGACGCAGGTGGGGCAGGAACTCGCCCGACCCCACGTCGTTGACGGTGTTCTCGACGCCGGCGATCCTCGACACGTCGATCGACGCCGCCTTCCACACGGGGTCGCACCCGGCGTAGAAGAGCACCCTGCCGCCGTCGACGACGGCGGTGAGGAACGACTCGCCGACGATCGCCAGCTCACGGTCGCCGTGCACGGCCTCGAGGCTCCGGAGCACGATGCGGGTCGCGAGCGGCGCCAGCAGGTGCTTGGGCTCGGCGGTCGGGTGCAGCTCGGCGACCTCCGCCTGGCGGGCGAGGGCTTCGTGATCATGCGCTGTAGTGGCCATGCGCGAGACGGTAGACCTCGCGACCGGGCAGGCGTCGGTCGGGGTACGCCCGGCCCGACGACGCCTGCCGGGTCTAGCGTCCCCCTCATGGACTATAGAAACCTCGGCAACTCAGGAACCATCGTGTCAGAGCTGACACTCGGGACCATGACCTTCGGCGCAGAAGCCGACGAGCAGACCTCCCACCAGATCCTCGACACCTTCGTGGAGCACGGCGGCACGTTCGTCGACACCGCCGACGTGTACTCGTCGGGTGTCTCGGAGTCGATCATCGGCTCCTGGCTCGCCGCGCACCCCACCGAGGCGCAGCAGATCGTGCTCGCCACCAAGGGCCGCTTCCCGATGGGCGACGGCCCCAACGACCTCGGCCTCTCGCGCCGCCACCTCCGGACCGCCCTCGACGCCTCGCTCACCCGCCTCGGAGTCGAGCACATCGACCTGTACCAGATGCACGCGTGGGACGCCCTGACCCCCATCGACGAGACGCTGCGCTTCCTCGACGACGCCGTCGCCGCCGGCAAGATCGGCTACTACGGCTTCTCGAACTACCTCGGCTGGCAGCTCACCAAGGCCGTGCACCGCGCCGCGGCCCTCGACCTCGTGCCGCCGGTGACGCTGCAGCCGCAATACTCCCTGCTCGTGCGCGACATCGAGCACGAGATCGTCCCCGCCTCGCTCGACGCGGGCATCGGCCTTCTGCCCTGGTCGCCCCTCGGCGGCGGCTGGCTCACCGGCAAGTACAAGCGCGACGAGTCGCCCACGGGAGCCTCGCGCCTCGGTGAGAACCCGGCCCGCGGCATGGAGGCGTGGGAGGCCCGCAACGGCGACCAGCGCACCTGGGACATCCTCGACGCCGTCCAGGCGACCGCTAAGGACCACGACGCGACGGCATCGCAGGTCGCCATCGCCTGGCTCCTCGAGCAGCCCGCCGTGACGAGCGTCATCCTCGGCGCGCGCACGGTCGACCAGCTCGTCGACAACCTCGGCGCGAGCGGCCTCGGACTGAGCGCCGGCGACGTGGCCACGCTGTCGGCGGCGAGCGCCCCGGCGGCCGACGACTACCCGTACGGGGTGGCCGGAGTCGCGCAGAGGGTCAGGAAGATCGGGGGCGGGCGCTAGTTCCTGCGCCCTCGGGTCTCGAGGATCGCGCCGTCAGACGCCGCCGAACCTCTCGGTGCGGATCAGGGCGGGGTCGTGGCCGAGCTCGACGAGCGACGCCGCGACCGCCGCCACGAACCCGTTGGGGCCGCAGACGAACACGGACGCGCCCGGCGGCAGCACGAGGCTCTCGATCACGGCGGTGTCGAGCCGGCCGGGCGGGCGCAACGACCCGGGCGGCGCGACGCGGGTGTACACGCGGTCGACCGTGGCGGTTCCTGCGGCCTCGAGCGCAGCGAGCTCGGCGCGGAAGTACTCGGACGCAGGAACTCGCATGGAGTACACGAGCCGGAACTCGGCGGCGCTTGTCGCGCTCGCGGCCCGCGCCCGCAGCATGGCCATGAGCGGCGCCACGCCCGAGCCGCCGCCGATCAGCTGCACGGGAGCGGGGTCGGCCTCGTGCCACACGAACCACCCGCCGATCGGGCCGCGGATCTCGACCGGGTCGCCGACCTCCAGCCCGTCGACCAGGTAGGGCGACACCTCGCCGTCGGCGAGCTTCTCGACGGTGAGCTCGACCTCGTCGGCGGCGAGCGCGTGCCCCGCGGGGCCGCGGCTCGGAACGGCCGACAAGGAGTACGAGCGGACGGCCTGGTAGCCGTCGTCGGCGGTCAAGCGCACGTCCACGTGCTGCCCGGGGAGCACGTCGAGGCCGCCCGACTTGTCGATGCGGAGGCGGATCGTGCGAGCGCTGCTCGTCTCGGACCGGGCGCCGACGCAGACCGCCCGGCGCCAGGCGCCCGTCACGAGTAGCGCTCCTCCTTCCACGGGTCGCCGTGGGAGTGGTAGCCGAGGCCCTCCCAGAACCCGGGGGTGTCCGTGGGCATCGTCTGGATGCCCTGGACCCACTTCGCGCTCTTCCAGAAGTAGAGGTGCGGGATGAACAGGCGCGCCGGCCCGCCGTGGTCGGGGGCGAGCGGCTGACCGTCGAAGGTGTGCGCGATCCACGCCCTGCCCCCGAGGAGGTCGGCGAGCGGCACGTTCGTCGTGTAGCCGCCGTAGCTGTGAGCCATGGCGAACTCGTGCTCGGTGTCGAGGCCGTCGAACAGGGTGTCGAGAGAGACCCCGCGCCAGCGCGTGCCGAGCTTGGTCCAGCTCGTCACGCAGTGGATGTCGGTCGTGATGTCCTCCTGCGGGAGGGCCAGGAAGTCGTCCCAGCTGAGCGACTTCGCGCCGTTCTCCGTCGCGATCTGGAGCTCCCAGCGCTTGATGTTCGGCGTCGGCCCGGCCGAGAGCACCGGGAAGCCGCGCTCCAGGTACTGGCCCGGTGGCAGATCCGAGGCGGCCTTGCGGCGACTCGCGGTACCGGTGAAACCGACCAAGGGGGCCTCCTCGACGTGGGTGAGACCAGCCTGGCACCTCGCGACCCGCGAAGGAAGGGACGGAACGGTCGGTCTCACCCTCCGGGGTGATGCGGCCCGACGGTCGGGCGTGAATACAATGTGATGTGCTGGACCGAGACCCTGCAACAACGAGTGTCGCCGTAGCCGAGCCCCTGACATCGCCGTCGCGTCTGCTCACAGCAGCGAGACGGCTCCCGTGGTGGGGCGCAGTCCTCGCTCTCTACGGCCTTTCGCGCGTCTTCTCGACGGCGATCCTCTTCGTGCTCTACCGGGTCGCCGCCACCGCTCCCGGCCAATACGCCGACGGCTACGTCGACGGCGGCTCGTCGAAGGGGTTCCTCGGGTTCCTCGGAACGATCTGGGATGCCCGCTACTACGTGCAGATCGCCCAGCACGGCTATCCGCACCAGCTGCCGGTCGCGACGGACGGCAGCGTGCAGCCCAACGCCTGGGCCTTCCTGCCGGCCTTCCCGTGGGCGACCCGGATCCTGGCCCAGATCACCGGCTGGGACACCGCCGCCGTCGGGGTCGGGGTCGCGACGGTGTTCGGCGCCCTCGCCGCGCTCATGCTCCACCGCCTGCTGCGCCTCCGGGTCGACGAGCTCGGCGCGCTCTGGGGCACCGTCTTCTTCGTCTTCGGGCCGATGGCGTTCGTGCTGCAGGTCGGCTACGCCGAGAGCATGTTCCTCTTCCTCATGTTCACCGGGCTGTGGGCGCTGATGACCCGGCGGTACGTGACGCTCATGTGGTGCGGGGTGGTCGCGGCCTTCACTCGACCCGGAGCGCTCGCGCTCGCGCTCGCGCTGCTGGTCGTGGTCGTCGTGCGGTTCTGGAAGGAGCGCGACGACTTCCCGAAGACCGAGCGGGCGTCGGCCGTGTTCGCCGGCGTCGTCATGGGCGCCGCCGGGCTCGCCTGGCCGCTCATCGCGGCGGGCATCACCGGCGACCCCGACGCCTACCTGAAGACCGAGATGTCATGGTGGGTGCAGGTGCTCGGCTTCGAGCCGAAGTTCGTGCCGCTGACGCCGTGGTTCATCATGCTGGTCCACTTCCTCGGCATCCTGGGCGCCGTCGTCGTGCTCGCGATCGCCGCTCTCTGGATCTACGGCATGCGCAAGCCGTCGCTCCGCCGGCTCGGGCTCGAGGTCCGGGCCTACCTGACGTCGTTCGCGCTGTACCTGCTGGCGGTCTTCCTCCCGCAGCAGAGCATCGCGCGGCTCATCATGCCGCTGGCGCCGCTCGTCGCCGTCGACAGCATCACGCACCGGTCCGCGCTGCGGCGAATGGTGCTCGCGTCGGCGCTGGCGTTCCAGGTGTCGGCGGCGGTGACGCTCTGGCTGACCGGACCTCCGTGACCGTGGACCCCGCATTACGGCACGCGCGCAGCGTCGCTGCCGGGGGCGGACGCCGCTTCCGGGGGGTCTAGGCCCGCGCGGCCGACTCGACGGCGGCGCGGCGGCCTGCCGTGAGCCCGGCCTCGACGCGCTCGAGCAGCCGGAGCACCCGCGCGCCCTCGACGGGGTCGACCTCGTCGCCCAGCGCCTCGGCGATCAACGCCGACCGGGCGGCGCGCAGGCGATCGAGGTTGGCGTCGGCGGCCGCCGTGTGCCACAGCTGCACGCGCCGGGCGTCCGACGGATCGGGCCGGCGCTCGACGAGGCCACGTGCCTCGAGCGTCCTGAGGGCCGCGCTGAGATTGCTGCGCTGAAGGCCTGTCCCGACAGCGACGTCGCTGGGGCTCGACCCGGGATTGCGGTGGATGTAGCGGATGACCATCTGCTCCGAGCCGACGAGCTCGACGACGTCGTCCGGAAACCCGTGCGTCTGGATCTCGCGGGCGACCGTCACCACGAAGTCTGCGAGGTCGGCCCAGGGAGCGTCGTCGGCCAGGGTGTTCACGCCTCGATCTTAGGCGCTCCATCAGTTATAGTTTTATAACTATGACTGCTACTTCGACCGACACCGCCTCCCGCGCTCTGCCGACCGGCCACCGCGGCCTCACGCCGAGGCTTCTCGTCGTCCTCGCCCTGCTCTCCGCCCTCGCCCCGTTCGGCACCGACCTCTATCTGTCGGCGTTCCCGATCATGACGCGCGAGCTCGACACCACGGCCACGGCCGTCCAGCTCTCGCTGACCGCCTTCCTCGTGGGCATCGCCGTGGGCCAGCTCCTCTTCGGCCCGCTCTCGGACCGCGTCGGACGCTTCCGCCCCCTCCTCATCGGCGCTCTCGTCTGCGTCGCGGCGAGTGCCGTCGCCGCGCTCGCCCCGACCGTCGGAATCCTGATCGCCGCTCGCTTCGTGCAGGGGCTGACCGGCGCCGCGGGCATGGTCATCGGCCGCGCGATCATCTCCGATCTCGCCACCGGCAAGGCGGCGGCCAAGGCCTTCAGCCTGATGATGATCGTCGGCGGCGTCGCCCCTGTCGTCGCCCCGCTGGTCGGGAGCCTCCTGGTGTCGAGCATCGGCTGGCGCGGCATCCTCTGGGTGGTCTTCGGGATCGTGGGCGCGAGCTGCGTGGCGGTGGCGCTGGTGGTCCGCGAGTCGCACACCCCCGACAGGCGGCGGGCCGCCCGGGAGAGCACGGCCCCCGCCGGGTGGGGTGCGCTGCGGTCGCGGGAGTTCCTGGGCTACACCCTGGCTTTCGCGTTCGCCTTCGCGGTGATGATGGCCTACATCTCGGCCAGCCCCTTCGTGTACCAGGTGATGATCGGTCTCTCGGCACCGGCGTACGGCGCGCTCTTCGGGCTGAACGCCGTGGGGCTCGTGGCGATGAGCGCCGTCGCGGCGAAGCTCGCCGCCACCCGGCCGGAGCGCTCGCTCGTGCGGGTCGGCCTCCTGCTGATCCTCGCGGCGGCCGTCGCGATCCTGGTGCTCGTCGTCACCGGCGCACCGGTCGCACTGCTGCCGATCCCCCTGTTCGTCGCCGTGACGAGCCTGGGCCTCGTGCTCGGCAATGCGACGGCGCTCGCGCTGGGTGCGGTTCCGAGGGCGGCAGGAACCGGCTCGGCCGTCCTCGGGGCCCTCCAGTTCGGGCTCGCAGCCCTCGTCTCGCCCCTCGTCGGACTCGGCGGGGAGCACACCGCTCTGCCTCTCGCCATCGTCATGACGAGCTCGGCCGTCGTCGCTGTCGCCGCGTTCCTGGTGGTCGGCCGCCGGCGCTGAGGCTTCGCCCCCTCGATGCGGGCGTTGCCGGATCGGGCGAGGCGTGGTGCACTGGGAGAGCGTGCGAAGTGGGGCGCCCCTTGACCCGCGACGCCCGATCGGACCCCATGACCCCTCGCCGCACCCGCTCTCTCGCCCGGCGCCTCGCCGCCGTCGCCATGGTCGGCGCGGCTGTGGCCGTGGTCGCGTCGGCCTGCACCTCGGGCTCGACGACCAGCGAGCCCACGCCGAAGGAGACCCCGACGCCCACCCCGACGACGATCCAGGCCGAGTCGAACCAGACGCTGTACGCCAGAGGGCTGTACGTGCAGGCGGACAGCCTCGCCGCCCGCGCGGCCGTCACCCTGCGTGACAAGGGCGACGACACTGCCGCCACGGCGGCCGAGGAGATCGCGAAGACGTCGACGGCGATGTGGCTCGGCGACCAGTACTCGGTCGCCGAGGTGAAGAAGGTCGTCGCGAAGAACGTCGCCGCCGCCGAGAAGGCCGGCACGACGCCCGTCTTCGTGCTCTACGCCATCCCCAACCGCGACTGCGGCGACTTCTCGGCCGGCGGCTGGTCGGAGAAGGAGTACCCGGTCTGGACTCAGGCGGTCGCCGACACGCTCGAGGGCCACCGCGCCGTCGTCATGGTCGAGCCCGACTCGCTCGCGATGCTCACCAACTGCCCCGACGAGACCGAGCGGCGGCTCCCGCTCGTGAAGCAGGCCGTCGAGCAGCTCGCGGCGGCGAAGGTCCCCGCCTACCTCGACGCCGGCAACAGCCACTGGGTCCAGCCCTCCGTCATCGCCGAGCGACTCGAGAAGGCCGGCATCGCCGACGCCCGCGGCTTCTTCACGAACGTCGCCAGCTTCTATCCGGTCGACGACGAGCGCGCCTTCGCCGAGAAGGTATCGGCGCTGACCGGCGACTCGCACTACGTCATCGACGTGTCGCGCAACGGCCAGGGCTGGAAGGGCACCTGGTGCAACCCGTCGGGAGTCGGACTCGGGCAGGCGCCGCACGTGACCTACGGGACCACCGGGCTCGACGCGCTGCTCTGGATCAAGACGCCGGGCATCAGCGACGGCTCGTGCAACGGGGGGCCGAAGGCGGGCGTGTGGTTCTCGTCGTACGCCGAGCGCCTGGTGCGATTCCGCCGAGACTGATCGGCCAGCCCCCGGAAAAAGGCGAGCGGCTGCGTCGTCGGGTGGTTGCCGAGCCGGACCGCCTACGTCCCGCCGCCTCCGCCACCGCCACCTCCGCCGCCGGCCACGGCACCGCCCGTGCTGCCGCCGGTGGTTGAGCTAAAGGCACTCGTGGTCGATGCCTGGAACCCACCTACGGCCGCCGCGAAAACGGCTGGCGAGAACGGGGTCTGCCCCGAGTACCAGGACGGCTGCTCGCTTCGGTCCATGTAGAGGCGGCCGAGCTCCTCCGACCAGCGCTTCTGCTGGCCGAAGAGAGCAGCCCACGGCAGAAGCCGCTCGTTGAGGAGCAGCCAGGACTCCGCGCCGATACCGGGCATCCGCAGCGCGCCCTCCGGTGACTGCAGTGCGGCGAAGCGGTCTGCCTCGGCGAGCTTGGTGTACCGCTCCAGCCCGGCCAGGTGGTCGCGCACCTCGGCTCCGCGCTTCGTGAGTGGACGCCTTGCCACGAGGGCCGGCCCGACGCCGATCGCGACGAAGCCGACGACGAGCGCGGCGACGGGCCAGCCGCCGCCGACCACCGTGCCGATGGAGACGATGCCGAACACGATCGCCGCCAGACCGCCGACGACTGCCGCAATCACGATGGGGGCGACGAGGCGGCCGGGTCCGCGACGGCGGTAACCCTCGTCGAGGGCGCGCACCGGGAGCGTCCGGAAGAACCCGGAGAGCCTCCGAATGGCCGTAGCGTTCTTAGTGACGAGGTCGAATTCGGCCCCTGCCTGCGGGGAGTCGCCGAACAGGGCGTCGAGGAACACGAGGTCGTCGCGATCGGCGCCGTCTACCGTGACGAAACGCAGGGCGTAGGTCGGCTTCCGCTTGCCCGGCTTCTCGACCAGCTGGACGCAGCCCTTGACCGCAAGCCCCAGGAACTCGGCCGCCGTCGGCGTCTTCGAGGCGAGGTGCCCGGCGAACGGGATCGTCATGCCCTTCGGCGGACCGAACTCGGTGACGACGGTGGGCCGGCCCGGCGCGTTCCGGAGCGGGCCGCGGCGCGCGAGGACTGCGCCGGCAGCTCCCAGTAGCGCCAGGAGGCCACCCCCAAGGGATAGCAGCGGCCACGGTGCCGCGAGCACGCCGTCGGCGCGCGGGGTGAATGTACCGGCTCGGAAGCCGACCGCCATTGTCAGCGTCTCGCCCGCCGCGAGGTCGGTCGCGGATGCGGTCACGGTGCGCGCCGACGGCTGGTCGATCGTCGCGGAAGTCGTCGACCCTTCGCGGCCCGACACGGCAGTCCGGTCGCCGGTCAGGGCGTCTGCCAGCGCCGGGCTGACTGTGAGCGTGGCCGCTACCCGGTCGAACGGCTGCGCCCAGTCGGTCCCGTTGACGTCCCAGTAGAACTCGTCGTTCCCCGAGTCTGCGCGCTGGAGCGTCACGTTCGCCTGCTCGTAGGTGATGACGTACACCTGCGTCCCATGGACGAAGCCCTGCGCACTGCTTGTCACCTCCGTCGTATCGTCGTCGCCGCCGTCGACGTCGAAGGGGCGGTCACGGCCATCGCCGTCCGTGACGGAGACGACCTTCAGATCGGTGGGGTGCCCGTCGTAGCGGTCGTTGAGAACCCGACGGATCCCGTGATTCTGATCGGACGCAGGGAACTCGGCGGTGAGCGTCTCGACCGTCCGGAGCGTCGAGCGCCCCTTGGCATCGACGCCAAGGGTGTAGGCCGTGCTCATGCTCGAGAAGCGGAAGTCGTCGACGCCCGCATGGGCCCTTCCGGGAAGCACGAGCACGAGGACCGATGCGGCGAGGAGGGCGAGGAGCGCTTTCTTCACCCGCCCAGGCTAGCCACGGGCGCAGCGGCGCGTCCGGGCCCGGCTATCCTCGGGATGGTGATCGTCGCCGCCATCGTCCTCTTCGTGCTCGCCGTCGTCGTGATGGGCACGACCGTTCTGGCGGCGGCCGGCGTCGTCAAGCTCAACGGGGCGGTCGGCATCAGGATCGGGCACTTCCTCGACTCGCAGGACGCCTGGGAGGCCGGGCACCTGAAGGCGCTCCTCCCCGTGACCGTCGGCGGGCTCGTCGCCGTCGCGGGCGGGCTCGTCGCCCTGCAGCCGGCGCCGTCCGCCGGGCTCGTCGTGGTCGCGTACGTGCTGCTGTTCGCGTTCCTCACGTGGGGGATCGTGCGGGGCAACGCGGCGGCGGCCGACGCGCCGTCAGCCTGAGGGTCGGCGGCGGCCGGCCAGTTCCTGCGCCCGACATTGACAGGTGAGAGTACTTACGCGAGAGTAGTCGCATGTCGTCCATCCGCCTGTTCATCCTCGACGCCTTCGAGCGCTACGGAGAGATGCACGGGCACCAGCTCCGCCTGCAGGCGGAGCAGGAGCGGATCTCGCTGTGGACCGACGTCAGCGTCGGCGCGCTGTACGGCGCCCTCAAGCGGCTGGCGTCCGACGGGCTGCTGACCGAGGTGCGGACGGAGCGCGAGGGCAACTTTCCCGAGCGTCAGGTCTACGCCATCACCGAGGGCGGCCGGGTCGCTCTGACGCAGCTGCGACAGTCGACCCTGCTCGAGGTCGTCCACCGCCCCGACCCGTTCGACCTGGCACTCGCCCGGCTCGACCCCGAGCGCCTCGACGAGCTCCCGCGTACGATCCAGGAACGCGCCGACGCCCTCGAGAAGCTGCTCGCCGACACCGTCGCGAACAACGAGCGAGCCAAGCCCTGGCTCTCGACCGGCGAGGAGTTCGTGATCGCTCACGGTGAGCACCGACTGCGGTCGGAGATCGACTGGCTGCGCTCCCTCCAGCAGCACCTTCCGGCGATCGTCGCCGACGAGAAGTCGCGCGTCGAACCCGACCGGGCCACCCCCTGACTCCTCACCCTCCCCCTGTTCTCCTCTCCCCTGCTGTTCCAGAAAGGCTCCACCGACCATGACCACCGCCCCCGCGGCCGCCACAGCCGGCGCTCCCGCAATCCCCAAGACGGCGTGGCGATCCCTCGTCGTGCTGCTCATGGGCATGTTCATCGCCCTGCTCGACACGACCATCGTCAACGTCGCGCTCCCCACCATCCGCACCTCGCTCGACGCCTCCGAGTCGACGATCTCGTGGATCATCTCGGGCTATGCGCTCGCGTTCGGCCTCGCCCTCATCCCCGCCGGCCGCATCGGCGACCGCATCGGACACAAGTGGGTGTTCTTCACCGGCATCGCGCTGTTCACTGCCGCGTCGTTCGCCTGCGGGATCTCGCAGACCGACGAGCAGCTCGTCATCTTCCGCGTCATCCAGGGTCTGGCCGGCGGCATCTACGTGCCTGCCGTGACCGCGTTCATCCAGCTGCTCTTCCCGCCCCAGGCCCGCGGCAAGGCGTTCGCCATCATGGGCAGCGTCATCGGCGTCTCGTCGGCCCTCGGCCCGATCGTCGGCGGCCTCCTGATCCAGGCGTTCGGCGACACGGACGGCTGGCGGACCGTGTTCTACGTGAACCTCCCCATCGGCGTCGCGACGTTGATCCTCGCTGCGATCTGGCTGCCAAAGCGCGACAGGTCGGCACCGCGTCCGCCAGCCGGGCTCGACTGGATCGGCGTGATCCTGGTCTCGGCCGCACTCGTCGCTCTGCTCGTGCCGCTGATCCAGGGCCAGCAGGCGGGGTGGCCGATCTGGACCTACCTCACCATCGCCGGCGGAGTCGTGCTCCTCGCGCTGTTCGGCCTGTGGGAGGTGCGCGTCTCGCGCAGCGGGCGTTCGCCGCTCGTCCCGCCGTCGCTCTTCCGCCACCCGCAGTTCACCGGCGGCCTGATCCTCGCACTCGTCTACTTCGCCGCGTTCACCAGCATCTTCTTCACGATCTCGCTGCTGTGGCAGACGGGCCTGCAGCACACGGCCCTCGAGTCGGGTGCCGTCACGATCCCGTTCGCCGTCGGCTCGATCCTCGGCTCGTCGCAGAGCAACCGCCTGTCGCAGCGCCTCGGCCGCACTGTCCTGATCATCGGCACGGCGCTCGTCGCGATCGGCCTCATCGTGATCTGGCTGCTGCTCGTCAACGTGTCGGGCCAGGACCTCACGAGCTGGATGCTGCTCGCGCCGCTCTTCGTGGCGGGCCTCGGCAACGGCCTCTTCATCGCCCCGAACGCGCAGTTCATCGTCGCGACCGTCGACCGCAAGGACGCCGGCTCGGGCTCCGCGGTGATCTCGGCCATCCAGCGCATCGGCTCGGCGATCGGCATCGCCGTGATCGGCTCGGTGCTGTTCGGCACCTTCGTCTCACCCACCGCCGGCAAGCCGACCTCGAACACGCCCGCCGCTATCGCAGCAGTGAAGCGAGACGTCCTCGACCAGCTCGCGACCAACTTCACCTCGGCCTCCGCCCACGCCATGCTCGTCAGCGCCATCTTCGCCGTCGCGGCCTTCGTCCTCGTCTTCGCGCTGCCGAAGCGCGTCGGGTTCGGCGGCGGCCACGGGGGCGGGGCGCCTGCCGGGAAGGGTGCCGATGCACCTGCCGGCGGTGCGGACGGCTCACGGCCTGACGACGGGGACGGCGCGTCGGCGAAGGTGGCCGAGCCCGTCGGGGCCGGTGCGCCCCACCACGGGGCGCACGCCGCTGATCCCGCGCATCCTGCCGAGCCCGTGCACACGGGAAACGGCGCTCACGCCGGCACTCCGCACCACGGCGACCACGCGGCCGACGTCGAACCCGACGCCGGATCTCCCGCCGCCCGCTGATCTCCGCATGACGAACCGCCCCCGAGCCCAGGCCCGGGGGCGGTTTCGTCTGCACCCGGGAGAGCCGGTGCGCGGCTAGCCGGCGATGCGCACGAAGTGGTGCGGGGCGTCCCAGATGGGGCGGACGCTGACGTAGCCGCCCGGCTTCGGAGCGTCGAGGATCATGCCGTTGCCGGCGTAGATGCCGTCGTGGTCGTCGCTGTCGAAGACCACGAGGTCTCCCGGAACGGCCTCGCTCTGCGAGATAGTGGTGCCGGCGGCGTCCTGCGAGGGGACGTAGTGCGGCAGCGAGATGCCGAACTGCGCGTAGACGTACATGATCAGGCCCGAGCAGTCGAACGAGCCGGGGGTGTCGCCGCCGTGCACGTACGGCGTGCCGAGGTACTGCAGCGCGACCTGGTAGACCTCGGCGCGGTCGAGCTTGGCGTACTTCGGCTTGGCGAGGTAGTCGGCGGCGGTGGGGCCGGTCCACTCGTAGATGCCGAGCTTCTGGCGGGCCGCGATGGCCGAGACCTCGTAGTCGACGACCGAGGTGGCGCCGTACGAGTCGCGGCCGGAGACGGTGTTCAGGACGCCGGTGGCGACGTCGTACGTCTGGCTGCCGGTGGCGACGACAGTGGTCGTGCCGGTCGGGGAGGCGTAGGCGGCGGTCTGTGCGGACTTCAGGACGGGCAGCACGGAGGTCGCCAGGATGCCGCAGACGACACCGACGATCGCGCCGCGACGGGCGGCCAGGGCGATGCGGGCCCCGCGGCGGCCGGCTGGGGCGGCGATCGCCGGACGCTGAGCCGGACGGGAGACGACGACGCGGGAGCGCCCGGTCGGCTCGACGGCGGAGGGCACGAAAGTCTGGCGGCGGCCCGCGACGACGCTGCTGGGGATGCTGGCGGCGAGCCCCGAGAGGGCAAGCGGGGCGGTGGTGGCCGCAGGTGCGACCGGGGCGACCGCGGTCGGCGCGACGACCGGCGAGACCGGGGCGGGAGCCACGGAGGCTGCAGGTGCCATGATCGGCGACACGGGCGCAGCAGCCACGACCGGCGAGACCGGGGCGGGATCCGAGGCCGAGCCCGACATGAGCTCAGCGGCGGCCGCAGCCTCGCGAGCGGCACGGGCGGCGCGACGCGGGCTGATGACCGGATCGATACCGAACGGGGCCTCGGCAAGGGCGGACACAGACGACGCGACGGCCGCACGACGGCCCGAGCGCCTCGGTTCGGCGGCGATCCGGACTTCGACCGAGGGTCCGGTGGTGCGGGGCTCGGGAGTCGGGTCGATCGTGTGCATCGGAGTCCACCCTAGGGGGAATCCGGCCCGAGGCCAACCTCTGATCCTGGGCGTTCGTTATCTTCCTGTTATCCACCCACAGGATGATCTCGATCATCCGAGAGGGTCTCTCTCAGGAAGGTCACCGACGCCTCGAAGGCATCACGCGACTCCGGCAGGTGCGCGTGGAACTGGTACTCGTGCGGCATCCCGGTGCCCTCCGGCCAGAAGAGAGTCGACACCGGCACGCCCAGCTCGCCGAGGCGCTGCGCGAACGGCCTCGACTGCGAGGCGGTCAGCGGGTCGGCGTCGCCGCCCGACACGAAGGTCGCCGGGTAGCGCTCCGTCACCGCCCGGATGGTCGACATCTCAGGAGCCCCGCGGCGCGACCCCGTGTACGCCCAGAGCGCCTTCGCGAAACCCCACGCGATCACCCCGCGCCGATCGTCGACCGCTCCGACGTCGTAGATCCCGCAGTGGAGGACGAGCGCGCGCAGCTGCCCCGGCCGCAGCGGCGGCGTCACGCCCACCTCGGCGGCGTACTTCGAGTTCGTGACGACCGCCGCGACCTGGCTGGCCAGCTGCGCCCCGGCGGAGTCGCCCGCGAGCACGATGCGCTCGGGGTCGACGCCCAGCTCGGCGGCGTTGGCGACGAGGTGCCGCAGCGCGTCCGAGATCTGCCTGACGGGGGTCGGATACCCGGCCTCCGGCGCGATCGTGTAGTCGACGCTCACGGTCGTGAACCCCTCCGCGGCCAGCGCCTGCACGTAGGGCGTGACATGCGAGCGCGTGCCCGAGACCCAGGCGCCGCCGTGGATCCACACGATCGTGGGCCTGGCGACCACGTCGCCGAGCGGCCGATGCAGGTCGTAGCGCGTCTTCTCACGCGCCGGGCCGTACCGGATCCCGAAGCGGTCGACGACGGGGCCCGCCGTCGAGTACAGCCGCATCTCCCGGGCGCAGGAACCGGCATCCCGGTCGAACAGCCACCGTATCGCCGCCACCGCGGGCCGGGGCGACACCAATTCGACCACGGCCACCGCGGCGCCCGCGGCTGCCGCCGCCACTCCCCACCCGAGCTTGCTCATCGCCCCAGTCTGCCGGTGCGAACCTTTAAGCGGCACCGGCCCCAGGGCTACGGCCTGGGGCGGGCGCCGCTTCACCGGGTCCGCCGCCGAGGCGGTCAGGCGCGGGCGGCGGCCAGCTCCGGGTACAGCGCCTCGAGCGGCGCGGCGAGGCCGGCCTTCACCTGGGCGCTGATCTCGTCGGCCAGGACCTCGTGCTCGCCGGCGACGAGCCCGTCGTAGGCCACGCGGACCACGTCGGACGCCTCGCCCATCTCGGCGTCGATCCCCTCGGTCATCGGGGTCGCCGTGTAGCCGAGGTGCAGGCCGAGCACGTGCGTGCCCTGGCCGGCGAGCTCCAGGCGGAACGAGTTGGTCGCCGACCAGAACGCGGCCTTCGTCGCCGAATAGACGCCGCTGATGCCGATCCAGCTCAGGACGGAGTGGACGTCGATCAAGCCCCCGCCGCCGTGTGCCGCGAGGACCGGCGCGAACGCGCGGACGACCTCGACAGCGCCGAAGAAGTTCGTCTCGAAGAGGGCGCGGACGCTCTCCATCGGGCTGGTGAGCAGGGAGTTCTCGGTGCGACTGGAGATGCCGGCGTTGTTGATGACGATCGTGGTGTCGGAGGCCGCGTGGGCGGCGGCACGGACCGACTCGGGGTCGGTGACGTCCAGGCGGAGCGGCACGATGCGGGCGTCGCCCCAGTCGCGGGGCGTGCGGGCGGTGGCGTAGACCTTGCTGGCACCGCGCTCGAGGGCCTGCGCGACGAACTGCTCGCCGAGGCCTCCGTTCGCACCGGTGACCAGGACGACTGCATTGGTGAATTCGACGGACATGAGAACTCCTTGCGTGGGGTGGGCTGACTTGCTTAGTGCAACCCAGCCGGGCAGGAGCTATTCCGGATTCGTGCGGGCGCCGTGGCCGGGGTAGGCATCGGTCGTCTCGAACGTCACGTCGTCGATGCCCAGAGCCACGCCGTCGGCCGTGACGAACGCGACCGACGCCGGTGCTCCGCCGTCGACGGTGCGGCGGACGACGGTCGGGCCGGCGGCGCGGGGCTCGTACTCGTCGCCCCACTGCTGCAGGGCGGCGAGGACCAGCGTGAGGTCGGCTCCCGCGCGCGTCGGGTGGTAGCTCGGGCGGGTGCGAGTTCCTGCGTCTCGATACGCCCTTCGCTCGAGGACCCCGCCGTCGACGAGCCGCTCGAGCCGGTCGGTCAGGACGTTGCTGGCGATGCCGAGCGCCGCCTGGATCTCGGCGAACCGCGAGCGCCGGTACATCAGGACCTCGCGGAGGATCAGGAAGCTCCAGCGGTCGGCGATCAGGACGAGGGCGCGCTCGATCGAGCAGTACGGAGTGACCGGGGTCAACTCGGGGCGCGCCACGTCAGCGCCCCTGCCGCTTCTTGAACGGCTTGGGCTCGCCCTTCAGCACCTTGCCGCGGCCGACGCCCTTCGATGCCTTGGCCTTGCCGCCGGCGGGCTTCGGCTCGGGCGGGGGTGGCGTCGAGGGCTTGGCGAGCTCCTCGTAGGCATCCGCGAGCGCCTGCTGGCCGGCGCGGGTCAAGCGCGGCACGGCCTCGCTGCGGTCGAACAGCGCCTTGCCGTACTCGGCCTCGATGGCGGCCAGCGACGAGTTGAGCTTCTGGCGCGAGATGTCCAGGATCTGGGCCGCGCGCGGGAAATGGAGCTCTTCCGCCGCGACGACGAAATGGCGGAGCTGCGCGATCTTCACGGCGTCAGCCTAGGCGCACCCGTCGGGTGTCGGAGCCTGGCGGGGACTGGCTCTCGTCGACGACGACCCCCCGCTCGACCTCCCCGGGCTCGTGCTGGGGCGGCTACTCGCTCGCCGATCCGGCCGGGTTCGCCTTGCGGCTGCCGTCCGAGGCAGGCACGCCGCCGGTCTGCACGGGCACGCCGTCGACCTGAGCGCCGTACTCGGGCGTGTAGGTCTTGCTGTCGCGGAACGTGTCGACGAACGTCTGCAGCCGCGAGTCGTCGGCGCTGTCGACCCGCAGCTGGTGACCCCACGCGCTGATCACGATCTTCGACGGGAGGTCGTCCGACGCCCACGGGCTGAGGTCGACGTAGCGGTTGGCCTGGCCGGTGACGTTCTGCTCGGTCTCGTCGATCATCGTCTGCCTGCCGACGAACGCGGTGAGCTGCTTCACCTGGTCCGCGGGGAGGTCGGGGTCGTACGTGATCCAGACGGCGCCGTGCTCGAGGTTGTGCACGGCGCGCTCGGTCGGCACGGGCTTCGTGTACACGCCGGCGTTCATCCAGATGGCGTCGTGCGGCCCGCCGACGGGCGGCGTCACGCTGTACGTCACGGGTCCGGTGACGTGGTCGTGCTCGAGAGCGCCGGTGTGGTCCTTGCCGTCACCGGGCCAGCCGGTGGTGTCCCAGGCGAGTACTCCGTCGATGCCGGAGTCGTCGGCCACCGGAGTCGCCTTCGCCGCGGCGACCTTGGTCGTGCCCGGTACCGCCGCCGGGATGACCTGAGTCGACGCCGCCCCGGTGTCAGCCGCCTTGTTGCCGTCGATCGTGCTCACGAAGATCAGCACGATGACGATCGCCGTCGCGACCGCCCCGGCGATGATGAAGATCAGGCGCCGACGCTGCTGCGCCTCCTCCTGCTTGCGGAGGGCTTCCGCCTTCGCCCGACGCTCCGCCGACTTCTCTGCTTTCGTGGCCACCCGCCGACGCTAGCAGGCGACGTTCTGACGCAACCCGTTAGGGTTTTCGGGGCCTTCGGCACCCCGCAGGCGCACGCACCACCAGAAAGCACCTCGAACCATGCGCTCCACCAGGATCACCCTCGCCCTCGCCGCCGCAGCCCTCGCGCTCGCGGGCTGCGCCTCGTCCACCCCGGATTCGGGCGCAGGAACTCCGACCGCCGCCGCCACGGCCCCCGCCTGCGTCGACGGTGTCATGACCATCCCCGCCTCGGCGCCCAAAGCCGTCAACGCCACCTCCGACTGCGCGTCGGTCGTCGTCTCCGGCTCGCACAAGATCGTCAGCCTCCGCACCGTCACGTCGGTCGAGGTCAGCGGCTCCGACAACACGGTGACCGTCGACTCCGCCGCGTCGATCACGACCTCGGGCGACGGCAACACCGTCTACTTCGGCGCCACCCAGAAGCCCAAGACCAGCGACACCGGCTCGAAGAACACCATCGGCGAGCGCTGAGCCGGTGATCTCCTCGCCGCGGCCGGCGCCTCCGGGTGCCGACCGCGGCACGCGCCCGGAACCGTCACGAAACACTCCGGTCACAAAGTGTTGACAGACTCACCATCATGGCCATCATCCTCGGAGACAACCAGTACGGAAAAGCGGAGTCCCGCGTCGTCCGCATCGTCCGCGACAGCCCGCGCCACGAGATCCGCGACCTGAACGTGTCGACCGCCCTGCGCGGTCCGTTCGCCCCCGCGTACCTCGAGGGCGACCAGGCGAACGTGCTCCCCACCGACACCCAAAAGAACACGGCGTACGCCTTCGCGAAGACCAAGGGCGTCGACACGATCGAGCAGTACGGGCTCGAGCTCGCGCGCCACTTCGTGCACGACATCGACCCCGTCGAGGGCGCCCGGATCGAGATCGAGGAATACGAGTGGGAGCGCGCCGTCGTCAACGGCACCGAGCACGACCACACCTGGCTCCGCAGAGGGCAGGAGGTGCGCACCGCCGCGATCACGGTCGATGCGACCGGCGAGTACGTGATCGGCGGCCTGAAGGACCTCGTGCTGCTCAAGTCGACCGGATCGGAGTTCCACGGCTTCCTCAAAGACGAGTTCACGACTCTGCCCGAGGTCACCGACCGGATCATGGCGACTGCACTCGAGGCCCGGTGGCGCTTCTCGTCGGTCGACGTCGACTGGAACGCCGTCTACCCGGCGATCAAGGCTCTGATGGTGAAGGAGTTCGCGACTCTGCACTCCCTGGCGCTCCAGCAGACGCTCTTCCACATGGGCACCGCCGTCATGGAGGCGTTCCCGTTCATCGCCGAGGTGCGTCTGAAGGCCCCGAACAAGCACCATTTCGACTACGACATCGGCCGCTTCGGTGTCGAGAACAAGGGCGAGGTCTTCTGGGCGGCCGACCGCGCCTACGGGCTGATCGAGGCGACGCTGATCCGCGACGACGCCCCTCCGGCGAACGACGCGTGGCGCTCCGCGGCGGGTCTGGCATGAGCGGCTCGGACGGAACGGACACCGGCATGACGACCGCCGTCGAGCCCGACGCGGTCGACGCCGGCTATCTGGCGCAGGCCATCGAGCTCGCGAAGCAGAACGTCGCCGACGGCGGCGGCCCCTTCGGAGCCGTCATCGTGCGCGACGGAGCCGTCCTCGCCACCGGGCAGAACCGGGTGACGCGCGACCTCGACCCGACGGCGCACGCCGAGGTCAGCGCGATCCGGGCCGCGTGCCAGGTCGTGGGCGACTTCTCGCTCGCCGGAGCCACCCTCTACACGTCGTGCGAGCCGTGCCCGCTGTGCCTCTCGGCGTCGCTCTGGGCCCGTCTCGACCGGGTCGTCTTCGCGGCCGACCGGTACGACGCCGCCCGCGGAGGGTTCGACGACCTCGCGTTCTACGAGCTGTTCGCGACGCCTCGCTCCGAGTGGAGCATGGCCATCGACACGGCCCGGCCCGAGAACGCCGCGGCGCCGTTCGACGCGTGGCTCGAGGCCGACGCCCGCACCGACTACTGACCTGCCTCATAAATTCAAGGAGATTTCCGGCTGGGGCGCGCGCCGATCGGCATGGCTCGGCTCGCCGCCAGCACAATCTCCTTGAATTTCCGGGCCGGGGTGGCTGCCGCGCCGGGCCTGGAGTCAGCTGCCGCGCGGCACTTATGATCAGCTGCCGCGCGGCACCTATGATCAGCTGCCGCGATAGGTGCTGTAGGCGAAGGGACTCAGCAGCACCGGCACGTGATAGTGCGACGACTCGTCCGCGAGGTCGAAGTCGATGGTGATGCTCGGGTAGAAGGTCGGCGTGCTCGAAGCGGCGAAGTACGCCCCGGTAGCGAATACGAGCCGGTACGCGCCGGCCGCGAGGCGCTCGGGGCCGAGCTCGGGAACGCGGCCGTCGGCATTCGTGATGCCGGTGGCGATCGGTGAGCCGTCGAGTTCCTGCAGCTGGATCTCGATCCCGGCGGCGGGCCGGCCGAGCGACGAGTCGAGCACGTGCGTGGTGACGTGGCTCATGCGGCACCCCCGAACAGCGTCTCGAGACGCAGCAGGGCGATGTCGCGCAGCTGCTCGCCGACGATCTCGAGCTCGGCGTCGTCGTCGAGCACGATGCGGCGGCGGAGCTCCGACAGCACCTCGGCGCGCGAGCGCCCGGCGGCGCGGATGAGGAAGACACGCCCGAAGCGCTCCTCGTACGCGGCGTTGCCTTCGGCGAGCGCCTCGGCGATGGTCTCGTCGGAGGCGTCGGGCGCCTGCTGCTCCGACCGGCTGAAGTTCGCCGACGCCGACGTGCCGGTCGGCTTCTCGCCGATGCGCGGGTGCGACGCCATCGCCTCGTCGATCTCGGCCGGGCTGAGCGGCGTGGCGGCATCGTGGGCCGCCTGGCGGAGGGCCGGCCAGTCGGCGTAGGGCGATCCGGCACCGACCTCGCGGGCGAATCGGGACACGTGGAGGGCCGCGCTGAGGTCGGCCTCGGAGACGTCGATCATGGTGTGGTCAACTGTAGCCATGCCCGAGCTGCCCGCCCCGTCGCTGCACGGGATCGTGCTCGCCGCCGGGGCCGGAAGCCGCATGGGCATGCCGAAGGCGCTCGTGCGCGAGGATGACGGGACGCCGTGGCTCCACCTCGCCTGCGGTCTGCTGCGCGATGCGGGCTGCGACCCCGTCACGGTCGTTCTGGGGGCGCGCGCCGACGAGGCGACCGCGCTGCTGCCTCCCGGCGCCCGGCACGTGGTCGCCGCCGACTGGGAGTCCGGGCTCGGTGCGAGCCTGCGGGCGGGGCTGGCCGCCGCGGGCGACGCCGACGCCGTGCTCGTCACGCTCGTCGACCTCCCCGACCTGCCCGTCTCGGTCGCGCGACGCGTCGTCGAGGCCGGCACTGCGGCAGCGGCCCTCCGCCAGGCGGTGTTCGACGGCCGCCCGGGCCACCCCGTGCTCATCGGCCGGGATCACGTGCCGCAACTAGCCGCCGCCCTGGTCGGCGACCGCGGAGCCCGCCCCTACCTCACGGCGCACGGCGTCGTCGAGGTGGAGTGCGGCGACCTCTCCACCGGCGCCGACGTGGATGCCCGGCCGTCCTGAGGCCGCAACCGCAACCGGCGATCGGCGATCGGCGACCCGCCGGGCCCGGAAACACCCCCGAAACAGCGATGATGTTGACTCGGTGAACACATGGACCTCGTCGGCGTAACTCAGATCACGGTGCCCCGCACCCGCGGCGATGTCGTGCTCTCGGCCGGCGTCCGGCCGCTGGGCGGCGGCTCGTGGCTGTTCTCCGAGCAGCAGCCGGAGGTGACCGGCCTCGTCGACCTCATGGCGCTGGGGTGGGAGCCCGTCGTCGAGACCCCCGACACCCTGACCATCGCCGCCACCTGCCTGATCCGGGAGCTCACCGAGATCCCGCTGCGACCCGAGTGGCCGGCGCAGGAACTCGTCCGACTCTGCGCGGACTCCCTCCTGATGAGCTTCAAGATCTGGAACATGGCCACCGTGGGCGGCAACGTGTGCACAGCCCTCCCCGCGGGCGCGATGACGTCCCTGCTGGCGGGGCTCGACGCGGTCGCCGTCATCTGGGACGCCGAGGGAGGCGAGCGCCGGGCGGCGGTGGCCGAGTTCGTGACCGGGGTGCGGACCACGGCGATGGGGCCGGAGGAGTTCCTGCGCTCGATCGAGATCCCGGTGAAGTCGCTCGAGGCGAGGGTCGCCTTCCGGCGCATCGCCCTCTCGAACCTGGGGCGGTCGGGCACGCTGGTGATCGGACGCCAGGACGCCGACGGCGCAGTGGTCGTCACAGTGACCGCGTCGACGCCGGCTCCCGTGCAGCTGCGGTTCGACGGCGTGCCGACCGCCGCCGAACTGGCGCATGCCCTGGACGGCATAGACGTCTGGTACGACGACCCGCACGGCGCTCCGGACTGGCGGGAGGCCGTGTCGCGGCTGTACGCCGAGCAGATCCGGGTGGAGCTTTCGGCTGGAGGTGCCGCATGAGGTTCGAGGTCAACGGCGAGGAGCTTGAGACGACGGCCGAGCCGGGGCAGGTTCTCAGGACGCTCCTGCGGGAGCACGAGCACTACGAGGTCAAGAAGGGCTGCGACGCCGGCGACTGCGGCGCGTGCAGCGTCCTGGTCGACGAGCAGCCCGTCCACTCGTGCATCTACCCCGCGCATCGGCTCGAGGGCAAAAGCGTAACCACCGTGGCCGGTCTCGGAACCCCCGAGGCGCCGCACCCGCTGCAGCAGGCGTTCGTCGATGGCGCGGGACTGCAGTGCGGCTTCTGCACCGCCGGGATGGTCGTGACGGCCTCGACCTTCACGGAGGACGACCTCGACGACCTCCCGCGCAAGCTCAAGGGCAACATCTGCCGCTGCACCGGCTACCGCGCGATCCGCGACGCGATCCAGGGCGTGACGAACGTCGAGACGGCCGCCGCCGGCGACGCAGCCGGCCGCTCGGTGAAGGCGCCCGCCGGGATGCGCGTCGTGACCGGACGCGAGCAGTACACGCTCGACTTCACGACGCCGACGAAGCTGCTGCACCTCGCCGTCCTGAAGAGTCCGCACGCGTCGGCGCGCATCCGCTCTCTCGACACGTCGCGGGCCGAGGCGATGGAGGGGGTGCACGTCGTCTTCACGCACCGCGACTCGCCCGCGACGCTGTTCTCGACCGGCCGCCACGAAGACCGCAACGACGACCCCGACGACACGCTCGTCATGGACCCGGTGATCCGGTTCCGCGGGCAGCGCGTCGCCGCCGTCGTCGCCGACACCGTGCGCATCGCCGAGCTCGCCCTCCGCGAGATCGACGTCGAGTACGAGGTGCTCGACGCCGTGTTCGATCCGCACGAGGCCCGGCTCCCCGGCGCGCACCTGGTGCACGGCGAGAAGGGCCCCGAATCGCGCATTTCGGAGCCCGGACGCAACGTCGTCGCCCAGCTTCACGGCTGGCACGGCGACGTCGACACGGCTCTGGCCGAGGCGCACGCCGTCGTCGAGGGAACCTGGCAGACCCAGCGCGTCTCGCACGCGGCTCTCGAGACGCACGCCACGCGCGGCTGGATCGACGACGACGGCCGACTCGTGCTCCGCACCAGCACCCAGGTGCCCTTCCTGATCCGCGACGAGATCGCGCACATCTTCGGCCTGCCGCAGGATCGCGTGCGCGTGTTCGCCGCCCGGGTCGGCGGAGGCTTCGGAGGCAAGCAGGAACTCCTGACGGAAGACCTCGTGACGATGGCGGTCCTGCGCACCGGGCGCACCGTCCAGTACGAGTACACCCGCGACGACGAGTTCACCATCGCGACCGTCCGGCACCCGATGACCGTCAAGGTCACGGCCGCCGCCGACAGCGACGGCCTCCTGACGGCCCTCGCGGTCGACCAGCTCATGGACACCGGCGCCTACGGCAACCACGGGATCGGCGTGATGTTCCACAGCGTCGGCGAGTCGATGGCGGTCTACCGTGCACCGAACAAGCGCGTCGACGCCGAGTCGGTCTACACGAACAACCCGCCGTCGGGCGCGTTCCGCGGCTACGGACTCGGCCAGGTGATCTTCGCGGTCGAATCGGCCATGGACGAGCTCGCCCGCAAGCTCGACATCGACCCGTTCGAGTTCCGGCGCCGCAACGTCATCGTGTCGGGCGGGCACCTCACGGTGGTCGACCCGCTCGACGCCGAAGACCTGCTGTTCGGCAGCTACGGCCTCGACCAGTGCATCGACCTCGTCGAGAACGCCCTGAACTCGCCGCCCCCCGCCGACTCGGGCTCGCTCACCGGCGAGACCCCCGTGCCCGTGGGCGACGAATGGGCCTTCGGCACCGGCGTCTCGGTCGCGATGATCGCCACTGCTCCCCCTCGCGGGCACTTCGCCGACACGACGGTCGAGCTGAACGCCGACGGCACGTACTCGATCGGCGTCGGAACAGCCGAGTTCGGCAACGGAACCACGACCGTCCACACGCAGCTCACCGCGACGGTCCTCGAGACGACGCCCGACCGCATCGTGGTCAGGCAGTCCGACACCGACGTCGCCCGCTACGACACCGGCGCCTACGGGTCGGCCGGCGTCGTCGTCGCGGGCAAGGCCCTGCACACCGCCGCGACGAAGCTCAAGGCGGCGATCCTCGAGCGCGTGCCCGGCACCCTCACCGCCGACGGCGTGCTGGTCGGCGATCGGCTCGTCACCCCGGCGGAGCTCCTCGCCGGCGGGCCGCTGGTCGCCGATGGCAGCCACAACGGCACGCCCCGGTCGGTCGCGTTCAATGTGCACGCGTTCAGGGTCGCCGTCGACACCACGACCGGCGAGGTGCGGATCCTGCGCTCGATTCAGGCCGCTGATGCCGGCACCGTCCTGAACCCGGAGCAGCTGAGGGGCCAGATCGAGGGCGGCACGGCGCAGGCCATCGGGACCGCGCTCTACGAGGAGGTGCTGCTCGACGGTGCCGGCACCGTGACCACGCCGGCGTTCCGCAGCTACCGCGTGCCCCGGTTCGCCGACATCCCCGTCACCGAGGTGCACTTCGCGTCGACCCACGACGACACCGGCGTGCTGGGCGCCAAGAGCATGAGCGAGGCGCCGTACAACCCCGTCGCGCCCGCGCTCGCCAACGCGATCCGCGATGCGATCGGCGTGCGGCCCTTCGAGCTGCCGATGTCACGCGACCGCGTGTGGCGGCTGCTGCACGGCTAGGCCGCCGGCCGGCGTCGCGGGGCGTCGCCACCGCCGGCCGTCGCCGAGAGGTCGCTCGTTGTACGCCTCAACGTTTTTCGCGACAATCAGCGACCCCTCGGCGGCCTTGGGGGCGGGGGCGACGGGGCGGGGCGGGGCGGCCGACGACGGGACGAGGCTCTGACACGGCAGACTGGCCCCATGCGCGAATTCGACGACCTCATCACCGAGGCAGCCGCGGTGTCGGTCGACGGGTGGGACTTCTCGTGGCTCGACGGCCGAGCTACCGAGGAGCGCCCGAGCTGGCACTTCTTCGAGGCCCTCGGCTACCGGATGGCGGGCGCGACCGCGTCCCTCGACATCGACACCGGCGGCGGGGAGGTCCTGGCCGGCCTGCCGACGATCCCGCCGCTCGCCGCCGCGACCGAGTCGTGGCCGCCGAACCTCGCCAAGGCGACAGCGCTCCTGCGTCCGCGCGGCGTCGTGGTCGTCGCCGGTCCTGAGCAGCCGCCGCTCCCCTTCGCCGACGCGACCTTCGACCTGATCACCGCGCGCCACCCCGTCGAGCCCTGGTGGAGCGAGATCGCCCGCCTGCTCTCGCCCGGGGGCGCCTACTTCGCGCAGCACGTCGGCCCGCACTCGGTGTTCGAGCTCGTCGAGTTCTTCCTCGGGCCGCAGTCCGAGTCCGTCCGCCGCGGCCGGCACCCCGACGACGACACGGTCGCCGCCCAGGCCGCCGGGCTCGAGATCGCCGACCTGCGCTACGAGCAGACCCGGATCGAGTTCTTCGACATCGGCGCGGTGGTCTACTTCCTGCGCAAGGTGATCTGGATGGTCCCCGGCTTCACGGTCGAGGCCCACCTGCCGAAGCTCCGCGAGCTCGACGCCCTGATCCGGGCAGACGGCCCGTTCGTCGCCTACTCGACCCGCTACCTGGTCGACGCCCGCAAGCCGCTCTAGCGGATCGCCCGCACTCCGCGACGTTGGTGGATCGACCCCGTCGTCGTCGCGAGCGCGGCCGCCGAGGCGTTGTTGCGCGCCGCGATGACCTCCGCCAGGATCGAGATCGCCGTCTCCTCCGGCGTCGACGCGCCGAGGTCCAGGCCGATCGGAGACCTCAGCCGGGCGATCTCGGGCGCAGGAACTCCGCGCTCCCTCAGCGATGCCACGCGTCGATCGTGCGTGCGCCGCGACCCCATCGCACCCACGTAGAAGGCCGGCGACTCGAGCGCCAGCTGGATGGCCAGGGCGTCGAACCGCGCGTCGTGCGACAGGACGCAGACGACCGACCGCTCGTCGAGGTCCAGCGTCGGCAGCACCCGCTGCGGCCAGCCGACGATCACCTCGGCGCCGGGGAAGCGCTCCTGCGTCGTGAACAGCTCGCGCGGGTCCGTGACCACGACCCGGTAGCCGAGCACGCGGGCCGCGGCGGCGAGCGCCGTCGAGAACTCCATGGCGCCGATGATGACGAAGACGGGCGGGGCCGTCGCGACCTCGAAGAACAGCTCGACCTGCGCCCCGTCGCAGTCGAGGGTGGTGAGGGCGGACTCCCCGATCGCCACACGAGCGCTGAGCTCGGCGGCGATGCGCTCGCTCCACCCGCCGGGGACGACGCCGCTGACCACCGTGACGGCGCCGGCTGCTCGGCCGGCCGCGGCAGACCCGAGTTCCTGCATCAGGGGGTGCGCGGAGTCGACCCGCTCGATGCGGATGCGGAGCTGGCCGCCGCAGGTGAGTCCGACCGAGAACGCGGTCTCGTCGTCGACGCCGTACTCGACGGTGCGCGGTCGCCCGTCGGCGAGGACCTCCTCGGCCTCGGCGACCACGGCGGCCTCGACGCAGCCTCCGGCGATGGAGCCGATGACGACCTCGCCGTCGTAGGCCATCGAGGTGCCGACCGTGCGCGGGGCGCTGCCCTCGATCGACACGGCCGTCGCGACCGCGAGCGTGCGGCCCGCGGCGAGCGCGGAGAGCAGGCGGTCGGCGATCTCGAACATCTCCCCAGGGTCGCACGGCGCCGTTTCGGCGGTGTTACGTGTCGCGCCCCCTTCTCGAATTTCAAGGAGATCCGGCGGCCGGGCGACGGCGCCATGCGGATCGGGGGTCGTTGGGGCGAAAATCTCCTTGAATTTTGAGGATGGCGCGGCGGGGAGGGGGGGCGGACGGCCGCGGGCGGGCGGAGGGCGGACGGCGGGCGAGCGGACGGCAGGCGGTCCGGCGGCGACGACACATCGCCGACACATGGCGGTGCCACGATGGCGGCATGGCCCAGACGCAGACCCCGACTCCTGCCCCGACCCTGCGAATCAGCGGGGCCGTGCGCACCGTCGTCGACGAGGACATCGAGCGCGACGGCGACCTGCTCGCTCGGGACGGCCTCATCGTGGACACGCTCGGCGACGACGCCGTCGAGACCCTCGACGCGACCGACGCCGTGGTCACGCCGGGCCTGATCAACGCGCACCACCACCTGCTCCAGAGCGCCTTCAGGACGCTGCCGGGCACGCGCGGGGTCCCGATGGCGACATGGCTTCCGACGATGGCCGCCGCCTACTCCGACGCGGGCATAGACGCCTCGCTGCTTGCCGCGTCGGCCGCCGCCGGGGTGGCCGAGGGGCTCCTGAACGGCGTGACCACCGTCGCCGACCACCACCTGAACTGGCCGCTCGAGGCCTCCGTCGACGACCGGACCGCCGTGGCCCGGGCGACCGCCGACGCCGCGGCGCGACTCGGCGGGCGCCTCGTCTTCGTGCGGGGCTCGGCGCGCGACGCCGCCTCGGACGCCGCGGAGTCGGCCGAGGCGATCGTGCGCGCGCTCGTTCCCGGCGCGGTCGGCGGCGTGCGGGCCGACGGGATGCTCCAGGTCGCGGTCGGACCGGCCGGCGTGCACAGCGACTCCCGCGAGACCTTCGAGGCGCTCGGCGAGATCGCTGCTCGGCACGGCCTGCGCCGGCGCACCCAGGCCAACGAGCAGGTCGACACGGCGATCGCGCTCGAGCGCTACGGGAGGCGGCCGATCGATCTGCTCGACGAGTGGGGCTGGCTCGGCCCCGACGTCACCGTGGCGCACCTCTGCGACGTGACGCCCGACGAGATCGCTCGACTCGCCGCAGCCGGCGTGACCGCGACTCACGCGCCGGGCTGCGATCTGCCGATGGGCTGGGGCATCTCACCCGTGGCTGCTCTGCGCGAGGCGGGCGTGCCGGTCGGGCTCGGCACCTCGGGCGGCGGCTCGAACGACGCCGGGCACCTGCTCGCCGACGCGCGCCTCGCGATGCAGGTGGCGCCGCTGGTCGGCCCGCCGCTCTCGGCGCGGGCGGTGCTCGGCATGGCCACCGCCGGCGGAGCACGCGGTCTCGGGCGCCCCGAGCTCGGCCACCTGCGACCGGGAGCCGCCGCCGACCTGTGCGTGTGGGACGTCGGCGGGGTGGCCGATGCCGGAGTCGCCGACCCCGTCGCGGGGCTGCTGTGGGCATCGCCGGGGAGGCGTCCGCGGCACGTCGTGGTCGCCGGCCGGGTGGTCGTGCGCGACTACGCCCTGGTGAACGCCGACGAGCGGGAGCTGGTGGCGGCGCTGCGGGCGCGCGTCGGGCGCTGAGTGCCGCGGTGAGCGGCGAGTTCCTGCGCCCGTGGACACCGCGAAGCGGCACCCGCACACCGCCGCGGCCCGAGACTCGCGCCGCATCGCCGGGTCGACCGCGCCGGACGGACTAGAGCTCGAGCACCAGCCGCGGGCACGCCGCCCGCGACACGCACACGTACATGACCTCGTTCGCCGTCTGCTCGTCGGGCGTGAGGATCGAGTCGCGGTGGTCGACCTCGCCTTCGAGCACGACGGTCTCGCAGGTGCCGCAGGTGCCCTCGCGGCAGCTCGACAGCACGAGGGCGCCGGCCTCCTCGGCGACGTCGAGAACCGACCGGTCGGGCGGCACGGTGACGGTGACGCCGGTGAGCGCCAGCTCGACCTCGAAGGCCTCCTGCAGCACCGGCTCGCCGACCTCGCGCGGCGCGAACCGCTCGACGACGAGCTGGCGCCCCGCGGCGGCCTTCTCGATCGCCTCGATGAGCCGGGTGGGTCCGCAGCAGAACGTGGTCGTGAACGGCTTCATGCCGGTGAAGAGCGCGTCGAGGTCGAGCCGCCGGCCCTCGTCGGCGGCGTACACGTGCGTCTCGGCGTCGGGCAGCTCGTCGAGGAGGGCCATCGTCGAGCGCGAGCGTCCGGCGTAGTGCACCTCGTACGACACCCCGGCACGCTCGGCCGCGGCGGCCATCGACGAGATCGGCGTGATGCCGATGCCGCCGGCGACGAGCACGTACGACGTGCCGTGCACGGGCTGGAACTCGAAGTGGTTGCGCGGCCCGGCGACGGTCAGCCGGTCGCCGGCCTGGACGCCGGAGTGCAGCCACTCGCTGCCGCCGCGGCCGTCGGGCTCGCGGAGCACGCCGATGCGCC
The DNA here is from genome assembly GCF_057787745.1 of Frondihabitans sp. OV104. Classification (NCBI taxonomy): domain Bacteria; kingdom Bacillati; phylum Actinomycetota; class Actinomycetes; order Micrococcales; family Microbacteriaceae; genus Frondihabitans; species Frondihabitans sp. OV104. The sequence continues at coordinate 3,017,840 of NZ_CM173541.1, forward strand.
AGCTCTCGCTGCGGCCCGGCTGCGGCGGCCCCGAGAGGGAGTACTGGCGCACGTCGCCGTCGGGCAGGACGACGTCGATGTGCGAGCCGGCGTTCCAGCCGGGAAGCGAGAGGCCCGCCACTGGTGCGAGCTCGAACAGGTCGATGCCGTCGGCTCCGCGGGTGCGGGAGGCGACGACGACCTCGAACTGGGTCTCGTGGAGATCGGGATGGTTCACAGCGACTGCGGCTTCTCTTTGACGACGATGATCCGGTAGCCGCTCTCGTCGGCGGCCTTCCAGCGGTGCGGGGTGCCGCCGACGAAGTACAGCGAGTCGCCGGGCGTCAGGGTGCGGGGCGCGTCGTCGCCGAGGTCGACGATGACGGTGCCGTCGAGCACGTGCACGAACTCGTCTTCGGCGTGCGCGAAGTAGTCGCCCGGGTCGACGTTCGTGCCGACGAGCTCCATCGGCGAGAAGCCGCGGTGGCCGTGCGTGAGCATGCGGCCGTCCGACTCGCCGTAGCGGCCGTGCGACCCCTCGCCGGCGCGGACCAGGACGATCCCGGGCTGGTCGACCGGCGCGTCGTCGTCGGCGGCGAGCAGCTCGACCTGCGACGAGCCGAGGGCCCGCGCGATGCGCTCGAGCGACACCATGCTGGGCCGGGCCAGGCCGCGTTCGAGCTGCGACAGAAAGGGGTGCGACAGCTCGGCGGCGGCCGCGAGCTGCACGAGGGTCAGCTTGCGGTCGCGACGGAGTCCTCGGATCCGGCGCCCGACGAGCAGCGCCTGCCGGTCGACGGAAGGGGCTGCGGTATCGGCGACAGTGTCGCTGTCGGTCGTGGTGACGGGGTCCTCCAAGGTCGAGGGGCAGTAGCGCCGTGACGTGTGTACCACGGCGTACCGGCGGCCGCAGCCGCAATTAACACGTCGAAACGACCGTGTTACCTCGTGGAAACGCGGCGTCCGTAGATTCAATCATGTTGATCTCATCAACATTCTGACGAAAGCGTGCCAGTGCCCTTCCTCCCCCGCCGCCTCACCCTCCTGCAGAACGCGACCCTGCCCGACGGCTCCGTCGTCGACGTGACGATCGACGGCGAGACCGTAACCCGCATCGAGGCGGCGCGGACCGCGGGCGCGCCAGCCGACCCGGGCGCCGCCCTCAATTCCGGTGCCGCTCTGGATCCCGGTGCCGCCCTCGACCGCGGCGCCGTCCTGGACCGCGGCGCCGTCCTGGACCTCGCCGGCCACGTTCTCCTCACCGCGCCCGCCGAGCCGCACGCCCACCTCGACAAGGCCCTCTCGTGGGAGGCCATCCGGCCCCCGATGGGCGACCTCGTCTCGGCGATCACCGCCTGGCGCGAGTACGCCCGCACGATGACCGTCGACGACATCGCCGACCGGGCCCGCGAGCAGCTGCTCCGCATGCTCGGCCAGGGAACGACCGCTGTCCGCTCCCACGTCGACATCCTGCTGGGCGACCAGCCCCTCCGCGGCGCCCAGGCCCTGGTCCAGGTGCGGCAGGAACTCGCCGGCCTCGTCGACCTGGAGCTCGTCGCGCTGGCCGGCCCCGACGTGCCCGACGCCGCCGTCGAGGCCGCCCTCGACCTGGGCGTCGACCTCGTCGGCGGGTCGTCGCACCTGGCGCCCGACCCGAGCGCCGACCTGCAGCGGCTCCTCGCCATCGCCGCCCGGCGCGGGGTCGGCGTCGACCTGCACACCGACGAGTCGCTCGCCGGCGCGGTCACGCTGGGCGAGTTCGCCGAGACGGTCGTGGACTGGACCGTCAACGTCAGCGCCGGCCACTGCGTGCGGCTCGGAACGGTCGACGCCACCACCCGCGACGACCTCATCGCCCTGGTCAAGGCCGCCGACATCGGCATCATCGCCAACCCGATCACCAACCTCTACCTGCAGGGCTGGGAGCACCCGGTCTCCACCCCGCGCGGACTCACCGCGGTGCGCGAGCTGCTCGACGCCGGGGTGCGCCTCGGTGCCGGGGCCGACAACGTGCGCGACCCGTTCAACCCGCTCGGCCGCAGCGACGCCCTCGAGACCGCCATGCTCCTGGTCACGGCGGGCCACCTCACCATCGACGAGGCCTACGCGGCGGTCAGCGACGGGGCGCGGTCGGTGATGGGCCTGGCCCCGGCGGGTGCGGTCGTCGGCGGGCGCGCCGAGTTCCTGGCGGTCCGCGGTTCTTCGCTGGCCGACGTCACGGCCAACGCGCCCGCGGACCGGTACGTGATCCACGCCGGGCGGCTCGTCGCCCAGAGCCGCACCACCAGCGACATCGCAGCACCCCACCTCACGGAAAGCACGGTGACAGCATGACCACTCCTGACGCGAAGCGACACATGCCCTACCCCCTCGAAGAACTGATCGCCGAGCTGCGCGAGCTCCTCGGCGAGCGCGGCGTCTCCGTCGAGCTCGCGGCCCGCGAGAGGGCCTCCGTCGACGGCTCCCGTCTCTCCCCGGTCATCAGCGCCCAGCTGCCGCTCGGCCTCGCCGACGTCGTCGCCTACCCGACCTCGGCCGACGAGATCGCCGTCGTCGTCGGCGCGGCCTCGCGTCTCGGGGTGCCGATCACCCCGCGCGGCAAGGGCACCGGCAACTACGGCCAGGCCATCCCGTTCACCGGCGGGCTCGTGCTCGACGTGACGAAGGCGCGCGCGGTCGTGTCGGTCGGCGACGGCGAGCTCACGGCCGAGGCGGGCGCCACGATGGTGTCGCTCGAGCAGGCCGCGAACAAGGCCGGCCAGCAGATCCTGATGTACCCGTCGACCGCGCAGTCGTCGCTCGGCGGCTTCCTCGCCGGTGGCTCCGGCGGCACCGGCTCGATCAAGCACGGCTCCAACCACCAGGGCTTCGTGAAGGCGCTCGACATCGTCCACGCCGACGGCACCGGCGAGATCGTGCACGTCGAGGGCGACGAGGCCCAGAAGTACGTCCACAACTACGGCACCGCCGGCATCATCGTGCGCGCCACCATCGCCCTCGAGCCCCTGCAGGACTGGCGCGGCTTCTTCGCCAGCTTCGACTCGTTCGAGCAGCTCCTGCCGCTGATCCGGGCGTTCGGCGAGCTCGACCCGCTTCCGCGCCTGACCTCGGGCGACCTGTCGACGCTGGCCGACGCCCTGCCCGACGACCCGGCCATCCCGGCCGGACGCGCGTCGCTCCGCGCGATCCTCGACGCGTCGACCGTCGACGCCGCCACGGCACTCGTTCAGGCGGCCGGCGGTCGCGTCGAGGACGTCCGCGAGGGCCCCCAGACCTCCATGAAGATCAGCATGATGTCGTACAACCACCCCATCGAGTGGCTGCAGAAGGCCTACCCCGACACGTACTTCCACGTCGAGGTGTCGGGCGATGCGCTGATCGACCGGATCGACGAGGTGCACGCCGTCTACCCCGGCGGCATGCTCCACATCGAGACGGCGCACGGCCGCCCGATCGGCATGCTCGCCGGCCGGTACTCGTCGCCCGAGGAGGTGTTCGCCGGCTTCGACCGGCTCGCCGAGCTCGGCGTGGGCTATCACAACCCGCACCAGTGGTTCGTCGACTTCGAGCCGACCCGCACCCGCGAGCTCGCCAGGACGACCGACCCGAACGGCCTGCTCAACCCGGGCAAGCTCGTCGACGCCACCCTGGTGACGGGGGCGAAGGTCTCGTGAGCCGCGATCTCGTCCACCTCTCCGGGCCGTCGCTCGCCACGACGCTGACCGAGTCGTCGGTGCTGGTGCTGCCCACCGGCGCGATCGAGCACCACGGCCCGCACCTGCCGCTCTCGACCGACTGGCTGATGGCCGACATGATCGGCCGCGGCGTGGTCGAGGCGGCGGCCCAGGCCGGCCAGGACGTCTGGCTGCTGCCTTCGCTCGCCTACACGAAGTCGGACGAGCACCACTGGGCCCCGGGCACGATGTGGCTGAACGCCGACACGCTGCTCCAGACGGTCGTCGACATCGGCCGCTCGATCGTCGCCACCAACGCGCGCACGCTCGTCTTCTACAACGGGCACGGCGGAAACATCGCCCTGCTCCAGGTGGCGCTGCGCGAGCTGCGTCGCCGCTTCGGCCTCCGCACCTTCCTGATGGGGTCGAACATGAAGGGCGGCGACGGGGTGGACGGGCCGGACGAGCACGGGTTCGGCATCCACGGTGGTCACAGCGAGACGTCGATGATCCTGCACCTGCGACCCGACCTCGTCGACATGACGAAGGCAGAGCGCTGGATCCCCGAGCACATGCTCGACCTGGAGTACGTGAAGTTCAACGGCGGCCCCGTGCACTTCGGCTGGCTGTCGAACGACTTCGGCGAGGCCGGGGTGGTCGGCGACGCCTCGCAGGCGAACGCCGAGTGGGGCAAGGTGCTGTACGACACGGCGATCGAGGCGGGGGTCGCCTCATTGGCAGAGATCGCGCGCTTCGCGCACCCGGCGCTCGAGCCCGGCACGCTCTCGTGACGGACCCGGCCGCCACGGCATCAGCGCCGACTATCGTCGCGATCCCGGACGAGGCCTGGGCCCTGCTCGTCGACTGGCTGCCGAACGACGACCCCGATCGGCCGCAGATCACGCTGTCGACGTGGTGACGCCGACGCAGCTCACGTTCTTGTCGTCGAACGGCGACACGGCGTCGCGGCGCGTCGAGTTCGCCCTCGGCGCCGACGGCTGGGTGCGGCGGTACCTGGCCGGCTGAGCCGGAATGCGGCCGTGCGCCGTCAGGCCGAGCGACGCGGCGGCACCACGATCGGCACCAGGTGCTCGACATGGCGGAAGTCGCCTGGGTTGAGAGTCGCCAACGACGCCCCGAGCTCGTACGCGGTCGCGGCGATCATCAGGTCGCGGGAGCGCGCCTTGCCGGGCGCGTGGGGGTGTGTGACCTCCATGAGCTCGGCGTGGAACGTGGCTGTCGCGTCGGTGTAAGGAAGCCACTGCATCTTCGCATTGGCGAGTCGAGCCAAGAGCGACCGGCGCTCTGCGTGCGCGACCGCCGAAGTGGCGACGGCCACACCGACCACCGCCGATCCCACTGCCGCCAGCGCCTCCGCGAAGAGCCCGGCCCCACCCGGCCCGTAGACCATGCTCTTCGGACACGTCGGCCCGTCGCGGCGACAGTCCTCTCCATGGTGAACACGCTTGCATTCGCGTGTTTCGCCCCGAGACTCCGGGCATTTCGGGCCGGTAAAACTCTCTAAAATGGGCGAATGGCCCCCACAGAGTCTCCCGTCGACCTCGTCGTCCGTGCTTCTCGAGTCCTCGTCGAGGGGGCGTTCCGGCCCGCCGCGGTGAGCGTCACCGGCGGGCTGATCACGGCGATCGACGACATCGACACCGTGCTGACGGCCCTGGAAGACCGCACGCTTCCCGAGGGGCAGGTGCTGATCCCCGGAATCGTCGACAGCCACGTGCACGTCAACGAGCCCGGCCGCACCGACTGGGAGGGCTTCGCCTCGGCCACGACGGCGGCGCTTCGCGGAGGCGTGACGACGATCGTCGACATGCCGCTGAACAGCATCCCGCCGACGACCACCGTCGAGGCCCTCGACCTCAAGCGCGCGGCTGCCGAGCCCCAGGCCCGTGTCGACGTCGGCTTCTGGGGCGGCGCGATCCCGTCGTCGCTCGGCGCCCTCCGTCCGGTGCACGACGCCGGGGCCTTCGGCTTCAAGGCGTTCCTGTCGCCGTCGGGCGTGGACGAGTTCCCGCACCTGTCGACCGAGCAGCTGCACGCCGCGATGGAAGAGATCGCCGCGTTCGACGGCCTCCTCATCGTGCACGCCGAAGACCCGGACACCCTCGAGCACTCCCCCGCCCCCGAGGGCGCGTCGTACTCCGCGTTCGTCCGGTCGCGGCCCGACTCGAGCGAGCAGTCGGCGATCGACCACGTGATCGACGCGGTCCGGCGCACAGGCGGCCGGGCGCATATTCTGCACCTGTCGTCGGCGGCCGCTCTGCCCGCCATCCGCGCGGCCAAGGCCGAGGGCCTGCGCCTCACCGTCGAGACCTGCCCCCACTACCTGTCGTTCGACGAGGAGCACATCCCCGACGGCGGCACCCAGTACAAGTGCTGCCCGCCGATCCGCGACGCCGCCAACCAGGACGCCCTGTGGGAGGCCCTCGTGGACGGCACCGTCGACCTCGTCGCCAGCGACCACTCCCCCTCGACCGCGGCGCTGAAGTTCGCGGGCGACGGCGACTTCGACCTCGCCTGGGGCGGCATCTCGGGCCTGGAGCTCAGCTTCCGCGCCGTCTGGACCGGCGCCGCCGCCCGCGGGATCCCGCTCGAGTCGGTGGTCCGCTGGATGTCGACCGCCACCTCCGACCTCGTCGGGCTCTCCGACCGCGGCCGCATCGCCGTCGGCACCCAGGCCGACCTCGTCGCCTTCGACCCCGACGCGGCCTTCACCGTCGATGCCGCGCGCCTCGCCCACAAGAACCCCGTGAGCGCGTTCGACGGCAGCGAGCTGCGCGGCTCGGTCGAGGCGGTGTGGCAGCGCGGCGTCGTGGACGCCGGCGGGCGGCTCGTGATGCGGCCGGCGTAGCCGCCTTCCAGCAGCCGGGCGCGGCGCTACTCCAGCTCGCCGAGCTCGTCGTACAGCGCCGTGATGGCCGCGACACGGGTACGCCCAGCGCGAGAATCGGCACCGAGCACCGCGGCGGCGAGCAGGTTCGCGAGGCTCATCGGCGCCGCGTACGAGTCGAAGGCCGAGATGCCGTCGACCGGGCAGGGCAGCACGACGGTGTCGGGCGTCACCGGCAGGCGCAACGCCGGGTCGGCGAGCACCACCAGCGGCACCCCGCGCGACTGCAGCGCCGCGACCACGGCGGCGAACCCCGCCGGACGCCGCCGGAACCCGACGAGCACGACGACGTCACGGGCGTCGAGCCCGGCGAGCTCCTCGCCCACCGACTGGCCCGGCGCCGGAGCGACGCGCACGCGGGGCCTCGCCTGAGCGAGCTGCTGCCGAAGGTGCAGGGCGACCGGGTAGCTGTTGCGGAAGCCGGCGACGACGACCTCGCGCGCGGCGGCGATCATGCCGGCGGCGGTCTCCAGGCGCCCGTCGGCGAGCCCGGCCACCATGCGCTCGAGGGCGGCCTGCTCGCTGCGGAGGTGCTCCGCCAGGTCGCCGGTGGGGCCGGTGGCGACGGGCACGCCCCGTCCGCGGAGGGCTCTGGCCTGGTCGCGGAGTTCCTGCGCGTCGGCATAGCCGAGGCTCCTGAAGAGGCGGGACACCGTCGCCTTCGAGACCCCGCTGCTGTCGGCGATCTCGGTGGCCGAGAACACGGCGAGGTCGGCCACGTGCTCGAGCATGAAGTCGGCGGCCACCCGCTCGCGGGCTGTCAGCTCGGCGTAGGCCTCGCGGATCCGGCCCTCGATGTCGTCAGAACCGGGCGCAGGAACTCGGGGCCCCTCCGTCATCACGCCGCGTACGTCGCCGCGTACGCCCTGACCGCCGCCTCGAACGCGTCGAGCGCTGCAGCGACGTCCGCCTCGGTCACCGTCTCGTCGGGGTGATGGCTGATGCCGCCTCTGCCGTTGCGGATGAAGAGCATCGCCCAGTCGGTGAGGTCGGCCACCGCCATGGCGTCGTGCCCGGCCTTCGAGAAGAGCACCATCGGGTCGGGCTCGCCGGTCGTCGCGGTGATCCCCGCGCGGATGACGTCTCGCAGGTGGGGCGCGGCCACGACGGCGGGGGCGCCGTGCGTCTGCTCGTCGGCGAAGGCCAGCCCGCGCCGGGTGCAGATCTCGGCCGCGACGTCCTGGATCTGCGCCCACACGGCGTCGCGCACGTCGTCGGTCTCGGCCCGGAGGTCGAGGCTGAACTCGACGCGGCCGGGGATCACGTTGACCCCGCCGGGGAACGCCTGCAGGCGGCCGACGGTGGCGATGGCGCCCGCCTCACGGGCCAGCTGCTCGACGGCGAGCACGACCTCGGAGGCGCCGGCGAGCGCATCGTGGCGGCGGTGGAACGGGACTCCCCCGGCGTGGCCGGCCTCGCCCGTCATGGTGAGGGCGAAGCGGCGGGCGCCGGCGATCGACGAGACGACGGCCAGGGGCAGGTCGGCCTCTTCGAGGTAGGGGCCCTGCTCGATGTGCGCTTCGAGATAGCCGACGACGTCACCCGAGCGGTACGCGGCGTCGCCGACCTTCGCCGGGTCGAGGCCGAACTCGACGAACGCCTCGCGGAGGGTGGTTCCGCTCTTGTCGGCGAGCGTCCACCACTGGTCGTCCCAGGTGCCGGCGACGGCGCGGGAGCCGAGCAGCGCGGTGCCGAATCGGGTGCCCTCCTCGTCGCCGAATGCGAGCACGTCGATCGCGAACGGGAGCGTCGCGTCGCTCTCGCGGAGGCGGTCGACGACGGCGATGGCGAGCATGACGCCGAGGATCCCGTCGAAGCGGCCGGCGTTCGGAACGGTGTCGAGGTGCGAGCCGAGGAGCAGCGTCGGCAGGCCCGGGGTGGCGCCCTCGAGGCGGCCGCGCTGGTTGCCGGCGGCGTCCATCCACGTGGTCATGCCGGCCTCCTGCATCCAGTGGCCGGCCTGCAGGTTGACGGCGGCGTGCTCGGGCGAGAGGTAGACGCGCTCGATGCCGGTGCGCGTCGACGACTGGTTGGCCAGCACGTCGCAGCGGTTCAGGATCGTCTTCGCGTCGATCACACGGCACCCCCGTCGGCGTAGACGTCGTAGGCCGCCCCGACACCGCCGCCGGCCGTGATCGAGACGCCCCCGCGGCGCAGGACCGACTCCAGCGCGCTGAGCGTCGTGAGCACGGTGTCCTTCCGGGCGTTGTAGCCCATGGTGCCGACGCGCCACACCTTGCCGTGCAGGGGGCCGAACGAGGTGCCGATCTCGATGCCGAAATCGTTCAGCATGGCCGCGCGGGCCGCGTCGCCGTCGATCCCGTCGGGGATCACGACCGCGGTGACGTTGTTCATGCGGTGCTCCAGGTCGCCGAACACCTCGAGGCCGAGCCCCTGGAGACCGGCGAGCATGGCCGAGCCGTGCAGCGCGTGGCGCGCCACGGCGTTGTCGATGCCCTCGTCGACGAGGAGGCGTGCGCACTCGCGAGCGCCGTAGAGCATCGAGGTGGCCTCGGTGTGGTGGTTGAGGCGCTGGGGGCCCCAGTAGTCGAAGATCATCGCGAGATCGAAGTAGTTCGAGCGGATCGGGTGGGCGCTCACGGCGTCGCCGTCGGTGCGGATGCCCGCCTCGATCGACTTGCGCGCAGTGATGACGTCGACGGCCTTCGCGGAGAACGTGACGGGGGCCGAGCCGGAGGGTCCGCCGAGGCACTTCTGCAGGCCGGCGGTCACCGCGTCGAGGCCGAGCTCGTCGGTGCGGAAGGTGTTGCCGGCGAGCGACGCCGTGACGTCGGTGTAGAACAGCACGCCGTGCTTCTCGCACAGCTCGCCGATGCCCTCCAGCGGCTGGGCGACGGTCGTCGACGTGTCGCCGTGCACGACGGCGAGCAGCTTCGGCTTCACCGTCTCGAGCGCCTCGGCGATGGCCGACAGCGGGAAGACCTCGCCCCACGGCACCTCGATGACGTGCACCTCGGCGCCGCAGCGCTCGGCGATCTCTCGCAGCAGGTGGCCGAAGCGGCCGAAGATCGGCACGAGCACCCGGTCGCCGGGCTCGATCAGCGACACGAGCGCCGCCTCGATGCCGGCGCGCGACGTGCCGTCGACGATCAGGGTCTGCTCGTTCCGCGTCTGGAAGACCTCGCGATAGAGGGCCTGCGTCTCGTCCATCGCGGACGTCATCCACGGGTCGTACTGGCCGACGAGCTGGGCCGACATGGCGCGCAGCACGCGCGGGTCGGCATTGATCGGGCCGGGGCCCATCAGGAGGCGGGCGGGCGGGTTGATCGACTGGAAGGGCTGTTTCACCAGGCCAGTCTACGGAACAACTGTTTCACGCGGGTAAACGTTTCGGTGAGCGAGCAGGCGGGCGGGGTGCGAGATGGCCCTCGCCGGCGCCTCGCGGCGGGCAACGCGACGCCGAGGGCCATCTCGCCCGCCGGCACGCACGGGAACGCGGCGGGGCGGCGCCGTGGAGGGAGCGCCCGGGGCGTCAGGCCAGACCGGCGGCGAGAGCGACCAGCGCGAGGTCGGTACCGCGCGGGCCGACGAGGCACAGGCCGACGGGTCCGCCGGGCACGGTCATCAGGGGCGCGCTCACGGCGGGGTAGCCGCCGATGCCGGCGATGCAGGTGAGTCCGAGCGTCTGCGAGCGCAGCACGTCGAACTCGGCGGGCGTGGAGGACAACGACGGCGCCGCCGACGCGGCGCTCGGAAGCAGCAGGATCCGCCCGTCCAGCACCTGGTCGAGCTGCTCCCGCTGCTGCGCGAGGTCGGCGCGCGCGTCGGCCTCCTGAGAGGCTGTGACGCTGCGGCCGAAGTGGAAGCGCGACTCGACGTCGGGCGCGAGCGACCCCGGGTTCGCCGTGATCCAGTCGCCGTGCGACTTCCACGCCTCGGCGGCCTGCACGATGCGGAACAGCTCGTACAGGTGTGCGATGTCGCCGAGCTCGACCTCCTCGGGCTCCAGCCCGAGAGCCGGGAGCACGGCCCAGAACGCCTCGCGCACGTCGGGCGTGACCGACGAGAGCAGGCGCGGGTCGACGACGAAGCGCGGCTCCACGTCGCGCTGCAGCACGGCGGCTCCGGCCGAGACGCCGGTCAGCGTCGCGGCGGCGGCCCGCCCCAGCAGCCCGGCGTCGCGCGTCAGCCAGCCGACGGTGTCGAACGTCGGAGCGAGGGGCAGCACGTCGGTCTTGCGCACGGCGCCGTGCGAGGTCCGCAGACCCCACAGGCCCTGATACGACGCAGGAACCCGGATGCTCCCGCCGGTGTCGGTGCCGAGCCCGATGCTGGCGTGCCCGAGCGCCACCGCCGAGGCGGGCCCGCTCGTCGAGCCGCCCGAGATGGCGCCCGGCACCACGCCGTTCGGCGGAGTGCCGTATGCGGAGTTGCGGCCGGCGATGCTGTACGCGAACTCGTCGGTCTGGGCGATCCCGATGAGGGAGGCTCCGTCGTCGAGCAGCGCCTGGACGGCAGGAGAGTTGAACTGCTGATCGGCCTGGCCCTCGAGGTACGCGGGCACGCCGGCGCCGATGCGCACGCCCGCGACGGCGAAAAGGTCTTTGACGGCGACTGTCTCGCCGAGCAGCGACCCCTCGTCGGCGCCGGCGACGAGGGGTGCGCCGACGACGCGCCAGATCCTGGTGTCGAAGATGGGAGAGGGGGCCTGCACCTGCGCCGTGGCGATGCGCCACGCGTGGTCGTGCCAGGAGCGGCGCCAGAGCTGGGTGACGACGCCGCGGCCTCCGGCGGCGGGTGCGTTGACCGACACCACGACGACGTTCGAGGGGTCGACGACCCGGACGTGCAGCTCGACGATGCGGCGCAGCGGCACGGCCGACCGACGCGCACGGAACCCCGTGATGGCGTCATGGCCGCGCAGGAGTCCTCCGGCGTCGGCACGGAGCGCGTCGGGGTCGTTCTCGAACGCGTCGGAGAGCGCCTCCTGGTCGTTGGCGGCGAGGGCCGCCTCATACGCGTCGAAGGCCTCGAGCAGCCCGTCGGGGAGCTCGCCCTGCACGGTGGTCGGCTCAGTTCTGCGTGACGGCTCAGTTCTGCGTGTCGGCTCAGTTGTCAAAATCACTCACCCGGATCCTGGCGTGGACGCCCTTGACCAGGTCGACGACCTGGGAGATGTTGAAGTCGGTCGCCGCCGACAAGTACGCGTAGGCGAGCGCCTCGTCCATTCCGAAGCGCGCCTTCAGGAGCGACAGGGCCGCGCGCACGCAGTTCTGCACCGCGACGTCGAGGTCGTCGTCCATTCCGGTCGGCACCAGGAACTCGGGAGTCTCGGCCAGCGGACCGGCGATCTCGCCGAACGCGGCGATCGCGTCCGCCTTCTTCACCAGGTCGAGCCGGACCGTCACACGCAGGGACGCCTCCATGGCGGTGAGGGCCACCTCGCCGTCGCCCTGCGCGAAGTGCGGGTCGCCGACGTAGGCGAGGGCGCCGGGCACCTGGACGGGCAGGTGGAGCGACGTGCCCTCGACGAGGAGGTTGATGTCGATGTTGCCGCCGTGGGTGCCGGGCGGGACGGAGTGGGGGCGGGAAGTTCCTGCGACCGCTACGCCCATGATGCCGAGGAAGGGCCGGAGCGGGAACCGGACCGTGTGCTCGGCGCCGGCCGTGCGGGGCATCGTGCCGAAGCCGTCGTCGGTCGCCCGCGCGAACACCGAGACGTTGAGGCCGCCGCGGGGGAGCTCGTCGGGCAGAGCGCCGCGGCCGTGGCGGTTCGAGATGACGCCGTACGGCACGCGGGGGGTGGCGGTGATCAGGGTCATCGTGAGGAGGTCGCCGGGCTCGGCACCCTCGACGCCGATCGGCCCGGTGACGACGTGCGGCCCGTCGACGGCGGGGTCGCGCCGGCCCGTCGACGCGGCGATCTCGACGGCGTCGGTCAGGACGTCGGAGGCGGGCACTCCGTGCTCGGCGAAGAAGCCGATGGGGTCGAGGCCCTGGTCTTCGAGGATCCCCTCGTGGCTCAGCGTGTCGATCGTCACCTCGGTGCCGGGCGCGACCGTCAGGACGGCCTCGTCGGCGCCGCAGGGCAGGCGGCCCCACAGCGTGTTGGCGGCGGAGGCAGGCAGGTAGGCCGAGGCGGGGATCGGGCCGGCGCCGGGCTGCAGGATCATGCTCCGACCCTAGCGGGCGGATGTTTCGTGCCTTCGACCACGAGCATCCGCTGGGGATTCCTGATGAGATCGCCGCGAGCGGGGCCCACCCCAGCTTCCTCATTGCGACACGTCCTTACCGTCGAGCGTGACTGCTCCCACGTCTTCGTCTCCCCGCGCTCTCCGCGCGCTCACCGGCTTCTCGGGCCTCGCCGTCGTCGCCGGCCTGCTCGTCGCCGTCCTGGCCGTCCCCGCCCTCGTCGTCGTGTCGAACACCGTCACGACCGGTGTGACGGCGTTCGACTCGCTGCCCGGCTACCTCGCGATCACCCCGCCCGCCCAGGCCACCAGCGTCTACGCGAAGGACGGCTCGAAAGAGGTCAAGATCGCGTCGTTCTACACGGAGAACCGCACCGACGTGACGGCCGACCAGATCTCGCAGAACGTCAAGGACGCCGCTGTCGCCGCGGAGGACCCGCGCTTCTACGACGAGGGAGCGATCGACCTCCAGGGCACGATCCGCGGCATCCTCGCGACCACGCTCGGCGGCGACGTGCAGGGCGGCTCGTCGATCACGCAGCAGTACGTGAAGAACGTGCTCGTCGAGCGCTGCGCGACCGAGAACACCGACGCCGCCAAGGCCGAGAAGTGCTACGAGGACGTCACCGCCGTGACCCCGCAGCGCAAGCTCCGCGAGATGCGCTACGCCATCACCGTCGAGAAGAAGTACTCGAAGTCGGAGATCCTCACCGGCTACCTCAACATCGTCGGCTTCGGCGGCAACATCTACGGCATCCAGGCCGCCGCCGAGTACTACTTCGGCGTCTCGGCGTCGGCCCTGAACGTCGCGCAGTCGGCGACGCTCGTCGCCATCCTGAACAACCCGTCGAACCTCCGCATCGACGAGCCGGCGAACGCCTCCAACGGGTCTGCAGACCACTACGCCCTGACGAAGGTGCGTCGCGACTACGTGCTCCAGCGCATGTACGTGCACGGCAAGATCACGAAGGCGGAGCTCACGGCGGCGAAGGCCAGCGTGATCGCGCCCCACATCACCGCATCGACCAACGGGTGCGCGGCGGCCGTGAAGTACGACGCCGGCTACTTCTGCGACTACGTCACGAACGTCATCAAGAACGACACCGCCTTCGGCTCCACCGCGGACGCCCGCCTGCAGAGCCTCAACGAGGGCGGGTTGAAGATCTACACGACCCTCAACCTGGCCCAGCAGCGCACCGCGCAGGCCTCGCTCAGCGCCTACATGCCGACGACGGTCTCCGGGCTGAACGTCGGGGCCTCGAACGTCTCGGTCGAGCCCGGCTCGGGCCGGATCCTGACGATGGTGCAGAACACCGACTACACGCAGAGCGACCAGGCGGCGGCGGGCTCCACTGCGGTCAACTACAACACCGACCAGGCGTACGGCGGCTCCACGGGCTTCCAGACCGGCTCGTCGTTCAAGGCGTTCACGCTGGCCGCCTGGCTCGAGGCCGGGCACACGCTGTCGGACTACGTCACGACAGGAACCCACGACTTCTCGTTCGCGCAGTTCACCGCGAGCTGCACGAATCTCGGCGCCGGAACGTGGCCCGTGGCGAACGCCGAGAGCGTCCCGTCGTCGATGTCGGTCCTGACCGCGACGCAGGAGTCCATCAACACGGCCTACGCCGACATGGGCACGCAGCTCGACCTCTGCGACATCATCGACGCCGCCAAGGCCATGGACGTCCACACGGCGACCACCGGCGGCTCGCTCAGCGTCGTCCCGTCGGCGATCCTCGGCACCAACACGATCGCGCCTCTGACGATGGCCGTCGCCTACGCCGGCATCGCCAACGGCGGCGTGGTCTGCACGCCCGTCGCCATCGACAGCATCACCGGCCCGGACGGCGCGATCGCGGCGACTCCGACGACCTGCACGCAGGGCATGTCCTCCGACGTCGCCGCCGGCGTCTCGTACGCCCTGCAGACGGTCTTGAAGGCGGGCGGCACCGGCTCGCTCGCGAACCCGGGCGACGGCGTCGACATGCTGGCCAAGACCGGCACGAACGACAACGCCGAGCAGAACTGGCTGGTCACGTCGACGACGAAGGTCGCGACCGCCACCTGGGTCGGCAACGTCTCGGGTTCGGCCGGCTTCTACGACACGTACATCAACGGCGTCTACGGCTACAACCTGAAGTTCCTGATCGCGAAGCCGATCCTGCAGTCGCTCGACGCCGAGTACGGCGGAGACACCCTCACGGCCCCGCCGGCGTCCGAGCTCGGCACGACGTCGAGTTCGAGCGACAGCGCCGGCTCCGGCTCCGGCTCTGGCGGAACAGGCGCGACTTCGGGTGGGACAGGCGGCGCTCAGGGCTGATTCCGTGACGTTTTGCGGTGTGTGCACGTCTGATCGTCAGCGGCACACCGACCGCCTCCTGACACACGGCTAGAAAGACGAGCAGAATTCGCTCATGAAACTCCCCGGCTCCTCGCGGCACGACTCCGACTTGACTCCCACCCCGATCTTCCACGCCGACGACACCGTCAGCCGAGGCATGAAGATCGCCGGCGCGTGGGGATGGCGGATTCTCGTCCTGATCGCCTGCCTGGCCGTCGGCGGGCTCCTGATCTCCGAGCTCAAGGAGATCGTGGTGCCGTTCCTGATCGCGCTCCTGATCTCGGCGCTGCTGCAGCCGCTGGTCAAGCTCCTCGAGACGCACCGCTGGCCCAAGTGGCTGGCCATCGTGGTGACGCTGCTGGCGGCGATCGTCGTGTTCGGCGGCCTGATCCTGCTCGTGGTGCTCCAGGTGCGCGCCGGTCTGCCGGCGCTCGAGAAGGAATCCGTCTCGCGCTTCAACGTCGTGAAGGACTTCCTCGCCGGGCCGCCCTTCAACCTCACCAGCAAGGATTACAACTCGGTCATCGACAGCGCCACCGGCGCCATCCAGGACAGCTCGAAGAGCCTGCTCTCGGGCGTCGCCGCGTTCGGCCTGGGCGCCGGCCACTTCGTCGCCGACGGCCTGCTGACCATCTTCGCCACCATCTTCATGCTGATCGACGGCGACGGCGTGTGGCGCTGGGTCACCCGCCTCTTCCCGCGTCGCGCGCGTGCCGCGGTCGACGGTGCCGGCCACTCCGGCTGGATCACCCTCACCACGTTCGTCCGCGTGCAGATCTTCGTGGCTGCGGTCGACGGCCTCGGCGTCGGGCTCTTCGCGTTCTTCCTCGGCCTGCCCCTGGCCGTGCCGATCGGCGTGCTGGTCTTCCTCGCCTCCTTCATCCCGGTCGTCGGAGCCATCGTCTCGGGCGCCTTCGCCGTGGTGATCGCCCTCCTCTTCATCGGCCCGCTCCAGGCGCTCATCATGCTCGGCGGCGTGATCCTCGTGCACCTCCTCGAGGCCCACGTGCTCCAGCCGCTCGTCATGGGCAATGCGGTCAAGGTGCACCCGCTGGCCGTCGTGTTCGCCGTGGCCGGAGGCTCGTACGTCGCCGGCATCCCCGGCGCCCTGTTCGCCGTGCCGACCATCGCCGTCATCAACGTCATGGTCACCTACGTCGCGCGCGGCAAGTGGCGAGACGGGGTCTCGTCCCAGCGAGACGAGGAGGACGCCGCCGACGAGGTGGTGCCGCAGACCCAAGGCACGCCGGCAAAGAACGCCGGGGCATAGACCGCGGGGCGGAGGAACGGCGACCCCACCACCGCCGCAGGCCCCGCCCCGTCGACGCCTACTGCTCGCGCGCCCGCCGTGCCGCACGACGCCGCTCGCGCCACGAAGGCCGTGGCGCCGCCGCGACGGCCTCCGACGCGGCTGCGGCTTCGGCGCGGCGGCGGCTCCGGCGTTCCTGCCACCGTCGCACTTCGGCGTCGGGCTCCCGCAGCGGCGTGACCACCGGCGGCCCGCCCGTCAGCTGGCGGCGGGCCTCGACGATCCGGGCGTTGAAGTCGGCGATCGTCGCGCGCACCGACGCCTCGGTGCCCATCGTGTCGAGGAGCCCGTCGAGCTGCTCGTTCTCGGTGCGGAGCGACAGCGCCGGGGGCGCCACGCCCGAGAGGCCCTCGCGCTCGATCTTGGCCTTGATCCACCAGTCGGGATCGTGGGTCGACGAGAGGCCGGGGAGCGGCTTGCCGGCGAGCGGCGAGTTGTCGAACTCGCCGGCGTCGATGGCGCGGTCGAGAGCGGTCTTCGCGATCGAGCGGAGCTCGTCGGCGGTCGGCGCGCGGCGCTGCTCGGCGGGGATGTCGCGTTCCAGACGGTAGCGGGCCGCCGCGAGCGAGGGGTCGCGCTTCGCGGTCTCGCGCACGACCTCGTCTCGGCGCACCGGAGTGGGGCGCCGGGTGGGCGGAGTCTGCTGGTCGTCGGCCATCCCCTTAACGCTACGCCGGGTCGGGCGTCCGCACCTCAGGCGAACAGCACCGGCTGCGCTGCGGGCACGGCCTTCTCGAGCCCGAGCAGGTACTCCTTGCGCTCGATCCCGCCGCCGAACCCGGTCATCGCCCCGTTGGCGCCGATCACGCGGTGGCACGGGACGACGATGCTCAGCGGGTTGCGCCCGTTGGCGAGGCCCACCGCCCGCACGGCCCTCGCGTTGCCGAGGCGCTCGGCGATCCGCCCGTACGTCCAGGTCTGGCCGTACGGGATCTGCCGCAGCTGGTGCCAGACGGCGAGCTGGAAGTCGGTGCCGACCGGGGCCGTCGGCATGTCGAACTCGCGCCGATCGCCGTCGAAGTACTCGCCGAGCTGCTCGGTCGCGGCCGCGAAGACGCCGTTGCCGGCCGCCACCCGATCGCCGTAGGTCTCGACGGAGGGGGCGTGACGGTGGTCGACCATGTAGAGGGCCCGGAGGGCGTCGTCGGTCGCGATCAGCGTGAGGGCTCCAATAGGGGAGTCGATCTCGGTCCAGGTGGTGGTCATGCGAGCTTCTCCGAGGGGTCGAGGACGACGTCGTGCGTCGGGATGGAGTTGACGGCGTGCGGGCTGAGGGCCCAGAGGTACTGCACGACGTAGGCCCGCCAGGGGGACCACGCGCGCGAGGCGGCCTCGAGGGCGGGGCCGGTCGACGGGAGGCCGAGTTCCTGCGCCGCCTTCTTCACCCCGAGGTCGCTCCCGACGAACGCGTCGGGGTCGCCCAGGGCGCGCATCGCGATGGTCTCGATGGTCCAGGGGCCGATGCCGGGGAGGGCCGCGAGCGAGGCTCGGGCCTCGGCCCAGTCGGCTCCGGCGTCGAGGCGGACGGCGCCGGAGGCCAGCGCTGTGGCCATTCCGCGGAACGTGCGCTTGCGCGACTCCGGCATGCCCAGGGCGCCCTCGAGATCGGTCGAGGAGACGAGCGCCTCGGCGGTCGGGAACAGGTGCGTGAGTCCGCCGTCCGGGTCGTCGATCGGCTCGCCGAACCGCGCGACGAGGCGCTGCGCGTGGGTGCGGGCCGCGGCGGTCGAGACCTGCTGGCCCAGCACGGCACGGAGCGCCATCGCCTCGGGATCGAGGTAGCGCGGCACCCGGCGGCCGGGCGCGAGCTCGACGAGCGGGCGGAGGTGCTCGTCGGCGGCGAGCGCGGCCATCACCGCCTCGGGATCGGCGTCGAGGTCGAGCAGGCGGCGCACGCGGCTGACCGCCGCCGACAGATCGCGGACGTCGCTGAGTCGCAGGGTCACGGGGAAGGCCGTGCCCACGGGCCTTCGGATCGACACGATGCCCCAGCCGCGGGGGAGGCGGAGGGTGGAGCGGTAGGCGCCGTCTCGGAACTCCTCGACGCCGGGCACGCCGGTCGCCACGAGGTGGCCGATGAGGTTCGACGGGTCGAGCGGCTGACGGAACGACAGGCGCAGCGACACGACGCCCGAGCGCGGTGCGGAGGCTTCCTGACCCGCGCTGGCGCGGAGCTCGCTCGGGGTCGACGCGTAGGTGGCGCGCACGACGTCGTTGAAGGCCCGGATCGACGAGAACCCCGTGGCGAAGGCGATGTCGCTCATCGGCAGGTCGGTCGACTCGAGGAGGGTCCGGGCCGACTGCGCACGCTGCGCCTGGGCGAGGGCGAGCGGGCCGGCGCCGAGCTCGTCGAGCAGCAGCCGCTCCACCTGCCTGACGCTGTAGCCCAGGGTCGATGCGAGCGCAGGAACTCCCTGCCGGTCGATGAGTCCGTCCGCGATCAGCCGCATCGCCCTCGCCACCGTGTCGGAGCGCACGTTCCACTCGGGCGAGCCCGGCACCGCGTCCGGCCGGCAGCGCTTGCAGGCGCGGAACCCGGCCGCCTGCGCCGAGGCCGCAGACGGGTGGAAGACCATGTTCTCGTCTTTGGGCGTGCGCGCCGGGCAGCTCGGCCGGCAGTAGATGCCGGTGCTCAGGACCGCCGTGTAGAAGAAGCCGTCGAAGCGCGCGTCGCGGCTGCGGACTGCTCCGCGTCGGGCCGCGTCGTCGAGAGCTGCGTGCTGCGGGTTCATGCCTCCATCGTCGCACCCGGAGCCGGGGACGACTAGCGAGAATGCGACACGGCTGTACCAAGGCAGCGAGTGCCTCCGGCACGCGTCGCACACCGTGACGCGGCCGTCCGCCGGTGGACTCGATCGCGGGCCGAGACTAGCCTCGCGAACGACGAAGGAGTCCGATGACCGACAGCACCGCCCCGGCCCACGGGAGCGACCCCGCCCGCACGAAGACCCTCGAGTGGCACGACCCGGCCATCACGGCCGAGGCCGCCAAGACCATGACCGGCCTCGACTTCCTGCGCGCGATCATCAGCGGCGAGCTGCCCCCGCCGCCGATCCTGTCGGGGTTCAATGCGACGCTGGCCGCGGCCGACGAGGGCTCGGTGGAGTTCCGCTGCGCGCCCGACGAATCGCACTACAACCCGATCGGAACCGTCCACGGCGGCTACGTGTGCACGATGCTCGACTCGGCCCTCGGTTGCGCCGCCCAGTCGACCCTCCCGGCCGGCACCGGGTACACCTCGCTCGAGATCAAGGTGAGCTACCTGCGTCCGCTGTTCGCCGACTCGGGCCAGGTGACGGTCACCGCCCGCGTCACGAAGCCGGGCACCCGCGCCGCCTTCGCCGAGGGCGAGGTGCGCGACTCCGACGGCAAGCTGATCGCCACCGCCACCGGCACCCTGCTGGTCTTCAGCGTGTAGATTTTCGTATAGACGACATCTATACGAAAAGCGAGAACCGCGTGACGCCTCCGAATGCCGCACTGCTGATCCGGCGTGCCCGCGAAGACATCGGCCAGTCGCAATCCGAGCTGGCCGCCTCCGCGGGCATCCAGCAGCCCACGATCTCGGCCTACGAATCGGGCTCGAAACGGCCCCGCCCGGAGACGCTCGCGAAGATCCTGCGCGCGGCCCGTCTCCGCCCGAGCGTCGCGCTCCACGTCCTCGCCGACGACGTCCGGTCCGCTGCTGCCGCCCACGGGCTCGCCGACGTCCGCGTCTTCGGCTCTGTGCTCGACGGCACCGACACCGAAGACAGCGACATAGACCTGCTGGTCCGCACGACGGCGGCGACCACCCTCTTCGACCTGGGCGCGTTCGGGGCCGCGGTCGAGAGCCTCACGGGGTTCCACGCCGACGTCCTGACGGACTCGCAGGCCGAGGCGACCTTCCTGCGGCACGTGCGAGAGCGCGCCGAGCGGCTGTGAGCGACTCGTTCACCCCGCGACCCCGTGTTCCCCGCGACGGTCCCGGGGTCGACCGCTGGCCCGCGATCGAGGCCGCCCTGCGCGGCCTCCTGGGCGAGTGCGAGGCGATCGTCGCGCGCGGCCGCGACGAGTTCGACGCCGTGCACAGCCTGACGTTCCGGGCCTCTGAGGCCGTGATCATCCACTTCCACGACCTGGTCGGCAGCCGCGTGCCGAGGGAGCGGCTCGACCGGCTTCCCGTCGGGCTGCCGCTCAGCGCGATCGCCGCGACGCGCAACGTCCTGGCGCACAACTACCGCGCTGCCGACACGGCCATCGTCTGGGCGGTCATGGTGCGCGACCTCCCCGACGCGATCCGCGCCCTCGTCGATGAAGCCGAGCCGTCTGCCAAGATCGACGGATGACCGCACGACCCCGCCTGCTCCTCGTCGACGTCAGCGATCGCGAGAGGGCCGACCCGGCCTACGGAGCCACCCTCCGCGAGCTCACCGCGAGCATTGCGAGCGCAGGAACGCGGGCCGGCTTCGCCGTGCACCGCGTCGCCGCCGACTCCGCCGATCTGGCCGCCGAGCTCGCCGCCGCCGACGCGGTCCTCCTCACCGGGGGTGAAGACGTCGACCCGGCCCTGTACGGAGGCCCGGCCGACTATCCCGGTCGCGACGAGGTGTTCGCCGACGCCGACCGCGCGCAGACGGCGCTGGTGCGCGACGCCGTCGCCGCCGGGACCCCGGTCGTCGGCATCTGCCGCGGCATGCAGGTCGTCAACGTCGCCCTCGGCGGCGACCTCGTGCAGCACCTGCACGACGGCGGCCACGTCGCCTCAGGGCCGGCCGACGCGCCCATGCTCTCGCACGCCGTCGCCATCGAGCCCACCAGCGACCTGGCCCGGATCGTCGGCGCCACGGCGCTCCAGGTGCAGAGCTCGCACCACCAGGCGGTCGCCACTCCCGGCACCGGCCTGCGGGTGGTCGCCCGCGCGCTCGACGGCACGGCGGAGGCCGTCGAGCACGAGTCGGCGCCGGTGTGGGCGGTGCAGTGGCATCCCGAAGACGCGGGCTCGACCGGGAGCGTGCTCGACGACCTCCTCGCGGCGGCGCTGCGGGCTGTGCGCCGCTAGGAGTTCCTGCGCCCTCAAAAATTCAAGGAGATTCTCGGTCGCGGCGATGGGCGCATGCCGATCGGGGCGGCGCCGGAGCGAGAATCTCCTTGAATTTCGGGAGCGGGTCAGAGGGTGACTGTCTCGCCGATCGCGGGCGACAGCATCGGCGTGCCGGTGAGCCCGCTCTCGCCGAGCCACTGGTTCATCGAGCCGCGGCCGGCCTCGCTGAGCATGAGGTCGTGGATCTGCACGGTGCGGGTCGGCTTCACGGCGCGCACGTAGTCGACGGCGCCCTGCGTGGTGACCCAGGGCCCACTGGTGGGGAGCAGGAGCGACTCGACCGGGACGCCGGGCTCGAGATAGGCGTCGCCGGGGTGGAAGACGGCCGAGTCGACGAGGTACCCCACGTTATGCATGAGCGGCATGTCGCTGTGGATCGACGCGTGGTGCTCGCCGAACACCGCGATGTCGAAGCCGGCCTCGGTGAACGAGTCGCCCTTCGAGACGGTGACGACGCGGCCGTCGTGGCCGCCCAGCGCTGAGGTGACCGACTCGGGGCCGTAGACGGTGAGCTCGGGCTGCATGTCGAGCGCGGCGCTCAGGATGCCGAGGTCGAAGTGATCGGGGTGGTCGTGCGTGATGAGCACGGCGGCGGCACCCGAGACGAGCTCCGCAGCGTTCGGGGTATAGCTGCCCGGGTCGATGACGAGGTCGCCCTCGCCTTTCGAGAGGACGACCGTGGCGTGCGTGTGCTTGGTGAGTTCCATGCACCGAACTATACAGGTTGACTGTATAGTTGCGCCATGAGCAGCGCCGCCAGCCGCCCCGAAGGCGACAGCCCCTTCACCCTCGAAGACGCCGACAACCTCCGCCGCTCGGTGGGAACGATCGTCCGAGCCGTCCGCGACCGGACCACCGACGAGTCCGACGGCCAGATCGAGACCCTCGGCTTCCTGATGCGCGACGGCGCGCAGAGCATCGCGCACCTGGCCCGCCGCCGGGCCGTGCGGCACCAGAGCATGAGCTCCATCGTCGCCGACCTCGAGAAGCGGGGGCTCGTCGCCCGCGACCCCGACCCGGCCGACGCGCGCGGCGTGCTGATCTCGCTCACGGGCGCAGGAACCGCCGTGGTCACCGAGTCACGCGAGACCCGCTCCGTCGTGCTGCGGGACGCCGCGATGCGGGCACTCGCCGGCGACGACCTCGCGCTCCTCGCGCGCCTCCCCGCCCTGCTCGACGCCCTGTCGGCTGAGCTCGCCTGACCCGTCTGCAAATTCAAGGAGATCGGCCGCCGAAGATGCCCGGGATCCGCCCCACGTTCGGTGCGGCAGACCAGATCTCCTTGAAATTACGAGGACGTGCCGCGGCGGCGGAGCGCGCCGTGTCCCGGCAGCAGCGTCCAGTCGGCGTAGCGGCCGGCGAGCTCGGCGGCGAGCTGCGAGGCGGCGCGCACGTCGGAGTGGAACATCGGGTGCAGAGACTGGGGGCCTACGCGGCGCGAGACCGCGTGGCCGGTGACGAGGGCGTCGCCAGTCGCCACGGCACGGGCGTCGACGAGCTCGTACAGCGTGTGGCCCGGCGTGTGGCCGATCGACGGGACGGCGCGGACGGCGTGCCCGGCGAGGGTCAGCTCGGTCGGCGCCGCCTCGACGCTCCGCACGGCGACGTCACTCAGCCCGCCGGCTCGCAGGGCGTGGACCATCCAGCGCACGAAGCGGGGCTTGGCGAGGTGGGGCACGATGTCGCGGACCGTGACCTGATGGATCTCGTCGCGGCGCACGTTGGGCAGCTCCGCCTCGCCCGTGTAGACCCGCGCGTCGGGGTAGGTGCCGAGGAGCGCGCGGATCGAGCCGATGTGGTCGGAGTGCCCGTGGGTGACGGCGATCGCCGTCAGGGGCAGGCCGGGCGCCGCCTCTCGCAACGACTGCTCGACGAGCGGCAGGTCGCCGGGGTAGCCGGCGTCGATCAGCGCCACCTCGGAGTCGCCGACGAGGACCACCCAGTTCGACGCGGGGCCTTCGTTGAAGTGGACACCCGGGGCGACTCGGTCGACGGAGCGGACGGTGGGTGCAGACACGAAGAGCTCTTCCTAGGGCGGTACGGGGGGAGTAGATCAAGCGTAGAGGCGGTAGCAGGGAGGTCGATCGGCAGGAGCTCCAGCGTCGGCAGACCGACGGACAGACTGAGTTGTCTGTCCCCAGTAGTGAGGTGTCTTTGCCGGAAGGTCTGGTCGACCCCCGTTCAGGCGCCCTATCGTGGCGTCTGGATCAGCCGATCGACCCAGTCGGCCCCGCCTGCCCGAACCGCCTGGTGACGTTCCCCGACACCTCCAGGCCACTTACCCGATCCTTGGAACACCCCTGTGCGAGAGCTCACCGGCACCCGAATGCCGCGGCCCCGCGTCGGCACCGATCTCGTGACCGTCGCGGATGTCCGCGACTCCGTCACGCGCTTCGGCGCCTCCTACCTGAACCGCGTCTTCACGCCGATCGAGCTCGACCAGACCCAGGGCGACGTCGAACGGCTCGCGGCGCGGTTCGCCGGCAAGGAGGCGGTCGTGAAAGTGCTGCGGCCGAGCCGCGATCAGGGTCTTCCGTATCGCGACGTCGAGATCGCGAACGCTCCGTCGGGAGCGCCACGGGTGCGGCTTCACGGCCTCGCCCGTCTCGAGGCTACGGGCAGCGGGATCCACAGCATCGCCATCACCCTCACCCACGATCACGGTGTCGCCCAGGCCACCGTGTTCGCGCTCCTTACCCGAAAGGACCCCTTCGACATGAAGGCAACGATCCGCACCGTGCTCGACCAGCACGGACACCTCGTCACGCCCGTCGCCGAGCTCGGCGACGGCGACGACCTCTACCAGGCCGGCCTCTCGTCGCACGCGACGGTGAACGTGATGCTCGCCCTCGAGGAGGAGCTCGACCTCGAGTTCCCCGACGAGCTCCTGAGCCGCGCCACCTTCTCGTCGATCGACTCCCTCGAGGCCGCGGCCAGCGCCCTGGGCGTCGACGCATGAACCTCACGACCTCCCGCGGCCTCCTCGTCGACCGCGCCCGCCAGGTGGCGGAGATCGCCGCCCGCCACGCGCACGACGTCGACGCCCGCGCCCGCTTCCCGCGCGAGGCCGTCGACGCGCTCCGCTCGAACGGCCTGCTGGCCGCGGCGGTCCCCTCGGCCCTGGGCGGCGAGAACGCCACCCTCCACGACCTCTCCGAAGTCGCCAGGATCCTCGCAGAGTCGTGCAGCGCGACCGGCATGATCTTCGTCATGCACCAGATCCAGGTGCTCTGCCTCACCCGCCACACCCACGGCTCGACGACCGTCATCCGCACGCTCCGCCGCCTCGTGATGGACGGCACGCTGATGGCGTCTGCCACGACCGAGGCCGGCATCGGCGGCAGTACCCGCACCAGCGGCTGCGCCATCGACGAGCAGCCGAACGGCACCATCGTGCTCCGGAAGACCGCGCCGGTCATCTCGTACGGCGCCTTCGCCGACGTCATCCTGACCACGGCCCGCGCCTCGCTCGAGAGCGCGCCGTCCGACCAGGTGCTCGTCATCTGCCCCCGGGCGACGACCCGCCTCACGCAGCTCGGCGAGTGGGACACCCTCGGCTTCCGCGGCACCTGCAGCCCGGGCTTCCAGCTCGAGGCCACCGTCGACCGCGAGCACATCGTGCCCGACGACTTCGCCACCATCTCGGCCGAGACGATGCTCCCGGTGTCGCACCTCCTCTGGGCGGCGGTCTGGCTCGGGATCGCCGATGCGGCCGCCGCGAAGGCGGCCACCGCCGTTCAACGCTCCGCCCGCAAGAGCATCGGCACCCTGCCCCCGGCCGCCACGCGCCTGGCCGAGCTCCTCGGCAAGGTCGCCGCCTTCGCCGGCCTGGTCGAGTCGTCGGCCCGTGCCTTCGACGACGACGCGGACGACCGCGCCGCCCTCACGAGCATCCCGCGGGCGATCGCGCACAACTCGCTCAAGATCACGGCGTCCGACTCGGTCATCGACATCGTCGGCCAGGCCATGCTGGTCGCCGGCATCGCCGGCTACCGCCAGGACTCCGACCTGAGCCTCGGCCGCCTGCTCCGCGACTCGTACGGCACCGCGGTCATGGTCAACAACGACCGCATCCTCGCGAACAACGCGCAGCTTTCGCTGCTCCAGCGACGGAAAGCCCGACGATGACGAACCCGACGATGACGACCGCAGCGGTGACGAGCCCAGCGACGACCGCCCCGGCTGCGACAGCCCCGGTCTCCGACCTCGAGGCCGCCCGCTCCGAGTTCCGTGATGAGCTCCTGGCCTCCGACCTGCTGATCGACGCCGGCGAGCTCGGCCTCTACGGCCGCTCCGGCCTGTTCGAAGACGTCGTCGACGGCATCAGCCGCTCCGTCACCCGCTCGCTCGCGGATCTGAACGCCGAGCGCATGCGCTTCGCCCCCGTCTTCCCGCGGCCCGAGTTCGAGAACACCGACTACATCGTGTCGTTCCCCCACCTGACCGGCGCCGTCAACGGCTTCACCGGCACCGAGGCGGACCACCGCCGGCTGGTGAGCGCGCGGGCGAACGGCGAGGACTGGAGCGCGTGGCTGAGCCCGGCGGAGACCGTGCTCGTTCCTGCCGTCTGCCATCCCCTGTACGAGCGCCTGCGCGGAACCCTCCCGGCAGGCGGGCGCACCTTCGACCTGAGCGGCTTCTGCTTCCGGCACGAGCCCTCGATCGACCCGATGCGCCTGCAGGCCTTCCGGCAGCAGGAGTTCGTGCACGTCGGGCTCGAGACCGACGCCAGGGAGTTCCGCAACGCGCAGAACGAGCGGCAGCTCGCCGGCCTGATCGACCTGGGTCTCGACGCCCGCGTCGTCGCGGCGAACGACCCGTTCTTCGGCCGCACCGGACGCATGCTGGCCCGCAACCAGCTCGCCGACGAGGCGAAGCTGGAGGTCGTGGTGCCGATCTACGGCGACCTCGACGAGGGCACCGCGATCGCGTCGGCCAACAACCACGGCGACCACTTCGGCGCGACCTTCGGCATCCAGACCGTCGACGGATCGCCCGCCGCCAGCTCGTGCCTCGGCTGGGGCCTCGAGCGGATCGCGCTCGCGCTGGTCCGCACCCACGGCACCGACGTCGCGTCGTGGTCGCCCGCCGTCCGCTCCTCGCTCTCGCTCGCATGAGCGCCGAGCAGCGCACCGTCGACACCTGGCTGGGCGACGGTGCCGTCCTGGCGACACTGCACCTGCCCACGATCGGCGAGGCGACCGGCGTCGTCATCTGCCCGCCGCTCGGCTACGAGTACTCCGTCGCGTACCGCACGCTGCGCCACCTGGCCGACCGGCTCGCGACGGCGGGATTCGCCGCGATCCGCTTCGACCACGCCGGCTTCGGCGACTCGATGGCCGAGCCCTCGCTCGACACGGGCGCCCGCCTGGCGGCGGCCGAGCTGCGCCTCGCCGGAGCCGACCGCATCGTCTACCTCGGTCTCGGCAGCGGGGCGCTCGTCGCCTCCCGGCACGCCGCCGACGACCCCGGGGCCGCGGGTCTCGTGCTGTGGGACCCTGCCGGGTCGGGCAGGGCCTGGCTGCGCCGCCAGAGCGCGCTCTACGCGATCGAGGTCGGCGACGTCGCCGAGGACGCGCCCGAGGGCGTCGTCGAGGTGGCCGGCGCCGAGTTCACGCGGGAGTTCGCCGACCGGATCGCCGCGCTCGACTACGACGCGTCTCTCGCCGAGCGCATGCCGGTGCTGGTGGCCGTGCGCGAGTCGAGCGCCGGGCCGACGCTACCGAAGGCGCTGCGGCCGGCGAAGGACGCCGTGACGGTGCTCGAGGTGCCCGGGCACGAGGACTCCCTCGACATGTCGAGCATCCTCGCCTCGATCCCGGCCGCGAGCGTGACGGTGGTGACCGACTGGATGCGCCGCTCGTTCGCGGTGGGCGACGGCGTGCTGCGAGTTCCTGCGCCCGTCACCACGGCGGTCGTGGGCGACGTCGTCGAGGAGCTCGTCCGCTTCGGCCCGCACGACCTCTTCGGCATCGTCACCCGGCACGCCTGGAGCGGCAGCGGGAGCTGGGAGGCGCCCGCCGTCGTGCTGCACAACGGCTCGGCGGAGCACCGCGTCGGGGCCACCCGCCACCAGGTCGAGCTCGCCCGCCGGCTCGCCATGCGCGGCATCCGCTCGCTCCGCTTCGACCGCCGGGGCACGGGCGAGTCGACGCCGGTCGACGCCCACGAGCCGAGCATGCTGTTCACGCAGGCCTGGCTCGACGACCACGCGGCCGCCGTCGACTACCTCGACCTGCCCCGCGAGCGCCTCGGCGTCGTCGGCATGTGCGTCGGGGGCTGGATCGGCCTGGTCTCACGCCCCGAGTCGGCGCGCTTCGTGGCGGCGCTGGCTCTGAACGACCACCGCGTCGTGCCGCAGGAGCCTGTCGTGCACCGACCTGAATCCGGGGCGCAGGAACTCGCCCCCGCCCTCCGCGACCGCCTCGTCGCAGGGGCGAAGCGGCACCTGCCGTCGGGCCTCCTGGCGGCTCTCGCGTCGCGGGGCGTGCTGCGGTTCGCCGAGCCCAACCTCCGTCGCGCGCTCTCGGCGGGCACCGACGTCGTGGTCCTGCTCGGGCCGGAAGACGCAGCCGTGTGGCGCGATCACGGCGGGCCCGCTGCCGAGCGTCGGCTGCGTCGGTCGGGGTCGGGGGCTCGGGCGCGGGCGCGCGGGTCCCTCACGGTCGTCGAGCGCGCGTCGGGCGACCACGCGCTGTACAGCCCCGGCATCCGCTCCGCCGCCCTCGACCTGTCGGTCGAGCTGGCGGTGTGCGAGTTCGGCCTCGCGGAGGCGGGCTCGCCGATCTCCGCTGGCCGGCTGCGACCGGAACGCGGCTAGTCGGCCTCGGGCCGGAACACCGCCCGCAGACGCGGCGCAGCCTCCGAGAACGCGTGCTCGACGGCGTCCCACTCGGCCGGCCCGGCGCCCGACGGCTCGAGCTGCAGCGCGCGCAGCCGGTGGCCGGTCACCCAGGTCTCGACCGTCACGGCGCCGCGCAGCAGCCGGAGGTGCTCGACCTCGGGGTCGCGCAGCATCTCGGCCGACAGCGGCTCGCCGCTCACGGTCTCGACACCCAGCGACTGCAGGACCCGGAACACCCGGCGCTCCGACAGCGCCGGCGCCGCCTCGAGGTGCTCGGCGTCGCCCCGCCGCGACAGCAGGATCATCGGCTCGCCGACGACCGACGCCGACTCGTCGGGGTTCAGGATCGCCTGCGCCTCGGCGACCGACACCAGCACGGGCACGGGCTCCGGCTCGGCGGGCGGCGGCGGGGGCTGCTTGTACATCGGCACCGGAACGAGCAGCACGGGCTCGGAGGCGAGAGGGGTCAGGATCGACGCCCCTCGCACGGTCGGCGCATCGACGAGATGGAAGAGGTTCGCCACCAGGTCGCGCAGCCGCTCCGGGCGCGACGCCTCGCTGCCCATGTCGTCGTAGTCGGCGGCGGCGGTGCCGTGGTCGAACAGCCGGCTCGCGACGTTGGCGATGCGCGGGTCGATCGACACCCACGAGCCTCGGAACGCGATGCCGGTGCGGTGCTGGTCGGAGTCGACCCACCTGGTGCGACCCACGGGGACGTTGACCGTCCACGCAGTGGCCGGGTCGAGACGACGCAGCACCTCGAAGACGTAGCTGCCGAGGGCCTCCGTCGCGTAGTACGTGGCGCCGTGGTTGCCGCCGGGCCAGCCGAACGCCCAGCCCAGCGAGTAGCGGACGCGCGAGTCGACGCCCGGAAGATCGGCGTCCACGAAGTCGATGAACCACTCCCACAGCTCGACGAGGCTCTCGAGCGAGCCGTCGAGGAGGTCGATCGGGCCGCCGGTCTCACGGATCCAGTGGCTGAGCTCGACCAGGCGAGGCTCGTGCCGCTGCTCGACGAACGCGCGCCAGAGCTCCGCCTGCTGGCGAGTGAGCTCGTGGATCTCCACGGTGAATCCCCCTGATCGGTTGATGACAGCCAACCAGAATTGCGGCGCTTCGCCCAATACCCCTCTTCGGGAAGCATCGGCGTGTCCCGCACCGTGGCTAGGGTGGGGTGCAGGAACTCGAGATGGGCGGCTGGTCATGCACGACGCGTTCGACGCCGCCCTCGACGCTCTGGCGGAGGCCGGCGACGATGAAGCGGCCCTCTGCCAGCCCTTCATCGACGTGCTCCGCGTCACCGGCGCCTCGGTGGCCTCCCTCGGCCCGCCGCTCGGCAGCGAGACGGTCGCCGCCAGCGATCCTCTGGCGCTCCGCCTCGACGAGCTGCAGTTCGACCTCGGCGAGGGGCCCTGCTGGGACGCCCTCGCGACGGGCCGTCCGGTGATCGAGCCCGACGTGCGGGAGTCGGTCCACGGCCACTGGCCCGCGTTCTCCCGTGCCATCCAGCACGACGACGTGGGCGCGCTCTTCGCCTTCCCGCTGCACGTGGGGCCGCTGAGGCTCGGTGCCGTCGACCTCTACTCGGGCGATCCCCGATCTCTGAACGCGGCCGAGCAGCGGCAGGCCGGCGCCATGTCGGGCGTCGTCGGCCGCTCGGTTCTCCGTCGCGCTCTCGAGCGGGCATCCGACGACGGGCAGGTCGACCTGGCGCCGCACTCGCGCCGACTCGTCCACCAGGCCACGGGGGTCGTGCTCGCGCAGCTCGGCACCTCGCCCGAGGACGCCCAGCTGATCATCCAGGCCCACGCGTTCGCGTCGGCCCGCTCGGTCGGCGAGGTCGCCGACGACATCCTGGGCGGGCGGCTCTCGTTCAGCACCAGCGCCGACGGAATCGAGGACCACCCATGACCGACGTCACCCGCGAGGCGCGCCTCGTCGACGTGTTCACGACCCTCGCCGACACCCTCGTCGACGACTACGACATCGTCGAGCTGCTGCAGACGCTGGTCGACTCGTGCGTCGACCTGTTCGACGCCGACGCGGCGGGGATCCTCCTGGTCGACGAAGCCGGGATCCTGGAGGTCATCGCCTCCACGAGCGAGGCGAGTCGCGTCGTCGAGCTCATGCAGGTCAACGGCGAGGCCGGGCCGTGCTTCGAGTCCTTCATGACGGGGCAGGTGATCGCCGTTCCCGACGTCCACGACGTCAAGCCGGAGTGGCAGCTGTTCGCGGCCGACGCCCTCGCCGGCGGGTTCACCGCCGTCCACGCCATCCCCCTGCGGCTCCGGGACGTCACGATCGGCGCCTTGAACCTGCTGCGCTCCGAGGCGGGGAGCCTGGAGGCCGACGACGTGCGGGCGGCCCAGGCGCTGGCCGACGTGGCGACCATCGGCGTGCTCCACGAGCGCAGCCTTCGCGAGAGCCTGGTCGTGCGCGAGCAGCTCCAGCGGGCCCTGCAGACGCGCGTCGTCATCGAGCAGGCCAAGGGCGTCCTGTCACAGGTGCACGGCATCTCGACCGACGAGGCGTTCGCGCGTCTGCGCTCGTATGCGCGCAGTCACGGGCAGCTTCTGTCGGTGCTGGCGGAGGACGTAGTGCGCAGACGCGTGACGCTCTGAAGCCCCGCCGGGGCTCCTGCTGCTACTGGAACGACGCCGCCACGGCGTTCCGGTGGTAGTCGAAGACGATGCTCGTGCGGGTCGACGCGACACTCGGCTGGGCCGACAGGTGCTCCACGACGAAGGTGCGCACCGCCGAGCTGTCTTCGACCGCGATGTGGATGATGAAGTCGTCGACCCCGCCGAGGAAGAACACCTGCAGCACCTGGGGCAGGCGTCGTACCTCCTCCGAGAACGCCACGATGCTGGCCTGCCGCGCACCCGGCCGGAGAGTGACGCCGACGATCGCCTGCAGCGGCAAACCGAGGGCGCGCTGGTTGACGCTCGTCATGAAGTCGGTGATGACGCCGCGCTCGACGAGGCTCCGCAGCCGGCCGTGGACGGTAGACGGGGCGACCCCGACGGCAGCCGCGATGTCGGTGTTCGACAGCCGTGCGTCGGTCGTGATGGTCTCGAGGATTCGCCGGTCGAGGTCGTCGATCTCGTCGATAGGCCGAAGATCCTTCGATTCGGACACGTCAGGACTCCTCGATTGTGATTATTCGGGCGCGCAACGCCATTTTCTCGACGGATCGTCGCGCGAAACCCAATCGTAACGACGAATCATCAGACTCGAATCATGCGAGTAGGAATCCCGACCGAGATCAAGAACAACGAGAACCGCGTCGCCATCACCCCCGCCGGGGTCGACGCTCTCACCCGCCGCGGGCATGACGTCGTCGTGCAGGCCGGGGCGGGCACCGGATCCCGCATCGCCGACGCCGACTACGCCGCAGCGGGCGCGACGATCCTCCCGACCGCCGCCGAGGTCTGGGGCACCGCCGAGCTCCTCCTGAAGGTGAAGGAGCCCATCGCCGCCGAGTACGGCCTCCTCCGCCCCGACCTCGTGCTCTTCACGTACCTGCACCTCGCTGCCGACCGCCCCCTCACCGAAGCCCTCATCGGCGCAGGAACGACGGCCATCGCCTACGAGACCGTCCAGATGCCCGACCGCAGCCTCCCCCTCCTCTCCCCTATGAGCGAGGTCGCCGGCCGCCTGTCGATCACCGTCGGCTCCTACGCCCTGATGAGGTCGGCCGGGGGGCGCGGCACCCTCCTCGGCGGCGTGCCCGGCACCCCGAAGGCGAAGGTGGTCGTCATCGGCGGCGGCGTCGCCGGCGAGCACGCAGCCGCCAACGCGCTCGGCATGGGAGCCGACGTGACCGTCATCGACGTCTCCCTCCCGCGCCTGCGCGCCCTCGAGGTGCAGTTCGGCGGCCGGATCCAGACCCGGCACTCGACGCCGTTCGCGATCGCCGAGCAGCTCCGCGAGGCCGACCTCGTGATCGGGTCAGTCCTCATCCCCGGTGCCGCTGCTCCCAAGCTCGTCACCGACGACATGGTGGCGACGATGAAGCCCGGAGCCGTGCTCGTCGACATCGCCATCGATCAGGGCGGCTGCTTCGAGGGGTCTCACCCGACGACGCACGACGCCCCGACGTTCCCGGTGCACGACGCCGTCTACTACTGCGTCGCCAACATGCCGGGCGCGGTGCCCGAGTCGTCGACCCGCGCTCTCACCAACGCGACGCTCCCCTACGTCACGGCTCTCGCCGACAAGGGGTTCGAGGGGGCCGTGGCCGCCGACGCCGCGCTCGCGAAGGGGCTGAACATCCGCCAGGGGGCGGTGTGGAACGCCGGCGTGGCCAGCGCGCTCGGGCTGGAGCTGGCGGGCGGAATCGCCTAGTTCCTGCGCCTGATCAGGGGTGCTCAACGCGCTGAGAGATCGTCATGGGTCACGAACGGGTAACGGAGAGTACCTGGACCAAACCCTCCTGGGGAGGGTGGCGAATACATGACATCGGGCAAACGCCCAACGAACACCGATCGAGTGTTCACCCTTCATCCATCAAAGGATAAGCAAATGCGTAAGTTCTCCAAAGCAACCGTGGCTCTCAGTGCCGCCGGCCTCCTGATCCTCGGAGGCGTCGGAGCCGGCGCCGCCGCCAACGCGGCCCCCTCCATCCACACCGTCTCGTCGTCGTCGACGAAGATCCCCGCCCCCGTCGCGGCAGTCCCCGAGGTCTTCGGCGGCAACACCTCCGTCGCCCTCGACAGCGACTTCCTCGCCGCCCTGAAGTCTCTCGGACTCACCCCCTCCACCGAGGGCTCCGCCAAGCTCAGCGGCTCCGACATCTCCTTCCCCATCACCGGCGGCTCCGTCGTCTACTGGTCGCCCGACGGCAACTACCGCCCCTACGTCCAGGGCATCCTCGAGCACGACGGATCCGGCCTGAACCTCAAGGCCGGCTCGACCACCGTCACCCTCGAGAACTTCACCATCAACCCCGGCAACTCCAAGCTCTACGGCGACGTCCTCGTCAACGGCAAGGTCGCCGTCACCCAGGCCAACATCTTCAGCCTCTGGGGCGGAACCCTCAAGCCCCTCTCCGTCGACGGCAACGTCGGCACCCTCACCGGCACCACCGTCCACATCTCCACCGACGCCGCCAAGCTCCTGAACTCCACGTTCAAGACCGACGCCGTCAAGCCCGGACTCCTCGTCGGCACCGCCACCATCGCCGCCCAGATCGCCGAGTAATCTCCCGCTTCACCCCGAACGGCCCGTCGCACTTCGTGCGGCGGGCCGTTCTGCGTGCCCGACGCGTCGGCCTCGCCGCGCGTTCGCAAGGATCGGCAGGGTAGACGTCCTTGTGGGGCGCCCACCAGCTGGCCGATCTCCTTGCCAGCCGTGCACTCCGCGCCCCTTCTCCTCGCGAGCGCACACCCCGTCCTTCCCGAAGGATCAAGGCGCGGCAGCGGGCTAGTGGAGCTTCGCGTCGCGCACGCGATCGAAGACGTCGGGATAGTCGCTCAAAGCCGACCAGTGCTTCTGCGGCCACGTGATCACGAACGCGCGTCCGACGACGTCGCTGATCGGGACGTACGGCGAGACGTCCTTGCGGGCGTTGTGGTACTCCGAGTCGGCCGAGTCGTAGCGGTTGTCGCCCATCACCCAGAGCATGCCGGGCGGAATCGTCACCGAGAAGTCGTTCGGCGACGCCTTCGTCTGGTTGGCGGCGATGGTGATGTAGGGCTCCTTGATCGGGACGCCGTTCACCTGGAGCTCGCCCGACGCGTTGCAGCAGGACACCGTGTCGCCGGGCAGGCCGATGACGCGCTTGATGAGGTGGTCGTCGCTGTCGTGCGTGCCGAGTCCGACCGCGGTGAGCGCCGACTGGATCGCCTCGACGGCCGCCGGCTGCGGCGCCGTCGCCGGAATCGCGTCGCTGTCGAGCCACCCGCCCGGGTCGGTGAAGACCACGACGTCGCCGCGGTTCAGCGCCGCGACCTTGGGCACGAACTCGTTGACCAGAATGCGGTCGCCGATCTGCAGCGTCGACTCCATCGATCCCGACGGGATGTAGAACGAGCGGACGACGAAGGTCTTCACCACGAAGGAGATGAGCAGGGCGCACGCCAGGATGATGACGATGTCGCGGACGAACCTGAGGGCGCCGTGGCGCGGTCGGGCGGGTGCGGTCTGTGTGCTCATGCCGTGCTCCCCCCGCTCGCCGAGCGCCTAATGCGCCGGACCGAGCATGACGGCGAGCAGCGTCGCAGCGCCGCCCACGATGAAGAAGAGGGTTCCGAGCTGCATCGTGCGGGTCTTGTTGCGGTCGGCGATCGGCACCGAGACCTCGAGGATCGGGCAGCCCGACCAGCCGATCATGCCGATGCTGAGGGCGACGAGCACGGAGCCGATCCACCAGAGCGCCGCGAGGCCGGAGTGCAGGAGGGCGGGGCGCCAGCCGGAGGAGAGCAGAAGGCCGAGGCTGAGGGCGACCGTGCCTGTCGAGACGCCGAACCAGGCAGTCCCCGTCCACATGATGCGTTCGAGGTTGTTCTCTGGGGTCATCATCTCGTGGGTCACTGGCTTATCTTGCTCCGAGCGAGTCGACAATTCCAATCGACGGAGCGTGTCGATCACTCGTGGTTCGTTGCGAACCTGCTTATTCTGCGGTTTACTCATCACGACCACTTTGAGATGAGAGACTCTCACACTCACCAGACCACACCGCCACCACGGATCAGACTTCTCCCCCGGCCTTCATCGGCCTTTCCCCAAGACGGCAGCGGCGACGGGCTGCCCTACCAGCGCGTCGCCTCCCGACCGGGTTCGTCCCGGGCCGGACACCTGCCGAACCCGGGGCGCCGCTCTCCTAGCAGGGGCGGCGACCCCGGGTTTCCTCTGCTTCGAAGCGCACTCCGAGCGGCTAGAGGCCGATGGCCGGCGGCGCGAACCTCTCGCTCAAGAAGCGCCCGTTCGTCT
Organism: Frondihabitans sp. OV104; assembly: GCF_057787745.1. Classification (NCBI taxonomy): domain Bacteria; kingdom Bacillati; phylum Actinomycetota; class Actinomycetes; order Micrococcales; family Microbacteriaceae; genus Frondihabitans; species Frondihabitans sp. OV104. The sequence goes on from NZ_CM173541.1 coordinate 3,053,066, forward strand.
CGAGGGCCCCGGCGTCGTCGGCGAGAGCTGCGTCGCGCAGCCCGCTCACGGCCTCCTCGAGCACGCCGAGCTGATCGAGCAGCTCCTGCGCCGGGGTGGCACCGCTCCGGAGCACGTGCGTGGCGGCCCAGTCGCCGGGGAGCACGAGGTACGCGCGCAGGGTGTCCGGCAGGTAGGTCGTCGCTGCGCGGGTGAGCAGGAACTCGGGCTCCGCCCGTCCCGCCACGCGAGGCAGCGTGTCGCGGAGCATCGCACTGATGCGGGCCACCCGCTCACCGGCCTCGGCCGGCACCCGGCGCGCCACCCGCGCCGGCAGCGCCGCCAGCCCGGCGTCGAGGGCGGCCTCGTCGATGACGATGTCGTCGCCCGCACCGGCCAGCCCGAGAGCCCTGAGGGCCTGCGCCGCGGTCGCGGAATCTCCGGCCGACGCGGCCACGCTCACCGATACCTGCTCGGCGAGCGCCGCGAGCCACTCGCCGAGTGGCGGCTGACGGCGCGAGATGACGACGCCGCCGCTGACGCGGGCGGCCTCGCACGCGACGCGGTCGCCCCGCTCGACCCGCGCGGTGAGGCGGACCCCGTCGCCGAGGAAGGCGAGCGACGACACCGAGCCCGGACGGCCGGCGAGGCGGTCGGCCATGCTCCGCGAGCGCTCGACCTCGACGGCGGAGTCGCCGACGGCCCTCGGGAGCTCTGTCGCCAGCCGTTCCAGCAGGTCGTGGGCCTCGGTCACCGCGGGGCGTCCGTCAGCGGGAGCACCAGGCTGGGCGTCGCGATGACGTGGTCGTCGCGCAGCGATCGCACGGCGGTGCCGATCGCGAAGAACTCGGTGGTGTGACCGCCCCAGCGGTGCGGCAGCGAGAGCAGCTGGACGCCGACGATGCCCTCGGCGTCGAGCACCTCGGCCTCGGTCTGCATGCGCCCCATGGCCAGCTCGCGCGCGTCGTAGAGCGCCTCGGTGTACTGCGGGATCTCGACGTTCGAGCCCACGGTCGAGAGCGACGCCATCATGCCGCGGTGGGCGATGTGATAGACGCAGGTGCCCATGACGAGGCCCTGCGGGGCGTACCCGGCCTGGATCAGCGTCCAGAAGTCCTGGCCCGAGAGATCGGAGGTGAAGGGCAGGCCGCGGTTGTTCCGCCAGGCACCCGTCGGGGGTGCCTCGTCGGCGATGACGGCGGTGCCGATGGCGACGAACTCGGCGAGGTCGTTGCCGTACTCCTTGAACTCGATCTCGAGCCGCACGCCGACGATCCCGTCGGCCCCGAGGGCGTCGGCCTCGGCCTCCATCCGGGTCATGGCGAGGTCGCGGGCGTGGTACATCGCCTCGGAGAGCTTGTCGAGCTCCATGTTCTTCGACCACTTCGCGATCTGCAGACCCACGTGGTAGACGCTCGACCCCAGCACCAGGCCGACGGGACGGAACCCGGCCTGCTTCACGAGCAGGAACTCGTTGACGCTCAGGTCGGAGGTGAACAGGTGCTTCTTGCCGTCGGCGAGGCGGGCTCGCGCGTCGGGGGGAAGCGAGACGTTCGAGAGGTCGCTCATCGTCGACTCCTTCGGGTGGGTGGGTCGGTCAGGGGGAGCACGTTGAGGATCCGGCCGGTGCCGGGCTTGTCCTTGCCGCGGAAGGCGTGCATCGGACCGGGCGCGAGAACAGTGCCGACGAAGAACGCCTCCGCGTGGAAGTCCTTCTCGCCGCCGCACTCGGTCTCGAACTCGTGCATCTCGGAGCGGTCGACGACGAGGTCGGAGCCGCCCATCGACTCGGCGCGCTTCGACATCAGCGAGCGGGCCTCGCCGCGGGCGGCCTGCTGCACGGCCGACAATCCCTCGATCTCGGTGTTGCCCCAGCTGAGACGCTGCGAGCGCAGCAGGGAGTCCTCGTGCTTCGTCGCGACCGACAGCCCCAGGACGATGCCGCGGGGGACGAGCGACGAGAGGATCGCCGCCGCGGTGTCTTCGGGCGACAGCACGCTCGACCAGACACGGGTGCCGTGCGCCGATGCGCTGACCAGCGAGCCGTCTGCGGAGCGGACCGCGGTTCCTGCCGCCGTGAACTCCCAGATCTGGCCTTCGAGGCGAGCCCGCTTGATGGTGACCCCGACGACCCCCTCGGCTCCGAGTGCGGCCGCCTCGGTGAGCATGCGGTTCAGCGCGCCCTGCCAGGCGGCCTCGAACGCCTTCACGTACGGCCCGAAGCCGCTGTAGCGGTTCGTGTTGCGGCCCGACGTGAAGACGGGGGTCTCGCGGTACTGGGTGAAGCCGGCGATACCGGCGTTCAGCAGGACGCCGTTCGGCTGCGTGGTCGCGTAGCCCAGGCCGTAGACGCCGCACTGGCCGCCGGTCCAGCCCAGGTTCATCACCAGGCAGCCGAAGACCTCGCCGACGGGGGCGAGTCCGGCGCTGCGGAGCGCGGCGGCCGCCGGGGCAGAGAGGAGCGAGCCGGACGTACCGCTGGCGCGCTGGCGCTCGATGCGCTCGTGCGCTGCCGGGGGGAGTCCGCCCGTCCATGGGGTCACTCGCTCATCCAAGCACCCGGTGGGCCCCGGGGCTGGGATTCATGCAGAGTGCGCAGGAACCAGGGTCGGTCGCCCTACGAGGCCGCTCGCGCCGGCAGGTGGTGCAGCGCCTCCGTCGCGAGCTCGGCCGCGATGGCGTCCCCGGCGACGAGCGCCTCTTTCAGCTTCGTGAACTCGCGCGTGCTGGCTTCGACCCCGAGGATCTCGACGATGTTGGGCAGCCGCAGCTGATAGGCGAGGCCGTCCTCGACGCTGCGGGTGACGCGGATGAGCGGCGGGTTGCCGCAGTTCACGACGAACACGTCGAACAGCTCGACCGCGTGGCCGTTGAGCGCGGCGCCGTCGCCGGCCTTCACGTCGCGCAGGCAGTCGTCGATCGAGGCCTTCGCCTGGGCCACCGCGTCGGCGGGCATGCGGCCGACCGCGAGCCGGACCACTCCGCCGAACAGGACGCCCAGGGTCTGCAGCGAGTCGACCGCCGCGTCGGGGTCGGGGATCGCGACGCGCGTATAGCGGTTGGGCTCCATCTCGATGAGGCCAGCGTGTGCGAGATCGGCGAGGGCTTCGCGGATGGGCGTGCGGGAGACGCCGAGCCACTTGAGGAGGTCGTCGTCGCTGAGACGCTCGCCGGCTTCGAGGGTTCCGTCGAGGATCGCGGCGCGGATCTGCTGCCGGACCCGGTCGCGGAGAAGCTCGCGCTCCTGCGACGGCCCACCTGGGGGGACTGGCATGTTCTTCACCTTTCTCACACGATATGCGAGACGCTAACAGGTGGGATGCCGATCGGTTCGCAAGCCGGGCTGTGTCGTCGCGGGCTGTCCGTTCACTCCAGTCGCAGATCAGGAGGCGGGGCAGTCGACTCGCGCACGATCAGCCGCGTCGCCAGCTCGACTCGCGTCGCGCTGCGCGAGGCCGACGCCCCGTTCGAGCGCTGCCGGATCTCGTCGAGCAGGATCCTCAGGGCAGTCGCACCCATCCCGGCGGTGAGCTGCTGCACGGTCGTCATCGGCGGGCTCGCCCACTGCGCCTCCGGGAGGTCGTCGAAGCCGACGACGCTGAGGTCGTCCGGAATGCGCAGACCGAGCTCGGCGGCCGCGTCGTAGATCCCGAAGGCCATGCTCTCCGAGCACGCGAACAGGGCTGTCGGCCGATCGGCGTCGGCCAGCATCGGGAGCGCCGCGCGACGGCCGTCGATCCGCGACCACTCGCTGTGGGCGACCCATCGGTCGGGGACTCCGCGCCCCGCATGCCGGAGCGCGGTGCGGAAGCCGTCGACGCGGGCGTCGTTGAACAGGGTCCCGTGAGCTCCGTCGATGATGCCGAGGCGCATATGGCCGAGCGAGACGAGGTGCTCACCGGCCGATCGGCCGCCCTCCCAGTTGGTCGCGCCGACGCTCGCGATGTCGTCGGGCGGCCGGACGACCGGGTCGACGAGCACGACCGGCACGGATGCCGCCGTGAGCCCGGCCAGCTGCATCGCCGTCGGCCCGACCCCGACGATGACGGCACCCTCCGAGCGGCGACGCAGCAGGCGGGTGACCCACTCGTCGCGATCACGGGCCACCGTGATGACGATCCCGATGCCGGCCTCGGCCGCGGCGGCCTCCACCCCTCCGAGCGCTCGTGCTGCCCACGAGTTGTCGACGGCTGTCAGGACGAGGTCGACCAGGGCGGGTACCGCGGCGGCGGCCGTCGGCCGAGCGCTCGCCCGTGCCCGATAGCCGGTCGCGGCCACGGCCTTCAGGACGCGCTCCCGGGTCGTGGCCGAGACGTCCGTGCCGCCGCGCAGCACCTTCGAGACCGTCGGAATGCTGGTGCCCGCCAGGACGGCTACCTCCTGGAGGGTCGGTCGGATCGCGGGCATGGGATCACAGTAGTGATGACATGTAATTTGCGCAAACTAATTTGTCTTGCACCCCAACAAAGCCTGGTGCATACTCTCGGCAAGCGCGAGTTCGGTGACGATATTGCGCAAACTCACCGTTCAAAGAAGAACAAGTCGCGGGCACCACCGCGACAGGAGGAAAGTCGATGACGACAACGAAGACAGCAGTCTCGCGCCGCGGATTCCTGGGGCTGATCGGAAGCGCGGCAGCCGTGACCACACTGGCGGCCTGCTCCGGCGGCGGCGGCGGGGCGTCCGGAGCCATGAAGTTCTGGAACATGCCCTGGGGCGGCCCGGCGTTCAACCCGCTAGACAAGACCATCACGCTCGACTACAAGCCGAAGTCGGGTCTGCCGACTCCGACCTATCAGGCCATCCAGTGGGCCAACTTCACCCAGACCTTCGCGTCGGCGATGGCCTCGAAGACCGGTCCTGCCGTGAGCTCGGGCGGCGGCACGCAGGCCTTCCAGTTCGACAAGCAGGGCTTCATCGCCCACGCGGACGACCTCCTCGACAGCTGGAAGTCGAACGGCCTCTTCGACGACTTCCTGCCCGGGCTCCTCGACACCATGAAGACGCCGAACGGCTACGTCGCCATCCCCTACAACCTCGACATGCGGGTGCTCTGGTACAACAAGAAGCTGCTCGACAAGGCCGACGCCGAGGTTCCCACCGACTGGCAGTCCTACCTCGACACGGCGGCGGCCCTGAAGAAGATCGGCGTCTACGGCTTCGCCGCGAACGGCAACACCAGCGGCGGCAACGCCTTCCAGATGATCACGGGCTTCATGATCAACAACGGCGGCGGCATCTTCGACGAGGACGGCAAGCCGAACCTGGTCACTCCCGCCAACGTCGGCGCGCTCGAGTTCATCGAGGAGAACATCCGCAAGGGCTACGTCGACCCGGGTGCCATCAGCTACACGGCGACGAACTCGAACTCCCAGTGGAAGGCCGAGAAGTTCGGCATGGGCATCGACGTGCCCGGACTGGCGGCGAACGTCGGCGGAAGCCAGGCGGCCGACCTCCTCGTCATGGACCCGATCGAGAGCGACGGCGGCACGAAGGGCGCTCTGTACTTCCCGAACAACATCATGATGTACACGAACACCCCGAGCCAGAAGGGCTCGGAGGAGTTCCTGACCTACTACTACAAGAACATGGCGCAGCTCTGGACCAAGAAGACCGGCATCGGCCTTCCCGTGCTCAAGTCGATCGCCGAGACGCCCGAGTTCAAGTCCGACCCGAACCAGGTGAAGATCGTGAACGACTGGCAGCCGGTCTCGAAGACCTGGGCGGCGCCGGGCGGCTCCGCCCTCTTCGCGAACGTCAGCTACGTCGACAGCACGACGCCGATGTCGGAGTTCGGCCAGGACGTCCTGTCGGGCAAGTCGCCCAAGGCCTCGCTGAGCGCCCTCCAGACGAAGCTGGCATCGCAGATCAAGTAGCTCGAAGCCGACTCAGTCGACCTGGCGCCTCGCCTGGTTCGCCCGGCGCCGCACGGATCGCGGCGGCGCCAGGGCGAGCTGGGCGCGCACGTCGCCGACGACGCTCTCGAGCACGGACAGCTGGGCGTCGTCGATGCGGTCGAGCAGCAGGTGCCGCACGAGTGCCGTGTGCTGAGGCAGGAACTCCGCGATCCGATCGCGGCCGACCTCGGTGACGCGGACTTCGACCGAGCGCTCATCCCGCGTCGACGCCCGGCGCTCGACCATGCCCGCCGCCTCGAGCTTGTCGACCTGGTACGTGATGCCGCTGCGCGACGTCACGAGCCCGTCGGCGATCTCGGTCATGCTCAGAACCCCGGCCGGCGCGGCGAGCAGCCGCTGCAGGATCCCGAACTGCACGATCGTGATCCCGGCGATGTCGCGCACCTGCTCGTCGAGGAGCGCCCGCACCGAGTCGACGGTCTCGACGAGCCCGAGCCAGACGCCGATCTCGCGGTGAGAGAGGGGTGCCGTGTGCTCGGAGAACTCGTCGAACGAATCGGGAATGGTCACGCAGTGCCTCAGGTTGTTTCGAATTAGAAGCAGATGTTCACAGGAACGCTGCTCGTCCTAAGGAGATTCTCATGCAAGCAGTGCAGTTCCGAGCCTATGGCAGCCCCGATGTCCTCGACGTGGTCGACATCTCCGAGCCGGTCGCGCCCGCCGGGGGCATCCTGATCCGAGTGATCGCGTCCGGCGTGAACGGCCTCGACGCCATCCTCCGCCAGGGGTTCATGGCCGAGCAGATGCCCGTCGAGTTCCCGGCCGGGGTCGGTCTCGAGGCATCGGGCGAGGTGCTGGCGGTCGGCGAGGGCGTCACCGGCACGGCCGTGGGCGACGTCGTGTTCGGGTTCGGGGCGGCGACCGCCGCCGAGAAGGCCGTTCTGGTTACCTGGGCGGCAGTTCCTGCGACCGTGGATCCGATCGAAGCCGGCGGCTGGGCCGTCGCGATCGAGACGGCCGGGCGGGTCCTGACCCTGCTCGCCCCGGCCGAGGGATCGACCGTCTTGGTGAGCGGCGCCTCGGGCGGCGTCGGCACCGCTCTCGTGCAGCTCGCGGTCGCCCGCGGTCTGCGCGTGATCGGGACGGCGAGCGAGGCGAACCAGGAGCGCGTCACGGCGCTCGGCGCCACTGCCGTCGTCTACGGCGACGGCCTCGCCGACCGCGTTCGCGCGACTGCGCCCGAAGGCGTCTCAGCCGCGTTCGACCTGGCCGGGTCGGGGATCGTCCCTGAGCTGATCGAGATCGTCGGCGACGCGTCGCACGTCATCTCGATCGCCGACTTCAGCGCCCCGGAGCACGGCGCCCGCGTCTCGACGTCGCAGACCGAGGCCGACCCGGCCACCTCGTTCGCCGAGGCGATCGCCGTCGACGGGTTCGGGATCCCTGTGGCGGCCACGTTCCCGCTGGCCCGGGCGGGCGAGGCGCAGGAACTCGTCGCCGGCAGGCACAGCGGCGGCAAGGTGCTCCTCGTCCCCTAGCGCGAGGGATGCGCTTTCATAAGGAAGGCGGCGCGGGTGCTCCCTGTGGGGGATGCACTCCGCGCCGCCTTTCCTCGTGGGGCGTGCAGATTCGTGTCGGGATCCTCGTGAGGAGCCGCGGCGTCCTTATCTGAGGACGCCGAAGGCCGCTCTACGGGGCGCTGTCGAGGTCGATCTCGTCGCCCTCGAGGTCGTTCTCGGCGTACTCGGGCTCCCCCTCGGTCGGCGCACCGCCCGTCGGGCCGTCGTTGCCCTCGCCGACGCCCGGCTCGACCGTCTCGCCGGCCACGGCGTCGTTGGTCGTGATGGCGTTGGCGGCCTCGAACTCGGCCTCCGGGTCGCTTGCGTCGGTGAAGGGCTCGTCGGCGGACGGCGCGTCGCTCATCAGGAGTCCAGCCCGAGCTGCTTCTGCAGGCCGGCCTCGTCGGTGGCGCCCCAGCGCTCGACGATCAGGCCCTCGTCGTTGAACTTGGCGACCTGAATGCCGCGCACGGTGAACGACTTGCCCGTCGGCTCGGCTCCCTGGAACGGACCGGTGTGCGTGCCGTGGATCGTGAAGACCGCCGTGACCTGCTCGTCGTCGGCCACGAGCGTCTCGACTGAGAGGTCAAGGTCGGGGAACGCCTCCAGGAACGACGACCAGAACTCCTGAATACCCGCCAGGCCGGCCGACGCGTCGGGAGCCGGGTCGTGGTCGACGACGTCCGCGTGGAACGCCTCGCCGAGTCGCGATACCTCGCGAGCGGTGATGATGTCGCCGAGCTTCTGCTGGGTTGCGATGTTGGTTTCCTTAGCCATGCGCCCGGTCTACTCCGGCCGCGACCCTTCCACTCAGCAGACGGGGGACAGCCGAGAGGTGCAGGTACACGAGGATCGCCGGGGCAGGCGTCCTCGTGGCGGGCGCAGGAACGCGCGGAACTCCTCGTCGGCCCCACGTATCGGGACCGATATCCTCGCGGGCGCACGCGCCGTCCGTGCCGGAGGACGCCGCCTGAATAAGGTGGGAGTGCACACGCGCCCCGACCCGGAAGAGACCATGGACGACCCTCAGGCCACCGAGACCGATCGCGAGTTCCTGCGCGCGACAATCGCCGTCGCGACGCGCTCGCGCGAGCACGGCAACCACCCGTTCGGCGCCGTGCTCGTCGACGACCAGGGCCGCGTCGTGCTCGAGGCCGAGAACGGCGTCACCACCGAGCACGACATGCTCTCGCACGCCGAGGTCACCCTGGCGCGCCAGGCGTGGCGGCTGTTCGGCGCCGAGCGGCTCGCGGGCTACTCGCTCTACACGAGCGCCGAGCCGTGCGCCATGTGCTCGGGCGCGATCTACTGGTCGGGGATCGGCCGCGTCGTCTACGCCCTCGCCGAGCGCTCGCTGCTCGGCCTCACCGGCGACGACCCCGAGAACCCGACGATGTCGGTCGACTCGCGCGTGGTCCTGAACGGCGGCCAGCGCGCCATCGAGGTCGTCGGCCCGGCCCTCGAAGACGAGGCCGCCGCGCCTCACGCCGGCTTCTGGAACTAGGCGCCCAAGAACTCCTCGACCACGTCGGCGAACTCGTCGGGCCTCTCGATCTGCGGCATGTGGCCGGTCTTCGCGAACACGTGGGTCGTCGCGTGCGGGAGGGCGGCCCGGGCCGCCGCCAGGTGCGAGAACGGCAGCACGTGGTCGTGGTCGCCCCACACGACGAGGGTCGGGATCGCGAGCGGGCGGAGCTCGCTCAGCAGAGCCTCGCGCCACTCTTCTCTGACCCCGCCGAAGGTGCCGAGATCCTGCGCCAGGTCTCGGAGAGTGCGTGTGTGCGAGGGCAGCTGTGCGAGGGCGAACGCGTGGTCGACGCGCTCGGGTGTCGCGAGCGACTTGCGGTAGAACACCGACTCGACCGTCTGCTGCGAGGTGGCGCGGCTCGGCCTCGTCAGGAGCGCGCCGATCGGCGGCACCGAGACCAGCCGCAGCGCGAGCGCCACCTCCGACCCGAAGCCGGCGCTGTCGGCCAGCACCAGCTCTGACACGCGCGTCGGATGGGCCACGGCGAAGGTCATCGCCACGGCACCGCCGAGCGAGTTGCCGATCACCGGCACTGCGCCGGCGACGCCCACGGCGTCCAGGAAGGCGGGCAGGATCGCGGCCAGCGTCGAGAGGGTCGACCGCCCGGGCCGCCGCGCCGAGTACCCGAACCCGGGCAGGTCGAGGCTGTAGACCGTGTGCCGCTCGGCGAGCAGCTCGTGCTGCTCGGTCCAGTCGTCGAGGCTCTGGCCGATGCCGTGCAGCAGGAGCACCGGCGACCCGGCTCCGGTGACGCGGTACCGGAGCCGAGTTCCTGCGACCGTGATGAACGCGGTGCCCGGCAGCGCCAGTGGGTCGTCCTCGCGAGGAGAGACGGCTTCGCCCCGCCGGCCGAAGCGCACGTGGTCGCCGGTGCGCCCGACGCGGAGGAGCCCGTAGTCGCGCACGTAGTTCTGGTGGAGGCGCCACGGAGAGCTCGCACCCTGCTTGGGCATCTGGTCGATGCCGCGCAGCACGTAGCCGGCCTGCAGGTCGATCAGCGACCCGACCTCGCCGCTCGCCACCGAGTCGGGAGCGTCGGGCGCGACCCAGTCGTGACCGCCGCGGTCGAGCCGGCGGAGGAGCCGGACGACGTACTCGGCGACCAGGTCGGCCTTGAGCGTCCAGGACGCGTTGGTGTAGCCGATGGTCAGGGAGAAGTTCGGCACGCCGTCGAGCATCATGCCCTTGTAGGTGAGGCGCTTCGAGTAGTCGACCGCCTCGCCGTCGACCGTCATGGCCATGCCGCCCATGATGAGCAGGTTGAGCCCGGTGGCCGTGACGATCACGTCGGCGTCGAGCTCGGCGCCTGATGCGAGCGCGATCCCCGAGGGCGTGATCGCGCGGATACGGTCGGTGACGATGTCGGCGGTGCCGGCGCTGATGGCGCGGTAGAGGTCGCCGTCGGGGATCGCGCAGAGCCGCTGGTCCCAAGGCTCGTAGGTCGGCGCGAGGTGGGTGTCGACGGCGAAGCCGGCCGGGAGCTTCGCGACGGCCGACGAGCGGAGGATCGCCTTCATCTTGTCGGGCCGGCGCCGGCTCAGTTGGTACGTGAGCATCGAGAAGCCGATGTTCTTGAGGCGCACGGCGTCGTAGGCGAGCTTCGCCGGGAGTCGTCCGCGGAGACGGTCGGCCAGATGGTCGCGCGACGGCACCGGCGAGATGTAGGTCGGCGAGCGCTGCAGCATCGTGACGTGCTCGGCCGCCTTCGCCATGCTCGGCACGAGCGTGACGGCGGTGGCGCCGCTGCCGACGATGACCACGCGCTTGCCCTCGTAGTCGAGGTCGGCGGGCCAGTGCTGCGGGTGCACGATCGGCCCGGCGAAGGTCTCCGCGCCGGGGATCGCCGGCGAGTAGCCCTCGTCGTACCGGTAGTAGCCCGAGCAGACGGAGAGGAAGGAGCACGTCACGGTGACCGTCTCGTCGCCGAGAGCGGCCTCGCTGTCGCCGGTGACGCGGGCCGTGATGGTCCACTGAGCCTCGGCACTCGACCAGTCGGCGCTGACGACGCGGTGGTGGAGGCGGATCCGGTCGGCGAGCCCCTCGTCGCTGACGGTGTCGCGGATGTAGTCGCGGATCGAGTCGCCGTCGGCGATCGCCTTCGCGTCGGTCCACGGCCGGAACGAGTACCCGAGCGTGTACATGTCGGAGTCGGAGCGGACACCGGGGTACCGGAAGAGGTCCCACGTGCCCCCGACGGCCCCGCGCGACTCGAGCACCAGGAACGACTTTCCCGGCAGGCTGCGCTTCAGTCGGCTGGCCGCGCCGATTCCGCTGAGGCCTGCGCCCACGATCACCACATCCACGTGCTCTGTCATGTCCTGACGGTATCAACACCGTGTCGACTTAATCAACACACTGTCGATAAAGGTGGCTAGAGTGGCGGCATGCCTGCACGTGGACGCCGCACCACCCGCCCCTCGGGCGACGAGCGCCAGTCGGCGATCCTGTCGACGACCGAGCACCTCCTGGCCGAGGGGTCGTTCGACGACATCTCGATCGAAGACATCGCCGCAGGCGCCGGCATCTCGCGGCCCACGTTCTACTTCTACTTCGCGTCGAAAGACGAGGTGCTCCTCGCCCTTCTCGACCGGGTGATCACCGAGGTCGAGCACCGCGTCCAGTCGCTGAGCCGCGACTTCGAAGCCGACCCCGCCGGCTCCTGGCAGCGGTCGATCGGGGCCTTCGTCGAGGTGTTCTCGGAGCACCGCGCCGTCGCCGCGGCGACCACGACCGCCCGCCTGCGCAACGCCGAGGTCCAGACCCTCTGGTCGCGCTCGCTCCAGTCGTGGGCCGACTACTCGACAGACGTGATCACGCAGGAACTCGCCCGAGGCGCGGCGATCCCCGGCCCGTCGGCGAGCGACCTCTCCATCGCCCTCAACCTCATGAACGAGCGCGTGCTGTCCGCGACCTTCGGCGGCGACACCCCGTCGATCACGGAGGCCGACGCCGTCTCGACCCTCTCGACCATCTGGATCCGCAGCATCTACGGGTCCGACCTCTCCCTCCACTGAAAGGACCACCCGTGCCCTCCATCTCCACCGTCACCGTTCTCGGAACCGGCGTCCTCGGTTCGCAGATCGCGTTCCAGGCTGCCTTCCACGGCTTCCCCGTCACCGCGTACGACGTCAGCGACGACGCCCTCGCGGCGGCCCGGACCCGGTTCGACGGGCTCGCCGCCCGGTACCAGGCCGATCCCGTCGTCGGGGCGAGCGCCGAGCAGACGGCGGCGGCGCTCGAGCGCCTGACGCTCACCACCGACCTCGCTGCGGCGGCGGCCGACGTCGACCTCGTGATCGAGGCGGTGCCCGAGAGCCTGGACGTGAAGCGGTCGGTGTACTCCGAGCTCAGCGCCTCGGCTCCGGAGAGGACGATCTTCGCCACGAACTCGTCGACCCTCCTGCCCAGCGACCTCAAGGAGTACACGGGTCGGCCCGACCGCTTCCTCGCGCTCCACTACGCGAACGAGGTCTGGCGGTACAACACGGCCGAGGTGATGGGGACGGCCGAGACCGACCCCGCCGTGTTCGAGGCCGTCGTCGACTTCGCGTCGCGGAGCGGGATGGTGCCGATCGAGATCAAGAAGGAGAAGGCGGGCTATCTGCTCAACTCCCTGCTGGTGCCGTTCCTCAACGCGGCGGCCGGCCTGCTGGTGGGCGGCTACGCCGAGCCCGAGATGATCGACAAGACGTGGCGCATCGCGACCGGCTCGCCCTCCGGGCCGTTCCAGATCTACGACGTCATCGGCCTGACGACCCCCTACAACATAGCCGCGGCCAACCCCGACCCGGGATCGCAGGCGTTCGCCGCGTACCTGAAAGAGAACTACATCGACAAGGGCAAGCTCGGCGTGGCGACGGGCGAGGGCTTCTACACGTATTGATGCCGCGGCGAGAGCCACGGATGTGGGACGATCCCGGCGGCCCCGGACACTCCTTAGTGTGAGTGACTCCGACGAGACCGAGACAGCCCTGTGGGATCGCGCCCTGCGTGACGACGGCGACGCCTTCGGGTCGCTCTTCGACCGTCACCAGGACCGCGTCTACCGCCGCGCCCTCGGCCTCGTCGAGAACGCCCACGACGCCGAAGACATCGTCGGCGCCGCGTTCTTCGAGCTGTGGCGGAAGCGCCGCGCAGTGCGGATCGTCGACGGCTCGATCCTGCCCTGGCTCCTGGTCACCACGGTGAATCTGGCCCGCAACTCGCAGCGGTCGCACTTCCGTCACCAGCGCCTGCTCCGCAGCATGCCGCGCGACGAGCCGACCGTCGAGCTCGACGCGGGCGCCGTCGAGGCCTCGCGGCGCCTGGCCGAGTCGCTTCGTCGGCTGTCGCCGACCGACGCCGCGCTCTTCGTGCTCGCGAGCCTCGACGAGCTGCCGCTGGCCGAGGCCGCCGCAGCCGTCGGGCTCAAGCCGTCGACCGCTCGGATGCGACTGCAGCGCGCCCGCACCCGCGTGCGCGCCGATCTCCACGATCTGAACCCCGCCATCCACCTCACCGCCGAAGGACACCGCTCATGACCGCGCCTCAGCTCGACACCTACTTCGCCCGGGCCATCCGCACCGAGCTCACCGCCATCGGCACGAAGGGCAGCCGCCTCCAGCGTCGCCAGCGCACGGCGCGCACCGTGGCCTGGAGCCTCAGCGCCCTCGCCCTCGCCGGTGCCACGACGGGCGCGGCCGTGGCCATCGCGAACCAGCCGGGCTCGACGACAGTGACCGCCATCGGCACATCCGTGACCGTCACGCACACGGGCACCGGCACCATCGATCTCGGCGCTGTCCCCGACAGGGCCGGCGTCGTCGTCATCGACCTCACCTGCGACAACGGCGTCGGCCAGGCCTTCGTCGAGACGACACCCGGCGACGACGGAAACCCCACCGCGCAGGGGATCGACTGCAGGAACGCCGACCACCCGATGCACGTCAGCGACGGCCTGCTGCCCGCCGACGGCTCGACCTCCATCACCGTGAAGGCCGAGCCCGAGACCACCTGGACAGCCACCGCCCGCTACGCCACCTCGACGACCAGCCCGTGGGGCGTCAACGCGAACGGCCAGACGTACGGCACGCCGAACGGCCACGGCTACCCCGACCTCGTTCCTCTGCGCGCCGACAACGGGAAGCTCGGCTACGCCCTCGCCGCAGAGGCCTGGCAGCTGACCCCGGCATCCGAGAAGCTGACGTCGATCACGGTCTACGAGAAAGACGGCACGACGGTGATCGGCACGAGCAGGGTCGAGCACGCCACCGAGATCCCGGTCGACCCGAGTCTCATCCCGTACGGCGTGGCCACCGAACCCACCGGCAAGTAGGCACCGGCCCACCCGCGCCCTAGGGTCAGGTATGACCCGCACCGATTCCGCACCCGAGCTGCTCCGCCTCGGCATCCTGGCCACGTCGCGCAAACCCGACGAACGTCGCCTGCCGATCCACCCGGCCCACCTCGAGCGCATCGATGCCGACCTTCGCGCGAACATGACGCTCGAGCGCGGCTACGGCAGCCGGTTCGGCATCGACGATGCCGAGATCGAGCCCCTCGTCGGCCGCATGGCGGATCGCGCCGAGGTCATCGCGGGCACTGACGTCGTCCTGCTCCCGAAGCCCCAGGCGCAGGATCTCGCCGACCTCCGCGACGGCCAGGTGCTCTGGGGCTGGCCCCACTGCGTCCAGGACCGCGCCCTCACCCAGCTCGCCATCGACAAGGGCCTCACCCTCATCGCCTGGGAGGCCATGAACCACTGGCAGGCCGACGGCGGCTTCGGGCTCCACGTCTTCCACAAGAACAACGAGCTCGCCGGCTACTGCTCCGTGCTGCACGCGCTCCAGCTCTGCGGCTCGACCGGCGACTACGGGCGCCGCCTCAGCGCCGTCGTCATCGGCTTCGGAGCAACTGCCCGCGGCGCCGTCACGGCGCTGAACGCCCACGGCATCCACGATGTCCGCGTGCTCACCCACCGCGACACCGCGGCGGTCGGCTCGCCCATCCCGTCCGTCGACATCATCCAGTTCGAGCACAACCCCGAGGCCCCCTACGAGAGCACGGTCCACTCCGAGCACGGGCCGGTGAAGCTCGCCCCCTATCTCGCCGCCAACGACATCGTCGTGAACTGCACGCTGCAGGATCCGAACGCCCCGCTGACCTACCTCCGCGTCGCCGACCTCGGCGCCTTCCGGCCCGGCAGCCTGATCGTCGACGTCTCGATCGACGAGGGCATGGGCTTCGACTGGGCGCGCACGACCACCTTCGCCGACCCGATGATCACCGTCGGCGGCACCACCAACTACTACGCCGTCGACCACAGCCCCTCGCTCCTCTGGAACTCCTCGACCTGGGAGATCAGCGAGGCCCTGATGCCGTTCCTCCGCACTGTCATGGAGGGTCCGGCGTCGTGGTCGGGATCGGAGACCATCCAGCGGGCGATCGAGATCGATGCGGGTCACGTCCGCAACGAGGCGATCCTGGAGTTCCAGGGCCGGTCGGCCGAGTTCCCGTACGAGCCGCTGGCCTGATCGCTCGGCCGGAGGGTGTTGGCTGTCGTCATGCCCTCGCTCTCCGGAATCGACCACATCGCCCTCACCGTCCGCGACCTCGACGCGAGCGCCGCCTTCTACCAGCGCCTCTTCGGGTTCGAGCCGATCGGAGAGCTCGAGGGCGAGGGGCTGAACCGCCGCCTGTTCCGGCTCCCGTCGGGCACGAACGTGGGCCTCACCCAGCACGAGCGCGGAACGACGGGCGACTTCAGCCCCTTCACGCCGGGACTCGACCACCTGGGATTCGGCGTCGACGGCCTCGCCGAGCTGACCGCCTGGGCCGAGCACCTCGACTCCCAGGGCATCGCGCACTCCGGTCTCGTCGAGGCCCCCTACGGAACAGCCCTCAGCGTCAAGGATCCCGACGGCGTCGCCCTCGAGTTCTTCGTCGGCGCCTGACCGCCGCGCGCCCGGGGCGCAGGAACTGCCGCGGATCCTGCGAAGATCGGCCCATGACCGTCGTGCGCATCGCCGTCCTGTTCGTGTTCGCCGCCGTGGCCGAGATCGGCGGCGCCTGGCTCGTCTGGCAGGCCGTGCGCGAAGGGAAGTCGTGGTGGTGGGCCGGCCTCGGCGTCATCGTGCTCGGCGCCTACGGACTCATCGCGACGCTGCAGCCGAGCGCGGAGTTCGGCCGCATCATGGCCGCGTACGGCGGCGTGTTCGTCGCCGGATCGCTGGCGTGGGCGGTGATCGCCGACAAGTTCCAGCCGGATCGCTGGGACATCGTGGGCGCGATGATCTGCATCGCCGGAGTGGCCGTGATCATGTTCGCGCCGCATGCGCGCTCGGCGGCGTGACGGCCGGCGAGCCGCGACGCCGCGATGCGAGGATGGACGGGTGAGCAGCCCCCGACGTCCGGACGTGACCACGCTCGAGCTGGTCGGCGGGCCCGAGGCGGTCACCGTCGCGCTCCACGAGTACGACGAGCGCTGGCCCGCCCTGTACGCCGAGCACGAGCGCCGGATCCGCGAGGCTCTCGCCGCGACAGACGCCGTCGTCGAGCACATCGGCTCCACCTCGGTGCCGGGTCTCGCGGCGAAGCCGATCGTCGACGTCGTCATCGCGGTCGACGACATCACCGCCGAGGAGGACTACCTCGAGCCGCTCCTCGCCACCGGCTACGTGCTGCGCGTGCGCGAGCCGGGCCACCGCCTGGTGCGCACCGCGGCCCGCGACGTCCACGTGCACGTCTACGAGCGAGGCGCCCCGCCCATCGCCGCGTACCTGCTGCTGCGCGACCACCTGCGCCGCGACGCCGACGACCGTGCCCTCTACGAGCGCACCAAGCGAGCGCTTCTCGACCGGGCGTGGAGCGACATGAACGACTACGCCGACGCGAAGACCGAGGTCATCGAGGCGATCACGGAGCGGGCGAGGCGTCGAGATCCCGGTCGGGGTCTCGACTAAACCGACCTAACCGCTCGGTTCCGTGCCACTCTGGAGATTCGGGTCAAACCACCGAGGAAAGCGTCTGCCATGGACGGCTACGCCATCTGCAAGGATCGCCGCGACAACTTCGAGCAGATCACTCGGCACGCTGAGACGCACGCGCACCTCATCCGGCTCCTGGAGGAGTGCGCCCCGCTGGGGTCGATGGTGGTGGGGATCGTCCTGAGCTACGGCTCGCAGATCCAGCCGCGAGCGCCGCTCGAACTCATCACCTGACGCTGATCAGGCGCTGACGCCCACCTCGACGACAGCGAAGTCGCCGTCGATGAACTGCTGGTACGAGAGGTCGAGAGTGCAGGCGACCGTGCTGGTCGCGGCCGACTGGACGCGACGGAGATCACCGAAGCGGTCAGGGCGCCTCTTCGGGTACGTCGCCTGGTGGAACGCGGGGATGTCGCGGTGCGACTCGTAGAGGCTCGTCGGCTGTGCGGGTGCGGGTGCAGTGCCGAGCGCCGAAGCGGGCACGGCAGTCAGGGAAATGGTGTCGGTCATGCGACCTCGGTCTCGGGCGGCGTAGGCCCGGTGTCGATCGGGGTCTCCACTCGACGCGGAACCCGAGATCCGGGCGAATCGTGCGTCGTGCAGGAGGGATCATGCATCCCGATGACCCCAGTCAACCGAGGTGATGCGGATGTGTCCAACCAGGGGGTCGGGGCATTGACGGCGGCCGCGCGGTCGGCTAGCGCTTACCCGGCGTCATATGTACCCCGTTCTGTACCCCGCCCGGCAGAAGTGCGGCGATTTGTAAAGGGGTACGCGCGCCCAGGGAGAGGCGCATAGAAAGAATCCCGTGCCCCTTCCGCTCGACGCCGTCACCGTTCCCGGCGAACTCTCCGACGCCTCTACCGCGGCCCCGGTGCTGTCTCTCTCGGTGGTGATCCCGGTGAAGAACGATGCGCGGATGCTCGAGAGCTGCTTGGCCTCCCTCGCGCGGCAGGAGCGGGCACCCGGCTTCCAGCTGATCGTCGTGGACAACGGCTCGGCCGACGGCAGCGCGGCCGTCGCCGCGCGAGCGGGCGCCACGGTCCTGTTCGAGGCGAGACCGGGCATCGCGGCGGCGAGCGAGACCGGCTACGACCACGCGCGCGGCGACATCATCGCGCGCATCGACGCCGACACGGTCCTCCCGGTCGACTGGGTTCGAAACCTCCTCGACGCCTTCCAAGGTGCTCCCCGTGTCGACGCCGTGACCGGCCCGGCGGGCTTCCTGGACGGCCCGCGGCTTCTCCGACGCCCCGCCGCCGTCGCCTATCTCGGCGCCTACTTCGTCCTGGGCGCCCTGGCCCTGACGCACGTTCCCGTCTTCGGGTCGAACTTCGCCATGCGCCGCTCCGCCTGGGAGTCGGTGCGCAACGAGATCCACCTGTCGCCCGACCTGCACGACGACTTCGACCTCTCGTTCCATCTCGGCGAGCGCCATCGGATCCGCTTCGCACCGCGCGTGCGTGTCGGCATCTCGATGAGGCCGTTGATCGATGGCGCAGGATGGCGGCGGGTGCGACGAGGCTTCCGCTCCGTCGCGATCCACTGGCCGCACGACCTGCCGTGGCGACGACTCGCCCGCGGCTGGCGTCTCAGGCGCGAGGCGTCGCGTCAGCGGCCGGCCGGATGAACCCCGCTGCGATCGCGGCTGCCAGGATGACCGCGCCCGCCACGACGAAACTGGTCTGCATGCCGCTCACGAAGTGAGTGCGGTCGGCGATGAGCACGCCGAAGACCGCTATGGCGACCGCCCCTCCGACCTGCCGGAAGGTGTTGAACACGGCACTGGCGGTACCCGACCGCTCGGCCGGGACGCTGGCCAGGACCACCGAGGTGACAGGCGGCATCGCGACCGACCCGCCCGCTCCCGTGAAGATCGAGCCGACCAGCACGCCCCAGGGGGCGCCGAGCGGCGCCGTCGCGATGAGCACGACGAGGCCGACGGCCATCGTGAGGAGCCCGGAGACCACCGGCACCCGCGCGCCGAAGCGGTTCGCCAGAGTGCCGCTGACGATGTTCCCGGCGACCGCGAACGCGGCCGAGGGCAGGAAGACCAGACCGGCGAGCAGCGGCGACAGCCCGAGGTGCCGCTGCAGGTAGAGGCTGTTCACGAACACCGTGCCGAAGTTGCCGACCATGAAGGCGAACCCGACGACCAGCGCGATCCGCATGCCCCTCGGCCTGAGGAGCGGCAGCGGCATCATCGGGTGCCTCACCCGGGATTGAACGCGCAGGAACGCCGCCACCCCCGCCGCACCCACCGCGAACGCGATCACGACCACCGGCGCCCCGAACCCGATGGCGCCGCCCTCGATGAGTCCGAACACGAGGCCGCCCAGAGCGAGAAGCGCCGCCACCTGCCCCGCCCAGTCGAACGGCGCCGGTCGGGCCTCCGAGGGGGCGACCGCCCGCAGCAGGAGCAGCATGACGGCGCACACCGGCAGGTTGATCGCGAAGACGAGGCGCCAGTCGAGCGTGGTGAGGGCGCCGCCGAGGACGGGGCCGACCGCGCCGGCGACCGCGCCGCCGACGGCCCAGATCCCGAGGGCGCGGGCGCGTTCCTGCGCCCCGGGGTAGGCCTCGCGGATGAGCGCCATCGACGCGGGTAGCATCACGGCGGCGGCGGCGCCCTGGACAGCCCGCGCGGCGATCAGGACGCCCAGGCTGGGAGCGACCGCGCACGCCACGGACGCCACCAGGAAGCCCGCGATGCCGACCGCGTAGGCGCGCTTGGCGCCGATCCGGTCGGACAGGTTGCCGGCGAACAGCAGGAGCGACGCGAAGAGGAGCGTGTACGCGTCGATGACCCACTGCAGCCCTGACGTGCTGCCGCCGAACTCGCGGCCGATCCGGGTCAGCGCCACGTTCACGATCAGGATGTCGAGCGTGATCAGGAAGAAGCCGAGAGACGCCAGGAGGAGGGTTCGGCGCGCGCGAGTGGTCGTCATGGCTCGAGCCTGCCGTTCTGGCCCGGGCGCAGGAAGGTACTGGCGAGAGGTGTACCAGCAGGGCATTCCACGGCGGCCCCCGCGGCCGTAGGTTCGCCTCATGAGCAATTCGGACGAGGTGCGCGAGTTCCTGAGCAGCAGGCGGGGCAGGATCAAGCCCGACCAGGTCGACCTGCCCGCCGGCGGCAACCGGCGCGTTCCGGGGCTCCGCCGCGTCGAGGTCGCGCAGCTCGCCGGCGTGAGCGTCGAGTACTACTCGCGCCTCGAGCGCGGGACCCTGGCCGGCGCCTCCGACGGCGTGCTGCACGCCGTCGCTCAGGCGCTGCTGCTGGACGACGCCGAGCGGGAGCACCTGTTCGACCTCGCTCGCGCCGCGAACGCGTCGCCGATCCCGAGTCGGCGGCGAGCCGCGCGCACCGAGTCGGTGCGGCCCGGGCTGCAGCTGATCCTCGATGCCATCACCGGCGGGCCGGCATTCGTGCGCAACGGCCGCCTCGACATCCTCGCCTCGAACGCGCTCGGCAAGGCCGTCTACTCCGACCTCTACGCCAGCCCCGAGGCGACCCTGCCGGGCAAGCCCCTGAACCTCGCGCGGTTCTGCTTCCTCGACCTCGATCGAGCCGAGCGGTTCTACCCCGACTGGGCGAAGGCGGCCGACCAGACGGTCGCGATCCTGCGGACCGAGGCCGGGCGCGACCCCTACGACAGAGACCTGCAGGACCTCATCGGCGAGCTCTCGACCAGGAGCGAGCAGTTCAGGACCCGGTGGGGTGCTCACGAGGTGCGCCGGCACGCCACGGGAGCCAAGAACTTCCACCACCCCGAGGTGGGCGCGCTCGACATGATCTTCGAGGGCACCGACCTGATCGCCGACCCCGGCCTGAGTCTGCTCATCTACACCGCCGAGCCCGGAAGCCCGACCGCCGAGCGGCTTGCCCTCCTGGCGTCGTGGGCCGCGACTCCGGCCGGCGCCACGGCCGCCCACTCGGCAGCCGACCTCACGAAGGAGAACGACTGATGCAACGACTTCCCAAGAAGCCCACCGCCAACAACCCGCCCGCCAACTTCACCGGCGACGTCTGGGTCGACTCGATCCTGACCCCGCAGGCCGACGGGCAGCGGGCCAGCGCAGCGAAGGTCCGCTTCTCTCCGGGCGCGCACACCAACTGGCACTCGCACGCGCTCGGCCAGACCCTCTACGTGACCGAGGGGCTCGGCCTCGTGCAGAACCGCGGCGGCGAGATCCTCGAGATCCGTCCCGGCGACACGATCTACACGCCCCCGGGCGAGGAGCACTGGCACGGCGCGACCCCCGACGACTTCATGGAGCACATCGCGCTCATGGACATCCCCGACGACCCGGCGACGGCCACGACGTGGCTCGAGCCCGTGACCGACGCGGAGTACCCGGGGAGCGCCCGGTGAGCGCGGCCGAGGAGCAGGCCGCGCTCTTCCCCGGCGGCGGCCCGTCGCCGCTCAGCACGACCGATCCGGAGTTCTGGGCGTTCTACGCCGACTTCGCCTTCGACCAGACGCTCGCGCACAGCTTGCTCGACCGTCGCGACCGGCTGGTGTACCAGCTCGCCGCGACCATCGCCGTCGGCGCCGTGTCGGAGTACCGCGCGCTGCTGGGTGCGGCCCTGACCGTCGGCGTGACGCCGGTCCAGGTCAAGGAGCTCACGTACCAGGCCGTTGCCTACGTCGGCATCGCCCGGGTCGTCGACTTCCTGTTCGCGACCAACGACGAGTTCGCCGCACGAGGCATCGCCGTGCCGCTCGAGGGGCAGTCGACCACCACGCCCGAGACGCGGGCCGCCGTCGGCCGCGCGAAGCAGGAGGAGATCGTCGGGGCCGAGCCGGTCGCCGGCATGTACGCGAGTGCTCCGGACGACGCGGTGCACTTCCAGCAGTTCCTGTCGTCCAACTGCTTCGGCGACTACTACACGCGGACCGGCTTCGACGTGAGGCAGCGCGAGCTCATCACCTTCGCCCTGCTCGTCGCCCTCGGCGGCGCCGACAACCAGGTGCGCGGTCACGTCTCCGCGAACCTCCGCGTCGGCAACACGCGCGCCGACCTGCTCGACGTGCTGACCGTGCTGGTCGCCTACGTCGGCTACCCGCGGACCCTCAACAGCCTGGCGCAGGTGAACGAGGCGGCGCCTGCGTCCTGACACGGGCCGGGAGGCGTCGCGGAGGATGCTCAGAAGGGCGCGTGTACCGTCACGCGCATGGACGACAGCACTCCAGCCCCCGACAGCGCTGCCTCAGAACTGGGCCTGGCGGTCAATGCCGAGGCATCGGCCGCCCTCTCGCAGGATCCCGCCCTGGTCGACGCCGCCGAAGAGAACCTGCGCGACACGGTCGACAGCCTCGTCGACGAGCCCCTCACCGACAGGCAGCAGGACGTCGTGGAGTCGCTCGCGGCCGCGAGCGGCTCGATCACGGCGGGTCTCTCCGGTGCCCTGGCGGCGCAGCAGGACCGCCCCGTCGAGGCGGTCCTCGGCGCCACGGCCCGCGTCCTCCTCGCGCGGCAGGCGCAGGCCGAAGACGACTGACGCCCACCCGACGTTCCCAGCCGATAAACGCAGAACCTCGGACGCCGATGCCTCGTCGCGGTTGGATCGGAATCTGGAGGTTCCGATGAAGTACATCGTCTACGGCGAGAACAAGATCATGACCGGCGACCGCATCGCGCACGCGGTGCTCGCCTACGCGGCGGCCCTGGGCGAGAACGGGACGACCGACATCGTCGACGTCCCGACGGCCGACGAGTACGGCCAGGCCGTGACCGCCGAGCTGCTGCTCGGGCCGGCCAGCCAGGTGATGGTCGAGGTCGCTCCCGACGACGAGCTCGAGCCCGAAGACGACGGCCTGGTCGCGGAGCTCGTCCGCCGCACGGCCGCGGTCGGGGGAGCCCGGTTCGCGGACGCCGCCTCCGCTCACTCCTCGGAGGTGCCAGCGGCTCCGCCCGAGCCTCGTCCGTCGTCCGGCGAGCCGCGCCGGGCCTTCCCGTTCGGCAGCTAGGGCGGCCCTCCGACGACGAGAGCTCGGCTGACGACCAGCGGACGCGGAGCGCCCGTCGTCAGGCGCTGACCAGCAGCGCCCGGGCGAGGACCTCGTCCGTGGCCAGGACCTTGTAGCCCTCCTCGTCGAAGAAGACGGTCATCCGATCCCCGTCGTGGCTCATGACCGTGCCCTCGCCCCAGGCCTCGTGCCGCACGTGCGAGTCGACGGGAAAGGCTCGTTCGCCGGAACTGGGCGCAGCGTCATCGACTCGGGGTCCGTCGGCCTCGCGCGCGCACCCGTCGCAGTTGCCGCACCGCTCGGGCGAGTCCTCGCCGAAGTACCCGAGCAGGGTGTGGCGACGGCATCCGGGCTGCTCCGCGTAGTTCCGCATCATCTCCTGGCGGGTCTTCTCGACCCGTTCGCGGGTCTTCGCCACGTGCCTGGCCGAATCAGCGGCCTCGGCCGCTTCGAGACCCTTGCGAACCACGAACCCGCGCCTCTTCTCGATGATCGTCTCCGCCTCGAGGAGGAGGTCGATGAGGCGCGTCACCGTCTGCCGCGTGTGGCTCAACTGCTCGGCGATCGCGGTGCGCGTGACCGGGCGGCCCGCCGCCTGAATCGTCGTGAAGACGGCTCGGAGATGCGACCGACGAGGCAGACCGGAGGCGAAGAAGCTTCGCAGGGCGAGGTCTTCCGGGCGGTAGTGCAGGGTGGCCGATGCGGGCTCGCCGTCTCGGCCGGCCCGCCCGATCTCCTGGTAGTAGCTCTCCAGGGAGTCGGGGACGTCGGCGTGGATCACGGCTCGGATGTCCGGCTTGTCGATGCCCATCCCGAACGCGCTGGTGGCGACGACGAGGCCGACGTCGCCCGCGTGGAAGCGTTCGTGCACCTGACCGCGTTCCGCCGAGCTCTGACCGCCGTGGTACGCGACGACGGTCAGGTCAGGTCGCCGCTTCGAGAGGGCGTCGGCGTAGTACCCGGTCTCCTTCCGGGTCGCCACGTAGACGATCGCCGGAGTGGCTGCATTCGTCGCATCCTCGACGACGGCGTCGCGCTTCTGCTGGTCGTCTTCGTGCCGGGTCACCGCGAGGCTGAGATTGGGCCGATCGAAGCCGTGGCTGAGAACGAGGGGATCCCGAAGTCGAAGCCTCTCGACGATCTCGTCGCGGATCGGGCCGGAGCCGGTCGCCGTCAGCGCCAGGACGGGAGGCCGGCCGAGGTCCGCCACGATCTGCCCCAGGTGGAGGTAGTCGGGCCGGAAGTCGTGGCCCCAGGACGAGACGCAGTGAGCCTCGTCGACGACGAGCAGCCCGACGCCGCTCGCGGCCAGCCTCGCCACCGTCTCCGGGCTCGCGAGCTGCTCGGGCGCGAGGAAGACGTAGGTGATCTCGCCGGCCTCCAGGCGCTCCCAGCCCTCGGCGTTCTCGCTGTCGGTGTGACTGGAGTTGATGGCGATCGCCGCCGGCGCCTCCGGGTGCCCGACGAGCCCCGCGACCTGGTCGGCCTGCAGCGCGATCAGGGGCGAGACGACGACGACCGGCTTCCCGAGGACGGCGCCGGCGACCTGGTAGATGGCCGACTTCCCGAAGCCGGTCGGCATCAGTGCCAGCACGTCGCGTTCGGCCAGGACGGCTTCGATGGCCTCGAGCTGCGCCGGGTGCAGCTCGTCCCAGCCGAAGACGGATGCGGCTGTCTTCTCGATGGTCGTCCGGTCGGTCGATGTCGTCGTGCTCACTGCGTGTCCTTCGAATGGTGGACTCTCAGTTCACGAGTCCGGCGTGGGACACGCCCGACACTGTCAGTCGATGCGCGGGCGTGTACCCCCGGAATACGACGACGCGCCACTACTCCCCCGGCGCCGTGCCGGTTACCTCCTCGAGCCGCTTCGAGACGTCGATGCTGGAGCCCGAGCGACCTGGATGTACCCCCAGCGAGAACGGCCTAGCGTCAGCCGAAGTCGAGGGATCTCCCTCGACCTAGGTGTCGAGCAGAGGAATCATGATGTCGCTTGGAGACAAGGCAAAGGATCTGACCCAGAAGGCAGCCGGTCACGCCGAGGAGTTCGTCGGCAAGAAGACCGACGACGCCGAGCTGACCGCCCAGGGCAAGAAAGACCAGCACATGGGCGAGGCCCGCAAGAACGTCGAGGACTCGAAAGACGAAGCCCGCGACACGACAGACGACACGGAGGGTGCGGGCCGGGTCTGACCCCGCCTCACCTCACACCCGGGCGCAGGCCCAGCACATCGCCGAGGTGCTTCTCGGCCACGACAGAGAGATGCAAATGGCACACGGAGTAGCAACAGTCTGGGTTCCGGTCACCGACATGAAGAGGGCGGTCGCCTTCTATCGCGACACTCTCGGACTCGACGTCAAGAGCGAGAGCGACGACTGGTCGGAGCTCGACGCCGGAGGGCTCATGATCGGCCTGAACGGACGCGAGGACGCCAGCGTCTCGTCCTCGGGCGGAGCAGTCATCACCTTCCAGCCCGACGGGACCATCGAAGACGAGCTGGCCGAGATCGCGTCTCGGGGCGCGGACATCCAGGGCGAGATCAGCGACCACGAGTGGGGTCGCATCGTCCCGTTCAAGGACTCCGAGGGCAACGACCTGCAGTTCTACACGCCGCCGCAGGGCTGACGGCCTCGCAGGTGGTCGTCCTCAGCTGAGGACGACCACCCAGGCGACCACCGACAGACCCACGACGCGCAACCAGAGGGCGGCCGCGCCGGCTCCGCGCCACACCGCCGCGAACTCCGCGACAGCGACAGCGAGCGCCACGAGCGTGACGAGCACGACGCCGCCTCCGACGGGGCTGTCGACGATCATCGCCCCGACCTGCTGGAACGCGACGATCCCCCACGGAACGATCCCGACGGCTGAGCCGAAGCCGAGGGTGTGGCGCGGGCCTCGACCCTGGACCATCCCGAAGAGCACCCCGCCCGATGCCAGCGCGTAGATGCCGACGAGTGCGCCGACGTCTTCGACGCCGTTGAGCAGTGCGACCACGAAGACGACGATCGGCCACGTCAGAAGAGGATCGATCCACGGGCCGAGGCGCCGTGGCACGAGGCGCCCGACCGCCAGCAGGGCGACCACGACCCCGAGCGCCACCCCGACGTCGACGTGCGCGATCAGGTGCCGGGAGTCTCCCCCGAACGCCGCGGTCACCGGGCGGAGCGCAGGATCCCGGCCCCCCGCCACCACGACCAGCAGGGCGACCGCCTCCACGGCGAGCAGCACGCCCGCCCACCGTCGCCCGCCCACCGGCCCGGCCGCGACTCCACGCCCAGCGCTCATGTGCGTCAGGCTACGCTCCGCGAGCGGTCGGGCGGCCGGGCGGTCCAGCAGCCCAGCGGTTCAGCCGTCACAAGCCGAGAGCGGCGCGCAGGAACGGCGCGGTCCGGCTGGACGGGTGGTCGGCCACCTGCTCGGGCGTTCCCTGAGCCATCACCCGGCCGCCCGCGTCACCGGCGTCCGGGCCGAGGTCGATCACCCAGTCGGCCTGGGCGACGATTCGCATGTCGTGCTCGACGATGATGACCGTGTTGCCGCCGTCGACGAGGTCGTGCAGGTGCCCGATCAGCCGGTCGGAGTCGGCGGGGTGCAGGCCCGACGTGGGCTCGTCGAGAAGGTAGAGGGTGTCGCCGCGCTGTCCTCGGCGCAGCTCGGTCGCGAGCTTGACCCGCTGGGCCTCCCCGCCCGAGAGCTCCGTCGCCGACTGCCCCAGCGACACGTAGCCGAGGCCGACGTCGAGGAGGGCGTCGACGTGGCGTGCCACCTCGGCGTCGGCGCCGAAGAACTCCTTGGCGCGGCTGACGCTCATGGCGAGCACGTCGGCGATGGTGCTGCCGTCGAGCTCGATCTCGAGCGTCTCCGGGTTGTAGCGCGTGCCGCCGCAGGCGCTGCACAGCGCGTGGACGGTCGGCAGGAAGAGCAGCTCGACCTCCATCGTGCCTTCGCCCTTGCAGACGGGGCATCGCCCGGCCGGCAGGTTGAACGAGAAGCGGCTGGCGGCGTACCGGCGGCGACGGGCCTCGGGCGTGGCCGCGAAGCGGGCCCGGATGCGGTCGAAGAGCCCCGTGTACGTCGCGACGTTCGACCGCGGCGTCCGGCCGATGGGCTTCTGGCTCACCTGGACGACGCGGCGCAGGCGTCCCTCGGGGCCGACCGCGCGCCCTGAGGTGACGTCCGGGACCGAGGCGAGGAGGGGATCCTGCGCGGCCCCTGCCGGCTCGTCGGCGTCGAGGGACTCCTCGTCGACGTCGGCGCCCAGGCTGCCTTTCAGCAGGTCGGGGACGGCATGGGTCACCAGCGTCGACTTGCCCGAGCCCGACACCCCGGTGACGGCGGTGAGGGCACCCAGCGGGAAGCTCACCGACACGTCTCGCAGGTTGTTCCGGGTCACGTCGAAGAGCTCGAGCCGGTCGTCGCCCGATCGGCGCTCACGGACGGAGGCCGACCCCGGCTCGCCGAAGAGGTACGCGCGGGTGACGGACTCCTCCACCTCGCGCAGCCCCTCCAGCGGGCCGGAGTAGAGCACCTCTCCGCCGGCGGTCCCGGCACCGGGGCCGATGTCGACGATCCAGTCCGCCTGGCGGATCACGTCGAGGGAGTGCTCGACGAAGAACACGGTGTTGCCGGAGTCCTTCAGGGCATGCAGGATCCGGGAGAGCGACTCGGTGTCAGCCGGATGCAGCCCGGCTGACGGCTCGTCGAGCACGAACACCACTCCGAACAGACGCGACAGCACCTGGGTCGCCAGCCGCATCCGCTGCAGCTCGCCCGACGACAGCGTCGGCGTCGTGCGGTCGAGCGAGAGGTAGCCGAGACCGAGGTCGATGATCGGCGAGAGCCGGGCGAGCAGGTCGCCGGCCAGCCGCTGGGCCGCTAGCCGCTTCTCGGGAGCGATCGGAGGCGCGGACGACCAGTCGGGAAGCAGAACCTGCCTCATCAGCTCGGCGATGGCGTTCAGCGGCATCGCCGCCACTTGGGTGATGTCGTGACCCTCGACCGTGACGGCCAGGGCGTCGGGCTTCAGCCGCCTGCCGTGGCAGGTCGGGCAGACGACGCTCACCATGAACTCGGCGGCCCGCTCCCGCATGCGCGCGCTCTTCGAGTTCGCGAACGTGTCGAGGACGTACTTCCTCACACCCAGGAACGTGCCGTAATAGGAGTGCGGGGCCTTCGCCGCGACCGCCTTGCGCACCTGCGCGGGCGAGAGGTCGCGGTAGATCGGCACCTGCGGGGAGTCCTCCGTGTACAGAGCCCAGTCCCGCTGCTCGCGTGGCAGGTCTCGCCACGGCACGTCGATGTCGTAGCCGAGAGAGACGAGGCTGTCGCGCAGCTGCTTGCCGTGCCACGCCGAGGGCCACGCGGCGAGCGCGCGATCGCGGATCGTCAGCGTGTCGTCGGGAACCATGAGCTCCTCGGGCACGTCGTAGACGCGGCCCAGACCGTGGCAGGTCGGGCAGGCGCCCTGCACGGTGTTCATCGAGAAGTCCTCGGCCAGCAGCAGCGGGGCACCGGGCGGGTAGGTTCCGACCCGCGAGAAGAACATGCGAAGCACATTCGCCAGGGTCGTCGCGCTCCCGACCGTCGACCGAGCCGTGCCGCCGGTCCGCTGCTGCGGGAGGGCGACCGCAGGCGGCAACCCGTCGATGCGGTCGACATCGGGGGCGCCGACCTGGTCGATCAGACGGCGCGCGTACGGGGCGACGGACTCGAAGAAGCGCCGCTGCGCCTCGGCGTACAGGGTGCCGAAGGCCAGGGAGCTCTTTCCCGATCCCGAGACGCCGGTGAAGGCCACCAGCGCATCGCGGGGGATGTCGACGTCGACGTCGCGGAGGTTGTGCTCGCGTGCGCCGCGCACTGCGACCACGTCGAGTCGATTGCGGTCATCAGTCGTCACAGACCCACCCTAGGGTCGCGCACTCGTCGGCGCCCGTGTGCCGACCGGGTGACAAACCTGCTCCTCGCCCGGAGCCGCGGAGCGTAGCGTCCGAGACAAATCGAGAGGGAATGATGACTGACCAATACACGATGCAGGACCCGACGAAGATGTACGCCGACCGGACCCCCGACGAGCAGTACCTCCCGGGCGCCGGCACCGACGAAGAGCTCGCCCAGAACGTCCCGGCCGACCACGGCGAGGACTCCTACCGCGGCTCGGGTCGCCTGCAGGGCCGGAAGGCTCTGATCACCGGAGGCGACTCCGGCATCGGCGCCGCCGTGGCCATCGCCTACGCACGCGAGGGCGCTGATGTCGCGATCGTGTACCTGCCCGAAGAGCAGGAGGACGCCGACCGGATCCTGCAGCTGATCCGCGACGCCGGGCAGAAGGGCGTCGGCATCGCCGGCGACCTCAAGGACGCCGAGTTCGCCCGCGAGACGGTGGCGACCACGGTGCGCGAGCTCGGCGGCCTCGACATCGTCGTCAACAACGCCGGCAAGCAGCAGCACGTCGAGGACATCGTCGACCTCACCGACGAGGAGTTCGACGAGACCTTCAAGACCAACGCCTACGCGACGTTCTGGATCACCAAGGCGGCGGTCCCGCACCTCGCCCCGGGGTCCGCGATCATCAACACGACGTCGATCCAGGCCTACGCCCCCTCGCCCCACCTGGTGCACTACGCGGCCACCAAGGCGACCGTCAACAACCTCGCCAAGGGCCTCGCGGCGCAGCTCGCACCCAAGGGCATCCGAGTGAACGCGGTCGCACCGGGCCCGATCTGGACCCCGCTGCAGCCCGCCGGCGGCCAGCCCTCCGACGCCCTGCCCGAGGCCGGTGAGCAGACCTACCTCGGCCGCTGGGGTCAGCCCGCCGAGCTCGCGCCGGCGTACGTCTTCCTCGCCAGCGGCGAGTCGTCGTACGTGGTCGGCGAGACGCTCCACGTCGACGGGGGCATGCCCACCCCGTAGCGGGTGCGCGAGCGGCACGTCGGAATACCTCCGCGTGCCGCTCGTTGGGCTTCACATGTCGGAAATCACCACACGAACCGCCCTCGTCGTCGGCGCCTCGGGGATCACGGGCTCCGCGCTCGTCTCCCAGCTCGTCGCTGACGGCTGGCAGGTCCTCTCCCTCTCGCGCAGCGCGAAGTCGGCGCCGGGCATCCGGGGCATAGCCGCCGACCTCCTCGACCCGGTGAGCCTCGCGGCCGCCCTCGCCGACGAGATGCCGACCCACGTCTTCTTCACCGCGTGGCAGCGGCGCGAGACCGAGGCCGAGAACATCGCCGTCAACAGCGCGATGGTCCGCGACCTGCTCGCCGCGCTGGACCACGCGCCGCTCGAGCACGTCGCCCTCGTGACCGGGCTCAAGCACTACCTCGGGCCGTTCGAGGCCTACGCCGCGGGCGAGATGCCCGACACCCCCTTCCACGAGGACGAACCCCGTCTCGACACTCCGAACTTCTACTACGCGCAAGAAGACGAGCTGTTCGCCGCCGCCGAGAAGCAGGGCTTCACCTGGTCGGTGCACCGCTCCCACACGGTCATCGGCCACGCCGTCGGCAACGCCATGAACATGGGCCTCACCATCGCCGTCCAGGCCGCGATCGTCAACGAGCTCGGTCTCGACTTCGTCTTCCCCGGCAGCGAGGCGCAGTGGAACAGCCTCACCGACATGACCGACGCGGGTGTCCTCGCCGACCAGATGGTGTGGGCCGCCACCGATCCCGCCGGCGCAGACGAGGCGTTCAACATCGTCAACGGCGACGTCTTCCGGTGGCGCTGGATGTGGCCGCGCCTCGCCGCCCACCTCGGCGTGCCGGCCGAGCGCGTCGTCGGTTTCGCCGACTCGCCTCGTCCCCTGGAGCAGCAGATGCAGGATCACGAGTCCGTCTGGCCGCGCATCGCCCAGAAGCACGGCCTCGTCGAGCCCGACGTCAGCCGACTCGCCTCCTGGTGGCACACCGACGCCGACCTCGGCCGCGAGATGGAGGTCGTCACCGACATGGGCAAGAGCCGCGAGGCGGGGTTCCTCGTCTTCACGAGGACCGAGCGGTCGTTCGCCGAGCTGTTCGACCGCTATCGAGCCGACCGGATCATCCCGCCGGTTCTGTAGCGATCGCGCCGACGGGCTCGCATTGCCTCGAGGGCGGCGGCCCGTCAGACTCGGTGGATCGACGTCCGTCCCCGTCTGGAGTGCTCATGGCTGACAAGCCGACTGTCCTGTTCGTCTGCGTGCACAACGCCGGCCGGTCGCAGATGGCCGCCGGGTTCATGACGAGCCTCTCCGGCGGACGGGTCGCAGTCCTGTCGGGCGGCTCGGAGCCGGGCGACCGGATCAATCCGGTGGCGGTGGCGGCCATGGCCGAGGAGGGCATCGACATCACGGGCACCGTGCCCCGGCTGCTGACGACGGATCAGGTCCGGGAGTCCGATGTCGTCATCACCATGGGCTGCGGCGACGCATGCCCGATCTTCCCCGGCAAGCGCTACGACGACTGGGAGCTCGTCGACCCCGCCGGAAAGGGCATCGACGACGTCCGGCCCATCCGCGACGACATCAAGGGCCGCGTCGAGGCTCTGCTGGCGGAGCTGCTGCCGGCGGCCGCGGGGGCGTAGAGACGGAGTGCTCGGATCGGCGAGCCAGTTCCTGCGCCCGGTATCGCAGGCCCCGGAGCAGAGAGAACCGCACCTGAACTGGGGCTGACCGGGGCCTGGCGCGGCCCTAGGATGAGCACACGCCGGCCCGATTGCGGGGTCTGCACTCTTTTCGCTCCCGGGGGAACACCGTATGTCCGCACCACGCCCGCGCCGTCGCGCGCTCACTCTCACTCTCGTCGCGGCGACCGCCACCGGCCTCGTGCTGGCCGGCGTCGTTCCCGCGATGGCAGTCACGGCGGCACCTGCCGCGCCCGTCACGTCGACCGCGGCGATGCCCAGCCCGCTCGGCACCGTCGGCCAGGCGGCACCGCACTCTCGCTCGGCCCGATCGGCAGCACCCGGAGCGAGCTCGCGCCTGCTCACCCCGTCGACAGTGGTCGGCACGCACCCGGGCGACCAGGTCGACCCCGTCACGATCAACACCCCGAGCAATCGCGACCAGGCTGTCGCGGGCGACGGGTCGGTCGCGGGAGACACCCTCTACGGCTACGGGTACATCGCCTCGCAAGACAGGAACGTGCTCGAGCAGTGGACCGATCAGGGCTGGGAGCGCCTCCCGGTCACCCTGACCGGCTCGGTCTATCAGCCCGTCGGGTTCGGCGGCGACCTCTACTTCATGACGTGGAAGGCCGCATCCTCCGGCCTCGGCACGTCGACGCTGTGGCACAAGAGCGGCGACGACTACATGGCGGTAAAGTCGTTCAAGGGCTTCACGAACCTGTCGGTCGCGGGCACGCGCCTGTCGTTGCTCGTCGACACCAAGGCGAAGACGACTGCTTACACCTACGACGGCTCGAAGCTGGCGGGCGGGACCGCGTCGACGACGAAGCACATCCTCGGCTTCATCGCGCTCGGCAGCACGCGCTACCTCTGGATCGGCGGCAGCGGCTGGAACGCGGCCATCTACCGGGTCGACGCGAAGGCGATCACCCGCGTCGTCTCGTCGCCGTGGGCCATCGCCGGCACCGTCTGGAAGGGCGCCGTGTACTTCGGCGGCGCCACCAGCACCAGCACCGGCATCTACAAGTTCACCGGCACGAGCATCGTGAAGGCGACCTCGGTCGAGCTGGCCGCGAACTTCGACTACACGTACTGGATCCCGACGGTGGGCGTCTACGACGGAGACCTCTACTTCACGGCCGACTACCTCGACGAAGAGACCTACCTCTACCAGTACGACGGATCGACGGTCACCCAGATCACCACGATGTCTCACCCGGGCATGTGGTTCTACGACTTCACCGAGTTCGACGGCAAGCTGTTCTACGGCGGGGGCGACGGCAAGCACCGGTACACCTGGTACTTCGACCGCGACGCGGCCCCGACGGGAGCGGTCGCAGGAACGACCCCGACCCTGTCCGGCACGGCCACCGTGGGGCACCGCCTCACCTCCGAGGCCGGCGCCTGGACTCCGACCGCGACGCTCGTCTACCGCTGGTTCCGCCACGGAGCGACGGGCACCTCCCCGATCGACGGCGCGACCGGCAGCTCGTACGTGCTGACCGGGGCCGACCGCGGCGCGACCGTCACGGTCTCGATGGAGGGCTCGGGGCAGGGGTATGAGACGACGACCCTGGAGAGCGCGGCGTCCGACACCGTCGCGACCGGGACCATCACCCTGGCTCCGGTCATCTCCGGGACGATGAAGGCGGGGACCACCCTGACGGCGCTGCCGCACCTCACCCCGACGACCGCCACGACGGCGTACCGCTGGTACCGCGACGGCAAGCCGCTCGCGGGCGCGACCACGAAGACGTACAAGGTCACGTCAGGCGACGTCGGGCACAAGCTCCAGGTCGCCGTTCACGCGACCGCGACCGGCTACACGGACGCCTCGGCCACGTCGGCGGCGCGCACGGCGAAGCGCTAGCGCCCGCGCGCCGCGAACTGGGGGCACGACGCCCCAAAAGGGGTTCGTGCGGCGACGAGACGCGACCTTTACGGTTAACCAACTTGACCGGGAGGCTCGCCTTGAACGTGACGGGCCCTGAGCTCCGCAGACGAATCGGCGTGCTCTCCACCTCCGTCATCTCGCGATGGCCGCGGGCCGGCGTCGCGGATTCGGGCCGGATCGTCAGCGCCGGAATGCGTCGCTTCGACCGGCTCTTCGACCTCATCGTCGGCGGCTTCGGGATCCTCTACGCGCTGCAGACCGCCGACTCGCTGGTCGCCGGACTCCCCTCCCTGTCGAACCCGCTCGGAGTCGCCATCATCGTGATGGTGTGCATCGGCGTCGCCGCCGGTGTCGGTCCTCTCGTCGCTCCCGCGCACGCCGCGCGCGTCTTCCTCGTCGGGGCGGCGGTCTACGGAGTCGCCCTCCTGCTGTGGGCGCACACGGTGACGCCGCCGGTCCCGGTGAATCCGATGCCCTGGCTGATCGCCGTGTGGCCGGTCGGCGCCGCCTATCTCGCGCGGGGATCGCGGACCCTCTTCGTGCCGATCGTGATCGCGACCGCCGTCAGCGCCGTGGCCAGCGTCGCCCTGCGGCTCCGCGGCGACGTGGCTGCGCCCGACGTCGCCGTCGACAGCCTCTTCATGACGGGGCTCGCGCTCGTGCTGGTCCTCCTCCTCGGAACCGTCCGGCACCGCGTCGTGGCCGCCGCGCTGGCGCAGCAGTGCTCGGTCGACAGCTTCGCCGCCGCGCAGCTCGAGGAAGCGACCGAGCAGGAGCGCAAGCGGACGGACGCGCTGCTGCACGACGCCGTGCTGACGACGTTCCTCTCGGCTGCCTCGGCCGACGACGACGACGCAGAAGAACTCGCCTCGCGGATGGCGGCGAACTCCCTGCGCGTGCTCCTGCATGTCAATGCCGTCGGCCGCAGCGAAGACGCCGTGCCCTTCGGACAGATCGTCACCGACCACCGCGACCAGCTCGGCGCCTGGCTGAGCCGCTTCGACCACGACCTCGCCGCGGTGGAGGTCGTGATGCTCCCCGAGAACGTCGCCCGGGCCCTCGTCGACATGCTCGCGCAGTCGCTGGCGAACAGCGTCCAGCACGCCGAGGGAGCCACCCGTCGAACCGTTCGAGCCCACCAGCTCGGGTCGGACGGCATCCGCATCGTGATCGAGGACGACGGGTGCGGCTTCGACCCCGAGGTACTCGGACAGCGGGGCAGCGGGGGCGGCAGCGAGTCGTCCCGCGCGCTCCGCGCGCTGGAGGGACGGGTCGATATCGATACCGCTGCAGAGACCGGTACCCGCATCGTCCTCAGCTGGGGGTCCGTCGCCATCGTCGGCACGGAGCTCCTCGTCGAACAGGAAGACCGGGCACGGCCGTGATCAATGTCCCCCGCTGGCTGACGCTCGGCCTGACGCTGAGCTTCGCGCTCTTCGCGGTCGTCTTCGCTCTCGTCGTCCTCGTCTCGAGGCCGGAGACGACCTCGACGGCGGCGGGGCTGGCGCTCTTCACGGCCGCTGTCGTGGCCTGCCTCGGCATACCGCCGGCCGCCGTTCCGTCCCTCCGCCGGGCGGGCTTCATCGCGATCGTGGGGCTGGCGCTTCCCGTTCTCGGCAGTGCCGCCCTCGACCCCGACACGGACTCGTTCTCGAATGGCGCCTGGTACGTCAGCGCCGTGGTCTGCCTGGTGGTGCAGCTGCTGCTGCATCGCCGGCAGCGACTCGCCTGGCTGGTCCTCGCCGGTCTCGTCGTGGAGACGATCATCTGGGCCGGACCCTGGGGCCTCCTGCGCTTCGGCATCCTCGCCACGATCCTGATGATCGCCGTCGTCACCGCCTCGGCCTGGGCGATCGGCGTGACCGGCACCGAGATCTCCCGGCACGCCGAATCCGAGCGTCAGGCAGCGACCTGGCGTGCCGCCCAGGATGCCTTCCACTCCGAGCACCGGGTCCGCCTCGGCAACACCGCGCTGGTCGCCGCGCCCATGCTCCGGACCATCACCGAGCAGCGAGGCCGGCTGACCGCGGCAGACCGTGCGGAATGCCGGCTGCTCGAGCAGACCATCCGCGACGAGATCCGCGGGCGGCAGCTCCTCACTCGCACGATCCGGGAGCAGGTCATGCTCCACCGACGACGCGGTGCGGTCGTCCAGGTCAACGACGACGGCGGCCTCGACGGCGTCGACCCCGTCGATCTCGATCGCCTGCTCGCCCAGCTGGCCGGCGCGATCACCGGCTTGACCTCCGACCGGATCATCATCCGCACGGCGCCGATCGACTCCCCCACCGCCATCACCGTCGCTGCCATGTCGGTCGACCCGGTGGCCGCGGCGCTCGGTCTCGACGACGACGACGACCAGATCGACCTGTGGCTCGAGCTGCCGCGGGTCGTGCGCTGACCGACCAGGGCGACGACAGGCCGGTCACGACGGCCGGCCCGCCGCTCAGGCGCGCTGCCTCGTGCGCCGCAGGTCGACCAGACCCAGCGTGAGCGCCGCCCCCGAGAAGATCAGCGAGACGATCAGGGCGAGGCCGAGCGCGTCGGCGAAGGTTGCGACGTGGGGTGCCGGCACGCCCTCGGTGCGCGAGACGACGGCCGAGCCGAGCAGGGCGACGAAGACCGTGCCGAGGATGGTCTGCCCGGTGGCCGACCCGATCCTCTGCGCGGTCTGCAGCACGCCGCCCGCAGCACCGCCCATGCGCGGATCGACGTCCATGAGGCTGAGCGTCTGGTTCGGCGTGACGATGGCGCCGCCGGCGATCCCGAGCACGAACAGGGGCAGAGCGAGGCGCAGGATCACCGTGGCCGGGTCGGTCAGGTCGGGCCGGCTCTGGACGACGACGCCGATCACGATCGTGCCGGCGAAGAACACCGACACCGCGCCCACGACCAGGGGCCGTCCGATGCGAGGGACGAGCCGGCCGGCGACGGGAGCCCCGAGGACGGAGCCGAGCGCCAGGGCCGATACGCCGAGGCCGGATTGCAGGGCCGTGAATCCGAGGCCGTTCTGGTAGTAGAGCGACAGGATGAGCGGAATGCCGGTGTTGCTGCAGAAGAACACCACCGCGAAGGCGACACCGGTCACGAAGGTCGGAACGCTGAAGAGCTTGAGGTTGAGCAGCGGTGACGCCGACTCGTGCGTGAGCCGCGACTCGCGGCGGACGAAGAGGGCGAGGAAGCCCGCCGCGGGCGCGAAGAAGACGAGCACCCATCCGCTGTGCAGCTCGTTGACCTCGACGATCGGAAACAGCACGCAGAAGAGCGCTGCGCCGAGGAGGACCGCGCCGGCGATGTCGAGTCGGCCCGACGCGTCTTTGCTCGGCTCGAGCTTCGGCACCCACCGACGCGCGAGGATCACCGCGACGATGCCGATCGGCACGTTGATGAAGAACACGAGACGCCAGCCGAAGTCCGGGCCGCCGAGAGCGATGAGGAGCCCGCCGAGCACGGGACCGAGGGCCGTGCCCACGCCGACCGTGAGCCCGAGACCGCCGAACGCCCGGCCGCGCTCGGACTTCGGGAACGCGTTCTGGATGTAGCCGGACACCTGCGGCCCGATGATGCCGCCGAAGAGCCCCTGGACCACCCGGGCCGCGATGAGAACGATCGGCACGGGGGCGAGGCCGACGGCGGCGCTCGCGAGCACGAAGCCCGAGACGCCGATGATGAAGATCCTGCGCCTCCCCCGAGTGTCTCCGAGTCGCCCTCCGATGACGGGCATGAGGCCGAACGCGAGGATGTACCCGCTGACGATCCACTGGAGCTCCGCTGCGCCGGCGCCCGTCGAGCGTCCGATCGACGGGAGCGCCACGTTCGTGACGCTCACGTCGAGGAGCGCCGCGAACTGCCCCATGAGCATGACGAACAGGGCCCGCCAGCGCCGGGGATCGAGGTCCTGGCGCGGGGACGGATCGCGTGCCGTGTTCGAGACCGTGAGCTATCGTCTCCGCAATGTGACGACGAGATGCAGCAGGGGCACCGCGGCCGCCGCCATGAGGATCGAGCCCAGCACCTCGTCCGTTGACCGCAGGAAGACGCCGCCCACGAGAAGTGCCGCGAAGACGATCGCCGACCCGAGCCGGCTGACAGAGCGCTCGACGGCCCCGAGGCGCCGGTCGATCTCGGGAGTCCGGACGGCGAGCTGGCCGCGCTCGAGGCGGGTGGCGAGCTCGTCCATCCTCCGCGGAAGCCGGGCGACCGTGGCGCCGTAGGCCAGCGCCTGCTGAGGAAGGTCGCGCAGGGCGTCCCGGCCGTTGGAGCTCAGGATGGTGCGCGCGAAGGGGTCGACGGCATCCCACATGTTGAAGTCGCGATCGAGGGCGCTCGTCACTCCCGACACCAGCGAGATGGTGCGGATCAGGAGGAGGAAGCTCTCGGGCAGCTGGAAGGGGAGGCCGCGGATGGTCTCGCCGAACTGCCGGCCGAAGGCCTCCAGCTCGCGCGGGTCGATGGTCTGGAGCTCGGCGATCCCCAGGCCGCCGAAACGGTCGAACAGCGCCGACATGGCGCGTTCCAGCTCATCGGTGTCGGCCGTCGACAGCAGCACGCCGAGCTCGCCCAGCGAGGCGACCAGCGCCCGGCTGTCGCGTCCGACGGCGGCGAGGATGAAGTTGCGGAGTCCGGCGCGGAGCGGGTCGGAGATCTCGCCCATCATGCCGAAGTCGACGTAGCTCAAGTGCCACTTCACCCCGTCGCCGGTGTCGGATCCGTCGACGACCGGGGTGACGAAGATGTTGCCCGGGTGGGGGTCGGCGTGGAAGAACCCGGAGACGAAGATCTGCTGGAACGTGACGCGAGCCAGCTCGTTGGCCACGACCGCAGGATCGATGCCCGCCCTCTCGAGACCCTCGACGTCCGTGATCTTGATCGCGGTGACGTCCGAGAGCGTCAGAGCCCGGAGCGAGCTGCGCTCCCACACCACCACCGGCGCCTCGACCAGGGGGTCGGCGGCGAAATCCCGGGTGAAGCGCTCGGCGTTGCCGGCCTCGTGCAGGTAGTTGATCTCTTCGAGGCTCGTCGCCGCGAACTCCTCGACGAGCGCGGGTGCGTCGGCGCGCTTCGACACGAGGCTCACGTGCGAGAGCCAGCGGCCGATGCGGCGCAGCGCTGCAAGATCGACGGCGACGATCTCGTCGATTCCGGGTCGCTGGATCTTGACGATGACGTCTGCGAAACCCAGGTCGGCGGCGAGCGCGGGCGACAGGCGCGCCCGGTGCGCCTGGCCGAGGGATGCCGCGGCGATGGGCGTCGGGTCGAAGAAGGCGTAGGCCGACTCGAGCGGCATGCCCAGCTCGGCGACGGTCTGCTCGCGGATCCTGTCGAAGGGCTCTGCGGCCACTTCGTCTTGCAATCCCTCGAGTTCGCTCGTGACCTCCGGCGGAAGGATGTCGAGTCGCGCCGAGAGGAACTGCCCGACCTTGATCATCAGACCGCCGAGGTCGATCGCGAGCACCCGGAACCGTCGGGCGAGGAACTGCAGCCGGGCGGTTCGGCCGCGAGCGGAGAATCGGCGGAGGCCGATGCGCGGGAGGAAGAGCTCGTACCACCAGGCCTGCGCCAGGAAGATCCACGCGAACCGCACGATCCGGCGGTAGCGCGCCCGCGAGGCGCGACTGGTCTGCGGCGCGGAGGGCGTGCCGCTGGCTTGCGACATGCCCTACTCCTCGGCGAGGATCGCGTAGAGCTTGCGGCGCGCCTCGTCGACGACGGCGATCGCCCGCTCGGACTGGCCGGGATCACCGGTCTGCGCGACCTGGGTCATCACCTGGGCCAGTCGCGCACCCGACTTCGTCAGGGCGAGAGCTCCGTGCAGACCCTGCCCCGCCGGCTGCTGCGGCTCGCTCGTCGGCTCAGAGCGGGCGGATGCGACGGATTCGGCCGCGGCGCGGCGCCCCGCATCGGTCAGAGCGTAGATCTTGCGCTCTCCGACCTGCGCAGCCGAGATCAGGCCCTCGTCGACCAGCACCTGCAGGGCCGGGTAGACGGCTCCGGGGGTCGGCTTCCACGCTCCGTCCGAGCGGGTTTCGACGGCTCGGATGATCTGGTAGCCGTGCATCGGCTCGTCGCTGAGTTCGAGCAGGATCGCTGCGCGGATGTCGCCGCCGTCGGCGGCTTCCGGGCTCCCGACCGTCGTCGAGGGAGAGCCGAATGCCTGACGGAGACCGTCGACGGCGCCCCGCAGATCGAAACCGGGTGAGGACGACGAGCTCATAACAGGGTGTCCCTTCAGGACGTAAGCCGAATCTTGACGATACATCGCTGTCCTGTGTGACAGGCAGTGCTCGACCTCTCCCGCTCGGCCTCTGCGCCGCGCCCCTCCGGTCACTCCGAGGGCGCGACGCCGAGCTGGCGCACCAGCCTCGGGATCTGCTCCCTGAACGGGAAGAACCCGCGCGACGCGTGCGGCCACGCCAGGCTGTCCCACCGACGGCGGACGCTGACGAGGGCGACCCCTTCGGAGGCGAGGACGGGACGCAGCTTCTCGAGCCTCTCGTGGACGGGGCCCATCGGTGCCGTCGGGACGACCACGGTGTCGAGCTGCTCGGACTCCGCCCAGCGCAGGACGGTGGAGGGCCGCGTGTCGGCCAGGAGCTGCGCCGGGCGGCCGCCGGCATCGAGTGTGCGGGCTGCGGCGTCGTCGAGCGCCGTCGCCGTGAACGCCGCCACGGCCTCCGACGCCTCGAACGGAGATCGCTCACCCGAGTCGGCGACGGCGGCGGTCGCCACCAGCCGGTCGGCGAGCCCGGGCTGCTCGGCGAGCAGGCTGCCGGCCTCGAGGTCCTCCTCGTGCAGCAGCAGGCCGACGCGATCGCCGAGCTGTCCCACGACGTCGTCCGGGTCGATCGCCACCCGGGGCGGGAGGGGGTCTTCGGCGAGCGCCCGGGCCTCGCCGGCGAGTCCGGCAGGCGAGAAGCGCCCCTCCGTGTACTTCGCGATGTTGGAGGCCGACGCGAGGTAGGTCTTGCCCGTGGTCTGGAGACCGGCGACCCACCGCCACGACAGCGTGTTCGACGCCGCATCCCCGTCGAGCAGGTGCCGGTAGAAGAAGTCGGCGCCGAGCTGCCAGGGCAGGCCGAGGGTGAAGATCCAGATGCTGGCGAACCACATCCGCGTGTGGTTGTGCAGGTAGCCGGTGTCGATGAGCTCGTGTACCCAGGCGTCCATCGCGTCGATGCCGGTCCGCCCGGCCACGGCGTCGAGGTAGG
The DNA here is from genome assembly GCF_057787745.1 of Frondihabitans sp. OV104. NCBI lineage: Bacteria > Bacillati > Actinomycetota > Actinomycetes > Micrococcales > Microbacteriaceae > Frondihabitans > Frondihabitans sp. OV104. The sequence goes on from NZ_CM173541.1 coordinate 3,093,624, forward strand.
CCTGCGGGAGATCGCCGATCGCGAACTCGCCCACGTCGCGGCGGTAGCGACGCCACACCTCGGGGTTCTGCTCCAGCCAGCCCTTCCAGTAGGTGCGCCAGAACACCTCCTGCACGAACTTCTCGGCGCCGCGGAGGCTGTGCCGGTCGAGGACGGCGGCGACGACCTCGTGCTCGGTCACCAGGCGATGGCGCACGTAGGGCGACAGCTCCGAGACGTTGTCCCTCGACACTCCGAGGTCGTGGTTGCGGTCGCGGGCGTAGTCGGAGCCCGCGCGGGGGACGAACTTGTCGAGCGCGTCGAGGCCGGCGGATCGGGTGGGGATGAACACCCTTCCATCGTGCGCCCCGCGGAGCCGCGAAGGCTGACAGGGGTGCGCATCCGGCGAGCGCGGGTGGCGCTAGCTCGGGCTCAGTGCCTCCTCGTCCGCCGCGCCGTTCTTCTGCACCGCGAACTGGGTCCGGTGGAGCTCCTCGTACCGACCGCCCGCGGCCAGCAGCTCTTCGTGCGTGCCGCGCTCCACGATCGAGCCGTCCTCCACCACGAGGATCATGTCCGCGCTCCGGATCGTGGAGAGGCGGTGTGCGATCACCATGGCGGTGCGCCCTTCGAGCGCCTCGCTGAGGGCCGCCTGCACGGCGGCCTCCGACGTCGAGTCCAGGGCCGCCGTCGCCTCGTCGAGGATGACGACCCGCGGCTGGGCGAGCAGGAGTCTCGCGATCGTCATCCGCTGACGCTCGCCCCCGGAGAGCCGGTAGCCGCGCTCCCCCACCATGGTGTCGAGCTGGTCGGGCAGCGAGCGGATGAGCGGCTCGAGCCGTGCGCGGCGCACGGCGTCCCACACCTCGTCGTCGGTCGCGTCCGGACGCGCCAAGCGGAGGTTCGAGAGGATGGTCTCGTGGAACAGGTGGCCGTCCTGCGTCACCATGCCCAGGGTGTGCCGCATGGACGCGAACGTGACGTCGCGGACATCCGTTCCCGACAGGCGCACCGCACCGCTGTCGACGTCGTAGAGGCGCGAGAGAAGCTGCGCGATCGTCGACTTGCCGGCGCCGGACGTCCCGACGAGGGCGACCGTCTGCCCCGGCTCGATCCGGAAGGACACGCCGTGCAGCACCTCGTCGCCGCCGCGGGTGTCGAGAGTGGAGACCTCCTCCAGGGAGGCGAGCGACACCTTGTCCGCTGACGGATAGGCGAAGCGGACGTGGTCGAACTCGACGGAGACCGGGCCTTCGGGCAAGGCGGCGGCGTCGGGCTTCTCCTGGATGAGCGGTTCGAGGTCGAGCACCTCGAAGACCCGCTCGAAGCTGACCACCGCGCTCATGATCTCGACTCGGGCGCTCGCGAGGCCGGTCAGCGGAACGTAGAGGCGGGTGAGGAGGAGCGCCAGAGTGACCACGTCGCCGGTGTTCAGCTGGCCGCCGAGTGCGAGGAAGCCGCCGAGGCCGTATACGAGCGCGAGAGCGAGAGCGGAGACGAGCGTCAGGGCGGTCACGAAGACGAACTGCAGCATCGCGGCGCGCACCCCGATGTCGCGCACGCGGGCGGCGCGCACGCGGAACTCCTCGGCCTCCTCGTCGGGCCGGCCGAACAGCTTGACGAGGGTGGCGCCCGGCGCCGAGAAGCGCTCGGTCATCTGCGTGCTCATGGCGGCGTTGTGGTCGGCGGCCTCGCGACGCAGCGCCGCGAGACGACTGCCCATCCGGCGCGCGGGCACCAGGAAGATGGGCAGCATGACGACGGCGAGGACCGTCACGAGCCACGACGTGCTGAGCATGACGATCAGGGTGAGGATCAGCGCCACGGAGTTCGTGACCACGCCGGACAGCGTGCCGCTGAAGGCCTGCTGCGCCCCGATCACGTCGTTGTTGAGGCGGCTCACGAGGGCGCCCGTCCGTGTGCGCGTGAAGAACGCGATCGGCATCTTCTGCACGTGGTTGAAGACCGCAGTGCGGAGGTCGAGGATGACGCCCTCGCCGATGCGCGCCGAGTACCAGCGCGTCACGAGCGACACGCCGGCGTCGGCCACGGCCACCGCGGCGATGCCGATCGCGAGCCAGGCGATCGTGGCGATCGCGCCGTCGGCCACGATGACGTCGACGACCCTGCCAGCCAGCACCGGCGTCGCGACCGCGAGAAACGCTCCGACGACGGAGAGGAGGACGAAGACGATCAGCTTGGCCCGGTAGGGCACCGAGAACGTCAGGATCCGACGCACGGACGCACGCGAGATGCCGTGCTTGCCGTCTCGGGCGGACGAGATCTTGTAGAGCGAGCTCCAGGCCGCGGACTCCATGCTCATTGCGGTTCCTTCCGTCGACCCCCGGCGCAGCCTGGTCGGTGGACGGGGCGGTGGCGCAGCCGGGAGCAGGCCGAGACTAACCCACTGCGCGCCCTGCGAGACTTGTCGCATGCCCGTCCACGGTTCCCCGCTCCAGCGTCTCGGCTTTCTCACGATCGGCTCGTTCGACCCCGCGGCCCCGGCCGGCGGCCACGAGGACACGCTGCGCGTGATCGAGCGCGGCGAGCAGCTCGGCCTCGACAGCGCCTGGCTCCGCCACCGGCACCTGCAGCCCGGCATCTCGTCGCCGGTCGCGATCATGGCGGCGGCGTCTCAGCGGACGAGCCGCATCGAGCTCGGCACGGCAGTCACTCCGATCGGAGCGGAGAACCCGTTCCGGCTCGCCGAAGACCTGGGCACCGTCGATGTGCTGCTGGGTGGGCGCCTCAACCCCGGCTTCTCGGCGGGAACCCCGATGAACTTCGACCTCTACCGCGACGCGATCTACCCCGACACCGCTGAGCAGGAGGACCTCGGCTACGACCGCCTGATCCGCCTGCGCAACCTGGTGCGGGGCGACGCCGTCAGCGAGGCCGGCCGACGCGGCATCGAGGAGTTCAGCGGCATCGTGCAGCCCCACTCCCCCGGCCTCGTCGACCGCCTCTGGTGCGGCGTCGGCAGCACCCGCTCGGCCGTGTGGGCGGGCGAGAACGGCTTCCACCTGCTCGCCTCGAGCGTGACCCGCGCCGAGCACGGCACGGACTTCGCCGTCAACCAGCGCGCCCAGATCGACGCGTACCGTGACGCCCACCCGAAAGGCGCGGCTGCCCGCGTCTCGCAGGGTCTCGTCGTCGTGCCCACCGACTCGGCGACGCCGGAGCAGCGCGCCCGCTACGCGACTTACGCCGAATCGCGGGCCGGCCGCGTCGGTGTTCCCCAGGGCCCCGGCAAGCTGCTGTTCGCGGCAGACCTCGTCGGCACCTCTGCCGAGATCGCCGACACGCTGCACGCCGACCCCGCCTACCAGGCCGTCGACGAGGTCGCGTTCGCACTGCCCTTCGCGCTCGAGCCCGACGACTACGCGCAGATCCTGACCGATCTCGCAGAGCACCTCGGCCCCGAGCTCGGCTGGGCGCCGTCCGCCTGAGCCGGTTCACTCGTCGTCACAGGCTCACAGTCTCAAGCGTGGCTTCATCAACCGTCTGGTTGATAAATTCATAGAGACTTGATAACTTTGCCGTGCCCCGAACGGGGGTGATCGCGTTCTCCCGCGATCGGGCCTCTGACTCTTGCCGCTGATCGATCACCGGCACTGAGGCCCCACCGGCTACGGCCGCGGTGTCGCACATTCCCGGGCGACATAAGAACTTCCCGAAAGGCCTCTTCCTTGGCTAACGAAAAAAGGCGGAGGTCGCTTCTGGCGGCCACCGCGACAACCTGCGCGCTGGTGCTCATCGGCACCTTCGGAGGCGCTGCCGCCGTGCAGGCCGCTCCTGCCCACACCCCCGGGCATGTCGCCCCGGGTCGAGCCGCCAATGCCGAGAAGGCCGAGGAGGCCATCCGCGACGGCTCGGGCCGCATCACCGAGGTGGCTCCGGTCGACGGCACCTGGATGAACCGCAAGCTCTCCGCCGACAAGCGGGCAGACCTCCTCATGGGCCAGATGACTCTCGAGGAGAAGGTGTCGAGGCTGCACGGCGACTTCAGCGGTGAGACTGCCTTCTACATCGCTCCTCTCGCGCGCCTCGGCATCCCCGCCCTGCTCCTCACCGATGCGGGCTCGGGCGTCCGCGTGACGAACTCGGCTACGAACGACGGAAAGGCGACGGCGCTTCCGGCGCCGATCGCACTCGGCGCGACCTGGGACACCGCCATGGCGAGCCAGTACGGCGACGTCCTCGGCAAGGAGGTCCGTGCAACCGGCCAGAACGGCCTCCTCGGACCGACCGGCGACCTCGTCCGGGATCCTCGCTGGGGACGCCAGTTCGAGGCCCTCGGCGAAGACCCGGCCCTCGCCTCCGCGCTGCTCGGGCCGGAGATCAAGGCCGTGCAGTCTCACGACGTGGTCGCGACCATCAAGCACCCCGCCGTCTACAACGAGGAGACCAGTCGTCTCAACGGCGGCAACGTCACCGTCAGCGAGCGTGCGCTCCGCGAGACGTACCTCGCACCGATCGAGGCTTCGATCAAGGCCGGCGTCGGCTCGGCCATGTGCTCCTTCAACAAGGTCAACACGGTCTACGCCTGCGAGAACTCCGAGGTCTTCGACATCCTCAAGAAGAGCTACGGCTTCAAAGGCTTCATCCAGACGGACTACGGCGCCGCTCACAGCACCGTCGCCGCCGCGAACTCCGGCCTCGACGTCGAGTTCCCCGCCGCCGGCTACTTCGGGCAGCCCCTCATCGACGCCGTGAACAACGGCCAGGTGTCGCGTGCCACCGTCGATGACAAGGTGCACCGAGTCCTTCGCACGATGTTCGCCATGGGCGCTTTCGACCGCCCCATCGGCACCAGCCCGCTGACCGTGAGCGCCGACCGCGCCGCGGCCGCGAACATCGCCGAGAAGTCCGCCGTTCTCCTGAAGAACAGCGCGGCGACAGGTGCTGCGTCCCGTGCAGCCGTCCTGCCCCTCGATCCTGCGAAGACGAAGTCGGTTGCCGTGATCGGCGCCGACGCCGACGCCCTCGCCACCGGCGGCGGCAGCTCGGTCGTGAAGCCGACCGCGTCGGTGACCCCTCTCGCCGGCATCAAGAAGCGTCTCGGGTCCTCCGCGGCCGTCTCGTTCACGCCGGGAACCGACCCGGTGGGCCCGGCTCACTCCCTGAGCGGCGCCGCCGTTCCGTCGTCCGTGATGGCGACGTCGTCCGATCCGACGACCACCGGCCTCACCGCCGAGTACTGGTTCAACCAGGACCGGTCGGGCACCCCGGATGTCACCCGCACCGACAAGCAGGTCGCGCTCAGCGCCGGCTTCCTCGCCATTCCCGGGCTGTACGGATCCTCGGTCCCCGCCGTTCCGGGCTACAACTTCGGCGGTCCGCTCTCGGCACGCTGGTCGGGAACCATCACCGCACCGGCCGACGGCGCATACACCCTGTCGCTGACCGGTTTCGGCAGTTCGAGCCTGTACCTCGACGGACAGCAGATCATCGACGGGTCCAACCCGCACGCGGTCCGCACCGACACGGGAGCCACCCTGCGCCTGGTCAAGGGCGAGTCGCATGACCTCCGCGTCGAGTACAGCAACAACGCCTCCGACCCCGACCAGGAGAGCTCCGCCGACCTCGTCATGACCTGGACTCACCCGGCTCAGATCGTGGTTCCGGCAGTCGCCGACGCCGTCGCCGCCGCCAAGAAGGCGTCCGTCGCGGTCGTCTTCGCTCGCGACTACGTCGGCGAGGGTCGCGACAAGAAGACCCTGACTCTGGCGAACGAGCAGGACGCTCTCATCTCAGCCGTGACGAAGGCGAACCCCCGCACCGTCGTGGTCCTGACGACGAGCGGATCGGTGAACATGCCGTGGCTCGGTTCTGTTCCGTCGGTCCTCGAGGCCTGGTACGGCGGACAGGAGCAGGGCACCGCAATAGCTCGCGTCCTGTTCGGCGACGTCAACCCGTCGGGCAAGCTGCCGGTCACGTTCGCCAAGAACGACGTGTCAACGCCAACCTCGGCACCGTCATCGTTCCCCGGCATCGACCGCACGGCGACGGTCGATGGAGTCAACATCGGCTACCAGGCCTACCGCGCTGCCAAGATCTCCCCGCAGTTCGCGTTCGGCTCCGGTCTCAGCTACACGAAGTTCAGCTACAGCAAGTTCGCGGTCAAGGCCTCCACGAAGACCGTCACCCGCGGTGCACCCGCATCGGTCACAGCGACGGTCCGAGTGACGAACACCGGCGCCCGATCCGGCACCGAGACCGCGCAGATGTACGTCGGCACCCTGCCCTCGAAGAGGGTCGCGACATCACCGCAGAAACTGGCCGGCTTCACCAAGGTCACTCTGCGTGCGGGACAGTCCAAGACCGTCACCGTGAAGCTCAGCGCGCGAGCGTTCGCCTACTGGAACTCGTCGAAGGACGTCTGGGCCACGCCCACCGGCAAGGTCACCGTGAGCGTCGGATCGTCGTCCGCCGACATCCGGCAGAAGGCAGTCGCCGTCCTCCGGTAGACGCGATCTCGAATAGCCGCTGAGGCATAGCGCCCCAGGGCGAGAACGGTCACCTCCTAGACTCAGGGGGTGACCGTTTCGCGTCCCGGCGCTACCGGACATCGAAGCGGTCCGCCGACCAATCGCCGGGGTGCTCAGACTCGTGCGGTCATCCTGGCTGCTGCCGGGGAGCTTTTCGGCTCCCAGGGCTTCTTCGGCACGAGCGTCCGTGAGATCGCTGCCGGCGCAGGGGTGAACCATGCAACCCTCCTCCACCACTTCGCATCCAAGGAGCTCCTCCTCGAGGCCGTCCTGGACGAACGGGAACAGCAGGTGTACCGTCTCGTCGGTCCGGTCGATCCTCGTCCCGACTTCCGGGCGTTCTACCGCCGCCTGACTCAGCACAACGAGTCCGTGCCCGGCCTGATCGCCCTTTTCGCCCGCACCTCGGTGGATGCGACGAATGCCAATCACCCGCTGCACGAGCAGTTCCAGACCCGGTACGACCGGGTCGTCCGCACGATGACGATCGAGTTCGAACGGCTGGAGACACTCGGGCTCCTCCGACCGGGAATCGAGCCAGCGAAAGCGGCACGCACTCTGATTGCCACCCAGGACGGCGCCCAGATCCAGTGGCTCTTCGACCCCGAGGGCGTCGACATCAACGACATCATCCAGAGGCTGCTCGACACGCTGCTCACAGAGCCGCCCGCCGAGCCGGAGACGGCATCGGCCCCCTAGCGGTTTCGGCCAGGTGTTCGCGGCTGTGGGGCCCCAAGGCGAGCAAGTTTCGGCGGGCCGCCACCGATCGGGGTACTTGACGGTTGCAATCTGAGAGTTCTCTGATGTGATCTCGACAAGCCGCCCGACCAGGCGTAGCTTCTGATTCACACCGGACCAACCATCCGGCCTTCGAGTCTTACCAGCTCGCTCGCTCGCCGTCGTTCATCGATGGCAGACGACCTCAGTCAACCGATGAAGGTGATTGCCGTGGATCAGACGGATGCTCGCACCCGACTCCACCTGGCGCGCCTTCTTCTCCTCTCGGGCCTCGTCGCTCTCGCCTTCATCGCCATCGGCTTCCTCTCGTCCAGCCAGGCCCACGCCGAGACGGCACCCCCGTCGGGTGGCCTGCTCGGTGGTGCCACGTCGGCGGTCGGCAAGACGGTCTCGGGTGTGACCGGCGCTGTCGACAAGCCCGTCGCGTCCGTCGGCTCGACCGCGGGAGCCGCTGTCAAGGCGGTCACCGGCTCTGTCGCGAAGGCGACCGCCCCCGTTCAGCCCGTGCACCAGGTGGTCGTGAAGGCCACCCCGGTCGCGACGAAGCCTGTCCAGGCCGTGTCGACCGTCACCGCATCGAAGCCCGTCGGCACCGTCGTCACTCCGGTCGCGCAGACCGTCGACAAGGTCGTCGCGGCCGTCCCGGTGGTCGCTCCCGTCGTCCACGCTGTCGCCGGCACCACCCCCGTCGAGACCGTGACCACCCCGGTCAGCTCCGGCGTCGACGACGTCGTGTCGACAGTCGGCGAGAGCGTCTCGACGGTCGGCGACGGTGTCGCCGAAGGGACGGACGGCGGCTCGACCGGAACGCCGGCACTGCCCGTTCCGACCATTCCCGGGTCCGACATCCCGACCCCTGCCGCCCACGCCTCCGTCGCTGTCGGGCCGGCAACCGACGGCTCGGGTGCCATCTCCCTCGCTTCTTCCGACAAGGTCGCCGCCGCCCTTCAGGCCGCTGCACAGGGCGTCTCGCACACTTCCGGCTTCCTCGCCGCCCCTGCCGAGACCAGCGCCACCACCTCGGCTTCCGCTGCCGAACCGGTCACTCCGGCCCGCTCGCCCCTGGCACCCGAGGCCCCGGCACCGGCGGCCCCCGCAGCCACGTCGAGCGCATCGGCCGCTCAGGGCAGCAACGGCAACGGCAGCTCCCCCGCCGCGACCGACGGTTCGGGATTCTCAATCCTTCTCGCCGCCGGCCTGGCCGCGCCGAGCACGTCTTCCGAGATCCCCTCGGCCCCCACGTACGACTTCGACACCTCACCCGACTGACGGTCCGCTCCCTGCCCCTGTCAGAGGCAGATACGCGACCACCGCTGCTCCAGACGCACGCGTCCGACCAGCAACCGCACATCCCGACTCCGGGATGGCGGACCATCAGTCAAATTTGTGGAGTCATCATCATGAACAAGTACGTCTCGCGCGGACTCATCGGAGTCTGCTTCGTCGGAGGCCTCTGGGCCTGCGGCACGGTCGCCGCCAACGCGGCCACCACCACCGGTTCCGACGGCGTCGCCTCCGGCACCCAGGTGCTCGGCACAGTCACTGCCCCGGTCACCGCATCGGGCAACGCCCTCAGCGTCGCCGGCCACTCGTCCAGCACGGCTCCGGCCGCGACGGCACCGGCCGCTCACACGGCACCGGCAGCACCCGCCGCATCGGCACCTGCCGCACCCGCCGCTTCGGCGCCCACCACGACCGGCGTCGGCGGCCTTCTCTCCGGCACCCAGGGCATCGTGTCGGTCGCCGTTCCCGTTCACGTCAGCGGAAACGCGGTGAGCGTCGCAGGGCATTCGACCAGCGCAGGATCCACGGCCACCGCCCCGGCACCCGCCGCCCCGGCCGCCTCGCCCTCGACCACCCCCGCCCCTGGCACGGCGCACTCCGGCAGCACCACTTCCGGTGCTGACTCGGTCGCCTCCGGCACGCAGGTCGCCCCCGACGTCGCCGCTCCGGTGACCGTCAGCGGCAACGCCATCTCCGTCCTCGGCGACTCGCACAGCGCGGGCTCGACCTCGGCGCCCACGACCGGCACTGCGCCGGCCGAGGGGACCGGCAGCACGACGACCGGCGCTGACAGCGTCCTCGGGGGCACGCAGGCGCTCATCGGGCTGGACGTGCCGATCACGGTCGCCGGCAACAGCGTCTCCGTCCTCGGCGACTCCACCAGCACCGGATCGACCACCGCCGGCGGCACCACGACCGGAACGACGCCGGCCGCCGGAACCGGCAGCACGACCACCGGCGATGACGGCATCGCGTCGGGCACGCAGATCGCCCCCGACGTCACCGCCCCGGTGACGGTCGGCGGCAACGCCATCTCCGTGATCGGCGACGCCACCAGCACCGGAACCACCACCGGCACCGGAACCGGCGCGACGACGGGAACCGGCTCCTCGGCCGGTACCGGCTCGACCACCACCGGTGACGACAGTGTCGCCGGCGGGACGCAGATCGCCCCTGTGATCACGGCCCCCGCGACCGTCGGCGGCAACGCCATCTCGGTCCTCGGCGACTCCACCAGCACCGGAACCACCACCGGAACGGCTCCTGCCACCGGAACGAGCTCGACCGGCAACAGCACCACGGGTGACGACGGAATCCTCGGCGGCACCCAGGTGATCCCGGTCGTGACCGTACCGGTCACCGCCGGTGGAAACGCCGTCAGCGTCATCGGCGACACGACCAGCACCACGACCGGCACCACCGGCACGGGTTCGACCGGCGGAGCCGGCAACACGACCACCGGTGACGGCGGCATCCTCGGCGGCACCCAGATCGTGCCGGTCATCACCGCCCCGATCGACCTCGGCGGCAACGCCGTCACCGTCATCGGCGGCTCCACCACCACGCCGACCACGGGAACCGACCCGTCCACGCCCGTCACCCCGGTGACGCCCACGGACCCCGCCACCCCGGGCAACCCGGTCAACCCGGTCACCCCGACGGCCCCGGCCACACCGGGCAACCCGACCACCCCGGGCGACACCGGCTCGACGACCACTCCCATCGTCGTCGCCCCGACCGCTGACGGTTCAGTCGCCAGCACCGGTACCGTGACGGCCGCCGCCCTCGGTGGCAGCACGGTCCTCGCCTCGGGCGTCACCCCGGCGGCAGCCGGATCGCTCGCCTACACGGGGAGCAACACCCTCCCCCTCGTGGGTGGCGCACTCGCGCTGCTGCTCGCCGGTCTCGCGCTGGCGCTGGTCACCCGTCGCAAGGCGGCCCGCCTGTAACACCACCGGGGCATGCGCCGTGGGCTGGATCAGGGCCCACGGCGCATGCCCCTGCCTGCGAGCGGCCGCCGCTGGTTCTCCCTCTTCCGTCTTCTCGGCATTTTCCCTAGACTCGATACAGGTAATTTGTTTGTTACCTTTACTAATTCGATGCGCCAACGCGACGAGACGAAGCAGGGTTGCTATGAGCTCTCCCACATCCGACGACACGACAGCAGCCGCCGAGGCGCGCGCTGTGCCGGCCTTCTCCCTGAGCCGCCGAGGGCTCCTCGGTGGGGCAGCGGCGGGTGCCGCGTCTCTCGCAGTACTCGCCTCGGCCCGGCCCGCGTCGGCCGCGCCGCTCCTGTCCGCTACGAAGGATCCGAGACGTGGAAGTCCGAGACCGGCGAGCGCCCTCTCCTCGCAGCAGAATGCCTTCCTGTTCCTCGACGCGCGGTTAGACGAGTACGGCGGCGGAACACAGCTCCGCCTCCCCCGCAGCTACGCCGGGGGGTTCTTCACCACGCCCACCTTCGACTTCGTGTCGTCGTTCGCGTACGACGATGCGCTGGTCATCCTGGCCTACCTTGCTCGGGGCCTTCGCCGCGACGTCACGCGCGCGACGCTCCTCGGCGATGCCCTCCTGTACCTGCAGGCGAACGACCCTCTGGCCGACGGTCGCACCCGGGCGTCCTACCAGCCCGACAACTTCCCGGTCGCGTCACCTCCGCGCCCGCTCGACATCGGGTCGCCGGCCGCGTTCACCGGAAATCAGGCGTGGGTCGGCATGGCGTTCGCTCACCTCTACATAGCCACCCGGTCTCGCCGGTTCCTCGCCGGTGCCCTTCGTCTCGGCCAGTGGATTCGAGAGAACACCCTCGACGTCACCCGCGCGCCCTTCGGCTTCACCGGGGGTCGAGACGCCGACGACAACCCGTTGACCTTCAAAGCCACCGAGCACAACATCGACGTCGCCGCCTTCTTCACCCAGCTCGCGCAGTTGACCGGTGACCGCACCTGGGGCAAGGACGCCCGCGTGGCCCTGTCGTTCATCGCGGCAATGCAAGACGGCACCGACTCCCATCTGTGGACGGGCACCAACCCCGACGGGGTCACGACGAACTACTACCCCATTCCCGAAGACGTCCAGAGCTGGGCGTACCTGGCGACCCGAGACCGCCGCTACGCGCCCTCCCTCACCTGGGTGACCGACAATCTCACGGCGACAGACGGGCCCTACACCGGCCCGTCTTTCAGCAACACCGACACGAGCAAGGTGTGGTTCGAGGGCACAGGCCAGCTCGCTCTGGCCCTTCGCACACGGAACGCCCCTGGTGACGCGGCCCGAGTGCACCAGCTCCTGAAGACGCTTCGCACCGCTCAACGGGAGCAGCCCAACGGAGACGGGAGAGGCATCGTCGCCGCCTCCAGCGACGGCCTCGACACCGGCTTCGGCGACCTGTATTACTCGAGCCTGCACACCGGCGCAACCGCTTGGTATCTCCTCGCCCTCACGGGGTCCAACCCATTCCGGTTCAGCCGATGGAACGGACTGGCCCGATGAGCTACGCCGACGGCCTCTCCCGCCGGGGCTTTCTCAGGGGATCAGCGACCCTTGCCGGGGCGGCGCTGACGACCTCCCTGCTGCACGCGTCTCCCGCCCATGCGGCCGCAGCCGCAGCGCCGTCGGCGACGTCGATCGCCAACGGATACGCCTTCCTGCAGAGCAGATTCAACCAGTACGGTTCCGGCTCGACTCTGCGCGTGCCGCAGAGCTACACGGGCGGCATCGAAGGCGCGAACGGGTTCGTCTCGAGCTTCGCGTACGACGACGCGATCGTGATCCTGGCATGGCTCGCCAGCGGCACCGCGGCGAACATCCAGCTGGCGACGGTCCTCGGCGACAGCCTCCTCTACGCGCAAGACCACGACCCTCTCGGCGACGGGCGAACTCGCGCCTCGTACCAGCCGAACCCGTTCATCACCTCGTCCGGCGCTCCCTACATCGGCTCGGCCGCAGCGAACACCGGCAACCAGGCCTGGGTGGGGATCGCCTTGGCCCGACTGTCGAAGGTCACGGGGCAGACGCGGTTCCTGCAGGGTGCCCTGACACTCGGCAACTGGATCCAGACCAACACCTGGGACGCCGCCAAGTCACCCAACGGCTACACCGGTGGCCGCGACGCCAGCAACACTGCATTGACCTACAAGGCCACCGAGCACAACATCGACACCGGCGCGTTCTTCACCATGCTCGCGACCCTCACCGGCGCCGCCGTCTGGACCACCCGGGCAACCGCCGCCTTCGCCTTCGTCGCCGCGATGAAAGACACTGCGACCGGACACCTGTGGACGGGCACCAACACCGACGGCACCAGCATCAACCGCACCCCGATACCCGGCGACATCCAGAACTGGGCCTACCTCGCCACGGCGAGCTCGAACTACTCCCCCGCAGTCACCTGGGTCAACAACACCCTCACCACTACCGACGCCGGCCTCACCGGAAGCAGCTACAGCGACGCCGACACGACCAAGGTATGGCTCGAAGGCACGGCGCACCTGGCTCTCGCCGTGCGAGCCCGGGGAGCCACCGGCGACCGCGCTCTCTACAGCAAGCTCATGACTACGATCCAGACTGCCCAGGCCACCGCACCCACGGGCGACGGCCTCGGAATCGTCGCCGCCTCCAGCAACGGCCTCATCACGGGGTTCGGTGACACCTACAACGCGACCCTGCACCTCGGGGCCACCGCCTGGTATCTCCTGGCCGCCCAGGGCGCTAACCCGCTCCGCCTCTGACACCCCGATGGAGCGCAGGATCCCGGCGCCTCGTCCGCAGGCACCACCCGTCGGCGCCCCCCTCACTGGCGTCGGCAGAACCACCTCACGACTGAGTAGCCGGCCCATCGATGGTCATCGAGCGGCTCGACGCCAAGCGACGATCATGCCGGGCAGCCTGGTCAGCACGACGACTCCCGCCGCGAAGCAGAAGGTGAAGACGTAGGGGCTCGGCGACGGGGCCCTCATGGTCGCGGCAATGGAGGGTTCCAGCGCCACGAGGGGCACGTACACAAGTGCACTGATCAACCCCCGAAGCCACGAGAGGCTCTGGGCACAGAAGATCGCGTCGACAGCCCAGAACCCCAGGAAGACGATCAGCCACCCCACGACGATCGCCAGGATGAGTCCACCGCCGACAGTCGAATGGCTGATCAGGTAGGCCGCGAGGGCGACGGGCCAGAGCCCGAGAATGCCCAGAGCACCCGCGATGAGAGCCTGCGGCAGGGCGGAGAGTGCGCTTCTCCGGAACGGTGTCCGTCGGGAATCGACGGACGGCTCCGGGGACGAGCTCACGAGAGGGGACCCATCATCTGCGTGATGATCATCAGGTGCTCGCGAGTCTTCACCCGGTCCAGGTGCTGCACGTCTTTCGGGCCCCCGAGGGCCAGCAGCGGAACGTGGCCGAAGATCGTGTCGGCGTCGACGGGGCCGAGTTTCGCCACGGCGTCACGGTACAGAGGCTGATCCAACCTCGTATCGAGAAACGTCTCATCAGCGAGCCAGCGCGGAAGAAGGGAGAACTTGCTCGAGACGAGCTCGTGGGTTCCCTGGCGAAAGTTCAGGAGGCCGAACGACTGCTCGGCGGTGTCCCAGATGATGACGTCACCGAATGCACTCTGGAAGATCGGCACCGCAGTCGCGATCCCTGTGTAGGAGGACGAGATCACGACCGAGCAGTCATAGGGGTCGACGACCCTGATCAGCCCGTCAGCGAGGGTGCCGGTTCCTGCCTGCCAGAGAGCGGCAACCTCCGGCGGCACCCGTGAGGAGAATCCCTCGATGACCGCCTTGGGCACACTACCCGTCTTCACGAATCCCTCGAACGGGGAATCGACTTGCTTCTTGCGACCGAACACATGTCCTCCTTCTCATATCAGAGGGGCACGTGTTGGTCCCCCCGGGGATGGAACGAGGCCGCTGACTCACTAGCGCCGCTGAGACCGTGACCCCCACCCCAAGAGCCACACTGCAGTCTGCCTACCAGCTTGTCCGGTTTCTTGACTATGTCAAAGTCGTCCGGCCCCGCCCGAACGGATGAAGTCGACGCCGACTGACGTCGCTTGTCTGTGCCCACAACCGAGGGGCCTTCTGTGCGGAAGAGCTGGGGAGGGTCAACGTCGTCTACGACGTCAGCGGTCTTGAGCCAGCGTTAGAGGCACGACTCCGAGATCCCGATGTCTCTCGCGATTGGGCTGATCGGGGATTCGCCCCGCCGAGCGACTGCGACGACGTCGCGACAAACCCTTTTCACCATCATCCTGGTCGGAGGGGGTCCTGTTCTTCCACGCCCATGGACTGGAACCTCTGACGAGCGCCTTGCGTCTGGAGGAAGTGCGTCACTGACACCCGGGTGTACTCCAGTGCCGCACAGGCCAGCTGATTTGGCAGCGCCGTCGCGGTAGTTTCGCTTGGCGGTGCCCTGTGACTCTTTCTTAGAGTCATCATGCAAGCATCTTAATCAGCTCGAGATCCCGAGACCTGGTCGGGAGCGGCCGCTGACAACTGGGCGTGGACCCTGTAGCGCTTCTGCCCCGTGTCAGTTCCAGAGTGCTGATGGCCCTGCCGTCACTTGGCCATACGGGGGAAGAGTTTCTCGGCGGCAGACCGGTGCACCTCGCCCAGCCTGTCGGATCCTGGTCCGTCGTAGGTGTCGATGAAGTTGTCGAAGCGGGCGCTCCACTTCGGGTCTGCGTAGGGGTAGTCGCTGCCGTAGAGGACATGGCCCGGTTCCGCGAACGCTAGCAACGCCGGCAAGGACGTGGGGGTTGAGGACAGGGCGGTGTCGAAGTAGAACTTCCGTAGGCCCGCCTGGATGCTCTCCGGAGTGGTGCCGGGGTTGAACATCGCTGCGGCGCTGAATCGTTCCGCTGCGTAGGGCAGGAAGCCGCCGGCGTGCGACAGGATCACGCGCAGTTCCGGATGCCGGTCAAACACCCCGTGGGCAACGAGGTCTACGGCGGTGCGTGTGGTGTCGAATGGGAAGTCGACCAGGGCCGTGGGCAGTCCGGGGAGCTGCGCCATCCGGGGTGCGGTGGGATGCACGAAGACGACGGCCGAGCGTGCGGCGAGTTCCGTCCACAGTGGTTCGTAGGCGGGATCGCCGAGGTAGCGTCCGTTGGCGTTGGATAGGAGGAGTACGCCGTCGGCGTGGAGTTCGTCGAGTGCTCGCACGGCTTCGGCGATGGCTCCGTCGAAATCCGGGAGCGGCAGCACGGCGAAGTGCCCGAACCGATCCGGGTGTGCCCTGACCAGCTCGGCCTGGTAGTCGTTCAGTTCGCGGGCGAGCTCGCGGGCCGCGGCGTCATCGCCGAAGTGCACGCCTGGTGCGCTGATCGACAGGATCCCGGTCTCGATGCCCGCCTCGTCCATCATCCTGATCGCCGCTTGGGGGTCCCATTCGGGCATGAGCCACCCGCCGATGGCCCGGGGGCCCTGTCTCGGTGTCGTCCCGCCGCTGGTGTCCCAGGGGTTCCATTGCGCGGACCCGCCTTCGACCGCCTGCGCCCCGGTCCCGGCTGCACTGCTCATTGCCCGATCTCCTGCCGTCGCTAGTGCGTCGAAGTAGCGGGGTGGGAGCAGGTGCTGGTGAACGTCGATTCTGCCTGGCATGGTGCCGACCTCCTGTTGTGTCATGACTGCTGTCTACGGGGGTGAAAAGGGATTGCCTGGCTTGCTAAGGCGTGACCTCGGCGGGATTGCCGAGAGCGGCGTGGTCGGCGTAGGACGCCGGTGACGCAGTTGCCACTAGGAAGTCCTCGTTGCGGTGGCCCGCGCCCTTCAGGCGAGCGGCCGCCTCTTTTCTGCTGCGGATGAGCATCGCGATCAGGGTGAGCAGGATGCCGGCCACAGCCCAGATCGCTAGCCGGATGATCGGGCCGGAGATGGCGGCACCGTCGAAGTACTGAACCGAGCGCAGTAGGTCGAGAGAGTCCCCTTGCGGGAACACGTAGTACAGGGCTTGGAAGAAGTCGTTGAGAAGGTGGATACCAAGGGGCCCGCCAGAAGACGTGTTGCCGAGGATCACCAGCGCGAGCGTCGTGAGGAGTGCCGCAAGAGTTCCGCCCAGTGCGGCGACGCCGGTCACTGCTCCCCCGATGGCGAGCCCCGTGAGCCAGAGCGCCGCGAAAACGGCGCCGGGATTGACGGTCACCGCACCGAGGGCGGTGTCGATCCAGAGGGTGATCAACCCGGCCAGGGCACCCGTGTAGAGGACGAGGACGATGCTGCGCTCGACGAACCTCGACGAGGTGTCGACGGTTCCGAGGATACGGCCGAAAACCGTGGCGCCCAGCGCCGCGCCGAGTCCGGCAAACAGGATCGCGTAGAACTCGATGGATCCGACGGGGTCCTTCTTTGGCAGGGGTGCAAGGTCGGTGGTCGTGCTCGTGGTCTTCAATTGCTGGGCGATGGAGTCGCCGATGCCGGAGACCGCCTGACCGAGGCCACGACCCGCACCACTGGCAATGTAGGTGGTGACGACGGCGTCCTTTCCGGCTGCGGGAAGGACGACAGCGCCGTCCACTTCGCGGTCGAGCACGGCACCTCGCGCCTTCGCCTCGGACGACACGAACGTGAGATCAAGTGCCCCCTGCTGCTCTAGAGCCACGATCGTGTCCGCATTGCCGGCGACGGCGAGGTGCACATTGTTGGGTGTCGGATTTCCGAAGGCGCTCGAGTAGCTGGTCAGCATCGCCATAGCGAAAAGCAGGATCCCGATGGCCCCCAGGATCAGGTTGCGGTAGCGGTGCTGGGATCCCGGCCCCTCGGACGTCAGAGCGCCGCCTGCCACCGCCGCTTCGAACTCCGGGTGCTGCGGAGTGTCTTCCCGTCGTGGTGCCGACTCGGTTACGTGCGTCATCTTGTCCTTTACAATCGTCCAATAGTGGACAAATGTACATCAGACGTTGGAGTCTGACAAGATGGATCCATGTCCCAGGGAACGAGCACGCTGCCACCGGAAGGGCACCGGGTGGACCCGCGTGTCACCCGAACCCGCGCCGCCCTCATCCGGGCTTTGACGACACTGGTGTCCGAGTCCCCGAAAGGCGAGGTGATCTCGATGAGTGCGGTCGCGCAACGAGCTCGCCTGAGTCGGCAGGCGCTGCACAACCACTACAGCAATGTCGGCGACCTCGCGACGGATGTCTGGATCAGTCGGCTGCTCGAGGGCTGGCTTCCCCTCGATGAGAGCGCAGCCAATCTTGTCGAGGCCCTCACGCGCGCCGTGCAGGAGCGCGGAATCGAGCCGCTGCTTGCCGCCGGACGTGCTGATCGCGACTTCTTCGACAAACTCCGCGCCATCCCCCGTGGCGAGCGGGTCGCCGAGGTTCTTGCCGCAGCGGTCACCACGTGGTTGACGGATGCGGATCGTGGCTCCGATCGACCGAAGATTGCGCTCACGGGCGACGCCCGGACCTTCACTATCGGCGGCATGGTGGCGTTGGTCTCGACGTGGCAGATGGCCGAGAACCCGCCGGACATCACCGAACAGGTAGCGACTCTTCGCGCATTCGCGGCCGCGGCGGCCGCGGCTACCGTCGGCTGAGTCGGGCGGACACCGGTAAGCCCCAACGCTTGGCGCAGCCCGCCCGGAGCCTGAAGCGCCGGACGGGAAACACGCTAGGCGTCGTAAGCGACGTAGTGCAGTTCGACGTCCTTTCGCTCCTCGTAGAGCTTCACGTACGATTGCGCGATGACGGCGGGCTCGGCGTCCGGGCGGCCGCCACCGATGAGAGCGGTGATCGCGACGAAGCCGACGTACACCCCCTTGTCAGCCAGTGCCTGGTTGAGATTCAGCGTCCAATTCCGGAGTCCAGCCGCGGCGATGTTCACGTTCCCGCGAACCGGTGTCTGAGACAGCGCCCCGCCACCCGTCGTCACGAGAACGGTTCCGGAACCGGCCGAGATCATCTCAGGCAACGCGGCACCGATGGCGGTGACGGCACCGCCCAGGTAGAAATCGATCTGCGGCTGCAGATTCTCCATCGTCACATTCAGAGCATCGACTGACTCGAGAGTGTGGTCTGCTGGCGAGAACTCGAGGACGTCGATGGGACCCAGTTCTGCCCGGATCGACTCGATGGCATTCTTGAGCGTCTCGGGCTCGCGCACATCCGCGGTGAAACCACGAGCGCGTATGCCCTCGCTGCCAAGGTTCTCTGCAAGTGCGTCGAGCTTGGACTGGTCGCGGGCAACGAGGGCGACATCGAAGCCCTTCTGCCCGAAAGCGCGAGCGATCTCGAGGCCGAGGCCGGGGCCGGCTCCGATGATGGTGATCAGGGGCATGATGCATCCTTTCGTAGCCCACCGCGGGGCCGGGCGTTCTGAAGCGGTAAGTTGAGGTGGTCCTCACGTGCGCTCAGCATATGTTGAGGTTGCCCTCAATTTCTACTGGAGTTGCTGTGAGCACTACGCCCCGCCTGCGTCGAGACGCTCAGGCGAACCTCGACAAGCTTCGAGCGGCCGCCATAACGGTATTCTCGCGGCGGGGTCTTTCGGCCCCACTTGAGGACATCGCTCGGGAGGCCGGCGTCAGCATCGGGACGCTCTACAACCGCGTGGGTTCCCGGGAGGAGCTCATCGACGCCGTCGTCCCGGACATCGCCGGCGCGAAACTCCGGACACTCCGGGAACGGACACTGGCTCAGGAGTCTTCTCGGGCGCAGCTGGAGACGTTCATCGCCGAGATGATCGACCTGCAGCTCAGCGACCCGGCCATGAATGACGCGATGCTACGGCGCTACCCCGACGCCGTTCTCCTCATCAACGCCTGCGAACGGTCCATGGCGCTCGGGGCGGAACTCGTCGAGAACGCCCACGGCGCCGGCGTGCTCTCGAAGGAATTCACCTCCGACGACCTCCTGACCGTGCTGTGGCTGGCTGCCCTGGCCAGCCACGATCCTGCCGCTCCGGACGGCTGGCGCCGCGTCATCGAGCGCAGCGTCTCCGCTGCGTGGATCGCAGAGGCCTGACGCCGTACGGCCTCTCCTCGGAGCGGGTCACGGCAGGATGTCGAGCACGCGATCGACGGCGCGTGCCACGACGTCCTCCGGCGCATCCTCGCTCGTCAGAGCCCACCACGTCAGGGCAGAGCTCGCCGCCGCAGCCAGCGCACTGGCGATAACGGTCGCGTCGAGGCCGTCGGAGGGAGCAGGTTCCCGACTCCTGATGAACGCCGTGATGCCTCTCGTGAGTTTTGCCACGCGCCGGGCTCCCTCGCCCGCGACTTCCGGGTTCGCAGCGATCACGCGGAGTCGGTGTCGCGTCACCTCGAGGGAACTCGCGGGGAAGGCCGCGGCCTCCTGGTACGCCGTAGCCAGTGCAGACGACACTGATACGCCGGCCGGGCTGTTGTCGAGAGACTCCTGGAGTCGACCTGCGAACTCGTCGAGCCCTCCCCACAGCAACGACGCCTTCGTCGGGAACAGCCGGAAGAGGTACCGGCGACTCACCGTCGCTGCTGACGCCACGTCCTCCATCGAGACACCGTCATAGCCGAGGTCGTCGAAGAGACGAAGCGCGGTGAGGGATACCGCTTCAGGATCGATAGTCCGGGGTCGCCCGACTCGGTTCTCACGCATCTCTACCCCTTTTGTGCACTCAGTGCTACAACTGTTCTTGCGCCGAGTCGGCGCGTCTCATCGAGGAGAAGTCATGACCACGACCACTGCCGGACGTTTCGCCGGCAAGACCATCATCGTCACCGGCGCCGGATCCGGCATTGGGCGCGCCACGGCCACCCGGATCGCCCACGAGGGAGGCCGAGTGATCGCCACCGACGTCGTCGTCGACCGCCTCTCCGCCCTGACCGAAGAACTGAGGGACTTCGACGTCGTCACCGTGCCCGGGGACGTGTCCCTCCCGGAGACCATCGAAGCGATCGTCGGCGCGGGAGGCGGCACAATCGACGGCCTCGCAAACGTCGCCGGGATCATGGACGCATTCCTCCCTCCGAGCGAAGTCGACGATGCAACCTGGGACCGCGTCTTCAGCGTCAACGTGACCGGACCAATGCGGCTCACCCGAGCCGTGCTGCCTCTCATGATCGAAGCAGGTGCCGGCGCCATCGTGAACGTCGCATCGGAAGCGTCACTTCGTGCGTCGGCATCCGGGGCTGCTTACACGGCGTCGAAGCACGCCATCGCAGGATTCACCAAGAGCGTCGCCTTCTTTCACGGCCCCCAGGGAATCCGGGCGAACGCCGTCGCCCCTGGAGCTGTGGCGACCAATATCGAAGCACCGATGAAGAGCGACTACGCGGCCTCTCGGGTGGGTCCGATCATGCAGGCGATCCTGCCGCCCACTGCGCAGCCGGAACAGCTGGCCGCTGCGATCGCCTGGCTCCTCAGCGACGACTCCGCGAATGTCAACGGCGTCGTGCTGCCGAGCGATGGCGGCTGGTCCACAATCTGACAAGAATGCGGGTGGGCTACGAGCGGCACGCTTGGGTGCTGCGCCGCCCGCGATGGAACGTCGGGGGCGGTTTCGGCAAGAACCATCGTGTTCATCTAATCGAATCGGCAGGCCGGTTCGATGTCATTTTTCGGCTCCCGCGAGGGCACCCTTCACAAAGTACTTCTGCAGGAACAGATAGGCGATGAGGATTGGTGCGAGGCCTATGAGGGCGGCGGCGGCGGCGGCACCGATGTTCGTCCCTTGGCTGGAGAAGAACACTGCCACCGCTGGTGCGAGGGTGCGCATGGGTGTGCTGCTGCTGATGTAGGAGCTCATAGCGAACTCGTTCCACACGTTTGTCGCTGTGAGGATCGTCACGGTGGCAAGCACCGGCTTCATCGAAGGTAAGACGATCTGCACGAAGGTTCGAATCGTCCCTGCGCCGTCCATGGCGGCTGCTTCCTCGAGGGAGATCGGCAGGGTTCGCATGAACTGGGTGAAGAGGAACACGGCTAGCGGAAGCTGCAGGGTCGTCAGGACGAGGATGAGTCCACCGAACGTGTTCAGAAGCCCAAGCCGGGACAGCATTGTGTAAAGGGGTACGAGGATGCTGAGCGGTGGAACGATCAGCATGCCTAAAAGTGCTAGCGAGACGACTCGGTTCAGACGAGTCAAGCGGCGCGCGAGGGGGTAGGCCGCCATGGCGCCGACGAGGCACACGAGGAACGTGCTGACCGCTGTGACGAGGAGGCTGTTCTCCAGCGCCCAGTCGAGGTGGCCGACCGAGAATGCCGTTGAGAAGTTCGAGAGCGTGGCTCCGGAAAACGGCGGCACCCAGAGGGAGCTGGTGTCCGTGACAGGTTTGAGCGCAGTGGTGACAGCGAGGTAGAACGGGGTGATCTGCACCAGCGCCACGATCGCCAGGAACACGGCTTTGCCGACGTTCGCTGCCTTCCGAGGACGCCGACCTCGCAGAGGAGCAGTCTGTGTTGACATCAGGCGGTCACATCCGTTCGGCTCATCCGGCGGACGAGGAACACCGACACGATCGCGATGATGACAAAGAGGGCAACACCCATCGCCGATGCATATCCCGCCGCCTGCTGACCGAAGTAGGTGCGGCCGATGAGCGTCGATACCGAGTTCGATGCGTAGCCTGGCCCTCCACCGGTGAGAACCTGGATGACGTCGAACAGCTTCAGACCGCCGATCAGGTTGATGATGACGCTCGACACGAACGCCGGTTGGAGTAGCGGGATCGTGATGGAGCGGAGCAGGGCCCAGCCGGAAGCGCCGTCGAGGGACGCCGCTTCGTACACGTCGGGGCTGATGCCCTGCAAGCCGGCGAGGTAGATGACCATGGAGATTCCGACGAACTGCAGCGTGTTCACCAGGATGATGATCGCGATGGCGCCCGGTCCGCTGCTCAGCCATGCGATGGGGCCGACACCCAAGCCGCCCACGACGTCGTTCAAGGCGCCTCGGTTGTACTGGAACACCAGGTAATACATCAAGCCCATCACCACGGGTGACACGAGCACCGGAAGGTAGACGATCGACCGCGCAGCCGCAGGCATCCGTCCCCGTCCGTCGAGTGCGACGGCGAGGGCGAGTCCGAGGACCTGTTGAAGCAGCGTGCAGCCGAACCCGAACAGAAGCG
Source organism: Frondihabitans sp. OV104 (assembly GCF_057787745.1). Lineage (NCBI taxonomy): Bacteria > Bacillati > Actinomycetota > Actinomycetes > Micrococcales > Microbacteriaceae > Frondihabitans > Frondihabitans sp. OV104. The sequence continues at coordinate 3,116,162 of NZ_CM173541.1, forward strand.
TGTTGAGGAGCGCCGTGTGGAAGGTCGCGTCGGTGAAGAGTTGGGCGAAGTTCGCGATTCCTACGAATGCTTTGGTGGGTGAGTAGCCGTCCCAGTTGGTGAAGGCCAATCCGATGCCCTGGATCAGGGGCACGAACACGAAGATGACGAGGAGCGCCGCGGCGGGGAGGTACATGAGGTTCATGGCCCAGCCACGACGCGATGGCCGTGGGGATCGCTTCTGGATCGGCGGGAGGGTGGCGCTGGGCTGAGCCCGTGGCGGCAATATGTCGGTGACGTTGTTCACGATGATTCCTGAGACTCGTGCACGTCGGGGGCGGCGGCCGCCCCCGACGTGCTGGCGGTTACTTCTGGCCGTAGAGGGTCTTGTACTGGCGACCCATCTGGGTGGAAGCGGCTTGGACGGTGCTCTGCCCGGTGATCACTGAATCCGTGACCGCGATGAGGGTGTCCCATGAACCGTTGGGCAGATAAACGCGATCGAAATACGGCTGCACGGCGGTCGTTCCCGGCGTGACGTACTTGTTGAAGCTGTCTGCAAGAGAGCCGAAATCCACCTTGACGGTGGTCAGTCCCGGGGCGGACGCGGTCGATTCCGCGAGTGCGGCGGCGTTCTTCTGTTCCGCGAGGAAGTCGAGGAACTTCAACGCCTCCTTCTGGTGGTCGCTCGTCTTCGACACGCCGAACGAGTCCACTCCTTCGCCACCGACCAGGTAAGGCTTCTCGTCGCCGGTAGTCGGGAGCGGGATGAACCCGAGGTTCGCGTTCGGGTTGATCGTCAGCGCCTGGCTCAGGAGGACCGTTTGGAACAGTTCGAAGCCGGTGGTTCCACCGGCGAGTGCCCGTGCCATGTCGTCGGTTGACGCGGAGGAGTAGTCCTTGTTGAACCATCCGGCTGTCCGCCACTGCTGCACACGGTCGAGCATCTGCTCAAAGGGGGCCGAGACGAACGTCCCGTCCTTCATTTTCTGTCCCTGGGCGGTGTCGTATGTCTGCGCGGCGAGGTAGTCGCCCATGTGGCCTGCCGGGCCCTGATCTTTGCCGCTGGAGTAGATCGCGGTGGTGCCGGTGGCTTTGACCTTCGCGGCGGCGGCGTCGAACGCATCCCAGGTCGTCAGGGACGACGGGTCGACACCGGCTTTGCTGAGGACGTCCTTGTTGTACAGGATCCCAGCGGTGTCGGTTTCGCCGGGGAAGGCGAAGATTTCGCCGTTACTGTCGCGCATTGCGGAGTCGAGTGCCGGGTTGACGTTCTTCGCCCACGACTGGTCGGTCAGGGGGGTGAGGAACTTGCTGTAGCGCAGCAGCGACCAGCCGTGTGTCGAGAAGAGGTCGGGGACTGTGTTGGCCGCGAGTTTGACCTTCATGTCGTTCTCGTAGTTCGTCGATTCGGCGGTGAGCTGAATCTTGTCGCCGGTCTTCTTTTCGAAGTCATCGACGATCTTGGTCATGACCTTGTACTGCGGAGTGTCGGCGCCCATGTTGAAGAAGAACTGCATGGTGTCGCTGTCGGTGCCGGCGCCGGCGCGGCTGCAGCCGCTGGCGGTGAGGACGAGAGCCATCGCGCCGATCGCGGCGACGATCGTCCGTCTTTTCGAGAGTTGAAGCTTCATTGCTTGCCTTCTTTCGGGTATTCGTGATGAGGGTTGTGGTGCAGGAGGGAATGGGTCAGTCGGAGGTGACCTCAAAGACCCGAGCGGAGAGACCCGGTGTCGATGGGGCGAGCGTGATGTGGCCGTCGTCTCGTACTGAGGCTGTCCACGGCGCTGCTTTTGCCGGGAACACCTGGCGGAGCGAAGCTGGTGTCGCGCCGGCGCCGAGGTCAAGAGCGAGGGGCTCGATGGTCGATTCGCTGCGGTGCCAGACATAGAGAAGCGACCGGCCCGCGCCTCGTAGCCGGAGTGACAACGACGGCGCTTCCCAGTCCGGGTAGCCGCTCGGCCATTCAGGGACGGCATCAGCGATGTGGGTCCGTGTGGATTTGAACACCCGGACCGCTTCTCGGACGAGGTCGAACTGTGCATCGTTCATTTGGTTGATGAACCCGGACAGGTAAAGCCGCCCGGATAATCCCGTCACCATGGTGAATGCGATCTCGTCATCGCTCATCCACGGTTGCGGGTAGGCCCAGTTGCCGGCCTGTTCCGGCAGCATCTGCATCGGCGCCGAGGCCGCGATAGGCGGGTACAGGCGGAGGTCTTGCTGGTCGGATGTTGACTGCAGGTCAAACGCCTCCAGCATCCCGAAGTCCGAGCGCATGGCACCGGAGCTGCAGTTCTCGAATACCACATCCGGGTGGCGGGCACGAAGGGCGGTGAACCAGCCCAGGTGCGCCCGGTTGTGCGCCAGGAGTCCGGCCCCGGGAGAGAAGGCGTCGAGGTCCGTTCCGGCGCCGGGCATCACGTTGTAGTCCAGCTTGAAGAACTGCACGCCGAAGTCGGAGATGAGCCGGTCGAAGGTTCGATCAAGGTGCTCTCGGGCCGCCTCGCTCCGCAGATCGAGGAAGTAGCGGTCGTGCTCCCGGACACGAATCCCGTGTCGCTGCATGAACGCCTCGGCGGGGAGGCTTTCAGCGAGGGGGCTGCGGACGCCGACAACCTCGGGCTCGACCCAGATGCCGACCTTCATCCCGTGTGCGCGGATCGCTTCGACGACTTCAGCCAGACCGCCGGGGAACCGTCGCGCCGAGGGAAGCCACTCGCCGACGCTCGGCCACCAGTCCCCTTCTTCGCTGTCGTCGTACCAGCCGGCATCGATGCAGAAGCACTCCGCCCCGACCGCTGCAGCGGCGTCGATGAGCGGGAGCAGCCGCACAGTCGTGGGATCGCCGAGGATGGTGTTCATGAAGTCGTTGAAAACCAGGAGCGAGGAGGTGTCTGCGCGTTGCGCTCGCCGGATCCAGCGACGGTGCCTTGTCAGTTCGGCCACGGCGCTTGCCGCGCCGGCGTCGCCGATGGTGAACGACGCGGGCACAGACTCGAACGACGCCCCGGGGACGAGTTCTTCAGCCCAGTGGTGATGCAGGTCGGTCGGCCCGAGGAGGACAAGCGCCAGAGCGTCTTCGTCTTCCCTCTGGTTGTCGAGCTCCCAGCGCCAACCGCCGTTGTGCTCGAGCTGCCATGCGATCGCACGACCAGATCGTGGGTGTTCGAGCACCCCCGTAGGTAGTGCGCGAGCGGTCGTCCAGGTCGACGTTCCCGTGGCTGCCGTGTATCCGCGACCTGGCTGGTGATTGACCGCGGAGTGGAAGTCCCCGAGGCCGGACTGTGACCAGGCCTTCGTGATCGTCCATCGGTTCTCGGCGAGCTGTTCGCCGGATCCTGAGTGGAGGAATGCGTCGTGCGGGTCGTCGCCGTGACTGACGAGCGCGCCGATCGCGATGGTCGACAGGGCCTCGAGCACGACTGGCACGATGCCGTCGTTGCGGACCGACGTACGGACACGGGCGCCGGCAATCTCGGGTGACGCCGTGAACGTGACCGTCACGACAAGACCTGTCTTCTCATCGCGCTGTTCGATGTCCAAGCCCGCGACACCGTCGGTCGTCCATTCGCGGACATCGGTCAGACGAAGACGTGCACCCACGCCCGTGTGCGTGAACCGAGTCGTGTTCCGGGCGCGGCCGTCTCCAGTGATCATGGCTTCGACTAGCGGCTGTGTCGCTTCGGTGACAACGCGCTCGGGTCCCGCGTTGAGGCCGACGATCCGGACCGGGTGGTCGCCCGAACCAAAAGACACGGTCAGTGCGCCTGCATGCCAGTCGAAGACTCGTCCGGTGGGTGTCACGACTCCAGTGACCGACGATGGTTCCTGAGTGGCCAAGACGGTTTCCGCGCTCAAACGAGGCTCCCTTGCGCTCTGCGTTGCTTGAAGCCTCCATGAAAACGTTGATCATGAAAGCGTTGATCACGACACTAGGCGTCTCCCGTCAAACGTGCAAGCCAGCTATCTAGGCCAGCGGTGAGCTGGTGCTCTCGCGGTTGAGAAGCATGCTGCCCGGCCGGTCGCTCGGGTTTGCTTCGGAGTCCGGGTTGATGAGGAGCTCGAGAGCGGCCCTTCCTGCCCATCCCCAGTCGAGTCGGTAGGTGGTCAGGCTCGGCACCCAGCTCGAAGCGAGGGGGTGGTCGTCGAGCCCCGCGACACTGACGTCCTGGGGCACTCGACGTCCGGCATCGTGCAGGCTCCGCATGACCGCGAATGCGATCTCGTCGTTCGGGCAGAAGATCGCCGAGACGCCGGCATCCGCGGCGAGCTCGGCTCCAGCGCGAAGCGCAGACTCGACCGTCCAGTCAGACACAGCTGGTTCCGGCTGAGCGACTCCGCGTGCAGCCAGCGCCTCCCGCCATCCCAGCTCGCGGGGGTGCGAACGACCACCATAGTAGGGAACAGAGACGTAGTGGACAGTGCGGTGACCGAGGTCGAGGAGATGGTCCACGACCGCGCGCGCTGCGGCGCGGTCATCGACCAGGACGTGAGCTACGTCGGCATCGGTGTCAGCGCCGTTCGTCACCGTCGCAATCGGTATCGCGCCAAGCTTTGAGTGCAGCTGGATCGTGTTGTAGGAGTTGTAGTCCAAGACCACGACGCCGAGGATCGGCTGGGACAACAAAACGTCCACTGCGGCTGACACTCCTTCGATGTCGGCCGGATCGAGGATGGCGATAGCGACGACATATCCGCTCGCCCTGGCCCGGTCCTCGATTTCGGTCAGCATGCGCGAGCGGCCGTAAGCAGCAGTATCCGGTGCGATAACGCCCACGATCGGCTGCTGACCATGTACCAGGGCGCGTGCCGCACCGTTGGGGCGGTAACCCAGTTCGTCCATGGCGGCTCGGACTTTTGCCGTCGTCAGGTCGCTCACCGGTGTCGATCCGGTCATCACCCGCGACACCGTCGGTAGGGAGACGCCGGCGACACGGGCCACATCAGAGATCGTCGGAGGTCTTCGTCGATCTAGAGGCACAGTTCAGAACCGTATGCGATTGGAGCTCACCCGGCAACGCGAGGGAGGCTGGGGTGCAGCGGGAGGCCGAAGGTATTGCCTGCTACCTGCCGTGTCGCGTGGGTGACACTCCGGTCTTTTCACTTAGGGGACGACGGCCTACTTGTCGCAAGGGACACTCGACGAATGTTCTGATCGGATAATCATCGGGTGAGTGCACGCGAAGAACTCCGGTCGTTCCTGAAATCCCGCCGCGCCTCCATCGAGCCCGCTCAGGTTGGCTTCTCAACGTCGTCAAGCCGACGCGTGGCGGGCCTTCGTCGCGAGGAGGTCGCCGTCCGCGCCAATGTGAGCGTCGACTACTACACGCAACTGGAGCAGGGGCGGCAGATCACCCCGTCGCCTGTTGTCCTCGCTGCGATCTCCGACGCTCTCCTCCTCGACGAAGCCCAGCGCGACTATCTCCGACGGCTAACGTCGGAGGCCCACGATCCGCGTACCTGGGGGCCTGCGCCTGTCCCTGATGGCTTGGTGACTCTCCTCGGCGGCTTGCGTAACCAGGGCGCCTTCATCGTCGACCACCGCATGCAGGTGCTGGCCGCGAATCGGATCGCCGACAAGCTGATGGGCGGGTGGATCGCTGCGGGCAAGCACGACGGCAACCTGGCCACGTACGTGTTCCAGGACGAGTCCGCCCGGTCCACCCACCCCGATTGGGACGAAGTCGCCTCGAGTATGGTCGCGACCCTGCGCTTCGGCGCGGCCCGATGGTCGGATGACCTCATTCTGACCTCCGTCGTCGCCGAACTGGCCCACACACCCGACTTCGCCGAACTCTGGGACCGGCACGAAGTCGAGGCGAACACGTCCGGCTCGAAGCCCTTCCGTCTCGACGAAGACACTCTGGAAGTCGACTACGAGGTGCTCGTCGTCCCGACCGACGCTGAAGCCCGACTCACCATCTACAGCGCACAGCACGGGTCGTCCGCCGCCGCGTTCTTCTCCAAGGTCGATGACGCGTGGGCCCGTCCATCCTCCGGCCCGGATCCCTGGGTGGTGCTGACGGCACCCCGCTCCGGTGCCACCTTCTAAAGACAAGCCGTGACCCTCACGCTGGTGACATGAACGACTCCTCCCCGACCCCCACCCGAACTGCGATCGTCACCGGCGCCTCGAGCGGCATCTGCGCTGCGACCGCGCGGCGCCTCGCATCGGCCAGTTTCACAGTAACCCTCGTCGCCCGCCGCAGCGACCGCCTCGAAGCCCTCGCACAAGACATCCGCGCCGAGGGTGGGAGCGCCACCGTCATCGCCGCAGATCTTGCGAACGCCAGCTCTGCGCTGACCGTCGTCGAGCAGGCCACCCGAGAATCGGGTCGCCTAGACGCTGTCGTCAACGCCGCCGGCGTCATGCTGATCGGCTCCAGCGTGGAGCAGGACCCGACCGAGTGGGAACGCATGATCGACGTGAACCTTCGCGGACTCCTGCACCTGACCAAGGCGGCGCTGCCTTCCCTTCTGAAGACCGCGAAGAAATATGACGTCGCCACGGACGTGGTCAACATCAGCTCTGTCGCAGGCCGAGTCGTCGCCCCGATGACGGCCGTGTACACGGCGACGAAATTCGCGGTCACCGCCGCCACACAAGCGTGGCGGCAAGAGTTCGCCGGCACCGGTGTCCGATTCTCGGTGATCGAGCCCGGGTTCGTCGCAACAGAGCTCGGCTCCTTCCAGGAGGCGACCCGACAGTTGTACGACACGAGGAGCGCCGACCGCGAAATTCTGCGCGCCGACGACGTAGCGTCGGCCGTCGAATACGCCATCACAAGTCCCGCACGCGTCGCCGTCAACGAGATCGTCATCCGACCCGCCCACCAGGCGTAAAACGAATCGTTCAACCGATACTGGCGCCTGTCGAGAAGGCCGACTCGCCTTTGGTCACCGTGACGCCTGGAACCGAAAGAAGTGCACGACGGGGGTTCCTCTACCGGGCGGAGCTACATCCACAGACATAACGGCCGGGCTCGAGAGGGAGACCTCGTTTGGGTACCGGCACGAGCGCCTTCGACGACACGAAAGCCTGGAAAACGACATTTTGTTTTGGAAACCACACGACAGTTTCTGTGGCTTTGCAAGTCTCGACAACCTTCAAGAACATCCCGTGAAAAGGGTCTCGGATTCCTCGGACAGCGGCAGCCTCCGTCACGGGCTACCGTTTGCCACCTAGATTGTCGCGTTCCGCGGAAAGCGACAATCTAGGTGGCACTTCGACAAATTAGATGTCGGACGACACGCGACGCTACGCAGGCATATCCACGAACCGCGAGAACATCCCGTGGAACGCCACGGTGATCGTGTCTGTGGGGCCGTTGCGGTGCTTGGCCACGATGAAGTCGGCCTCGCCCTGGCGGGGGTTGTCTTTCTCGTAGGCCGACTCGCGGTGCAGCAGGATGACCATGTCGGCGTCCTGCTCAAGCGAGCCCGACTCGCGGAGGTCGCTGATCGCGGGCTTCTTGTCGGCGCGCTGCTCGGGGCCACGGTTGAGCTGCGAGAGGGCGATGACCGGAACCTGGAGCTCCTTGGCCATGAGCTTCAAGGCACGAGAGAACTCTGAGACCTCCTGCTGGCGGCTCTCGACCTTCTTGCCGGAGGTCATCAGCTGGAGGTAGTCGATGACGACGAGCTTGAGGCCCACCTGCTGCTTGAGACGGCGGCACTTGGCGCGGATCTCGACGAGGGTCATGTTGGGGGAGTCGTCGATGTAGAAGGGCGCGTCGTTGATGCGACCGCGCGTCTGGGCGATGGTGGTCCAGTCGCGGGCATCGACTGTTCCTTTGCGCATGTTCTGCAGCGGAACGCTGGACTCGGCCGACATGAGGCGCATGGCGATCTCGGACCGCCCCATCTCGAGCGAGAAGAACACGCTGGGCTCGTTGTGCTTGATCGAGGCCGCGCGGCACAGGTCGAGGGCGAGCGTCGACTTTCCGAGCGCTGGTCGGGCGGCGATGATGATGAGCTGACCCGGGTGCAGGCCGTTGGTGAGGGCGTCGAGCTGGGCGAAGCCGGTCGGTACGCCCGTCATCTGGCCGTCGCGGCCGGCGGCGGCCTCGATCTCGTCGATGGCCGCGGTGACCGCGTCGGTCAGCGGGACGTAGTCTTCGGTCTGCACGCCGCCAGCGACGTTGTAGACCTCCGCCTGCGCGTTGTTGACGAGGTCGATGACCTCGCCCTCGCTGGCGTAGCCCATCTGCACGATGCGGGTGCCCGCCTCGACGAGGCGGCGCAGCACGGCCTTCTCGGCGACGATCGACGCGTAGTAGCCGGCGTTGGCGGCGGTCGGCACGAGGCTGGTGAGCGTGTGGAGGTACTCGGCGCCGCCGGCGCGGCTGAGCTCGCCGGCCTTGGTCAGCTCGTCGGTGACGGCGATGACGTCGGTGGGCTCGCCGTGGGAGTACAGGCCGAGCAGGGCGTTGAAGATGACCTCGTGCTTCGGCAGGTAGAAGTCGGCGGCGCGGACGGTCTCGATGACGTCGGCCGTGGCGTCTTTCGAGAGCAGCATGCCGCCGATGGTGCTCTGCTCGGCGAGGAGGTCGTGGGGCGGCGTGCGACGGTCGTAACCGGCTGAGCCGTAGCCCGGTGCGCTCGTTCCTGCACCCGAGGACGAGTTGGAGGTGTACTGCGCCGAAGAGCCGCGGTCGCCCGATGCGTCGTTGGGGGCGAGTCCGAGATGGGCAATCGACACGGGGGCCTCCTGGCGGGTTCGGGGGAGCGGTTCTGGATGCTGCGTGCTCTTGGTCTACCGCCACCCTCCGACACCATCGTCGGAGGGCTGGCAGCAACGCCGAGACCGGGTGAGAAAAGCGCGCGGGAACATCGCGGTGAGCACCCTTCGGGTGGTGCGTGATCCGACGATTCCGCGCCTGGTTGAGGGCGCTGTCACACACTAGGGACTTGACCCCCGTCGCTCCAAACAGGCCTGTGGATAACGGTGTGGAGAATCTGGGAGAAACGCCGGGTCAACCTGGGGACAACTGTGGACAGTCCTGTGGAGAACAAACTTTCTTTGGCCCGCACACGCCCTCTGACCAGGTGTTTCTGTTTCCACACCCACTGTGTGAAAAGTAACTTGAATCGAGGGTTGAAGGTTGATGATTCGTGACGCACCTGTGCACAAAACGCTTGACACGGTGTCCCCCGAGCCGGTACGAGACAGCACTTCTGCGGACACGCGGTACCCCTTAAACGCCGATAGCGGCACATGCAAATGCATGCGCCGCTATCGAACGGGTGCTACTTGGCAGCGACCACCTGAAGGGCGATCGTGGCCACGACGTCTTCGCGCAGACGGATGGTGGCTTCGTGCTCACCGGTCAGCTTGATGGCGTTGGGGATCTCGACCTTGCGCTTGTCGATCGTGCCGACGCCCTGAGCCGAGACGGCAGCGGCGACATCGGCCGGCTTGACGGAGCCGAAGAGGCGCCCGCCCGTGCCGGTCTTGACGGGAAGCGTGATCTTGACGGCCTCGAGGCGGGCCTTCATGTCTTTCGCCTCCTCGATCGTCTTGAGCTCACGCGAAGCGCGGGCGGCCTTGATCGACTCGACCTGCTTCTCGCCACCGCGGGTCCACACGACACCGAATCCCTGGGGAACCAGGTAGTTGCGTGCGTAGCCGTTCTTGACGTCGACGACGTCGCCGGCCGAACCGAGGCCGGAGACCTCGTGGATGAGGATTACCTTAGACATTCGCTACTCCCTAGCGGATCAGCGGCCGGAGCCGGCGTAGGGGAGGAGCGCCATCTCACGGGCGTTCTTCACGGCACGGGCGATGAGGCGCTGCTCCTGGACAGAGACGCCGGTGATGCGGCGAGCACGGATCTTTCCGCGCTCGGAGATGAACTTGCGAAGGGTCGCGACGTCTTTGTAGTCGATGACGCCGACGCGGATCGCCTTCGCGGGAGCGGCGTTCTTGCCGCCCTTTCCGCGGAGGGGCTTGCGGCGGTCGCCGCTGCTCTTTCCAGCCATTGGATTCTGCTTTCAGTAATGAAGAAAATGAGAGATCAGGAGCGGGTGCCCCCGAACGACGAACTCAGAAAGGCGTCTCGTCGTTGTAGGTGCCGCCGCCGGGGGTGTTCCACACGTCGCCGGAGGAGCCGGAGCCGGACGAACCCGCTGAGCCCCCACCGGTCTGCGCGGGCTGACCCCACGGCTCGTCGGCCTGACCGCCGCCGTTGCCGCCGCCGACAGGCTGACGGCTCTGGCCGCCGCCGTTGCCGCCGAAGGATCCGCCGCCGTCGCGAGACGACGATGCGCGGGTCACCTGGGCGGTGGCGTAGCGGAGCGAGGGGCCGATCTCGTCGATCTCGAGCTCCATCGAGGTGCGCTTCTCGCCCTCTTTGGTCTCGTACGAGCGCTGCTTCAGGCGCCCCTGCGCCATGACGCGGGAGCCCTTCGTCAGCGAGGCGGCAACGTGCTCGGCGAACTCACGCCACACGCTGGCGCGCAAGAACAGCGCCTCGCCGTCCTTCCACTCGTTCGACGCGCGGTCGAACGTGCGGGGGGTCGACGCGATCGTGAAGTTCGCGACCGCGAGCCCGTTCTGCGTATAACGCAGCTCGGGGTCGGAGGTCAGGTTGCCCACGACGGTGATGACGGTTTCGCCGGCCACGGGCTACTCCGCGCTCGAAGCGGCGGGGGCAGCGGCGGCGGGAGCCTTCGCCGGAGCGGCAGCCTTGCGGGCGGCCTTCTCGTCGGCGAGCTTCTTGGCCTTGGCGACCATCTCGATGCCCTCTTCGGCGCGAAGGACCTTCGTGCGCAGAACGGCCTCCGAGAGACCGAGCTGACGGTCGAGCTCCTTGGTGGCGTCGGGGTTCGCGGTCAGGTTCACGACGGCGTAGATGCCCTCGTTCTTCTTCGCGATCTCGTAGGCCAAGCGACGACGGCCCCAGATGTCGACGTTGTCGATCGATCCACCGTCGTTGCGGATGACGTTGAGGAACTTGTCCAAGCTCGGAGCGACAGTGCGCTCATCGATCTCGGGGTCAAGGATCACCATCAATTCGTACTGATGCATGTCTAACCCACCTCCTTCGGACTTAACGGCCACAGTATTTCTGTGGCAGGAGGGTAGTGGCATCGTGCAGTGCAGTGAGCGCGCAGGAACTGCGGCCACTCCAAGCAACCTTGACAGCCTACCGGGTCAGCGCTGCGTCCACCAGCCCAGCAGGCGCCGGGTGGCCTCCTCCTCGCCGAGGGGCCCCTCTTCCGTCCGCAGCTCGAGCAGGAACCGGTACGCCTCGCCGACCTCGCGCGACGGCTTGATGCCGAGGATCGACTGGATCTGGTCGCCGTCGAGGTCGGGACGCATCGAGTCGAGCTCCTCCTGCTCGCGCAGGACGGCGATGCGCTGCTCGAGGTCGTCGTAGGCGAACCCGAGCCGGTCGGCCTTGCGGCGGTTGCGCGTGGTGACGTCGGCGCGGGTGAGCATGTGCAGGCGCTCCAGCTGGTCTCCAGCGTCGCGGACGTAGCGGCGCACGGCCGAGTCGGTCCATTCGCCGTCGGTGTAGCCGAAGAAGCGGAGGTGCAGCTCGATCAGCCGGTAGACCGCGCCGATCGTGTCGTTGTCGAAGCGCAGGGCCTTCAGCCGCTTCTTCGCGAGCTTGGCGCCGACCACGTCGTGGTGGTGGAAGGTGACCACTCCGCCGGCCTCGAGCCGGCGCGTCGCCGGCTTGCCGATGTCGTGCAGCAGCGCGGCGATGCGCAGGGTCAGGTCAGGGGGAGTGCCCGGGTGGCGCTCCTTCTCATAGCCGATCGCCTGCTCGAGCACGGTGAGGCTGTGCTCGAAGACGTCTTTGTGGTGGTGGTGCTCGTCGCGCTCGAGCATCATGGCCGGCAGCTCCGGCAGGATCAGCGCCGCGATGCCGGTGTCGACCAGAAGCCGGACACCAGGAACGGGGTCGTCCGACTTCAGCAGCTTCGAGAGCTCGTCGTTGACGCGCTCCACCGACACGATCTCGAGCGTCCGGGCGCGATCGACCATGGCGGCGAACACGGCCTCCGACACGGTGAAGCCGAGCTGCGCCGTGAAGCGCGCCGCCCGCATCATCCGGAGCGGGTCGTCGCGGAAGCTGTCCTCCGGCGTCCCGGGCGTCTCAAGCGACTTCGCCAGCAGGTGCTCCACGCCCCCCGACGGATCGACGAGCACGCGCTCGGGCAGGCGGAGCGCCATCGCGTTCACGGTGAAGTCGCGCCGCACGAGGTCGCCCTCGAGCGAGTCGCCGAACTCGACCTCGGGCTTGCGGGTCTCGCCGTCGTAGACGTCGCTGCGGTAGGTGGTGATCTCGACGGTCTCGCCCTGGATGCGGGCGGCGATCGTGCCGAAGGCGCGGCCGACGTCCCAGGTGGCGTCCGAGATCGGCTCGACGATGGCGAGGATCTCATCGGGGAGGGCCGAGGTCGTGAAGTCGAAGTCGTTCACCGCTCGGCCGAGGAAGGCGTCGCGGACCGGACCGCCGACCAAGGCGAGCTCGTGGCCGGCGGCCTTGAAGGCTCGCGCCAGCCTGTCGACCGGCCCGGTCGAGGCGAGCGTGTCGAGCCTCTCGAGAGCTCCCGCGACAGATTCCATGACGGTCAAGCTTGCCACAGCGGGCCTCCCGCCGAGTTGTCCACAGGCCGGGCGCTTCGCCCAGTCTTCTCTGGACTCTTTCCCTAGACTCGCTAACGCCCTCATGAGAATCCTTTCCGCGCTCGCTGTCGCAGCCCTCGCCGTCGCCGCCCTCGGGGTCGGCCTGCCGGTCCTGCCTGCGACTGCCGCCGCGGCCGACGGAACCGTGACGGTGTCGGTGTCGCCTCGGGCGAGCGGGGTCATCCGCGACGGCGACGGCCTGAAGGCGACGGTGACCGTGCACAACGGCACCGACGCCGATCTCGACGCCGGCACCGCCCAGGTCTTCCTCGACCGGGCCACCTTCTCGAGCCGCGACCAGATCGACGCCTGGTTCGACCGCTCGGCGAGCGACACGAGCGACGCCCTCGGCTCGTTCATGACGAGCGTCGCGGTCCCCTCCATCGACGCCGGCGCCACCTCCTCGGCGGTCACGATCGACCTCTCCTCCGAGACGCTCTCCCTGAACGGCTACGACTGGGGGGCCAAGGCGTTCGGCGTCCGCTACAGCTCGGGCGGCGCCGCTCTCACCGAGGCCCACTCGAGCGTCGTCTGGTACCCGAACGACAGCTTCCAGGCGACCCGGCTGGCCGTGGCCGTGCCTCTCACCGTGCCCGAGTCGACCAGCGGCCTGATCTCGAGCGAGGCCCTGGCGAGCTACACGTCCGAGAACGGCGTCCTGACGCAGGAACTCGACGCCGTCCGCAACCGCGACGTCGCTATCGGCATCGACCCGATGATCCTCGCCTCCATCCGGATCCTCGGCAACGTCGCCCCGCCTTCGTCGATCACCTGGCTCCGCCGTCTGGAGACGGCGACGAACGAGACGTTCTCCCTCTCCTACGGCGACTCCGACATCTCGGCGATGCGCCAGGCCGGTGCCACGACTCTCCAGAAGCCGATCGACTTCACTGACGCGATCGCCGCCCAGGAGGCCGCCGAGCCCGACTCGTACGTCGCGACCGACGACACGACCGGCGCCGGCCAGACACCGCCTGCCGACGCGACCGCACCGGCGACGGAGGCCCCGACCGGGACGCCGACGTCGGTGCCCCCGACCTCGACCGTGCCGACGACGGAGTCGCTGCTCGCCTTCGCCTACACCGAGAGCGATGTGGCCTGGCCGCTGGAGGGGACGGTGGCGTCGGGCGACCTTCCGGTCTTCAAGTCGTCGGGCGTGAAGACCACGGTCCTGTCGAGCAGCAACGTCAGCACGTCGTCCGACACGACCGAGAACGCCGCCATCGACGTGTCCTCCTATAAGACCGTCGTCTCCGACGCCGAGATCTCGTCCATGATGCGCGACGCCGTCTCGGCCGGCAGCGTCTCGGAGTGGCGAAGCGACGTCGCCCAGCTGTCGGCCGAGCTGGCCACTCTCACCCACGAGCGCCCGAGCGACGCCCGCACGCTGTTCGCCACGCTCGGACGCAACTGGGCGACCACGGGATCGCGACTCGACGAGACGCTCGACGCCCTGGCCACGATGAACTGGGTCTCGACGGTGCGCTTCTCCGCGGCCGCGTCGGCGACGTCGAGCGACGCCACCCTCGCCGCCAAGAAGGCCTCCGCATCGCGCGTCTCGGCTCTCGAGCCGCTCGTGGAGGCCCAGGACGACCTGCAGAGGTTCTCCACCGCCCTCAAGACCCCGTCGACCGTGACCGCCAAGGAGCGCCTGCGGGTGCTCGCGCTCTCGGGTACGGCGTGGAGCGACAACCCGAGCGGGCTCGCTTCCGAGGTGGCGAAGGTCCGCGCCCAGGTCGACCGCATCCGGAGCCAGATCGGCGTCGTCCAGAGCAGCGACGTGAACATCCTCGGCGACCGCTCCTCGCTGCCGATCTTCGTCCGCAACGACACCGCCTCGGCGGCGACCGTCTACCTGCGGGTGCAGCCGTCGAACTACTACCTCAGCGTCCAGCAGAAGGCCATCGCCGTGACCATCCAGCCCGACTCGCAGACCCGCGTCACCGTGCCGGTGCAGTCGGTCGCGAACGGCAAGGTCATGCTGACGCTGTCGCTCGCCACGAAAGACGGCGTCACCGTGTCGACGCCCTCCGAAGTCGCCATCAACGTACGCGCCGGGTGGGAGACCGTCATCACGGCCATCTTCGCCGCTGCCGTCGTCCTGCTGTTCGGCGGCGGCATCTACCGGAGCATCCGCCGACGTCGCCGAGGCAAGTCGGGCGACGAGGGCGACGACGCGACGACGCCCGACCCGGCGGCCGGCACGTGAGCGCGCTCGACCCGGTCGGCGCCGAGAACCCCGAGCCCGGCGCGGTCTCCGGAGTTCCTGCGGCGCAGTCGGCTCCGGTCATGAAGGCTCGCAGCCTCGGACGCGCCAGCGCGCTGCTCGCGGGCGGCACGATCGTCTCGCGCGTGCTCGGCTTCGCCAAGACGGCTGTGCTCGCCGCAGCCATCGGCCAGACCGGGAGCCGCGCGGCCGACGCGTTCACAGTGTCGAACCAGCTGCCGAACAACATCTACGCCCTGGTGGCGGGAGGCCTGCTGAGCGCCGTGCTCGTGCCGCAGATCGTGAAGGCGGCCAAGGGCCCCGACGGCGGTCAGCGGTACATCAACAAGATCGTCACGCTCGGCACGACCGTCTTCCTGGTGGTGACACTGATCGGAACCCTGGCGGCGCCGTTCCTCGTCAACCTCTACGCGCACCAATCCGACACCGGCAAGGCGGGTTTCTCGCCGGAGGCCATAGCCCTGGCGACCGCGTTCGCTTACTGGTGCCTACCGCAGATCTTCTTCTACGCCATCTACTCGCTGCTGAGCGAGGTGCTCAACGCGAGACAGATCTTCGGGCCGTTCACCTGGGCCCCGGTGCTCAACAACGTCGTCTCGATCCTCGGCCTCGTCGTCTTCATGGTGCTGTTCGGGGGAGCGGGCGAGAACAGCCTGGTCGCGGACTGGACGCCCGGCCGCATCGTCGTGCTCGCCGGAACCGCGACGCTGGGAGTGGCGGCCCAGGCCGCGTTCCTCCTGCTGTTCTGGCGCCGGGCCGGCCTCACGTTCAAGCCCGACTTCACGTGGCGAGGCGTCGGCCTCGGCGCGACGGGCAAGGCCGCCGCCTGGATGTTCGCGCTGATCCTCGTCACGCAGCTCGCCGGCATCGTGCAGAGCAACGTGGCGACCATCGGCACGGGCGCCTCGAGTGCCGTGCTGTCGAACGCGTGGCTGATCTTCATGCTCCCGCACGGAATCATCACCGTCTCGATCGCGACTGCCTACTTCACCTCCATGACCGCCGACGCCGATCGCGGCGACCTCCGCGCTGTTCGCAACAACCTGTCGTCGTCGCTCCGCACCATCGGCATGTTCATCGTCTTCGCCGCAGTCGCGCTGTCGGTCGTGGCCTACCCGTTCGCGCGCTTCTACGAGTCGCGCTACGACTACGTCGCGGCGATGGCCCACGTGATCCTGGCCTACCTGCCGGGGCTGATCCTCTTCAGCATGCTGTTCGTGCTGCAGCGGGTGTTCTTCGCCTTCCACGAGCAGCGCACCGTCTTCTTCATGCAGCTGGTCCAGTCGGGTGTCTTCGTCGCGGGCGCCCTCCTCTGCTCGGCGGTCGTGCCGGCCGATCACATCGCCGTGGCTGTGGCGATCACGACCTCTGTGGCGGGCAGCACCCAGGCGGTCGTCGCTCTCGTTCTCGTGCACCGTCGAATCGGCGGGCTCGACGGACGCTGGGTCGCTCGGCGCCACATCCAGTACCTCGTCTTCTCGGTGATCGCCGGGGTCGTGGGCGTTCTCGTCGTGACTGGGCTGGGGGGTTACCACCCAGGCGGCTTCGGCCTCTCCGGCCGCATTCCGGCCATTCTCACGGTGATCATCGCCGGACTGGTCATGGCGGCGGTGTATCTCGGGCTGCTGACGGTGGCACGGATACCCGAGCTCTCGGCGATGACGAAGCCGGTGCTCCGTCGCCTGCGGCGCTCGTAGGCGCGTACCCCGAGTTCCTGCGTCCCTTACCGGCACCTGAGAGCCCCGGGGCACACGGAATACGCGGAAGCTAGGCTGTGTTTCACCGCACAGGCAACCGGACACACGGTCGCCACCCCAATCGAAAGGTCGCAATGCGTCAGGTCATCATCATCGGTTCCGGCCCCGCCGGTTACACCGCTGCGATCTACGCCGGTCGTGCCGGTCTCGCGCCCCTCGTGGTCGCCAGCTCCGTCGAAGCCGGCGGCGAGCTCATGAAGACCACCGAGATCGAGAACTTCCCGGGCTTCCCCGAAGGTCTTCAGGGCCCCGAGCTCATGTTCAAGATGCAGGAGCAGGCCGAGAAGTTCGGCGCCGAGGTTCTCCTCGACGACGTCGTCGAGCTCGACCTCAGCGGCGACATCAAGAAGGTCACGCTCGGTTCGGGCGCGGTCGAAGAGGCACTCACGGTGATCTTCGCGACGGGCTCCGCCTACCGCAAGCTCGGCGTCGAAGGCGAAGAGCGCCTCTCGGGCCGCGGTGTCTCGTGGTGCGCCACGTGCGACGGCTTCTTCTTCAAGCAGAAGGAGATCGCGGTCGTGGGCGGTGGCGACTCCGCCATGGAGGAGGCCACCTTCCTCACGCGCTTCGCCACCAAGGTCTATGTCATCCACCGCGGCGACACCCTCCGCGCGTCGAAGATCATGCAGGACCGCGCTTTCGACAACGAGAAGATCGAGTTCCTCTGGAACAAGACGGTCACCGCCGTCACCGGCGACGAGAAGGCGGCCGGCGTCACGCTGACCGACACCGTCGACGGCACCGAGTCGCACCTGGACCTCGAGGGCCTGTTCATCGCGATCGGCAACGACCCGCGCGTGCACCTCGTCCACAACCAGCTCGACCTGACCTCCGACGGCACCATCGCCGTCGAGGGCCGCTCGTCGAAGACCAACCTCAAGGGCGTGTTCGCCGCTGGCGACGTCATCGACATCACCTACCGTCAGGCCATCACGGCTGCCGGTTCGGGCACCGTCGCAGCCCTCGACGCCGAGCACTACCTCGCCGGCCTCGACAAGGCCGTTCTCGACCAGGCCCAGGGCGCGGCGCCTGCCGAGCCCGTCACCGCCTCCGCCTAGTTCCTGCACCTCCAGAATTCGACTTCTCCACGAAAGGGGAACCCCATGAGCAACGCAACCGCAGTGACCGACGCCAGCTTCGAGCAGGACGTCCTCAACTCCGACGAGACGATCCTCGTCGACTTCTGGGCCGAGTGGTGTGGCCCATGCCGCGCCGTCTCGCCCATCCTCGACCAGATCGCCGAAGAGCACGCCGGCAAGATTAAGATCGTCAAGCTCAACGTCGACGACAACCCCCAGATGGCCATGAAGTACCAGATCACGTCGATCCCGGCGATGAAGGTCTTCAAGTCGGGTGAGGTCGCCAAGACCATCATCGGCGCCAAGCCCAAGCCGGCCCTCGAGGCCGACCTGGCGGACTTCCTCGCGTAGCCAACCGCGATGAGAGCCCGCCCAGCAACCACGCTGGGCGGGCTTTCTTCTGTTAACAGGCGACTTCCGAACGACTCGGCGCTCTCACCCCGACCCGTATTCTTAACCGAAACCCCCACACAGACAGGGCACTCCATGACCAACCAGGGCACCAACCTCGATCCGTGGTACGACAGCTACGCAGACCGCACGGCAGGCCTCAGCGCCTCCGAGGTGCGAGCCCTGTTCGCCGTCGCCTCGCGCCCCGAGGTCGTGTCTCTGGCCGGTGGGATGCCGTACGTGTCGGCGCTGCCGAAGGAGATGGTGCTCGGCTCCATCGAGAAGGTCATGCACGACAACGGCCCGATGGCGCTGCAGTACGGCTCGGGGCAGGGCACACCGGCGATCCGCGAGCACATCATGCAGATCATGGCGCTCGAGGGCATCCGGGGGAGCGCCGACAACGTCGTCGTGACGACCGGCTCGCAGCAGGCCCTCGACCTCGTGACGCGCCTGTTCATCAACCCTGGCGACGTCGTGCTCGCCGAGTCGCCCAGCTACGTCGGCGCGCTCGGGGTGTTCCGTGCGTATCAGGCCGACGTGGTGCACGTCGCGATGGACGACGAGGGCCTCGTGCCGGAGTCGCTGCGAGAGACCATCGTCGCTCTCGAGGCCGCCGGTCGCCCGATCAAGTTCCTGTACACGATTCCGAACTTCCACAACCCGGCCGGGGTCACGCTGACCTGGGCGCGTCGCCTCGAGATCCTCGACATCTGCCGATCGCACGGAATCCTCGTGCTCGAGGACAACCCGTACGGCCTCCTCTACTTCGATCAGCCGGCACCGCAGGCGATGCGCTCCGTCGACGACGAGGGCGTTATCTACCTGGGCTCGTTCTCGAAGACACTCGCCCCGGGCTTCCGAGTCGGATGGGCCTTGGCACCCCACGCCATCCGAGAGAAGCTCATCCTCGCCAACGAGAGCGCGACTCTCGCGCCGAACTCGTTCGGCCAGTACGTCATCACCGAATACCTCGACCAGACCGACTGGAAGGGGCAGATCGATACCTTCCGGGGAATCTACTCGGAGCGACGCGATGCGATGCTGTCCGCGCTGGGGGAGTACCTGCCCTCGCTGACGTGGACGAGACCCGATGGCGGCTTCTTCGTCTGGGTCACGCTGCCCGACGAGCTGGACTCGAAGGCGATGCTGCCTCGCGCGGTGAAGGAGCTCGTCGCCTACACGCCCGGCACAGCGTTCTTCTCGGACGGCCAGGGTCGGTCGAACATCCGGCTGTCGTTCTGCTACCCGACACCGGAGTCGATCCGGCTCGGAGTGAGCCGACTCGCGACCGTCATCAACGGCGAGATCGACCTTCTGCGCACTTTCGGCAGTGCGAGCATGACGCAGTCGATCCCGACTCGATCCGGCGTCGGAAACCCGCCTCCGAACACTCTCTGAACCACCCTCTGATCTGGACTTCTTCACCGAACAAAGGCTCAGAACCGAAATGAAGGCACTCTTCGCATGACCACGCCCCTCATTCCCGCCTCGATTCGCACAGTGACCGTCCTCGCGGGCGGAATCAGCCACGAACGCGACGTCTCGCTCCGATCGGGTCGACGCGTCGCCGACAGCCTCATCGCCCACGGCGTGAAGGTCGAGCTGCGCGACCCCGACGCGTCGCTTCTCGGACACCTTCAGACGACTCGGCCCGACGTCGTGTGGCCGGCGCTGCACGGAGCGAGCGGTGAAGACGGCGCCCTGCGCGGACTCCTCGAGGCGGTCGACATTCCCTTCGTCGGGTCACGCGCAACAGCCGCGCGACTCGCATGGGACAAGCCGACAGCCAAGGCGCTCGTCGCTCGGGCCGGGGTCCGAACGCCGCGGAGCATCACCCTGTCGCACGACTCGTTCCGTGAGCTCGGCGCGGCGAGCGTGCTCGAAGCGATCGGCGAGGAGCACCCAGTCCCTGTCGTCGTGAAGCCCGCCCGCGGTGGTTCCGCGCAGGGTGTCACGGTTGTCGACGACGTGGCCGGCCTGCCCCGCGCCATGGTGGACGCCTACACCTACTGCGAAGACGTCATCATCGAGCAGAAGATCGTCGGAACCGAGATCGCCGTCGGGGTTCTCGACACTGGCGATGGCCCAGTGGCCCTGCCTGCCGTCGAAATTGTTCCTCGTTCGGGATTCTACGGATTCGAAGCGCGCTACAACGCGGGGGAGACCCGGTTCTTCACACCTGCTCGTCTCTCGGAGGAGGTCGCCGCGGCGGCCGCCGCCGCTGCTGTGGCGGCGCATGAGGCGCTCGGCCTGCGTCACCTGTCACGCGTCGACCTCATTGTCGACGCGGCCGGAACCCCGTGGTTCCTCGAGGTCAACGTGCTGCCCGGGCTGACCGAGACGTCGCTCGTGCCGCTGGCGCTCGAGGCCGCCGGGTACGACCTGGGCTGGGTATACGCGGAGCTGGCGCAGAAGGCGATCGCTGACCACAGGGCGTGAGGTGCGGGGGCGCGATGGCTCTGAGATTGGCAAGGATGTGCGGGGTAGACGTCCTTGTGGCGTGTGCCATTCACGGCGGCGATCCTTGTGGCACGCGCACTCGAGAGCGCTCTTCCTCGTGAGCATGCACTCCGTCCTTACCTAAGGATTGGGCTGGCCCGCGCTGCGACGGGGGCCTCACAAGGACACGCGAGGTCGGCGTCCTTGTAGGCGGCGCACTCTCCACCGCACTTCCTTGGGGGCCGTGCGCCCAGAGCCTCGTCTCCTCGTGGACGTGCACTCCGTCCTCAGCTAAGGATCGCGCTGGCCCGCGTTGCGACTGGGGCCTCACAAGGACACGCGAGGTCGGCGCCCTTGTAGGCGGCGCACTGTCCGCCACCGTTCCTTGTGGGCCGTGCGCCCAGAGCCTCGTCTCCTCGTGGACGTGCACTCCGTCCTCAGCTAAGGATCGCGCTGGCCCGCGTTGCGACTGGGGCCTCACAAGGACACGCGAGGTCGGCGCCCTTGTAGGCGGCGCACTGTCCGCCACCGTTCCTTGTGGGCCGTGCGCCCAGAGCGTTATCTCCTCCTGAGCGTGCGCGGCGTCCTTACCTGAGGATCGGTACGAGGTTCGGCATGCGCAATCGTAAGCTCCGAGTACCGCTATGCGGGGTGTCTGGCGTTGAGACCGCTTATGTCCATTCACGGCGCTCGCCCCGCCCGCCGACCACGCATACCGTCGGGGCACGACCACCCCACACGCTCCCGGCAGCCTGGGGTTGAACCGCGAATCCGCACCACGCGCGAGCCATCGTTCGACAAAGAGCCCTAACCCGCTTCACGTCGACTCCAATCCCTTCAGTTCGCACCTGCATCGGGCCACCGTGGCGCTCCCGCCGCCCCTCACCTCGGCCCGCCCACCTCGGCCCGTCGAGTTCACCCCAGTCGCTCCGTATACCCGCTGTCGACAGCCCACTCTCCGCAGGCACCGTGCCGTACTCGCCGAGCCCAGACCCATTGACTAGACGCCCCACGCCCAATGACTCTGTTTCACGTGAAACAACCAACTCGCTGCCGTGAATTCGGGCCGCGGGTCAGCAGTTTCACGTGAAACACGGAAATAGACGCACCGCCGTCCACTCGGGCCTCGGTGATCGCAGAACCCGCCCGGCAGGCTCCACCCGCCAACCCCCCAGAACCACGAAACGCACCGTTTCACGTGAAACGATGCGCTCCGAAAAGGACGTGCTGCCGACCTAGACCCCGAACGGATCCTGCCCGAGCTCGCCCAAGATGCGGTTCAGGTCGCCAACTGAAGCGAAGTCAATCGTGATCGAGCCCTTGCGCGCGCCCAGCACCACCTTGACACGGGTGTCGAGCCGATCGCCGAGCTTGTCAGCCACCTCGATCAGGTGTCCCTGCGTCGCACCGGTCTGCGGCTGCGGGCGCTTCGGCTTCACGGTGAGCCCGGCAGCAGCGGCCTCGGCCGCGCGGACGCTCAGGTCTTCGTTGACGATCTTGTCAGCAAGACGTTCCATACCGGCGGCGTCGCCGACCGACAGAATCGCCCGGGCGTGACCGGCCGAGAGGACACCCGAGGCCACCCGTCGCTGGACGGGGGAGGGGAGGCGGAGCAGGCGGATCGTGTTGGTGATCTGCGGGCGGCTCCGACCGATGCGATCAGCGAGTGCCTCCTGGGTGATGCCGAAGTCGGAGAGGAGCTGCTGGTATGCCGAAGCCTCTTCCAGGGGGTTCAGCTGAGCGCGGTGGAGGTTCTCCAAGAGGGCATCCCGGAGCATCGACTCGTCGGCGGTGTCCTTGACGATGGCTGGGACGGTAGCGAGGCCGAGCTGCTTCGTCGCACGCAGACGGCGCTCGCCCATGATCAGCTCGTACTGCGGACCACCCGCCTGAGGGTGCTTGAGCGGGCGGACGACGATGGGCTGGAGGACGCCGACTTCGCGGATGGAGGCGACGAGTTCCTGCAACTCTTCTTCGCGGAACTCGGTACGAGGCTGCTGCGCGTTCGGGACGATGTCGAGCGGGTTCAGACTCGCGAGGCGGGCGCCGGGAACAGCGATGAGGTCGTCGGCGGTCTGCTCGCGCATGGGGAAGAAGACGTCGACGGGGCGGCCCTGCGTCTCGTCGGCGACGGGGATGAGCGCGCCGATTCCGCGGCCGAGTCCGGTTCTCTTCGTTGCCATCAGCGGGGTACTCCTCGGTGTGCGAGCTCGGACGCGGCCTCGAGGTACGAGAGCGAGCCTGGGGAACTGGGGTCGTAGCTGATCACGGACTGCCCG
This sequence comes from Frondihabitans sp. OV104, assembly GCF_057787745.1. Lineage (NCBI taxonomy): Bacteria > Bacillati > Actinomycetota > Actinomycetes > Micrococcales > Microbacteriaceae > Frondihabitans > Frondihabitans sp. OV104. The sequence goes on from NZ_CM173541.1 coordinate 3,138,958, forward strand.
TAGCCGGGCGCCTCGCTGATCCGCACCGACCGGGGGATCATGGTCGTGAAGACCTCTTTGGGGAAGTGCTCCCGAACGTCAGCAGCGACCTGCTGAGACAGGTTAGTGCGTCCGTCGTACATGGTGAGCAGAATGCTCGACACGGTGAGCACCGGATTCAGATGCTTCTCGATCAGCTGGATGTTGCGCAGGAGCTGGCTCAGACCCTCCAGTGCGTAGTACTCGCACTGAATCGGAATCAGGACCTCCTGCGCAGCGACGAAGGCGTTGATCGTCAGGAGCCCCAGCGACGGCGGGCAGTCCACGAAGACGTAGTCGAAGCGGCGGTTCTCTCGCTCTGTCTCTGTAAGGAAGTTCTCGAGAGCTGTGCGGAGTCGCTGCTCGCGAGCCACCAGGGAGACCAACTCGATCTCGGCGCCGGCAAGGTGAATCGTGGACGGGACGCAGTACAGTTCGGCGAACTCGGGGCTCTTCTGGATCACATCGACGATTGCGGATTCTCCGACGACGACGTCGTACACGCTGGCCGTCTCCGCTCGGTGCTCGACGCCGAGGGCGGTGGAGGCGTTGCCCTGCGGATCGAGATCGATCACCAGGACGCGCGCTCCGCCACGAGCAAGACCGGCCGCGAGGTTGACCGTCGTGGTGGTCTTGCCCACGCCGCCCTTCTGGTTCGACACCGTGATGACACGCGTCTTGGATGGGACCGGGAGTGGATCGTCTTTGATGGCCTCACGCCGACGTGTGAGGTCGGCGATCTCGCGAGCAAGGGGAGTGGTCGCATCGAAGCTGACACCGCCGGAACCGGCACGGCCGGCCCGAGCTGCGTCGGATATCGAGGCGTCTGAAGCTTTACTCACCGGATAGATCTCCGAATCGCAGGGTTTCACGTGAAACCGGCCGCCCAGGAGGGAAAAGCTTCGAGACGCGAGCGAATGAACCCTTGCGTCACGCAGCTGGAACCGTGAGAACCCGGGTGCCGCTAGTCAGTCAACTGTAGCCCGAAAGACGCGTGTGGTTTCTTCCACAAGGCCGCCTCCGAGCTCGGTCACCTGGACGTCAATAAGGTGATTTTTCGCGATCACCTTTCGCGCGGCTTCGACCTCCGCCTCGACGCGAGCCCCCTTGAGGAACAGCAGCTCTCCGCCCGTCTTCACGAGCGGAACCGTCAGGGGGATCAGCTTCGAAAGGGCACTCACGGCTCGAGCTGTCACCTGGTCGAGCCAGGGATTGATCTGGGCATCTTCTGCCCGTGCCCGCACGACCTCGACGTTCGTAAGACCCAGGCGGTCAGCCTCGGCACGGAGCCAGTCGGTGCGTCGCTCCATCGGCTCGATCAGGATCATCGTCACATCCGGCCGAGCTGCGGCGAGGACGATACCCGGCAGGCCAGCGCCGGAACCGATGTCACCGACCCGCCCATCCCGTACGAGCAAGGGGGCGAGAAGCCCGCTATTGATGACATGCCGCGTCCACAGGCGTGGCAGCTCTAGAGGACCGATGAGTCCTAGCTCCTCGCCGTACTGGGCAAGGTCGGCCGTGTACTGGCGGACAACCTCGAGGCGCTCACCAAAGAGTGTGGCCGCAACGGAGGGCTCGACCTCGAGCTCAGCTAGAGGCGCGGTCATCGTTTCACGTGAAACAGGGTTGAGCGATTCAGCATTTGAGAATTGCTCAGGAACGGGTCACGACGGTGTGACGATCGCGCCCTTCACCCTCGGACTCGGAGCCGAAACCGCGAGCCGCGACGATGTCGTGGACGAGCTTGCGCTCGTAAGACGACATGGGGGGGAGCGAAGCGGAGGTGGCGCCCTCTTCCAAGCGAGCCACGGCTCGGTCGACGAGGGTGGTCAGTTCCTGCTCGCGAGTGGCACGCGAACCCCCGACATCGAGGATCAGCCGCGAGAACTCGCCCGTGCGGGTCTGCACGGCGATGCGCGTGAGCTCTTGGAGCGCAGTGACGGTGTCGGGCTTCGACAGGACGCGGAGGTCGTTCTCACCGGACGAGTCGACCGAGATGTAGGAGCGACCGCCCCGGGTCTCGATGTCGATGTCTCCGTCGAGGTCGAGGATGTCGAGCAGCTCTTCGATGTAATCGGCGGCGATGTCGCCCTCGTCGAGGTCGGAGTCGCCGGCGGGCGACCCGGTCTCGGAAGCCACGTCAGACGCCCCGACGACCGCTTCGGGAGCGTCGTCGCCCGAGGGGACCTCAGCGTCGGCGGTGGCCGTCTCGACCTCGAGCGCGGCTTCGTCGACGGCTGTGTCGGAGGCGGCTGCGGGCTCGGAGGAAGGGGAAAGGGAGCTCATCGGGCCCCTCCGTTCTGCTTCTTGGCGCGGTTCTTGCCGACCGGCTGCGTGCGCTGGGTGGTGGTGCGCTTGGGCGTCTCGATCTCGGTGACGGTGATCTCGGTCAGCGTCTTCAGCCCGCCGCTCTTGCCGCGCGCCTCGCGGTCTTTGCGGCGCTTCTCGAGCCGGGCTTCGCGGGCGATCGCCGCGTCGCTGCCGGGGGTCGGGCTGTTGCGGATGACGATGTACTGCTGGCCCATGGTCCAGAAGTTGGAGGTCAGCCAGTAGAACATGACGCCGAGCGGGAAGGAGAGGCCCGAGAAGAGGAAGACGAGCGGGAGCACGTACAGGAGCATCTTCTGCTGGCGGTACATGGGGCTCGCCTTGGTCTCAGGCGACATGTTCTTGCTGGTCAGCTGGAGCTGCGTGTAGAACTGCGACGCCGTCATGAGCACGATCATGGCGCCGGCGATGAGCTTCACCGAGATGACGTCGGAGTTTGTGAAGGTCTCCTTGAGGGGTGCGCCGAAGAGCGTGGAGTTCGCGAATGCGTCAGACAGGTTGCGGTTCAGCAGGCCGATGCCGACCTTGTCGAGCTGCGCGTTGTGGAGAACGGTGTAAAGCGAGAAGAACACCGGCATCTGGATCAGAAGCGGAAGGCACGACGAGAGCGGGTTGGTACCCGTCTCCTTGTAGAGGGCCATGGTCTCGCGCGACATCGCCTCGCGGGAGAACTGGTCTTTCTTGCCCTTGTACTTGTCCTGGATCTTCTTCAGCTGCGGGGCGACCTCCATCATCCGCCGCTGGTTCTTGATCTGGCGGACGAAGATCGGGATGAGGCAGACGCGCACGACGATGGTCAGCAGCACGATCGACAGGACCCACGTGACACCGGCGTCAGGGTCGAGTCCGATGGCTGTCAGGACGTAGTGCCATCCCACGAGGATCGCCTCGACCACCCATCGGATGGGGTAGAGGATCGTGCCGATGAAATCGAGCATGTCTAGGGTCAGCCCTTCTGGTGACTGTGGACGGGCACGAGCCCGGTAGGCGAAACAGGTGCGCCGAAGGCCGGCGAAGCGGGGGTGGAGTCGGCCTGCACAACGAAGCCGCTGGCCAGGATCGATCTCGAATGCTCATGGCGGGAGTGCGGCACATCGTCGATGCCGCCGGACGCCCAGGGATTGCAGCGGACGATGCGCCAGGCCCCGAGGCCGATGCCCCTCACGGCCCCGTGCGTCTGGATCGCCCGGAGCGTGTACGTGGAGCAGGACGGGTAGTACCGGCAGACGTCACCGTAGAGAGGCGAGATGACGGCTCGGTAGGCGCGCAGGATCGCCACGCACACGTTGCGTGGGAGGAGTGCCAGGAACTGGACCGTGCGCCTCACCGCTTCACACCCTTCGCACCGATGACCTCGGTGATCTCTTGGAGCAGGGTAGACCACCGAACTGCGTCCGAGCCTGGTAGTGCGCGGATCACGACGTCCGTTCGCTCCAGGGGGAAACCCGAGGCCAGCAGCTCGTGCGACACCGCCTTCAAGCGACGTCGGACGGTGTTGCGGACGACCGCGTTCCCCACCGTCTTGGCGACGATGAACCCGAAGCGTGGAGCATCGGTCGGGGCTGACTCCGGGCGCACGTAAACGACACAGTGCGCCGTGGCCGACTTGCGACCACGACGCACGGTGTTGCGGTAATCGTCTGCGCGGACGATCCGGTTGGGCTTAGCCAGCACCGAAGCCTCTTCCGCGGAGCCGAGGCTCGTGCGAGATCCGGCCTACGCCGAGAGCTCGGTGCGGCCCTTGCCGCGACGAGCGGCGAGGATCGCACGACCGGCACGGGTGCGCATGCGAGCGCGGAAGCCGTGCTTCTTGGCGCGACGACGGTTGTTCGGCTGGAAGGTGCGCTTGCTCATGGTTTTGTCTCCAGAAGGAAAGGGACCGAGCTGAACGCGCCGGAGACACGTGCCGCAGTCCGAGAAGTCTTGTCAGCCTGAAGGTGGCTGAAATCAACTGGTTAAAACTACGCGAGCCGGGCCTCGGGGTCAAACGGCACGCAAAACGCCCATTATCCACAGTGGGGAAAACCTGGGTTGTGTTGACCACGCCGTGTCGAACTAAGGTGGGGGAGTCCCGCGCGAGATCACCCGGGATCTCGGGGATCAACCGCCCGTCCGGCTTCTCCGCGGCAGCTTTGCACCGGTGGATAACCCTGTGTAGAACTACCGAGCCCGGACAGCACCGCGACGAACAAGCACCGCACGAACAAGCACGCGACGAACAAGCAGAGAGCAGCAACGTGACCAGCACGATCGACCCGGTCCAGGGCCTCTGGCGGACCGTGCTCGCGCGCCTCACGAGCGACGACCGCATCACCCCGCAGCTGCACGGCTTCGTCAACCTCGTCGAGCCGAAGGGCGTCCTCGGCGACACCCTCTACCTCGAGGTGCCGAACGAGCTCACCCGCGGGATGCTCGAGCAGCGCGTGCGCGAGCCCCTGCTCGAGGCGATCTCGCTTCTCGACGACTCGCCGGTCGCCAGCTTCGCGATCACGGTCAACCCCGACATCACGCCCGATCTCCTGAGTCAGCCGCAGCAGCCGGCCGAGTCGGAGCGCTACGTCGAGCCCCCCTTCGTGCCTGCTCCGGTGCAGCCCGTGTCGCTGACCGCGGCTCCCACGAAGCGCACCGACTCGCGGCTGAACCCGAAGTACTCGTTCGACAATTTCGTCATCGGCGCCTCCAACCGCTTCGCCCACGCTGCCGCGGTTGCGGTCAGCGAGGCGCCGGCCAAGGCCTACAACCCGCTCTTCATCTACGGCGAGTCCGGGCTGGGCAAGACCCACCTCCTCCACGCGATCGGGCACTACGCCGAGAGCATGTACCCGGGCATCCGCGTCCGGTACGTCTCGAGCGAGGAGTTCACCAACGACTTCATCAACTCGATCGCGAACAACCGGTCGAGCCAGTTCCAGCAGCGCTACCGCGAGATCGACATCCTGCTGATCGACGACATCCAGTTCCTGCAGGGCAAGGACTCCACGCAGGAGGCCTTCTTCCACACCTTCAACACCCTGCACGACCACGACAAGCAGCTGGTCATCACCTCCGACCTCCCGCCCAAGCACCTCACCGGCTTCGAAGACCGGATGCGCTCGCGCTTCGAGTGGGGTCTGATCACCGACGTCCAGGTTCCCGACCTCGAGACGCGCATCGCGATCCTCCGCAAGAAGGCCCAGAGCGAGAAGCTCCAGATCCGCGACGAGATCCTCGAGTTCATCGCGACGAAGGTGTCGAGCAACATCCGCGAGCTCGAAGGCACGCTGATCCGGGTCACCGCGTTCGCCAGCCTGAACCGCACGGCGGTCGACATGCCGCTCGTCCAGACGGTCCTGAAAGACCTGATCACGCTCGACGAAGACAACGTGATCGCTCCGGTCGACATCATCAATCACACCGCCGACTACTTCAAGCTCTCGGTCGACGACCTGTACGGCTCGTCCCGCTCGCAGGCGATCGCAACTGCCCGCCAGATCGCGATGTACCTCTGCCGCGAGCTCACCAACCTCTCCCTCCCCAAGATCGGGCAGCTGTTCGGCAACCGCGACCACACCACTGTCATGTACGCGAACAAGAAGATCTCCGAGCTGATGAAGGAGCGCCGGTCGATCTACAACCAGGTCACCGAGCTCACCAGCCGCATCAAGCAGGACCACCGCTACAAGTAGGCGTTCCCACTCGCGCACGCCGGGCGCAGACAGCCGAGTCGAAGGCGCAGGAACTTCCCTGCCGGCTCGGCTGTCGCCTGTTAACCCCCCTCCGTCGCTCCCCTCCGAGAGCCCTGGCGGGCCCAGGGGAGACGTCTCCGTGGGCACCTGGATCGTCGGGTTTCCCCAGTTGTGGATAACTTGTGGAAAGTCGTGGATAAGTCGTGGATGAATTGTTCACTCTTCGAGGTGCCCTGTGAATGACACGAATTCCGACCCTGCCGAAACCAACAGGTCCACCCCGAGGCGCTCACAATCCATCAACAACTCACACAGATGTAGTTCCCTGTGCCTGAGCGGTTATTAACAAGTTATCCACACTGTGCACAACGGTTAAGACTGTTACTCCTTCTTAGAAAAGGATTGGGAGAGAGACAACCTTGTGGACGGCGGAGGCGGCAGAGGCCCCAGGACCCGGCTCGAGAATTGCTGTGCCAGTATTAACCGGCATCGACCTGCTCTCCGTTGGTGCCCGACAGTCCGAATAGGGGTCACAGCGTGAAGTTCCAGGTCAACCGCGATGTCTTCAGCGACGCCGTGTCGTTCGCAGTGAAGCTCCTTCCGCAGCGGACCACTCTTCCGATCCTCAGCGGAGTCCTGATCGAGGCTCACGAGGGCGGGCTCACGCTGTCGTCGTTCGACTACGAAGTCTCATCGCAGACGAGCATCGCAGCCGAGGTCGACGAGCCGGGAACAATCCTGGTCTCGGGCCGGCTCCTGGCCGACATCGCCAACCGCCTGCCCAGCGCCCCCGTCGTGTTCACCACCGAAGACACCCGCATCAGCGTCGCCTGCGGCTCCGCCAACTTCTCTTTGCTGAGCATGCCCGTCGAGGAGTACCCCACGCTGCCGGCCGTCGGCGAGCAGTCGGGCGTCGTCCCCGGCGACGCGTTCTCCCTCGCCGTGTCGCAGGTCGCCGTCGCGGCGAGCCGCGACGACGTGACCCCGGTCATCACCGGCGTGCAGCTCGAGGTCACCGAGAACGCCCTCTCGCTGGTAGCCACCGACCGGTACCGCGTCGCGGTGCGGGGGATCGACTGGGACCCGGGCACCGCAGCTTCGACCCAGACGCTGACCGCGCTCGTTCCTGCGCGCACCCTGCAAGAGGTCGGCAAGACGTTCGGCAACGCCGCGACGCTGTCGGTCGCGATCACGGGTTCGGAGGACCGCGAGCTCATCGCGTTCCAGGCCGACAACAAGATCGTCACGTCGTTGCTCATCAAGGGCAACTTCCCGCCCGTCAAGCGACTGTTCCCCGAGACGGTCGAGAACTACGCGGTGATGAACACCGCGGACCTCGTGGAGGCGACGCGTCGCGTGTCGCTCGTCCTCGAGCGCGAAGCAGCTTTGAGATTCACGTTCACCATCGACGGCCTCACCCTCGAGGCCATCGGTAGCGAGCAAGCGCAGGCGTCAGAGTCGATCGACGCGCTCCTGACCGGAGAAGACACCGTGGTTTCACTGAAGCCGCAGTTCCTCCTGGACGGACTGGGAGCAGTCCACTCCGAATTCGTCCGCATCTCGTTCACCAAGACCGAGAACCCGAACAAACCGGGGCCCGTTCTGATCACGAGCCAGTCCTCGAAAGATCAGCCGGGTGCGGACAGCTACAAGTACCTGCTCCAGCCCAATCTCCTGCTGCGCTGACCGCGCGCTTCCACCGGACGTGCGCCCGAAACCGACGCGCGGACACCTGAACAAAAGGAACCTCATGCACATCGGCCTCATCGGTCTCGGCAAAATGGGCAACAACATGCGCACCCGCCTGCGCGAGCACGACATCGAGGTGACCGGGTACGACCACAACCCCGATGTCTCCGACGTCGCCGACCTCAAGGAGCTCGCCGCCGCACTGCCCGCCCCCCGCATCGTCTGGGCCATGGTCCCGTCGGGCGCCATCACCGCCGGCGTCGTCAAGGAGCTCTCGGAGGTGCTCTCCGAGGGTGACATGGTCATCGACGGCGGCAACTCGAAGTGGACCAGCGACTTCGACAACGAGAAGCTCCTCGCCGAGAAGGGCATCAAGTACATCGACGCCGGTGTCTCCGGCGGCGTCTGGGGCCTCAAGAACGGCTACGGCCTGATGGTCGGCGGATCCGACGAGAATGTCGCCCTCGCCATGCCGATCTTCGACGCCCTCCGTCCCGAGGGCCCCAAGGCCGAGGGCTTCGTCCACGCCGGCCCCGTCGGCGCCGGCCACTACACGAAGATGGTCCACAACGGCATCGAGTACGCCATCATGCAGGCGTACGGCGAGGGCTTCGAGCTCCTCGAGGCGAAGAAGGACCTCGTCAAAGACGTCCCCGGAACCTTCAAGGCCTGGCAGCGCGGCACGGTCGTGCGCTCCTGGCTCCTCGAGCTCCTCGTCATCGGCCTCGAGGCCGACCCGAAGTTCGACGAGATCTCGGGCTACGTCGAGGACTCGGGTGAGGGTCGCTGGACTCTCGCCGATGCCATCGAGCTCGCTGTGCCCATGCCCACGATCAGCGCCTCCATCTTCGCCCGCTTCGTCTCCCGCCAGGGCGACGGGTCGCCGACGATGAAGGCCGTCGCGGCGCTGCGCAACCAGTTCGGCGGCCACGCGGTCAAGAAGGCCGACTAGCCTCCCCGTTCCACCCAGAGGGGCCCGCGTGCGTGTACTCCACCTCAGCCTGACCGATTTCCGCAACTACGCGTCTGCTGAAGTCGAACTCGCGCGCGGGCCCAATCTCTTCGTCGGCCGCAACGGCCAGGGCAAGACGAACCTCGTCGAGTCCCTCGGCTACCTGGCCACCCTCGGATCGCACCGTGTGTCGAACGACTCGGCGATGATCCGGGCCGGCTTCGATTCGGCGATCGTGCGGGCCAAGATCGAGAGCTCCGAGCGCGACCTGCTCGTCGAGGTCCAGATCAACCGGTCCGCGCCGAACCGCGCGCAGATCAACCGCGGCGCGATCAAGCCCCGCGAGCTTCCCCGCTACTTCTCGAGCATCCTGTTCGCCCCCGAAGACCTCTCGCTCGTGCGGGGAGAGCCGGGTGGGCGCAGGCGGTTCCTCGACGAGCTGCTCGTGGCGCGGAACCCTCGCCTGGCCGGAGTCCTGTCGGACTACGACAGGGTTCTCCGCCAGCGCAACACGCTGCTGAAGTCGGCCCGTAATACCGGCGTCAAGGGCGACAAGCTCTCCACGCTCGACATCTGGGATGACCGCCTCGTCGTGCTCGGCAGCGAGATCATCGCGTCGCGCGAGATGCTCGTCGAGGCGCTGCGGCCCGAGGTCGGCGCCGCGTACCAGTCAATCGCCGGCGACGATCACGCCGCCGACCTGTCGACGGTCGTCAGCATCCGCGGCAGGCTGCAGGAAGATGACGACCCGATCGAGTCGGCGCAGCCGGCCCTGCCCGCGGCCGAGATCGAGCCGACCTTCCGGGAGGCGGTCGCGCGGGTGCGCCGCAACGAGCTGGAGCGCGGCGTCACGCTCGTAGGGCCGCACCGCGACGATCTGTTCCTGCAGCTGAACGGGCTTCCGGCGCGCGGCTACGCGAGCCACGGCGAGTCGTGGTCGTTCGCCCTCGCCCTCAAGCTCGCCTCGGCCGCCGTGCTCCGCCGCGAGTCGGCCACCGGCGACCCGGTCATCGTGCTCGACGACGTCTTCGCCGAGCTCGACCGGACTCGACGCGAGCGCCTCGCCGACGCGGTCGCCGACTACGAGCAGGTGCTCATCACGGCGGCGGTGGAGGAGGACGTCCCGGAGAGACTCGCGGCGCACGTCGTGCGGATCTCGAAGGGGAGAATCGTCGAATCGGAACCACCCCGAGTTCCAGCGCCCGTCGCTTCTGCTCCATCGCCCGGGGCGTCGATCGACGGCGGCGCATGAGCCCGCGCAGGCCGGGGCCGGTCGACGACAACGAGGCGCAGCGCGTCTACCTCCGCTTTCGGCGGGTGTTCGGCGATGCATCGAGCCGGGGTCGCGACGCGAAGCGTCGGATCGCACGATCGGGAGCCCCGAGCCAGCCGTTCTCGAGCGGCCGCGATCCGAAGGGGATCGCCGACGTGATCCTCGGCGTCACGACGGAACTGGGCTGGAACTCGGCCCTGGCGCAGTCCGACCTGATGAACGCGTGGCCCGATCTCGTCGGTGCGGAGCTCGCCGGCCACTCCGTTCCGGTCGGAATCGAAGACGGCACCCTCACCGTGCAGTGCGACTCGACGGCGTGGGCGACGCAGCTCCGATTGATGCGGTCGCAGATCACGACGTCGATCGTCACGACCTACCCGCAGGCGGGGATCGAGTCGATGCGTTTTCTCGCCCCCAACGCCCCGACCTGGAAACGGGGTCCCAGATCGGTCCCAGGGCGTGGTCCTCGCGATACTTACGGTTGACAGGGGTGATTCGGTCAACCAGCCCCGGAAAATCGCTCTGAGGGCGTATTTCGCCCGCTGGGCCGACCTCCTGCGATAGACTTGCTCCGTCGCGCGCGAGGCCTCCGTAACCAGATACGACGGTGTGTCCACAGCCCCGTCTGCGACGTATCGAGAACAACGGCAGGAGCCCCACAACTGATGTCACCGAAGTCCAGCGACGGCACCGATCACTCCTACGAAGCCAGCGACATCCAGGTACTCGAAGGGCTCGAAGCGGTTCGCAAGCGTCCTGGCATGTACATCGGCTCCACCGGTCCCCGCGGTCTGCATCACCTCGTCTACGAGATCGTCGACAACGCCGTCGACGAGGCTCTGGCGGGGTACTGCGACACGATCCACGTCACCATGCGCGAAGACGGCGGCATCCGCGTCATCGACAACGGACGCGGCATTCCCGTCGACATCCACCCGGTCGAGAAGAAGTCGACCGTCGAGGTCGTCCTCACGGTGCTGCACGCCGGCGGCAAGTTCGGCGGCGGCGGCTACGCGGTCTCGGGTGGTCTGCACGGCGTCGGCTCATCTGTCGTGAACGCCCTGTCGACCGAGCTCGACGTCGAGGTGCACCGCCAGGGTTCCGTCTGGCGCCAGAGCTTCACCGACGGCGTGCCGGTCGCGCCCCTCGCGCAGGGCGAGGACGCCCCCGACACGGGGACGACGATCACCTTCTGGCCGAACGCCGAGATCTTCGAGACCGTCGAGTTCGACTACGAGACGCTTCGTGCCCGCTTCCAGCAGATGGCCTTCCTGAACAAGGGCCTCCGCATCACGCTGACAGACGAGCGCCCGCTCCCGGAGGACGCCCCCGACGGCGCCACGGTCAAGAGCGACGACTTCATGTACGAGAAGGGGCTCGAGGACTACGTCGAGTACCTGAACGCGACCAAGAAGGTCGAGGTCGTCCACGACGACATCATCAGCTTCGAGGCCGAGGACACCGATCGGCGCATGGCCCTCGAGGTCGCCATGCAGTGGAACACCTCGTACAGCGAGAGCGTCCACACCTACGCCAACACGATCAACACCCACGAGGGCGGCACTCACGAAGAGGGCTTCCGCGCCGCGCTGACGACGGTCGTCAACAAGTACGGCAAAGAGAAGAGCCTGATCAAGGAGAAAGACGAGAACCTGTCGGGCGAGGATGTCCGCGAGGGCCTCACCGCGGTCATCTCGATCAAGCTCGGCGAGCCGCAGTTCGAGGGGCAGACGAAGACGAAGCTCGGCAACACCGAGGCCAAGTCGTTCACGCAGAAGGTCGCCTACGACCAGATCAACGACTGGTTCGACAAGAACCCGATCCAGGCCAAGGAGATCATCAAGAAGGGTCAGGCCGCGCAGGCGGCTCGGCTGGCAGCTCGCAAGGCCCGCGACTCCACGCGTCGCAAGGGCGTTCTCGAGTCGAACGGCATGCCCGGCAAGCTCAAGGACTGCCAGAGCAAAGACCCGGCGCTCAGCGAGATCTTCCTGGTCGAGGGCGACTCGGCCGGCGGCTCGGCCGTCCAGGGCCGCAACCCCGAGACGCAGGCGATCCTCCCCCTCCGCGGCAAGATCCTCAACGTCGAGAAGGCCCGCCTCGACCGCGCTCTCGGCAACAACGAGGTGCAGTCGATGATCAAGGCGTTCGGCGCCGACATCGGAGACGACTTCGACCCCGAGAAGGCCCGGTACCACAAGATCGTGCTCATGGCCGACGCCGACGTCGACGGCCAGCACATCACGACGCTGCTGCTGACGCTGCTCTTCCGGTACATGCGCCCCCTGATCGACCTCGGCTACGTCTACCTGGCCATGCCCCCGCTGTTCAAGCTCAAGTGGTCGAACGCCCCGCACGAGTACGTGTACAGCGACCTCGAGCGCGACGCCCTGACCGCGGCCGGCAAGGCCGAAGGCAAGCGCATGCCGAAAGACAACGGCATCCAGCGCTACAAGGGTCTCGGCGAGATGGACTACAAGGAGCTCTGGGAGACCACGATGGACCCCGAGACCCGCACGCTCCGCCAGGTCACCCTGGACGACGCAGTAGCCGCCGACACGATCTTCAACACCCTCATGGGCGAAGACGTCGAGCTGCGACGCAACTTCATCCAGCAGAACGCGAAAGACGTTCGCTTCCTCGACATCTGATCCCCACCCGAGTTCCTGCACTCGTGCAGGGTCCCGAGTGATCGTCACGTGCAGGATGCACGGGGCCGACAACCGAAAGAACACGAACGATGGCAGACGAGACCGACGACACCACCGGCGGCATCCCCGAGGGCGTGGCCCCACGAGAGTTCGCCGCTCAGCTGAAGCGCGACAGCATCGAAGCCGTCGACCTCCAGCTCGAGATGCAGCGCTCCTACCTCGACTACGCGATGAGCGTCATCGTCGGGCGTGCGCTCCCCGAGGTGCGCGACGGCCTGAAGCCGGTGCACCGCCGCGTCATCTACGCGATGTACGACGGCGGCTACCGCCCCGACCGCGCGTTCTCGAAGTGCGCCCGCGTCGTCGGCGAGGTGATGGGAAACTTCCACCCCCACGGCGACTCCGCCATCTACGACGCGCTCGTCCGCCTCGTGCAGCCGTGGAGCCTCCGCTACCCGCTGGCGCTCGGCCAGGGCAACTTCGGCTCGCCGGGGAACGACGGCGCGGCCGCCCCCCGGTACACCGAGACCAAGATGGCTCCACTCGCCCTCGAGATGGTCCGCGACATCGACGAGGACACCGTCGACTTCCAGGACAACTACGACGGCCGCACTCAGGAGCCGGCGATCCTGCCGGCCCGCTTCCCGAACCTCCTCGTCAACGGCTCGGTCGGCATCGCCGTCGGCATGGCGACGAACATCCCGCCGCACAACCTTCGCGAGGTCGCCGCCGGCGCGCAGTGGTACCTCGAGAACCCCGAGGCCAACCGCGAGGAGCTCCTCGAGGCGCTCATGCAGCGCATCAAGGGCCCCGACTTTCCCACCGGCGCGCAGATCCTCGGCGTGCGCGGGATCCACGACGCCTACCGCACCGGCCGCGGCTCGATCACGATGCGCGCCGTGGTCAACGTCGAGGAGATCCAGAACCGCACGTGCCTCGTCGTCACCGAGCTGCCGTACCAGGTGAACCCCGACAATCTCGCGATCAAGATCGCCGACCTCGTCCGCGAGGGGCGCGTCGCCGGCATCGCCGACATCCGCGACGAGACCTCCGGCCGCACCGGCCAGCGCCTGGTCATCGTGCTCAAGCGCGACGCAGTCGCGAAGGTCGTGCTCAACAACCTCTACAAGCACACGTCGCTCCAGGAGAACTTCGGCGCGAACATGCTCGCCATCGTCGACGGAGTGCCGCGCACCCTGCCGCTCGACGGCTTCATCTCGGCGTGGGTCGCGCACCAGATCGAGGTCATCGTCCGCCGCACGCAGTTCCGTCTGCGCAAGGCCGAGGCCGACGCGCACATCCTGCGCGGCTACATCAAGGCCCTCGACGCCCTCGACGAGGTCATCGCGCTCATTCGCCGGTCGCCCACCGTCGACGAGGCCCGATCGGGCCTCATCGAGCTGCTCGACATCGACGAGCTCCAGGCCAATGCGGTGCTCGCGATGCAGCTCCGCCGCCTGGCCGCCCTCGAGCGCCAGAAGATCCAGGACGACCACGACGAGCTCGAGCGCAAGATCCTCGACTTCCAGGACATCCTCGCGAAGCCGGGTCGCCAGCGCAGCATCGTCAGCGACGAGCTGAAAGAGATCACCGACAAGTTCGGCGACGACCGCCGCACCGAGATCATGTTCGGGTTCGACGGCGACATGAGCGTCGAAGACCTCATTCCCGAGGAGGAGATGGTCGTCACGCTGACCCGCGGCGGCTACATCAAGCGCACGCGCAGCGACAACTACCGCTCCCAGCACCGCGGCGGCAAGGGCGTCAAGGGTGCCCAGCTCCGCGCCGACGACGTCGTCGACCACTTCTTCGTGACCACGACGCATCACTGGCTGCTGTTCCTCACAAACAAGGGCCGCGTCTACCGTGCCAAGGCGTACGAGCTGCAGGAGGCCGGCCGCGACGCCAAGGGCCAGCACGTCGCCAACCTGCTCGCGATGCAGCCCGACGAGGAGATCTCGCAGGTCCTCGACATCCCCGACTACGAGGTCGCCAGCTACCTGGTGCTCGCCACCCGCGACGGACTCATCAAGAAGACGGCGCTGACCGAGTACGACACGAACCGGACCGGCGGCATCATCGCCATCAATCTGCGTGAGGGGGACGAGCTCGTCTCCGCTCTGCTGGTCGACGAGCACGATGACCTCCTCCTGGTCTCGCGTCACGGCATGTCACTGCGCTTCACCGCCTCCAACGACTCGTTGCGCCCGATGGGCCGCTCGACGTCGGGCGTGAAGGGCATGACGTTCCGCGACGCCGACAGCCTCCTCTCGGCATCGGTCGTCGACGAGGCCGGATTCGTCTTCGTCGTGACCGAGGGCGGCTACGCGAAACGCACCGCCGCCGACCAGTACCGCATCCAGAACCGCGGCGGTCTCGGCATCAAGGTCGCCAAGCTGGCCGAAGCCCGGGGCGACCTCGCCGGCGCCATGATCGTCTCCGAGGACGACGAGGTGCTCGTCGTTCTGTCCGGAGGCAAGGTGGTAAGGTCTGCCGTGTCCGAGGTACCAGCCAAGGGCCGCGACACCATGGGCGTCGTCTTCGCGCGGTTCGCCGCCGACGACAAGATCATCGCCGTCGCACGCAACTCGGAGCGCAACCTCGAAGGTGCGTCCGACGAGAGTGCCGATGAAGATGCGCCTGAAGACGGAGGCGCAACCGGTGCAGAGTCTGCCACGGTTGACGAAAGCGCCACCGAGGCTCCAGACGGTGCCGACGACACCACGGGTGACACCGCCGGAGAGGACACGACGAACGAATGACTAGCGTCGCTGAAAAGCTTCAGAACAAGGCCAAGAAGCCAGTCGGCACCAAGCAGGTGCGACTGAAGCTCGTCTACATCGACTTCTGGTCGACGGTGAAGCTGTCCTTCCTCATCGCGGTCGCACTCGGCATCATCACCGTCGTCGCGACGTTCTTGATCTACGTGATCCTCACCCGCCTGGGGATCTTCGACACCGTCGACACCCTCCTGCAGGAAGTGCTGGGCGACAACAGCTTCACACTCCAGAACACGCTGTCGATCGGGCAGGTGATGCTGTTCGCCGTCGTCGTGGCCATCTTGAACATCGTGATCGGCACCGTGCTCGGTGCTATCGCCGCTCTCCTCTACAACCTGAGCGTGCGGATCACCGGCGGGCTGCTCGTCGGATTCACCAACAACTGAAGCCGATCCACGACAGAGCCGATCCACGACAGAGCCGAACGACGACAGAGCCGAACGACGCCGAACCGGCCCCGATTTAGCGATTGGCCGCGAATACGGTACTGTCTTATTCGGTCCAGGGGGCTATAGCTCAGGCGGTTAGAGCGCTTCGCTGATAACGAAGAGGTCATAGGTTCAAGTCCTATTAGCCCCACTCCATGCTGATAACCGGCATGAAGATCCCCTTCCCGGGGTAGCACTACCCGGGGCCTTAGCTCAGTTGGTAGAGCGCCTGCTTTGCAAGCAGGATGTCGGGAGTTCGATTCTCCCAGGCTCCACTCGATTCGCCTCTTCGTGTTCGGTTCGCCTTCGGCTCACCTCGCGGAAAACTCTCGTCGTGCTTGTTGGGCCGCTGCCGGCGGCATGCCGCATCGGCGGCACGCCGTATCGGCGTAAGCGGATCCTCGTCTCGGCGGCCCGGTACCTGTCGGCGGGTGGGACGGGAGAAGCCCGCCCCCTTGCGGGGACGGGCTTCGTGGGGCACTGGGTCGTGCGCTCAGGCCTTGGTCTCTTCGTCGTCGGCAACCCACAGCTCGTCGTCGGCACGGAGCGTCTGCGCCGCGGCGTAGACGACAGCGGCCAGTGCGCCGATGCCGAGGATGATCAGGAAGACCTTGCCGCCGCTGAGGCCCTTCTTCTTGGACGTCTTCTTGGCGACCTGCTTCTGGACCTTCTTGGCCTGAAGGGCGGCCTTCGCCACCTTCTTCGTGGCCTTGGGGTGCTTGCGAGCGGCCTTAGCGGCCTTCTTCAGCGCCTTGCGCTTGGCACGGCGGCTGAGCTTCTTGCCCTTCTTCTTCAGACCGTCGATGTCGAGGTCGGGAAGAGCATCGCTCAGCGGGCTCGACGCGACGGCGGCCGAGACGGCGGGAGCGACATCCTTGACCAGCTTCTCCTTGGCCTGACCGGCTGCGGCCGTAGCCGAGGCGACACCGGACGAGACGGCGGGCTTGACCTGCGCGTCGAACGCGGCCTTGACGCGCGGAGCGACGTCGTTCTTCACGACTTCGGCGGCTTCGGCGCCCGCGGCCTTCCAGAAGTCGGCAGAGTGGCCGAGGACTTCGCGCTGCTCTCCCCAGATGCCGACGGCATCCCCCTGGAGCTTCTTCAGTTCGCGTGTGCGCTTGCGTGACGTGGCCATTAGCTCTCCCTCGTGTGGATCATTGCGACGATCAACCCATCCTGGCACGCGCTCCCCTGACAGGTCACAGGATGATCTCTGAGGGACGACTGAATCTCGATGTCCCTGTGGAAGAATCGTCACCATGTCATCGCACACCGCTGTAGCCACGATCACCACGAACCTCGGCACGATCAAGGTCGACCTCTTCGGCAACCACGCCCCGAAGACCGTCGCCAACTTCGTCGGCCTCGCCACCGGCACCATCGAGTGGACCCACCCCGCCACGGGCGTGAAGTCGACCGACAAGCTGTACGACGGCGTGGTCTTCCACCGCATCATCCCGGACTTCATGATCCAGGGCGGCGACCCCCTCGGTCAGGGCGTCGGCGGCCCGGGCTACAACTTCGACGACGAGATCCACCCCGAGCTCACCTTCAAGGAGCCCTACATCCTCGCCATGGCCAACGCCGGCACGCGCGGTGGCAAGGGCACCAACGGCTCGCAGTTCTTCATCACCACGGTGGCGACCCCCTGGCTGCAGGGCAAGCACACCATCTTCGGCGAGGTCACCGACGCCGAGTCGAAGAAGGTCGTCGACGCCATCCAGGCGACCCCGACCGACGCGCGCGACAAGCCGATCGACGACGTGGTGATCCAGAGCGTCACCATCGACGAGGTCTAGGCCTTAGTGACGAACGTTCCCCGCAACGCCGACAACTTCTGCTACCGCCACCCCGACCGGCAGAGCTTCATTCTCTGCCAGCGGTGCGGGCGCACTATCTGCACGCAGTGCCAGACGCCGGCAGCCGTCGGCGTCCACTGCCCGGAGTGCGTGCGCGAGCAGCGCGGCAGCATGCCGCGGGTGAAGCCGCGCGTTGTGACGCGCATGAACGGCCTGGCGTCGTCGGGCGGGCCCGTCGTCACCTACGGGCTGATGGCGTTGGCCGGAGTCGGCTTCCTGCTCGGGCTCGTGCCCGGCGGGTTCAACCTGCTCGGCTTCAACGGAGCCCTGGCTCTGTCGCAGCCGTGGCGGATCGTCACCGGGATCTTCGTCTACAGCGGCATCTTCGCGATCATCCAGCTGGCCTTCAACGTCTACATGCTGTGGGCGTTCGGATCGATGATCGAGCGGGAGCTCGGCCGGGCCCGTTTCATAGCCCTGTACGTGCTCGGCGCCCTGGGCGGCGAGCTGGCCAGCTCGATCTTCATCCCGGGCTACATCGTGCCGATCGTCGGATCAGCGATGTTCGGCCTGTTCGGGGCCTTCTATGTGATCCTGCGGTCGAGAGGCCAGCAGGCGAACCAGATCCTCGTTCTGATCGCGCTGAACATCGTGATCGGGCTCGTCCTGGGCTCGCCCTGGCAGATGTACATCGGCGCCGCTGCGATCGGCGCTCTGTCGGCGCTGATCTTCACGCGCACCCAGCACCGGTCGCAGCTGAACGCTCAACGAGGCCTGACGATCGGCCTCGGGGTCGCGCTCATCGTGATCATCCTGGTCCGGTCTGCGACGCTGACCAGCGCCATCGGCTGACGCTATCGACGACGAAGGCCCCGCATCTCGCCTGAGATGCGGGGCCTTCGTCGTGGAACAAGTTATCCACAGGTCCATCCACAGTGGGGATAGTTACACCCGTGTAAGACCGAACGTTATCGAATCGCTCGAAGGCCCGGATCAGCGCCAGCGCGTGGTCATCAGGAAGCCGATGAACATGATGCCGAAGCCGATCAGGATGTTCCACGACCCGAGGGACGGAACAGGCAGGGTGCTCTGCGACACGTAGTAGACGATGATCCAGACGAGCCCGAGAAGCATGAAGCCGAACATCACCGGCTTGAACCAGACGGGGTTCGGTCGGTTGGCGGACGATCCCTCGCCGGTGCGTGCCGCCGGTGCGGTGGTCTTCTTATCTCTGGCCATGGGCAGAAGTGTACCGGCATACCGGCTGTGCACACTCTGGCTGCCCCTGTGGACAACCTCTTCACGCTCACGCACACGCCCGTAGAATCGTGTGATGACCGATTCGCCGACTCGCCGGAGCTCCCGACGCTCGTCGCGCCGTCGCACGTCCGTCGTCGGCGTCGCTGGGGAGGTCCTCATCACCCTCGGCGTGGTCGTCCTACTCTTCATCGTCTGGCAGCAGTGGTTCAACGACATCCTGGTCTCCGGCACGACGCGCAGCGAAGCGTCGTCGCTCAGCCAGAAGCTGCACGATGAGGCCGGCGCCGGGCCGACCACCGCACCCGTCGACGGTGACTACGGGACGCCGGCCATCACCCCGGCCGCGAAAGACGGCGAGGCGTTCGGCGTGCTCTTCGTGCCCCGGTTCGGCGCCGACTACCAGGTGCCGGTCGACGGCGGCACAGGCACGGCCCAGACGCTCGACACCGGCGCGGCCGGCCACTACGACTCGACGCAGATGCCCGGGCAGGTCGGCAACTTCGCCATCGCCGGCCACCGCACCACGCACGGGGCTCCGTTCGCGAACATCGCTCAGCTGAAGATCGGCGACCACATCTACGTGCAGACGAGCAAGGGCTACTACACCTACACGTTCCGCAACCTCCAGTACGTCAAGCCGACGCAGGTCCAGGTGCTTCAAGTCGTTCCCGACGCCCCGACGATCGACGCCGCCTCGAAAGACCGGCTCATCACCCTGACGAGCTGCAATCCGAAGTACAGCGCCGCCGAGCGGATCATCGCCTACGGCGTCTTCGACTCGTGGCGACCCCTGTCCGCCGGCCCACCCGCCGAGATCGCGTCGCTCGCGACGACGAAGTCGTAGGCGCTCGTGTACGCCGCCCTCTGGAGAGTGCTGCCCGGCCCCTGGTGGGTGCGGGTGCTGATCCTGATCGTTCTCCTTGCAGCCGTGCTCTACGCGCTGGTGACCTGGGTGTTCCCTTTCGCCGATTCCCTCATCCCCTCCCCTGACGTTACGGTTGAATCCCCATGACTCGCATCCTCGTCGTCGACAACTACGACAGCTTCGTCTACACGCTCAACGGCTACCTCCAGCAGCTCGGCGCCGAGACAGAGGTCGTGCGCAACGACTCGTTCTCCGGTTCCGACTCGGCCGCCCGCATCGCCGACTACGACGGCGTGCTCCTCTCGCCGGGCCCTGGTACCCCGGCAGCCGCCGGCGTCTCGATCGACGTCGTGCACGCGGCTCTCGACGGCGGCACGCCCCTTCTCGGCGTCTGCCTGGGTCACCAGGCGATCGCGGAGGCTCTCGGCGCAACCGTCACGCACGCCGAAGAGCTCATGCACGGCAAGACCTCCCGAGTCACGCACGACAGCAGCGACTTCTACTCGAACGTTCCGCAGCCGTTCCTCGCTACGCGCTACCACTCCCTCGCCGTCGTCGACGACACCGTGCCCGCCGAGCTGGAGGTCACCTCACGCACCTCCGGTGGCGTCATCATGGGGCTCAAGCATCGCGATGCCAACGTCTACGGTGTGCAGTTCCACCCCGAGTCGGTGCTCACGGAAGGCGGCTACAGCATGATCGGCAACTGGCTCGCCGTCGCGGGTCTGCCGACGGCGGTCGATGCCGCCAAGGGTCTGAGCCCGCTCGTCAACCTCGGCTGAGGCGGGGCGACCCGCAGGGGGGTGGCTCGACGGCCAGTTCCTGCGCCGCAGGTCGCGAGAACCTGGCCAATCGTGCTGGTCGGGCAACCGCGAGGAGGCATGCCGAGGGTGCGCGCCGACGCTGCTACTGACCGCTGCAGACGGTCAGAGTGATCGTCGACCCCTGAGGCTGCTCGCCGACGGGCAGCGACTGGGTGCTGACGATGTTGCCGGTGCACGAGTCGTCGGCGGTCGTGCGCACGTCGAGGCCGAGCGATGAGAGCGCCGACATCGCGTCGGCGACCGACTTCTCTGTCACGTCGGGTACGTTGACGGTCCCGCTCGAGACGACGAGGTCGACGGTGCTGCCTGGCTCGACGCTGGTGCCTGGTTCGGGTGTGGATGAGATGACCGTGCCTGCCGCGACCGTCGGGCTGTCCTGCTCGCTGACGGAGCCCTGCTGCAGACCGAGGGTCGTGAGCTGGTCCCAGGCGTCGGCGGTGGGTGATCCGCTGACGTCGGGCATCGCGACGGTGTCGGGGCCGGTCGAGACGTAGACGGTGATGATCTCGTCTTTGGCGACGGGCGTGCCGGCGGGCGGGCTGGTCTTGACGATGTCGCCCTCGTCGACCGACTCGCTCGTGATATCGGAGCGCTCGGGTACCAGACCGAGCTTCGTCAGCTTCGCAGCGCCGGTCTTGTACGGCTCGGAGGCGACCGTCGGCACGTCGATGCCGGCCGTGGAGGGCAGGACGACGGGTGACAGGCGGGCGACCCAGATGACCACGGCGATGACGATGATGGCGATGAGCACGATCCCGGCCCAGATCCAGGCGACGGGCGGCCGCGTCTGGGTGCGGGCGGGGCGGTTCGCCTCGCTGCTGTTCAGCTCTTTGAGCGCCGCCTCGGAGCCCATGGCCGCGTTGGGGTTGACCCCGAACATGGTCGTCGTCGTGTCGGCGGCCGCCACGGTGACGTGCTGCTGGCGACGGGCCGGGAGATTGCCGGATCCGGCGTCGACGACGTCGCTGCGGAACTCCGCCGCGCTCTGGAACCGGTCGAACCGGCTCTTGGCGAGGGCGTGGAGCGTGACGGCGTCGAGGGCCGGTGAGATCGCCGGGTTGAGCACGCTCGGCGGCACGGGCGGCTCGCTGACGTGCTGGTACGCGACGGCGACGGGCGACTCGCCGCGGAAGGGCGGCCGGCCGGTGAGCAGCTCGAAGAGGAGCACGCCGGTCGAGTAGAGGTCGGAGCGAGCGTCGACGGTCTCGCCGCGGGCCTGCTCGGGGCTGAAGTACTGGGCGGTGCCGAGGATCGCCGTGGTCTGCGCGACGGTGGCGGCGGAGTCGGAGACGGCCCGGGCGATGCCGAAGTCCATCACCTTGACCTGGCCGGTGTGCGTCAGCATCACGTTGCCGGGCTTGATGTCGCGGTGCACGACGCCAGCGCGGTGCGAGTACTCGAGGGCGGTCAGCACACCCTCGGTGATCCTCACGGCCTCCTTGGGATCGAGCGGCCCCTCGGCGACGATGTCTTTGAGCAGGCGCCCCTCGACGTACTCCATGACGATGTAGGGCACGAGCACCTGGTTGCCCATGGCGTCGCGCACGCTCTCTTCGCCGGCGTCGAAGACACGCACGATCGTGGGGTGAGCCATGCGGGCGGCGGCCTGAGCCTCCTGGCGGAAGCGGGTGCGGAAGGCCGGGTCGCTGGCGAGCTGCGACTTCATGAGCTTGATCGCGACCTGGCGGCCGAGGCGGGAGTCGGTGCCCATGTAGACGTTGGCCATGCCACCGTGACCGATCAGGTGACCGATCTGGTAACGGTTGGCGAGGAGGCTGATCCCCTCGGTCACGCCTTCAGCCACGAATACTCCCAAAATGCCACGGTCCCGACCAGTGTACCTGGGCGGGACCGTGGAGGTCTGGGCGCGCTGTGAGGGCGCAAGTACCTACAGCAGACCTACTGGTTGCCTTTTCCGTTGCCGTTGTTGCCGTTTCCGTTGCCCTTCGTGCCATCGCCGGCAGCTGGATCGGTGCCGTCGTCGGTCGGATCGGCCGACGGCGCCGCCGTCACGGTGACCGACACGCCGGCCGACGCGGCCGAGGTGACGGACCCGCACTTGGCCTTGTAGCTGAACGTCAGCGTGCCGACCTCGGTCGACTTCACCGTCACGGTCGTCGTGTTGGCGCCGACCGAGTTCGACGTCTTTCCGCCCGAGTCGGTGCCGCCCGAGATCGTGTAGCTGAACCCGGTGAGCGAGTAGCCGACGGGGCAGCCGGTGTAGGTCGGGATCGTGATCGTCGCCATTTGCGTCGTGTCGATCGCGGTGGGTGCCGCCGTGGGCGCGCCCGGCTGGTCGGCCGAGGGGGCCGCCGTGTAGACGTAGATCACGATCGGGGTCGTCTTCTTGACCACGCCGGTCGGGTTGACCTTGTAGACCTTGCCCTGGTCGGCCGTGGTCGGTGCGGTCTGCGAATCCTGCGACGTGTTCACCTCGAAGCCCATGTCGCCGAGCAGCAGGCGCACCTGCGCCTCGGTCTTGCCGGTGTAGTCGGTCTGCACGATCAGCGCGCTGTCGTCAGTCGGCGTCGTGGTCGGCGTCGGCGACTCCCTGGGGGTGCTCGACGACTTCGGCGGGGCCTTGGTCGTCTCCTGCGCCGACGGCGTGCCGCCGTTGGTCAGAGCGAACGCGAGGCCGATGCCGCCGCCGACGACGATGATGATGGCGAGCACGATGATCGGCCAGAACCACGGGCCGCGCTTCTTCTTCTGAGGCTCCTCGTCGCCCTCGCCGGGCGTCTCGACGAGACCGGTGCCGAGGCCGGGGTTGACTGCGGTCGTCGGCGCCTGCGCGTCGGCGGCCGACATGAGGCGGGTGGTCGCATCTGCAGCGGCGAACACCTGGGTCGCGGCGTCGCCGGCACCCCCGATTCCGAGCATCGGAACTGCGGCGGTCGCCGCCGCCACGTCGCCGCGGCGAAGGGCCCGGGCCGCCTGGGCCAGCGCCGACGCCGAAGCGGGTCGCTCCGCCGGCTTCTTGGCGATGGACGAGTAGACGAGCTTGCGCACGGGCTCGGGGATGGTCGTCGGCAGATCGGGCGGCGTCTCGTTGATCTGCGCCATCGCGATGGCGACCTGCGACTCGCCCGTGAAGGGGCGGCGGCCGGCGAGGGCCTCGTAGGCGACGATTCCGAGAGAGTAGATGTCGGTCGAGGGCGAGGCCGGGTGACCGGACGCCTGCTCGGGCGAGAGGTACTGGACGGTGCCCATGACCTGGCCGGTCGCGGTGAGCGGCACCTGGTCGGCGATGCGGGCGATGCCGAAGTCGGTGATCTTGACTCGGCCGTCCGGCGTCACGAGGAGGTTGCCGGGCTTGATGTCGCGATGCACGAGGCCGGCCGCGTGAGCCGCCTGAAGTGCCGACGCCGTCTGCGCGACTATGTCGAGCACCTTGTCGGTCGGGAGCACGCGGTCGCGCTCGAGCACGGTCGAGAGGGCCTCGCCGGGCACGAGCTCCATGACGAGGTAGGCGCTGCCCTCCTCCTCGCCGTAGTCGAAGACGTTGGCGATGCCCTCGTGGTTGACGAGAGCGGCGTGACGGGCCTCGGCGCGGAAGCGCTCGAGGAACCCCGGGTCGCCGAGGTACTCGTCTTTCAAGATCTTGACGGCGACGGTCCGGCCGATGACCAGGTCGGTCGCCTGCCACACCTCGCCCATGCCGCCGATCGCGACGCGGGACGACAGCTCGTACCGTCCGCCCAGAGTGAGCCCGCTGAATGGCCTCATTTGTTGAGCACCGCCTCCATCACTTGCTTTGCGATCGGTGCCGCAACCGTATTGCCGACCGCCGACTGTCCCTGACCGCCACCGTTCCCCACGACGACCGCCACTGCCACCTTCGGGTCTTTCGCCGGAGCGAATCCCGTGAACCAGAGCGTGTAGGGGTCGCCGTCGCCGTTCTCCGCGGTGCCGGTCTTGCCCGCGACGTCGACGCCGCTAATTCTTGCATTGGTTCCGGTGCCCTTGTTGACGACCTCGGTCATGAGCTCGGTCAGAGTCGCCGCGGTGTCGGAGCTGATCGGGGTGCCCAGTTCGTGCGCCTGGAACGACTTCAGCGTCGACAGGTCGGGGTTCACGATGCTCTCGATGAGCGTGGGTGTCATTTCGGTGCCTCCGTTCGCGATCGTCGCTGTGGTCATGGCGACCTGCAGCGGCGACTCGCGGACGCTGCCCTGCCCGAAGGACTGCAGCATCAGGGTCGCGGTGTCGTCGGTGTAGGGGAACACGCTCTCGGCGGTCCGCTGCGGGATCTCGAGGGCGCTGTCGAAGCCGAACGCCTTGGCCATCGCATTGATCCGGTCGTAGCCGAGCTCGGCGCCGAGCTCGGCGAACGGGATGTTGCACGAGTCGATGAGCGCGGTCTCGATCGTGACCGTCTTGCCGGCGCCACACGAGCCGCCCTCGGCGTTGTTGATCTTGCGGGTCGAGCCGGGCAGGGTCAGCGTCGCCGGGTTGTCGAGCTTCGAGGCCTTCGTGTACTTGCCGCTCTCGAACGCGGCGGCCGCGACGACGAGCTTGAAGGTCGAGCCCGGGAAGTACAGATCGCCCTGGATCGCCCGGTTGATCAGCGGCTGCGACGAGTCGGCGATGAGCGTCTTGTACGCCTTCAGCACGCTGCCGCGATCATGGCTGGCCAGCTGGTTGGGGTCGTACGAGCCCTTCGACACCATCGCGAGGATCTTGCCCGTCGACGGCTCGATCGCGACGACGGCGCCGGTGTTGCTGCCGAGGGCGTCGTAGGCGACCTTCTGCACGGCCGCGTCGATCGTCGTGTTGACCGTCGCGCCCTCCGGGTCCTTGCCGGTGAGAAGCGAGTTCAGCTTGTCGAAGAACTGCTCGTTCGAGGTGCCCGACAGCTCTTTGTTCAGGGCGCTCTCGATGCCGGTCGAGCCCTGACCCAGCGTGTAGTAGCCGGTCACCGGCGCATAGAGCTCGCCGTCCGAGTACGTGCGCAAGAACTTGTACTGGTCGTCGACCGGCTTCGAGTCGGCGACCGCCTGGCCGTCGACGACGATGGCGCCCCGCTGCGCGGAGTAGCTCTGCAGGATCGCCCGACTGTTGCGCGGGTCGGCCTTGAGCGACTCCGCCTGGAAGCCGGTGATGTACGTGCTCGACACCATGAGCGCCACGAACATGGCGAGCACCACGATGCTGACGCGCTTGAGTTCCTTGTTCATCAGCCGACCACCGCCCGGGGGCCGGTGCGGATTCCGTCCGAGAGCCGCAGGATGAGCGCCACGATGATCCAGTTCGAGAGCAGGGAGGAGCCTCCGGCCGCGAGGAACGGCATGGTCAGCCCGGTCAGCGGGATGACGCGCGTCACGCCGCCCATGACGACGAACACCTGGAGGGCGATGATGAACGAGAGGCCGACGCCGAGCAGGCGGCCGAAGTCGTCGGTGCCGACGAAGCCGATGCGGAAGCCCCGCGAGACCAGGAGGATGTAGAGGCCCAGGATCGCGATGAGTCCGGCGAGCCCCAGCTCCTCGCCGAGCGACGCGATGATGTAGTCCGACTGCGCGAGCGGCGTCGTGCCGGGGCTGCCCTGGCCGAAGCCGGTGCCGATGAGGCCGCCGTTGGCGAGGCCGAACAGGCCCGTGACGAGCTGGTAGCTGCCGCCGGGCGCGCCGTAGACGGAGTTGCTGAGCGGGTTCAGCCACGCTTCGAACCGGTCGTGGACGTACTCCTGCGTGAGGGCGGCCGCGATGGCGCCTCCGACGAACAGGACCATGCCCAGCACGACCCAGCTGGCCTTGCCGGTGGCGACGTAGATCATCACCAGGAACAGGCCGAAGTACAGCAGCGAGGTGCCGAGGTCTTTCTCGAACACCAGCACGACCATGGCCATGCCCCAGATGATCAGGATCGGCCCGAGGTCGCGGGGCCGCGGGAAGCGCATGCCGAGGATCTTCGGCCCCATCAGCGACAGGCTGTCGCGGGCCTGCACGAGGTAGCCGGCGAAGAAGATGGCGAGCGTGATCTTGGCGATCTCACCGGGCTGGAACGAGAGCGGGCCGACGTCGATCCAGACGCGTGCGGCGAGCCCGCGGCGGCCGAGGCCGGGCACGAGCGGCAGCAGGAGGAAGACGATCGAGACGAACATCGCGATGTAGCGGTAGCGGGCGAGGACCCGGTAGTTCTTGATCGCGATGATCGCGATGATGGCCACGACGAGAGCCGCTGTCGTCCACAGGATCTGGCGCTCGCCCGCGTGGGTCGGGTTCGAGCCCGACCAGGAGGGGATGTCGATGCGGTAGATCTCGGCGATGCCCAGGCCGTTGAGGGTAAGGGCGATCGGCAGCACGAACGGATCGGCGTCGCGCGCGACGACGCGGAGCACGACGTGCAGGACGAGGGCGAGGAGCAGGACCAGGCCGCCCGACCACAGCACGTCGGAGCGGATCTCGCCGAGTGCGCCGAGCTGCACCAGGAGCATCGCCCCGGCCGAGATTCCGCAGGCGACAATCAGCAGCGGAAGCTCGATGTTGCGCAGGCGCGCCGGCTGGCGCAGGCGGATCGTGATCGTCTGCGTGAGGGTGGAGCCGGTGAGGTTCGTGCCCGCAGGGGTCGAGGCGCTCGTGGCGGCCGGGGTCGAGGGGCGGCCGATCGCCTCGGTGGCGTCGTCAGCCGCTGGCATTCGCGAGCCTCTCGACGATGGTCCGGGCGTCGGTCAGGCTTCCCGCGTTGATCGTGTCTTTCACGGTCGTCTGCGTGTAGCTCGACAGGTCGTCGACCTTGACCTGCGTCGTCTCGTAGACGCTCGACAGGTGGATCGGCCCGAGCGTCTGCTGCACGCCTTTGTAGATCACGACGGTGCCGTCCTGCTCGCCGACGTAGTAGTGGTCTTGGGTCCAGCGGTAGGTGAGGATCACGCCGGTCGCGACGATGATGATCGCGACGGCGAGAGCCACCAGCCAGGTGATGCGGCGGGTGCGGGCGCGCCGGCGGTCCTCGGCGATGAGCTCGGCGAGGTACTCGTCGGACTCGGGCTCGAAGTGGCTGTCCTCTGGGGTCGTGGCCACCTTGAGCGGGTGCAGGAGGATCGTGGGGAGGCGCAGCGGGCGTCGGCCCTGCTCGCCCTCGAACGTCAGGGGCGTGGCGGCCGAGCCGACGGTGGTGGGCTGCTCGGCCGACGAGATATCGCTCTCGTCGACGTCGACGACGACGACGGTCACGTTGTCGGGGGCGCCGTGGTCGAGCGTCTCCTTGACGAGACGGCGCGACACGGCATCGGCGTCGAGCCCGGAGGCCAGCGCCTTGCGGATCCGGTCTTCGGCCAGGTAGCTCGAGAGGCCGTCCGAGCAGATCAGCCAGCGGTCGCCCGGTTGCGTGCCCAGGATCGCCGTGTCGATCTCGGGGGCCGCGTCGACGTCGCCGAGCACGCGCATCAGCACCGAGCGGCGCGGGTGCACGGCGGCCTCCTCGGGCGTGATGCGGCCCGAGTCGACGAGGCGCTGCACGAAGGTGTGGTCGGCCGTGATCTGGCTGAGCTCCCCCTCGCGGTACAGGTAGATGCGCGAGTCGCCGATATGGGCGATCGCGATGCTGTCGCCGACGCGCATCATCGCGCTGACGGTCGTGCCCATGCCGGTCAGCTCGGGGTGCTCGAAGACGGTCTCGGCCAGCAGCTGGTTAGCCGCGATCAGCGACGACTGGAGGGCGAACTCGGCGTCGCCCGGAGACGAGTAGGGCTTGTCGGTCTCGCGGATCCTGCGGATCGCGATCGCCGAGGCCACGTCGCCGCCGGCGTGGCCGCCCATGCCGTCGGCCACGACGAAGAGCTGATTGCCCGCGTAGCCGGAGTCTTGGTTGTTGGCCCGGATCTTTCCGACGTTGGAAAGCGCAGCGCTCCTGATCGACGCCACCCGCTACCGCCGCAACTCGAAGCTCGTGGTGCCGATGGTGACCGTGGTGTTCGAGGCGAGCGGCGTCGGGACGGAGATGCGCTCCCCGTTCACGAACGTGCCGTTGGTCGAGTCGAGGTCCTGGATCACCCAGCGGCCGTTCCACAGCATGAGCCGGGCGTGGTGGGTCGAGGTGTAGTCGTCGCGGATGATCAGGTTGCTCTCGTTCGAACGGCCGATCGTGAGCGGCCCGTCGCCGAGCGGCATCTCGAGGCCGTTCTTGGCGCCCTTGGTGATGACGAGGCGGGTCGCGGTCACGTCGGAGGTCGGCGCCGGGGCAGCGGGCGCAGGAACTGCGGGAGCCCGCGGAGCCTGACTCGGGGCCGCCGCTGCTGCCGCCTGGGCCTGGCCGCCGGCGGGCTGCTGGTCGGCGGGCAGCTTCTTGGCCCGCTGCCCGAACAGGTCGCTGCGGAGCGCGTAGACGATGAAGAAGATGAAGAGCCACAGCACGACGATGAAGGCGAGGCGGAGGACGAGGAGGGTCAGCTCACTGGTCATCGGAGGGCGCCCCCTTCCGGCGGATTATGGCCGGTGCGGGAGCCGTCGGCGGAGCCGCTGCGGGACGTCGAGACGGGAAGCACTCGGAACACGATACGCGTACGACCTATTTGGATCACAGAATCGGGCTGAACGACGGCCTTGGTCAGCGGGACGCCATCGAGCTTGGAGCCGTTGGTCGAACCCAGATCGGTGGCCTGAGCGTGCTGGCCGTCCCACAGGATCTCGACGTGCTTTCGGCTCGTGCCGGTGTCTTGCACGGTGATGTCGGCCTCGCTGCCGCGGCCGATCACAGTGCGGCCCTTCGGGAGGGAGTGCTGCGTGCCCTCGACCTCGACGACGGGGGTCCACACGACGTCTTCCTCGCGGACGTTCGCCGAGTCGATCCGCAGGATGCCGGTCGTGAGGCGCTCGTCGAGCCGCAGCTCGATCCGGACGCGACCCGCGAAAGAATAGGACTGCTTGCGCGCGTGCCCCTCGACCTCGGCCGCGAGCTCGTCGACGAGGGCACGACCCATCTCGTCCATCCGCGCGAAGTCCTTCGAGGCGAGCGCCACGGTGAACTCGTTCGGCGTCAGGATCCGCTCGCGCGAGACCACGGCCGCCTTCACGTCCATCTCGCGCTTCAGGGCCGCCGTGATCTCGAGCGGCTGGACGCCCGAACGGAACGTCTTCGAGAACGTGCCGTTGACAGCACGCTCCAGACGTCGTTCGAAGTTGTCGAGCAGTCCCACTGGATCTCCTGGTCGGTCGTTCGGCCGGTTGCCGCCTGGCCGATGAGTCTGCCCAAGCTAGCGGGTGCAAGAGTAGTGCCCGCTGCATGCTATCGTTTTCAGGTTGGCTGAGAGGCCGACGCTGGCGCGAGTGGCGGAATAGGCAGACGCGCACGGTTCAGGTCCGTGTGCCCGAAAGGGCGTGGGGGTTCAACTCCCCCCTCGCGCACCAGCAAGCAGTCTCCGAGTGCCCCGTTCGTCTTCGATGAGCGGGGCTCTCTCTGTCTGAGGAGACCCCGCGACGGCGTCGCTCGGCGTCCCGCAGCCTCAGGCCGCAGGCCAGGTCAGGGTGACGGAGGTGCCCTCGCCCGGCGTCGAGTCGATCGACGCACGCCCGCCGACGTTGGCGACGCGCTCGATGATCGACACCCGTACGCCGAGGCGGCCCGGCGTCATGGTGGCGGTGTCGAAGCCCATGCCGTCGTCGGTGACGCCGACGGTGAGCACCTCGTCGCGCCACTGGATGTGCACGTTGCGGGTCACGACACCTGGGCCGGCGTGCTGGATGCTGTTCGTCAGGGCCTGCATGACGGCCGAGAAGAAGGCCTCGACGACGCTGCCCGGGATCGAGTAGTCCTTCAGCCCCTCGCTGCTGAACCCCGCGGTGATGCCGAGCTCCTGGCACGCCGCGGCGAACCGGGCCCGGAGCTGATCGAGGGGCACGAGGTCGTCGATGGTCGTGGGCAGCGCCCCGGCCGAGGCCACCTCGGTCAGGGCGTGCTTCGCCATGGCGACGGCCAGATGGCGCTCCTCGGGGGAGTGCGCACGCGCCGCCGTGAGAAACGTGGTGAGCACGCTGTCATGCAGGATCGAATCCACCTGCACGCGCTCGAGCTCGGTGCGATGCTCGCGGACGGCGTGCGCGTACTTGCGCGTGGCGGTCCCGTGCGCGGAGTCGACGGCGGCCGATGCGCGGCGGAACATGCCGATCAGCAGCAGCACGACGAGACCCAGCATGAGACCGTACCCGGCCTCGGCGATGGACTGCAGGAACGGCCTGCCGCCGCCGGCCGGAGTCTCGCGGACGATGATGTAGGCGACGTAGACCATGGCCATGTAGGCGATCGCGAGCACTCGCGGGAACGCGAATGCGGCGGCGGCGAAGGCGATCGTCGAGAGCGGGCTCGGCCAGGGGGCGGTCGGCGCCACCCGCGCGGGGTCGGAGGCGAAGAAGGGCCAGGACACGGTGACGATCAGGTAGACGGCGCTGGCAGTTCCTGCCGCGGTCTTGGCATGTCGCCCGGTGAGACCGGCGATCACCGTCGCGCTCAGGCTGCCGAAGACGGCGAATCCGATGCACCAGGCCCAGACCTGGTTCATGGCCGGCTGGCCGCGGAATGCCTCCGGCACGGCGACCGCCCCGAAGACGAGGCAGTACAGGGCGAGGCTTCGAGCGATGACCTTCTCGACGAGAGCGGAGCTGATCAGGTACTTCTGTCGGCGGCCGGCTCGGAGCGTGCCGACGAGATCGGGCAGGGTGGGGCGCGTGCGGAGAAGCGGCACGGTGACTCCCTGACGACGGTGCGACGAACCGGCCGAATGGGCGGTCACCCTTGTCTACCGTTGTCATAACGATCGGTCGACCCTCAGAACTGGGGGCAGTCGCCTGCGGCCTCGACCGGGGAGAATTTCAGCGCGCGTCACGAACCGTGCCTGCTGATCAGCCTCGTCACCCTGAGGTACCCCGACTATGACATCTCTCCTCTCACGCCTAGCCTTCCGTTTCGCCCGGCCGATCCTGCGTCTGCACTTCTGGCTCTACAGCCGGAATGTCGACCGCGCGTTCTTCCCCGAGGACGAAC
Organism: Frondihabitans sp. OV104; assembly: GCF_057787745.1. Classification (NCBI taxonomy): domain Bacteria; kingdom Bacillati; phylum Actinomycetota; class Actinomycetes; order Micrococcales; family Microbacteriaceae; genus Frondihabitans; species Frondihabitans sp. OV104. The sequence goes on from NZ_CM173541.1 coordinate 3,170,467, forward strand.
CGGAGGGTGTCGTCGGGGGGCCTGATCCCGAGCGCATCCTGTTCGTGGGCGATATCGCCGTCGCCGGCTACGGCGTCCTCCGTCACGGCATGAGCGCCGCGTCGTACACGGCGGCGGCCATCGGGCAGCGCACCGGCCGGGGCGTCACCTGGTCGACCCTGACCGCCTTCGACCTCACAGCGCATCGGGTGGCGACCCTGCCGTGCCACGACACGTACGACTTCTCGCGCGTCGTGTTCATGATCGGCATCCCCGACGTGCTCCTCGCCACCGACGCGAGCGCCTGGGGCCGCGACCTGCGCACCGTCTTCGCCCGCGCGCGGGAGTCGTTCGGCCCCGACACGCAGATCGTCTTCGCCGGCATCCCGCCCATGCACGAGTTCCAGCCCATCCCGCGGCTGGCGCGCCTGCTCATCAAGGAGCGGATCGACCTGCTCAACGCCACCGCCATGGCCGTCCTCGAGGAGGACCGCTCGGACGCGGGCAGCGTGTTCGTGGTCACTCCGGACTGGCGCGAGGGGCACGCCTACGTGCAGGAGAGCTTCTCGTGGAAGAAGCTGCACCACCTGTGGGGGACGACCATCGGGTCGGCTGCCGCCGGCTCGTCACGGTCGCCGGTCGGCGGGGCTCCCATCGCGGCGTGACCGCGCCGGTGACGACTCAGACCTGGAGCTGCCACCCGACCATGAAGCCGGCCGTGACCCCGATCGCGATGAAGACAAGGCTGACCACGGTCCCGGCTATGGCGAGGCCTCTTCCGCGCTCGCTGGTCCGGGAGGTGCTGCGCAGAGCGATCAGGGAGACCACGAGACCGGCTGGGGAGAAGACGAACGCCAGGACGAAGCCGATGACCGCGAGAGCGTTGAGCGGTGCTGGCGACGCCAGGGAAGGCGCTCGGGTCGTGCTGTGGGGCGTCGTTGCCATGTTTGTCCTTCCAGCGCGGTGGAGTGCCCAATGATAGGCCGTCAGCGGGCCGCCCCGTTCGTCTTCCCCGGACGACCGTGAGCTAGGTTGTGTCCATTCGCAACGAGTGAGGGGGGCGTCGGTTGGCTTGGTCCGCTACCCCTGCGCCCACCATGCAGGATGTCGCGACACTCGCCGGAGTGTCTGTCAAGACGGTGTCGAACGTCCTTTCCGGTTACGAGCACGTGTCGCAGCGCATGCGGGCCCGAGTCATGGCGGCCGTCGAGGAGCTCAACTACGAGATCAACGTGTCGGCGCGCAACCTCCGGGTCGGCCGCACGCGAGTGCTCGGTCTCGCCGTGCCCGAGCTGAGCCAGGCGTACTTCGCCGAGCTCGCCGACGCCGTGATCCGTGCGGCGGGCGATCGAGGCTACACGGTGCTCATCGAGCAGACCGTGTCCGATACCGCCAGTGAGATCAGCGCCGTCGCCTCGATGCGGAAGCATTCGATCGACGGCCTCATCTACAGCCCGCTGACGATCGAGGCCTCCGACGTCGATCAACTCGACGGCGAGTTCCCGCTCATCGTCTTGGGGGAGCGTGTTCACGGGAGCCGCGCGGCCCACGTGACGATGTCGAACGCGAAGGCCGTCCGGGCGGTCACCGACCACGTTCTCGATCTCGGACGTCGCCGCGTCGCCGTGGTCGGGGTGCATCCCGACGGACCGGTAGGTGCCGCCGCGTCGCGCTTTCGCGGGTACGAGGATGCCCTTCGCGGGCACGGGATCGAGCCCGACCCTGCTCTGTCGGTAGCCACGCCGCTGTGGCACCGGACCGACGGCGTCGCCGCCGCCGAGCGTCTCGTCGCGTCGGGCGTCGACTTCGACGCGGTGGTGTGCTTCAACGACGCGCTCGCCCTCGGGGTCCTCCGGGGGATGCAGTCCCATGGCATCCGGGTTCCCGACGACGTCATCGTCGTCGGATTCGACGACATCGAGGACAGCTCGTTCTCGACACCGTCGCTCACCACGATCTCTCCCGGCCGCGACGAGATCGCGCGCGAGGCCGTCTCGCTCCTGATCGACCGGATCGAGGGCGTGGCGCCGCCTGCCGGCGCAGTCGATATCGAGACAGGGTTCCGCCTCGTGGTCCGCGAGTCGTCGGTCGGCGCCTCGCAGGCCTGAACGCGGCCGGAGACTTTCTCTCCGACCTCGGTTGACACCCCTCGCCCTCTCCCGTATCTTGCAATTTACATCGATGTAAATTTAATGGAAGCAACCACCCTCACACTCCCCAGAAGCACCAGAGGCTCCCCAACGAAGACGTCGGGAGCAGATAGCAGGTCCACAGTGAAGAAGCTGATTGCAGTCGTTGCGACTGCGGCCATCGCAGCCGTCGGGCTGACCGGCTGCGCCGGCTCGTCCGGCCCGTCGTCGTCCGAGAAGGTCTCCCTGACCTTCTGGCACGGCTACACGGAAGCCGATGGCGGAGTGCTCGACGACATCGTCAAGCAGTTCAACGCCTCGCAGAAGAACATCACCATCTCGACGCAGACCAAGACATGGGCCGTCATCGACGACACGCTGCTCCCGGCCCTGTCGTCGAAGAAGGGCCCGGACCTCGTCGCCATGACGTCAGACCGCCTGCCGGTCTACGCCCAGAAGCACGCACTGGTCGACCTCGACGACTTTTACGGGCAGGCGTCGAGCAACACGTCGAAACTCAAGCCCGAGGCCGTCGCGATGGAGACCGTCGACGGCACGAAGTACGGCGTTCCCAGCGGCTTCGTCCCGCTGTCTGTGATCTACAACAAGAAGCTTTTCGCGAAGGCGGGAATCACCGAGTTCCCGACCACTTGGGACGAATGGGTGGCAGACGCCAAGAAGATGACCGTCGACACGAACAACGACGGCACTCCCGAGCAGTACGGACTGGTCCTGCCCGATCACGCCACAGTCGGAAACGGCATCTGGCCGAGCCTCTTCGAGGGCAACGGCGGCTCGATCACGAACGACGACGGCACGAAGGCCACCATCGACTCCGCTGCCAACGCCGAGACCCTCGCCTACTGGGCCGACGCCATCGAGAACGACAAGATCTCGCCCACCGGCGTCGACGGCATCGGCGCCGACAAGCTCTTCACGGCAGGCAAGACGGCCATGGAGATCGGCGGACCCTGGATGGCCGGCGTCGCGACGGCCTCCAAGATCGACTACGGCCTCGCCGCCATCCCGGCCGGCCCGAAGGCGCAGGCCTCGTCGGCCATCGGGATCTCGCTCGCCGTCACCGCTCAGACCGACTCCGTCAAGCAGCAGGCGGCCGAGAAGTTCCTGGCCTACTTCAACGAGAAGTCGACTGCCACGAAGTGGTCGCTCGGCTCCGGCTGGCCGCCCCTCCGCACCGACGTGACGGCAGCCGATGTCGACTCGAACGCGACCGTCGCGAGCCTGACCAAGATCGCCCCGAACACCCAGCCCCTCCTGCCCGGCGTCGTGAACAGCGGCGACGTGCTCACTGCTATCGACACGGCGACGCAGAAGGCGATGGCGGGCGGCGACCCGAAGCAGCTCCTCGGTCAGGCCCAGTCGAGCATCCAGCAGGCTCTGGCGAAGTGACCTCGTGACCACTCAGCAGCTGCAGCGCAAGAAGCCGTACCGGCCGCCGGGGCAACTCGGCGGCCGGGTGGCCCTGGCCGGGTCCTTCAAGCGGAGGGCAACGATCGTCGGCTTCCTGGCGCCCGCGCTGGTCATCCTCGGCGCGTTCGTCGGGTGGCCCATGATCTCCGCCCTCCGACTCTCCTTCACCGACGCCAGCGGGTTCGGAACACCGAGCTTCGTCGGGCTCGACAACTACGTGCGCGTCTTCACCGACTCCGACATCATCCGCGCCATGGGCAACACCGCCCTCTACGCGGTTCTCTTCACGCCGGTGTCGATCGTCGTCGCCCTACTCCTGGCGCTCGCGGTCAACAGCCCCCGACTCCCGTTCCGCGGGTTCTTCCGCTCGACGCTCTTCCTTCCGTTCATCGTCTCGCTCGCCGTGGCGGCCTTCGCCTGGTCGTATCTCCTCGACCCGCAGATCGGGCTCGCGAACTACTGGCTGCAGGCGGTCGGGATCCGCATCGGGAACGTCCTGCAGGATCCCACCCTCGCCATGCCGACCGTCGTCCTCGTCGCGGTCTGGAAGAGCTTCGGGTTCTACATGGTCATCTTCCTGGCCGGTCTGCAGGAGATCCCGAAGAGCCTGTACGAGGCGGCGCAGCTCGACGGCGCGAACGCGTGGAAGCGGTTCACCAACGTCACTTATCCGATGCTGAGCAACACGATGGCGTTCGTCGTGATCGTGGCGCTGATCGCGGCCCTGCAGGCGTTCGACCAGATCTACGTCCTCACCGGCGGCGGTCCGTACCGGAGCACCGAGACCATCGTCATGCAGATCTACCAGTCGGGATTCAAAGACCTCGACCTCGGCTTCGCGTCGGCTCTCTCGTACGTGCTCCTGATCGTCACGCTTCTCCTGAGCCTCGTCCAGTTCCTGTTCTTCGGCCGTCGTGGAGAGGACACCGCCTCATGACCGCACTCACCCGCCCCGGGGTCCGCGTCGCAAAGCGCGCAACCACCCGCAAACGTCCGGATGCCGCTCGCTGGCTCGCGTTCGCCGGCTTCCTCGTCGTCACGTTCGCCCTCATGCTCCCCGTCATCATCATCGTGCTGACGGCGTTCAAGCCCGCCTCCGAGGTGAACGCCTTCCCGCCGACCCTGGCGCCGCACCACTGGACCCTCGACAACTTCCGCGCGATCTTCTCAGAGCTGCCGTTCGGCAGGCTGATCGTCAACAGCTTCGTCTTCGCAGGCGGCGTCACGCTCTTCGCACTCGTCTTCGACTCGCTGGTCGCCTATGCGCTGGCGCGCCTCGACTTTCGCGGGTCCAAGGTGCTGCTGATCGTGATCATCGCGAGCCTGATGATCCCGTTCCAGGCGACGCTCATCCCGATCTACCAGCTCGTGTCGCAGCTCGGCTGGGTCAACACGTTCGCGGGTCTCATCGCCCCGCGCGCCGCCGACGCGTTCGGCATCTTCTTCCTGCGGCAGTTCTTCGTCTCGCTTCCGCGCGATCTCGACAACGCGGCCCGCATCGACGGGGCGTCCGAGTGGCGCGTGTTCCGCAGCGTGGTCCTCCCCAATGCGGTCCCGGCGCTCCTGACACTCGGCATCTTCACCTTCGTCAACAACTGGAACGATCTGCTCTGGCCGCTGGTCTTCACGACCGACCAGAAGATGGGGACGATCACGTCGGGCCTCACCCTCCTGACCGGCCCCGGCGGGATCATCCCGCAGGGCGTGATGATGGCCGGCGCCCTGATCGCGGTGCTCCCCCTTGCGATCATGTTCCTGCTGGTGCAGCGGCGCTTCATCGAGAGCGTCGCCAGCACCGGGCTCAAGTGACGCCGCCTGCCTCGCCACCTCTTTCCCGACTTCCAGAGACGAGTACGCCATGAAATGGTTCGACGACGGCGCCCTGCACTTCGCCCTCGGCATCGAAGACACCTTCGTGCCTCAGAGCCGGGCCGGCGAACGGCCCATCGACGAGTACGAGCTGACCCAGCACTACCAGCAGGTCGAGACCGACCTGACGCTCGCCAGCGGCGTGGGCGCGGAGATGATCCGGTGGGGCGTGCCCTGGTACCGGGTCGCGCCGACGCCCGACACCTGGGACTGGTCGTGGGTCGACCGCGCCATGGACGCCTTCCAGGCCGAGGAGCTCCGTCCGATCGTCGACCTGCTCCACTACGGAACGCCCCTCTGGCTCGACGACCAGTTCGCCAACCCCGACTACCCGGAGCGCATGGCCGAGTTCGCGGTGCGCTTCGCCGAGCGGTACGGGCACTACGCGACCGACTACACGCCGGTCAACGAGCCGGTCATCCACTCCCTGTTCTCGGGGGAGTTCGGCTACTGGCCCCCCTACCTCACCGGTCCGACGGGCCTGGTGAAGGTGGCGTCGTCGCTGGCACGCGGCTTCGTCCTCACCCAGCAGGGAATCGCGCAGGAACTCGGGTCTGCCGCGACTTTCGTCCACGTCGATGCCGGCATGCGGTACGTGGGCGACGTCGAGGCTCCCGAGCATCGTGACACAGTGGCCCGCCTCCGTGCCCAGACCTTCCTCGTGGAGGACCTCGTGACCGGCGCCGTCGACGACTCCCACGCCCTCCTGGCGCAGCTCCGGCGAGGCGGTGTGACCGACGACCAGCTGGCCTGGCTCGCCGACAACGCGGTGCGCCCGGACGTCATGGGCGTGAACTACTACCCGCTCCACTCCACCGAGGTCTTCGAGGCCGGCGTGCACCACGGCGGGGGCTTCGCCGACTCGCGGCCGTTCCACGATGCCGGCGTCGATGGGCTCCGCGAGGTGCTGCGCGGCCATGCCGAGCGGTACGGCGCACCCGTCATGCTCACCGAGACCTGCGTCACGGGGTCGGCGGAAGAGCGCATCACCTGGATGGACGAGTCGGTCCGGGCGCTCCACGAGCTGCGTGCCGAGGGCCTGCCGGTGGTCGGCTACACGTGGTGGCCGCTGTTCGACATGTACGAGTGGACGTATCGCCACAGCACCGCCCCGCGCGTCGACCACCTGCTCACCATGGGCCTGTTCGACCTCGTGGAGTCGCCGACCGGTCGTCTCGACCGGGTCCGCAACCCGGTCGCCGACCGCTATCGCCACCTTGCGGCCCAGTCCCGGGTCGTCGCGACGCCGCTTCGAAAGTAGATCCGATAGCCCCATCGTTCGGCGGGAAGGCGACGGCTTTGTCCTCGCCCTCCCGCTGATCCCCTGGACGGAGATCACCCTCCAGGCCATGTTGAAGAAGGAGAACTGATGACACCGCAGTCCAGTACCCGCCCTCGACGCAGGCGGGCGCTCGCGCTCGTCCTTGCGGCGACCGCCCTCATCGCCGGCTCGCTCGCCAGCCAGGTCGCCCGGGCTCCCGAGGCATCCGCCGTCACCGCCGGCAACGGTGCCCTGGTGTACTCGCCCGCGGCGGGAACGTCGTTCAACCCGGAGGGCGGCCGCGCTGCAGGGACGACCTACGCCAAGATGATCGTCCTGAAGAACAGCGGATCGTCGAACGGCACCGAGATCGTCACCTTCGATCAGCTCGTCCTCGAGAACGGCGTTCAGGTGTACCCGATCTACCGGAGCACCGACAACGGGACGTCGTGGAGCAGGATCGCGGCGGTCAAGCCGAGCACGCAGTTCCCGGCCCTCACGCGTACCGCTCAACCGTCCCTCTACGAGACGCCCATCCAGCTGGGGTCGATGCGGCGGGCACGCTCCTGCTGAGCGGCATGATCATGCCGACCGACCGCTCGACCAGCCGGCTCGTCATGTACAAGAGCCTCGATCACGGCGTCACCTGGTCGTTCGTCAGCACCGTCGACACCGGCGGTCCGGCCACGTACGACCCCACCCCGAGCTCGACGACCTCGACGGTCTGGGAGCCCTCTCTCGCGGTCGATGCGAACGGCGGTCTCGTCACGTACTTCTCCGACGAAAGGCAGAAGGCCAACGGGGTCCTGCAGGCGGTCAGCTACCGACGATCGACGGACGGCGGCCTCACCTGGGGCGGTCTCGTGAACGTCTCGGCTCCGACCAACCAGAGCGACCGCCCGGGAATGATCACAGTGACGCGGCTCCCGAACGGCAGCTACATCGCCACCTTCGAGGTCGTCAACCGCCCGAGCCAGACCAACAACACGGCTCCCGTGTACTATAAGATCTCTCCCGACGGTCTGAACTGGGCGCCGTCGACGAGCATCGGCACGCAGATCACCCTCCCGAACGGCCGCGGCATCGGCTCGTCGCCGGAGGTCCGGTGGATCCCGACCGCAGGCAACGCGAACGGCATGATCGTCGTCTCGTCGAAGTGGGGTCTCACGTCGTCCGGTGCCATCGACGGGGGCCAGAACTTCTTCGTCAACCGCAATCAGGGCAGCGGCTCGTGGGAGCAGCTCCCCTACGCGGTGACCTACGACGCGGCGGACACCGCTGGCGGCACCTTCAGCGGCTTTGCGCAGAGCTTCGACAGCAGCGCCGATGGGAAGACCCTGTACCAGGCGACGAATGTCGAGAATCTGACGACCACCTACAACGACGTGAGGGTGGGCTCGATCCCGATCAGTGCGACTCAGTACGAGGCGGAGTCGGCCGCACTCACCGACACATCGCTGGTCACTCAGGGTGACGCAAAGGGCGGGGTCAAGGTCGGGAACATCAATAATGCGACGAGCTCCGTGAAGTTCTCGGTCACGGCTCCGACGGCCGGCACATACACGATGAATGTCCGGTACGACAACGGCACCGGCGCGACGAGCACCCACAACGTCAGCGTGAACGGCGGCACCACGAGCGCCATCTCCTACCCGAAGACGGCGAACTGGGGGCGGTTCGGTTGGTCGCAGAAGACTGTCGCGCTCACCGCAGGCACCAATACGCTCACCTTCACGAAGGGGACCGGATTCGCCGAGCTGGACCAGATCCAGCTCTACCAACCCTGACGGGGAGGCCGCAGACGTTCAGGTCTCCTGCACGGCTGCGGCCTCACCCGATCGCGCCAGACCCCTGCGAGCCAGCCTCCTCGACCAGGCGCACCTTCACGTTGACAGCGACCTCGCCCCGAATCGACGGCTCTGCCCCCAGCCGCTCGAGAAGCAGCTCGCCCACCCGCCGGAGCGTCTCGGTGGCGGGTCTCTCGCCGGCAGTGGAGATGTGCGCGCTGACCGTCGTGAAGTCGTCGGCCCGGTCGATGTCGACGAGCACGTCCGGGACGCGCAGGGCGAGCCGCACGGCCACCGCCCCGGCGGCAGCCTCGAGGATCGGCTGCGCCGGGTAGACGCCCGAGACCCCCTCCGTCGCTCGGATGGCCGCCGTCAGCTGGCGGGAGAGCTCGGTGTCATCGGTCATCGGTGCGGTCCCCTCCCGGGTAGACATCGTCGATCGTGACGTCGATCTGGCCGATGACGAGCTCGGTGTGCTCCGCCAGCGCGCGTGTGATGCGCTCGCGGAGCCTGTCGGCCGTCTCGGCCACGGACATCCCGTACTCGAGGCCGGCCGTCACGTCGATGCGGATGGGCGCTCCGGGCGTCGTCACGTCTCCGTCCAGCACGCACCGGCCCATGATCACGCCGCCCATCGTGTCGCCGGCGCGGCGGATGACGCCTCGGACGGCCGCCTCGGTGAGTGCGAGCCGGAGCACGGGGTTCGGATGCCCGACGGGGATGTCCCTCCCGGATCGGATCTCGGTCTTGATGGTGTCGAGGAGTCCTGAGATCCAGGCATCGTCGCGGGCAGGATCGCGCCCGGACTCGTGCTCCAGCGCAGTGCGGGCGAGTTCCTGCATCCGGGTCATCCCCACGAGGGCGAGACGGCAGGCTGCGGAGGTCTCGATCGAGGGGTCGTACGGCGTGCGGCCTCGGTCGAGGTAGTCGCCCAGCTCTTCCATCGTGTGGCCGTCGAGGTCGTCTTCCGGCACGGAGGTAGCGTCGAATGTCATCGCCATGCCTCCATTTCGTGGAGAACGAATCGTCGGGCGCGAGCCAGGAGGCCCCGCACGGTGGAGACCGGGATCTCGAGTGCGTCCGAGATCTCCTGGTAGCTGTAGCCGGCGGTCTCTCGTAGTAGCCAACACCGTCGCTGATCCGCGGGGAGTCTGTCGAGAGCCTCCCACACGGCGTCGAGCTGCAGGCGGGTCTCGACGATCTTCTCGGGAGAGCGGGATTCGTGAGCCGGGGGGTTCACCTGGTCGACGTCGTCGTGATCGCGACGGACGCGGATCCTGTCGATCGCCTTGCGGGTGACGATGCGCATGAGCCAGTTGCGGACATGAGCGGGACTGTCGAGCTCGGCGATCTGCCGCCAGCCGGTGAGGAACGACTCCTGGACGACGTCGTCCGACTCGATGTCGGAGCCGAGGAGCTTGGCGGAGTACACCCGCATGAGGGGCCCGTGTCGACGCGCGAGCATCTCGAACGCGTGCACGTCGCCGTCGGCGGCTCGCGCGGCGAGAGTCGCGTCAGCAGCCTCCGACAGCGGATCGAGGTCGACGATGACGGCCTCCCTGATCGATCGAACGTGCGGCCGGATCGGCCTCCACCTGACTACCACCAACCTTGCACGCCGCACCAGCTGTTGGCCCGGAACCGACCCGAGACCGATCGGGCACCCAGCGAAGCCGTGCTTCTGCCCTCGTTCTGGGGGCGACGGCCGGCCCTTCGCGTCGAAAGCGAACTCCGAATATCTCATCAGACGGGTTTGTGACATTCGGTCCACTCATCTCGTCCCAACTGCTGACGGGCGGTCCATCGCCCGGTGAGACCGATCGCATGCCGCGGGAGGAGGAGAGAAGTGAGCACCACCCCCGCCACTGATGCGAGGTCGCAGGACCCCGATCCGATCTCGTCGCTGGTCGACGCGCCCCTGGCCCGCTTCGAGGTATCGGGGCGGAGCGCCGCCGAGGCCGCCCGTCTGTCGGAGCGCGCGTACGGAGGTGCGAGATTCACCGCCCTGGAGCCGGACGAGCCCTTCTCGTTTCGCTTCGCATCTCTCGGCGACGAGAACGTCAGCCTCCGCCTGTCGAGCCTGTCCGGCACCCTGGTCGGCGAGATCGGTCGGCTCGACGACTACGTCGCCACCTGGTTCCGTCAGGGCGGCGGCAGGATCGCGACCACCCGGGAGACCCTCGACCTCCGTCCCGGAGGTCTCGCCGTGCTCCCCTCCTCGGAGAGCTTCCGGTTCGAGACCGGGCCCGGCCTCCAGAACCTCGTGCACGTGGCGAGGCCCTTCCTCGAGAGGATCGCGACCGAGCGTCACGGCGGCCCCGAGCAGCCCCTCGCATTCCGGCACCAGGTCAGGCCCAGCGAGAGCGGCCTCGCGCAGTGGCGGCAGACCATGTCGGCGGCCTCGCCCGTCATCACCGACGCCGACGCGCCGCCACTGATCCGCATGGAGTCCAACCTCGCCGTAGCGCGAACGCTTCTGGACGTCTTCTCCTGGCACACGCATCACGTCCCGGCGGCGCTCCTGACACCGCGCCTCGCGAAGGTGCGGGCGACCGTGGAGTTCCTCCACGAGAACGCGCACCTGCCGATCACGCCGGCGGATGCCGCGTCGGCGGTCGGCTTGAACACGCGGTCCATGCAGAACTCGTTCCAGCGCCACCTCGAGATGTCGCCCACGGAGTACCTCCGTCGAGTGCGTCTCGACAGGGTGCGCCGGGACCTTCTCGAGCACACCCCGAAGACGGCGACGGTCAACGATCTCGCGCGCGCTTGGGGGTTCGGCAACCTGGGTCGATTCGCGTCGTCGTATCAGGCTCGCTTCGGGGAGAAACCGAACGAGACACTCCGGCGAGGGCGGCCTTCGGGAGTCGCTCCGCTGGCCGGAAACCGATCCGAACTGACGGTTTTCTGAAGATTTTCTGGACGCCCATGACGAAGTCACCAGTCAATGCGTCTGAATGATGTGCCCCACGAATTCGGGTGCAGCTCTCCGGGTCCCGGGTAGCACAACAACAAATATCAAGGAGAAAGCAAATGACGAACGTCACCCCCACCACGTCCAGCTCCGTCGCCAAGACCACCCCCGCCTCGGGAACCGCGACCGGCAAGAACACGATCGCCGAGGGCGTCGTCGAGAAGGTCGCCGGCATCGCCGCCCGCGAGGTGCCCGGCGTGCACGACCTCGGCAACGGTGCCGCTCGTGCCATCGGCGCGATCCGCTCCGCGATCAACCAGCAGGACCGCGGCCAGGGCATCAAGGTCGAGGTCGGCGAGAAGCAGGTCGCCGCTGACATCGTCGTCGTCGCCGAGTACCCGGTCGAGCTGCAGAAGCTCGCCGACAGCGTCCGCGCCAGCGTCACCGAGGCCATCTCGACCGTCGTCGGCATGGAGGTCACCGAGGTCAACGTCACCGTCTCCGACGTCTTCATCCCGTCGGACGACGAGGACAACGACACCGAGACCGAGAGCCGCGTCAAGTGACCTCCACTACCAAGGGAATGCTGATCGGCGCCGTGCTCGCGCTGACGGCAGTCGCATTCGGATTCTGGGCCATGATCCTGGTCGCTGTGGCGATGGTGATCGGCTGGGGTGTGGGCCGGGTCGTCGAGGGAAAGCTCGACGTGAAGTCCCTGTCTGACGCCCTCCGCGGGCGGCGGTCCTCGTGACCGCGGCGGTGATGGCCGACTCCGTGCCAGTCGACGCCGCGGCCGCCCGCGGCCTCCATGGCCGCACGAAGATCACCTCGCGCGCAGTGCGCCGGGTCGTGTCGGCCGTCACCGCGGACGCTCTCAGCGTCAGCGCCTCCGACGTGTCGGTGGAACTCGCCGACCACGACGGCTCACTGACCGTGATCGCGAAGACGCCGATCCACGTCAGCCCGCTGGGCGACGTCGGGCGTCGTTCGAGCGGCACCCTGCTGGAACGCCTGACGGCCGCCCAGACCACCATCCGCGACCGCTGCCTGCAGCTGACCGGATCCTCCATCGGCCGGGTCGACCTCCGCATCACGGGCGTCGACCTCCGTGAACGAAAGAGACTGTCATGACGACCCCCGGCCTCTACCGCCGCGTCGTGCGACGCGAGACGCATTCGTCTCGTTCTGGCATCGCCATCGTCCTGGCAGTGCTCCTGATCCTCGTCTTCGCCTGGATCGGCGTCGAGGCTGTCCTCGCAGCACTGAAGCAGCCTGCCCTCCTGGCCCCGCCGAAAGACGCCGCGGTCACGATCCTCGACGCGGCCAGCGCCCCCGTGGGTCTGCTGACCGCCGCCGGAGCCGTCGTCGCGGTGATCGGGATCATCCTGATCATCGTCGCGCTGGCACCCGGTCGCCGCGGCCGACGCAGTGCGTCGTCTGACCGGACGGCGGCACTCGTCGACGACCGCGTGATCGCGCAGAGCATCGCCGGAACCGCCAGCTACGCCGGCGACATAGAGCCGGACCAGGTCAAGGTCACGGTCGGCAAGCGCTCCGTCGACGTCGACGTCACCCGCACGTCGGGGCGCACCGCCGACCTCCGCAGCATCCAGGAAGCCGTCGACGACGAGCTGTCGTCGTACGACTACAGCCCGAGCCTCCGCGGCAAGGTGCGCCTGTCCAAGGAAGGAACGGTCGCCTGATGACCAGCACGAATCGATTCCTCAACCGTCTGCTCGTCTTCGTCATCGGACTCGTCCTGCTTCTGGCAGGTGGAGCTGTAGCGGCCGGGGCGCTCCTCGCCGACGTGAAGAAGAACGTCAGCCAGTCGGCGAAGGACGCCACGCAGCCCACGTCGGACGCCCTCTCCAGCGGCCAGCCCTGGATCCTGTGGGTGACGGCCGTGGCCGCGCTCGTCCTGATCCTGCTGCTCCTATGGTTCATCTTCCGGCAGGGCCACGGGCGCACGAGCACGCTCCTCGAGGTTGCAAGCGGCGAAGGCAAGGGCTCGCCCACCGGCGGAACCCTGACCATCGACGCGAAGGTCGCCGAGCAGGTGCTCGAGGAGTCTCTGGCACGCGACCCGTCCATCGTGTCGGTCGACGTCAGCGCCTTCGAGGTCAAGAAGGAGAACGTGCTCCGCATCACGGCGCAGACCCGCCGCGGTGTCTCGCCGATCGAGGTGCGCCGGTCGATCGACCGCGCGGTCGCCGACTGGGACGCCCTCCTCGGAACCGCGACACCCGTCGTGATCCAGATCACCGGCGGGCTCCGCAGCCAGCTGACCGGCACCAGCCGCGTCGAATAGCACGTCAACCCCACCCACCGACGGCCTCCGGGCCACCACGAGAAGAAGGAAATCACCATGAGTGCAGCAGACAAGATCAAGGCCGCAGCCGAGACCGTCACCGGCAAGGCCAAGGAGGCCGTCGGCAACGCGACGGACAACGACAAGCTCGTCGCCGAGGGCAAGGCCGACCAGCTCAAGGGCAAGGGCCGCGACACTGCCGAAGACGTCAAGGACGCGTTCAAGAACTGATCGCTTTCGGCCCCCGCCCACTCGGGCGGGGGCCGATCCTCTCCCCCGTCGAGACGAACACCCCGAGCGACCGCCACCGGCCACCGAAGCGAGCTCCGCCCCGCAGATCCCCCCGCACCGACACGAAAGTCCCCCCGTGAGCCAGAAGAAGCCCGTCAGCCGGTCCACTGCTGAGCAACGACGCCAGCAGGCGCAGACCTACCCCACCACCTCCCGCCTCCTCGCCGAAGTGTTCGGCACGTTCCTCCTCGTCTTCGGAGGCGTGGGCACCGCTCTCTTCGCCTCGGCGTTTCCCACCAGCCAGAACCCCCTCGGCGTCGGCTTTCTCGGTGTCGCACTGGCGTTCGGCCTCACCGTGATGGCGGGCATCTACGCCGTCGGCCACATCTCCGGCGGGCACTTCAACCCCGCCGTCACCGTCGGCCTGGCTATCTCCGGCCGTACCGAGTGGCGGCATGTTCCGGGCTACATCGTCGCGCAGATCGTCGGCGGCGCGATCGCTTCCAGCGTCCTCGCCCTCATCGCCGCCGACGGGCCCTCGAACTACTTCGCCTCGGCTCGCGACAGCGGCTTCGCCTCCAACGGGTTCGGCACCTCGTCTCCCGGAGGATTCGGCCTCGGCGCCGTCGTCCTGGCCGAAGTCGTCCTGACCGCCGTGTTCGTCACCGTCATCCTCTCGATCACGGCGAAGCCCGAGTACAAGGCCGTCGCCCCCATCGGAATCGGATTCACGCTCACGCTGATCCACCTCATCAGCATCCCGATCAGCAACACCTCGGTGAACCCCGCCCGTTCCATCGCCGCCGCGATCTACGGCGGACCCACCGCTCTGGGGCAGCTCTGGGTGTTCATCGTCGCTCCGCTCGTCGGAGCCGCCATCGCAGGTCTCCTGCATCGTCAGCTCTCACGGACTCGCGCTCTCACTCTGAGCGACTAGCCAGCCCCACCTGTCACTGCCCCACCGAAGGAGAACCACATGACCGACGCAGTCACCGGAGACGCAACCCGGCCTCAGCCGGCACCCGTCGACCTCACCGGAATCGACCCGCACCACGCCGAGCAGGAGAGCCCGGAACACCTTCTCGGCACGACGGTCGCCGAGACGGCCGCCGCGGTGACCGGAGTCCACCACCTCGGCGGCGTCGCCGCGCGCACCCTCGACCGCGCTCGCCGTCAGGTGCTCGGCACCTCGAGCGCCCCCGGCGTGACGGTGGCGGTCGAGGACGGCACCACCGTCATCGACCTCGACATCGTCGTCGAGTACCCGCACGCCATCGACGACGTCGTCGACGAGACCCGCGTCCAGGTCGCTCACGCGGCTCGTCAGCTCGCAGCCGGTCCGGTCAGCGTCAACATCGCCGTCACCGATATCCACGGTCCGTTCGACCAGGACCCGGCGATCCTCGATGCGATCGACCAGGCTGGCGAGAAGGCTCGCGATCTGCGCGACCAGGCCGGCGATAAGGCCAGAGACCTCCGCGACCAGGCCGGTGCGACGGCCCAGGATCTGCGTGACCGGGCCGGTGCGACGGCGGACGACCTCCGTGATCGGGCGGACGACCTCCGCGATCAGGCCGACGTGAAGGTCGCCGAGATGAAGGAGAAGGCGGGGGAGCTGAAGGCGCAGGTCAGCGACACCGCAAGCGATCTCCGTGACCAGGCGGGGGCAGTCGCCTCCGACGCCGGTGACAAGGTCGACGAGTTCGCGGCCAAGGCCGATGCGAAGGTCGACGCTTTCCAGGCGCAAGCCGAAGCGAAGGTCGACGAGGTGGCCGAGTCCGCTTCGGATGCGGCCGAGACCGCCGGCGACGACCTGGCGCGACTCGACGCGAAGGCCGATCAGAAGCTCGATGAGCTGGACGCGAAAGCGGATCAGAAGCTCGACGAGCTCGACGATGCCGTCGACGCTCGGCGCCCTGCAGCCGAGCGTCCCGCCGACGAGCCCCGACCGTGAAGACCAGGTCGCGCGGCTACGGCCGCCACCCCAAGCCGCGATCGGCGTGGACAGCGCTCATCGTCGCCGTTGTCCTCTGCGCAGTGATCGTCGTCGGAGTGCTCCTGCCGGTCCTCGGACTCATCGGCGGGGTGGGTGCCACCACCTTCGGCACCCTCCGAATCCCGGTCGGCGCGATCACGGCGTCGATCGTGATCAGCTACCTCATCGGCCTCGGCTTCCTGGCCCTCACTTTCCTCGCTCGTTTCGGGGCTCTGGCCTGGATCACGGCCGTCGCCGCGATCATCGCCACGCTCGTGGGGTCGCTCTGGCCCCTGTTCGCGACGGCATTCGCCAGCGTCGCTCAGGTCCAGGACGTCATCCCCTTCGTCCAGGAGCTGATCGGCCGCATCACCGGCAGCTGATCAGCCCCTGTCTCACCCCTCCACAACCGAAAGAGACCACCATGCGCAACAAGATCATCGTCGTCGGCCTCATCGCCGCAGTCATCTACTTCCGCGGGGCACGCTCGCACCGTCCCGTGAAGGGCAAGCAGCCTGAGACGCTCCGCCACCAGGCCGAGCGGCTCTGGAAGGACCCGAAGTCCGCCAAGGCCCGCAAGAAGCTCGGCAAGAAGGTGGCTACCGCCGCGGCCGACCGTGTCAAGAAGGCCCGCAAGGCCTCCTGAGGCACCGGCCCTCCACCCCCAACCGAAAGAGACCCCATGCGCAAGATCCTGCTGATCGTCCTCGCCTGCTTCTTCCCGTTCCTCGCCGTGCTCATCGCCGAGGGCCCGAGCATCCGCGTGCTCTGGGCGTTCCTCCTCCAGCTGCTCGGTCACGTGCCGGGCGTCATCTACGGCATCTACCGCGTCCTGCGCGACTAGCTCAACCCCCGGCGCCGTCAGCGCGGCACGACCGGAAGGTCGAGCTCGAAGACGGCGCCGGAGGACACCGCCAGGCAGCGGACGTCGCCGCCGTGCGCGCGGGCGATGCCCCGGGCGATGGGGAGGCCGAGTCCTGCGCCCCCCGATGCCTGCTCGCGCCCCGCATCGAGTCGAACGAGCCGGTCGAAGATCCGCTCTCTGTCGGATGCAGGAACTCCGGGACCGTCGTCGGCGATCGACAGGCGGGCGCGCGATTCGTCCGGCGGGTCGAGAGTCAGCGTCACGTGCCCGTGTCCTCTCGTCGCGCGGGCGGCGTTGTCCACGAGATTGCCGATCACCTGAGCGAGACGGTCGGCATCGCCCCGAACGGTCACCGGCCTCTCGGGAAGCTGCGTCGTCACCTGAAGCGCGGGGTGTCGGAGACGGTGCCGATCCGCTTCGGCGCGGACGAGGTCGCCGAGATCGACCGGAGCCAGATCGAGCTCCAGGCCACGGTCGACCCGAGCCATCATCAGCATGTCGTCGATGAGGCGCGAAGCACGGCCCGCCTCCCGTGCCACATGGACGGCTAGCCGCTCACGGTCCGCAGGGTCGGCGGGCGCGCGGACGAGAGTGTCGGCCGCTGCCCTCATGCCTGCGACGGGAGTCCGGAGCTCGTGCGCGGCGTCCGAGACGAAGGAGCGCACCCGCGCCTCGGCTTCCACGGCCTTCCGCTCGGCCCCCTCCACGGCGTCGAGCATCTCGTCGAAGGCCAGGGCGACCCGGCCGATCTCGGTCCGGGGCTTGGCAGGCGTCAGGCGTCGACCGCGGTCGCCGCCGGCGATCGACCTCGCGACGGCCGACATCCGGTCGAGGGGTCGGAGCGAGATGCGCATGACGAGCACCAGCCCGGCCGCTGCGATCAGCAGGAAGCCGGCGGATGCGCCGAGCATGACCCAGCGAAGCTGAGCGAGGGTCTGTCCGACCGACGAGGCGTCGGCCGTCAGCGTGATCGTCGAGCCGTCACTCAGGCGGGAGACGAGGGTGATGATCTGATCGTCCGCAGTGATCGTGGAGGAGCTGATGGACACCGTCGTGGTCGGTGTCGCGGTGGACTGCGCCGGCGAAGTGGCATCCGCTGTCGGAGGCTGCTCATTCGCCGGCCCCGGCAGCCCCGCACCCGCCTTGGGTCCGGCCCGCAGCTGGGCGGGCGTCGGGCCGGCGACCACGGAGCTGCCGTCTTCGTCGCGGATGACGACCGACAGCCCCTGGAACGACAGGCGCTCGGCGAGGTCGTCCGAGCTGACGGTGCCCACCAGGGCGGTGGCCGCCGACGCTCGATCGCGGAGGCGGTCTTCGATCTGCCCGCGGAGTCGTGATCCGAGAGTGGCCTCGACGGTCACTGCGAGGGCGCCGAGCAGGAGCACCAGCAGAAGCAGCACGGCCACTACGGCGCGGAGGCGCAGCGAACCCGTGCGGAGCGGCTGCCCCGACGGCGGTGGCGATCCTGCGTTCATCGAGCCGGCTCGGAGACGGCGACCCGGTAGCCGATGCCGCGCACCGTGTGGATGAGCCGGTCGCCGTGCGCCTCCATCTTGCGGCGGAGCGAGCTCAGGTGCACCTCGACGAGGTTGGGGTCGTAGTCGTCGTACCCCCAGACCTGCGTCAGGATCTGGCCTTTCGAGAGCGTCCGGCCGCGGCTCGACGCGAGGAACTCCAGCAGGCGGAACTCGGTGGCCGTCAGATCGAGCCGATGCCCGCCGCGAGAGACGAGCGCCGCCTCCTGGTCGATCAGCAGATCGCCGATCTCGATCACCGACGGCACGCGGCCCCGCCGACGAAGAACAGCCGTGACCCGGGCGATGAGCTCGGCCATCGCGAACGGCTTGACGAGGTAGTCGTCGATGCCCTCCGAGAAGCCCCGGAGCCGGTCGTCGACCTCGTCGCGGGCGGTGAGCATCACGACCGCGGCGTCGGACACCGTGCGGACGGTCTGCGCGAGCTGGATGCCGCTCGGCCCCGGCAGCATCCAGTCGAGAACGACCAGATCCGGCAGGAACGAGGCGAGCTCGCCGGTCAGCTCGAAGCCGTCTGCCGCTGTTCGACACGAGAAGCCCTCCGCGTGCAGGGCGGTGGCGACGGAGGTGCGGATCGTCTCGTCGTCGTCGACGATCAGGACGCGGGCAGGGTTGGGCATGGAGGGAACCCTACGTCGCGATCGGAGCGCCCGACCTATGAAAGACCTGCTGGGAGCCTGAGCTTAAGCGATGCTTCAGATTCGACTTCGACGGTTGATCCACGGCCCGATCGGGCTTCATCACCCAAGGAGATCTCATGACCGACACACACGACAACGACGCCGACGACACCCGCCGAGCGGACGACCAGCCCACCGAGGAGTTCGCTCGGCCGACCGCGGGCACCCCGGCAGGCTCCGACGACTACGCCGCGACGCGGGAGCTCCCGACGGCACCGCAGAACGCCGACTCGGCGTTCTGGGCCAGCCAGGCCGGGTACGCCACCGAGGTCGACGAATCCCCTCGGCCTCGCGTCCGGAAGCGCGTCGTCATCGGCGCCGCCGCGCTGGCCCTGTGCCTGGGCGGTGTCGGCGTCGGAGCCGCTGCTGCCATGACCGGAGGGCCCGAGGCCAGCAGTGCGGCAGCCCCGAGCAGCACCGAGTCGAGCGCGCCGACCGACGCGGCGTCCGGCCAGCCCACCGGCTCCGCGACGGACGCCCCGACGGGAACCGCCACGGACGCGCCGAAGGCGGCGCCCAGCGGCGCACCGGCTCCGGCCGGCGGCCCGGCCTGCGGCCCTGCAGCTGCGGGCGACGGCGCGACCCCTCCGGCACCGCCGAAGGGCGAGAAGGCGCCGGCTGCGCCGAAGGCCGGAACCGCGCCGGCTGCGCCGAAGGGTGGAACGGCACCGGCCGCTCCCGAGAGCGGCACGACGCCCACGCCGCCGGCGCAGGGCGAGCAGCCCTCGGGTGCCCCGATGCCCGAGGCCACGGTGACGCCCGGCACGAAGTCGAGCTGACCCGCCCTTCGGCCGGCCCTGGCGAGCGCCTCGCGCGGCGCTCGCCAGGGCTGGTCGAAAGTAGTTCCTTCCCGAGAAGAACATCGCGGAGTGGGTCATGCCGCTCGACTCGTACATCGATCCGGCCAGGTTCGAGACGTATGCGCAGAACCTCCTCGTTCAGCCGTGCATGCAATCGGCCGGGTACGCGTTCGACGTCCCGTACCGTGAGCTGACTTCGGACAACGGTCCTACGCTCAATGCCGTCGACCGAAGACTGTTCACCAGCGAGATCGCCAGCCGTTTCGGGTACCACGAGGCTCCCGCGAACGATCGAACTGCGGAGGCGTGGGAGGCATTCGGGGCCGCCGTCGCTGCCGAAGCCGAGGCGAAGCCCGCGGCCGATTCGAGGTTTCTCTCCTGCCTGGAGCAAGCGAACGAAGAGCTCGGCGTCCCCGACGGCTCCGAGCAGCTGGCCGGGCAGCTCGAGGGCGACGCGTACGACGCTGCGCTGGGTTCGAAGACCGTCACGGACCGAGCGAGAGTGTGGCGACAGTGCATGTCGCCACTGGGGATCGCCGATCTGTCCCTCACACCCGAGCTGATGCCGACTCCATCGCAGGTCTCCGAGTTCGGTCTCGATCAAGACGTGTCCGGCTCGAACGTGGCGACAGCAGAGGAAATCCGTCAAGCGACGTTCGACGCGCGATGCCGAGCGTCCAGCGGATACCTTCGGGCCCTCTACGACGCGGAGTGGGAGCGTCAGATTCCGCTGCTGCACGACAACGCCGATGCGCTCGAGCGCGTGAAGGCGCAGAACGCCGCCTACGAGAATCGGCTCGCGCAGATCATCGGCGACCACGCGCCCGAGCGAAAGTGACCACGGAGGCCGGGACCCTGGCGAACGCCCAGCGCGAGGCGCTCGCCGGGGCCGCGGCAGGTCGTCCTGCTCACAATCTGCCGAACGGGTGTCGCGGAGTGCCGCGCAGGGTGCCAGGCTGGGTCAACCAACGAGAGGTCGCAATGTCGCACCCTGATCCAGCAGTGCCGCTGTCCACCGCAACGCTCGGCCGGTTCGACGTGCCGACTCCCACGTACGACCGCGCGGCGGTGACGACCGGCATCGTCCACTTCGGCCTCGGCAACTTCCACCGCGCTCACCAGGCCATGTACGTCGACCGGCTGATGGAGGCCGGGGGAGCTCTCGACTGGGGCATCACCGGCGTCGGTGTCATGCCGCGCGACGCCGAGATGCGCGACGTGCTCTCCGCCCAGAACCACCTCTACACGCTCGTGCTCAAGTACCCCGACGGCAGCCTCGAGCCGCGCGTGGTCGGCTCGATCCACGACTTCCTCTACGCGCCCGACGACCCCGAGGCGGTGCTCGCGCTGATGAGCGCCCCGTCGACGCGCATCGTCTCGCTGACGGTGACCGAGGGCGGCTACAACATCGACCACGTCACCGGCGAGTTCGTCCTCGACGCCCCCGCGATCGCCGCCGACCTCGCCGACGGAGCCGTCCCCGCCACCATGTTCGGCTTCGTCACCGAGGCCCTCCGCCGTCGCCGTGATGCCGGCGTCGAGCCGTTCACGGTCATGTCGTGCGACAACATCCAGGGCAATGGAGACACCGCCAGGCAGACCATCGTCGCTGTCGCGACAGCGAAGGCGCAGGAACTCGGCGCCTGGATCGAAGCCACCGTGGCCTTCCCGAACTCCATGGTCGACCGCATCACCCCCGTCACCTTCGACGCCGACCGCGCCCTGGTCCGCGACGAGTTCGGCATCGACGACGCATGGCCGGTCGTGGCCGAGCCGTTCGAGCAGTGGGTGCTCGAAGACCACTTCACGCTGGGGCGCCCGCCCTACGAGGAGGCCGGCGTGCAGGTGGTCGACGACGTCGTCCCGTACGAGCTGATGAAGCTGCGCCTCCTGAACGCCTCGCACCAGGCGATGGCGTACTTCGGCATCCTGTCGGGCCACACCTACGCGCACGAGGCCACGGCCGACCCGCTCATCCGCGAGCTGCTGCGGCGGTACATGGACGAAGAGGGCACGCCGACCCTCGAGCCGGTCCCGGGCATCGACCTCGACGCGTACAAGGCGACGCTGATCGACCGGTTCGGCAACCCGGCGATCCGCGACACGCTGGCTCGTCTGGCGGCGGAGTCGTCCGACCGGATCCCGAAGTGGCTGCTCCCCGTCGTGCGGGCGAACCTCGACGCGGGCGGGGAGTTCCTGCTGTCTGCTGCGGTCGTCGCGAGCTGGGCCCGCTACGACGAGGGCGTCGACGAGATGGGCGACCCGATCGACGTCGTCGACCAGCTTCGCGAGCCGCTCATGGCCGCGGCGGCCGGCAACCGCGCCGACGACCTCGCATTCCTGCGCAATCGGGACGTCTTCGGCGACCTCGTCGACGACGAGCGCTTCGTCGCCGCCTACCGCGCCACCCTTGCGACCCTGCACGCGGACGGGGCCCAGGCCGCCCTCCGCACGGTGCTCGCCGGCGCCTGAGCGGCGCTGATCAGGGGACGGGGACGGGCTTCGCCGCAGGATCCGCCCACCCGGCACGGAGGCGGGCGATGGCGCGATCGAAGGCCGGCAGCAGCTCGACGGTGTCGAGGAGCGTCGACTGGAGCTGCAGGCCCTCGTAGAGCGCGATGACCTGCTCGGCCGCGTGCAGCGGAGCCACCGAGCGGGGCTCGCGCTTGGCGATGACGTCGCGCGTGAGGAAGAGCCCGACGTCTTGCACGAAGCCGGAGTACTGAGCCCGGTACCAGCCGCGACCGGGGTGAGCGGGGTCGGAGGCTGCACCGAGGAGGGCCATCCGCGTGCGGATGAGCGCGGGGTCGGCGGCGGCCGCCTCGAGGAGGGAGCGCACGTAGGCCACTCCGCCCTCTGTCTCGGCCACGACGACCCGCTCGCGCCGGAGCGTGCCCGACCAGGCGTCGAGGATCGCGATCACGAGGAGGTCCCAGCTCGGGAACACCATCTCGACCGTCTCGGTGTCGACGCGAGCGACGCGTGCGATGTCGGCGACGCGCACGGAGCGGTGCCCTTCGGCGCGGAAGGCATCGACGCCGGCATGGACGACGCGTCGGCGCAGTTCAGCGGTGATCGATGGATCGGTGAGTTCCATCCGCCCATCCTCCTCTAAGTCGGGCGTGCATGTCGGAAGCGCCGCCTGCGGCGCCGCGCCCAGAACGCGAGATGCCCCGATCCGGGCTTCCACAGGCTGTGGATGCCCAGATCGGAGCAAGTCGCGAGGCGGTGCTGCGGCCGGTGAGGGCCGGCCGCTACTTCGTCTTCTGCGAGACGATCTGCGACTGCTTCGACACCGAGTTGTGCAGGTGCAGGAGCAGGATCCGCTTCGTGCTCGCCGTCGTGCGGTGCACCGCGATGCCGGCCGACTGGTCACGCAGCAGGACGCCGCCGAGGTCGTCCGACTTCTTCTGCGAGAACCACAGGCTCGGCGCGAAGACGTCGAAGGTGGCCGCGTTCGTCTGGTCGACGACGTAGCTGCCGGTCGAGGCCAGACCCGGCGCGTACGCCGACTCGGTCGCGACCTCGTAGGTGATCGACGTCTTCTTCGACTTGCTCGTGAAGCCGAGCGCCTTGAGCGAGACCGGGAGCACCGCCACCGAGCTGTCGAAGGTGTTGACGTCGACGCCGGCGTAGTCGGCGTTGAACGGCTCCACGTCGACGGCCTTGCCCGAGACGAGGTCGATCGTCGTGACGAATGTGGCGTCAGCCGTCGTCGACTTCGTCACGTAGGTCACGAAGTCGGCCTCGCCGTCGCCGTCCGTGTCGATGTACACCTCGGGGGCGCCGTCGACGCCGGGGTTGGCGATCGGTCCGTTCGTCTTGACTCCGAACGACAGGATGCCGTCGGATCTGTCTTTCTCGAGCGGGGCCGTCGACGCCGCACCGACCGCGATGAGGTCGGCACCGGCAAGCGACTGCTGCGGCGAGCCGGCGGGGAACGCCTTCACCGGGCTGGTGGCTCCGAGCACGAACGCGGCCGTGAGGCCCGTGTAGGCCTGAACGCCGGTGCCCTGCTTCAGCGTGGTGCCGCTGATGCCGAGAACAGCCGTGGTCGACGTCTTCTTCGCGAAGACGGCGGTGGCTCCGGTGTTCGCCGAGATTGGCTTCGGGGCGGCGAAGACCGAGAGGCGCAGCGGCGACCTGGTCGAGTCGGCCGGGGTGAACTGCACCGAGCCGGTCGCCGAAGCCACGAAGTCGCGCACGATCTCGGCGTCGCCGACTCCGGCGGTCGCGTTCTGCGTCGGGTCGATGACCTTGCGCAGGGCCTTCGGGTCGGGGATCTTCATCGTGAGCGTGACTGTCGCGTCACCGCGGGCGGGGACGACGACGGTCGACGCCGAGACGGTGAAGGTGACCCCGGGGGCCGCGATCCGCGACGCGTACGCCACGGAGTACGTCTGCGACGTGTTGCCCGAGTTGTGCAGCACCAGCGTGCGCTTCGCCGTCAGAGGCTTCGAGACCGCCACAGCGCCGTACGAGGCGGTGATGAGCCCTTCGTTCTCGTCCGACCGGACCGTCACCTGGTTGGTGACCGCCTGGAGCGCATCGATGCGGCCGGTGCCCTGGCTGATCGTCGAGTAGAGGTTGCCGTCGGCGTCCTTCAGGTCGTGCGTGGCCGTGTTCATGATGTCGGCCTTGACCTGCTTGGCGGTCCAGCCGTCGTGGGCCTCGAACACGAGGGCGGCGATGCCGGCGGCGTCGGGGGAGGCCATCGACGTTCCGCTCTCGGAGGTGCGCCCCGTTCCTGCGCCCGAGAGAACCGAGAGGACGTTCACGCCGGGGGCGGCCACGTCGGGCTTCACGATCTTGTCGTACGAGCCGTGCACGCCGCGCGAGCTGAAGGTCGCGAGGGTGTCGGTCAGGCTCGGGACGATCTCGGACTTGTAGAGGCGCAGGGAGTCCTTGAACGACACGGTGAGCGTGCCGGCCGCGGCTGCGGGGAGGAGCGCCGCGTAGGCGTCCTTCGTGATCTCGGCACCGGGGATGTCGGCGTTGCCCGAGATGCCGGCGTCGAACACGTTGACCGAGCCGCCGAGCAGCACGCCCGCGGCGCCCGCCTTGCTGGCGTTCGTGAAGCGCAGGACCGAGCCGCACTCGAGGGCGGCGTCGTTCCAGTGCAGCAGGACGATCTTGCCCGCGATCTTGGCGGCGTCGGCGGTCGAGAACGGCTCGCAGCCGGTCGATCCGGCGGCGCTCGGCACGACGACGGGGGCCGTGAGGGTCAGCGGCTTCGTGTAGGCGATCGAGTACTGGGCGTTGTACGGGCCGGCCGCCGCGAGGTCGGACGGCGCGGTGACGTCGATGCCGTCGTAGACGGCGGAGCCGCTCGAGGCCGCGGCGACGCTGAGGCCGTTCTCGGAGTTGGCGGGGCTGCCGCCGACGTCCGTGAAGTCGCCCGAGTTGCCCGCCGACATGACCGGGAGCACGCCGCGCGCGACGAGGGCGTCGACCTTGGCGTTGTCGGGGTCGTCGGGGTTCGAGTAGTCCGAGCCGAGCGACATGTTGACGACGTTGATGTTCTTGCCCTGCGTCAGCGCCTGGCCGACCCAGTCGAGGGCCGCGCCGGTGAGGTCGGTCGAGCCGCCGCCGTCGCCGAAGACCTTCAGCGAGTAGAGGCCGGAGTCAGGAGCCGAGCCCGGGCCGATGTACATGTCGTTGACGGAGTCGGTCGTGAGGTCGCCGTAGTCGCCGGTGAACGTCGTCTTGTCGGCGTTCTCGCCGAATCCGGCCGCGGTGCCGGCGACGTGCGAGCCGTGTCCGCCGCCGCGCCCGTCGATCGGGTTGGCGTCGGGAGCCGGGTCGGGGTCGTAGGCGTCCGAGTCCGGGTCGGCGTTGTAGGTGGCGCCGGCGAAGTCGGTTCCGCCCAGGAACTTGGCGGAGTCGTAGAGAGAGGAGGCGGGCGCCGCGGTGCTCGCCAGCGCCTCGTCGTAGGCGGCCGTCGTGCCGGGGCCGCCGAAGTCGGCGTGCGTGTAGTCGAGGCCCGTGTCGATGACGGCGATGTTGATGCCGGTGCCGGTGTGGCCGGTCTGCTGCCAGGCGTTGAGCGTGCGCGTGTAGATCGCGTCGTTCGAGTTCAGCGGGGCTTCCTCGCCCTTGGTCGTGACCGGCTTCGGAACACTCCGCTGGGTGATCGGGCTGATGCTGACGACGTCGCTGCGTGCCGCGATGGCCTTCAGGACGGACGCATCAGCGATGACGGCGACGCCGGGAACCGTGTACGCGGTCGTGTACAGCGTGGTGACAGCGGGGTCGGCCGAGGCGATCGCCTTGGTGACGGCGGAGTTCGTGCGGCGGATGTCGGCGACGCGGTTCTTGGCGGCCGACGACTGCGGACGCCCGGAGAGCGAGCCGCCCTTCGCCGTCGCATCGACGCTGAGGGCGCCGGCGCCCTCGGTGCGGACGAACACGGCGACCTTGCCGGTGGCCTTGTCGAGACGGGCGTTCAGCTTCAGGGCCGGAGCGAGGCTGGTGAGCGAGCCGGGCGAGGTGCTCGCGGTCGCGATCTGGGAGGTGGTGGCGAGTGAGGCGGCGACGAGTGCCGCTGCTGCGACCGAGGCAAGGGCTACCTTGCGGATCGGCCGGGATGACGAACGTGGCAAAGAGTGTCCTTGGGCTTGGGCCGGAGCCGAACGGTCTGGTCTGAGGAGCTTGCCAAATCCATATCGGATTCACAACGCTTTGTCAGCGTGTCGTGGACGGATTCGTCCACCTCGGTCACTTCCGGGGGAGGCCGGGTGCGTCGAACCGAACGGGCGTCTCGATGACGACCGAGAGCGAGTCGCCCACCGCCGGGCGCGGTGCGGGGCCGACGACGGCGTGCACGCGGCCGCCGTCGACGTCGAGCGCCACGCGGAAGCCGTCCTCGATCGGGACCACCGCGGTGACGATCGCTCGCTCGCCGCTTCCGCCGGGCGTCACCCGCACATGGACGGCGCGCGTGAGCACGGTCTGACCATCGCGCAGGATCTCGCCGTCGTACCCGAGGAATCGCGCGACCTCGGCCGTCGGCGGCGCATCGAGCACGGCCTGCGCGGGCCCGTCGGCGGCGATCCTGCCGTCGAGCAGCACCAGGATCCGGTCGGCGAGGGCCCAGGCCTCGGCCCGGTCGTGCGCGACCACGAGCGTCCCGCCACGGCGGGAGCGGAGCGCCGACGACGTGTCGTTCAGCAGGGCGGCCCGGCTCGCGCCGTCGAGGCCGGCGAACGGCTCGTCGAGCAGGAGCACGTCGGCGTCGACCGCGAGGGCCCGCGCGAGGTGCACGCGCCGCTGCTCGCCGCCCGACAGCAGCGAGGCGCGGCGGTCGGCGAGGTGGTCGGCCCCCAGCTGAGTGAGGGCCGCGCGGGCTCGGGGGCGGCGCTCCGATCGCGGGACCCCCCACCAGCCGAGGGCGAGCTCCACGTTGGCGATGGCCGAGCGCCGCGCCATGCCGGGGGTCTGCAGGGCCGTGGCGATCCTGCCGTCGATCTCGAAGGTGCCGCCCGACGGTGTCACGAGGCCCGTGAGCGCGGACAGCAGCGTGCTCTTTCCCGCGCCGTTCGGCCCGAGCAGGGCGACGACCTCGCCGTCGCCGATGGTGAACGAGGCGCCCCGGAGCACGGGGCGGCCATCGCGGGCGACCTCGAGATCGCGCACCGATACGAGCACTGTCACGGTCGTACCCGGTTCACGGTCGTACCCGGTTCACAGTCGTACCCGCCCGATCCCTCGCCCGCCGGCCCGCCGGTCGGCGTACTGGAGCACGGTGAGCAGCCCTGCCACGACCGCGATCAGCGCGAGCAGGACGATGCCGATGGCCAGCCCCTCGCTGAAGCGGCCGGCCTCCACCTTCTGCAGGGCGGCGCTGGCCAGCGTCTGGTCGAGCCCCTCGATGTTGCCGCCGACCAGCACGACGGCTCCGACCTCCGACAGCGCGGAGCCGGCGGCGGCGATGATGCCGGCGAGCACGCCGATGCGCGCCTCGCGGAGAGCCAGCGTCGCGACGGCCACGCGGGAGGCTCCGAACGCGCGGGCCTGATCGAGCAGCCCCGCGTCGATGGATTGCACCGACGATGCCGTCAGCGCGACGACGATCGGCACGGCGAGGATCGTCTGCGCCACGAACACGCCCTCGAGCGTGAAGAGGAGGCGGAGGTGGCCGAGGGGAGCCGCCGGAAACAGCAGCAGCGACAGCACGAGGCCGACCACGACGGGCGGGAGGCCCATTCCGGCGTTGGCTGCCGCCAGGCCGATCCTGCGCCCGCGGAACCTGCCCAGGCCGAGCGCCAGACCGGCCGGGACTCCCGCGACGATGGCGATGCCCGTCGACACCCCCGCCACCTGCAGTGTCACGCCGACGATCGACCGCAGCGCAGGATCGCCCGACACGATCAGGTGCCACGCCTCGCGCAGCCCGATCTCGAAGAAGCTCACGGGGTCGGCGCGCTCGTCGGCTCGCCGGTCACGTACACCAGCGTGCCGTCGTCGAGGCGGTAGACGGTGCCGACCCTGCTGCCGTTGCCGACCACGGTTCCCGACTCGGCGGGCACCGGCCCGCTGGTCTCGCCGGGCTTGACCGTGACCTGATCGCTCGTCGACTGCTTCAGGCCCTGCTCGGTGAACGCCTTGGTGAGGCCGAGCGACGAGAGACCCGCCAGCAGGAACGCCACGGCCAGCACGATGCCCACGTCGAACAGGTTGACGAGGCCGTCGAGCGGGTCTCCGGCGCGGTCGGCGTTGCGGCGGGCGCGGGGTGTGACCTTGATCACCGGGGGCCGTCCGTTGCTGCGCCCGCGTCGACGGCGACCTCGGCCGATCCCGCGCCTGCGTCGCCCGACACCTCGCTCGGCGCCGTCAGCACCGCGGCGACGAACTCGAGGTCGGAGAAGTCCTGTCCGTAGAGCCGTTCGCGCACCAGCGACAGCGCGAAGGCGACGACGCCGATGAGGATTCCCAGCACCGTCACGCTGAACGCGACGCGGAGGTTCTCGGTGAGGGTCGTGACGTCGCCCTGCGCGAGCCCTTGAAGCGCCGGCGAGAGCGGGATCAGCGTGCCCATCAGTCCGAGCGCGGGGCCGAGGCGCACGAGCAGCCGGGTGCGGCCGAGGAGGCGCTGGCAGGCGAAGTCGAAGTCGGCCAGCTCTTTGGCGATGCGGGTGTCGCCGCCCGCGGTGCCGGCGACGTCGGTGAAGACGTCGAGCGAGCGCTGCATGCCGGCGCTCCGCCCCGCAGGGATCAGGGCCGTGCGAGCGGCTTCGCGCTCGCCGCCGTCGATGGCCGCCCGGCCCTTCTCGGCCGCCGTCACGAGAGCGGACATGCGCCGACGCCTTCGCCGTGCCGTCTCGACCAGGAACGACCCGACCTCCACGATCAGCCAGGCGAGCGAGGCCAACGCGATCACGATCACGGGCAGCTCGAGCACTGCGGCCGCCGCGAACACGGCCTGGTAGATGCCTTCGGTCACCGAGGGTCCTTTCGTGGGCGCGCCCGCGACGAGCGGACCTCCCGAACGATACCGAGAGCCAGCAGGAACGCGAGACCCGCGCCTCCCGCAAGCGCCAGCAGCTGGCGCCGATGGTCGGCCTCCACGGTCGCGGCCCGCGCCGAGGGTGCTGAGGCCCGCGCCGCGTCCGCTGCCGTCGTGGTCGGCGTCGTGCCCGCCGCGAGAATAACGTAACCAGTCACGGCGGTTGCGGTCCGGGCCGGGGTGGACGGCTTGGAAGTCTTCGTCGTGCTCTTCTGTGCGGGGCCCGTCGACGTGCCGCTCGCGGCGCCGTCGGCAGCCGTGCCGTTCTTGGCCTGGCTCTTCGTGTCGGTCGTCGAGGGGGCCGCGCCGCCGCGGCTGCCCGAGCTCGTCACCGGACCGGTCGTCGGCCCCTTCTCGCCCGAGCCGCCGCCCGCGGACCCCGCCGCCGACGGGCTCGGCGATGGCGAGACGACCGGCGAGGTCGCCGTCATGGTCACGGCGGAGGAGACCCCGACCGACCCGTCGGAGCCGGACGCGATCACACGGGCCGGGTAGGTGCCGGCCGCCGTGTACCGGTGCGAGATCGTGTCTCCGGTGCCGGGCACGTCGGGGCCGTCTCCGAAGTCCCAGACATACGAGTAGGCGACGCCGGGTGCCCCGGCAGGGACGCTCGCTGTGAAGGGCAGGTCGGTGGCGATCGGCACGGAGGTCGACGGCGTCGTGATGATCGGCGTGTTCAGCTGCGCCGCGACATGGACGGCGAGGGAGACCGGGCTGTTCGAGAGGCCCTGGAAGTTCGGGTTGGTGTCGGTGTCGTTGCGGAGGGGTTCGATGTAGCCGAGCGCCTCGGACGAGGTGAAGACCGCCGGGAGCAGGCCGTCGGGGTAGGGGAAACCGGCGTCGGTCGGCTCGCCGAGGTCGGCCGGGGTGAGAGTCGAGGTCAGGCCGCGGACGGAGATGTCGACCGACGACACCGCCGCGACGGGGATACCCAGGTCGTTCTGCAGGAGCGTGCGGACGGCGATACCGCGGGTCTCGACGCTGATGGTCGAGCCCCCGGTCCTCGACCGGGTCGGGTACGAGGCGTTGACGTCGCCGGCGAGCACCTGCGCCTGCGTCACCGTGCGGGTGGCCGAACCGCCGGCCTCGATCGTGACCAGCACGCAGGGCTGGCCGGCCGGGCAGGTCTGCTCGGGTGCCGCTGCCGCGCTCGCCGGATCGGCGCCCCCCGCCGCTGCGAGGGGCGCGGTCAGAAGCAGCGCTGCGATGAGGAGCGCCGCTCGCACCCGATGGGCGCCGGGGCGCCTGTGGATCACTTCGTGGTGACGACTTTCTGGTCGGAGAAGTAGCCGATGAGACCGGGGCCGGTGTAGACGACCCGGAGGTGCCACGTGCGGTCCTTGGAACCCAGATCGTACTTCAGCACCGACGAGGCCACGCCCGACGGCACCTTCGTGGCGACGAGATTCGACCAGCTCGTCGAGCCGCCCTCGAAGTAGCCCTGCAACGTCATCGTGTTCGCAGCAGTGGTCGTCTTCGCGGCGAGTTTCACGCTGACGGTCGCGTCGTGGCTCGCGGTGGTGCTGAGCCCGACGATCTTGGCCGGCGGGGTGCTGAGGATCACGCGCGACAGCGACTGCGACGCGTCGGCGAGGATGTCGCCGAAGATCGGGTTCAGCGTGGCGTTCTCGACCTGGGTGCCGCCCGCCGTCTTCAATGAGTAGACGTAGTTCAGCTTGGGTGTGAACGCGATCTTGTACTTGCCGTTCTCGTCGGTCGTGCCCGTCGCGACCTTCTTCGCCGTGGCGTCCGGGGTGGGCGACGGCACCGCGTAGAGGTCGACCGTCTTGCCGGCCAGCGCGGGCGTGCCCGGCGTGACGTTGGCGAGCGTGCCCGAGAAGGTCAGCGGCTTGCCAAAGGCCACGGTCGACGCGAGCTTGGCGTTCGTGATCGACGGCGCGGCCGAGGGGATGAACGGCGGGTCGTCGTCGGCGGCGAGGAACTTCCCGACGGCGGTCTGGCCGGTCGGCGAGGTGATCCAGTTCAAGAACGCCTTGGCGCCGGCCGTGTTGATCTGGCTGCCGGCCGGGACGGCGTCCGGGTTGACCGCATACGCGTGGAACGAGTTGACGAGCGCCGTGCTGGTGCCGGGCGCCGAGTCGGAGTTGTCGCGCGTCAGGATCTTCAGGTTCGAGACGGCCTTCGTCGAGACGAGGTACTGGTACGTGCCCCGGTCGGTGAAGACGTAGCAGTCGTCGTCTCCGAACGAGCAGCTGTCGCCCGCCACGACGTTCGGCCCCTGAGTGAGGCCGGTGGAGTGGTACCAGTCCGGCAGGTCGGCGGCCGTGGCGCAGGCGCCGTCGCCCGTGCTCGGCGCCTTGCCGCCGCCGTTCGCGTCGGTGACGGTGCAGTCCTGGACGCCGGAGGTGAGGCCCCAGATGGCGTGCTCCTGCACGGTGGTGCCCGGGGTGCCTCCGCGCGAGACGAAGTTGGCCTTGTGGTCGGCTCCGGCCGCGGCGATCTTCTCGAATGCGCCGGCGATGTCGTGGGAGTCGTCCGTCAGCACGCCCGCGGGGTCGCTGGCGGGGCCGAGCAGCACGTAGTCGCCCCAGAAGATCGCTCGGCCGTACTTCTCGGCCGAGTAGCCCTGGTCGACGAACTGGTTCTCGAGGCTCGCGGCGTGCACGATCATCGCGGACGCCGTGCCGGCCTCGGCGTAGGCGATGGCGGCGCCCGTGCCCTTGCTGACGTAGTTGAGGGTGTACTGCGGGTAGGCCTTCTCGAAGCCGGGCTTGATCACCGACTGCACGAGGTTCGAGTCGTACACGTCGCTCGTGCCCACCACGGTGAGGGTCGAGGAGTCGTCGGCACGGGCCGGCTGGGCCCCGACGAGGGCGGAGGCGAGGAGTGCGGCGCTCGCGGCGACAGCGACGGCGACGTATCTGCGGTGAATTGCCCGGGTCTCAAGACTCATATGCGAATCTTCGCAGATTCCCGGCGAAACGGAAGACGTCGTCACCAACCCGTAATGAGTCCGGGCCGCGCGCCGGCGCACCGGGCGAGTGTCGGTGGCTCGACGTAGCCTGCCCGCGTGCCGGAGCCGATCGCGAGCTGGTGGGCGCGACGACAGCTGTCGCGCCGCTCCGCCATGCCCTACGCCGTGGGCGACTACCGCGAGGCGTGGTCGTACTACCCGGCACTGGTCCGCCAGTACCGGCCCGAGTACAACGGCGGCATCGTGCTCAGCCAGATCCCGCCCGCGGCCGACGTCTTCCTGTGCTGGGAGTGCGAGCTCGGCCACGTCTTCGTCGCGACCCCCGACGAGCAGCGCGGGCGCCCCGGTCCCCAGCGCCGCCGCTCGGCCTGGTGTCCGATGTGCACCGAGCAGGCGACCCCGACGCGGGTTCCGGGCATGCCGTTCCTGCCCTCGCTGAATTGGCGGGCGCAGCAGCTCGAGGCCCCGCCGAGTGCTCCCGCACGCCCTGCCCCGGTGCGGGCTCGGCGCCGGCCCGCCGCCGCCCGGCCGAAGCAACTCTGCTCGAAGACGCCGTCCGTCCCCGCCGGCGAGCCGTTCGCGAGCCTGTGCGCGCCGGCGCCCGCTTCGGCCGCCGAATCCGACGTCCGTGCCGAGCTGGCCGCCCGCCTCGAGTTCACGGCGGGGCTCAACGCCGTGCGCCTCCGGGGCCCCTTCTTCGACCACCTCGAGGCCTGGCCCGACATCCTCCTCCCCGAGCTCCGCGTGGCCGTCGAGTACGACTCGACCGGCCGGCACGGGCTCGAGCATGTCGGCAAGCGCGAAGACGCCGACCGCCGCAAAGACCGTGCGCTCCGGGCCGTCGGGTGGGAGGTGGTCCGGATCCGCACCGGCCGCCTGCTGGCGCTCGGCCCCCACGACGTGCTGGCGTCCGGCCCGTCCAAGACCACCCTCGCGCGCGTCGTCGACGAGCTCCGGGCCATCCGCGGCGACCTCATCGTCGACGCCTACCTCCGCTGAGCGCCGCCGGCGTCCGCTGTCCGCCGTCCGGCCGCCCCCTCCGCCCGCCCGGCCGCCCGCCGACGGGTCAGACGCGGCGCGCCAGCGCCTCGCTCACCCACCGGGCGTGGAGCGCCCACGGGTCAGGGTGCCCGGCGCCGACCTCCTCGACGTGCCGCTCGAGCTCGGGGCCGGCCGCGAACCACTCCGTGCGGTCGAACCGGAGCGCGGCGAACTGCTCGTGCCGCGCCGCCTCCACCCGCCGGTCGCCGCGCTCGAAGGCCAGCAGCTGCTCGTGCCACAGCCGGGCCATCCGCTGCCGCGGGTTCGCCGTGGTCCCGATCTTGATGCGGTCGCTGAAGCGGATGTAGTAGACGACGTCGACGCGGGGCGGCGGCAGCTCGCCATCGGGGAGGTCGCCGTACCTCCACTCGCAGACGGCGCAGAGCCAGCCGGTCGGGAACCGCAGGCCGAGACGCGCCCCGCACGCCGGGCACGCCGACGGCAGCGCGTCGGGGGCTCCGAATTCGCGGCCCACCCACTCGGCGGTCAGGGCCAGGTGTGCCGTGCACAGAGGCACCGGTGCGCCGGGGGCCGCGAGGTCGGGGCACGGGGCGGTGGCGGTGGTGGCGGCGCACCGCAGTTCCTGCGCGGTCATGGCCTGACCCTAACCGGCACCCCCGACACCAGGAACGCCCCCCGACACCGATGATCTGCGGCGTCAGGGGGCGTTCTCGGTGTGCTGAGGCTCAGGCCTCTTCGTAGTCGCTGCCGAAGAGCGCGAACTGGCTCGTGGCGAGGGCCGCGATCAGGATCGCCAGGCCGAGGCAGAAGTCGAGCGCGAAGTCGTTGAGGTTCGCCGAGAAGATGTTTCCGCCGAAGTCGCTGTTGCCGAACAGGAGGTTGTAGAGCCACAGCGTCATCAGGAAGCCGCCCGCGCCCACGATGTACAGCGTCGCTCCGGCACGCGAGCGAGGCGCGCCGAGGCCGGCCAGGCCGACGATGATGAAGAGGACGTTGCGGAGCACGGTGGTCTGGAAGAGGCCGAAGATCATCGCGTGCGAGTCAGGGCTCGCGAAGGTGATCGTGCCGAGGTCGGTCGTGACGCCGGGGATGAATCCGAGGATGCCGAGCACGAGGAGGAGCAGGCCGACGACGAGGGCGCAGACCTGGGCAGGACCTGCGGCGTAGCCGTATCGGATTCGCGGGGCGGTGACGGTGGTCATGGGGGCGGTTCCTCTCTGTTGCACTCAGCAGTGACCATTCTTCACCCAGGAACTGCCTTCCGGTGACCACTCTTCGACCCGGGCCCCTCGCCGCCTGGGGCAATTCTGGGAGACGGCGCGCGACCCTCCTCCCATGAGCACCCTCAGCCGCCCCCGCAGCCGTCACTCGACCCGGCCCGCCGTGCAGCGCAACCTCGTGACCCGGACGGTGCTGGGGGCTGCGGCTCTCGTCGCCGTGTGCGTCGTCGGGTTCGTCATCGTCTCGTCGCCCGCGCACTCGACCTTCGACCTCGGCGTCGACCAGTGGCTCAGCGCCCACCACGAGGCTCCCCTCGTCGCGATCGCCACCGCCGTCCACTGGCTCCTCGATCCGCTGCAGGCGATCCTGCTGACCCTCGTCGCCGTCGTCGCCATCGCCCTCCGGACGCGCGACCTGCGCCGAGCCATCGGCTTCGGCGCCGTCGTGGCCGTCAGCTGGGTGCCGAGCGATCTGCTCAAGCTCGCTGTCGACCGGGCCCGACCCGCGGCGTCGTCGCTGGCCCACCCGTTCACGCCGGCGCAGCTCGACCCGTCGTACCCGAGCGGCCACGTCGTCTTCGCCGCGTCGCTCGCCATAGCGGCCTTCCTGCTGCTGCGCACGGGCGACCCCCGCCGCCCGGTCGTCGCCGTGATCGGGGCGGTGCTGGTCGGGGTCGTCGCGGGGAGCGTCCTCGTCATCGGCATCCATTTTCCGAGCGACGTCATCGCGTCGATGGCGTGGGCGCTCGGGGCGACGACGCTGATCCGCGTCGCGTATCTCCGGCTCGTGGGGCCCTGGCTCGACTCGCGCTTCGACGAGGTCACGAAGGGCCTGGCGTCGGTCGACGACGAGCTCGAGTCGTAGGAGCCTCCGTCAGCCGAGCGGCTCGATCAGCTCGGGCCCGTTGTTCTTGACGCTGTTGGCCGCCTTCGAGACGGCGTAGTGCGCGAGGGTGTGCGCGACCTCGAGGCTCCGGGCGTCGAGCAGGGCGAGGGCGTCGTCGGCGCCGACCGCCGGGTCGAGCCAGGCGTCGTACGCGTCGGGTGTCAGGCAGGCGGGCATGCGGTCGTGGACCTCGCCGGGCGCGACGTGCGCGTCGCGGGTGATGATCGCCGTCGAGATCACCCACCGGTCGGGGTCGTCGTCGGCTTTCGACCTGTCGGGCCAGGCAGTGACGATGCCGGCCATGGCGAGGGCCCCGTCGGGCTCGTGGATGTAGTGCGGCTGCTTGCCGTCGTCGGTCAGCACCCACTCGTAGTACCCCTGGGCCGGGATGATGCAGCGGCTCGACGCGAACGCCTTGCGGAACATCCCGCTCGTGGCGACGGTCTCGATCCGTGCGTTGATCGGCTGCGGGCGCTTCTTCAGGTCGGGGTACCACGCGGGCACGAAGCCCCACCGCGGCGTGGCCAGCTCGCGCTCGCCGTGTCGGAGGCGGACGGCGGCGACCGGGTCGGTGGGCGCGACGTTGTACGACTCCACGAGGTCCGGCCCGGTGCTCGGCAGACTCAGTCCGCTCAGCAGATCGGGCAGGAGATCGGACGTGGCTCGGGCTACGACGAAGCGACCGCACATGCGGACAGTCTGCGCCCACCCTCCGACATCGGCTCGACGGGGGTTCTCGAGATAATGCGACTTATCCGCAATAATGGCCGCATGCCAGGTCTCGATCAGACGGCCGTGCGTCGCGTGAACACGGGCGTCGTGCTCCGCGCCCTCGCTGACGCCGACGCCGACGTCACTCTGCAGGAGCTGGTCTCGGCGACGGGACTGTCGCGCCGCACGATCGAGCTGATCCTCGGCGAGCTCGCCGCCGACGGGTGGGTCGCCCTGGCCGTGCCGACGGTCAGCGGCGGAGCCGGCCGACCGGCCAAGCGCTTTGGGTTCGAGTCGAGGCGCCTCGTCGTCGCGGCCGTCGTGCTCGACAGCCACAGCGCGGTGTCCGTCATCGCCGACCTCCGCGGGGGCGAGCTGGCGCGTGCGGCGGTGGCCCTTCCCGACGAGTCGCGCGATCCTGCGCTGACGGTCGCTCTCGCCTCCGACGCCGTTCGACGCGCCCTGGCCGAAGCGGGCGTGGCACCCGAGCGCCTGGCCGCCGGAACCGTCGCCGCCGGCGGCGTCATCGACGCGCGAGGCGTCGTGGGCCGGCTCGTCAACGCGCCGCTCTGGTCGGGGTTCGCGCTGGCTGCCGCCTTCGAGCGGGCGCTGGGCATCCCGTTCGCCGCCGAGAACGACGCCAACCTCGCCGCCCTGGCCGAGCACTGGGCGGGCGCGTCGATCGGCCGTCCCGACAGCGCCTGGCTGATCCTCGGCCACCGCACCGGCGCGGGCTTCCTGCTCGGCGGCGAGATCCACCGCGGCCCCCGAGGCACCGCGGGCGAGCTCGTCGAGTCGCGGGTCCTGAACCTGCACGGCGTCCCCGACGAGTCGATCCGCTCCCTCACGTCGCCCATCGAGGCCGACCGGCGGCGCGCCCGCGAGGCCGTCGTCGCCGCGGCCGCGGGCGATCCCCGTGCCGTGAGCGACGCGCGGGCGTTCGCCGAGCAGATCGCCGACGTGATCGACGTGCTCACCTGGACGATCGCACCCGAGACGGTGGTGCTCGGGGGAGGGCTGGAGGTCGGCGCCGGCGTTCTGGTGCCGCTGGTCTCCGAGTTCCTGCGCGATCGCGGCACACCCGAGGTCGAGCTCGTCGCCACCCGCCTCGGCGGCGAGGCGCCACTCGTCGGGGCGGTCCGGCGGGCCCTCGTCGACGTCGACTCGTGGCTGTACTCCGCACCCGGCGCGCAGCCGCCGCGATCATCCGAACCGAGCCGAGACGAACCACGGGAGCTACGCCGATGACCGAACCCGACCTTCCCGCCGACTACCTGGTGATCGGCAGCGGGATCATGGGCAGCATCGTCGCCCGGCAGATCCGCGCGGCCGAGCCCTCGGCGACCATCGTGATGGTCGACGGCGGTCGGCCGATCGGGGCCCGCGGCGGCGTGCACCTGCACGACGTGGCCGAACCCGAGATCTGGGAGCTCTACAACTCCCGCGTCGAGAGCGGGATCCAGGGCTTCTACGCCGGCGCCGCACCCGTGCTCTCGACGGCTCGCGGCGTCTCGGACCTCGAGTCGGGCATGCACCTGCTGTCGACCCTCGGCGAGCACTCCGGCGCGATGCCGAACGCCGCGGCCGCCTGGAACGTCGGCGGCATGGGCTCGCACTGGACTGCGGCGACGCCGTGGCCGTGGGGCCACGAGGTGTTCGGCGAGGGCGAGCCGTGGCGGGCCGACCTCGAGACCGCGTGCACGGCCCTCGGCGTGACCGACCCGGCGCTCGGCCCGACCGCCGTCGGCGACATCGTGCTCCGCGAGCTGCAGGGGCTGTTCGCGGGTCGCGGCCCGGCCGAGCGGGCTCCGCAGACCATGCCGATGGCGGTGCAGCCGTCGGCGAGCGGCATGCTCGCCCGCACGGGCCCCGCGACGATCTTCCCTCCGATCGCCGACGGCGGGGCGCACTTCACTCTGCTCGCAGGAACTCTGGCGACCGCCATCGAGCACGACGGAACACGGGCCCGTGGAGCCCGGCTCCGCGACACGGCCACGGGTGCGGAGCGCTTCGTCGCGGCCCGCGCTGTCGTCGTGTGCGCCGACACCTTCCGCACGCCGCAGCTCCTGTTCGCATCGGGCATCCGGCCGCCGGCGCTCGGCCGGTACCTGAACGAGCACGCCTTCCTGACCGGGCGCGTGCTGCTCGACCTCGAGCGCTTCGGCCTCACGCGGGCCGACCTGCCTCCGGTGCGCGACGGGGAGTTCGCGACGGACTCGCTGTGGCTCCCGCAGAACGGCGCCGAGCAGCCGTTCCACGGGCAGATCATGAACACCACCTATGTCGACGACGGCGGCGCCGCGCTCGCCCACTCGGTCGGCCTGTCGCTCTACACACCCGTCGAGTCGCGG
Source organism: Frondihabitans sp. OV104 (assembly GCF_057787745.1). Lineage (NCBI taxonomy): Bacteria > Bacillati > Actinomycetota > Actinomycetes > Micrococcales > Microbacteriaceae > Frondihabitans > Frondihabitans sp. OV104. Next base: position 3,208,841 of record NZ_CM173541.1, read on the forward strand.
GCCGAGAACCGCGTCGTCTTCCGTGACGACGATCTCGACCTGACCGGGATGCCCCGCTTCTCGATCGAGTTCTCGTACAGCGACGCCGACCTCGCCCTGATCGAGGCGGCCCGCGTCGAGATGGCGCGCGTCGCCGCGGCCTTCGGCGCGTTCGACCCCGACACGGAGTCGGCACTGCTCCTTCCGGGCTCGTCGCTGCACCAGACCGGGACCGTCCGACTCGGGCCGGTCGACGACGGTACGTCCGTCTGCGACCCCGACGGCCGGGTGTGGGACTTCGACAACCTCTTCGTCGCCGGCAACGGCGTGATCCCGACCGCCGTCGTCGCGAACACCACGCTGACCGGGGCCGTCACCGCCGTGCGTGCCGCGCGCGCCGCCCGCCGCGTGGTCGCCGGTGCGGCCGCAGCGCCCCTCGTCTGACCCGCACCACTCGTCTGACCCGCACCACTCGTCTGACCCGCATTGGCCCGGCCGACGTCGCCGCCGCCCGGGTCGCACTCACCGCCCTACCGAGGAGAACCGCATGACCGCCATCCCCGTCCGCCAGAACCGCATCGCGCTCAACGCGATCCAGTGGATCAACATCAAGGCCGACCCGACGAACCCCGACAGCGAAGACCTCTGGCGCTACGCCGACCCGACGTTCCGCGCCGACTACCCCGGCGTCCTGGCCGAGATCCGCCGCTCGGGCTTCTCGGCCGTGATGATGGAGGTCCTCGCAACCCAGACGCTGCAGGACTTCGGCCGCATGATCGCCGACTCCGGCCTCGAGCTGGCACCCGGCTACGTCGGGGTCCCCATCCCGCGCGACCACGGCGTGACCCTGGCCAAGGGAACCGGCGAGCGGATCCGGTGGTTCGACCTCGTCCGCCGCCGCGCCGAGGAGTCGAACACGGTCGGCCTGGAGACGGTGTTCATCGCGCCCGAGGTCTCGTGGGAGCCCGGCTTCGTCCGCACCCTCGACGCCGTCGGAGTCGGCGCCGGGTTCGATCAGGGGCGCCTCGACGAGCAGATCGAGTTCGTCGGCGAGGCGGCGTCGATCCTGCAGGCGGAGGGCGTGCGCGCCGGCCTGCACAACCACGTCGGAACCTGGATCGAGACCGAGGACGAGATCGAGCAGACCCTCGCGGCGATTCCGGCCGACCTGCTCGGTGCCTCGTTCGACATCGGCCACCTCGCCTGGGCCGGCATCGACCCGGTCGAGATGATCATGCGCCACAGCGACCGCGTCATCGACCTCCACATCAAGGACCTCGACATGGCCATCGCCGATGCCAGCCGCGAGACGCCGACCTCCTACCGGAAGGCGACCGACTCGGGCATCTTCCTCGAGCCGGGCCTCGGCACCCTCGACATCGTCGGTTCTCTCGCGGCCCTCCCCGCCGACTTCGACGGCTGGGTGATCGTCGAGGTCGACCGCGCGAGCATGGACCCGAGCGCCTCCGCCGACGTCAGCTGGAAGTGGGTCGCCGAGAACGTCCCGGCGTAGGGTCCGGTGCTGTGGCGGCGCGGATCGAGTGCTTGACTGACGTCATGACACCGACCCTCGCCATCACCGGCTCCACCGGCAACATCGGCGGCGCCGTCGCTCGAGCGCTCGCGGAGACCGGGCTCGCCCAGCGCCTGATCGTCCGGACGCCGTCGCGCGCCCCCGAACTGCCCGCCGCGTCGATCGCCGTCGCGACGTACGGCGACCACGCCGCCTCGGTCGCAGCTCTGCAGGGCATCGACGTGCTGCTCATGGTGTCCGCAGCGGAGGCCCCCGACCGGCTGGCGCAGCACCTCGACTTCGTCGACTCCGCCGTCGAGGCCGGCGTCGGCCACATCGTCTACACGTCCTTCGTCGGAGCCGCCGAAGACGCCGTCTTCACGCTGGCGCGCGACCACTGGGCGACCGAGCAGCGCATCCGCGAGTCGGGGGCGGCGTTCACGATCCTCCGCGACAGCTTCTACCTCGACTTCGTGCCCGAGCTCGTCGGAGACGACGGAGTCATCCGCGGGCCGGCCGGCGAGGGCCGCATGTCGGCGGTCGCCCGGGCCGACGTCGCCGCCGTCGCGACGGCCGTGCTGCGCGACTCGGCCGCTCACGCCGGAGCCACCTACGAGCTCACCGGCCCCGAGGCGTTCTCGCTCGCCGAGGCCGCCGCGGTGGTCTCGAGCGTCACCGGCCGCACCGTGACATTCCATGACGAGACCCTCGACGAGGCATACGAGTCGCGCCAGAAGTGGAACCCCGAGCCGTGGCAGGCCGACGCCTGGGTCTCGACCTACACCTCCATCGCCTCGGGCGAGCTGGAGGCCGTGTCAGGCGACGTCGAGCGCGTCACCGGTCGTGCCCCGCTCTCGCTCGGGCAGTTCCTGCGCCTCTGACGCCAGTCAGCCCCGCCGAATCGGCACGACCCCGTCTGCGCGCAGGAGGGATCGAGCCGAAACGGCGGGCACAAGCGCGAGCGCAGGAAGGCGGGGCGCAGGAACGCAGGGCGCAGGAACGCGGGTCTACCGCACCTTCCGCGCCGAGAGCACCCCGCTCACGCCGAGAACCAGCACCGAGACGAACACGACGATCATCGGCGCAGCCCACGAGCGGGTCGCGTCGTGCACGCCGCCCACCACGAGCGGGCCGAGCGACGCGAGCGCGTAGCCGCCGCCCTGCACGAGCGCGGACAGCCGCCGGGCTTCGACGTCGCTCGTGACCATCCGCACGATGATGATGAAGACGATGGTGATGCCGCCGCCCTGGGCGATCCCGCCGAACAGCGACCAGACGAACCAGAGCTGCGGGGCGAAGAGCAGCCCGAGCGGCATGAACAGCCAGAGGGTCGCGACCAGCCCGATGATGTACACGGGCCGCCAGCGGAGCGACAGCAGGGGCACGCCGAGCGCCCCGACGACGGCGAGGATCTGGAAGATCGACGAGCTCGCGCCGGCCCCGGCCCGCGAGAGGCCGACCTCGTCGTGCAGCAGGGTGGGGATCCAGGCGGTGAGGCCGTAGTAGCCGAACGCCTGGCCGGCGAAGGCGAGGGTGAGGCCCCAGGTCGTCCAGCGCCTGAAGAGCGAGGTCGTCGGCGGCCGGGCGCCGGCGCTGACCACCGGGATGCTCGCGGTGATGACTTCGACCGGGCCCGTCAGGAGTTCCTGCGCCCGGTTCTCGCCGGTGCCGCGGAGGGCCGAGCGGAATCCGATGGCGACGATCCAGACGGCGCCGGCGATGATCGCGAACGATCCCCAGACCACCAGGGCGAGGGGCCAGCCGGTGGACGCCGCCAGCGGCGCGGTGCCGAGCGACGTGATCATCGAGCCGATGTTGAGAGCCGACGTGTAGACGCCGGTGATGAAGCCGGCGCGCTCGGGCGAGAAGTCGCGGCGGATGATGACCGGGAGCACGACGTTGCCGACGGTGATCGAGACGCCGATCACGATGGTTCCGATGATGAGCCAGGTCTGGGTGCCGAGCGAGCGGAGGATGGTGCCGACGACGATCCCCAGCAGGCCGACCGTGACGGCGCGCTCGGCGCCCAGGCGGCCGATGACCGCCGACGCGAGCGGGCTGGCGACGGCGAAGCAGAGCACGGGGATGCTCGTCAGCAGGCCCGCGACAAGGGCCCCGAGCGCGAGGTCGGACTTGATGTCGTCGAGCACGGGCGCCGTGGCGACGATGGGGCCGCGCAGGTTGAGAGCGATCAAGACGATCGCGAGGGTCAGCATCCAGGCCGCCGGCGACTTCGCGGCGCGACGGACGGCGTCGCCTGTGCGGCCGCCGCCAGTCGAATCGGCCGCGCTCATGCCGGGTTCGCGGTGGGGGCGACCCCTTCGGCGTCGGTGTCGTCGGTGCCGGTCGGAACGCTGCCGGTCGGAACGCTGCCGGTCGGAACGCTGCCGGTCGGAACGCTGCCGGTCGGAACGGCGTCCGCGTCACCGGAAGCGGGGAGCCCGAGCAGCTCCGCGAGCTCGTCGGCCGTGTCGACGACGGCGACCGCGCCGACCTGCTCGGCGGGGGAGCCGTAGCCCCAGGTGACGAAGATCGTGGGCACGCCGTGGGCTGCGGCACCGTCGACGTCGTGGTGGCGGTCGCCGATCAGGACGGGACGCGAGACGTCGACACCGAGGGCGCGAAGGCGGGCGAGCGCCTCTTCGACGACGTCGGCCTTGGCGCCGCGCTTCTCGTCGTCGCTGGCGCCCGTGATGACGTCGAGGTAGCGGCTGAGGCCGAAGTGGTTCAGCATCATGGTGGCCGGCGTCTCGGGCTTCGAGGTCGCCGTCGAGATGGGGATCCCGGCCTCGTGGACACGGCGGAGCAGGTCTTCCATTCCCGCGAAGATCACGCTGTCGAGCGCCCCGCCGGCCAGGTACTCGCCGCGGTACAGGGCCATGGCGTGGTCGAGCTCGTCGCCCGTGATGCCGAGGTGCCTGGTGAAGCTCTCGGGAAGCGGCGGGCCTACCCATTCGAGGAGCTCCGCCGGTGTCGGCACGGCCTCGCCGAGCTGTGCGAGGGTGCTGGCCAGGGTCTTCGTGATGCCGGGTGCGGAGTCGGCGATGGTGCCGTCGAGGTCGAACAGCACGGCCGAGTAGGGGAAGTCGCTCATCCCCTCCAGCCTACGGTCTGGCAGGGGAGCGGATCAGCGGACCTCGTGGAAGGGCCAGCGACGCTTCGACGTCGTGTCGTCGTCGAGCATGCGGAGGATCAGTCGCGCGACGGAGCCGCCCATCTCGGCGACGATCTCACGCTCGGCGGTGGTCAGCTCGTCGACCGTGAGCGGCTCGGTCTCGGAGAGGACGGGTGCGGCGGGCCGGCGGCGGCGGGTCGCGATCGGGGCGACGACGTGGCGGGAGAGCGGGGAGGCGGTCGAGACGAGCTGGTCGAAGAGCGGAGTGGACATGAGAGAGCCTTTCGGATTGTGTATTTCACATCCTACGAGGTCTCTCCACGAAGTCAATACTGTATTTCAGAAGCCGATCGTCAGAACAGGCGCGAGTGTCCGTCGTCCATGCCGCGCATCTCGTCGTAGTCGAGCACGACGCAGCGGATGCCCCGGTCTTCGGCGAGCGTGCGGGCCTGCGGCTTGATCTCCTGAGCGGCGAACACGCCCTGCACCGGCTTCAGGTGCGGGTCGCGGTTCATCAGCTCGAGGTACCGGGTGAGCTGCTCGACGCCGTCGATGTCTCCACGCCGCTTGATCTCGACGGCGACGGCGCCGCCCTTCGCGTCGCGCGCCAGGATGTCGACCGGCCCGATCGCGGTCATGTACTCGCGGCGCACCAGGGTGTGACCGTCGCCCAGCACCTCGATCTGCTCGGCCATCAGCTTCTGCAGGTGCGCCTCGACGCCGTCCTTGACCAGGCCGGGATCGATGCCGAGCTCATGAGCCGAATCGTGCAGGAACTCGTGGATCGACACCAGGAGCACGTCGTTGGTCTTGCCCTGCGTGACCTTCCAGAGCTCGACGATCCCGGCTTCGCGCTGGTCGTCGTCGGGCTCCTCCGTCGTGATGCTGCACGGCGGGCTCATCCAGTTGAGCGGCTTGTAGCTGCCGCCGTCGGAGTGGACCAGCAGGCTGCCGTCGCTCTTCACCATCAGGAGGCGGGTGGCGAGCGGGAGGTGGGCCGAGAGGCGCCCCGCGTAGTCGACGGAGCAGCGGGCAATGACGAGACGCACGACGACGAGCCTAACGCGCGGCCGGGGCGGCTAGTTCTCGACGGGGCGGCGCCGCGACGGCTCGCGCGCGGCACCCGATACGAGCCCGGCGACGACGATCAGCGCGAACACCACGAACAGCGAGTGCAGCAGCCCGAAGCGCTCGCCGAGCACGCCGATCACCGGCGGCAGGGCCAGGAAGGCGACGTAGCCGATCGTGGCGACGGCGCTCACGCGGGCCGCCGCGTTGCGGGAGTCGTCGGCGGCGGCCGAGAGGCCGACCGGGAAGCCGAGAGCGGCCCCGAAGCCCCAGAACACGACGCCGATCACGGCCAGCCACACGACCGGCGACAGGATCACGAGCAGCAGGCCCACGATCGCCGACACGGCCGAGAGGCGCAGCATCAGCACACGGCCGTACCGGTCGATGAGCGGCGAGCCGGCGACGCGTGCCACGGTCATCGCGGTCAGGAAGACGAAGAGGATGCTCGATCCGGCGGCGTTGCTCACGCCATGGCCGTCGACCATCGCGAGGGCCAGCCAGTCGTTCGCCGAGCCCTCGGCGGTCGACATGCCGAGCACGATGAGGCCGATCAGGATCGTGCCGGGTGTGGCCCAGATGGCCAGGCGGCCGCGCCACGAGCTCTCGGCCGCGCCGGCGGCGTCGGTCTGGGCGGCGTGCCCGAGCTCCTCGGACTGGAAGCGGCGCACGAAGACGACTCCGGCGACGGCGATCACGACGGCGACCGTCGAGACGTGGACGGCGACGGGCAGCGACAGCCGCTCCGCACCGGCGCCGAGCAGAGCCCCGACCATCGTGCCGAGGCTGAAAGAGGCGTGGAAGAGCGGCATCACGGTCTTGCCGAGCACGCGCTCGCAGGCCGCGGCCGAGACGTTCATCGCGACGTCGAGCGTGCCGTTGCCGAAGCCGACGATCGCCATGCCGACGAGGATCGCCCAGAACCCGGCGCCGAGGGTGGCGCTGATGCCGGCCACGATCAGGCCGACGGCGACGACGAGGAGCGCGCCGGTCGCGGTCTTCTTCGCACCGAACGAGGCGATGATGTGGCTCGACGAGATGACGCCGACGATGGCTCCGACGCTGATGCCGAACGCGAGGAACCCCATCTGCAGGGTGCTGGCGTGCAGCAGGTCGCGGATCGACGGCACACGGCCGAGCCAGGTCGCGATGGCCAGGCCCGACAGGGCGAAGATCACGAAGAGGGCATTGCGCCAGCGGACCACGTCGCGCCGGGTCAGGCCGCCGTCGTAGGTGCGGGTGTCGAGGGAGGAGGGGGTCGCCATCGGTTCTCTTCGGTTCGTGCGTGCAGGTGGCGCGACTCGAATCGATTCGACCCGCGGGATCGACCACACGCTATCAAGCCGCGGGCGACTCCGACAAGACCTTCGTCGAATCGATTCGAGTGCGACTACAGTTCTGGAGCATGAGCATCGCGACCCGCCCCACCCTCGCCTCCGTGGCGAAGCTGGCCGGTGTCTCGGCGTCGACGGCCTCCCTGGCCTTCAACGACTCCGGCCCCGTGTCGGCGTCCACGCGCGAGAAGGTGCTCGACGCGGCACGGACGCTCGGCTACGCCGGTCCCGACCCGCGCGCCCGGTCGCTGCGGCGCGGACGGTCGGGCATCGTCGGCGTGGTGCTCGAGGAGTCCCTGCGCGACGCCTTCCGCGACCCGATGAACCTCGCGATGCTCGACGGGATCGCCGACCTGACAGGCCCGGCGGGCAACTCGCTGCTGCTGCTCACCGAGACTGCCGCCGGTCGGTCCACCCTCGTCGACGCACCGGTCGACGCGGCCGTGCTGTTCGGGTGCAGCCCGGTCGTCGACGAGAAGGTCGCGATCCTGCTGCGTCGCGGTATCCCGGTGGTCGCCATCGAGGGCCGCCCGATCCCCGGGGTGCTCGACATCGGCCTCGACAACCGCGAGGCCACGCGCTCGCTCGCCGAGCACCTCAAGGGCCTGGGCCACTCCGACGTCGCTCTCGTCACCCTCGAGCTCGACCGCGACCGCCGCAGAAGCAGAGTGACGCAGAAACTCCTCGCCCGAGCCACGTCGCACACTGCCCTCGAGCGCGTCCACGGCGCCCGCGAGGTCTTCCCCGCGGCCGGCGGGCTCACCACGCTCGGAAGCACGGTCGACGAGGGGCGCATCGCCGGGCTGGCGCTGCTCGGCGATCCCGAGACGCGGCCGACCGCCGTCATCGCGCAGAGCGACCTCCTCGCCGTCGGGGTCATCCGGGCCGCGGCCGAGCTCGGCCTGGCCGTGCCCGGCGACCTCAGCGTCGTCGGGTTCGACGGCGTGCGGATCGACGACCCGGTCGCCGCCGAGCTGACGACCATGGTGCAGCCGGGGTTCGCGAAGGGGCAGGCGGCGGGGCGCGGCATCCTCGAGCTGCTCGCCGGCCGCGAGGGCCGCTCGGTCTCGTTCACGTCGGCGTTCCGGCGCGGGGCGACGACGGCCCCGCCGCGCTAGGCGCCGGTGACGATCCAGCGCGAGCCGGCGGCGCGGACGCCGAGCGTGACGGCTCGAGCCCCGATGTAGCCGATGCCGAAGGCCAGCCAGAGCGCGACCGGCCCGCCGTCGCCCGCGACCGCCCACCACAGCAGCGGGAGGTACACGGCCACGTCGACGAGGCCGGTCCAGGCGAGGTAGCGGGCGTCGCCGGCGCCGAGCAGGACCCCGTCGAGCACGAAGACCAGACCGGCGAGCGGCACCCCGACGGCCATGGCGCGCAGGATCCCGGGGAGCATCGCCCGCACGGCCCCATCGCCCGTGAAGACGCCGGGCAGCACCCCCGCCGCGCTGGCGAGCAGCAGCCCGAGCACGGCTCCACCCGCGACGCCCCATGTCAGCAGTCTCCGCGTGACGGCGCGCACCCGCGCCGCATCGCCGGCCCCGAGCGCGTGCCCGACCATCGCCTGGCCGGCGATCGCGAGGGCATCCAGCGCGAACGCCAGCGTCGAGAAGAGGGTCAGGGCGACCTGCACGGCGGCGAGCCCCGGCACGCCGAGCATCCCGGCCGCCCAGACCGTGGCGAGCATGGCCAGCCGAAGGGCCGCGCTCCTGATCAGCAGCCAGCCGCCGGCGGAGGCCGTCCTGCCCACGCCTCCGAGTCCCGGTCGCAGCGGGGCCCCGACGGCGCGGGCCGCCCGGACAGCGATGACCGCGTAGACCGCCGCCATGCCCCACTGCGCGACGACGGTGCCCGCCGCCGACCCGGCGATGCCCCAGTGGAAGCCGTAGATGAACAGGGCGTTGAGGCCCGCGTTGGCGGCGAATCCCGCCGTCGCGACGACGAGCGGCGTGCGGGTGTCCTGGAGTCCGCGCAGGAGCCCCGTCGCCGCGATGACGAACAGCATCGCCGGGAGGCCGAGCACCGAGATGACGAGGTACTTCGTGGCCTGCTCGGAGACGGCGGGCCCGGTCTGGAACGCGAGCACCAGGGTTCCTGCGCCCAGAGCACCCACCACGAGCAGGACGACGCCGATCAGCAGCGCGAACCACAGCCCGTCGATGCCGGCCCGGAGCGCCCCGGTGCGATCGCCCGCGCCGAGCCGCCTGGCCACGGTCGGAGTCGTCGCGTAGGCGAGGAAGATCAGCAGCCCCACCGCCGTCTGGAGGATCACGCCGGCGATGCCGAGGCCGGCCAGCGGCGCCGCCCCGAGGTGGCCGACGAGGGCCGTGTCGGTCAGCAGGAAGAGCGGCTCGGCGATCAGGGCACCCAGGGCCGGGACGGCCAGCCGGGCGATCTCGCGGTCGAGCGCCCGCGCGGGTGTGGTCACTCGGTGCCGCGCGCCCGCCCGATCGCGCTCATCAGGTGGTAGACGACGACGGCGGCGACGGTGCCGATGATGATGCCCTCGAAGACCGCGCCGCCGGCCGTGAAGGTCAGGTTCGCGATGCCGGCGACGAGTGCGATCCCGGCGGTGAGCTGGTTCTTCGGCTTCGAGAAGTCGACCCCGTTCTCGACCCAGATGCGGATTCCGATGATGCCGATCAAACCGTAGAGCGCCACGGTCACGCCGCCGATGACGCCCGGGGGCACGGTTGCGATGACGGCGCCGATCTTGGGCGAGAGCCCGAGCAGGATCGCGATGACGCCGGCGACCCAGTACGCCGCGGTCGAGAACACGCGCGTCGCGCTCATGACGCCGATGTTCTCGCCGTAGGTCGTGGTCGCCGACCCCCCGCCGATGCCGGCGATCACGGTGCTGAGGCCGTCGGCGAAGAGCGCTCGGCCGGTGAGGTCGTCGAGGTTGCGGCCGGTGAGCTGGCCGACCCCCTTCACATGGCCGACGTTCTCGGCGACGAGGGCGAGCACGACCGGCAGGAAGCCCACGTAGACGGCGATGTGCGTCGCCTCGAACGACGGCGCGGTGAACTGGGGGAGGCCGAGCCACGCCGCGTCGTCGACCTTGCTGAAGTCGACGGCCCCGCTGATGACGGCGGCGACATAGCCCACGACGACGCCGACGACGATCGAGAGCCGGCCGAGGATGCCGCGGAACACGACCGCCGCGAGGACGACCGCGGCCAGGGTGATGACGGCGATCACCGGCGCCTTCTGGAAGTTCGCCCCCGCCGTCGGGGCCAGGTTGAAGCCGATGAGGGCGACGATCGAGCCCGACACGACGGGCGGCAGCAGCGCGTCGATCCACTTCGTGCCGAGCACGTGGACGATGAGGCCGACGATCGCCAGCAGCGCGCCGACGACGATGATGCCGCTGAGCGCGAGCGGGATCCCGCCGATCTTGGTCGCGGCGCCGATCGGGGCGATGAAGGCGAACGACGAGCCGAGGTAGCTGGGCAGGCGGTTCTTCGTGATGACCAGGAAGAGCAAGGTGCCGATGCCCGAGAAGAGGAGCGTCGTGGTGGGCGGAAAGCCGGTGATGATGGGAACCAGGAACGTGGCGCCGAACATGGCGACCACGTGCTGTGCGCCCAGCCCCACCGTGCGCGGCCACGACAGCCGCTCCTCCGGGAGCACGATCGCGGTCTGGTCGACCGCCTTGCCGTCGGCGTGGAGCTTCCAGGGGAGGGCCATGCAGTGACTGTACTGGGAGCCGATCGCGGCTGTCGGACCACACGCCTAGGCTTGCCCCCATGACCGAAGTCTCCTCGAAGTCCGGAATCGCCACCGACGCCCTCGACCCCGCCACCCGGCCCCAAGACGACCTCTTCCGCCACGTCAACGGCACTTGGATCCGCGAGACCGAGATCCCCGAAGACAAGGCTCGCTGGGGCTCGTTCTACCTGCTGGCCGAGGCCGCCGAGCAGGCCGTGCGCGACATCATCGACGAGTCGCAGGAGGCCGAGCCGGGCAGCGAGGCCCGCAAGGTCGGCGACCTGTTCGCGAGCTTCCTCGACGAAGACCGCGCCGAGGAGCTCGGGGCGACGCCGATCCAGCCGCTGCTGGCGAGCGTCGACGACGTGACGGACGTCGCCGCGCTGCTGCAGGCCGTCGGCCGGTTCGAGCTGCAGGGCGTCTCGGGCTTCGCGCAGCTCTTCGTCGACAACGACCCGGGCAACCCGGAGCGCTACATGGTGTTCCTCGAGCAGGCCGGCCTCGGCCTCCCCGACGAGTCCTACTACCGCGACGACAAGTTCGCGTCGATCCGCACCGCCTACGAGGCGTTCGTCGCCTCGCAGCTCGAGCGCGCCGGCTTCGACCAGGCGGCCGACCGCGCCGCTCGCGTCGTCGCGCTCGAGACCGCCATCGCCTCGCACCACTGGGACAACGTGGCGACCCGCGAGTCCGAGAAGACCTACAACCTCCTGCCGTGGTCCGATGCGGCGGCGCTCGCCGAGGGCGTCGACCTCTCGATCTGGCGCGACGCGGTCGGCGCTCCCGCCGGCGTCTTCGACGAGATCGTCGTGCGCCAGCCCTCGTTCGTCACCGGCCTCGCAACGCTGCTCGTCGACGACCAGCTCGACGCGTGGCGCGACTGGCTGCGCTGGCAGATCGTCCGCTCGTTCGCCGCGTACCTCTCGAGCGGCTTCGTGAAGGCGAACTTCGAGTTCTACGGCAAGACCCTCACCGGCACCCCCGTGCAGCGCGCCCGCTGGAAGCGCGGCGTCTCGCTGGTCGAGGGCGCCATGGGCGAGGCCGTCGGCCGCATCTACGTCGAGCGGAACTTCCAGCCCGAGGCGAAGGTCGCGATGGACGTCCTGGTCGCGAACCTCGTCGAGGCCTACCGCCAGAGCATCACGGGCCTCGCGTGGATGACCGACGAGACGCGCACCCGCGCCCTCGACAAGCTCGACAAGTTCACGCCCAAGATCGGCTTCCCGGTGAAGTGGCGCGACTACTCGAAGCTCGAGATCGATGCGACCGACCTCGTCGGCAACATCCGCGCCACCGCCGTCTTCGGCTTCGACCGCGAGCTCGGCAAGATCGGCAAGCCGATCGACCGCGACGAGTGGTTCATGACCCCGCAGACGATCAACGCGTACTACAACCCGGGCTTCAACGAGATCGTGTTCCCGGCGGCGATCCTGCAGTTCCCGTTCTTCGTCGAGAACCGCGACGCGGCCGCCAACTACGGCGCGATCGGAGCGGTGATCGGCCACGAGATCGGCCACGGCTTCGACGACCAGGGCTCGAAGTACGACGGCGACGGCAAGCTCACCGACTGGTGGACCCCGGCCGACCGCGAGGCGTTCGAGAAGCTCACCTCATCGCTCATCGCCCAGTACGACGCGCTCGAGCCGGCGCAGACCCCCGGTCACCATGTCAACGGCGCGCTCACCATCGGCGAGAACATCGGCGATCTCGGCGGCCTCTCGATCGCGTGGAAGGCGTACCTGATCTCGCTCGACGGCCAGGAGCCGCCGGTGATCGACGGACTGACCGGCGCGCAGCGCTTCTTCCTGAGCTGGGCGCAGGCCTGGCAGATGAAGATCCGCGACGAGGAGGCCATCCGTCTCATGTCGATCGACCCGCACTCGCCCAACGAGTTCCGGTGCAACCAGATCGTCCGCAACATCGACGAGTTCTACGTCGCCTTCGCGGTGTCCGACGCCGACGCGCTCTGGCTGCCGGAAGATGAGCGCGTCACGATCTGGTAGCCGCTCCGATGGCTGACCCCGGTATCGACAGTCGACGCGGCCGCCGGTCGCGCGACGTCCCGCGCGATCCGGGCCGGCACCGCGGCGAGCGGGCGGCCGAGCCGTTCGAGCGCAGCTTCACGGCGCTCGGCACCCTGGCCTTCGCCGAGGCCCGGGTGTCGGCATCGGCCGCCGATCTCGACACCGGCGAGGTCGTGCTGGCGATCGACGAGAAGATCGCCCTGCCGACCGCCGAGGTCGGCGGGCTGCTGCTGCTCGTCGAGGTCGCCGCGCGCCTTGCGGACGGTCGGCTGGGGCCGGTCGACGAGGTGTCGCGCGAGTCCGCCACGGGTGACGGCGCGGGCGAGACGCGCGTCGACGACCCCCGCGTCGGCGGGCTCTGGTCGTCGATGCTGGTGCCGTCGCTCCGGGTGCTCGATGCCGCGACCCTCGTGGGGGCCTTCCGCGACCCCGTCGCCACGAACGCCCTGATCCGGCTCGTCGGCCTCGATGCCGTCCACGCCCGCGCCGAAGAGCTCGGCCTCAACCGCACGGCGCTGCTCGACTACGCCCGGGCCACCCGCGGGCCCGACGACGCACCGCAGTTCTCGATCGGATCAGCCCTCGAGCTGCAGGGCCTCTTCGGCGACCTCGTCGGCGGCCGCTGCGTCGACACCGCCGTCAGCAACCGCGTGCTGGGCTGGCTCTCCACCGGCAGCGACCTGAGCATGGTCGCCGCCGCCTTCGGGCTCGACCCCGTCGCCCATCGGGCGCGCGACCACGGCCTCCAGCTCGTGAACCTCACCGGGGCCGACCAGGGCGTGCGCTCTGAAGCCGGGGCGCTTCGCGGTCGCCGCCGGGGCGTCTCGTACGCGGCCACCGTGGCGTTCGACGATGCCGACCTGCCGACGCGGCTGCGGGTGCTCGACGTGCTCCGGACCGTCGGGCTGGATCTGCTCGAGTACGTGAGCTAGTTCCTGCGCCCGGTGCTTGCCGCTGGCCTGCGCTGGCCTGTGCTCGACGCGTGCGCCGCGGGCTACTGCAGTGCGCCGACGGTGAGCAGCTGCACCGACGTCGACTTGCAGCCGGTCACGCCCTTGTAGGCGGCGAAGACCGAGGCCTTCTGCCCGGGAGGGTAGACGCGGAACCCGTCGGTCGCGGTCGGCTTGCACTTGGCCCTGTCGAAGTTGCCGGCCTGCAGGTAGCGGAGGTCGGCCTTCGCGGTCGAGCCCGACGCGAGAGTGACTGTGCCGTGGGGGGTCGTGCGATCGAACTTCGCCGCGGCGCCGATCTGCGTGCCGGTGCCGCCGCCCACGAGCGAGACGCCGGGCCAGCCCTGCAGGGTGCACGAGGCCGACCCCTTGTTGGTGAGCACGAGGGTGATCCCGATCGTGCCGGCGGCGCCTCCGTCGCCCTCGGCGATGCTCGCGGCGAGGTTCGACGAGGTGCACGAGGAGACCGTCGTGCCGCCGCCGTTGCCGCCCGCCGGCGTCGTCTTCGTCGGCGTGGCGGAGACGGATTCGCTCGGCGTCGGAGTCGTCGCCGGGATGGTCGGCTCGGCCGTCGTCGTCACCGTCTCGGTCGCGGTGGGCTCGGCGGCGTCGTTCGACGAGGAGCATCCGGCGAGACCGGCGACCGTGAGGGCGCTGAGGGCGAGGACGGTGAGAGTGGTTCTGGTGCGCATGGCTCCACTGTGCCACGCGGACCGGGTCAGTCGATCAGTCCGAGGGATGACAATCGCCGGAGCGTCTCCCGTCCTGCAGGCGGACACCGCCAGGCATCGGCCGTCGCGGTCCAGGTGATCGCGCCGACCTCGGCTGAGGGGACGGGCTCGTCGGGCGTGTCGGCTGTGAAGAGGGTCATCTCGACCAGGCGGCCGTCGGGCTCGCCGTGCGCCTGCTCGCTCACCGTGAAGAGCTCCACGATCGATGCCGGATCGAGGGCCAGCGACACTTCTTCGAGCGACTCGCGCACGACGGCCTCCGCGCCGGACTCACCCGGCTCGACCTTGCCGCCCGGCAGGTAGAGCACGTCGCGGCCCCGGGCGGTGACCATGAGCAGCCTCCGCTCGCGGACGAGGGCCAGCGCGGAGACGACGATCGGGTGCATGGGAGACATTCTCCCGAGTTCCTGCGCCCTCTGCTATTGACGAGCGGATATAACTGTGAAATATTGCATTCATCACCCGTTCACCCCGATGAGATCAGGACCCCCCATGACCGCAGGGACCACCGCCACCGCTACCGCCCTTCTGCCCGCCATCGTCATCGACCCCGTCGACTACCTGCTCGTCGACATCGCCACCGGGCGGCACCTTCCCGGCGACGGCGTCCACGTCGAGCAGCTCGCCCACGAGCACGGACTGTCGCTGGCCGAGGCCGGCGCCGCGCTCGACGAGGCCTGGTGCCTCGGGCTTGTCTCGCGTCGGGCGACGACGACGGGCGGCATCGTCTGCTGGACCCCGGAGGCCACTCAGGTGATGCTGCACCGGCTCGCACGGGCCATGGTCTCTGCGGTGACCGCCGGCCCCCGGTGCGACGCGAAGCGCGGACTCATCGACGGCGACGCGCAGCGGTTCACCGTCGTCGAGCTGTTCGGGCTGACGGCGCCCTGCGACGTCGCGCTCTTCCTCGAGGTAGCCCGCGCGCTGCTCGGCGCATGGGCGCCCGATCTCCTCGACGAGCTGATCATGCCCGTCGCCGTGCTGTTCTCGCAGTCGGCCCAGCGCGTGCACGGCTTCGAGCCTGCGGCCGAGGCCGACGTGCGCTGCGAGATGGTGCGCGAGCTGGTGTCGAGCCTCATCGACGGCCGCACAGCCGACTTCGAGTCGACCGTGGCCGACTACGTGCTGGCGCTCTCGACGCACTGAATCCTGCCGCCGGGCGTCAAGCCCGCCGTTTCGGTTCGAGCCCTCCACCTTTGGGGAGGGACGGTGCCGGTTCGGCGGGATCGTGCATCCGGTGCGTCCGGTGCGTCCGGTGCGTCCGGTGCGTCCGGTGCGTCCGGCGCGTCCGGCGCGGGCCGCGCCCGACGGCTACGGTCGCAGGATCAGCCCGCCGCCGCCTCGCCTGCCGAGCGGGGCAGCGCCGAGAGCGTCGCGGCCCGCGTCTCCGTCAGCCCGAAGAGCGCTTCGAGTCCGTCGCGGAACTCCTCGCCGCGACCCTCGCGGGCAAGCTCGCGAGCGCGGACCGACGGCGTGTGGAGCAGGACTCCGGCGAGGTGCCGGAGCGCCTGCTCGGTGCGCTCGCTGGAATCGCCGCGCGAGCGGGCGCGCTCGATCTCGCCGTCGAGGAGGTCGAAGACGTGCTTGCGGAGGGCTACCACGGCGGGCGACAGAGACTGCTCGGCGGCCACGGCCTGGAACTCGGCGGCGGCCGTGGACACGAGCGCGCGGGCATCGTCGGCGGCGGTCAGCTCGGCGAGCGGGGCGTGGAGGCTGATGGTCTCGAGGTCGAGCATCTCGACGCCCTCGACTCGGGCGACCAGCGGGTCGACGTTGCGGGGAAGGCCGAGGTCGATGACGAGGCGGCGCGGGCCCGCCTCGACGACGTCGGGCGTGACGAGCGGGGTGGCCGTCGACGTGCAGGTGATGAGGATGTCGCTCCAGGCGATCGCCTCGGCGAGGTCGGCGTGCGCCGCGACCTCGTGCTTGGCGGCGAACCACGGGGCGCGGCCGGAGGCGGAGTAGACGCCGATGTCGCCGGCACCGCGGTCGCGCAGGGCGGCGACGGTCGTCGCGGCGTACTGGCCGGTGCCGACGAGGAGGATGCGCGCCTGGGCCCAGTCGGTGACCCGGCTCGACGCGAGCTCGAGGGCCAGGCGGACGAGCGAGCGGCCGGCGCCGCCCACGTTGGTGCGGTTCTTGACGCCGCGCGAGGTGTGCGAGGCCTGCTGGAAGAGTCGCTCCAGATCGGACGACGTCGTGCCGTCCTGCCGGGCCCGCTCGAGCGCGCGGCGCACCTGGCCGGAGATCTCGTCTTCGCCGACGACGACCGACTCGAGGCCGGAGCTGACGGCGAAGAGGTGCTCGACGACCCCGTCGCCGGTGATGACGTCGACGCTGGTGCGGAGCGCGACGGGGTCGACGCCCGAGGCCTCGCTCATGGTCTGGATGGTGGCCTCGACGGCTACGGCGCTCGCCGCGGTGAGGGGCTCGTCGACGTCGAGGTACGCCTCGAAGCGGTTGCATGTCGCGAGCACGACGGCGCCCGAGACGAAATCGCTCGATTCGACCAGGGTGCCCGCAGCCAGGGGTGCGCCGACGCTCAACTTCTCGAGGAGGTCGAAGCTGGCGTTCTGATGAGACGCCGTCAGGCAGATGAGCACGACAGATATGGTAACTCTCCCGTTTCACCTGTGCATGGGCTGAACTCGGCGTCGAGTGATCCCCTCGGTAGGGTCGGGGCGTGATCCTCTTCCGTACCGCGACCCCCGTCGACTCCGCGGCGATCGTCGAGCTCGTCACATCGGCCTACCGGGGCGACGCCAGCCGCGCCGGCTGGACGACCGAGGCCGACCTGCTCGAGGGGCCGCGTATCGACGCCGACCTCCTCGCGGTCGACCTCGCGAACCCGGACGGCGGCGTGATCGTCGCCGTCGAGGACGACCGGATCGTTGCGTGCTGCAACGTCGTGCGCCGGCCGGACGGCGTCGGCTACTTCGGCATGTTCGCGGTCACGCCGACCGGGCAGGGCGGCGGCCTGGGATCACGGGTGCTGGCCGAGGCCGAGCGCATCGCGCGCGACGAGTGGCACCTGACCGAGATCGAGATGACGGTCATCGAGCAGCGCGCCGAGCTCATCGCCTTCTACGAGCGTCGGGCCTACGTGCGCACGGGCGGGTTCGTCCCCTTCCCCTACGGCGACGAGCGCTTCGGGGTGCCACTCCGTGACGACCTCCGCATGGCGGTGCTGCGCAAGGCGTTCTGAGCCCGACCGCCCAGCGCGGGATGCGACAATTCACGACGTGATCACGACCGCCCTCCCCGCCACGCACCCGCTCGCCTCCGGCCTGACCGCGGGGTCGAGCCTGGTGCGCGCCCTCCGCGGCGACCGCCCCGAGACGCTCCCCGTGTGGTTCATGCGGCAGGCCGGCCGGTCGTTGCCCGAGTACCGCGAGCTGCGCGTGGGCACGAAGATGCTCGACGCCTGCCTCGACCCCGAGCTCTCGAGCGAGATCACCCTGCAGCCGGTCCGTCGCCACGGCGTCGACGCCGGCATCTTCTTCAGCGACATCGTCGTGCCGGTCAAGCTCGCGGGCGTGGGCGTCGAGATCGTCCCCGGTCGCGGCCCCGTCCTCGACGAGCCGATCCGCACCGCCGCCGACGTGGCGAAGCTGCGCCCGATCGATCCCGACTCGCTGGCGCCGGTCGCCGAGGGCGTCGCGCGCACGGTCGCCGAGCTCGGCGCGACCCCGCTGATCGGCTTCGCCGGGGCGCCCTTCACCCTGGCGGCGTACCTCGTCGAGGGCGGGCCGTCGAAAGACCACATCCGCGCACGGACGCTGATGCACGCGGAGCCGGAGACGTGGCGCGCCCTGATGGAGTGGGCCGCGGACACGACGGGCGAGTTCCTGCGCGCGCAGATCATGGCCGGGGCGAGCGCCGGTCAGCTGTTCGACTCGTGGGTGGGCTCGCTGTCGCTGGCCGACTACGTCGAGCACGTCGCGCCCTGGTCGGCCCGCGCGCTGTCGCACATCGACGACCTCGGGGTGCCCCGCATCCACTTCGGCGTCGGCTCGGGCGAGCTGCTCGCGGCGATGCGCGACGTGGGCACCGACGCGGTGGGAGTCGACTGGCGGATCCCGCTCGACGAGGCCTCGCGTCGTCTCGGCGGGCGCACCGTCGTGCAGGGCAACATCAACCCCGCGCTGCTGCAGGCGCCGTGGCCGGTGCTGGAGGCGCACGTCCGCGATGTGGTCGAGCGCGGCAGGGCGGCGCCGGCGCACGTGCTGAACCTGGGGCACGGCGTGAGCCCCGACACCGACCCGGCGGTCCTGACCCGGATCGTCGAGCTGGCCCACGAACTGTGAGCGGATCTCTGGACGCGATCGTCGTCGGCGGCGGCATCGCCGGCCTCGTCGTCGCGCGCGACCTGGGCAAGGCCGGTCGCCGCGTCGTGCTCCTGGAGGCCTCCGAGCGGCTGGGCGGCGAGGTGATGCGCCACACGGTCGCGGGGATCGACCTCGATGCCGGAGCCGAGAGCTTCGCGACGAAGACCGACTCCGTCGCGACCCTGGCGACGCAGATCGGCCTGGGCAGCGAGATCGTGGCGCCCGACCCGCGCGGCGCCTGGATCATCCAGGCCGACGGCGCGCCCTTCCCGTTGCCGAAGACGGGACTGCTGGGCATCCCGGGCACGGCCATGGCGAAAGACGTGATCGACGTGATCGGCACGGGCGCGGCTCTCCGCGCCGAGCTCGACTCGCTCCTGCCCGGCCCGATCGGGGCGAAGGAGCAGAAGCTCGGACCCCTCGTGCGCCGCCGCATGGGCCGCGCAGTGCTCGACAAGCTGGTGACGCCCGTGGTCATGGGCGTGCACTCGGCGCACCCCGACACCCTCGACGTCGACCGGGTCGCCCCCGGTCTGCGGGCGGCGCTGCTGCACCAGAACTCGCTCGCCCGTGCCGTGCGCGAGCTGCGGGAGTCGTCGGCCGCGGGGTCAGCCGTCGGCGGCATCCGCGGCGGAGTCGTCCGCCTCGTCGACGAGCTCGTCGCCGACCTCGAGACGTACGGGGTCGAGGTCCGGCTCGGCGCGTCCGTCCGCTCCGTCGACGGCACCGGCGTCGTCCTCGACGGCGGCGAGGCCCTGTCGGCGAGGGTCGTCGTCGTCGCGCTGGGCGGCCGCGACAGCGCCCTCCTCTCGGGCGGACGGGCCGACACGGGCGTCATCACGCTCGCGACCCTCGTGATCCGGGCGCAGGAACTCGACACCGCGCCCCGCGGCACAGGCGTCCTGGTCACACCCGGCGCCCCCGGCATCCGCGCGAAGGCCCTCACGCACGCCAGCATCAAGTGGGCGTGGGTGGCCGAGCGCGCCGAGGGCCGGCACGTGCTGCGCCTCAGCTACGACTCGCCCGTGGTGGACCCCGCGACGACCGACGCCGATCTGCGGCAGGTCGCGCTCGCCGACGCGTCGGCGATCCTCGGCCTGGGGCTCGACCCGGCCGCCGTCGACGGCTTCGCCCGAGTCGAGTGGGCGTCGCCCGTGCGGGGCGCCGCACCTGCCGACGGGAGCGGGGTCGTCCGCGTCGGGGGTGCCGTGGCAGGCCGTGGCCTCGCCGGAGTGATCGCCGACGCCCGGGCCAAGGCCGCCGGCCTGCTCGAGGGCGCGCTGCGCTGAGCACGTCGCCCACCGCCCCTGTCGGACGGCACCCGCGAGACCGGACTAACCTAAGAACGTGTTGCGGCCGCGGGGCCGCACAGCAGAGACTTCTGGAGGCTTCATGCGAGGCAAGCTGATCTTCGTCGCGGGAGCGGCCATCGGGTACGTGCTCGGTTCACGTGCGGGCCATCAGCGCTACGAGCAGATCGCGGCCGGTGCATCGAAGGTGTGGAGCAGCGCTCCCGTCCAGAAGCAGGTCGTCAAGGCCGAGCGCGCCGCCGGTGCCGTGCTTCCCGCGATCGTGACCGGTCTCTTCCACGCGGCCGTCTGGGCCGTGAAGAAGGTCCTCGGGATCCAGTCGAAGCCCGCAGCCACCCGCTGACGGCTCCATTGCTCCGCCCAGCACCCACCGTCCTGAGAGGCACTCCATGACCGAGTCGACGCGCGCCGACAGCATCCACCACGCGAAGAAGAACCGCTCGCTGTTCGGGCTCCTGAGCGACATCCCCACGCTCGTCACCGACCTCGTCAAGGGCGAGATCGCCCTGCTGAAGGCCGAGCTCATCGCCAAGGCGAAGGTGTTCGGAATCGGCGCGGGCCTCGTCGTGGGCGCTCTGCTCTTCCTCTTCCTCATGCTGCTGTGCCTCATCGGCGCCGGCATCGCCGCCCTGTCGCTCGTCATGCCGCTCTGGCTGGCCGCGCTGCTGGTCGCGGCTCTGTTCCTGGTGATCGCGGGCATCCTCGGGTTCCTGGGCTACAGGCAGATCAAGAAGGGCCTGCCACCGCTGCCGAAGAAGACGATCGACAGCGTCAAGAGCGACATCAAGGCAGTGAAGGGCGTCGGGCGCATCCCGCGCTCCGACGTGGGAGGACGTTTCTGATGAGTGGCACCGAAGACATCCAGGCGGCCATCGACCGCACCCGCGCCGACCTGGCCGCGACGCTGAACGAGCTCGAAGAGAAGCTCAACGTGCCGAAGCAGCTCGGCATCAAGGCGCACCAGGCGAAGGTGTCGTTCTCGAAAGACCCCAAGCCGTTCCTGGCTGCCGCGGCTGCCGTGGCCGCCGCAGTCGGCGGTCTCACGCTGATCGCCCTGCGTCGTCGCTGACGCTTTTCCTCGCCCCATCGCGGGCCGCTGAGGGTCTCTCGATCCTGAGCCAGACGGTTCGCCGTTCCCAGAATGACAAGGGATGATGGACGCATGAATTCCAGCGCCGACGCGCACTCGCAGCACGCACCCTCGCCTGATTCCGACGCGGCGGCGACCGACGCACCCGTCGAGGTCCTCGGCTACACGCTGTGGGCAGTTCTTCGCCGAGACCCGCTCCGGCCCTACGTGGCCGAGGGCGAGCGCACCTCGATCGGCGACGACATCGCCGAGCTCGACGCGACAGTGGCCCGCCTCGCCGAGAACGGCGTCGTCGTCCGGGGCTTCTACGACGTCAGCGCCGTGAAGGCCGACAGCGACGTGATGATCTGGCTGCACGGCCCGATCCCCGAAGACATCCAGGCCGGCTACCGCGACCTGCTCCGCACGCACCTGCTCAAGAACCTCCTGCCGACGTGGAACGCGCTCGGCATGCACCGCGAAGCCGAGTTCGCGAAAGACCACAGCCCCGCGTTCATGCGCGGCAAGGAGCCCGAGACCTGGCTCACGGTCTACCCGTTCGTCCGCAGCTACGAGTGGTACCTCCTGCCTGACGCCGAGCGCAACCAGATGCTCCGCGATCACGGCATGAAGGGCTCGGCGCACCGCTCCGTCCTGACCAACACCGTCGCCAGCTTCAGCCTGGGCGACTACGAGTGGATCCTGGCGCTCGAGGCCCCCGAGCTGGTCCAGCTCGTCGACCTCATGCGCGAGCTCCGCTACACCGAGGCGCGCATGCACGTGCGCGAAGAGGTGCCCTTCTACACGGGTCGGCGCATCCCGACCACCGCGATCCCCGAGGTTCTCTCTTGACCAACATCACCAACGGCCAGCTCGTCCCCAACGCCACCGACGCGGCGGCGGAGGGTCCGGAGTGGGTCACGCAGGGCACGGACTACGACGCGATCCTCCTGGCCGGCTTCGGCGGGCCCGAGGGGCAGGACGACGTGATCCCGTTCCTGCGCAACGTCACCCGCGGCCGCGGGATCCCCGAGGAGCGCCTCGAGGAGGTCGCGCACCACTACCGCCACTTCGGCGGCATCAGCCCGATCAACCAGCACAACCGCGAGCTCAAGGCCGCACTCGAGGCCGAGCTCGCGCGCCGCGAGATCGACCTGCCCGTGCTGTGGGGCAACCGCAACTGGGAGCCCTACATGGCCGACGCCGTCCGCGAGGCGGCCGACCAGGGCTACACGAAGCTGATCGCCATCGCGACCAGCGCCTACAGCTCGTACTCGTCGTGCCGGCAGTACCGCGAGGACTTCGCGATGGCCCTCGACGACACCGAGCTGCGCGACCGCGTGCAGATCGACAAGGTGCGTCAGTTCTTCGACCACCCCGGCTTCGTGCAGCCGTTCATCGACGGTGTCCGCGACGCGCTCGTGAAGGCTCGCGCCGAGATCGACGGCATCGACCTCACGACCGAGGTGCAGGTGCTGTTCTCGACCCACTCGATCCCGTCGACCGACGCCGCCAAGAGCGGTCCCGAGGCGCGCGGCTTCGACGCCGACGGCGCCTACGCCGCTCAGCACAGGGCCGTCGCCGAGGTCGTCATGGCCGCAGCGGAGGCCGCTCTCGAGCTCGGCTCGGACGCGACCGTGCCGTGGCAGCTCGTCTTCCAGTCGCGCTCCGGCCCTCCGTCGATGCCCTGGCTCGAGCCCGACATCAACGACGCGATCCACGCCCTGAAGGGCGGCCCGACCAAGGCCGTCGTCATCGTGCCGCTCGGCTTCGTCAGCGACCACATGGAGGTCATGTGGGACCTCGACAACGAGGCGCTCGAGTCGTGCGAGGAGGAGGGCTTCTGGGCCGTCCGCACGCCGACCCCCGGCATCGACCCGAACTACGTCACCGGCCTCGTCGACCTGGTGCTGGAGCGCCGCGACGGCGTCGCCGCGGCCGACCGCCCGCACCTGACCGACCTCGGGCCCTGGTACGACGTCTGCCGTCCGGGATGCTGCGAGAACGTCCGCCTCGGCTTCAAGCCGATCGTCGCCGGCCTGGTTCCGTAGGGCACCCGTGACAGCACTTCGAATCGGAACCCGGGCGTCGACCCTCGCCGTCGCCCAGTCCACTCTCATGCGCGACCGCCTCGCCAAGACGACCGGCCGCGAGGTCGAGCTCGTCGAGATCACGAGCCACGGCGACACGACGTCCGAGTCCCTCGCCTCACTCGGCGGCACCGGCGTCTTCGCGACGGCACTGCGCGACTCCCTGCTCGCCGGCAAGTGCGACCTCCTGGTCCACTCGCTGAAAGACCTCCCCACCGACCCGTTCCCGGGTCTCACGATCGGCGCGACCCCGGCCCGCGCCGATGCGCGCGACGCCCTGTGCGCGCGCGACGGGCTCACGCTCGACGCCCTGCCCGAGGGCGCTCGAGTCGGCACCGGCTCGCCCCGCCGGGTCGCCCAGCTGCTCGCCCGCCGGCCCGACCTCGAGGTCGTCGACATCCGCGGCAACGTCGACACGCGACTCTCGCGCGTCGGCGACGACCTCGACGCCGTCCTCCTCTCGGCGGCCGGCCTCGGCCGCATCGGCCGGCTCGCCGAGGCGACCGATCTCCTGTCGCTGGGCTTCTGGCCGAGCGCGCCCGGTCAGGGCGCCCTCGCGATCGAGGTCCGCGACACCGAGCTCGAGCCCGACCTGCAGAAGGGCCTCCGCGCTCTCGACCACCGCGAGACGCGCCTGACGGTCACGGCAGAGCGCTCGGTCCTCGCCGGTCTCGAGGCCGGCTGCGCGGCTCCCATCGGTGCGACTGCCGTCATCGACGCCGGGCTGCTCCTCCTGAGCGCGACGGTCTACAAGCCCGACGGCTCGCAACGGCTGACCGCGTCCCACGGCGTGACGCTCGAACCGGGCTCGCTCGCGACGCAGCTGATCGAGGTCGACGACGCCGCCGGGCGCACCGTCGCCGAGCTGCTCGACAACGGCGCGGCCGACCTGGCGCCGCTGGGCTCCGCATCATGAGCGAGCGGGGCTCCGCCGAGAAGCCGCTGCGCGGCGTCCGCGTGCTGGTGCCTCGCGGGGGCAAGTGGGGCGACAACGTCTCTGCGCGGCTGCGCGGCTTCGGGGCGTCCCCGGTGATCGCTCCGCTCATCAACTTCGCACCGACCGAGAACCGCCACGAGCTGATGGTGGCCCTGCTGCGGCTCGAGGCCGGCGACTACGACTGGCTCGTCGTCACGAGCGCCACGACCGTCGACGTGCTCATGGGCAACAGCATCCGCCCGGCGCCGACGACCCGGGTTGCCGCCGTGGGCGAGACGACGGCCGCCGCGCTGAGCCTCGCCGGCATCCGCGTCGACTTCATCCCCGAGGGCGACAACTCGGCCCGGGGCCTCGTCAAGGAATGGCCGTCGGCCCACATCAGCGGCCGGGTGCTGGTGCCGCAGTCCGAGATCGCCGAGCCGACCCTGGTCAAGGGGCTGGCCGAACGCGGACTCGAGCCCGAGTTCGTGGCCGCGTACCGGACGGTCGGAGTTCCTGCGACCCCCGAGGTCAAGGCCGCGGTCGCCGACGGCAGCATCTCGGTGATCCTCGTCACCTCGGGCAGCGTCGCCCGTCAGATCCACGAGCAGTTCGTCCCGCTGCCCGCCGGCACCCTCGTGGCCTGCATCGGCCCGCGCACCGCCTTCGACGCCCGCGCCGCCGGACTCCCGGTGCACCTCATCGCCGAGACCCGCTCCGCCGACTCGCTCGTCGAAGCCGTCGTCGACAACGCCCTGGCCGGCTGGCCGGAGCACCCCGATCCGCACACTGAGAGCAACTGATGTCGTCCTTCCCCGCCGTTCGCGGCCGCCGCCTCCGCACCACCCCGGCGCTCCGTCGCCTGGTCGCCGAGACCCGCCTCCACCCCGCCGATCTGGTGCTGCCCGTGTTCATCCGGGAGGGCATCTCGGACGAGGCGCCGATCGCCTCGATGCCGGGCGTCTCGCACCACTCGCTCGAGAGCCTCAAGCCCGCCCTGGCCCGTGCAGCCGAGGCCGGCATCGGCGGCGTCATGCTGTTCGGGGTGCCGCTCGACGAGAAGAAAGACGGCGCAGGAACGAGCGCCACCGACCCCGAGGGCATCCTCAATGCCGCAACACGGGCTGCTGTCGCCGAGGTCGGCGACGCGCTCGTCGTGCAGACCGACCTGTGCCTCGACGAGTTCACCGACCACGGCCACTGCGGCGTGCTCGGCGCAGGCGGCGAGGTCGACAACGACGCCACCCTCGAGCGCTACCGCGACATGGCCGTCGTGCAGGCCGAGGCGGGCTCGCAGCTCATCGCCCCCAGCGGCATGATGGACGGCCAGGTCGCCGCCATCCGCGACGCGCTCGACTCGCACGGGTTCGCCGACCGCGCGATCCTCGCCTATGCCGCCAAGTACGCCAGCGCCTTCTACGGGCCGTTCCGCGAGGCCGTCCAGTCGTCGCTCTCGGGCGACCGCCGCACATACCAGATGGACAACGGCAACCGACGCGAGGGCCTTCGCGAGGTCGGGCTCGACCTCGAGGAGGGCGCCGACATCGTCATGGTGAAGCCGGCGATGAGCTACCTCGACGTGCTCGCCGACGTCGCCGCGACGAGCGACGTGCCGGTGTGGGCCTACCAGATCTCGGGGGAGTACTCGATGATGCAGGCCGCCGCCGCGAACGGCTGGATCGACCTCGACGCCGCCAGCTACGAGAGCGTGCTCGGCATCAAGCGCGCCGGCGCGGACGCGATCCTGACCTACTGGGCCGTCGACCTGGCCGAGCGCCTGACCGGCCGCAGCGCTCCCGAGCGGAGCATCCGATGACCGCCAACGAGCAGGCCTTCGCGCGCGCTCGCGCGTCCATCCCCGGCGGCGTGAACTCGCCGGTCCGGGCGTACGGCTCGGTCGGGGGCACTCCGCGCTTCCTCGTCAAGGCGCAGGGCGCGTACGTCACCGACGCCGACGGCCGCGAGTACGTCGACCTCGTCGCTTCGTGGGGGCCCGCCATCCTCGGGCACGCCCACCCCGCCGTGGTCGACGCCGTCCAGTCGGCGGCGGCCCGCGGCCTCTCCTTCGGCGCATCGACGCCGGGCGAGACCGAGCTGGCCGAGATCGTGCGCGAGCGCGTCAGCGTCGGCGAGCAGCGGCCCATCGGCAAGATCCGCATGGTGTCCACCGGCACCGAGGCCACCATGACGGCCATCCGCCTGGCGCGCGGCTACACCGGCCGCGACCTGCTGGTGAAGTTCGCCGGCCACTACCACGGCCACTCCGACTCGCTGCTGGCCGAGGCCGGCTCCGGCGTCGCCACGCTCGCCCTGCCCGGATCGGCCGGCATCACGGCCGAGACAGCGGCGCAGACGCTCGTGCTGCCGTACAACGACCTCGACGCCGTGCGCCGGGCGTTCGACGAGCACTCGGAGCGCATCGCCGCTGTGATCGTCGAGGCAGCCGCCGCCAACATGGGCGTCCTGGCGCCCGATCGCGGCTTCAACCGGTCGCTCTCGGAGATCACGCGGCGCCACGGCGCGCTGCTGATCGTCGACGAGGTGCTGACCGGGTTCCGCGTCGGCCGCGCCGGCTGGTGGGGGCTCGAGGCCTCGCGCGTCGTGCCAGACGGAGCCGGCTGGGAGCCCGACCTCATCACGTTCGGCAAGGTCATCGGCGGAGGCATGCCGCTCGCCGCGCTCGGCGGCCGCGCCGAGATCATGGACTTCCTCGCGCCCCTCGGGCCGGTGTACCAGGCCGGAACCCTCAGCGGCAATCCCGTCGCCGTCGCCGCCGGAATCACGACCCTCCGCCTCGCCGACGCCGACGTGTACCGTGCGATCGACTCGGCCGCCGATGTGGTCGCCCGCGAGACCTCGGCCGCTCTCTCGCGCGAGGGCGTCGAGCACACCGTGCAGCGCGCCGGCAACCTGTTCTCGTTCGCGTTCACCGCGACCCCGCCGCGCAACTACGACGACGTGCGGGCTCAGCAGGCATTCCGCTACCCGCCGTTCTTCCATGCGATGCTCGACGCCGGAGTCAACCTGCCCCCGTCGGTGTTCGAGGCGTGGTTCCTGACGGCTGCGCACGACGATGCGGCGCTCGGGCGGATCGTCGACGCGCTGCCCGCGGCGGCGAGGGCTGCGGCCGCGGCGGTCGAGCCGCGCTAGCGGCGGTGGGCGGGTCGCGTCGGGCTGGCGGCGTCGAACCCGCCGATTCGGCTCGGCCCCGCCGGGGTTCGCGCGGGGGTGTGCCGATCCGGCGGGCCTAGCCCGCGCGTCGGGGCGGCGGGGTCACGCGCCGACGACACCAGCGCGCCGTGCCGCCCACCGCCCAGCCGTCCGCGTGATCTCGAGCGGAAAGTCGAACGCCGCCGACACCAGCTCGCTCGTCAGGACGTCGTCGGCCGGCCCGCGGGCGGCGATGCGCCCGTCGCGAAGGAGCATGGCGTGCGTCGTCGACGCCGGAAGGTCTTCGAGGTGGTGCGTCACGGTGACGCTCGCGATCGACGGGTGGGCCTCGCGCAGGGCGTCCACGGTCTCGAGCAGCTGCTCGCGGGCGGCGACGTCGAGGCCCGTGGCGGGCTCATCGAGAAGGAGGAGCGCCGGAACGGCGATGAGAGCCCGCGCGATGAGGGCGCGTCCGCGTTCGCCCTGCGAGAGGGTGCTCCAGCGGGCGTCGAGGCGGCGGGCGAGGCCGACGCCGGTGGCGAGTTCCTGCGCCCGGAGAAGGTCGGCCGGCTCGGCCTCCCACCGCGGGACCGGGTCGCTCGAACCGGTGAGGCCGGTCAGGACGACCTCGGTCACGGAGTTGTCGCCGAGCATGCGGTGCCTCGGGTCGACGTGGCCGATGTGGGTGCGGAGCTCGCGGAGCTCGACTCTGCCGAGCCGCCTGCCGAGCACGGTGACCGTGCCCGAGGAGGGATGGCCGAGGGCGCCGCACATCGTCAGCATCGTCGTCTTGCCGGCGCCATTCGGGCCGATCAGGGCCCAGTGCTCTCCGGCGCGGACCTCGAGGTCGATGTGCTCGACGAGGTTGCGCCCGGCGCGGGTGACCCGGACGTCGTCGAGTGCCAGGACGACGGGCGCGGTGTCGGCCGCAACGTCACCCACCGGGCCGGCGAGCCCGCCGGCGTCGTCGCCGCCACCCACCGTGCCGCTCAGCGGACCGGCGCGGCCTCGGGGAACACGCCCGCGGCCGAGGTGGCTCCGACGTAGTCGCCCAGGCCGTCGAACGCCGTCTCGAACGCCGCCGCCGCTGCCACGCCGTCGCGCTTCTCGACGCCCGAGCGGAGACGGGCGAGGAGGTCGCCCGAGATGTGGAACTCCACGGAGCGGCTGACGATGCTGAGGAGGAGGGCGGCTCGGTCTCCGACGGTCTCGAGGAGTCGGAACAGGCTCTTGCTCTGCGCGGCCGTCGCGATGATCTCGATGGCGCGGGCGAAGCTCGGGAGGCTCTCGGCTGCCAGCTTGCCCTTCGCGTCGCGGCCGACCGACGCGAGGAGGCTCACGACCTCGCGCGCCTCGGCGTCGCTCAGCTTCGGGACGCCGCGCCGGACGACGATCGCCCAGACGGCGAAGGCGGTCTCGGTGGTGTCGGCGAAGTCGGCCATGGTCGGCGAGATGACGCGCGTGTACCGGTTCGCCTCGATGTCGACGAGGCCGTAGTCGGCCAGCTTGGCGATGGCCTCGCGCACCGGCGTGCGAGAGACTCCGAGCCAGCGGACCAGCTCGTCGTCGTTCAGTCGCTCGCCGAGCTCGAGGGTGCCGTCGCCGATGGCGGCGAGCATCTTGTCGAAGACGACGTCGCGCAGGAGGCGGCGGGGTGCGGGGGCTTCGGTGTTCGGAACGGGAACAGGCATGCGTATGCGGCTTTCGGGTTCGGGTGCGTATCGGGTGGGCGCCGGAGCGCGGGGTCAGGCGGGGTAGATGCCGCTCTCGCGCACGGCGGCGTAGTAGTCGCCGAAGCGGTCGGGCTGGCCCGAGACGAGGTCGTGGGCCGTACGAGCATCGGAGGCCTCGACGGCGTCGCGGAGTCGGCGGCTCATCTCGATCGAGGCGTCCCACGGGAAGTGCCCCTGGGCGGCGGCGCGGCGGATGAGCAGGACGGTCATCGGCGCCGTCACGGAGTACAGGCGCGCCAGCATGGGGCTCTTCGCCGCCTCGAGCACCGTGACCGTGAATGCGTCGAGGTCGATGACGCTCTCGGCGGAGTGGGCCTCGAATGCCTTCACGCGCGCATCGAGGGCGGCCACGACGGACTTGCGGCTCGCGGCGTCCAGCTCGCCGACGCCGCGCAGCATGATGAGGGCCCAGACGTCGTAGCAGGCGCGCAGCGTGTCGACGAACTCGGCGAAGGTCGGAGCGATGACGCGCGTGTAGCGGTTGGCCTCGATGTCGACGAGGCCCTGCTCGGCCAGCTTGGCGATGGCCTCGCGCACCGGCGTGCGGGAGACGCCGAGCCAGCGGACCAGCTCCTCGTCGTTGAGGCGCTCGCCGAGCTCGAGGGTTCCGTCGAGGATGGCGAAGAACATCTTGTCGTAGACGACGTCGCGCAGCAGGCGGCGCGGCTCCTGGTTCTCGGGGGTGGGGACGGGGACTGGCACTGGGACTCCCTGAGGTCGTGCGGATGGGGGGTTGTACTGGCGGGTTGGTGCGAGGGCGGGCTCAGGCCGGGATCGCACCCGATCGCTGGACCGCCTGGAGGTGCGCCGTCGTGAGCTGCTGGTAGGTCTCGAAGGCGGCGATGACGGCCTCTCTGTCACGGGCCGTCGCGGCCGCGCGCAGCTGCTCGACGTAGTCGGCCGTGGCCTCCCACTGGAACTCGTCGAGGGCCGCCTGGATCATGAAGACGACGCGGGCGTTCAGCGTGGCCTCGAGCTGCGGCAGCAGAGGGTTGCCCGTGCGCGCGAGCGTGAAGCTCGTCATCGCGCCGATCCGGCTGACGGCCTCCGTGTCGTGCGCCGCCAGGTACGCGAGCGTCTGGTCGCACATCGCCGAGAACTCGCGGACGTCGTCGTCGGTGAACCGCGGGAACGCCCAGCGGGCGCTGAGCTCGTGGAAGCCGCCGAGCATCTGCACCGCGTGCTCGTACATCTCGAAGGTGGGGCGGACGATCCGCGTGTAGCGGTTCGCCTCCATCTCGACGAGGCCGTAGTCGACGAGCTTCGCGATCGCCTCGCGGATCGGCGTGCGCGAGACGCCGAGCCAGGAGACCAGCTCGTCGTCGTTGAGCCGCTCGCCCGCCTGAAGGGTGCCGTCCTGGATCGCCGCGATCATCTTCTCGAAGACGACGTCTCGGAGCAGACGCCGGGGCGCCGGGTTGTCGGGTCCGTTCGGGACAGGCATTCCTCACCTTCCATGCGGCTGAATGTATCGAGTATCTCAGACTCTAGGATACGCCGTACGGATTTGTCGAGCGGTCGGCGGCCTGGTCGATGACGTATCAGCGACCCGTCAGCGTCGCACGTCGACGACGGTCCGCCCCCGGACCCGTCCGCGCAGGATCTCGCCCGCCAGGCCCGGCACCTCGCCCAGAGCGACCTCGTCGGTCAGCGAGTCGAGCAGGTCGAGGTCGAGGTCGACCGCGAGGCGCTCCCAGGCGGTCCGCCGGAGCGCCGCGGGTGCATCGACCGAGTTGATGCCGTGCAGGGAGACCCCGCGGAGGATGAACGGCAGCACCGTCGTCGGCAGGTCGCTGCCCTGGGCCAAGCCGCACGCGGTGACAGCGCCGCCCCACTTCGTCTGCGCGAGCACGTTCGCCAGAGTCGCGCTGCCGACGGAGTCGACGGCTCCGGCCCAGCGCGGCTTCTGCAGGGGCTTGCCGGCGGCCGAGAGCTCGGCGCGGTCGATCACGTCGGCGGCGCCGAGCGACCGGAGGAAGTCCGCCTGCTCGGGGCGCCCGGTCGAGGCGACGACGCGGTACCCGAGTCGGGCGAGGAGTGCGATGGCCACGGATCCGACGCCGCCCGCGGATCCGGTGACGAGCACGTCGCCGTCGTCGGGCGCGACGTCGCGCTCGAGGCGCAGCACGCTGAGCATGGCGGTGAAGCCGGCCGTGCCGATGGCGGCGGCCCGGCGCGGGGTGATGTCCTCGGGGAGCTCGACCAGCGAGGCCGCGCTCACGTACGCCGTCTCGGCGTAGCCGCCGTGCCGGGTCTCGCCGAGACCTGCGCCGTTCACGACCACGCTGTCGCCGGGGGAGAACCGCCCGGCCGCGTCGCCCTCGGCGACTGTCCCGACCACGTCGATCCCCGGCACGAGCGGCAGCCGTCGGGCCACGCCGCGATCGCCCGTGAGCGCCATCCCGTCTTTGAAGTTGAGGCTCGACCACTCGACGTCGACGGTCACCCCGTCGGCGTCCGGGGATCCAGGGCGCAGGAACTCGGAGCCGACGTCCTGCACGGACGCCGACGCGGACTCGGTCACGACGACAGCTCGGGTCATGCCGCCACCGTACGCCCGGCCCCGTGGCGCTCCCCGGAGCGACCGCCTGCGCTACCCGAAGAGGATCGCCGCTTCGTCGTACCGGTTCTGCGGCACGACCTTGAGCGTGCCGAGCGCCTCCTCGAACGACACGTGCACGATGTCGGTGCCGCGCAGGGCCACCATCCGGCCCCACCGGCCTTCGACGACCGAGTCGCTGGCGGCCATGCCGAGGCGCGTCGCGAGCACGCGGTCGTAGGCGGACGGCGTGCCGCCGCGCTGGATGTGGCCCAGCGTAGTGGCGCGGGTCTCGATGCCGGTGAGCTCCTCGATGAGCGGAGCGAGGCGCTCGCCGATGCCGCCGAGGCGGGGTCGCCCGAAGGCGTCGAGGCCGCGCTCGGAGTGCGCGTCGTCGGACTCGTCGGGGACGAACCCCTCGGCCACCACGACGAGCGGCGCGCGGCCGCGATCGTAGGCGGACCGGACCCATTCGGCGAGCTGCTCGACGCTCGTCTTCTGCTCGGGGATGAGGATCGCGTGCGCGCCGGCGGCCATGCCCGAGTGAAGGGCGATCCAGCCGACGTGGCGGCCCATGACCTCGGCGACCATGCAGCGGCTGTGCGACTCGCCGGTCGTGCGGAGGCGGTCCATCGCGTCGACGGCGATCTGGACGGCGGTGTCGAAGCCGAAGGTGTAGTCGGTGGCGCCGAGGTCGTTGTCGACC
The DNA here is from genome assembly GCF_057787745.1 of Frondihabitans sp. OV104. NCBI lineage: Bacteria > Bacillati > Actinomycetota > Actinomycetes > Micrococcales > Microbacteriaceae > Frondihabitans > Frondihabitans sp. OV104. The sequence continues at coordinate 3,241,107 of NZ_CM173541.1, forward strand.
GTCTTGGGCACGCCGACGATCTTGAGGCCGGCGTCGGTGAGGCGCTTGGCGGCGGCTAGGGTGCCCTCGCCGCCGATCGCGATCACGGCGTCGATGCCGCGGCGCTCGAGGTTCTCGGTGATGCGGTCGACGCCGCCGTTGCCCTCGAAGGGGTTCGTGCGGCTGGTGCCGAGGATCGTGCCGCCCTGCTTGGCGATGCCCTGGATCTCCTTGCGGCCGAGCGGGACCATGTCGCCCTCGACGACGCCGCGCCAGCCGTCGCGGAAGCCCACGAACTCCTGGCCGTGGATCTGCATGCCCTTGAGGACGGCGCCGCGGATGACCGCGTTCAGGCCGGGGCAGTCGCCGCCGCTCGTGAGGATTCCGATTCGCATCATTGCTCTCCGTGCTCGCGCGGTCGGGAGTGGGGGCCGCGGTGGCTCCATCATGGCGCACACACGCTCATCGTGGAGCCGGGGCGTATTAGGGTCGAGTCGATGTCAACTCCCAGTGGCGACGACCCGCGGTACGCGCGCTTCCGGCGCGGCGCGAGCACCCCGTCGGCGTCCGCCGCGCCCCCTCCCGCCCCGCCGCAGTACGCCGGGCCCGAGGCCGGGTCGCCGTACGCGCCGCCGCCGCTCGCGAAGCCCGACGCGGCCGCGGGAGCGGCGGGTGCCCCGGCGACGCTGTGGGGGCCTCCCGGCGAGCCGGAGACGACGGTGGCCGGCCGAGTTCCTGCGCCCGATCAGCTCTTCGCCGCCGAGCTCGGCGGCGCGCAGGCCCAGCCCCTCTACGAGACGCCGTCGTACGACTGGCTCCCGGTCGACGCCGATCCCGGCCGCGGCTCGGGCATCGCGTCGATCGCCGTGGGCATCTTCGTCGGCATCGTCGGGCTCTTCATCGGCATCCACTCGCTGCGCAAGTCGCGCTCCGTCGGCCTCGCCGGCACGGTCGGCATCGTCGGGATCGTGGTCTCGTCGCTGAGCATGATCCTGTTCGGGGCCTACGTCGGCTCGTGGATCAAATACGAGGCCGACCTCGCGTCGCAGTGCGCGCAGGTCGGCCCCGGTCAGTACTTCACGTCGTCGGGCGACGTCGTCACCTGCAGCTAGAGCTGGATGGTGGCGTTCTCGCCGACGTTCTCGGGGTGGCCGCCGGTCGCCGCCGCCTTGGCGTACTTCAGCAGCGTGATCGCCTTGGGCTCGGTGCTGGTCCACGACTCGACCGTGTGGGCCTCGACCTCGAGCAGGGCGACCTGAGGGTCGTCGCGGCCCTGGTCGAACCAGGCCTCGGCGCCGGTGTTCCAGAGCTCGTCGATCTTCGCGGCGTCGGTGGTGAGCGACGCCGTACCCGAGATCGACAGCCAGCCCTTCGAGGTGTCGACGCCGACGTTGACCTGCGGGTTCGACTCGATGTCGTGGACCTTGTGGCTGTCTTTCTGCACGAAGAACCACACGGAGCCGGCGAAGTCCTGGTCGACGAGCGCCAGCGGACGGCAGACGAGGTGGCCCGCCTCGTCGACGGTGGTCAGCAGGCCGATCCGCGCCTTGTCGAGCACATCGGCGACGGTCTTGATCTCTTCAGCTGTAGCAGTCATGGATCGCACGCTACGCCGCGGACGCGTGCTCCTCGCACAGGGGATTCCGAGGCGTGCACGCGTCGCAGACGACCAGGCGCTGCCGGCACGACGGGTCGGCGCAGTTCTGCAGGTGCGACGTCGTCTCGCCGCAGACGGCGCAGGTGCTCAGGATCGCCGTGTGGTCAGAGAACCGCACCTCTTCGCGGCCGTCGAAGACGTACAGCGGCCCCTCCCACAGTCCGTCGTCGCCGAAGCGCTCGCCGTAGCGGACGATGCCTCCGTCGAGCTGGTACACCTCCTGGAAGCCGCGGTCGACCATCAGCGAGGAGAGGACCTCGCAGCGGACGCCGCCGGTGCAGTAGGTGACGACGGGCTTGTCTTTGAGGTGGTCGTAGCGGCCCGACTCGAGCTCGGCGACGAACTCGCGGGTGTTCTGCACGTCGGGCACGACCGCGCCCTTGAAGCGGCCGATCCTCGCCTCGAACTCGTTGCGGCCGTCGAAGAACGTCACGTCTCTGCGCGCCACCAGCTCGTGCAGCGCGTCGGGGTCGAGACGCGTGCCGCCGCCGACGACCCCGTGCTCGTCGACCCGGAGCTCGCCGGGCGCGCCGAAGCTGACGATCTCGTCGCGCACCTTGACGCTGAGCTTCGGGAAGTCGGAGCCTCGGCCCTCGCTCCACTTGACGTCCATGTCGCGGAAGGCCGGGTACTCGCGGGTCGTGCGGAGGTAGCGCTTCACATCGGGCAGGTCGCCGCCGACGGTGCCGTTGAGGCCGTCCTTCGAGATGACGATGCGGCCGGTCAGCCCCAGCGACTCGCAGAGGTCGCGCTGCCACAGCCGGATCGCGTCGGGGTCGGGCAGCGGCGTGAACACGTAGTAGAGCAGGATCTTGGGGGTCGCCACCCGAGCATGGTAGTCGGTGGCTGCGGTTAGCCTTCTGGCATGTCGATCGCCGCTCAGCCCGCCTCCTCGGACGCAGCGGTGCCGAGTGGGGCGGTGCCGCTAGCGCCTGTGGCGGCCGGCCCGGCGATCTCGACCGTGTACCGGCCCGAGTCGGTCGTGTCGGTGCTGCCGACTCTGCGCCCGCTGATGCGCGGCATCGGCGACCCGGCGTTCCGCGTCGTGGGCGATTCCGTGTGGAGGGGCGTCCGCACCCCCGTGGGCCCCGCCACCGTGTGCCTGTCGGGCGGCCGAGACGGCGTGCGCGCGACGGCCTGGGGGCCGGGCGCCGAGTGGGCGATCGACGGCATCCCCGAGCTGATGGGCCGCGGCGACGACTGGTCGGGCCTCGACGTGTCGGGCACCGAGCTGCTGCGCGAGGCGCGGAGGCGCAACCCCGGGCTGAGGCTCACCCGCACCAACCAGGTCGTGCAGATGCTCGTGCCCGCCGTGCTCGAGCAGAAGGTGACGAGCCGCGAGGCGTGGCGCGCCTGGCGCACGCTGGTCCGCGCCCACGGGACGACCGCACCCGGTCCGGCGCCCGAGGGGCTCGTCGTGCCGCCCGACGCCGCCACCTGGGCGCGCATCCCGAGCTGGGAGTGGCATCGGGCCGGCGTCGGGCCGCAGCGGTCGGCCACCGTCATGCGCGTGTGCGCCGTGGCGGCCGGCCTCGAGCGCACCCTCGCGCTCGGCCGGGGCGGCGACGAGATCCAGCGCCGCCTGCGCTCGGTCGTCGGGGTCGGCGTGTGGACCGCCGCCGAGACCAGCCAGCGCGCGCACGGCGACGCCGACTCGCCCAGCGTGGGCGACTACCACCTGCCGGCGCTCGTCGGCTGGGCCCTCATCGGCAAGCCCGTCGACGACGACGGGATGCTCGAGCTGCTGGAGCCGTGGCGTGGCAATCGGGAGCGCGTCATGCGCCTGATCGGCGTGAGCGGCTTCAGCAAGCCGAAGTTCGGACCCAGAATGACGATCCAGGACCACCGAGACCACTGACTGCGCGTCAGGGGCGGGCGTCTTCGCCGATCGCCTCGACGACGCGCTTCGAGAACTCCTGAAGCAGCGGCGCCGAGTCGCCGAGCACGTCGACGAAGTACGTCCGTATCGCCTCGTTGTGCCCGCGGCTCGCCTCGAGCATCGCGCGCCGGCCGTCCGGCGTCAGCTCCACCCAGGTGCCGCGGCCGTCCTGATCGCAGTCGCTGCGGCGCACGAGGCCGCGCTTCTCCATGCGCGTCACCTGGTGGCTGACGCGACTCTTCTCCCAGCCGATCTGCTCGGCGATGTCGCGCACGCGGAGACGTCGATCGCTCGATCGGCCGAGCCCCGCGAGGATCTCGTACTCCGGCGCCGACACGCCCGAGCCCTCGTGCAGACGGAGCTCGAGGGCGCGGTCGAGCCGTCGGCGCATCACGTAGAAGGCATCCCAGACGGCCCAGTCGTCTTCCGTCAGCTCGTCGGCCATTCGCCCAGTGTAGGGAGGGGTGCGCGGCATATCCTCGAAGCATGTCCGACCCCCTCCCCGCAGACCTCGCGACCGAGACTGTCGAGACGGTGCGCCGGTGGCTCGACGAGTCGGCCGGGGCCAAGGTCTCGCCGGCGGCGGCCCGCCTGGCCGGGGTCCTGCGCGACCCCGAGGGCCTCGCCTTCACGCTCGGCTTCGTCGACCGCGTGGTGCGGCCGGAGGACATCCGGGTGGCGGGGCGCAGCCTGGAGGAGCTCAGTCACGGGATCCCCAAGTTCCTGCCCTGGTATCTGCGATCGGCCATCGCCGCGGGCGGGAGCCTCGCGCCGGGAGCGCCGTGGCCGACGGTGCCGATGGCGCGCCGGGCGCTGCGCCGCATGGTCGAGCACCTGATCGTCGACGCGACCCCCGCCAAGCTCGGCGCGAGCCTGGCGAAGCTGCGGGCCGACGGGTCGCGCCTCAACCTGAACCTGCTCGGGGAGGCGGTGCTGGGCGACGCCGAGTCGGATCGCCGTCTCGCCGGCACCCGCGAGCTGCTGTCGCGCGACGACGTCGACTACGTGTCGATCAAGGTCAGCGCCGTGGCCAGCCAGCTCTCGCTCTGGGGCTTCGAGGAGACGAGCGACCGTCTGGTCGAGCGCCTGCGTCCGCTGTACGAGCTGGCGGCGTCGAGCGCCGGGACGAAGTTCATCAACCTCGACATGGAGGAGTACCACGACCTCGATCTGACCATCGACGTGTTCACGAGGATCCTCGACGACCCCGAGATGCTCGAGCTCGAGGCGGGGATCGTGCTGCAGGCCTACCTGCCCGACTCGATGGGGGCGCTCCAGCTGCTGACCGAGTGGTCGCGGGCGCGAGTGCTGCGCGGTGGTGCGCCGATCAAGATCCGCATCGTCAAGGGCGCCAACCTCGCGATGGAACGCGTCGACGCCGCCCTGCACGGCTGGCCGCTGGCGACCTGGGGGTCGAAGGTCGAGACCGACACGAACTACAAGCGGCTGCTGGGCTGGGCGCTGACGCCCGACAACGCTTCCGTCGTCAAGATCGGCATCGCCGGCCACAACCTCTTCGACGTCGCCTACGCGTGGAACCTCGCGAAGCGACGCATGATCACCAACCGCGTCGACTTCGAGATGCTGCTCGGCATGGCCACCGCGCAGGCGGCCGTCGTGCGCGCCGACGTCGGCCAGCTCCTGCTCTACACGCCTGTCGTGCACCCCCGCGAGTTCGACTCCGCGATCAGCTACCTCGTGCGCCGTCTCGAGGAGAACTCGTCGAGCGAGAACTTCCTGTCGGGCGCCTTCGAGCTCGCCGACGACCCCGAGGTGTTCGACCGCGAGAAGGAGCGGTTCCTCGCCTCGGTCGCCGCGCTCGACGACCGCACGCCGCGGCCCAACCGCCGGCAGGACAGATCGCGCCGCCTGTCGTCGGCCCCGGTCACCAGCGACTTCGGCAACGAGCCCGACACCGACCCGGCCATCGAGGCCAACCGGGCGTGGGGCCGCAAGATCCTGACGCGCGCCGCGACCAGCCATCTCGGCGTCGAGACGATCGATGAGGCCCTCGTCGACGATGCCGGTGCCCTCGAGGGCACCGTGGCCGCCGTCGTCCAGGCGGGCGTGAAGTGGGGCCGCGAGGACCCCGCCACCCGCGCCGAGCTTCTCGACCTCGTCGGCATCGCGCTCGCCGTGCACCGCGGCGAGCTGATCGAGGTGATGGCGTCCGAGACCGGCAAGACCATCGCCGAGGGCGACCCCGAGGTCAGCGAGGCGATCGACTTCGCCCACTACTACGCCGACCAGGCGCGCGAGCTGGCCCGCGTGGAGGGCGCCGAGCCGGTGCCCCCGCGCCTGACGGTCGTCGCCCCGCCGTGGAACTTCCCCGTCTCCATCCCCGTCGGGGGAGTGCTCGGCGCGCTCGCGGCGGGCAGCGGCGTCATCCTGAAGCCGGCGCCCCAGGCACGCCGCACGGCTGCGGTCGTCGCCGAGATCCTCTGGAAGGCGGGTGTGCCGAAGTCGCTGCTCGCCCTCATCGACCTCGACGAGCAGCACCTCGGCCGGTCGCTCATCGCCCACCCGGCCGTCGACCGCGTCGTGCTGACCGGCGCGTTCGAGACGGCCCGGGCCTTCCGCTCCTGGCGCCCCGACCTCCCGCTCTTCGCCGAGACGAGCGGCAAGAACGCCATCGTCGTCACGCCGAGCGCCGACCTCGACCTGGCCGTCGCCGACGTCGTCGCCAGCGCCTTCGGGCATGCCGGGCAGAAGTGCTCGGCGGCGTCGCTCGTCATCGCCGTCGGCTCGGTGGGCGAGAGCGAGCGGTTCACGCGCCAGCTCGTCGACGCCGCGGCCAGCATGAAGGTCGGCTACCCCGACGTGCCGACGACGCGCATGGGCCCGCTCATCGACCCGCCCGGGGGCAGGCTCGAGCGCGGCCTCCGCTCGCTGGGCGACGGCGAGAGCTGGCTGCTGAAGCCCGAGCCGGCCGACGACACCGACGTTCTCTGGAAGCCCGGCATCCGCGCGGGCGTGCAGCCCGGCTCGGAGTTCCACCTCACCGAGTACTTCGGCCCGGTGCTCGGCATCATGCACGCCGAGACGCTCGAGCAGGCCATCGAGTGGCAGAACGCGGTCGACTACGGCCTGACGGCCGGCCTCCACTCGCTCGACCCCGACGAGATCGCCCTGTGGTCGTCGCGGGTCGAGGCCGGCAACCTCTACGTGAACCGCACGACGACGGGTGCGGTCGTGCGGCGCCAGCCGTTCGGCGGCTGGAAGCGCTCGACCGTCGGCACCGGCACCAAGGCCGGCGGCCCGAACTACGTCACGACGCTCTCGGGCTGGCGCCGCTCCACCCGCGAGCCCGTCGCATCGCTCAGCCTCGAAGGGGTTCCCGAGGTCGGGGTCCGCCTGATCGAGGCGACTCGAGGCGTGCTGTCGTTCGAGGAGTTCGACTTCGTCCGTGCCGGCAGCGCCTCCGATCTGCGCGCCTGGCTCGACCTCTACGCGCGGTCGACCGACGTCTCGGGCCTCGGAGTCGAGCGCAACGAGTTCCGTTACCTGCCCGTGCCGGTGATCCTGCGCCTGTCGACCGACGGCCGCATGGCCGACCTGATCCGCCTGATCTGCGCCGCGGCCCTGGCCGGCGCCCCGCTCTCGATCAGCTCGGCCGCACCCCTGCCGTCGACCCTGGTGCAGCTCCTCCGTGCCGAGGGCGCGCCCGTCCGGGTCGACGACATCACCGTCGAGAACGAGGGGCTCTGGCTGGCCCGCGCCGCTGCGGGTCTTCTCCAAGGAGCGCAGGAACTCCCCGTCGTCGACGACCTCGCCCTCATCGAGCGAGCGACCCAAGACACGAGCCACCTCCAGCTCGGTCTGCAGAACACCGTCGCGCTCGACCGTGCCGCCCTGCTCCTGGCGGATCCCACGACCCGTCTCGACGGCCCCGGCCCCGAGACGTACCGGGCTCTGCGGATTCGAACGGTCGGCGGCGACCCCGTCGCGCTCGCCCGAGCCGTCGGAGGCAGCCCCGACGTGGCGATCCACGCCCGCGAGGTCACCGAGTCGGGGCGCTTGGAGCTCCTGCCCTTCTTGAAGGAGCAGGCCGTCTCCCTCACCGCCCACCGATTCGGCAACCCGGTGCCGGAGCTCGCGCGGCTGCGGTTCTGAGCCGCTGCTCGGGCGGGTCGTGGTCGGCTCGGGCGCGTCTCCCGGGACGCGCCCGAACCGACCATCGCCCGCCGATCGGCTAGGCCGGCTGGCGGTTGATCAGCTTGCTGAGCACGATCGCGCTTCGCGTGTGATCGACGTTGGGCGCGTTGCGGACGCGCTCAAGCGCGCCCTCGAGGCTCGGGATGTCGCGCGAGCGCATGTGCACGATCGCGTCGGCGCTTCCCGTGACGGTCCCGGCGTCGACGACCTCGGGCACCGTGCTCAGGATGCGCTGGAGCTCGGCGGGCGAGACTGTTCCCCTGCAGAAGAGCTCGACGTATGCCTCGGTCGCAAGACCGTCGACTGCGGGGTCGACCTGCACCGTGAATCCGCGGATGACTCCTTCGCCGACCATCCTGTCGACGCGCCGCTTCACGGCGGAGGCGCTCAGGCCGACGACGGCGCCGATGTCGCCGTAGCCTGCGCGGGCGTTCTGGCGGAGGAGGTCGATGATGCTGAAGTCGAGGTTGTCCACGCCAGGCACTGTAGCGGTCTTTTCTTGCGCCGTTTTTCGCAGAGTGCAAGAAAAGAGCGTGCAATGCCTGCCCAATGCGCGATCGTCGTGTGAAACTGGCTCCGTGAGCATCGCTGAGTCGTCAAACGACACCGACCCCAACCAGGCCTCCTTCCCCACGCGCGTCGCGTCCCACCGCACGATCCTCATGTGCCGGCCGTCGCACTTCACGGTCAGCTACCGGATCAACCCGTGGATGCACCCCGAGGACCCCACCGACACCTCGAAGGCCGTCGCCCAGTGGCAGACGCTCTACGACACCTACGTCGGCCTCGGCTTCGACGTGCAGCTCATCGACCCGATCGACGGACTGCCCGACATGGTGTACTCGGCCAACGGCGGCTTCGTGCTCGACGGCAAGGCCTACGGCGCGAGCTTCACCTACCCCGAGCGCCAGCCCGAGGGGCCCGCCTACATGGACTGGTTCGCCGACAACGGCTTCGACGTGAAGGTGCCCGAGCAGATCAACGAGGGCGAGGGCGACTTCCTCCTCGTCGGCGACGTGATCCTCGCCGGCACCGGCTTCCGCAGCGACTCCACCTCGCACGAGGAGATCGCCGGCATCTTCGGCCGCGAGGTCATCACCCTCAAGCTCATCAACCCGAGCTTCTACCACCTCGACACCGCCATCGCCGTGCTCGACCCGGTGCCGGTCGACGGCCACAGCAACATCGCCTACCTCGAGAGCGCCTTCGATGAGCCCTCGCTGGAGATCCTGCGCGCGCGCTACCCCGACGCGATCATCGTGTCGGAGGAGGACGCCGCCATCCTCGGCCTCAACTCGTACAGCGACGGCTACAACGTCGTCATCGCCGCTCGCGCCACCGGCTTCGAGAAGCAGCTGCGCGAGCGCGGCTACAACCCCATCGGCGTCGATCTCTCCGAGCTCCTGCTCGGCGGCGGCGGCGTGAAGTGCTGCACGCTCGAGCTGCGACGATGACCACGACCTCGGCGACCACGGCCGCGATCGCCGTCGAGGAGCACGCGCTCGCCCACAACTACCACCCGCTGTCCGTCGTGGTCGCGACCGCCGAGGGCGCCTGGGTCACCGACGTCGACGGCAAGCGCTACCTCGACTGCCTCGCCGCCTACTCGGCGGTCAACTTCGGCCACTCGAACCCGCGCCTGATCGCTGCCGCCAAGGCGCAGCTCGACCGGGTCACCCTGACCAGCCGCGCGTTCCACAACGACCAGCTCGGTCCGTTCGCCGACGCCCTGGCGACCCTGCTCGGCAAGGAGATGGTCCTCCCGATGAACACCGGGGCCGAGGCCGTCGAGTCGGCCATCAAGGTGGCCCGCGCCTGGGGCTACCGCGTCAAGGGCGTGCCGGAGGGCCGTGCGAAGATCATCGTGATGGACGGCAACTTCCACGGCCGGACGACGACGATCATCAGCTTCTCGAACGACCCCGAGGCACGGGCCGACTTCGGCCCCTACACGCCCGGCTTCACGTCGGTGCCCTACGGCGACATCGACGCCGTCGCAGCCGCGATCGACGACGACACGGTCGCCGTGCTCGTCGAGCCCATCCAGGGCGAGGCCGGAGTCGTCGTGCCGCCGGCCGAGTTCCTGCCCGCTCTCCGTGCGCTCGCGACGGACCGCGGCGTGCTCATGATCGCCGACGAGATCCAGTCGGGGCTGGGGCGGACCGGGTCGACGGTCAGCTGCGATCTGGTGGGCGTAGTTCCTGATCTCTATCTTCTGGGTAAGGCGCTCGGCGGCGGCATCGTGCCCGTCAGCGCCGTGGTCGGCGACGCCTCGGTGCTCGGCGTGCTGCGCCCCGGTGAGCACGGCTCGACGTTCGGCGGCAACCCGCTCGCCGCGGCTGTGGGCCTCGAGGTCGTCTCGATGCTGTCGACGGGGGAGTTCCAGGAGCGCGCGTCGGTGCTCGGGGCGCACCTGCGGTCGTCGCTCGAGGCCCTGATCGGGTCGGGCGTCGTCGAGGTGCGCGGCGCGGGGCTGTGGGCCGGCATCGACATCGACCCCGCTCTCGCGTCGGGTCGCGCCGTGTGCGAGGCGCTCATGGAGCGCGGCGTGCTGGCCAAGGACACCCACGGGTCGACGATCCGTCTGGCGCCGCCGCTCGTCGTCACGGCCGAAGAGCTCGACTGGGCTGTCGAGCAGCTGCGGGCGGTGCTCGCCTCGTTCTGAGGCGCGTGGCGGGCACGACCTTAGGGCGCGGCCGTGGTGCGCGGCCTTCGGGCACGGCCGTGAGGTGCGACCTGTGGGTGCGGCCTTGGGGTGCGACTTCGTGTCTGAGAAGCGAGGGGCCAGCCGTACCCAGCCCCTCGCTCTGACATACAGCATACACGCCTGAGGTATGAATGCCTCATCTGCGCGCGCTCTGCGTGTCCTTGTGAAATCTGCGTGTCCTTGCGAAAGGAGGCGGCGTCGCCTCGCAAGGACAAGCGACACGGCTTGAGCGCGCCACAAGGAACTCGGCGCCTAGTGCGTCCTCCGCAAAGGACGCGTCGCCGAAAGCTCCTTGCGAATCCCACCGCAGACGCGAACAAGGGCCCCACCTCGCGGTGGGGCCCCTCTCACGTTGGCTGGATGTGTTCTGGTGGCTGGACGCGGCATCGATCCGCGGACCTTTCGATTTTCAGTCGAACGCTCTACCAACTGAGCTACCCAGCCATGGCGACCCTGACCGGACTTGAACCGGCGACCTCCGCCGTGACAGGGCGGCGCGCTAACCAACTGCGCTACAGGGCCAAACTTTTTACTTGTTGTACCATCTTACTTGCCTTGCGACTGTCGTGAGACAAACACAGGGTGACCCCAACGGGATTCGAACCCGTGCTGCCGCCGTGAAAGGGCGGTGTCCTAGGCCACTAAACGATGGGGCCGTGAAAAGCGTGAAGGCGTTCCAGCAACCGAGGGACAAGCATACGGATGACCGGGCGGATTGCAAAATCGGCGCCGTGGGGCTGAGAAAACGCCCTCTTCCTCTCCCCAATTGAGGGGTCACCACGTTATCCCCAGATCCGCCACTCCGCCTCGGTGAATCCCCGGAAACCCTTGTCACCATTACGTTCAAGCTGTTCTTGAGGCTTTTCGACGGGAAGCCTCTGGCCGGACTGCCACGCCGCCGAGGGTTTCTCGACCCTTGGGGGCGAGGCGGCGCGTTGCTACTGTTACTCGTGTTAACGGTGTGACCAAGCCATCCGGCCGCAACCGTGACGACGATTCGGGATCTCATGCACCTCTTCTTCCGCTCCGGCAGCGCCGCGCCCTCGACCAGGGCCGCAGGCGCCCCTCGGTCGCGCGCCCGCGCACTCCGTCGCTCCCGGGTGGCCGTCGCGATGACCTTGGCCGGCGCCGTGATGACGGCGGGGGTCGTCCTCGGCACCCCGCTCGAGGCCAGCGCCGCGTCGAAGTACCCGACCTGGCACGACGTCCAGGTCGCCGCGAACAACCAGACCGTGAAGGCCCGTGAGGTCACTGCGATCCAGAAGCTGCTCGTCTCGCTCGAGGCCGACGTCAAGTCGAAGAACGAGATCGCCGCGAAGAAGGGCACCGAGCTGCAGGAGGCCCAGCTCGCCTACGACAAGCAGGAGAACGAGAAGGCCAAGCTCCAGGCCAAGGCCGACCAGGCCGACCGTGTCGCCAAGGCGAGCGAGACCCGCGCCGGCCAGCTCGCCGCGCAGCTCGGCCGCTCGGGATCGAACAACATCTCCTCCGACCTGATCGCGAACCCGGGGTCGGCGAGCAACCTGCTCTACAAGCTCGGCGCGATGAGCAAGCTGACCGAGCAGGCGAACGGCATCTACGCCCAGGCAGTCCAAGACCGAAACGCCGCGCAGGGCCTCACCGATCAGGCGGCCGTCGCCGCCAAGGCGCTGAACGCCCTGAAGGTGAAAGCCGCGTCCGCCCTCGAGGACGCCACGTCGGCCGCCGCCGCAGCGCAGGCGGCCCAGCAGGAGCAGGCCGGCAACGCCACTCGTCTCCAGGCGCAGCTCACGGCCATCAAGGCCAAGCGCGTGCTCACCCAGGCGAAGTACAACAAGGGCGAGAAGATCCGCAAGGAGCGCGCCGCAGCCGCGTTGCGCCGCCAGCAGGAGGCCGCCGCCAAGGCGAGCGGCGCCACGGGAGTCGCCAACAACCAGGGCTGGACCAGGCCCGCCGGCGGCTACATCACCAGCGGATTCGGCATGCGCGTCGACCCGGTCACCGGCGTCTACACGCTGCACGCCGGCACCGACCTCGGCGCCGCCTGCGGCTCCAACATCTACGCCGCGCACTCGGGCACCGTCGTCTACGCCGGCCCCTACGGCGGCTACGGCAACTTCGTCCTGATCGACAACGGCTCCGGCATCTCGACCGGCTACGGCCACATCGTCGACGGCGGCATCCACGTGGCTGTCGGCCAGACGGTCACCGTCGGCCAGATCGTCGCGCAGGTCGGCTCGACCGGCTGGTCGACCGGCTGCCACCTCCACTTCGAGACGCGCGTCGGCGGCGTCGCGCAAGACGCAGTCCCCTTCATGTCGGCACGAGGAGTGACCCTGTAATGAGTACCCGCACACCCCAGGTCTCCGCTCTGTGACGCCCCGGCGCCGCACACTGGGTGTGCTTCTCGTTCTCTGCGTCTCCACGGGCGTCATCGCGTCGTCCGCGATCGGTCTCGCCGCGCCCGCCTCAGCCTCCCCGTACCCGTCGTGGTCAGAGGTGCAGGCCGCCAAGAAGAACCAGGCGAAGGCCGCCAAGGCCATCTCCGAGCTCGACGACGCGATCACCACGTTGCAGCAGCGCGCAGGATCAGCCAACGACAGCGCGTCCGGCGCAGGCGAGCGCTATCAGGTCGCCGTGCTCGCCGAGCAGGACGCCCAGTCGACGCTCGCCGGCCTTCAGAAGAAGAAGGCCAAGGCGGCGGCCAGTGCCGAGAAGTCGCGCCAGGAGGTCGGCCAGCTCGTCGCGGAGCTCTCCCACACGGGCGGCGGCCAGCTCACGGTGACGATGCTCACCGAGTCCGACAAGGCGTCCGACCTGCTCTACCAGCTCGGCACGATGTCGAACCTGACGTCGCGCACCAGCGGCCTTCTCGATCAGGCCCGCCAGGACGAGAAGGTCGCGTCGTCGCTCGCCGACCAGGCGTCGGCCGCCAAGAAGGCGCTCGCGGCGAAGACCAAGGCCGCGTCCGACGCGCTGGCCACGGCGAACGACCTCGCGGCCACAGCCGCGGCGGCCGTGGCGACGCAGCAGAAGAGCCAAGACCAGCTGATCAAGCAGGTCGCGTACCTCAAGGGCACGACTGCCGCCGTCGAGAAGAAGTACTACGAGGGGCAGGCTGTCGGAACGATCGCCGACATCTCGCCGTCGGCACCGGCGGCCAGCACCGGTTCGGGCAGCACCGGTTCGGGCGCTACGGGTTCAGGCAGCGGCGGCTCGTCGTCGGGCGGCTCCTCGAGCCCCGCCCCGTCGCCGTCGAAGTCGACCAGCCCGGCGCCCGCCCCCTCGCCGAGCAGATCGACCGCGCCGGCACCCACCCCGAGCAAGTCGCCGACTCCGGCGCCTGCTCCCGCGCCGGCCCCGGCCCCCTCGACCGGAACCCCGGCGGCCGTCACGACGGCGATGAACTTCGCCAAGGCGCAGCTCGGCAAGACCTACGTGTGGGGCGGTGCCGGCCCGAACGTGTGGGACTGCTCGGGCCTGATGATGGGCTCCTACAACGCGGCCGGCGTCTACATCGGCGGCCACTCGGTGCGCTGGCAGTACGACTACCTGAACGGCCAGGGTCGGCTCGTGTCGATCTCGTCGATGAAGCTCGGCGACATCCTCTTCTACTACAACGGCACCGACGGGATGTACCACGACGCCATGTACGTCGGCAACGGCCAGATGCTCGAGGCGCCGAACCCGAACGCCAAGGTCAGGATCGTCGCGGTGCGCTACTTCCAGCTGTACGCCGTGGGCCGCCCCGTCGGCTGAGCCCCCTGGTCGCGATGCCCGTCCTGGCACCGGGCCTTCGTGCGAGCCTCGGCCGCCCTCCAGCGCGACGGCGATCGCGAGATCCTGCCCCGAAGACAGCTCTGGCGGTGCGGCCCCGAGGGGTGCACCGCCAGAGCGGGTGGCATCTCAGCCAGGAGGGTCAGTGCCCGCCCTCTTCGTCGAACTTCACGAAGCCGGCCTGCACGATGGCCTCGGCCTCGGCGGCGTCGCCCCAGCCGTCGGCCTTGACCCACTTGTTGGGCTCGAGGTCTTTGTAGCGCTCGAAGAAGTGGCCGATCTCGGCCTTGGTCTGGTCGTCGACGTCGTCGATGTCCTGGATGTGCGCCCAGCGCGGGTCTTTCGCCGGCACGACGAGGACCTTGGCGTCCGAGCCCGCCTCGTCGCTCATGTTGAAGACGCCGACCGGGCGCACCGAGACGCCGACGCCCGGGTAGACGGGGTACTCGAGCAGCACGAGAGCGTCGACGGGGTCGCCGTCGAGGCCGAGCGTGTTCTCGAAGTAGCCGTAGTCGGTCGGGTAGACGAACGAGGTGAAGAGCACGCGGTCGAGGTACACGCGGCCGGTCTCGTGGTCGACCTCGTACTTGTTGCGGCTTCCTTTGGGGATTTCTACGACGACGTCATACGAGGCCATGTGTGCTCCTTGGTAAGTGTGAAAGGCGAAGGCACGCCTTCGATAACGTTACAAGGTGCCGCCGAGACCTCGCCTGACCCCCGCCATCGCCGACGTGCGCCGTGCCGTCCGCGACGTCCTCGCCTCCCTCGAGATCACTGGGGCGCCGGAACTGCGGTCCCCCGCCGAAGCCGACGTCCTCGTCGCGCTCAGCGGCGGCCCCGACTCCCTCGCCCTGGCCGCGGCGACCGCGTTCGAGGCTCCCCGCGTCGGGTCGTCGAGCCGGGAGCGCGGCGCGGCCGGCAGCGACTTCGACCTCGGCGGAGGCCTCCGGGCCGGCGCGGTCGTCGTCGACCACGGCCTGCAGCCGGGGTCGGCCGACGTCGCCGCTGCCGCCGCCGCACAGGCCGAGGCGCTGGGTCTGGCACCGGTGATCGTGGTCCGCGTCGAGGTCGGCACCGAGGGCGGCCCCGAGGCGGCTGCCCGAGCAGCTCGCTACGCGGCACTGGAGCAAGCCGCCCGTGACACCGGTGCTCGCGGCGTGCTGCTCGGCCACACCCTCGACGACCAGGCCGAGACCGTCCTGCTCGGCCTCGCCCGCGGATCCGGCCCGTCGAGCCTCTCCGGCATGGAGTCCCGCAGCGGACTCTGGCTGCGCCCCCTCCTCGGCCTGCGCCGCAGCGCCACCGAGGGGTTCTGCGCCGACTCGGGCCTCGCGCCGTGGCACGACCCGCAGAACGACGACCCGGCCTTCACCCGGGTGCGCGTGCGCCGCACCCTCCTCCCGCTTCTCGAGCAGGAACTCGGCCCCGGCGTCGTCGAGGCCCTCGGCCGCACGGCCGACCAGCTCCGCGAGGACTCCGCCGCCCTCGACCACTTCGCCGAGGAGCAGGCCGAAGACCTCGCCGACCACGCCGAGGCCGGCATCTCGCTCACCGTCTCGGGGCTCGCCGCGAACCCGCCCGCCCTGCGCCAGCGGCTCATCCGGCTGGCCGTCGAGGGGGAGTTCGCGATCTCGCTCAGCCGCTCGCAGACGCTCGAGGTGGCCCGCCTCGTGACCGATTGGCACGGGCAGGGCGCCGTCCACCTGCCGGGCGTTACAGTGGTGAGGCGCGGCGGGGTCCTCCATTTCGAGGCCGCTGCGGGCGGCGCCACAAGCGACTGACCGACCCGCACCCGCGCTTTTCGACCGTCTGACCCCCCACGACGAAAGCACGACGAGAACACGCCATGGACACCAGCGACATCGAGGGCGACCTCTCCTCCATCCTCCTCACCGAGGAGCAGATCCACGCCAAGATCGCGGAGGTGGCGAGACAGGTCGAGATCGACTACGCCGGCCGCGAGCCCCTGCTGGTCGGCGTGCTGAAGGGAGCGGTCATGGTCATGGCCGACTTCGCGCGCGAGCTGCGCATCGCCGCCCCCATGGACTGGATGGCCGTCTCGTCGTACGGGTCGGGCACCAAGTCGTCGGGCGTCGTCCGCATCCTCAAAGACCTCGACGCCGATCTGCACGGGCGCGACGTGATCATCGTCGAGGACATCATCGACTCGGGTCTGACCCTCTCCTGGCTCCTCGCCAACCTCCGCGGCCGCGGTGCCGCGTCGGTCGAGATCTTCGCCCTGCTCCGCAAGCCGGAGGCCGCCGCCGTGGAGGTGGACGTCAAGTACGCGGGCTTCGACATCCCGAACGAGTTCGTCGTCGGCTACGGCCTCGACTACGCCGAGAAGTACCGCAACCTGCGGGCCATCGGGATCCTCGCACCGCACGTCTACTCGTAGCGGCGGGGGTCGGCAAGACCCCGAGTGCGCGCACGGCGAACACCCATACGCCTGCAAGGTGAGGCGATGTAACCTTCAACTCACGTTCTTTCCTGCAGAAAGGTGTCGGGCGCCCCCCGGATCTCTATGGACTTCAAGCGCTTGCTCCGCGGCCCTTACCTCTACGTGCTCCTCGCACTCATCGGTATCGCTGTCGCCTGGAGCCTCATCAACGCATCCGGCACGACCAAGATCACCACTCAGCAGGGGCTCGAAGACCTCTCGAGCGGCAAGGTGGCGGCCGCCCAGATCTACAGCAACGAGCAGCGCGTCGACCTCACGCTGAACGACAAGTCGACGGCGCAGTTCTACTACGCCACAGATCGAGGCGACGCCGTGGTGTCCGCAGTCACGGATGCCAAGCTCGCCTCGGGCGACAACGGCGGCTACAACGACGTCGTCACGCAGTCGAACTTCTTCGTCTCGCTCCTCGGCGTGCTCCTGCCCTTCCTCATCATCGGAGCGCTGTTCTGGTTCCTGCTGTCGAGCATGCAGGGCGGCGGCAGCAAGGTCATGCAGTTCGGCAAGTCCCGCGCGAAGCTGAACAACAAGGAGACCCCGCAGGTCTCGTTCAGCGACGTCGCCGGTGCCGACGAGGCCATCGAGGAGCTCGAAGAGATCAAGGACTTTCTCAAGGAGCCCGCCAAGTTCCAGGCCGTCGGCGCCCGCATCCCGAAGGGCGTGCTGCTGTACGGCCCTCCCGGCACCGGCAAGACCCTGCTGGCCCGCGCCGTCGCCGGCGAGGCCGGAGTGCCCTTCTTCTCGATCTCCGGTTCCGACTTCGTCGAGATGTTCGTCGGCGTGGGCGCGAGCCGCGTCCGCGACCTCTTCGAGCAGGCCAAGCAGAACAGCCCGGCCATCATCTTCATCGACGAGATCGATGCCGTCGGCCGCCACCGCGGCGCCGGCATCGGCGGTGGCAACGACGAGCGCGAGCAGACCCTCAACCAGCTCCTGGTCGAGATGGACGGCTTCGACGTCAAGACCAACGTCATCCTCATCGCGGCGACCAACCGCCCCGACGTGCTCGACCCCGCACTCCTGCGTCCCGGTCGCTTCGACCGTCAGATCGGCGTCGACGCTCCCGGTCTCGAGGGCCGCAAGCAGATCCTCGAGGTGCACGGCAAGGGAAAGCCGCTCTCGGCCAACGTCAACCTCGAGGTCCTCGCCCGCAAGACGCCTGGCTTCACCGGTGCCGACCTGGCGAACGTCCTCAACGAGGCCGCGCTCCTCACGGCCCGCAGCAACGCGCAGCTCATCGACAACCGCGCTCTCGACGAGGCGGTGGACCGCGTCATGGCCGGTCCGCAGCGTCGCAGCCGCGTGATGAACGACTCCGAGAAGCTCATCACCGCCTACCACGAGGGCGGCCACGCCCTGGCCGCGGCCGCTATGCGCCACACCGATCCGGTCACCAAGATCACGATCCTCCCGCGCGGTCGCGCCCTCGGCTACACGATGGTGCTTCCTCTCGAAGACAAGTACTCGGTCACCCGCAACGAGCTTCTCGACCAGCTCTCGTACGCCATGGGTGGCCGCGTCGCCGAGGAGATCGTGTTCCACGACCCGACCACCGGCGCCTCGAACGACATCGAGAAGGCCACGGCGACCGCTCGCAAGATGGTCACCGAGTACGGCATGAGCACCAAGGTCGGCTCGGTCAAGCTCGGCACCGTCGGCGGCGAGATGATGATGGGCCGCGACGGCGGAGACCGCGACTACTCGGAGAAGATCGCCGAGACGGTCGATGCCGAGGTGCGGATCCTGCTCGAGCAGGCGCACGACGAGGCGTGGGCGGTCATCAACGACAACCGCGACATCCTCGACAGGCTCGCCACGCTGCTCCTCGAGAAAGAGACCCTCGACCACGACGAGCTCGCCGAGATCTTCAAGGATGTCAAGAAGCTCCCGGAGCGCCCCGAGTGGCTGTCGAGCTCGAAGCGCCCCTCGTCGAATCTCCCCGCGGTCAAGATCCCGTCGCGCATCCCCGTCGACGCCGGCGCCGTCGACGGCGGAGTCGACTCCGAGCCCACCTCGAAGCCGTCGCTCCGCAAGCGTCCTCCGCGTACCACTCCCGGCATCGCTCCCGCCTAGGCCGTGAGCGACCTCACTCCCAGGGAGGCCGCTCGGGCTGCGCATCGCGCGCCCGCAGAGCCCGACCAGGCGTCAGCCACGTCGCTCGACCTCGATCCCGAGGTCGAGCAGACGTGGCTGCGCCCGCGTGGGCGCGACCGGTACCCCGGTGCGACCCCCTGGACCCCGTCGCCTCCCCCCGGCTCAGGCGATCCCGCTGATGCCACCGACACGGCGACCCGCGTGGAGCCCGTCGCGTCGCCCCGCGCGGCGTCGTCGGCGGTGTCTCGCCGGTCGTCCGAGCCCTTCGCTCCCGACGCGCCCCGCTCCCGTGGTCGTCGCGCCAGCCCGAACCTCGACCCCGAGGCTCTAGCCGCAGAGCGCCTCGCCTCCGATCGCGCCACCGTCGCGGCCCAGGGCGAGGCGCTTCGCCGCGTCGCCCAGTCGCGGATGGAGCAGCACCGGGCGGCGCACACGGCCAGTGCGCCGAGCCCCGCTGCGTCTGCCGCGCCGAGCCCCGAGTCGGAGGCAGTGCGCCCGCGGGCCTCGTTCAACGGCGAGGTGCAGCACGTGCCGCAGCCCACGGCACACGGGGAGCCGGTGGCCGAGTCGGCGACGACCACTGCCGCCCGAGCGGCGGCGGCCCCCGAGCGGCGGCTGATCGCGGGCGGCGTGTACTCCGAGCCGCTTCGGGCGCCCGAGGCGGCGGCCGGTCTCGCCGGGGGAGTCGGGGTGCGGATCGAGCCCGGAGTTCCTGCGCCCGAGAGCGACTCGTCGTACATCGATGTCGCCACCCGCGCCATCACCGTGGTCCGCGAGGCCGCGCCGACGCCGACCCCCGCGGCGCCTGCCCGCACGCTGATCATGGGGATCCTCAACGTCACGCTCGACTCGTTCAGCGACGGCGGCCGGTACGCCCGCTTCGACGACGCCATCGCCCACGCGCGCTCGCTGGTCGCCGACGGAGCAGACATCATCGACGTCGGCGGCGAGTCGACCCGGCCCGGCGCACCCCGCGTGGATGTCCACGAGGAGCAGCGTCGCGTCGTCCCGGTGATCCGCGAGCTGGTAGCGCTCGGCTACCGCGTCAGCGTCGACACGATGAACGCCGCCACCGCCTTCGCTGCTGTCTCGGCCGGAGCCGACATCATCAACGACGTCTCGGGCGGGCTCGCCGACCCCAACATGGCGCAGGTCGTCGCCGACACCGACCGCACCTACGTGGCCATGCACTGGCGCGGGCACTCCGACGTGATGAACTCCCGCGCCACCTACTCGAACGCGATCGCCGAGGTGAAGGCCGAGCTGTTCCAGCGCGTCGCCGAGCTCGTCGTGCAGGGCGTGGAGCCCGACCGCCTCGTCATCGACCCGGGTCTCGGCTTCGCCAAGCTCGCGGAGCACAACTGGCAGCTGCTCGGGCACCTGCACGAGCTCTCCGAGATCGGACTCCCGATCCTCGTCGCCGCGTCGCGCAAGCGCTTCCTCGGCGGGCTGCTGCCCGAAGAGGCCGGCGTTCGCGAGCGCGACCCCGCGACCGCCGTCATCTCGGCCCTCAGCGCCCAGGCCGGCGCCTGGGGCGTTCGAGTGCACGACGTCGCATCCACCCGCGCCTCCCTCGACGTCTGGGAAGCGTGGCAGAAAGGCAGCCGTGGTTGACCAGCTCACATTGACCGGCGTGAAGGCGACGGGCCATCACGGAGTCTTCGACTTCGAGCGCGAGAACGGCCAGGAGTTCCTGGTCGACGTGATCGTCGACATCGACGCCGTGCGTTCCGCGACCTCGGGGGATCTCGACGCGACCGTGCACTACGGCGTGCTCGCCGAAGAGATCGTCCGCGACATCGAGACCGACCCGGTCGACCTCATCGAGACGCTCGCGGAGCGCATCGCGGCCACCGTGCTGTCGCACCCGGCGGCCCTCCGCACCAGCGTCACGGTCCACAAGCCGCAGGCGCCGATCACCGTGCCGTTCACGGACGTGTCGATCACGATCGACCGGGGTCGCTCGTGACCCGGGCCGTGATCGCGCTCGGCTCGAACCTCGGGCGCAGCGACGCGATCCTGCGTGCCGCCGTCAAGGAGATCGGCTTCGTCGACGGCACCCGGGTCGTCGCGGCCTCGGCCCCGGTCGAGTCCGTGGCGCTGACGGTCGACGGGCTGGACGAGTCGAAGCCCCTCTATCTGAACGGCGCCGCGATCGTCGAGACGTCGCTCGAGCCCCTCGCCCTGCTCGACGAGCTCAACCGGATCGAAGACGAGCTCGGGCGAGTCCGCCTCGAGCGCTGGGGCAACCGCACCCTCGACCTTGACCTCGTCGTCTTCGGCGACGTGGAGCTCGACACCCCGCGGCTGACTCTGCCGCATCCGCGCGCTCACGAGAGGTCGTTCGTGCTGGAGCCCTGGGCGCAGATCCAGCCCGACGCCGTGCTTCCGGGTCACGGTCCGATCGCGTCGCTGCTGGCGCGGCTCGAGGATGAAGTCGCGCACGTCGACGGCGCCACCGTGCTGACGGCGCCGCCAGCCCCTGTCGCGCTCTCCTCGCACGGGGGCAAAGCATGAAGCGCACCCGCGTCTCGACCATCGTGTCGTTCCTCGTCGTCGCGGTCGTGGCAGGCTTCGCGTTCGACGCGGCCCTTGCCGCGACGCTGCACCCCGTCGCCGTGCCGTCGATCACACTCGGTCTGGCGCTGCTCGCCATCGCCGCCATCGTCATCTCGCTCGCCGTGCCGGTCTTCCGCGTCGCCCGCGGCCGCACGCACGAGCCGATCGACGCCTACTACGCGACCCGGGTCGTGCTGATCGCGAAGGCGTCGAGCCTGGCCGGCGCCCTGTTCGGCGGATTCGTCGGCGGCATGCTCGTCTACATGCTCACTCGCGGCGTCAGCGTCGCCGCCGGCTCGCTGGTGCCCATGGTGGTCTCGGTCGTGGGCGGCGTCGTGCTTCTGGCGGCGGGACTGGTCGGGGAGTACATGTGCACTGTTCCGCCCGACGATGACGACAAGAACCGCGGCGGCGGTCTGCAGCAGCGCATCTGACCCTCTGCGCGCCGGGCCTACGGCGTTCTCGCGGTGGCCGTGCTGGCCGGGCTCATCCTGCTCGTCGTGGGGGTGGCGACCGACGCCGCTTTCACGAGAACGCTCGGCTACCTGCTCGCCGTCTGCTCGGCTGGCACCGGGGTCTTCACCTTCCTCCGCGAGCGACGTCGCCCTCGAGGCTGAGCGTCGGAAACGGGTTGCGCGGCACCCCGTCAGGCGACCCGAAGGGGACGATCACCCGGCGACGGTCGGCGGCAGGCGGTAGCGTTCCGAGGTGAACCGCCGTCCGACCAGCTCAGGAGCCCCCGTGACCGACCGCCTCGACCTCGACGGTGCCTCGTGGACCGGCATCAGCCCCAAGTACAAGTGGCCCGAGATGGTCAGCTACGCGCTGAGCGGCCTCGTCGTCGCCGCGCTCAGCGCTCTCACCTGGCTCGCGGGCGAGTGGTGGGGCTACGCCCTGACCGCCGTGATCGTCGTCGTCACAATCCTCGTCGTCGCGTTCACGCCCCGCCGCGTCCGCGCCATCGGCTACCAGCTGCGCGACGACGACCTCCTGGTGCGCCGCGGCATCCTCTTCTTGCGCTTCGTCGCCGTCCCGTACGGCCGCATGCAGCTGATCGACGTCAACCGCGGCCCGGTCGTCCGCGCGCTGGGCCTGAGCGACCTCAAGTTCGTCACGGCGGCCGCCGCGTCGGCGGTCACGATCCCGGGTGTCCCCGCCGACGATGCTGAGCGCCTCCGCGACCGCCTGGTCGAGCTGGCCGAGTCGCGGCGGGCCGGCCTGTGAGCTGGACTCCCGGCGGCGACTTCACGCCCCCCAAAGACTTCCGCGCGCAGGAACCCGCCCCGCCGTCGTCCACCGACTTCACCGACGGCGAGTGGCACCGACTCCACCCCGCCACCCCGCTGCTCAAGGGCGGCATCGTCTTCGTGGTGATCCTGGGCATCTTCATCAACAACGCCCGCGAGCAGCTGATCGGCTTCTTCATCCCGGGCCCCGACGGCAACCGGGGAGGCCGGGGCGATGACGGCGACCCCGTGGGCTACGCCGTCGGCCACGGACTGATCGGGTTCGTGGTGCTCGGCATCGTCGCCCTGCTGGTGATCATCATCGCCATCTTCTACGTCTCCTGGCGGGTCAACACCTTCCGCGTCACCGCCGACACGGTCGAGGTGCGCAGCGGCATCCTGTTCCGCACGAACCGCCGCGCCCGCCTCGACCGGATCCAGGGCATCAACATCGAACGCCGGCTGCTGGCGCGGATCTTCGGCGCCGCGAAGCTCGAGATCAGCCAGGCCGGTCACGATGCGAACGTGCCGCTGGCCTATCTCCGCTCGGCATCGGCCGACGCCGTGCGGTCCGAGATCCTGCGCCGGGCAAGCGGAACGCGCGAGGCCGAGAAGGGCGAGCCAGGCCAGCACCAGGGCACCGGCGTCATCGAGAAGCGGCTCAACGAGTTCCTCGCCGAGCCGCTGGGGGAGGGGCAGACCGAGCCGCAGTCCGTCGTCAAGATGCACCCAGGGCGTCTCGTCGGGTCGGCGATCCTGAGCCCGTTCACGCTCTTCCTCGCCGCCGTGATCGCGGCCGTGATCATCAGCATCGCGACGACGGGCCAGTACGTGCTGCTGGTCGTGTTCTTCCCGACGATCCTGGGCTCGTTCAGCTACTACTCGCGCCGCGTCGTGAAGTCGCTCCGCTACTCGATCGCCTCGACTCGCGACGGCATCCGCATCGGCTGGGGCCTCCTGTCGACGAGCAATGAGACTCTGCCACCGGGCCGGATCCACTCCATCCGCCTCAGTCAGCCGCTCGCCTGGCGGCCCTTCGGCTGGTGGGAGGTCAAGATCAACGTCGCCTCGCACTCGTCGGCCAAGGGCGCCGACAACCAGGCGAACACGACGATCCTGCCGGTCGGCTCGGCTGACGACGTGACGCGCGTGCTCGGGCTCGTGCTGCCGGAGCTCGTCGGGCTCACCGCCGCCGACGTGGCCGCTGAGGACGCCCTCGCTCGCGGCGAGACCACGGCCGACGAGGTCGCCGCCGGGTCGCCGCAGCGGGCCGTCGAGGAGAGCACGCGCACCCTGTCGCTGATCGAGGCCGGCATGACGTCGTCGGGCACGGAGGGCGGCTTCACCGTGTCGCCCCGGCGCGCGGCCGTGCTGCGCTGGTTCTCCTGGCGGCGCAACGGCTTCCGCGAAGCACCGGGAGCCGTCCTGCTGCGCAAGGGCGCGATCTGGAGGGAGCTGATCGTGGTGCCCCTGCCCCGACTGCAGAGCGTCGGCGTGCGTCAGGGGCCGATCCTGCGTCGCCTTCGCCTCGCCTCGCTCGAGTTCCACACCGTCCAGGGCCCCATCACGGCGAACGTCGGCGCGCTCGACCAAGGCGACGCACGCGACTTCTTCAGCAAGGCCGCCGCCGATGCCGTCGCGGCCGCCAAGGCCGACCGCACGCACCGGTGGCTCGAGACGCAGGTGGCACCGGGTGCCGGTGAGCCGCAGGCGGACGACGCGACGGCGTTCCCTGCTCCTGACGCCTCGACCCGTCTCGGAGACGACCGATGACCCCCGCCCAGCGGCCCAGCGGCCGCCTCGGCGTCGGGATCATCGGCGCCGGTCACGTGGGGCCCGTCCTGGGCGCGGCCCTTGCCGCGGCGGGCCACGCCGTCGTGGGCATCTCGGCGGTCTCGGAGCGCAGCCATGACCGCGCCGACGCGATCCTGCCGGGCGTTCCGATCCTGCCGGTGCACGAGATCGTCGAGCGCAGCGAGCTCGTCCTGATCGCCGTGCCCGAGGACCAGCTCGAGGGCCTCGTCACCGGGCTCGCCTCGACGAACGCCTGGCAGGCCGGCCAGCTCGTCGTGCACACCTCGCCGGTGCACGGGCTGTCGGTGCTCGATCCTGCCCGGGCTGCCGGCGCGATCCCGCTGGCGATCCACCCCGCGCTGCAGTTCACCGGCACCACGATCGACCTGGTGCGCCTCCGCGACGCCTACTGCGCCGTCACCGCGCCCGGCCCCGTGCTGCCCATCGGCCAGGCCCTCGTCGTCGAGATGGGCGCCGAGCCCGTCGTGATCGACGACGCCGACCGCCCGCGGTACGCCGAGGCCGTCGAGACCGCGACGACCTTCTCGGCCGCCATCGTGTCGCAGTCCGTCGGCATCCTGAAAGAGCTCGGCCTCGAAGAGCCCGGCCGCGTCATCGCGCCCCTCGTCCGCTCGGCGATGGACCGCGCCCTGGGAACGGCAGACGCCACCGTCGGCCCCGGTACCATCGAGATGCCGTCGTTCGACGACGACGACCCCCTCGCCTGACACCTGGAGCACCAATTGACTGACGCCCCCATCGAGCCCGAGCTGACCGACGAAGAGGTCTTCGAGCAGAAGGCGGTCCGCCTCGAGAAGCGACTGCGGCTCATCGAGTCGGGCGACGAGGCGTACCCGGTCGGCGTCCCGATCACCACGACGATCGCCGCGACCCGCGCGAGGTACGAGTCGATCGAGACCGACACCGCGACCGGCGACGTCGTCGGCCTCGCCGGGCGCGTCGTGCACTTCCGCATCGGCGGCAAGCTCTGCTTCGCCGCGCTCCAGTCGGGCGACGGCTCGCGCATCCAGGTGATGGTCTCGCTGGCCGAGGTCGGCGACGAGTCGCTGGCGCGCTGGAAGTCGATGGTCGACCTGGGCGACCACGTGTTCGTGTCGGGCGAGGTTATCTCGTCGCGCCGCGGAGAGCTCTCGATCCTCGTGAAGGACTGGAAGATCGCGGCCAAGGCGATCCTGCCCCTGCCGAACCTCCACTCCGAGCTGAGCGAAGAGACCCGGGTGCGCAGCCGCTACCTCGACCTGATCGTGCGCGAGCAGGCCCGCACGACGGTGCGCACGCGCGCGGCCGTCATGAAGTCGCTGCGATCGACGTTCGACGGCCACGAGTTCCTCGAGGTCGAGACCCCGATGCTCCAGACCATGCACGGCGGCGCGTCGGCCCGACCGTTCGAGACGCACTCCAACGCCTTCGACACCGAGCTCTACCTGCGCATCGCGCCCGAGCTGTACCTCAAGCGCGCGGCCGTCGGCGGCATCGAGCGGGTGTTCGAGATCAACAGGAACTTCCGGAACGAGGGTGCCGACTCGACTCACTCGCCGGAGTTCGCCATGGTCGAGGCCTACCAGGCCTACGGCGACTACAACCAGATCGCCGACCTGACGCAGGAGCTTATCCAGAACGCCGCGCTCGCCGTCGCCGGGTCGCACGTCGTGACCTGGGCCGACGGCACCGAGTTCGATCTCGGCGGCGACTGGGATCGCATCTCGATGTACGAGTCTCTCAGCGAGGCTGCCGGTACGCGGATCACCGTCGACACCCCGTTCGGCGAGCTGCAGGCCATGGCCTCCGACCTCGGCATCACTGTCGCGCAGGAGACCCACGGAAAGCTCGTCGAAGAGCTCTGGGAGCACTTCGTCAAGGGCGGCCTCGACAGGCCGACGTTCGTGATGGACTTCCCGCTCGACACGTCGCCGCTCGTCCGCGCGCACCGCAGCAAGCCGGGCGTCGTCGAGAAGTGGGACCTCTACGTCCGCGGCTTCGAGCTGGCCACGGGCTACTCGGAGCTCGTCGACCCGGTCGTGCAGCGCGAGCGGTTCGTCGAGCAGGCCAAGCTGGCCGCGCTCGGCGACGTCGAGGCCATGCGCCTCGACGAGGACTTCCTGAAGGCGCTCGAGCACGGGATGCCGCCGACCGGTGGCATGGGCATGGGCGTGGACCGCCTGCTCATGGCGATCACGGGCCTGGGCATCCGCGAGACCATCCTGTTCCCCCTCGTCAAGTAGGCCTCGCGCTCGTCGAGCGATGCCAGCTCGCGGGCGTCACGAGTGACGTACCCTTGGAGGGTGCCTCACTCTCTGATCGGCGGGATCGTCTTCTCCGTCACCCCGACCATCCTCGTCGGGCTGATCTTCTGGTTCGCCATGCGCGCGATCTTCCGTGCCGACAAGTCGGAGCGTGCCGTGTACTCCGAGATCGAGGCCGAGGAGCGCGCACGCGCCGAAGCCGAAGAGGCTGCCGGCCGCGCCTGATCCGCTGACTCTCGAACGCCCCCGCCCTCGTGCGGGGGCGTTTTCGCGTCTGTTCGTCCCCCGTGGTGAGGTCCGTCGTACACGTCTCGGAAACGCTTCGTTAAGACTGGACGTACCCCGTTACGTGAAATCGGGGTGCAGAAACCCTCAATGATCAAGGGATCTGCTGGTAGAGCCGTACCCCAGGCCAGAGTCGCGCCGCCTACACCCGCCGATGCTCCTCTGTCAAAAGATCAGCCCTCGCGTACCCCGTAACGCCCTTTTTCCTGTGAGCGCACTCCGAGGTTACTTGGGAAGACCCTGAACGGTTTCTCTCAGGACGTACCCGATCGGAAGACTCGTAGTGCGGCGAAAGACCTCCGAGAACGTGGGGCTTCACCGTCGGATCGACTCCTGAACAACAGGACCGACCTCGCTAGGGATGGAGAAGAAGACATGTCGACTGCAATTGATCACGTCCGCGAGAACAGCGCCACCAGCACCCGCGCCACGAGCGCCAGCACCACGACCACCGCTCCGGACGACGACGTCGAAGTCGAAGTCCTCGGTCAGGTTCGCGGTGCGTCCACCGACCAGGTCGGCGACTACCTCCGCCACATCGGCCGCATGCCTCTCCTCGACGCCCAGGAGGAGACCGAGATCGCCCGCCGCATCGAGGTCGGCCTCTTCGCCGAGGAGAAGCTCGCCGAGATGCAGGCCGCCGGCAAGGTCAGCGCCTCCGACCGCAGCGACTACCGCTGGCTCATCCACGACGGCGAGCGTGCGAAGGACCGCATGATCACCGCCAACCTCCGCCTGGTCGTCTCGATCGCCAAGCGCTACACGCAGCGCGGCCTTCCCTTCATGGACGTCATCCAGGAGGGCAACCTCGGCCTCGTGCGTGCCGTCGAGAAGTTCGACTACACGCAGGGCTACAAGTTCTCGACCTACGCCACCTGGTGGATCCGCCAGGCGATCGCCCGCGGCCTCGCCGACAAGGCGCGCGCCATCCGCATCCCGGTGCACACCGTGGAGCGCATCAACCGCATCTCGCGCGCCGAGCGCGACCTCACCGTCGACCTGGGCCGTGCGCCCACCGTCGACGAGGTGGCCGCCGAGGTCGCCATGGAGGTCGCCGACCTGGTCGACCTGAAGTCGCGCTCGCACGAGCCCGTCTCCATCCACACCGTCGTCGGCGATGCCGAAGACAGCGAGCTCGGCGACTTCATCGAAGACGAAGAGACGCCGTCTCCCGGCGAGGCCACCGAGACGAGCATGCTCAACCGCGACATCCACTCGCTCGTCGAGGCGCTGCCCGAAGACGAGGCCCGTGTGATCCGCATGCGCTTCGGCCTCGACGACGACCAGCCGATGACGCTCGACGAGATATCCAAGCGCGTGCACTCGAGCCGCCAGGCGGTCTCGCGTGTCGAGTCGCGTGCCCGTCTGCGCATGTTCGCCAAGGCCGTCTCGCAGGACCTCCAGCTCTACCTGCAGTAAGCACCCTCCCGAAAGCCCGCCTCCCACTCCGGGAGGCGGGCTTTCGTCGTCTGGTGCCGAGTGCGTGGACTCCGCGGCCCGAGGCATCCCGGTCGATGCCGGGGCGGATCTCTCGACACCCGGCCGTCAGGGCGCTACGGTGAAGTCCCGACAGCGAGACCAGGCCATTCGAGGATCGAGAAGAGGTGAAGACCATGACTGCATCGATGACGCGCGCCATGAACCCCTTCATCCCCGAGGTCGCCGTCCGCTAGCAACGCTGCTGGTGACCTCTCTTCTGGAGATCACCAGTGACCTTTTCCGACGATTTCGTCGTTCCCACCTTCTCCGTCGCCGAGATCGGCGACGACCAGCGCTGGTCCACGTGGCCGGCCACCCAGCCGCTCGAACGCGGCCCGCAGCCCCGGCCCGACTGGCTCGTCACGAGCGCGGCGGCCATCGACACCGAGCTCGGCATCGTCAAGACGGGCAAGGAGGCCGACGTGTTCCTGCTGGAGCGCGCGGTTCCCGACGACGTGACGCTCGCCGACGGCAGCTCGCGCACCAGCGTGCTCGCCGCGAAGCGCTACCGGAGCGCCGAGAACAGCGACTTCCACCGCGGTGCCCAGTACCGCGAGGGGCGCCGCACCCGCAACACCCGCGACGGCCGGGCGATGGCGCGGGGCTCCTCGCACGGCCGGGCCGTCCAGGCCGGGCTGTGGGCCTGGGCCGAGTTCGAGGCGCTCTCGCGCATGTTCGAGCGGGGCGTGCCCGTTCCGTACCCGGTGCAGATCTCGGGCACCGAGATCCTGATGGAGTTCATCGGAGACGGTCGCACGGCCGCGCCCCGGCTCGCTCAGGTGAAGGAGGACGGCGCCGCGCTCTGGCCGCTGTTCGAGCAGGTGAGCGAGATCCTGCTCGGGTTTGCCCGGGCCGGCTTCGCCCACGGAGACCTGTCGCCGTACAACCTGCTGGTCCACGACGGACGAGTGGTCGTGATCGACGTGCCGCAGCTCGTCGACGTGGTCAGCAATCCGAACGGCGTGGCCCTGCTCGAGCGCGACTGCCGCAACGTCGCCGACTGGTTCGCACGACGCGGCTTCGAGCGCGATCCCGAGCAGATCTTCGCCGAGTGCCTGGGCGAGGTGTTCTGAGTCGCAGCGCGATCGCGGCAGGAACTGGCACGCCGCCGCCGCGCCCCGACTAGTGCTGCCGTGCGAACCGCGCGCGCACCTCCGGGGGCACCAGCTCGAGCAGCTGGTCCGGCCGCAGCGGGAGGTCCATCAGGCTGAGCTTGAGGCGCCCCTTGCGGCCGTGCCGCCCGGCATCGACGCGGGCCACCACGCCGGCGTCCTCGCGGAGCTTCACCTTGATGATGGCGCCCTCGCCGACGTCCGAGACCACGCGGCCGTCGAGCTCGAGCGCCGCCGAGCGGGTGCCGGCCCCGATCGTGAACTTGAGGAGCTCCTTGGGGCCGAGCACGACGGTCCGGTCGATGCCGGCCATCGGGGCGACGGGGGTGACCACGACGGCGGCGACGGCGGGGCTGACGACCGGGCCGCCGGCGGCGTAGTTGTAGGCGGTCGAGCCGGCAGGAGTGGAGACGACGATCGAGTCGGCCTTGAAGTAGCCGTACGGGGTGCCCTCGACCGCGAGGTCTGCGGTGACCACGCCCTGGCCGGGCCGACGCGTGACGGAGAGGTCGTTGAAGGCGAGGAAGGACGCCTCGAACCCCGTCGACGAGACGGTGACCTCGACGGCGTGGTGCGGCTCGAGGGAGAAGTCGCCCGATCGGAGGGACTCGAGGGCGTCGGCGAGTTCCTGCGGCTCAGTCTCGACCAGGAAGCCGACGTTGCCGTAGTTGACGCCCAGCACCGGGACCGGACGGGGCGCGACGAGCCGCATCGCACCGAGCATGGTGCCGTCCCCGCCCAGCGAGACGACCGCGTCGACCCGCTCGACGAAGGTCGGCTCGTCGACCAGCTCGATGTCGGCGCCGACCCGTGCGGCGTCGTCGTGGAGGGCGATCAGGTGCGCTTCGTCCGAGCCCTGCCACGTGCGCAGGACGTCGATCGACGCGGTGACCGACTTCGTGGGGTGGGGGATCAAGCCGACCGTGTAGTTCGCCATATGCCGAACCTACCGACGGAGCATGGGAGGACCTCCGTCACGCCGCCAGCGAACAGGGGCAGACGGAGGGCATCGCGCTGGCTACTCTCGACGTATTGGACGCCCACCCCCTGCGGGGCGTCCGTCATATGGGTGGCGTCCCAGCCCGTCACCAAGGGAGTTAGAAGATGTTCGAGAGATTCACCGACCGTGCCCGTCGCGTTGTCGTCCTCGCTCAAGAAGAAGCGAAGATGCTCAACCACAACTACATCGGCACCGAGCACATCCTGCTCGGCCTCATCCACGAGGGCGAGGGCGTCGCCGCCAAGGCGCTCGAGTCGCTGGGAATCTCGCTCGACGCCGTGCGCGAGCAGGTCCAGGACATCATCGGCCAGGGTCAGCAGCAGCCGACCGGCCACATCCCCTTCACGCCTCGCGCGAAGAAGGTCCTCGAGCTGTCCCTGCGCGAAGCGCTCCAGCTCGGACACAACTACATCGGCACCGAGCACATCCTCCTCGGCCTCATTCGCGAAGGCGAAGGTGTGGCCGCCCAGGTCCTCGTCAAGCTCGGCGCTGACCTCAACCGAGTGCGCCAGCAGGTCATCCAGCTGCTCTCGGGTTACCAGGGCAAGGAGGCAGTGGCAGTGGGCGGAGAAACGCAGGCTGGCCCGCAGGGTGGATCTCAGGTGCTCGACCAGTTCGGTCGCAACCTGACCCAGGCTGCGCGCGACAACAAGCTCGACCCGGTGATCGGGCGCGAGAAGGAGATGGAGCGGGTCATGCAGATCCTCTCCCGTCGCTCCAAGAACAACCCCGTGCTGATCGGCGAGCCGGGCGTCGGCAAGACGGCCGTCGTCGAGGGCCTCGCCCAGGCGATCGTCAAGGGCGACGTCCCCGAGACGCTGAAAGACAAGCAGCTCTACTCGCTCGACCTCGGCTCGCTCATCGCCGGCAGCCGCTACCGCGGTGACTTCGAAGAGCGCCTCAAGAAGGTCACCAAGGAGATCCGCACGCGCGGCGACATCATCGTCTTCATCGACGAGATCCACACCCTCGTCGGTGCGGGTGCCGCCGAGGGCGCGATCGACGCGGCCTCGATCCTCAAGCCGCTCCTGGCTCGCGGCGAGCTGCAGACCATCGGCGCCACGACGCTCGACGAGTACCGCAAGCACTTCGAGAAGGACGCCGCTCTCGAGCGCCGCTTCCAGCCCGTCCAGGTGCACGAGCCCTCGTTGCCCCACGCGATCAACATCCTCAAGGGTCTCCGCGACAAGTACGAGGCCTTCCACAAGGTGTCCATCAC
This sequence comes from Frondihabitans sp. OV104, assembly GCF_057787745.1. NCBI lineage: Bacteria > Bacillati > Actinomycetota > Actinomycetes > Micrococcales > Microbacteriaceae > Frondihabitans > Frondihabitans sp. OV104. The sequence continues at coordinate 3,272,730 of NZ_CM173541.1, forward strand.
CGACGGCGCGATCGTCGCGGCGGCCAACCTGGCCGACCGCTACGTCGCCGACCGCTTCCTCCCCGACAAGGCGATCGACCTGATCGACGAGGCCGGCGCCCGCCTGCGCCTCTCGATCCTGTCCGCCCCGCCGGAGCTCCGCGAGTTCGACGAGAAGATCGCCGTGGTCCGCGGACAGAAGGAGGCCGCGATCGAAGACCAGGACTTCGAGAAGGCCGCCAGCCTCCGCGACGAGGAGAAGAAGCTGCTCGGCGAGCGTCTCCGCCTCGAGAAGCAGTGGCGCTCGGGCGACGTCGGAGCCTCCGGCACCGTCGACGAGGGCGTCATCGCCGAGGTCCTGGCCCAGGCGACCGGCATCCCGGTCTTCAAGCTCACCGAAGAGGAGACCTCGCGTCTCGTCTTCATGGAGAAGGCGCTGCACCAGCGCGTCATCGGCCAGGAGCAGGCGATCGCCGCACTGTCGAAGACCATCCGCCGCACGCGTGCCGGCCTCAAAGACCCGAAGCGGCCGTCGGGCTCGTTCATCTTCGCCGGCCCCACGGGCGTCGGAAAGACCGAGCTCGCCAAGGCGCTCGCCGAGTTCCTGTTCGATGATGAGAACGCTCTGATCAGCCTCGACATGTCCGAGTACGGCGAGAAGCACACCGTCTCGCGCCTGTTCGGTGCCCCTCCCGGGTTCGTCGGCTTCGAAGAGGGCGGCCAGCTGACCGAGAAGGTCCGCCGCAAGCCGTTCTCCGTCGTGCTGTTCGACGAGATCGAGAAGGCTCACCCCGACATCTTCAACTCGCTCCTGCAGGTGCTCGAAGAGGGCCGTCTGACGGACGGTCAGGGTCGAGTAGTCGACTTCAAGAACACGGTCATCATCATGACGACCAACCTCGGCACGAAAGACATCACGGGCGGCCCCGTCGGCTTCCAGATCGAGGGCGACACCGCCACCTCCTACGAGCGCATGCGCTCCAAGGTGTCGGAGGAGCTCAAGAAGCACTTCAAGCCCGAGTTCCTGAACCGCGTCGACGAGACCATCGTGTTCCCGCAGCTCACGCAGCCGGAGCTCCTGCAGATCGTCGACCTGTTCGTCAAGCGCCTGTCGGACCGCCTGCTCGACCGCGACATGACCGCCGAGCTCTCGCTCGCGGCCAAGGAGCAGCTCATCAAGGTCGGCTTCGACCCGTCGCTCGGTGCTCGTCCGCTGCGTCGTGCGATCCAGCACGAGGTCGAGGACCAGCTGTCGGAGCACATCCTCCAGGGTGAGCTCAACGCCGGCGACCACGTGAAGGTCGACTACGTCGACGGCAAGTTCACGTTCGAGACCGGGCGTCAGCCGGGCCGCGAAGACGTGCTGGTGCTCGACAAGGGCGAAGCGTAAGAATCGCGTCACCGCAAGGGCGGCTCTCCTCCGGGAGGGCCGCCCTTCGCTACGCTGGGGGAATGTCCACTGGCGAGATCACCGTCCGCAAAGCCATCGCCTCCGACGTCCCGCATATCCAGCGCCTGATCGAGCCGTACGTCGCCCGCCGCATCCTGCTCGGCAAAGACAACGTCACCCTGTACGGCAGCATCCAGCAGTTCCAGATCGCCCTCGGTCCCGACGGCGTGCCGATCGGCTGCGGCGCCCTCAACGTCTTCTGGGACGACCTCGCCGAAGTCCGGACCCTCGCGCTCGATCCCGACTGGATCCGCCACGGAGTGGGCCACAAGCTCCTCGACGGGCTCGAGGGCGACGCACGCGCTCTCGGCGTCGGGCGCATCTTCTGCCTCACGTTCGAGGTCGACTTCTTCGTCAAGCACGGATACCTCGAGATCGGCGAGTCGGTCGTGTCGCCCGAGGTCTACGCCGAGCTCGTCCGCTCGTCTGACGAGGGCGTCGCCGAGTTCCTCGACCTCGCGCGCGTGAAGCCCAACACGCTCGGCAACACGCGGATGCTCAAGGTGCTGCCGGCGGCGTAGCGCCCGCGCGCGGCGGTGGGCTGCGGTGGGGCGGGGCGACGTTCCTGCGCATTTGCCGTGGTGACTGCAACGCGCCGACTGCATGCCCGACGAGGCACGCAACGACACCTACCCTGTGCGCATGTCGTCGTTCAAGCATCCGGTCGGCTCGAAGCCGCCGTCGGTGTACTGGCGGCGCCGCGCGCTCGTGCTGGGTGCTCTCGTGGTGCTGCTGCTCGTCATCGTGCTTATCGCGGTGAGACCGGGCGCAGGAACGTCGGCCTCCCCGACGCCCAGCCCCAGTGCGTCGGCCGCGGCCTCCACCCGGGCGTCCTCCGCCCCGGCCGCCTCGTCGAAGCCGTCGGCCGCCGCCGCCCCCAAGCCGTCGGCCACCGCCGCCGCCTCAGGAACCTGCGACGCCGCCCAGATCAGCCTCAAGCCGATCGCCGACGCCAGCTCGTACTCGTCGCTCGAGCAGCCGAAGATCTCGATGAGCATCACCAACACGTCGACGACGGCCTGCGCGCTGGATCTCGGCTCGGCCGAGCAGGTGCTCAGCATCACCTCCGGCGCCGAGACGTACTGGTCGTCGAAGGACTGCCAGGTCGCCGGAACCCACCAGAAGATCACGATCACTGCGGGCCAGACGCTGAAGACGCCCGCGATCACCTGGGACCGCACCCGCTCGTCGACGAAGACATGCGACTCGTCGCGCAGCTCGGTTCCGGCCGAAGGCGCGAGCTACCACCTGTCCGTCTCGGTGGGGGCGATCGACTCGTCGACCACTGCGCTCATGATCCTGAACTGAGTACTCATGGCCCAGCCGGAATTCCGCTCCGCCCAGCTCGAAGAGGCGCTCGCCGCGCAGGATGTCGCCGCCGTCGCGTTCGCGCTGCGCAACGACGTCGTCGTGGTGCCCAAGCTGGCGACGGGGAAGAAGGGCGACGACCAGGTGCGCGTCTTCGGGCGCGAGAACACCGACAAGCGCATCCTGCTGCTGTTCTCGTCGGCCGAGACGTACAAGGCGATGGTGCCCAACGAGAAGATCCGCCTCGTGATGCTCTACGACGCTGCGAAGCTGCGCGACTTCATCGAGGCGCACCTCGACGTGCTGGAACAGGTCTTCTTCGACATCGCGGGGCCGCACACGATGGCGGCGAACCCGGAGGATCTGCTGAAGGCGCTGCGGGCGTAAGGTCTGTGGTCGTCCTTCGGTAAGGACTTCTGGGGTAGGTGTCCTTGTGGGCGGTGCACGCAGGCGGGGTTTTCCTTGCGGGGCGTGCGCTGCGGCGCGGTCTTCCTTGTGGGCGCTCGCGTCGTCCTTGTGGAAGGACGGCGGCGGAGCAGCAGCAGGGGGGGCGTGGGTCGGCTCCGCGACGCGTGGTGCTCGACGTGGGGCTCGGGTCGTTGCGCGACCGCTTTCGCTAGGCAAGGACTTCTGGGGTAGGCGTCCTTGTGGGCGGTGCACGCAGGCGGGGTTTTCCTTGTGGGGCGTGCGCTGCGGCGCGGTCTTCCTTGTGGGCGCGCGCGGCATCCTCAGGTAAGGACGGCGGCTTGGGCGGTACGCGGTTCGGAGCAGGGCGGTACTCGCCCTCGACGTCAGAACGCGGCGTCGAGCTCCCGCTCGCGATCGCTGGACGCGGCGGAGAACGCGCGGCGCAGCGCCTCGCGCAGGTGCTCGGACGACGAGTCGACGATCTCCGTGAAGCCGAGACGGCGGGCCTCGGACGCGCGCTGCTTCGAGGACGACACGGGTCGGATCTCGCCGGCGAGGCTGATCTCGCCGACGGCTGCGAGCGTGTGCGGGAACGACTTCTCGCGACTGGCTGAGGCGAGGGCCAGGGCGATGGCGAGGTCGGCGCCGGGCTCGGTGATCTTGATGCCGCCGACGGTGGAGACGTAGACGTCGGCGTCGCTGAGGCGGATTCCGGCGCGGCGTTCGAGCACCGCCAGCAGCATCGCCACGCGCGACGAGTCGACGCCGTTGACGACGCGGCGGGGCTGCGGCGCCGTGCTCGCTACGATCAGCGCCTGGATCTCGACGGGCAGTGCGCGGCGGCCCTCCATGGCGATGGTGATGCAGGTGCCGCTGACCGGAGTGCTGGTGCGCGACATGAACAGCCCGGAGGGATCGGCGACCTCGGCGATGCCGTCGCCTGTCATCTCGAAGCAGCCGACCTCGTCGGTGGGGCCGAAGCGGTTCTTGTGGGCACGGACGAACCGCAACGAGGTCTGTCGGTCGCCCTCGAACTGGCAGACGACGTCGACGAGGTGCTCAAGCAGTCGTGGCCCGGCGATCGAGCCGTCTTTCGTGACGTGGCCGACGAGGAGGATCGGCACGTTGCGGTCTTTCGAGACGCGCACGAGCGTCGACGCGACCTCGCGCACCTGCGACGGGCCGCCGGCCATGCCCTCGCTGGCCGACGACGACACCGTCTGCACGGAGTCGACGATCACGAGCGACGGGTTGACCTGCTCGATCTGGCCGAGGATGACGCCGAGGTCGACCTCGGCGGCGAGGTACAGGTTGGGGTTGAGGGCACCGGTGCGGGCGGCGCGAAGGCGAACCTGCTGCGCGGACTCCTCGGCGGTGACGTACAGGACCCGGGCGCCCTGCTGGGCGGCTCTCGACGCGACCTCGAGCAGCAGCGTCGACTTGCCGACCCCTGGTTCACCCGACAGCAGGATCGCGGCGCCGGGCACGATCCCGCCCCCGAGCACGCGGTCGAACTCGTCGATCCCGCTCGGCCAGTGCGAGACGCGGTCGGCCGCCACCTCGGTGATCGGCCGGGCGACGCGGTCGGCGGGGACAGCGACAGCGGCGACGCCGCGGGTCGAGGCGACGGCGGCAGTGGCGTCGACGACGGTGCCCCACGACTGGCACTCGGCGCAGCGGCCGACCCACTTGATGCTCGACCAGCCGCACTCGGTGCAGCGGAAGGTCGACGTGGGGCGAGGCATGCCGCAACTCTAGGCGGAGCCTCCGACAAAGGGCGGGAGGCGGCGGCGAGGGGCCTCTCGCGAGCGTGGGGGAGGACGGCGGCCGGGAGTTCCTGCGCTAGGGAGCGGGGGTGGAGGAGGCGGCGGAGGCGCCCTGCGCCCGCTCGGCGACGGCGGCCGCGACGGAGGTCACACGGCGTGAGGCGGTCACGTCGGCGGCGGCGCGCTCCGCCGCGATGCGGGCCAGCCGGGCGTCGATGGCCGGGTAGAACGCCGACGCCCACACGCGGTAGCCGTCGTCGTTGGGGTGGAAGAGGTCGGCGGCCGAGTTGCGGAGCGTGCGCACGTAGCCCTGCTTGCGCGTCGTCGCGTAGAGGGGAGCGACGGCGAGGCCGAGCTCGTCGGCGACCCGGCGGACGATGACGTTGGCCTCGGCGACCTTGCGCTCGAGGTCGGGCAGCACCATGAAGGGCAGGTCGGCGACGATCGCGTGCGACGGGAGCGCTCCGTAGATCGCGCGGATGTTCTTCTCGAACTTCTTGGGGGTGAAGTCGGCGATGTCGTTCGCTCCGATCGAGACGGTCACGACGTCGGCGGGCAGGTCGACCAGGCGGGGCAGCTGGTTCAGCCTGCACAGGTGCGTGGTCGCTCCGGCGACGCTGAGGTTCTTGACTCCGACGGTGCCGTGCGTGGTGCGACGCATGTGCGCGGCGATCCGCCCGACGTAGCTGCGCCACGGCTTCGACGCCCCGATGCCCTGCGCCGCGGAATCGCCCAGCGCCACGTAGTTCAGGGCCCCCTCGCGGGCGAACCGCTCGCGCCACCACTTGGAGTTGACGGGCAGCGTGCTGTTCAGGACGTCGGCGGCGCCCTGCCGGCGCTTCATGAAGCGGCGGTACGCGTATGTTCCTGCAGCCGTCGCGGCGGCGCTCCCGCCGACGGCCCCGAGCACCCGAACCACCACAGCAGACTTGGTCATGACGGCACGATACGCCCGAACCCCAGCGATCAGATGCGCAGGAACTCCCCGCCCCACCCAGCCGATTCGGCCCGGCTTCGAAAATGTACTAAACTCTCTCCCGGTACCGTGTCCGAGCGGCCGAAGGATCATGTCTCGAAAACATGTGTGGGGGTTAACTCCACCGTGGGTTCAAATCCCACCGGTACCGCCACAGAAAACCCTCGTTCAGGCGGGGGTTTTCTCTGTTTCCGAAGACTCCGTGGTGCACTGGTGGTGCACGATTATCGGAACACTTTGCCGAATACGCCGCGGTCCGGGATCGTGCACGCGTCCGGCGCCCTTCGCGGAGATCGGTTTGAAGATCAGCAGGCACTCGTCGGACCCGTCCTTGTGTCACAGTCTGTGGCCGGAGGAGACATTTGCAGGGCTGCTCACTCGGCTTGCGTCGAGCTTCAGGCATCGAATGGACGCCGTGCGGTCTTCGACATGTCTCAAACACGTAGGCGAAGTACAGAACTGCCGAGATCGTTTGGGCGCCCGCTTGCCGTTCCGCCGGCCGAGCTGACCGCAATGCGGTGCCGATCGAGACCGACAATCCGAACTCTGAATGGAGCATCGCTCCCAGGCCGCAGCCACAGTCAACACGGTTCGGTTCAGTTGAGTCGGCGGGCCTTGATGGTCATATCGTCGTGGCAGATCCGACTGAGCATTTCGCCCATCACCGCACCGCGTCGGGTTGCAGCGGGTGTGTCCGTGGAAACGGACCCGTTGAAGGAGGAACACGGGCCCCCCAGGGCAGTACGAGAGCGCGTACTCGTAGGCACGGACGGGAAAGTCATGCTGTGCCAGCGCTAGCAGCTGGCAGTGTGCGTGATCGTCAATCTTGAACGCGACGATCGCGACGATGACGCTCATCTGATCGCGGCTCGGCAGGCCCCGCCCGTACCGCTCTTCGAAGGCCTGCTTCAGCGAACCGCCGTCGAAGTGTCCCGCGTACAGGTTCTCGAGCTCCCGGACGCTCGCAGATTCCGCCCAGGACGTGTACCCGAGTGTCTGCTCAATGATTTTCCGGGTCGCCGACACCTTCTTCAACTCGATGACCCAGAGCCGAGCGGATCCGTCGACGGCGACAAGATCCAGTTCGCCGTGTCCGTTGGTTTTGACGTAAGCGGCAATGATGATCAGGTCGCCGAGAACCTCCGAGTGCTCTTCGAGAAAGCTCTGGAGCTCCCTCTCCGAGAAGAAAGGGTGCATCGCCATCCTCTCGGGCTCGTCGTCGCCGATGAACCATATGCTCGCGTCCTTATTCAACGACTTGCCCCGCAGGTTGAGAGGAAGGCTCCGGTCGTGTCGTCGCTAGTCGAACGCGCCGAGTCGCCTGCGTACATTTTGAGAAGAGTCGCGTTGTCGGATGAGGTCTCTTCGTCTTGGATCGGTCTCGGCTCGCGTTTCGGATGCAGAGTAATTGCTGGCGTCTTGTTGTGCATCCGGTCAGTGACTATGTCAAGGTAATTCGGACCCACCAGGGCAAACTGAGTGGGACCCACTTCAACTATTGCGACGCAAGTTCATTCCTCTTTCGCCCTCCGGGCGAGGCCATGCTGTCGGAATATTTAGTGTCTAGCCGCTCCTGCATTGCCGCCGTCTAGCGACTCGCTCAGCGAACTCCGCCGACGCGCAGGATCATCGAGTCATAGGCCCGGTCGGAGAGAAGTCTGCGGGTGAAGATGAGCGGTTTGGCGCCGAATCCAACGGCGTAGCGCGTTTTGGGCCGTCGTGCTGTGGCTGCCTTGACGATGGTCTTCGCGACAACCTCGGGCGGCGATGATTGCTTGGCTGTCGTCTCGGACCGGAACGACTTCGCGACCTTTCCGGCTTTGTCGGCGTAGGCGCCCTTCGAGGAGGTTTCGACGAGGTGGTCCGCGGCGATGCCGCTCCACTCGGTGCGGATCGCACCAGGCTCGACGACGACGACGTTGATGCCGAAGGGTTTGGCCTCGAGGCGCAGGCAGTCGGAGAATGACTCGAGGGCGAATTTGGTGGCGTGATACCAGGCGCCGAAGGGCGTATAGATCTTTCCGCCCATCGAGGTGATGTTGATGATGGTGCCGGATTTTTGGGCGCGCATGGTGGGCATGACTAGTTGGACGAGGCGGGCTGCGCCGAAGACGTTGACCTCGAACTGTCGTCGTGCTTCCTCGAGGGGGACGTCTTCGACAGCACCGTAGGAGCCGTAGCCGGCGTTGTTGACGAGCACGTCGATGCGTCCGGCCTCCTGGAGGATCTGGTCGATGCCCAGGGTCATTGACTCGTCGTCGGTGATGTCCATGGCGACTGTCTTGATGTTGCGCTTCCGGAGGTCGTCCATCCGGTCAATACGACGGGCAACGCCGTAAACGAGGAAGCCCGCGTCCTGGAGATGCTGGGCGAATGCGTGGCCCATCCCGGAAGAAGCTCCGGTGACGAGGGCGACTTTCTGGACTGACGTGGTCATTTTCTATCCTTCACTAAGTTGAACGGCTGTTCGAGTAGTAGACTGAACCATAGTTCGAGTTAATGCAAGTCCGAGTTTCGGTGATAGGAAGACGACGTGAGTGAAACCAGCCAGAGGCCGATGCGGGCGGATGCTCGGCGCAATCGCACCAAGATCCTCGGCGCGGCCCGCGAGCAGATCACGCTCCATGGCCCGGACGTCGGAATGGACGAGATCGCGGCGGCCGCGGGTGTTGCCGTGGGAACTCTTTATGGACACTTCCCGACGAAGATCGCGCTCGTCGCGGCTGTCGTCAGCGAGTTCCTGGCGCAGGTCGCTGATCGAAGCGAGGCCGCTGCTGAGGCCATGAAGGGCGGGAGTCCCGCTTTCGTGGAACTCACGGGTCTCCTGCGTGACATCGTGATCGCGACGGCAACGAACCAGGCAGCCAAAGTTGCCGCAGGTGCCTTGAACGACGACGAGGCTGACTCACGCGAGATGCGGCGCGCGGGGGCTGCGCTTCAGTCGATCATCGACCAGACCCTGCGCGATGAGACGGTCAGGCCCGATCTTTCCATCGACGACTTCTATCTCCTCGTCAGCAACATCCCGGCCGGGCAGCCCGTGAGTGTCCTCGATCGGTGGGTGGACCTGATCCTCACCGGCATCGCCGTCCCGTCCGGTCGCTGAGAAAAGGGAGACACCCTGAACTCGCAAGGTGGGCCCCAGTCACGAAGAGTTGGCAGGCGTTTGCCTTCTTTGCGTCTGGGCAAGCCGATACGAATCGATGCCGGTCTCGATGATGGTGCCATTGAACGTGAGCCGGTCAACAATGGCGGCGCAAAGCCTTGGGTCGGTAAAGGTCTTCGTCCAGCCGGAGAACGACTCGTTCGAGGCGATCGCTATTGAGTTGTTCTCTTCTCGTTCGGTAAGGACTTGGAAGAGGAGTTCGGCGCCCCGGCGGTCGAGTTCCATGTAGCCGAGTTCGTCGATCATCAGCAGGTCGACCCGGCCATAGCGGGCGATGGTCCGGGCCAGATTCTTCTCGTCGGCGGCCTCGACGAGTTCGTTCACGAGCCGGGTCGCGAGGGTGTATTTGACCCGGAACCCCTTTTCCGCGGCCGCAGTCCCGAGCCCGATGAGGAGGTGGCTTTTGCCGGTGCCGGAGTCGCCAATCAGGCAGAGCGGCTGCCCGCGTCGGACCCAGTCGCCGGTGGCGAGGGTGTTGATGGTGGCGGGGTTGATGTTCGGGTTGGCGTCGAAGTCAAAATCCCCCAGCCACTTGTCTCTAGGGAATCCGGCGGCTTTGACGCGGCGGACGGAGGAGCGGCGGTCTCGGTCGTCGCACTCCGCCAGGAGTAGCTCGGCCAGGAATCCCTGGTAGCTGAGCTGCTCTTTGTTCGCCGCGGTCGTTGCTTCATCGACGACCGTCCGGATTGTCGGGAGGCGAAGCCGGCGGCAGGCCTGGTCGATGGCCGCGTTCGCGGCCTCTTCCGTCAGGCCCCGCCGTCTGCGGAGAGTCGTGGTGATGCTCGTCGTGGTGGTCACGATCCCGTTCCCTTCTGATTGGTGGGCGCAGCCTCAGGTGCTGCCCGGTCGGGCAGGCGCAGCAGCTGGTCGTAGGCGGCAACGGACGGCAACGGCCGGGTGTCAGCTGGGAGACCTGCGATAACAGCGGCGGGGTCGGCGAGGCGGCGCTGGGTAAGACTGACAACCCGTCGCTCGGGACCACGACCTTGTTCGGCGAGAGGGCGGTCGATGCGGGACCCACCCAACGCTTCGTGCCGTCGGGCCTCGACTGCGACAACGTCGGCCGTGACCGCTCCGACCGTGAGCGCTGCGGTGATCCCGGCGACGATGCCCTCGGTCGCCATCGATCGGTGCAGCAGGAGGACGTCGATCAGGGCTCGGGTGCCGCCGGAATCTCCGTCGGTCTTCCGGGCTGCCGCCCAGAATGCTTCGTGAGCTGAGGTGAAGGCGCCAGATGCTCGAGCGTGGGCGAGAGCCGTCGAGCCCGGAAGAGCGCCGGGCTTGTGTTGGAGGACCTCGAGGTAGTGGTCGAGGTTCACGCTCTGCCCATGCAGCGCAACGACCCGTGGGTGACGGGCGATCTCGTTGCGGCCGTCGAAGATGACGACCTCCGACGCGCGAAGTGAGACCCGAACGGGCCGGCCGATGAATCGGGCGGGGACCGAGTAGGACGCCATACGCACCCGGACGAGGCTGGATCGGCTCACCCGCGGCGTCAGCGACAGCCCCGGTTCGAACCGTTCCGCCGTGATCGGTGCCAGCAGTTCCCGTTCGAGGGCGAAGTCTTGGGCGACGGTGCGGATGCGGTCACCGATCCTGCGGTTCTCATCGTCGAGATCCCACTGACGGACCTGCCGGTTCAGTTCCGCGAGCGAGTCGACAACGGGCATCGGAGACAGGTGGGTTCGGCGAAACCTGCCGACGTCGCCCTCGATGCCGCCCTTCTCATGCGCGCCTTCAATCCCGGGGTGGCAGTAGAACGCGTCGAACCCGTAATGAGAACGGAACAGGACCCACCGATGGTTCTCGGTGCGCTGGCGACCACTGCCGTAGATGACCTTCGCGACCGCGTCGGTGAGGTTGTCGTAGCGAATGTGCCGCGTCGGGATGCCGCCGATGTCCTCGAACGCGTCGATGTGGCCCTCCAGGAACGCTTCCTGCGCCTGCGTCGGATAGATCCGATGGATGGCCTTCCCCGAGTGCGAGAGGCGGAAGGCGAACATGTGGCACTTGGTCTTCACTCCAGCCAGCACCACCCAGACCTCACCGAAGTCGACTTCAGCCTCCGCTCCTGGTGCGTGCTCCTGCGGAACGAACACCTCCGGCAGCCGGCCTGCCTCCAGGTCGATCTCTGGGCGGCGGCGGCGAACGTAGTCACGGACCGTCGAATACGACAGCTCGGTCGCGTCGTGCTCCTCGGCTAGACGGGCGAAGACGCGCCTCGCCGTGTGGCGCTGCTTGCGAGGCGCGTCGAGATCCTGGCGGAGCATCTCGTCGATCGCCGACTTGAACGCGTCCAACCGAGGCGCCGTCCGCACCCGCGGTTTCCGGGCCGGCGGTTCCGCCTTTGCGAGGGCCTGCCGCACCGTCGGCCGGCCGACCCCGTGCCTTCGAGCCAGCTCCCTGATCGAGAGACCCTCCACCCGCGCATCACGTCGGATCCGCGCGAACAACTCCACCCGAGACTCCATCCGAAACCTCCACCTTGAGCAACGAAAACACGTTGCAACAACGGTGAAGGTGGGTCCGGCTTAGATTGCCCCAGACACCCCGAAACAGCCGAAGTGGGTCCCGCTTAGATTGCCCTGGTGGGTCCCAATAACGCTGCCATAGTCAGGTCAGGATGGCTGAGGCGGCCAGGAGGCTTGGGGACGTGTGAGGCGGGACTGCTTCGGGCCTCGTTTTACGAGGCACAACCTCACCGAAACGACGTTTGCTGGCGCGTCTGCATAAAAACGAATGTTTCCGCACGATGCACGAGGCACGAGGCCCCGCGGAGCGCAGGAGCAGTCGTACCGACAGGCCCGCGTCGCGCTGACTCTCCCGACATGCGACTACCGAAGTGTCGACCTTCATGATCGAAATCTGCTTGCGCTCTGACGATCCATCCGAGCCGTCCGTGCTGGCCATCATGTTCTTTGCACAGTCGGTGCTCTCCTACCGGTCTCCTTTCATATCCAGCACGTTGGCGTAACGAGCCGAGCCGCTTTGGATTCACGCCCAGGAAGGGGACTGGCGCGGAGTTCTCGGCTCTGAATGGATGGAGCGCATGGACACGCATGAGGGCAACGCGGCTGGAGCATCAGCGCAGCGTGAGTACGAGCGCCGACGCGCCAATGACGAGGCGAAGGTCCGCGGAAAGTGGGGCCAGGGCCGCCTCGGGCGCATCGCCGTTGCGCTCACGGACGAGAAGCAGAGCACCTCGGCGTGGAAGTCCGGCGCGACGGGAGAGTCGAAGGTCGGATCTCACCTCGAGGCGATCGCCTCGGACGGGATCGTCGTGCTGCACGACCGCCGCATTCCGCGGACCCGCGCAAACATCGATCACATTGTCGTCACCCGCGGCGGCGTCTGGGTCGTCGATGCCAAGCGGTACCAGAACAAGCGGCCCGCGCTGCGCGTCGAGGGCGGGCTCTTCCGACCACGCGTCGAGAAGCTCATCGTCGGCGGCGATCGGACGAAGCTGGTCGACGGAGTGCTTCGTCAGGTAGCGCTCGTCAGCAAGGTTCTCGGCCAGCGGACTGGTGCCGTCCCCGTGACCGGTGCTCTCTGCTTCGTCGACGCCAACTGGCCCTTGTTCGGCGGCTCGTTCCGCACTCGTGGCGTCGAAGTCCTCTGGCCGAAGAAGCTCGTGAAGCTGCTCGCCGCGGCGAACGGGCCGGTCGATGTCGCCGCAACCGCCGCTGCGGTCGCCGGCCACTTCCCTTCCGCCTGAGCTCCGCGCCGCACCAGGAGAAGGACGCATTCGCGCAGCTATGGAGCCTCTCTAACCGGTCGAATCAGGAGCCCGTGGGATCCGGCGTGGACGTGTGCCTGGCATTCCCGACGCACGGGCTGGCCCTCGCCCCTGGTGAGGACCAGAAGTGCCGATTCTTTCGGAGGCGAGGTTGACGCAGCTCGCGCAGAAGGACGGACGGCTGTGGCGATCGCGTTGCGCTCGGCGATCGAAGAAGTTGCTGCTGATCCGTACGTCTCAGAGTCCGACGTAGACCTACTCTCGCTTGCCATCGCGGGAGAGCTACGTAGCGTTGACGCCGACCGGGACGCCCGTGGTCTCCGTCTCATGAGCCTGATCCTTCGAGCAGCACTCCCGAGCGGTGGAACTGGCACCTAGCTCTCGACGGGTCACTCTGTCCGACCCGCTCGAGCCCATCGGTACCGACTCTCTCCCGGTACGGACGCCGAAGCCCCCGACCACTCTGTCCGGTCGGGGGCTTTCCCGTGCTGTTAGGGCATTTAGCGTCGAGGCTTACGAGAGCGCCTTACACGCGCACTGGATCGGTTTTTTTCGGGAATCTCGAAGACCGTGAGAACGCCGCTTTGCTTCTTCTCTAGAACACCCGCCGCCACAAATCGATCGAGCCCCAAGATTGCGGCGTCTCGGAGAGCGCCAAGCAGGTTAACTGTGCTGCCGGGTCGCGGCCGGAACTCCGGAAGGACGTAGACATAGCGTCCGTGCTGGATTTCGTCGCTCAGAGCTGCAATGTAGGTGGATTTATCGAAAACGAATTCCTCGCGGTCCGCGAGTTCTCGTAGCGCTCTTTCCTGCACCTCTGTCTCGTAAAGGGCGTCCAGCACCCGCTCATCTCGCTCCTGGTTCCTGCGCGCTATCCAGTAGGCAGCGGCAGTGATGGCGATACCAGCAGCGGCGCCAGCGAAGTAGATGATCCCAGGAACGTGAAGGTCGGTGATGCCAAGCGGCTCTCGCGCGCCCCATGCGATAGCGATTGCGCCGCCCAGTCCGGCGAATGGGTACGTCCTGCCCTTCCGGAAGTCCTTTGTAGCTTCGACGCGTGAGCTTGCTTTGCTGTCTCGGAGTTGGAGTTCCGCTTCGTGCTCGAGTGCGGGACCGGGAGTCGGAGCACTCACCTCCCTGTTCTCGAGCAGGCGAAGCAAAGACGACACAGTTTCGGCGGGAAGGGTCACTAAATCTTGTGAGGTTTTCGCAATCTCAGAGGTTGCGGCACCATTTTCGGACGCCATGATCGTCTCGACTTGTTCCAAAGCGACGATCAGTTGGGCGTGCCAGTCCCGAGTCTCTTCGGCATCACTTGATCCCAGATCGTTCACGGCTCGGCGGATCGCCTTTCGGAGAGCACGAGCATCGTCGGCTAGTGCGGGGTCAAGATCGAGACGGGAGGTGATGTCCGCGAGTGTTGTTGAGGGCACGTCAGCACCTTACTGGCCATCGCGACGCCTGTGGTGCGTCGGATAGCCGCCCAGAAACGACCGTTTCCGGATGCCGGAAACGGACGCGGGGACACGCCGAAGCAGTAGTACCCGAAACGCCTGTTCTGGCGATGGCACCGATCTGGGTCGGCGTTGCTGTCTTCATCGCCGGCGGGATCTGCATCTTCCTCACGCGCGGGTTGACATAGGTCCTCTCTAGCGGCCGCGCCGAACCATCTGGAAGACGCCGCCGACGATGCATACGAGACCGGCGGGGAGCGCGATGAGCACGTCCCCGCCGGCTCGTATGTTGTTCGCAGCGTGCAGTGCTGAAGCTACGAAGCCCCAGCAACCGACGAGCACCAGCACGCAGCCAACACTGATGAAAGCCGCAGGTGTCACCTGGGTTGATCCACCCTCACGACGTCTCATGGCAGCCTCCTTCTGGGTCGGTAAGTAGTCCCGACATTGGCACCCATGCCGCGTGCGCCTCACAGCTCGGTAGGACAATCTGTCCGAACTCGGTTCGTTTCTGCATGCCCGCTGGCCGGTCGGCCACCGGACGGTCCGAGGATCGCATCGTCGCGTCATGAACCCACTACTTATCGGATACGCACGCGTGTCCACATACGAACAAGACCTCACCGCCCAACGCGTCGCCCTCGAACGACTCGGCGTCCTTCCGGCCGACATCCATACCGACCATGGGCTGACCGGCACGAACAGAGCTCGACCAGGGCTCCGCGAAGCCCTGGCTGCCTGCCGCGACGGCGACACCCTCGTCATCGCGAAGCTGGAATGCTCTGAGGTACAGCCCAACACGACATTGCCCACGAGCGAGAATCGTGTCGCTTTGTAGTCTACTGACCTGGTGTCGACAGATCCGAGTGAGGGTCTAGGGAGGGCGCGACGAGTCCAGCAGTCACGAGTGTCGTGCTGTCCCGTTGCCCCTGACGATCACGTCGGTTGCTTATGTCGGCGGTACCATTCCAGAATTCGCGAACGGCTCGTTGGATCCTGGACAGCTCGGCGCACTTCACGACCAGGTGTCTCCAGGTCGCGATGAGCCTTTGCAGACTCACGAGACGAGATGACCTGCCGATGCCTCTGACTTTTGCCCCCGTCCTTCTTGACGCCGGCATCAACCCAAGTGATGCAATGGTTCTTCGGCACTCATACGTGCCTGTGCATGAGGACAGCGGGCTCGTCGGCATTAACGCCAACTCATCGGATGCCGAGATCCTTAAATACACGAGCATCCAAGGTGCGAAAGCAACCAACGCGTTCCCTGCGATTCCACCGCGATACTGGGTTGTTTTCATCGGCGAGGGTCGTGACCGCGCACGCCTGTGGGCAGTGCTCGAAAACCGCGGCGAGGTCGCAAACGACGGGGTACTGCGAACCTTTGATGTTGCGGTCTGCCATCACATGGAGGACCTCAGGAAGCGTTTAGTCATTGGCTGGAAGTCGGCTCGAGCTTGGCGGATCAAGGCGTCAACTGCGGGGACCTACCCGGTTGTCGAGATTGCCGACTCGAAGCCGATTCCGTTCCCCGGTTTTGACGAGCTCATTCTGGACTACGAGTCACTTCGAGCAGTGATGACCCAGCAGCGCTACGCCACGTGGCAAGTGGCGCTTTCCTCCGTCATCGGGATTTATTTGATCACGGACACCAGTGACGGGCGTCACTACGTGGGCAAGGCTGACGGGCTCGAGAACATCTTTCAACGATGGAGCTCCTATGCGGCCAACGGCCACGGGGGAAACGTTGAGCTACGTCGGGTTCATCCGGGTCACTTCCGCTTTTCACTGCTCCGCGTGTTCGACCCTGCGACCCCGACAAGGAAGATTGACCTGGCAGAGAAACACTTTAAGGATGCCCTTGATTCGAGGAGGCACGGGCTGAACCGGAACTAGGAGACTAGATCCCGTTTGCCAGCCCTAGCTTCGTGACTGGGCCTAGCCTGCGGATGTCAGGCGCTGGGTTTGTTGCCCGCCGCATCTTTCGCCAAGGAGGCGATGGCGATTGCAGCGACGACGCCGCCTCCGACAAGAGCACCCCTGCCAACATCTTTGCCTGCGGACAGAAGCTGACTTGGATCGCGGATGGCCTCAATCCACGGCGTGCTTTTCATTACCTCGCGGCCCGACTCGATGCCGAGGGGGACGAAGAACTCTTCGACCTGTTTACCGGTCGAGTTACCCGACCCGATGATGGAATGAGCTGCCCGGAAATGGAGCACGATGTTAGCGTTGGCGATGCCGCCGGCTCTGTCCATTGCCGCTAGAACTGCGCCGGTCTTTTCGAGGATGAGGTCGCGCCGCGATTCTTGGGCAGAGGCCAGACCAGCACGGTGGCCATCAAGACTGGCGGGTGCCGTCAGCCGTACATGCTCGATTTCGAGCACCCTGAATTCATCTTGCAATTCGAAGATCCGACCCAGGACTGCGAGCAAGACCGCAATTTGGCTTTCAATCTCGGCCGCGGCTTTCGAGAGCTCGCCGACCTTCTCCTTCAGAGCCGCCTTTTCGGCAAGTGCGCTGAGATCTAGTAGTGCGCTGCGCTGCGCTTCGAAAAGAGTGCCCGACTCTGACACCACCTTGCTCCACACCGTGAGCAGGTCTCCGCCGTGTTCGAGAATGTTTGAGGCCTCGGAGATTGCGTCCGACGCTCTGAGTACTTTTGCAAGGTCAACGTCTCGCTGCTTGCGCCTGACGTCGTCGAGCTTCTGGTCGATGGAGAGGAGAAGGGCCTTGAGCTGCCGCGCCTCCGATTGTCGGGACAGCTGCATCAGAAGCGTGCCGACGTTTGCTAAGGCAGCAGGATTCGCAAGAAGAGAGCCGGGGCCATCCTCTACTTGGATCCATGTACTGATTTTGCCCGGGTCTCCCACCATTGCATGGCTGATGCCCGGCGTGGACGTACTCATGAGCCCGAGGTCGCGGACTTTCTGAGCTGATTCGGGTGTCAGCTTCAGATAGCTGCCGGATCTCTCGGCGATCGCCGATGCTGCGTTCGCCAAGCTGGCGCCGGTGTCGAGAAGAGCCTTGAGCCGCAGAGACGAGATGCTCTTCGATATCTCAAGCAGTCCGTGGTTCCTCAGCCAACGCTCGACGCGGTCCGATGGCCCCAGGATCACCAGACCCTCGTCGTCACCGACGATCTCGATCTCTTCTGTCATGCTTCCCCCGTGATTGGTTTGAGAACAGCCTAGGTTCGACTGGCCAACCCTTACCTCTCGTCTAGGCGCTGGCTTGCCCGTGCTTCGACGAGTGCTCCTTCGAGACCCGGCTTGGAGAGTGCGGCCCGAATGATCGGCACGAGCTCTTCCGGCGTCACGAACATGCCGGACTCTACTTTCACCAAGTGTGACGCGTCTGCCGGGATCAATCCCTCAGTCACCATCTTGGCAATCTGTTTCGTTACCGCACCGGTTTGGCCTTTAAGTCCACTATTGCCGAGGGCAAATCTGGAACGCACCTCGGAATCGGTTCGACGACCAGCTCCCAAGGCCATAAAACTCGTCAACAGCAATTGCCAAGGGTGGAGTCGACCTAACAGGACGGTCATGGTGTCAACGGTCCAACCGCCCCAGGCGTCAGGTTGACTTTCGAGGCTCAGGACCTGGGGGAACCACTCGTCTATTTTCTTGGCTAGCTCACTCAACGTTGCGAGTTCTCCATGGATGGTCAGCGTGCCGTTCATTTCTGCTCCTCTAATAACTTCTGAATCTAAATCTAGAGGATCCAGAGTTTCTAGGCAAGCTCTGAATTGGAATCTGTAAAGAACTGTAAGTCTTACAGTGAGGTGACGGTCCGTCTCACGACCCTAAGGTCTCGACAAAGTCCGCTAACGAGACAGTTCGGATTCATGAGCGTCATCGTCTTCCTCACGTCTCTGTGCCTCTCCGGTCTAAGTCGTCATGTCGCGTACTGAGATGTCATCCGGCCCATTGCCTCTCCCACCGCGGCTCAGTTTCAGCACTCGATTTCCACCGGGCCGGCTGAAGACGAACCACCAAGCGTGATTACCCTTGCCACGTCTACGCAGCACGAGCCGCAGATCGCCCACGTTCCAGGAACCGTCCTCATTGGCCTGCTCCCATCCGACCACCAAATCCCGAATCAATTGAAGCGGAACCTCATCTCGAAGCAGTCGTAACACCTCGGGTTCTCCAGAGACGGGCGCGCCGAGGTCGGCGTATCCCGGTGGAAAATTGTCGGGCTCTGCCTCGATCTTGTCGTCTGATGTGTCGTCTTTGACCTTTGTGGCGAGCCCGAGCTCGATAGTTTTTGACATCCGGCGTTCGGAGGCCGCCGATGAACGTCGTTGATTGAAGTAGATCGCGCCGGCTACGAAGACGGCTGCGATCGTGACGCCGACTCCGAAGACCCCGATCCACTCCACAAAACCGTGGGCGAGACTGTTCGCCAAGAACAAAAAGACAACGACGATGAGGCCGCCGATCGCCAGCAACCAGTACTCGCCCTTGGAAATCGGCTCATCCCTATCCTGAGTGATCGTCATTGCATGACCGTAGCAAGAAGGAGAGCGACCAAACTCGAGGGCGCTCCAGCGCGGCTCGATTACGTCCTAGGACGGTCGCAATGCGTCTATAGAAACGGGCTGCGGCGGTCAACAAGGGGATGGCCGCAGCAATGCGTCGCTGGCATTGGTTTATCTCCTATCCCTAGGGATATTGGTCGTGAAAAAAGCTGAGACAACATTGCAAGACAGTGGCGAGGTTTGACGATTTCGTTTAGATGCGGGGGAGTGGCGTCGACCATCGCTAGACATCAGTGGGTGGATGAGACGTCTCGTAAAGCTTTAGTTTTTCGAGACTCCCCAGTGATTTCCTCTTGCCAACAGGCGCCCTCGGCACGAACCAGCTGTACTTGTCAAATACGCCGTCTAGTTTCGCGAGCTTGAGGTACATGAGCTTGGACAAGCTGTTCGATAAGGAATCGACTTTCAGCGTCGAGGACCGGCGGTCAACGAGCTGGGATGTCCGAGGCCTGCCCTAATCTGGCAAAAGGAATCCATTACTTGCGGGGGAGCGACTGACTTGCCGGAGATCCAACAATCGCTGATCGGCTACGCAGTGTTGCGGGCCAACTACAACGCCAAAGCCCCGAGCTTCCTTGACAACTTTCGGGGCTTCGTTCTAGACGCTGTTGCCGAGTCGTCGTCGCCAGCCGGTGACTCTGGCCAACTCTCCGCGCTGATTGCAGATCGATTCGGAATCTCGATCCCCAGCTTGGTTGTGAAACGCCTCGTCAAGCGGGCCGTATCGGCCAAGTTTGTCGAGGGGAACGAAAAGACGGGGTATCGCCTGACGGAACGCGGTGCCCGAGATGCTCCTCGCATCTCGGAGCAGATCACCCAGTTTCGACGGGAGCAGGCAGAGCTCGTTGCCAAATTCCGACTTTTTCTAGTCGAAGCTTCACCCGAACATGCAGCGGAGCCAGACCGAAACCTTACTGAGCAACTCAGCGCTTACTTTCAAGCTCACTCGATTGATTTGCTCTCGCAGGCCTTGCGCGGTGATACCAGCGGGACCTTGCACACGAACCCTGGCTTTGACTACCTCATATCAACTTTCGTCTCGGTTCTCAGCCAGTCTGACCAGGCTGCGTTCGGATATGTCGAAAGTGCCGCAAAGGGAGCGATCCTGGCCAGCACTGTGTCTATGGACACGTCGAGCCTGAGCCAAAATCTCGACAAGCTGACCATCTTTCTTGACACTCCCGTCATGATCGATTTGATGGGGTGGCACGGAGAAGCGGCCGAACTGGCCACTACCCAGCTAGTTGTCTTGGCTCAGACGCTCGGGGCACGAATATCGGCGTTCGAGCATTCAGTGCGAGAGTTGGATGGAGTTCTCTCCAACGCAGAAAACGCTCTGAGGCCATCAAAAGGAAGCCGGCGGTCGACGGCGCGAATCGAAGCTCATTTTATCCAGAATGGTTTCAGGCCGGCCGATCTGCTCTCAATCCGAACGCATCTGCACGACGATCTCAAGTCGCGAGGCGTGCAGATCGCAGAGAAGCCGGATGACTACATGACCTATGGCCTCGACGAAACGGATCTCGGCACCAGGCTCGATAACGCCATCGGCTACCGGAGCGTCGGAACCCGAAATTACGACGTCGACAGCCTTTCCGCCGTACACCGGCTGCGGAAGGGTCACGCTGCCACCCAAATTGAGCGGTTGGTGGCGGTATTGGTGACGACTAACGTCGATGTTGCCCGCGTATCTCGTGACTTTGCCCGAGAGTCGACGGGGTGGCCCTTAGCCATGACCGACTTCATGCTGGCCGCCGCCCTTTGGGTGCGGCGGCCAGACGCAGCTGAGGGGTTACCCAAAGCGCAGCTCATTGCGACCGCCTACGCAGGAATGCAACCAGCCTCCCACCTCTGGGGCGCGTACCTCGACGAAGTCGACCGGCTCGTGGCCTCGGGGAGCATGACGGACCAAGATGCAGTCATCTTCCGTACCGGTCCTGAGCCACGCCGTGCCCTTATGGAGGTCACGCTCGGAGACGAAGACGAACTCGATGACACGTCCATACAGGATGTCCTCGATCGAGTTCGAAGCGAGTACCGACGCCCGGGAGAAGAACGGGCGGCGCAGGCAGAGGCCGAAGTTAATTCGGCAACAACAGCTACAGATTCCATCACGCGGGATTGGTTAAGAGCCGAAGACGAGAAGAGCGAGCTCCGAGAACAAGTCGCCGCCTTGGAGGCAGAGCGTCTCAGGCTCGAGCAGGCCGCAGAGGACAGGGCTAGCGCGGAGCGAGCACGACGTGCGGAGGTTGTTCGCATGTCTGCCCGGGTCGGTCACGGGTGGGTCGTTGCAGGCACACTGACTGTCGCCATTATTTTGGTGGCCGCCGGAATTCTTAGCGCGTTTTTCCCCGGCGTTTTTCCGTCGTCACTTAAATCGTTGCGAATTCCCTGTGTTATCGCTGGTCTCCTCGTGATTGCAATTGGGATCATCCAGATGTTCGTTCCGGGAACTGTTCTTGAGTGGCTCAAGCCTTTGGAGGAGGCGCTCAGCAAGAGGATCGCCATAAGACGCCTTCGAAAATCGGGCACCGCAATCTGAGTTTGTTATGGCGGATCTACACTCCGTGGACTCCTTACCCTGCACCTTCTCAGCACTCACCCTCGCTAAGTATCCCGCCGCGCCATTGGGGCGATTCGCCTTCTGATCTACGCTTCAGTTATGCCAGCGCCCCTAACAGAAGCCGACACCCTTCTTCAGTCAGGAATCCAATCCGAGACAATCGGTAGCCGCACTGAATCAGCTGCTCTCCTGTCCTGGTTCCTGATCAACGCATGGCGAGTAGATCCCGAGGATGCAGATTCTGCTATCTGTGACGGGGGCGGTGACAAAGGTATGGGACTGCTGAGGGTTCGGTTGACTCCAATCGGTAGGGGCATTCGCCCTTGCTGGAAGGATGTTCAACATGGTGAAGGCCTATCCACCGGAGTTCCGACGTGACGTGATCGCGGTCGCCCGCCGAGGCGAGGCATCGCATCGACAAGTCGCGAAAGACTTCGGGATCTCCGAGACGTGCTTGCAACGGTGGCTTCGAGTAGCAGACCGTGACGAGGGACTCGATCCGGCGTCAGCGTCAACCGCAGCAGCAAAGGCGGCCGAGCAAGCGGCGCTGAAAGAGGCGCAGAAACGGATCCGGCTGCTCGAGCAGGAGAACGAGATCCTGCGCCGGGCGGCGGCGTATTTCGCCCAGTCTCAACTCCCAAAATGAGTTACCCGCTGGTCCTTGACCTTGCCGCTGACGGAGTCCCCGTCACGGTGGCCTGCCGGGTGCTCGGCTTCTCCAAGCAGGCGTTCTATCGGTGGAGGAGCAACCCGGTCAGTCAGCGCGATTGGGACGACGCCCATCTCACGAACGCGGCTCTCGATGTTCACGAGGACGACCCGACGTTTGGGTATCGGTTCATCGCCGATGAGTTGAAGGCCGCCGGGCATCGGACATCGGAGCGACGTGTCTGGCGGTTGTGCTCCCAGCAGCGGCTCTGGTCGCTGCACTCGAAGAAACGCGGCCTGAACCGCAAAGCCGGCCCACCGGTGCACGACGACAGGGTCAAACGAGAGTTCACCGCTCCGGATGTGAACCGGCTCTGGCTCTCCGACATCACCGAGCACGAGACGGCCGAGGGCAAGCTCTACCTGTGCGCTGTGAAGGACGCCTGCTCCCGTCGGATCGTGGGCTACTCGATTGACCACCGAATGAAAGCGTCCCTCGCTGTCAACGCACTTCGGATGGCTGTCGACCGCCGGAGCCCGGCCGGCACTGTGGTCCACTCCGATCGGGGCAGCCAGTTCAGGTCCAAGACATACGTCCGCGCTTTGAGCGAGGCGGGGCTGCTCGGCTCGATGGGCAGAGTCGGTGCGTGCGCCGATAACGCTGCGATGGAATCGTTTTTCGCGCTCCTGCAGAAGAACGTTCTGAACCAGCGGAAATGGGCTACAAGGGAGCAGCTGCGGCTGGCGATAATCACCTGGATCGAGGCCAGCTATCACCGGAAAAGGCGCCAACGTGGCCTCGGCAAGCTGACACCGGTCGAGTACGAAGCCATAATCAACCCACAGGCCGCAATCGCGGCCTAGGAAACCGAGTCAACTAAACCCTCAGCAGTCCCTATCGATGCCCTCGTGGTCGACGACGATCTAGCGGAGATCACCATATTTCAGTCGAAGTTCCGAAAAGACCCTACGCATTCAACGCAGGGCGACACTGACCTAAAATCGTTGGTCGGGGCCGCAGCCTGGTTCGAGTCACCAGAGAGTATCGATCAGCTTCTTGCAGCTGGTCCAAATCAGGAACTTCGGAACCTACTAATCCGCCAAGGCGTTCGAGACAAGGTCGCCAATGGTGGTCATGTTGTGCGTCTCGTGTTTGTGACCAACGCCGAGCTGGATTCAGCCGGCCTGTCCTATGCGGATGCCCGCAGGGTTGGACCGCCACCACTTGAAGTTTGGGAACGAACCCGGTTAACGGATGTCGCGGAGCGCACTCAACGCCCCTCTTTGATCGACGACACCCGAGAACTACAGACAACTTCGGTCCCGATGGTCATCGACCTGACGCATGACGCGAAGATGGCCGTTTGCGCAATTCCGGCCCTCGAATTGGTAGCACTCCCGGGCATCGACGATCGTTCTCTCTTCAGCCGAAACGTCAGGCTGTTCGCGGGCCGTACGCGGATCAACAATGAGCTACGAAGCACGGTGCAGAACCTCGACGAGCACCGCCTGTTCCCGGCCTATCACAACGGATTGACGCTGCTAACCAACAAAATTGGGCAGGTTACGGACGGCTCCATCGAGCTGGAAGGCGTCGGTGTGGTCAATGGTTGTCAATCGCTAATCACTCTTTACGACAACAAGAACGCCCTCACCAACGAGCTCCAGCTCATCGTCAAGGTCGTAGAAGTTACGGGCGACGACAAGGTGGCTGACCTGATCACCTACAGGTCGAATAACCAGAATGCAGTGACTCTTCGGGATCAACGTTCCAGCGACTCCACCATGAGGGATCTCCAGGCAGGTGTTGCGGAACGATTCGGCAATAAGTTCGCTCTCGTCACGCGAGTCGGCGAAATCGTGTCTGCGTCTGAAACCCTCGAAAATACCCTTGCCGCTCAGCTCATCACCGCTGCGTATCTGGGGGAGCCTTGGGCGGCCGTTCGTAAAGTGCGGCTCTTCGACCAGGACTACCGACGCATTTTCAACCGCACGATCACCCCCGACCGCCTTTATCTGCTGCACCTGCTGGATAAGGCTGTAGGTACCCAGAGGGGCAAGCTTCGCCCCGATCTCCGTGCCAGCTACGCGTCAATCCGTTTCACTTTGGTGCACCTGGTCACGGTGGTGCTGTCGATCACCGACGCCGGTGCAAAGCTTATGGACGAGCCGGAAGCGTGGTTGCCGGAGGAAGAAGCCGCAGTGATTGCTGCACTTGAGGTGATCGCGGCAGAAGTCGTAGATTCCTCGAACTATCACGTCGACGCGGAGTTGCAGGGGAATGCAGATTACGACCCAAAAAGCGTATTCAAGAGTCGGGGTGGAGTGAGTCGCTTAGTCACGGACGTCATTCGCGACGCAAAGCGTCAGGCGGGCCGACCTACTTCGTACCTCTTCACGGTAACTCCCGCCGACAAGGCTTAGAGAACTGAATACCCGAATCACCGTCGAAGGCGGTTACGCGGGGGGCAAGTTGTCTGGTTCGACCGTGCCCAGACGGGTACGCGCCTCTGCGTGATAATTCTCGGGAGTAACTTCGAGAACCCGCTTGACGATCTTTTGGAAGAACGTATTCGGGTCGAGATGCGTGGGCATGGCGTCCCAGCGAAGCTTCATCAAAGGCAGGTCATCCAAAGTGGGCGTGTCCAACCACTCGACCGCATCGGCGTACTCCATGAGGAGCAAGCAGGTCGAGTCGTAGGCATCGTTTTCCCGCTCAAGTTTGCTCAGTCGGTCTGTGACAGCGCGAGCGCCCTTCGGGCTCGCAGTCAGTACATCGGAACGTAGGGCGAAGATGAAACCGAATGCAGAAAGGGGATATCTCAGCCGAAGATTTTTCGCATCTCCATAGCTCTCTTCTGCGCGATTCGCCAGGTTCTTGCCGTACGCACCGTCCATGCGTTTGGTCGAAATCAGGATTTCCGGACCCGTTTCCCAACGAGACATCCCGACATCAATCTGTTTCTCATATAACTTGCCCAAAACCTTAGCTTCGGCTCCAGCGACACCCTGCACGCTCGACCGGCCCTCTATGCGCTTCGCAAGTTCGCGTTTCTGGGTGGCTAAGAGGTCCTTGCTAACTAGAAGATTTCCGACCGGAACGGGTAGCACGCGGGGCATTGACTCGCGAGGCCAGATCGCGTTTGGCTCGAAGCCGGCCCGACGAAGTTCGTAAGCAGCCCATACGTCGATGGCGATAGCAAGTACTCCTGAGGTCGAGGCAACTCCTTTGATGGCCAGAGGCACACCTAGAAGTCGCGTGAGCACGGCCTCGTCGATTCGGAACTGGGTACTTCCGTCAACGACCTGCCATGGATTCGTGTAGGCGCCATCGCCACCCTTTGCCTCCGAAATAATCTGATCAAAAAGGGGCCACGCGATGGACGTATACGTCGATTCCTTCTTCATTTTAATTTCGGCGGCCGGCTGCGAGATACCCAGGTCAACCGCTAGATCGCGTTCATAGTCGTCCGGCACTCTTGCCCCTCGTCATTCTTCGCGATTGCAACGTCATATGTGCGGCCCGTATCACTCCGAGTTCGGAACGCGTCACACCGGTATCAAGAAGAACTTCGTCCACTTTGGCAACTGCCTCGAGGAGATGCCCGGCTTGAAGCAGACGAGTTACGGTCGGCCGGAGTGTCCTCAGGACTGTTGCATTTTTCATGACCAGCGACGGGCTCGGCATGAGCCACAAATCCGCCTCGCGCGGTTCGATCTTCAGGATCCCGCCCCCATAGGATCGGCCCACAATTTCTGCGCTCAGCAACGTCACCGAGTTCAGGGACGCGAGTGGGAGCAGCTCCTTCCCAAGTTCGCTGTGCGCAGTTGCGAGGTAGACGCCGTGAACGGAGTTCAAGTGATGCGCGTGCGCCTTGTTGGTCGTGAGGCGCGGGGTGTCCGCGTTCATGCATGTCAGCAGCAGATCCGCTGGCGGAAGGAGGGGGACCTGATACCAGGTCTTCCGAACACGGCATTTGTAAGCCTGGTCGACACCGGCTTTATGGCCGGCGTCGATGTAGGCGGCGGCGGCCGCAGACGGCTTGTCGCCGGGGCGGAACAACCACGTCGATTTGCCTGAGCCACCCAGCTCGCCCATGTTGTGGCGGGTCAGAGCGAGGCCGCGAAGGTGTGAGCTGCCGGGTGGCGACAGGCGGAGAAGGTCCGTGCGACTGAGACCAAGTTCTTTGACGCGCGCGGGGGAGAGGGCGAAGAAGGAATTGTTGCCGGTGACCATCCCAAGAGTGGTGTCGCCCCACGTCTCCAGGTTGGTGAACGCCCCGGATTCACGCAGGTCGCGGAGGGGGCGTAAGGCACTGGTCCCGACGAGCAGGCCGGTCCATTTGTCCGAGGGGCTTTTGGGCGACCAGGTCAGCGGCACGCCAAGTGTCTCAAGCGCTTCGCCGTCGCGTGCTTGATGAATGACCGCGTGGTCCGTCGGGCCCTTGTCATATCCATCGGCCAGCAGGAGAACCACGTCAGCCTCAGCCTCCGGGAATACCTGCTCGCTGAAGAGGACCAACTCCACGTTTTTGAACCGGTCAAAGAGGAACTGGCGTACGGGAGCTGCATAGTTCACGCTGAGAAGCTCAGCAGGCAGAACCAGCCCCATCCGGCCGCCGGCTTTTAGGAACAGGGCGGACTGGACGGTGAAGGCTGCCCAGCTAGAGGCGAGCCCGTTGAGGGCGACGCCGGCCTTTAGAGCGGCGGCGCGGGAGCGGGTTCGGGACTCGCCGGTGAAGTCTTGGTAGCGGATGTAGGGCGGGTTCCCGATCACAGCGTCGTAGGTCGGCTCGGGGTCAACGAGGAAAAAGTCGCTGTGTGTGATGTCGGCGATGCCGCCGGCTTCCGTGATCCGCTCAGCTGCAACTCGTGCGCTATTGGCGTGAATCTCTACGCCAGCAACTATGGGGCGTTCTGCACCGAGATCGCTGAGGCGGCGGACAGCTTCTACGAGGAATGCCGCGTCGCCAGCGGAGGGCTCCATCACGAGGTCGCTCTGGGTGCGGACGGCCCAGTCGGTGATGAAGCGGGTGAGGGGCTCCGGGGTGAAGAACGCGCCTCGCGCCTTCCGGAGATGCGCCGTGTCGGAGACGTGGGGGAGGGGCGCGATACTCACAACTCTATTGTTGGGCAAACCGCCGACGTTCGACGCCAACCCGCCCAACCTCCTGCCATCGAGACGATGTTGTACCTGCCATAAACTGCGGACGGATCAATGACGAGGGGGGAGCTGTGGCGAAGTCAGGAAAGTCTGTTCGGCTGTTTCTGGTGGATGGAACACCCGGCGGTCTGGTGACCGCGGAGATCATGAACTGGACGGGCCATCTTCTTGCGGGCCCTCGGTCTGATTTGCCTGCGCTGCTTCGCCGCGAAGAGGCGCGTCGCACGGGCGTGTATTTGCTCCTGGGAGACGCGCCCGACAGCGTCGGTGGTCTCCAGGTCTACATCGGCGAGGGCGACGACATCAGCACGCGCCTGACCAGCCACGCTCGCGAGAAGGACTTCTGGGAGCGCGCCGTCTTGCTCACCAGCAAGGACGCGAACCTCACGAAAGCGCATGCCCGGTACCTCGAGTCTCGCTTCCTGCAAATCGCTCGCGAGGCGCAACGCTCAGAGCTCATCAACGGGACGGCCCCACCCCTCATCGCCCTCCCCGAGGGCGATGTCTCCGACATGGAGTACTTCATCACTCAAGCGCTCATCGCGCTGCCGGTCCTCGGCGTCAACGTTCTCCGTGCCGCAGCCACTCAGGTCAGCCCCGCTGATGCACCGGTCCTCGCGCCCACGAGCCCGGAGGTCATTCCTCGATTTGTTCTCGAAAGCCGAGGAGAAGGTCGCGTCGCGTACGCTATCGAGAAGGACGGAGAATTTACCGTCCTCAGGGGTTCTCAGGCCCGCACGACGCAGACGGGGAAGCATAATTATGTCTCGCTACGAGATCGTCTCGAACGCGACGGCACCCTGGATATCTCCTCATCTCCAGCCATGTTTGCTCGGAACCAGGTGTTTGCAAGCCCTTCTGCTGCGGCCG
The DNA here is from genome assembly GCF_057787745.1 of Frondihabitans sp. OV104. Taxonomy (NCBI): domain Bacteria; kingdom Bacillati; phylum Actinomycetota; class Actinomycetes; order Micrococcales; family Microbacteriaceae; genus Frondihabitans; species Frondihabitans sp. OV104. Next base: position 3,300,764 of record NZ_CM173541.1, read on the forward strand.
CTGTCGTTCAAGGGCGTTCGGCGAATGGTCGAACGTCCTGGATCGAGGAGAGCAGTGGGCTGACTTACGGCGACTGGCAAAACCGGAACCTAGAGGACGCCGTCAGTGAGTGACGAGACGCCGATCCGTCCAAGGACGACGCAACACATTGGTGCCGCCGGGGAACTGCTCGTGCAGTACCAGCTCCTCAAGCTCGGAATCGACAGTGCGCGCCTGACCACCGACTCCGGAATCGACCTCGTCGTCTATGCACCCGCAACAGGCTCTGCCACGACCGTTCAAGTCATGACCGCGGAGCGCGCTATGCCTGCCGGAGGCATCGGCAAAAACGCCATCGGATGGAATTTTCCTCACGACACGACTGCGCAAGTGCTGGCGTTCACGTTCCTTGAGTGAGACGTCGTCTGGCTCTTTACTGCCGCTGAGGCTCGGGAGCTCGCCCAGCAGCGGTCACCGAAAGACATACGCCGCCTCTACTGGTACACCGACGTCACCATGACCCAAAGAGACGGTGTCCCGTTGCTTCAACGCGACCTTGACTCCTATTTGCTCAGTAAGCGCGCGGCCGTGCTGTTCCCGCGCTGACACCGGTTCGGTCGGACTGTCGGCGGCCACTCCTACGCTCCCGAGCATGGGTGTGCAGGGTACGGGGGAGAGCGTTGAGCGGATCCTTCGCCGCCCCATTCCCCCTCACCCGCTTGCGAGCCCGCCGGTACCGGGAACCTGGGGCACCTGGCAGGTCCGCCGGCACAAAGCCGTCCCGCTCAGTTACGTCCTGATGCTCTCACTCGAAGGCCGGCACGTATTCCATGCTTACGCGCACTGCCGTGACGACAACGGTGGTCGTCCGTGGTTTCGCACCTTCAACACCTTGAACTCTGCGGTGGCATGGATGCTCCAGCACGAGGCGCAAGTACGGGCGTTTAATGATCGGCACGAAGTCGAGCCGGAGCAGTGGCCGGCCTAAGAGCCCCTTGCTATTCACGCGAGCCGTGCGATGAATGGGGTCGACTCTCTACCGGGCGAGCGCGGCGCCGCGTACTTTTGACGCAACGGCTGGTTCCCCCCAATCAGTGGTCAATGCCCCCGGGCGTCGGACGTTCCCCCCAGCTGCCGACCAACTCGGGGGTTTCTCACGCCCACGCCGTAAGGGAGAGGTTCCTCTTCGCGGTGCATGGTCGACGAGCATTCCGGCGTGCCCGGTAGTCGCTTCGCTCCTAGAGGTGCCACTTCGCGGCCGGTTCTGGCCCTTGCGGGCTTTGTTCTTTTTGCCATGGAGCCTGCGGCATCGTACGTCCGTTCGGGAGCTGTTCTAGTGGCTGCGCCACCGCCTTCCTCCGACAAGTACGGCCGCGGTCGCAAGCTTCCTTATTTTGGCCGAACTTTTCTCCTCCGCCGCCCTTTGGGTTGCACAGCTCCTGCCCGTTCTGCTCGACACTTCGTGCCTCCAAGGCAAAAAGAACGAGAGGGAGAGGAAGAGCACATGAGCCAACAGATCACCACGGTGACCACGTTTGTTCCGGTCTTCGGGGAGGGAGAGTTGCAGCGGCAGCTTCGCAAGTTGGAGGAGCGAGACAGCGACCTTGCATCGTTCGCGTCGAACGGGTGGGACCTCAGCCACACGGCCACCATCACCGGGCCGGAGCTCGTCACGTTCGTGGGCACCCTCACCCGTCACAGCGAGTGACACCAGGTGGGAGGGGACAACGACTCATTGCCCCCTCCCGCCTCCGGCAGGGCTGTCAGGCCGCGCCACCACAACTAAGCAACCGAAACCAGCAGGAGAAGAACCGTGATCATCACCTACAACCGCCCCGACACCATCGGCCAGCAGATCGACCCGAAAGCACCGGCCGCGGACCTTTACCCGGAAGGGGCCGTGTGTGCGGCATCCACGTGGGGCGTCGTTGGGACGGAGTGGACGTGCACCCGTCGTCCCGGCCACACAGACGACGAGCACCGTGCCACATTTGAAAAAGGCGAGGACGGGCCCGAGAGGGGCGGCGCCGGATACGGGCCATCCTCAACCGAACCAGTGCACAGCGTCACCGTGACCGTGACGTTTCCCGAATCCGCCTCGACCGGGGTCACTGCCGAGAAGATCGCCGCCAATGTGCTTTCCAGTTTTTGGGAGTGCGACCACGACCACGTGCGGACCATCGTCACCCACGACGTCGACGTGCCAGCTACGGCCCACGAGTGAGACAGACCTACAAGGAACCAGGGGAAATCATGATCACCGTCTACTCGACCCCGTCGTGCCAGCAGTGCCGCCTGTCGTGCCTTGCCCTTGACGCGAAGGGGCTCACTTACGAGGTCGTCGACGTCACTGAGAACCCGGCGGCCCTCGCCTACGTCAAAGAGCTCGGGTATCTGACCGCACCAGTCGTGGTCGGATCCGAACACGACCACTGGAATGATTTCCGGCCGGATCAAAACAACCGCGTCGCCGCTGGGGGAGCAGCCGACGACGAAACCGTAAGGCAGAGACCTGGTGGATGCTTTCTCCTGGGCGGAAGAAGAAACCCCGCCGCCACGCACAGACGACGATGCCCCGCCGGTCTACGACGACCCAGCCGAGAGCATTAACCCGTGGGAGCTGACCGAGCACGAACGCCAATTTACGAAGCAGGGTTCGTGGCCGGCTGTCCGATAGGCAAGCGTCTCCTGAGGCGGTCTACTGAGTCTTTTTAGGTGGGTTGGACGGCGGCTTTTCGCCTTCTTGAATGTGCTTGAATACTTCCTCCACGGGCGGCCTAGGGGGCGGTGTGGGTTCCGGCTTCTTACTCATCGTCGGCCTTGGTGTTCGGGGCATCATCGCCGTGCGTGAGAGTTGTGAAGACGTCCTCGACGTTAGGGCGTGGTTGGGGCGCTGGTCGATCTTCCGGGTTGGGGCGTTCCTGCTGGGCCATGGAGGCCTCCCTCTGATTGAACGAGTCCGCTGATTATTGCCGATAACAGAAGTGCGATGACACTGGCGGAGAGAAAATGGAATCCTTTTGTCATGGAGACCGCCCGCTTAGTGTTTAGAGCGTCCCGCAGTTCGATTTCGCTTTTCCGCACTTCTAGCAAAGTGTCGTGAAGATCTACGAGAGGCATGTCGTCATTGACGTACCGAGACACCAGGTCGCCCGCGGATACCACCCCCAAAGATAGTGGGGTGATCGCACGAGTAGAAACAAGGATTGTCACAGCCGCCAGGATGAGTGGGACGACGGCCGTCAGGTCCTTCCACGCCGGTCCGACAACAGCAATACTGGCCGCTACGACGGCCGCCGCGGCTGTAGTCGTATACGCAGCCTTGGTCTCAATCGTCCGTGTTCGGTCGACGGACCGTTGGCCCTGAACGTCTAGCTCAGCTTGCAAGGCGGCTATGCGCTGTAAGCGCTGAACTGCGTGCTTTCGATCCTGCCGCATCCTCGCAAGCCTCATATACACGAGACTACGTGTGTGGCGGTCTGCGCGGTTCGGGGGAGTCGTTACGCGGCGCTTATTGCCCTTCGGCAACGCTTTTTTGCCTGGTCGTTGCAGAGCGGGGCGCGCGTAGCGTCAAAGGCATGCGCATTGTGGTCATCGGAGCAACCGGGAACGTCGGATCAGCGATTCTGACGCGCCTCCACCAGCAACCAGGTGTCGATCTCGTCGGCATCGCCCGGCGGCGCCCCGATGACACCGTCCCGCCGTACGCGAACGTCCAATGGCATGCCCTCGACATCGGGGACGACGACTCGGCCTCAAGACTGACCGACGTGTTCGATGGTGCCGACGCCGTCATCTGCGTCGCGTGGGCGCTCCAGCCGACGCATGACCAGGCAGCGATGATGCGCACGAGCGTCACGGGGACCCAGCACGTCATGGAGGCCGTCGCGGCCGCGGGAGTCCCGCAGCTCGTCTATGCGTCTTCGGTGGGCACGTATGCGGCGTCGTCGAAGAAGCATCGGAGGGACGAGTCATGGCCGGTGTGGGGGATCCGGGAGTCCAGCTACTCCCAGCAGAAGGCCCTGAACGAGTACGCCCTCGACGTGTACGAAAAAGCGCACCCTGACATTGTCGTGACCAGGCTTCGCCCGGGGTTGGTCATGCAGCAGGCCGCGGCCAGCGAGATCCTCGGATTGTTCGCGGGTTCCTGGGTTCCGACCCGGTGGCTCAAGACCATCAGGATCCCGTTCCTGCCGCTGTCGCCGCGCTTCGTCGCGCAGGTCGTGCACGCGTCGGACCTCGCGGACGCGTTCTGGCGTGCGATCGACCGTCGCGCCGGCGGCGCGTTCAACATCGCGACGGAGCCCGTCGTCACGCCGAACCTTGTCGCGTCCGTGCTGGGTACGCGGGCAGTCCCCTTCCCGTATCGGGTCATCCGTGCCGCCGTGACGGTTGCGTGGCGGCTGCGGATTCTGCCGGTGGATGCCGGCTGGGTCGACATCGCCGCAAAGGTCCCGGTCATGAATACCGACCGAGCTCGCACCGTTCTGGGTTGGGAACCGAAAGTGTCAGCCGATACGGCGCTCGCCGCTCTGATCACCGGTCTTGCCGAGAGGTCCAACGTGCCCGCCTCCGACCCCCTTCGAGGCCGGCCCGCCCGCTGAGACCACAACACTGCGGACCATGATCACTCCGTCGAGATCTGATGCGCTGAAACTGGCCGCCGGATCGCCCATGTCCACGAGAAGAACGGCGACCCCGTCGATGACATTGAGATGTCATTCAAAACACTCTCGGGTCGGGCACAGCCAATCCGGGCCCCCTCGGGCACCGACCGTCAGCTCCTGCGGAGAAGCGTGACTGTCGCTTCGTCCGGCACGCCGTGGAACCATCGATCGAGCACCTGGGTAAAGACGGCGTCGTCGGTGGCCTCCGCGAATAAGGTCATCGACGATCGCAGCTTGACCGCATCAGTGCCACCCAAGACGGCGTCCGCCGAAGCTCCGGGGGCGGTGAGCATGGTTTTCGCGCTCTCTCGCAGCCGAGCTCCGAGGACAGGATGCGCGGCGAATGCGCGCGCCTCTTAAAGGGAGCGGATCGCGAAACGTCGCGCGGTGGCGCTGCGGCCGAGCCCAGCGACCTGCGGGTATACGAACCACATCCAGTGGGAGACCTTCCGGCCCCGGGAGATCTCCCCGAGCGCGACCGAGTAGGTCTGCCCATCGTTCTGAGCGTCGACGAACCGAGCAAGGTCGAACGGGTCAGCATCGGCCACGGAACTGTTCGCTGTCATTCGGGGGCGTCGTCGTGCCAGAGCGTGGCCAGGATGCTGGTCTCCAGTGCGGCGAGTAGCGACGCGGCGTCATCGAACACCTTGATGGCCCCGGCCTGCCGCAAGAGGGCTTCGCCAGTGCCCCCGGACAGGAGGCCGACACCGCGGACGCCCGCCTTGGCGGCAGATCTCATGTCCCAGACGGAGTCGCCGACCATGATCGCGCCTGCCGCCTCCACCCCGCCCTTCTGCAGCGCCACCGAGATGATGTCCGGTTCCGGCTTGGCCTTCTCGACGTCCTCGGACGAGGTGACGGCGTACGTGTTCTCCTCGATAGGGAGGATGTCCAAGATCCGGTCGAGCTCGTTCTGCGGGGCTGAGGTCGCCAGCACCACTCGGGTGCCGTGCGCGGCGATCGCCGCGACCAACGCCTCCGCTTGATCAAGGACCTGCAACCTCGGAGCAAGCTCTCCGAGCCGTTCATCGTGAAGCTTCTTCGCCGCGTCCTGCACGGCTTCCGGCGCAGTCCCCGCCAGGGTGTCCATCAAGACGCTGGAGTCCGCACCGATGACCTGCTGAATTCGCCAGGACGGCACGCTCAGACCCACCGATGTGAATGCGTGGTCCCACGCCTCGACGTGAAGGAAGTTGGAGTCGACGAGGGTGCCGTCGAGATCGAATAGCACTGCAGTAGGACGAGTCACGACGGAACACCAATCAGAGACAGGAACACGGCAAGGGCTGGCACACGCCACCCTCAGGGATCCGTCCATGAAACGCCCCTTGGCATTTTCCGGCCGGGACGCAACAAGGGTTCTGCGCCGGTGTCCGGCACATCACCAGCGCCGCGAGAATCTGGTCCCAGATAAGAAATGCCTCACGGTGTCGAGCCGCTTGGTCGTTCTTCAGGGAACGCCAGCCGCGAGCTCGCCGTCACCAGGGGACGACACCCTCGTCGTCGAAGAAGCCGCCGCGGGGTCCGTCGTCGGGCAGGGTGGCGAGACGGATCGCTGTCGCTGCACCCTGCTCGGGCGTGCGGTCGCCGGCGAAGCCGTTGAAGTCGGTGGAGACGAGGCCCGGGCACGCGGCGTTGATGATGATCGGCGTCTCGGCGAACGCGCGGGCGTACTGCACGGTGATCCCGTTGAGGAACGTCTTCGACGGCGAGTACGCCGCCATGATCGGGCCCGGCTGCCGCCCGAGCGAGCCCATGCTGCTCGACGCGTTCACGATGCGCGGCGATGCCGCCTTCTCGAGCAGCGGCAGCAGCGCGTTCGTGACCCGGATGACCCCGTACACGTTCACGTCGACGACGGCTCGGACGGTGCCGAGATCGAGGGTCGTGGGATCCTGCGCCCAGGTCACCGGGTCGAACGGGCCGGATACGCCCGCGTTGTTCACCAGGACGTCGAGCGTGCCGAAGCGCTCGGCGAGGTCGGCGGCTGCGGCCGCGACGCTCTCGTCGCTGGTCACATCGAGCTCCACGCCCTCGGCGTCGATGCCCTCCGCTCGCAGGGTGGCGACTGCCTCGTCGAGGGACTGCGCGTTCCGGGCGCCCAGAATCACGCGGAGTCCCTTCTCGCCGAGGCCCTTCGCGATGGCATAGCCGATGCCCTTGTTCGCCCCGGTGACCAGGGCGGTCGTCTTCGTGGCTGCGGTGTCGTGAGCTGTCGTGTCGGGGGCTGTCTGCGCCTGGATGTCGTTCATGTCGTCCATCGTCGGTCGTCCGGGCTGTCGGCGTCCAAGGCCGATCCGGCACCCTGTGATGCCGCACGGGCATCACAGACGTAGACTCGCGGCGTGGACGACCTCGAGACCCGTGAACTGCGCTACTTCGTGGCGGTCGCGGAGCGCCTGCACTTCGGGCGAGCCGCCTCCGATCTCGGGATCGCGCAACCGGCCCTGTCGCGGGCGATCCAGCAGATCGAGCAGCGGGTCGGGGTGCCGCTTCTCGATCGCGATCGACGCGGTGTCCGTCTGACCGCTGCGGGCGAGGTGCTCCTGCGGGAGGCCCGGACCGCGCTCGACGGGGTGTCGGCAGCCGTGCGGCGGGCACGTCGGGCCGGGGCTCCGGTCCGAAAGGTGGTGCTGGCGACGAAGGCCGGGTCGTCGCACGAGTTCCTGCAGGCGCTGCTCGATGCGAACGCGGCCGACAAGGGCGCCGCGCCGATCGAGGTGATGCTCTGCGAGATCGGCGAGCAGCAGGGGCTCCTGCTCGACGGAAGCGCCGACGCCGCGATCCTGCACCGGCCGTTCGACGACTTCGCCGGGATCGAGGGCGACGACCTCGACACCGAGGCGCAGGTCGCCATCGTGCCGGCGTCGCACCCGCTCGCTTCGCGGCTGTCGCTGACCATGGCCGAGGTGACGCATGTTCCCGGGCTGCCGATGGCGCGGTGGCCGCTGGTCGGCGGCGGCTACGCGGACGGACCAGGCCCCGAGGTGCACTCGCAGTCCCAGCTGGCGCAGCTCGTGGCCCTCGGGCAGACGCTGCTCGTGATCCCCCGTTCGAGCCGCGCCTGGCAGTGGCCTGAGCACGTCGCCGTCCCCGTGCTCGACGCGCCGCTCGCCACGACGGTGTTCGGCTGGCCGACCGGCCGTCTGACACCGGACGTCGCGCGGCTGCGGGCGACCGCCCTGCGAGTGCACAAGTCGGCGGCTCTGACGGCGTAGGCGCAGCAGCCAGACCGACGCGAAAAGCCTCCGGAGGGCTCCGGAGGCTTTTTCGTTTCTGGCGGCGCTGGGTCAGCGGGCGACGCTGCGACCCACGACACGGGTGTAGATGAACAGGACGATGATGGCGCCGATGATCGAGCCGATGATGCCGGCGGGCTGGAAGAAGCCGTCCATCGGGTCGTGCTGGAAGATCAGGAAGCCGAGGAAGCCGCCGACGAACGAGCCGATGATGCCCAGGATGATGGTCTTCAGGATTCCGAGGCTCTGACGGCCGGGGATGACGGCGCGGGCGATGAAGCCGGCGATGAGGCCGACGATGATGAGGCTGATGAGGAGGCCGATCATGAGATTCTCGATTCTCTTGTGCGGGTCGGAATCGACCCGTCTGGCCTTTCGGCGTGGACTCAATCAACCACCCCTCGGGGTGTGCCGACACACCCCTGGGGGTGGAATAGTGAAGTCATGCCAGCCCAGGTAGCCACCCGACCCATCACCGTCGCTCTCATCGACGACTACGACGTGGTGCTCAAGGGCCTGGCCCACTTCTTCGACGACTTCCGGGATCGGGTGATCGTGGCGGAGATCGATGCGAACGCCTCCCTCTCTGACACGATCGACATCGTCCTCTACGACTCGTTCGCCCAGCCGGAGTCCGATCAGGTCGAGATCCGCGCCCTGCTGGCCAACCCGAGGGCGCACCGGGTGGTCGTCTACACCTGGAACTTCCAGCCCGAGCTCATCGAGACGGCACAGCAGCTCGGCGTCCACGGGTACCTGTCGAAGACCATGACGCCCGCCCAGCTCGTGGAGGCCCTCGAGGCCGTCCACGCGGGCGAGACGGTGATCAGCCCGCCCACGAGGCGTGCGCCGAGCGCGCCGGGCCTCGACTGGCCGGGCCGCCTCCAGGGCATCACCGATCGGGAGTCCGAGATCCTGGCCCTGATCACCCAGGGCAAGAGCAATGCCGAGGTGGCGCAGCTCACCTACCTCAGCCCCAACACCGTCAAGTCGTACATCCGCTCGGCCTACCGGAAGATCGGCGCGACGACGCGGACCCAGGCGGTGCTCTACGGGGTGGCGAACGGCTTCGCTCCCGATCACCACCGCATCGACCACTGGCTGGGTGGCCCGTGAGTCGGTACCGCTGAGAGCCGAAGGGCTATTCTGGCGCTGAGTCGGGAGATCGGAGGTCGCCGTGCTCATCGATGCCGGACATCAGACCGACGACATCTCGGAGGCGGAGGACGCGGTCAATCGCGTGTACCGGAAGGCCCAGCTGCGGTCGCCTCAGGCGCCGTTCCTGTTTCGTCAGCGGGTGGTCGGAGACGAGCGGGCCACGATCGCGAAGTTCGTCGTGAACGCGCCCTCCGATTTCACTGTCGACATCGAAGGCGTCCTCGCCGTGGGCATGTGCGCCGGGGGCGACTACCGGGCGACGACGAACGGCAGGCCTGTCGATGTCGCGCGGCCGTTCGTCCTGGAGCCGGGTGTCGCGCGGTCGTCGTCGGAGAACCACCGACTGGCCATGGTGAATCTCGATGCCGCGGCTCTGGCGGCCTACGCCGGGGGAGAGGCCGGGGCGGCTCTCCGGGTCGGATCTCCGAGGCCCTTGACTGCAGACAGCGGCCTTCATTGGAAGCGCCTGGTGGCGCACACTCTCGACGTGTTCGCGAGTCCGGAGCTCCTCGGCAGCGACCTCGTCCGCCGTGCCTCCGTCGATCTGCTCTTCGCATCGGCCATCACCACCTTCGGCATCACCGTCGCTGATGCGGCACCGGGATCGCGGGAGCACTCGACTCGACCGAGCGCCGTCGACCGTGCGATGCGCTACATGGACGACAACGCGGCCGCCGCCATCGGGGTGCAGGAGATCGCCGAGCACGCCCGCATGAGCGTTCGGGGCCTTCAGGCCGCGTTCCGGCGCACAGCGGGCATCACGCCGCTGGAGTACCTGCGAGGCGTGCGACTCGCCGAGGCGCATCGGGAGCTTCTCGCCTCGGACCCGCGCGACGCGACGGTCACGCAGATCGCGCAGCGCTGGGGCTTCACGAACATCAGCCGGTTCAGCAGCCTTCACACGCGAACGTACGACGAGTCTCCCCGCGAAGCTCTGACTCGCTGAGCCCGTCGGTCGAGACTCGCGCCCGCACAGGGAGTGGACGCGAGACGATGCCGCTGGACACCAGACGCACATCTTCGTCGCCCTTGCCGACTAAGGGGGGCGTGCGGGCGCGAGGAGGCGTCGCCGATCGCCATGATGAGAGTCCCCCGGCTCTTCGAATCAGGGATCCGGGAAGAGGGGCGAGGGACTCACCAGCCCTCGCCCCTGTCTCGCGCAGTATCCACGCGGCGCAATGGCGGACCCCGACCGATGCGTCCGGCAGACTGATCCCGTGGGGAACAACAGCACGAAGAAGCGACGCGGCAAGGTCGCCGGCAGCAGCCCGTCGGCGAGCATCATCTTCTTGTCGGCGGTGATGCTCTTCGTGAGCCTGATCGGCGTCGCGTCGCAGGGTCCGGCCTACTTCCACGATCGCGACGTGCGCTCCGAGGGGGCCGGCGCCACGGGTGTCGTCACGGAGGTCGTGCACTACACGACGCACTCGCGGCACGGCACCCACGAGCACTACTACCCGGTCATCGCGACGACGATCCGAGGCGTCGACGCGACGACGAGGACGAAGGCGTACAACGTCAGCAACTCGTCGGAGTTCTTCGTCGGCCAACGCCTCGCCGTCGTCTACGACACCCGCGACCCGTCGAGGGTCGTACCCGACTGGCCGGGCGCCGAGCGCGACATCGTCGTCAGCTTCTGGTTGCTCTCAGGGCTAGGGATCGCCGCCGTCCTGGCGATCGCCGTCACGCTCGTGGTCCGCCGCATCCGGCGGACCACGAAGCGGTAGCCGCCGGGGTCAGGGGCGCAGCAGGATCTTGCCCGCGCGTCCCGGCTCGAAGTTGGCCGCGCTGGCGGCGCGGGCCTCGTCGAACGAGTAGGTGGCCTCGACGGGCAGGGTGATGGTGGAGTCCTGGATCCTGCGCACCAGTTCGCCGAGGAGCTCGCCGCGCTTGGCGGGGGCCATGCTCGAGCTGACGGTGCTGCCCCAGAAGCCCTTGACGGTGGCCTGCTTGAAGATGACGTCGCCCGACGAGATCTCCATGACGGGTGACTGCATCGCGCCGAAGACGACGAGGGTGCCGTTCTCGCTGAGGAGCGAGAGCACCTCGCCGCTGGCCGGGCCGCCGACGGAGTCGACTCCGGCGAGCACGGGAGCACCGCCGACGATGGCCGCCACCCTGTCGCGCCAGCCGTCCGAGTCGGTGGCGACGACGTTGCCGATGCCCTGAGCCTCGAGCTCGTCGACGCCCGCTGCTCGGCGGACGAGACCCACGACGTTGATGCCGCGCGCCACCGCCAGCTGGGCGACCATGCGCCCGACGGCGCCGTTGGCGGCGTTCTGCACGAGCCAGTCGCCCTCGGCGAGATCGAGCGAGTCGAGCAGGGTGATCGCGCTGAACGGCATGGAGACGAGCTGCGACGCGACCTCGTCGGCGATGCCGTCGGGCACCGGGATGAGCGCTGCTGCCTTGGCCACGAAGAACTCGGCCCAGACGCCGAACGTGCCGCCCGTCGCGACGCGCTGGCCGACCTCGACGCCGGTGACGCCGTCGCCGAGCGCTTCGATGGTGCCGACGGCCTCGGTACCGGCGCGGGCGGGCAGGTCGGGCTTGAAGCCGTAGGTGCCCCGGATGGTCCAGAGGTCGTGGTTGTGAATCGGCGACAGGACCGTGCGAACGAGCACCTCGCCCGGGCCGGGGGTCGGCGTCTCGACATCGTCGACGGTGAGGACTTCGGACGGCTCTCCGAAACGGGTGTGCACGACTGCGCGCATGGTGATCTCGACTCTCTGTTCGGTGTTCGGCCTCGAGTCTGTCACCGCCGGCTGGGGCGCCGGCTGAAGGCGAGGGGCCCGCGCTAGGGTGGCGCTGACGACGACGTTCCAGGAGGCAGCACCCGTGATCGGTCCCATCCGCCTCGCCCCGAACCAGCCGGCCGCCCGGCCGTACAAGGGCGGCGCCGGGATCCTCGCCCTCCGCGGAACGGGCTCGACCGACGACCACGCCCCGGAGGACTTCGTCGCGTCGGTCACGACGACGCACGGCAGCGACACGGTGGGCCTGACCGTGCTCGACGACGGCCGCACCCTGCGCGACGCGATCGCCGCCGATCCGGTGGCCTACCTCGGCCAGGAGCACGTCGACGCGCACGGCACCGACACCGGCCTGCTGGTCAAGCTGCTGAGCACGGGCGAGCGGCTCTTCAACCACGTCCACCCCGGTGCCGCGTTCGCGGCGGAGCACCTCGGCTCGCCGCGGGGAAAGACGGAGGCCTGGTTCATCATCGACGCGGGCCCGACCGGCGAGGCGACCGTGTGGCTCGGGTTCAGGAATCGCGTCGACCCCGCCCAGGTGCGGCGGTGGGTCGACGCACAAGACGGTGCAGCCCTCCTGAGCCAGCTGCACGAGATCACCGTCCGGCCCGGCGATTGGCTCTACGTGCCCGCCGGGATGCCGCACTCGATCGGCCCCGGGGTCACCCTCGTCGAGCTCCAGGAGCCGAGCGACCTGTCGATCATCCTCGAGTACGCCCCGTACCCGCTGCTCGATCCGGCGGACGCCTTCCTCGGCCTCGACGTCGACTCGGCGCTGCAGGCCGTCGACCTCGAGCCGCTGCCGGCCGACCGGCTCGGCGACGTGCACGGCCGGCCCGACGACGGCGCACGGTCGCGCCTCTTCCCGCCGGCGGCCGACGCCTGCTTCCGTGCCGAGATCATCGCGCCGACGGAGCCCGTCGCGGTCGATCCGGGCTTCGCGGTGCTGGTCGTGCTCGACGGAGACGGCCGGCTCGACTTCGGCGCCGACAACACGATGCCGCTGACCCGCGGCGACGTGCTGCTCGTGCCGCACTCCGCCGGGGCCACGACGATCGACGGGGGCGTGCGGGTCGTGCGCTGCTCGCCGGCGGCAGCCTAGGGGCAGCGGGCGCAGGAACGGGCGGCCCGCCGACGGGCCGCGAGTTCCTGCGCCCTCAGGCCCCGGCCCTCACCCCTCGAACGGCCACACCGCGCGCACCTCGACCCGCCCGAACCGCGCCATCGGGTGCCGGGCCGCCACGTCGAGGGCCTCTGCGAGCGAGCCGCACTCGAGCAGGTCGAAGCCGGCGATCGTCTCGCGGGTCTCGGCGAAGGGTCCGTCGGTGATGAGAGTCTCGTCGCCGCGGACCCGGACGGTCTTCGCGTCAGCCGGCGGGCGGAGCCGGTTGCCGGTGATGGTGCGGCCGTTCGCGTCGTTATCGGCGACCCAGTCGCCGATGGTGTCCTGGGCCGGGTCGTACGTCTCGGCCTCGGGGTCGTCGCAGATCAGGAGGAGGTACTGCATGGGTGAGTCCTTTCGGTGGGGATGGCTGGGGAGTCAGTGCAGGAGCTGTCGGGGACGTCGAGCTCGTTCGTGTCGATGAACTCGCCCGACGCCATCAGGTCGCCGATCAGCGCGCCGTGGGCGGCTGTGTATGCCGCCTCGCGCTCGGGCGGGAGCCCGGCCACGAGTTCGGCGTGATCGTTGTGGATGAGGAGGAGGAACTTCATCGGGACTCCTGAATCTGTGCGGGATCCACGGGTTTACGACCTGTGGATAACCCTGTGGGGGAATGTGTGGAACTCGCCGCAGCGCCTGTGGAAGGGCCTGTGGACAACTCGTCGGCGAGGTGGCGGAGCGTCTCGCGCTCGCGGTCGTTCCTCGTCGCCTCCCGCCGACACTCGGGCCGCGAACCGCGACGTCTGGAACGCCATCAGAGCGACCAGGCCGTGGACCTCCGGCTCGCGCGTGAACCGCACCAGCCCACCGACCACCCGGGCCGACTCGGCGCGCCGCACGTCGACCACCGCTGCCCTCGCGTCGTCGCCCATGTCGGCCTCCCGTCGTCGAGCGGCGGTGCTCGCACCGAACCGTCTCACCAAGGCGTCGATCGACATGGTCGCAGATCGACACCGTCGGCGAAATGGTGCGTCCGCGAGAGGACCCGTGTTCCGGCACCCGACCTGGGCCGCGGCACTGCGCGGCTGCCGCTACCGGGCGACTACGACCCGTCCGTGCGGCGCCGCTCGACCTCCGCCACGATCCCGCGCAGCACGGTCCGCATGTACGGCGCCCAGAAGAACCGCACGATGCCGCGCAGCACGAGGCCCGCGCCGGGCTTCGCGAAGAACGTGTACGTCCAGTCGATGCGCGTGCCGCCGCCGTCGGGCGTGTAGAACCACTCGGCCCGAGCGCCCGACACGAGGTGCCCGAACAGCTTCTGGAACTCGCTCAGCTCGTACACGAACGCGCTCGGCCGGTCGACGCGCACGGTCGTCTCGACGACGCTGCCGCCGTCCGACAGCATCAGCTGCCGCCTCTGCCCGACGCCGTCCCACGGCCCGGTCTGATCGCGGACCTCGACCACCGCGGGCAGCGGCCCCGACTTCGGGTAGAAGCCGACGGGGGTCAGCGGCGTCGCGACTCCCCAGGTGTGCTCGAGGGGCGCGGCGGCCGTGGCATGTGCGCTCGCGGTGGCGGATGTGGACATGCAGGGGGTTCGGAGCCGATGCACAGACCGGCAGGCGAGCCGTTCCGGGCGACGGTCAGCCGATGCGTGCAGACTCGATGCATGAGCGCGACCCTCGTCCGACCGAAGCGCGGCACCGTCATCGCCGGTGTGTGCGCCGCCATCGCCGACCGGTTCCGGTGGAGTCGCTTCCTGGTCCGGCTTCTCTTCGTCGTCTCGATCATCCTGCCGGGGCCGCAGTTCCTGCTCTACGTCGTCCTGTGGATCCTGATCCCGAAGGCCAAGTGATCGGTGCGAGGTCGTGTCGCCGTCGCGCTGAGCGTGGCGATCGTTCTGGGCGCGTCCGGGTCCACCCAGTTCCTGCCCCCTTCTCCCTCCACGCCGCCCTCGAGAGCCGCGGGCGCAGGAACTGACCCCTCCGCCGCCGGCCCCACCGTCCCGGGCCTCGACGTCAGCGCCTACCAGCACGGCGTCGACTTCGAGGAGGCCTACGCCAAGGGGGCCCGCTTCGCCTACATCAAGGCCACCGAGGGCGTGCACTACACCAGCGCCCGGTTCGCGACGCAGTACACGAAGGCGAAGAAGGCGGGCGTGATCCGCGGGGCGTTCCACTTCGCGAAGCCGAACGTGTCGACCGCGGTCGCGCAGGCGGAGTACTTCGTCGCCGCGCTCGACGGCCTCGGCGGCGGTCGCGTCGACGGCGACACCACCCTTCCGCCGCTGCTCGACCTCGAGTACAACCCGTACGCGGCGGCCGACGGCACGGACTCCTGCTGGGGGCTGAGCCCGAAGCAGATGGTGCTGTGGGTACGGCAGTTCACCGACACGGTGACGGGGCTGACCGGCCGTGTGCCGCTCCTCTACACGACGACCGACTGGTGGAAGCGCTGCACAGCCGACAGCGCGGTCTTCGACGGCACGCAGCTCTTCCTCGCCCGGTACGTCTCCGACGTCGCGGGCGGCGCCGGCGACCTGCCCGCGAGCTGGTCGTCGTGGACCATCTGGCAGTACACCAGCACCGGCAGCCGGTACGCCGGGATCACGACCGGCAAGAAGGACGACACCCCCGCCTCGGACGAGGACCTCTTCGCGGGCACCATCGATGAGCTCCGCGCGCTCGCCCGCCTGCAGTTCGACACCACTTCGGGGCTGGTGCCCGGGCCGGGTCCGCTCACCCACGCGTGAAACGACTCTTTCACCCCCGGCACGGGGGTGTTGTGCTCGCCTCGCCCGCGGGTGATAGTCGATGAGTCGTATTCCACTCAGATCGGACCCCGTCGTGCTGTCTCTGCTCCACTCTCTCGCTCTCCCCTTCTTCCGGGGGCGTTTCGCGGGTGTGGGGGGCCGGCTCACGCTGCCGCGCCCGGACGACGCCCCGTGGGCGCACGCGCCCGGCGTCGACCCCGACCGCATTTTGATCTTCGGCAACGGTGCAGCCGTCGGCTGGGGAGTCCGCAGCCACGACCTCGCTCTTCCGGGTCAGCTCGCGCGCCAGGCAGCGACGTCGACCTCGTCGCCGATCCGACGATGATCACGGCGACCGCCACCCGTGCGGTGCCCGTGGCGCGCCTCGTGTCGTACGACGCGATGGTCGTCGCCCTCGGCCTGAGCGATGCGCTTCGCATGACCTCGCCGGCCCGGTACGAGAGGGATCTCCGTGGACTCCTCTCCCTCCTGATCGCGCACCGTCACGAGGGAGCCGAGATCGCCCTGGTCGCGATCCACCGCCCCTCGTCGCTCGGCCTGTTCTCGCTCAAGAAGGGCAGCGCTCTCGACCGCCACGCCGATCGTCTCAACGCGATCGGCGCGTCCGTCTGCGAGAGCCTCCCCGGCGTCCGCTTCGTCACGATGTCCGATCACGCCGGCGACGCGACCGGAGACGCCCTTCGCAGCACGAGCGCCACCGACCTCTTCCGCGGCATGGCCTCGACCCTCGCGGCCCACCTCGTCGAGCCGCTCGACGCGCAGTTCCAGACGGGTCGCGAGGCCTGTCCCCTTCGCACGTCGCCGCAGAGCGACGAGGACCGCCTGCGCGCCATCCACCGCCTCGGGATCCTCGACTCGCCGGCCGAGAAGCGCTTCGACGACATCGTCGAGCGCGCCCGCATCCTCCTGGCCGCCTCGGGCGCCGCGTTCTCGGTGGTCGACGACGACCGGGTGTGGAACAAGTCGATCTCGGGCGACGGCGTCGTCGAGTTCCCGCTCCGCGGTGCCATGTGCGCCGAGACCATCCGAGGGACCGGACCGTTCATCGTGCCCGACGTCTGGTCGGACGACCGCTTCGTCACGCACCCGTCCGTGCGCTTCTACGCCGGCTACCCGATCGAGGGCCCCGGCGGGCTCCGTATCGGCGCGCTCTGCGTCACCGATCCCCAGCCTCGCCTCGCCGACAGCGTCGACCTGGTGCTCCTCCGCGAGCTGGCCCTGGCCGTGCAGCGGGAGCTGGCGCAGAGCATGGTCCCCCTCCACGCCTAGCCGCTCGCCTCGCCAGACGCATCGAGCCCGGCCGCGACGTAGTCGCGATGCATCTCGGCCTGCTGCAGCGCCGACCACAGCGTGAACCCGTCGAGGCTCGCGAAGCCGCCGGTCCAGGTGAGACGCGATGCGAGCTCCCAGATGCTGAGGCCCGGCGACGCGGCCTCGAGCCCGGCGACCTCGCGCGTACGGCGGAGGTGGTGCTCGCCGCAGGCCCGGGCACGCGGGCCCAGGCCCGTGAAGCGGTAGCCGTGGCCGGGGAGGGCCTGGAGTTCCTGCGCCGCCTGCTCGTCGAGCGACGCCACCCGGTCGATGCTCGCGAGGAAGTCGGCGAGCGGGTTCGTGCTCGAGGGCCCGCCGAGCCCCAGGCCCGAGACGGTGATCGGCAGCACATGGTCGCCGGTGAGCACGAGGCGGCGGTCGGGCTCGTAGAGGCAGAGGTGTCCGGGAGTGTGCCCCGGCGTGTGGACCACGCGCAGGTCGAACCCGGCGATCTCGAGGCGGTCCCCGTCGGCGAGCAGCCGGTCGACCTCCGGAGCGACGACTGCGGGCGCGGCTTCGGCGACCGCTTCGAGCGCAGGAACTCGCGCCTCCGGCACGCCCCACCCCGCCGCCCGCGACCCCACCCCCGCGGGGGTCGGCCCCCCGTCGGCGAGCCTGCGCACCGCGGCCGCCTCGGCCCCGTGCAGCTGCACCGCCGCTCCCGTCTCGGCTCGGAGGCGCTCGGCCATGCCGAGGTGGTCGGCGTGCAGGTGCGTCGCGGTCACCGTGGCCACGTCGGCGGGAACGGCGCCGATCCGCGTCAGCGCGTCGACGAAGCGGACCCAGTTGTCGTCGGTGCCGGTACCCGGGTCGATCACGTGGAGCCCACGCTGCGCATCGCGGACGATGTAGAGCAGGGAGGCGGGGAGGCGCTCGCCGGGCATCGGCTGGCCGAGGGCCCAGACGTCGTCGCGGACGGCCTCCAGCTCGGGGGCGCTGCCGCGCTCGAAGGCGTCGAACTGCGCGGTACTGGTGGGCTGCACGTCGCCAGAGTACGAGCACGCGGACGACAGGTGTCAGGAGCCTCGCCTAAACTCGGCGGAATGGACTTGTTCACGCCCGCCGCCTTCGGCGATCTTCAGCTCGCAAACCGCGTCGTCATGGCTCCGCTCACGCGTCTCCGCTCCAGCGAGAGCGGCGTTCCCGGCCCCCTGGTCGTCGAGTACTACGCGCAGCGCGCGGGCTTCGGCCTCATCGTGAGCGAGGGCGTCTGGCCCGTGCAGGAGGGCAAGGCCTACCCGGGCCAGCCCGGCATCGAGACCGACGAGCAGGTCGAGGCCTGGCAGCTCGTCACCGCCGCCGTCCACGCGCGGGGCGGGCAGATTGTTCTCCAGCTGATGCACGGCGGTCGCGTCTCGCACACCGAGATCACCGGCACGGATCGCATCGTCGGCCCGAGCGCCGTCGCCATCGACGGCGAGGCGCACACGCCCGTCGGCAAGAAGGCGTTCCCGGTTCCGCACGCGCTCTCGACCGACGAGCTGTCGGAGGTCCGCGACCAGCTCGTGCTGGCCGCCCGCAACGCCATCCGCGCCGGCTTCGACGGCGTCGAGGTGCACTCGGCCAACGGCTACCTGCTGCACGAGTTCCTGTCGCCGGTGTCGAACGCGCGCGACGACCAGTACGGCGGCAGCCCCGAGAACCGCGCCCGGTTCGTCATCGAGGTGACGAAGGCGATCCGCGAGGCGATCGGCGCGGGCCGCACCGGCATCCGCATCTCGCCGGCGCACAACATCCAGGGCATCGCGGAGGTCGACGAGGCCGACGTGCACGCCACCTACGGCGTCCTCATGGACGCCCTCGAGCCGCTCGGCCTCGCCTACGTGTCGATCCTGCGCGCCGACCTCGACAGCGAGCTCGTCCGCGACCTGCACGAGCGCTTCGGCGGTGCGTACATCGTGAACTCCGGCTTCTCCGAGATCACGACGCGCGGCGAGGCGATCCACCTCGTCGAGGCGACGCACGCCGACGCAGTCGCGATCGGCCGGCTCGCGATCGCCAACCCCGACCTCGTCGAGCGCTGGGAGTCCGAAGCCGAGGTCAACGAGCCCAACGCCGCGACGTTCTACGGCGCGGGCGCCGAGGGCTACACCGACTACCCCGTGCTGGAGTCGTCGCGCGCATAGTGCGATAGGGCGCAGGAAGGTCAGGCGGCCCCGTCGAACCCCGCCGCCAGGGCTGCGCCCGCGCGCTCGAGCGCAGCTTCGCCGTGCGCGATCGCGGCCTCGACGGATCCCTCGAGCTCAGCGAGGGCCACCGCTGCGACGAACCCGTCCGTCCGCGCGTCGATCGATCCGGCGACCAGGGCTACGGGCACCCCTTGCGCGTGCGCGAGCCCGGCCACGTGCGAGGGCAGCTTTCCCTGTGCCGACTGGGCGTCGTATCTGCCCTCGCCCGTGATGATCAGGTCGGCGCCGTCGAGGGCGGCCTCGAGGCCGACGGCGTCGGCCACGACGCCCGCGCCCGGCTCGAGCGTCGCCCCCCACGCGAGCAGGCCGAACGACGTGCCGCCCGCCGCGCCCGCTCCGGCCGTCTCCGCCGACGCCGGGAGCAGCCCCGCGTAGTGGGCGAGCCCCGCGTCCATCGCCTCGACGTCGTCGGCCGTCGCTCCCTTCTGCGGTCCGAACACCGCTGCAGCGCCGTCCGGCCCGAGCAGCGGGTTCGCGACGTCCGACACCACGATCGCACCCCGCGTCGGCACCGCCAGCATCGCGGTCAGATCGACGGACGCGAGGTCGGCGAGTCCTCGCGCGCCCGGTCGGATCGGGTTGCCGTGGGCGTCGTCGAGCCGAGCGCCGAGCGCCTGCAGGGCTCCGGCACCGCCGTCGGTCGAGCAGCTGGAGCCCACGGCGAGCAGGAGGCGGCTTGCCCCGGCGGCCAGCGCGTCGGCGATGGCCTCGCCGAAGCCGCGTCCCGTGGCGTCGAGGGGGAGGAGGCCGCCCTCGCTGAGCAGGGTGATGCCGCTCGTCGTCGCCAGCTCGACGACGGCCGTCCCGTCGGGGAGCATCAGCCACGATGCGTCGACGGGGGCTCCGTCGGGACCGGTCACGGTCACTCGGTGCCGGATGCTCCCGGCGACGGACGACTCGAATGCGGCGAGCGTTCCCTCGCCGCCGTCCGCGAGCGGGAGCAGCACGAGCTCATCGTCGCGGCGGCTCCGCCAGCCGCGCGCGATCGCCTCGGCGACCTCTCGCGCCGACGCGCTGCCCTTGAACGAGTCCGGAGCCACGACGATCTTCATGGTTCGACACTGCCCTATCCGAAGGCTCCACGGTCTTGCATTCAGCACGGACATCCGTTTGCGCCCGTTCGGACACTTGACCAGGCAGAAACGGCGGCGTACAGGTTCGTCCGCGGTTAACATGAAAAGCGCGCAGCCGAGCCTGCGGGCGGGGGCTGCTGCAAGAGAAAGACGACGGCGATCACCGTGCCGAATGACTCCACCCCCTCTCCAGAGACTCCGGCCGAGCGCGAGCTCCTGACGTCGCCGCCGCCCCTCGAGAAGCCTCGCCAGGAGCGCGCGCAGGCCACGCAGGCGGCCATCGTCCTGGCCGCGGCGACGATCTTCGCCGAGCGCGGGTACGCCCGCACGACTCTCGACGTCGTCGCGGTCGAGGCCGGCGTGACGAAGGGGGCCCTGTACTTCCACTTCGCGTCGAAGCGCGACCTGGCCAACGCCGTCATCGCCGAAGAGCTCCGGATGACGACAGAGAGCGCCAGGGAGATCCTCGACGCAGGAGCTCCGCCCGTCGAGACGCTCATCCGCCTCAACCGCAACCTGGTGCAGCAGATCGTGAGCGATGTGGTCGTCGCGGCCGGGGTCAAGCTCACGACCGAGGAGCTCGTGGCGCAGCTCGAGATCCAGGCGCCGTACGCGACCTGGACCGACCTCTACGTCCACCTCTTCCAGCGCGCGATCGACGACGGCGAGCTGAGGGCCGACCTCGACGCCCTCAAGCTGGCGCGCTTCGTCGTCGGCGCCTTCACCGGCGTGCAGCTCGTCTCGAACTCGCTGAACGGGCGAGTCGACCTGTTCGACCGCGTGCGCGAGATGTGGGAGCTCCTGCTACCGGGCATCTCGTCGCCGGACTGCCTCGAGGAGTGCGCAGCGCTGCCCGCACTCATCCGGCACTGACCCCATCTGACCCCGAGCCCATCCGGCGAGCCCCCCGAACGGGTGTCCTCCATTCGGCGGTCTGGAAAAGTACCAGACGGTATGGTTTGATCGTTGAATCGGCACGGAGGGGCCGGCTGGTGTCGGCTCGCGAGGTCGATACCGTGGGGATCAGGCTGCACCGGCTGCGAAGTCGGTGCAGGCCTGGCTCGCGGCGGCGAACTCGCTCTCTCCCCACTGCGGGTCAGCGCATCGTCCTCTAGGGTCGTCGCATGGACTTCACGGCCCGCCCCACTCTGACCGGCGACCTGGTCACCCTCGCGCCGCTGTCGCCGGAGCACGCCGCGGATCTGGCCGAAGCGGTGGCCGCGGGCGAGCTCTGGACGACCTGGTACGCCACGCACATCGCCGCTCCCGAGACCATGGCAGACGACATCGACGCTCGGCTGGCCCTCCACGCCGCCGGACAGTCGGTGCCGTGGGCGATCGTCGACAACCGCACCGGCCGTGCTGTCGGCATCACGACGGTGCTGAACCTCGAGCCGGCCAATCGCCGCCTCGAAATCGGCTCCACCTGGATCGGGCGCGAGTTCCAGCGCACCGGGATCAACACGGAGGCGAAGCTGCTGCTGCTGCGGCACGCGTTCGAATCGCTCGGCTGCATCGCCGTTGAATTTCGGGTGCACTGGCACAACCAGCAGTCGCGGGCCGCGGTCGCCCGCCTCGGCGCCAAGCAGGACGGCGTCCTCCGCAACCACAAGGTCTGGCCCGACGGCACGATCCGCGACACGGTCGTCTTCTCCATCATCGACGGCGAGTGGCCCACCGTCCGGCAGTCGCTGATCCAGCGCTTGGCCGCCGCCCGCTCGCCCCGCTGACTGTCCGCCCGAGTTCGCCGCCGGCCGGCCGAGGCGGCCGGAACCGGACGCGCAACTGCGGTTCAGAGGTAGGTGCGGAGCAGACGCCAGCGCGCGGCGTAGCGATCGAGGGCCACGTCGAACACGAGGCTCTCGCCGGTCTCGGCCGTGGCCTGGAATCGCCACGACTCGCGGGGCTCGGGCGGGTGCGTGATCGCGGGGTCGAATGCGGCCTCGTTCTGCCAGCCGGCCTCGCCGTGCCAGCCGGGCTGCGTCGGGGCCAGCCGAGTGGGGGTGTCGCTCACGCGGAATCGGCGCGCTCGCCACACGATCCGCTCGGGAAGGCCGGTGTCAGAGACCCACACCGTCACCGGTTCGTCGACCCGCGTCATGACGTCCACCCTGCTCCTCTCGTGGAGAAAATCGAACGTATGTTCGATAGGGGGAGAGCGTACGTCGAAATGGTGCGACGCGCCAAACGGGTTTCGAGACGGCGTCAGGAGGCCCGCGTGATCCGGTCGCCGGTCGAGATCTGCCAGAGGGCGACCCCGTGCAGGCCGATCGACTTCGCGTAGTTGGCCCGTGTCGTGAGCGACCGTCCGTCCGACCACCACAGCACGGTGCCGTCGGCGAGCTTGGCGGTCCACTCGCCCTGCGCCGCCACCCAGCTGGCGCGGGTGCCGGCCTTCGATCGCGCCTGCGCCGGCGTGACGACTCCGCCCGATCCGCTCGTCTTCCAGGTGTAGCCGTAGCCGGCGACGCCGAGGTCGACCTTCTTCGCCGGCACCAGGCTCGTGAGCGCGGCGACCGCCTGCTTCATCCAGGGGAGCCCGCCGACGGGGCCGGCCTCGCTGAAACCCGAGCCGTGCTCGTCGTAGGCCATCAGCACGAAGCGGTCGACGTCGGCCGTGAGCGATGGCAGGTCGTAACCCGCCGCTGCATAGGCGTCCGGCGACGTGGACGCCATGAGCGCCATCGAGATGGTCGCCTTCGCCGGCAGGGCGGCGCGCAGCTCGGACACGAACGACACCAGGTCGTCCGAGTTCGCCGCCGACAGGTACTCGAGGTCGAGCTGGACGCCGTCGTAGCCGCCGTGCTCGACCTCGCCTGCGAGGCCCGAGATGACGAACTCGCGGTTCGCCTCGCTCGACAGCATCTTCGTCGCGATCTCGGCGCTGAAGTCGCCCTTGGCCTGGTCGATGTTGTTCATCAGCAGCTCGGCCTTCTTGCCGTCGGCGTGCGCCTTCTTCAGGATCGCCAGCGCCTCCTCGGACGACGCGGCGACCCCGCCCCCCTCCGCGGTGAGGCTGACGCCCGAGATGCCCACGGTGTCGATCGCGGCCGTGTCGCGCGCGAGCGCCTTCAGCGTCGCCGCGCTCGCCGTGCCGTAGCCCTCGACGGCCAGGCCGGCCGGGATGCTGGCGGCGTGCGAGTCGGCCGAGCTGCTCGAGCAGCCCGCCGTCAGGAGCAGGGCCACTGCCGCCACCCCGGCGAGCACGACCCTGGAACGCGAGCGATGGTTCATGCGACGAGGGTACTGGCACTACCTCGCGAGCCGCCCCCAGAGCGCCCAGAGCCTCCGAGCCGCCTGCCACTACCCCCAGTTCGGGTGACCGAGGGGGGCGAGAGGGGGCGCAGGAACTCGGGGCGGCCGCCCCCGATTCGGGGTCAGACGCCGTGGATCGACGGACGCCGCCCGCAGTTCCTGCGCTTCGGCTATCCACAGGGCCAGGGGTACACAGCGCGTTTCAGTCGGCAGAAAGGAGGACACGACGGGGGACCGTGTCCGCACTGCGGGAGACCGCGCCTACCGCGCCGGCCGGTAGCGCTTGCAGTCGCACAGGCTGCAGTCGGAGCCTCGCCGATAGTGCTCGTGGGCTTCTCCGACGTGCCCGCACAGGCAGACGGGCGGGTGGCTCGAGTCGGCGGTCGGCATTGATCCTGATTTCGATGATGAGGGCGGGCGGGGCACGGTGATCTCCTCGCTCGTCGAGTGTGCCGGAAAACCGCGTTCGGCACCACGGGCGGCCGAGATGTGCCCGGGGTACAGCTGTGTCCTCCATGGGGACCACCGGTGTCCTCCCTGTTGCCCACGAACCGGGTGACAAACGGGGGACCGAAACGGCCCGCAGATGGCGAGAACCCTGTGAAGGACCCCCCGTACGCGGGGGTTCTCGCTTCGATCCGGACGAGGCTAGTTTGGCAACACCCGAAGACGAACGGAGCCTCCCGAAAGGCTTCGCCCGTCACAGGGGCGGTCGACCCGAAAGGCCGCCCCGACATCTGCCGGTCGAATCACCCAGACTCCTCACCGGCGGATGAGTCACCCCCCTGATCCGCCTACCCGAATGGCAGTTCCCCATGATCGTCCGCACGCCCCTGCGCCCCGCAAACCCGACCATCTCGATCATCGTTCCGACTCGCAACGAGGCGAAGAACCTCGAGGTCATCCTCCCCCAGCTCCCCGACGTGCACGAGGTCATCCTGGTCGACGGCAACTCGGTCGACGGCACCGTGGAGGCGGCCCGGCGCGTGCTGCCCGGCATCAAGATCGTCCAGCAGACCCGCACGGGCAAGGGCAACGCCCTGGCCTGCGGCTTCGAGGCGGCCACCGGCGACATCATCGTCATGTTCGACGCCGACGGCTCCGCCGACCCGGCCGAGATCCCCGCGTTCGTCGAGACCCTGGTCAGGGGCGCCGACGTCGCCAAGGGCTCGCGCTTCCGCAGGGGCGGCGGCTCGGAAGACCTGACGCTCTTCCGCTCCGGCGGAAACCTCGGCCTCAACCTGATCTGCAACATCCTGCTCGGAACCAAGTACTCCGACCTCTGCTATGGCTACAACGCGTTCTGGCGCGACGTGCTCCCCGCGATCGACCTGCTCGACTCGTCGCTGCCGGCGCCCGTGGGCGGCGGCATGCTGTGGGGCGACGGCTTCGAGATCGAGACCATCCTGACCTGCCGCTTCGCCCAGGCGGAGCTCCGCGTCGTCGAGGTGCCCTCGTTCGAGAAGAACCGCATCCACGGCGAGTCGAACCTCAACGCCATCAGCGACGGCATCCGCGTGCTCAAGACCATCTTCGACGAGAAGCGCCGCGACAACTCCGCCTACGCCGCCGCGACCGCGTCGGCCTCCGCCCCCGAGCGCGAGCTCATCGGCGCCGTCACCGCTCCGATCCGCATCCAGTCCGACCGCGAACTCGCGTGAGCGCCCCCCTCACCGTCACCGTCGTCGTCTGCGCCTACACTCAGCGCCGCTGGCACGATCTCCAGGACTCCGTCGAGTCGGCCCGCCTGCAGAGCGGCACGACCGAGGTCGTCGTCGTCATCGACCACGAGCCCGAGCTGCTCCGCATGGCGCAGGACCGCTGGCCGACCCTGACCGTCCTCGAGAACACCGAGGCCCGGGGTCTCTCGGGCGCTCGCAACACCGGCGTCCGTGCCGCGACCGGCGAGGTCGTCGCGTTCCTCGACGACGACGCCATCGCCGACGCCGACTGGCTCACCTGGCTGATGGACGCCTTCGACGACGTTCACGTCGCCGGCGTCGGCGGCCACGCGCAGCCCGTGTGGCCCGACGAGCGCGGTCCGAGGCTCTACCCGGACGAGCTCCTCTGGATCGTCGGCTGCAGCTACACCGGCCTCCCCACCGAGACGGCCGACGTCCGCAACGTGATCGGCTGCTCCATGGCGTTCCGCCGTGCGGCGATCCTCACCGCCGGCGGCTTCTCGTCGGCCGTCGGCCGGGTCGGCAACGTCCCGCTCGGCGGCGAGGAGACCGAGCTGTGCATCAGGATCCGCCAGGCGGATCCTGCTGCCCGGGTCGTCTACGAACCCATGTCGCTCGTGCACCACCGCGTGTCGGCCGACCGGGGCACCTGGCGCTATCTGCGTCGCCGCTCGTTCTACGAGGGAGTCTCGAAGGCCGTGCTCAGCCGGTCGCTCGGACGGACCGATTCCCTCTCGAGCGAGTCGGCGTACCTGACGCGCGTGCTGCCCAAGGCGTTCTTCCGAGAGCTCGGCGAGTTCCGCGACGGGGGCATCCGGCGCGCCGCGGCCATCGCGCTGACCGTCTCGGCGACGATCGCCGGCTACGCCGTCGGCGTGGTCTCGGGTGCCACGGCAGCGGACTCCCCCTCCCTGTCGAAGCAGATCCGGCGGCACGCGGTCGTCGCACGGTGATCGCGCTGCGCTTGGAGCGCCCGATGGACAGCCCGATCGCCCCCGACTGGTCGGGGGCGATCTGGATCGGCGCAGTCGACGTCGCCTCTCTGGAGGGCGTCCACGGTGACACTGTCGTGCTCGGCGACAGCACCGGCTACAGGCGGGCGCGGCTCCTGATCCGCCGCGGACGCGCCGTGCTGGGCTTCGTCGAGCTCCCCGTGGTCGACCTCCCGCAGATCGGCGGAAGCGTCTCGTTCGACGACCTCGTGTCGAAGATCGCGAAGCTCGGCCCCGTCGCGGGCTCGATCGATCCGATCCACCTCCCGACGGTCACCGTCATCGTCTGCACGCGCGACCGCGCCGACCAGCTCCGCGGCGCGCTCACCTCGGTTCTGGCGATCGACTACCCGGCCTTCGACGTCATCGTGGTCGACAACGCTCCGGCGACCGACGCCACGCGCGTGCTCGTCGAGACCGAGTTCGCCGACCCGCGCGTCCGCCTCATCCGCGAGCCCCTCGCCGGCCTCTCGCGAGCCCGCAACACCGGTCTCATCGCCTCGACAGGCGAGTTCGTCGCCTTCACAGACGACGACGTCGTGGTCGACAGCCACTGGCTGCGCGCCCTCATCGCCGGCTTCGCCCGCGGCGCCGACGTCGACTGCGTCACCGGCCTCGTGCCGAGCGGCGAGCTGCGCACCCCCGTGCAGCGCTTCTTCGACGACCGCGTGAGATGGTCGGGCAACCTGGTGCCTCGCGAGTTCCGGCTCTCGGCGCCTCCGGCCGACCTGCCCATGTTCCCGTTCTCGGTCGGCGAGTTCGGCACCGGCGCCAACTTCGCGCTGCGCCGCACCCGCGCCATCGAGCTCGGCGGCTTCGACACCGCGTTCGGAGTCGGCACCCGCACCGGCGGCGGCGAGGACCTCGACATCTTCACCCGCGTCCTGTTCGCAGGATCGGCCCTCGTGGTCGAGCCCTCGGCCCTCGTCTGGCACCGCCACCGCGCCGACCTCGGCGCGCTCCGGGCTCAGGCGGTGGGCTACGGCACCGGGCTCGGCGCCTGGCTGACCAAGGTCGCGCTCGACCCGACCATGATGAAGGTCGCCGTCCGCCGCGCCCCGTCGGCCCTGCGCCGCCTCGCGGCCAAGGGCGGCGGAACCCTCGAGAGCGGCGAGCCTGTCTCGGACGAGTCGGCTCGACTCGGCGTCACCGCGGCTCCGGCCGAGGGCGGCACCGACTGGGCCAAGGCCGTGTCGAAGGTCGGCTGGACCGAGCTGGTGTCGGTCGCCAAGGGGCCGGGCCGCTACCTGCGGCAGCGCTGGAACGGCACGGGACTGATTGATCCTCAGATCCGGACGGCGGCACTCGCGCGTCGATGACCGCCCCTGCCGGACGGCCGCGACTGTCGCCACGAATCTCCTCGATATTGCGGGGCGGGGCGGGCGGGGAGCGGCGGTCCCTGGCTCGCCGGCGGCGCCGGGCGGAGGATGGACGCATGGACATGGACCGCGCCCAGCTCGCCGACTTCCTGCGGCGCCGCCGCGAGGCGCTGACCCCGGCCGACGTCGGACTCGCCGCCGGCAGCCGCCGTCGCACCCCGGGCCTGCGCCGCGAGGAGGTCGCCCTGCTCGCCGGCATGAGCGTCGACTACGTCGGCCGTCTCGAGCAGCAGCGCGCCACGCAGCCGTCCGAGCAGATGCTCGGCGCCATCACGCGGGCCCTGCGCCTGACGCTCGACGAGCGAGACCACCTCTTCCGCCTCGCCGGCCACAACCCGCCGCAGCGGCTCGGGTCGGGCGACCACGTGAACGCGACGATCCTGCGGATCCTCGACCGCCTGCACGACACCCCGGCGCAGGTCGTCGACGACCTCGGGCGCACGCTCGTGCAGAACCCCCTCGCCGTCGCGCTCATGGGAGACGACGAACGGTTCAGCGGACTCGACCGCAGCCTCGTGCACCGCTGGTTCACGCGGCCCGACGGGCGCGACGTCTACCCGGAGCAGGACCACGCCTTCCAGTCGCGCTTCCAGGTCGCCGAGCTCCGGGCCGCCGTCGGCCGCTACGGCGCGAACGATCCCCGGGTCGCGCCGATCCTCGCCAGCCTCCTGGCCGGCAGCGCCGAGTTCGTCGAGCTCTGGAAGAGGCACGAGGTCGCCTCGCGGGTCAGCAACGAGAAGCGGATCCGGCACGCAGAGCTCGGCGTCATCGAGGTGCGGTGCGAGATCCTCACCGTCAGCGACGCGTCCCAGCGCCTGCTCGTGTTCACGGCCGAGCCCGGCAGCGAGTCGGCGGCGAAGCTCGACCTGCTCGGCGTGGTGGGGCGGCAGACCTTCGCCGAGTGAGGCTCTCCGCGTGAGATGGCCCTCCCGGTCGCTCCGGGGCGGGTTGGGTGACGTCGAGGGCCATCTCGCGACGTTCCCTGGTCTCTGCAAGGAAGCCGGACCTAGGCTGGGCCTGCACGAACCCCGAGAACGTCCGCGGGCGCAGGAACTGCGCCCGGCGTCTAGAACGAATGGAACTCCGTGAGCGACTCGACCGGCGCATCGCCGCAGCCCGGCTGGTACCCCAACCCGTCCGGAGACCCCGGCTACCGCTGGTGGGACGGCCGCGCCTGGACGGAGCACGTGCGCGCACCGGAGCCGCAGGCTCCGCTGCACCAGCACGATGCGGCGCCCGCCGCCCCCGCTCCGGCGGCCCCGGCGGCGGCCGTGGGAGTTCCTGCGCCCTCGTCGGCCGTCGAGCCCGAGGCGGCCGCACCCGCGCTCGACCTCGGCAAGCGCGATGACGACAAGCCCGCGTACGGCGAGCGGATCCCGGGTTACCAGACGCCGGGCTCGGCCCGGCCCGAGCAGCAGCAGCCGGCCCAGCCGTACGGCCAGCAGCAGGGCTACGGCCAGCAGAGCGGCTACGGCCAGCAGCAGACCGGCTACGGGCAGCAGAGCGGCTACGGGCAGCAGCAGCCGCACGGCCAGCAGTCGCCTTACGGCACGCAGCAGGGCTACGGCCAGCAGCAGCCGGTCGGGACGCAGCCCTACGGCGCTCAGCAGCAGCCCTACGGCGGCTACGGCGGCCAGCAGTACGGCTACGGCCAGCCGATCCCGAAGGCGCCCGAGGGTGCCAAGGTCACGAACATCTTCATCTGGCTGATCGTGCTCCTGCCGATCATCTCGCTGATCTTCAGCCTGGCCTCGATCGCCAGCCTCCAAGGGGTCGTCGAAGACGTCATCAAGTCGGCGCAGACCGATCCGACGGGGTCGACCGTGCCCACGACGCCAACCACACCGCTCGAGATCGTCGGCAACGTGGTGGGCATCCTGATCGCGGCGGCCACCATCGTCCTCGCCTACTTCGACTGGAAGGCGCTCAAGGCCGCCGGGGTCGTGCGCCCCTTCCACTGGGCCTTCGCGTTCTTCGCTCTGATCACGCCGCTCGTCTACATCATCGGCCGCAGCGTCGTCGTGCACCGCCGGTCGGGTCGTGGTCTCCTGCCCCTCTGGGTGTCCATCGCGATCGCCGTGATCGGACTCGTCCTCGGCATCACCGCGTTCGTAGGGATCATCTCGGGCGTGATGGGGTCGATCAACTAGTCCGCTCTCTCGCACCGCGCCCTGGGCGTTGCCTCCGCAACCCGGGTCGCGGCGGCGTACCGTGCAGGCCATGAACGGGTTGACCGAAAGCGAGGCGGCGTCTCTGGCGCTCGCCCTCGTCGCGGTGGCAACGGCCTCCGTCGACGGCGGGGAAGACGCCATGCGCGCCAGCGACCACGGACTCGTTGAGCTCGTCGACGGCCTCTCCGACGTGCCCCTTACCGACCGCCAGGCCGAAGTCGTCGAGATGATCGGGTCGGCCAGCGCGGCCATCACCGCAGGCATCAGCAGCGCGCTCGCTGAGCAGCGAGACCTCGACGTGCACGTCGTGCTCCGCCTCGCGGCCCGCGCAGTGGTCGAGCACTCGCACGGCGCCGGCGGCCGCGCGGCCTGAGTCCGCGACCAGAGCCGCGGGCGGCGCGACACGCCTTCGCCTCCGCGGTTCCGGTCCGTCGCTGGACCATGCTGAGAGCAGGGCGCAACCGGCCCGTCGTCGCACTGACAGGGGTCCGCGCATGCTCATCGCCGCAATGGTGGTCGCGGGGCTCGCCGCCCTCCTCCACATCGTGTTCTTCGTGCTCGAGAGCGTGCTCTGGAGGCGGCCCGCCGTGTTCGGCCGGTTCGGCATCGCCACGCAGGCGGAGGCCGACACCATCCGGCCGATGGCGTACAACCAGGGGTTCTACAACCTCGCCCTCGCCATCGGCGTCATCGTCGGCATCGTCCTGCTGGGAGGCGCCGACGGTGCGTTCGTCGCGGGCAAGACGCTGGTGATCTTCGGCACGGCCTGCATGGCCGTCGCCGGCATCGTGCTCTCCACCACGGGTCGTGCCTACTTCCGGCCGGCGCTCATCCAGTTCGTGCCCGCTGTGGTGGCACTCATAGTGACCGCAATGGCACCTGCGTCCTGATTCCAAGGGCTGAGGATCAGTCTCGGGGTGGATGCACTGCAGGCGTCCGTGCTGTGGAGTGGAACCCACGGACCAAGGGTGGGGGCGGGAGCTGACGTGAACGCGTACGGAGAACTGGCACAGGACCTGTGGAGGGCCGCCGACGAGCGGCGCTTCGCGCAGATGCAGCACCGTGACGACTTCTTCGCCGAGCTCGGATCGCGCGTCGCCCGTCGGGTCGATGAGCTCGTGCCGGTGTTCGCCGGCGATGCCCCGACCCGCGAGCCTGGTCGCCTCCGCGACCTCCGGCTCCGCAAGGCGAAGAAGCAGGCCGAGGAGGTCGCCTTCCAGGAGCTCATCTTCTCGCAGACGGTGGCGCCCCCGGCTGAGGTGTTCGCCGACGCCTGAGCCTGCTGGGAGGATTGAGGCGTGACCTCGACGCCTCCCGCCCTCGGCCTCCTCCTCGACGTGGACGGCCCCATCGCCAGCCCGATCACCCGCAGCATCAACCTGCCCGAGATCACCCGCGACCTCGTCGCCCTCGCGCACGCGGGCGTCCCGCTCGTCTTCAACACCGGCCGATCCGACGCGTTCATCCGCGAGGAGGTCGTGAGGCCGCTGCTCGCCGCGGGGCTCCGCGCTGACAGCCGCGTGCACGGCATCTGCGAGAAGGGCGCCGTCTGGTTCTCGATCGGCCCGCAGTACGGCCCTGCCGGCACGAGCGAGATCTACGTCGACGAGTCCCTCGCGATGCCGATCGACTTCGCCGCCGAGATGGACGAGCTCGTGCAGGCGCGCTTCGCCGACAGCGTCTTCTTCGACCACACCAAGCGCGCGATGGTGTCGGTCGAGCAGCTCACGTCGATCGATACCGAGGCCTACCTGGCGATCCAGCCCGTCTTCGACGACCTCGCCATGGCCTCGCTCCAGCGGCGCGGCTTCGGCGTGCGGCGGATGGACGACGAGCGCCCCGACGCCGACGGCGCTGTGCAGTGGCGCATCGACCCGACCATCATCTCGACCGACATCGAGTCGGTCGTCCTCGGCAAAGACCTGGGTGCGAAGCGGGCTCTCGAGCTGCTCGCCCTCGACGGCGCGCTGCCTCTCTCGTGGCGCACGGTGGGCGACTCGCGGAGCGACTACGCCATGGCCGACTGGCTGGACGCCGAAGGCTACGAGGTCGAGCACGTCGACGTGCGGCCGTCCGACGGGGTGCCCGAGAAGGGGTATCCGATCCGGGTGAGCGCCAGCGGGGCCATCCACGACGAGGCGGGGGCCGAGTTCCTGCGCTCGTGGCTGGAGCAGGTGGCCTGACGGCGTCGCGCGCCTGAGAAACCCCTGGCAGCGATGGCGTCATCGACACGGCACCCGCCGGGTGGGTAAGCGTTGTCATCGGGTGGTCTACGCGGGTGAGAGGCCCGTTATGCGGGGGACAAAGGCACAAGTGCCCCCCTTTTGCACCCCAAACGGGGGTCGGTCAAAAGAGGGACCTCAGGATAATCTGACCAGACCAACTCGGACGGCCGCCCAACCGTCTGCAGAGCACGATGGCAACTCCGTTCATCCCAGTCCATTCGTCGTCGCCGTAGCCGACACCCCGCCTTCGCGAGGGCTCGCCCACCCAGCTGCGCCCTTCTGTCGGCATCTCCCCTGACCCGAATCCAGGAGACCTGTCCCGCATGTCCCGAACCATGCCCGGCGAGCGCACGTCCGCTCGCAGATCCACCCACGTGAGCCGCGCTGAGACGCGGCTCGAAGCCGAGCGGATGCGCCTCGAGGAGGCCGCCGCCGTCAAGAAGGCCGTGCGAGCTCCGAAGGTCCACACGACCGCGCACATCACGGCGGGCGGTCGTCCCGAGGGGCGCACGCACTCGCCGGTGATGGTGCTGCTCGTGCTCGTCGCGACCCTCGGCATCCTGCTGTACGGCCAGTTCCTGCTGAACCCTGCGAACCGTGGCGACCTGCTGCCGTACTGCATGGTGATCGTGGCGGAGGCCGTGGTCGTCGTCCAGGCGCTGCTGTCGATGTGGACGATCCTCTCAGGCGGCGCCGACCCCCGCGACTTCGACTTCCACCAGACGCAGGAGACGCTGTACGACGAGGACGAGATCGAGCGTCTCGGCCTCGCCGACCAGCCGCACCTGTGGCCCATGTACATCAACGGCAAGCGTCAGCTGATCGACGTGTTCATCACGGTCTACGGCGAGGACGTCGCTAAGATCGAGGCCACGCTCGTCGCTGCCCTCGCCCTGCAGGGCGAGCACCGCACCTGGATCCTCGACGACGGCAAGAGCGACGAGGTCCGCGACCTGGCCGCGCGCCATGCCGCCCGCTATGTGCGTCGACTGACGAACCACGGCGCGAAGGCCGGCAACGTCAACCACGCGCTCTCGCTCGCCAAGGGCGAGTACTACGCCATCTTCGACGCCGACTTCGTGCCGAAGCCCGAGTTCCTCTTCGAGACCGTGCCGTTCTTCGTCGACGACAAGGTCGCCTTCGTGCAGACCCCGCAGGCGTACGGCAACCTGTCGTCGCTCGTGTCGCGTGGGGCCGGCTACATGCAGGCCGTCTTCTACAAGTTCATCCAGCCGGGCCGCAACCGCTTCAACGCGGCGTTCTGCGTCGGCACGAACGTGATCTTCCGTCGCGCCGCGATCGACTCGATCGGCGGAATGGACACCGCGTCGAAGTCGGAGGACGTCTGGACCTCGCTGCACCTCCACGAGGCCGGCTGGCGCTCGATCTACATCCCGCTGACGCTCGCCGTCGGCGACGCCCCCGAGACCATCGAGGCGTACTCGAAGCAGCAGCTCCGCTGGGCCTCGGGCGGATTCGAGATCCTGATGCAGCACAACCCGATGTCGCCGAAGCGCACGCTGACGATGGACCAGAAGCTGCAGTACATGGTCACCGCGACCAACTACCTGACCGGCATCGCGCCGCTCCTCCTGCTCCTGGTGCCGCCGCTCGAGATCTTCTTCGACCTGCGCCCCATGAACCTGACCATCTCGCTCTGGCAGTGGATCCTCTACTACTGCAGCTTCTACCTGATGCAGATCCTGCTGGCGTTCTACACGCTGGGGTCGTTCCGGTACGAGGTGCTGATGCTGGCGACCGTGTCGTTCCCGATCTACGTCAAGGCGCTCTGGAACGTCATCACCGGCAAGGACGAGGGCTGGCACGTCACCGGAGCGAAGAACCTGCAGAAGTCGCCGTTCAACTTCATCATCCCGCAGGTGCTGTTCTTCGTCTTCCTGGCGCTGACCAGCTGCGTGGCGATCTACCGCGACATGCAGAACGGCGTCGCGACGCTCGCCACCTTCTGGAACCTGCTGAACACCTTCATCCTGCTGTCGTTCATCATCGTCGCCTTCCGCGAGGCCAAGCAGATCCGCAAGGCCAACAAGGCCACCCTGCGCGGCGAGATCGTGACCGACGTCTACGAGCCGGTCGCTGCCGCCGCCAAGGCCACCCGCACGCGGATCTCCCGACCCGCGCCTCGCAGCCCCGAGGAGATCGCTCTCCTCGAGACGTCGATCGAGGACACCCTGCCTCGTTCGCGCCGAATCCAGCCGCCGGTCGTCACCCCGCCCGCATCGCTCACCACCAGTCCTTCTTCCGCCACCGACCAGAGGGTTGCTTCATGACCTGGGCCAGCCGTTTCAAGCTCTTCGCGGGCATCGTCGTCGTGATCATCCTCGTCGCCGCATTCACCGTGATCTTCACCAAGAGGCAGTCGCAGGTCATCTCGACCAGCGCCAGCATCCAGGCCGAGGAGTACAAGATCGGCACCGACTACTCGGGCTCGATCACCAAGCAGTACGTCGTCGACGGCGACACGGTCACGAAGGGCGACCCGCTCTTCACGATCAAGAGCCTGTCGGTGCTGCAGGACGTCTCGTCGAACCTCCTTAGCTACAACAGCGCCGCGTACTCGGTCACGGCCGACGGGACCATGACCTTCAAGGCCACGGTCACCGGCACGGTCACCGACATCGCGACCAAGGAGGGCGGCTTCGTCCAGGCCGGCGCCGACCTCGCCACCATCGATGCGGCCGACAGCCTCTTTGTGATGGGCGACTACAACCTGACGCCGCGCGACTACGAGCGCATCCAGTCCGGCGGCACCGTCGACCTGACCCTGCCGAACCAGACCGTGCTCAACGGCACCGTCAAGAAGGTCTCCGTGCAGACGACCGACGGCAACGCCCAGACGTCCGTCCAGGTCTCCAGCAAGTACCTGGTGCAGGGCTCGGCCTCCGGGCTCGTCGCGCCGGGCACCCCGGTGACGGCTACGCTGCACCTGCGTCAGGACGGCATGTTCGCCGGCGTCCAGGACGCCATGCTCGCCTTCGTCCAGAAGATCGGCCTGTAGTCATCGGTGTCGTACGCCGCGGCCGCCTGGCCGCCGCCGCCCTCGTGGCGGCCTCGGCGCTCCTCTTGAGCGCCTGCACCTCGGAGGGAAGCCAGACGACCCAGACGCCGTCG
This sequence comes from Frondihabitans sp. OV104, assembly GCF_057787745.1. Classification (NCBI taxonomy): domain Bacteria; kingdom Bacillati; phylum Actinomycetota; class Actinomycetes; order Micrococcales; family Microbacteriaceae; genus Frondihabitans; species Frondihabitans sp. OV104. The sequence continues at coordinate 3,335,847 of NZ_CM173541.1, forward strand.
CGGCCGAGCACCGCCTCGACCGTGCTCGGCGACTCGACGGTCGCCCCGCTCGTCAAAGCACTGCCGCAGAAGTCCATCGCTCCGGCGACGACGACGAAGCTGGCGAAGGGCCTCATCCCGCCGACCAACAAGTGGTACTCCGGGCTGGCCTTCGGCGCCGAGTCGTTCGCGGTGTTCCCCTTCCCGATCTCGTTCCAGGAGACCGCGACCGGCTTCTCGGCAGGGCTCCCGCCCGTCACGGCGACCGAGAACACGCTGTTCGGTGAGAACGTTCCGCAGGTCACCCTCGACGTGGGCGCCTCGACTGCGGTCGTCAGCCGCTACGACGACGTCTCTGTCACCGTCGAGCACCGCAAGGGCTCGACCGTGATCGGCCACACCACCATCGCCGAGGGCTCGCCCCTCGTCTCGTACGTCGCCGCGAGCTCGCAGACGACCACTCTCGACGGCCAGGTCGCGTCGACCGGCGACGGCCGCGGGACCCTCACCGTCTCGGGCCAGGAGTGGGCTGTCGTCACGACCGGGGGGTCGATCGACGGCGCCTCCGTGAAGCTCGACAAGGGCGGCAGCGTCGTGCTGTTCCCCGTGCCGTCGGGCGCCTCCTCATCGCAGCTGACGAAGCTCATGACCGCCGCCGAGGCTCCGCTGACCGGTGTCACGACGGCCTACAAGTCGGTCTCGAAGGGCGAGCAGACGTCGCTCGGGTACACGACCGCGTCCGGTTCGAAGGCGCAGTCGACGATCGTCGTCCCCCTACCGCACCAGGGCTCCGACGCCGCCAGCACGGGCTGCACCGGCCTCACCTACACGACCATCTACGGCACGGTGCCGGTCTGCATCTCGTCGGGGCTGACCTTCACGACCGCCGCGGTCGAGGCCACCGGCGAGCTCGACCTGTCGAAGCTGTCGTCGTCGCAGAAGGCCACCCTGAAGTCGCAGCTCGAAGTCGACGTGTCGTCGCTCCCGACCTTCAACACCGACACCTACTACGGCGGCAAGTCGCTGTACCGCGCCGCGATGCTCCTGCAGATCGCGCGGCAGCTCGGCGACTCGGCATCCGAGAAGACGCTCACGACGAAGCTCACCACCGAGATCTCCCTGTGGATGGAGCCCGACGGCTGCACCACACGCGGCCAGGAGTGCTTCGTCTACGACCCGAAGCTCAAGACGATCGTCGGCCTCGTGAACTCGTTCGGCTCCGAGCTCGCCAACGACCACCACTTCCACTACGGGTACTTCCTCTATGCGGCGGGCGTCGTCGCGCAGAACGACCCCGCGCTGGCGAAGAAGTGGGCGCCGGTGATGAACCTGCTGGCCGCCGACATCGCGACCAACACGGGCGACCAGTCGGGCACGTACTTCCCCGACACGCGCGCGTACGACCCGTACTTCTCGCACGCCTGGGCCTCGGGCTACTCGGAGTTCAACGACGGCAACAACCAGGAGTCGTCGTCCGAGGCCGTGAACGCCTGGAACGGACTCGCCCTCTGGGCCAAGGCCTCCGGCGACTCGGGGCTCGAGGCCGAGGCGAACTGGATGCTCAGCGGCGAGACCGCGTCGGCGCTGGCCTACTACGTCAACCCCGACCTCACGGGCTCGGAGTTCGACGGCTTCTCGCACGAGCTCGTCTCGCTCAACTGGGGCGGCAAGCGCGACTACGCCACCTGGTTCTCGGCGGCGCCGAGTGCCATCATCGGCATCCAGCTGATCCCGATGAGCCCCGTGTCGACCTATCTCGGCACCGAGGCGGGCGGCGGTTCGAAGCACATCATCTCGCTCGTCGACACGGCGCTCTCGGCGGGGACCAACGTCACGCTCGCCGACTACGTGCTCATGTACGAGTCGCTTGCCGGCACCTCGTCGGCTGACGCGGCGCTGGCGGCGGCGAAGAAGTTCCCGAGCGCCTCCATCGACAACGGCAACTCGCGCACCTACATGCTCGCGTTCATCATGGCGCAGCAGACGAAGTAGGGCCCGCTGCCGGCGGGGCCGGCGTCGCGCTCCCGCGGGGGTCCGGCGGCGGCCGGCCCCCGTCGGGTCGGCGGGGTCGGCGGCGGCCGGGAGTTCCTGCGCCCGGGCCGTGCCCCGAATTTCAAGGAGATTTTCGGGCCGACTGTGGCCCGATCCGCCTCACTTTCGTGCTGGCGCGGAAATCTCCTTGAAATTGCGGCGGCGCAGGCAGGCGGCGGCTAGCTCGGAAGCAGCGCCAGCGCCTCGACGATCGTCGGGACCTCGGTGCGGGTCGTGTAGTCGACGTGGACGTCGGCGAAGACGACAGTGCCGTCGCCCGCGACCACGAGCACCGTCGGGAACGGGATGTCGCCCGTCGCGTCGGCGTTACTGTCGGCGACGTCGAAGCCCAGGTCGGTGTGGGCGGCGCGGGCGTCGGACGTCGGCTCGGTCAGGATGCCGAGGGAGCGGACCAGCGTGTTGCCCGGATCGGAGAGCACGGTGAACTCGAGCGACCCGTTCGTGATGGCGAGCTCGGAGGCCTCCGGGGTCTGGGGGCTGATCGCCAGCAGCTCGATGCCGCGCTCGCGCAGCTGGGGGAGGAGCGCCTCCTGGTAGTGCTTGAGCGTGAGGTTGCAGTAGGGGCACCACGAGCCCCGGTAGAAGACGACGACCGTGCCGTCGGCGCCAAGCGCGTCGGCCAGCCGCACGGGTTCGCCGGTGGTGCTGACGAGCTCGGCGTCCGGCAGCGCGTCGCCCGCCTCGACCGCCCCGTCGGGCGCGCCCGACGCGGTCAACGCCGCCTGCTCGTCGTCGAAGACCGCCGTGAGGCGCGGGCCGATCTGGGCGGTGAAGCCCTCGTTGAAGGTGGCTACCTGATCGGCGATGGTCGTGGTCTCGGCGGGTCGGGTGTCGCTGGGCATGGTGCTCCTCGGGTGGGGGTCGGGATGGTTGGCTCAGGGTATGCGTCCGGGCGTCGCCGGGGCTGGGCTGCGTAACACGCGGTCACAGCCCGGCCTGGTGCCGGGGCCAATGACGGGGATTCTCGCGACCCGGCCCGTTTCGCCGCCTCATTTCTCGCCGCTGCGGCAGATCTCCGTCGTTGTCGACGGCGGCCCGCGCCGGCGGGGTCAGCTCTGGCAGCGCGGGCACCAGTAGGTGTCGCGCAGCTCCAGCTCGGACTCGCCCAGCATGCCGCGCTCGATCTTCGTGCCGCAGCGCAGGCAGGGCCGCCCGGCACGGCCGTACACCCAGTCGGTGTCGCCGCGGAGGCGCCCGGTCGTGGTGCGGTCGACCCGGTCTTTGTTGGCGTCGATGAGGCGGTGCGCCAGCTCGATGACCTTCGCGCGCTGAGGCACCTCGCCGACGGGCCGCGTGGGGAGGACGCCGCGCAGGAAGCAGAGCTCGTTGCGGTAGACGTTGCCGACTCCGGCGAGCACGCGCTGGTCGAGCAGCGCGAGGCCGATCGGCCGCTCGGGGTCGCGCTCGAGGTTGGCGAGAGCGACGTCGGGGTTCCAGTCCGGGCCGAGCAGGTCGGGGCCGAGGTGGCGCACGACCGAGTCGTCGTCGTCGCGCGGGACCAGCTCGACTATTCCGAGGTCGAAGCCGACGGCGACCCAGTCGGCCGTCTCGAGCACGACGCGCGCCTGGTAGGCGGGCCGCTTCCACTTCGTGCCGTGGCGATAGAGGTGCCACGACCCCTCCATCTTGAGATGCGTGTGCAGCGTCACGTCGCCGAGGTGATGGAGCAGGTGCTTGCCGCGGCTGACGACGTCGTCGATGACGGTGCCCGCCAGGTCGACGGTGGCGAACTCGGGCACGCGGAAGTCGCTCTTCGTCAGCACCGCACCGTGGAGCACCGCGTCGAGGTTCTTGGCGGCGCGGTAGACGGTATCGCCCTCAGGCATGGTCCGGCCTCACCCGCGCAGCCGCAGACCGCTGGGCGTCGTCGCGAAGCCGGCGTCGCGGAGCGCCTCGCCGAGGGTCGTGCTCAGCACGAACTCGCCGTCGACGCGCTCGACCGAGAGGCGGCCGAGCCGCGTGCGCACCACGGCGGCGAGGGAGGTCGCGGCTGCGACGAGGTCGTCCGGGCCGGGGGCGCCGAACGTCAGCAGCGTCTTGCCGCCCCGCTCGACGTAGACGACCAGTCGGCCGTCGACGAGCACGACGAGCGAGCCCGCCTTGCGCCCGGGGCGGTGTCCGCGTGGCGCGGCAGAGCCGTCGGCGGGCTCGGGCAGCGCCGGCCACGGCAGGGCGGCGCCGTAGGGATTGGCAGGGTCGGTCGCCGCCAGGGTGACGACGGGCACGGGCGAGGTGTCTCCGTCGTCGCGCAGGAACGAGCGGAGCCGGTCGACGGTCGGCCCCGTGGCGAACTGGGCGGCGCCGAGCCCTTCCACGAAGTAGCCGCGGCGGGCGCGTCCGGTTTCTTCGAAGCCCGAGAGCACCTTGTAGACGGTCGAGAAGCCGCCGCGGACGCCCTCGTTGGCGACGGCGCCGCGCGTCACGATGCCGTGCCGCTCGAGCAGCATCTCGGCCTGCGCGGCGGCGCGGATCGTCGAGTCGCCCTCGGCGAGCGGCAGCAGCGACCAGCGGCCGCCGACGGTCGGCGGACCGGCCTGGCGCACCCGGTCGGCGCGGGGGACGCGGCCGCGGTACGACGAGCGCATGCGCGTCGGAGCCCGGGGGCGGGGCGGCTTGCCTCCGACCTGGGTGCGCAACGGGGCGAAGGTGTCGTTGGTGATCTGGCCCTGCCAGACGAGGTCCCAGATCGCGGTGGCCAGCGACTCGTCGTCTTTCGAGCCGACCGCGTCGGAGAGCTGCCGGAAGAAGTACGCCCCACCGCCGGCCAGGGCGGCCAGCACCTCGCGCTGCAGCTCGGTCGTCTCGTCGCCCGATGGCTCGGAGAGCGTGACGCCGGCTCCGTCGGCCAGATGCAGGCTCACCCAGCCGTCATTGCCCTGCAGGGTGCCCGAGCCCGACCAGATGACCTCGCCGGTCGCGGTCAGCTCGTCGAGCATGGCGGGGGAGTAGTCGGTGACGCGGGCGGGGAGGATCAGGGTCTCCCATGCACTGGCGGGCAGGGCCACGCCACTGAGCTGGTCGATGACCTGCACGACGCCGTCGATGCCCCGCAGGCCCGAGCCCTTGGCGTCGGTCGCGACGTGCTGCCACGCGGGCAGGAACCGGCCGAGCGTCTCGTGCGAGACCGGCTCGACCTCGTGGCGGAGTGCCGCCAGCGAGCGGCTGCGGAGTCGCCGCAGGACCTCGGCGTCGCACCACTCCGACCCCTGGCGATCGGGCCGGAACTCGCCCTCCACCACGCGGCGATCGGTAGCGAGGCGCCGCAGCGTGTCGTGCACCACCGCCGTGCCCAGGCCGAGGCGCTGGGCGACCTCGGCGGGGGCGAACGGACCGTGCGTGCGGGCGTAGCGGCCGACGAGGTCGCCGAGCGGATCGTCGACGGGCTCGATGAAGGCCGACGGGACGCCGATGGGCAGGTTCACTCCGAGCGCATCGCGCAGGCGGGAGGCGTCTTCGATGCCGGCCCAGCGCTCCGTGCCGGAATGGGTGAAGCGAAGGACGCGCGCCGCCCGGACGAGCTCGTCGAGGGCACCCTCGAGCTGGGTGGCGGCGTCGTCGGTGTCGGCCAGCCAGCTGCGCTCGACGATCTCGGACGTCGTCAGCGGGCCCAGGAGGCGGAGCAGGTCGACGACTCCCTCGATGTCGCGGGCGCGCCGCTCGGGCGTGAGCTTCTGCAGCTCGCGCTCGTGCAGGTCGATGACGTCGGCGTCGAGGAGCTCGCGCAGCTCGGCACGGCCGAGCAGCTCGGCGAGCAGCGACGAGTCGAGCGACAGCGCGGCGGCCCGGCGCTCGGCGAGGGGGGAGTCGCCCTCGTAGAGGAAGGCCGCGACGTAGCCGAACAGGAGCGACCGCGCGAACGGCGAGGGCTGGGCCGTCTCGGTCTCGACGACTCGCACCTCGCGGCGGGCGAGAGCGTCGGTCAGCTCCATCAGGGCCGGCAGGTCGTAGACGTCCTGGAGCACCTCGCGGACCGCCTCGAGCACGATCGGGAACTGCGGGTACTTGCGGGCGACGTCGAGCAGCTGGGACGCTCGCTGTCGCTGCTGCCAGAGCGGCGACCGCTTGCCCGGGTTGTAGCGGGGCAGGAGCAGGGCCCGCGCCGCGCACTCGCGGAAGCGCGACGAGAACAGCGCCGAGCCGCCGACCTCCTCGGTCACGATGGCGTCGAGCTCGTCGCGCTCGAACGTGAACAGGTCGGCGCCGGGCGGCTCGGCGTCGGTGTCGGGGATGCGGACGACGATGCCGTCGTCGGCGGCCATCGCCGAGCCGTCGATGCCGAGCCGGTCGCGGATGCGCCCGGAGACGGCCAGCGCCCAGGGAGCGTGCACGCGCATGCCGTAGGGCGAGTGGAGGATCAGGCGCCAGTCGCCGAGCTCGTCGCGGAACCGCTCGACGACGAGCGTCTGGTCGGTCGGCACGTGGCCGGCGACCTCCCGCTGCTCGGCGATGAAGGCGAGGAGGTTGCGGGCGGCCCGCTCGTCGAGGCCGCCCGCGGCCACTCGGGCGACAGCCTCGACCTCGCTCGACGTGGCGAGCTCGCGCGTGTAGGCGCCGATGGCGCGGCCGAGCTCGGCGGGGCGGCCGATGCCGTCGCCCTTCCAGAACGGCACGCGTCCGGGCTGCCCGTATGCGGGCGAGACCAGCACTCGGTCGTGGGTGATGTCTTCGATGCGCCAGCTCGTCGCGCCGAGGGCGAAGACGTCGCCGACGCGGGACTCGTAGACCATCTCCTCGTCGAGCTCGCCGACGCGAGCCGCCTTCTCGCCGACCATGAACACGCCGAAGAGGCCGCGGTCGGGGATGGTGCCGCCGCTCGTGACGGCCAGGCGCTGGGCGCCGGGACGGCCGGCGAGGGTGCCGTGCACGCGGTCCCACACGATTCGCGGCCGCAGCTCGGCGAACTCGTCAGACGGGTACTTGCCGCTCAGCAGGTCGAGCGTGGCGTCGTAGGCGCTCCGGGGCAGGGTCGCGAACGGGGCGCTGCGGCGCACCAGGTCGTACCACTCGTCGACGTTGATCTCATCGAGCGCGACGGCCGCGACGGTCTGCTGCGCGAGCACGTCGAGCGGGTTGGCCGGCACCTGCAGCTGCTCGATCAGGCCGGCGACCATGCGCTCGGCCGCGACCGCCGAATGGATCAGGTCGGCCCGGTGCTTCGGGAAGAGCACGCCCCGCGACACCTCGCCGACCTGGTGGCCCGCGCGGCCGACCCGCTGCAGGCCGCTGGCGACCGACGGCGGCGACTCGACCTGCACGACGAGGTCGACCGCGCCCATGTCGATGCCGAGCTCGAGCGAGCTCGTCGCGACGACGCAGCGCAGGCGGCCGCTCTTCAGGTCGTCTTCGATGATCGCGCGCTGGTCTTTGCTCACGGAGCCGTGGTGGGCGCGGGCCAGCAGCGGCTCGGAGCCCTGGGTCTGGCCCGAGCCGCCCATGAGCTGAGCGGGCACCGCCTGAGCGGGCACCGCCTGAGCGGGCACCGCCTGCGCCGGCGGCGAGCCGATCGCGCCGGTGGCTGGGCCGTCGGCCGCGGCGCCGACGAGCGCCTCCTCCGCCGGGACGAGCTGCCGCTCCAGGTAGATGTCGTTGAGCCGAGCGGTCAGCCGCTCGGCCAGGCGCCGCGAGTTGGCGAACACGATGGTCGACCGGTGCTCGAGGATCAGGTCGACGATCCCCTCTTCGACGTGCGGCCAGATCGACCCCTGCGGGGCCGCGCCGGCGGCCGAGCCCTCGAGGGGAGCCGCAGTGCCGAGCTCGGTCATGTCGTCGACCGGCACCACGACCCGCAGGTCGAACTTCTTCTCGGACGCGGGCGCCACGATCGTCACCGGTGCCGTGCCGCCGAGGAACCGCGCGACCTCCTCCCGCGGACGGACGGTCGCCGACAGCCCGATGCGCTGGGCGGGCTTCTCGAGCAGGTCGTCGAGGCGCTCGAGCGACAGCGCGAGGTGGGCGCCGCGCTTCGACGCGGCGACGGCGTGGACCTCGTCGATGATGACGGTCTCGACGCCGCGCAGGTTCTCTCGCGCGGCGGACGTCAGCATCAGGTAGAGCGACTCGGGCGTCGTGATCAGGATGTCGGGCGGCGTGCGCTGCAGCAGCCGACGGTCGGACGACGAGGTGTCGCCCGATCGCACGCCGACGCTGATGTCGGGCGGGGTGGAGCCCAGCCGCCGGGCCGTCTGGGTGATTCCGACGAGCGGCGACCGGAGGTTGCGCTCGACGTCGACGCCCAGTGCCTTGAGCGGCGAGATGTAGAGCACCCGAGTTCGGTGCTCCTTGGCCTCGGGAGGAGGCGACGACGCCAGCCGGTCGATCGACCAGAGGAAGGAGGCCAGCGTCTTGCCCGAGCCCGTCGGCGCGATCACGAGTGCGTTGCGGCCGCCCGAGATGGCCTCCCACGCCCCCTCCTGCGCGTGCGTGGGCCGCGCGAAGGCGCCGCGGAACCACTCTGCGGTCGCAGGGGAGAAACGGTCGAGAACGTCGGTCATCGTCAGGCCATCCTGCCCGCAGCCACTGACATTCGACCGGGACGGCATTCGACCGGGCCGATCGCCGCCGCGATCCTCCGGATAGCGTGGAGCCATGCCCACTCTGCTGCACCTCGACTCCTCCGCCGACCTGGACGGCTCCCGCTCCCGCGCCGTCACGAAGACCTTCGCCGACGCCTGGGCCGCCCAGGGCGACGACCACGTCGTCGTCTACCGCGACCTCCACGTCGACGCGCTCCCGCACCTGAGCGACGCTTCGCTGCACTTCCCGCCCCACCTGCGCCCGGCCGGTGCCGCGCCGAGCCCCGAGCAGGAGGCGCTGCAGGCCGAGATCATCGCTCAGCTCCTCGCCGCCGACGTGCTGCTGATCGGCGTGCCGCTCTACAACTACTCGATGCCGTCGACGCTCAAAGCCTGGATCGACTACATCCACGTGCCGTCCGTCACGGCCCCGTTCGGCGCGGACACGACGCAGCCCATGGCGGGCCGCCCGGCCGTCCTGGTGTCCACCCGCGGTGGTGTCTACGACGCAGGAACTCCGACGGCCTTCGACGACCACGCGCTTCCGGCGCTCCAGCTCATCCTCGGCACCGCCCTCGGCATGCGCGTCGAGACCATCGTCGCGACGCGGACCCTGACGGAGCGGTTCGGGGGGCCCGCCGACGAGGTGGCGAAGCAGCACGCGGAGCTCGACGGCGCTCACGAGGCAGCGGCGGCGGCGGCGGTCCGCCTGGCGTAGGCCGAGTTCCTGCGCCCGCGAGAGTCGGTGGCGGCCTCTAGGGTGAAGGCATGGAACAACGACGTCTCGGACGCACCTCTCGCGAAGTCTCGGTCATCGGCCTCGGCACCTGGCAGCTCGGCGGCGACTGGGGCGACGTGCCCGAGCGCGACGCCTTCGCCGTGCTCGACGCCTCGGTGCAGGGCGGCGTCACGTTCTTCGACACCGCCGACGTCTACGGCGACGGGCGCAGCGAGCAGCTGATCGGCAAGTGGCGGCGCAGCAACGCGGACGCCCCGCTCACGATCGCGACGAAGATGGGCCGCCGCGAGCCGCAGGAGCTCAAGAACTACACTCGCGCGAACTTCATCGACTGGATCGACCGGTCGCGCCGCAACCTGCAGATGGACACCCTCGACCTCGTGCAGCTGCACTGCCCGCCGACCTCGGTGTTCCGCAGCGGCGACGTGTACGACGCCCTCGACGAGATGGTCGAGCGGCAGATGATCGCGGCGTACGGCGTGAGCGTCGAGGAGGCCGGGCAGGCGCTGACCGCGATGGAGCGGCCGAATCTCGCGACGGTCCAGATCATCCTCAATGCGTTCCGCATGAAGCCTCTCGACGAGGTGCTCCCCGCGGCGGTGGAGTCGGGCGTCGGCATCATCGCCCGCGTGCCGCTGGCGAGCGGTCTGCTGAGCGGCAAGTACACGGCCGAGACGCAGTTCGCCCCGAACGACCACCGCTCGTTCAACCGCCACGGCGAGGCCTTCGACCAGGGCGAGACGTTCTCGGGCGTCGACTTCGAGACCGGCGTCGAGGCGGCCGTCGCCTTCTCGGAGTTCACCCCCGAGGGTGTCTCGACCGCGCAGGCGGCGCTCAAGTGGATCGTCGAGCAGCCGGGCCTGACCACGGTGATCCCGGGTGCCCGCAACCCCGAGCAGGCCCGTGCCAACGCGGAGGCGGGCGACGTCCCGGCACTCGGCGAGGAGTTCCACGACCGCACCGAGCGCCTCTACGACCGGTACTTCCGCCCGGTCGTGCATTCGCGCTGGTGAGGATTGCGATTATCGCAATATTCTGACATCTTAGGTATATGACAGATGAAGTCGCTCCTCGCGTAAAGCAGATTCAGGCCCGGCTCGGCGTATCGCAGGCCGAACTCGCGACGGCGATCGGGATGAACGGTTCGAAGCTCTCGAAGTCGCTTCATGGTTCACGGCGCTTCACGTCTCTCGAACTCGCCCGCATTGCCGATATCGGCGGCACGACTGTGGATTGGCTCCTCACGGGAGCTCCTTCACGATCGCTCGAGTTCGCCGCTCGAGCACTGAGAGCCACATCCGAATCGAGCGCGCGAGGGCAGGAGATCCTGGCCGACCTGGGCCAGTGGCACGACGCTGCGCATGAGCTCGGGCTCATCGCGCCTGCTCCGGCTCTTCCCGTCGGCGGATCCGAGAGGGGGTACGTCGCGCAAGCGAACGCCCTCGCCGCGCAGGCCGTCTCCCGGCTCTCCACACCGCTCGGCGCCACTGACAACGTGTCGCTCATCGGTGCGATCGAAGAGGCGTTCGGCGTCTGCGTGGTCATCGACACTCTCCCCGACGGCTACGACGGTCTCAGCTACCAGGACGACGACTTCCGAGCCATCGTGCTGGCGAAGACCCCACGGGCTGTTCGCCAGCGATACACCCTCGCTCACGAAGTGGGGCATCTTCTCTGGGGTGACGCCAGCGAGGAGATCATCGCAGAGCATCTTCTGCCTCCGCGAGATAGGCGAGACCCCCATCAGGAGAAGCGCGCGAACGTCTTCGCCGCATCGTTCCTGATGCCTGAACGTGAGATTCGAGAGGCTCTGTCCGAACGCACCGGCGTCGAAGCGTTCCCCGATCTCGTCTGGCAGTTCGGTGTCTCCCCCGACTCCATGGCTTGGCGACTGTTCAATCTGCTGATCATCGACGACGCCGAACGCGAGGGCTTGAGCGGCCTGTCATCTCACTCGGTAGCGCGGCAACTGCGCGTATCGACTGAACACGCATCCCGGTGCAGCCTCTCCGACACGTTCCGGCCGGCGCAGCCGCTGGTCGACGCCTTCGTCACTGCTTACGAGCAGGGTGTCGCTACTGCGCGTCCTCTTGCCGCGCTTCTCAAGCGACCCATCGAGGAGGTCGAGGCGTTCTTCGACAGCGATGGTGCAGAGGGCATCTGGGCCGACCCCGAGAACCAGGGCTAGCTCGGGCACATGGCAGTCACGTTCTTTCCCGACACAACAGTCGTTTGCAACTTCGCCGCCGTAGACCGGCTGGACCTGTTCGTCGACTACCTCAACGGTCGCGGCCGCATCGTCGAAGCTGTCGCCTATGAGATCTCTCGGTCGGCGACGATTCTCCGAGCGCTTGCTGCCCTCGATGTCGACTCGGTATTCGGTGCACCGATCGAACTCGACAACGACCCCGCACGCCACGCGATCGAGGTCAGCCGCACGGCCGTCTTCGGCGGCATGCCGTCGCGGCCGCTCGAACATCTGGGGGAGAGTCAGACCCTCTATGTGCTGGGTGCCAGGCCCGAGTTCTCGGACTCGATCTGGATCACCGATGACAAGCAGGCGAACCGCCTCGGCCAGCGGCGCGGGTTCATCACGCGCGACACCGTCCACATGCTCGAAGAACTCGTCGCGAATCGCGAAATCAGCTGCAGCGTCGCCTTCGACCTGACGGAGGAGATGTGGCGACAGGGGCGATCGCTTCTCTCCCGGCCCCTCGCGCCGAGTTTCTTCGGATGACCGAGTCCGATCTTCAGTAGCCTCGATAGATGCTCTCCGTTCAAGCTCCCGGCTCCCGCTGGTGAGCGCGGGCGGCGTCGGCGGGTACCGCGAGCTGCTCGGTCCGGCCGATCGGCGCGCGCTCTTCGCGGTCGGAGTCCTTGCCCGCGTCCCGCTGGCGATCGTCGGCTACAGCGTGCTGTTCTTCGTCCAGGCGACGACCGGGTCGTTCGCGACGGCCGGATTCGCCTCGGGCCTGGCCATCGCGTCGATGGCCGCGGTGAGCCCCGTCTTCGGCCGCATCGCCGACCGCGCCGGCCAGCGCGGCGCGCTCCTCGCGGCGGCGATCGCCCACCCGCTCGCCGTCGCACTGATGATCGCGGTCGGCTCGCTCGGCGCGCCCCTCCCTGTCGTGGCCGCGGCATCCGTGCTGGTGGGTGCCTCGATCGCGCCGGTCGGGTCGTACATGCGGGCCCGCTGGTCGCAGCGGCTCGGCGACACCCCGATCCTGCAGGTCGCGTTCTCGCTGGAGGCGATCGCCGATGAGCTCGTCTGGGTGTTCGGGCCGGCGCTCGCCGCTCTCGTCGCCGGGACCATCAGCCCTGCCGCCGGCCTCGTGATCTCGGCGGTGATCGGCACGGCCGGGGCGCTCCTGCTGCTGCGTGGGGCGCCGACGCGCCCGATCCCGTTGGCCGGCAGCGGACCCCGGGCGGCGTTCCGGCCCTGGCGGTCGCGGCGGCTCATGGGCCTGCTGATCGCTAACGCCGTCGTCGGCCTCATGTTCGGCATCAACGACGTCAGCGTCGTGGCCTGGACCGCCAGCATCGGGGTTCCGCAGATCGCCGGTCTCGTGCTCACGGCCTACTCGATCGGCAGCGTGTCGGGCGGGTTCCTGATGGGACTCGTGCCCGGCCGGCTTCCCGCCTATCGGCTCCTGGTCGCGTCGACGCTGCTGTTCGCGATCTTCTGGTTCGCGCTGTCGCAGGCGCCCAACCCGTTCTGGCTCTTTCCGATCGGGGTGTTCGCGGGCATGACGATCACCCCGTTCACGATCTCGACCAATCGCGTCGTGCACGAGGCCGTGCGCCCCGAGGTGTTCACGGAGGCCCTGGCCTGGGTGTCGGCGTTCGTCGTGGGCGCGATGGCGCTGGGCTCGTCTCTCGGCGGGGTCGTCGGCGAGCGGGTCGCGCCCGACGCCGGGTTCACGCTCGTCGGGGTGCTGGCCGTGATCCCGTTCCTGGTCGTGCTGGTGGCGGGGGTTCGGCGGCGCCGGTCCTCCCCCGTCGAGAGCGGCGCGCCTGGGCTCTGAGGCCGGTCCGGGGCCCGACTCGGCCGCTCCCGGCGAGAGCGACGGGCGGCAGGGGGACAAAGCTGTGCCGCCATCCCGCGCCGTCCGCGTAGACCGGGCGGCATGGCAGACACGATCCACACCCCGCAGAACCCGCTCACCCAGTACCCCGGCCCGCCGTTCGAGAAGCAGCAGCAGACCGGCCCCGGCGACATCCACGACATGAAGCCCCGGCCCGACCACGGCGAGGAGAGCTACGTCAGCGGCAAGCGCCTCGCGGGCCGCAAGGCACTCGTCACGGGTGCCGACTCCGGCATCGGCCGCGCCGTCGCCATCGCCTACGCGCGCGAGGGGGCCGATGTGGCGCTCGCCTACCTGCCCGAAGAGCAGCAGCAGGCCGACGAGGTGGCCGCCCTCGTCGAGGCCGCCGGCCAGAAGGCCGTCCTGATTCCGGGCGACCTGCAAGACGAGTCGTACAACACGGCCATGATCGAGAAGACGGTGCAGGAACTCGGCGGCGTCGACATCCTGGCCCTCGTCGCGGGCGTCATGCCGACCGTCGACTCCATCGAGGACTTCGAGACCGAGACCCTCGACCACGTGCTCAAGGCCAACATCTACACGCTGTTCTGGACGACCAAGGCCGCCCTGCCGCACCTGAAGCCGGGCGCGTCGATCATCACGACATCGTCGATCCAGGGCTTCCAGCCGTCGCCGTCGCTCGCGGAGTACGCCGTCTCGAAGGCGGGCATCGCGAACTGGACCCGCGCGATGGCGGGCCAGCTCGCCGAGAAGGGGATCCGAGTCAACGGCGTGGCCCCCGGACCGGTGTGGACGCCGCTGCAGCCGGCATTCGTCCCGAACGAGAAGATCGAGTCGTTCGGCGAGGAGGCCGTCTTCGGCCGTCCGGGTCAGCCGGCCGAGCTGGCACCGCCGTTCGTCTTCCTGGCCTCGCAGGAGTCGAGCTACATCAGCGGCGAGACGATCGCGGTGACCGGCGGGACGCCGATTCACTAGCGCTGACCGGCGGGACGCCGATTCACTAGCGCTACCGGGTGCGCTGGGCTCCCTCGGCGATGAACTCCGCGAGGGTCTCACCGAGGAGCTCGCGCGCCCAGCGCTCCGCGGCGGCCGGGTCTCGGTCGACCAGAGTGCGGGCGAGCTCGTTGTGACGGTGGGCCGACGACGGCGTGTACTCGGTGATGGTGTGGCGGCGCTCCTCCGTCCGGGTCCGCAGCAGGGCCTCCACCGTCGATGCGAAGTGCGCGATGACGAGGTTGCCCGAGGCAGCGAGGATCGTCGTGTGGAAGGCGACGTCGGCCTCGAGGTACCGGCGGTCGTCGCCGGCGGCGCTGGCGTCGACCATGGCGGCGGCGCACTCCTGCACGCGGTGGGCCTCGCCGGGCGTCATAGCGGTGGCCGCGAGGCGCGCAGCGACAGGCTCGATCCCGAGCCGCATCTCCAAGAGCTCGCGCATCTGCACGAAGTAGTCGGCGCCGCGGCCGCGCCACTCCACCACCTGCGGGCTCGAGACGTCCCAGTCGGCCCGGGGGAGCACCTGCGTGCCGACGCGCTGGCGCGGTTCGACCATGCCGAGCGACTGGAGCACCCGCAGGGCCTCGCGGAGCACCGAGCGGGACACGGCGAACTCCTCGCCGAGCCGGTCGACGCTGAGGATCGCGCCCGCGGGCAGCTCGCCGTCGACGATGCGCTGCCCGAGCGTGCCCACCACGCGCGAGTGCAGGCCTCGGTCGCCGAGGGGGCTCTTCGCCATTTGACGCTCCTTGGCAGTGGTGGCAGAGTACATAAGTCTTATTAATCTGATTAATCAGACGAACTTACCGACCCAGTCTGGCGCACCCCGGCCGCCGACGAGGTCACCCTGACAATGGGGTCGCGCAGAAGCGCCCCCGGAAGAGGACGACGACGTGCACTTCTCCCCCCTCGCGCTGGCGAGCACCGAGCTGGTGAAGCCCTCGGGCTCCGACGCGCAGCTGATCATCGCGGCGCTCGCCGGAGTCGCGGCGATCATCCTCATGATCACGTGGCTCAAGGTCCATCCGTTCCTGGCGCTGGCCATCGCGTCCATCGGCGTGGGAATCGGCGCCGGGCTCGCCCCGGCCGACACGGTAACGAGCTTCGGCAACGGCTTCGGCGCCACGATGACCAGCGTCGGCATCCTCGTCGGGTTCGGCGCGATGTTCGGCAAGATCCTCGTCGACTCGGGCGGGGCCGACCGCATCGTCGACACCCTCGTGAAGCGCTCGTCGCCGCGCACCCTGCCGTGGACCATGGCCCTGATCGGCGCGCTCATCGGCCTGCCGATGTTCTTCGAGGTCGGCGTCGTGCTGCTCATGCCCGTGATCGTCCTGGTCTCGCGCCGCGCGAAGATGCCGCTCATGCGGGTGGCGATCCCGGCGATCGCCGGCCTCAGCGTGATGCACGGCCTCGTACCGCCGCACCCCGGCCCGCTGGTCGCCGTCACGACGCTGGGCGCGAACCTCGGCCTCACCATCGCGCTGGGCATCGCCGTCGCCATCCCGACGGTGATCATCGCCGGCCCGCTGTTCTCGGTGCTCGCCGCGCGCTGGGTGCCGATCTCGGCTCCGGCCCTGTTCGAGAGCGACGCCGACGAGGCCGACGCGAGCGACCGGAAGCGCCCCTCGTTCGGCATCGCCGTCGCCGGGATACTGCTGCCGGTCGTGCTGATGCTGCTCAAGGCGCTGTGGGATGCGTTCGACGAGAACGGCGGCGGGCCCGTCAAGGCGCTGTTCGAGTTCCTGGGCACCCCCATGATCGCGCTCGGCATCGCAGTGCTCTTCGGCATGGTGTTCTTCGCGCGCAGTGCCGGGATGAGCCGCGACCAGGTGCAGACCTCGCTGGGCTCGGGACTGCCGGCGATCGCGGGGATCCTGCTCATCGTCGGCGCCGGCGGCGGCTTCAAGCAGGTGCTCATCGACACGGGAATCGGCACGCTCATCGCCCACGCCGTGACCGACAGCGGGATCTCGGTGATCCTGGTCGCCTGGTTCGTCGCGGCCCTGGTCCGGGTCGCAACCGGCTCGGCGACCGTCGCGATCGTGACGGCGGCGGGCATCCTCGCCCCGGTGACCGCCCACCTCGCCGGCCCCGAGGTCTCGCTCGTCGTGCTCGCTGTCGGCGCGGGCTCGCTGTTCCTGTCGCACGTGAACGACGCCGGGTTCTGGCTCATCAAGGAGTACCTCGGCACTACCGTGGGGCAGACATTCAAGACGTGGTCCGTGGTGGAGTGCATCATCTCCGTCGTGGGCCTCGGTGGCGCACTCCTCCTGGGACTGGTGATCTGACATGACCGTCGAACCGCACGTGAACGAGCCGATCCTGGTGGTCATGGGGGTGTCGGGCTCCGGCAAGTCGACTGTCGCCGGGATGCTCGCCGACGACCTCGGCTGGGACTTCGCCGAGGGCGACGCCATGCACCCCGAGTCGAACGTGGCGAAGATGGCGGCGGGCACGCCCCTCGACGACGACGACCGGTGGCCGTGGCTCGACCGCATCGCCGCGTGGATCCAGGAGCGCGCCGCCGCAGGGCAGCCCGGGATCATCACCTGCTCCGCGCTCAAGAAGTCGTACCGCGACGTGCTCCGCGGCCCGAGCGTCGTCTTCGTGCACGTGCAGGGGTCGACGGCGCTGATCGGCGAGCGGATGTCGCAGCGCTCGGGGCACTTCATGCCGACGTCGCTCCTCGACTCGCAGCTGGCGACCTTCGAGCCGCTGGAGGCCGACGAGCAGCACATCGTCGTCGACGCGAGCTCGTCGCCGGCCGCCGAGGTGGCCGAGGTCGAGGAGCGCCTGGGCCTCGTCGCCCGGAAGCTGTAGATCGGGAGCAGGAACGAGCCCGCGTCGGCGTTAGATGGGCCCATGACTGAAAACGGCGTCACGCAGCACTGGGTCGCGACCTCCTACGGTTCCCTCGACGGGCTCGAGAAGCAGGGCGCCGACGTGCCGCCGCCCGGTCCCGGCGAGGTCACGGTCGACGTCGTGGCCGTCGGCATGAACCCCGCTGACGCGAAGGCCGTGCTGCTGGGCTCCGATGCGTCGAAGCTGCCCCTGGCGATCGGCTACGAGGTCGCCGGGCGCGTGGCCGCCGTGGGCGACGACGTCGGCCTGGCGCCGGGCGACGAGGTCGTCGCGTTCCGCGTGTCGGGCGGGTACGCGACGTCGATCACCGTGCCGTCGACGGATGTCTTCCCCAAGCCGCCCGCCCTCGGCTGGCCCGAGGCCGCCAACCTGCTGCTCGCGGGCGCCACGGCCGCCGAGATGCTGCACGTGGCCGGTGTCGAGAGCGGCCAGACGATCCTCGTGCACGGCGCCTCCGGAGCCGTCGGGGTCAGCGTCATCCAGCAGGCCCGCCTGCTCGGGGCCACCGTGATCGGGACGGCTTCCGAGCGCACCTTCGGCGTCGTCGAGGGCTTCGGCGCGACGGGCGTGGTCTACGGCGACGGACTCGAGGAGCGCGTCCGCAGCCTCACGCCTCACGGGATCGACGCCGCCCTCGACTGCGTCGGCACCGACGAGGCCGTCGACGTCTCGCTCGCCCTCGTCGCCGACCGCGGCCGGATCGTCAGCATCGCCGCGTTCGGCAGGGCCGAGCGCGACGGCTACCGGGTCGTGGGCGGTGCGATGCCCGAGAGCGCGGCGTTCCGCGACAGCGTGCGGGCCCACCTGCTGGAGCTCGCCGGAGCGGGCCAGCTCGTCGTGCCGATCGCGACGACGTTCGCGTTCGACGATGCGAAGGCCGCGCTCGAGCTCGTGGGGTCGGGGCACGCCGGGGGCAAGGTCGCGCTGCTGGTCTGAGTCGTGCGGGGCGTCGCAGTTCCTGCGCAGTCGACCCCGCGAAGCGGCATCCGCGCACCGCCGCGGCCTGGGGGAGTGGCGAGACGCCGTGTCTACATCGTGAAGTCGGCGGTGATCGACGCGTCGACCTGGACGTCCTCCGGCTTGAGCTCGAAGACGGCGCCGCCCGAGGCGTCGGACAACCCCAGAGGCACCATCGACTTCGAGTACCCGATGCCCTGGCCGCCGCCGACGCCAGGCCGCAGCCCTTCTTCATAGACCTTCTCGAGCTGCGGGCTTCCGAGGCCCAGCCCGGCGGCGTAGTCGTGCGCCTTCGTGATGGCGTCCTGCACGCTGGCGACGCGCACCTCGCGCTGCACCCGGAGGCGCGTCGGCTCGGTGAGCTTCCAGTCGATGCCGTGGAACTCGATGCCGCTCCGCTCGGCCAGGTCGCTGACCCAGTCGACGAGGGCGTCGAAGTCGGTGAAGGTGACCCGCACCTGCGACTGGGCGCGGTACCGGAGGACGGTCGTGTCGCTGTCTTTCACCCACTCGTTGTAGGCGTCGACGGCCACCGAGTCGGCGTACCACTCGGTCGCGGCCTTCGACGCGTCGTGCGACTTCGCGTCGGCCACCACCGCGGCGTGCGCGGCCAGCGCCTGAGTGCGCACGGCCTTCCGGTCGGGTCCGGTGAACGAGACGGTGACGGTGATGGTCGCCCGCTCGGCGGGGTGCAGCGCGGAGGCGTGCCCGGATACGACGAATGTGGTCATGTCGTCATCATGCCGCGCGCCGGGCCTGCGCGACAGGGGTCGCTCAGGCGGGGTGGACTCGGGCGAGGAACGCGTTGACGTCGTCGAGCTCCTCCTGGGCGATGCCGTGGGTGAGACCCGGGTAGACGGTGAGCTCGGCGCCCGGCGCGTGCGCGGTCAGCCAGGCCTCGGTGCGCTCCACCGCGGCCGGCGGGATCACGGCATCGGCGTCGCCGCGGCCGTAGAAGACCGCCGGCTCGGAGGCCGTGACGGCGTCGTCGACCTCGTCGGTGCCTCCGGGGACGACGAAGCCGGCGAGTACCACGGCGAAGTCGAAGAAGCCGGGGCGACGGCGCAGCAGCTGGAGCGAGAGAGAGCCGCCCTGCGAGAAGCCGAGCAGGCCGACGGTGGGGTGGGCGTCGCCGAGCGAGGCGACGAAGGCGAGCACCGCGTCGGCGGCCTCGTCGACGGGGGCGTACTCCGGAGCGCCCGGCTGCGACAGCGGGTACCACGAGAAGCCGCCGCCGTAGGCGAGAGGTGCTCGAAGGGACGCGTAGGCGAACTCCGTCGAGAGATGGGGCACCAGGCCGATGAGGTCGCCCTCGTGCGAGCCGACGCCGTGCAGCAGGAGCACGAGCGGCTTGCCCGCCCTCTCGGCCTCGGGGAGGGACCACTGGACGGCAGACGGATCGATCGAGACCATGTCGCAAGCGTAGCGAGCGGCCGCGTCGAAACGTGTTCGTCATGAGACCAGGTAAGAATGGCCCATGGCTTCCGTTCAGACTCCCGACCCCAACTCCGGCTGGCTCTCCGAGGAGGAGCTGTTCCAGATCCGGCAGCGCCTCCCGATCCTGTACGTGGAGGCGGTGCCCGTCCGCACCGACGGCCAGGGCCTCGTCACGGAGGTCGGGGTGCTTCTGCGCGCCGACAGCGAGGGCACTATGACGCGGATGCTCGTCTCGGGCCGCGTGATGTACGGGGAGTCGCTGCGCACCGCGCTCTTCCGGCACCTCGAGAAGGACCTCGGGCCGATGGCCTTCCCGCAGCTCCCGCCGTCGCCGGTGCCGTTCTCGGTCGCCGAGTACTTCCCCTTCCCGGGCGCCTCGGTCTACACCGACGAGCGACAGCACGCGGTCTCGCTGGCCTACGTCGTGCCCGTCACCGGCACCTGCGAGCCGCGCCAGGACGCCCTCGAGATCACCTGGATGAGCCCGCTCGTCGCCGCCAGCCCGGAGGTCGCCAGCGAGATGGAGGGCGGCCGCGGTGCCCTGCTCCGCACGGCCCTCGCCTCGGTGGGCGCGCTGAGCTAGCTCCTGTCGCCTCGGGAAGCGGCCGGCGTGTCCCCCGACCGCTGAGGTCGGTCGGAGGCCGGCGCGTACTGTCGAGCCGGTGTCGACTCCTACGATCTTCTGCCTTCACGCGCTGGGCTCCAGCCGTCTGGAATTCGAGCCGCTGGCTGAGCGTCTCGGCGACGACTTCGAGGTGGTCGCCTTCGATCTGCCCGGCTTCGGCGACGCCAACCGCGCCGAGGGGCTGAGCGTCGACGAGATGGTCGACGGCGTCATCCGCAAGATCCGGCGTCACGGCTCGACCCGCTTCCTCCTGGCCGGCCACAGCATGGGCGGCAAGGTCGCCACCCTCGTCGCCGCGCGGATCCTCGACGGGTCGGCCGGCCTGTTCGGCCTCACCGGCGTCGTGCTCCTCGCCGCGTCGCCGCCGTCCCCCGAGCCCATGAGCGACGAGAGCCGCGCGCAGATGCTCGGCTGGGCCGCGACCGGCCGAATCGACCACGACGCTGCCCGGACGTTCGTCGACGACAACGTCGGCGTGCCCCTCGGGGCCGCGGCCGACGAGCGCGCCCTGGCCGACGTCCAGCGGTCTCGGGCCGAAGCCTGGACCGCCTGGTTCGAGCGCGGCAGCCGCGAAGACCGGTCTGACGAGGTCGGGACGCTCGACGTCCCCGCCGTCATCCTGGCAGGCGGCGCGGACGGACCCCTCGGCGAAGACGGCCAGCGTCGCCTCAACCTGCCGGTCTACGGCCGGGCCGACGTCGTCGTGCTCGAGGGAGCCGGCCACCTCCTGCCTCTCGAGCGACCCGACGAGGTCGCCGCCGCCGTGCGGACCCTCTGGCGGGAGCACGCCGGCCGTGGACCCGAGGTGCCCGTCGACGTCGGCCGCGTGATCGCGTCGGGCCGCACGAACACCCGCACCCGCCGGATCCTCGCGCGCCGGGCCCTCGCCGACCGCCCGTCGTACGAGCCCCGGGCTCTCACCCCCGCGCAGCTCGAGACCCTCCGGGCGGTCGCGGCGCGCGTCGTCCCGCAGACGGGCGAGCCCATCGACCTCGCCGCGCGGGTCGACTCGCAGCTGCACCGCGGACACAGCGACGGCTGGCGGAATGTCGCTCTGCCGCCCGATCCCGAGGCGTACCGACTCGCGTTGACGGCGCTCGCCGGATTCGGCGACCTGTCCGAGCACGCCCGCGACGAGACGCTCACCGCCATCGTCGACGGCAGCTGGACGCCGCCGGCCGGCACCCTCACCGCCGACCAGATGACCCTGTGGTTCGAGGACTGCCGCGTCGACCTCTCGCGCACCTGGCTCGCCCACCCGGCGACCATGGCCCGCGTCGGCTTCGACGGCTTCGCCAACGGCGGCGACGTGCAGCGGATCCAGGGCTTCCACCTGCTCGCCGCGGACACCCGCGAGGGCTGGGAGCCGCTCCCGCACCCGACTCACGACCACGACACCCAGGAGGCAGCCCGATGAGGCTCGACGGAATGCGCACCTACTCGGACGACGAGATCGTCGACGCGGTCGTCATCGGCACCGGCGCCGGCGGAGCGCCCGTGCTCGCGACCCTCGCCGAGCGCGGTCTGCGCGTGGTCGCGCTCGAGGCGGGCCCGAACTTCGACCCGCACGAGTTCACGCCCGACGAGAACCAGGCCGTCGACATCAACTGGATGGAGGAGCGGCTGACCGACGGGGCGAACCCGACGGCCTTCGGCGCCAACAACTCCGGCCGCGGCGTCGGCGGCTCGACGCTGCACTGGGGCGCCTTCACGCCGCGCCCCGACCCCCGCGACCTGAAGCTGCACTCCGACTCCGGCAAGGGCGTCGACTGGCCCATCGAGCACGACGAGCTGATCCCCTACATCGAGCGCGTCGAGCACTTCGTCGGCATCGCCGGCCCCGAGTTCTACCCGTGGGATCCGTCGCGCAAGTACCTCATGCCGCCGCCGGCGAGGAACGCGTCGTCCGACATGATGATGCGCGGCTGCGAGGCCCTCGGCATCCGAGCCACCGACGCCCCGGCGGCTCTCACCACCGTCGACCGCCACCAGGAGCACGCCGGACTCCGCCCCGCCTGCTCGTCCTGCGGAAGCTGCCACCAGGGCTGCCGCAGCGGTGCCAAGGTCAGCATGGACACCACCTACCTCCCGCTCGCGGTCGCGCACGGCGCCGAGATCCGTCCTGACTCGATGGTGACCGGCATCGAGCTCGACGGCCAGGGCCGCGTCAGCGCGGTCGTCTACCTCCGCGACGGCGTCGAGCACCGCCAGCGGTGCGCCGCGCTCTTCCTCTGCGCCGGCGGCGTCGAGACTCCGCGCCTGCTCCTCCACACGGGGCTGGCCAATTCGAGCGGCCAGGTCGGCAGGAACTACATGGCCCACGGCGCCACGCAGGTGTGGGGCACGTTCGAGACCGAGATGCGCAGCCACCGCGGCTACCCGTCGTCGATCATCACCGAAGACACGCTCCGCCCCGACGACGCCGACTTCGCCGGCGGCTACCTGCTCCAGAGCCTCGGCGTCGTGCCGCTCACCCTCGCCACGACCATGGTGCGGGGCGGCGGCCTCTGGGGTCGGGAGCTCGTCGACGCCATGGACGGCTACCGGTATCTTGCCGGGGTCGGCATGAACGGCGAGTGCCTGCCCAGCGACGACAACGTGCTCACGCTCTCGGACGAGAAGGACGCCTACGGCATCCCGAAGGCCCGCGTCGCCTTCAGCTCGGGCGAGAACGAGGAGGCCATGGACCGACACGCGATCCGCACCATGACCGCGATCGTCGAAGCGGCCGGAGCCACGTCGACCCGTGTGCTCGCGCGGACGGCTCACACCATCGGAACCGCCCGCATGGGCGATTCGGCCGACTCGGCCGTCGTCGACGCGGACGGACGGAGCTTCGACGTGCCCAACCTGTGGATCGCCGACAACTCGGTCTTCCCGAGCGCCGTGGTCGCGAACCCGGCGCTGGCGATCATGGCACTGGGGCTCCGCAGCGCCGAGAAGTTCCTGGCGGCGTAGGCGCCGCGGGGCCTGCTCGCGAGGTGGCCCTGCTTGCGAGGTGGCCTGCCTACGAAGTGGCCCTCGCCGTCGGCCCCGAGGCGGGGGCCCGACGGGCGGGGCCATTTCGCGAGTGGGGGCGCCGCCCGGCGTGCCGGGCCGTTTTCGCGAGGAGGCCCTTGGCGTCGGCCCCGGGGCGGGGGCCCGACGGGCGCGGCCATCTCGAGTGGGGGCGGCGCCCGGCGTGCCGGGCACGGGCTCCGCGACTACTGCGGCGCGTCGAGCCAGGCGTCGACCCCGGCGAGCAGCTCGGCCTTGCGGTCGGCGGACGCGAACGCTCCCGTGATTGAGTTGCGCGCCAGCGACGCGAGCGCGGCATCGTCGAGCCCCAGGCTGGTGCGGACCGCGCGGAAGTTGTCGTCGATGTAGCCCCCGAAGTACGCCGGGTCGTCGGAGTTCACGGTGGCGAGGACGCCGAGCTCGAGCATCCGCGGCAGGGGGTGGTCGGCGAGGTCGCGCGTCACGGCGAGCCGCACGTTCGAGAGCGGGCAGACGGTCAGCGTGATGCCGTCGGCGACGAGGCGCTCGACGAGGGCCGGGTCTTCGAGGCTGCGGATGCCGTGGTCGACGCGCTGCACCCGGAGGTCGTCGAGGGCGGACCAGACGTACGAGGGGTCGCCCTCCTCGCCGGCGTGTGCGACGGCGTGGAGGCCGAGTTCCTGCGCCCGCGCATAGACGGCGCCGAAGGGGGCGGCGGGGAAGCCGACCTCGGACGAGTCCATGCCGATCGCCAGCAGGTCGCCGGCGCGGTGGGCCACCGACTCGAGGGTGGCCATCGCGTCGTCGGCGGGGAGGTGGCGCATGACGCAGAGGATCAGGCCGCCGGTGATCCCGTGGTCGGCCTCGGCCTGGCGGAACGCGTCGAGCAGGCCGTCGAGGACGTCGTCGATAGCCACGCCGCGGGCCGTGTGGGCCTGGGGGTCGAAGAACAGCTCGACGTGGCGGACTCCGTCGTGCGCGGCTCGCTCCAGGTAGGCGGCGGCCAGGTCGCGGAAGTCGTCGCGGGTCACGAGCACGGCGGTGCACGCGTAGTAGAGGTCGAGGAACTCCTGCAGGTTCGAGAAGCTGTAGCGCGAGCGCAGGTCGTCGATGTCGGCGTAGGGGAGCGCGACGCCGTTCTTCGCGGCGAGGGCGAAGACCATCTCGGGCTCGAGGGTTCCCTCGGCGTGGACGTGCAGCTCGGCTTTGGGGAGGGTGCGGGTGTCGCGCTCGGTCATCGCGCCAGGCTAGTGCTGAGGGCGAGCCGGCACCGGCCGATTCGGCTGGACGGAGGCTGTGTCGAGCACGGGCGACGCGAGCCGTCGTTCGAACAAGGCCATCGCCGTGATGATCGATTGCACTTCGAACACTCGATTGCGTGCGCCGACGCTGCGTTGAACGACGATGCCCACGGCTTCGAGCGCGGCCAGCCCGTCGTTAATGGTCGTGAAGCTGCGGTTCGTGGCGCTCTGCACCGACCGTGCCGTGAGCACGGGCATTCCGGGGAGGAGGTCAAGGAGTTCCCAGACCGCCGAGTCAGAGCGGACTCCGACGAGGGCGGACCTCCAGGTCGCCTGCAATCCGCGTATCTCGGACTCGAAGCGCTCCATCTGGTCCACCACTTCGGACACTGCTGTGCTGAAGAACCGCACGAAGTGTGCTGCGCGCGATGCGGCCAGGGGCGAGGACCCGTCGCCCTGGTAGCGGAAGAGCGTCAATGCCTCGACATAGTCGCGCGAATGCGTGGCGAAGCTGAGCGAGATCGGCGGAGCGGCCGCGCTCGTTGCGCCGCGGGATCGAAGGACCATGTGGATCAGAGCTCGGCCTGTCCGGCCGTTGCCGTCGGCGAAGGGATGGATGGTCTCGAACTGCGCGTGGGCGATCGCAGCGATAGCGATGGATGGCAGGTTGCTCCTGTCGACGAACTCGAGCAGATCGAGGAGAAGTCCCTCGACAGCATCGGGGTGCGGAGGCACGAATTCGGCAAGCGCGGGTGTGGCGCCGCCGATCCAGTTCTGCCCCTGCCGCAGCCGCCCTCCGATCTCGGGCGTAGCGGATCTCCGCATGAGCTCGCGATGGGTGGAGAGAATGTCGTCGAGAACGATCTCGTGGCCCGACTGGATTCGCTCGATCACGAGGCGCATGGCATCGATGTTGCCGATCACTTCGCCCGCGGTCGTGTGTCGATGTCCGGCCTCGGTTCGGGCGAGGTGCTCCTCTTCGAGGAGGCGCCGTGGCGACACCTCGAGCCCCTCGATCCGAGACGACGCCACGGCCTCAGCCCGAAGCAGTATTCGCCCGAGAGCCTCTGTTCCGCCGAGGTGGAAGAGTCGGGACTCGGACTCAGCGAGGGCGGCGCCTGCCTCCGCCACCGATCGCCAGGTGTCGGAGTCGAGTTCGAGGAGCCGGTCGCGGAGCGGGTCAGGTTCGTAGCGCAGATAGGAGTAGCCGGTTCGCTCGCTTCGCGTGGCCGCGCCTGGATCTCCGCGATGCCGTACGTGCGTGAAGCGAGCCATGTGTCGATTCTTTCATATTGCGGGTTAATGAGTTAGGCCGCAATAAGGACATCTTTGCTCGTCTTTCGGTCTTCGCGTCGGAGCGTCGAGGCTAGTGGGCCGCGCGCGAGAGGAACTCGATAAGCGCCGGGTGCTGCGGCGCGTCGAGCACCTCGGCCGGCGCGCCCTGCTCGACGACCTCGCCCTTGTGCAGGAAGACGATGCGGTCGGCCACGTTCCGCGCGAAGTGCATCTCGTGCGTCGTCATGAGGATCGTCGAGCCGCCCTCCTTGAGCTCGGTCACGAGGTCGAGCACCTCGCCGACGAGCTGCGGGTCGAGCGCGCTCGTCACCTCGTCGAGCAGCAGCAGTTCGGGGTCGGACGCGATCGCTCGAGCGATGGCGACGCGCTGCTGCTGCCCGCCCGAGAGCCGGTCGGGGTAGGCGCCAGCGAACGTGCCCAGCCCGATGCGGTCGAGCAGGGTCTGCGCTGTCGCCTCGGCCGCGGCGCGGTCGATGCCGTGCACCCGGCGCGACGCGAGGGTCACGTTGTTCAGCACGGTCATGTGCGGGAAGAGGTTGAACTGCTGGAAGACGACGCCGATGCGCGCGCGGGTGGCGTCGACGTCGACCCGCGGATCGGAGATGTCGCTGCCGCGCAGCAGGATCTGGCCGTCGTCGATCCCCTCGAGCAGGTTGACCGTCTTGAGCAGCGTCGACTTGCCTGATCCGGAGGCGCCGATCACGGCGATGACCTCGTGCGTGTGCACGGTCAGGTCGATGCCCCGCAGCACCTCCTGATCGCCGAAGGACTTGCGGAGGCCGCGCAGCTCCAGCACTGCATCGGGGGTCGGCGCGGATTCGGACGTGGGCTGGTCGTCGCGGAAAGCCGGGGTGCTCACACCGCACCCCCGATCTGCTCGCGCCGCTGCTGGCGTCGGGCGATGGCGTCGGTCACACGGATGAGCGGCAGGCTGATGACCACGAACAGCAGGCCGGCGACGACGTACGGCGTGAAGTTGTAGGTCTCCTGCGACGCGATCTGAGCGCTGCGCACGGCATCGATCGCGCCGAGGATCGAGACGAGCCCGACGTCCTTCTGCATGGAGACGAAGTCGTTCATGAGCGCCGGGGTGACCTTGCGGAGCGCCTGCGGCAGCACGACGAGGCGGAGAGTCTTGGCGTGCGACAGGCCGAGCGACCGCGCGGCGAGGCGCTGCGACGGGTGCACGGCCTCCATGCCGGCGCGGAGCACCTCGGCGATGTACGACGAGTAGGTGAGGATGATCGCGACCGTGCCGAGCACGGCGTAGGGCAGCCGCGGGAAGACGCCGAGCCCGGGGATCCCGAACCCGACGAGGTACAGCACGATGATGAGCGGCAGGCCGCGGAACAGGTCGGTGTAACCGGTCGCGAGCATTCGCAGCGGGAAGAACACCGGGTTCTGCAGCCCGCGGACCACCGCGAGCAGCGTGCCGAATACGGCCACGCCGATGGCCGCGAAGAACAGGATCCGCACGTTCAGCCACAGGCCGAGCAGGATCGACGGGAACGAGTCGGCCGCCGTCTTCGGGTCGAAGAACGACTGCTGGACGGAGGCCCAGCCGGGGGTGTTGACGACGCCGAAGTAGACGATGGCGACGACCACGACGGTCGACGCGATGCTCGCGATCAGCGAGCGGCGGCCGCGCTGGCGGCGGTAGAGGCGCCGCTCGACCTCCAGCTCGGACGGCGCGCCGACGGCGGCGGTCACTTGAGGACGGGGGCGTCGACCTTGTCGGACAGCCAGGTCTTCGTCAGCTCGGCCAGGGCGCCGTCTTTCTCGAGAGCGGCCAGGGCGGTGTCGACCTTCGAGGTGACCTTCGAGCCCTTCGGGAGCACGAAGGCGAACTGGTCGCCGTCTCCCGTCGACGGGAACTGGCCGATGACCTTGCCGTCGTCGAGCTCGGCCGAGGCGATGTAGAACGCCGTGGGGAGGTCGGTGACGACCGCATCGATCTGGCCCGATTTGAGGGCCAGGATCGCGTCGTCGTTCGAGTTGAACACCTGCGGCGTGACTCCGACGTCTTTCTGGACGGTCGCGAGGCTGGTCGTGCCGGTCGCGACGCCGATGCTGTCGCCCTTGAGATCGGCGACGCTGGTGGCGTCCGCGGCCTTCGACTTGCTCGTCGTGACGACGGCCTGGGTGGTCGTGTAGTACGGCGTCGAGAAGTCGACGGCCTTCTTGCGGGCGGTGGTGACGCTGAACTGCTGGATGTTGAGGTCCCAGTCTTTCGCGCCGGGCGCGATGGCGCTGTCGAAGGTGGATCTCGTCCAGACGACGTCGGACTTCGAGTAGCCCATCTCCTTGGCGACGGCGTAGGCCACGGCCGACTCGAAGCCCTCGCCCGACTGCGGCTTGTTGTCCTCGACCCACGGCGAGTAGGCGGGCTGCCCGGTCGCGATGGTGAGCTTGCCGTCGGTCACGGTGCCGGAGGCGCTGCTCGACGAGCCGGCGGAGCAGCCGGCGAGAGCGAGCGTCGCGGCGAGGACGGTGGCGGCGACGACAGCAGTGCGGGAGCGGAGACGCATCTCAGGGAGCCTTCGTTCGAGGAGTGGGGAAGTACTGGATATTACAGCGCAACCACCGACACTCGCGCGGTCGGCGTCACGCAACGACTCGCAGGGCGGGCCTTGCCATACTGAGGGCATGCACGAGCAAGCGTGGGCGTCGGCCGCGGTCCGCCGTTTCGCGCGTGAGACGAACCTCCTGATCGCCGGGCGACGGTTCCGTATCGAGGGCGGGGGAGCCCGTGCCGATGCGCTCCGGAGCCTGCTCCAGGCCCTCGGCGGGCGAGACCTGCCGGCCGGCCCCGTCGATCACCTGTGGCTGGTCGACACGGCGGATCGCGGGCCCGACGAGGGCGCCCTCGTCATCGACACGAGCGACGACGCGGCCCCGCTCCGCCAGGACGACGCCGACAGCCGCATCGAGTGGGCGGCGCAGCGCATGCCGATCTCGACCGAGACCGTCAGGGGCCTCGACCTGGCGGGCCTGCGGGTCGGCGTGAGCATGGTGCTGGAGCCGAAGACGGCCGTGCTGTCGCTGCTGCTGCGTGACGCCGGCGCGGAGGTGGCCGTGTACGCCCACGCCGACGAGACCGACGACGCCGTGGCCGACGCGCTCCGCACGCGCGGGTTCAGCGTCTACGCCGACAGCGCCGCGACGCTCCGGGAGCAGCGGGGGCTGGCGCTCGAGTTCCTGCGCACGCGACCCGACATCCTGCTCGACGACGGATCGCACCTGATCAGGCTGGCCCACGAAGAGACGCTGCCTCAGGAGGAGACGCTGGCCCACGAAGAGACGCCGCCTCAGGAAGAGACGCCGGCCCGCGAAGAGACGCCGCCCCGCGACGCCGCCCCCGAGCTCCTCGACGGCATGATCGGAGCCGCCGAGGAGACCACGTCGGGGCTGCGGCCGCTCCGCGTGATGGCCGAGCGCGGCGACCTCCGCGTGCCCGTCATCGCCGTGAACGACGCCCGCACCAAGACCTGGTTCGACAACCGCTACGGCACCGGCCAGTCGTGCGTCTTCGCGATCGTCGACGCGCTCGACGGCGTCGAGGGGCACCGGGTCGCGCCCGGCGGCAGAGCGGTCGTCGCCGGCTTCGGCCCCGTGGGCGAGGGCTGCGCGCAGATGCTGACGGCGCTGGGGCTGAGTGTCACGGTGGCCGAGATCGACCCCGTGCGCGCGCTTCAGGCGGCGTACGCCGGGTACGCGGTGGCGCCGCTCGAGACCGCCGTGGCCACCGCCGACCTCGTCGTCTCGGCGACGGGGGTGCGCGACACCGTGACGTTCGCCGCCCTGAGTTCCTGCGCGCCCGGGTGCGTCATCGCCGTCGCCGGCGGAGTCGACAACGAGGTGGCGCTCGCCGAAGCTCAGGGCGCAGGAACCTCCCGCCTCACCCTGACAGAGCACGTCGAGTCGCTGACGCTGCCGGGCGGCGGCGGCGTGCTTCTGCTGGCGGGAGGCTCCTGCGTCAACATCGCGGCCGGCGAGGGCAACCCGATCGAGATCATGGACCTCTCGTTCGCGGTGCAGCTCGAGGCGGTGCGCACGCTGCTCGCCGGTCGCGGCTCGCTGGCGCTGGGCCTGCACCCGGTCGACCCGGGCGCCGATCACCGCATCGCGACGCTCGCGCTCCGGCGGCTCGGTGTGACGACGCCGCCGTTCGCCGCGAGCCCGGGCGACGCTCCCGTCGACGTCGCCACCACGCGCTTCGGGCCGCGCGCATGACCGGAGCCGGCCCCGGCGGCCCCGTCTCGGTCCACTCGGCCCGCATCGTCGTGCCGATGACCGCCCCGCCCATCCTCGACGGCGCCGTCGCGGTGCAAGACGGCCGCATCCTGCACGTCGGCGAGCACGCCTGGGTCGTCGACCAGCTCGCCGCCCGCGGCCTGGCGTTCACCGAGCACCACTGGCGCGGCGCCCTGCTGCCGGGCCTCGTCAACGCCCACTCGCACCTGCAGTACACCGGCATGGCAGCCGTCGGTCAGGGGCAGTACGACGGATTCGACGACTGGGCGAAGGCGTTCGACGTCGAGTACGAGAAGCCGCACGACTGGAGGGCCGAGGCGGCAGCCGGGGCCGCGGCGTCGATCGTCGCCGGGGTGACCAGCATCGCCGACATCGTCACCGACATGGAGGCGGCATCGGTGCTCGGCGACGCCGGGCTCGGCGGCGTCGCGTTCTGGGAGGTCATGAACTGGGAGAACGCGGCCTGGGAGGCGCGCGGCCGCGACCAGGTCGTGGCCGAGCTGGAGCGCATCCCGGCCGTCCCCGGGGTCGGCCTGTCGCCGCACGCGCCCTACTCGCTCGACGTCTCGCCGCTGCTCGAGCTGCCCGACATCGTCCGCCAGCGCGGCCTCCGCCTGCACCTTCACCTCGGGGAGTCGGCGTTCGAGGGCGAGCGCATCCCGACCGACCACGGCGAGCGGCACGAGGACTGGCACTTCGCCGGCGTCCCCTCCTTCCGCGCGCTGCGCGAGCTGGGCTTCGGCGCCAGCGCCACCAGCTTCGTCGACCGCCTCGGGGTGCTCGGGCCCGACTGCCACATCGCGCACGGCGTCTACATGACCGCCGCCGACCGCGCCCTGCTGCGAGCCCGCGGCACGGCCGTCGCGCTCTGCCCGCGCTCCAACGCCGTGATCGGCCTCGACCCGCCGCCGGTCGCCGACTACCTCCGCGAGGGCAGCCCGATCGCGATCGGCACGGACTCGCTGTCGTCGTCGCCCTCGCTCGACCTGATGGCCGACGTCACGGCCCTGCACCGCATCGCCCGTGCCCAGGGCTACGGCGCCCTCGACCTGCACGAGCGGCTGCTCGCCGCAGTCACTCTCGGCGGCGCGAATGCCATCGGCCTGGCCACCGGACCCGACCGCATCGGCCACCTCGCCGTCGGAGCCCGCGCCGACCTCGTCGTGTTCGACGTCGACGCCCGCACCGTCCCCGACGCCTTCGCCGCCCTCGTCGAGGACGGCGCCGGGCGCGCCAGCGCCACCGTCATCCGCGGCGAGATCCGCGCGCAGGATGGCGCCCTCCTCACGAAAGAAGCCCATGACTGACCAGGTAGCCCGCCGAACCGTCGACGGCGAAGTGATCGAGTGGCTCGACGTGCCCGCGCGCGCCGCGGCCCTCGACCTCGAGCCGCACCCCGAGGGCGGCTGGTACCGCCGCACCTGGACGTCGCCGGCCCTGAACGCCACCGGCGACCGGCCCGCGGCGACGCTGATCCACTTCCTGCTCCCGCCCGGCGAGGCGTCGGCCTGGCACAAGGTCGAGTCCGACGAGATCTGGCTCTGGCACGGCCCCGACGAGGTCGTGCTCGAGCTCGGAGGAACGAGTGCAACGCCGGTCGCCGCCGAGCGCCACGTCCTGGGCCCGGGCGCAGGAACGGCCGGCTCCGAGTCCGTCGCCCAAGGGCTCGTGCCCGCAGGCACCTGGCAGCGCACCCTCCCCTCGGCCGGCGAGGCACTCGTCTCGTGCCTGGTCTCGCCCGGGTTCACCTTCGACGACTGGTCGCTCGCCGACTAGCGCGCGAACGGCCTAGCGTGGTGCCAATGACCACCACGTCCGCCGGCGTCGGCTTCCGCTCCGACCGCGGCCCGATCCTCATCGCCCTGATGCTGTCGACCGGCCTCGTCGCCATCGACTCGACCATCGTCGCCACCGCCGTCCCGTCGATCGTCCACGACATCGGCGGGTTCTCGTCGTTCCCGTGGGTGTTCTCGATCTACCTCCTGGCCCAGGCCGTCTCCGTGCCGATCTACGCGAAGCTGTCCGACATGGTCGGCCGCAAGCCGCTCATGCTGTTCGGCATCGGGCTCTTCCTGGTCGGCAGCATCCTCTGCGGGTTCGCGTGGAGCATGCCGGCGCTGATCCTGTTCCGCGTCGTCCAGGGCCTCGGCGCCGGTGCCGTGCAGCCGATGGCGATCACCATCGCGGGCGACATCTACACCGTCAAGGAGCGCGCCAAGGCGCAGGGCTATCTGGCGAGCGTCTGGGCGATCGCCTCGGTCGTCGGGCCCACCCTCGGCGGAGTGTTCTCGGAGCTCGGCATCTGGCGGGGCATCTTCTTCGTCAACGTGCCGCTGTGCCTCCTGGCAGCCTGGATGATCCTGCGCGCCTTCCACGAGAAGATCGAGCGCACGCGCCACAGCGTCGACTACCTCGGTGCGGCGCTCCTGACGGCGTCGCTCAGCCTCCTGATCCTGGCGCTGCTCGAGGGCGGGCAGGCGTGGGCGTGGAACTCCCCGCAGAGCATCGGCGCGTTCGCGGCCGGGGGGATCCTGCTCGCGATCTTCATCGTGGTCGAGCGCCGCGCGGCCGAGCCGGTGCTGCCGCCGTGGGTGTTCACGCGCCGCCTGCTCCTGACGACGTCGCTCATCTCGTTCGGCGTCGGCGCCATCGTGCTCGGCCTCACGTCGTACGTGCCGACCTACCTCGAGGGGTCGATCCACGTGTCGCCGATCCTCGCCGGCCTGGCGCTCGCGGCACTGACGCTCGGCTGGCCGGTCAGCGCCTCGCAGGCCGGCAAGGTCTACCTGCGGATCGGCTTCCGCGGCACGGTCTTCATCGGCATCGGAGTCGCCCTTCTCGGCGCAGGGGTTCTCGCCGCGACGGCGCACCACCCGAACCTCGTCGTCGTGGCGGCGGCGTGCTTCGTGGTCGGCCTCGGCATGGGATTCGTCGCCACGCCCAGCCTGATCTCGGCGCAGTCGAGCGTCGAGTGGAACGAGCGCGGCGTCGTCACCGGCACCAACCTGTTCGCCCGGTCGATCGGAAGCGCCATCGGCGTCGCGATCTTCGGCGCCGTCGCCAACGCGATCTACGCCCGGACACCCGACGGCGACACCGTGCCGAGCGCCGTCGTCGACGCGTCGAGCGCGGTGTTCGTCGCGGTGGTCGTGGTCGTGCTCCTGGCCGTCGCGGCCGTGGTGGCCATGCCGCGCGTGCGGGCGCCGCACACGGCGACGGCGCCGGTGCCGGTCGTGCAGCCCGACTAGGCATCGGAACGCGCGCTAGCGTGGGGGGCAGGCTACGAGGCGGGGGGACCAGGATGGCGAACGAGCGCGACGACGACGAGGCGAAGTTCCTGCGAACCTTCGCGACCTTCATCGAGCGGGTGGTGCGCGAGCACGAGCAGAACGCCGACACCGGGGAGCCGAGCGTCCAGGACCACCTGACGGAGTACTTCGGTGCCGATGTGACCCGGCTCTCGGTCGTCACGGAGGCCATCGCGCCCCACCGGCTGGCCGACGCCGACATCGCTCTGGCGGAGCTCGCCGGCGGAGTCGGACCCGACTCGGTGATCGGCGTGGGCGGCGGTCAGCAGAGGCACCACTCCGACCTCCAGGAGATCCTCTCGAACGCGTACGGCCGTTTCACCGTCGGGCCGGTCGACTTCGCCGAACGAGCCACCGGGCCCGCGTCGACGCGGCAGGTCGTCGCGTTCGGCATCTGGAAGCTGCGTGTCGACGGCAAGCCCGTCGCCGTGCTGCAGCGTGACGCCGCTCCGCAGTTCGGCCGGTCGACGGTGTCGCTCGAGCTGATCGCTCTCGACGCCGAGACATCGAGGAGGGCGCTGGAACTCCTCCGGGGCCTGATGATCGAGCGGAGCGTCCTCCGCGGCCAGGTCCTCTCGTTCGAGTCGACGGAGTACGGCATGGAGGCCGGTGCGACGTTCGTCGCGCGCCCCGTCGTCCGGGCCGACGAGATCGTTCTCGCGCCCGGTGTGATCGACCAGGTGCGGCAGCACGTCATCGGCATCGGCCGGCACCGCGACGCGCTTCTCGCCGCGGGGCAGCACCTCAAGCGGGGCGTGCTGCTCTACGGACCTCCCGGCACCGGCAAGACGATGACGGTCCGGCATCTGATCAGCGCGACCGAGGGCACCACCGCGATCCTTCTGACCGGCTCGAGCATCGGCTACATCACGATGGCCGCCGAGGTCGCCCGTACCTTCCAGCCGGCCATCGTCGTCCTGGAGGACATCGACCTCGTGGCCAGCGACCGCGACTTCAGCGCCGGCCCTCAGCCGCTCCTCTTCCAGGTGCTCGACGCACTCGACGGCCTCGCCGGCGACGCCGACGTGACCTTCCTGATGACGACGAACCGCGTCGAGATGCTGGAGAGCGCCCTCTCGGAGCGGCCCGGCCGCGTCGACCTCGCCGTCGAGATCCCGTTGCCCGATCTGGCGGCGCGAACGCAGCTGTTCCGTCGATACGCCGGGGCGCTACCGTTCAGCGACGAGGCGATCGCCTCCGCGGCCGAGCGCGCCGACGGGACGACCGGATCGTTCGCCAAGGAGCTCATGCGGCGGGCGGTGCTCTCCGCCGCCGTCGCGGGCGAGCCCGTGGCAGACACGCACCTCGTGGCCGCCGTCGACGCTCTCCTCTCCGACCGCGAGGCGCTCACGAGGTCTCTGCTCGGCGGCGGCGGGTCGGACGCCGACGCCGACGCCGAGGGCGGCTTCGACGTCGTCATGACGAAGTCGCAGTTCGAGGGCTTCGCGCACTGAGTGGTTCGACAGCACTGAGCTGTTCGACAGCACTGAGCCGTACGACCACTGCACGAGCGGGCGATGCCTGTCAGTGCCCAGAACGGGTGGTCGCGAGGGGCATGCAGTTCCTGCCACTGTTGCTGGTGTGACCGACCTGGCAGCAAACCCCTCCTCCCCTGAATTCGCGACGACCGACTTGTTCTCGGCCGACGCTGAGATCCGCAAGGCCATCGTCGACGGCGCGATCGCGATGTTCAGCAAGCACCCGTTCCACGAGGTGACCTTCGCGCACGTCGCTCAGGAGGCCGGAGTCTCGACCGAGATGATCACGCGCCAGTTCGGAACGTTCGACGGTCTCGTGCTCGCCACCGTCGACCGCTGGAACGCCAAGCGGATGAAGCCGCTCAGGCCGATCGCGGAGCGCTACGGCACGGTCGTCTTCCTGCGCGGCATCGTCGAAGCGAACCTCGCCGACCCGGCCCTCATGCGCCTCATCATGGCGCTCCTCAACGTCGCCGCGCTGCCCGATCACCCGATGGGCCAGATGCTGCGCGACGACTGGAAGCAGTTCCACCAGCTCGTGCAGCACCACCTCGCCCGCGACGTGGAGCTCGGCCGCGAGCCCGCCACGATGGATCCGGCGCGCGGCGCCGAGCAGCTCGTCGCCCTCTACGAGGGGCTCACGATCCAGTGGATGGTGCGCCCGCGCATGGACCTCCTCGACTCGTACGACCGGGCCGTCACGCGCCTGCGGACCGGCTGGTCGCGCGCCTACACCGCGCCGGTGTGGGACATCGCCGTCTGACCCGCCCTCAGGTGCCGACAGTGAGATCGTTGTCGCCCGGCAGGTCGAGATCGACAACGATCGCCCTCTCGGCGACCGAGACCGGCAGGGCGAGCTAGGCCGCGACGAGCGCCTTCTCGATCGCCGACACGATCTCGGGAGCATCGGGCTCGGTCTTGGGCCGGAACCGAAGCACCTCGCCGCCCGGCAGCACCAGGAACTTCTCGAAGTTCCACGTGACGCGCCCGGCCTTGCCCGACGCGTCGGGCGTCTTCGTGAGCTCGGAGTAGAGCGGGTGGGCCGACCGGCCGTTGACCTTGACCTTCTCCATCATCGGGAACGTCACACCCCAGGTTGCCGAGCAGTACTCCTCGATCTTGTCGGAGGTGCCGAGCTCCTGCAGAAACTGGTTGCTCGGGAAGCCGAGCACGGTGAAACCGCGCTCGCCGTACTGCTTCTGCAGCGCCTCGAGCTTCTCGTACTGGGGGGCGAGGCCGCAGCGCGATGCGACGTTGACGACGAGCACGACCTTGTCGGAGTACGCGCCGAACGTGGTGGCCTGCCCGCGGAGGGTCGTCAGGCCGATGTCATCGAGAGTCATGGCCTGAATCTATGCCCGCGAGCGTGCGAATTGACTGGGCCGGGGCACTTCGATCCCCTCCCGTTCTGGGTGGGGGGAGGGGGCGCAGGAACTGCTACCGTCGTCGCACCACCCGCCCTGAATCGGGCCCCGAGGGTCGCGAGACTCCAGCATTAGCCCCGCTAGAACCGCCGGCGGGGGCCAAAGCTGGAGTCTCGCCGTTGCGCCGGGTCACAATGACGATTCCGTGTAGCCTGCCCGCCCCCAAGACTCAAGAGATTCTGCACAACCGGGCCGGGAGTGAGCGTGCGGCGGCTCCGGCACGCGCAGGATCCTTATGAAATTGCCAGGAGGCGTGGCGGTCAGGTGCCGGCGAGGGCACCCGCGACGCCGCCGACGCTGAAGTGGCGCCGGAAGATCAGGAAGACCGCGATCGGCGGCAGCATCATCAGCACCGCGAGGGCCGGCGACCCGCCCGCCGCGCTCAGGCCGATGCCGAGCGTGTAGTTCGACGTCGAGCGCAGGAAGATCAGGGCGACGAGGTACTCGTTCCAGGCCAGGAGGAAGGCGAAGACTCCGGCGGAGGCCAGGCCCGGCAGGCAGTTCCTGAGCACGATGCGCACGAAGGCCCCGGCGACGCTGCAGCCGTCCATCCACGCTGCCTCCTCGAGGCTCCGCGGGATCGCGTCGATCGCAGTGGTCAGCATGAAGACGACGGTGGCGACCGTCGTGCCGATGTAGACGAGCGTCAGGCCGGGCAGCGAGTCGACCAGCCCGGCTCGCGCGAACAGCACGAACAGCGGCACCACGGCCAGGAAGACCGGGAACGACTGCAGCGCGAACACCACCAGCGAGTATCCGTCGACCAGCCGTGACCGCCCGCGCGAGAGCACGTACGCGGCCGGCGCCGCCACCACGAGGCTCACGACGACGGTCGCTCCCGTGACGGCGAGGCTGTTGCCGAACCAGGCCAGGGCAGGCCCTCGCAGGATCGCGGCGACGCCGCCCGGCCCGAACTCGAACGCGCGCCAGACCACCACCGCCACCGGCACCAGAGCCACGGCAGAAGCGATCAGCAGGATCGCGAACCGCCCCCACATGCCCGCCTTCGTCACGCTCTCACTCTAGGCGGACCTCCCGCGCGCCTCGTCACGGGAGATATCGCCCCCATCGGGGGACAGAAGTGTGTCCTCCTTTCTGCCAGTGTGGAGTCACACCCGCACCACCCGCCCCGCGCCGCACATCCTCGGCGACAACGAGAGACACCCGCCTCCCATGCCCTTCAGCCGATCACTGCTGCGCCGGCTCGTCCGACCCGTTCTGCTCGCCCACTTCGCCATCTACCGCCGAACCATCGCCGCCGGGATCTTTCCGACGGTCGCCGCCGAGCGGGTCGTCGACGGGGAGGATCCGATTCGGATGCTGTTCGTCGGCGACATCGCCGTCAGCGGCTACGGAGTGCTCGACGAGAGCATGGCGGTGCCGGCTCAGGTGGCGGGCTGCGTGGGTGCCCGCACCGGACGCGGAGTCGCGTGGGACGTCGTCACCGACCCCAGCCTCACCATCTCCGAGGCGGCGCAGCACGCTGTCGTCACGCCCGGGACCGATGTCGTGGTGGTGCTCCTCGGGATCCCCGACGTGCTGCTCGGCACCGACGACGAGCGGTGGCGGAGGTCCCTGCGGGCGATCGTCGGCTCCGCGAGGCAGGCCGCCGGAACGTCGACCCGCGTCGCCATCGCCGGCGTCCCCCCGATGCAGGACTTCCGCCCGATCCAGCCCTCGGGGCGGGCTCTCATCTCGGCGCAGGTGGCCCGGCTGAACGCCGTGAGCGCGGCGGTCGCCGACGAGATGGGCGCGGATTTCGTTCCCTTCCCGGACTGGCGGATCACCGAGATGTACATCGAGGACGCGTTCTCGTTCCGCGCCATGCACCGGATGTGGGCACAGGCGATCGCGCCGGCGCTCGTGGGTGCGACGGCCGAGGTCTAGCGCCGGCTAGTCCAGCCGCGCCGCCCGCACGAGTCGGTCGAACACCTCGTTGGTGCGCGCGTCCACCACGCGCCGCGACTCGTCTTCATCGAACCAGCGCAGGATCTCGGCCGCCCCGGCGACCCACGGGATCGTCGCGACGTAGTCCGGCACGAACGCCTTCACCTTGCTGTTGTCGAACACGACCGAGTGCGCCTTGTCGCCCAGGATTCCCGGGCCCCACTCGGGCTCGGCCAGCGCGATGGTCTCGCTCGCGACGTGCACGAGCGACGGGTCGTCGACGCCGGCGGCTCGCGCGAGCGTCGTGTAGATCTCGTTCCAGGGCATGGCCTCGTCGGAGGTGATCTGGAACGTCTCGCCGACCGCCGACGGCAGCCCGAGCAGGCCGACGAAGGCCTTCGCGAAGTCGTCGGTGTGCGTGAGGGTCCACAGCGAGGTGCCGTCGCCGGGAACGACGACATCGAGGCCGCGGCGCATGCGGTCGATGACGGCCCAGCCGCCCGTGACCGGGAGGCCGGTGCGGTCGTAGGTGTGCGACGGGCGGATGATCGTGATCGGGAAGCCGGTGTCTCGGTAGGCCTTCATCAGCAGGTCTTCGCAGGCGATCTTGTCGCGCGAGTACTGCCAGAACGGGTTGCGGAGCGGCGACGACTCGCGGATCGGGAGCGACGGCACGGGCTTGGCGTACGCCGAGGCGGAGCTGATGAAGACGTACTGGCCGGTGCGCCCCGAGAACAGGTCGATGTCGCCCTGCACCTGCTCCGGTGTGAACGCGACGAAGTCGACGACGACGTCGAACATCCGGTCGCCGATGGCGTTCCGCACGGAGGCCGGGTCGCGGACGTCGCCCGTGACGACCTCGACTCCCGACGGGACGGGTCTGATCGACGAGCTGCCGCGATTCAGGAGGGTGACCTCGTGGCCGAGGGACTGGGCTCGGACGGCCGCGGCCGAGCTGATGATTCCGGTGCCGCCAATGAACAGGATTCGCATGATGCCGTTCTATCAGGTCGAGCCTTGGCACGAGCAAAATGTGTCAGGCCGCCGGAATCGCGCCACGCACCCGCACCACCGCCACCACCCCGCCGGCCGCCACCGCGAACACCGCGGCGAGCACCATCCACCCGGCGAATCCGTGTGCCAGAGCCGTCGCGGCGACGATCAGCGGCCCGAACAGCGAGCCGAGCGAGAAGCCCATCGAGAACACGCCCTGGTAGGCGCCGGCGCGGGCCGGGTCGGCGAGTTCGAAGCCGAGGTTCCAGGTGCCGGCCGACGAGAGGATCTCGGCGAACGTGTGGAACAGCATGCCGACGACGAGAAGCCCTCCGGCGACGAGCGCGCCGGTCCACGCGGAGCTGCCGTAGGCCACGCAGGCGCCGAGCATCAGGGCTCCGGCGATGCCGACGGCGCGGCCCGAGCGGGCGATCGTGTCCGTCCGTCGCGCCAGCGGGATCTGCAGCGCGATGACGAGCACCGTGTTCACGATCAGGATCACCGACACGAGAATCACCGGCGCCTCGGTGTCGTGCACGATCCACAGCGGCAGGCCAACCTCGGCGAGGGCGAACTGGATGCCGAACAGGCCGGAGAGCGCGGTGATCGCGAGGTAGGCGGGGTCGCGGAAGGGGGAGCGGCCGCCGGCCGAGTCTGCTGTCGCGATGGCAGGGGAGGCATTCACGCGCACCGGGAGCCGCAGGAGCGGGAGCGAGCTGGCGAGCGTCGCACAGGCGGCGAGCACGATGGCCGTGCGGAAGGCCGTGCCCGTGCCGATGAGCAGGGGTGCTCCGGCGGCCGCCGATCCGACGGCGATGCCGATGTTGGTGACGGTGCGCAGCAGGGCCCGCGTCGTCACGCGTGCGCGGCCGGTGAACGCCCGGGCGATGACCGCGGACCGCGTGGCATTCGCGGCGGACTGCACCCCGTTGACGATGCAGGCGACGACCAGCACCGCTCCGAACGACGTCACGAAGGCGTATGAGAGCAGCGCGAGTCCTTGCGCGATGACGAGCGCGAACAGCAGGCGCCGTGCGCTCAGGCGGTCTGACAGGTGGCCGCCGAGCAGCGACGTGCCGACGCCGACGGCGCTCGCCACCGTCAGGACGAGCGCGACCTGCGTCGCCGAGAGCCCGACGATAAGTGTGAAGTACAGCGCCGTCAGCGTGAAGAAGGCTCCGCGACCGAGGGTGGAGACGAGCGTGGCGGTGGCGAGCACGCGGACCACCGGGTCGGCGAACGGTCGGCGGAGGCGGGTGGCGATGCGGGGCACCTGACCTTTCTGCCACCACACCGAGTTCCTGCGCGATGGATGTAGCGTGAGGCTTCATGCTGCGCTACCGCTTCACCGACACCGATCTCGGCGACATCCGGTTCGGGGTGTCGCCGCTGTGCGAGATGGGGCTGTCGCTGCGCACCCTTCGCGAGCCGGCCCGGTACCCGCTGCAGCTGCCGTGGCTGCTGCGCACTCAGGAGGCCCGTGCCTCGCTGGACCTCGAGGTGCTGCTCGCGCTGGTCGACGAGCGGCTGTGGACCCCCGACTTCCTGAACCCGCGCCCCGACTCGCCCCTGACGGTGATCGACGATGAGCTGCAG
Source organism: Frondihabitans sp. OV104 (assembly GCF_057787745.1). Classification (NCBI taxonomy): domain Bacteria; kingdom Bacillati; phylum Actinomycetota; class Actinomycetes; order Micrococcales; family Microbacteriaceae; genus Frondihabitans; species Frondihabitans sp. OV104. The sequence goes on from NZ_CM173541.1 coordinate 3,376,505, forward strand.
ACCCTCGCAGCGATGTCGCCGAGCCTCTTCGTCGCCCAGATCGAGGCGATCCACGGCGCCCTGCCCGCTCCTTTCGGGCAGACCCCGCGTCGCGCCCTCGCCCGCACCGTCGCCGCGCTCTCGGCCTACTGGACCGCCACCTTCGAGCCGTGGTGGCCGCGCATGCGGAGCATCCTCCAGGCCGACATCGTTCACCGCGGCCGTCGCATCGCCGAGTCGGGCCTCGCCGCGATGCTCGGCGAGATCGCCGAGAACGTGTCGTTCGCCGACAACGTCCTGACGGTCAGGCCGACCGATCCGCGCGACCGCTCCATCGACGTCGCAGGCCGGGGCTTCACCCTCGTGCCGACCATGTTCTCGCGACGGGTCTCGTCGGCGGTCGACGACGACGAGCCGCCCCTGCTGCTCTACGCGGCCCGCGGTCGCGGAGCCCTGTGGGAGACCGAGAAGCCCGCGACCGTCGCCGCCGTCGCCGCCCTGCTCGGCGAGACGCGCGCGGCCCTGCTGGTCGCGCTCGAGTCGCCCGCGTCGTCGACGGAGCTCGGCGTGCGGTTCGACGTCACGACGTCGGCCGTCAACCAGCACCTGCGCGCGCTCCACGCCGGCGGCCTGGTCACGGCGACGCGGTACGGCCGCAGCGTGCTCTACCTCCGCAGCGAGCTGGGTCAGGCGCTCCTGGCGCGCTGACCATCGCGCGTCAGCGCCCCTCGGCCACGTCCTCGCCGATCGCCCCGTGCTGCGGTGCGACGTGCTTCAAGATTCGCGCCCACTCGTCCACGATCGCCAGTCGCCCGGCGCCCTGCACCGAGACGACCGTCGCGTCGGGGATCCGGTCGGCGAACCAGTGCCCGTCCGAGACGTCCGCGGCGGGGTCGGAGTCGCCGTAGACGAGCTGGACCGACGCCGTGATCGACCCCAGGTCGTCGGCCCACGAGCCGTCGGCGAGGCTCAGCAGATCGGTCGCGTACCCGGTCGCGCCCTGAACGGCGGACTCGTCGAGCATGCGACCGAGCCGCGATCTCAGGCCCATCGCGTCGAGCTCGGGAAGCCGAGCCATCGTCGGATCGTCGTCGGCGATGCCCAGCGCCGCGAACGTGGCGAACGGTGTCTGCTCGAGGCCGGCCGCCACCTCGGCGACGCTGGCGTTGGTCTTGACCCGAGTGAATTCGGCGATCTCGGCCGATTTGTCGACCGGCGACCGACGCTTCGGAGCGGCCGTGCCGACGATCGTCACCCGGTCCACGCGATCGGGGTGCCGGGCGGCGAAGGCGAGAGCGGTAGCGCCACCCGTGCCCCAGCCGACCAGGCCCACAGCGCCGAAGTCGACCCGCTGCGTCTCTTCGGCCATCTGCTCCGCCGACGAGACGTACTCGTCGAGATCGTCGGCCCACCGCGCGATCGACGCGTCGGCCGGATCGGTCACCGGCTCCGAGACGCCGTAGCCCGGGCGGTCGAGGGTCAGGAGGTGCACGCCCCACGGACCCGTGATCCGCGGATCGGGGTCGAATCCGCCCGCACCCGGCGTCGGGTGGCACAGCAGCACCAGCCGGCGAGCGATCGGATCGCCGGCAGCTGAGGTGCCCACTCGGCGTCCAGAACGGAGAACATACTGTCGATCGGCCATGGGGCCCCTTTCGTCGTCCCCTCCAGGCCACCACGTCTGCGCCGGGGTCGCCCAGATTCGCGGCGGGGGTTGCGCTCGGCCCTCGTTAAACGGAGAACGCCCCCGCCATCTCGAAAGACAGCGAGGGCGCAGGAACTCCGCCTAGCGGCCGCGACCGCCGCCGTTGCGGGGCGCGCTGCCGCGCACGAGCGCCCCCACCTTGAGCGACGCCGGGCGACCGCCGGCCGACGACGCGCGGCGCGAGCCGCCGCCGTTGCCGTCGCGACGCGCGCCGGGCTGGCCGGACTGCTCCGCGGCGAACGCCGCCTGGTCGTTCCGGGTCGAGTTCGTGCGGCTCGAGCCGCCGTCGCTCTGGGCGCGGCGCGGCTGGCGCTCGTCGCGCGCCGGACGCTCATCGCGGACCGGGGTCGACGACCCGGCGCCGGACTCCGTCGAGTAGAAGGTGGAGCTGCCGGTGCGGGGGGCCTGGCTGCGCCCGCCCTGGCCGCCACGACCGCCGGCGGCCTGGCCGCGACCGCGACCGGCGCCGCCCTGCTGGCGAGCGCCCCGAGTTCCTTCGGTCGATGCTGCACCGGACTGCGAGGGGCGACCCGAGCGGTCCTTGCGGGCGATCGGCGAGCCGTCGGACGTCTGGCGAGCGGCGCGCTTGCGCTGGGCGTTCGCGCCGGTCGAGCGGCCGCCGCCCTGGTGCTGCTCGGCGCGCTCCGACTTGGGGGCGGGCTTCACGTACGCGGCGACCTCGCCGACGAGGGCCTTGACCTCTTTGGAGTCGGGCTTCACGGCGACGGGGGTCGCGTGGATGTCGGCCTTCTTCATCATCTGCGCGACGTCACGACGCTGGCTCGGGATGATGAGGGTGACCACGTCGCCCTCGGCCCCGGCACGAGCCGTACGGCCCGAGCGGTGCAGGTACGCCTTGTGCTCGGTCGGCGGGTCGACGTGGATCACGAGCTCGATGTCGTCGACGTGCACACCGCGGGCGGCGACGTCGGTGGCGACGAGGACGCGGGCCGTTCCGTCCTGGAAGGCAGCCAGGTTGCGGTCGCGCTGCGGCTGCGAGAGGTTGCCGTGCAGGTCGACGGCCGGGATGCCCGACTCGGTCAGCTGCTTGGCGAGCTTCTTGGCGTGGTGCTTCGTGCGCATGAAGAGGATGCGGCGGCCCTGGCCCGAGGCGAGCGTGTTGATCAGGGCCTTCTTGGTCTCGACCGACTCGGTCTCGAACACGTGGTGGGTCATCTTCGCGACGGGCGAGTTCGCCTCGTCGACCGAGTGCAGGACCTCGTTGTGCAGGAACTGCTTGACGAGCTTGTCGACGCCGTTGTCCAGCGTCGCGCTGAACAGGAGGCGCTGTCCGTTCTCGGGCGTGGCCTTCAGGATGCGGGTCACACCGGGCAGGAAGCCCAGGTCGGCCATGTGGTCGGCCTCGTCGAGGACGGTCATCTCGATGGCATCGAGCTTCACGAAGCCCTGCTTCATGAGGTCTTCGAGGCGTCCGGGGCACGCCACGATGATGTCGACGCCCTGCTTGAGCGCCTGGACCTGGCGGTTCTGCGAGACGCCGCCGAAGATCGTGGTGGTGTTCATGCCGTAGGCGGCAGCCATCGGCGCGAGGACCGCGTCGATCTGGGTGGCGAGCTCGCGGGTCGGAGCGAGCACGAGGCCCAGCGGACGACCCGGGCGGCGCTTGCCGCCGGCGAGCGAGCCGCCGAGGCGGGCGGCCATCGGGATGGAGAAGGCGAGGGTCTTGCCGGAGCCGGTCTTTCCGCGGCCGAGGACGTCGCGGCCCGACAGCGTGTCGGGGAGCGTGTCGACCTGGATCGGGAACGCGGTGGTCTTGCCGTCGGCGCTCAGGGCCTTGACGATCGGGGCGGGGACGCCGAGCGACGCGAAGGTCGTGGTGTTCTCGTCCTGCTCGACGGCGGGGGTGAGGGTGTCAGTCAATGGTTGCCTTTCAGGCACAGGTTTTCGAGCCTCCTGGGCGTGCGTCTGTCAACGGCGCAGCTGGACTCGAATGAGGCGACGGAGCGGTTTCGCTCGATCGTTTCGCCGCAGAGTGAGCTTCGCGATTCCGTGACTCGCTGGTAGGTGCGAGGCCGGGATCAGAGGGGCGTACTACGACGCAGGGAGCCGATCGGGTCGGCTCGCAAGTGATCCAAGCCTACAGCATCGGCGTTTCAGCGCTAGCAGTCGCTTTCGAGGGGTCTTTCACTGCTGAACCCTCGCCCTCGGACCACGGATCGGAGTTCCCGACGGGTCCGGCCGCGGTGCCCGGCCCCACCGAGTGGCCGCCCGGCATCCGGCCCGATCCCGACGACCCGATGGGAGCGATCACCGACGACTCAGCAGTCGAATGGGCCGGCTGGGAGGGCTGCGGCGACAGCTGCCCGCCGCCGCCGCGTTAGCCACGCCGACTGGTCGAGTCGTGCAAGCGGGTGAGAATCTCAGCCTGGCGCCCCGCCCGAGTTCGCAGGGCGTCCTGGCCGCATAGCGACCTGCGGACGACGCGTGTCGAACCCGCGGGCGACGCGGGAGCGGCGCGGGCGAGCGACGCTGGAGGCATGACCTCGACCGCGACCCGTGCCGTCACAGACGTCGGCGTGACGCTCGCGGTGCTCGGGGCGTGGGCCGCTCTGGGAGCAGCCGACATCGCGCTCTGGTTTCTCGCCCGGGCCGACGGGCACTGGATCCCGGCGGCCGTCGTGGCCGCTTTCGCGGTCGTGGCGTTGTCGGCCGCGACGGTCGTCGTGCTGCGGCGGCCGACGCCGCACTGGCCGTGGCCGGGCGCGATCGCCGGGGCGATGCTCGGAACGGTGGCGACCCTGGCGCTGCTCGGAGTCCCGCTGGTGGTCCTCGGACTCGGGACCACGTTCGCGCCCGACGACGGCAGCGGGTTCGGGGGCGAGTTCCTGCCTCAGGCGTGGACGACCGTAGGCGCGGCGTTCCTGCCGGTGGTGGCCATGGCCGAGGCGCTCGTGCTGGGCGATGGAGAATCGATGGCGCGGATGACGGTGCGTGCGGCCGTGCGGCGGGTGGTCGTGCTGGTTGCCGGGGCGCACCTGCTGTGGTTCGCGCTCGAGGTGGCGGCCTGTCTCGTCAGCTAGTTGGATCAGGTAGAAACGGAGCCGCAGCCGCGTTTCTGCCCGGATCGACTCGAAGAGCGAACGCGAGGCGGCTCAGTGAGCGCCCGAGTACCGCTCGCCGACGGGGATCTCCACGGCCACCGTGTTTCCCGGCTGCGCGAGTGGGCAGGCCCACGCCGGGTCGTAGGCGCAGCTGGGGTTGTAGGCGAAGTTGAAGTCGAGCACGAGGCTGCCCGGCGCCGCCCCGGGGCCGAGGTCGGCGCCCTTGACCGTGTCGATGAGATAGCGGCCGCCGCCGTAGGTGCCTCCGGGCTTGCCGGCGAGGGCGTCCTTCACGGGCACGAAGATGCCGCCGCCGTACGAGCCGAGGCGCCAGACGTCGAGGGAGCCGACGCCGGGCACGTCGACGAGCCCGACGCGGTCGAAGGGCACGTCGCCGTCGGTGCCGGTGGGGACGACCATGCGGTGGGCGGGTGCCGGCGTGACCTCGACCTCGAACCGCCAGTTCCTGTCGTAGGGCTTGGTGGGGAGGCCGGTGAAGACCGGGCGGTCCTCGGGCAGGAGGGGAGTCGAGGGGTGCGTGGCGAAGAGGTCGTCGCGGGTTCGGCGCCAGAGGTCGTGGGCCGCCTCGAGGTCGGCGGCCTCGCGCACGGAGCGGTAGGTGTCGTGGATGGTGCGGCGCCACGAGGCGATGTCGAGGGCGTACTGCGCGGGCTGATTCACGCTCCCGACGCTACTCGCCGTGGGTGGATGGGCGGGTGGCGGTCGGCTCGGGCGTACCCCCGGAGACGCGCCGAACCCGACGAGCACCCGCCGACGCGGCCACCGACGGCTACGCGCGCGCCGGGGTCGTCCACGTCGGCGCGAGCCGACGCATGCGGTACCCGCGCCACTGCCACACGAGCCACAGCCCCGGCCACAGCAGCGGGCCGAGGAGGCCCGCGTCGAACTCGAGGCGGTCGCGGAGGAGGGTCCCGCGCGGCAGGCCGGAGGGGAGCGGAGCGGGCGACACCGCCATCCGGTGGCGGATGGACAGGGTGCGGAACGTTCCTGCGACCCCCGTGCCGGTGTCTTCTTGGATGCGCGCCCCCTGCACTGTGCGCCAGCTCAGGTCGACGTGCGTGCGACCGAGCGGGAAGACGCCGAGGATGCTGGCGCTCACGAGGTGCGGCTCGGAACTCCAGCGGCGAGGGAAGCGCGAGAGCGAGCGGTACTTCACGAGCGGGCGGGTGACGGCGACCATGACCTCGGGGTTCGCGAGCGCGTCGATCGCGGCGGCCGGAGAGCAGGCGAGGGTGAGCTTGAGCTGCACGTGCATGGGGCCAGTCTGCACCCGCCCGGCCCGGACGACCTGGCTGGCCAGGCATCCTGGCTGGCTCGATCAACCTGGCTAGCCTGGAGCCATGCATCAGGAGCGCTACCAGGTCCGGTTCGAGTGGGGCGAGGCCGGAGCCCGGCGCATCGCGGAGGGCGCCCACGTCGTCGTCGTGGCCGACGAGCTGGACGGACACGGGTCGGCGTCGGCCGCCCTGCTCGCAGCCGCGGTGACCGACGCCTGCCCGCCGAACGTCGCCGTGCTCTGCGCCACCGAGACGTCGGCTCAGGACGCCGCCGCGCACGTGCTCGCGCTCCAGGAGCAGCTCGGCGACCGCGCCGTCGTGGCCGTCGTGGGCGCCGGTTCGATCGACGACGACGGATTCCGCACGGCCGTCGAAGACCACCTCGTCGCCGGAGCAGTCGTCGACGCCCTCGCCGCGGTCGGCATCGACTTCTCGTCGCCCGAGGCCGCAGCCGCGTGCGCCGCCTGGCAGGGGCTCCGTCGCGCGACGGCGCATCTGCTCACGGCCTCGACATCGGGGCAGGAACTCGCCGACGCCCGCGACCAGCGGCGAGAGCACGCGGCCGCCGTCGCCACCCTGCGGGAATTCACCTCGCGCGGGTAGCGTTCACCCCGTCAACAACCCTTGGAGGACGAAATGAAGGCAGTACTCGACGGAACCGTGGTGGCAGAGGCCCCCGAATCCGACCTCATCAAGATCGAGGGCAACTGGTACTTCCCGCCCGCGAGCGTCAACGACGCGCTCCTCGAGAAGACCGACACCCCCTACACCTGCCCCTGGAAGGGCGAGTGCCAGTACTTCTCGGTGAACGGCCTCCAGGACCGCGCCTTCAGCTACCCCACCCCGTACCCGACCGCGTTCGACCGCGTCGGCAAGGACTTCTCGAACTACGTCGCCTTCTGGAAAGAGGTGCAGGTCGTCGAGTAGACGCCTCGCCTGATCGTTCGACCCCGCCGAGTGCGGGGTCGACGTCGTTAACCCCCGGGGCTGCGTCGCCTTCTGCTCAGGCCTGAGGCTTGCTCGCAGGAACTGCGGCCCGCGCCCGATGCGCCCGCACCTTCGCCCGGTTGCCGCACTTCGTCATCGAGCACCACCGGCGTGTTCCGGCGCGCGAGTCGTCGTGGAAGACCAGCCCGCAGTCGTCGGCCGCGCACCGTCGCAGGCGCCGCGCCGGGTCGCCGACGAACCCGACGCCGGCGAGCAGGTGCACGGCGTCGCGCGCGACGGACGCCATAGCCTGGCTCACCCGCAGGCGCACGGCCCCGGCCTGGCGGCCGCCGCCCGGAAGCGACGGCGGCACGTCGGGCACCGCGGCGTAGAGGTTGACCGCGTCGATGTCGCGCGACTGCGGGGCGTGGCCGTCGGCGGCGCTGAGCGCCAGGCGGGCGATCGCATCGCGGAGGGCTCGAGCGTCGGTGAGCTCGCGGTCGGAGGGCGCGGCGCCGAGCGGCCCGAAGCGCTCGGCGAGCCAGTCGCCGAGGTCGGCGGCGACGAGGAGGCCGTCCCACGCGGAGTCGGTCGTCGCACCGGGGAGGCCGGAGGCGGGGCCGAACGCGTCGGGGGCGAAGCCGCCCAGGTACGCGAAGTCGAGGCACGTCGCGCCCGACTCGAAGGCCCAGCGGACGCCGGTGTCGGAGCGGAACCAGGTCGTCTCGGGCATGTAACCACCGTAGCCGGTCTGGTCTCGCACGGTTCACCCCACGGAGCGGCACCGGACCTGGGCCGCGGCGCTGCGCGGGTGCCGGAGCACGGGGTCTAGACCGCGCGCTTCACCCACGTGATGAGGTTGGCGTCGTCGAAGCGCCGCGCGCAGCGCCCGCACGCCAGCGGCCGCGACGGCGCGCGGTACCGGTAGTGCTCGTGGCCAGCCGGGCAGCGGCCCACCCAGGGCGCGAGCTCCGATGCGATCGCGCCGTCGTGGAGCCGTCCGCCGATGTAGCCGAGGTCGGCTGCGGTCGTGGCCCACTTCGGGCCGTGACCGGCGCGGGACCCGGCGATGGCGTGCGCGACCTCGTGCAGGAGCACCTGGTGGATCTCGTCGTCGTCGTACCGCCCGGCGAGGTGGCGCGAGACCGTGATCCGCTTGGAGGCGTAGTTGCAGAGGCCCGCGCGGGTCTTGGCGTTGTCGAAGCCGAACGTCCACGACGGGTCGAGGTGGAGCGCGATCAGGGCCGCAGCCCAGTGCCGAACGCGGGCCAGATCGGCCACGTCGGCTAGGAGCGGTCGCTCGGGCGATCCGCCTGGGATGCGTCGAACGCGCCCCAGATGCTGCGCGCGGCCTTTCGGGCGCGGGTCACCTCGGCATCGAAGCCGGTCGCGGCCGGCTCGTCGTCTTCGTTCCGGTCCTCGTCGTCGACGTCGAGTCGGACGGTGCCGGGCGCCGTCGCGTGGGGGACGGCGATGGCCTGCGTCTCGACGCCGATCGACGCGGCGTCGGGGACGGGCTCATCGACGGGCGCGTCGGGATCGAGCCGCGCGGCGGCCGGGTCGAGGCGTGCCGGAGCCTCGGTCGCGGTGTCGGACGGCGTCAGGAACGCCGGCGAACCCGTGGTGCGGAACAGCGGCGGGGGAGCGGTGTCGCCCTCGATCGCGTCGGCGTCGTCCTGTTCGGCGTCGACGGGCTCGTCGCGGACGACGAACGGCGACGGCTGGACGACGATGGGCGTGACCATCGGCTCGACCTCGGGCTCGACGACCTCGTCGGCGGGCTCCTCGATCGGCTCGACGAGCGGGACGGCCGACCCCTGCAGGATCGCCCGCATGACGCCCTCGATCGCGACTCGGAGGCCGTTCGTGCGCTCGGCCGGGGCGCCGGCCTTCTCGTAGGCGGCCAGGGCGGCGCCGAGCGCCTCGCGGGCCTCCTCGAAGCGGCCGAGATCGTAGAGCGTGTAGCCCTCGAGCTCGGCGGCGGCGGCCTCGAGAGCGTGCCACTCCTCGGTGGCTGCGCTCAGACGGCTCGTGTGGAGGTCGCTGTAGGCGCGCTCGAGGCGGCCCTGCTCCTTGAACACGTACGCGCGGCGGATGCGCGCGGCGGCGGAGTCGGCGCGGTCGCCGGTGAAGTGGGCGAGGCGGAACGCCTCTTCGCTGATGGCGAGAGCCTCGTCGAGGCGGCCGAGCATGCGCAGCAGATCGGCGCGCTCGCCCAGGGCGGCCGTGCTGCGGCTGGCGCCGAGCTCGGAGAGCCGGTGCTCGAGGGCCGTGACGTCGACGGCGGGCCGCAGCGAGACGGGGTCGAAGTGGGCCGCACCCGAAGCAGCGGACAGGCCCGTGGGGCCCGTCGGCACGATGGGTGCGGTCAGGCTCGCGGGCACGGGGCGGCTGGTGGGGCCACCGTGCGCGTCGTTGTCGGAGTGGTCGTGCTCGGTCATCGATTCGAGGGTAGTCGTTGACGGGGCGTTTGGGCTGTGCGGCGCGCTCGGGGGCTCGGCCGGGCCTGTTTCACCGCCCCCGGTGGTCGATCTCCGGGGAGGTCAGGCGAGGACGGGGGCCTTCGCCCGTGACGCCACGGACGCCGGCGTCGCCGCCGGTCGGGCGGCGGGAGCCGCCGCACGGGCAGGGGCCAGCGGCGCGCGGAGCGGCCACTCCTGCTCGTCGAGGATCAGCTGGGCCGCGGCGCCGGTGGTCACGTTGACGACGATCGGAGCCATCAGGTTCACGGTCGTGCCCTCCGGGGCGGGGTTGGCGACGACCAGCAGGAGCGCGTCGGCCGGGGTGGTGAGGCCGAGGAGGTCGGCCTGCTCGGTCGAGATCTCGGGCGAGTAGTGCCCGAGGTGCACCGACGCGTCCACCACGAACAGGCGCTTTGCCGGCTCGTCGCTCGCGTGCAGCGAGTACAGGCCGGCGGCGCCGCTGATCTCGTCGAGGGTGAAGTCGACGAGGGGGTCGAGGCCGGGAGGGGGCGTGACGAAGGAGAGAGAAGCGCTCATCGGAGGAAGTCCATCAGGGTCGGCTGGATCACCTTGGCGGTGGTCGCAAGGGCGGATTGGTAGGTGACTGACTGGGTCTGGAGGTCGAGGATGACCTTGGCGAGGTCGAGGTCCTCGATACCGGAGCGCTGGTTCTCGAGCGAGACGCCGTTTGACGCCAGGCTGTCCTGGGCGCGCTCGAGCTGGCTCTGGCGGACGCCGACGTCGCCCCAGGCGCCGCGGACAGCGGTCAGGTGCGTGTCGATGTCGGCGAGGTGGCTGCTGACGTTGACGCCCGATCGGAGATCGCTGACGATGTCGTCGACCATCGAGAACACGGAGTCGCTGCCGGTCCCGAAGACGGCGGCGCCGTCGGTGTCGACCGTGACGGTCGTGCCGTCGGCGATGCGGCGCTGGACGCTGCTGCCGGCCGTTCCGGTGAACGCCGGCTGCGTCGTCGTGACGACTCCGGTCGCCGGGTCGGTGGTCGAGGTGCCGGGAGTGAAGGCGACGCCGGCGTCGGACGACCCGGCGAAGACCGAGCGGCCCTGGAAGGACGTGTTCGCGGTCGCGAGCAGGTCGCTCTTGAGCCCGACGAGCTCCGTGGCGATCGCCTCCTTGGCCGTGGCCGACATCGACCCGTCGTTCGCGCCCTGGACGGTGAGGTCGCGGATGCGGTTCAGGATCTTGGACGTGTCGCTCATGGCGGCGTCCGTCGTCGAGAGCCAGCCGACGCCGTCGGTCGCGTTGCGCGCGTACTGGGAGTTCGCGCTCTGCTGCGATCGGACCAGGAGGGACTGCCCGGTGGCGGTCGGGTCGTCCGAAGGCACGGTGATCGCCTTGAGCGACGACGCCTGGCTGTTGAGCTGCGCGAGCCGAGCCTGGTTCGCCTGGAGCATGCGCGAGGAGGCCATGGCGGCGGTCTGGTTGGTGACGCGTCCGAGCATCAGAGGCCCACCCGTCCGGTGCGGTTGATCAGGGTGTCGAGCATCTCGTCGACCGCCGTCATGACGCGGGCCGCGCCCTGGTAGGCGTGCTGGAACGTGAGCATGTTGACGTTCTCCTCGTCGAGGTCGACGCCCGCCGTCGAGGTCTGCTGCGTCTTGGCCGCGGTGGCGGCGACGGTGGCGCGGTCCGACGACGCGATCTCGCTCTTGGCCAGCGAGCCGGTCGTCGTGACGAACCCGGCCCAGACGCGGTCGGGAGCGGCGCTGCCGGTGCCGAGGGTCGAGAGCTTGTCGGCGATCGAGCCGTCGCGGGCTCCGGCGCCGACGGCGCCGCTCTGGATCGCGGCGGCCGACGTGGGCACCACCGAGAGGCCGAGGGCGGCGGGGCCGGTCGTCGAGACGGCGAAGAAGTTCGCGCCGGTGGTGCCCGACGCGGTCGCACCGGTCGAGTACACCGCGTTGACGGCGGAGGCGAGGGTGGTCGCGAACGAGTTGTACGTCGCGCCGGCCTCGGCGAGGACCCCGCCGGTGCCGGAGCCGTCGGCCGGGGCGAGGACCGAGAGAGTTCCTGCGATCTGACCGCCGTCGAGCCCGACGGAGGCGCCCGGGCGGTGAGACCACTCGAGGGTGACGGGGGAGGCCGCTGCGCCCTCCATCGTGGAGGAGCCGGAGACCTGGACCGTGCGAGAGCTCGTTCCCGACACGATGGCGTTGCCGCCGATCAGGACGTCGACCGTGCCGTCGGTGTTCGCGTGGACGGTGCCGCCGGCGAGGCCCGCGACCTTCTCGGTGAGGAGGTTGCGCTGGTCGACCAGCTCGTTGACCGAGCCGCCGGTGGCCATGCCCTGCTGGATCTGGCCGTTGAGACTGGCGATCTGGGTCGCGGTGGCGTTCAGGGTGTCGGCCATCGTCTGGACGGACGAGCGGGCGGCGCTCCACTGGCTGCTCACCGACTGGTAGCCGGTCTTGATCGTGTCCGAGATCGACTGCGCCTGCCCGATGAGGGTGGAGGCGGCGGCGGCGCTGTCGGGGGAGTTCGACATGTCGCCCCACGCCGACCACATCTTCGAGAGCTGCGACGAGAGGCCGGTCGAGCCGGGCTCGTTGAGAGAGCCCTCAAGGGTCGAGAGGACGCTCGATCGGACCGTGCCGTAGCCGGCCGATGACGCCGTGGTGCGCACCTGGGTGTCGAGGGCGGCGTCGCCGATGCGGGCGTACCCGTCGATCGAGACGCCCTGGCCGATGTTCGTGCCGGTCGAGAAGATGCCGGGCTGCACAGCCGAGATGGAGGAGGTGGTGACGCGCTGACGCGTGTAGCCCTCGGTCGACGCGTTCGCGATGTTCTGGCCGACGACGTCGAGGCCGGCGCGTGCGGCCGAGAGGCCGCGGTACGCGGTGTTCAGCCCGGAGAAGGTGCTCACGTCTACAGCCGTCCGTCGAAGAGGTGGCTCGACGACGCCGTCGCGGCGCGCCCGGCGCCGTGGGAGTCGTAGAGGGAGGAGTCGGCCGACACGGTCGCGAGCGTCTCCTGGGTGGAGCGGGCGGCGGCGCGCAGGAACTGCTCGTTCTCGTCGCGCAGCTGCTTGATCTGCCGAGTCAATTCCGTCATCGCGCGGAGGTGGGAGGAGAAGATGTCGGCCCAGGGCCCGTCGGGCGCGTGCTCGACGAGCTCGCGCAGAGGCATCTCGGAGTCGGTCCCCCACTCCTCGGCGACGACGGCGACTTCGACGGTCCGCTCGAGGCCCGCGGAGCGCAGGCGGTCGAGCACCTGCTCGACCTCGCGGGTCGCGTGCTCGATCCACCGGGACTTCCCGGCGGTGAGGAGCAGCTGCTCCTCTTCCAGCTTGAACGTGAGGAGCTCCAGGAGCTCCCTCTCACGCCAGAGCACGGCGGACAATTCGTTCACGCCCACGGTCCCTCCACGTCTTGGCTGCGATCTGTGCCGCAGGTGGCCGTCCGGCTCACAACGACCACTATCGGCAGGGGGGCACAGGGCGTTAGAGGCGATCGCGACTTCGTGCGATATCCGTGCCCCCCGAATGGTCGACACGGGCCTGGCACCCGGCTCCCGACCGCTTCGTCACAACTCCCCTTACGGGGGTGAATAATCGGGAAAATTGCTGTCTGTCCCCCTAAATGACGACACCCCAAACCCCCGGAGTGGGGCCATTTCGGCCTAGTTTTCGGGGGTTGCGCCCCTCTAGCGTTATGGGTGTCGGAAAGATCACTCCGACACCGCCGGCGGACCGCTAGGGACGAGCCGGACTCCACGAACTCTCCCGCCGCGACCGCGGCACCTTCCACTCGAATCGCTTCGGCGCGCTCTGCCGCCGGGGTTATTCGTCATGCCTACTCAGGGGTCACGATGAACAAGACGGAACGCAACGCGATGGTGGTTCAGAACCTCCCGCTCGTGGGCTACCTCGTCTCCGAGGTGTGCGCCAAGGCGACGCACCTCAGCCGTGACGACCTGGCGTCGGCCGGCGCCCTCGCCCTCGTCCAGGCCGCCGACGCCTTCGACCCCACGCAGGGCGTGCCGTTCGGCGCCTACGCCCGCACCCGCATCATGGGGGCCTTCGCCGACGACATGCGCTCGAGCGACTGGGCCAGCCGGGCCACCCGCAAGCGCATCAAGGAGACCCTCGCGACGCAGGAGACCCTGACCGCCGCCCTCGGACGCACCCCGAACGTCGACGAGATCGCCTCGTCGCTCGGCGTCGACCGCCAGACCGCCGCCGATGCCCTCAGCGACGCCTCGCGCACCGTGTCGGCCATCGACGAGACCGTCGCCGACCAGCTGGCCGCCGACATCATCCTCCCCGAGGAGACGCTGCTCGAGCAGGAGCGCACCCGCTACCTCCGCGCCGCCGTCGACGCCCTCCCCGAGAAGATGCGCTTCATCATCGAGAACGTCTACTTCGGAGACCGCAGCGTCACCGAGGTCGCCGAGGAGCTCGGCATCACGCACTCCGCCGTGTCGCAGCAGCGCACCGAGGCGATCCGCCTCCTCCGCGACGGCCTCAACACCCACTACGCGTCTGACGAGAACGCCGAGGTCGTCCACGAGTCGCGCACCGCGCCTGCTCGCCGCGCCGCCTACCTCGCCCGTGTCGCCGGGAATGCCGTCGCCGGCATCGGCATCGCCCTGCACGACGCCGAGGCTCCGCGCGTCGCCGTCGCCTCCTGAAAAACTTTTCGAGAATTCGCTAACGGACCGGCACGCGCCGCCGATAGCTATCAATGTCAGCCCACGGATGGGCGGCAGAACCACCCCCAACAATCACGGAAGAGAAGAACATCATGGGTTTCCAGATCAACAACAACCTCGCGGCGAACAACACCTACCGCAACCTCAACAGCACGCAGGGTGAGCTGTCGAAGTCCCTCGAGAAGCTCTCGTCGGGTCTCCGCATCAACCGTGCCGCTGACGACGCTGCTGGCCTCGCCATCTCCGAGGGCCTCAAGTCGCAGGTCGGCGGCCTCACGGTCGCCGCTCGCAACTCGCAGGACGGCATCTCCGTCGTCCAGACCGCTGAAGGTGGACTGACCGAAACGCAGTCGATCCTCCAGCGCATGCGCGACCTCGCTGTTCAGGCCGGCAACGACTCGAACAACGACACCTCGCGTGCTGCGATCAAGACCGAGACCGACGCCCTCACCACGGAGCTCACTCGCATCTCCGCCTCCACCAACTTCAACGGCATCTCGCTGCTGGACGGCAAGGGTGGCACGGGCGCTGACGGCAAGCTGAGCTTCCAGGTCGGTGCCGGTTCGGACACCGCCTCGAACACCATCGTCGTCGACCTCTCGACCGCTGACGTGTCGAAGACGGCCACCGCCGTCGGCGCCATCGACCTGACCGACGCCACCAAGTCGGCCGCTGCGATCAAGACGATCGACGACGAGATCACGAAGATCTCCACGGCTCGTGCAGGCCTCGGTGCGGTCCAGAACCGCTTCGAGCACGCGATCAACAACACCAACGTGGCCAAGGAGAACCTCACGGCCGCCTCGTCGCGCATCACCGACACCGACATGGCGGAGGAGATGGTCAAGTACACGCGATCGAACATCCTCAGCCAGGCCGGCACCGCGATGCTCGCTCAGGCGAACCAGAGCACGCAGGGTGTGCTGAGCCTCCTCCGCTAGTCCCTAGCGAGCGGGCAGCAGTACCAGCACCACCCATCCGCGGATGGAGGGTGAGGAGTGGAAGTTCGGGTCCCCTCCTCACCCCCTCCGCGGACCAAAGTCGTTCTCGAAAAGGCTGAAAGGAGCCGCTCATGGCAGGACTCGCCGTCGACGGCCTCGTCTCCGGTCTCGACACGACGTCGCTCATCAACTCCCTGATGACCGTCGAATCGCAGCCCCAGACCCTCCTCAAGGCCAAGGTCACCTCGACCCAGTCCGCGATCACGGCCCTCCAGGGCCTGAACACGCAGGTAGCCGCGCTCGCCACGGCCGCCACCACGGCCAAGTCGGCCACCTCGCTGTCGCTGTTCACGGCCTCGACCTCGTCGACCACCGTCACAGCGACCGCCTCCACAGCGGCGTCCGCCGGCTCCATCGATTTCACCGTCGGATCCGTCGCCCAGGCCAAGACCGGCGTCACCGCCGCGATGTCCGCCTGGCCCTCCGACCCGGCCACCCTCAGCATCGTCGACTCGACCGGAAAGTCGTTCGACATCACCGCCAAGTCGGGCTCGCTCGACGACGTGGTCACCGCGGTCAACGCATCCGGCTCGGGCGTCAAGGCGGTCAAGGTCGCCTCGGGCACCGCCGCCGACGGCTCGACTCGGTACCGCCTCCAGTTCACGGCGCAGTCGACCGGCACGAAGGGCGATTTCACCGTCCTCCAGGGCGGGTCCGACCTTCTCGCCGCTCCCGGTGCCGCCGTCACCAAGACCGCGCAGGACGCCACCGTCACGCTCTGGGCCGGCACGAGCGCCGAGCAGACCATCACGTCGAACACCAACACGTTCGCCGACCTGCTCCCCGGCGTCTCGGTCACCGTCACCAAGGCGTCGACCGACCCGGTCACGGTCACCGTCGCCCAAGACCAGACCGCTGCCAGCAAGGTCGCCTCCGGCCTCGTCGACAGCCTCAACGGCGTCTTCGGCCTCATCTCGACCAAGAGCGCAATCGTCAACAGCACCGACTCGTCGGGCAAGGCCGTCGTCTCCGGTGGCCCCTTCACCGGCGACAGCACGGTGCGCGGCGTCAACCAGTCCCTCGTCGACGCGGCCTCGCTGCCGATCAACGGCAAGTCGCCGTCCGAGATCGGCATCAGCATCACCCGTGACGGGATCCTCTCGTTCGACGCCGACAAGTTCGCCGCCGCGATGGCCGCCGACCCCGAGGGCACGCAGGCGATGTTCTCGACCCTGACGTCGCGCGTGGCCGACGCCGCGAACCAGGCGTCCGACAAGTACGACGGCCAGATCACCGGCGTCATCACCGGCCAGCAGTCGCTCGTCACGTCCATGAGCAAGCAGGTCGACGAGTGGGACCTCCGCCTCACCGACCGCCGCGCCTCGCTCGAGAAGCTCTACTCCGCTCTCGAGGTGCAGCTCTCCAACCTCCAGTCGCAGGCCACGTCGCTGACGTCGTCGCTCGCGAACCTGCCGACCTACAGCTGAGAACCGCCATGACCCTCACCTTCGGACACACCGCCCAGCGCAGCGCCTACGAGCGCGAGGCCATCCTCTCGGCGACGCCGACCCGGCTCCTCACCATGCTGTACGACCGCCTCCTCCTCGACCTCGGCCGGGCAGAAGCGGCACAGGGCGCAGGATCCTGGGCCACCGCCTCCGAGAACCTCCTCCACGCCCAGGCCATCGTCTCCGAGCTCACCACGTCGCTCCGCGTCGAGCTCTGGGAGGGCGGCGTCGAGCTCCAGGCCCTGTACACCTACGTGTCGGTCGCCCTCGTCAACGCCAACGTGCGCCGCAACGTCGAGCTCACCCGCGAGGCCATCGGCCTCCTCGAGCCGCTCCGCCAGGCGTGGCACGAGGCCGCCGCCTCGATCCCGGCCGCGGGTGCCGCCACGATCGACACCCCCACCTACCTGGGCGGGAGCCTCGGCGTTGCCTAGGTCGGAAGAGACCCGTCAGGCCTGGCTCGACGCGCTCGCCGAGATGGAGGCCGTCGCCGGCGCCTCGGGCGACAGCGCCTACGCCCCCTCGGCGTGGACCCCCCAGGCCGACCTCGGCCCGCTGCCCGCCGACCTCGTCGAGCGCGCCCGCGAGGTGCAGGACGCCCAGAAGTCAGCGATCCAGCGCGTGCTGGAGGCCCGCCGCACGGTGGTCAAGCACCTGGCCGCACTGAAATCGGTTCCTGCGGCGCGGGATTCCGACCGCGCGGTCTATCTCGACGCCACCGGCTGAATCTTCTTGCCGCGACGCGTGTCGCGGCACCGGACCTCGGACAAGCCTCGGTCGTCCGGCGTCACGGCCCACGCCGCGGCGCCCTTCTTGCCGCGGCGCGGCGAGGTCTCTGGGGAACCCGGCCACCTCGAGTTCCTGCGCCCAGGGCCCGCTACTTGCGGGTCGACCAGAGCGCCCACGCGACGAGCAGCGGCTGCCCGAGCAGGCGCAGCGCGCGCTTCTTGTCGGTGTCGAGCCCGAATGCGTCTTCGCGCTTGAGCAGCTGCGACAGGTTGCCGGGGAAGATCGCGGTGAAGAAGGTCGCCGCCAGGCTTCCGACCGCGCGCCGCTGGATGCCCGAGGCGATCGCTGCGCCGAGCGCCATCTCGACGACTCCCGAGGCGAGCACGACCTGGTCGATGGTCAGCGGGGTGTTGTCGGTGATCGACTTCGGCACCTGCGCCTGAAAGGGCTCGCGCGCGAAGGTGAGGTGCGAGGCGCCGGCGAAGACGAGGATGCCGCCGAGCAGGAGGCGTGCGGCGGTACGGGGAACGGACATCCGTCAATGATGCCCCCCGAAGACGGGGGCGGTCGGGAGCGAACCACCCCTAACGCCATCGCCTCACCCGGCCGATAGAGCACAGTGAGCACGGATCGCTCACCTCATCAGGCCACGGATCGGCCGCCCCGCCACTTGCAACCGCGAAGCGAGCCGACGTGCTGGAATCCGTGACCTCCCGAGCTCTGGAGAGCGCCCTCGACGGGCTCTCCCTGCGCCAGAAGGCGATCGCGAACAACATCGCGAACATCAACACCCCCGGCTACACCGCCGAGCGGGTCTCGTTCGAAGACGCCCTCGCGGCGTCCGTCAAGGCGGGCAGCGGTTCGACCACCGCCACCATGGCCCGCTCGCTCGAGCCCACCAACGAGGACGGCAACAACGTCAACCTCGACACCGAGACGCTCAGCAACACGACGACGGTGCTCCAGTACCAGTTCGCCACCCAGGCCGAGAACAACGTGCTCACCAGCGTCCGCTCCGTTCTGAGGAGCAGCTGATGGGCATGTTCGACGCGATCGGGATCGCGAGCACGGGCCTCACCGTCCACCGCAAGTGGATGGACGCCATCTCGGACAACATCGCCAACGTCAACACCGTCAAGCCGATGTCGGAGGCCGCCTTCCAGGCGCGCTACGTCGAGGTGCAGGAGGGTGACGGCGTCTCGGGCGTCTACGTCAAGGGAGCTGCGTTCGGCAGCGCCGCCGGCCGGGTCACGTACTCGCCCGACGACCCCCAGGCCGACGAGAACGGCTACGTCCGGATGCCCGACGTCGACCTCGGCACCCAGATGGCCGACCTGATCATGGCCCAGCGCGGCTACCAGGCGAACGCGGCGGTCGTCGACCGCGCGAAGACAAGCTACGAAGCAGCACTTGAGATCGGACGCAACTGATGCCCATTTACCCCGTCAACGGGACCTTCCCCGTCGGTTCGACCGCCCTCAACTCCGGCGTCTCGAACGTGGGTGCGACTCAGGACGCCTCGCAGATCAACGGCATGGACGCGACGCCGACCACCGGCGCCGGCAGCTTCGGCAACGTCATCGACGGCCTGCAGTCGCTGCAGGGCCAGTCGCAAGACCTGGCGGTCAAGGCCGTCACCGGCGACCTCGACGACGTCCACACCGCCACCATCGCGGCGACCCGCGCGCAGGTCACCCTCGAGCTCGTCTCCGCCGTCCGCAACAAGGGCGTCGACGCGTTCAACGAGATCATGAGGATGCAGGCCTGATGCCCCCCGCACTCCGCTCCATGCTGACCGGCCTGCAGAGCAAGATCCAGGCCTTCACCGTCGCCCAGCGCACCCTCGCCGTCATCGGCGTCGCAGTGCTCGTGCTCGGCGGCATCGCCCTCACCTCGTGGCTCACCAAGCCCTCGTACACGCCGCTCTTCACCGGCCTCGCCGCCACCGACGCGTCGTCGGTCGTCGACCAGCTCACCACGGACGGCGTCCCCTACCAGCTCACCGACGGCGGCTCCACCATCCTCGTGCCGCAGTCGCAGGTGTACGCCGAGCGCCTCAAGGCCGCCTCGGCCGGCCTCCCCGCCGACAACTCGGGCGGCTACTCGCTGCTCGACACGATGGGCGTCACCTCGTCGGAGTTCCAGCAGAACGTCACCTACAAGCGCGCGATCGAGGGCGAGCTCGCCAAGACGATCATGGCCATGGACGGCATCCAGGCCGCCAGCGTCCAGCTCGCAATCCCCGCCGAGACCGTCTTCGCCGACGAGAAGACCGACCCCACGGCGTCGGTGTTCGTGCAGCCGAAGTCGGGCGTCACGCTGTCGACCGACCAGGTCGACGCGATCGTCCACCTCACCTCCGCCTCGATCGAGGGCATGAAGCCGACCGACGTCTCCGTCGTCGACGCCTCCGGCAACGTGCTCTCAGCCGTCGGCACCGGCACCACCGGCTCGTCGTCCAAGCAGTCAAGCGACTACGAGAGCCGCGTGCAGTCCAACGTCCAGGCGATGCTCGACAAGGTGCTCGGCGCCGGCAACTCGACCGTCGTCGTCGCCGCCGACATGAACCAGTCGTCGGGCACCAAGGTCACGGAGTCGTACACGGCTCCCACCGGCGGCGCGGCTCCGCTCAGCGAGTCCAGCACCAAGGAGTCCTACGGCAGCGGCGCAGGATCCGGCAGCACCGGCACGACCGGCGTCCTGGGCCCCGACAACATCGCCGTCCCCTCCGGCTCCGCATCCGACCCCTCCGCATCGGCCACCGACGGCGGCTACGTCAACGAGTCGGCGACCAAGAACAACGCCGTCGACAAGACCACCGAGACCACGTCGATCCCCGCGGGCCAGCTGACGAAGCAGACCATCTCGGTCGCCATCAACAGCTCGGTCGCCGGCGGCACCAGCCTCACCGCGATCTCGGACCTCGTCTCGAAGGCGGCCGGCGTCGACAAGACCCGCGGCGACTCCGTCAGCGTCCAGTCCGTGAGCTTCAGCACCACCGGTGCCAAGGCCGCCGCCGCCGCTCTCAAGTCGGCGAACGCCCAGGCCGCCGCTGACAGCAAGAACTCGCTGATCAAGACGGCCGCCACCATCGGCGGAATCGCGATCCCGCTGCTCATCGCCCTCTTCCTGCTGACCCGCCGCGGTCGCAAGCAGGAGCGCGAGGACATCGACCTCGGCGAGATCTCGTCGGTCGCGACCACCTGGCCCGGCGACGCCGAGACCAAGCAGATGGCTCTCGACGCCGCCGAGCAGCGCCGCCTCCTCGAGGCCTCGCAGCCCCGCACGGCTGTGACCGCGCAGATCCCGTCGCTCGACCCCGAGGGCGCCTCGATGGAGCGCAAGCGCGCCGAGATCGACGCCCTGGCCGCCTCCGACCCCGACCGCACCGCCGAGCTGCTCCGCGGGCTCCTCGATGACAGGCAGCCGGTATGAGCCCCGTCACCAAGGCGGCCGAGCTGACCGGCGCCCAGAAGGTCGCCGTCATCCTCATGCAGATGGACCAGGTCCGCGCGGCCGCCGTCATGCAGAAGTTCAGCGAGGCCGAGGCCGACGAGATCACGGCCGAGCTGGTCAAGATGCGCCGCGTCGAGTCGTCCGTCGCCGACGAGGCCGTGGGCGAGTTCCACGACCTCACCACGCAGGGTCGCCTGACCCGCCGCGGCGGCCGCGACTTCGCCGTCGGGCTGCTCGAGGCGTCGTTCGGCTCCGAGAAGGCCGCCGGCGTCATGGAGCGCCTCGCGTCGTCCATGGCCGGCCGCTCGTTCGAGTTCCTCGAGGCCGCCGACTCCGGCCAGCTGCTCACCCTCCTCGACGGCGAGCTGCCCCAGACCATCGCCCTCGTGCTCGCGCACCTCGCCGCCGACCAGGCGTCGGCCGTGCTCGTCGGACTCGACGTGTCGCTCCGCACCGACGTCGCGCAGGCCATCGCCACGATGGGCACCGCCACCCCCGAGGCCGTCGGGATCGTCGCGCAGACCCTCAAGGTCCGCGCCGGCGCCGTCGTCGCCCCGCGCGAGCAGGTCGAGGCCGTCGGAGGCATCCAGCCCCTCGTCGACATCATCAACCGCTCCGACGCGGCCACCGAGCGCATCCTCCTGGAGGGCCTCGAGGCGCGCGACCCGGCGCTCGCCGAAGAGGTTCGCTCGCGCATGCTCACCTTCGTCGACATCGTCAAGCTCGACGCCCGCGACGTGCAGCAGGTGCTGCGCGGCATCGACGCGGCCGTGCTCGCGATCGCCATGAAGGGCGCTCCCGAGGCCGTCACCGAGGTCATCCGCGCGAACGTGTCGGAGCGCAACCGCGAGCTCCTGGACGACGAGATCCGCGCCGCCGGCCCGGTCCGCATGTCTCAGGTCGAAGAGGCCCGCGCCTCGGTCGTCACCGCGATCCGCGAGCTCGAGGCCCAGGGCGCGATCACCGTGCAGCGCGGCGACGAGGAGGCCCTCGTTGAGTAGCTTCGTCCAGGCGGCGTTCCCCGTCCTCCGCAACCCGATCACCGCCGCACGCGAGAACGAGGCGTCCGAGCGCGGTCACGCCGCGGGCTACGCGGCCGGCCTCCGCGCCGCCGCCGCCGAGACGGCCGCCCTCCGCGCGCAGCTGGTCGCCGAGCGCGACGCCGCCGTGGCGCAGGCCGACGCGCGCTCCTCCGCGGCCGCCGCCATCATGGTGGCGTCGGCGCGAGCCATCGACGACCGCCAGACGGCGCTCCGCACCGAAGCGCAGGAGACCCTGCTGGTCACCTCGCTCCAGCTGGCGGCGGCGATCCTCGGCTACGAGGTCGAGACCAATCCGTCGTCGACCGTCATCGCCGCGCTCACGCGGGCCCTGTCGGACGTCGACCCCGCGGACGTGGTCGTCCTGCGGCTGAACCCGTCCGACCTCTCCCTCCTCGACGGCCAGGCCGACTCGCTCGGCGTGAAGCTCGTCGCCGACCCGTCGCTCGGCCGCGGCGACGCCCAGGCCGACCTGCGCGCCGGCTTCATCGACGCCGCGCTCTCGACCGCGCTCGCCCGCGCCGAGCAGGCGCTGACGGGCGCGCAGCCGGCCACCGGGGGAGCCGCGTGAGTATCGCCACCCTCGACATCGCACCCCGCCTGGCGGAGGCGTCGCGCGCTGCGCGACCCCTGCGCATCGGCGTGGTGTCGAGCGTCGTCGGCCTCGGCATCGGCGTGTCCGGACTCGACGTCGCCATCGGCGACCTCGTGTCGGTCGGCGACCCGATCGTCGGACCCGCCGGCCTGCCGGAGGAGCGCATCGCCGAGGTCGTCGCTGCGACCCGCGACGGCGTCCGCATCATGCCCCTCGCGCCGATGACCGGCGTCCGCTCGGGAATGGCGGTCCGCCCCACCGGCCGCCCCATCCTCGTCCCGACCGGCCGCGGCCTGTTCGGGCGCGTGCTCGACGGCCTCGGCCGTCCGATCGACGGCAAGGGCCCGCTGCAGTTCGACGAGCTCGTGCCCGTCGACCACGCGACGCCCAACTCGATGCAGCGCGCCCGCATCGACACGCCCCTTCAGCTCGGCGTCCGCGCCCTCGACACGCTCACCACCGCCGGCCGCGGCCAGCGCATGGGCCTGTTCGCGGGCTCCGGCGTCGGGAAGTCGTCGCTGCTGTCGATGATCGCCCGAGGCACGGATGCCGAGGTCAGCGTGATCGCCCTGATCGGCGAGCGCGGACGAGAGGTGCGCGAGTTCCTGGAAGACGATCTCGGCCCGGAGGGCCTCGCGCGCTCGGTCGTCGTCGTCTCGACCTCCGACGAGCCCGCGCTGATGCGCCTGCGTGCCGCCTTCGTGGCGACCCGCATCGCGGAGTCGTTCCGCGACACCGGCTCGGACGTCGTGCTGATGATGGACTCGCTCACCCGCGTGGCCATGGCCCAGCGCGAGATCGGCCTCTCGGTCGGCGAGCCCCCGGCGACCCGGGGCTACCCGCCGTCGACGTTCTCGACGCTCGCCAACCTGCTCGAGCGCGCCGGCACCGACGTGCAGGGCTCGGTCACCGGCCTCTATACCGTGCTCGTGGACGGCGACGACCACAACGAGCCGATCGCCGACGCCGCCCGCAGCATCCTCGACGGCCACGTCGTCCTCGACCGGAAGCTCGCGGTCACCGGCCACTTCCCGTCGATCGACGTACTCGGCTCGATCTCGCGCGTGGCCTCGAAGGTCATCACGAGGGAGCAGTCGGCCGCCGCGAAGCACCTCCGCACGGTCATGGCCGCTCGTCGCGCCGCCCAGGACCTCATCGACGTGGGCGCCTACCAGTCGGGATCGAACCCGCTGGTCGACGCGGCCGTCGCGCACCAGGGCGAGATCGACCGCTTCCTGCAGCAGACGATGGACGACCAGACGCCGTCCGACGCCGCCTGGGCGCAGCTCATCGCGCTCGCCCGCACGCTGGGGGCCGCCCTGTGAAGACGTTCTCGCTCGCCGGCCTCCTCCGAGTCCGGCACGCCCAGCAGCAGAAGGCGCTGGCCGAGCTCTCTCAGGCCAACCACCGCATCCGCGACGTGGCCGAGCGCCGCGCCCGCGCCGAGCGCACCCTCGAGGACGCCGCCGGCAGGAACGCGATCATCACCGACGCCGCCACCCTCACCGCTGTCGCGGCGGCCCGGGCCTCGACCCGCGGCATGATCGCCGAGCTCGACGCCGTCGCCGATGCCCACCGTGTCGCCGCCGCGGAGGCGCAGGTCGAGTTCAACGCCGCCCGCGCCCGCTCCGTCGCCCTCGAGAAGCTCGAGGAGCGCCACCTGCTCGCCGAGCGCGAGAAGGACCTCCGCGACGAGCAGCTCGCTCTCGACGAGATCGCCACCAACCGTTTCCGACCCGCCGACCCGGAGGAGCTGTCATGAGCGTCACCGACGTCCTCTCTCGGATCTCCCAGATCCAGAGCACCATCGCCGAGATCCAGTCCGGCCTGCCGTCGTCCACCTCGTCGACCGCCTCGACCGACGGCGCCTCGACGTTCGCGTCCGCGCTCGCCGCGGCCGGAGCCACGACCGACGCGACCGCGACGACCGCGACCAGCACCGACGCGCTCGACTCGACCGCGGGTACGGCGGCCACGCCGGCGAGCCCGACCGGGGGCCTCGTCGCCAACGGCGTCACCGGCGCCGACGTGGTGGCCGACGCCAAGAAGTACCTCGGCGTGCCCTACGTGTTCGGCGGCACCACGACCAGCGGGATGGACTGCTCCGGCCTCGTCCAGACCGTCTTCAAAGACCTCGGCATCACCATGCCGCGCGTCGTGCCCGACCAGGCGAACATGGGCGTCAAGGTGCCCGACCTCGCCCACGCGAAGGCCGGCGACATCATCACCACCAAGGACGAGGGTCACATCGTGATCTACCTCGGCGACGGCAAGATCCTCCACGCGCCGCGCCCCGGAAAGGACGTCAGGATCATCGACAACTACCTCACGGACGCCGACATCGGAGAGATCCGCCGCATCGTCCCCTCGACCGCGGCCACGACGCAGCCCGTCTCCGGCAGCTCGTCGAAGTCCGATCTCGTCAACGCCGCGCTCCAGCAGCTCATGGCCTCCTCGAGGAGCGCCGCGTGAGCCCGGCGATGCCGTCGGTCGCCGACGCGCTCACCACGGCGCCCGCGCGTCCTGGCTCGTCGTCGTCCGTCGACTCGCCGGCGTCGGCTGCCTCGTTCGGCGACGCGATGCAGGGTGCAGCGGCTCCGGCGCGCGATGCCGCGGGCAAGGGCGGTCAGGCTGCCGCAGGCTCGCCCGGGGCTGGTTCCGGCGCTGCTGGTTCGGCTGCTGCCGGTCCCGCCGCTAGCCCTTCCGCTTCGGCTTCCGGCCGCGCCGCTTCGGGCGAGGCCGCGAAGGCCGTCGCGCCGCGCGACCACGCGCCGCGGGACGCGTCCACGAGCGACGACGGGAGCGCGGACGCGAAAGACGACGCGGCCCCGATCGCCGTCCCTGCCGCGCTGGCGATTCAGGGTTCGAGCGTCGCACCCGTCGTGCTCGCCGCCCTGGCGTCGGCTGCAGCGAGCACTGCCCCTGAGTTGTCGACGGCGGCGGCGCCGACCAGCGCCGCGCCGTCCGGCGGCCCCGTTCCGCTCGCGGCCGCCCCTGCCTCCGCAGGCCTCGCGGCGATTCAGGCTCGAGGCGCGCAGCTCGCCGTCGCCGCCCCGCAGTCCGCCGCCGGCATCGCCCCTGAGTCGTCGACCGGCACCGCGTTGTCGACCGGCACCGCGTCGTCGACCGGCACCGCGTCGTCGGTTGTCGCGCCGACGGCCTCCGCCGCGCCGGCCGCCGCCCTAGCCGCCGCGCCGGCCGCTCTCGCCGCCGCCGCCCCGTCGACAACTCAGGGTCGAAGCACGGTCGCCGCCGTCACGAGCCCGGTCGGCGCACCCATCGCGAGCACCGCCCCTGAGTTCTCGACGGCCGCAGAGCCGAGCGCCACCGCGTCGACCAGCGCAGCGTCGATCGGTGCCGCTTCGACCGCCGCCGCTTCGACGGCCGCCGCGCCGACTGCCCCGGCCCCGACCGCAGCCCCGCCCGCCGCCACCGCGACGACCGCAGCCGCCACCGCTACGCCCGCGACCGGCTCGGCCGCCGCCGCCGGCCCGACCTCGACGGCCGCTGCCCTCGCCGCCGCGCCGACCACGGCACCCCCCGCCGACGGCCCCCTCGTCCGCACCGCCGACGCGGCCTCCGCTGCCGTCCAGTCCGCCGCCTCCGGCGCCTCCCCCCAGGGCCAGCCCGGCTCGGGCCAGGCCGGCCAGGGCCAGCCCGGCTCCGGCCTGCCGACCGCCGTCGCGCCGGCGGCCCCGGCCGCGCAGGGCACGGCGGCCGTCGCCGTCGACTCCGCCGCCGCGTTCGCACAGGTCCAGCAGACCGCCCCCGCCGCGCCGTCGGCCGCCGCCCCTTCGGGAGCCCCTGCCGCCCCGATGCCCCTCCACACGCAGCTCGCCCGCCCGGTGTTCACGCTCGCTGCCGCCGGAAGCGGCGACCACGTCGTGACCGTGCAGCTCTCGCCGGACGCCCTGGGCCCGATGACGGTCCGCGCGCACGTCAGTGCGCAGGGGATGCACGTCGAGCTGTTCGCGCAGTCGGAGGCCGGCCGCGATGCGGTGCGCGGGATCCTGCCGGATCTCCGTCGCGACCTGCAGTCGGCCGGCCTCCAGTCGAGCGTCGACCTCTCGAGCCAGAACCAGCCGCAGCAGCAGGCCGCGGGCGCGTTCGGCCAGGGCGCCGGCCAGTCGGATCGCTTCGGAGAAGCTACCGAATCGCGCGCGACTGCCGATAGTCAGAGCGAAGACACCTCTGTCGCCGCGCCCCGCGCACTCCACCCCACCTCCTCCTCCATCGACGTGATGGCCTGAAAGGACTACCGAATGGCTCTCGACGGCATCACCGGAACGGTCTCCACGTCCGTTCCCGCCACCAGCACCACTTCGACGGCCCGCACGCCGAAGCAGTCGATGGACAGCGAGATGTTCCTGCAGCTGCTCGTCTCGCAGCTGCAGAACCAGGACCCGTCGTCGCCGATGGACACCAACGCCATGATCAGCCAGACCACGCAGCTGGCGATGATGGAGCAGGTCACCAACAACACGACGACCGGCAATGAGAACTTCTCGCTCCAGATGCGGATCTCGGCCGCGAACCTCGTCGGCAAGCAGGTCACGTACGACGACGCATCGGGCACCTCGGTGACCGGCACGGCCGCGTCGGTGTCGTTCGCCGGCAGCGTGCCGACGGTGAGCGTCGGCGGCAAGGACGTCCCCCTCGACTCCATCTCGGGAATCGTCGACAAGTCGGCGGCGACCAGCACGACCCCCTGACGCACAGCACCACCACAGACCCCGCTCCACCTCGGCTGCCACGGACGGCGACCGGCATCACGGCCACGGAAGGCCGCTTCACACACACTTCCTTCCTTTCGAAAGGCCCTCCCATGCTCCGCTCGCTCTACTCCGGCATCGCCGGCCTCCGTGCCCACCAGACCATGCTCGACGTCACCGGCAACAACATCGCCAACGTCAACACGGTCGGCTTCAAGTCGTCGTCGACGGTGTTCCAGGACACCCTGTCGCAGATCACCCACGGCGCCGGCGGCGCCCAGGAGGGTCTCGGCGGCACGAACCCTGCCCAGGTCGGCCTCGGCGTGCAGGTCGCCGGCATCACCACCAACTTCTCGCAGGGCTCGGCCCAGGCGACCGGCAAGGCGACCGACCTGATGATCTCGGGCGACGGCTTCTTCGTCACCCGCAACGGCAACGAGAGCGTCTACACCCGCGCCGGCTCGTTCGACTTCGACAGCCAGGGCCGCCTCACCACCACCGACGGCAAGATCGTCCAGGGCTACCCCGCGACCGACGGCGTCGTCAACACCAACGGCGGCCTGGCCGACATCATGCTGCCCGTCGGCGCCACCTCGGCCGCCCAGGAGACCACCTCCGCGAAGGTCGGCGGCAACCTCCCGGGCGACGCCGCCACCGGCACCGTCATCACGCGCGACGTCGACGCCTACGACAAGCAGGGCACCAAGCACACGCTGACCCTCGACTTCACGAAGACCGCCGCCGGCTGGGACGTCGCCGGCGACGACGGCCAGGGCAACAAGGGCACCACGTCGCTGGCCTTCGCCAACGGCAAGCAGACCACCTCCGGCTCGCTGACCGTCGGCGACGTCACCACCGACATGTCGTCGCTCACCGGCTTCGCCACCCTCTCGACCGTCGCCGTCTCGGACGTCAACGGCCGCCAGGCCGGCACGCTCAACGGCTACACGATCTCGGCCGACGGAACCCTCGTCGGCTCCTTCTCGAACGGCACCACCTCGAAGCTCGGCCAGATCGCGCTCGCCACCTTCACGAACCCGGCCGGCCTCGAGAAGGTCGGCAACTCCGGCTACGTCGTGTCGTCGAACTCGGGCGCGATGGCCCTCGGCGCCCCCGGTCAGCCCGGCCGCGGTGCCCTCGCCGGCGGCACGCTCGAGATGTCGAACGTCGACCTGTCGCAGGAGTTCACCAACCTGATCGTCGCCCAGCGCGGCTTCCAGGCCAACGCCCGCATCATCACGACCTCCGACGAGGTGCTGCAGGAGCTCACGAACCTCAAGCGCTAGACGGGATAGCGCAGGAACTGCAGATGGCCGGCTTCGTCACGAAGCCGGCCATCCGCAGTTCCTGCGCCGTTAAACCACCGGAAAAAGAGGCGCACGAACCTAACGCCCCCTCACCTCCGGCCGATAGTGAGTAGTAGCAGCGCAGGAAGCGCTCTTCGCGGGACACGGATGGACCGCGAGAATCAGACCTAGGACGGGCCCATGATCGTCGTCACACGACTCAATGACAGTCAGTTCGCGATCAACCCCGACTTGATCGAGCGAATCCACGAGAACCCCGACACCACCCTCGTGATGGTGGACGGAGCGAAGTTCATCGTCACCGAGACGATGGCCGAGGTGATCGAGCTGATAGCGCGCTACCGCTCTCGCATCGTGTCGCTCGCGTACGACGAGAAGCCGGCTTCGCCGCCTCAGCGCACGCTGGGCCTCGTGACGACCGGCTCCTTCGAGAAGAGGGGCGAGCGCTGATGGATCCCGCAATGCTCATCGGCCTGGTGCTCGCCTTCGGCGCACTGGTCGGCATGATGACGATCGAGCACGTCTCGATCATGTCCATCTTCCTTCCGGGGCCGCTGGTCCTGGTCTTCGGCACGACGCTCGGCGTCGGCATCGCCTCGGGTGCCCTGAAAGACACGATCAACTCGTTCAAGTCGATCCTCCCGTCGATCCTGGCGAAGAAGGCCAACCCCACGAAGGCCATCGACGACCTGGTCGCCATCTCGGAGAAGGCGCGCGCCAACGGCCTGCTCGCCCTCGAGCAGGAGGCCGAGGGCGTCGACGACCCGTTCCTGAAGGGCGCGCTGCAGAGCGTCGCCGACGGCACCGACGGCGACGAGCTCCGCGAGCTGCTCGAAGACGAGATCCAGGGCCGCACCGCGCAGTGGCGCCAGGCCGCCCGCTTCTTCATGACGCTGGGCGGGTTCGCCCCCACCGTCGGCATCATCGGCACCGTCGTCTCGCTGACCCACGTGCTCGAGAACCTCTCGTCGCCCGACACCCTCGGCCCCCTCATCGCGTCGGCGTTCATCGCGACCCTGTGGGGTCTCATCAGCTCGAACCTGATCTGGCTGCCGATCGCCGGCCGCATCAAGCGCATGATGGAGCTCGAGGTCACCCGGATGACGCTGCTCATGGAAGGCGTCCTCGCCATCCAGGAGGGCACGCAGCCGCGCCTGCTCGGAGCCCGCCTCCGCGCGATGGTGCCGAAGGTCGACCTCCCCGCCGAGGGCAAGACGGTCAAGTCGACCAAGGTGAGCGACAAAGAGGACGTCGCGGCGTGAGCAAGCGCAAGAAGCACGTCGAGGAGCACGACGAGCACCCCGACGAGCGCTGGATGGCGTCGTACATGGACATGATCACCGTGCTCATGTGCCTCTTCCTCGTGCTGTTCGCGATGTCGAGCGTCGACGCCCAGAAGTTCGCCGCCCTCAAGGAGTCCCTGGCGACCGGCTTCGGCCAGACCAAGTCGTCGCACGTCGACACCGCGTCGGGCACCGTCGTCGACAAGAAGGACGCCACGAAAGAGGGCGCCGGCTACTCGAAGTCCGACACCGACGCCAAGACCGCCGCCGCGGCGAACGGCGTCGCCGCGACCAACAGCGATGCATCGGGCGCAGGAACTGCGAAGGCCGCCGCCGCCGCGAAGCAGCAGGCCGCTGCTGCCGCCGCCAAGGCCACCCCCGCCCAGCAGAAGGCGAACACCAAGGCGGCCTCCGCCGAGGTCGACGACCTCACCTCGATCAAGAAGGCCATCGCCGCACGTCTCGCCCAGGAGGGCCTGACGAACGACGTGCAGTTCACCCTCGACTCGCGCGGCCTGACCGTGCGGCTCGTCGGCTCCGAGACGTTCTTCGGATCGAACTCGGCCGACCTGTCGGCCATCGCCGACCAGGTCATGAACGCCATCTCCCCCGTGCTGAAGACAGCGGGCCACAACGTCTCGGTGGAGGGTCACGCCGACTCCCGAGCGTCGACCGCTCCGTATGCGACCAACTGGGAGCTGTCGGCGGCGCGGGCCACCGCGGTGCTCCGCGACCTCGTCGAGCGGGGCGGCATGCCGGCCGACCGGATCCAGTCCGTCGGCTACGGCTCGTCGCGGCCGCTGTCGAAGGGGTCGACCGACGCCGACATGGCCAAGAACCGCCGCGTCGACATCGTCGTGCTCTCGAACCAGAAGGACGACGTCAACGCGCTCATCCCCAAGATCGCCGCCGCGGAGGCCGCCGCGATGAAGTAGACGGCACCAAGTAGTAAACCAATCGAGATAAATCTCTAACGCCTGGTCGGGGTCGGCCGATAACTATTCACGTGACCCTCCTCGACCAGACAGCTCCGAGCACGCAGCGACCTGCGCGCTCGGTCGAGGTCTACGACTTCCGCCGCCCCACGACGCTCGCTCGTGAGCACTCGCGCGTGCTGGAGCTGGGCTTCGAGACCTTCGCGCGCCAGTGGGGGACGCAGCTGACCGCCAAGGTCCGCGTCATCTCGCAGGTGACCTGCGAGCAGGTCGAGATGACCACCTACGACGACTTCGCCGCGTCGCTCCCCGCCACGACCGCCATGGTGCTGTGCCCGCTCGAGGGCGTGACGGCCAAGGCCGTCATCCAGTTCCCGTCGGCGGCGGCCCTCGGCTGGGTCACCCACATGCTCGGCGGCACCACCACCGCCGCGACCGTGCTCCCCGAGCGCAAGTTCACCCCGATCGAGCAGGCTCTCGTGCGTCGCCTCATGGACGACGCGCTCGAAGACCTCCGCTACTCGCTCGGCTCGCTCCTGGTCACCCCGATCTCGGTCGGCGGCTTCCAGTACAACTCGCAGTTCGCCCAGGCGGCCGCGAAGAGCGACCTCATGATCGTCGCCTCGTTCGAGATCCGCGTCGGCGAGGCCTCCGCGCCCGCCACGCTCGCGCTTCCCGCCGAGATCCTGCTGCCGCAGCTCGGCGAGACCAACCCGATGGCCACGACGGCGAACGCCCGCGAGCTCGTCGACGCGCAGCTCGCTCAGGTCCCGGTCGACGTCGGGCTGCAGTTCCTGCCCGCTCGGGTTCTGCCCTCGGCCGTGCTCGACCTCGCGGTCGGCGACCTCCTGGCCCTCCCGCACCCCGCGCACCGCCCGCTCGACGTCACCGTCGGCGGCATCCCCGTCGGTCGCGCCGCCGTCGGAGCCAACGGCTCCCGCCTCGCCGGCATCATCGTCACCACCGAAGAGAGACTCGCATGACCACCGCCACCGCTCTGCACTCGGCCGCCGCGTACGCGCTCGCCGACCTCCTGCCGTCGAGCACCCCGCTGTCGGTGCAGCCCACCGCGGCGGCCCCGGTCGGCGTCCTCGCCGACGCCGTCGTCTCGACGTTCGTCGGCGACGTGTCGGCCGACTTCGCGCTCGTCACCGAGCTCTCGGGCAGCGCCGCCGCCGGCCTGCCCGCAGCCGACCTGCTCCGCCCGGCCCTCGAGGCCGCCGCGAACGCACTCGGCGCCGGAGTGCTCGGCGAGGTCGTCGCCTCCGACGCTCAGGCGCTCGCCGCCGACTCCGAGAGCGTCGTCTTCGAGCTCGTCGACGCGGGTCGCCCGGTCGGCTGGTTCGTCGTCCGCATCCGCGAGTTCGGTGCCGTCGCTGGCACCGCACCCGCGTTCGTCGGCTCGGTCGCCGACAAGCTCGGCCGCATCAACAACGTCGAGATGGCGCTCACGGTCGAGATCGGCCGCACGCGCATGTCGGTCCGCGACGTGCTCGGCCTCGAGCCCGGCGCCGTCATCGAGCTCGACCGCTCAGCCGGCGCCCCCGCCGACGTCCTCCTCAACGGCCGCCTCATCGCCCACGGCGAGGTCGTCGTCGTCGACCAGGACTACGCCGTCCGCATCACGCAGATCCTCGACCTCGCGGACGGACAGATCTGACCGTGGACACCCTCTTCCTGGGCCTTCGGGTCGTCGTCTCCCTCGCCGCGGTGCTGGGCCTCCTCTGGTTCATCCAGAAGAAGGTCGCCGCGAAGACAGGGCGCGGCGCCAAGCAGGCCAAGCACGTCACCGTGGTGGCCCGCCAGGGCCTCTCGGGGAAGGCCTCCGTCGCAGTCGTCGACGTCGAGGGCATCCGGTACGTGCTCGGGGTCACCGAGACCCAGGTGAGCGTCCTCGGATCGGGCCAGGCGCCCGCCGACGCCAAGGTCACGGCCATCGCGCCGGCCGTCGCAGCCACGACTGCGTCCGCCTTCGCGGGCGTGCTCGACCAGACCCCGGCCCCCGCCGTCGAGACCGTCGTGCTCAGCCCCCGCCGCGCGGCCCGCGCTGCCGCCGCGGCTCCGGTCCCGGCTTCGCCGATCGCGGGTTCCATCCTCTCCGCGAGCACCTGGAAGCAGGCCGCCGCCGCCATGAGAGCACAGAAGCGAGCATGACGACCACGCCCCTCCGCCGCTCCACGTGGGCCGCGGCTCCCACCAGTGCGCCCATTTTCCTCTTCGGGCCGGATACCTCCCGCGGCACCGGCCCTTCGACATGCTCCG
The DNA here is from genome assembly GCF_057787745.1 of Frondihabitans sp. OV104. NCBI lineage: Bacteria > Bacillati > Actinomycetota > Actinomycetes > Micrococcales > Microbacteriaceae > Frondihabitans > Frondihabitans sp. OV104. Next base: position 3,409,377 of record NZ_CM173541.1, read on the forward strand.
GTCGTCCGGCGTCACGTCCGGCATCCGGCCGCCTCTTCGGAGGCGAGCGCAGGAACTCGCGCCCCGCCCTCGTCGAGGCACTCCGCCAGGGCGCCGAGCACAGCCTGGCCGCCAAGCTCCTCGGGCTCGGCCCCGCCCCGGTCCTCCTGTCGGCCGCCGAGCGCCAGGCCCTGCGCCGCATCCGCCTCGCGCGCCTGCTCCGCATCGCCCTCGTCGTCACCGCCGTGCTCGTCTTCATCGTCGGCTTCGTGCTCGTGACGGCGAACGCCGGCCACGCCGCTCCCGTCGAGCCGACGGCGCCGGTCACCCCGACCGGCCCCACGGCGCCTGCCACCTCGGGCACCGGCGGCGTCTCGGTCAACATCAACGGCCCCGACGGAACCCCCTCGTCGGCCGTGGTCACGCTGCTCGGACTCACGCTCCTCAGCGTCGCGCCGGCCCTGCTGCTGATGATGACCAGCTTCACCAAGATCTTCGTGGTCCTGGCCATGACGCGGAACGCGCTCAGCCTCCAGTCGATCCCGCCGAACCAGGTCATCGCGGGCCTCGCGCTCTTCCTGAGCCTGTTCATCATGGGCCCGGTCCTGATCCACATCAACGACGCCGCCCTGCAGCCCTACCTCGCCGGGAAGATCGACTTCACCCACGCGATCACGCTCGCCGAGCAGCCGCTCCGCACCTTCATGACGGCGCACACCCGCGAGGAGGACATCGCCCTGATGACCCGCGCGGCCAAGAAGGCCAACCCGGCGAACATCGAGTCGGTGCCGATGCTCACCCTCATCCCGTCGTTCATGATCTCGGAGCTCCGCTCGGCGTTCATCATCGGCTTCGTCATCTTCCTGCCGTTCCTGGTCATCGACCTCGTCGTCTCCGCCGCCCTGATGTCGATGGGCATGATGATGCTGCCGCCGGTCATGATCTCGCTGCCCTTCAAGATCCTCCTCTTCGTCCTCGTCGACGGCTGGGGCCTGATCATCAAGAGCCTGATCGAGAGCTACAACTGATGGACAGCACAGCCGTTCTCGACCTCGGCGTCCAGGCCCTCGTGGTGGCCGCGAAGCTCGCCGCCCCGGTGCTCATCACGGCCCTCGTCGTCGGCTTCGCCATCTCGCTGCTGCAGTCGATCACCCAGATCCAGGAGCCCACGCTCGCGTTCGTGCCCAAGGCGATCGCCTGCGCCATCGCGCTGGTCGTCTGCGGCAACTGGATGATCTCGACCATGGTCACCTTCACGACCACCCTGTTCGACCGCATCCCGTCGCTGCTCGGCGGTGCCTGATGGGCCTCTCCTTCTCGATGGGCGCGGTCGAGGCCGTCATGCTCGCCGGCGTCCGCATCGTCGCCTTCCTGATGATCGCGCCGCCGTTCAACCACTCGGCCATCCCCGCCCGCGTCAAGGCCATGCTCAGTGTCGGCCTCGCCCTCGCGGTCGCCCCGGTCGTCGTGCCGGGCTACGTCGAGCAGGCGACCGGCGCCTTCTTCGTGTCGCTCATCCTGTCGCTGGTCACCGGCGCCGTCCTCGGCTTCCTGGTGTGGCTCGCCTTCGCCGCCGTCCAGTCGGCCGGCAGCGCGATCGACCTCTTCGGCGGCTTCCAGCTCGCCATGGGCTACGACCCCGGCTCGCAGGTCAACGGCGCGCAGTTCACGCGCATCTTCCAGATGACCTCGCTGGTCCTCCTGTTCACGTCGGGCGGCTACCTCCTGGTCATCGGCGGCCTGCTCCGCACGTTCGACGCCATCCCGGTCTCGGGCGGCCTCGACCTGGCTCACCCCGCGCAGCTGCTGGTGTCGACGACGTCGTCGATGTTCCTGTCGACGCTGCAGATCGCCGGGCCCCTCATCGTCATCCTCTTCCTCGCCGACGCGGGCCTCGGCCTGCTGACGCGCGTCGCGCCGGCGCTCAACGCGTTCCAGCTCGGCTATCCGCTCAAGATCATGATCACGCTCGGCCTCGCGGGCATGGTCTTCGTCGCGCTGCCGCAGGTCGTCTCGTCGCTCTCGCGCGAGGCCGTCGACATCATGCTCGGGGCGGTGAGCTGATGGCCGACGAGACCGGCGAGAAGACAGAGGACGCCACCGAGAAGAGGATGAAGGAGGTCCACGGCAAGGGCCAGCTCTCCAAGTCCACCGACCTCAGCGCGTGGGTCGGCGTCGCCGCGGCCGTCATCGCCATCCCCGGTGCCATCGACCGCGCGACCACCGCCGGCCTCCACCAGGTCGTCACCGTCCAGGACGTCATCAAGGACCCGACACAGGCGCGCGCCACCGCGGCCATGTTCGACGCCTTCTCGTCGATCGGCGGCGTCATGGGCCCGATGCTCGCGATCGTCGGCATCGCCGTGCTGGTCACCGCGGTCGTCCAGGGCGGCGTCCACTTCAAGAAGTCGATCATGAAGTTCGAGCACTTCAACCTGCTCGCCGGCATCAGGAACATGTTCGGCATGCAGGCGCTCTGGCAGGGCGCGAAGGTGCTGCTCAAGACCGGCGTCGTCGCGCTCGTGCTGTGGACTGTCATCCAGGGCCTCCTGCCGGTGCTGATGAACGCCGACCTCCCGCTCTCCTCGCTCATGGCCGCCGCCGGAAGCGGCGTCTCGTCGCTCGTCGTCGCGGCCGTCGCCGCCGGCCTCGTGCTGGGCGGCCTCGACGTCCTGGTCGTCATGCGCCGCAACCGCAAGAAGACGCGGATGTCGAAGAAGGAGATCAAGGACGAGAGCAAGTCGTCCGACGGCGACCCGCTGATCAAGCAGCAGCGTCGCGCCCGCGCCATGGCGATGAGCCGCGGTCGCATGATGAGCGCGATCGCCGACGCCGACGTCGTCATGGTCAACCCCACGCACGTCGCCGTCGCGCTCAAGTACGAGCCCGGCCGCTCGGCGCCCCGCGTCGTCGCGAAGGGCGCCGGCGAGGTCGCCCGCGGCATCCGCGAGAAGGCCGAGGCCGAGGGCGTGCCCATGGTCAAGGACATCCCGCTGGCCCGCGCGCTCCACGCCGCGTGCGAGCTGGGCGACGAGATCCCCGTCGAGCTCTACTCGCCGGTCGCTCGCGTCCTCACCTTCGTGATGGCCCTCACGGCGCGCGGCTCGCGCGCCGCCGAGGGCGTGCACACGATGCCCGGCGGTGCCGGCTACACGGCCCCCGCCCCCACCGACTCAGAACCGACCGCCCCCGACCTCGTTGGAGCCCCCGCATGACCGCACCCTCAAAAATGGCCGGCCTCCCCAAGCTCGCCGTCCCCGTCGGGGTAGTCGGCATCGTGCTGCTCCTGGTCGTCCCGGTGCCGTCGTTCCTGCTCGACACCCTGATCATCTGCAACATCCTGCTCGCGCTGGTCATCCTGCTGACGACGATGTTCGTCAAGAAGCCGATGGACTTCTCGGTCTTCCCGTCGCTGCTCCTCATCGCGACGCTCTTCCGCCTCGGCCTGAACGTGGCGTCGACCCGCCTCGTGCTCAGCCAGGGCTTCGCCGGCGACGTCATCCAGGCCTTCGGCCACGTCGCCGTCGGCGGCTCGGTCATCATCGGCGCCGTGATCTTCCTGATCCTCGTCGTCATCCAGTTCGTCGTCGTCACCAAGGGCGCCGAGCGCGTGGCCGAGGTCGGCGCGCGCTTCACCCTCGACGCCATGCCCGGCAAGCAGATGGCGATCGACGCCGACCTGAACGCCGGACTCATCACCGACGAGATCGCCAAGAAGCGCCGCGCCGAGGTGGCCGGCGAAGCCGACTTCTACGGTGCCATGGACGGTGCGTCGAAGTTCGTCAAGGGCGACGCGATCGCCGGCATCCTGATCATCATCATCAACCTGATCGGCGGCATCGCCACCGGGATGGTCTCCGGCGGCCTCGCCATCGGCGACGCGCTCTCGAAGTACGGCATCCTCACCATCGGCGACGGCCTCGTCACCCAGATCCCCGCGCTGCTGATGGCCGTCTCCACCGGCATGATCGTCACCCGCTCCAACGCGGAGTCCGACCTGGGCTCGACGGCGTCCACGCAGCTCACCCAGTCGCGCACCGCGATCATGATCGCCGGCGTCGCCGCGATCGGCATGGGCTTCATCCCCGGCATGCCGATCGTGCCCTTCCTCGTCGTCGGCGTCACCCTCCTGATCATCGGCCAGCGCATCAAGACCCGGAACGCCAAGGAGGCCGCGGCCGCCGAGCTCGCCGCCATCGCCCCGGCCGCCCCCACCACCGAGACCACCGACGACCTGCTCGAGCAGATGCGCGTCCACGCCCTCGAGATCCAGCTCGCGCCCGACCTGGTCGACATGGTCTCCGGCGCCTCCGACGACCTCCTCGGCCGGGTCCGCGCCCTGCGCCGCAAGGTCGCCATGGAGCTCGGCGTCGTCGTGCCCCCGGTCCGCACCCGCGACTCGGTCGAGCTGCCGCCGTCGACCTACGCAATCCGGATCGCCGGCGTCGAGGCCGGCCGCGGCACCGCGCCCGCCGGCAAGGTGCTCGCCCTCGGCGACTACCTCGACGCGCTCCCCGGCGTCTCGACGATCGAGCCCGTGTTCGGCCTCGCCGGCAAGTGGATCCCCTCCGAGATGCGCCACTCGGCCGAGATGACCGGCGCGACCGTCATCGACCGCGTGTCAGTCCTGGTCACCCACCTGTCGTCGATCATCGCCGACAACGCGGCTCGCCTCCTCACCCGCGAAGACGTCCGCGTGCTCGTCGAGGGCGTCAAGACGGTCAACGCCCCGGCCGTCGACGAGCTCATCCCCGGCATGCTCAGCATGGCCGAGCTGCAGCGCGTGCTCCAGGGCCTGCTCCAGGAGCAGATCCCGATCAACGACCTCGGCCGCATCTGCGAGGCGCTCACGCTCCGCGCCAAGGTGTCGACCGACCCCGAGGGCCTCATCGAGTCGGCCCGCGCCGCGCTCGGCCCCGCGCTCGCCGCCCAGTACCTCGACGGCAACGTGCTCCGCGTCATCATGATCGAGCCCGGCCTGGAGCAGTCGCTCCTCGAGGGCCTGCGCCCGTCCGAGAACGGCTCGCAGATCCTCATCGACGCCAACCGCATCGAGATGATCCTGTCGTCGCTGAAGGCGTCGCTGCAGAACGTCGAGGCATCGGGCCCCTCGGCCGTCCTCGTCTGCGCCCCCGCCCTCCGCCCGGCTATCCGCCGCCTCGTGTCCGCCCAGACCGGCGGGCTGCCCGTCCTGAACTACCAGGAGGCCACCGCCGGCAACTCGACCATCGAGACCGTCGGGGTCGTCCGCGGCGTCGACACCCTCGCGGCCTAGTGCGAAACTAGCCGCATGGCACAGCGGATCGTCCTGAAGGGCAAGAGCCTCGACGACATCGCCGCGCGCGTCCGCGAGGAGCACGGCCCGAGAGCCCGCATCGTCGCCGCCGAGCGCGTGACGTCGGGCGGCCTGGGCATCGCCGGCCTGTTCTCCAAGCGCTACGTCGAGGCGACGGTCGAGCTGCCCGAGAAGGGCCGTCGATCCGCCGCGAAGCCCGGGGCGCAGGAAATGCCCGCCCCCGCCGGCCCCGCCGCCGAGCGCGCCTTCGCGCCGACCCCCGCCCAGCGCGTCGGACTCGCCGCCCTGCTGGCCGATGCCGAGGGCGGCGACGAGATGTTCGCAGCCGAGGCGCCGGAGCCCGAGCCGGCGGTGTCCACCCGCTCGAACGCGTTCGCGGAGCTGATGGACGACCTGGCCTTCAACGGGGTGGCTCCCGACGTGGCCGTGCCAGTTCCTGCGCCCGGTGCCTCGGTGCCCGGAGCCGCTCAGCAGCAGGCGTTCCCGACCCGTGCAGCCCGACGCGCCGCGGCCGCCGCCGCAGCCAGCGCGCCCCGTCCGATCGCGCCGGCCCTTCTCGAGGGCCCGGGCGACCTCGTCGTCATCGTCGGCGAGCGGCCCGACACCGTCGCCGTCGCCCAGGCCATGGCCGACGGCTCGACCCGCACGCGTGCCGCGATCCGGGTCGCGGGCTCGTGCGCCGACGGCCGCTTCGTCGCCATCACCGACCGTCGCGGCGCCCTCGAGGCCCGCGCCTCGGGCGTCGAGATGGACCGCGCGACCATCGTCGCCGTCGGCTGGGACTCCACGGCCGCCGGCGTCGTCGAGAACCTCGCCCCCGACCAGATCTGGTTCGTCGTGGACGCCGGGCGCAAGCCCGCCGACACCGAGCGGTGGATCGCGCAGGCCTCCGCCGTCATCGAAGCCGACGGCCTCGCCGCCTCGGGCCTGGCGACGACGTCGACGCCCGACACCGTGCGGGAGCTCGGCCTGCCGCTGGGCTGGGTCGACGCGTAGGCCTTAGGTATCGGCACATGCCCTTGGAATCGGCCCGGGCCCGCCGAATCGGCGCAGCCCCGCCGGATCGGTGCCGGCACTGCGCCGCGGCGGGGTGTTTTCGCCGTTTCGACGTGTCAGGCGCGCGCGGCCCGGTAGTCTGGCGGGATGCTGGTGCTTACGCGCAAGGTGGGGGAGAGGATCCTCATCGGTGACGACATCGTCCTCACCATCCTCGACTCCCGCGGTGACGGCATTCGCGTCGGCATCGACGCTCCGCGCGGCATCAAGGTGCAGCGCGAGGAGGTCGTGCGGGCCGTGACCGAGGCCAACGCCGAAGCCGCCGCCGCGCCCGCCGAGGCCGAGGCGACGCTGCGCGACCTGCTCGCCAAGCCCGACGAGGCCGCCCCCGACGCGAGGTAGTCAGCGCCTCACTCTGCCGAGCCTGCCCGGCCCCGCCCTTCCCGGCCCCGCCAGAATTTCAAGGAGATTCGGCGCTCAGCCGACTTGCCCATGCGGATCCCAGCCCGTCGGCGCAAAAATCTCCTTGAATTTCTGAAGCGGCGGCCGCGCGTCGGGCGGGGCGCAGATCAGCGCCCGCCGAACACCGACCGCGACGGCTCCGGCGACGGCACGGCGGTCGCGTCGGTGACGACCGGCGCCCCGGCGATGAAGTCGCGCAGCTCGCGCCCGGCCACGACCTTCGCCGGCAGCGGGTCGGCCGAGTACACGCGCGGCATCTGGTCGACGGGCAGCGGCGACCGCGAGCCGATCAGCACGACGTTGCCGAAACGGCGGCCCTTGAGCGTGCCGGGGTCGGCGACGGCGGCGACGTGCTCGAAGACCGTCGCGAGGGTCGACGCCTGGCCGCGGGCGAAGGCGAGCCCGGCTCCGTCGGCGGAGTTCACGACCAGCATCCCGGTCGGCGACAGGAACGCCGCCGCGGCCTCGTAGAACTCGAGCGACGTGACGTGGGCCGGGATGCGCGACCCGCCGAAGACGTCGACGACGAGGAGGTCGACGGTGCCGCGGAGGCCGCCCGGCAGCTTCTCCATCACCTCGCGGGCGTCGCCGTACCGCATCCGGATCGACGCCCCGCGCGGAAACGGCAGCTGCGCCCGCACCAGCTCGACGAGCGACTGCTCCAGCTCGACGACCTGCTGGCGCGAGCCGGGCCGCGTCGCCTCGACGTAGCGGGGCAGGGTGAGGGCGCCGGCCCCGAGGTGCAGCGCCGTGACCGGGCCGGCGGGCAGCAGGTCGATGGCGTGGCCGATCCGGCGCACGTACTCGAAGACGAGGTGGGTGGGGTCGTCGAGGTCGACGTGCGACTGCGGCGTGCCGTCGACGACCAGCGTGTACGAGCCGGGGGAGTACTTGTCGGGCTCGATCCGGGCCTGGCCTGCGCCGATGGTGATCTCGAGGTTCTCGGGTGGGGTGGCCATTGCCCAAGCCTCCCATGCCCGCCCGGTTTCCACCCTGCCGCGACGCCTCTCCACCCTGGGGTGGTGGGGCGCAGGAACTCGCGCGGCGAAGCTGGAACCACCCCAGAGAAAGGCCCGCACATGACCGTCCAGCTCCTCATCAACATCGCCGTCGGCGTCGCACTCGTCGTCTACATCGGCGCCCGTCAGCTCCGCTGGCGCCCCTTCGACCGGGCCCGCGTCTGGCGCATGCCCGCGATCCTCGCGATCGTCGGCCTCATCAGCCTGTCGACGTCGGCCAAGGGCCTCAGCGTCGGTCCGATCGACGTGACGCTCATCGCCGTCGAGCTCGCGTTCGCGGTCGTCCTCGGCCTGATCATGGGCCGCATAACGGTGTTCCGCCGCGCGGCGGCACCCGACGACAAGGGCAACGTCCTCGAGTCGCGCAGCGGCGGCCTCGGCATGACGCTGTGGATCGCGCTGATCGCGGTGCGGATCGGGATCGACGTGGCCGGCTCCGCCCTCGGCGCCCACCTGCTGACGGCGACGGGCGTGATCCTGCTCACCATCGCCGCGAACCGCGCCGCCTCGGCGCTCGTGCTCGACTCCCGGATGCCGCGGGTGGTCACGGCCACGGCATGATGGCTGACGTGACGACTCCCGCCCCGACTCCGTCCCGCACGGGCTTCGGCCCCGCGCTGAACGGCGTCGGGGCCGTCGTCGTCGCGTTCTGGGTGATCGCCGGCACCGGCGGCCCGGACGACCGGGAGCCGATCGTCATCGGCTGCAGCCTCGTCGTCCTCCTGATCTGGGCGGTGCGGGCCTTCGTCCGCGTCGACCTGCTCCGCGACCTGGCCGCGCTGGTCATGGTCGTCGGCGGCGCGGCCATGGTAGGCCCGACCGACGGCCTCCTGGTCACGCCGGCCATCATCGCCGTTACCGCGGTCACGGCCGAGACGCGGCATTCGCGCTACGCCGGTCCGCTGCTCGCCGCCCTCGGCGCGGTGATCACCGTCATCGGCGGCCTGGCCGAGGTGAGGCCGGCGTCGTTCTTCTTCGGCGTCCTCGGCGGCTACGCGCTCGGCATCGTCGTCGGCCTGAACCGGCGGCAGACCGTCGCCGCAGCCGAGCGGGAGCGCGCGCTCCTGGCCCGCGAGCTCGACCTCGAGCGCGAGCATCAGCGCGCGTCGCTGCTCGCCGACCGTGCGACCGTGGCCCGAGACATCCACGACGTGCTCGCGCACAGCCTCGGCGGCCTCGTCATCCAGCTCGACGCCGTGGAGGCGCTGCTCGAGGCGGGCCGCACCGAGGAGGCCGCGTCCCGCGTCGCCGCCGCCCGCACCCTCGCCGCCGACGGGCTCGGCGAGGCGCGCCGCGCCGTGACCGCCCTCCGCGACCCCGCCGCCGACCCGGCCCCGAGCTCGCTCGACGCCGACGACGCCGTGGCGCACCTGCTGGCGGCGCACCGCGGTCTCGGCGGCAGTGTCGAGGCGTCCGGGGTCGAGGGCGCGTCCTCCCTCGACGCCGGCCACCGCAGGGTGCTCGCGGGGGTGCTGCGCGAGGCGCTCAGCAACGCGCGCCGGCACGCGCCGGGCGCGCCGGTGAGGGTGAGCCTGTCTCGGGAGGTGGGCGGGGAGTTCCTGCGCGCAGTCATCTCGAACCCCGCCGGGCAGGATGGCCCGCTCGGCGACGGCAGCGGACTGCCCGGCATGCGCTCGCGCGTGGCCGAGCTCGACGACCGGTCGACGCTGACCGCGAGGCGCGACGGCGACAAGTTCTCGGTCGTGCTCGAGCTCGACTGCCCCGAGGCAGGCGCGCGATGACCGACACGATCCGGATCCTCGTGGCCGACGACCAGGCGATCGTGCGCGATGGCCTGGTCACTGTGCTGCGGCTGGTCGACGGCTTCGAGGTGGTGGGGGAGGCCGGCGACGGAGTCGAGGCCGTGCGTCTGGCGGCCGAGCTCGTGCCCGATGTGATCCTGATGGACCTCCGCATGCCCGAGCTCTCGGGAGCCGACGCCACCCGCCGGATCATCGCCGAGCACCCCGGCGTCGCCGTGCTCGTGCTCACCACCTACGCCGACGACGAGTCGATCGTCGGCGCCCTCCGCGCCGGAGCCCGCGGCTACCTCACCAAAGACGCGGGGCGCGCCGAGCTCGCCAGCGCCATCCGCGCCACCGCAGCCGGCCAGGCGACGTTCGCGGCCTCGGTCGGCGCGCGTCTCGTCGCCAGTCTCACGGGCGCAGGAACGGAAGCGCCGCCGCCGAGCACCCCCGAGTCCCTTCGCTCGCGCTTCGCCGGGCTCAGCCCCCGCGAGGCCGAGGTGCTCTCGCTGATCGCCGACGGCCTCGCCAACCCCGAGATCGCGGCCCGCCTGTTCGTCAGCGTCGCCACCGTCAAGGCGCACGTCAACGCGATCTTCTCCAAGCTCGGCGTGACCACCCGCGCGCAGGCGATGGCGCTGGCGCTCTCGTGAGGTCTGCGCATTCCGGAAGAGGCTGGTGGTGTACCCCGTTCGGGGGTTAGGTTGGCTTTTATCCGACGGCGCGAAGACGCCCCTTGATCACGTCGGTCACGCACACCCAGGCCAGATCTCCGCGGCCCCAACCGCTGGGAGACGGCGCTGCGTGACGCCCGGGGGCAGGTTCGCGTCGACACCCGATCCCGAAGGTCCTGCATGTCTTCTCTGCGCCTCCCTGTGCCCGCACGCCCTGTCACCCGACTGGCTCGATGGCGCCGAGTCGTCGCCCTGGCGGCCGTGCCGCTGCTGGCGGCGGCCGGCATCGCCCTCGGCGCGACCCCGGCGAGCGCCGCCGTCATCAGCGGCGCGATCACGAACGTGGCCGTCACGCCCACCACGCCGGCTCCCGGCCAGCAGCTGACCACGAGCATCGACTGGCAGGTGCCCGACAACGCCCAGGCCGGCGACACGTTCACGCTGACGCTGAGCTCGGTGCTCCGCAACCTCCCCTCGGACTTCGCGCTCCGTGACCCCGACGGCGGCGCCGTCGTCGCCACTGCGGCGCTCTCGTCGACCTCGCCGGTCGTCATCACGTTCACGCTGACCGACTACGCGTCGACACACCTCGACACGCACGGCACCGCCTTCGTCACCTCCGACTACTCGAGCGTGCAGGTGCCGCCGGGGGCGTCGACCCCGATCACCTCCGTGACCGGCGACGGCGTCTCGTTCACCACCGTCATCACGCGCCCCGGCTCGGTGTCGACGCGCTCGGTGCCGATCAAGTCGCGCGCCTTCACCTCGGCCGATCAGGGCCACACCAACCCCGTCGACTTCCTGGCGTGGTGGCTCGACACCCCGGTCGGACCGTTCGACAGCGCCGTCTCGAGCGACACCGTGCCGACCGGCCAGAACTGGTTCTACGACTGCTCGACCATCCGCTACCAGGACGTCGCCTTCACCCCCGGCACCACCACCATCGCCTCGATCACCACCACAGTGCCCGCCTCGCAGTCGTGCACCGAGGCCGGCTACACCGCGACCTGGCCCGCCGCCGCGGCCGATCACGCCTACCGCGTGAGCATCCGCGTCTCGCTCCGCGAGGCGACGGGCTCCGAGACCGCGGCCCAGACGTTCAGCAACGTCGGCACCGTGGCGACGACGGTCGCCGGAGCGACGCGCACCCAGCGCGGCTTCGCCAGCATCTCGCAGGCCGCCGCGGGCGGCGTGGGCGCCGGCACGAACCCGACGGCTTCCGTCTCGATCGTCAAGGGCGACAGCCTGGGCAACGCGGCCGACACGGCCGCCGACGTGGTCACCCTCGCCACGAACGGGACCGCCTCGCTGGTCTACAAGGTCACGAACACCGGCACCGACCCGCTGCGCGACGTCTCGGTCGTCGACGACGTCGTGGCCAACGGCACGGTGACCGGCCTGAGCTGCGACTTCTCGCCGCTCGGCGGGCCCGCCACCGGCACCACCTGGGCCGGCCGCTTCGCGCCGGGCGCCTCGTTCACCTGCACCGCAGACCTGAGCGGCGTGCGATCGGGCGACATCGACCACCAGGACGTCGGCACCGTGACCGGCACGGGCGTCACGTCGGGCACCGCGGTCACGAGCTCGAACGCGTACTTCGCCCGAGTCAACGCCGTCACGCCCACCGGCCCGAACGGCGGCAACGGCACGACGCCTCCGGCCGGCGGCGGCACCACGCCCGTCACCCCCGGCACGCCCACGACACCCGTCGTCGTCGTCCCGGTCACCCCGGCCGCGGCCGGCCTGACGCCTACCCTCGGCGGCACTGCGACCCCGGTCGCGACCGGCGCCCTGGCTTACACCGGAACCGACGTCCGCACCCCGCTGACCGGCGTCCTCGTGCTGCTCGGCCTCGGCCTCCTGCTCTCCGTCATCGCGCGTCGTCGCCGCTCCGCGGCCGGCCGTCTCGACGAGGAGTAGCACCTCGGTTCCGGGCCGTCCCCCGCGGCCCGGAACCCGTACCCCCAATTAGCGTGTGTTCTCGCGCCCGGCCCTCCACCGGGCCACGCCTGCCGGTTAGTCTTCCCTCGACGTCTCGCCTCGACGTCGCTTCTGACCCGCCCTGATCGAGAACACGTCATGTCCCTCCCGGAGTCGAACGACGCCCCCACCCCGCAGCGGCGCGGACCCTCCAAGCCCGTCACGGGCCTGGCCGTCGAGCGCGTGCTGGAGCGGAGCCTCTCGATCATGTCGCTGGTCTTCGGGGCGCAGGCCGTGCCCATCGCCATGGCCCAGTCGCCGTCGCTGCGGCCGAGCTGGGCGCTGCTCATGCTGGTGCTGGTGTTCGGGTCGTTCCTGGTGCTGGTGGTCGCCGGTTTCGTCGGACGCTTCGTCCCGTACGTCGCCTCCATCACCTGCGTCGTCTTCGTCGTCGCTCTCGCCACCTGGCCGTTCGCGTTCCCCGATCTGACGCAGGTCCAGCCCAGCGGCCCGTGGCTCTGGTACGTCTGCAACATGGTGCTGGCCGCTGCGGTCTTCGCCTTCAGCACGTGGGTGGCGACCGCCTACCTCTTCATCATCCCCGGCCTCTTCTTCTACGTGAGGCAGACGCCTGCCGGCGGCGGGGTCGCACCCGGTCAGGCCGCACTCGACGCCAGCTACGCCATCGTGCTCGGCGCCGCCGTGCTGATCCTCGTCAGCCTCCTGCGGAGGGCCGCGCAGAGCGTCGACATCGCCCAGAGCGCTGCCGTGAGCCGCTACAGCGAGGCCGTGCGCCAGCACGCCACCGAGCTGGAGCGGGTGCAGGTCGACTCGATCGTGCACGACGGCGTCCTCACGGCCTTCATCTCCGCCGGCAAGGCCGACACGCCGAGGGCCCGGTCTCTCGCCGCCGCCATGGCCAAGACCAGCATGGACCGTCTCGGCGAGGCCATGGCCGGGCACGGCGCGGCCGATCTGCCCGTCCCGCTCATCGACGTGCACGAGCGGATCCGCGAGGCGATGGCCCAGCTCGACACGGAGGCCGAGATCAGCGACGCCCGCCTCGTCCCCGCCATGCTCCTGCCCGCCGACATCGCCGAAGCCCTCGGAGACGCGACGATCCAGGCCGTCGTCAACAGCTGCCAGCACGCGGGCGACGGAGCGTCGCGCTACATCCAGGTGCGCGCTGTCGGGGGCGTCGCCGAGATCGTCGTCGCCGACGACGGCGCGGGCTACGACACGTCGGTGAAGTCGGAGCGCCTCGGGGTCCGCGTGTCGATCCTCGAGCGTGTCAACGGAATCGGCGGCGTCGCCGCGATCACGAGCGCGCCCGGACACGGGACCGTCGTCACCCTGCGCTGGGCCAGCGAGTCGGAGCCCGCCGATCGGGCGATGGCGGTGCGGGTCTGACCGCGCCGGTAGCATCGGCCACCATGACCTCTCGCACCGCCCTCATCACCGGGGCCTCCACCGGCATCGGCGCCGAGTTCGCCCGCCGCCTCGGCGCCGACGGCCTCGACCTCGTGCTCGTCGCCCGCTCCGCCGACAAGCTCGAGACGCTCGCCGGCGAGATCCGCGCCGCGTCCGGGGTCGCGGTGACCGTGATGGCGCGCGACCTGGGCGCGCCGAACGCGGCCGCCGAGCTGACGGCCGACGTCGCCGCCGCGGGCCTGCACGTCGACTTCCTCCTGAACAACGCCGGCTTCGGCACGCACGGCCCCGTCGCCGAGGCCGACCCCGACCGTCTCGCCGACCAGATCCGCCTCAACTGCGAGGTGCTCACCGAGCTGTCGCAGCGCTGCCTGCCCGCGATGATCGAGCGCCGCAGCGGCACGATCATCAACGTGGCCAGCAACGCCGCCTTCCAGCCGCTGCCGCTGATGGCCGTCTACGGAGCGACCAAGGCCTACGTGCTGTCGTTCACCGAGGCGCTCTGGCACGAGACCCGGGGCACCGGCGTGCGAGTGCTCGCCCTCTGCCCCGGCCCCACCGAGACGCCGTTCTTCGACGTGGCCGGCGAGGACTTCGCGAGGTCCAAGCGCACGACCGCGCAGCTCATCGACACGACGAAGCGCGCCCTGGCGCGCGACCAGCCGAGCGTCGTCGACGGCGTCTCGAACGCGGTGCTCGCCCGTGTCGGCGTGCGGCTGCTGCCGAAGAAGGTCGCGCTCTGGGCGGCGCAGAAGGTGGTCAGCCCGCGCTGATCCCCGCTGGTGGCCGGAGCGCCGCCGCGGCACCGGCCCGCACGGCGTCCGACACGGCGTCCAGGGTCTCCGACCGCAGGTTCCAGCGCTGCCAGAAGAGCTCCACGTCGAGCGGCTCGTCGGGGGCGAGCTCGATCAGCGAGCCGTCCTCGAGCGGCGAGAGGCACTGCTGCTCGGGGAGCAGGCCCCAGCCGAACCCCAGCGCGACCGCCCGCGCGAAGTCGTCCGACGTCGGGATGTAGTGCCGCGGCGCCGCTCCGACCAGCAGTCCGCGCCGCCTCAGGAACGCCTCCTGCAGGTCGTCGTCCCGGTCGAAGTAGACGACCGGCGCCGACTCGAGGGTGCCCGGCAGCCCGTGCGCCGCGCCGAAGCGCGGGGCGCACACCGCGCGATAGCGCATCACGCCGAGCGGCTCGATCGAGCACCCCTGCACGGCCTCGCGCGTCGACGTCACGGCGGCCATGACCGTGCCCGACCGCAGCAGGCCCACCGTGTGCTCCTGGTCCTCGCGGCGGAGGTCGAGCGTGACGCGGCCGCCGAGCCCCGCCAGGCAGGGGAGGAACCACGTGGCCAGGCTGTCGGCGTTGACGGCGAGGGCGACGGCGGTGGCGCCAGTTCCTGCGCCCAGGGTTCGGAGCGTGTCGGCCTCGAGCAGAGCGACCTGGCGCGCATGGCGGAGCACGACGGCCCCCGCCTCGGTGACCTCGACCGGCGACGTGCGGCGCACGAGCACCTGGCCCGCCGCCTGCTCCATGGCCTTCACCCGCTGCGAGACGGCCGACGGCGTCACGTGCAGGCGCCGGGCGGCCGCGTCGAAGGTGCCCTCGTCGATCAGGGCGGCGAGCGTCTCGAGCTGGTCGCGGTGCATTAGCTCAGCTTATGCAGAGTGAGAATCTTTAGCTGTACTGAATCGCTCATGCCCCCTAGCGTCGCCTCGTGACCACAACGCTCCTGCCCGCGCTCCTCGGCCTCGCCACCGGCCTCTCGCTCATCATCGCCATCGGAGCGCAGAACGCCTACGTGCTGCGCATCGGCATCGAGGGCCGGCTCCGGATCGTGGCAGCCGTCGTGCTGGTCTGCGCGCTGTCGGACGCCGTGCTGATCCTCGCCGGCGTGCTCGGCATCGGAGCCCTCGTGCAGGCCGCCCCCGTCGCGCTCCTCGCGATCCGCGTCATCGGCTCGGCCTTCCTCGTCGGGTACGGCCTCCTGGCCGCACGCCGCGCCATCCGACCCGCCGCTCTGGCTCCGGGCGCAGGAACTCGCGACCGCCCCCTCCGAGCCGCCGTCGCCACCGCTGTCGCCCTCACCTGGCTCAACCCCCACGTGTACCTCGACACGATCCTCTTCCTCGGCTCGGTCGCCAACCAGCAGGGCCCCGACGAGCGGTGGTGGTGGGCCGGGGGCGCGCTCGCGGCGTCGTGCCTCTGGTTCGCCGGCCTCGGGTTCGGTGCGCGCCTGCTCCGCCCCGTCTTCGCGCGGCCGGGGGCCTGGCGGGTGCTCGACGCCGTCATCGCGTGCGTGATGGTCGGGCTCGGCCTGCGGCTGGCCTTCGGCCTCTGAGCCCCCCCTCCTCGCCCTCATCTCGCCTCCGCCCTCGCCTCCGGCCCCCGAAATTCAAGGAGATTATTGCCAGGGCGCCCGGGCCGCCTCTGAGACCGGCCGAGCCGATGGATAATCTCCTTGAATTTTCTGGGGAGCCGGAGGCTTAGAGGGCGTTGGCCAGGTACTCCCGCTCGATGGCCGCTCGAATTGTCGCGATGACCATCGGCCAGTCGTAGAGAACCTGGTCGTACGTGAATTCCAGGACGACATAGCCCTGTCGGACGATCGACGCGATACGTCGGCGATCCTTCGAGTAGTTGGCCGTCCCCGCATGGTGCTCGACGCTGACGCACTCGACTGCGACTCGTCGGCCGACCACGAAGTCGACGCGCTCACCACCGTCGACTACGACCTGGGGCTCGAATGCGATGCCCGCGCAGCGCAAATTCCACATCATGACCGATTCGGTGCCGGACTCGGCCCGGCGGTCCGCAGCGGCGAGCACCGGGTGGCAGCGAACGGGCGCCGACGTAGTCAGCCACGCGAGGTCGTCGGCGTCGAGTCGCCCTGCCCGAAGCGCCGAGTTGAGGATAGCCAGGGCGAACGCAGGAGACTCCAGCTGCACGGTCTGCCGCACGCAGGTCCGCACATCGACGTGGAGTCGGGCGCCGGGTCGGAGTCGTCCGCCATCGTGAAGGACGACGACGTCGTCTCGCATCCGGTCGAGGGCGCGAGTCGCATCGTCAGGATCGCGGAGCCCCATGGCGCCCGGGCGGACGCTCGCAAACAGCCTTTCGTGCGGCGGCTTCCACAGCCCCAGGAACGGCGCGGCCGACGCGGCCGCCAAGACGCCGCCGATCCGGGCGGCGCGAAGGATCGGCTCGGGGAGTCCCGGACGCGCGTACACGCCGTGACGTACTCGCAGGATCTCGCCGGCGGCCCATGCGGGCCCGAAACTGTCGGCTGGTGCGCCTGCCCTCAACAGCTCTGCTCGTCGTGCGAGGCCGTTCAGGCTGCGGAGGGCGATGTCGAGTCCTGGATCCATGGAGTGACTGTGCCCGGATCTGCAAGTCGTTCAGCCCCGGAACGACGTCCCTGTGGACAACGGGGCGCCGCTCAGAAGCTGTGGACAGTCCCCGCCCAGCAATTTCAAGGAGAAACTGCGCGCTATGGCCTGGCGATCCGGGTCAACGCCTTCCCCCAGGGAGGATCTCCTTGAATTTCGGGAGAGGGGGGAGAGGGGCGAGGGGGCGAAACGCACGCTACGCGCCACGGCTTATACCGGGGATCGCTAAAAAGGTCAACGATGCCACTGGACAGGGCGCGTCGGAGCCGCATATAGTTGATCTTTGCGCTCCCCATGCCTTCAGCCGTCATATTGCGGTCGTCTGAGGCTCCTCGAGGCGGCCCTGCGAAGGGCCCGCGATGAGGTGGTGTCTTGTCCGAGGTCTCGGCCTCCTGGCACCTGGTGGGTTCGACGATACACACAACGTACTGTCCGAACAGACGACATAGGACCTCGTGTCCATGGAGGTAGTTTCCTTGGCTGCTGCGCCCAACGCACAAACCAACTCACCCAAGAACGGCCGCGCCGCATCGCGCCTGTCGTTCGCGAAGATCACCGACACGCTGACGGTCCCCGACCTGCTGGCGCTTCAGACGGAGAGCTTCGACTGGCTGGTCGGCAACGACGTGTGGAAGGCGCGTCTCGCCGATGGCCAAGCTGCCGGCCGCACCGACCTCGCCGTGAACTCGGGCCTGGAGGAGATCTTCGAGGAGATCTCCCCGATCGAGGACCTCGGCGAGACCATGCAGCTCTCGTTCACCGCGCCTGAGCTCGAAGAGCCCAAGTACTCCATCGACGAGTGCAAGGAGCGCGGCAAGACCTACGCGGCTCCCCTCTACGTGAACGCCGAGTTCATGAACCACCTCACGGGCGAGATCAAGACCCAGACGGTGTTCATGGGCGACTTCCCGCTCATGACCGAGCGCGGAACGTTCATCATCAACGGCACCGAGCGCGTCGTCGTGTCGCAGCTCGTGCGCTCGCCCGGCGTCTACTTCGACCGCACGCCCGAGAAGACCTCCGACAAAGACGTCTACTCCTCGCGCATCATCCCGAGCCGCGGTGCCTGGCTCGAGTTCGAGATCGACAAGCGCGACCAGGTCGGCGTCCGCATCGACCGCAAGCGCAAGCAGAGCGTCACCGTCTTCCTGAAGGCCCTCGGCCTCACCTCCGAAGACATCGCCGAGCAGTTCAAGGGCTTCGCGTCCATCGAGGCCACCCTCGAGAAGGACACCATCCTCACGAAGGAAGAGGCGCTCAAGGACATCTACCGCAAGCTCCGTCCCGGCGAGCAGGTCGCTGCCGAGGCTGCGCGTGCGCTCCTCGACAACTTCTACTTCAACCCGAAGCGCTACGACCTCGCCAAGGTGGGTCGCTACAAGATCAACCGCAAGCTCGGCATGGACGCGCCGCTGACCGACTCGGTCCTGACCGTCGACGACATCGTCGCCACGATCAAGTACCTCGTGTCGCTGCACGCCGAGCAGAAGACGATCGCCGGCACCCGCGACGGCAAGCCCGTCGAGCTGCGCCTCGACATCGACGACATCGACCACTTCGGCAACCGTCGCATCCGCGCGGTCGGCGAGCTGATCCAGAACCAGGTCCGCACCGGTCTCTCCCGCATGGAGCGCGTCGTCCGCGAGCGCATGACCACGCAGGACATCGAGGCGATCACGCCGCAGACCCTGATCAACGTGCGCCCCGTCGTCGCCGCGATCAAGGAGTTCTTCGGAACGAGCCAGCTGTCGCAGTTCATGGACCAGAACAACCCGCTCTCGGGTCTGACCCACAAGCGCCGCCTCTCGGCCCTCGGCCCCGGTGGTCTGAGCCGCGAGCGCGCCGGCGTCGAGGTCCGCGACGTCCACCCGTCGCACTACGGCCGCATGTGCCCCATCGAGACCCCTGAAGGCCCGAACATCGGTCTGATCGGCTCGCTGGCGTCGTTCGCCCGAATCAACTCGTTCGGCTTCATCGAGACCCCGTACCGTCGCGTCGTCGACGGCGTGGTCACGGCGAACATCGACTACCTGACCGCGTCCGAGGAGGACGACTTCATCGTCGCCCAGGCCAACGCGCCCCTCACCGGCGACTTCCACTTCGCCGACGACAAGGTCCTGGTCCGCCGCAAGGGCGGAGAGGTCGAGCTCGTCGCGAAGGCCGAGGTCGACTACATGGACGTCTCGCCGCGCCAGATGGTCTCCGTCGCGACGTCGCTCATCCCGTTCCTCGAGCACGACGACGCGAACCGCGCCCTCATGGGTGCGAACATGCAGCGCCAGGCCGTCCCGCTGGTCCGCAGCGAGTCGCCGCTCGTCGGAACCGGCATGGAGGGCTACACGGCCATCGACGCCGGTGACGTGGTCACCGCCGACAAGGCCGGCGTGGTCCTCGAGGTCTCCGCCGACGTCGTCACCGTGCAGCTCGACGAGGGCGGCACGCAGGACTACTACCTGCGCAAGTTCGACCGCTCGAACCAGGGTGCGTCGTACAACCACCGCGTGATCGTCGACGCCGGTCAGCGCGTCGAGGCCGGCGAGGTCCTGGCCGACGGTCCTGCGACCGAGAACGGCGAGCTCGCGCTCGGCAAGAACCTCCTCGTGGCGTTCATGCCGTGGGAGGGCTACAACTACGAAGACGCCATGATCCTGAGCCAGAACCTGGTGAAGGACGACACCCTCTCGTCGATCCACATCGAGGAGTACGAGGTCGACGCCCGCGACACGAAGCTCGGCAAGGAGGAGATCACCCGTGACCTCCCCAACGTCAGCCCGGACCTGCTGGCCGACCTCGACGAGCGCGGCATCATCCGCATCGGCGCCGAGGTCCGCCCCGGCGACATCCTCGTGGGCAAGGTCACGCCGAAGGGCGAGACCGAGCTCAGTGCCGAGGAGCGCCTGCTCCGCGCGATCTTCAACGAGAAGAGCCGCGAGGTCCGCGACACGTCCCTGAAGGTGCCTCACGGCGAGCAGGGCACGATCATCGGCGTCAAGGTGTTCGACTCGCAGGACGGCGACGACGAGCTCGGCTCGGGCGTCAACCAGCGCGTGGTCGTGTTCATCGCCCAGAAGCGCAAGATCACCGCGGGCGACAAGCTCGCCGGTCGTCACGGCAACAAGGGCGTCATCTCGACCATCCTCCCGGTCGAGGACATGCCGTTCCTCGCCGACGGAACCCCCGTCGACATCGTCCTCAACCCGCTGGGCGTGCCCGGTCGAATGAACTTCGGCCAGGTGCTCGAGATCCACCTCGGGTGGATCGCCAAGCAGGGCTGGAACGTCGACGGAATCCAGGAGTGGGCGAACAACCTGCCCGATCACGCCCGTCAGGCCGAGCCCGGCACGAAGGTCGCGACCCCGGTCTTCGACGGTGCGTCGGAGGACGAGATCGCCGGCCTGCTCGACTCGACCCTGGTCAACCGCGACGGCGAGCGCCTCATCGGCTCGTCCGGCAAGGCGCGCCTGTTCGACGGTCGTTCGGGAGAGCCGTTCCCGGAGCCCGTCTCGGTCGGCTACATGTACATCCTGAAGCTGCACCACCTGGTCGACGACAAGATCCACGCCCGTTCGACCGGTCCGTACTCGATGATCACGCAGCAGCCGCTGGGTGGTAAGGCGCAGTTCGGTGGCCAGCGCTTCGGTGAGATGGAGGTCTGGGCCCTCGAGGCCTACGGAGCCGCGTACGCGCTCCAGGAGCTCCTGACCATCAAGTCCGACGACATCCTCGGCCGCGTGAAGGTCTACGAGGCGATCGTCAAGGGTGAGAACATCCAGGAGCCCGGTATCCCCGAGAGCTTCAAGGTGCTCATCAAAGAGATGCAGTCGCTCTGCCTGAACGTCGAGGTGCTGTCTGCCGACGGCCAGACGGTCAGCCTGCGCGACAACGACGACGAGGTGTTCCGCGCTGCGGAAGAGCTCGGCATCAACATCTCCTCCCGCTTCGAGTCGTCGAACATCGACGAGATCTAAGCCCACCCCCGACAACGTCGACACTTTTCTAAAAAGGGATACACATTGCTCGAAGCAACAACTTTCGATGAGCTGCGGATCGGTCTCGCCACTGCCGAGAACATCCGCGCCTGGTCGCACGGTGAGGTCAAGAAGCCGGAGACCATCAACTACCGCACGCTGAAGCCCGAGAAGGACGGCCTCTTCGGAGAGCAGATCTTCGGACCCAGCCGCGACTGGGAGTGCGCCTGCGGCAAGTACAAGCGAGTCCGATTCAAAGGCATCGTCTGCGAGCGCTGCGGCGTGGAGGTCACCAAGTCCTCCGTCCGTCGTGAGCGCATGGGCCACATCGAGCTCGCCGCCCCCGTCACGCACATCTGGTACTTCAAGGGTGTTCCGTCGCGTCTGGGCTACCTGCTCGACATGGCGCCGAAGGACCTCGAGAAGGTCATCTACTTCGCCGCCTACATGGTCATCTCGATCGACGACGAGGGTCGTCACGCCGACATGCCGGGCCTTGAGAACGAGCTCCGCCTCGAGATCAAGCAGCTCGAGTCGCAGCGCGACAGCCGCATCGCCGACCGCCTGAAGAAGCTCGAGGACGACCTCGCGGCTCTCGAGGCCGAGGGCGCCAAGAGCGACCAGAAGCGTCGTGCCAAGGACGGTGCCGAGAAGGAGATGTCGCAGACGCGCAAGGCGTTCGACGAGGACATCAACCGTCTCGAGCGCGTGTGGGAGGACTTCCGCACGCTCAAGGTCGGCGACCTCAAGCCCGAAGACGCCGTCTTCCACGAGCTGCAGGACCGCTTCGGCATCTACTTCGAGGCCCACATGGGCGCCGAGGCGATCCAGAAGCGCCTCCAGTCGTTCGACCTCGAGGCCGAGGCCGAGATCCTCCACGACCAGATCGCGAACGGCAAGGGTCAGAAGAAGATCCGCGCCATCAAGCGCCTGCGCGTGGTGAGCTCCTTCCTGTCGACCGGCAACTCGCCGGCCGCCATGGTGCTCGAGGTCGTCCCGGTCATCCCGCCGGAGCTGCGCCCGATGGTGCAGCTCGACGGTGGCCGCTTCGCGACCTCCGACCTCAACGACCTCTACCGTCGTGTGATCAACCGCAACAACCGTCTTCGTCGTCTGCTCGACCTCGGCGCCCCCGAGATCATCGTCAACAACGAGAAGCGCATGCTGCAGGAGGCCGTCGACGCGCTGTTCGACAACGGCCGCCGCGGCCGCCCCGTCACGGGTACCGGCAACCGCGCCCTGAAGTCCCTGAGCGACATGCTCAAGGGAAAGCAGGGTCGTTTCCGCCAGAACCTGCTCGGAAAGCGCGTCGACTACTCGGGTCGATCGGTCATCATCGTGGGGCCGACCCTGAAGCTGCACCAGTGCGGTCTGCCCAAGCAGATGGCTCTCGAGCTCTTCAAGCCGTTCGTCATCAAGCGCCTTATCGACCTGTCGCACGCTCAGAACATCAAGAGCGCCAAGCGCATGGTCGAGCGTTCGCGCCCGCAGGTGTGGGACGTCCTCGAGGAGATCATCCGCGAGCGCCCCGTGCTGCTGAACCGCGCGCCGACGCTGCACCGTCTGGGCATCCAGGCGTTCGAGCCGCTCCTCGTCGAGGGCAAGGCCATCCAGCTCCACCCGCTCGTCTGCGCCGCCTTCAACGCGGACTTCGACGGCGACCAGATGGCCGTGCACCTCCCGCTGAGCGTCGAGGCGCAGGCCGAGGCCCGCATCCTGATGCTGGCGTCGAACAACATCCTCAAGCCGTCAGACGGCCGTCCGGTGACCCTGCCCGCACAGGACATGATCATCGGCCTGCACCACCTGACGACCGTCACCGAGGGTGCGACCGGCGAAGGCCGTGCGTTCTCGTCCGTGTCCGAGGCGATCCTCGCCAAGGACCAGGGCTCGCTCGACCTCAACGCCGTCGTCAAGATCCGCATCCCGGGTCTGACGTTCGCCGCAGGCGAGGCTCCCGCGGGCTACGTCGAGGGTGACACCACCCTCGTCGAGACCACGCTGGGCCGTGCCATCTTCAACGAGGCCCTCCCCGAGGACTACCCGTTCGTCCAGGAGGTCACCGATAAGGGCGTCCTCTCGACGATCGTCAACGACCTCGCCGAGCGGTACCCGAAGGTGGCTGTCGCCGCCGCCCTCGACAACATCAAGGACGCCGGCTTCTACTGGGCCTCGCGTTCCGGTGTGACCGTGGCGCTCTCGGACATCCTCACGCCTCCGCGCAAGCCGGAGATCGTGGCGGGCTACGAGAAGCAGGCCGCAGCGGTCCAGGGCGAGTTCGACAAGGGCCTGATCTCGGACGCCGAGCGTCGCGCCGACCTGATCAAGATCTGGACGGAGGCGACCAACGAGGTCGCCGCCGCGATGCGCGAGAACTTCCCGAAGGACAACACCATCAACCGCATGGTGACGTCGGGTGCTCGTGGTAACTGGCTGCAGGTCCGCAACATCGCGGGTATGCGTGGTCTGGTGAACAACCCGAAGGGTGACATCATCCCTCGTCCGATCATCTCCTCGTACCGCGAGGGTCTGTCGGTCGCCGAGTACTTCATCGCCACGCACGGTGCACGCAAGGGCCTGGCCGACACCGCTCTCCGTACGGCCGACTCGGGCTACCTCACGCGTCGTCTGGTCGACGTGTCGCAGGACGTCATCATCCGCGAAGACGACTGCGGCACCACGCGCGGTCTCGAGATGCCGATCGCGGCTCCGGGCGCCGACGGCGTCCTGGTCCGTGACGCGACGGTCGAGAACACGGTCTACGCCCGTACCCTCGCTGCCGATGCCGTCGACCCCAAGGGCACTGTCGTGGCCGAGGCGGGCGCTGACGTCGGAGACGTCCTGATCGACGAGCTCGTCGCGGCCGGTGTCGAGACCATCAAGGTCCGCTCCGTCCTGACCTGCGAGTCGGCAGTCGGCGTCTGCGCGAAGTGCTACGGCCGTTCGCTCGCGACCGGCAACCTCGTCGACATCGGAGAGGCCGTCGGCATCATCGCGGCCCAGTCGATCGGCGAGCCCGGCACGCAGCTGACCATGCGCACCTTCCACACCGGTGGTTCGGCTTCGGCGGACGACATCACGCAGGGTCTTCCCCGCGTGACGGAGCTCTTCGAGGCTCGTACCCCCAAGGGTGCGTCGCCCATCGCCGACAGCGCCGGCCGTGTCGTGATCGAAGACACCGACCGTTCGCGTCGCGTCATCCTCACGCCCGACAACGGCGACGAGCCGGTGATCTACCCGGTGCTCAAGCGCTCGACCCTCCTCATCGAGGACGGCCAGCACGTCGACCTCGGTCAGCAGATCATCGCCGGTGCGGTCGACCCCAAGGAGGTCCTGCGAGTCAAGGGCGTCCGTGCGGTTCAGCAGCACCTCGTCGGCGGCGTCCAGGACGTCTACCGTTCGCAGGGCGTGCCGATCCACGACAAGCACATCGAGGTCATCGTCCGTCAGATGCTCCGCAAGGTCACCGTCGTCGACCACGCCGACACCGACCTGCTGCCGGGTGAGCTCGTCGACCGCATGCGGTACAACGAGATCAACCGCGCCGCTCTCACCGAGGGCAAGAAGACGGCTTCGGCTCGCCAGGAGGTCCTCGGCATCACGAAGGCCTCGCTCGCGACCGAGTCGTGGCTGTCGGCCGCTTCGTTCCAGGAGACCACGCGTGTTCTCACGCAGGCCGCCATGGAGGGCAAGAGCGACCCGCTGATGGGCCTCAAGGAGAACGTCATCATCGGAAAGCTGATCCCGGCCGGTACCGGCCTCAGCCGCTACCGCGACGTGGCCGTCGAGGCCACCGAAGAGGCGAAGGCCGAGCGCTACCCGAACCGTGTCTTCACCGACGACGCGTCGTTCAACGAGGCTGACCTCAGCTTCGTCGACTTCGACTCGTTCTCGTCTGACGACTTCACGCCGGGCAGCTACAGCTAGTCAGCACCACCGCTCCACAGGGAAGGCCCCGTCACGCACTGCGTGGCGGGGCCTTCCTGAGTCTGCCGAGCGGATCCGTCACACTGGGGGAGTGGACCAGACGACGACGCCCCTCCGCGACCGCGTGATCGCCCCTGCCGAGCCTGTGGGCCTCCCCGAAGAGGCGCCGAGGGCGCAGGGCCGCGAATCGCAGGAACTCCCTCCGGTCACCTGGCGCCGCATGCGCGCGACCGACGCCGCCGGGGTCCTCGCCGTCGCGAACGCCGCCGGGCTCGTCGACCACCCCGACTTCGTGTTCACGCTCGAGGAGTTCGTGCACGACCTGGCGCGCGAGGAGCTCGACCCGGAGCGCGACACCGTCGTGGCCGAGGACGCCGACGGGCGGATGGTCGCGTACGGGTTCGCCGTCCTGCTGCCAAGCCAGGAGACCCTGGTGCGGTCCAGCATCCCTGGAGCCGTTCACCCGGACCGCCGCGGCGAAGGCATCGGCACGGCGCTCCTGCGGTGGCAGGTGGCGCGCGCCGAGGAGCAGTTCGCAACGAGCGAGCGTGCCCTGCCCGGCTGGACCCTCACCCACGCGGATGCGCGTGCCACGTGGATCCTGGACCTGTTCGAGCGTCACGGGTTCGGGAAGCGACGGTGGTGGCTCGAGCTGACCCGGGATCTCGCGGGTGGCGTCGAAGAGGTACCCCTCGTTCCTGCGCTCAGGATTCAGGCATACGGCCCGGACTGGTCGGAGCGGACCCGCCAGGCGCGCAACGAGGTGTTCCGCGACCACTGGGGTTCGCAGCCGACGACGCAGGCTGACTGGGAGGCGACGGCCGCCCTGCCGATCGCACGCCCCGACCTGTCGTTCGTCGCAGTCGATCCGGCGACGGACGACGTCGTGGCGTTCGTGCTCACGAGCGTCAACGAGGCGGAGTGGGTCGAGGCCGGCCACCCGTTCGGCTATTTCGAGTACGTCGGCGTGAAGCGCGAGTGGCGAGGCAGCCGCGTGGCGCAGGCGCTGCTGACTCGCACGATGCGCGCTCACGCTGCGGCGGGGCTCGCCCACTCGGTGCTCGACGTCGACTCCGAGAGCCCCACGGGCGCGACCGGCCTCTACGAGGGGCTGGGCTTCATGCCGATCGGCTCGTCCGTCAGCCTGGTGCGCGAGTACTGACGCGACTCTCCCCATGGCGGCTCGTGGTGCGCGTCAGGTGGCCCCGAGTTCCGTCGCGTCACTGCGCGACGTGTCACTGCGCGACGTGTCACTGCACGACGTGTCACTGCACGTCGGATCACTTCACCTCGCGACGAAGCTGCCTCCACCACCCCAGTACGATCGGCGCGATCACGAACAGGAGGAACGAGGTGAGCGCGGGGCCGATGCCGACCTCCGTGCCGTGCGTCGTCGTCCAGGCCCACTCCGGCTGCGTCATCCAGGCGCTGAACGCAAGGATCGAGACCCACGGCGCCACGTGAGGGAGTGCAAGGCCGATACCCACGTCGTAAACGAATGGCAGCAGCAACGTGGTGGTGATCGCGAGCGGCGTGCTCAGCAGGAGGAAGCCCGCCGCCGTGCCGGTCAGAGCGGCAGCCGTCGAGAGTCCCGTCATCGACAGGAGGCTCGAGGCCGTCTGCACGGTCAACACGCTCGACGCCCCGCCCGGGAAGAGGACGAGGAACGTGGCGAGCGAGATCACCGAGATGGCGGCAGTCACTCCCAGGACCATGATGACCGCCGCGACGAGGCGAGTGCCGAGGACGAGCGAGCGCTGTGGGACGAGCACGAAGGTCGTCATCGCCGACCGCTGAGTCCAATCACCAGTCGTCGCCAGGACGGCGAGGATCGGCAGGAGCGCAGGAAGAGGCAGCGTCGCGCCCCGGACAAACGTGCCGAAGTCATCGACGTCGGCGATCTTGTTGATCGTGAGGGCCGCGCAGCTGAGAACGATCATGGCCGCGATCACCCACCGGGACGCGATGGTGTCGACGCACTTGCGCAGTTCGGCCTCGAGGAGTCGTCGTGCCTGCATCACTGCGGATCTCGATTCGAAAGGGTTCCGCCGATGAACTCGCCGGTCGTAGATGAGAGGAAGAGCGAGTGGAGGGACTGATCGTTCAAGGGGGTCAGCGACTCCAGCGGCTGGGCGAGTTCGGCCGAGAGATGCCAGATCGCCATCGAATCGACTTCGGCCAGGATCTCTCGGTGACCGGGCGTGGCTGTCCACGCGATTCCCCTGTCGTCGAGAGCCCGGAGGAAGGAGTTCGCGTCGCTCGGCACGAAGCTGGTCCGTGGCCTGGACGGGAGGGTTCCGGTCAAATAGTCGGCTGTCACGCGACCCTTGTCGATGATGACGAAATGGTCGGCCACGGCCTCGATGTCGTTCAGATGATGACTGGAGAGCAGGACCGTCCCGCCCCGGTCGGCGAATTCGCGGAGGAACTGATTCATCCAGTGGATCCCCTCCGGGTCGAGCCCGTTGGCGGGTTCGTCGAGGATCAGGTAGCGGGGATCGCCGATCAGGGCGATCGCCAGTCCCAGACGCTGGCGCATTCCCAGCGACAACGCCCCGACTCGGCGCTTCGAGGCGGTGGTGAGCCCGACGAACTCGATGCATTCCTCCGCGCGCGATCGCGGGGCGCCCATGACGATGCACGCGAGGGCGACGGTCTCCTTGACGGACCGCCCGCCGTGGTGCGCGCTCGCGTCGAGGAGCACCCCGACCGTCGAACCGGCGTTCTCCAGCTCAGCGATCGTCGATCCATCGAAGGTGCTCGAACCCCTGTCGGGGCGCGATAGCCCCGTGATCATCCGCAGCGTCGTGGACTTGCCCGATCCGTTCGGGCCGAGGAAGGCGGTGACGCTCGACGGGGCGCAGTCAAAGCTGACGCCGTTCACGGCCGGGGCGCCGCTGTAGGCCTTCTGGAGGCCGGCGACGGTGAGACCGACGACGACCGTGTCGGCAGTGGTGTCGTCGGCACTCACGCGGTCGTCCACCTCACCACGTGGATGACGATTATCGCGATGATGAACGGCAGCGATGCCATCAGCGCGTGGCGAGGCTCGGTGCGTTCGCCGGCGCGTCGGCCCAGGTGGGCGAACAGGGCGAACGCCAGAGCCAGGGGGATGAGCGACAGCCGAGTGTCGAAGACGACCAGGATGAGGCTGGCCGCCGCCAGGACGGGGCATGCCCACGACTCCTGAGGGATCCAGCGGGCGGCCCGGTCTGAGGGGTGGGTCATGGTGCTCCGTTCGTGTCTCAGGGGAGGGGAAGGGGGGAGGAGGAGCGGCGGGCGGTGGCCCGCCGCTCCATTGCTGCTAGTGGAAGCCCTTCCAGATGTCATAGGCGTTCAGCAAAAACGAGACGGCGGCTGCAACGGCCTTGACGGCCTTCCATGTGTTGTTGGCGAACCACGAGTAGGCCTTCTTCACTCCGGACGCGAAAGTGCTCCAGAGTCCCGGAACCTTGTTGACTCCCGTCGCGAAAAGCTTCAGCAATGTGCCGATGGCGCCCCGTGGTTCCATTGTTTGCGCACCGGCGGGAGCGATTCCCCCGGCCGGGACAATGCCCTCTGTTGTTGCGGCCGCCGACGCTACAGAGATCGGAGCGGCCGTTCTGGTCGAGGTCACACTTGACGTGATCGTGGGCGTGGCAGCCGACGCGACCGTCGGCGCAGCAATTCCCAAGAGTGCTGGCGCGATCAATGCCGTGACTACGACCCAGGTGTTCCGCGATCGAGAAGATCTACAATTAATCATCATTGCTCCAACAGTGATAGGACACGGCATTTCCGTGACCGGCTCGCGGTGTGCTGTAACGCACCGCCAGGGGATGGGTCGACATCGACCCATTCCCACATACTTGTCTATCTCACCTGGAATGTCACATTGACAGGTCTGTCCGTGCCATATCTCGCCAATCCGGCATCGGGCGCCCGCACCCTCAACCTCGTGACGGTCTTCGCGCATCCGGCCTAGGGCCACGCGGTCATGCATGTCAGTGGCACCGAGCGCGGGCCCCTAGAGATCGAGGCCGACGTAGTTGACCGCCACCTCATGCCTCACCGAACGGTCATCGAGAAGACGGCTGGAATATTGGCCCGCGAACACGAGCAGGGGTCGAGAGTCGGATCGCCCGATTCGGTCAAGCGCCAGCGCCGCTGCGCCGAAAGCCTCAGGGTGAACGCCGTCTGTGCACCGACCCCGATACCGCTTCCGTCTTCGCCGCGGTCGCGAGCGATGACGGTCGCTGATACGAACCTGAGATAGTCGAGGCCGACCAGGGGGTCGGCCGACACAAGCCGGCTGGAACGCGTGAGGGTCACACGCAGAATATTACGTGCCGAAACGACTCTGTCAGGAGGATCAGTCCCGCCGCAAGCGCGCCCCCCGCACTGGTGCCACTCCCTTTGGGACGTGTACCCCGTGTCGCTACCGGGTGACACTTACGAAGCCCGCTCCACGAGCAGGCATCGCCGTGTTGCTCGGGACAGCGCTCGGCACACCTGTCCAAGGAGGTCCCCATGGCGTCGATGACCGAGATCCTGATTCTGCACGGTCTCCTGCCGATCGAGCAGCTCGACCTGATGGCCAACCCGTCTGACGAGGAGGCCAGTGTCCGCGACCTGCTCGCGCGCGGCGTCGTGTCGGAGCTGCAGATCGCGAAGGCGCGAGCGCAGGCCGCGAACATGTCGTTCGTCGAGCTCGTCGACTACCCCGTCGACCGCAACGCCGTCACCATGGTCTCGTCGGCCGTCTGCCGCCGGCACAGCGCCCTCCCCATCGCCATCAAGGACGGCCTGCTCCTGGTCGCCGTCTCGGACGCCGGCAACGTCTTCGCCCTGGACGACGTCCGTGCCGCCAGCCGCATGCCGATCGAGTGGGTCATGGCCGAGAAGGGCGACCTCCGGAGCGCCATCGACCGCTACATCCGCGCCGACGACGAGCTCAACGACCTGACCTCCACCCTCGAGGAGGAGAACAAGCAGGACGCCGCTTCGATGGACATCGCGTCGGGTCCCGACGACGACGTCCCGATCGTCCGCTTCGTGAACCTGCTGGTCTCGCAGGCCATCACGGACAAGGCCTCCGACATCCACATCGAGCCTGGCGAGAACGAGGTGCGGGTCCGCTACCGCATCGACGGCGTCCTGCACGAGATGCAGCCGGCCCCCAAGAGCATCCAGAACGGCGTGATCTCGCGCCTCAAGATCATGTCCGAGATCGACATCGCCGAGCGCCGCCGCCCTCAGGACGGCCGCATGTCGGTGCGCCACGGCAACCGGCAGATCGACCTCCGCGTCGCGACCCTCCCCACGGTGTGGGGCGAGAAGGTCGTCATGCGAATCCTCGACAACTCGAACACGTCGCTCTCGCTTCGCGATCTGAACCTCCTCGAGCGCAACTTCGACGTGTACGCCGAGTCGTACTCGAAGCCCTACGGCATGATCCTGGTCACCGGCCCGACCGGTTCAGGAAAGTCCACGACGCTCTACACGACGCTCAACGCCGTCGCCCGCCCCGAGATCAACGTCATCACGGTCGAAGATCCGGTCGAGTACCGCATGCAGGGCATCAACCAGGTGCAGGTGAACCCGAAGGCGGGCCTCACGTTCGCCAGCGCCCTCCGCAGCATCCTGCGCTCCGACCCCGACGTCGTGCTCCTGGGTGAGATCCGCGACCACGAGACCGCGCAGATCGCCATCGAGGCGTCGCTCACCGGCCACCTCGTGCTCTCGACGCTGCACACCAACGACGCGCCGTCGGCGATCGTCCGCCTCACCGAGATGGACATCGAGCCGTTCCTCGTCGGCTCGGCGCTCGACTGCGTGGTCGCCCAGCGGCTCGCCCGCCGCCTCTGCGACCGCTGCAAGCGCCCCGCCGAGTACACGCCCATGCACCTGAACGCGCTCAAGTTCCACATCGACCCCGACCAGGCTCCGCCGCAGATCTTCGAGCCGGCCGGCTGCCAGTCGTGCTCCAACACGGGCTACCGCGGCCGCGTGGCGCTGCACGAGGTCATGAGCGTCTCCGAAGAGATCGAACGCCTCGCCGTCAAGCGCGCCTCCAGCGCCGAGATCGGACGCCTCGCCCAGGAGCAGGGCATGCTCACGCTCCGTCAGGACGGCTGGGAGAAGGCCAAGCAGGGCCTCACCAGCGTCGAAGAGATCCTCCGTGTCGTGGCCTAGGCCCCGCCACTCCCCAACGATCACACACCCCCGCAAAGGACAAGACCGATGAGTGAACCGCTCTACGATCAGCCGACCTACGACGACGGCACACCGCGCCCCGTCTACTCGCTCGACGACGCCTCCGATGCCGAGCCGGCCGGCGGCTGGACCCCGGCGCCCGTGGGCAGCCGACGCTGGTACCGCGAGCAGGAGCCGACATCTCCGCTCACCCCCGGTGTCGCCGCGTTCCACGAGGTGATCGTGCCCGAGTCGGCAGCCGCATTGGAGACGCAGGAACTCGGCCGTGCCCCCGAGAGCCCCCGTGTCTTCGACCTGCCCGCGCCGTCCGCGGCGCCGGCGTGGCCCGCGTCGTCGTTCCCGTCGGCCCCTGCCCCCGCGCCCGAGAGCGCCGCCCCCGCGTTCGCCGCCCCTGCACCCTCCGATGCCCCCGCCTGGGTCGGTACCCCCTCCGCCCTGCCCGCGCCCGCGGAGTCGAGCTTCGACCCCGCCGGCGCCGCCGCCCAGACGAACCTGAGCCACCACGCGCGGCACGACGCCGACAAGGACCTCATCGAGGCTCTCTGCCAGGTCGTCTTCCAGGGGGCGTCCGACCTCCACATCACGGTCGACGCCGCTCCGACGATCCGCGTCGACGGCCACCTCCAGCCTGCGATCTCGCCCACCCCGTGGGACCGCACCAAGGTCCAGACGGCGCTGGCGAGCCTGCTCACCGCCGACCGCCAGGACCAGTTCGACACCGAGCTCGAGCTCGACTTCGCCTACACGCTCTCACCCGAGTCCCGCTTCCGCGTGAACTTCTACCAGCAGCGGGGTGTCCTAGGCGCTGTCTTCCGTCTCATCCCCACCGAGATCAAGACGCTCGACCAGCTCGGCATGGACCCGGTCATCGGCAAGTTCGCGGGCCTGCCCCGCGGACTCGTCCTGGTGACCGGGCCGACCGGTTCGGGCAAGTCGACGACTCTCGCCGCCCTCATCGACCTCGTCAACGAGACTCGGGCCGACCACATCGTGACGGTCGAGGACCCGATCGAGTTCATGCACAAGCACAAGAAGGCGCTGGTCAACCAGCGCGAGGTCGGGGCCGACACCCACAGCTTCGCCAACGCGCTCAAGCACGTGCTGCGCCAGGACCCCGACGTCATCCTGATCGGCGAGCTCCGCGACCTCGAGACCATCTCCGTCGCGCTGACCGCCGCCGAGACCGGCCACCTCGTCTTCGCGACCCTGCACACGCAGGACGCCGCCCAGACGATCGACCGCGTCATCGACGTGTTCCCGCCGCACCAGCAGGACCAGGTGCGCACGCAGCTCGCCTCGACGCTCCAGGGCGTCGTCTGCCAGACCCTCGTGCCCCGCGCCACCGGCCGCGGTCGCATCGTCGCCACGGAGATCATGATGATGACGCCTGCCGTCGGCAACCTGATCCGCGAGGGCAAGACCTACCAGATCTCCTCGTCGATGCAGGCGGGTCGCGATCTGGGTATGCACACGATGGACCAGGACCTCGCCGACCTGGTCAACTCCGGCAAAATCACCCTGAAGGCCGCCATGGAGAAGGTGCACGACGAGGAGGGCTTCCACCGCCTCGTCACGCGCACCGACACCGGGGCCGCTGCGGGCATGAACGCTGGCGGCATCGACTTCGGCGACTCCTTCTCGAGGAACGAGCACTGATGGCCGCCGCACTCACCTTCGCCTACCGCGGCCGCGACGCCGCAGGCAAGGTCGTCAAGGGAAAAGTCGAGGCCTCCAGCGAGGGCGCCGTCGTCACCCGCCTCCGCACGATGGGCGTCTCGCCCATCGCGATCTCGGAGTCGAGCTCGACCGGCCTTCAGCGCGAGATCTCGATTCCGGGCTTCTCGAAGGGCGTCAAGCTCAAGGACCTCGCCATCATGGCGCGCCAGATGTCGACGATGATCTCGTCGGGCCTGTCGCTGCTCAAAGCGCTGTCGATCCTCGCCGAGCAGACCGAGAACGAGAAGCTCGCCAAGATCCTGACCGAGGTGCGTGAGGACGTCGAGACCGGTGTGTCGTTCTCGGACGCGATCGGCAAGCACTCGCAGCACCTCCCCCCGATCATGATCAACATGGTGCGCGCCGGTGAGACCGGCGGCTTCCTCGACGGCGCCCTGGACTCTCTCGCCGAGAACTTCGAGAAGGAGGTCAAGCTGATGAACACGATCAAGTCGGCCATGACCTACCCGGTCGTCGTGCTCGTGATGTCGCTCGTCGCCGTCATCGTCATGCTGACCTTCATCGTGCCGATCTTCTCGAGCATGTTCTCCAGTCTCGGAGGCAAGCTGCCGCTGCCGACGCAGCTTCTCGTCTATGCCTCGCACGCGATGGTCTACGTCATTCCTATCCTCGCCGTAGTCGCTATCGCGTTCTCCGCATGGTGGAGGACGAACAAGAATTCGGAACGCGTCCGCTCTGTCGTGGACCCGCTCAAGCTCCGGCTGCCCGTCTTCGGGCCCCTGATTCGCAAGATCGCGATCGCGCGCTTCAGTCGTAACTTCTCGAACATGATCGGCGCCGGCGTGCCGATCCTGACCGCACTCCGTATCGTGGGCGAGGTCTCCGGCAACTACGTTCTGCAGAAAGCCCTGGTGGATGTCGCCGAATCGGTGCGTCAAGGCGAGTCCATCGCGGTCCCGCTGAACGAAGCCGACGTGTTTCCCGCCATGGTCACGCAGATGATCTCAGTCGGTGAGGACGCTGGATCGCTGGAGACCATGCTCGAGAAGATCGCACTCTTCTACGACGACGAAGTCCAGGCCACGACCGAGGCTCTGACCTCGCTCATCGAGCCGCTTCTCATCGCCTTCCTCGGCGTCGTGGTCGGCGGCATGATCGTGGCTCTCTACCTGCCCATCTTCCAGATCACGTCCCTCATTCACTGAGCCCCTCACACCCGAACGGACCGCTTAACTTGTCATCTCTTCCCTGCGCCCTGAAGCGCCACCAGGATCGTCGCTCGGAGGATGGCGACCGCGGATTCACCCTGATCGAGCTCCTCGTGGTCGTGATCATCATCGGCATCCTCGCCGCGATCGCCATCCCGGTCTATCTCGGCGTCCAGAACAATGCCAAGGACTCCGCTGTCCAGTCCGACCTGACCAACCTCAAGACAGCTGTCGTGAGCCTCCAGGTCTCCGGATCGGGACCCACTGCCAAGACGTCGATCACTGCGGCTTCTCAGATAGACACGGCCACGGCAAGCGCTGGAGCGACGTTCGGCAGCAGCACGTCGAACCTCACGTTCTATCCCAGCAGCACCGGATTCTGTGTGCTGGGGATATCCAAGACAGGGAAGAGCTTCGTCGCGACCGACCAGCTCGGAGTAGCGAAGGGGTCGTGCACGACGGCCGGTGTCGCCTCGGCGGCCAACGTCACGACGGCCCCCTAGCAACACCCTCGTGATCGGGGGTTATGTCACCCCGGACTGGGGCCACGGTTTGCTGGAAAACCCCCCGGACGCGGGATTCTCAGGCCGCGGGGCGCAGCCATAGCGTCTATCTCGGCAGGCAGAGCTTGCCTCCGCCACACTCACTTCACCTCGAATCCGACAGGACGAAACATGTACGCACAGCTCATGGGCAAGCTCAACGCTCGCCGCAAGAACCTCACTCAGGACACCGACAAGGGCTTCACCCTGATCGAGCTCCTGGTCGTCGTGATCATCATCGGCATCCTCGCCGCGATCGCGATCCCGGTCTATCTCGGCGTCCAGAACAACGCCAAGAGCTCCGCCACGCAGTCCGACCTGACGAACGTCAAGACGGCTCTCGTCAGTCTTCAGACCTCGGGCACCGCCTACACGGCCGGCACCTACACCGCGGCCAACGACCTGCCTTCGACCTACACGGCCGCAGGTGCGACTCGCGGAAGCAACACGACGACCATCAAGGTCACCATCAACTCCGGAGCAACCGCGTTCTGCGTCCAGGGCGACTCGACCTCCGGCGTCTCGTTCGCAGCCACCGACTCGCTCGGTGTCGCCAAGGGCACGTGCGGCGCGACTGGCGCATTCGTCGCCCCGTGACTCTGATCTGATCCTCGGAGAGGGCGGTCCCGCATGAGCGGGGCCGCCCTTTCTGTGTGCCCCGATCAGGTGACGAGGCCGCCCCGGACTGGGGACATGAAAAGGGTCAAGACCCCCCGGACGCGGGATTCTGTACCCCTTTGCATCCCCATAGCGTCATACGTGGCAGGCAGAGCTTGCCGCCGCATCCTCGCAAATCCACCACTCCAGAACGGAACTCGCATGTACGCGCAGCTCATGGGCAAGCTCAACGCTCGCCGCAAGAACCTCACTCAGGACACCGACAAGGGCTTCACCCTGATCGAGCTCCTGGTCGTCGTGATCATCATCGGCATCCTCGCCGCGATCGCGATCCCGGTCTACCTCGGCGTCCAGAACAACGCCAAGGACTCCGCTGTCCAGTCCGACCTGACCAACGCCAAGACGGCCGTCGTGTCGATCCAGACGACCAGCGGCACTGTGCCCGCCTCGACGACCAACCTCAGCACCGTCACCGGCATCGGTGCCGCCGGCGCCACCTTCGGCACCAACCTCAAGGGCAACGTCACGCTGAACACGACCGGCACCGCATTCTGCCTCGCTGCCAAGAGCCAGACCGACAACGTCTTCTACACGACCGACCAGCTCGGCGTCACGAAGGTCACCTCGACCTCGGCTCTCCCCTCCACCTGCACAGCCCCGTAGTCGCTGTGCGCGGGGCGGGTGCTACTGATGCACCCGCCCCGCTCCCGGCCACACAGCTCCGCCCGCGCCGCCCGCTCCGCCCATCGACCAGAAGGAGGTGAGATAACCATGAAGGCTCTTAGTCGCCGTCTCCGCGCCGTGATCGACCGCGACCCCGAAGCCGGCCTCGGCCTCGTCGAGGTCATCGTCGCCATGCTGGTCTTCTCGGTCATCTCCCTCGGCGTCGCCGCCTCCATCACCAACTCGCTGGTCCTGACCCGCGACGCACGGGCTCGCACCGCGGCGGTCAACCTGATCTCCCAGGACCTCGACCTGCAGCGCGCCATCACCGATGTGTTCTCGGTGCAGAGCAAGACGTGGGACACGACGGTGCAGGGTACGAAGTTCCACCTCGAACGCGAAGTCGCCTGGAACAGCTCGACGACCGGGACCACCGCCTGCGGATCCGGCACCGGAACGCTCCAGTACAAGTCCATCCGCGACACCGCCACCTGGGATGGCCAGAGGGGTTCGGGCTCGGTCTCGTCCTCCACCGTCCTGGCCCCCAACAGCCGGATCAACGACCCCGCCCTCGGCACGATCATCGTGGCCGTCACCGGGGCGTCCGGCGCAGGCGTCTCGGGCGTGAGCGTCGCGATCACGCCGACGTCCGCCAACCCCAACGGCGCCACCGCGATCGCCACCCCGGCCGCCACGGACGCGAACGGATGCACCTACGCGCTGAAGGTAACGCCGGGCAACTACAAGGTCGCGATCACCAAGACGAACGGCATCGACGTGAACCAGGTGGCGTCGCCGTCGAACTCGCCCGTGGCTGTCATCGCGGGTACGTCGTCGACGATCCCCTTCACCTACGACACGAACGCGCTCTTCACCGTGAAGTACGCCACCAACTACACCGGCAACGCGACAGTCAACCTCCCCACGAACCTGGACACGACGTTCAACAGCACCACGGGCGGCGTCGACACGATGAAGCTCGGCTCGACCAACCCGGTCGCGCTCTTCCCGTTCACCGGCGGATACACCTACGAGACAGGGGCCTACGTCGCGCCGGCGACGTCGCCCGCCGGCGTCGCCCTTCCGTACTGCGTCAGTCCGGATCCCGGAGCGTGGACCACCGCCAACTCGGCGAAGAAGGTCGGAACCTCGTTCACGACTCCCGGCGCACTGCCCGGCGGGAGCGCCACGGTGAACATCCCCATGGGCGTCGTCACGCTGCCCGCGCTCTCCGGCCTCACCGGCGTCATCGCGACCAGCGTCAACACGACCGCCAACGGCGATCCCGGCTGCCAGATCATCACCCAGTACAGCTTCAACGCCGTCTCCGGATCGCCCACCATCGCGCTTCCCTTCGGCACGTGGAAGTTCCAGACCCTGGGCGGGCTTCTCTCGATCACCCCGGGTTCCGACGCCGTCAAGACGGGCGGCACCGTGAGTGGCAGCACCGTCACGCTCGACCCGCGGGGGGTGACTCCGTGATCCGCTGCCTGCGCACCCGCCTCGGCGTCCTGACGACTCCCGACAACCGCGAGCGCGGTCTCTCGCTGGTCGAGCTGCTCGTCTCCATGGTCATCTTCGGCTTCCTCCTGGCCATGACCGCGGGCTTCATGGTGAACGCCACCCGGGCCACCCAGACCAACCGCACCATCGACTCGACAAACCGCATCGCCGAGATCGGCATGGATGAGATGACCCGGACGCTCCGAGGCGCGGCAACCAACGCCGTAGCTAATCAGACGCTGCCCGATCCCGCCTTCGTGCAGGCGACCGACACTGCAATCACTGTCACGACCTTCGTCAACCTCAACTCCTCCGCGGCCAAGCCCGTCCGGGTGCAGTTCTTCGTCAGCGGTACCAACCTCGTGTCGTGGACCTGGCAGTCGACTCTCGTGGGCGGCTACTTCACTTTCCCGCCGGTCGGCTCCTGCGCGACATCCTGCACGAGCCGGGTCGTCGCCCAGCCCGTCGTCCTCCCCGCCGCGGGCGGCCCGACCATGTTCACCTACCTCGACGGCACGGGAGCGGTCATCGCCACTGCGGCCGGAACTGTTCCGACCGCGCAGATTGCAAACATCGCAGCGGTCAAGGTCTCGCTGCAGATCGGAGCGACCTCGGCGAGCAACCAGTCCACGCTGCTGACGAACGCTGTCGGCCTTCCCAACCTGAACGTCTCGAGGACGAACTGATGTTGAAGATCCTGAGTGCGCGGATCGCCCGTCGTTTCCTCCGCGTCGTGGGTGCCCGCGACGACGAGCGCGGCATGGCCCTCGCCATGGTCATCGTGCTCGGCACGGTGCTGATGCTGCTCAGCAGCGCCATCGTGACGGTCTCGGTCTCCGGGGCGACGAAGTCGGTTACCGACGCGAACTGGAACGCCGCAGGTCAAGCCGCCTACGCGGGTGTCGAGGACTACCAGTCGAAGCTCGCCAACGACAACTCCTACAGCCAGTACGGCGCGGTGGGCAGCGCGTTCAGTGCGAGCAGCACCTTCAACGGCACGAACAACAATCCCGCTTTCGGCCTGGGCACGACCGGCACCTGGGCCACCGTCGATCCGTCGGTCGACCCCAGCGTCGCCTCCGGTGGCGGGTCCTACCGATACCAGGTCGACAACTCGAAGTACTCCTCCACCGGCGTCCTCCGTCTCCAGTCCACAGGCCGGGTCGGCAACATCACTCGCACGGTCGTCGCCGACATGAAGCAGTCCGGGTTCCTCGACTTCCTCTACTTCACGGATTACGAGATCAGCGACCCCATCACGACACCCGGGTGCACCGCGGCGTACGCATGGGTGGTCAACAGCCGACCCAACTGCTCCACGATTCAATTCGGTGCCGCTGACGTCATCAACGGCCCGGCGCACTCCAATGACTCGATGTACATCTGCGGCACGACGTTCAAGGGCAAGGTCACGACGGCCAACCCGAACACCCCCCGGTATGTCACTCCGTCGGGATGCTCCGCGCCGACCTTCGCCGTCACGGGCAGCCCCTCGTACTCGCCCGTCGTCCAGATGCCGGCGACCATCGGGTCGCTCATCCAGGAGACGCGCTCCGACCTGACCGGTTCGACGGTTCCTCGTCCCGGCTGCCTCTACACGGGCCCGACGACGATCACGTTCAACGACGACGGCACGATGACCGTCTACTCGCCCTACACGAAGAAGACGAACATCGCCGGCAGCCCCGCGTCGAGCGGCTCCGTCAACCCCAACTGCGGCACTCCGCTCAATGCGACGGTGGGCAACACGCTCGGCAGCCCGGGCGGCCAGACGATGCCCGTCATCG
The DNA here is from genome assembly GCF_057787745.1 of Frondihabitans sp. OV104. Lineage (NCBI taxonomy): Bacteria > Bacillati > Actinomycetota > Actinomycetes > Micrococcales > Microbacteriaceae > Frondihabitans > Frondihabitans sp. OV104. The sequence continues at coordinate 3,448,368 of NZ_CM173541.1, forward strand.
ACAGCAACCTCATCTACGTGCAGAACGTGCCGACGACCTCTACCGACCCGAACTACTGGGGTACCGCGAAGCCGGCGAAGTTCTCCTGCACGGGCGCCGACGGCACCACCGTCGGCAACGGCGTGGGCTATCCCGCCGTCGGCGAGACGGCACCTGCGAGCACGTCCTACAGCTGCACCAACGGAGACGCGTTCGTTCAGGGGACCCTCCGCGGCAATGTGACGATCGCGGCGAACAACTACCTCTACGTCGTCGACGACATCCTCTACGACGACCCGACCTCCGACATGCTCGGCCTCATCGGCGAGAACAACGTCGTCGTCTACAACCCGGTCACGACTGTGAACGGCTCGTTGCGCCTGCTCGACCGCACGAAGTCGAACCGGACGATCGACGCCGCCGTGATGAGCGTCCTGCACTCCTTCGGAGTCCAGAACTACAACCAGGACACCAACTACCCGAAGGGCACCCTGACCGTCATGGGCGCCATCGCCCAGAAGTTCCGCGGCACCGTGGCCACCACCTCGAACAACAAGATCGTGTCCGGGTACACGAAGAACTACACCTACGACCCCCGTATGGCGTACGAGGCTCCGCCCAAGTTCCTGTCGCCGGTGTCGACCACGTACGGAATCACGCAGATCGTCGAGTCGAAGACGGCCATCTCGTCGACGGGAGCGAGTCTGTGATCGCCGTCGCCCCCGTTCTCGCTGCTGTGCTCGGTCTCGTCATCGGCTCGTTTCTGAACGTCGTCGTCTACCGGGTACCCGCTGGCATGTCCGTGTCGCATCCCGCCAGCGCCTGCCCGAAGTGCAAGTCCGAGATTCGTGCATTCGACAACGTGCCTGTGCTGAGCTGGCTGGTGCTCCGCGGCAAGTGCCGCGACTGCCAGACGCCTATCTCGTCGCGTTACCCGCTGGTGGAGTTCGTCACCGGCGTCTTCTTCGTCGTCGTAGCGATCCGGTTCTGGCCCGCCGCCGTCGACACGATGGACGGTGCGCAGCTCGCCGGCCGGATCCTGCTCATCGCCGCTTTTCTCTACCTCTCGGCGATCAGCATGGCTCTCGGCATCATCGACGCTGAGCACCACCGGCTCCCGGACCGCATCGTGTACCCGTCGTACGGGGTGGCCGCCGTTCTTCTGACGGCTTCCACCGCCCTCGGCGGCGCGTGGGGCGATCTGGCACGGGCTGGGCTGGGGATGGCGGTCCTGGGCGCGTTCTACTTCATCGCCGCCTTCATCTACCCCGCTGGCATGGGCTTGGGAGACGTCAAGCTCGCCGGTCTGCTCGGTCTCTACCTGGGATACCTCGGGTGGGGCCCCCTCATCGTGGGAGGCTTCGCGGCCTTCTTCATCGGTGGAGTGTTCTCCATCGTGCTGCTCGCCCTCAAGCGAATCGGGAGGAAGGGCGGGATCCCCTTCGGTCCTTGGATGCTCGTGGGCGCATGGGTCGGCGTCTTCGCCGGCCAGGCCGTCTGGAACGGCTACCTGTCACTGCTCGGTCTGGCCTAGGCCCGACCCCCGCCCCGAATTCCTTGGAGTACCAATGAGCAAGTCCATCGTCGGCATCGACATCGGCGCAGCCTCGCTGCGCGCGGTGGAGATCGCCAACCCCTCCTCGGCGAAGCCCACGCTCGTGCGCTTCGGCGAGGTGCCCCTCCCGTCCGGCTCGGTCAGCCGAGGCGAGGTCCTCGAGCCTCAGACCGTCGCTCAGAGCCTCAAGACCCTGTGGTCGCAGGCCGGATTCAAGAGCAAGCAGGTGGTCCTCGGCATGGGCAATCAGCGCGTTCTCGCCCGCGATCTGACCGTCGCCAAGGCATCTAAGGCCCGAATCCGCGAATCGCTGCCGTTCCAGGTGCAGGACATGCTGCCCATTCCCGTGGCAGACGCCCTCCTCGACTTCTACCCCGTGTCCGAGGGCATCGGCGAGCACGGACCGATCATCAACGGTCTCCTCATCGCCGCGGTCAAGGACGCCGTCCTCGGCAACGTGCGTGCGTCGAAGCTCGCTGGTCTCCACGCGGTCGGAGTCGACCTCATCCCGTTCGCGGTGTCGCGGCTGCTCGTCAACCGGCACGGCACCGAGGGCACCGTGGCTCTCATCGACATCGGAGCCGCGACGACCTCGGTCGTCCTCGTGTCCGACGGCGTCCCGCAGTTCGTTCGACTCATACCCTCAGGCGGTGACGACGTCACGTCCGACCTGGCGTCCCGCCTCGAGATCCCTCGCGAGCTCGCCGAGGGAGCCAAGCGCACCCTGGGTCTCGTAGCCTCCTCGGCGACGAAGGAAGACAAGACCGCCTCCGCCGTAATCTTCGAGACCACCAACGAGCTGCTCGGCAGCCTCCGTAACACGGTGAGCTACTACGCCAACACCCGCCCGACCGAGACGGTCAGCCACATCGTCCTCAGCGGTGGCGGCGCTCAGCTGCGTGGTCTGCCCGAGGCGCTCGCCGAGGTCACGCGCATCCCCGTCGTGGCCGCCGACCCCCTCCGGGGCGTCGCGTTCTCGCGGTCGGTCTCTGAGTCGGCTGTCCGCTCGAGCGCCTCCTCGCTGACGGTCGCGCTCGGCCTGGCCATGGGGAGCGCAGCATGAAGTTCTACCTGACCAAGGCCGCGCAGTTGGCCGCCGAGGGAAAGTCCCCTGCCAACGGCAAGGCGCCCGCCGCACAGTCGGAGAAGCAGCCGCGTGCGCGCCGCTCCACCGCGGTGGTGCCCTCGGGTGGCCCCGTCCTGATGGACGCACCCTCCAGCGCGAGTACCGCGACCCCGTCCGCTCCGATATCCCCGACCGCACCTGCGGCCGGGATGGTCTCCGCCTCAGCAGAGGCTCCAGTCGCCGCCGGGCCCAAGAAGCGCGATGGGAAGCGGAAGCCGAGCGATTCGTCGACCGTCTCCCCTGCCCGGCAGCCCAAGCCGGCGAAGGGCGTGATCGCGATCGGCGGCCTCCCTCGCGTGGACCTGCTCCCGCCCGAGGTTCGCGCAGAGCGCCACGCTGCCGTCAACGTGCGTCGTGCGTGGACCGCTGTCGCGGGCCTGGTCATCATCGTCGGCGTAGCCGGCGGGACCGCGGCCGTGTATGCGACGGCGTCCAAGTCGACCCTGGCTGCATCTCAGAAGGAGACGTCGAGCCTGACGGCTCAGTCCGCGGGCTTCGCCGAGGTCAACAAGGTGCAGAACCAGATCGATCTGATCGACGCCGCTCGAAAGGTGGGTGGCTCGACCGATATCGATTGGCCGTCGTATCTCGCCAAGGTCCAGGCCACCCTGCCCAGAGGCATGGAGCTCGCCACAGTGACGATCGATTCCGCGTCGCCTGTCGTCGCCTACGCCCAGGCGACGACTCCGCTCGAGGGCCAGCGCGTCGCGACGTTGACCTTCTCGTCGACGAGCACCTCGCTGCCCGACGTGCCGACCTGGCTGACGAGCCTGCAGAAGCTTCCGGGCTACACCGATGCGTCGGCCGGAACGGTCGCGCTCTCGTCTGGCGTCTACACCTCGAACGTGGTCGTGCACATCGACACCGACGCGTTCTCCCACGTCTACTCGAAGAAAGGCAAGTGACCATGGATCGCAACCGCTTCATGATGATCGGAGCCGTCCTCGCCGCGGTCATCGTCCTCGCGGGGGGCTTCCTCCTCGGGGTCCAGCCTCAGCTCAAGGCAGCCGCCGACGCGCACGCCCAGGAGTCCACCGTGACCGCGCAGAACGAGAGCCTCGCAACGAGTCTCGCGCTGCTCCGCAAGCAGTACGACAAGATGAACGACAAGAAGTCCGAGCTCTCCGACCTCGAGAGCACGGTTCCGGCCGGTGTCGAGAGCGGTGCCATGATCACCGAGCTGAACGGGATCGCCAAGGCCTCGAACGTGACCCTGAGCAACATCCAGTTCGGGACGGCTGCGGCCTACGTGCCGCCGGTCTCGACGGCTCCGGCCGCGACCGCCACTGCGTCTGCCTCGGCGTCGCCCTCCGCATCAGCGACCGCCTCTCCCTCGGCGTCCGCCTCCACCCCGGCCGCCCCGGCGGTGACGACCGACTCCCTCATCACGGCCGCGAACTTCACGAGCATCCCCCTGACCGTGCAGATCAAGGGATCGTATGCCGACGCCCTGACGTTCCTGCAAGGGGTCCGCGACGGCGACCGGCTGTTCATGATCAACTCGATCACCAGCGCTGCGGCCACAGCGGACTCGGGTGACTCGTCGACGACCTCGGCGAACTCGACCGACACCATCAACTGGACGTTCGGCGGGCTGGTCTACGCCCTGACCGACGCGCAGTCGGCTCAGAAGCAGCAGCAGACCACCACCAACTCCTCCACCGCGTCCAGCGCGACCGACGGCTCGTCGACCGACACCGCGGCCGGCAAGTAGGGGAGCACAAGCCGCCACGGGTCGGTCGAAGGTCCCGATCGACCGACTCGTGGCTTCCATCCGCCGATCAGCGTCGCCGCTGAGAGGCAGTCGACCTGCCGGGATGGCAGGAGTGGATGTGCCGACGAGCGCCAACCAGCGCTCGCCGGCACTTCTCGTTAAGGTGGGGCAATGTCGCACGGCCTCCTCACGTTCATGGCGACCGTCACGCACCTCGCTCTGTCGGTGCTGACGGCGGGAGTCCTCTTCTACGTCACCGGCTCCGATCCGATCGGTGAGTCCGACGCGAGCTTCCTGCTGGGCCCGGCCATGGTCCTGGCGTCGATGGCGTGCGTCTTCTTCGCTCTCGCGCGGCGCTTCGGGGTCGAGGCCCGCGACGGAGAATCCCCAGGGCGCAGGAACTCCCCGCCCGCACTGGCCGCCGCAGTCGCCAGCTACCTCGCGATGCTCCTCGTCGGCGGAGGGCTCTACGCTCTCGGCCGCCACGACGCTCTCTGGCTGGTCCTCTTCGCCGGGCGCTACGTCGCGAGCGGCTTCGTGCTGCTCACCTCCCTGTGGGCAGGTGCCGTGGTCGCCGCAACTCTGCTCCTGGCCCGCACCGGAGACGCGTGACCCGGGAGTCCGGAGCGGCGTTCGCTCCCGGCACAGGCGAGCGCGTTTGATCTTGCCCTAGCATCCGGCTATTCTTGCTCGGGTGTGCGCTTAGCGGCGCGCCCGATTTTCGGTCGAAGTTCGAAGGCCGAAACAACCGTCTCTTCGGGGTGACGAACTTCTCGTTCCCCGCGCAGGCCGCGGACACTCTCCGCGGGATGACGCCTGACCACAACCTCCAGCAAGTCGAGTGTTGCTGTCGTGCTCCAGAGATGAGGAAGCCGTCCGACCGGGGCGGCCAGAACCGAGAAGTACGAATCCAAGGAGAACCAGTGCCAACTATTCAGCAGCTGGTCCGCAAGGGTCGCACGCCGAAGGTCGTCAAGACCAAGGCTCCCGCCCTGAAGGCCAACCCCCAGCAGCGTGGCGTGTGCACCCGTGTGTACACCACCACCCCCAAGAAGCCGAACTCTGCCCTGCGCAAGGTCGCTCGCGTCAAGCTGAGCAACGGCACCGAGGTCACCGCGTACATTCCCGGCGAAGGTCACAACCTTCAGGAGCACTCGATGGTCCTCGTCCGCGGCGGTCGTGTGAAAGACCTCCCCGGTGTCCGCTACAAGATCGTTCGCGGCGCTCTCGACACCCAGGCTGTCAAGAACCGCAAGCAGGCTCGCAGCCGCTACGGCGCGAAGATGGAGAAGAAGTAATGCCTCGCAAGGGTCCCGCTCCTAAGCGTCCCGTCGTCGCAGACCCCGTCTACGGCGCCCCGATCGTCAGCCAGCTCGTCAACAAGATCCTCCTCGACGGCAAGAAGGGTCTCGCCGAGCGCATCGTCTACGGCGCCCTCGCCGGTGTCTCGGCCAAGAACGGCCAGGACGCCGTCGTCACGCTGAAGAAGGCTCTCGACAACGTCCGTCCGACCCTCGAGGTCCGATCGCGTCGCGTCGGCGGTTCGACCTACCAGGTCCCCGTCGAGGTCAAGCCTCACCGTGCGAACACCCTGGCTCTCCGCTGGCTCACCAGCTACGCCAAGGCTCGTCGCGAGAAGACGATGACCGAGCGTCTCATGAACGAGATCCTCGACGCGTCGAACGGTCTCGGCGCCGCTGTCAAGCGTCGTGAAGACACGCACAAGATGGCCGAGTCGAACAAGGCCTTCGCGCACTACCGCTGGTAAGCACCACCGCCCGCAAGGGCACCGCCGGGCGGCTGCAACCGCTGCCGCCCGGCGACAACACTCTCTCTAACCCCCCAATCGGAGGAACCCGTGGCACAGGACGTGCTCACCGACCTGAACAAGGTCCGCAACATCGGCATCATGGCGCACATCGATGCCGGCAAGACGACGACCACCGAGCGCATCCTGTTCTACACGGGCATCACCCACAAGATCGGTGAGGTCCACGACGGTGCGGCCACGATGGACTGGATGGCCCAGGAGCAGGAGCGTGGCATCACGATCACGTCCGCTGCGACCACCTGCTTCTGGAACAAGAACCAGATCAACATCATCGACACCCCCGGTCACGTCGACTTCACGGTCGAGGTGGAGCGCTCGCTCCGCGTGCTCGACGGTGCCGTCGCCGTCTTCGACGGCAAGGAGGGCGTCGAGCCCCAGTCCGAGACCGTCTGGCGTCAGGCCGACAAGTACGACGTCCCGCGCATCTGCTTCGTCAACAAGATGGACAAACTGGGCGCCGACTTCTACTTCACGGTCGACACCATCATCAACCGCCTCGGCGCCAAGCCGCTGGTCATGCAGCTCCCGATCGGTGCGGAGTCCTCGTTCGAGGGCGTCGTCGACCTGGTCGAGATGCGCGCGCTGACCTGGCGCGGCGACGCAAAGGGCGACGTCGAGATGGGCGCCAAGTACGAGATCGAGGAGATCCCGGCCGACCTCAAGGAGAAGGCCGACGAGTACCGCGCCAAGCTCCTCGAGGTCGTCGCCGAGACCGACGACGCGCTTCTCGAGAAGTTCTTCGCCGGCGAAGAGCTGACGGTCGCCGAGATCAAGGGCGCCGTCCGCAAGCTGACGGTCAACTCCGAGATCTACCCGGTGTTCTGCGGCTCCGCGTTCAAGAACCGCGGCGTGCAGCCGATGCTCGACGCAGTCATCGACTACCTGCCCTCGCCGCTCGACGTGCCTCCCATGGAGGGCCACGACGTCCGCGACGCCGAGAAGATCATCATCCGCAAGCCCGAGTCGACCGAGCCGTTCTCGGCTCTCGCCTTCAAGGTCGCGGTGCACCCCTTCTTCGGTCGCCTCACCTACGTCCGCGTCTACTCGGGTCACATCGAGTCCGGCGCGCAGGTCATCAACTCGACCAAAGACAAGAAGGAGCGCATCGGCAAGATCTTCCAGATGCACTCCAACAAGGAGAACCCCGTCGACGGCGTCACCGCCGGCCACATCTACGCGGTGATCGGTCTCAAGTTCACGACCACGGGTGACACCCTGTGCGACCCGAACGAGCAGATCGTCCTCGAGTCGATGACCTTCCCGGAGCCCGTCATCGAGGTCGCCATCGAGCCGAAGACGAAGCAAGACCAGGAGAAGCTCTCCATCGCGATCCAGAAGCTCGCCGAGGAAGACCCGACGTTCCGCGTCGAGCTCAACGCCGAGACGGGCCAGACGGTCATCAAGGGCATGGGCGAGCTTCACCTCGACATCCTCGTCGACCGCATGAAGCGCGAGTTCAACGTCGAAGCGAACGTGGGCAAGCCCCAGGTCGCCTACCGCGAGACGCTCAAGAAGGGCATCGAGCGCTACGACTACACCCACAAGAAGCAGACGGGTGGTTCGGGCCAGTTCGCGAAGGTCCAGATCGCTCTCGAGCCCTTCGAGGTCACTGCCGAGTCGACGTACGAGTTCGTCAACAAGGTCACCGGCGGCCGCGTCCCGCGCGAGTACATCCCGTCGGTCGACGCCGGTATCCAGGACGCCATGCAGGTCGGCGTTCTCGCCGGGTACCCGACCGTGGGTGTCCGTGCACTGCTTCTCGACGGTGCGGCGCACGACGTCGACTCGTCCGAGATGGCGTTCAAGATCGCAGGATCGATCGCCTACAAGGAGGCTGCCCGCAAGGCCACCCCCGTGCTTCTCGAGCCGATCATGGCCGTCGAGGTGCGTACGCCCGAGGAGTACATGGGCGACGTCATCGGCGACCTGAACTCCCGTCGTGGCCAGATCGCCTCGATGGAGGACGCCAGCGGCGTGAAGGTCGTCCGGGCCAGCGTTCCGCTGTCCGAGATGTTCGGCTACGTCGGCGACCTGCGGTCGAAGACCTCGGGTCGCGCCGTCTACTCGATGACGTTCGAGTCGTACGCGGAGGTCCCCAAGGCTGTTGCCGAGGAGATCATCGCGAAGAACAAGGGCGAGTAGCCCACCCCCGGGTCGGTCGGCCTGCAGAGAGTGGCTTCCACAGCACTTATCCACAGGTCGACCGGCTCGAAATGCGTGGTCGAGCCTCGACCGCGTAGCATGTGAACACACCAAATCGCAGATGTTCCGACTGGCCGCACGGCTGGGCGGAGAGACTGCACCCGAGTCCTGAGGAGGACCCACAGTGGCGAAGGCCAAGTTCGAGCGGACCAAGCCGCACGTAAACATCGGAACCATCGGTCACGTTGACCACGGCAAGACGACGCTTACCGCGGCGATCACCAAGGTTCTGCACGACAAGTACCCCGACCTCAACACGGCGTCCGCGTTCGACCAGATCGACAACGCGCCCGAAGAGAAGGCTCGTGGTATCACGATCAACATCTCGCACGTCGAGTACCAGACGGAGAAGCGTCACTACGCTCACGTCGACGCTCCCGGCCACGCCGACTACGTGAAGAACATGATCACCGGTGCGGCTCAGATGGACGGCGCGATCCTCGTGGTCGCCGCCACCGACGGCCCCATGCCCCAGACGCGTGAGCACGTGCTGCTCGCTCGCCAGGTCGGCGTGCCCTACATCGTCGTGGCGCTCAACAAGTCCGACATGGTCGACGACGAAGAGATCCTGGAGCTCGTCGAGCTCGAGGTCCGCGAGCTGCTCTCGAGCCAGGACTTCGACGGCGACAACGCTCCCGTCGTTCAGGTCTCGGCTCTTCAGGCGCTCGAGGGCGACGAGAAGTGGGCCAAGACGGTTGCCGACCTCATGGAGGCCGTGGACGAGAACGTCCCCGACCCGATCCGTGCGCTCGACCAGCCCTTCCTCATGCCGATCGAGGACGTCTTCACGATCACCGGTCGTGGCACCGTCGTCACCGGCCGTGTCGAGCGTGGCCAGCTGAACGTCAACGAAGAGGTCGAGATCGTCGGCATCCGCCCGACGGTCAAGACCACCGTCACCGGCATCGAGATGTTCCGCAAGCTGCTCGACCAGGCTGTGGCCGGCGACAACACCGGTCTTCTTCTTCGTGGCACCAAGCGCGAAGACGTCGAGCGCGGCCAGGTCATCGTCAAGCCGGGTTCGGTCACGCCGCACACGGGCTTCGACGCCAACGTCTACATCCTCTCCAAGGATGAGGGTGGCCGTCACAACCCGTTCTACGCGAACTACCGTCCGCAGTTCTACTTCCGCACCACGGACGTCACCGGCGTCATCACGCTGCCCGAGGGCACCGAGATGGTCATGCCTGGTGACACCACCGAGATCAGCGTCGAGCTGATCCAGCCGATCGCCATGGAGGAGGGCCTCCGCTTCGCTATCCGCGAGGGTGGCCGCACCGTCGGCGCCGGCACCGTCACGAAGATCAACAAGTAAGACGATCTCCTGACGCGGTGATCAGCACTGCAGGGAGAGCGGGTCGGACCTTCGGGTCCGGCCCGCTTTTTCGTGCCCGCGTCATTGAATTGCCAGGCGGGCGCGGGCACTATGGGCGCACGAACCGGATCGGCCGGTTCCCCGCGAGAGGATCAGAAGATGGCTGGGTTCGACAACATCGCCAAGAAGGCTCAGGGGCTCTTCGAAGACGGCAAGGAGAAGGCCGCCGCCGCGTTCGAGGACGGCAAGGAGAAGTTCGACGAGGTCCGCACCAGCGAGAAGGCCGAGCAGGTGAGCGACAACATTCTCGGCGGCCTTGCCAACGCCGCCAACAAGGTGACCGGCGGCAAGTACGCCGACAAGATCGAGAACGCCCGCGACGCCGCAGACAAGAAGATCGGCCCCGACTCCGTCGAGTAGGGCTCGCACCGAAGCCCCCGGGCACTGCCCGGGGCTCGGTCGTACCCCGGTCACGTCGCGCGCAGGGCGGGGGAGTTTCCTGGTCGGCATGCCCCGCCTGCGCCGCTCCGATTCGTCCCACGCCGGGATCACGCGGGTGCGGTCGGGGCGGGGCTTCACCTATCGCGACTCGACGGGAGCGACGGTGTCTGATCCTGCGCTCCGCGAACGTCTCGAGCACCTGGCGATCCCCCCGGCCTGGACGGACGTGTGGATCGCGCCGTACCCGAACGGCCACATCCAGGCGACAGGCCTCGACGGCGTGGGTCGACGGCAGTACATCTACCACCCCACCTGGCGCGAGCAGAAAGACCGGATCAAGTTCGACCGCGCTCTCTCGCTGGCCGAGGCGCTGCCGGTGGCTCGTCGCCAGGTCACGCTCGACCTGCGCCGTGACGTTCCCGATCGCGAGCGCGCGCTGGCGACGGCGTTCAGGATGCTCGACACCGGCTCGCTCCGCGTGGGCTCGGAGCAGTACGCCGAGCTGCACGGGAGCCACGGCCTGTCCACGCTCCTGTGCTCGCACGTGACCGTCCACGACGACTCGGTCATCCTGCGTTTTCCCGGCAAGAGCGGCCAGGAGTGGGAGAGCACCATCCGCGACGCCGACCTCGCCCATGTGATCCGCGGGCTGAAGTCGCGGGGTGGTCGAGCGCGACTCCTGGCGTTCCGGCCCGAGGCGGGCTCTCCCTGGCGTCCGCTTCACGCTGTCGACATCAACGAGTACGTCCATGAGCGCACCGGGGGCGAATTCACGGCCAAGGACTTCCGAACCCTCCATGGCACGGTCGCCGCTGCGGTCAGCCTCGCGAAGGCCGGCCCTCAGGCCAGCGAGTCGAAGCGCAGGAGGGCGCTGGCCCAGGCCATGCGCGATGCCTCCGACGTGCTCGGAAACACCCCCGCCATCGCCCGCAAGAGCTACGTCGACCCCCGTCTGGTCGACGCTTTCGGGTCTGGCGAGACGATCGATCCATCGCGTCTGGCCTCCGCGGAGTCCGAAGTGCGCGCCCTGCTTTACCGTCAGGTCACCTGAGTCCCGTAACGTTGACCCTCGGGCCCGTTTCTGTGGGCCCCGCGAGAGGAAACCCCAGCTGTGATCGAGTGCATCCACGGTCTTGACATCGAACTGTGCGACATCTGCACCCCGAGAAAGCGCGACGAGGCGCAGGAACTCCCGGCCCCCGCCCGCCGCAGCCCCGTCTCGACGGCCCGCGCAGTCCGCGCGCCGTCCACCCTCCGCACGCCGAAGGTGAAGGCGCCGTCCGACCCCGCCCTGCCCGACGTCGATCTGGCCGCCATGCGCGTCCACCACTGGACGCACCTCACCAACCTGCCGGCGATCATCGCCGATGGAGCCCTCCGCGCCGTCGCGGAGCCCGAGCTCGACGTGCTCTCGCCCGAGGCGCGCACCCGCCGCTCCGAGGTCACCGTCCCCTCCGGCGCCTCCGTCTCCGCGCACGTGCCGTTCGCCCTGACGCCCGACGCGGCCAGCTGGGACGCCGTGCGGCACGGCGCCGCAGGCGCGGAGTGGTCGGCAGCCGCCCGCGCCACGCGGGCCACCGACTTCGTCGTCCTCGTCGCCCCGGTGAAGTCCGTCGGCGACGGGTTCGTGTTCGCGGACGGGGATGCGGCCGCGCCGCTGACCCGCTTCGCGGAGGGCCTCGAGGAGGGGGCGAAGCTGGCGAGGCGCGCCTCGCTGGCCGACCCCGAGCTCGCGCAGGCCGAGTTCCTGATTCCCGACGCCTTCGACCTGGCGGGCGTGACGCTCATCGGCGTGCCGAACGACCGCGCGCGCGACGAGGTCAAGGCCCTGCTCCGCGAGTACTCGGGGAAGGCGCCTCGCGTGGCCGTCTACCCGCCGTGGTTCAAGCCGTCCGACGAGTGACCGCCGTGCGTCGAAACCCTTGATTCCTCAGGGTTCCGAGGCGCGACACGCCCGGGTTGCAGCAAATGCCCGGGTGTGGCAAGATTATCTGGTTCAACATTTCCGCCTACGGGCGTGAATCACTGCCATGTTGTGAACAGTCTCACGAGGCTGGGCCGCGGGTAGAAGGACACCTCTTCAATCGAATCCGGAGAAGAGCTGACCTCCCCAGGGCGGTCATCCGGAGCGGGTTCGATTGCCACGCCGGCTTCGGTCAGAAGTTCTGCGGCGTGCGCGCGAAGAGGCACGACACCGAGTGTTTCGACACGACCGTGTCTTGACACGACAACAGTGCCAGCCTGAACGACTCCGGTCGTGAGGGCGCGTCAGGCGGCCCCGTGAAGGTGCGCGACGTATACATCGAGAGAGAGTCACACATGGCGGGACAGAAGATCCGCATCCGGCTGAAGTCGTACGACCACGAGGTCATCGACACGTCAGCTCGCAAGATCGTCGACACGGTGACCCGTGCCGGCGCGACCGTGGTCGGCCCCGTGCCGCTCCCCACGGAGAAGAACGTGATCGCAGTCATCCGTTCGCCCCACAAGTACAAGGACAGCCGCGAGCACTTCGAGAAGCGCACGCACAAGCGCCTCATCGACATCATCGACCCGACGCCGAAGGCCGTCGACTCGCTCATGCGTCTCGACCTCCCCGCCGACGTCAACATCGAGATCAAGCTGTAGGGGGCGACTGACTAATGGCTATCACCACCAAGAACGTCAAGGGCCTGCTCGGCAAGAAGCTCGGCATGACCCAGGTCTGGGACGAGAACAACAAGCTCATCCCCGTCACCGTCGTCGAGATCTCGCCGAACGTCGTGACCCAGATCCGCACCGAAGAGGTCGACGGCTACGTCGCCGTCCAGATCGCTGCCGGCGCCATCGACCCGCGCAAGGCCAACAAGCCTTCGATCGGTCACTTCGACAAGGCCGGCGTGACGCCGCGCCGCACCCTCACCGAGGTCCGCACCGCTGACGCCGCCGAGTACGCACTCGGCCAGGAGCTCACGGTCGAGACCTTCGAAGCCGGCCAGAAGGTCGACGTCGTCGGCACTTCCAAGGGCAAGGGCTTCGCCGGTGTCATGAAGCGTCACAACTTCAAGGGCGTCTCCGCCTCCCACGGTTCGCACCGCAACCACCGCAAGCCCGGCTCGATCGGTGCTTCGTCGACCCCGAGCCGTGTCTTCAAGGGCATGCGCATGGCCGGTCGCATGGGTGGCGAGCGCGTCACCGTCCTCAACCTCACGGTTCACGCCGTCGACGCCGAGAAGGGTCTGCTGCTCGTCAAGGGCGCCGTCCCCGGCGCTCGTGGCCGTACCGTCTTCGTCCGCACCGCCGTGAAGGGGAACTAGCGCATGGCTACCACCACTGCACCCGTCAGCACCGTCGACGTCCTCGACGCCAAGGGCGCCAAGGCCGGCACCGTCGAGCTCCCCTCGGAGATCTTCGACGTCGTCGCCAACGTCCCGCTCATCCACCAGGTCGTCGTCGCGCAGCTCGCTGCCGCACGCCAGGGCACGCACAAGGTCAAGAGCCGCGGCGAGGTCTCCGGAGCCGGCCGCAAGCCGTTCAAGCAGAAGGGAACCGGTCGCGCTCGCCAGGGCTCGATCCGCGCCCCCCAGATGACCGGCGGTGGCATCGTCCACGGACCGACGCCCCGCTCCTACGCGCAGCGCACCCCCAAGAAGATGATCGCCGCCGCTCTGCTCGGCGCTCTCTCGGACCGCGCCCGCGGCGCCCGCGTCCACGTCGTGGAGTCCTTCGTGGCCGACGTCGTCTCGACCAAGACCGCTCTCGAGCTGCTCGCCGGCATCTCGACGAGCAAGCACGTCCTGATCGTCATCGAGCGCGAAGACACGCTGACGCAGAAGAGCGTCCGCAACGTCGACGAGGTCCACGTCATCACGTGGGACCAGCTCAACGCCTACGACGTCCTCGTCTCTGACGACATCGTCTTCACCAAGAGCGCTTTCGAGGCCTTCGTGGCCAAGAAGACCCAGAAGGAGGCCACCGCATGAGCGGCATCCACAAAGACCCCCGTGACATCGTGATCTCGCCGGTCGTCTCCGAGAAGAGCTACTCCCTGATCGACCAGGGCAAGTACACCTTCCTGGTCGACCCCCGCTCGAACAAGACCGAGATCAAGCTCGCTATCGAGAAGATCTTCGACGTCAAGGTCGACAGCATCAACACGCTCAACCGCCCGGGTAAGACCCGTCGCACCAAGTTCGGGATCGGCAAGCGCAAGAGCACCAAGCGCGCCATCGTGACGCTCAAGTCGGGCACCATCGACATCTTCACGGCTGTCGGCTAGGGCTCGGAGGGATAACAAAATGGCTATTCGCAAATACAAGCCCACGACTCCGGGTCGCCGCGGTTCGTCCGTCGCCGACTTCGCCGAGATCACGCGCTCGACTCCCGAGAAGTCGCTGCTGCGCCCCCTGTCGAAGACCGGTGGCCGCAACAACGCCGGACGCATCACGACCCGTCACATCGGCGGTGGCCACAAGCGCCAGTACCGCGTCATCGACTTCCGTCGTAACGACAAGGACGGCGTGAACGCCAAGGTCGCTCACATCGAGTACGACCCCAACCGCACCGCGCGCATCGCGCTGCTCCACTTCGTGGACGGCACCAAGCGCTACATCATCGCCCCGAACAAGCTGAACCAGGGCGACATCATCGAGTCGGGTCCCGCGGCCGACATCAAGCCGGGCAACAACCTGCCGCTGAAGAACATCCCGGTCGGTACCGTCATCCACGCCATCGAGCTCAAGCCCGGTGGGGGTGCCAAGATGGCCCGCTCCGCCGGCGCCTCTGTCCGCCTCGTCGCGAAGGACGGCCCCTACGCCCAGCTGCGTCTCCCCTCGGGCGAGGTCCGCAACGTCGATGCGCGCTGCCGCGCGACCATCGGCGAGGTCGGCAACGCCGAGCAGTCGAACATCAACTGGGGCAAGGCCGGCCGCATGCGCTGGAAGGGCGTCCGCCCGACCGTCCGCGGTGTCGCCATGAACCCCGTCGACCACCCGCACGGTGGTGGTGAGGGCAAGACCTCCGGTGGACGCCACCCGGTCTCACCGTGGGGCCAGAAAGAGGGCCGCACGCGTCACCCCAACAAGGAGAGCGACAAGCTCATCGTCCGCCGCCGCAACGCTGGTAACAAGCGCAAGTAGGAGTTGTAGAAGATGCCACGCAGTCTGAAGAAGGGCCCCTTCGTCGACGACCACCTGCTTCGCAAGGTGATCGTGCAGAACGAGGCCAGCACCAAGAACGTGATCCGTACGTGGTCGCGCCGCTCGATGATCATCCCGAACATGCTCGGCCACACCATCGCCGTGCATGACGGACGCAAGCACATCCCCGTGTTCGTGACCGAGTCGATGATCGGACACAAGCTCGGCGAGTTCGCGCCCACCCGCACCTTCCGCGGCCATGTGAAGGACGACAAGAAGGGTCGTCGCCGCTAACGCGGCGGCGAGAAGGAGGAGAGAAATGGTGGAGTCGATCGCACGCGTGCGTCACATCCGCGTCACCCCCATGAAGGCCCGTCGCGTCGTCAACCTGATCCGCGGCAAGCAGGCCATCGAGGCCCTGGCGATCCTGAAGTTCGCCCCCCAGGGTGCTTCGGAGCCCGTCTACAAGCTCGTCGCGTCGGCCATGGCCAACGCCCGTGTCAAGGCAGATGCCTCGAACAGCTACCTCAACGACGAAGACCTCTACATCTCGAAGGCGTTCGTCGACGAGGGCGCGACCCTCAAGCGGTTCCAGCCGCGCGCTCAGGGCCGTGCGTTCCAGATCCTGAAGCGCACGAGCCACATCACGGTCGTCCTCGCGACGCCCGAAGAGGCCGAAGCGGCCGCAACGTCGAAGAAGGCGAGCAAGTAATGGGCCAGAAAGTAAACCCGTACGGCTTCCGTCTCGGTATCACCACCGACCACGTGTCGCGTTGGTTCTCCGACAGCACGAAGGCCGGGCAGCGGTACAGCGACTACGTCGCCGAGGACATCAAGATCCGCAACCTGCTCAAGACCTCGCTCGACCGCGCCGGCGTGGCCAAGATCGAGATCGAGCGCACCCGCGACCGCGTTCGCGTCGACATTCACACCGCCCGTCCGGGCATCGTGATCGGTCGTCGTGGCGCCGAGGCCGAGCGCATCCGCGCCGACCTCGAGAAGCTCACGGGCAAGCAGATCCAGCTCAACATCCTCGAGGTGAAGAACCCCGAGGCCGAGGCTCAGCTCGTCGCGCAGGGCATCGCCGAGCAGCTCGCTGCTCGCGTGGCGTTCCGCCGTGCGATGCGCAAGGGCCTGCAGGGTGCTCAGCGTGCCGGCGCCAAGGGCGTCCGGATCCAGGTCTCGGGTCGCCTCGGCGGCGCCGAGATGAGCCGCTCGGAGTTCTACCGCGAGGGCCGCGTGCCCCTGCACACGCTCCGAGCCAACATCGACTACGGCTTCTACGAGGCCAAGACCACGTTCGGTCGCATCGGTGTGAAGGTCTGGATCTACAAGGGCGACATCACGAACAAGGAGCTCGCGCGCGAGCAGGCGAACCAGAAGTCGTCGCGCCCCGAGCGTCGTAACGACCGTAACGACCGCGGCGACCGCGGCGGACGTGGCGGAAGCCGCGCCCCCCAGCAGGACGCGCCGGTCACCGCAGGAGCTGAGGCATAACCATGTTGATTCCCCGTCGTGTCAAGCACCGCAAGCAGCACCACCCCGGCCGTTCCGGCCAGGCCACTGGTGGCACGCGTGTGAGCTTCGGTGAGTACGGTATCCAGGCCCTCACGCCTGCCTACGTCACCAACCGTCAGATCGAGTCCGCTCGTATCGCCATGACCCGTCACATCAAGCGCGGTGGAAAGGTGTGGATCAACATCTACCCCGACCGCCCGCTGACCAAGAAGCCTGCCGAGACCCGCATGGGTTCCGGTAAGGGTTCGCCCGAGTGGTGGGTCGCCAACGTCAAGCCGGGTCGCGTGCTCTTCGAGCTCAGCGGCGTCAGCGAGGAGATCGCCAAGGAGGCGCTCACTCGTGCAATCCACAAGCTGCCCCTGAAGGCACGCATCATCAAGCGCGAGGAGGGCGACGCATAATGGCGATCGGATCCAAGGAGTTCGCTTCGGCTGAGCTCGACACCCTTGAAGACGAGCGTCTCGTCGACGCACTGAAGAAGTCGAAGGAAGAGCTCTTCAACCTTCGCTTCCAGTCCGCGACCGGTCAGCTCGAGAACCACGGCCGCGTGCGCGCCGTGAAGCGCGACATCGCTCGCATCTACACGGTCCTGCGCGAGCGCGAGCTCGGCATCCGTGCCACCCCCGCCCCGGCTGCTGCCGCCCCCAAGGCCGCTGCCAAGAAGTCGACCAAGAAGGCCGCTGAGAAGCCGGCCGACGAGGCTCCGGCTGCCGAGGCCGCCGACACCGCCGAGGAGACCAAGTAATGGCTACCGAGAAGAAGACTGCGGCTGCCCCGACCGAGGCCGCCGCGACGGAGACCCTCGTCCGCGGTTACCGCAAGACGCGTCGTGGTTACGTCACCAGCGACAAGATGGAGAAGACCATCGTCGTCGAGGTCGAGGACCGCGTGAAGCACCCCCTGTACGGCAAGGTCATCCGCCGCACCTCCAAGGTCAAGGTCCACGATGAGGCGAACTCCGCCGGCATCGGCGACCTGGTCGTCATCAGCGAGACCCGTCCGCTCAGCGCCTCCAAGCGCTGGCGCCTGGTCGAGATCCTCGAGAAGGCGAAGTAGGCCTCGGCCTGCTCGATAGGAGACAGAAGTGATTCAGCAGGAATCCCGCCTCAAGGTCGCCGACAACACCGGCGCCAAGGAGATCCTCACCATCCGCGTTCTCGGCGGCTCCGGCCGTCGCTACGCCGGTCTCGGTGACGTCATCGTCGCCACGGTGAAGGACGCCATCCCCGGCGGCAACGTGAAGAAGGGTGACGTCGTCAAGGCGGTCATCGTTCGCACCAAGAAGGAGACCCGTCGTAACGACGGCTCCTACATCAAGTTCGACGAGAACGCCGCAGTGATCCTGAAGGCTGACGGAGACCCCCGCGGTACCCGCATCTTCGGACCGGTCGGTCGCGAGCTCCGCGACAAGAAGTTCATGAAGATCATCTCGCTGGCGCCGGAGGTTATCTAAGTCATGGCAAACATCAAGAAGGGTGACCTGGTTCAGGTCATCACCGGGCCCTCGCAGGCCCGCGGCGGAGACCGCGGCAAGCAGGGCAAGGTCATCGAGGTGCTGAAGAACGCCGACCGCGTCGTCGTGGAAGGTGTCAATTTCGTCACCAAGCACGTGCGCGTCGGTCAGACGCAGCGCGGCACGAAGACCGGCGGCATCGAGACCCACGAGGCCCCGATCCACGTGTCGAACGTGCAGCTCGTCGACCCCAAGACCAAGAAGCCGACCCGCGTCGGCTTCCGCGAAGAGACGGTCACCAAGGACGGCGTGTCCAAGACCGTTCGCGTCCGCTACGCCAAGAAGTCGGGAGAGGACCTCTGATGAGCGACACCGCTACCGCTGAAGTCAAGGCTCAGCCGCGCCTCAAGGCCAAGTACCAGGCCGAGATCCTGCCGGCGCTCAAGAACGACTTCGGCTTCTCGAACGTGCACCAGGTGCCCGGTCTCGTAAAGATCGTCGTCAACACGGGTGTCGGCGAGGCCGCGCGCGACTCGAAGGTCATGGATGGTGCGGTCAAGGACCTCACTGCCATCACCGGACAGAAGCCGCAGGTCACGAAGGCCCGCAAGTCGATCGCGCAGTTCAAGCTGCGCGAGGGGCAGCCCATCGGCGCTCACGTCACGCTCCGTGGCGACCGTGCCTGGGAGTTCCTGGACCGCCTGCTGTCGCTTGCGCTCCCGCGCATCCGCGACTTCCGCGGCCTCAGCGACCGTCAGTTCGACGGCAACGGCAACTACACCTTCGGTCTCAACGAGCAGAGCATGTTCCACGAGATCGACCAGGACCGTATCGACCGGGTCCGTGGCTTCGACATCACTGTCGTGACCACGGCCAAGAACGACGACGAGGGCCGGGCTCTGCTCAAGGCTCTCGGCTTCCCGTTCCGCACGGCCGACCAGGCCAACTAAGATCGTTCGGTCGGGCATTCGCTTCTGGCGGGTGCCCGGCCGCACTTCCGTGTTCGGGGATCCGCTCCGAACCACCCGATCGCGTAGGTCGGCTCCCGGTGTACCGGAAGTCGAAACCGCACGAGAAAGAGATCATTCGCATGACGATGACAGATCCGGTCGCAGACCTGCTGACCAGACTGCGCAACGCGAACTCGGCGCACCACGACTCCGTGTCGCTGCCGAGCTCCAAGCTCAAGTCCCACATCGCTGAGATCCTCAAGAAAGAGGGCTTCATCGACTCATGGAAGGTCGAAGACGCTCGCGTCGGCCAGACCCTCACCATCGACCTCAAGTACGGCCCCGCTCGCGAGCGCTCCTTCGTGGGCATCAAGCGCGTGTCGAAGCCGGGCCTCCGTGTCTACGCGAAGTCGACCGAGATCCCTCAGGTTCTCGGCGGTCTCGGCGTGGCCATCCTGTCGACTTCCTCCGGTCTGCTGACCGACCGCGAGGCCGAGAAGAAGGGCGTGGGTGGGGAAGTCCTCGCCTACGTGTGGTAATCCGTCATGTCACGAATCGGACGACTCCCCATTCCGATCCCCACCGGGGTCGATGTGAAGATCGACGGCCAGGCCGTCACCGTCAAGGGCCCGAAGGGCGAGCTCTCGCTCGTCATCGCGAGCCCCATCGAGGCGAAGCTGGAAGAGGGCACCGTTCTGGTGACCCGTCCTGACGACGAGCGCTCCTCGCGTTCGCTGCACGGCCTCACCCGCACTCTCATCGCGAACCAGATCACCGGCGTCACCGAGGGCTACACCAAGGGCCTCGAGATCGTCGGCACCGGTTACCGCGTGCAGGCCAAGGGTCAGAACGTCGAGTTCGCGCTCGGCTACTCGCACCCCATCACCGTCGAGCCGCCCGCGGGCATCAGCTTCACGGTCGAAGGCAACAACAAGATCACGGTCGTCGGCATCGACAAGCAGGCCGTCGGCGAAGTCGCCGCCAACATCCGCAAGCTGCGCAAGCCCGAGCCCTACAAGGGCAAGGGTGTCCGCTACGCCGGCGAGGTCGTCCGCCGCAAGGCCGGAAAGTCAGGTAAGTAATCATGGGTCTCGGAACTAGAGGCAAGAGCAAGTCGGCCGCTACCAGCCGCCGTCACACCCGCCTGCGCAAGAAGATCGTGGGCACCGAGCTGCGCCCGCGTCTCGTCGTCAACCGATCGGCCCGCCACGTCTTCGTGCAGGTCGTCGATGACAGCAAGGGCCACACCGTCGCCAGCGCATCGACCCTCGAGGCCGACCTGCGTACGTTCGACGGTGACAAGACCGCCAAGGCCAAGAAGGTCGGCGAGCTCGTCGCCGAGCGCGCCAAGGCTGCCGGAATCGAAGCGGTCGTTTTCGACCGCGGTGGTAACAAGTACGCCGGACGCGTCGCGGCAATTGCCGAGGGCGCCCGGGAAGGTGGGTTGAACCTGTGAGCGACGCAACGAACAAGACCCCCGAGGCTGAGGCCCCGGCTGTCGTCGAGCGCCCCGTCGAGACGGCTGCCGGCTCCGAGTCGAACAACCGCGAAGGCGGCAACACCGGTCGTACCGACCGTCGTGGCGCCGGTCGCGGCGACCGGAACCAGGGCCGCGGCGGACGCGACGACCGCGACAAGAGCCAGTTCCTGGAGCGCGTCGTCACCATCAACCGCGTGTCCAAGGTCGTCAAGGGTGGTCGTCGCTTCAGCTTCACCGCTCTCGTCGTCGTCGGCGACGGCAACGGACTCGTCGGTGTCGGCTACGGCAAGGCCCGCGAGGTCCCCACGGCCATCTCGAAGGGCGTCGAGGAGGCGAAGAAGAACTTCTTCCGTGTCCCTCGCATCGCCAACACGATCCCGCACCCCGTCCAGGGTGAGGCTGCAGCCGGTGTCGTCCTGCTGCGTCCTGCTGCGGCCGGTACCGGTGTTATCGCCGGTGGTCCCGTCCGCGCCGTGCTCGAGTGCGCCGGCATCCACGACGTCCTGAGCAAGTCGCTCGGCTCGTCGAACACCATCAACATCGTGCACGCGACCGTCGCGGCACTGAAGCAGCTGGAAGAGCCGCGCGCCGTCGCAGCTCGCCGCGGTCTCGACATCGACGCCGTCGCACCCGCTCGTCTGCTTCGTGTCGAGGCTGAGGCTCGCGCTGCCGCAACTGAGAAGGCAGGTGCCTGATGGCTCAGCTCCGCGTGACTCAGATCAAGTCCAAAATTAGCGAGAAGCAGAACCAGCGCGACACGCTGCGCAGCTTGGGTCTCAAGCGAATCGGCCAGACGGTCGTTCGCCCGGACGACAAGCAGAACCGCGGTTACGTCGTCACGGTCGCTCACCTCGTCAAGGTCGAGGAGATTGACTAATGGCTGAAGCAAAGGAAGCAACCACCGAGGCTGCTGCCCCCAAGGCAGCTGCCAAGAAGCCCGCTACCAAGGCGGCTTCGACCAAGGCCGCCGCGGCGAAGTCGGAGACCTCCGACGTGGCCCGTCCGCAGATCCTCAAAGTCCACCACCTTCGTCCGGCTCCCGGTGCCAAGAAGGCTCGGACCCGCGTGGGTCGCGGTGAGGGCTCGAAGGGCAAGACGGCAGGCCGTGGTACCAAGGGAACCAAGGCCCGCTACCAGGTCAAGGTCGGCTTCGAGGGTGGGCAGATGCCGTTGCACATGCGCACCCCGAAGCTCCGCGGCTTCAAGAACCCGTTCCGCGTCGAGTACCAGGTCGTCAACCTCGACAAGCTGAACGACCTCTACCCGGCCGGCGGAGACGTCACCGTGAGCGACCTCGTCGCCAAGGGGGCCGTTCGCAAGAACGAGAAGGTCAAGGTTCTCGGTCAGGGTGACCTGTCCGTGAAGCTGACCGTCTCCGTCGACAAGGTCTCCGGCTCTGCCGAAGAGAAGATCGTCGCCGCAGGCGGAACCGTCACCAAGTAATACCTGAGGGGGTGGCCCGGATACGGGCCGCCCCCATCAGTCGTCTATCCTCATCACCGGGAGGCCCTTGTGTTCAGAGCTGTATCGCGGATTCTCCGCACACCCGACCTACGCCGAAAGATCGGGTTCACGCTCGGCATCATCGCGCTCTTCCGCCTGGGAAGCTTCATTCCCTCGCCGTTCGTCGACTACAGCAACGTCCAGGTCTGCCTGGCCGGCAACCAGTCGACGTCCGGTCTCTACGAGCTCGTCAACCTGTTCTCCGGCGGCGCGCTCCTCCAGCTCTCGATCTTCGCGCTGGGCATCATGCCCTACATCACGTCGTCGATCATCGTGCAGCTGCTCCGCGTGGTCATCCCGCACTTCGACAACCTCTACAAAGAGGGTCAGTCGGGCCAGGCCAAGCTCACGCAGTACACGCGCTACCTCACGATCGCGCTGGGCATCCTCCAGTCGACGACCCTCATCACCGTCGCCCGCTCGGGTGCGCTGTTCGGCTCGTCGACCGTCTCCGAGTGCAGCCAGCTGATCACGAACAACGCCTGGTATGCCATCCTCCTCATGGTCATCACCATGACGGCCGGCACCGGACTCATCATGTGGATGGGTGAGCTCATCACCGAGCGCGGCATCGGCAACGGCATGTCGCTCCTGATCTTCACCTCGATCGCCGCCAAGTTCCCCACGGCCCTCTGGGCCATCGAGCAGGCCAAGAGCTTCGAGGTCTTCCTGATGGTCATCGTGGTCGGCATCGTGATCATGGGTCTCGTCGTCTTCGTCGAGCAGTCGCAGCGGCGGATACCCGTCCAGTACGCCAAGCGGATGGTCGGTCGCCGAACCTACGGCGGCAACAACACGTACATCCCGATCAAGGTCAACATGGCCGGCGTGGTGCCCGTCATCTTCGCCTCGTCGCTGCTGTACCTGCCGGCGCTCGTGGCCCAGTTCAACACGCCCTCCGACGGCTCGGCTCCGGCTGCCTGGGTCACCTGGGTGCAGACGAACCTCACCTCGGGCGACAAGCCTCTCTACATGCTCCTGTACTTCATGCTCATCATCGGCTTCACCTACTTCTACGTGGCGATCACGTTCAACCCCGAAGAGGTCGCCGACAACATGAAGAAGTACGGCGGGTTCATCCCCGGCATCCGCGCCGGTCGACCCACCGCCGACTACCTCGACTACGTCCTGACGCGCGTGACGCTCCCCGGATCGCTCTACCTGGGCCTGGTAGCCCTCATCCCGCTCATAGCGCTGGCCACCGTCGGGGCGAACCAGAACTTCCCCTTCGGCGGGGCGAGCATCCTGATCATCGTCGGTGTCGGTCTCGAGACCGTGAAGCAGGTCGATTCCCAGCTGCAGCAGCGTCACTACGAGGGGCTCCTTCGATGACCGACGGTCCGAGTGCGGACGGCGCACGTCTCCTGATCGTCGGGCCTCCCGGCGCCGGCAAGGGCACACAGGCGGTGCGCATCGCCGAGTCGTACGGCATCCCGGCCATCTCGACGGGAGACATCTTCCGCGCCAACGTCAAGAACGAGACGCCCCTCGGCCTCAAGGTCAAGGCGATCATGGACGCTGGCGACTACGTGCCCGACTCGCTGACCAACGAGCTCATCGACGACCGCCTCGCACAGTCCGACGCGGCCGAGGGCTTCCTCCTCGACGGCTATCCGCGCACGTCCGACCAGGTCGCGCACCTCGACGCCCTCCTCGCGTCGTCGGGCCTCGAACTCACCGCCGTCGTCCAGCTCGTCGCCGATCGCGACGAGATCGTGGAGCGTCTGCGCAAGCGCGCCGTCGACCAGGGGCGCAGCGACGACACTGAAGATGCGATCCGTCATCGCCAGGACGTCTACCTCCGCGAGACGGGTCCGCTCATCTCGGCCTACGCCGACCGCGGGATCCTTCTGGAGGTCGATGGTCTCGGCACGATCGACGAGGTCGCCGACCGCATCGACGAAGTGCTGTCGGCACGGGGCATCCGCCCCACCGCCGCGGCCTGACGCGGGCAGTGGCGTTCTCCAAGCCGGGCATCTACAAGAAACCCGACGAACTCCGGCGCCTCGTGGCGCCGGGGCTGCTGACGAGTGCCTCCCTCGATGCTGTGGCGGCGGCGATACGCCCCGGAGTCACCACGGGTGAGCTGGATGCGATCGCCGAGCGGGTCATCCGCGACGGCGGGGGTGAGCCGAATTTCATGCTGGTCCCCGGCTACCGTCACACGGTGTGCTCGTCGGTGAACGCAGACGTCGTCCATGGGATCCCCGGCGGTCGGGTGCTGCAGCCCGGCGACATCGTGTCGATCGACAGCGGCGCCCAGCTCGACGGCTGGAACGGCGACAGCGCCCGCTCCTTCGTGCTGGACGGCGACCCCGACGACGATCGCGCCCTCGTGCGGACGACCCTCAACCGCGTCACGGAGCAGTCGCTCTGGCACGGCATCGCCGCTCTCGCGTCGGCCAAGCACCTCAACGAGGTCGGCGACGCCATCGAGGGCTACGTCGAAGAGCAGGGCGAGTTCGGGATCCTCGAAGACTATGTCGGGCACGGCATCGGCCGATCGATGCACGAGGAACCCCCGGTCTTCAACTACCGTGTCCGCGGCCGCGGCCCTGCAGTTCGTCCCGGTCTCGTCGTCGCCATCGAGCCGATGATCACCGCCGGCGGCATCGACACCGTCACCCAGGACGACGACTGGACGGTCACGACCGTCGACGGCTCCGATGCCGCGCACTGGGAGCACTCGGTGGCGGTGCACGCGGACGGCATCTGGGTGCTGACGGCGGCCGACGGCGGAGCCGCGGGGCTGGCCCCGCTCGGCATCAGGCCCGTCCCGATCCCGTAGCCCCGGACCCCGGTCGAGCCAGGTGCCGTTGCCACCGCGTCAGAACGGCGCCCACCGGAGTCGGTGGGCGCCGTTCCTGCGCTGACGAGTGCTTCTTCTAGTAGCCGTTGCCGACGGAGCAGGTCGCCTCGGAGGCCGCCTGCCCGGTGATGGTGGAGGGCAGGGCCGTGGAGGAGGAGGTCGGCGTCGAGGTGGCCTTGCCGGTGGCTGTCGACGACGACGTGCCGCTGGAGGCGGACGACCCCGATGAGGTGCCGGTCGACGTGCCCGACGAGGCGCCGCTGCCGGAGGTGCCCGACGACTCCGCCTGCGATGCCCGGCCCGTGCTGTCGTCGCCGAGCGAGAACTTCGTGTCGTTCTGCAGGGCTGTGTCCAGGACTGTGGCGTCGGCCTCGCTGGCCACGACCCGGTTGGAGTCCTGGGGATCGGCCGTCGTCGGGTACTGGACGAACAGGACGTTCGACAGGTCGATGTTCTTGAGAGCCAGGCCGAGCTCGACCATGGTGTCGGTGTTGCTGAGGCTGGTGGAGAGCGTCATGTTCTTCACGGCCGCCGACGCCAGCGCGTAGAGCTTGACGGGGTTGCCGAGGGTTCCGGCGGACGCGATCTTGCGCATCATCGCCGAGAGGAAGACCTGCTGCGACGAGATGCGCGCGAGGTCGCTGCCGTCGCCGACGCCGTGACGGGTGCGGAGGAAGGCGAGCGCGGTCGAGCCCTGGAGGACGTGCTTGCCGGCGGTCAGATCGAGGCCGGTGTCGCTGTCGACGATGGGGGAGGCGACGCACACGGTGACCCCGCCGATCGCATTCGACATCGAGATGACGCCGTCGAACGTGATCTCGGCTGCGTAGGGGATGGTGAGGCCGGTCATCGACTCGACCGTCGCGACCGTGCAGCCGAGGCCCTGGCCGAGGGTCGTGTTGAACTGCTGATAGGAGAGCGCAGGGAAGGTCGACCCGTCGGTGCCGGTGCAGGAGGGGATGTCGACCATCAGGTCGCGCGGGAAGCTGACGGCCGTCATCTGCTTGTGGTCGGCCGACAGGTGGATCAGGATCGTGACGTCGTTGCGGCTGCCGTCGGCGACGCCGGCCTGCACCTCGGTCTGGCCGGAGCGCGTGTCGCTGCCGACGAGGAGGATGTTGGCGCCCCCCTCGATGGCTCCGATGGAGGTCTGCTGGGCGATCCTGTCTTCCTTGGAGCCGATCGACACGCTCTTCACCGAGCTGGCGACGTCGTGGAAGGCGTAGGCGCCGACACCCGCCACCGTGACGACGGAGACGCCCAGCGCGACCGCGACGATCATCGCCGCGAAGCGGATCGGGTGAGGTCGACCAAGGCGGCCATGGCGGGCGGCGCCGGGGATACGGGGGGCTCGGCGGCTCGAACGCTCTTCGGGCACGGGTCTCTCTTTCGTTGCTCTGAGGCGCACGCCCGGTGATCGCCGTAGGCGGACGAACCGAACGACTCAGGGTCGACTGCGGCGTGTCGAGTTGACCCACCAGGTTGGCAAACAGTAGCGCAATCCCATAAGATTGACCCTTGGTGCCGTGGGCGCCTGCCCGCGTGCAATCTTCAAGCTGCTTCCTGTGAATCCGCTTGAGCCGCGACAGGTCATTCTCCGGCGCCACTCCCCGCAAGACCAGAACAACCAATTTTTAGCGACAGTGAGGCTATGGCCAAAAAAGACGGTGTCATCGAAATCGAAGGCGCAGTGGTCGAAGCGCTGCCCAACGCGATGTTTCGCGTTGAGCTGAGCAACGGACACAAGGTTCTCGCGCACATCTCCGGCAAGATGCGGCAGCACTACATCCGCATCCTCCCCGAAGACCGTGTGATCGTGGAGCTCAGCCCCTACGACTTGACCCGCGGCCGGATCGTCTACCGATACAAGTAGGCCAGTCCTAGAAACACGGCGCGTTCTGGAAAGGAACGGCCCGGCGCACCCGTCGGGCACGAGGCCAGCGAGTCAAAAGGAAGCAACATGAAGGTCAAGCCCAGCGTCAAGCGCATCTGCGAGCACTGCAAGGTGATTCGCCGCAACGGTCGCGTCATGGTGATCTGCAACAGCAACCCGCGCCACAAGCAGCGCCAGGGCTGAGCGGTTCCCTAGCTCCACCAGCATCACCCCACTGCAGCACCAGAACCGTCCGGCGCCGAGAGGCGCGGGACGGGGACACCCCGGGCGGAGGCCCTGGCACCGGCGCTGCGACACACCTCCACCATCTCTCAAGGAGAAGCCACAATGGCACGTCTAGCAGGCGTTGACATCCCGCGCGACAAGCGCGTGGAAGTCGCACTGACCTACATCTACGGAGTCGGCCGCACCCGCTCGCTCAAGGCTCTGGCCGAGACCGAGATCGACGGCAACATCCGCGTCAAGGACCTCACCGACGACCAGCTCGTCGCGCTCCGCGA
The DNA here is from genome assembly GCF_057787745.1 of Frondihabitans sp. OV104. Lineage (NCBI taxonomy): Bacteria > Bacillati > Actinomycetota > Actinomycetes > Micrococcales > Microbacteriaceae > Frondihabitans > Frondihabitans sp. OV104. The sequence goes on from NZ_CM173541.1 coordinate 3,475,755, forward strand.
CTACATCGAAGGCAACTTCAAGGTCGAGGGTGACCTCCGCCGTGAGGTGGCCGCCGACATCCGCCGCAAGGTCGAGATCGGCAGCTACGAGGGCATCCGCCACCGCCGCGGCCTGCCCGTCCGCGGACAGCGCACCAAGACGAACGCTCGCACCCGCAAGGGCCCGAAGCGCACCGTCGCCGGCAAGAAGAAGGCTCGCTAGGCCCGGCGTCCGCCGTAGCCTTCAAGGTTGTAGGAGAAAAAATTGGCAGCACCTAAGTCGGCCGCGCGCAAGCCCCGCCGTAAAGAGAAGAAGAACGTCGCTGTGGGCCAGGCCCACATCAAGTCGACGTTCAACAACACCATCGTTTCGATCACCGACCCGTCCGGTGCCGTCCTGAGCTGGGCTTCGTCCGGCGCGGTCGGCTTCAAGGGCTCGCGCAAGTCGACGCCGTTCGCCGCACAGCTCGCCGCTGAGTCGGCTGCGCGTCAGGCGCAGGAGCACGGCGTCAAGAAGGTCGACGTGTTCGTGAAGGGTCCGGGCTCGGGCCGCGAGACCGCGATCCGCTCGCTCCAGGCCGCCGGCCTCGAGGTGGGCTCGATCAACGACGTCACCCCGCAGGCGCACAACGGCTGCCGCCCGCCGAAGCGCCGTCGCGTCTGAGTTAAGCGTCGCGCCGCGCCTCTGACAGCCCCTTCCCGGGGTGTCAGAGGCCGCGGCGCTCGCCTCGTTCTACCGTCACCCGGGCGCGTCCGCGCACTCGGGGCACCTCACAACTCAAAAGACCGACTGACAGCCACCCAGTCGTACCGCCAAGAGTCATATAGCGGACTCTTCGCCGAAAGGAATCCACAGTGCTCATTGCACAGCGCCCCACTCTCACCGAGGAGAACATCTCGGAGTTCCGCTCCCGCTTCGTGATCGAGCCCCTCGAGCCCGGCTTCGGCTACACGCTCGGCAACTCGATGCGTCGCACCCTCCTTTCGTCGATCCCCGGAGCGGCTGTCACCAGCATCCGTATCGACGGCGTCCTGCACGAGTTCACGACCGTTCCCGGTGTCAAGGAAGACGTCACCGAGATCATCCTGAACATCAAGAGCCTGGTCGTCTCGAGCGAGCACGACGAGCCCATCACCGCCTACCTGCGCAAGCAGGGCGCCGGTCAGGTCACCGCCGCCGACATCTCGGTCCCGGCCGGTGTCGAGGTGCACAACCCCGAGCTCGTCATCGCGACGCTGAACGACAAGGCGAAGTTCGAGCTGGAGCTCACCATCGAGCGCGGCCGCGGCTACGTCACCGCGGTGCAGAACCGCTCGGAGTTCTCCGAGGCCGGCCAGATCCCGATCGACTCGATCTACTCGCCCGTCCTGAAGGTCACCTACCGCGTCGAGGCGACTCGTGCCGGTGAGCGCACGGACTTCGACCGCCTGGTCGTCGACGTCGAGACCAAGCCCGCGATCAGCCCCCGCGACGCCATCGCCTCGGCCGGCCGCACGCTGACCGAGCTGTTCGGACTCGCTCGCGAGCTCAACAACGCGGCCGAGGGCATCGAGATCGGCCCGGCTCCCGTCGACGCCGTCCTCTCGAGCGAGCTCCAGACCCCGATCGAAGACCTCGACCTGTCGGTCCGCTCGTACAACTGCCTCAAGCGCGAGGGCATCAACACGGTCTCCGAGCTCGTCGCTCTGTCCGAGACGCAGCTGATGAACATCCGCAACTTCGGTCAGAAGTCGGTCGACGAGGTGAAGGACAAGCTCGTCGAGCTCGGCCTCTCGCTCAAGGACACCGTGCCCGGTTTCGACGGCGCCCACTTCTACAGCGGCTACGACGAGGAGGAGACCAACTAGGTCTCCGCCCGCCCGCCCTCCTCACTCACACACTTAGGAATCCACTATGCCCAAGCCCACGAAGGGTGCCCGCCTCGGCGGCGGTCCCGCCCACGAGCGTCTCCTCCTGGCCAACATGGCCGGTCAGCTGTTCACCTACAAGAGCATCAAGACGACCGAGACGAAGGCCAAGCGCCTCCGTCCCGTCGCCGAGCGCCTGGTCACGTTCGCGAAGCGCGGCGACCTCCACTCGCGTCGTCGCGTGATGAGCATCCTCCGCAACAAGGAGACCACGCACATCCTGATGTCGGAGGTCGCGCCGCTGCTCGAGCTCCGCGAAGGCGGCTACACCCGCATCACGAAGCTCGGCTTCCGCAAGGGCGACAACGCCTCGATGGTCCAGATCGAGCTCGTGCTCGAGCCGGTGACCCCGAAGGCCAAGAAGTCCTCGTCGAAGAAGGCCGCCGCCCCCGCGACGACCGAGGCCCTCATCGAGGAGCCCGCCGAAGAGCTCACCGCCTCCGACGAGACGATCATCGAGGCGACCACCGAGGCCCCCGAGGCCGAGGCGCAGGGCACGACCGAGGCTGACGCCGAGGCCGCATTCGAGGACGCCCCCGCCGACGAGGCTCCGGCCGACGAGGCTCCGGCCGACGGCGACAAGAAGTAGTCCGTTCCACCGCACCACAGCCGTGAAGGCCCGCCTCCTCCGGGAGGCGGGCCTTCTGGCGTCCCGCCGGCGGTCGCGTGCGTAGACTTTTCTCTCGTGATGAGCGACGCCCCCGAGCCCGAGGTTCGGCTGAAGAGCGGAGACACGCGACTCCGGCTCGACATCTCGTACGACGGCACCCGATTCAACGGCTGGAGCACGCAACCGGGCCTGCGCACCGTCCAGGGCGAGATCGAGGCGGCCATGGCGACCACCTTCCAGCGGACGCTCCCGGCTCCGAGGCTCATCGTCGCCGGTCGTACTGACACGGGCGTGCATGCGACCGGCCAGGTCGCCCACCTCGACCTCAGCCCCGAACAGCTCGCCTTCCTCGAGGTTCCCCACCGCAACAAGACGAAGTACCCTCCCTTCCCGCCCGCGAAGCGCCTCGCCCGGCGGATCAACGGCCTGGCCGGCGCCGAGGACGACCTCTTCATCACCGACGCGACGATCGTCGACGGCGCCTTCGACGCCCGCTACTCGGCGCTGTGGCGCGAGTACGAGTACCGCGTCTCGGACCTCACCGGCCCCCGGCACCCGATCCGCCGTCTCGACACGCTATGGACCGACGTCACCGTCGATGTCGACCTCATGAATGCCGCCGCGCTCTCGCTCCTCGGCCTGGACGACTGGGCCGCCTACTGCCGACAGCGCGAAGGCGCCACGACGATCCGCACCCTCCAGGAGTTCCACTGGCGTCGCGACCCCGACGGCGTGCTGGTCGCGCGTGTCCGCGCCGACGCCTTCTGCCACAGCATGGTCCGGTCGCTGGTCGGCGCCACGCTCGCCGTGGGGCAGGGGCTGCTCGCGGTCGACGACGCCGTGCGGATCCGCGACTCCCGGGCCCGCAAGGGGCAGTTCAAGGTGGCGGCGGCCCACGGCCTCACGCTGCGCGAGGTCCGCTACCCCGAAGCGCAGGAACTCGGGGCCCGCGCGTCCGTCACGCGGGCCCGCCGTCAGTCGATGTGACGCCTGTTGCCGCCCGGCCGGTGATCCTGTAACGTATCCCCTTGGTGTCTGCGCAACTGCGCGCTTCACCCGAAGTTGAGCCCTCCACCTGACTCATTCGCCCGCATCGCGATCGAATGGCAACGGAGCGGGATTCACGAACCTCTCACCTCGACAAGAAAGCAGCACTACTGTGACGCGCACTTTCTCCCCCAAGCCGGCTGATGTCCAGCCGGAGTGGCTGATCATCGACGCGAACGACATCGTTCTCGGCCGTCTCGCCAGCCACGTCGCCGCCCTCCTCCGCGGCAAGCACAAGCCGACCTTCGCTCCGCACATGGACATGGGCGACTTCGTCATCGTCATCAACGCCGAGAAGATCGCCCTGACCGGCTCGAAGCTCCAGACCAAGCTGGCCTACCGCCACTCGGGCTACCCGGGCGGCCTCTCGGCTCAGACGTACTCCGAGATGCTCGAGAAGCACCCGACTCGCGCCGTCGAGAAGGCCATCCGAGGCATGCTGCCGAAGAACTCGCTGGGCCGCGCCCAGATCGCAAAGCTGAAGGTGTACGCGGGTCCTGAGCACCCCCACGCCGCGCAGAAGCCCACGGTGTACACCCTCGACCAGGTCGCCCAGTAGCGACCGCTGAAGACCTAAAGGACTTATTACAGTGGCTAGCATCGCCGATTCCATCGAATCCACCCCCGAGAGCTTCACGACCGAGAGCGCCGCTCCTGTCGCTGCTGCAGCTCCCCGCCCCGTCCTGACCGTCGGCGGCGGCGCCGTCGGCCGTCGCAAGCAGGCCATCGCCCGCGTGCGCCTCGTCCCCGGCACCGGCAACTTCGTCGTCAACGGCCGCACCCTCGAGGACTACTTCCCGAACAAGCTGCACCAGCAGCTGATCAACGACCCGTTCAAGGTCCTCGACCTGCTCGGCTCGTACGACGTCGTCGCGAAGATCTCCGGCGGTGGCCCTTCGGGTCAGGCCGGCGCCCTCCGCCTCGGCATCAGCCGCACGCTGAACGAGATCGATGAAGAGAACAACCGCGCCGAGCTGAAGAAGGCGGGCTTCCTCAGCCGCGACGCTCGCGTCAAGGAGCGCAAGAAGGCTGGTCTCAAGAAGGCCCGTAAGGCTCCTCAGTTCTCCAAGCGCTAACACCTGGCGAGGCTTCGCGATGACGCGACTTTTCGGAACCGACGGAGTTCGGGGCCTTGCCAACCGTGAGCTGACGGCCGCGCTCGCCCTGGGTCTCGCCCAGGCGAGCGCGGTCGTGCTCACGAAGGGGCATCACGCCGATGCCCGCCGCGCCGAGGGGCGACGTCCTGTCGCCGTCCTCGCGCGGGACCCTCGCATCTCGGGGGAGTTCCTCGCCGCTGCGGTGGCCGCCGGTCTCGCGTCCTCCGGGGTCGACGTGCTCGATGCCGGGGTGATTCCGACGCCGGCTCTCGCCTTCCTCGTCGAGAACTCCGGCTCCGACTTCGGCGTCATGATCAGCGCGTCGCACAACCCGGCTCCTGACAACGGCATCAAGTTCTTCGCGTTCGGCGGCACGAAGCTGCCCGATGAGGTCGAAGACCGCATCGAGGCCACGATGGACGCCCCCCGGCTCATGCCGGTGGGTGGCGACGTCGGCCGCATCCGGCGGTTCGCCGATGCCGAAGACCGCTACGTCGTGCACCTGATGGGTGCGGTGCGCAACCGCCTGGACGGCATCCACGTCGTGCTGGACTGCGCCCACGGCGCGGCCGCCGGCGTCTCGCCCGAGGTCTTCCACGACCTCGGTGCCCGTGTCACCGTCATCGGCGCCGACCCCGACGGCATCAACATCAACGACGGCGTGGGCTCGACCCATCTCGACCAGCTCGCCGCCGCCGTGCTCGAGCACGGCGCCGATGTCGGCATCGCCCACGACGGCGACGCCGACCGGTGCCTGGCTGTCGACGCCTCGGGCGCCGCCATCGACGGCGACCAGATCATGGCGATCCTCGCCATCGCGCTCAAGGAGCGCGGCGACCTCGCCCAGGACACCCTCGTCGCCACCGTCATGTCGAACCTCGGCCTCAAGCGCGCGATGCGCGACAACGGGATCGCGGTCGTCGAGACCGGCGTCGGCGACCGCTACGTGCTCGAGGCCATGAACGAGCACGGCTACAGCCTCGGCGGCGAGCAGTCGGGCCACATCGTCTTCCAGCAGCACGCCACCACCGGCGACGGCATCCTCACCGGCCTCTCGCTCGTGGCCGAGATGGCCCGCACGGGCAAGTCGCTCGCCGAGCTCGCTTCGGTCATGACCGTCTTCCCGCAGATCCTGATCAACGTCCGCGACGTCGACCGCTCGGCCCTCGGCGGCAACGAGGTCGTCGCCGCAGCCGTCGCCGAGGCCGAGGCCGAGCTGGGCGACTCGGGGCGGGTGCTCCTTCGCCCGTCGGGCACCGAGCAGCTCGTCCGCGTCATGGTCGAGGCGGCGTCGCAGGACGACGCGGACCGCATCGCGCACCGTCTCGCCGACGTCGTCCGCGTGCAGCTGGCCGCCACGCCCGCCTAGCCGACTCCGGAGCGGTACCGTCGACCGGTGACGTCCAACCCCCGCTCGACTCTCGGCTTCGCCGCAACCCTCTTCGTCTTCGCCGTGGTCATGATCGGCACCACGCTGCCGACGCCCATCTACCCGGAGCTGCAGCGGGAGTTCGGCTTCAGCGGCTCGACGACGACGGTGCTCTTCGCGGTGTACGCCGGCGGTGTCATCGTCGCTCTCGTGACGGTCGGCCGCCTCAGTCAAGTCGTCGGGCGAAAGCCGCTGCTCCTCGCGGGCATCGTGCTCTCGCTGATCAGCGCCGTGCTCTTCGCGATCGGCACGGCCGAGTCGCTGCTCTTCATCGGTCGCATCATCTCCGGATTCTCTGCGGGCATCCTCACCAGCACGGGCACGGTCGCCGTCCTGGAGGCGGCACCCGACTCGAAGCGCCGCATCGCCGGACCTCTCGCGACGGCGGCGAACATCGGCGGCCTAGGCCTCGGCATGCTCCTCGCAGGACTCGTGGCGCAGCTCACGCCGTGGCCGACCAGGGCGCCGTTCGTGATGCACGCCGTCCTTCTCGTCATCGCCGGCATCGCCCTCCTCGCGATCCGAGAGAGCGTGGAGAAGCAGCCGGGAGCCCGCTTCCGCCTGCAGCGGCCCGGTGTGCCGGTCGAAGCGCGCTCCGTGTTCGCGGCGGCGGCCTTCGGAGCGACGGCGGGCTTCGCGGTCTGCGGCCTGTTCTCATCGGTCGCGCCGAACTTCGTCGGGACCGTGCTCGGCATCCACTCGCCCCTCGTCGTCGGCGTCGTGACGGCCTCGCTGTTCATCGCGTCGGCCGCGGCGCAGATCGCCTTCGGCGGTCTCGCGGTGCGGCGAGCCATCGCGCTCGGCGCCGTGCTCCTGTTCATCGGCATGGCCGTGCTGGCGGCGGCCCTGCCCCTCGCGTCACTGGCCCTTCTGGTAGTGGCCTCGATCGTCTCGGGCGCGGGTCAGGGACTCCTCTTCAGCTTCGGCCTGCGCGCCATCACCGGTGCCTCGCCGGATGCCGTCAGGACGGAGGCCACGAGCGCCTACTTCATCGTCGCGTACCTCGCGATCTCCGTCCCCGCGATCCTCGCCGGGGTCGCAGTGAAGCTCGTGGGGCTCTCGGAGACGGGGATCGGATTCGCCGTCGCGGCCGCAATCGTGTGCGTCTTCGCCTTCTCGGGTCGGCGGCGGTTTCCCGCGAGCTGAGGCCCGTGGAGAGGCGCCTCTAGATCTTCCGGAGCAGCACCGACGCCACCTTGTGGTCGGCGCCCTTCCGCAGCACGAGAGTCGCGCGCGAGCGGGTGGGCTGCACGTTCTGCTTCAGGTTCGGCTCGTTGACGCTCCGCCAGACCTGCCGGGCGAAGCCGAGCGCCTCGTCTTCGGGGATCTCGGCGAAGCGATGGAAGAACGAGTCCTTCTGGTTGAACGCGCCTTCGCGCAGCGATCGGAACCGCTCGACGAACCAGTCCTCGATGTCGTGGGTGCGCGCGTCGACGTAGACGGTGAAGTCGAACAGGTCGGACAGGGCGAGGCGGCCGCCGATGGGCGGCTGCAGCACGTTGAGGCCCTCGACGATGAGGATGTCGGGCTGGCGCACGACGACCTCGGCACCGGGCACGATGTCGTACTCGAGGTGCGAGTAGAACGGCGCGCGCACCTCGGGGGCGCCGCTCTTGACCAGCGAGACGAACTTGAGCAGCGATCGTCGGTCGTACGACTCGGGGAAGCCCTTGCGGTCCATGATGCCGCGACGCTCGAGCTCGGCGTTCGGGTACAGGAACCCGTCGGTGGTGATCAGCTCGACGCGCGGGGTGTCGCTCCAGCGCGAGAGCAGCTCGCGGAGCAGGCGCGCGACGGTCGACTTGCCGACGGCGACGCTCCCGGCGACGCCGATCACGAACGGGGTCCGCTGGGCCCGCTCGCCGAGGAAGTCGCTGGTCGCCCGATGCAGGTTCCGGGCACCGGCAGCGTACAGGTTGATGAGGCGGCTGAGCGGCACGTAGACGTCGCTGACCTCCTGCAGGTCGAGCCGGTCGCCCAGCCCCCGAAGCTGCACCAGCTCGGTCTCGGTCAGGGGATTCTGCGCCCGAGGTGCCAACGCCGCCCACGCGTCGCGATGGATCTCGACGAACGGGGTGGGGTGGGTCGGGGGAGCGGCTGCGGTCGCATCGGCCATAAGTAGAGAGGCTATACGCCGAGCGGCGGACGAGTCCCCGGGCGGCGTCGAATAGGCTGGCTGGCATGTGTGGAATCGTTGGATATGTCGGCTCTGACAAGAGCGTCGAGGTTCTCCTCGGCGGCTTGAAGCGTCTGGAGTACCGGGGCTACGACTCGGCCGGAATCGCCGTGATCGCGCCCGACGGCTTGCTCGGCATGCGCAAGAAGGCCGGCAAGCTGCAGATGCTGGTCGACGACCTGACCGCGGCGCCGCTGGCCGACGGCAGCACCGGAATCGGCCACACGCGGTGGGCGACGCACGGCGGCCCGACCGACCAGAACGCGCACCCGCACCTCGCCGACGGCGGCCGGCTCGCCCTCATCCACAACGGCATCATCGAGAACTTCTCCGAGCTCAAAGAAGAGCTGCTGCTCGAGGGAGTGCAGTTCCTGAGCGAGACCGACTCCGAGGTGGCCGCTCACCTGGTGGCCCGCGCCTACCGCGAGACCGGCGACCTCGGCGAGGCCCTTCGCGCGGTCGTGAAGCGCCTCGAGGGGGCCTTCACCCTGCTGGTGGTGCACGCCGACCAGCCCGGCGTCGTGGTCGGGGCGCGCAGGAACTCCCCGCTGGTCATCGGCCTCGGCGACGGTGAGAACTTCCTCGGGTCCGACGTCGCCGCGTTCATCGAGTTCACGCATCGCGCCATGGCCATCGGCCAGGACCAGCTCGTCACGATCACCGCCGACGAGGTCACCGTCGTCGACTTCGACGGCAACCCCGTCGAGGCCACCGAGTTCGAGGTCACCTGGGACGCCAAGGCGGCCGAGAAGGGCGGCTGGTCGAGCTTCATGGCGAAGGAGATCTCGGAGGAGCCCGAGGCCGTCGCCAACACGTTGCTGGGCCGCGCCGTGGACGGCGCCGTGCACCTCGACGATCTGGAGCCGCTCCGAGAGCGCCTCCTCACCGTCAACCGGCTCATCATCATCGCCTGCGGCACAGCCGCCTATGCCGGGATCCTCGGCAAGTACGCGATCGAGCAGTGGTCGCGCCTCCCCGTCGAGGTCGAGCTCGCGCACGAGTTCCGCTACCGCGACCCGGTGCTCGACGAGCACACGCTCGTCGTGTCGATCAGCCAGTCGGGCGAGACGATGGACACCCTCATGGCCGTCAAGTTCGCTCGCGAGCAGGGCGCCCAGGTGCTGTCGATCTGCAACACGCAGGGCGCGACGATCCCGCGCGAGAGCGACGCCGTCATCTACACGCACGCCGGCCCCGAGGTCGCTGTCGCGTCGACCAAGGCGTTCGTCGCGCAGGGCACGGCGCTCTTCCTGCTCGGCCTGCACCTCGCGACGATCCGCGGCACGCTGACCGCCGACGAGATCGTCGAGCAGGTCGACGACCTCAAGGCCATCCCGGAGAAGATCTCGCGAGTGCTCGAGACCGGCGAGCGCATCAAGACGCTGGCCGGCTGGATGGCCGACACCCGCTCCGTGCTCTTCCTCGGCCGCCACGTCGGCTATCCGATCGCGCTCGAGGGCGCTCTCAAGCTCAAGGAGCTCGCGTACATCCACGCCGAGGGCTTCGCCGCCGGCGAGCTGAAGCACGGCCCCATCGCTCTGATCGAGCCGGGCCAGATCGTCTTCGTGATCGTGCCGTCGCCTCGCGACCCGCGATCGCTGCACGCCAAGGTCGTCTCGAACATCCAGGAGATCCGCGCTCGCGGCGCACGCGTCATCGCGATCGCCGAGGAGGGCGACGCGGCGGTCCTGCCGTTCGCCGACGAGGTGCTGCACATCCCGCTCGCGGCGCCTCTGTTCGAGCCGCTCCTCGCGGTCGTCCCGCTTCACATCTTCGGCATGGAGCTGGCGAGCGCCAAGGGGCTCGACGTCGACCAGCCGCGCAACCTCGCCAAGAGCGTCACGGTCGAGTAGCTCGTGGCCATCGTGGGGATCGGGGTCGATGTCGTCGACGTCGGCCGTTTCGAGCGCTCGCTCGAGCGGACCCCGGCGTTGCTCGCCCGGCTGTTCACCCCGACCGAGCTGGTCCGCGAGGGCGAGCCGCGCCGGATCGAGTCGCTCGCGGCCCGGTTCGCCGCCAAGGAGGCGTTCATCAAGGCCGTCGGCGGGTCGACCGGGATCTCCTGGCACGACATGGTCGTCGGCGCCGACGACCAGCGCGCGCCCTCTCTGCTGCTGAGCGGCGGTGCCGCGGTGCTGGCCGAGTCCCGGTCGGTGACGCGCGTGCACCTCTCGCTCAGCCACGACGCCGGCATCGCGACGGCGTTCGTCGTCGCGGAGAGCGGCTCGTGACCCGCGAGGCCGTCGTCGCGGTCGACCGCGCGGCGCTGCAGCACAACGTCGACGTGCTCCGCCGCGCCGTCGCCCCCGCCGCCGTGATGGCCGTCGTCAAGGCGAACGCCTACGGCCACGGCGCAGTCGAATCGGCGCTGGCGTTCGAGGAGGCCGGGGTCGACTGGCTGGGCGTGGTCGACCTCGACGAGGCGGTGGCCCTGCGCGAAGGCGGCGTCGACGCGTCGATCCTGAGCTGGCTGCACGCACCCGGCGAGACGTTCGAGCGGGCGGCGGCGTTCCGCATCACGCCGGCGGTCTCGGACCTGGAGCAGCTCGAGGCGTGTGCTGCCGCAGGAGTTCCTGCGGTCCATCTCGTGATCGACACGGGGCTCAGCCGCAACGGCGCCACCTCGTCGGAGTGGCCAGCCCTCTTCGACCGGGCGGCCGAGCTCGCGGGCGTCGTCGAGATCGAAGGGCTGATGACCCACCTCTCGAACACGTCGCCGCACGAGGACGGCCACCAGATGGCGGCGTTCGTGCGCGCGGTCGGACTGCTCGCCGAGCGCGGCATCACTCCGCCGCTGCAGCACCTCGCCGCGTCGGCGGCCGCGCTGTCGTACCAGGCGTCGCGCATCACGATGGTGCGGTTCGGGCTGGCGATGTACGGCCTGAGCCCGTTCGACGACCGCGCCAGCGCCGACCTCGGTCTGAGGCCCGCGATGACCCTGTCGGCTCCGGTCATCGGCATCAAGGCGATCCCCGCCGGCGAGGGCACCTCGTACGGCTACACCTGGCGCGCGAGCGTCGACACCCGGCTGGCGCTGCTGCCGATCGGATACGCCGACGGCATCGCCCGGCACGCCGGCAACAGCGCCCGGGTGCTGCTCGGCGGCAGGATGCGCCCCGTCGTCGGCCGCGTCGCCATGAACGCCCTCACGGTCGACATCGGGCCCGACGACGCGGCCGACCCCGTGCGCCTCGGCGACGAGGCCGTGTTCTGGGGCGACGAGGCCGCAGGCCACCCCACCGCCGCCGACTGGGCCGACGCCACCGGCACGATCAACTACGAGGTCGTCGCGACTCTGTCGCCGCGGCTGCCGAGGAGCTGCCGATGAGCGCCCGCACATCGCCGTCCTCTGCGCCGTGGCTGCGCCGGGCGACGATCGACCTCGACGCGTACCGCTCGAACCTCGGCCGCCTGCGCGAGCTGGTCGCTCCCGCCGAGCTGATGGCCGTCGTCAAGGCCGACGGCTACGGGCACGGCGCCACCCACCTCGCTGCGGCCGCGCTCGAGGTCGGGGTCCGCTGGTTCGGCACGCTCGACCTCCGCAACGCCCACGAGCTGCGCGCCGCCGGGTTCCGTCCGCCGGCCGGGCCGGACGGCACGGCCGACCCCGACGCAGTCGCGCTCTTCGCCTGGCAGTTCTCGTTCACCGAGACGTTCGAGCGCGCCGTGTCCGAGCGGATCGACCTCGGCATCTCGTCGCTCGCGCAGCTCGAGTCCGTCGCCCGCGCCGTCGAGGCCGTCTCGCAGGCGTCGAGCCCCGATTCGGGCGGCGCCGTCGACCCGGCGCTGACCGCGCTGGTGCACCTCAACGTCGACACCGGCCTGCACCGCGACGGCGTCCTGCCCGCCGACTGGGAGCCGCTCGTCACTCGCGCCGTCGAGCTCGTCGGCGCCGGAGTCATCCGTCTCCGAGGCATCTACTCGCACCTCGCCGAGGCCTCCGACGACGAAGACACCGACTCGGCCGTGCTGCTCACCGAGGCCGTCGAGCGCGCGAACTCCCTCGGAGCGCGGTTCGACCGCCGGCATCTCACCGCCTCGAGCGCCGGCATGGAGCGGCCCGAGCTCCGCCTCGACATGGTCCGCATGGGCTCGAACACCTACGGCATCCCCGTCACCGACGGAGTCTCGGCCGCCGACCGCGGACTCACCCCGGTGATGACGCTCAGCGCCCGCGTGGCCCGGGTCAAGAGGATCGCCGCAGGAACGGGCGTCTCGTACGACTACACCTACCGCGCCCCGCACGAGACCACCGTCGCCCTCGTCCCCGTGGGCTACGCCGACGGGGTGTCGCGACGCGCCCAGCACGGCGTCTCCGTGGCCCTCCGCGGCAAGCGGTACCCCATCGTCGGCCGCGTCGCCATGGACCAGTTCTTGATCGACGTCGGCGACGACCCCGTCGAGGTCGGCGACGAGGTGACCCTGTTCGGCACCGGCTCGCGCGGCGAGATGACGGTCGGAGAGTGGGCCGAGGTCATCGGCACGATCGGCGAGGAGGTCTGCTCGGGGATCGGCCCGCGGGTGCCGCGGGCCTATCTCTCTGAGGGCGCTGACCTGTCTGAGGGTGCCGGCCTCTCCGAGAGCGCCGACCTGTGACGGTCGTGTGGGAGGGGACGATCGACGACTCGAGCGCCATGGAGAGGTTCGGGCGGCGGGTGGGCGGGTTCCTGCGCGCGGGCGACCTGCTGGTGCTGACCGGCCCCCTCGGAGCGGGCAAGACGACCATGACGCGCGGACTCGGCCTCGGCGTCGGGGTGCGCGGGCAGGTGGCGTCGCCCACGTTCGTGCTGGCACGCACGCACCCCGCGCTGCACGCCGGCGGGCCGCCGCTGGTGCACGTGGACGCGTACCGGCTGGGCTCCGCGGCCGAGCTCGACGACCTCGACATCGACTACGACCGATCGATCGTCGTCGTGGAGTGGGGCGCGGGGCTGCTCGACGGCGTCACGGAGTCGTGGCTCGAGGTGACGATCGAGAGGCCGACGGGGGCGGGATCAGCCGCTCTCGAGGCGGAGACCGAGGCCGAGGCGGAGATCGACGAGCCGCGGCAGGTGGTCGTCGAGGGGCACGGGCCGCGCTGGGACGGCGTGGCGCTCCCGCTCTGATCCGCCGACGCGGCGCCGCGCCCCGGCGGCGAACTACGATTGACGCATGCTTCTGGCGATCGACACCTCCGCGGGCACATCGGTCGCCGTGGTCGACCGCGACGGCGGCGTCCTGGCCGAGGCCACCGAGTTCGACACGCGCCGTCATGCCGAGGTCGTCGGCGAGCTGATCGCCGCGTGCCTCGACGAGTCGGGCATCGCGCCGCACGGCCTCAGCGCCGTCGTCGCGGGCATGGGCCCCGGGCCGTTCACGGGCCTGCGCGTCGGAATCGCGGCCGCGCGCGCCTTCGCGTTCGGCGCCGGCAAGCCCTGTCTGCCGCTCGTCAGCCACGACGCCATCGCCTTCGAGCGGCTCGGCGGCCTGGCCGTGGCGACCGGCTCTGCGGATGCTGCCCCAGCGACGACCGGCACCGCGAGGCCGTTGCTCGTCGTCACCGACGCGCGCCGCCGCGAGGTGTACTGGAGCGCGTACAGCGGGCTCGACGAGGCGGGGCTCCCCGTGCGGATCGGGGCGCCCGCGCTGACCCGGCCGGCGGAGCTCGACGAGGCGGTGTCGAGTTCCTGCGGTGCGGACTTCGCCGCGGCCGCCACGCGCACGGATCCCGCGGCGACGACCGTGTCGGCCGGCGCTCTCGGCATGCTCGGCGAGACCCTGTTCGCGAACCGGCGCCCGTTCGCCGCCGACGAGCCCCTCTACCTGCGGTCGCCCGACGTGACGGTCCCGGGCGCACCGAAGCGCGTCTCGTGAGCGTCGAGTACCGCCGCGCCGTGGCAGACGACCTCGACGTGCTGATGGGCCTCGAGCAGTCGCTGTTCGCGAACGACGCGTGGAGCCGCGAGCTGATGGCCGCCGAGCTCGCGAACCCGCAGTGCCTCTACCTCGTGGCCGAGCAGAGCGGCGAGGTCGTCGCGTACTCGGGCATCGTCGTGGCGCCCGGTGGTCCGGAGTCGGACGTCCAGACGATCGCCGTGGTCGCGGAGGCGCGGCGGCAGGGCATCGCGCGCGAGCTCATGCGGCTCATGCTCGACGAGGCGTCCTCACGGGGCGCGCGCGAGACCTTCCTCGAGGTGAGGGTCGACAACCCCGGTGCCCAGGCCCTCTACGAGCTGCTCGGCTTCGTCGGGATCGCCGTGCGCCCGCGCTACTACATGCCCGACGGCGTGGACGCGCTCGTGATGAAGAAGGAGCTGCCGTGAGCAACCCGCCACTCGTGCTGGGCATCGAGACCAGCTGCGACGAGACCGGCGTCGGGATCGTCCGGGGCCGCACCCTGCTGGCCAACGTGATCGCCTCGTCGATGGACGAGCACGCCCGGTACGGAGGCGTGGTCCCCGAGATCGCCGCGCGTGCCCATCTGGAGGCGCTCCAGCCCGCGCTCACCGCGGCACTCGCCGAGGCGGGCGTCGCACTCGACGACCTCGACGCCATCGCCGTCACCAGCGGCCCGGGGCTCGCCGGGGCGCTGATGGTCGGCGTCGGAGCGGCCAAGGCCCTTGCGCTCGGTGCCGGCAAGCCGCTGTACGCCGTCAACCACCTCGTCGGACACGTCGGCGCCGACGTGCTCCGCGACGACGGCACCGCCATCGAGCTGCCGACGATCGCGCTGCTCGTGTCGGGGGGCCACACGTCGCTGCTGCACGTGCGCGACCTGCTCGACGACGTCGAGCTGCTCGGCGAGACCATCGACGACGCTGCGGGGGAGGCCTTCGACAAGGTCGCGCGCCTTCTGGGGCTGCCCTACCCCGGTGGCCCGCAGATCGACCGCGTGGCGGCCGAGGGCGACCCGAGGGCCATCCGCTTCCCACGCGGGCTCACCCTGCCGAAAGACCTGGCGAAGCACCGCTACGACTTCTCGTTCTCGGGGCTCAAGACGGCGGTCGCCCGCCACGTCGAGAAGCTCGAGAACGCCGGTGAGCCGGTTCCCGTCGCCGACGTGGCCGCGAGCTTCCGAGAGGCCGTCGTCGACGTGCTGCTGACGAAGGCGCTCGCCGCGTGCGCCGACCGGGGCGTACCGCGACTGCTGCTCGGCGGCGGCGTCGTGGCCAACGCGAGGGTGCGACAGGTGGCCGCCGAGCGGTGCTCCGCCGCCGGGATCGAGCTGCGGATCCCTCCGCTGTCCCTGTGCACCGACAACGGCGCCATGATCGCCGCCCTCGGGGCCGAGCTGGCCGCCCGCGGCCGCACCCCGTCACCGCTCGGATTCGGGGCCGACTCGACCCTGCCGGTCACGAGCGCGCAGGCGGTCTAAGCGACACCCGGGGTACATCCTGAGGGGCACTCAGAATGCCGTGGTCTATCGTCCTGTCCAGTTCGTCTCCGCGCGAACTCGGACGGAACCCCCGGCCGCATACCCGAACAAGGAGTTGCACGACGATGTCCGATTCAACGCCCCCCGTGGCCCCGCCCAGCAATGACGCCTACGCCCAGCCCGGAGCAGCTGCCGGCAAGCTGAACGGCCTCGCGGTCGCCTCGCTCGTCGTCGGAATCGTGGGAGTCACGTTCGTCCTGTCGTTCTACGGGATCCCGGGCCTGGTGGCCCTGATCCTCGGTATCGTCTCCCGTCGCCAGATCAAGGCCACCGGCCAGCGTGGTGCCGGATTCGCACTCGCCGGCATCATTCTCGGTGCCATCGGCATCGTCATCGGCATCCTCTCGATCATCCTGGCTTCGGCGGTCGTCGCGAACATGAACAAGTAGTCGTCCGCGAAGGCGGGGTCGCTCGTCGGCCCCGCCTTTCGCGTCCCTTCGGTAGGGTCGAGGGCGTACAACCCGCCCCGCGACACCGATCACACACCGGAGCAGCAGCATGACCGACCAGAACCAGCCCGGCCAGGAGCCCACGGGTCAGCAGCCGCCCGCGTACGGCTCGACCCCGCCCGCCTACGGCTCCGCCGACGCGGGCAAGCAACAGTACGGCTACGGACAGCAGCCCGGGTACGGCCAGCAGACGTCCGGCTACTCGCAGCAGCCCTACGGGGCGCAGCCGTACGGCGGGGGCTACCAGCCGGTCGGCACGAACGGGCTGGCAATCGCAGCTCTCATCACCGGCATCGCCATCGTCTTCACCGGCGGCTTCTCGGGTATCGCCTCCTTGATCCTCGGAATCCTGGCCAAGCGCCGCATCCGCGAGACGCACCAGGAGGGCAGCGGTCTTGCAACCGCCGGAATCGTGCTCGGCATCATCGGAATCGTCTTCGCGATCCTGAGCATCGTCGGCCTCGTCCTGCTGTTCGCGCTTGCCGGCACGGAGGGCTTCAACGAGGGCACCAGCGGCAGCTACCCGTACTAGAGGGAGTCAAGCGACGCGCTCGCAGAGCAGCGCCGTGTGCCGCCCCGCCACGCGCGTCAGGATGAGCGTCGCCTCGTTCGACCCCTTGAGCTGCAGCCGCCTGCGGAACGCCGCCGGGTCGACGTCGACGCCCCGCTTCTTGATCTCGACCCGGCCGATGCCGCGCGCCTTGAGCTCCTGGCGCAGGCGCTTCTCGTCGAGCGGAAGCGTCTCGACCACCCGGAAGCACTGGGCGAACGGCGTCGGCTCCGAGGTCGGCGCCGTCAGGTAGGCGATGTCGCGGCTGACGGTCGTGGCGTCGAGCGAGCGGGCCAGGTCGCCGATCAGGCGTGCGCGGATCACCGACCCGTCGGGCTCGTAGACGAACTCGGCGAGCTCGCCGACCTCGACGTCGTCGGAGTCGCCGGGCGCGGTCATCTCGGCCGGGCCGTCGGGTCCGAGCACCAGAGCGGCTCGCGTGATGCCGGGCCGGGCCAGCGGGCCGAACCAGACGCCGACCTCGACGACCGAGCGGTCGACCGAGATCCACTGGCACTCCGCGTCGGACGGCAGCAGCTCGCGGTCGACGCCGGGGCCGAGCTTGACGCCGGTCGGGAAGCGCTCGGCGAAGCCGAACGCGACGTCGAGGGTGGGCGACCACTGCGAGGGATCTTGGATTCGGGAGGTCTGGCCGGTGCCGGCGGTGCGGCGCGCCGGATCGAGGAAGACGCCGTCGACGCCGTCGAGGTCGACCTCCTCGGCCGTGGCGTGCACGACGGAGGCGGCGCTCCACGGGGCGAGGTTGAACGACGCTATGGCGGCCGTGACCTCGTCGCGGTCGACGGCGACCACGCCCAGTTCCAGCGCCGCGAACGCCAGCGCGTCACCGCCGATGCCGCAGCCCAGGTCGGCGACCCGGGTGACACCGGCCTTGCGGAAGCGCCCGGCGTGGCTCGATGCCACCGGAAGCCGCGTCGCCTGCTCGAGGCCCGCCTCGGTGAAGAGCATGCTGACGGCGAAGTCGCCGAACTTCGCGTGCCCCTTGGCGCGCAGCTTCGCCTGGCTGAGCACGGCCGCGACGAGATCGGGGGAGTGCCCCTCCTTGCGCAGCCGCGCCACCTGCGACACCACATCGGCCTTCTGATCGAAGGGCGGCAGCGAGTCGAGCAGCCGCAGCCCGTCGGGGGTGAGGAGGGTGCGGAGCTCGGAAGTGTCCATGGCCCAATCGTGCCACTGCTAGCACTCGGATTGACCGAGTGCCAGCCACGCCCTACAGTTGAACTGGCACTCACCCGCGTGAAGTGCCAACAACACAATCTCTGTTCTTAGCAACACCGTCGCAGCTCGTGAGAAAGAAGAGGTCAACCGTGTCGGTCAACATCAAGCCGCTCGAAGATCGCATCGTCATCCGTCAGGTCGAGGCCGAGCAGACCACTGCCTCCGGTCTCGTGATCCCGGACACCGCCAAGGAGAAGCCCCAGGAGGGCGAGGTCGTCGCCGTGGGCCCCGGCCGCATCGACGACAACGGCAACCGCGTCCCGCTCGACGTCGCCGTCGGCGACAAGGTCATCTACTCGAAGTACGGCGGAACCGAGGTCAAGTACTCGGGCGAAGACCTGCTGGTCCTCTCCGCTCGCGACGTGCTCGCGGTCATCGTCAAGTAACGACGACGTTCACGAAGAACCCCGCCTCCTCGGAGGCGGGGTTCTTCTGTGTCACCGGTCGTCCAGGAACGCGACGTGGCAGTTTGTGCGCGCACGCTGGCGGTCACGAGCCGCCCCGGTGTGGGCGGCCGCGGATAGTCTTTCGAGGTGACCCAGACAGACACCCCTCGCGCCGGCCTCCTCTACGCCGTGGCGGCCTACGGTCTCTGGGGCGTGCTCCCGGTCTACTTCCTCCTGCTGCGCCCCTCGGGTGCGATCGAGATCGTCGCCTTCCGCATCCTCTGGTCGCTGGTGTTCTGCGCGATCCTGCTTGCCGTGACCCGCTCGTTCGGCCGCTTCGCGGCCCTGGCACGCGACCGGACGATCACCGGCACGCTCGCACTTGCGGGGGCGTTCATCGTCGTCAACTGGACCACGTTCATCTTCGCCACTCTCACCGGCCACGTGGTCGAGGCCGCCCTCGGGTACTTCATCAACCCGCTCGTGACGGTGCTGCTCGGCGTCTTCGTGCTGCGCGAGAAGCTCAAGCCGCTGCAGTGGGTGGCGGTGGGCGTCAGCGTCGTCGCGATTCTCGTGATCGCGATCGGCTACGGGTCGTTCCCGTGGATCTCGCTGGTGCTGGCGTTCTCGTTCGGCTTCTACGGCCTGATCAAGAAGCGCGTCGGCGGCCGGGTCGACGCGGTCAGCGGCCTGACCATCGAGACGATGGCGGTCGCCATCCCCGCCGGCATCGCGCTCGCCGTCGTCGGTGCGACCTCGGGTCTCGCGTTCGGCAGCAGCGGCACGGGGCACGTCGTGGCCGTCGTCGGCACGGGCGTGATCACCGCCGTGCCCCTCCTCCTGTTCGCCTCGGCCGCCCGCCGTCTCCCGCTGTCGACGCTGGGACTCACCCAGTACATCGCGCCGATCCTGCAGCTCGTCGTCGGCGTCGTCGTGCTCCACGAGCCGATGACCACGTCGCGCTGGGTCGGCTTCGCCCTCATCTGGGTCGCGCTCGTGATCCTGAGCATCCACGCGGTCTCGTCGGGACGCCGCGAGCGGGTGTCGGGGGCTCGACGACTCTCAGTCACCACATCACGAATTGCTAACGAAACCCCAAGGTGACCCCGGCAACACACACGCGAAACAATCGCCGCATAGGTTCTAACCCATTCACACGGTTGGGCTGCACGCCATCGTGCCGCCGCATCACCACCGTCAAGAAAGGGTTCACGGATGATCAGATCCACCACAGCCGTGAAGGCGCTAGCGATCATGGGGGCAGTCTCTGTCGCCCTGGTCGGCTGCTCCTCCACGAGCACCCCCTCCGCTTCGACCTCTGCTTCGTCGACGTCGACGAAGAAGGCCGACCCGGCAGCGGCCTGCAAGCCGGGCACGCCCAGCACTGACGCCCTCAAGATCGGCACGATGCTGCCGCTCACGGGATCCCTCGCGTACCTCGGCCCGCCCGCTATCGCGGGTGCAGGCCTGGCCCTCGACGACATCAACAAGGCCGGCGGCGTCCTCGGCAAGGACGCCTCGATCTCGACCGCCACCGACTCGGGCGACTCCAGCGACCTCACGGTGTCCACCGCGGCCGCGGCGAAGCTGAAGGCCGCCAAGGTCTCCGTCGTCCTCGGCGCCGAGTCGTCGAGCGTCACGCTGAACGTCATCGACCAGATCACCTCGAGCTGCACCATCGAGATCTCGCCGGCCAACACGGCGTCGTCGCTCTCGGGCTACTCGTCGTACTACTACCGCACCGCTCCGCCGGACTCCGTTCAGGGCTCGGCGCTCGGTCAGCTCGTCGTCAACGACGGTCACGCCAAGGTCGCCTTCCTGGTCTTCAACGACTCGTACGGCACCGGCCTCCGCGACTCGACGCAGAAGGCCATCGAGGCTGCCGGCGGCTCGGTCGTCTACGGCGGCACCGGCAAGAGCCAGGAGTTCCCTCCCGGCCAGACCACGTTCTCGACCGAGGTGACCGCGGCTCTCGCCACCAAGCCCGACGCGATCGTGATCCTCGCGTTCGACGAGACCAAGTCGATCGTCCCCGAGCTCGTCGCCCAGAACTACGACCTCAAAGACACGTACATGTCTGACGGCAACACGGCCGACTACTCGAAGGACTTCGAGGCGGGGACGCTCAACGGCGGCCAGGGCACCATTCCCGGTGCTCAGCCCAACGACGATCTCAAGAAGCGCCTGAGCGCCTGGTACAAGTCGAACGACGGCAAGACGCTCGCCGACTACTCGTACGCCGCCGAGTCCTACGACGCCATCACCCTGACCGCTCTCGCGGCCGAGGCCGGCAAGGGCACGGATGCTCCGACGATCCAGTCCAAGATGGCAGCGGTCTCCGGTGCTGACGGCGGCACGAAGTGCACGTCGTACGCCGACTGCAAGACCCTCCTCGACGCGGGCAAGGACATCCAGTACACGGGTCCCTCCGGCATCGGTCCGTTCAACACGAACAACGACCCGTCGAGCGCCTACATCGGCATCTACAAGTACGACAAGAACAACAAGCCGGTGTACCAGAGCAGCATCCAGGGTGACGTGAAGTAGTCAGTCCCCACCTCGAAGAGGCCCGGCAGGAACTCTCCTGCCGGGCCTTTTCACGTCGTCGAGAAGTCCTCCATATCGGGGACAGTCGTTGGGGTCGAAGAGCCTCTTGTCATGCCACGATTGACGTGATGACTCCGCAGCCCGGGGCGCTTCCCCCAGCGCCGACCCCGCGGCGTCGCGCGACGACAGAAGCGCTCCTCCTGCTCGCCAGACCCCTGCTGGCGATCTCCTTCGCCCTGTACCGGGTCGAGGTCCGGCGCAATCTCTACCCGCGTGACGCTCCCGTGACTCAGATCGAGGGCGTCGACCCTCAGGGTCTGCTCTTCGCCGGCGACATCGCCGTGGCCGGACACGGCGTGCTCAGCCACGGACTGACCGTTGCCGCGCAGGCGTCGTACGGCATCGCCGCCGCCAGCGATCGCGGCGCGCACCTGACGATGATCAGTCAGACCGACCTCACGATGGCACAGCTTGCCGCGCGCACGCGCTACGGGGCCGACGGCGTCGAGATCGCGTTCCTGATGCTGGGGATCCCCGACGTGCTCCTGGCGACGCGCTCCGAGAAGTGGGCGGCAGACCTCCGGGTGGTCGCCGAGCGGATCCGGTCGGAGTCGCAGTTCCGCGCGGTCCGCATCGTGGTCTCGGGCATCCCGCCGCTGTCGGACTTCCGGGCCATCCGCCCGGCCGTGCGCCGCATCATCGACCGGCAGGTCGAGCGGCTCAACGCCGTCAGCCAGGAGGTCGCCGCGTCGACGCCCGGAATGGTCTTCGTGCCGTTCCCGACCTGGAGGCTGGGCGACATGTACGTCAACAGGCTGTTCTCGTGGAAGACCCTGCACGAGGTCTGGGCCGAGGCGCTCGCCGCCGCAGTCGCCCCCCGCTGAGCTCCGCTTCGCGCCATACTGGCGCTGCTCGGCGGTACTGTCACGGGTGGCAGCAGGTCACGCTAGCTCGCGAGTGGGCTCGGGTGCGTGAGAGGCAAGGCAAAGCCCCGGAGACTACGGCGGAGCCATGTCTCCGGGGCGACAACGTGGCGCTGCGCCTTGAGAACGACACAGGACCTGCCTGAGGTCACTTGCCGTCGACGTCCTTGGCGAGGGTGCCGAGGTAGAGCTCGATGACCTTGGGGTCGTCGGCCAGCTCGTGGCCCGTGCCGGAGTACGCGTTCCTGCCCTGGTCGAGCACGTAGCCCCGATCGCAGATCTGGAGGCAGCGGCGGGCATTCTGCTCGACCATGATGACGGAGACGCCGGCCTTGTTGATGCGGCGGGTGCGAATGAAGGTCTCGTCCTGGCGGACCGGCGAGAGGCCGGCGCTGGGCTCGTCGAGGAGGAGCACCTTCGGGTCCATCATCAGGGCGCGGGCCATGGCCACGCTCTGGCGCTCGCCGCCCGAGAGCGAGCCGGCGCGCTGGTCGCGGCGGTCGGCGAGCACGGGGAACAGGTCGAAGATGACGTCGAGGCGCTCCTCGAACTTCTTCGGACGCAGGAACATGCCCATCTGGAGGTTCTCCTGGATGGTCAGCGACGGGAAGACGTTGTTCGTCTGCGGCACGAAGCCCACCCCGGCCTGGACGAGCTTGTTGGCCTTGAGGTTCGTGATGTCCTCGCCGCCGAGAGTGACGGCGCCGGAGTGGATCTTCACGAGGCCGAACAGCGCCTTCAGCAGCGTCGACTTGCCGGCGCCGTTCGGGCCGATGATGCCGATGAGCTCGCCCGGGTAGCAGACGAGGTCGCAGTCGTTCAAGATGTTCACGCCCGGCAGGTAGCCGGCGACGAGGTGCTCGGCGCGCATGATCGGCTCCTGGCCGGCGAACTTCTCCGTGCCCTTGTGGACGGTGGTGTCGACGATGCTCATGCCTTGCCCTCTTCGTTGTGCTCGGTCTCGACCCGCGCGGCGTCTTCCTCTTTGACCTCGGCCTCGAGCTCCTCGATCGACTCGTCGGTGAGGAGCGAGTCGTCGCCCAGGTCGGTGTCGTGGTGCGCGCCCAGGTACGCGTCGATGACGGCCTGGTCGTCCATGACGGTGTCGGCGGGTCCCTCGGCGACGATCCTGCCCTCGGCCATGACGATCACCCAGTCCGAGATGTGCCGCACCATGTGCATGTCGTGCTCGACGAACAGCACCGTCGTTCCCTCATCGCGAAGGCTCTGGATGTGACCGAGCAGCGACTGGGTCAGCGCCGGGTTCACACCGGCCATGGGCTCGTCCAGCATGATCATGGCGGGGTCGCTCATGAGCGCGCGTGCCATCTCGAGCAGCTTGCGCTGGCCTCCGGAGAGGCTGCCGGCGTAGTCGTCCTTCTTCTCGTACAGCTTGAAGCGCTTGAGCAGGTCGGCGGCCTTGGCCTCGATCTCGGCCTCGCGGGCCTTCCACAGCGGCTTGACGATCGCGACGAAGAAGTTCTCGCCGGGCTGGTCGCGCGCTCCGAGGAGCATGTTCTGCATGACGGTCAGACGCGAGAGCGCCTTCGTCAGCTGGAACGTGCGGACCATGCCGCTCTTGGCCACCTTGGCGGCGCCGACAGCGCCCATGGCTCGGCCGTTGAAGACCCAGCGCGCGGTTCCTGCGCCCCGGTTCGTCAGAGTCGGTGCCGAGTTGGGCTTGTCGAAGCCGGTGAGGAGGTTGAAGAACGTCGTCTTGCCGGCGCCGTTGGGGCCGATGAGAGCGGTGATCGCGCCGCGCTGGACCTCGACGTGCTGCACGTCGACGGCGGTCATGCCGCCGAAGCGGCGGACGACGTTGTCGACCGTGAGGATCGAGTCGGGCTTCGACGACCCGGGGGCCTTCTCGACGGTCGCCAGCTTCTTGCGGAGCTCGACGCGGTCGTAGTCGTATCCGGGCTGGGTGCCGGTTGCGGTTGTCTCAGACACTGAACGACAGCTCCTTCTTGTTGCCCAGGATGCCCTGGGGTCTGAAGATGATCAGGCACATCAGTGCTACTCCCACGAGGACGTACGAGAACTGCACGGTCTGCTGGGTCGACATGATGCTGTCGGGGATGAAGCTCTGCGCGAGCGACTGGATGAGCAGGCGCATGACGAAGAACAGGATCGCACCGAGCACCGGGCCGAAGACCGTGGCGGCACCTCCCAGCAGGAGGGCCGTGTAGATGAAGAACGTCGTCGAGCGGCCGAGTCCGTCGGGCTGGACCGACGAGGGCAGCACGTAGATGATGCCCGCCACGGCGCCGATCAGGCCGCCGAGCACGAGCGCCTGGAGCTTGTAGCTGTAGACGTTCTTGCCGAGGCTGCGCACGGCGTCCTCGTCTTCGCGGATGCCCTTGAGCAGGCGGCCCCACGGGCTGCGGGCCAGAGCCCAGATCAGCAGCAGGAAGACGCCGACGAGACCCCAGCCGACGATGCGGATCCACCAGCCGTTGACGCCGTTGTTGTCGTAGTCGAACCAGAGGATCTGCGTGCTGCCGTCGGGCAGCGGCGAGAGCGCCTGGAACGGGCCGTTGTAGGTGTTGCCGGTGATGCCGTTCGAGCCGCCGGTGAGGTCGGTCAGGATGCTCGACCGGCCGACCATCCGGATGATCTCGGCCGCCGAGATCGTCACGATGGCCAGGTAGTCGCCTCTCAGCTTCAGCGTCGGCAAGCCGAGGATGAACGCGAACAGGAGAGCGCAGAGGAGAGCGACGAGCACCGCGGCGAAGAGCGGCAGGCCGCGGTCGATCGAGATGGCGAAGCCGTAGGCGCCGAGCAGGAGGAACGCCGCCTGGCCGATGTTGAGCAGGCCGGCGAAGCCGAAGTGCACGTTGAGGCCGATCGCCGCGATGGCGAAGGCCGCGGTCGACGGCGCGAGCGCCTGGACCGTGAGGGACTGGAAGAGCTGAACGAGGTAATCCATGAGTGGTCTCCCTTAACCGATTCGCTCGCGCCGGCCGAAGATGCCTTGCGGGCGGAACAGCAGGATGATGATGAGGATGAAGAGCGCCGTGGCGTACTTGAAGTCGCCGGGGAGCACGAGGTTCGTCAGCTCGACGATGATGCCGACGATCATCGAGCCGACCAGGGCGCCGAACGCGGTGCCGAGGCCGCCGAGGGTGACTGCCGCGAAGATCAGCAGCAGGATCTGAAGCCCCGTCTGCCAGTTGACGCCGTTGAGCACCAGGCCGAGCATCACGCCCGAGAGGCCGGCGAGACCCGCGGCCACCGTCCAGACCAGGCGGATGATGCGGTCGACGTCGATGCCCGACGCGGCCGCGAGGGCGGGGTTGTCCGACACGGCGCGGGTGGCCCGTCCGGTGCGGGTGCGCAGCAGGAAGAACGCCGCGCCGCCGAGGACCAGGATCGAGATGCCCATCGCCACGTACGACTGGACCGTGAGGGTCACGCCGGCGATGGTGACGACCTTGGGGTTCGCCGTCTGGATGCGCACCGTCGCGGCGCCGTAGAAGTACTGGAACGCGTACTGCAGCGCGATCGAGAGGCCGATCGTGACGATCATCAGCTGGGTGAGGCTGAGGCCCTTCTTGCGGAGCGGCTTCCAGATGAAGGCGTCCTGCGCGAAGCCGGTGGCCGCCGAGATCACCACGGTGATGATCGCCGCCAGGATGAGGTTGAGCCCGAGCACGTTGGCGAACGTGTAGGCCAGGAGGCCGCCGAGGGTCACCTGCTCGCCGTGGGCGAAGCTCTGCAGGCCGGTGGTGCCGTAGACCAGCGACAGGCCGATCGCGGCCAGGGCGAGCAGCAGGCCGAGGCGGATGCCCGACATCAGCTGCTGCGCGAAGCGCTGCCACGAGAAGTCGTTGCCCGAGTTGTTGTTGTCGATCGTCGCGCCCTTGGTGGTCGACAGCTGGAACAGCGTGCCAGCCTGCGAGCCGAGGGAGACCTGCACCTTGCGGTCGTTCGTCGCGGCGTTGGCGAGGTACTGGCCGCTCGGCAGCGTGGACTCGTCCAGCGACACCGTGTAGGTGCCCGCCGTCTTGACGGGGATGGCCCACTTGCCCGCGGCGTTCGACGTGCCGGTGAGGGCGTCGCCCGAGTCGGGCTTCGCCGTGATGGTCACGCCCTCGGCCGGCTTGCGGTCGCTCGTGAAGAGCGTGCCCTGGATGCAGCCGGTCGTGGCGTCCACCGTGCAGGTGGACGACGTCGCCGCGCTCGCCGCGCCGGGGGCGAAGGCGAGCGAGACGATGGTCGCCAGCAGTCCCAGCATCAGCATCGATGCGAGCACGACCAGCGAATGCCGGCGTCCGACGCGCACGGAGCGCGAGCTCCGAAGCGGTGGTGTGTTCGTGGGTACGAGAATCACAGAACCTCCTGAACGGCCCAGTCGGACATTTCCCCGAGGGTCTGGCTCGCCGTCGTCGTTGACAGTACTTTCCCTATGTGTCGGCTGTGTTTCCGCGAAAACACGGTCGAGACACAGGAGTCTAAATGGTTCCTAGGGCTGCCACGCGCCAGGACGGCCCCGACGGGCGGGAATGATCCGCCGACTGCCGGGTTAAGATGTATCACCGGTCATCGAAGGCGAAAACCGGGCCCCATCAGTCGCAGCTTCATTCACTCAAAAGGTGGCACATGGACCAGCCGGACCCCTTCGGTTTCATCGGACTCACGTACGACGACGTCATGCTCCTGCCCGGGCACACCGACGTCATCCCCTCCGAGGCCGATACCTCGTCGCAGCTGACGAAGCGGATCCGCGTAGCCGTCCCGCTGCTCTCCGCCGCGATGGACACCGTCACCGAGTCGCGCATGGCCATCGCCATGGCGCGTCAGGGCGGTCTCGGCATCATCCACCGCAACCTCTCGATCGCCGACCAGGCCGCACACGTCGACAAGGTCAAGCGCAGCGAGTCGGGCATGATCACCAACCCCGTCACGACGACGCCCGACGCGACGGTCGCCGACGTCGACGCCCTGTGCGGCCAGTTCCGCGTCTCCGGCCTCCCCGTGGTCGAGCCCGACGGCACGCTCGTCGGCATCATCACCAACCGCGACATGCGCTTCGTCTCGAAGTTCGAGATGGCCACGACGTTCGTCCGCGACGTCATGACCAAGGCCCCGCTCATCACGGCCCCCGAGGGCGTCGACCCCGACTCCGCCGTCGCGATCTTCGCGCAGCACAAGATCGAGAAGCTGCCCCTCGTCGACGAGGCCGGCAGGCTCCGCGGCCTCATCACGGTGAAGGACTTCGACAAGACCGAGAAGTACCCGAACGCCACGAAAGACGACGCCGGCCGCCTTCGCGTCGGAGCCGCCATCGGCTTCTTCGGCGACGCCTGGCAGCGCGCCCAGGCGCTCCGCGACGCGGGCGTCGACGTGCTCGTCGTCGACACGGCCAACGGCGAGAGCTACGGCGAGCTCGACATGATCAAGCGCATCAAGGCCGATCCGTCGTTCGCCCACATCGACGTCATCGGCGGCAACGTCGCGACCCGTTCCGGTGCCCAGGCGCTCATCGACGCGGGCGCCGACGCCATCAAGGTCGGCGTGGGCCCCGGCTCGATCTGCACCACCCGCGTCGTCTCCGGCGTCGGCGTGCCCCAGGTCACGGCGGTCTACGAGGCGTCGCTCGCCGCTCGCGAGGCCGGAGTGCCGGTGATCGCCGACGGCGGCCTCCAGTACTCGGGCGACATCGCCAAGGCGCTCGTCGCCGGCGCCGACACGGTCATGCTCGGCTCGCTCCTCGCCGGCTGCGACGAGAGCCCCGGCGACCTGGTCTTCGTGAACGGCAAGCAGTTCAAGAACTACCGCGGCATGGGCTCGCTCGGCGCTATGCAGACGCGCGGCAAGAACACGTCGTACTCGAAAGACCGCTACTTCCAGGCCGACGTGCCCAGCGACGACAAGCTCATCCCCGAGGGCGTCGAGGGCCAGGTGCCCTACCGCGGCGCTCTCGGCGGCGTGGTCTACCAGCTCACCGGCGGCCTGCGCCAGTCGATGTTCTACGTCGGCGGCCGCACCGTCCCCGAGCTGAAGGCGCGCGGCAAGTTCGTCCGCATCACCGCCGCCGGCCTCAAAGAGAGCCACCCTCACGACCTGCAGATGGTCGTCGAGGCGCCGAACTACCGCGGCTAGCCGCTCCCGCCTCGACCCCGCCGTTTCGGTTCGACCCCGCCTGTCCGCAGGCGGGGTCGTGCCGTTCAGGAGGGCCCGGCGCAGGAACTCCGGCGGCCGCCGTCCGGCCCCGCCAGAGGGCGACCGCTAGGGTTGAGCCGTGACTGAGGTAGAGATCGGCGTCGCCAAGCGCGCGCGCAGGGCATATGCGTTCGACGACATCGCGGTCGTCCCGTCGAGGCGGACGCGCGATCCGCGCGATGTCAACGTCGGGTGGTCGATCGACGCGTTCCAGTTCGAGACGCCCATCATCGCGGCCCCGATGGACTCCGTCGTCAGCCCCGAGACGGCGATCCGCATCGGCCGGCTCGGCGGACTCGGCGTCCTCGACCTCGAGGGCGTGTGGACCCGCTACGACGACCCCGAGGCCGTCCTGCGGGAGATCCGCGAGCTGCCCGACGAGGTCGCCACCGCCCGCATGCAGGAGATCTACGCCGCTCCGATCCGTCCGGAGCTCGTGACGGAGCGCCTCGCCCAGATCCGCGCCGCGGGCGTGCCCGTCGCCGGGGCGCTCAGCCCGCAGCGCACCCAGGACCTCTACCAGACGGTCGTCGACGCCGGCGTCGACATCTTCGTCATCCGCGGCACCACGGTGTCAGCCGAGCACGTCTCGAAGAGCAGCGAGCCGCTCAACCTCAAGAAGTTCATCTACGAGCTCGACGTGCCCGTCATCGTCGGCGGGGCCTCGACCTACACCGCGGCGCTGCACCTCATGCGCACCGGCGCGGCGGGTGTGCTCGTCGGATTCGGCGGAGGCGCGGCGTCGACCACCCGCACCTCGCTCGGCATCCACGCGCCCATGGCCACGGCCCTCGCCGACGTCGCCGGCGCGCGCCGCGACTACCTGGACGAGTCGGGCGGACGCTACGTCCACGTCATCGCTGACGGCGGACTCGGCACGTCCGGCGACATCGTCAAGGCCGTCGCGGTCGGAGCCGATGCCGTCATGCTCGGCGCCGCGCTCGCCCGCGCCACCGACGTGCCCGGCGGCGGCTACCACTGGGGCGCCGAGGCGCATCACCCCGAGCTGCCCCGCGGCCGCCGCGTCCAGGTCGGCTCGACCGGAACCCTCGAGAACATCCTCTTCGGGCCGGCGCCGACCGCCGACGGTCAGGCGAACCTGATCGGCGCGTTGCGTCGCTCGATGGCGACGACCGGCTACAGCGATCTCAAGGAGTTCCAGCGAGTCGAGGTCGTCGTCGCGCCCTACCACAAGCAGTAGCGGCCGGGAGTTCCAGCGCGCGAGATGACAGAGGGTCGTCGTCGCGCCATACCACAAGCAGTAGCGGCGCTCGCGAGTTCCTGCGCCCTGCCCGAGTTCGCTGTGGGCTTCCGGCCGGGGCCCGCGGCAGGGAAGTAGTTCGTCTCCTGGAGAGTTATCCACAGGAGTGGCGCAGCCCGGCTTCCGTCGATTTCCGCGACGGTAAGCTGAGACGACTGCCCCCGAGCTCCAGGAGACCATCAGATGGTTGACGTGCGTCGTGTGAAACTCCCCGGGGTGGGAGTCCTTCACACCTTCATCACCGACGACGGTGGCAAGTGCGGTGTCATCACCCACCGATCCGGTCACAGCGACCTGATCACCTTCAGCGACGCCGCTGACGGCGACGCGGCGACGAAGGTGTCGCTGCGCCTCAGCGAAGACGAGGCCCACACGCTCGCCGAGCTGCTGGGCGGCACGCGCATCACCGAGTCGCTCTCTGCCCTCGAGACCCTGCCCGGCCTCACCATCGACTGGTTCACCGTCGACTACGACGACCACATCGCCGGCCAGCCGCTCGGCGACCTGGCAGCGAAGGGCGTCGTCGGCCTGACCGTCGTCGCCGTCGTCCGCGGCGAGACCGCGAACCCCGCCCCGTCGGGCGACTTCCGCGTGTTCCCGGGCGACACCCTCGTCGTCGCCGGCTCGCCCGAGAAGGTCGCCAAGGCGTTCTCGTTCTACCGGAGCGGCGGAGTCAAAGCGGCCGCCGCGGCCGTCGCCTCCATCGACTCGCCGCCGGGGGCTTAGTAGATGCACCTTGGCGAAGAGCTCGTCGTACTGGGCGTACTCCTTCTTCTGGCGTACGTCCTCGGCAGGCTGGCCAAGCTCATCGGGCTTCCCACCATCCCGATCTACATGCTCGTGGGCCTTCTCGCGAGCCCGCACGTCGGCTGGTTCCCGCTCGACTTCCACTCCGACAAGATCGAGCTCATCGCGATCTTCGGCCTCATCCTGCTGCTGTTCAACCTGGGGCTCGAGTTCGACCAAGACGAGTTCTTCGGCAACGTCGGCCGTCTCGTCCTCTCGGGCGGCAGCTACATCGCCATCAACATGGTCGTCGGGCTCGCGTTCGGCTTCTGGCTCGGGTGGGGCAGTCGCGAAGCCCTGATCGTCGCCGGTATCACCGCCACCTCGTCGAGCGCGATCGTGACGAAGCTCCTGATCGAGCTCGGCCGGCTGGCGAACCGCGAGACGCCGATGATCCTCGGCGTCACCGTCGTCGAAGACATCTTCATCGCGATCTATCTCGCGATCGTCTCCGTCGTCCTCAGCGGCGAGACCGACCCGCTGCCGGTCGTCGGCAAGCTCGGGGTCGCGTTCCTGTTCCTGATCGTGATGTTCACGGTCGCGCGGTGGGGCGGCAAGTACGTCTCACGGCTCATGCGCACCAAAGACGACGAGCTCTTCACCGTCCTCTTCTTCGGGCTGGCCGTCCTGTTCGCGGGCATCGGCGAGATCCTCGGCGTCACGGATGCGATCGGCGCCTTCCTCATCGGACTCGTCTGCGGTGCCACGCGGTTCCGCAACCGCATCGAGACCTTCGCGCTGCCGATGCGCGACGTGTTCGCCGCGTTCTTCTTCCTGAACTTCGGTCTGAGTCTCAACCCGGGCACCTTCCCCGAGGTGGTGTGGCCCGTCGCGGGAGCCGTCCTGATGACGATCGTGCTGAACGCCGGCGCGGGCCAGTTCGTGGCGTGGATCAACAAGCTGGGGCCGCAGGCGGGCATCAACGCGTCCGCGATCCTCCACAACCGCGGCGAGTTCGCGCTGATCCTCGCCACGCTGTCGCTCGGCGCGGGGCTCGATGACCGCATTCAGCCCTTCGCCGGCCTGTACGTGCTGGTGATGGCGGTCATCGGTCCGTTGCTCGCGGCGAATTCCACCAGGATCGGCGGCGTACTCTTGCGTTCGCGGAAGCGCCCGGCGAAGGCCGGTCGCGACAGCGAGGTCGAACCCCGAGACATCACCGCTCCGCGCGGCGCCGAGGGGATCGCCCTGATGGAAGCAGCGCTGGCCGGCGACGTGTCCGACGAGCACGACGCCGACGGAGTCGGCAGCGACGACGAGGCCGACGGCATCGAGTCGGGCGGCGACGCTCGGCCCGGGGTGCGCGAGCCGGTGACGGCCGCGGCGCAGAACGACCCCTACGACGACTACGGCGAGTTCCTGCCCGATGACGAGCCCGTGTTCGACGCCGCCGCAGAGCAGGCCGGGCAGCAGTCCGACCAGCGCGCGACACGGCAGCCCGATCCGGTACGACAGAGAGACCCCGAGTACTGATGCACGACACCGACGTGAGGCCAGGCCCGACAGAGGCGACCCTTCCCGACACGATGTGGGAGGTCGCTCGTCGACCCCGCTGGATCGGCGCGCTCGTCTTCGCGCTCGCGGTGGCCGCGCTGTTCGCGTTCCTCGGGCACTGGCAGCTCGACCGCAGCGTCGAGAGCCTCAAGCCGGCCAACACTGGCTCCGAGACCCGCAAGGTGCTCTCCGACATCACCGAGCCGCAGACCGACTTCCTCGACCGGCTCACCGGCCAGAAGGTATCGGCGACCGGCGCGTTCGAGCAGGGCGACTTCCGCGTGCTGAGCGGCCGCCTCAACGACGGCAAGACGGGCTACTGGCTGGTCGGCCGATTCGTCGACTCGGCGAACGACGCGACCCTGGCGGTGGCGGTGGGGTGGGCCCCGACCGCGGCGGGAGCCCGGGCGGCGGAGGTCGACGTTCCTGCGACCTCGATCTCTCTCGACGGCCGGTACCTGCCGAGCGAAGCCGCCGACGACGGCAAATTCCAGCAGGGGGAGGCGACGGTGCTCTCGGTGCCCGAGCTCATCAACGAGTGGAACGACTTCTCAGGCGACGTCTACAACGGCTACGTGGTCTCGGCGACGACCTACGGCGACCTGACCGCGATCTCCTCGCCGCCGCCGATCGACAAGGCGACGATCAACTGGCTCAACCTGTTCTACGCGGTCGAGTGGGCCGTGTTCGCGGGCTTCGCGATCTTCCTCTGGTTCCGTCTGGTGCGCGACGCATTCGAGCGCGAGATCGAAGAGGCGCAGGAACTCCTCGCGGCCTCCGACCCCGCCGCCGCAGCCTCTCTCGACGCCGGGGCACCCGCCGACGGCCGCCGGACCGACCTCGATTAGACTTGCCCCCATGCCCCTCAAGCCCCGCCCGCGCAACATCCCCAAGATCCCGGGGGCGGTGCGCCTGTACAAGATCTCCGCCTACGTGACGGGCGTGATGCTTCTGCTGCTGGTCTTCGAGATGGTCATCAAGTACACGCCGCTGGCGACCGAGATGGCCATCGGCGATGCCCGCGGGTTCCTCGTGCCGCGCGGCACGATCGCTGGCGGGGCATTCGACCTCTCGCTAGGCATCCTCATCGCCCACGGGTGGCTTTACGTCGTCTACCTGTTCACCGACTTCCGTCTCTGGAGCATCATGCGCTGGCCGTTCTCGCGGTTCATCCTGATCGCCCTCGGCGGCGTCGTCCCCCTGATGTCCTTCTTCGTGGAGCGCCGCATGGCTCAGATCGCACTGTCCGAGTACGAGACCCTGCAGGCCGACCGCGCCTCGGTTCAGGCGGCTGCCGCATGAGCGAGGAGACAGTCCAGAAGCCGGTTCTCGTCGTCGACTTCGGCGCCCAGTACGCCCAGCTGATCGCGCGCCGGGTGCGCGAGGCCGGCGTGTACTCCGAGATCGTGCCGCACACGATCACCGCGGCCGAGGTCGCGGCGAAGAGCCCTGTCGGCATCGTGCTCAGCGGCGGGCCGTCCAGCGTCTACGAAGAGGGCGCCCCGGCGCTCGACGGCGGCATCCTCGATCTCGACGTCCCCGTGCTCGGCATCTGCTACGGATTCCAGGCCATGGCCGTCGCGCTCGGCGGCGAGGTCGCCCAGACCGGCGACCGCGAGTACGGCGCCACCGACGTGACCATCACGGGCACCGAGTCGACCCTGCTCGACGGCCAGCCCGGATCGCAGACCACCTGGATGAGCCACGGCGACTCCGTCTCGAAGGCACCCGAGGGCTTCGAGGTCCTCGCATCGAGCGCCTCGACCCCGGTCGCGGCCTTCGCCTCCGACGCCCGTCGTCTCTACGGAGTGCAGTGGCACCCCGAGGTCAAGCACTCGACCTACGGCCAGGCCGTGCTCGAGAACTTCCTCCACCGCGCTGCCGGCATCCCCGCCGACTGGAACAGCGGCAACGTCATCGCCGAGCAGGTCGCCCGCATCCAGGAGCAGGTCGGCTCGTCGCGCGTCATCTGCGGCCTGTCGGGAGGCGTCGACTCCGCCGTCGCGGCCGCCATCGTGCAGAAGGCCGTCGGCGAGCAGCTGACCTGCATCTTCGTCGACCACGGTCTCCTCCGTGCCGACGAACGTGAGCAGGTCGAGAACGACTACGTCGCCGCGACCAACGTGCGCCTCGTCACTATCGACGCCCGCGACCAGTTCCTCGACGCCCTCGCCGGAGTCACCGACCCCGAGCAGAAGCGCAAGATCATCGGCCGCGAGTTCATCCGGTCGTTCGAGGAGGCCGCGACGGCGCTCGTCCTCGAGTCCGACGCCTCGGGCAACGGCGAGCCGGTCAAGTTCCTGGTGCAGGGCACCCTCTACCCCGACGTCGTCGAGTCGGGCGGCGGAACCGGCACCGCGAACATCAAGAGCCACCACAATGTCGGCGGCCTCCCCGAAGATCTACAGTTCGAGCTCGTCGAGCCGCTTCGGACGCTCTTCAAAGACGAGGTCCGCGCTATCGGCCGCGAGCTCGGCCTGCCCGAGGTCATCGTCGGCCGCCAGCCCTTCCCCGGCCCCGGCCTCGGCATCCGCATCGTCGGCGAGGTCACCCACGACCGCCTCGAGCTGCTCCGCAAGGCCGACAAGATCGCCCGCACCGAGCTCACCGCCGCCGGTCTCGACGGCGAGATCTGGCAGTGCCCGGTCGTATTGCTCGCCGACGTCCGCTCGGTCGGCGTCCAGGGCGACGGCCGCACCTACGGGCACCCGATCGTGCTCCGCCCCGTCTCGTCCGAAGACGCCATGACCGCAGACTGGACGCGCCTGCCGTACGACGTCCTCGCGCGCATCTCGAACCGCATCACGAACGAGGTGGCCGGGGTCAACCGCGTCGTCCTCGACGTCACCTCGAAGCCGCCGGGAACCATCGAGTGGGAGTAGCCGCGCGGCGCTAGGGGCGGCGTTCGGGGCCGGCGTTCGCGTGCCCGGCGCGAAGTGGCCCTTGCCGTCGCCGCAGGTGTGCACGGCGCGAGATGGCTCTTGTCGTCGGCGGAGGCGTGCCCGGCGCGAGATAGCTCTTGTCGTGGGGGAGGCGTGCCCGGACGACAGGCGTGGCCATTTCGTCGCGGGGGCGCCGCGGGTTCGCGGCGCGGCGCCGCGGTGCCGCGGGCGCGCGCGAGATCGGCGAGAGCGTGAGCGCCGAGATGGCCGTGGCCGTCGGCTCGGACCCAGTTCGCCGACGTGGAGAGCCATCTCGGGCGGGCCGGGGCTGTCCCGGCGCGACTCGGGCGGGGCGTGCGTGCCGTGAAGTGGCTCTGCCCGTCGCCCTGCCGGGCGCAGGCCGACGCGCACGGCCATCTCGCGCGCCCGGGCACACGAAAGGGCCGCCCTCCCGGGGGAGGACGGCCCTTCAGCGACGGCTAGTTGTTGCCGCGCAGGATCGCGAGCATGCGCAGGATCTCGGTGTACAGCCACACGATCGTGACGACGAGGCCGAAGGCGGCCTGCCAGCCGAAGATGCGCGGGGCGCCGTTATCGACGCCGACCTTGATCTGCGTGAAGTCGAGCACCAGCGAGTACGCGGCGAGCAGCACCACGACGATGCCGATCCAGAAGCCGAGCGGAATCCCGAGGAACTCGATCGAGCGCAGGCCGAACTGGCCTGAGGTGACGCCGGTCAGCTGCAGGACGAAGTTGATCAGCGAGAAGACGGCGTAGCCGACGATGGCGACCAGGAAGATCTGCGTCGCGCGCTTGGAGGCGCGGACCTTGCCCGAGGCGAACAGGGCGAGCGTCACGGCGAAGACGCCGAGCGTGCCGAGGACCGCCTGGATGACGATGCCATCCCATCGCGACTCGAAGATCGCCGAGATGCCGCCGACGAAGATGCCCTCGAAGCCGGCGTAGGCCAGGACCAGCGCGGCGGACGGCCTCTTCTTGAAGATGTTGACCATCGCGAGCACGAACCCGACGATGGCGCCGACGAGCATGAGCTGCGGAACCCACCAGCCGACAGCGGCGCCGGCGAGAAGGACGACGAACGCGCCGAACGTCTTCGCGATGGTGTCTTCGTAGGTCATGCGGTCGGTCTGGTCGGGCGACGCGCTGGGCTTGCTGTAGAGCTCCTGGAGCTGCTCGGCCGTCATGTCGGCCTTCGCGAGCGAGAGTGCGGCGTTCTGCTCCTGACGCCACTTGCTCAGGTCGTTGCCGTTGTTCGAAAAGGCCGGCGACTGACTGAAGCCGGGATTCGAGTGAGCCATTGGGTCCTCCGGGGATCCGTTGCTGGTGGGTGATGCAGTGGTGATCGGTGCGTGGTGATCGCTGATGCCTTGTTGAGCGTTCACTGTATCGGCACCTGTCGCGAGAGCGCTGAGAATATGCCTGATGAGAGGCTGATTCGCGAGAGGCGAACATGCACATCGTGCAGAGTTGCGGCTCACAGTGCGGCTAGCGTTGACGCGTGAGCCACGAACCCCTCGTCATCGCCCACCGCGGAGCCAGCGGACACCGCCCGGAGCACGGCCTCGACGCGTACCGTCTCGCGGTCGAGCTCGGCGCCGACGCGATCGAGCCCGACATCGTCGCGACCCGCGACGGCGTGCTGGTGCTGCGGCACGAGAACGAGATCTCCGGGACGACGGATGTGGGGCGGCGTTCCGAGTTCCTGCGCCTGAAGACCACGAAGGAGGTCGACGGAGCCGTGCAGACCGGATGGTTCACGGAGGACTTCACCTGGGCCGAGCTGTCGACGCTGCGCGTGCGCGAGAGGCTGCCGGAACTGCGCCCCGCCAGTGCGGCCCACGACGGGGAGGGCGGGATCCTGCGCCTGAGCGACCTGCTCTCGCTTCTCGACGGCGATGAGGCCCGCGCCCGCGGGGTCGGGCTGGTGGCCGAGGTGAAGCACGCGACGTACTTCGACTCGATCGGCCTGCCGCTCGGCGAGCTCGTCGCGGCCGAGCTGGCTGCCGCGGGCTGGACGGACGACCCCCGCCTCACGTTCGAGAGCTTCGAGCGGACCGTTCTCGACGACCTCCGCACCCGCGGCGCGGGCGGCAGCTACGTCTACCTGCTCGACGCCGAGGGAGCCGCCTACGACCTGGTCTCGCGCGACGGCTCCGCGGCCTCGACGTACGCGTCTCAGCTGACCGCCGCCGGTCTCGACGGCCTCGCGTCGGGGCTCGACGGGATCTCGGTGCCGAAGAAGATGCTGCTCGGGCCGACCGGCGAGGCCGACCCGGCCCTGGTGGGCCTCGCTCACGCTCGAGGGCTAGCGATCTACACGTGGACCCTCCGCCCCGAGAACGCCTTCCTGGCCAGGTCGAACCGGTCGGGCGGCGCTCGCGCGGAGCACGGCGACTGGCGCACCGAGTTCTCCGAGATCGCCTCGACCGGCGTCGACGGGCTGTTCGCAGACTTCCCGGAGCTCGCCCGCGAGGCGCTCCGGACGGAGGTCGCCGCCGACTGAGGTCGATGTCGGTGGCGGCGCTTAAGCTTGTCGGATCATGACGATAGTGCTCGAGCCCTTCGACAACTCCGGCGAGAACCAGGCCGGCGACAGCGGTGCTCCGCGCGCCTCGTTCTCGGAGCGCCTGGTCGCAGGGCTGAACCCGCAGCAGCGCGAGGCGGTCGAGTACCGCGGTCAGTCCCTCTTGATCGTGGCGGGCGCAGGATCCGGCAAGACCAGCGTGCTGACCCGCCGTATCGCGGGCCTGATCGACTCCCGCGAGGCCTGGCCCAGCCAGATCCTGGCCATCACATTCACCAACAAGGCCGCCGCCGAGATGCGCGAGCGAGTCGCGGCGCTGATCGGGCAGTCGTCCGAGGGCATGTGGATCTCGACGTTCCACTCCGCCTGCGTTCGCATCCTCCGTCGCGAGGCCGAGCAGTTCGGCTTCACGAAGAGCTTCACCATCTACGACAGCGCCGACTCGCGCGCGCTGCTCAAGCGGATCATCAAGGAGCTCGACGCCGACAGCCTCGGCTTCACCGTCAGCCAGGCCTCGGGCAGGATCTCGAAGCTCAAGAACGAGCTGAGCGACGTCGAGAGCTACTCGCGGCAGATCAACATGGGCGACCCGCAGGAGGTCATGTTCCTCGAGATCTTCCGCCAGTACACGCGGGAGCTCCAGCGGGCGAACGCGTTCGACTTCGACGACCTGATCGCGCAGACCGTCTACCTGTTCCGCGCCTTCCCGCATGTGGCGGCCGTCTACCAGCGCCGATTCAGGCACATCCTCGTCGACGAGTACCAGGACACCAACCACGCCCAGTACGCGCTCATCCGCGAACTGACCCGACCCGTCGATCCCGAGCACGTCGACGAACTGGAGCGCGGCGGCCAGTTCGTCGCGACGCTGAAGGACGGCAGCGGGAGGATCCCCGGCGCCTCGCTCACCGTGGTCGGCGACTCCGACCAGTCGATCTACGCGTTCCGCGGAGCCGACATCCGCAACATCACCGAGTTCGAGCACGATTTCCCGCACTCGAAGGTGATTCTGCTCGAGCAGAACTACCGCTCCACCCAGAACATCCTCGACGCGGCGAACTCGGTCATCGCCAACAACTTCGACCGGCAGGCCAAGAACCTGTTCACGACGGTCGGGTCGGGCGACAAGATCGTCGGGTTCACGGGCTACACCGGCCACGACGAGGCCCAGTTCGTCGCCGACGAGATCCAGGCGCTCCACGACCAGGGCACCGCCTTCAAAGACGTCGCGGTCTTCTACCGGACCAACTCGCAGACCCGCGCGCTGGAGGAGATCTTCATTCGATCCGCCATCCCGTACCGGGTGCTCGGCGGCACGAAGTTCTACGAGCGCGCCGAGATCAAGGACGCCATGGCGTACCTCATCTCGGTTGCCAACCCGGCCGATCCGATGGCGCTCCGTCGCATCATGAACACGCCGAAGCGCGGCATCGGCCCCGCGACCGAGACGGCGCTGCAGCGCTACGCCGACACGAACGAGGTCGGCCTCCGCGACGCCATGCGGAATGCGGGCGAGCTCGGTCTCGGGCCCAAGGTGACGGGCGCGATCACGGGACTGGCCAAGCTGCTCGACGACGTCAGTGCGACGTCGGCAACCGATCCCGTGAGCGACGTCCTCACCGCGCTCATCGAGGGCAGCGGCCTCGTGGCGGCCCTCCGCGCATCGCGCGACCCGCAAGACGAAGCGCGCGCCGAGAACATCGAGGAGCTCGTCGCCGTCACGCGCGAGTTCCAGAAGAACAACCCCGAGGGCACGCTCCTCGACTTCCTCACGGAGGTCACACTGGTCGCCGCGGCTGACGATCTCGACGACACCAGCGGCACCGTCTCGCTGATGACCCTTCACACCGCCAAGGGTCTGGAGTACGAGGCGGTGTTCCTGACCGGGGTCGAGGAAGACCTGCTCCCGCACCGCATGTCGGCGTCCGAGCCCGGCGGCCCGGCCGAGGAGCGTCGTCTCTTCTATGTCGGCATCACGCGCGCTCGTAAGAACCTGTACCTGTCGCTGGCCATGACCCGCGCGCAGTTCGGCGAGGTCAATGTCGCGATGCCCTCCCGGTACCTCCAGGAGATCCCCGCCGAGCTCATCGACTGGAAGCAGTCGCCCGGCATGGCCAACAGCCGGGGCGGCACGCAGCCGCGGGCCCTCAATGCGTCCCGCGACGGCGGATTCACCGACCGGAGCTTCGGCGGCCGACCGAGGTCGGGCGGCATGAGCGGCGGCGGCGGCATGGGCGGCGGCAGCTACGACCGGGCAGCCGCGGCAGCCAAGACGCGCCCCAAGACCGAGTGGACCAACCGCGTCACCGGCACCGTCCGCGACAACGGCGACCTCGAGCTCGAGGCCGGCGACCGCATCATGCACGTCGACTTCGGCGAGGGCAGGGTCGTGGCCGTCACCGGCAACGGGCCGCGACGCATCGCCGAGGTGCAGTTCGACGAGTCGGGGCGCAAGAAGCTGCTCATCAAGGTCGCGCCGATCACAAAGCTCTAGGGTGACGTGCCCTCCCGGGCCGTGTTCCCGGGGGCTGCGTCCGGACTCGCCGCTCACAGCGCGTCCATGACGTCGGCCTCGAGCGCCCGGCGGTCTCGGACCCTCCGGATGAGACGCACCGCTGCCAGGGCGAGGGTGCCGAGCAGGAGGGTGCCCGCGCCGGCGGCCGCGATCGGAGCGGCGCCGACGCTGCCGGTGAAGGCCAGCAGACGCGGGGGAGCGGGAGACTCCGGCGTCGGCGGCACCGCCGCGGTCGGCGTCGAGGGCGTCTCGGTCATCGGGGGAGTGACCGGAACCGGCGGAGTGACCGTGACACGCGGTGTCGGGGGAGCAGTGGGGGTCTCCGGAGTCGACGGCTCGTCGATCGCGAAGGACTCGTCGTCGTGCGCGAGCAGGTCGGCGAAGGCCGGGACCTCCTGCGAGCCGTCCTCGCGCGGGGCAGACCCCTCCGACCGGAAGACGTAGACGTAGTGCCCCGGCTCGGACGCATCGATGCACGGCGATCGGTAGGTCCCGTCAGCGGAGACGACCGTCTGGGCACGACCGGCCACCGGGTGCGACTCGAGGTCGCCCAGGTCGGTGCCCTCCGCCGGCGCCTCGGAGAACGGGCCGAGCAGGAGGGACTCCACAGGCACGTCGACGCCGGGAAAGCCGACGGCGATGAGGGTGTCGGGGACGCAGGCGCCCGGCTCGTGACTGGAGCCGTCGACGGTCGTCCTGATGGTGGGTGCCGAGGGGACGAACGACACCTCGGTGGCCGTCGCGAACGCCGACTTCCAGGCACCGACGCGGTCACGGCCCTTGGCGATCGGAGTGTCGGCAGGGTCGATCGACTCGACCCAGACGAAGTAGCCGGACGACGGCAGGGTGCACGCCTTGGTCCGGTACACGCCCGGCCCGTTCTGCACCTTCGTCGCGACGGCGCACACGACCGGCGCGTCGGAGGGCCAGGTCGACGACCGCTTCGGCTGCGTGGCGAACGGGCCGAGCAGGGTGCTCCGGACAGTCACCGGGATCGGCTTCGTCGTGCCGGCGGCCGCGTAGACGCCCCACTCGGTGAGCTGGTCGACGACGGGCTTGACCGAGACGGTCAGCTTGTCGGTGATCTCGGCGCCGGCCTCCGCGGTGGTCGCGCTCGTCGCCGTGACCACGCGGGGGGAGAACGGGCGAGGGGACACCGCGGTTGCCGTCGTGCTCTTCGTCGCCGTGGTGGTGGGAGCGGTCGTGAAGAGGAGCTTCTGGGTTCCTGCGCCGCTCGACCCCACGGTGACCGTCGACCGGTACGGCAGATCGCCGAACGAGACGGTCGCCCTGACGGTGTTCGTCGGGCCGAAGCCCGTGGCCCGGATGGTCTGGCTGCGCCCGTTCGCAACCGACTTGGACGTTGCCTGCCCGGTGCCGAACTTCGCTCCGGCCAGCGTGATCGTGCCGGAGTGCGTCCCGGCCGCGACGTGTGCCGTGCCGCCTTTCGACAGGGTCGTCGTCAGACCGGAGGCGACAGTCCCCGTGCCGGTCGCGCCGAGCTTCAGTGTCACGGTCGCGGCCACGGCCGTCGTGGCCTCGGCCGCTGCGCGCGCGATGAACGTGTGCGCCTTGGCCAGGACGGCATCGCGGCTGCCGTTGGCCCGGCCGGCGTAGTAGCTCAGGGTGCGGCCGTCGAGGCCGGTGACCGACCAGACAGCGAGCTGAGCGGCCGCAGCGGTGTCGGCGTTGGTCGTCCCCGCCCAGGTGCGCGAGATGAATGCCAACTTCGCCAGGTCGGTGGCGCCCAGGCCGAGACCCGGAGGGTCGGTCGAGAGCACGTAGTCATGGCCGACGGGCGAGGCCTTGCCGACTTCGAGGCAGAACGCGAATCGCCCGTCGGCGAGCCGGTAGGTGCCGAGCCACGAGGTGCCGTCGCCGGCCCAGAGGTGGCCGCGGCCATGGCCGGTGGACTGGAGCGCCTGCGCGGTCGTAACGGGTGAGAGGGTGACGATCGCCGCCAGGACGGCGATCAGGAGGACGAGGACACGGAGGGGGTGGCGGGAGGAGCGCTGTGGCGCGGCGAGCTGGTTCATGGCACCGACGATGCGGCAACCAGCGGATGCGCCGCGGGCCGCAGGAGGTATCTGTGGATGACTCCTCGGGTCCTGCGCCTGTGGAGAGGAGGAGGTGAGCTGTCTCCACAGGCACGCCCTCGAGTCGGGCCCGCCCGGGGCCGAGGCGCTAGGCTGACTCCGGCCCGAATGTCTCGATGTCGAGAGAGATCGAGACAGAATCCTCAGCGGCCCCGGCACGCCACAAGCGTGTTTTGGCAAGCTGAGCTCGACGCGCAGCGATGCGGATTGGAAGAACAGCGTGGATCTTTTCGAGTACCAGGCCAGAGACCTCTTCGAGGCCTACGGCGTCCCGGTCCTGCCGGGCATCATCGCCGACACCGCCGAGGAGGCGAAGGCGGCCGCCGAGAAGATCGGCGGAGTGACCGTCGTCAAGGCGCAGGTCAAGGTGGGCGGCCGCGGCAAGGCCGGAGGCGTCAAGGTCGCCAAGACCGCCGACGACGCATACAGTGCCGCCGAGGCGATCCTGGGCCTGGACATCAAGGGCCACACGGTCAAGCGCGTGATGATCGCCGGCGGCGCGCAGATCAAGCAGGAGTTCTACTTCTCGGTCCTGCTCGACCGGGCGAACCGCTCGTACCTGTCGCTCTGCAGCGTCGAGGGCGGAATGGAGATCGAAGAGCTGGCGGTCGAGCGTCCCGAGGCGCTGGCGCGCGTCGAGGTCGACCCGCTGACCGGCATCGACCTCGAGAAGGCCGTCGCGATCGCGAAGGCCGGCGGCTTCCCCGACGACCTCGTCGAGAAGGTCGCGCCCGTGCTCGTCAAGCTGTACGACGTCTACAAGGGCGAAGACGCGAGCCTGGTCGAGGTGAACCCGCTCGTACTCACCGAGCAGGGCGACATCGTCGCCCTCGACGGCAAGGTCTCGATCGACGAGAACGCCGACTTCCGGCACCCCGGTCACGCCGAGCTCGAGGACGCCACTGCTGCCGACCCGCTCGAGGCGAAGGCCAAGGCCGCAGGCCTCAACTACGTGAAGCTCGACGGCGAGGTCGGCATCATCGGCAACGGCGCCGGCCTCGTGATGTCGACGCTCGACGTCGTCGCCTACGCGGGTGAGAAGCACGGCGGCGTCAAGCCCGCCAACTTCCTCGACATCGGCGGCGGAGCCTCGGCCGAGGTCATGGCGAACGGCCTCGACGTGATCCTCGGAGACGAGCAGGTCAAGAGCGTCTTCGTCAACGTCTTCGGCGGCATCACCGCCTGCGACGCGGTCGCGAATGGCATCGTCGCGGCTCTCGGAATCCTCGGCGACGCCGCCACCAAGCCGCTCGTCGTGCGCCTCGACGGCAACAACGTCGACGAGGGGCGCCGCATCCTCGCCGAGGCGAACCACCCGCTCGTCACCGTCGTCGCCACCATGGACGAAGCCGCCGACAAGGCGGCCGAGCTGGCCTCCGCCGCCGCGGTCGAGAAGTAAGGAACAGCAACCAATGTCGATCTTCCTCACCAAAGACAGCAAGGTCATCGTCCAGGGCATCACGGGCGGCGAGGGCACGAAGCACACCGCGCTCATGCTGAAGGCCGGAACCCAGGTCGTCGGCGGCGTGAACGCCCGCAAGGCCGGCACGACCGTCACCCACGGCGATGTCGAGCTCCCCGTCTTCGGCACGGTCACCGAGGCCATCGAGACGACCGGGGCCGACGTCTCGATCGTCTTCGTTCCCCCGGCCTTCGCCAAGGACGCGGTCGTCGAGGCCATCGAGGCGGGCATCCCGCTCGTCGTCGTCATCACGGAGGGCATTCCGGCGCAGGATGCCGCCGAGTTCTGGGCGCTCGCCAAGTCGAGGGGCGGCACGACCCGCATCATCGGCCCGAACTGCCCCGGCATCATCACTCCCGGCGAGTCCCTCGTCGGTATCACTCCCAACAACATCACTGGCAAGGGGCCGATCGGCCTCGTGTCGAAGTCGGGAACC
This sequence comes from Frondihabitans sp. OV104, assembly GCF_057787745.1. Lineage (NCBI taxonomy): Bacteria > Bacillati > Actinomycetota > Actinomycetes > Micrococcales > Microbacteriaceae > Frondihabitans > Frondihabitans sp. OV104. The sequence continues at coordinate 3,519,151 of NZ_CM173541.1, forward strand.
CTGACCTATCAGATGATGTTCGAGCTGCGCGACCTCGGCTTCTCGACCGCCATCGGCATCGGCGGCGACCCCGTCATCGGCACGACGCACATCGATGCGCTCGCCGCGTTCGAGGCCGACCCCGAGACCCGTGCGATCGTCATGATCGGCGAGATCGGCGGCGACGCCGAGGAGCGCGCCGCCGACTACATCAAGGCCAACGTCACTAAGCCGGTCGTCGGCTACGTCGCCGGCTTCACGGCTCCGGAGGGCAAGACCATGGGCCACGCGGGTGCGATCGTGTCCGGCTCGGCGGGCACCGCCCAGGCCAAGAAGGAGGCCCTCGAGGCCGCGGGTGTCAAGGTCGGCAAGACGCCGAGCGAGACTGCTGCGCTGCTGCGCGAGGTGTTCAGGGAGCTCGCGAGCTGAACCAGAGGGTACGGCGGCGAGCTCGCGAGCCGAACCAGAGCGCGCGGCCGCGGGCCTGTAGCCGCTGCGCCACCGCTGTCGCACTCGGACGCCGGCCGTCGCCGGTGTCGCCCTGCGAGAGCGGCGACTTCCTGAAGGGTCGCTCCGCCGTCGGCGGGGCGGCCCTTCGGCGTCGGCCGCCGCCGGTACAGTCATCGCCGTATGAACCGCCCTCTCACCGCCGTCTTCGCCGCGCTCGAGTCCTTGCTCGTCGTGGGCATCGGCGTGGGCGTCCCGGTGGTCTCGCTGACCTTCCTGTGGGCGTTCCAGTACGGCCTTCAGATCGACTGGAGCGTGTTCTGGCGGGCTGGCGCCGACGTCTGGCTGGTCGGCCACGGCGCTGACCTCACGCTGACCCTCTCGAAGTCGGCCGCCAGCGCCACGGGCATCTCCGGTGCGGGGGCGCCGATCCTGATCTCGATGGCCGCTCTCGGATTCGCGCTCACGACCTTCCTGCTCGGCGCTCGCGCGGGCCGCCGGCTCGCCGAGACGAACCACCGCGTCGTCGGCAGCGTCGCCGCGATCGCGTCGTTCGCCGTGTACGCCGCCATCGTCACCGTGACAGCGCGCCAGCCCTCGGCAGACGTGTCACTGGTGCAGGGCACCGTCTTTCCGACGCTCTTCTTCGGCGTCCCCCTGCTCATCGCGGTCGAGGTGAACCGTCGTCGCCGGGATCAGCCGCCAGGCGTGTTCATCGGTCTGAGTCTCCGAGCATTCGACGAGATCCCGAAGGTCGGCCGAGTGGTCGCCGTCGCCGCCATCCGCTCGGGCCTGGCCATCTCGGTCGTCGTGTTCGCCGTCGCCGGTCTGCTGGTCGCCCTGCTGCTGGCCACCCACTACGCGGCGATCATCGCGCTCTTCGAGGGCGCGCACGGCGGCGTCCTCGGCGGGCTCGCGCTGACGATCGGCCAGATCGCGCTGCTGCCGAATGTCGTGGCCTGGGCGGCGGCATGGCTCGTCGGTCCGGGGTTCGCGATCGGCGCCGGGTCGTCGGTGTCGCCACTCGCGACGACGCTGGGGCCGATGCCGGCTGTTCCCTTTCTCGGTGCGCTTCCCGCCTCGACGTCGAGCTTCGCGTTCGTCGGCATCCTCGTGCCGGTGGTGGCGTCGTTCGTCGTGGTGACGCTGTTCCGGCCGGCGCTCCAGCGGGCGCTGGGCGAGGTCGACTCGCTCCTGGTCCGCGTCATCGCGGGCGCCGCGACGGGAGTCGCGGCCGGTCTGATCATCGGTGTCACCGCTGCCCTCTCGGCGGGTTCCGCCGGACCGGGTCGCCTCGCCGAGGTCGGCCCCGACGCCTTCGCAGTCGGCGGCTTCGCGGCGCTCGAGATCGGTGTGCCGGCGATGCTCGCCCTCATGGTGCGGCAGCCCGACTGGGCGCTGAGCGACCTGACGGTGGCCGTGGCCGACAGGCTGCCACGGCGGGAGGCCGAGGGCGGCGGGGCGGCTGGGGGAGCTGCAGTTCCTGCGCCCGAAGCACCGGTGAAGCCGCAGGCGGCCGAGAGGGACGACGCCGTAGCCGACCACGACGACCTCACCTCGGGCCTGCCCTCTCTCGCAGACGCCCTCGACGGGGAGACCGACCGAAAGCGGTAGGGCCGACCGCGAACGCTAGGCTTGGCGGGTGCTCAAGCTCGTGGTGCTCATCTCCGGCGGAGGCTCGAATCTCCGGGCCCTCCTCGAGGCCGCGAGCGACGCCGAGTATCCGGCCCGCGTGATCGCGATCGGCGCCGACCGCGACGCCGACGGCTTAGAGCACGCCGAGGCCTTCGGCATCCCGACGTTCTCGGTGCCGTTCACGAGCTTCCCCGACCGCGAGTCGTGGGGCGACGAGCTGCTCGCGACGATCGAGCAGTGGGGTGCCGACCTCGTCGTGCTGAGCGGATTCATGCGCCTGCTGCCGATCCGAGTCGTCGAGGCGCTGACGCCCCACCTGATCAACACCCACCCGGCGTACCTGCCCGAGTTTCCCGGGGCCCACGGCGTCCGCGACGCTCTCGCCGCAGGCGTCAGCCAGACCGGTGCCAGCGTCATCGTGGTCGACGGCGGCGTCGACTCCGGCCCGATCCTGTCGCAGGAGCGCATCCCAGTGCTCCCCGGCGACACCGAATCCACGCTCCACGACCGCATCAAGGTCGTCGAGCGGAGGCTGCTCGTGCAGAGCGTCCTCGACATCGCCAACGGAACCCTCGACCTGACGGAGAAGACCCCCGCATGAGCGGACACGCCATCGACCCCAGCCTCTACCGCGACCGCGACGCCGTGCCGATCAGCCGGGCGCTGATCTCGGTGAGCGACAAGACCGGCCTGCTCGAGCTCGCCAGCGCGCTGGCGAAGGCCGGGGTCGAGATCGTCTCGACGGGATCGACCGCTCAGGCCATCCGCGACGCCGGCCACGACGTCACCGACGTGAGCGCAGTGACCGGCTTCCCGGAGTCGCTCGACGGCCGCGTCAAGACGCTTCACCCCGGCATCCACGCGGGAGTGCTCGCCGACCTGCGCCTCGAGAGCCACGAGCAGCAGCTGCGCGACCTGGACATCAAGCCGTTCGAGCTCGTCGTCGTGAACCTCTACCCGTTCGTCGAGACCGTCGCGTCGGGTGCGGACACCCCGACGGTGATCGAGAACATCGACATCGGAGGGCCCGCGCTCGTCCGCGCCGCCGCCAAGAACCACGCCAACGTCGCCATCGCCGTGTCGCCGACGTCATACGGCCAGATCGTCAAAGCGCTCACGCTCGGCGGCACGACACTTGCGCAGCGCCAGCGACTGGCTGGCGAGGCGTTCGCCCACACGGCCGCGTACGACAGCGCGGTCGCGGCGTACTTCGCGGCGAGCGTGGGCATCAAGAACCCCGCGCAGGGCAGTGTCCCGCAGGGCAGTGCCGCGCAGGGCAGTGTCTCTCAGGGCAGTGTCTCTCAGGAACTCGAGACTGCCGCGTTCGCCCCCGAGCTCACCGTCACCGCAGATCTCCAGCACACGCTCCGCTACGGCGAGAACTCGCACCAGGCCGCCGCGATCTACGCGCAGGCCGGCGGCACGGGCATCGCCCAGGCGACCCAGCTGCACGGCAAGGAGATGTCGTACAACAACTACGTCGACGCCGATGCGGCCGTGCGCGCGGCCTTCGACTTCGAGGCGCCGGCCGTCGCGATCATCAAGCACGCCAACCCCTGCGGCATCGCCGTGGGCGGCCTGCTCGAGGCCGACCCGATCGCCGATGCGCACGCCCGCGCCCACGCCTGCGACCCGGTCTCGGCGTACGGCGGGGTCATCGCCGCAAACCGCACGGTCACCGTCGCGATGGCCGAGACGGTGAAGGACATCTTCACCGAGGTAGTCGTGGCACCCGGCTTCGAGCCCGAGGCGCTGGCGCTCCTGCAGACGAAGAAGAACATCCGCCTGCTGCAGCTGCCCGCCGACTTCGCGCTGGGCGAGCGGGAGATCAAGCAGATCTCGGGCGGCATCCTGCTGCAGGACAGCGACCGCTTCACCGGCTTCTCGTCGGAGGGCTGGACGCTGGTCGCCGGCGACGAGGCGGACGACGCCACGCGCGCCGACCTCGAGTTCGCCTGGATCGCCTCGCGGGCCGTCAAGTCGAACGCGATCCTCCTCGCCGACGACGGCGCCTCGGTCGGCGTCGGCATGGGCCAGGTCAACCGGGTCGACTCGTGCCACCTCGCTGTGAACCGCGCGGGCGACCGGGCGCGCGGATCGGTGGCGGCGTCGGACGCGTTCTTCCCGTTCGCGGACGGACTCGAGGTGCTGCTCGCCGCCGGCGTGCGCGCCGTCGTCCAGCCCGGCGGGTCGATCCGCGACGAGGAGGTCGTCGCCGCGGCACAGAAGGCCGGCGTCACGATGTACTTCACCGGCGAGCGCCACTTCTTCCACTGAGGGCTGACGGGGCTGACCGTACTACCGGGGCTGACGGCGCCGACAGTACTGACGAGCGCGGGATGAGAACGGATTCGTTCGGAAGCCTTGCAATCGTGACCACGGTCCCCATATCCTAAAAGGCTGCTTGCGGTCGCCTTCGAAGTGACTGCGAAATGCACCACGTGACGACATGCGAATGCGAATGCCTCGGGAGGACATGATGACGAACACAGCCCAGACCACGGTCCAGACGGTGACCGTCTTCGTGCGCGCCTCCCTCGAGTTCCGCCGCTCCCCGCGTCCCGCGACGCCAGCGGCCTAGCTCACCGGCTCCCGCACCAACCGATCACGAGCCGCGCTGACGCGCGCCTCAGGGCCTCGGCCCGCGGACACCTCCGCCTGCACCTCGCCGCGCATGACCGACGCGGGGTGACACGACCCATATCGACGGCGCTCCGGCGACCCGTCAGAACGAACCTGGATCAACCATGTCCCACCACCCCCCTCCCACCCCCAAGACGTCGACGCTGCGCACGCTGAGCCGTCTCTATCCCTTCGTGAAACCCGCGATGTCGCGCATCATCCTCGGCATGGTCGCGGCACTCATCGCGTCGGTCGTGGCCTTGCTCATCCCGAACGTCCTCCAGCGGCTCGTCGACGGCCCGCTCTCGAGCGGGGACTCGTCGCAGGTCTGGCCGGCATTCGCGATCGTGCTGGGCCTCGGCGTCGTCGAAGCGCTGATGATCATGGGACGTCGCTGGCTCGTGCTGACGCCGAGCACGCACGTCGAGTCGAGCATGCGCAACGGCCTCTATGCGAAGCTGCAGGACCTCCCCGTCGCATTCCACGACCGCTGGCAGAGCGGTCAGCTGCTGAGCCGCTCGGTGAGCGACCTCAGCCTGATCCGCCGCTGGCTGGCGTTCGGCGTCGTGCTGCTGGTGGTCAACTTCCTGACCATCCTGGTGGGCTTCGTCGTGCTGTTCTTCTACAGCTGGCTGCTCGGCATCATCTTCCTCGTGGCGTCCGTGCCGATCTGGGTCGTGAGCATCCGGTTCGAGACCCGGTACTCGGTGATCGCCCGGCGTAGCCAGGACCAGGTCGGCGATCTCGCCACCAGCGTCGAGGAGTCGGTCCACGGCATCCGCGTGCTCAAGGCCTTCGGCCGAGGCAAGCACTCGCTCCGCGACTTCGCGAAGCGGGCCGAAGACCTGCGTGGCACCGAGATCGAGAAGTCGAAGGCTATCGCGCAGCTGTGGCTGTGGCTCCTCCTGGTGCCCGACGTGGCGTTCGCCCTGTGCCTCTTCGCGGGCATCGGGCTCGCAGCCGGCGGCAGCATGACCGTCGGCGAGCTGTTCGCGTTCTTCGCGACGGCGACCGTGCTGCGGTTCCCGGTCGAGTCGATCGGCTTCCTGCTCTCGATGACGTTCGACACGCGCACCGCCGTCGACCGCTTCTTCGAGGTCCTCGACAGCGTCAACACGATCACCGACCCGGAGATCCCCAAGACGATCACCGAGCCCCGCGGGCGCCTGGAGTTCCGGAACACGCACTTCCGGTACCAGGACTCCCCGGCGCAGTTCGCCGATCTCGTCGACGGCGTCGACCTCGTGCTCGAGCCGGGCGAGACGATGGCGCTGGTCGGCCTGACCGGCTCGGGCAAGACCACGCTTCTCGCACTCGCGCCGCGGCTCTACGACGTCACCGGCGGCGAGGTGCTGCTCGACGGCGTCGATGTACGCGACCTGACCCGGGAGGAGCTCCGGCGCCACATCGGGATGGCCTTCGAGGACGCCACGCTGTTCAGCACCACGGTGCGCGACAACGTGCTCCTCGGCCGCCCCGACCTATCGGGCGACGAGGCCGAGGCGGTCATGCGCGAGGCGCTCGAGATCGCTCAGGCCGGTTTCGTCGACGACCTGCCCGAGGGCGTCGACACGACCGTCGGCGAAGAGGGTCTCAGCCTCTCCGGAGGGCAGCGGCAGCGGCTCGCCCTGGCGCGCGCCATAGCGGCGCGCCCCTCGGTGCTGGTGCTCGACGATCCGCTGTCAGCACTCGACGTCGACACCGAGGCCCGAGTCGAGGCCGGCCTGCGCCGCGTCCTCGCGGACACGACCTCGCTCATCGTGGCGCACCGCCCCTCGACGGTGAACCTCGCCGACCGGGTCGCGCTCCTCGAGAACGGCCGGGTCACCGCGGTCGGGACCCACTCCGATCTCATCGCCACCAACGACCACTACCGCTACGTGATCTCGTCGCTCGACGACGACGATCAGACCACCCGAGAGGAGGTGCTGGCATGAGCACCACGACCACCCAGGGCGTGAAGGGCGAGGAGCGCGACGACTTCTCCAAGGAGGAGAGCGCGCGCCTCCGCCTCCGCTCGCGGCGCCTTCTCGCGTCGCTCCTCGAGCCCCTGAGGGCTCGCATCGCGGTGACCGCCGTCATCGTCGTCATCTCGACGGCGGCGCAGGTCGCCGGACCGACGCTGATCGCGTACGGCATCGACAACGCGCTGCCCGCGCTGGTGAAGAACAACGACTGGATGCCCGCCATCGTGGTGGTCGGCCTCTACCTCGTGGTCGGAATCGTCGGCGCGATCCTGATGGCCCAGTACACGGTGATCTTCGCCCGGGTGAGCCAGAGCATCCTGTTCGACCTGCGCAAGCGGCTCTTCCTCCACACGCAGCGGCTGAGCCTGGAGTTCCACGAGAGCTACACGTCGGGGCGCATCATCTCCCGGCAGACCAGCGACCTGGACTCGATCCGCGAGCTCTTCGACTCGGGCATCAACCAGCTCGTGCAGGGGCTGCTCTACATGGTGTTCACCGCGATCGCCTTGGTGAGCCTCGACGCCCCCTCAGGTCTGATCCTCGGGGTCGCGCTGATTCCGTTGGTCGTGCTGACCCGCTGGTTCCAGACGCGCTCGCAGAAGCTCTTCCGGTCCACGCGCACGACGAGCGCCCGCGTGATCGTCCAATTCGTGGAGACGATGACGGGCATCCGGGCTGTCCAGGCCTTCCGCAAAGAGGGCCGCAACGAGAAGCAGTACGGCGGCTACGTCGAGGACTACCGCAAGGCCAACTCGCGGGTGTTCCAGCTGTTCGGAACGTTCGATCCGGGACTCGTCCTCATCGGCAACGCGACACTGGCGGCAGTCGTACTGTTCGGCGCGTTCCGCGTGATCGACGGCGGCCTCGAGGTCGGCGCCCTGCTCGCGGTGGCGCTATACGCGAAGCGCTTCTTCGACCCGGCCGAAGAGCTGGCCATGTTCTACAACGGCTACCAGTCGGCCTCGGCCGCGCTCGAGAAGATCTCGGGCGTGCTGGAGGAGAGCCCCAGCGTTCCCGACCCGGTGCGACCCACCGACCTGTGGCACGCCAAGGGCGCGATCGACTTCGACGACGTCGAGTTCGCCTACAACAGGGACGCCATCGTGCTGCCCGAGTTCGAGCTGCACGTGCCGGCCGGGCAGACCATCGCCCTCGTCGGCTCGACGGGCGCCGGCAAGTCGACGCTCGCCAAGCTGATAGCGCGCTTCTACGACCCCTCGCGGGGCAGCGTGAAGCTCGACGGCGTCGATCTGCGCGACCTGCATCCGAAGGACCTGCGACGAGCGATCGTCATGGTCACCCAGGAGGCGTACCTGTTCTCGGGCTCCGTGGCCGACAACATCGCGCTCGGAAAGCCGGACGCCACGCGCGACGAGATAGAGCGGGCTGCCCGTGCGGTCGGCGCGCACGAGTTCATCGTGGCGCTGCCCGACGGGTACGACACCGACGTGAACAAGCGCGGTGGGCGCGTCTCGGCCGGCCAGCGGCAGCTGCTCTCGTTCGCCCGCGCGTTCATCGCCGACCCGGCCGTGCTGATCCTCGACGAGGCGACGGCATCGCTCGACATCCCGAGCGAGCGGCTCGTGCAGGAGGCGCTGCAGACGCTGCTCTCCGACCGGACAGCACTCATCATCGCGCACCGGCTGTCGACGGTGGCGATCGCCGACCGGGTGCTCGTCATGGAGTACGGCCGCATCGTCGAAGACGGCACGCCCGACGACCTGATCTCGGGCACGGGCCGGTTCGCGCAGCTGCACGCGGCGTGGAGGGACTCGCTGGTCTGAGCGGGCGGGCATCGCTGGCGCCTGGTGCCCGCACGCCGCGGGTGCCAGGGTGCCTCGTCAGCTCCCGGGCGCCCACTCCGCGACGGCCAGGTCGACGCGCCACGAGGCGCCGTCGCGCGACCACCGCAGCGGCGTGCCCTCGACCCGGTACATCTCGAGGGCCCGCTGCGCGTGGCCCAACGCGGGGTGCCCGGAGGCCCGGATCACCCGCCACCAGTGCGTCTCGGCTCCGGAGTGCGCCATGACCTTGCCGACGCCGCGAGACGAGCGGGAGCCGAGCGCGGCGGCTACGCCGCCGTACGTCATGACGCGCCCCGACGGGATCGTCTCGACGACCTCGAGCACTCGCGAGAACCAGTCGTCAGGGTCGGGCTCGAGGGCCTGGGCGTCATCGGCCGCGAGTGCGACAGCATCGGCGCCGTCGGGCTCGAGCCCTTCGGCCTCAGCCCTCGTCACCCTGCGGCGACGGCGAGATGGTCAGCGCTGCGAGGTGCTCGCCGTAGGGGGTCTCGCCGATGACGGCGAAGCCGACGTGCAGGAAGAACGCCTCCGGACCGTCGTCGCCGGGCTCGTACATGACGGTCAGCCGGTCGAACCCGCGGCTGCGCGCCTCGGCGGCGAGAGCATGAACGGCGAACCGGCCGATACCGCGGCCCTGCGCGTCGGCCGACACGTTGATCCGCCAGATGCAGCTGCGAAGCGACTCGTTGTCGCTGTCGGGGTCGAAGTTGCCCATGATGAAGCCGACGACCTCGTCGCCGTCGAGCACGACGCGCGGCCACGCCGTCGACGGATTGACGTACGCCTCGGCGATGGAGTGCGAGACCGGCGCCACGTACTGCTCTTGGCCCGGTTTGAGGGTCAGCGTGTTCGCTGCGACGATCGTCCTGGCCGACAGCTCTTCGAGGCGGAGGTCACTCATGGCCACAGAGTACCGCCCGACCCGGTGGTGCGCCCCAGAGGCAGAAGAGACCTGTGGACAACCGCGCTCGTCCGTGCCGATACAGTGCTGAAGACGGGCAGATCGAGGGCGGGAGGATGCTGATGCGCACCGGCACCAACCTTCCGGCGATCGGCGGCTACAACCAGGCGGTCGTCCTCGACGCCATCCGCAGGGCCTCCGACGGCCTCAGCCGCGTGGAGCTCGCGGAGCGCACCGGCCTCAGCGCGCAGACTATCGGCAACGTGTCGCGCCGCCTCCTCGACGAGGGCCTGGTACGCGAGACCGGCAAGGTCGTCAACGGACCGGGCAAGCCCCGCACGATCCTCCAGCTCGAGGGGCGCGGCAGCTACGCGGTCGGAGTCCACATCGACCCCGCCGTCATCACCTACGTCGTGCTCGACCTGCGCGGCTCGGTCGTCTCGCACTCGCGCACGCGCACCCCGTCGGCGAAGCGGCCGGCCGAGGTCATCGAGCTGATGGCCCGGTCGATCAGCCACCTCATCGACGACTCCGGGGTCGACCGGTCGCTGGTCCTCGGCGTCGGGATCGCCTCGCCGGGGCCGATCGACGCCGGAGCCGGGACCGTGCTCGACCCGCCCATGCTGCCGATGTGGAAGAACGTCCCCCTGCGCGCGGCGCTCAGCGAGGCGACCGGGCTGCCGGTGCTCCTCGAGAAAGACGTCACGGCGGCCGCGGTCGCCGAGCTCTGGTTCTCGCGCGAGAACGAGCGGCAGAACTTCGCCTTCGTCTACTACGGCACCGGGTTCGGAACGGGGCTCGTCCTGAACCGCGAGGCCGTCCGCGGTTCCACGGCGAACGCGGGCGACGCGGGCCACATCACGGTCGACCCGGCGGGCGCGGTCTGCGTCTGCGGACGCGCCGGCTGCGTCGGCGACCTGATCACGCCGCGCTCGCTCGTCCAGCAGGCCATCGCCGCGCAGGTCCTGCCTCCCCTCGAGCCCGACGCCGACGATCCGACCGACATGGCGGCGATCAGCCGCGCGTTCCAGCGTCTGGCCGAGAGCGCAGGAACTGGCCAGCCCGCCGCCCAGCTCATCCTCCGCGAGGCGGGCCTCCACCTCGCCCGCGCCGTCGTCGTGCTCGTCAACCTCCTCGACCTCGACGAGATCGTCTTCGGAGGGCCCTTCTGGGACGAGATCGGCGACGCGCTCCTGGCCGTCCTGCCGACCGCCGTCGAGACGGACCCGGCCCTCATCCCCACGCACTCGCTGCTCTTCGACCGGTCGTCGATCGGGGAGGACGTCGCCGCCGTCGGGGCCGCCTGCCTGGTGCTCGACTACGCCTTCTCGCCGCGTCCGTCGGCGATGCTGATCTCGGTCTGAAGCGTTCTCCACAACCTCTCCAGAAGGGGTTGACACGGATTACTCCATACGATTGAGTAATGCCGAGCGGTTCGGCGATGGCGCCGAGCAGGGCCGCTCGCGCCGGTCGATCTCGCCGGTGCGAGGCCCCTCTATGGAGCAAGGGAGCACCAGGATGTTCAGCACAGCACAGGCAAAGCGGCAACGCGTTGGCTGGGGCCGTGAAGGGGTAGCACGAACCGAAGTCTCCACAGTCGCATCCCCCCGCAGCCACCCCGTGTCGATCCACCACCGCCACCCTCGTCCTGCCCGCGGGCAGAATCTGGAGTCCACCCATGCATGACAACAGCGCATCCGTCGAAGTCCGAGTCGATCGCTTCGTCCTGGAACGCCTCGTCCCAGCCGTCTACCGCCGCACCCGCGCTCTCTCCATCGAGGCCTGGGAGGTGCCCGACGAGCCCGTCCCGTTCACCGAGGCTGTCGCGCAGCAGTATGTGCCCTTCAGCGTGGGCATGCCGTGGAGCAAGCCGTGGGGCACCACCTGGTTCCACGTGACCGGCGTCGTCCCGGACGGCTGGGGAGGCGACGGAACAGCGATCGAGCTTCTCGTCGACCTCGGCTTCAGCAGCCGCCAGCCCGGCTTCCAGGCCGAGGGCCTGGTGTACACGCCCGCTGGCGACATCGTGAAGGCCATCGAGCCGTTCAACGGCTACGTGCCTCTCGACGGCGGGCTCATCGATCTCGGCCCCGGCGATGCGATCGACCTCTACATCGAGGCCGCGTCGAACCCCGACGTCGGCGGCAACTTCTTCTACATCCCGACCCCGCTCGGCGACAAGACGACCGCCGGCACCGACCCGATCTACACGCTCCGTCAGGTCGACGTCGTCGAGCGCGACATCGACGTCTACGAGCTCGAGCGCGACGTGTGGAGCCTGCTCGGCCTGATGCGCGAGCTCGAGCCGAGCCTTCCTCGTCGCGCTGAGATCCTCCGCGCGCTCGAGGATGTCTGCGACGTGGTCGATCCCGACGACGTCGCCTCGACCGCCGCCGCAGGTCGCGCTGCGCTCGCCGCCGTGCTGTCGTCGCCCGCCTACGCCAGCGCCCACGCCGTCACCGCCGTGGGCCACGCCCACATCGACTCGGCCTGGCTCTGGCCGACCCGCGAGACAGTCCGCAAGTGCGCCCGGACCTTCTCGAACGTGCTCCAGCTCATGGACACCGATCCGGACTTCGTCTTCGCCTGCTCGAGCGCGCAGCAGTTCAGCTGGATGAAGCAGTTCTACCCTGCCCTGTTCGAGCGCATCCGCGCCCGCGTCGCCGAGGGCCGATTCGTGCCGGTGGGCGGAATGTGGGTCGAGAGCGACACCAACATGCCCGGCGGCGAGGCTCTCGCCCGTCAGTTCGTGCACGGAAAGGGATTCTTCCTGCGCGAGTTCGGCTACGAGCCCACCGAGGTGTGGCTGCCCGACTCGTTCGGCTACACCGCGGCCATGCCGCAGATCGCGCGCTCGGCGGGCTCCGACTCGTTCCTCACGCAGAAGATCTCGTGGAACGACACCAACCGCATGCCGCACCACTCCTTCCTCTGGGAGGGCATCGACGGCTCGCGCATCTTCACGCACTTCCCGCCGAGCGACACCTACAACTCCGACCTGTCGGGCGCCGACCTCGCCCGAGCGCAGCGCCAGTACGCCGAGAAGGGCCGGTCGAACGTGTCGCTGGCCCTGTTCGGCTGGGGCGACGGCGGCGGCGGGCCCACCCGCGAGATGCTCGCCGCCGCCGCACGCACTCGCGATCTGGAGGGCTCGCCGAAGGTCACGATCGGATCGCCGAAGCAGTTCTTCGACGAGGCCAAGGCGACGCTCCCCGCTCCGTCCGTGTGGTCGGGCGAGATGTACCTCGAGCTGCACCGGGGCACCTACACTTCGCAGGCCCACACGAAGCAGGGCAACCGCCGCAGCGAGCACCTTCTCCGCGAGGCCGAGCTCTGGAGCTCCGCCGCCGCAGTCGCGGGGCTCCTGGACTACCCGTACGAGCACCTCACTGCCATCTGGGAGACCGTCCTGCTCCAGCAGTTCCACGACATCCTTCCGGGGTCGTCGATCGCGTGGGTTCACCAGCAGGCCGAGGAGAACTACGCGCGCATCACGGGAGAGCTCGAGGAGATCATCGCGACCGCGCAGAAGGCGCTCGCGGGCGACGGCGAGAAGCAGCTCACGTTCAACGCGAGCCCCGTCACCGCCGGAGGCGTGCCCGCGCTGGGAGCCGCGGTGGCCGCGACGACGAGAAGCATCGCGCCGCGGCGGGTGGACGGCGGGGTCGTCCTCGACAACGGACAGGTCTCCGCGCGCTTCGACGACTCCGGCGCCCTCGTGTCGCTGCGCGACCTGGACACCGGCCGCGACCTCGTCGCCCCGGGCGAATCGGCCTCCGTGCTGCAGATCTACCGCGACACCCCGAACCAGTGGGACGCCTGGGACATCGACCGGCACTACCAGAACAACCGCGTCGAGCTTCGGACCCCCACCGAGGTGCTCGTCACGGACCGAACCGTCGAGGTCACCCACGTGCACGGCGAATCGACGTTCACTCAGCGGTACTGGCTCGAGGCCGGCGATCACGCGCTCCAGATCGAGACCGTCATCGACTGGCACGAGCGCGAGAAGCTGCTCAAGCTGGCCTTCCCACTCGACGTGCGGGCCGACCAGGCGTCCTCCGAGATCCAGTTCGGCCACATCAAGCGGGCCACGGCCGTGAACACGTCGTGGGACTACGCACGGTTCGAGACCATCGCCCATCGCTGGGTCCATGTCGGCGAGCCCGGCTTCGGCATAGCCGTCGCCAACGGCTCGACCTACGGCCACGACATCACTCGGACCACCCGCGATGACGGCGGCACCACGACGCTGGTGCGCGAGTCGCTGCTGCGCGCACCGCGCTTCCCCGACCCGACGGCCGACCAGGGTCGCCACGTTCTCCGCACCGTCCTCGGCGTCGCGCCCGGCGTTCTCGACGCCGCGGCGGAGGGCTACCGCGTGAACCTGCCGGTCCGGACGATCGACGGCGCGGGTGTCGACGTCGTCGAGCCGCTCGTGACGGTGTCCTCGCCGGCCGTGTTCGCCGAGGCGGTCAAGCTGGCCGAAGACCGGTCGGGCGATCTGATCGTGCGGCTCTACGAGGCCGAGGGCGGGCGAGCCACAGCGACGGTGGGCTTCGGCGTGCCGATCACGTCCGCGTGGACGACCGACCTCCTGGAGCGCGACCGAGGCGACGGCGGCTGGGATGCCGCCACGCCCATCGAGCTGACGCTCCGGCCATTCCAGCTGGTGACGCTTCGGGTGAAGCCGGCCTAGCCGCTGAGGCCTGCGTCGCACTACCGGGCGACGAGCTCCGCCGGCCGGCACTCCGCGAGTCCGGGCACGTCGACCACGCCGTCGAGGACGTAGTCGTGCGGCTCGGCCTCGAGCTCCGCGCGACCGAGGGCTCCGGTGAGCACTCCGACGGCGATCACCCCGGCGTTGCGAGCGGCGCGGAGGTCGACGAGGGTGTCGCCGGCGGCGAGGACGGATGAGACGGCCTCGACGCCGGCGAGCTCCATGGCGTGGTGGATCATGTACGGCGCCGGGCGACCGGCCGCGACGTCGGAGGTGGTCACGACGGCGTCGAGCACGACGGCCCGTTCCTGCGGGCCACTGCTCTGCGGGCCACTCTCCTGGACCGCCCCGGGCTGAGGGGCGGTTCGGGCGAGCCCCCACCCCAGCGAGTCGAGCAGCGCCCAGGCCACGTCGCGGTCGAAGCCGGTGGTCAGCGCGACCTTGATGCCGCGGGCGCGGAGGGCTCCCAGGGCCTCGGCCACGCCGTCGAACGCGACCGGCGGCTCGTCGCGGTACGACTCGGCGAGGGCGTCCTTGAAGCGGTCGAAGCGCTCGGCGACCAGAGCGCCGGAAGGCTCGACCCCGCCGAGGCGGAGGAGGGCTGTGATGGCGGTGACCTTGTCGGTTCCCATCCACGTCTGGAGGTCGGCGTCATCGAGCATCGCCCCCGCTTCGGTGACGGTTGTGGCGAGGGCGCGGTACACGGCGCCGCCGTCGTCGACGGTCGTTCCTGCCATGTCAAAGACAGCCAATTCGATCATGGTCCGAGCGTAGGGGCGGGGTCGGAACGGCCCGGGCCGGGCGAGAGAACGGTTGCCGAGTGTTGGGAAACCGTTCACCGACCCAGCGTGTCCCCGTAACGGGGGACGGCAACCATTGCCCCGATCAGCCCGCGGATCCCTACTGTCCGGCACCACGGACCCCTGCGGCGATCTTGGAGGAATTCACAGTGCCTGCCCTTTCCACGACACCGCGTCGTATCGCCGCCGGTCTCGCCTTCACGGCTGCCGTCGCCATCGTCCTGACCGGCTGCTCGACCTCGTCGAACGCCGGCTCCGACCCGTCGGCGATCGCCACCGCGAAGACCGCCACCAGCGCCGCCGACTTCGGCGGCATGGACGGCCTCGTCAAGGCCGCCAACGCCGAGGGCGCCCTCAACGTCATCACGCTTCCGCCGTCGTGGGCCAACTACGGCAAGATCATCGCCGGCTTCGAGAAGAAGTACCCCGACATCAAGATCACCTCGGCCAACCCGAACGGCTCGTCGGCCGACGAGGTCGCCGCGGCCAAGTCGCTCAAGGGCCAGTCGACCGCTCCCGACGTCTTCGACCTCGGCACGGCCGTCCTGAACGACAACACCGACCTGCTGGCGAAGTACAAGGTCTCGAACTGGTCGGACATCCCCGACGACTTCAAGGACGCCGACGGCACCTGGTACTACGACTACACCGGCCTCATGTCGGTCGGCTACGACTCGAGCGTCATCAAGACCGCCCCGACGTCGATCAAGGACCTCCTCGGCTCCGAGTACAAGAACAAGGTCTCGATCAAGGGCGACCCGACGCAGGCCAACGAGGCCGCCTCGGCCGTCTACCTGGCCGCACTCGGAAACGGCGGCTCGGCCGACGACATCCAGCCCGGCATCGACTTCTTCAAGACCCTCAAGTCGGACGGCAACTTCAACTCCACCCTGCCCACGCAGGCCACGGTGAACTCGGGCGAGACCCCTGTCGTGCTCCAGTGGAGCTACAACAACCTCGCCTGGGGTCCCGCGGGCGGCTCGGCCGGCAACCCGAACTGGAAGACGGTCGTCCTGCCGGGCACGGCTCTCGGCTCGTACTACAACCAGGCCATCAACGCCGACGCCCCGCACCCCGCCGCGGCACGCCTGTGGGAGGAGTACCTCTACACCCCCGAGGTCCAGAACCTCTACCTGGCTGCCGGCGCCTACCCCTCCACGCTCGCCGCGATGGAAAAGGCCGGAACGGTCGACAAGGACACCCTGGCCACGGTCGGCGAGGCTCCCAGCGACTTCGTCCAGCTGACCAGCGACCAGGCCACCAAAGCCGCCGCGCTCCTCACGGCCGGCTGGGCCAAGGCGGTCAACTAGCCATCATGACGACGCAATCGATTCCCGATGCACGACCCCGCGCTCGCGGGTCGATCGCGTCGTCCTCCATCGAGACCGGCACCGGCGCCGGGGGCACCGCCCCTCGGCGCCGGAGCGCGGCCTGGCTCGGCTTCACGCCGTTCGCCGCCTACGTCGTCATCTTCCTGGCGATCCCTGCGGTCATCGCGGTCGCCAGCGGGTTCTTCGGCGCCGACGGCGGATTCACCCTCGCCAACCTGAAGGCGCTGACCGACCCGGTCATCATCAAGTCGTTCCAGGGCTCGCTCCTGGTCTCGGCCGTCAGCGCGGTCGTCGGCGCCGTCATCGGGGCGCTCGTCTGCTTCGCCCTCCTCGGTACGAGGGCCGAGGGCATGCTGCGCACGGTCATCGACTCCGCGTCGAGCGTGCTCGCGCAGTTCGGCGGCGTCATGCTCGCCTTCGCGTTCATCGCGACGGTCGGCTTCCAGGGAATCGTGACGCTGTACCTCAAGAACACCTTCGGGTTCGACATCAACGCCGACGGGGCCCTGCTGTACAAGATCCCGGGCCTGATCCTGCCGTACACCTACTTCTCCGTGCCGCTGATGGTCCTGACCTTCATGCCCGCGATGGAGGGCCTCAAGTCCACCTGGGGCGAGGCGGCCGCGACCCTCGGCGCCACCCGCCGCCAGTACTGGACCAGGATCGCCATGCCCGTCCTCGCCCCCGCGTTCTTCGGCAGCGTGCTGCTCCTGTTCGCGAACTGCTTCTCGTCCTTCGCCACGGCCGCCGCGCTCCTGAGCCAGGGCGGCATCGTCCCGCTCTCGATCAAGCAGCAGCTCACCAGCGAGACGATCGTCGGCGTCTCCAACACGGCAGGCGTCCTGGCCCTCGGAATGCTCGTCATCATGGTCGTCGTCATGTTCTTCTACTCGCTCCTCCAACGCCGGGCCGCGAGGTGGCAGCGATGAGCGCCGTCCCGCTGACCTCGACCGCGGTCGAGCCGACCACCGTTCCCAGCCCCTCGCCCCGACGGGGCAGGACGCCCCGCGTCGGGGCCGAGCCGAGCAAGGCGGCCCGCCTGATCATCCTGATCGCGGTCGGCCTGGTCTTCCTCGTGCCGCTGGGCGCCATGTTCGAGTTCACGCTCCGCACCAGCGGCAAGCCCGGCGTCTACTCGTTCGCGCACTACGCGTCGATCTTCCACACCGATCCCGCCCTCGGCATCAGCTACGAGCCGCTCTTCGAGGGAATCAGGAACTCGCTCCTGATCTGCCTTCTCACCGTCGCGATCATCCTGCTGATCCTGCTGCCGACGATGCTTCTCGTCGAGCTCCGCTACCCGAGGGTGCGGCGTGTGCTCGAGTTCGTCTGCATCCTGCCGATCACGGTCCCCTCGATCGTCCTCGTCGTCGGCTTCGTGCCGGTCTACCAGCGGGTCGCCGCCGTCTTCGGCAGCCAGCCGTGGACCCTCGCCTTCGCGGTCGGCATCATCGTGCTGCCCTACGCCTACCGCCCGATCGCGACGAACATCGCTGCCTTCGACCTGGTCACCCTCACGGAGGCCGCCCGGTCGCTCGGCGCCAGCTGGCCGGTCGCGATCTACCGCGTCATTCTGCCGAACATGCGACGCGGCGTCATCTCCGCCGTGTTCCTCACGGTCGCGGTGGTTCTCGGCGAGTACACGATCGCCGCCTTCCTCAGCCAGAACACGTTCCAGACGGCACTGCTGCTCATCAGCCAGACCGACTCCTACGTCGCGACGATCTTCGCGCTCGCCGCCCTCGTGTTCGCCTTCGTCATCCTCCTCATCATCGGCCGCTTCGGCGCCGCCAGCCCCGGCTCGCGCCGCCGTCGTCCCAGAAGGGTCCAGCCATGACCTCCACCAGCCCCGCACCCGTCCTGTCCCGCCTCGGCGACGGCGCCACCGTCGAGCTGATCGGCGTGGTCAAGGAGTACCCGGGCGCAGGAACTCGGGCCCTCGACGAGCTGTCCCTCTCCATCGCGCCCGGCGAGTTCATCGCCCTGCTCGGTCCCTCCGGCTGCGGCAAGACGACCGCCCTCCGAGCCCTGGCCGGCCTCGAGCAGATCAACGCCGGCTCGATTCGCATCGACGGCGTCGACGTGGCGTCGACGCCCGTGAACAAGCGCGATATCGGAATGGTGTTCCAGGCGTACTCGCTGTTCCCGCATATGACCGTGCTGCAGAACGTCGAGTTCGGGCTGCAGATGCGCCGCGTCTCGGCCGCTGACCGCGCCGTCCGGGCTCGCGAAGCGCTCGAGATGGTCGGACTCGACCACTTGGCCGAGCGCTACGCGCACCAGATGTCGGGCGGCCAGCAGCAGCGCGTCGCGCTGGCCCGCGCCCTCGTCACGCGCCCCCGCGTGCTCCTCCTCGACGAGCCGCTGTCGGCGCTCGACGCGAAGGTGCGCGTGTCGCTCCGCGAGGAGATCCGCCGTATCCAGACCGAGCTCGGCATCACGACCGTCTTCGTCACGCACGACCAGGAGGAGGCGCTCGCCGTCGCCGACCGCGTCGCCGTCATGCGTGCCGGCGAGATCGAGCAGATCGGAACCCCCGAGGCCCTGTACCTGACGCCGCGGACGCCGTTCGTCGCCGACTTCGTGGGCGTCAGCAACCGCATGCAGGGAACGCTCCGGAGCGGCACCATCACGGTGCGCGGTGCCAGCCTGCCGTCGATCGACCCCACGCTGCCCGACGGGGAGGTGCTGGCCTACGTCCGCCCGGAGGACATGGTCTTCGTGCCCCTCGACCAGGCCGCGCCGGCCGACATCACCGGGACCGTCGCATCGACGAGCTTCCTCGGCTCGCTCCGCCGCACGACGGTGCGCCTGGACGACGACACGATCGTGTCGGTGCAGCACGGTGTCGAGCAGCAGTTCCTGTTCGGGGACGCGGTGGCGCTGCGGCTCACGGGGCGCCCCGTGGCGTCGAGCCCGGTGGCGGCGTAGCGCAGTTCCTACGCCCGCCTGTGGATAACTCCGTCGAGGGGGTGGCGAGCGAATAGTGTGGACGGAGATGCCAGCGGTCTCACGGGTCGACAAGGTATCTTGATATCAAGACATTCTGCCGGGCCACAAGCCGCGGCGGGCCGCCCAACGAAGGAGTCGCCACTCGCATGAGCAAGATCATCTACACCTTGACCGACGAGGCCCCGCGGCTCGCGACGTACTCGTTCCTCCCCATCGTCGAGGCGTACGCCGCCAAGGCCGGCGTCGAGGTCGAGCCCCGCGACATCTCGCTCGCCGCACGGATACTGGCACACTTCCCCGAGCGCCTCACGCCTGAGCAGGTCGAACCCGACGAGCTCGCCGCCCTCGGCGCCCTCGCGAAGACGCCCGAGGCCAACATCATCAAGCTGCCCAACATCTCGGCATCGGTGCCGCAGCTGAAGGCCGCGATCGTCGAGCTGCGCTCGCAGGGGTTCGACCTGCCCGACTACCCCGACGAGCCGCAGAGCGACGAAGACATCGATGTCCGCGCGCGTTATGACAAGGTCAAGGGCTCCGCGGTCAACCCGGTGCTGCGCGAGGGCAACTCCGACCGCCGCGCTCCCGCCAGCGTCAAGCAGTACGCCCGCAAGCACCCGCACCGCATGGGCGCCTGGTCTCCCGACTCGAAGACGAACGTCGCGACCATGGGCCACGACGACTTCCGCTCGAACGAGAAAAGCACGGTCGTCGCCGCCGAGGGTAGCGTCTCGATCGAGTTCACGGCGGCCGACGGCACGAAGACCGTGCTCCGCTCGGCCGTGCCCGTCACGCAGGGCGAGGTCATCGACGCCACCGTCCTGCACGTCGCGGCACTCCGCTCCTTCCTCAAGGAGCAGATGGCTCGCGCCGAGGCCGAGGGCGTGCTGTTCTCGGTGCACCTCAAGGCCACGATGATGAAGGTCTCCGACCCGATCATCTTCGGCCAGGTCATCCGCGTCTTCTTCGACGAGGTCTTCCAGCAGTACGGCGACGACCTCGCCGCAGCGGGCCTCAACCCGAACGACGGCCTCAACGCGATCCTCGTCGGGCTCGACTCGGTGTCGAACGGCGCCGAGATCAAGGCGGCCTTCGAGGCCGTCCTCGCCAAGGGGCCCGAGCTGGCCATGGTCGACTCCGACCGCGGCATCACCAACCTGCACGTGCCGAGCGACGTCATCGTCGACGCGTCGATGCCCGCCATGATCCGCACCTCCGGCCACATGTGGGGCAAGGACGGCGCCGAGCACGACACCCTCGCCGTCATCCCCGACTCGAGCTACGCCGGCATCTACCAGGCCGTGCTCGACGACTGCCGTGCTCACGGCGCCTTCGACCCGACCACGATGGGCTCCGTGCCCAACGTCGGCCTCATGGCGCAGGCCGCCGAGGAGTACGGCTCGCACGACAAGACGTTCCAGCTTCCCGGCGAGGGAACCGTCACCGTAGTCGACGGCTCGGGCGCGGTCCTGCTCGAGCAGGCGGTTGAGACCGGTGACATCTGGCGCATGTGCCAGACCAAGGACGTCGTCGTGCGCGACTGGGTCAAGCTCGCCGTCACGCGTGCCCGAGCCACCGGCGCCCCCGCCGTGTTCTGGCTCGACGAGTCGCGCGCCCACGACGCGCAGCTCATCACGCTCGTCACGACGTACCTCGGCGACCACGACACCGAGGGCCTGCAGATCGAGATCCTCTCGCCCGTCGACGCCATGGCCTTCTCGCTGGAGCGCATCCGCCGCGGCGAGGACACCATCTCGGTGACCGGCAACGTGCTCCGCGACTACCTCACCGACCTCTTCCCGATCATGGAGCTCGGCACCTCGGCCAAGATGCTGTCGGTCGTGCCCCTGCTGAACGGCGGCGGCCTCTTCGAGACCGGCGCGGGCGGCTCCGCTCCGAAGCACGTCACGCAGCTCGTCCAGCAGGACTACCTGCGCTGGGACTCCCTGGGCGAGTTCCTCGCCCTCGCGGCCAGCTTCGAGCACCTCGCGACGACGACCGGCAACGCCCGCGCGCAGATCCTCGCCGACACGCTCGACCGCGCGACGGCGTCGTTCCTCGACGAGAACAAGTCGCCAGGGCGCGCCATCGGCACGATCGACAATCGCGGCAGCCACTTCTACGTGGCGCTGTACTGGGCGAACGAGCTCTCGCAGCAGACGGCTGACGCCGATCTCGCGGCCGACTTCGCCAGCCTCGCCGGCGTGCTCGGCGGCGCTGAAGAGACCATCGTCGGCGAGCTGATCGCCGTGCAGGGCAGCCCCGTCGACATCGGCGGCTACTACCGTCCCGACGACGCCAAGGCCTCGGCGGTCATGCGTCCGTCGGCGACGCTGAACGAGGCGCTCGCGGCGCTCTAGCTCCGCTGCACGAAGGCCCCGCGCGTGGTGCGCGGGGCCTTCGTCGTGCTCGGTGCGTGCGTCGCGGCGTGCCCGCGCGGCGCCGGGCCGGCCGCGGGTGCGCGCCGCCGTGCCCGCGCCCAGCTGCGCGCTCCGGGTCGCGTCGGACCGTGCACCGCGGCGCCGGACCGTGCGCCGCGCCGCCGCGCCTCGCCGTGCGCGAGGTGGCCGCCGTCGTCGGGGTGCTGGCCCCGCGGCGACGCGGAGGGCCATCTCGGGATGGGTGGGGTGGTCTGTCGCGCGGGCGAGGTACCCGTAGGGCCGCCGAGATGGCCGCCGTCGTCGGGTCGGTCGCCCCGCGGCGACCCGGAGGGCCACCTCGGGATGGGTGGGGTGCGGTGGTGCGAGATGGCCGCTGTCCTCGGGTCGGTCGCCCCGACCCGACGCGCGAGGCCATCTCGCGGCGGGTGAGGTCGGGCCGGGTACCGGGTGCGTGGAATCTGCGGCTCAGGGGGCCATTCGGCGCAGGAACTGCGCACTCGACGGCGAGCACCCGCCGCGTCGCGCGCGTGCCGGTCCGCGAGGTGGCCCGCGTTGTCGGGCTGGGCGCCGCGAGGCGACGGCGGTGGCCATCTCGGCGGGGACGGCGCGGCGACGGCGCGGCGGCGCGGCGGCGGCGGGGCGGGGAAGACGGCGGGCGGCACGACGGCCCGAGGCCGGGCGCGACGGGGCGCGGGCCCGCGGGAGCGCGGCGGCCGGGCCGGGCGGAGTCAGGCCCCGAAGCTAGGCGCTGCGGACCACCGAGGAGGGTCGCCCCAGCATGGCGGCGCCGACCGCGGCGACGGGCAGGCCCTCGGGCAGGAGGCTGATGCGGTCGGGGAGGGCGAGCGAGGCGAGGAACGTCGAGGCGGCGGCCCACTCCTCGAGCACGAGACGGACGGCCGAGAGGAGGGGTGCGCCGACGTGGCTGACTCCGCCGCCGATGACGACCCGCTCGACGTCGACCGTGAGCACGAGCAGGCGGACGGCGGCCGCGACTCCCTCGGAGACTCGGCGGCTGACGGCGACGGCGTGCGGGTCTCCGTCGGCGGCTGCGCGGAACAGGTCCTGCGCCGGGTAGGGGTGGCTGGTGGGCCAGAGGCGGGCGATGGCCGAGCCGGCCGCGACGGTCTCGAGGCAGCCGCGCTGGCCGCACAGGCAGAGGTCGCGCTGCGGGTCGACGGGGATGTGGCCGATCTCGCCGGAGACGCCGCGGGCTCCGCGCCAGAGCGCTCCGTCGAAGACGAGGCCGGCGGCGAATCCGGTTCCCAGGTTGAGGTAGGCGACGGGACCCTCGAGGCCCATGAGGTGGACGGCGCCCAGGGCCGCCGCGTTGACGTCGTTCTCGACGGCGACCGGCGTGTGCGTGAGGGCTTCGAGCGCCTCGCCGAAGGGGGTGTCGTGGAATCCGAGGTTGACCGCGTGCCGCACCCGCCCGGTGGCCGGGTCGACGAGGCCGGGGATCCCGACGCCGATGCTGTCGAGCGAGGCGCCCGTGAGTCGGCGGAGACCCTCGACCGCGGCGGCGGCTCCCGCGACGACCTCGTCTTCGCCGAAACCGGTCGGAAGACGGAGGCTGCCGGTGACCGTGCCGTCGGAGTCGACCGCCACCGCGTCGATCTTGGTGCCGCCGATGTCGAGGCCGGCCCTCATCGGCGGGCTCCGCGCGGGGCGCCGGGGGAAGGGCGGGTCGAGGCGTGCATGTTTGTTAGTAAATCTTACGAATCCGATGGCGCGCAAGATTCGCGCGTCACAAATCCTTCAAATCACGGGCACGTTTCGTCTCGGTTACATCCGAAAAGAGTTCTTGACTTTTGTTTGTAAGGGCAATTTACTAACACAACCAGCCCGTCCGGGCCTTCGAGAGGCGAGAGCATGACAAGCGAGATCGTGGAGCAGACACCCCGTCGCCGACGGGTGTCGGTCAAGGCGCTGCCGCAGCACAACCGCGTGCACAACCGCTCGCTGGTGCTCCAGGCGCTCTTCCACAACGGCGCCATGAGCCGCGCCGACCTCGCCCGCCACTCGGGCCTCACCCGCCCGACGGTGTCGGTGCTCGTCGCCGAGCTCGAGGCCGACGGCATCGTCTCCGAGATCGGCCAGCGCGCAGACGTCAGGGTGGGCAAGCCCGCCACCCTCGTCGAGATCAACGCCGACGCGTTCCACATGATCGTGCTCGACCTCTCCAGCGCCGACCGCTTCGTCGGAGCCGTCGTCAACCTCCGAGGCGAGGTCGTCGACCGCGCCGAGCTCGAGATCGACGGCGCCGTGGGCGACGACGCGATCGCCCGGGTCATCCGACTCGGCGAGCGCCTGGCCGCGCTGACCACCCGCCGCATCCTGGGCATCGGCGTCGGCTCGCCCGGCATCGTCGACGACCAGGGCGTCGTGCGCGAGGGCCTGCACCTCGAGTGGTTCGACCTGCCTCTGAAGCAGCGTCTCAAGGAGCACTTCCGCGTGCCCGTCCGGGTCGCCAACGACGCGAACGTCGCCGCTCTCGGCGTCCACACCTTCCGCGACGTGCCCGGCCTCAGCCTGATGGTCATCACGATCGAGCACGGCGTCGGCGTCGGCCTCATCATCGGCGGCTCGCTCGTCGAGGGCGAGCAGTTCTCCGCCGGCGAGATGGGCCATGTCACCGTCGACTCGTCGGCCGACGGCAGCGAGGGCGCCCTCTGCACCTGCGGTCGCCGCGGCTGCCTCGAGACGGTCGTCGGCGCCCGCTACCTCAGCGACCGCGTGGCAGGTCTTCCGGCGCAGGAACGCGACGCCGCACTTCGCAGTGCGGGCCGAGCTCTGGGGATCGTCACCGCCCCGGTGATCAGCGCCCTGAACCTCAACGAGGTCGTGCTGTCGGGCCCCGCCGCCCTGCTCGACGGTCCGTTCGCGGAGGCCGCCCTCGCCACAGTCAAGGCGCGCACGCTCTCGGCCGTCGGCCGGGGTCTCACCCTGCGCACCTCCGGCGGCGACACCGATCTCGTCCTCCTGGGGGGTGCCTCGCTCGTCCTCCAGGCCGAGCTCGGCGTCTCCTGACCTGTTCTCTTCCCTTCCGATCACATTCACCACGAGGAGTTAGAAAGTGCGTATTTCGAAGATCGCCGCGGTCGGGGCCCTCAGCCTTGCCGCCGTCGTGGCGCTCAGCGCCTGTTCCAGCAGCGGCAACGCCGGCACCTCCGGCGGTGGCACGCAGTCGGTGCCCACCACCAAGGGCGACGGCAAGACGCTCAAGGTCTGGGTGATGACCGGCGACTACACCGACGCCACCATCGCCGAGATCAACAAGGAGTTCACTGCCAAGACGGGCGCCAAGGTCGACGTCCAGATCCAGCAGTGGGACGGCATCACCACCAAGATCTCGACGGCGCTCGCCACCAGCACGCCGCCCGACGTCATGGACCTCGGCAACACGCAGGTCGCCAGCTACGCCGCCAACGGCGCGCTGCTCGACCTCACGCCGTACAAGAAGGACCTCGCCCAGGGGCAGACCTGGCTGACCGGGCTCTCGGAGCCCGCCACGGTCGACGGCAAGCTCTACGGCCTGCCCGGCTTCGCCGGCGCCCGCGCGGTCATCTACAACAAGACGACGTGGGCGAAGGCCGGCGTCACCGACGCTCCGACCACCTACGACGAGCTCACCGCCGACCTCGACAAGGTGGCCGCCGCCAACAAGTCGACCTCCGACTTCTCTCCCTTCTACCTGCCGGGCCAGCAGTGGTACGCCGGAATGCAGTTCGTCTGGGACGCCGGCGGAGAGATCGCCACCGAGAAGGACGGCAAGTGGACCGCCGGTCTCGGCGACTCGAAGGCGCAGCAGGGTCTCGCCGACTTCAAGGAGTTCCAGAACGCGTACTCGTCGAAGGCCTCTCGGACGCTCGACACCGACAGCCCCGACTTCACGCAGATCTTCGCCGACGGCAAGACCAGCGCCATCCTCTCGACCAACGGGTACGTGGACCTCGTCAAGAAGGCCAACCCGAAGCTGAAGGACAGCGACATCGGCACCTTCCCCTTCCCCGGAAAGTCGGGCAAGACGCAGCCGGTCATGCTCGGCGGCTCGGACTGGGGCATCGCGGCGAAGTCGAAGAACACCGACCTCGCGCTGCAGTGGGCCAAGATCGCGGCCAGCCCGTCGGTCCAGTCGAAGTGGGTGTACGGCAACGACGGCTGGATCCCGAACAGCACCGACGGCATCAAGGCGGCCGACTCGACGCTGAGCGACATCGACAAGGGCTTCTTCAACGCGGCTCTCAACTCGAAGGCCACTCCGGCCTCGGGCGAGTGGGCGGGCCTCGAGGGCGACAAGAGCATCAACCAGCTCTTCTCGGCCGTCGCCTCGGGCTCGAAGACGCCTGAATCGGCTGCGTCGAGCTTCGACACCGCAGCGGACAAGACGCTCAACGCGAAGTAGACGGGCCGGGGCGGCGCTCCGGCGCCGCCCCGCTCGTCTCCTCTCATCGCGCTCCACCGATCGACCGAAGGGCACCGAATGGCCATCTCGACCGTGAACCCCGGCCTCCGCAGAGCGGCGAAGGGGCCTCGCAGGAGCCTCGCGCCGCTGTGGCTGCTCAGCCCGGCGGGAATCGTCCTGCTGGCGGTGCTCGTCGCACCGATCATTTACCTGGTCGTGACCTCGTTCACCGACTACGACCAGCGCACGCTCTACACCGGCGCCTACGACTCGGTCGGCATCGCGAACTACCTGTCGCTGTTCACCGATCCCGACTTCTGGTGGTCGCTGATCCGCACGGTGCTCTTCACGGCCGCGATGGTCGCCGGCAGCATCGTGATCGGCACCGGTGTCTCGCACCTCCTGACACGGCTGTCGACGGTGATGCGCTACGTCGTCACGATCGTCCTGATCTTCGCGTGGGGCATGCCCAACGTCGCCTCCTCGCTGGTGTGGAAATGGCTGTTCCAGCCCGGCTACGGCGTCATGAACTGGTTCCTGACGCAGCTGCACGTCTTCGGCGACATGACGAACGTCGACTGGTCGAACAACGCCTTCCTCTCGTACGCGTCGATCTGGATGCTCATCGTCTGGCAGGCGGTGCCCTTCATCGCTCTCACCCTCTACGCGGCCGAGACGCAGATTCCCACGGAGCTCAAGGAGGCCGTCCGTCTCGACGGCGCCTCCGAGTGGGGCGTCTACAAGACGATCACCCTGACCTTCCTCAAGCCGACCCTCCTGCTCGTCACGATCCTCTCGGTGATCTGGGACTACAACGTCTTCAACCAGATCTGGCTCGTCTCGCAGGGCGGCCCCGACGATGCGACCTCCACCCTCGGCGTCTTCACGTTCACGACGGCCTTCGTCGGGTTCCATCTCGGGCAGGGCGCCGCGATCTCGGTCGTGACGACGCTGATCCTGCTGATCCTCACCGTGTTCTACATCCGCAACCTGATCCGCTCGGGAGAAGACCTGTGACCACGACCGCGCCCCGCCTCTCGACCGACGAGGCCTCCGACCACGCCCCCGCATCGGCGCCGACAGCGGTGAAGTCGACGCGTCGCCGCAAGCGCCCGCGCTGGATCAGCCACACGATCGCGGTCGTCTTCTCGATCGTCTGGATCTTCCCGGTCTACTGGATGATCAACACGGCCTTCAAGCCCCGTACCGAGGCGATGACGTCCAAGCCGGAGTTCTATCCCCACCACCCGACGCTGCACAACTTCGCGGTCGCGTTCACGCAGGGCGACTTCCTCGTCTACCTGCGCAACTCGGCGATCGTCGTGTCGGGTGCCGTCATCCTCTCGATCCTGCTCGGCCTGTTCGCCGCAGCCGCTCTCTCGCGCTTCCGGTTCCGCGGGCGCCGCTCGATCATGGTCGTCATCCTGGTCGTCCAGATGCTGCCGGCGACGGCCCTGCTGATCCCGCAGTTCTTGATCTTCAGCCAGATCGGACTCGTCGGCACCTACGTCGGCCTGATGCTCGCCTACGTCGCGGCCGTCCTGCCATTCACCATCTGGGTCATGCGCGGGTTCTTCCTGGCCATCCCGATGGAGGTCGAGGAGGCCGCCCGGATGGACGGGGCGTCGACGTGGCAGGTCCTGACCCGGGTGCTCTTCCCTCTGGTCATGCCGGGCGTGATCGCCTCGGGCGTCTTCGCGTTCATCGCGGCGTGGAACGACTACATCGTCGCCTACACGTTCATGCAGGACCAGAGCCACTACACGCTGCCGGTGTGGCTGGCGTCGTTCACCACTCAGACCTCGGGCACCGACTTCGGCGGGCAGATGGCGGCCTCCGTGCTGTTCTCGCTGCCGGTCGTCGTGTTCTTCATGATCATCCAGCGCAATCTGGTGTCCGGCATGTCGGCCGGCGCCGTGAAGGGATAGCAGTACCGATGACGATCTCACTCGTTCCCCGTCCGTCCAGCCTGGTGGAGGGCACCGGCTCCTTCGCCCTCGACGCCCGCACCCGCGTGGTCGCGCCGGAGGCCCTCGACGGCGAGGCCGCGCTCCTGCAGGCGGCGCTCCGCCCGTCGACCGGCCTCCCGCTGAAGGACGCCGACCTCGCCGACCGCGCCATCGTGCTCGGCCTCGCCGCCGACCTGCGCGCGTCGGAGTACCGCCTCGAGGTCACCGTCGACGGCGTCGTCGTGCAGGGCGGCGATGCGGCCGGCGTGTTCCACGGCATCCAGACGCTGCTTCAGCTCCTGCCCGCCGAGTCGTACCGCCGATCCCGTGTGGAGGGCGTGGCCTGGACCCTCCCGGCCGTGACGATCGTCGACGTCCCGAAATTCGGCTGGCGGGGCGCGATGCTCGACGTGGCCCGGCACTTCATGCCGAAGCACGACGTGCTCCGCTTCATCGACCTGATGGCGATGCACAAGCTGTCGGTGCTCCACTGGCACCTCACCGAGGACCAGGGCTGGCGCATCGAGATCGACAAGTACCCGCGCCTCACCGAGGTCGCGTCGTGGCGCAAGAACTCGCAGGTCGGCGCGGGCCCCGACGCCGCCTTCGACAACCGCCCGCACGGCGGCTTCTACACGAAGGCCGACATCCGCGAGGTCGTCGTCTACGCGAGCGCCCGCCACATCCAGGTCGTGCCCGAGATCGACGTGCCCGGCCACAGCCAGGCCGCCATCGCCGCGTACCCGGAGCTCGGCCTCGACCCGTCGAAGCAGCTCGACGTCTACCCCGCCTGGGGCATCATCCACGACGTGCTCAACATGGAGCAGTCGACCGTCGACTTCTACAAAGACGTCTTCGACGAGATCCTCGACCTCTTCCCGTCGCCGATCATCGGCGTGGGCGGCGACGAGTGCCCGCGCGACGCCTGGAAGGCCGACGCGCGCACGCAGGAGATCATGCGCGAGCGCGGCTTCACCGACGAGGCCGAGCTGCAGACCTGGTTCATCGGTGAGCTCGATGCGCACATCACCGCGAAGGGCCGCCGCATCTACGGCTGGGACGAGATCCTGGAGGGCGAGATCTCGGAGTCGGCGATCGTCGCCTCGTGGCGCGGCATGACGGGTGCCGTCACGGCGGCGAAGCGCGGTCACGACGTCGTCGCCTGCCCGGACGACCAGGTCTACCTCGACTACCGCCAGTCGACCGACCCCGACGAGCCCATCCCCGTCTCGATCCCGCTCACCGTGGCCGACGTCTACGCGTTCGAGCCGGTCCCCGCGCAGCTCACCGCCGACGAGGCCGCCCACGTGCTCGGCGGCCAGGGCAACATCTGGACCGAGCACATGGACTCGCCCCGCACCGTCGACTACCTCGTCTTCCCGCGCCTGTGCGCGCTCGCCGAGGCCGTCTGGACCGAGGGCGATCGCGACTTCGCCGAGTTCGAGCCGCGCCTCGAGGCGCACCTCGCCCGGCTGGACGCGATCGGCGTGGAGTACCGGAAGGCGTCGGGGCCGCTGCCGTGGCAGATGCGTCCGGGGGTGCCCGGTCGTCCGTCCACTCGCGAGGAGCGCGCGGCGTTCATCGCCGAGCTCGTCGCGAACATCGCGGAGTAGCGCGTGGAGGTCATCGTCAAGCCGACCCCCGCCGAGGTCGGCCGCACGGCCGCGGCCCTGATCGCGCGGGTGTTGCGCGAGAAGCCCGAGGCCGTCCTGGGGCTCGCGACCGGCTCGTCGCCACTCGGCATCTACGAGTCGCTCGCGGCGCTGGTCGACGCCGGCGACCTCGATCTGTCGAGAGCGTCGGGCTTCGCGCTCGACGAGTACGTCGGAATCCCGCTCGACCATCCGGAGTCCTACGCGTCGGTCATCGCCCGCGACGTCGTCGGGCCTCTCGGCATGGACCCGTCGAGGGTCCGCGTCCCCGACGGGCGAGCCTCCGACATCGAGGCGGCGACGCGCGACTACGACGAGGCGATCCGCTCGGCCGGCGGCATCGACGTGCAGATTCTCGGGATCGGCGCGAACGGCCACATCGGCTTCAACGAGCCCTCGTCGTCGTTCGCCTCGCGCACCCGCATCAAGACTCTGGCCCCGTCGACCCGCGAGGCCAACGCTCGCTTCTTCGACGATCCCGCCGACGTTCCCACGCACTGCCTCACGCAGGGGCTCGGCACGATCCTTGAGGCGAAGCGCGTCGTGCTGGTCGCGCAGGGGGCAGCCAAGGCCGATGCGGTGGCGGCGATGGTCGAGGGGCCGCTCTCGGCGATGTGCCCGGGGTCGGCCCTCCAGCTCCACGAGCACGCGACGATCGTCGTCGACGAGGCGGCGGCGGCCCGGCTCACCCTGCGCGACTACTACGACTACACGTACGCCAACAAGCCGACGTGGCAGCGGTTCGAGTAGCGGTCTTCCGCGGCGCGACGGTCCATGACGGCACAGGCGCGCCGGGTAGACCGGCCGACGTCGTTGTCGAGGCCGGCCTCATCACAGCGGTCGAAGCAGGCGCACCGGCACCCGTCGGCGCCGAGGTCGTCGACGCGTCCGGCCGGGCGATGCTCCCGGGCTTCATCGACGCGCACTCGCACGATGACGCCGCGCTGTTCCGCCCCGGCGGCCTCGACCCGAAGACCGGCCAGGGCGTGACGACGTCTGTGCTCGGCAACTGCGGGCTCGGCGTCGCACCGTCGTCGCCCGGCCTCGCCGAGAGCGCGACGCCTGTGCTCGGGCCCTTCCCCGACCGGCACTGGCCGACGTTCGGCGACTATCTCGCCGAGATCGCCGCCGAGGCTCGAGCCGTCAACACCGTCGCGCTGGTGCCGCACGCCCCGCTGCGAGCAGCATCCCTCGGGTTCGAACGGCGCCCGGCCACAGCGGCTGAAGTCGATGCGATCGCAGGAACTGCGGCCTCAGCCCTCGACGCAGGCGCAGCCGGCATCTCGCTCGGCCTCATGTACGCACCGGGTGACGAGGCCACCCGCGACGAGCTGCTCGCGCTGGCGACCGCCGCCGCACGGCACGACCGCCTGCTCGTGGCGCACATCCGCAACGAGGCCGACCACCTGCGTGCTTCCATCGACGAGATGGCCGACCTCGCCCGGGCCACCGGTGCTCGCCTCCACATCAGCCACCTCAAGGTCACCGGGCCCGCGAACGCCGGCCGCATGCCGGCGATCATCGACCACCTCGATGCGCTCCGCGACGAGGGGATCGACGTCACTGCCGACGTCTACCCGTACGACGCCGGGTCGACGACCGTCGCCTCGCTCTTCCCGCCGGACGCCCAGGGCGCACTGGTCGCGCTCCTGTCCGACCCGACGACGCGGCGGCCCCTCCTCGCGCGGCTCGACCACCCGTGGCCCGCCACCGCCCTCGAGAACCAGTGGGCCGCCGTCGGGCCCGGCCGCGTCCTCCTGGCGGGGTTCCCCGCGACGATGGCCGAGTACGAGGGGCTGTCGGTCGACGCCATCGCCGCGTCACGGGGGCAGGACCCCCTCGACGCACTCGCGGACCTCGTCGTCGGGGCCGCCGGGCAGCTTACCGTCGTCGTCTTCCACACCGACCCCGACGGCGTGCGGCAGGCCCTCGCGTGGCCGCACACGCTCGTCGGCAGCGACGGGCTCCCGCGCGAGGCCGGATTCGTGCACCCCCGGCTCTACGGCACCTTCCCGCGGGCGCTGACCCTGGGGGTGCTGCCGTTCGACGCGGCCCTCGCGCGGATGACCTCGGCCACGGCCGACCGGTTCGGGCTGGCCCGACGCGGCCGCATCGAGGTCGGGGCCGCGGCCGACCTGCAGCTCGTCGACCTCGGCGCCTACGCCGACCGGGCGACGTACGACGACCCGCGGCGCAGCCCGGCGGGCCTCGCCGGCGTGTGGGTCGGCGGGGTGCGCGTGGGTGCGGCGTCGGCCGGCCAGTTCCTGCGCCCCGCCCCTGCTGCCCCTGCTGGCCCCAACAAAAGCGGGTGAGGGGTCGCTCGTTGTCGGGCGAGAGGGTGGTTCGGAGCAACGAGCGACCCCTCACCGGGCCTTAGAGGGACGACTGAGGGGACCTCTCCAGGTGCGCGTAGTCGGGGAGGGCGATCTTGTCGGCGGGCGGGGAGAAGAGCTTGGCGCCGAGACGGGAGGCGACGCGGCTCGATGCGACGCGGAGGCCGGTGTGGAACGCCGCGAGACCTGCCCGGGTGCGCGGGTTGGCGACGCGGGGGACCCCCGGCGGCAGCTTCTGGGCCTGGTCGACGAAGGGCCGCATGATCCGGTCGTAGCCGGCGAACGCGTCGCGGTGATCGACGTGGGCGGCGAGCTCGCCCGCGAGCACGTAGGCGCCGACGAGCGAGAGGCTCGTGCCCATGCCGCTGAGGGGGGACGCGCACCAGGCGGCGTCTCCGGTGAGGGCGACCCGGCCTCGCGACCAGCTCGGCGCATGCACCTGACCGACCGACTCGAAGTAGACGTCGTCGGCCTTGTCGAGCTCGTCGAGCACCCGCGGCGCCTCCCAGCCGGAGCTCCCGAACTTGTCGCGAAGGCGGGCCCGCTGCTCGTCGGGGCTCCGCCGGCTGGCGCGCTGCGTCGCCTCGTCGTCGTAGAGGATCGACGTCAGCACGGCGCGGGTGGTCCCGTGGCGGTCGGGCCGCAGGGTCACTGCGAGCCCGCCGGGCTCGCTGTACCAGCGCCACCAGTCGACGTCCGACTCGGTGCGTGGGATCGTCAGGTACGTCATCTCCATGCCGAGGGGCCGGACCACCGCCTCGTCGCCGAAGACCAGCCGACGGGTCGACGAGCCGATGCCGTCGGCCGCGATCACGAGGTCGAACCGGCGCGGCTCGCCGTGCTCGAACGTGACATCGACACCGTCGCCGGTGTCGTCGAGTCCGGTGATGCGGTCGCCGAAGACGTACTCGGTGGTGCCGGTGGATGGTGCGACGGCCGACGTGCGGGACGTGCCGGACGTGCCGCGTGTCGCGCCGGACCCCGCGTCGCTGGTCGCCTCCACGAGGATCCGCGACAGGTCGCCGCGCAGGATCTCGACTTCCGCAGTCGCGCCGCTCGTCTCGGACGCCGTCGCCGGGAACTCGGCGACGACCGCGCCGCCAGCGCCGAGGAAGCGCGTGCCGAGCTCGCCCGTCGTAGCGGCCTTGACGGCGTCCTCGAGCCCGGCGCGTCGGAGCACCTCGCGGGCGGCGCCGCGCACGTCGATGTTCTGGCCGCCCTCGCGGAACGCTGGCGCCCGCTCGACGACAGTGGTGCGCCAGCCGTAGCGGCCCAGCCAGAAGGCGAGCGATGGGCCGGCGATGCTCGCGCCGGAGATCAGGACGTGCGGTCGCGTCATGGGTGCCTCTCACGGCGTCGCACAAGCGCCGCCCGTCTGTTCTCTCCAGTCAACAGCACGCCGTCGAAGCCGGTGAGGGGTCGCTCGTTGCTCGCGGCGAAGCGCGCAGAGAGCAACGAGCGACCCCTCACCGGAGGGCGGGAGGCCCGCGTGCAGCGACACCCCAGCACTGGGGCGAGAGGCCCGAAGGCGGGCGAGACACAATGAGGGCGTGACCACCCTCTACGTCTGCGACCTCGACGGCACCCTGCTCAGGCCCGAGGCGAGCCCGAGCGCCTTCACCGTCGACACCGTGAACGGCCTCGTCGCGCACGGCGTGCACGTCGCTGTGGCGACGGCCCGCTCGGCCGTGTCGCTGCGCCGCGTGGTCGGCGACCTCGACCTGCGCGGCCCGGCCTGCGTCTACGGGGGTGCGTTCGTGGTCGACCTCTCGACCGGCGAGACCCTCGTGCAGCGGGTACTCGACACAGCCGTGGTCGACGGGATCCTCGACGTGTTCGCGCGCACGGGGACCTCGCCGCTGGTGTACTCGCTCGATCCTGCGGCCGAGGCCTCGGAGGAGACCGTCGCCGGCGCCGGAGAGCACGCGGACACGGTCGGCTGGGTGCGGGGCCACGAGGGCCCCGGGATCGCCTGGTACCTCGGCGACCGGGGCGACGACCCGAGGTTCCGGCCCGTCGACAGCCCCGCGGACCTGACGCGCGAGGGCACGTTCTCGATCGTCGCGCTCGCTCCCGAGTCAGACCTCGAGCCGGTGCGGCGGACGATCGAGCGCGAATTCGCCGGTCACGTCACGGCCACGCTCCAGGAGGAGACCTACCTGCCCGGCATCTACTGGCTGGAGCTGGCGGCGCCCGGCGCCGACAAGGGGCACGGGGTGCTCGAGCTGAAGAGCCTGCTCGGCGCGGACCGCGTCGTGGTGTTCGGCGACAACCGCAACGACCTGGCGATGTTCCGGGTCGCGGACGCGTCGTACGCGGTCGCGAACGCGAGCGCGGAGGTCCGCGAGGCGGCGACCGGGGTGATCGGCTCGAACGCCGATGACGGCGTCGCGCACTGGCTGGCCGCGCACGCGAGGGTCCCGGCCAGGCGCTGACCCAGCCCTGAAGCGGGGAGCTAGCCGACGACCGCGAGCGCGTCGATCTCGACGAGCATGGCCTCGTTCGGCAGCTCGACGAACACCGTGGTGCGGGTCGGGTACACGCCCGACGGCACGTTGGCCCGGATGTACTCGGCGTAGGCGGCGTTCATCTCGGCGAAGTCGCGGCGCTCGGTCAGGAACACGCGGAGCGAGAGCACGTCGTCGAAGGTGCCCCCGGCGGCCTCGACGATGGCCCTGACGTTGTCGAGCGTGCGGATCGTCTGCGAGGTGACGTCGCCCGGGTGGAGGTACTCGCCGGTGGCGGGATCCTGCGGCCCCTGGCCCGACACGGAGACAAACCCGCCCTTCTTCACTCCCTGCGAGAATGCCGTCATAGGGGTGGGCGCTCCGGTCGTCTCGACGCGGATCTTGCTCTCGGCCATCGTGGGGTCCATCCTGTCGTGCATCGCGTTCGTCCTACCCAACGACGCTACTGCACCACCCACCCGAGCGAAGGATCAGGCCCATGACACTCAGCGCCGAGCAGCCGTCGAAGGTCGCGTTCACCGGGAGGGCCTGGCCCGTCCCCCTCGGGGAGCTCCCGACACCCGTCCTGACCATCGACTCGGAGGTACTTCGGCACAACATCGACACGATGGCCGGCTGGTGCCGTGAGGCCGGCGTCGACCTCGCCCCGCATGGCAAGACGACGATGTCGCCCGACGTCTGGCTGAGGCAGATCGACGCCGGCGCCTGGGGCCTCACCGTCGCGACGGCCTACCAGGCCGAGATCGCGCGCGAGGCCGGCATCGCCAACATCATCATGGCGGGCACGACCTTCGCCCCCGACGCGCTGGCCCGCCTGGCCCGGCCGGGGAGCGAGGTCATGATGTGGCTGGACTCCGTCGACGGCGTCCGGCTCGTCGACGAGGCGCTGGCCCGGATCGCGCCGGACCGGTCGCTGCCGATCCTGGTCGAGATCGGCGCGGCGGGCGGCCGCACGGGGGCGCGCACGATCGAGGCGGCGCTCGCTGTGGCGGCGGCGGTGGGCGAGGCCGACCACCTGGTGCTGGCGGGCGTCGCCGGCTACGAGGGGGCCCTGACGCACGGAACAGACTCGGCGGCGCTGCAGCTGATCGACGACTACCTGGCGACGATGATCGAGTTCCGCGACCTGCTCGACGGCGACTCGTTCGGCCCGTGGCTCGCCCGCGGCGGAGACGTGATCCTGACCGCCGGCGGCAGCGTCTACTTCGACCGCGTCGTCGAGGCTCTGGGCTTCCGGCACGACCCCGAGGGGCTCCGCGGTGCACGGACGCGAGTGGTGCTCCGCTCCGGCTCCTACGTCACGCACGACCACGACCTGTACCGCCGGCTCACGCCCTTCGAGCGGCTTGACGCGGCGGAGTCGTTCCGCCCGGCCCTCGACCTCTGGGCGAGCGTGCTCTCCCGGCCCGAGCCGACGCTGGCGCTCCTCAACGTCGGCCGTCGCGACACCGCCGACGACGAGGGCCTGCCGCTGGTCATCGAGGCGTACCGCGTGCAGGGCTCCGACGCCCGCCGCGTGCCGGGTGCCGCGCAGGGCGCCGTCGTCACGGGCCTCAACGACCAGCACGCCTTCGTGACCGTGCCGCCCGAGTCGGCGCTCGCCGTGGGGGACCTCGTGCGGCTCGGCATCTCGCACCCGTGCACGACGATCGACAAGTGGAACGAGATCGCCGTCATCGAGGACCACCTCGGCGAGGCCCGCGGCCTGCCTCTGGTGACGTCGACGATAGAGACGCGGTTCTGACCCGGGCGACGAGGACGGCACGCCGGAAGCCGCGCAACCACGGCACGCCCCCGCACGAGGCGAGGGCGCGGTGGCGCTGTGCGGGGTAGGGGTCCCGCTAGCGCGGCGCCTTGCGACCCGACCGCGGCCAGGTGTCGCCAGCGACACCACGGCGCAGGTAGAGGGTCAGCCCGATGCCGAGCAGGAGTCCGACGAACCCGATCGGAAGGCAGATCGCCGCGGCCATGATGGGCGCGGTCGTCAGCATGAGAGTGATCGCGGCGATGAGGAACAGACCGCCGACCATCCCCGAGATGATGGCGATCCGCTCGGTGAGTCCGCGCGCGCCTGAGTTCATACCCCGAGGCTAGGGGCCGGGCGGCACCGGCGCAGTCGGACCTTCGGGGGACACCCTCGAGCCCCCGGGCTCAGGCGGTGAGGCGGTCGTACAGCGCGTCGACATCCCGGTCGACGACCCGGCGGCTCGCGTCGGCGTCGTGCCAGGCCAGGATGCGCCGGGCCCCTTCGGCGAAGGGGATGCGCGGCGCCCAGCCGGGGGCGAGCGACTCGATCTTCGAGGTGTCGAAGATGGCGGCGTGGCTCCGGTCGCCGCGCAGCGCCTCGTCCCAGACGGGCGCCTCCTGCACGAGATCGTGGGTCGTCCGGTGCACGAGATGGGGTACCTCCACGCCGGCGGCGTCGGCCAGGTCCAGCGCGATGGAGTTCCAGGTGAGCAGCTCGGGCGACATGATGTTGAACGCCTCGCCGATCGCCTCCGGCGCACCCAGCACGTGCACGAACGCGGTCGCGAAGTCGTCGGAGTGCGTGATCGCCCAGGGCGAGGTCCCGTCGCCGTGCAGCACGATGGGCAGGCCGCGGCGCATCCGGTCGATGGCCGTCCAGCCGCCGAGCAGGGGAACCTGCGTCCGGTCGTACGTGTGCGACGGCCGCACGACCGTCACCCGGATGCGCCCCGCGGCGTGCTCGTCGCGCAGCAGCCGCTCGCACGCGATCTTGTCGCGCGAGTACTGCCAGAACGGATTGTGCAGCGGGGTCGCCTCATCGATCGGCAGCCGGGCCGGCGGCTTCTGGTACGCCGACGCGGAGCTGATGAACACGTACTGCTCGGTCCGGTCGCCGAACAGCCGGACCGCGCGAGCCACCTCGGCGGGCGTGAACGTGATGAAGTCGGCGATCGAGTCGAAGCGCCTGTCGCCGAGGGCCGTGCGGACGGCGTCCTCGTCGCGGATGTCGGCGGTGATGACCTCCACCCCGGCGGGCAGCTCCCGCGACAGGGTCGTGCCCCGGTTCAGGACAGTCACCGCGATCCCGTTCGCGCACGCCTCTCGGACGCACGAGGCGCTGATCTGGCCGGTACCGCCGATGAACAGGAGTGACGTCGTTGTCATCCGACGATCATGGCACGATCGGCGACCCCGCGGCCCAGACGCGCTCCACCGTCCAGCCGGGCGTCCACGCGACGAGGTCGGCGGCGAAGCCCGGCTCGACGAGGCCGAGCGTGCCCTCGAGGCCGAGCGCGGCGGCCGGCGTGAGGGTGAGGGCGGCGACGGCCTGAGCCGGCGGGAGCCCGACCTGGCCGATCGCGAGGCGCAGCGCCGCGTCCTGCGTGAGGGTCGAGCCCGCGATCGTGTCGGTTCCCGACAGCGTGGCGGTTCCGTCGGCGACCGTGACGTCGAGCGAGCCGAGACGGTACTCGCCGTCGTCCGCACCGGCGGCGGCCATCGCGTCGGTGATCAGCGCGATGCGGCCGGGGGCGGCGGCGAACAGCATCGCGGCGACCCGCGGATGCACGTGCACCCCGTCGAGGATGAGCTCGAGCGTCACGCGCCCGTCGTCGACCGCGGCCACGACGGGGCCCGGGGCGCGGTGGTGGATGCCGGGCATGGCGCTGAAGGCGTGCGTCAGCAGCCGCGCGCCGGCGTCGAAGCCCGCGCGCGTCGTGGCGTAGTCGGCGACGGTGTGCCCCAGTGCCACGGCGACGCCCGCCCCCGACAGCCGCGCGATGGCATCGAGCGCTCCCGGCAGCTCGGGGGCGACGGTGACCTGACGGAGCGCGGCGCCGCCGGCCTCCAGCAGCGCGTCGAGAACGGCACCGTCGGGGGCCGAGAGGAAAGCCGGGTTGTGCGCCCCGCGGTTGCCGGGCGACAGGAGGGGGCCCTCGAGGTGCGCGCCGAGCACGAGGGGGTCGGACGCGCAGAGGTCGCTGATCGCGGCGAGGGAGGCGCGGAGTTCCTGCACCGGATTCGCGACGAGGCTGATCACCGAGCGCGTGGTGCCGTGCGCGCGGTGCACGGCCAGCGCAGCCTCGAACGCCGCGGGGTCGGTGGCGCCGTCGTCGAACGAGAAGCCGCCGCCGCCGTGGCCGTGCAGGTCGATGAGGCCGGGCGTGAGCGTCGCGCCGCCGAGCTCGACTTCCTCGTCGACGACGGCGCCCACGAAGTCGCCGGGGCCTCCGACGGCGGCGATCCGCCCCGCTTCGATGAGAACGCAGGAACTCGCCCACTCACCCCGCGCATCGAGCACCGCCGCATCGCGCAGCAACGACCTCATGCGCGGTTCTCGCGGCGGAAGTTCACCACTCCCGACACCAGCGCCACGACGGCGAACACGGCGCCGACCAGCGGGTAGCCGAGGCTCACCCAGCAGTACGCCGCCGACCCCATGACGGCGATCTCGACGATGGCGCGGCCGACGGGGTCGGTCTTCACCGGCGCCCTCGGCGACCGGAACAGCGCCCAGAGCACGATCGCGAACAGCGGGGCGCCGACGATGAAGAACCAGGCCGGGAACGGGTAGGGCCAGGCGTAGTAGCCCCAGAAGCCGAGGCTGAAGAAGGCGAACAGCTCGAGCACGAACCGCAGCACGTCGTTGGCGGTCAGCGTGAAGCCCCGGCCGCCGTCGCCGCCGCCGCGACCGGGCCTGCGCTTGGGAGTGTCGAACACGGCGCCTCGCTAGCGGAACACGATCGTGCGGGCGCCGTCGAGCAGCACCCGGTCTTCGGCGAACCAGCGGACGGCCTGGGTGAGCGTGCGGCTCTCTTCGTCCTGGCCGATCGCCATCAGGTCTTCGGGGGTGCGCGTGTGATCGACGCGCACGACGTTCTGCTCGATGATCGGGCCCTCGTCGAGGTTGCTCGTGACGAAGTGCGCGGTGGCGCCGATCAGCTTCACCCCGCGGGCGTGCGCCTGGCGGTAGGGGCTGGCCCCCTTGAAGCCGGGGAGGAACGAGTGGTGGATGTTGATGGCGCGGCCCTCGAGCGCTGCGCACAGCTCGGGCGACAGAATCTGCATGTAGCGGGCCAGGACGACCAGCTCGACGTCGTGCTCCTCGACCACGTCGAGCACGCGGCGCTCGAACTCGGCCTTGAGCTCCGGGCCGACGACGGGGCGGTGCTCGAACGGCACGCCGTAGAACTCGGCGAGGCCGCCCAGGTCGGGATGGTTCGCGAGCACGAGCGGGATCTCGACCGGGAGCTGCCCGGCGCGCTGGCGGAACAGCAGGTCGTTCAGGCAGTGCGCCGCCTTGCTCGCGAGCACGAGCGTGCGGAGGGGGCGGCCGACGACGTCGAGCTTCCACTCCATGCCGTAGCGCTCGGTCACCGGCGCGAGCGCGTCGACGAACGTCTGGCGGCCCGTCTCGGAGACGACCTGCAGGCGCATGAAGAACGTGCCGGTGTCGTGGCTCGAGAACTGCTGCGACTCGGTGATGTTGCCGCCGGCGTCGACCACGGCGCCGCTGATCGCGTGGACGATTCCCGGGCGGTCTTCGCAGACGAGGGTCAGGGTCCAGTGGGTTTCGCTCACCGGTCAAGGATAGAGGCCAGGCTTAGGCCGCCGGCACGGTTTCGGGCTCCGGAGCGACGACGGGGGCGCGCCCCCGTCGCAGGGCGCGGTCGAGGATGGTCAGCGCGCTCAGCACGACCGCGATCCCGACGATGACCCAGCCGAGCTCGTGGAGGGCGCCGGTCGTCGGGGCGTCGCCGTATGCGACGCCGATCAGGCTGGTCGACGCGATGGCGCCGATGTAGATGCTCGTGCGCGAGAGCCCGGCCGCGGCGCCCATCGTCGCCGGGTCGACCTGGCGGTAGAGGGCCGCCTGGTTCGACACGGAGGCGAGGCCCTGCGGGATGGTGAAGAAGACCGTCGCGACCACGAACAGCCAGACGGGCGAGCCGCCGGTGAGCGACAGCACGATGAAGCCGCCGACGAGGGGGATGACGGCCGCCGCGATCAGCGGCAGGCGCACGCCGGCCTTGCGGGCGAACCAGAACGAGGCGACGCCCGCCAGGATCGCGCCGGGCAGCTGGATCAGGCCGGCCGTCTGCGACGAGATGCGCGCGACGTCCTGCACCCACTGCGAGAAGCCGTACGTCATCGTGTAGGCGATCCCGTAGAGCAGGAAGAGGCGCAGGTAGGTGCGGGTCAGCGCGCCGTTCGAGGCGAGCATCCGCACGTCGATGAACGGCGCGACCGCGCGGCGCTCCCACAGGATCAGCGCCGCGAGGGCGAGCGCCGTGACGACGAGGAGCCACCAGAGCCCGGACGACAGGTCGAGCAGGAAGACCAGCAGGCTGCCGATCGTGATCGCGAACAGGGCGAGGCCGGCGGGGTCGATGGCCTGGCGGATCGGCAGCGGGGTGGCGCGGATCGGGCGGATCCGGTCGGACGGCAGCCACAGCGCGCCCAGCACGAGGCCGATGCCGGCGAGCGGCACGTTGACCAGGAAGATCGCGTGCCAGCTGAAGGCGCCGATGAGCACGCCGGCGAGCGGAGGGCCTGCCGCGGCCGACACGAGCGACGAGATGGACAGCCCGCCGAGCACGAGCGGCGGCGTCACGATGCCGAGGCGGTCGGACTGGTTGCGGATCGCGCTCATCGCCGCGGGGTAGGCCGACGAGGTGCCGATGCCGATCAGGACGCGCGAGACGAGAGCCGCCCCGAACGTCGGGAGCACCGCGGGCAGGATGCCGGCGACGATGACGACGGCCATCCCCATCAGGAAGATCTTCTTCGGCCCGAACCGGTCGGCCAGCTTGCCCATCGTCGGCTGCGCGATGGCGCTCGCCAGGTAGAGCGACGACACCAGCCAGATGGCCTGGTCGCTGCCGATGCCGAGGTCTCTCGAGATGGGCGCCAGCGCCACGGCGATCATGGTGGTGTTGATCGGGTTCAGAAGGGGCCCGAACAGGATCGGGATGACGAAGCGGGGGCCGAAGCCGGTCTCTTTGTACGTGGGGGATCGCCTACTCTGCAGTCACGGAGATCTACAGTCTAGCTGTATAAATCGGTCACGGGTAGCCGACGAACCAGAGCAGCACGACCGCGACGGCCTGGAGCACGACGGCCGACGCGAGCACGACGACGCGTCGGCGGCGCGTCTTCGAGAAGAGCTCGCTGCCGAGGAGGGGCGCGACGGGCATCATCAGGCGGACGAGGCTCTGCTGCGGGAGGAACACGGCGACGAGGTACAGCCAGTACGAGGCCGTGAACGCCACGAGGTCGCGGCCGAGTTCCTGCGTCGATCTGCGGGTCAGCCAGAACACGCCGGCAGCGATCGCGGCGAGCACCACGGCCACGCCGGCCCACCCCAGATAAGTCGACGCCATCGTGAACCACGGGGTCAGCGGCGTGAAGTGCCGGCGGCCGACGAAGCCGACCCACCACGACAGCTCGGTGTCGAGGTACGCGCCCGGGTGGCCGGTCGCGGCCGTGGCGATCGGCGGCCAGGCCAGGCCGGCAGCGCACGTCACGGCTCCCGCGACGACGATCCGCACGACGTCGCGCCCGGGAAGCGGGTCGGTCTCCCGCGACCGCCACCGCATCAGCAGGTGGACGCCGAGCGCCAGGGCCAGGGCGAGGATCCCCGGCCGGGTGAAGGCGGCGAGCACCGCGAACGGGATCAGCGCGAGGTAGCGCCGCGTCAGCAGGCACCACAGCGCCGCGAACAGGAAGAACAGGAAGGCGCTCTCCGCGTACGCCGCCTGCAGCAGGAACCCCATGGGCCCCACGCAGAACAGCGCGACTGCGAACAGGGCCCGGGGCGCAGGAACTCGCAGCACCAGCACGCGGTAGAGCATCAGGGCGGCCCCGGCGCCGAACAGCATCGCCACCACGACGCCCGCCGGATAGAAGCCGAGCCCCGTCGCGCCCGACACGAACCGGACGATCCCTGGGAAGACGGGGAGGAAGGCCCACGGGTTCGGCACCACGTGGCCGGTCGCGTCGACCGGGAGCGTCGTCGGATACCCGTGCTCGGCGATCGTCTTGTAGAACGAGGCGTCCCAGGAGCCGGAGAACGTGAAGAACGACGGATTCGACCGGTGGCTCGCGAACGTCCAGCCCTGAGCGGTCGCAAGCGCGAACATCGCGCCGAGGAGAGCCGACGACAGCACGCGCGACGCGGCGTAGACCGCGAGCACCGCGAGCCATGGTCTCTCGGTCAGGACTCGGCGCACGCCGACCAACCTAGCGGTGCCGCCGGATGCGGATCGGGCCCTTCGCGGTCGACGGGTCGACGACGCTGCCGCCCTGGGTGATGTCGACCTCGCCCGCGGCGACGAGGCGTCTCGCCGCCCGACGGGCCGGCTCCATCAGCTCTCGCCAGCCCTCGTCGTCGCCCTGGTAGACGTCGCGAGCCGCGTCGGACGGGCAGATGGTCGACGTCGCGGCGCGTGCCTCCAGGAGCCGGCGGATGCTCGCCTCGAGCTCCCGGTCGACCGGGCGCACCTTCCGCTTGCGGCAGGCGTCGCTGCAGTACGCGACCTCGTCCCAGTTCTTCGCCCACTTCGCGCGCCGCTCGATGCGCCGTCCGCACGATCGGCAGGTCTTCTCGTCCACCGGTCCGTTGTACTCGTCCGACCTGCCACTAGGCTTTTCCGGTGACGACGACCACCCGTGCCCGCTTTCCCTGGGCCGGTCTGCTGGCCCTCGCCATCGCCTCGTTCCTCTCCATCTCGGGCGAGATGCTGCCTACGGGCCTCCTGCCCGAGATGGGTCGCGACCTGCACGTCAGCGAGTCCGCCGTGGGGCTGCTCGTCACCGTCTTCGCCTTCACCGTGGTCTGCACCAGCACGGTCCTCACCTCGCTGACGGCCCGGTTTCCGAGGCACCGCCTGCTCGTAGGCCTGATCCTGATCATCGCGATCGGCGCCGTCGGCACCGCGCTGGCGCCCACGTACGCGTGGATGGTGGCCGCCCGCGTCGTCGGAGGACTCGCCCACGGCGTCTTCTGGGCCATCACCGGCGCCTACGCCGCCCACCTGGTGCCGCGCGAGCAGGTCGGTCGGGCGCTCGCCGTGTCGTCGTCGGGCGGAACCCTGGCGTTCGTGCTGGGCGTGCCGCTCGGGACGGCCCTCGGCCAGGCCGTCGGCTGGCGGATCGCGTTCGGCATCCTCGCCGGCCTCATGGTCGTCGGGGCCGTGCTCGTCTGGCGGCTCCTGCCCGACGTCGGATCGGGTGCCGAAGACGCCGCGACCCTCCGGCGCGAGGCCAGCGACGCCATGACCGGTGCGACGCCGGTCGGCCCCGGCGCCCTCGCGACCGGCTCGATCCCGATCATCCGCAACGGACGCCTGCCCCGAGAGGAGGTCGACCCGAGCGTGCTCGGCGTGGTGCTCACGTGCATCGTGACGGGCCTCTTCATGGTCGGGCACTACTCGCTGTACACCTACGTCGCCCCGTTCCTGACGCGGTCGAGCGGGCTCACCGGCGACTCGCTCAGCGTCGCGCTGTTCGCCTACGGGATCGCCGGCGCCTTCGGCCTCCTGCTCGTCGGGCTCGTGCTCGGCAAGCGGGTGTCGCTGAGCATCCCGCTGTTCATGGCGCTCGTCGCCGTCACAGTTGTCGGCCTCCTGGTGTTCGAGGGCAACCCCGTGGCCTCGTTCGTGGTGTTCGT
Source organism: Frondihabitans sp. OV104 (assembly GCF_057787745.1). Taxonomy (NCBI): domain Bacteria; kingdom Bacillati; phylum Actinomycetota; class Actinomycetes; order Micrococcales; family Microbacteriaceae; genus Frondihabitans; species Frondihabitans sp. OV104. Next base: position 3,563,132 of record NZ_CM173541.1, read on the forward strand.
GGTGCTGGGGATCACCTTCGGCGCCCTGCCCCCGCTGCTGCAGACGCGCCTCCTTCAGATGGCCCCGGCCCGCATCCGCGACCTCGCCTCGTCGTTCTACACGTCGTCGTTCAACCTCGGCATCGGCTCGGGCGCGCTCGTCGGCGGCTTCGTGCTGTCCGGCGCCGGGCTGGGCGCGCTGCCGCGCCTCTACATCGTGATCGCGGTCGTCATGCTCGCCGTCGTGCTGCTCTCCGACCGCCTGCTCACGCGCCGGGATGCCCGGCGGAAGGCCGCTCGGAGGGCTGCACGAGAGGCGCGGCGCCTCGGCGCCTAGCGGTCGAGGGCCCTGACCAGGGTCTCCTGCACGAAGCCCAGCCACTCGTAGACGGCCCGCAGGTAGGCGGCCTCCTGGTCGGCCGGGGCGTCGAAGCCGTCGGCCGTCACGCCGAGCCGCGTGCCCAGCGTGAGCCGCACGTCGTTCAGCGTGCGCAGCCAGGCCTGCTCGGCCTCCTTCGACAGCGGCGCCTTCGGGTCTCCCGCGAGGGTCTCGAGCACGAGCGTCGCCGTCTCGACCTTGCGCGCCGTGAGATCGTCGACCGTCAGTCGCCGGAACTCCGCATCGGCGTCGTCGTCGCCGCGATAGCCGGCGGGCAGCAGGCGCGCGACGGCCGGGTCGGCCTCGTCGCGCTCCTCCAGCAGGGTCACGATCTGCGAGACGAGCTGCTCGATGAGCGACCTCTCGTGACCGGCGAACGAGAAGTGGACGCCGTCGCGCTTCCGGGAGAACGGGAACAGGCTCACTCGTCGGCCTTCGACACGGTCGCCCAGAGTCCGTAGCCGTGCAGCGCCTCGACGTGCATCTCCATCTGCTCCCGTGCGCCGGTCGCGACGACGGCCTTGCCCTTCGTGTGCACCTGCATCATCAGCCGCTCCGCCTCCTTCGACTGGAATCCGAAGTACGTGCGGAAGACGAACGACACGTACGACATCAGGTTGATGGGGTCGTCCCAGACGAGCGTCACCCAGGGGACGTCGGGGGCTTCGAGACGACGCAGGTCGGTCTCGTCGAGGGTCATGCTCACAGAGTCCAGGGTGGCACGACTTATTGAGAGCCGTGCCTGTGAGTTGTTATGCTCCAGGAGTCGCAACTGGCGTTCGGGTGGTCTACCACCGGGGAGCGACTCACACGGTCGGCAGCCGTACGCCTGGGCTGCCGCTGGACCATCTCCTTCTATCCGTGTGCATTGGAGCTTTCCATGACTGTCACCTCAGATCGCCTGCCCTCCACCTTCAACGCCCCGCTCTCGGAGGTCGACCCCGAGATCGCAGCGGTCCTCGAGCAGGAGCTCGGCCGCCAGCGCGACTACCTCGAGATGATCGCCAGCGAGAACTTCGTCCCGCGCGCCGTGCTCGAGTCGCAGGGCTCCGTGCTCACGAACAAGTACGCCGAGGGCTACCCGGGCCGCCGCTACTACGGCGGCTGCGAGTTCGTCGACATCGCCGAGAACCTCGCCATCGAGCGTGCCAAGAAGCTCTTCGGCGCCGACTTCGCCAACGTCCAGCCGCACTCCGGCGCACAGGCCAACGCGGCCGTCCTCGCCGCGATCGCGACCCCCGGCGACACCATCCTCGGCCTCGAGCTCTCGCACGGCGGCCACCTCACGCACGGCATGAAGCTCAACTTCTCGGGCAAGCTCTACAACGCCGTCGCCTACGAGGTCGACCCGAAGACCTACCTGATCGACATGGAGACCGTCCGCCAGCAGGCGCTCGAGCACAAGCCGAAGGTCATCATCGCCGGCTGGTCCGCGTACCCCCGCCAGCTCGACTTCGCCGCGTTCCGCGCCATCGCCGACGAGGTCGGCGCGTACCTGTGGGTCGACATGGCGCACTTCGCCGGGCTCGTCGCCGCGGGCCTCCACCCGTCGCCGCTCCCGCACGCCCACGTGGTGTCGTCGACGGTGCACAAGACGCTCGCCGGCCCGCGCTCGGGCGTGATCCTCTCCAACGAGGAGTCGCTCTTCAAGAAGCTCAACTCGGCCGTCTTCCCCGGCCAGCAGGGCGGACCGCTCATGCACGTCATCGCCGCCAAGGCGACCGCGTTCAAGCTCGCGGCCGAGCCCGAGTTCAAGGACCGCCAGGAGCGCACCATCCGCGGTGCCAAGCTGCTCGCCTCGCGGCTGATGGAGGCCGACGCGAAGGCCGCCGGCGTCGACGTCCTCACCGGCGGCACCGACGTGCACCTCGTGCTCGTCGACCTCCGCGCCAGCGAGGTCGACGGCAAGCAGGCCGAGAACCTCCTCCACGAGGTCGGCATCACCGTCAACCGCAACTCGGTGCCGTGGGATCCTCGCCCGCCGATGACCACGTCGGGCGTCCGCATCGGCACGCCGGCGCTCGCGACCCGCGGCTTCGGCGACGTCGAGTTCACCGAGGTGGCCGACATCATCGCTCTGACCCTGATGCCGAACCCCGACATCGCGGCCCTCGCCGCCCGCGTGAAGGCGCTCACCGAGGCCTTCCCGCTCTACGCCTGATGTCGGCAGAGATCGGCGTCAGCCGGGCAGTCTCCATCGACGGCACCGCCCTGGCGGCGTCCGTCAAGGACGACCTCCGGGAGCGCGTCGCCGCCCTCAAGGCGACCGGCGTGCACCCGGGGCTCGGCACGATCCTGGTCGGCTCGAACCCGGGCTCGCTCTCGTACATCGCGGGCAAGCACCGCGACTGCGCCGAGGTCGGCATCGAGTCGATCCGCCTCGACCTGCCCGAGACGGCGTCCGAGAGCGACATCCGCGACGCCATCCGGTTCATGAACCAGAACCCCCTCGTGACGGCGTTCATCATCCAGCTGCCGCTGCCCGACGGGATCGACCCGACGTCGATGCTCGAGCTGATGGACCCGTCGAAGGACGCCGACGGGCTGCACCCGCTGAACCTCGGCGAGCTGGTGCTGGCCGTGCCCGGCGGCAAGGGCTCGATCGACACCCCGCTGCCGTGCACCCCGCGCGGCATCGTCGAGATGCTCCGCGCCTACGACATCCCGATCGAGGGGCGTCACGTCACGATCATCGGCCAGGGCCTCACGGTCGGGCGCCCCCTCGGGCTCCTGCTCACGCGCCTGGAAGCGACGGCGACCCTGACCCACTCGCGCACGGTCGATGTGGCAGCCGAGGTGCGCCGAGCCGACATCGTCATCGCCGCGGCCGGGGTCGCCGGCCTGGTCAAGCCCGACTGGGTGAAGCCCGGCGCCGCGGTCATCGACGTGGGCATCACGCGCGTGCTGAACGAGGAGACCGGCAAGTACAAGCTGCGCGGCGACGTCGACCCGTCGGTCGCCTCCGTCGCGGGGTACCTCTCGCCCGTCCCCGGCGGAGTCGGCCCGATGACCCGCGCCATGCTCCTCAAGAACGTGGTCGAGGCGGCCGAGCGCCGCTAGCCGCGGCCGTCCTCCGGCGCCTCGCCGTCGGCGCCCTGCCCGCGGCCGGTGCTGGCCTCAGCCCCGCCGAATCGGCACATCCCCTCCAGCGTTTTGGCGGGGCCGCGCCGCTCCGGCGGGGCTCCGTCGCGGCACACCGGCACGCCGGAGCCGCTCCTCCAGCAGAGCGGGCGTCCGGGCCACGCGGTAGTTCCAGCGCACCACCCGGTTGACGTCGTGCCGGTCGAGGAGTTCCTCCGTCCGCCATTTCTCGTCCACGACCACCTGCTCGGCGCTCCGGCCCCCGCGCATCGCGGCCGAGAGGTACTTCTCGTCTCCGTCGAACTCTCCTGCGACGCCGACCCCGCTCCAGTAGAAGTCGGTTCGCGCCACGACGCGATCGTCTTCCGTGAACTCCTTCTGCAATTCGGGCGGCTCGAACCCGAGCAGCAGCATCTGCGCGTGGCTGATCGACTCGCCCGGCGATTCGGAGTCGGCCGAAGCGAAGTCGATCGCGCGACTGACGGCCACCCGGCGCCGGGCCTTCTCGCGTCGGCCGAGCGCCGCCCGCAGATCGTCGTGGGTGACACCGTAGTAGCGGAGCGCATGGTCGAACACGAGCAGCGCGACCAGGAAGCCGTCGCGAAGCGCGAGGTCGAGGGCGGTTCGCGTGACACTCGTGACCAGGAACTCCCGGCCGCCCACCACATCGGCCTCGTCCAGGGGGCCCACGTGCCGAGCCACCAGTCCGCGCGTCAACGGGGTCTCGCGCGCCGGGTCGATCACGTGCACGCGGCCTGGCCAGCCGTCGAGTGACGGCATCCGCCAGAGGGCCGCCGCCGAGTCGTGCGACACCACGACGTCGGGCGACAACCGCGCCATCTGCGCACGGATCACGACCTCGTACTGTGTGCGCTCGGACAGCGCGCGCCATTCGGCAGCATCGACGTAGCTTCCCGGAGCGACCCGGTGCAGGAGCCCCCGAGCGTGGTCGGTCCGGAGCCCTCGGTCGTCGAGACCTATGCGTCGGCGGTCGGCGGTGCGGAGGATCAGGGGGAGCTCGTCGGTCATGCACCGATGGTGTCCGATGGCCTCGCCCCCGCGCGGCACGATCCGCCGATCTGTGGAGAGCCCGCCATGAGGAGCGGCCCTGTGGAGAACGTCCCACCGGCACTTCGCCGCGGTCACGGCACGGCGCCCGCCGGAACGGCGGAGCGCCGCGGTTTCTTCGGCGGCATCGCGCCGATTCGGCGGGCAAGGCCCGGGATCGTGCCGATCCGGCGGGCGTGGCCGCTGGCCGCGGTGGCCCCGCAGGACCGGCCGGTGCCCGCCGGAACGGCCTAGCCCCGTGGCTCCGGGCGCGAACCCCCGCCGGAACGGCAGAGCCCCGCCGTCTGCCCGGCGGGCTTGTGCCGATTCGGCGGGGCGGGCAACGCCAAGCACAGCGAGCACACCCCCGACCCGGGGCGCAGGAACTCGGGGCGGCCGGCTTCGAGAGCGAGCTAGACCCGTCGCGCCCCGTCGGCGGCGTGCACCGCGAAGACCGTCGGCTCGCGATACCCCGCGACGGCGAACGCCGCCAGCACGGCCGCCGTCACGGCGTCGCGCGCGGTGGTCGGCACGAGCGCGATCGCCGAGCCGCCAAAGCCGCCGCCGGTCATGCGTGCGCCGACGGCGCCGGTGGCCTGCGCCGTCGCGACGGCCAGGTCGAGCTCGGGCACCGAGATCTCGAAATCGTCGCGCATCGACGCGTGCGAGGCGTCGAGCAGCGCGCCGATGGCGCCCGGGCCCTTCTCGCGGAGGGTGCGCACGGTGTCGAGCACGCGCCGGTTCTCGGTGAGGATGTGCCGCACGCGGCGGAACGTCTCGTCGTCGAGCACCTCGGCGGCGCGAGGCAGGTCGTCGACGTCGAGGTCGCGCAGCGACGACACGCCCATCTCGCGGGCTCCGCGCTCGCACGAGGCGCGGCGGTCGACGTACCCGCCGGTGGCGTGCGCGTGCTCGACGCGGGTGTCGATCACAAGCAGCTCGAGCGAGGCGGCGGAGAAGCCGAGGTCGATCACCTCGGCGTCGAGGCTGCGGCAGTCGAGGAAGACGGCGGAGTCGGCGCGGCCGAGCAGCGACGCCGACTGGTCCATGATGCCGGTGGGGGCTCCGACGGCGTCGTTCTCGGCGAGCTGCCCGACGGAGGCCAGGAACGGCCGGGTCACGTCGAGGTGCCAGAGGTCGGTGAGGGCGACGGCGACGGCGCACTCGATGGCCGCGGACGACGACAGGCCCGCGCCCACGGGGACGTCGGAGTCGACCCAGATGTCGAGGCCGGCGGCGGTGGTGAGTTCCTGCGAATCACTGCCCTGCGCCCCTAGCTTCTGCTGCAGGGCCCACGCGATGCCGAAGACGTAGGCCGACCAGCCGGACATCTGCGTCGTGTCGAGGTCGTCGAGCGAGATCTCGTGGACGCCGGCCTCGAAGGAGGAGGCCACGCGGAGGAGTCGGTCGTCGCGGACTCCGACGGTGATGGTCGTGTCGCGGTCGATCGCGAGCGGAAGCACGAAGCCGTCGTTGTAGTCGGTGTGCTCGCCGATCAGGTTGACCCGGCCGGGGGCCGCCCAGCGCCCGACGACGGCGGTGTCGAAGGCGCCCTCGAAGGAGGTGGCGCCCTCGAAAGATGCGCTGCTCTCGGAAGAAGATGGTGACGTCATGCTCGCTCGATTGCCTCTCGGATCAGTTCGGCGCTCTTCTCGGGGACGAGGTCGCCGATCCAGGCGCCCATCGCGGCCTCCGAGCCGGCCAGGAATTTGAGCTTCGTCGCCGCCCGGCGCGGGGACGTGATCTGCAGCATGAGACGCACCGTATCGCGACCGACATTGATCGGCGCCTGGTGCCACGCGGCGATGTACGGCGTGGGGTCGTCGTAGAGCGCGTCGACGCCGCGCAGCAGGCGGCGGTACATCACGGCGAGCTCGTCGCGCTCGTCCGGGGTGAGCCCGGCGAAGTCGGGTACGTGGCGGTGCGGCAGCAGGTGGATCTCGACGGGCCAGCGCGCGGCGAACGGCACGAACGCCGTGAAGTGCTCGCCCGACAGAAGCACGCGCGGGCCGGTGCGCTCGCTCTCGAGCAGGTCGGCGAACAGCGTCGGCCCGTACTGGTCGATGCTCGTGAGGAGGCGCTGGGTGCGCGGCGTGACGTAGGGGTAGGCGTAGATCTGGCCGTGCGGGTGGTGCAGCGTGACGCCGATCGCCTCGCCGCGGTTCTCGAACGGGAAGACCTGCTGGATGCCCGGCAGCGCGCTGAGCGCCTCGGTGCGGTGCGCCCACGCCTCGACGACCGTGCGGGCTCGTGACTCCGACAGCCCGGCGAACGAGCCGTAGGTGTCGGGGCTGAAGCAGACGACCTCGCAGCGGCCGACCGACGTGCGAGTGCGGCCGAAGCCGAGCGACGAGAGGTCGGCGAGGTCGTGCGGCGCGTTGGCGGCGTCGGGCGGGAGCTCGGGGCCGAACGACGGCGAGCGGTTCTCGAACACGGCCACGTCGTAGTTGTCGGGGATCTCGGACGGGTTCGTCTCGCTGGCCGGAGCCAGCGGGTCGAGCTCGGCCGGGGGAAGGAAGGCGCGGTTCTGACGTGATGCGGCGATCGACACCCACTCGCCCGTCAGGACGTCCTGCCGCATCGTCGCGGTCTCGGGGCGCGGGTCGAGCGGGCGCAGGTCGGGCTTGCGCTCCGGCGACAGCGTCGTGTCGGCGTCGTCGAAGTAGATGAGCTCGCGACCGTCGGCGAGGACGGTCGGGCGGATCGCGATGGGCATGCCCCTCCTTGGGTGTGCACGGTGCCAGGCCGCAGTGCGTCTTTCGCTTGCGAAGGCAGTTGAAAGTATACGAAGATCGGGTCATGGAATCCACCTCCGGCGCCACAGCCGCACGTCGGCGAGATGGGGTCGTCGCCTACGTCGAGGCGCACGGCTTCGCCCGCACCGCCGACCTGGCGCGCGAGTTCGGCACCTCCGAGGTCACGATCCGCACCGATTTCGAGGCCCTCGCGGCGTCCTCGCGCGTGGTCCGCGTGCACGGGGGAGCGATGGCCGTCGACCAGGCCCCCGTCGAGCGGTCGTTCGAAGAGGTCGAGGCCGTCGGCTCCGACGCCAAGCGCGCCATCGGGGTCGCAGCCGCCGCGATGGTGCGCGACGGCCAGTGCGTCGTGCTCGACGTCGGCACGACGACGACGCAGGTCGCTCTCGCCCTCCTCGAGCGCACCGACCTGATCGGCGTGACCGTCGTGACGAACGGCCTCACGATCGCCCTGGAGCTCGAGCGCGCCGTGCCGCGCTTGACGGTGATCGTCACCGGCGGCACGCTCCGCCCGCTGCAGCACTCGCTGGTGAATCCCCTGGCGACCACCGTGCTCGACGGCATCACCGCCGACATCGCCTTCCTCGGCTGCACCGGGATCGACGTCGACCACGGGGTCACCAACGTGAACCTCCCCGAGACCGACCTCAAGCGCCTCATGGTCAAGACCGCCCGGCGCTCGATCATCGTGGCCGACGGGGGCAAGATGGGAGAAGCGCATCTCGGCGTGATCGGTCCGCTCGACAGGTTCGACGGGCTCGTCACCGCCGGTGCCTCGACGGAGAGCGTGGCCGCCCTCCGAGCGGCCGGGCTCGCCGTGGTCGAGGCGGATGCGCCTCTTTCCAGCTGACATCCCGACCTAGGAGTCCCGCGTGACCGACGTCGCCCCGCCCACCGGCGAGCAGTACCACCTCCGACTCGACGCCCCCGGCGGCGTCGTGACGGCCATCGTCACCGAGGTCGCCGCGGGTCTCCGCGCCCTCGAGGTCGGCGGAGTGGCCGTCGCCGAGACCTTCTCCGAGCACGAGGCGCCCCCGTCGGCTTCCGGCATCACCCTCGTCCCGTGGCCCAACCGCGTCGACGGCGGCACCTGGACCCTCGACGGCAAGCCCCAGCAGCTCGACATCACCGAGGTCGCCAAGGGCAACGCCAGCCACGGCCTCCTCCGCTTCTCGCCCTACCGCGCCGTCTCGGTCGAAGAGCACGCGATCACGCAGTCGGCGTCGGTCTTCCCGCAGCACGGCTACCCGTTCCGCCTCGACACCACCGTGCGGCACGAGCTCGTCGACGGAGGCATGGTCGTCACGCACACCGTGACCGGCCGGGGCGCAGGAACTGCGCCGATCGCCGTCGGGGCCCACCCGTTCTTCCGTGTCGGCGGCCACGACCCCGCCTCCCTCCGGGTCACCCTCGACGCCGCCACCCGCTTCGAGACGAACGTCCGCAGCATCCCCGTCGGCACGGCGCCCGTCGCGGGCACTCCGTTCGACCTGACCGGCTCCCCGCTGCTCGGCGACCTCGACATCGACGCCGGCTACACCGACATCGCCACCGACGGCGAGGGGCACCGCCACATCACGCTCGCGGCCCCCGACGGCTCGTCGACGACAATGTGGATGGACGCCGCGTACCCGTACATGCAGGTGTTCACGCCCCGCAACTTCCCGCGCGACGGCGTGAAGGGCCTGGCCTTCGCGGCCGAGCCGATGAGTGCTCCGGCCAACGCGCTGGCCTCGGGCGAGGGCCTGGTGTGGCTCGCCCCCGGCGAGACCTGGACCGGCCGGTGGGGCGTCGCCTACTCCCCGGCCCCCTAGTCGCCGCCCTCCAGCGGGCGACAGACCCGGCGGACGGCCCCGCAGCTGTCTGAGAAGGCAACGTCGCCGCCGTTACGATACGAGTGGGCCCCGTGGGGCTCGAACCCACGACCAACGGATTAAAAGTCCGATGCTCTACCGACTGAGCTAGAGGCCCGTGCAGTCATCAAGCCTAGCAACCTCGTGGGCGACCAGGCGTACCCTTGGGCGAGTGCCCCCACGCGACTTCCACCGCCCCACGCAGTTCGCCGGCCACGAGTTCGAGGCGTTCCAGGGCGGCGACGACCCGGCCGTCATGCACCGCGTCGCCCACGAGTCGGCCGCGGCCCTTCTGGCGCGGGTCCGCAACGATCCCACCCCCGAGATCCTCGACCGCCTGGTCGCCTTCACCGACTCGCACGGGATCGACGCGCTCGCTGAGCTGTGGGCTGGCGCGACCCCGCACAGCCTGCCCGGCGCGCTCTGGCGCATCTACCTGCTGCGCGCCGTGATCCGCCAGAGCCCGGACGACATCACCTACCTGTTCGAGCGCGGCTCCCGCATCAGCGCGACCATCGACCCGATCGTGGCGGGTGCGCCGATGCCGGCCAGCCCGGAAGAGATCCTCGAGCTCGCCGACCGTATCCTGCGCGGCGTCTTCGAGGGCGACTTCGGCCTCGCTCTCGAGCGCGGCGCCGCCTTCGCCCGTCTGGCGGCGTCTGGTGCGGCCAGCGTCGCCGACGACCTCGACGTCATCGAGCCCGACCGCTCCGTCGAGCTCACCCGTCGCGCGCTCCGCCTCACCGAGCTGGCGACCGACCTGCACGCCTGCTCGGCCCGCTGGCGCGACGGCAGCCTGGATTAGACGGCAGCCTCGACAAGACGGCAGCCTCGACAAGACGAGCAGGACACACGCCCGGCTATTCCCGAGTTCGCTCTGTGCGGACTCCCCGGCCCGCGGTCGAGGTTCTCGCTACAGTGGATGTCGCCGGGCCGCAGCAAACCCCGGGCTCCAAAATTAGCCGCTTCGAGCGGCCTCGCGCCGAGAGGCGTTTCTGCGGCCCGGCGCTTTCCCGTTAAGGAGGTCTTTCAAGAAACCTCCCAGGCAGGCCAAACCCCCGGGGCCGCGGTGCCGAACACATTGCGAGAGAACAACCCGCAAACATCTCCACCAGGCGCTAATCGGACTCCCTAGGTCCGGTTCACCGAGGTGGTCCTCTCGCACGCACCCGGGCTCCGGCCATCCCAGACGGCGTTCGTGCGGGAGGGCCACCTCAGTACCAGCGCCGACAACCACGACAAGTGCGGATGGAGGTGCAACCTGACATGCTGGAGCTTGTGAGCCGAGATATGGATGATCCCGGGCGTGACACGGGAGTCCCGCCGACTCCCGAGGCACTCCTCGAGCGAGTTGCCGAAGGCGACCGCGAGGCTTTCGCGCAGTTGTACGACATGACGGCACCCCGCGTGCTGGGCTTGATCAAGCGACTCTTGAAAGACCACTCGCAGTCCGAAGAGGTCACCCAGGAGGTGTTCCTCGAGATCTGGCAGACCGCGACCCGCTTCGACCACAACAAGGGCGGGGCCTCGAGCTGGATGCTCACGATGGCCCACCGCCGAGCGGTCGACCGCGTGCGGGCCAGCCAGTCGAGCCGCGACCGCGACACCAAGATCGGAATCCGCGACTTCGAGACCGATTACGACTCGGTCACCGAGCAGGTCGAGATCCGCATCGAGCACGAGCGGGTCGAGCGAGCGCTCGGCCGCCTGACGGAGCTGCAGCGACAGGCTGTGACTCTCGCCTACTACGGGGGCTACTCGCACAGCGAGGTCTCCGACATGCTTCACGTTCCCATCGGAACGGTGAAGACCCGACTCCGCGACGGCATGATCCGCCTTCGCGACGAACTAGGAGTGGCGTCATGAGCAGGCACAGCTCGACGTCCGGCGGCGGCCCCATGAACCCTGACATCGACACCCTTTCCGGCGCATATGCGCTCAACGCCCTAGACGAGGCTGAGCGCGAAGCGTTCGAAGCCCGCCTCGCGGACGACCCCGACCTCAGACAGGAGACCGCCGAGTTGACCGACACGGCCCTGCTCCTCGGCTACGCCGTCGAGCCCATCACTCCTTCGCCGGCTCTTCGTGCGAGCGTCCTCGACCTCATCGGCTCGACGCCGCAGCTGCCCCGGCTCTCCGCTCCCGACGTCACGGATGTGGCGCAGGAACGCCGGCCCACCGCCGACGCCCCCGCCGTATCGACCGAGGCCGAGATTCTCGAGCCCATCCCGCTGGCGCGTCAGCGCTGGTTCATGCGTCCCGGCGTCATGCTCCTGAGCGTGGCCGCAGCCGGTGCGCTGATCTTTGGCGGAGTCGCCCTCAACGACCAGCTCAACCCGGCGACCTCGCCGAGCAGCCAGGTTGCCATCGGCCCGGACATCGGTTCGATCCTTGCCGCGAACGACGTCCAGCACACCGCGGCCGACATCTCGACCGGCGGCAAGGCGACCCTGTACTGGTCGAACGACCTCCAGCGCTCGGCTGTCGTCGTCAACGGCGCCACGGCCCTGCCCTCGGGCAAGACCTACCAGCTCTGGTACATCAAGGGCTCCGACGTCAAGTCGGCCGGCACCATGGCCGTCAACGGCAACTCCGTGACGCAGGTGCTCCAGGGCGACCTGCAGAAGGGCGACACCGTGGGCATCACGGTCGAGCCGGCCGGAGGGTCGAAGCAGCCGACCTCGACGCCGGTGGTCGCGCTGCAGAGCGCTTAGCCGCCGCCAGGAAGTTCCTGCGCCTCTCTGTGTGTGAGGGAGCGCAACCGCGAAAGGCGTGAGCCCCAGTCAGACGACTGGGGCTCACGCGTTTAGCGCGTGGCCGCCGATCAGCCGAAGCGGCCCGAGACGTAGTCTTCGGTGGCCTGGACCGACGGGTTCGAGAACATCGTCGCAGTGTCGTTGTACTCGATGAGCTTGCCCGGCTTGCCGGTGCCTGCGATGTTGAAGAACGCGGTCTTGTCGCTGACGCGCGAGGCCTGCTGCATGTTGTGGGTCACGATGACGATCGTGTACTGCTGCTTGAGCTCCTCGATGAGGTCCTCGATGGCGAGGGTCGAGATCGGGTCGAGGGCCGAGCAGGGCTCGTCCATGAGGATCACGTCGGGCGAGACGGCGACGGCGCGCGCGATGCAGAGGCGCTGCTGCTGACCGCCCGAGAGGCCGGAGCCGGGCTTGTCGAGGCGGTCCTTGACCTCGTTCCAGAGGTTGGCGCCGGTCAGCGACTTCTCGACGAGCTCATCGGCCTCGACCTTGCCCATGCGGCGGTTGTTGAGCTTCACGCCGGCGAGGACGTTCTCACGGATCGACATCGTCGGGAACGGGTTCGGGCGCTGGAAGACCATGCCCACCTGGCGGCGCACGAGCACCGGGTCGACGCCCTCGCCGTACAGGTCGTTGCCGTCGATGAGCACCTCGCCCTCGACGTAGGCGCCGGGGATGACCTCGTGCATGCGGTTGAGGGTGCGGAGGAAGGTCGACTTGCCGCAGCCGGACGGACCGATGAACGCCGTGACGGTGCGGGGCTCGATGGTGATGTTGACGTCTTCGACAGCGCGGAACTTGCTGTAGTAGACGTTGAGGTCTTTGACTTCGATGCGCTTGGACACGGTTTCCTTAGTCGAGATTGCTGGCTAGCGGAGGCTGTTGCTTCCGCTGTCTAGCGGAGGCTGTTGCTTCCGCTTTCTAGCGGAGGCTGTTGCTTCCGCTATCTAGCGGAGCTTGGGAGAGAAGAGGCGGCCGATCAGGCGAGCGAGGAGGTTCAGCGCCATGACGATCAGGATGAGCACCAGGGCGCCCGTCCAGGCGCGCTCGAGGAACGGCGTCGCGTCAGGACCCTGGTTCGCGTACTGCGTGTAGACGAAGACGGGGAGCGTCATCATGCGGTCGCTGAAGAGGTCGTAGTTCATGCTCGTCGTGAAGCCCGTGGTGATCAGCAGCGGCGCGGTCTCGCCGATGACGCGTGAGATGGCGAGCATGACGCCTGTCGTGAGGCCGGCGATCGACGTGGGCAGGATGATCTTCACGATCGTGAGCCATTTCGGCACGCCGAGGGCGTAGCTGGCCTCGCGCAGCTCGTTCGGCACGATCTTGAGGATCTCCTCCGACGACCGGACGACGACCGGGATCATCAGGACGCTGAGCGCGACCGAGCCGACGATGCCGGCGCGGATCGAGGGGCCGGCGAAGAGGGCGAAGAGCGAGTAGGCGAAGAGCCCGGCGACGATCGACGGGATGCCCGTCATGACGTCGACGAAGAAGGTGATGGCGCGGGCCAGGCGACCGCGGCCGTACTCGACCAGGTAGATCGAGGTGAGCAGTCCGATCGGGATCGAGATGAGCGCGGCGAAGGCGGTGACCTCGAGGGTTCCGACGATGGCGTGGACCGCGCCGCCGCCGGCGCCGATGACGTTGCGCATCGACTCGTTGAAGTAGGCGGAGTCGAACCGTGCGACGCCTCGCGAGATGACCGTGTAGATCAGCGAGATCAGCGGCAGCAGCGTGATGATGAAGGCCGTCGTCACCAGCGAGGTGACGAGGCGGTCCTTCGCCTTGCGACCGCCCTCGACCACCATCGAGATGACGACGATGAGGATGTCGAAGAGGATCGTGCCGAAGAAGAAGGCGCCCACGAAGTTGAAGTCCGTGGTCGTGCCGGATGCCTGCAGAAGAGCGAAGACGCCGATGAAGATGAGCCAGCTGACGATGAGCAGGCCCCACGGTGCGCCCTTGGGGAGCTTCCCGGCGGTGAGGGTGTTCGCGCGGGTGTTGCGGACGGCGACCGACATCAGTTGGCTCCCGAGAAGGCCTTGCGGCGGTTGACGATGAATCGCGCGGCCATGTTGACCAGCAGCGTGATGACGAAGAGGACGAGGCCGGACGCGATGAGCGTGTTCAGGGCGACGCCCTGGGCCTCGGGGAACTGCGTCGCGATGTTCGCCGCGATGGTGTTCGGGTTCTGGCTCGTCAGCAGGAAGACGTTGATCACCGTCGCCGGCGACAGGACGATGGCGATGGCGAGGGTCTCGCCGAGCGCGCGACCGAGCCCGAGCATGATGCCCGACACCATGCCGGAGCGGGCGAACGGCAGGACGGCCATCTGGATCATCTCCCAGCGCGTCGCGCCGAGGGCCAGAGCCGCCTCTTCGTGGAGGCGCGGGGCCTGGAGGAAGATCTCGCGCATGACCGCGGTCATGATCGGCAGGATCATCACGGCCAGCACGATGGCGGCGGTGAGGATCGTCTTGCCGGTGCCCGACACCGGACCCTGGAAGAGCGGGATCCAGCCCAGCGTGTTGACGAGTGTCGTGTAGAACGGCTGAATGAACTTGGCCAGGACGAGCACGCCCCAGAGGCCGAACACGACGGAGGGGACGGCCGCCAGGAGGTCGATGATGTAGCCGAGCAGCTGGCTGATCCGGCGCGGCGCGTAGTGCGAGATGAAGAGCGCGATGCCGATCGAGAGCGGGGTCGCGATGATGAGCGCGAGCAGGGCCGCCCAGACGGTGCCGAAGACCAGCGGGCCGACGTAGACCCAGAAGTTGGCCGCGTCGTTCGGGATCTGGCCCGGCTTCGCCGTCAGCGCCGGAAGGCTCTGGACGATCAGGAAGACAGCGGTCGCAGCCAGGACGACCAGGATCAGGGAGCCGGACAGCACGGTCGCGAGCGAGAACACCCGGTCGCCGATCCGGATGACCGCCTTCGGGGGAGTGGCGGTCTTCGTGGGGCTTTCCGCGGAAGCGGTCATGAAGTGAAATCCTGCTCTGGCCGGGGGCCGCATGACTGTCGGGTGGTGAAGCGCGTTGGGCGAATGCCAGGTGAATCAGAGGAGGTCCGGGTCGCAGCCGCGGGGGCTGCGACCCGGACCAGGTGATGCTGGGTGGAGCGGGTGCTACTTGATCGTCGCAGCGGCGGTCGCGACCTTGGCAGCGAGGTCGCTGTCGAGGGGAGCGGAACCGGCCTGAGCAGCGGCGGCCTTCTGGCCGGCGTCGCTCGCGGCGTAGGTGGCGTAGGCCTTGACCAGGTCGCCCTTGGCGCTGTCCTTGTACGTGTCGCAGGCGATCATGTACGAGACCAGGACCATCGGCCAGTCGCCCGAGTCCGTGAGGGTGCGGTCGATGTTGATGGCGAGGTCGTTGTCGGCGCGGCCCTCGACGAGCGGCGACTTCGCGACGACAGCGGCAGCACCGTCGGCGCTGATCTTGGTGGCGGTGCCACCGACGACGAGCTGCGACACCGAGAGGCCGGTTGCGGCCGACTCGTCGATGTAGGTGATCGAGTTCTTCGAGTTCTTCGTGGCGTCGGCGACACCCGAGGTGCCCTTGGCCGCGTCACCCACCGAGTAGGGGAAGGTCTGCGAAGCGGGCTTCGTCCAGACCGACTTCGCCTCGGCGGCGAGGTACTCGGTGAAGTTCTGCGTGGTGCCCGAGTCGTCGGAGCGGTGCACGACCGTGATGGAGGCACTGGGCAGCGTCGCGTCGGGGTTCAGCTTGGCGATCGCCGAGTCGTTCCACTTGGTGATCTTGCCGCTGAAGATGCCGGCGATGGTGTCGGCGTCGAGGATGAGGTCCTTGAGGCCGTCGACGTTGTACGCGACGGCGATCGGGGAGATGTAGACGGGGAGGTCGATGGCCTTCGAGTCGGCTGCGCAGCCGGCGAAGGTCGACTTGATCTCGTCGTCCGAGAGAGCGGCGTCGGAGCCGGCGAAGTCGGCGGCACCCGAGATGAAGCTGGTGCGCCCGGCGCCGGAACCCTGCGGGTCGTAGTTGACGGTGACGCCGGTTCCGTTGGCCTCCTGGAAGCCTGCGGCCCAGGTGGTCTCGGCGACGCCCTGGGCGGACGAGCCGATGCCGTTGATGGTGCCGGAGAGGCTGGTTCCGCCGCTCGACGAGCTGCCGGGGGCGGCATCCTCGTTCGAAGCGCAGGAGGAGAGCGCGATGGTGCCGACGAGGGCGATGGCGGCGATGCTGCCAACTCGCTTGATGTTCACAGATTTCCTTTCGGGGAAGTCGTGTCGTGATGCTGGACCTGCTCGTCGCATCGCAGTGCCTCAGGCGCTGGACCTCGTCGAGCATCGGGCCGGTGCTGACCCGCGAGCGAGGCTACGTTTGCGCGTTAACGACGTTCGTCCGATTGGGTGAACGGAAGGTTAACGCCGGGGGAACAAGCGCCGGGCATCGCGGCTTCGAGACCGCCGCGGAGTAATGAGCCGTTCACGGTCCGCCTCGTCGCGCTGAGCGCGGGCGCGGGGCCCGAATCGGGCGCAGGAACTCGGGGTGGTCGCTAGACGGTCGGACCGTGCGTCTCGACGGCGACCAGCGTGCCGTCCGAGTGCGCGACGTGCAGCACGGTGTAGTCGGCCAGCCCCAGCGACGCGTACTGCCTCAGATCGAGGCGGTGGCCGCCGCGCGTCTGCGACGCCACCTGGCGGATGATCTCGGGCAGCACGGGTCCGTGGCTGCAGAGCACGGCGTCGACCTGCTTCTTGAGCCGCTTCTTCACGGCGCCGGCGATGTCATCGGTGCCGGACTCGTAGGCGTCCTGGCTGATCGCATCACTGTCCTTCACGCCGACGCGCGTCGCCGTCGACAGGGGCTCGACCGTCGCGAGGCACCGGGCGGCCGTGCTGCTGACGATCTTCCGGGGGCGCCAGGCCGCGATACCGGGCGCGACGCTCCTCGCCTGTTTGCGGCCGGCGGGAAGCAGGGGCCGCGTCGAGTCGCTCCCGGCCCATTCGCCGGGCGAGATGGCCTTCGCGTGGCGAAGGGCGACGATGGCGAACGTCCTGGCCTGGTCGGCGGCGACGCGGTCGGCGAAGCGATCGAGTATCTCGGCGTCGCGCTCGTAGGTGAGCTGGTGGCGGGCCTTGGCGATCGGGACCCACTCGATCCGTGCCACCTCGTCGTTCGGTGCGAAGACGCCGGCGGCGGCATGCTGCTCGTCGGTCACCTCGGCCGCCCAGTAGTGGACGACCTTGTCGCGCCCTCCGGGCAGCAGGTACTCGGCTGTGCCGAGGGGTGCGCCGAGGCCGACGCGGTAGCCCGTCTCTTCGGCGATCTCGCGCACGGCGGCTTGCGGGGTGGACTCGCCGGGATCGACCTTGCCCTTCGGGAAGGAGACGTCGTGGCGGTGGTCGCGGTGGATCAGCAGCACCCGGACCTTGCCCTCCACCATGCGCCAGCACACGGCTCCCGCGGCGACGACGGTGGTCGCCGAGGAGCGCGCGCCGGGGTGGACCGTCGAAGCGTCTCGCATGCTCACCGGGCGGAGCGCCTTCTCTTGCTGATCTGCCGCATGAGGCCGTCTTGCATGTCGGAGAGGATCTGGCCGTCGTCACCGCGCGCGTGCCTGGTCCACTCGCCGTCCGGCGTGAGGTGCCAGGAGGTGGTCTCGGGCGACATGGCGAGGTCGAAGAGCGCGGAGATCTCGGCCAGGTGGTCGTCCTGTACGAGGCGGACCAGGACCTCGACGCGACGGTCGAGGTTGCGATGCATCATGTCGGCGCTGCCGATGTAGACCTGGGGGTCGCCCTCGTTGTGGAACCAGAACAGGCGGGAGTGCTCGAGGTAGCGGCCCAGGATGGAGCGGACGCGGATGTTCTCGCTGAGACCGGGGATGCCGGCCTTCAGCGCGCAGATGCCGCGCACCCAGATGTCGATCGGCACCCCGGCGTTGCTCGCGTGGTAGAGCGCGTCGATGATCTCCTCGTCGACCATCGAGTTGATCTTGATGCGGATGCCCGAGGGCTTTCCCGCGGCGGCGTTCTCGGCCTCGACGGCGATGCGCTTGATGAGCCCCTTGCGCAGGTGGAGCGGTGCGACGAGGAGTCGCTTGAACTTCTTCTCGATCGCGTAGCCCGACAGCTCGTTGAACAGGCGCGTGACGTCCTTGCCGACCTGATCGTCAGCGGTGAAGAGGCCGAGGTCTTCGTAGATGCGGCTCGTCTTGGGGTTGTAGTTGCCCGTGCCGATGTGCGTGTAGTGACGCAGCCGGCCGTCTTTCTCCTGCCGGATGACGAGGGCGAGCTTGCAATGCGTCTTCAGGCCGACGAGTCCGTAGACGACGTGGACGCCGGCCTTCTCGAGCTTGCGGGCCCAGGTGATGTTGTTCTGCTCGTCGAAGCGGGCCTTGATCTCGACCAGGGCCAGCACCTGCTTGCCGGCCTCGGCGGCGTCGATGAGCGCCTCGATGATCGGGCTGTCACCCGACGTCCGGTAGAGCGTCTGCTTGATGGCGAGCACGTTGGGGTCGGCGGCGGCCTGCTCCAGGAAGGCCTGGACGCTCGTCGCGAAGGACTCGTAGGGGTGGTGCACCAGCACGTCGCGTCGGCCGATGCTCGCGAAGATGTCGGGCTTCATGTTGGGCTCGGTCGGGAGCAGCTGGACGGCAGTGGTCGGCAGGTGCTTGGCGAAGTGGAGCTCGGGGTTCGTGATCTTGGCGATCTCGAACAGACCGGCGAGGTCGAGCGGCGCCGGGAGGCGGTAGACCTCCTGGTCGGTGATGTCGAGCTCGCGGACGAGGAGCTCGAGCGTCACGGGATCCATGTCTTCAGTGATCTCGAGACGGATCGGCGGACCGAAACGACGGCGCAGGAGCTCTTTCTCGAGGGCCTGGATGAGGTTCTCGGACTCGTCCTCGTCGATCTCGACGTCTTCGTTTCGCGTGACGCGGAAGACGTGGTGCTCGATGATCTCCATGCCCGGGAAGAGGTCTTGGAGGTGGTTCGCGATGAGGTCTTCGAGGGGGATGAACCGCAGGCGGCCGCTCGAGTCGTCGGGGAGCTGCACGAACCGCGGGAGCACCTGGGGCACCTTGAGGCGCGCGAACTCCTGCTTCTCGTTCTTCGGGTTGCGGACGCGAACAGCGAGGTTCAGCGACAGGCCGGAGATGTAGGGGAAGGGGTGCGCCGGGTCGACCGCGAGCGGCATGAGCACGGGGAAGATCTGGTTCGAGAACACGTCGTGCATGGTCGCGCGGTCGGCCTCGGCGAGGTCGGACCACATCTCGACATGAATGCCGGCGGTGTCGAGGTCGGGCTTGATGGAGTCCTGGAAGGCCGCCGCGTGCCGGGCCTGCAGGGCGTACGCCTTGCGGTTGATCGAGGCCAGGACGTCTTTCGGGGCCGTGCCGATGTTGGTGGGCACCGCGAGGCCGGTCGAGATGCGGCGCTTGAGACCGGCGACGCGCACCATGAAGAACTCGTCGAGGTTGCTGGCGAAGATGGCGGCGAAGTTGGCCCGCTCGAGAAGCGGCGTCGTGGGGTCTTCGGCGAGCTCCAGAACGCGCTGGTTGAACGCCAGCCAGCTGATCTCGCGGTCGAGGAAGCGGTCGGTGGGCAGGGTGCCATCGCCGTCGAACGAGACGATGTCGTCGAAGTCGTCCATGAGGTCGTTGCTCACGGCTGCGCCGTCAACGTAGGGTTCGCTGTCCATTGCTCAATCCTGCCACCCGCCGGTGCCCGACCGTGCGGCCGAGCGTGAACTGTTGGTAACTCCGGCCGCATTGCGGTGAAATCCGTGTGTGATGTATTAATGAATGGCCGCAGGGGGATTGAGAGGGGTTGTGAAGAGCAGGATCGTTGCCAGACTCGCGGTTGTCGGGGTTCTCGTCGGGGCGAATGCGCTGCCGGCCTCTGCCGCTGATGGGGAGCCGAGGAGTGGGCGCGCCACAGAAGTGGATTCGGCTTGCAAGCAGGCCGTGGTCGAGGTGGGGGGATCGATGACGGAGGTCGCGAGCGTCTGCTCCGTCGTGACGGAGTCGACGTCTGGCCCCACGATCGTCGTCGATGCGTCCGAGCTCGACGACGTCGTGGTCGACGCGGACCAGACTGGCTTCGCTCGCGCCGTCAAAGCCGGCACGGTCCGCTCGAAGGCGTGGAGTCAGACGAAGTACGGCGGGACGTACAAGGAGATTCACAAGGGCACGTTCTACTACGACGGGGCGAGGGCCTGGTCGAAGGAGCAGACGTACCGAGGCAAGAAAGGATCGCACTCCTGCGGTGTCGCCGGCAGCTGGGGCTTCGGGGTGAACGTTGCTACGGTCGCCTGCACTCAGCCGCGTTCCGGCGCGAACGTCGTGAACCGCGAGACCTACAAGGTGCAGGCGGTGGCGAACGGCAGTCCGATCAACTGGACGCTGGCGATGTCCATGATGCTGAAGGCCAACGGAACGATGACGAGCCGTGCGTCCTGAGGCAGTGCCGGTCGGGAAGGTCGCCGTGGACGGTCGTGCGGTGGCCCTATTCGTTCTGGGAATCATCGTCTTTGGCGCCATCGTCCCGGGCGGGGGTCTTCTGGTCGCGCTCGCCGCGCGCTTCACGACTGTGCGTCAGTCGAAGCGCGCGATGGTGATGCTCTGGGTGGTTGCCGGAGTCATCACGGCCATTCCGGTCATCACGATGATCAGCTTCGCGTTTCCACCCGTAGCAACCGTCGGCCCGGAGGTCGTGGTCAGTGATTGACATAGGTCTCGCCGATCGGCTCCCCGACTGGGAAACGGGTGGCCCTTCGTCCCGACGCATGTCTCCCAGAATCGATCGCGTCTTCGTTGTCGTCTGCGCTCTCCTGATCGCGATCGGAGTCGTGGTGGTCGTCGGCATGGTGCTGGCAGCGGTCGCCTTCGCGAACGGCACGAGCATCGGCATCCCGCTCGTCGCGACCTTCGATGGCGTTCGAGATGTCAGCGCGACGCCCACGGTCACCATCACCGGATCGGGGGTCGCCGTCGGCGTGGTGGCGATCGTCCTTGCTCTTCCGCTCGGGATCGTCGCCCTGCAGTACCCCGACGAAGTGCCGGGGCGGGCGGGCGGCGAGGTCAGCGGGCGAGGGAGTACTGCACGTCGATCGCGTGGTCGGTGAAGCCGCGGGTCGCGTAGAGGCCGAGGGCCGCGTCGTTGTCGCCCTCGACGTAGAGGGACGCGGTCGCGACGCCGCGCGCCGCCAGGCGTGCCAGGCCGGCGTCGACCACTGCTCCTCCGAGGTGCTCGCCCTGGTGATCCGGGGAGACACCCACGGCATAGAACTCGCCGATGGGCGCAGCGAACTCGCCGATGTGCGCAGCGAACTCGCCGATGGGCGCAGCGAACTCGCCGACCGAGGCGTCCGGCTCCACCTTCAGCCAGGCGAACGCCACGAGCTCGTCGCCGAGCGAGAGGAGGAGGAAGTCGTCGGCGTCGAACCACTCCTCGGCCATTCGCGCATCGAGGTCGAGCTGCGTCAGGGAGCCCTGCTCGGGGTGCGAGGCGAACGCGCGGGCGTTGAGCTCGAGCCAGGCGGTGTCGTCGGCGCCGGGGTGGAACGCTCGGACGGTGGTGCCGCCAGGGAGTTCCTGCGCCGTGAATCCCGAAGGGACGGAGGCGCGCTGCTGGAGGAGCCGACGCGTGGGGGTGAACCCGAACCCCTCGGCGAGACGGCGCGCACCCGGGTGGTCGCCGTGCGCCCAGACGGCGAGCGGGCCGGTGGTCGCGTCGAGCACGGAGTGGAGAAGGGAGGTTCCGAGGCCCCTGCCGCGCGCGGACGGACGCACGACGAGCTCGGCTTCGCCCGGGCGCAGGATCGCGGCAGCGTCGTCGCCGCCGATCACGCGGGCGTCGCCCGAGCGCGCCTCGACCAGTGCCTGGTCGGAGAAAGGAGGAGCGCCGTCCGCCGCCGCCGCCTCGGCGGCCAGCGTCGTCAGCGCACTATGAGGTGAGGACATCTCGCTGGTCGTCGTCGTAGACGTTGAAGCGATAGCCGACGTTTCGCACGGTGCCGATCAGCGACTCGAGGTCGCCGAGCTTGGCGCGAAGGCGCCGAACGTGGACGTCGACGGTGCGGGTGCCGCCGAAGTAGTCGTAGCCCCACACCTCGCTGAGCAGCTGCTCGCGCGTGAAGACCCGCGAGGGGTGCGTCGCGAAGAAGCGGAGGAGCTCGAACTCTTTGAAGGTGAGGTCGAGCGGGCGGCCGTGGACCTTGGCCGAGTAGCTGGCCTCGTCGATCACGACGCCGGAGGCCTGGATCTTGGAGCCCGACTGGCTCTGCGCGAGGCGGCCGGTGACGAGGCGGATGCGCGCGTCGACCTCGGCGGGGCCGGCCGACTCGAGGATGACGTCGTCGACGCCCCACTCGGAGTTGACGGCGGTGAGGCCGCCCTCGGTGAGCACCAAGACAAGGGGAACGGTGACGCCGGTGGTGCGAAGGATCTTGCAGAGCGCCTTGGCGCTGGAGAGGTCGGTCCGGGCGTCGACGAAGATGAGGTCGCTCGACGGGGCGTTCACGAGGTGCGCGGGCTCTGCGGGGATCTGCCGGGTGCGGTGGCTGAGGAGAGCCAGCGCCGGAAGGACTTCAGACGTACCGGAGGAGGTCAGGACCAAGAGCTGCGCCACACGACCTCCAGTAGATGTACTCTCGACGATTCTAAGTCACGCCGAACTTGCCCCCGATAACCCTAGTGGGTGCCCGCAAGGCTCGAGTGGGGGAGGATGGTGGTCGTGGAAACCATCTCGCGCCGCACCCGTCTCCGTCTCGCCACGACGATTCCGGTCTGGTGCGTCGCTCTCGCGGGGGCGATCGTGGTCGGTCTGACGGTCAAGGGCGACGGGTTCCTGACCTGGCTGCCTCTGGTGCTCGGGGCCTCGATCCTGGTGACGTTCTGCCTGCAGCTGGCGACGCGGGAGAAGGACGGCCTCGTCGACCGCACGATGCTGAGCCTGAGCGGCAGTCTCGTGGTGCTGGGAATCGCGACCGGAGTCCTCGCTCTTCTCTCGCTCTGACGGGGGTCGCGGGTAGCATGGAGCCTATGGACTCGCTGCTTCCCCTCGAGATGTTCTACATCGGCCTGCTCGTACTGGCCTCCCTCTGCATCGCCTTCGTCGCGGTCACCGTTCTGGTCAAGCTGTTCAAAGGACAGCGCTAGTGGCCCCTGAGATCGGCGCCGCATGATCGACATCCCCACCGATCTGCCGGCCGAGCTCGTGCCCCTGTCGTGGCTCCTCGGCGTCTGGGAAGGCACCGGAGTCGTCGACTACAAGACGGGCGACGACCCCGATTCGCGACGCACCCACGAGTTCGGGCAGCGCGTGAGCTTCAGCCACGACGGCCTGCCGTTCCTCAACTACAGCTCGTACAGCTGGCTGCTCGACGACGAGCGCACGCCGCTGGTGAGCGAGACCGGCTACTGGCGGCTCGACCGCCCCGCCGAAGAGGGCGACCGCGGTCCCGGCATGCTCCCGGGCGTCGGCATTCAGCCCTTCACGACCGCTCGCGCCGTCGAGGTCCTGCGCACCCCGGACGACGGCTTCAACCTCGAGGTGTCGCTGGTGCACCCGACGGGTGTCAACGAGCTCTACCTCGGCCGGGTCAAGGGCCCGCGCATCGACCTCTCGACCGACGCCGTCGTGCGGTCGAGCCACGCCAAAGAGTATTCGGCGGCCACCCGCATGTACGGCCTCGTCGACAACCACCTCCTCTGGGCGTGGGACGTAGCGGCGCTCGGCCATGAGCTCCGCACCCATGCATCGGGGCGACTCGCTCATGTCGACTGACGCGTCGATCAGCACTCCCTCTCCGTTCTCCACCCGGCCCGGCTTCGTCGCCGACGAGGCGACGGGTGTCGCCGCGCACTTCGGCAATCCGCTGGTGGAGCAGAGGGCGCTGGGCGCCGGCACCGCGGTCGTCCAGGTGCCGTCCCGGGGTCTGATCACGGTCACCGGCCCGGACCGCCTCTCGTGGCTCGACTCGCTCACCAGCCAGAGCCTCAAGAGGCTGGCTCCCGGTGTCTCGACCGAGACGCTCCTCCTCGATCCCTCGGGCCGTGTCGAGCACGCTGCCGGTGTCGTCGACGACGGCGAGACGACGTGGCTCCTCGTCGACGCGGCTGCCGTCGAGTCGTTCGCCGTCTGGCTCGACCGGATGCGATTCATGCTCCGCGTCGAGGTCGCCGACCGCAGCGCCGACTTCGCCGTGCTCGGCTCGTTCGGCGAGCTCGGGCTTCCCGCCGCCGCGCCGTCGGGCGTCCCGCTCGTCTGGCTCGACCCGTGGGCGTCCATCGCGGTCGGCGGCGTGGGCTACTCCGACGCCGCCATCCACCCCGCGCGCGACTGGTCGTATCGCGAGACCGTCGTGAGCCGCGAGTCGCTGGCCGAGGTCGCGGCGTCCGGCGTGCCCGTGGCCGGTTCGCTCGCCCTCGAGGCGCTCCGCGTCGCCGCCTGGCGGCCCAGCCTCGTGCACGAGCGCGACGAGCGCACGATCCCCCACGAGCTCGACTGGCTCCGGTCGGCCGTCCACCTCGACAAGGGCTGCTACCGCGGCCAGGAGACCGTCGCGAAGGTGCACAACCTGGGGCACCCGCCGCGACGCCTCGTGATGCTGCACCTCGACGGCTCCGACACCGTGCTGCCGGCGCCGGGATCCCCCGTCTTCGCCGGTGAGAACGAGGTCGGCTCGATCACGTCGAGCGCGATCCACTTCGAGCTGGGCCCGATCGCGCTGGCTGTCGTCAAGCGGACGGTCGACGTGAGCGCGCAGCTCGTCGTGAGCGCCGACGGCATCGAGATCGCGGCCGCGCAGGAGGTCATCGTGCCTCCCGAGGCCGGTGCCGCCGCGGGTGTCCCGCGTCTGCCGCGCCTGGGAGCCGTGCGGCGCTGACCGTGCGCGTCCCGTTCTTCTCGCGTACCGATCTCGTCACCTCCCTCGCCCGGGTCCGGTCGTCGATCCCGGCGATAATCCAGATCGTCCTCGCCGCGGGCGCGGCCTACGCCATCACGCACTACGGAATCGGGCACGCCATCCCGATCCTGGCCGTGACGGTCACCATCTCGTCGCTCGGGTTCGCCCGCGACGCACGCCCCCGGCGGGTGCTCGAGAATGCGATCGGCGTCGTCATCGGCATCGCCCTGAGCGAGCTGCTGCTCATCGTGTTCGGCAAGGGCGTCTGGCAGTACGGCGTCGTGCTGCTCGCCGCGCTCGTGATCGCCAGGTTCTTCTCGGCGTCGAGCGCGTTCGCGGTGGCGGCAGCGACCCAGTCGATGTTCGTGATGCTGCTGCCGGATCCTGCGGGAGGGCCCTTCACCCGGTCGCTCGACGGCCTGGTCGGAGGCGGCGTCGCGATCGCTGTCACGGCGATCATCCCGCGTGACCCGATCGGCCTCGCTCGCGCCGACGCCCGGCGTCTCTTCGCCGAGCTCGAGCCCGCCTTCGCCGCGATCGTCGCCGCTCTGCGGCATGACGACGTGCGCAGGGCCGACGCGGCGCTCGACCGGCTGCGGGCGACGCAGCCGCTTCTGGATGACTGGGCGGCGACCCTCGGAACGGCGCAGTCGATCTCGCGCATCTCGCCCTTCCTGAGGCGGCGGCTCCCTGCCGTGACCGAGGAGGCCCGCCTGCTGCGCTACCTCGACCTCGCCGTTCGCAACCTGCGGGTCGTCACGCGCCGAATCGACACGACGATCGGCGACGGCCGACGACGTCCCGAGCTGGCCGACCTCGTATCGCGGATCGCCGTCGCGACCCAGGTGCTGGGGGAGTCGCTCGCCGACGTCGAGAAGCGGCCCGCTGCCCGTGACGCGCTGGAGGCCGTCGGCGGCCGGCTCGACCCGGCTCTCGTCCTGCCCGGAGCGCCGGTCGGCGAGACCGTGCTCGTGCTCATGCTGCGCCCGCTCGTCATCGACCTGCTCATGGCGACGGGGATGGCGCACGACGACGCCCGCGGGCGTCTGCCGGCGCTCTAGCCGGCGTCCGGCCCGGCGAGCACGGGGGTTGAGCTGGCCGCTACTGCGCCCCCGGCGGCAGGGTCGCAGCAGCCGGCGCGACCGAGGCCCACGGCACCGTGATCTCGCCGAGACGCCAGCGGGTGCGGCCGTGCAGCACGGGCCAGCCCCCGTCGCGCATGGCATCGACGGTGGCGAGCCACCGCTGCACCGGCGAGTAGACGGCGAGCCCGGCGTTGTACTGCCAGTTCCGGCTCAGGTCGTCGAGGAAGGCGTGCACGCGCTCACCCTCGACATTGCGGTGGATCAGCGCCTTGGGAAGCCGCTCGGCGATGATCGACGGAGTCTCGAGCGACGCCAGGTGCAGCGAGGCAGTGAAGGTGCGCGGGCCGTCGGCGGTGAGGTCGATCCAGCTCGCGACCCGGCCGACCTCGTTGCAGGTGCCCTCGACGAGCACCCCGTCAGGAGCCAGGCGCGACGTCATGAGGTCCCAGGCGGCGGGGACGTCTGCTTCGGAGTACTGCCGCAGCACGTTGAACGCGCGGATCACTGCGGGCCGCCGGTCGCCGTCGAGCGGCACCTCGAAGCCGCCGAGCCGGAACGACACCCCGGGCCTCGCCGACAGCGATGCCGTCGCCACGCGCTCCGGCTCGATCTCGATGCCGATCACCTCGACGTCGTCGCGCACCCGCGAGAGGCGCTGGTGCAGCTCGAGCGGAGTCGTCGCGCTGGCACCGTAGCCGAGGTCGACCACGAGCGGATCAGGGGAGCGCAGGAACTCGGGAAGCGCGGCGATCCACCGATCGACGCGGCGAAGACGGTTCGCGCCCGTCGTCCCCCGTGTGACCTGACCGATCGGCATGGCACCCATCGTAAGACGGCGTCGCCTGCCGAGAGGCGGCGATAGGATCGTGGCCATGACTTCGACCCTCATCCTCCTCAGGCACGGCAACAGCGAGTGGAACCAGAAGAACCTCTTCACCGGGTGGGTCGACGTCCGCCTGAGCGAGCAGGGTCTCGCCGAGGCGAAGCGCGCCGGCGAGCTTCTCCGCGAAGCCGACCTGCTGCCCGACATCCTCTACACATCGCGCCTGACCCGGGCGATCCAGACCGCCGACATCGCTCTCGAAGAGATCGACCGCCTCTGGATCGACGTCAAGCGATCCTGGCGTCTGAACGAGCGTCACTACGGCGCCCTCCAGGGCAAAGACAAGGCGCAGACCCTCGAGGAGTACGGCCCCGAGCAGTTCCAGACCTGGCGCCGCTCGTTCGACGTGCCGCCGCCGCCGCTCGATGACGACAGCGAGTTCTCGCAGGCGCACGACAAGCGCTACGCCGAGCTCGGGATCGACGCCCCCCGCACGGAGTCGCTCGCACTCGTCATCGAGCGCATGATCCCCTACTGGGAGAGCGACATCACGGAGAGCCTGGCCGCCGGCGACGTCGTGCTGGTCACTGCGCACGGCAACTCGCTGCGCGCGCTGGTCAAGCACCTCGACGGCATCTCGGACGACGAGATCGCCGAGCTGAACATCCCCACCGGCATCCCGCTCGTCTACGAGCTCGACGACGACTTCCACCCGACCGGCCCGGGCAGGTACCTCGACCCCGAGGCCGCTGCCGCCGGTGCTGCCGCTGTCGCCGCGCAGGGCAAGAAGTAGAGCGCCCACGCGACCCGTTGCTTTTGTAGCAACACATTGAGACAATAGTCGCTACAAAGGAGTAGCTGATGAGTCTTTTCTTCGTAGTCGAGTCCGTCATCCTGGGCGGCCTGCTGGTGGGCACGGCGGTGCTCTCGCGAGTTCCTGCGTTCCAGACCTGGCGGATCGGCAAGCTCGCCGAACGCGTCGGGCTCGGCGTGCCCGACGAGCTCGACGGCATGATCCGCGACCGAGTGGCCTCGCGGCTCCTGGCCAGCAGCATCGGCGGTGTCATCGGGCTGGTGCCCTGCGTGTTCTTCTCGTGGGGCTACGGCTGGACCCGCGGCGACATGAACGAGCAGCTGGTCGCCCTGTACGTCGTGCTTGCGGGCTCCGCCACCGGGACGGCCCTGGGAACGGCGTGGGCGGCGCTACGGGCCGAGACGCGACTCGACGATCGACCGCGAATCGCTCGCGCCGACGTAGTGACGATCTCGGACTACATCGTCTCTCTGCTCAGAGGGCTCGCCTGGGCGGTCGTGGTGCTCGCCGCGGTGACCGTCGCCGTGGTCCGCTGGCAGCAGGGCGCGCTGCGAGGCCCGGGCCTCAGCGTCGGGCCGGGCGAGGTCCTGGTGGTGATCGCCGTCGCGTGCCTGATCCTGTTCGAAGTGCTCGGCCGCCGACTCGTGCGGCGGGGGCGTCCGTCGACCTCCACCGACGAGCTCGTCTGGAATGACGCTCTCACCTCGTCGGCTCTCCGCGACATGCTCTACGCGCCCGTGCTCGCGGTCGGCCTCGGCTCGTACTGGACGGTGATCACGCCGGGCCCGGCGAGCCCGTCGGGCCTGTCGATCGGAGTGGCGCTGTCTCTTCTGGGCGTGTACGCGGTGTTCGCCTGGATCTACCGGTCGACCCCGACTTGGTACCTCACGCAGCTGTGGCCGAACGCGCGGCGCGGAACGCCGGAGGAGCGTCAAGCGCGTCGAGAACGCGAGAGCGCCCAGGCGCGGCACGCATGATCATCCTCGACCCGCGGTCGCCGGTACCGCCCTTCGAGCAGCTGCGCCTCCAGCTCGCCGAGCAGGTGCGGGACGGCACCCTCCCCATGGGCCAGCGACTGCCGACGGTGCGCCGCCTTGCCGAGGACCTCGGGATCGCTCCCAACACGGTGGCGCGCGCCTACCGAGAGCTCGAAGCCGACGGGTTCGTCGAGACACGCGGACGCAACGGGACGGTCGTGCGGGCTCAGGGCGAGGTCGCCGCGCAGCAGGCCCAGGAGGCCGCTCAGGCCTACGCGGAGAGGATCGCGCGGCTCGGCGTCTCGCAGGCCGATGCGCTCCGGTTCGTGACGGGGGCGCTCGGCGCCTGACCCGGGTGCGTCAGGCCGGGGTGCGCCAGGCCTGGCCGTCCTAGGCCCGGACACGCTAGGCCCCCTGATCCGGGCTGAGCACCCGTCCGCGGGCGGATCCGGTGGCCGGTTGGGAGGGTTCAGCCCGGTTCGGAGGGTTCGGCCCGGTTCGGAGGGTTCGGCCCGGTTCGGAGGGTTCGGCCCGGTTCGGAGGGTTCGGCCCGGTTCGGAGGGTTCGGCCCGGTTCGGAGAGTTCAGGCGGGGCGGAGGGTCAGCGAGCGGAGAGTCGGCGAGCGGAAGTTCAGCGAGCGGAGGCTCAGCGCGGCCGTTGAGCTCGCGCGATCGCGCCGAGCACGCCGGTCACGAGCAGCAGTGCCCCGAGCGCGACGACCGCCACGAGGCCGGCCCCCCACGGGCCGAGGCTCTGCGCCCAGACGGCGAAGGAGTAGCGGGAGGCGTCGCTCGACAGCACGCTCATGACCGTGATGCCGAGGGCGGCGAACACGGCGCCCCAGACGATCCCGGCCCAGCGGACCCGGGGGAGCGCCGGAGTCGAGGGGGCCGGCGGGGCGGCGAACGGGGTGGCGGCGAACGGCGCGGTGGCGGGTTCTGAAGCCGGGCCCGAGGGCCCTTCGCGCGACGGCGTAGCCGGAGTGCTGGTGTCGTTCATGATGATCGCTTTCGGTTCAGTACGTGAAGTAGAGCGAGTAGCCGCGACCGATGAAGGTCGTGCCGAGGAGCAGCATCGCGGTGACCACGGTCAGCACGATGGCGAAGAACGCCAGGACGCCGCTCCGTCGTTTCAGGGCACCGGCGACAATCATCGCCAGGCCGACGACGACCGTCGCTGCGGCCGTGCCGACCGCCGCCTCCCAGCCGCGGACCCCGGGCATCGACCAGCCCACCGCCACGCAGATCGCACCGGCCATCAGGGCGAGTCCGAGCGTGATCGCAACGAAGGAGCCGCTGATGCGCGGGTTGGCGATGCGGTCGAGTCGGGCCCGCTCGAAGGCCTCGGCGCTGCGCGCCGCAGCTTCGGCGTTCCGCTGCTCGCGGGCGGCGCGGTTGGAGTCGGCCTGCCGGTCCTTCCACTCGTCGTAGCGGGCGCGCCACTCGTCCTGCCGTGCGCGCCACTCGTCGACGGCGGCCGGGGTCGCGCCGGCCGCGGGACGAGGTGGTGCGGTCGGTGCGGCGCCCGCCGGCTCCTTGTCGAGGAAGCTGGCCGCCATGGTCCGGGCGTCCGCGGCCGCCGCAGCAGCTGGGGCCGGCGCAGCAGAGTCCGGAGCAGCGGGGGCCGAAGCGCTGGACGGTGCGTCCTGAGAAGCCGACGCCCCCCACGAGCGGCCGTTCCACCCCGCTCGCCGCGTCGCCCAGACGACGAGCCACACGATGGCTCCGATGACCAGGGCGCTCCAGAAGACGCGCCCCAGGCTGTCGGCCCAGCCGATGCTGCTGCCGAACGGCCAGGCGGCCGCCCACCACACGCCCTGCGCCAACGGCAGGAACGACAGCAGCACGAACACGATCACGCCGGCCGTCGCCGCCTCGAACACACCGCCGATGAGGGTCTGCAGATGGATCCGGTCGACCTCGTCGGGGAGCAGGAGCCAGGCGATCGCGTAGACGAGGAAGGCGGGCCCGCCGAGGAGTGCGACGACGACGGCGATGCCGCGGACGATGAGCGGGTCGATGCCGAGGCGCGCGGCGATCCCGCCGCAGACGCCGCCGACCCAGGCGTCGCCACGGACGATCCCGAGGCGCCGCACCCAGTCGAAGAAGCCCTGGCCGGGAGTCGGCGCGGGTCGTCCGGAGGTCGAGGCCCCCGGGGACGGAGAGGAGGTGTGATCTGACATGCTCCGATGGTGGCCCCGCGTCGCGGTCCCCGCTATGGGGTGACACCCTGATCGCACCCTGAGATCCGGCCCCGAGCCCCCGATGACCAGCCCGCGGATGGTTTGATTCTGGGGTGACCACTCCGACCCCTCGATCCGCGCGCGTGGTGACGCGTCCGCGCGAGTGCGTCGTGAGCGGGGTCAGCGCCGGAGTCGCCGAGCACCTCGGCTGGAGCCCGTCCGCGGTGCGGTGGGCCTTCGTGCTTTCGAACCTCGCCGCCGGCGCGGGCGTCCTGCTCTACCTGTGGCTGTGGGCGCTGACGCCCGTCCGTCCCGGCGATACGACGCCGACCCGGACGGTCTCCGTCCCGGCGCTTCTCGTCGCATCCGCAACGGTGCTCGTGGCGGGGGCGTTCGGGGTGACCCTGACGGCCGGCACGACGTCGGCGTTCGGGGTGACGGTGCCGCTGGCGGTCGCGCTGGGACTCGGCGCGGTCGGGTGGTCGCGGTCGATCGAGCCGCCGCTGACGGGGGAGGGGCGGCGGTCGGCGCAGTTCCTGCGCGTCGGGGTCTTCGGTGGTCTCGTGCTGGTGGCAGTGCTGCTGGCGGCGACCGCGACACTGCCGCGGGCGGGGTGGCTGTGGCTGCTGGTCGCCGTGGTCGCCGCTGCCGCCGCGGCCGTCGCCGTGGGGCCGCAGGTGCTCACGCTGCGTCGAGATGCCGCCGACCGCCGCACCGCGGTTGTCCGCGACGAGCAGCGCGCCGAGATGGCCGCGCACCTGCACGATTCGGTGCTGCAGACGCTGGCGCTGATCCAGAACCGGGCGGGCGCCTCGAGCGAGGTGGCGCGCATCGCCCGGGCGCAGGAACGCGAGCTCCGCGACTGGCTCTACGCCGGCGCGACCTCCTCCGGGCGCGACCTGGCCGGAGAGCTCCGCGAGTTCGCCGCCGCCCTGGAGCTCGACTACGCCGTGCGCATCGAGGTCGTCGTGGTCGGCGACACGAGCGAGCTCGGCACCGGCGAGCTTGCCGCGGCCGCCCGCGAGGCCATGTTCAATGCCGCGCGCCACGCCGGCGGCGAGGTGTCGGTCTACCTCGAGAGCACGCGGGCCTCGGTCGACGTCTTCGTGCGCGATCGCGGCCCCGGATTCCGGCTCGACGACGTGCCCGAAGACCGCCTCGGCGTGCGGGAGTCGATACTGGGTCGCATGCGCCGCGCCGGCGGAACCGCCCGCGTGCGGCCGGGCGCGGGCGGCGTGGGCACCGAAGTGCAGCTCCATCTCGAGAAGGCAGACGACGAATGACCGACGCGCAGGAACTCCCCGGCGCCGACCAGGCCCCGCGCATCTCGGTGCTCATCGTCGACGACCACTCCATCTTCCGGTCGGGACTCCGCGCCGACCTCGATCCCGACCTCGACGTCCTCGCCGAGGCCGCCGACGTGCCGACCGCCGTCGAGGAGATCCTGGTGCGGAAGCCCGACGTCGTGCTGCTCGACGTGCATCTTCCCGGAGGGCAGGGCGGTGGAGGGGCCGAGGTGCTGAAGCGGACGGTGTCGCGGGTTCCCGGCACGCGCTTCCTGGCGCTGAGCGTCTCGGACTCGGCAGAGGACGTCGTCGGGGTCATCCGGGGCGGCGCCCGCGGCTACATCACGAAGACCAGCTCGGGTGCCGAGGTGAGTGCCGCCGTGCGTGCGGTCGCCGGGGGAGACGCCGTGTTCTCGCCGCGGCTGGCGGGCTTCGTGCTCGACGCCTTCGGGGCCGCGAGCGGCGAGCAGGCTGACGCGGCCGACGAGCTCGACCGCCTTTCGGCCCGCGAGCGCGAGGTGATGCGCCTCATCGCGCGCGGCTACGCCTACAAGGAGGTCGCGAGCGAGCTGTTCATCTCGATCAAGACCGTCGAGACGCACGTGTCGAGCGTGCTGCGCAAGCTGCAGCTCTCGTCGCGCCATGAGCTGACGGCGTGGGCGCTGGAGCGGCGGCTGCTGTAGCTCCGCCCGCCCCGCCCGCTCCGCCGCGCCCGTCCCGCCCGCCCGCTCCGCTCGACCCTCGAGATCGGCCTGAACAGGTGTCCGGGGACTATCGCTGGCGCCGATCGGGAGGCTTCAGCGCCTCCGCGTTGCCGCGCTGCCGCAGTTCAGCGGCTCAGCGGCGCGGGTCGCGGGCGGCAGCTAGACGAACAGGGCGCTGATCTGCTGCACGAGGGCGTCCATGTCGACGGTCGCTACATCGTCGACCTCGACGAGCGGCGTGATGTCCAGTGCGCCGCCGGCCGGGCCGCACCACACCTCGACGACGCGGGGGGCTCCGGCCGTCGCGATGCCGGCGCGAACGGTCTCGGCGTCGTCGGCCGTGAGGGTCGCGTCGACGATCACGCCCGCCTCGATGAGCCCAGCCGTCCGCCACACGGTCTCGACGCCGAGCGTGCGCACGGCCTCACGCGGCGCCACCGGGCCGGTCTGCTTCGTGATCGCCTCCTGAACGACGGACGGGTCGAGCACGGGGCACCCGAGCAGGATTCCGAGCGCGCGGGCGATCTCGGTCTTGCGGGGATCGGGGGTGCCGTTGACGATGATTGCGACCTGGGCCATGGGTCAATCCTGCCGGATGTGCCGGCGCTCTTCGCGCCGGCGTGCGCCGCGTCCTGTCCGCGTCGGTCGGCGTCCGCGAGGTGGCCTCCCGCGTCGGGTCGGCGGGCGTGCCGCGGGCGGCGCTGGAGAACGAACGGTCCCGGACGTCGGTGCCCGCCGGGGCTCGAGATGGCCCTCGTCGTCGGGTCGCCGTCCGCCGTGCGACGGCGAAGGCCACCTCGCCACCCGCCAAAGGTTCGAGTATTGACAGTTAGAACTCAAACGGTTAGAGTTCTAACCATGAACGCGGACACCCCACCCCTCACGACCAGCCTGGACCTCCTGCGCTGGATCGGCTGGGCGCAGCGCGAAGCCGGCATGGACTGGATTCGCGAGCGCGAGCTCACGCACGAGCAGAGCTTCGCACTGGGATTCCTCGTTCAGAACCCCGGATCGATCCAGCGCGACATCGCTGCGATCACCCGGACGAGCGCCGCGAGCGTGTCGAGCCTCCTGCAGGGGCTCGAACGGCGAGGGCTCATCGAGCGCCGCACCTCCGGGGGCGACTCGCGCAGCAAGCGCGTGTTCGCCACCCCGGCCGGCGTCGAGCTCATCGACGGATTCGACGTCGCCATGCGCGATGCCGAGGAGTCGATCCTCGCCCCCCTCGACGAGGCCGAGCGTGTCACGCTCCACGACCTGCTCGCCAAGATCACCTCCGTGCTTCCGCAGCCGACCCGGCCCGAGTAGCGCTCCCTCTTACCTCTCTCTTCGTCGGCCCCGTCGACAAGAAGCTTTGCCCTGCCCGGAAAGGAGCAGTCATGAGCACCGAAACCTCCTCCCCGAACGTCGAGACGTCCGCGCGGTCCAACCGGTGGTACCTGTCCAACGCGCCCATGGTGCGTGCCCTCCTGCACCTCTGCGTGCCCATGGCCGCCGCGATGATCGTCGGCGCCGTCTACAACGTCATCAACGCCGGCTTCATCGGCTCGCTCCACGACACCGCCCTCCTCGCCGCAGTCACGTTCGGCTCGCCGATCCTCGGCCTGGTCATGGCCGTCGGCGGCGTCTTCGGCGTCGGCGGAAGCGCACTCATCTCGCGCCTCCTCGGAGCCAGCGAGAACGATCCCGAGAAGGCCGGCGACATCAAGCACGTCGCGTCGTTCGCGGTGTGGGGCGCTGTCATCGTCGGCGTCGTGCTCGGCGGCCTCGGCCTCGTGCTCCTGCACCCGCTGGTCGGGGTCCTCGGCGCCCACGGGGTGGCCGTCGCACCGACAGCCGCCTTCGTCGGCGTGATGCTGGCGTTCGTGCCCGTGCTGGCCGCCGCGTTCTGCCTCGAGCAGATCGTGCGCGCCGAGGGCGCAGCCCGCCAGGTCATGATCGGCCTGATCGCCTCCACCGTCGCGAACCTCGTGTTCGACGTGCTGTTCATCCTCGTGCTCCACTGGGGCGTCGCAGGCGCCGCTCTGGCGATCGGCCTCTCGAACGTCGTCACCATCGTCTACTTCGTCACCTGGCTCACCCGCCACAGCGAGAACATCAGCCTGGCGCCGAAGTGGTTCAGCCTCTCGCCCGCCATCGTCAAGCCGGTCTTCGGCGTCGGAGTCGGCGAGCTGCTCCAGTCGGCCTTCCTCATCGTCACGTCGCTCGTGCTCAACAACCTCGCCGCCGGCTACGGCGACGGTCCGCTCGCCGCCATGGGAGTCGCCGTCCGCATCGCTCAGGTGCCGGAGTTCCTGGTGATGGGCGTCACGCTAGGCATCCTGCCGCTCCTCGCCTACTCGTTCGGCAAGGGCGACGGCGCTCGTCTCGCCTCGGCGCTCCGAGCCGGCGCACTGACTGTCGGAACGATCACCGTCGTCTCGGCCGTCGTCGTCTTCGTCTTCCGCGACCCGATCTTCTCGGCCTTCGTCAGCGACCCGAAGGTGCTGGCCATCGGCGCCACCATCATGACGGCGCAGCTCGTCGCCATGATCGCCAACGGCTTCACCGGCCTTCTCACCTCGCTCTTCCAAGCGACCGGCCGTGCCACGGCGGCCATCGTCATCTCGATGGCGCAGGGTGTCCTGTTCATCCCGATCGTGATCTTCGGCAACCTCTGGTTCGGCC
This sequence comes from Frondihabitans sp. OV104, assembly GCF_057787745.1. Taxonomy (NCBI): domain Bacteria; kingdom Bacillati; phylum Actinomycetota; class Actinomycetes; order Micrococcales; family Microbacteriaceae; genus Frondihabitans; species Frondihabitans sp. OV104. Next base: position 3,598,402 of record NZ_CM173541.1, read on the forward strand.
TCGGCGGAATCATCTGGTCGCTCACCGTCACCGAGATCCTGGTGTTCGTCGCCGCTGTGGTGCTGTGGCTCGCATCGCGCCGGGCCATCGCCACGGGTCTCGCCGAGGGCACTCCCGAGCGCGCCGAGGCCACGCTGCAAGAGGCCTGACCTCGTCCATCTGAGTCCCGACACGGGCGCAGGAACCGGCCCCCGCCGTCGCACCCCGACGGCGGGGGCCGCTCGCGTCTCCGCCGGCGCCCGGCCTAGTGCCCCTGGGGTACCGGGGCGGCCAGCACTTCGCGCACCGTGACCGGCTGGCGCCCGAGCAGCTCGCCGAGCAGGGGATCGGTGCCGGCGAAGAAGCCCTGGTCGGCGGCCTCGTACATGCCCAGCATGAATCGCGCCAGGAACTCCGGCTGGCCCGCTGCCACCTGACGGGCGACCCACTCCTCCGGGTCGACCACGCGGGTCGTGACCTCGCGGCCGGTCAGCTCGGAGGCGATCGCGGCGACCTCGACGAAGGTGGGGGCGGCGCTCGCCGTGATCGTGACGAGGCCCTCGCGCGGAGTCGCCGCGGTCAGGATATGCGCCGCAGCCTCGGCCGCGTCGCCGCGCGAGGTCCACGAGACGGGTCCGTCGGCGGGCACCTCGATCACTCCGGTCTCGCGCCAGGGGCCGAGCAGCCAGGCGAGGCTGTGGGCATAGAAGCCGTTGCGGAGCGAGGTCCATGCGACGCCGGACTCGGCGAGGAGCTTCTCGGTCGCGTAGTGATCGCGGCCCGGGCCGAACGGGGTATCGGCGGCGGCGCCCTGGTGGCTCGTGTAGAGGATCCGGCCGACGCCCGCGGCTGCGGCGGCGCCGATGGCCGTGCGGTGCAGCTCGACGGCATCGGCGCGGGGGTCGCTGGACGACACGAGCAGCAGCTGGTCGGCGGCGTCGAACGCGGAAGGAAGCGACTTCGCGTCGGCGTAGTCGCCGCGGCGCACGTCGATGCCGAGGTCGGCGAAGTGCTGGGCTTTCGCGACGTCGCGCGCGACGACTGCGAGCTCGGCGGCGGGAACCCTCGTGAGCAGCTGGTCGACGGTCGCGCCGTTCAGCGCGCCGGTGGCTCCGGTGATGACGATCATGGGTGTGCCTCTCGTGCGTTCGACGAATCACCGTTATCGATGACTACAGTGGGACGCTACCAGCGGAAACACATTGATAGCAAGACTGCGTTATCGTCGATTCATGACCGAGACCGCCAAGGCCAGCGACCGTGCCGATACACGCACCCGGATCGTCGACGTGGCTGCCCGGCTGCTCCGCGACGAGGGGCCTGTCGCCGTCACGACGCGGGGTGTTGCCCAGGCCGCGGGCGTCCAGGCCCCGACCATCTACCGGATCTTCGGCGACAAGGAGGGCCTGCTCGAGGCCGTCGCCGAGACGGTCATGGAGGCGTTCGTCTCGGCTAAGGCGGCGGTCGTGGCTGATGCCGAGGCCGGCGACATCGATCCGCTCGTCGACCTTCGCGCTGGCTGGACGGCTCAGCTCGAGTTCGGACTGTCGAGCCCGGCCCTCTTCTCGTTGCTCAGCGACCCGTTGCGGGTGCGGCACTCGCCCTCCGCGAAGGCCGGGCAGCGCGTGCTCGAGGCGAGGCTCCACCGCGTAGCGCTCACCGGGCGGCTCCGCGTCAGCGAGAGCCGTGCCGTCGACATGATCAGCTCGGCGGGCGTCGGCGCGATCACCACGACGCTGGCGCGCGGCCCGGTCGGCGACGCTCGGGCCGGCGTCCTCGAGCGCTACGACCTCGGCACCGCCGACGCGATGTACGAGGCCGTGCTGGCTCAGATCCTGACCGACGCGCCGGCGCGCCCGGCCGCAGACGCAGGCGTCCTGGCCGCTGCGGTGGCCCTGCGTGCCGTCTCGCCCTCGCTCGAGTCGCTGTCGGTGCCGGAGCGCGAGCTGCTGGGCGAGTGGCTCGACCGCGAGATCGCCGCGCGGCAGTAGGGGGCGCTTCGGCGGGTGCCCGCCGGAACGGGCAGGCCTCCGGGGGTGAGCCCGAATGGACGAGTACCCGCCGATGACGGCTCAGCTGATCGACGGCAGGCAGTTCCTGCGCCCGCGCCTCGACGCGAGGACCCCCGCCCGGCCGAAGCCGAGCGGGGGTCCTGTGCGAGCCGGGAGGTGTTACTGACCGGCCTTGGCCAGCGCCTCGAGGGTCGAGTTGTTGGCGTACTCCTTCACCGCGTTGTCCTTGGTGATGAGGATCGGGGTCAGCTCGATGGCCGGAACCGTCTTGACGCCGTTGTAGTTGTTCTTCTTGTCGAGCACCGTCTTCGGCTTGTCGCCCTTCGAGAGGGTGGTGACGAGGTCGACCGCGGCCTGAGCCTCGGTGTCGGTGTTCTTGTAGATGGTCGAGTACTGCGTGCCGTTCATGATGAGCGGGATCGACGCGGTCTCGGAGTCCTGACCCGTGACGACCGGGTTGGGCTTTCCAGCGGACTTCGTGGCCTGCAGGATCGCACGGCCCAGGGTGTCGTTGGGGGAGAGGACGCCGTCGAGCTTCGTCGAACCGGAGTAGTCGGCCTGGAGCAGGTTGCTCATGCGCGACTGGGCGTTCTGAGCGAGCCAGCCCTGCGTCGAGACCTGCTTGAAGGTGGTCTGCTTCGAGACGACCTTGAGCGTGCCGTCGTCGATCTTCGGCTGGAGCACGTCCATGGCGCCGTTGAAGAACACCGGGGCGTTGGCGTCGTCGGGCGAACCGGCGAACAGCTCGATGTTGTACGGGCCGTCGCCCTTCAGCTTGGCGAGACCGTCGAGGAGCGCCTGGCCCTGCAGCTGGCCGACCTTGAAGTTGTTGAACGCGACGTAGTAGTCGACGTTCTTCGTGCCGGTGATGTTGCGGTCCCATGCGATGACGGGGATGCCGGCGTCCTTGGCCTGCTTGACCTGGGTGCCGAGCTGCGAGCCGTCCTGGGCGGCGATGATGATCGCCTTGTCGCCCTTGGTGACCATGCCCGAGATCTGGTTCTGCTGGTCGGTGACCGTCGACGAGGCGGCGGCGTACTGCACGTCGGCCTTGAAGCCGGCGGCGGCGAGCGACTTCTCGAACGCGGCCTTGGCGAGCACCCAGTTCTGCGAGGTCTTGGCGGGCAGCGCGACGCCGATGGTCGAGCCCTTGGGGATGTCGACCGACGAACCCGAGTCCGAGCCGCCGCGGGCGGTTCCGGAGCACGAGGTCAGCGTGACGACGGTCAGAGCAGCGACCGCGAGGCCGCCGATGAGCTGTTTCTTCATTGAAAGGCTTCTTTCATTTCTGTGGTGGTGTGCGCCTGGGCGCACGTGGTGTGGGTGCTGGTGCATCCGGTGCTGTGGGACGAGTGGTGCATCCCGTGTTTCTGCTGGTGCCTGAGGGGCCTGCGAGTGCGCCGCTCAGGGAAGCAAAACCTGTGAGTCCTGGTCGATCGACTGCGGCTGCGCGCCGGAGCCCTTCAGGCCGCCGGACGTGGGTCCGTCGTCCTTCTTGTTCTTGCGACCGAAGCCGCGGGTCAGGTAGCCGGTGATCGACGGGCGGCCCTGAGTCTTGTTGTAGACGTCGAACGCGACGGCGATCAGGAGGACGAGACCGCGGATGATCTGGACCAGGTTGGTGTCGATGCCCTTGAGCGAGAGGCCGTTGGCCAGGAACGCGAGGACGAGACCGCCGATGATCGAGGCGACGACGGTTCCGACGCCACCCGCGACCGCGGCTCCACCGACGAAGACGGCGGCGATCGCGTCGAGCTCCCAGCCGGTTCCGTCAGCCGGGCCGGACGAACCCGAGTAGCCGACGAAGACCATGCCGGCGACGGCGGCGAGCACCGACATGTTGAGCATGACGAGGAAGTTGACGCGGCGCGAGTTGACGCCCGAGAGGACCGCGGCGTTCGAGTTGCCGCCGACCGCGTAGAGGTGGCGGCCGAAGGTGGTGGTGTTCGTGACGAAGCCGTAGATGATGACGAGCACGCCGAGGATGATCGCGACGATCGGGACGGACGTGTTGGGGCGACCCGAGGCGAACAGGATGGTGGCGTAGGCGGTGACGCCGCCGAGCACGACGATGCGGACGATGCTGGTCCACAGCGGAGCCGGCTGCGCGCCCATCTTGACGCGGTTGTTGCGGGCACGGAACTCGAAGATGACGATCGCGACGATCGTGACGATGCCGAGGAGCAGGGTGCCGTTGCTGAAGCCGGTGTTGGGGCCGAAGTCGCTGATGTAGCCGTTGCCGATGTTCTGGAAGTCGTCGGGCACCGGCACGGCGGTCGAGTTGCCGATGGCCTGGTTGGCGCCTCGGAAGATCAGCTGACCGGCGAGGGTCACGATGAACGCGGGGACTCGCACGTAGGCGACCCAGAAGCCCTGCCATGCGCCGACGAGCACGCCGACCACGAGGCCGAGGATGATCGCGGCCCACCACGACCAGTGCCAGACCGCCATGGCCTGCGCCACGATGATGCCGACGAACGCCGCGACGGAGCCGACCGACAGGTCGATGTGACCGGCGACGATTACCATCACCATGCCGATGGCCAGAATCAGGATGTACGAGTACTGCTGGAAGACGTTGATGACGTTTCCGGGAGCGAGGGTGTTGCCACCGGTCCAGATCTGGAAGCCGATGATGATCACGATCAGCGCGATGATCATGCCGTACTGGCTGATCCCGCCCCCCTTGTTGCCGAGGATGCTGTCGATGTTCTTCTTGATGTTCGTCATCGAACCGTTGTCCTTTTCGAGGTCATGCTCACCATCAGCGACTCGGGGTCGGCCTCGGCTGCGGTCAATTCATTGGTGATGGAGCCTTCGAAGATCGTGTAGATGCGATCCGAGAGGCCGAGGAGCTCCGGGAGCTCGGAGGAGATGAGGATCACGGCTTTGCCCTGGGCCGCGAGGTCCTGGATGATGCCGTAGATCTCGAACTTGGCGCCCACGTCGATGCCGCGGGTCGGCTCGTCGAGGATCAGCAGGTCGGGGTCGGTGAACATCCACTTGGCGAGGACGACCTTCTGCTGGTTGCCGCCTGACAGCTTCGAGACGCCCTGGTCGACGCTCGAGGCCTTCGTGCGGAGGCTGCGGCGGTAGCGCTCGGAGACCTCGTACTCCTCGACCGAGGAGACGACGCCGTTGTGCGTGATCTTGGGGAGGCCCGCGGCGACCGTCGATCGCTTGATCGTGTCGAGCAGGTTCAGGCCGAGGGCCTTGCGGTCTTCGGAGACGTAGCCGATGCCGTTCTTGATGGCGTGGGCCACCGTGTCGGTGCGGATCTCGCGGCCGTCCTTGTAGACCTCGCCCGACACGAAGGTGCCGTACGAGTGGCCGAAGATGCTCATCGCGAGCTCGGTGCGGCCGGCGCCCATGAGGCCCGCGAAGCCGACGATCTCGCCGCGGCGGACGAAGAAGTTCTCGTTCTTGCAGACGAGGCGCTCGGGGTCGAGCGGGTGGCGCACCGTCCAGTTGGTGACCTCGAAGAACTTCTCGCCGATGTTCGGCGTGCGGTCGGGGAAGCGGCTCTCGAGCGAGCGGCCGACCATGCCGCGGATGATGCGGTCTTCGTTGACACCGTCGGCCTTGACGTCGAGCGACTCGATCGTCTTGCCGTCGCGGAGGATCGTGATGGTGTCAGCGATCTGCTCGATCTCGTTCAGCTTGTGGCTGATCATGATCGAGGTGATGCCGCGGGCCTTGAGGCCGACGATGAGGTCGAGGAGGTGCTGCGACTCCTGCTCGTTCAGCGCGGCGGTGGGCTCGTCGAGGATGAGCAGCTTGACGCTCTTGTTGAGGGCTTTCGCGATCTCCACGAGCTGCTGCTTGCCGACGCCGAGCGATTTGATCTTCTGGTCGGGGTTCTCGGTGAGTCCGACGCGGGCCAGCAGGTCTTTCGCCGTGCGCTGGGCTTCGATCCAGTTGATGACGCCGCGCTTGCCGGGCTCGTTGCCGAGGAAGATGTTCTCGGTGATCGACAGCTCGGGGATGAGCGCGAGCTCCTGGTGGATGATCACGATGCCTGCGGCCTCGGACTGCTTGATGCCCGAGAACTGGGCGACCTGCGACTCGTAGACGATGTCGCCCGAGTACGTCCCGAAGGGGTAGACGCCCGAGAGGACCTTCATCAGGGTCGACTTGCCTGCACCGTTCTCGCCGCAGATCGCGTGGATCTCGCCGGCCTTCACGGTCAGGTTCACGTCAGAGAGGGCCTTCACACCAGGGAACTCCTTGGTGATCGAGCGCATCTCGAGGATGGTTGGTGAACCAGCCATTGTGCACCGCCATTTTTCTAAAGACATCGTTGTCGGGTTGAGCTTCGTCGCCCCGCTGGCCACTTGGCCCGGGATCACAGTAGGCCGATCCGGCGCTGGCGTCAAAAGGTTAACGCAACGAATTTGTAACGGCTTCACGAACCTCTGCCATTGGGAGCGCTCACATTCGGTCTACTCCGTTGCGGCCTGAAGGCGAGCAAGGTTCAGATAACGCGGACTGCCGCCTGGTGGAAGACCAGGGCCGCGGCGCCCAGCGCCTCGCCCCGATCGTCGAGCGTGGAGGCCACGATCTCGGTCGCGTCGCGGACCAGCGGCAGGACGTGACGCGCGAACGAGCGCGAGATCGGCTCGAGGAGGGTGTCGCCGAGCACGGCGAGGGGGCCGCCGAGCACGATCACCTCCGGGCTGATGATGCTGGCGAGGTCGCCGACCACGCGGCCGATGAGACGGCCGGCATCCTCGATGACGCGCAGGGCCGCCACGTCGCCCGCCTGGACCGAGGCGACGAGCTGCTCCGTCGACTGGATGGGCGTGACGGTGCCGAGCCGGTCGAGCATCGCGGTGATCGAGGCCTCTGCCTCGAGACAGCCGCGGTTGCCGCAGCGGCAGGCCTGACCGTCGGGCACGACCTGCACGTGCCCGACCTCGCCGGTCACGCCGGTGGCCCCGTTGAACGGCTGCCCGTTCAGGATGAGCCCGGCGCCGATGCCGGAGCCCACCTTGAGGTACACGAGATTGCGGGTGCCGCCGTAGAGCCCCCAGATCGTCTCGGCGACGCTGCCGAGGTTGGCGTCGTTGTCGAGCACGACCGGGACGCCGAGGCGGTCCTCGAGCTCGACGACCACGTCGACGAACGCCCACTCGGCCCAGACGGTGCCGATCACGGGCATGAGGTCGCGGCGGTCGATCGATCCCGGGATGCCGACGCCGACACCCGAGAGCGCCTCCCACGAGACCCCCGTCTGCTCCATCAAGCGAGTGAGGACCTGCTTGGCGACGTCGAAGCCGTGGCGCGGATCGTACTTCTGCTCGAGGACGACGTTCTCCTCGGCCGCGATCGTGTAGTCGGGGTAGACGAGCACGACCCTGAGGTGCCGGCGGCCGAAGCCGATCCCCGCGGCGACCGTGCCGTTCTGGGTGATGAGCTGCACCGACACAGCTCTGCGGCCGGAACTGGTCGTCGGGGTGAGACTGACCATGCCGTTCTTCGCCATGTACGTGACGATGTTCGAGATGGTCGCGGTGCTGAGGCCGGTGCTGCGGGCGAGGTCCGCCTGAGTAGATGCCCCGACGCGCATGAGCGTCTCGACGACACGCTGCTGATTGCGCTTGCGGAGGGAGGTCTGCGAGCCGGGACTCTGCCCGGCAGGCGGGAACTGCCTGCGGTCCGCCGGTGGACCTTGGAGATTTGACACGCTCGAATCATTGCCCTCGAAATGACTGTCGTCAAGACTTGAACGCAAACCGAGACGCAACTGAAAAGGGCCTCGAGCAGCGCTCGAGGCCCCCTTCCCCCGCGGATCTAGACCTCGGCGCCGACCCAGTCTCCGGTCGCGAGGTACTGGACCTTCTTGGCGATCGAGACCGCATGGTCGGCGAAGCGCTCGTGGTAGCGGCTGGCCAGCGTGGCGTCGACCGTGTCGGCCGGAGCGCCCTTCCAGGTCTCGCCGAGCACCTTGTCGAACACGCTCAGGTGCAGCTCGTCGATGCGGTCGTCGTCGTTGCGGATCTCCTCGGCGAGACGCATGTCTTCGGTGGTGAGGAGCTCGGTGAGCTTCTTCGCGATCGCGACGTCGAGCTGGCCGAGCTCGGTGAACGTGGGGCGAAGGCTCTTCGGCACGACCTTCTCGGGGAAGCGGTAGCGGGCGAGCTGAGCGATGTGCTCGGCCATGTCGCCCATGCGCTCGAGCGAGGCCGAGATGCGGAGGGCGCTGACGACGATGCGGAGGTCGCGGGCGACCGGCTGCTGGCGGGCCAGGATGTCGATGGCGAGCTCGTCGAGGCTGATGGCGAGGGAGTCGATCCGCTCGTCGTCCACGATGACCTGCTCGGCCAGGCTGACGTTCGACTCGCCGAACGCGCGCGTGGCGTTCTCGATCGAGACGGCAACCATCGACGAGATCTCTACGAGCCGCTCCTGGACCTCCTGGAGCTCTAGCTGGAATACCTCGCGCATTGTCTTGGTCGACCCTTTCGTTGCGGCATGCCGCATGGTGCGGGGCGTCCTGGTTCAGGACGCGCCCGTCAAGAATTATCTGTCTCGATCCGCAGAATCTCGCCCGCGCAGTGTGACCGAGCCTCCACCGCCCAGGTTAACGACCGGTGAGCCGCAGGAGAACAGTCTCCAACCTAGTGCGGCCGCCGACACCGCGGCACTGGCGGTCCACCTGCTGTTCACTAACCTGAGAACCATGTACTCCCCCTGGCTGGTGCCGATCTCCCTGGCATTCGGCATCGTCATCGGCGCGGGGCTCGTTCTCCTGATCTTCTTTGCGGCCGAACGCGGTCGTCGGGCTCGTGCTCTCAGCGACGTGTCCCTTCCCGATGGCGTCGGCGCCATCCTCGACGCGCTCGACACCGCCGGCTTCGTCGTCGATCCGTCGAACAACGTCCAGAAGGCCTCCGCGATGGCTATCGCCCACGGCCTCGTCGCGATGCAGCAGGTGTCGCACTCGGAGATGGTCGACCTCATCGAGCGGGCGCGGCTCTCGGAGGACCCGGTGACCGAAGACCTCCTGATCGCGCGCACCCTCCGCCAGGAGACCGACCTGCGGATGCACGTCCGGGCCGCCCGGCTCGGTACGCGCTACGTACTGGTCCTCGCTCAGGACAACACGGAGTCGCACCGCCTCGAGGAGGTCCGTCGCGACTTCGTGGCGAACATCAGCCACGAGCTCAAGACTCCGATCGGCGCGGTCGGCCTCCTGGCCGAGGCCCTCGAGCAGGCCGCCGACGACGAGGAGCAGGTGCGCTACTTCGCCAAGAGCCTCACTCGCGAGTCGCTCCGACTCGGACGCCTGACGCAGGACATCATCGAGCTCTCGCGCCTGCAGGCGGTCGATCCGCTGTCCGAGCCGTCGATCGTCGACATCCGCACAGTCATCCGGGCGGCCGTCGAGCGCAATCGCGTCGAGGCTGACGCGCGAGGGATCGAGATCCTCGCCCGCGGCGGCAAGAAGGCCACCGTGGTCGGCAACGCCGATCAGCTGGCCATGGCCGTCCACAACCTCGTGGCGAACGCCGTCCACTACTCGCCCGACGGCTCGCGGATAGGCATCGGCGCGACGATCACCGACCAGGGGATCGTCGAGGTCGCGGTCACCGACCAGGGCGACGGCATCTCCGATGCCGACCGCGAGCGCATCTTCGAGCGCTTCTACCGGGTCGACCCTGCGCGGTCGCGTCGCACCGGCGGCACCGGCCTGGGCCTCGCGATCGTCAAGCACGTGGTGCAGAATCACGGCGGCGACATCCGCCTGTGGTCGCAGCTCGGCTCCGGATCCACCTTCACCATCCGTCTTCCCGAGGCCTCAACGGCCACGGTCCCCGTCCGAGGAGACAACTGACATGCCCACCCACATCCTGATCGTCGAAGACGAAGAATCCCTGAGCGAGCCCCTCGCGTTCATCCTGGAGCGTGAGGGCTACCAGATCACGGTCGCCGACGACGGCCCCAAGGCGCTCGCGGCGTTCGACCGGGAGGGCGCCGACCTCGTGCTGCTCGACCTGATGCTGCCGGGACTGCCGGGCACCGAGGTCTGCCGCGAGCTGCGCAACCGCTCGCAGGTGCCGATCGTCATGCTGACCGCCAAGGACAGCGAGGTCGACATCGTGGTGGGGCTCGAGCTCGGCGCCGACGACTACGTCACCAAGCCGTACTCGACGCGCGAGCTGCTGGCTCGCATCCGGGCCGTCCTTCGCCGCCGCGTCGACCTCGAGGAGCTGAGCGACTCGACCCTGACCGCCGGCGAGATTTCGATGGACGTCGAGCGCCACGTCGTCACGGTCCGCGGCACGGACATCGCCATGCCGCTGAAGGAGTTCGAGCTCCTCGAGCTGCTCATGCGCAACGCCGGCCGCGTCCTGACCCGCGGTCAGCTCATCGACCGCGTCTGGGGGTCCGACTACTTCGGCGACACCAAGACCCTCGACGTGCACATCAAGCGCATCCGCTCGAAGATCGAGTCCGTCCCCTCCGAGCCCAAGGCGCTCGTGACGGTCCGCGGTCTCGGCTATCGCATCGAGGCCTGACCGCTCGGGTCGGCGGGGGTTCGTCGGCTTCGGGGCGTCTCCGGAGACGCGCCGAAGCCGACGGGCACCCGCCCAAGCACCCGGGCGCACCGCGCAGGACGACGAAGGCCCCCACCGCGAGGTGGGGGCCTTCGTGAGAAGTGCGGGGGTGGGCTGATCGCTACGGAGCCGGCGTCGCCGAGTCGGTCGGCACGACGTCATTGGTCGCGACCGGCGACGGGAGGAGCGTCGCGTACTCGGCGAACGAGCCGTCGAGCACGGGCACCTTGAGGTCTTTGCCGGTGGACGAGCCGTACTGGATGTAGACCTTGAGGAGGGAGCCGGCCTGCTCGCCGATGCCGTTCATCAGGATCTGCTCGTCACCGCCCTGCGTGCCGCGGCTGACGGTCTCGCCGGCCGGGACGTCGACGCTCACGGTCTTCGGCGACCCGAGCGACTCGTACTGGATCTTCACGTTGGCGTCGGAGGAGCCCTCGTTGAGCAGCGTGACGCTGAGGCTGGCCTCGTCGCCGTTGTCGGTGAACACGATCGCGTTGCGGACCTCGACGTCGCCGACGTTGATGCTGACCCCGTCGCTCGCGTCGTAGTGCTCGGTGGTGGCCTGGGGGCTGATGAAGTTGCAGCCCGCGGTGAGGACCATCACGGCTCCGGCAATGACGACGGCTGCCGTGGTGCGTGCTCTCACAGGTTCCTCCAGAACGGGTTTCGAATGCTCTCCCAGCCTAGCCTAGAGCGGCCCTCGTCGATGTCACGGGCGGGTCTGGTAGGGCGCCCGCATGGTAATCTGGGCCACCGGAACGGAGCCCCAGCATGCAGTTCGAGGTCGGCGAGACCGTCGTCTATCCGCACCACGGTGCGGCAGAGATCACGGCTGTCAAGACGCGCGTCATCAAGGGCGCAGAGAAGCTGTACCTCACCCTCAAGGTCACGCAGGGCGACCTCGTCATCGAGGTCCCGGCCGAGAACGTCGACCTGGTGGGCGTCCGCGACGTCATCGGCCGCGAGGGCGTCGAGCAGGTGTTCGACGTGCTGCGCGCTTCCTTCACCGAAGAGCCCACGAACTGGTCGCGTCGCTACAAGGCGAACGTCGAGAAGCTGGCCTCCGGCGACGTCATCAAGGTCTCCGAGGTCGTCCGCGACCTGTGGCGCCGTGACCACGACAAGGGCCTCTCCGCCGGCGAGAAGAGCATGCTCGCGAAGGCGCGGCAGATCCTGGTGTCCGAGCTCGCCCTGGCCGAGAACACCGACGAGGCGGCGGCCGAGACCGTCCTCGACGAGGTCCTCGCATCGTAGGCGAAGCTCCGAGCCGCGCGGTCGTCGTCGTCGCCGCCGGCAGCGGCACCCGCCTGGCGCAGGGGCTCCCGAAGGCGTTCGTCGAGGTCGCCGGCCGCACGATCCTCGAGTGGTCGATCCGCGGCATCCTCCGGTGCCCGGTGCCGTACCAGATCGTCCTCGTCGTCCCGCCGAGCCTGACGACCCGGGCGCAGGAACTCGCCGCCACCACCGCCGGCCACGCCGCCCCGCTCGTCACCGTCGTCGCGGGCGGCCCCTCCCGCCAGGCCTCCGTGGCGGCCGGCCTCGCCGCCGTCGCCCCCGCGGTCACCACCGTCCTGGTTCACGATTCGGCGCGCTGCTTCACGCCGCCCGCCCAGTTCGAGGCGGTCGCCCTGATGGTCGAGCAGACGGGTGGGGGCGTCGTTCCCGGGCTCCCGGTCAGCGACACGATCAAGCGCATCACATCCTCGGGCCTCGTCGCCGAGACCGTCGACCGGTCGGAGCTCGTCGCGATGCAGACGCCTCAGGGCTTCCCGCGGGCGGCGCTCGACGCCGCGTACGCCGAAGCGGAGGTCGACCACACCGACGACGCGGCCCTCTTCTCCGCCGCCGGGCACGACGTCGTCGTCGTCGAGGGCTCGCACGACGCGTTCAAGATCACGACGCCGTGGGACTTGCAGCGAGCCGAGATGCTCGCCGGGGGCAGTGCGGTTCCTGCGCCCGATGCCCCTGTCGAGCACCGTGTGGGGGTGGGGATCGACGTGCATGGTTTCGACGCCGACCAGACGCTTCGCCTCGGCACGCTCGACTGGCCGGGCGAGCCCGGGCTGGCGGGGCACAGCGACGGCGACGCGGTCGCGCACGCCATGGTCGACGCGATCCTGTCGGCGGCCGGGCTGGGCGACATCGGCTCGCGGTTCGGAACGGCCGATCCGCGCTACGCCGGTGCGTCGGGCGCCGTCTTCCTGGAGGGCACGCTCGAGCTGCTCGCCGAGGCCGGAGCCCGGATCGTGAACGTGTCGGTGCAGGTCGTCGGCAATCGCCCGCGCCTCGCCGCTCGCCGCATGGAGATGGAGGCGGCGCTCACCGCGATCGTCGGCGCTCCCGTCTCGGTCTCGGCGACGACGACCGACGGCCTCGGGTTCACCGGTCGCGGCGAGGGCGTGACAGTCATCGCCACGGCGCTCGTCGAGGTCGCCGCCCGCTGAGCGGTCCATGCCGGCGCTGGCTCGGCTTGCCGGCGCTGACTCGCGAGCCGCACGCCGATTAGGCTGTGGCGGTGACCATTCGCCTCTACGATTCCCGCGCGCAGTCGATCACCGACTTCGTCCCGCTCGTCGACGGTGAAGTGGGCCTGTACGTCTGCGGCCCGACGGTGCAGTCGTCGCCGCACATCGGCCACCTCCGCTCGGCTCTCGTCTACGACCTGTGGCGCCGCTGGTTCACCTACCGCGGGCTGCGCGTCACGCTGGTGCGCAACGTGACCGACATCGACGACAAGATCCTGAACCTCGCCGCCGACACCGCGGAGGAGTGGTGGGCGCGCGCCTACCGCTACGAGCTCGAGTTCACCGCCGGCTACACGGCGCTGGGCATCCTGCCGCCGACCTACGAGCCGCGCGCGACGGCGAGCGTCTCCGAGATGCAGGCCATCGTCGCGACTCTCATCGAGCGAGGCCATGCCTACCCGGCGCCCGACGGCTCGGGCGACGTCTACTTCGACACGGTCTCGTGGCCGACCTACGGCGCGCTGACCAATCAGAAGCTCGACGACATGGTGTCGGCGACCGACGCCGATCCGCGCGGCAAGCGCGACCCGCGCGACTTCGCGCTCTGGAAGGGCACCAAGGCCGGTGAGCCCGAGTCGGCGAGCTGGGAGTCGCCGTGGGGCCCGGGCCGTCCGGGCTGGCACATCGAGTGCTCCGCCATGTCGAAGCGCTACCTGGGCGCCGCGTTCGACATCCACGGCGGCGGGCTCGACCTGCGCTTCCCGCACCACGAGAACGAGCTGGCGCAGTCGACGGCCGCGGGCGACGACTTCGCGCACCACTGGATGCACAACGGCCTCGTGAACGTCGACGGCCAGAAGATGTCGAAGTCGCTGGGCAACTCGATCTTCGCGTCGGAGTTCCTGGCCATGGCGCGCCCCATCGTGGTCCGCTACTTCCTCGCCGCGGCGCACTACCGCTCGACGATCGACTACCACGACGGCGCCCTCGAAGAGGCCGAGGCCGCACTCGACCGCGTCGAGGTGTTCCTCGGCCGGGCCGGTCGCCGCCTGGCCGGCACCCGCTTCGTCGGAGTCGGCAGCCGGGTCGTGTCCGACGCCTTCGCCGAGGCCATGGACGACGACCTCAACGTGCCCCAGGCCCTCGGCGCCCTGCACGACAGCGTCCGCCGCGGCAACGCAGCCCTCGACGACGACGACCTCGACACCGCCGCGCGCGAATGGCAGCACACCCGTGCCATGGTGGAGGTCCTCGGGCTCGACCCGTACGCTCCGGAGTGGAGGGGGTCCGACGAGGGCGCCGCGCACACCGCGCTGGCCACCCTGGTCGACAAGCTGCTCGAGGCTCGCAACAGCGCCCGAGCCGCCAAGGATTTCGCGAACGCCGACCGCATTCGAGCCGACCTGGCCGCTGCGGGCATCACGATCGAAGACAGCCCCTCGGGGTCGCATTGGAGTCTTGAACAATGAAGAACACGTCAGGTGAGCGCAAGGGTCGCCCGGGCGCCGTCCGCCAGGGCGGCAAGGGCAAGCAGGTCGGGTCCGGCGGCCAGGGTCGCCAGGCCCTCGAGGGCAAGAAGCCCACGCCGAAGGCCGAAGACCGTCCGTACCACCCCGCCGGAAAGCGCAAGGCGGCGCAGGATCGCCTGGCCTCCGCCCGCGGCAAGGCCGGCAGCCAGGCTGAGCGTCCGATCCGCACGGCCCGGACCGCCGTCGACCGCACCGTTCCGCCGCGCTCGAAGAAGGCCTCCGACGACAGCGAGATCGTGACCGGCCGCAACTCGGTGCTCGAGGCCCTGCGCGCGCGCATCCCCGCGTCGACGCTCTACATCGCCGCCCGCCTCGAGATGGACGACCGCGTCAAGGAGGTGCTGACGCTGGCCACCCGTCGCGGCATCCCCGTGCTGGAGGTCATGCGCCCGGAGCTCGACCGCCTCACCGGCCCCGACTCGGTGCACCAGGGTCTCGCGCTCAAGGTGCCGCCCTACGAGTACGCGCACCCGATGGAGCTGCTCGAGCAGACGCGTCGCCGCGGTCAGAAGCCGCTGTTCGTCGCGCTCGACGGCATCACCGACCCGCGCAACCTCGGCGCGATCATCCGCTCCGTCGCGGCGTTCGGCGGTCAGGCCGTCATCGTGCCTCAGCGCCGCAGCGTCGGAGTGACCGCGTCGGCGTGGAAGACGTCGGCGGGTGCCGCTGCCCGCGTCCCGGTGGCCATGGCGTCGAACCTCACGCAGACCCTGAAGTCGTTCAAAGAGGCGGGCGTGTTCGTGCTCGGCCTCGACGGCGGCGGCGACGTGCAGCTCCCCGGGCTCGAGCTCGCCGATCAGCCCCTCGTCATCGTCGTCGGCTCGGAGGGCAAGGGCCTGTCGCGCATCGTCACCGAGACCTGCGACGCCATCGTGTCCGTGCCGATCACCGCTGCGGCCGAGAGCCTCAACGCCGGTATCGCCGCCAGCGTCACCCTCTACGAGATCAGCAAGCTGCGGGCCGAACGCAAGTAGCCCCGTACATTCACGGAGATTCTGCCTGCGCCGGGCCGGTCGTGCTGACCGGGCTAGCGGCCGGCCGAGAGACTCCGTGAATTTCGGGGCGGGGGCGAGTTCCTGCGCTCTCAGACCTTGCTGCGCCAGTCCTCCTCGGCCTCGGCAGCCTGCGCGTTCTCTTCCTGAATGGCCACGGGGAGGGTGATGGCGCCTGTCGGCGGCGCGATCACCATCTGCTCGTCGCGGCGGTGCCGCAGCACGTCGTTGACGTAGGAGGTCAGCGCCTCGGCGATCGGCACGTCGCGGTTCTCGGCCTGCGACTGGTACCAGCGGTGCTCGAGCAGCTGGTGGAAGATCTCGGCCGGCTCCAGGCGCCCGCGCAGGTCGCGCGGGATCGACCGGATGACTGGCTCGAAGACGCGGGCGGCCCACTCGTGCGCCACCATCTCTTCGTCGAGCTCGGCGCGGTTGTTCTTCGAGCGGTACGAGTCGAGGTCGTTCAGCAGGCGGCGGGCCTGGTTCTCTTGGGCGTCGAGCCCGGTGAGCCGGAGCAGGCGCCGCGAGTGGTGCCCGGCGTCGACGACCTTGGGCTGGATCCGCACCTGCGTGCCGCCCTCGGTGGTCTTGATGGCGAGCTCCTCGATGTCGAAGCCGAGGTCGTTCAGGCGCTCGACGCGGTCGTTGATGCGCCAGCGCTCGGAGTTCGAGAACGTCTCCGTGCCCGTCAGCTCGACCCAGAGGCTGCGGTACTTGGCGACGATGCCGTTCGACACCTCGACGGCGTCGAGGTCTTCGTCGAGACGGTCGCCCGCCTCGAGGTCGAGCAGCTCGCCGGCGATGTTGACACGCGCGACCTCGAGGTCGTTCTCGCGCTGGCCGTTCGAGAGGCCGCCGGGGTAGAGCTTGCCGGTCTCGGCGTCGACGAGGTAGGCGGCGAAGGCGCCGGCGTCGCGGCGGAAGAGCGTGTTGGAGAGCGAGACGTCGCCCCAGTAGAAGCCGATGACGTGCAGCCGCACGAGCAGCAGCGCCAGCGCGTCGACGAGGCGGGCCGCCGTGTCGGGGCGGAGCCTCTGCGAGTAGAGCGCGCGGTAGGGGAGCGAGAACTTGAGGTGGCGCGTGACGAGCACGGGGTTGAGCTCGTTGCCGTCTCCATCGCGACGGTTCGTGATGACGGCGAGCGGGTCGACGCACGGGATGTCGAGGCGCTGCAGCGTGCGGAGCATCTCGTACTCGCCGCGGGCCATCTCGCCCGACGTCTCCTTGATGGCGATCACGTAGCCGCTCAGGTACGCGAAGCGCACCAGGTGCCGCGAGATGCCCTTGGGCAGGGTGGCGATGGCGTCTTCGGGCCAGACGTCGAGGGGGAGGTCCCAGGGGAGGTCGAGGAGAGCCGGGTCGGCGGTGGCCGAGGTGATGTTGAGCGAGGTCACGGGGGTCCGTTCGAGGGGAAACGAGCAAGGCCCGCCGGTGCCGATGAAGGTCGGCGACGACGGGCCATGCGGTGAAGCGAGATTACGCGGAGACGACTGCCTTGTCGCCGAGGCGGAGGCCCGACTCGGTGTCGAAGACGTGCAGGTGGTGTGCCTGCGGGGTGATGTAGACGGTGTCGCCGGCGCTGGCGTGCGAGCGGCCGTCCACGCGGGCGACGATGTCGGCGCGCTGGCCGTTGACGTCGGCGTGACCGTAGAGGTAGCCGTCGGCACCCAGCTCTTCGACGACGTCGACGGCGACCTTCAGGCCCTCGCCCGTGGTCGAGACGACGACGTCCTCGGGGCGGACGCCCACGGTGACGTTCTTCTGCGTGGCCTGCGAGAGGATGTCGCGCTCGACGGATGCGACGCTCGTTCCGAACTGGACGCCGCCGTCGACGATGTCGGCGGGAAGCAGGTTCATCGCGGGCGAGCCGATGAAACCGGCGACGAACACGTTGTCGGGCTTCTCGTACAGGTCGCGGGGGGTGCCGACCTGCTGGAGGACTCCGTCTTTCAGGACGGCGATGCGGTCGCCCATGGTGAGCGCCTCGGTCTGGTCGTGCGTGACGTAGACCGTGGTGACGCCGAGACGGCGCTGGAGGGACGCGATCTGCGTGCGCGTCTGGACGCGGAGCTTGGCGTCGAGGTTCGACAGCGGCTCGTCCATGAGGAAGACCTGGGGCTGACGCACGATGGCGCGGCCCATGGCGACGCGCTGACGCTGACCACCCGAGAGGGCCTTCGGCTTGCGGGCCAGGTAGGGCTCGAGGTCGAGGAGCTTGGCGGCCTCGAGGACGCGGGTCGCGCGCTCGTCCTTGCCGACGCCGGCGATCTTGAGCGCGAAGCCCATGTTCTCGGCGACGGTCATGTGCGGGTACAGCGCGTAGTTCTGGAACACCATCGCGATGTCGCGGTCTTTCGGCGGCACGTCGGTGACGTTGCGGTCGCCGATGAAGATGTCGCCCGAGTTGACCTCTTCGAGGCCGGCGAGCATGCGGAGGGTGGTGGACTTGCCGCAACCCGAGGGGCCGACGAGCACGAGGAACTCGCCATCGGCGACCTGCAGGTCGATCTGGTCGACTGCAGCGCGGGTCGAGCCCGGGTAGAGGCGGGTTGCTTTTTCGAACGTCACTGACGCCATGATGTTTCTCCTTCACCGGCAGGTACGTGCCGGACGATCCGTTGTGAATGGATGACTATCACCGAGGCAATCCACGGTGATGGCCTCGCTCATTATGGCAGTCCGAACCGTCTCGTACACCCCCCGGACGGGGGTAGAACGAATTCGCCCCTCGTCGCCGCTTGGACTTTTCCCAGCGGATCCTCATAACCTGGAGGATGTCGGCCTCGTCCGGCCATTCCCTCGACGGCTGTTCACTGATCGCTCGTCGATCCCCAGCATCTGCGTCGCCGCTTCTCGGCCGCGCTCGGAGAACCTGTTCCATGACTGACAACGACAACGGCTCGCCTTCCGGACCCGGTCGACCCTCGCGCGGCGACCGCCGCCAGGTGGCACGCGAGAAGGCACGGCTGGCCCGAGCTCGGCAGAAGGCCCGAGCGCGACGGGGCCGCTGGGCCCTCATCGCCGGCGTCGCGGTCGTCGTGGTCGCGCTCATCGTCGGCGTCGGCTACGCAGTCGTCAGCTCCGTTCCCGATGCGGCGACGAACCCGCGCAACATGGCCGGCAACGGCATCACCATCGGCAAGGGGCTGAAGCTCGTCTCGGGCGATTCGACCACGACGTCGGCGTCGGCCGATCCCACGTCGACAGCGACCGCCGGAAGCGCCGACACGGTGAAGATCTCCATCTACCTCGACTACCTCTGCCCCGTCTGCGGAGGCTTCGAGAAGGCCAACAACGACTACATCAAGGGCCTGGTGCAGTCGGGCGCCGCGACCGTCGAGTACCATCCGATCGCCATCCTGACGAACTCGTCGCTCGGCACCAAGTACTCCCAGCGGGCAGCCGCGTCGGCAGCCTGCGTAGCGACGTACTCGCCCGACTCCTTCTTCGACTTCAACACGGCGATGTTCGACCGCCAGCCTGAAGAGCAGACCGCGGGGCTGACGAACGCGCAGCTCGTCACCCTGATCAAGGGCGTCTCCGGTATCACCGACACCGACAAGATCCAGAAGTGCGTCACCGATCAGACGTACGCGCCGTGGGTCCTGACCGCGACGCAGCAGGCGCTCACCGGCCCGCTCGACGGCACCGACGTGAAGAAGGTCGCCGGTACGCCGACCGTCCTCGTCAACGGCCAGCAGTACAAGTACACGACGCCGTTCACGAACGAGGAGTTCAGCAACTTCATCGTGACCGCGGCCGGCAACAGCTACACCGACACCGCGACGGCGACGCCGACCCCGACGCCTACTCCGACTCCGACCAAGTCGAGCAAGAAGAAGTAGGTCCGGGCGGCCGTCGGCGACCGCCGGTACGGTTACCGCACGACGACGAAAGCAGAAGACCACGTGGGCCTTTTCGATGCAATCCTTCCGCGCCGCAGCGGGGCCGAAGACACTCGGCCACCCGAACCCCTCGACAAGCAGCGTGCCCTGACCTGGTCGGCGCAGCGCACCATCTGGTCCGACGCGTTCGGCCGACTCGCGACCCGCAGCCTCCAGATCATCCTGGTGGTGATCGTCGCCGCCGGCCTCGTCTTCGCGATGACGCAGCTCAGCCTGGTCGTCATCCCGGTGATCCTGGCGCTCATCATCGCGTCGGCCATGTACCCGCTGCTCGACCTCATGCGCCGCCACGGCGTCCCCTCGATCCTCGCGACCTGGATCGCCCTCGTCGCGATCGTCGTGGTGCTCGGCCTCGTCGTCTGGCTCATCGTGAACGCGATCCAGAACCAGGTGGGGGAGCTCGTCGACTCGGCGACCCAGGGCATCGCCCAGCTGCAGGACTTCGCCAAGAACGGCCCCTTCCACATCAGCGACAAGCAGATCCAGACGGCGCTCGACTCCCTGGTCGACTTCGTTCAGAGCAGCACGTTCACCAGCGGCGCCTTCGCGGGCGTCTCGGCCGCGACGAGCTTCGTCACGGGGCTGGCGCTCTTCGTCGTCGTGCTGTTCTTCTTCATGAAAGACGGCCCGAAGATCTGGGCCTTCCTCGAGCGTCCCTTCACGGGCGAGCAGTTCGAGCGTGCTCAGCGGGTCGGCCAGAAGACGGTCTCCACGTTCGGCGGCTACGTCCGCGGCACTGCCACGGTCGCTCTGGTCGACGCCATCGGAATCGGCATCGGCCTCTTCGCGCTGCAGATCCCGCTGGCCCTGCCGCTGTCGGTCATCGTCTTCCTCTCGGCGTTCATCCCGCTCGTCGGCGCAACCGTCGCCGGCGTCCTGGCCGCGCTCGTGGCCCTCGTCGCCGCTGGCTTCTGGCCCGCCGTGATCGTCGTGATCATCGTCGTCGCGGTCAACCAGCTCGAGGGCAACTTCCTCCAGCCGGTCGTCATGGCGCGCTCGCTGTCGCTGCACCCGCTGGTCGTCCTGATCGCCCTGACGGCCGGCACGATCATCGGCGGAATCGTGGGCGCCGTCCTCGCGGTGCCGATCGCCGCAGTCGCCTGGGGCATCATCACCGTCTGGAACGGCGATGAGAATCCCGCAGAATTCGCACGCCAGAAACGCGCCGAACCCAAGATGTGACGGGGCTCGGGGGCGCACGCTGCGGCGTTGTCGCCCGGCCGACATGGCTCCGCCATAGTCGACCGGGCTCCGCCTTGCATCGCACGCCTCCGAGCTCCGTCACGGAGCCGGACGGGGCTCGGGGGCGCACGCTGCGGCGTTGTCGCCCGGCCGACATGGCTCCGCCATAGTCGACCGGGCTCCGCCTTGCATCGCACGCCTCCGAGCTCCGTCACGGAGCCGGCCGGTGCTCGGGGGCGGTCCGGCGTCTCTGATCAGCCGAGCAGGTGGGCCTGGTGCACGAGAGCGGCCGCCCCGATGAGCGGGCTCTCGTCGGAGAGACCCGAACGGACGACCCGGATCCGCGTGGCGTACGGGTTGTACGCGGCCTCGTCGATCACGGCGCGCACGAGGTCGAGGTAGTCGGGGCTGACCCGAGAGAACCCGCCGCCGACGGCCACGACATCGAGGTCGAGCAGCGTCGTCACCGACGTGATGGCCTCGCCGAGCGCGGTGGCGGAGCGGCGCACGGCGGCGACGGCCAGCTCGACGCCGGCCGCATAGTCTCGGGCCAGGTCCTCGCCTCGGGAACCCGACCACCCGAGTTCCTGCGCCCATCTCACGGTGTGCGGGCCGGAGGCGAGCACTTCGAGGGTGACCGACTCCGACGACTCGCCCTCGGGGCGCGTGCGCACCTGCAGCTGGCCGATGTGACCCGCGTTGCCGGTGCCGCCCGAGAGCAGGCGGCCGTTGACGATGAGTCCGCCGCCGACGCCTGTCGACACGGTGATGGCGAGGGCGTTGTCGATGCCCTGCGTCGCGCCGACCCAGTGCTCGGCGAGGGCGAGGCTGACCCCGTCGAGGCGGAGGGTGACCGGAGCGCCCGGCCCGACGAGCGAGGCGACCAGCTCGACGATGGGGTAGCCGCGCCAGGCCGGGAGGTTGATGGGCGAGACCGTTCCGGCGGCGAGATCGACCGGGCCGGCGCTGCCGATGCCCGTGCCGAGGATCACGGCGCCCTCGGGCAGGGCCGCGAGCGCGTGCGCGACGACGGCTCTGACCGCATCTGCGAGCTCGTCGGACGTCGACCCGTGCCCCGTCGGGCGACGGTCTCGGCTGCCGTCGAGCAGCTGCCCGTCGGCGTCGACGAGGGCGGACTCGACCTTGGTGCCGCCGATATCGACGGCCAGCGCGTACTGACTCACGGCCACAGACTAACGGACGCCATGACAACGTGAGACATACCCGAGGCGCCGACCTTCACGACCCGGGGGCGCCGATCTCCCGAGGAGAGCCGCGGGGCTACTCGCCCTCGGCCGCTCGCTTCGCCGCACGCTCTTCGTCGCGCTGGCGGATGCGGATCTCCTCGTCGCGCACCTGCGCGAGGTTGTAGCGCTCCTGAGAGAGCCAGAACGGCATCTCCTCGAGCAGCGCCTGGATCTCGTCGGTGGTGAGAGCGTCTTCGACGCCGCCGCGGGCCAGGCCCGAGATGGTGATTCCGAGCTTGCGGGCGACCTCGGGGCGAGGGTGCGGCCCTGTACGGCGCAGCTCGACGAGCCACTCCGGCGGGTCGCTCTGCAGATCGGCGAACTGCTCGCGGGTCACCGGGGCGTCCTGGAACCCCTGGGGCGTCGCCGGCAGGTGCACTCCGAGCTTCTTGGCGGCGGTGAAGGGCTTCATGGTCTGCGACGCGCGCGACTTCGTGGTCGGAGCCGTCTGAGCGGTGTCCGGCTGATCGCTGTTCTCGGTGGTCATTGCCCCAGGGTAGCCTTTCGGGCGTGGAGCTCCGTATCGCGTTCGTGCCAGGGGTGACCCTCGGCAAGTGGTCGCGCATCTGGGAAGAGCGCTACCCCGACGTACCGCTCGTCCTGATCCCTGCAACGGCGCAGGAACTCGAGACGGCCCTGACCGAGGGCCAGGCCGACATGGCCTTCGCCCGCCTTCCGCTCCGGGGCTCCGGCCTGCATGCCATCCCCCTCTACGAGGAGCTCCCGTTCGTCGTGCTGCCCCGCGAGCACGCCCTCGCCGACGACAAGCTCGTCGCGCTCGCCGACCTCGAGGGCGAGACCCGGTTCGACCTCGACCCGACCCTCGACCTCGACCAGGCGGTGGGCGTCGTCGCGACCGGCACCGGCGTCGCCGTGATGCCCCAGTCGCTCGCTCGTCTCTACGGCCGCAAGGGCGCCGTGAACCGGCAGGTCGACGGGCTTCCGCCGACGACCATCGCCCTCGTCTGGCCGGAGGGCGACCAGTCGGACGCCATGGGCGACTTCATCGGCGTCGTGCGGGGCCGCACCGCGAACAGCTCGCGCGACCGCGCCCCCGTCGAGGAGCCGGCTCCGGCGAAACCCGCGCGAGCGCCTCGACCGGCGGCGAAGCCCCGCAAGTTCGTGCCGCGCCCGTCGCGCAAGCGCCGCCGCTGAGCCCTCGCCGCCAGAAGTCCGGCAGCCTGGCAGGATGGCGGCCTGGCAGGATGGCGGCATGACGAAGACGTCCCGAACAGTCCTGCTCACCGGCGCCGGCCGCCGCGAGAACATCGCCGCCGCGACTGCGCTGGGCCTGGCCGAAGACGGCTGGGACCTCGTGCTGGTGACCAACGCCGCCTACGAGGAGCGGATGCGCTGGGGCTCCCGGCCGGATGACGTGCCCGCCCTGGTCGCCGACATCGAGGCGCTCGGCCGCCGGGCCGTCGTGATGGAAGCCGACCTCGCCGATGCCGCAGACGCGTCGACGCTGGTCGACCGCGCGGCCGCCGCCCTCGCGCCGATCGACGCGATCGTGCTGTCGCACTCCGAGAGCGTCGACTCCGGGATCCTGGACACGACCGTCGAGGCGTTCGACCGCCACTTCGCCGTGAACGTCCGGGCGGCGTGGCTGCTGATCAAGGGCTTCGCCGAGCAGGTGCCCGGTCCCGGCGGGCGAATCGTCGCCCTCACCAGCGACCACGTCGTCGACAACATGCCGTACGGCTCGAGCAAGGGCGCCCTCGATCGCATCGTCATCGCCGCGGCGCGCGAGCTCGGGCACCTCGGCATCTCGTCCAACGCGCTCAACCCCGGCCCGATCGACACCGGGTGGATGGACGACGAGACGAGGGAGGCCCTCACCGCCCGCCAGCCCACCGGCCGCCTCGGACGGCCGTCCGACACGGCCGACCTGGTGCGCTTCCTGCTGTCGCCGCAGGGGGCCTGGGTGTCGGGGCAGCTCATCACGAGCAACGGCGGCTTCTCGGTCTGACGGCGTGGATGCCGTGCGCTCGGAGGGCGGCTGCGGGTCGGCGGGCAGTTCCTGCTCTAAGCCTTGGAGCGGTCGAGCCGGCGCACGCGCGGGCTCACGGCGACCGCGGCTGCCGCCAGGAGCACGAGGGCGCCGAGACCGCAGAGAGTGAGCGGTGCGCCGATCAGGCCGACGACCGGGCCGACCACGAGCTCGCCGACGGGCATTCCCGCCAGCGAGGCGAGCGTGAGGCAGGCGTAGGCGCGGGCCAGGTACGGGCGGGGCACCTGGCGCTGGATCATCACGTCGAGCGGGACGGTGAAGATCTCGAGCCCGATGCTCGCGCCGGCCAATGCGACGCTCAGCCAGAAGAACCAGTGCAGCGGGTCGATCACGACCGGGTCGACCGTCAGGATGAGCGCGAGGACTCCGAGGGGGAGCGCCATGCCGGCGACGCCGAGGGTCGCGGTGGCCAGACGCAGCCGGCCGCGCAGGTTGCCGGCCACCACTGCTCCCACGACGAGGCCGACGGTCTGGACGGCTCCGGCGAAGCCCCACAGCGACCGGCCGAACGAGGCGTCGGCGGCGAAAGGGCCGAGCACCTGCACGCCCCCGGCGAAGGCGAACTGGGCGACGAAGAGGAGAGCCAGCGTCGAGCGCAGCCAGCGGGTGCGGAGGACGAACGCGATGCCCTCGCGGAGGTCGTGCGCGAACGAGCCGCCGCGGATCGCTCCCAGCGCTCGCCGGGGGAGGCCCGCGAAGACGGGGATGGCGGCCGTGAAGAGGAGAGACCCCACCGCAAGCGCGATCTCGGGCGAGAGCATGTCGACCAGCTCGCCGCCGAGGGCCGTGCCTGCGACGAGGCCGATGTTCATGCCGAGCCGGTTGAGGATCGTCGCGTCGCGGAGCTGCTCGGTCTCGACGACGTCGCGGAGCAGCGCCCCCGTGGCCGGAGCGAAGAACGCCGAGCCGGCGCCGCTCACGGCCGCGGCTCCGGCGAGCAGCGGCAGGCTGGCGTCGCCGGTCGCGAGAAGCAGCGCCGGCGCGGCGAGCGAGGCCGCCGACACGGCGGAGGCCGTCACCGCCACCGCCCACTTCGGTGCCCGGTCGGCCACCGCTCCACCGAACAGCACGAGAAGGACGTTCGGGATGGACCGGCACGCAATCACGATGCCGAGCACCGTGACTCCGGCACCCAGGTCGATAGCGGCGAACACGATCGCCACCGGCCCGACACCGCTGCCGACCCACGACAGGAGCCGGCCCCACCAGAGCGCTCGGAAAGCCGGGCGGCGCAGCAGCGACCAGTTCATCGGCGCCGGGATCTGATGCGAACCGCACCGGTCGCAGGGTCGACGGGCTTCACCCGGCAGAGCCTACTCACGCCGACCTCCCGTATCGTCGGTGTCGTGAGCATCGAGACGACCGCCGACGACGAGCGCGTCGCCACCCGCCGCGGCAGCTATGCCAAAGGCGTGGCGAAGCGCGAGGCGATCCTCGACGCGGCGCTGCCCGTGTTCGGGCAGTCCGGCTTTCACGGGGCGTCGCTCCGCGAGATCGCGCGACAGTGCGGCGTCTCGCACCAGTCGCTGATGCACTACTTCCCGACGAAGGACGCCCTGCTGCTGGCCGTCCTCCGTCGCCGCGACGAGCGCCTTCGCACGCATTTCGACGATCCGGGCGGAATGCGGCTCGGCGAGCTGGTCGAGCTCGCCGAGTACAACGTCGGCGTGCCCGGCGTCATCCAGCTCTTCAATACTGCGTCGGCCGAATCGACGTCTCCCGAGCACCCGGCGCACGACTACTACGCCGATTTCTACGAGCGGATCATCGCCTCGACGACGCACTACCTCGAGGTCGCCGAAGAGCGCGGCCTGCTCGCGCCTGGTTTCACGGCCGAGACAGCGGCCCGAGTCGTTCTGGCCGTGCAGGACGGCCTGCAGCTGCAGTGGCTCTACGACCGGGACGCCGTCAAGGTCGCCGAGGCGATGCGGCTCGTGATCGCCACGATCGTGACGGTCCCGCTCGACGAGCTCGACCGGCTCGTCGCCGAACGCTAGAGGCGGCGCTCGCCGGTGCCGCGCTCACCGCGAGCTGATCGACTCGTACCGTCGGATGCACCACGGCACGAACACGACGAGCATCACCGCGATCCCGATGAGCACGGTGGCCAGCGAGTGCTGCTGCGTCCACACGTCGGGGGTCGGGGTGGAGCCCTCGTTGCCGAACAGCTCGCGCGCCGTCTGCACGAGCGATGACACCGGGTTCCACTCCGCGAAGATGCGCAGCGCGGTGGGCAGCGTGTCGCTCGGCACGAAGGCGTTCGAGACGAAGGTCAACGGGAACAGGATCATGAACGAGGCGTTGTTGATCGTCTCGGGCGACTTCACGCTCATGCCGAGCAGGGCCATCACCCAGCTGAACGCGTAGCTGAAGAGCAGCAGCAGCCCGACGCCGGCGAGGAACTCGAGCGGCGTGCCGTTCACCCGCCAGCCGACGGCGAACCCGGTCGCCATCATGATCACCATCGAGATCCCGTTGAGCACGAGGTCGGAGTTCGTCCGCCCGATCAGAACGGCCGACGACGACATCGGCAGGGTGCGGAAGCGGTCGATGATGCCGTTCTTGAGGTCGTTGGCCATCGCCGACCCCGAGAACGTCGCTCCGAAGACGACGGTCTGGGCGAAGATGCCCGCCATCAGGAACTGCGTGTAGTCCGTGCCCTTGACGGCGATCGCCCCGCCGTAGACCTGGCTGAAGAGCAGCACGAACATGATCGGCTGCAGAACGGCGAAGATCAGCATGTCGGGGGAGCGCTTGATCTTGATGAGGTTGCGCTTGGTGACGGCCCAGCCGTCCGAGAACCAGCTGGCCAGCCCTGTCGCGGGTGCGACGCGGGGGCTGCCGGGGGCGATGACGGCGGTCACGCTGCCTTCTCCTTCGAACGCTTCGGCTTCTTAGGCTTCTTCGGCTTCGTGCCCGAGGGGCCGGCGGTCTCGTCGGGATCGCCTGCGTCGGCCTCGGTGCTCCGGCCGGTCAGGCGCAGGAACACGTCGTCGAGGGTCGGGCGCCGCATGCCGGCGTCGTGCAGCTCGATGCCCGATGCCTCGAGGTCGGCCAGCACGCTCTGCAGCGACTGCGGGCCGTTCGTCACGCCGACGTCGACGGTGCGGCCGTCGCTCGAGACGACGGGCTCGCCGTCGCCGTATCGGGTGAGGATGCGGACGGCCTCCTCTCTCGCATCGGAGGTCATCAGCGAGACGACGACGCGGTGGCCGCCGACCTGCTCCTTGAGCTGATCGGACGTGCCCTCGGCGATGACCCGGCCGCCGTCGATGACGGAGATGTCGTCGGCGAGCTGGTCGGCCTCCTCGAGGTACTGCGTGGTGAGCAGGACGGTCGTGCCCTCCTTCACCAGGTCGGTGATGATGCCCCAGAGCGACAGGCGCGACCGCGGGTCGAGTCCGGTGGTCGGCTCGTCGAGAAAGAGCACCTCCGGGTTCGTGACGAGCGCGCCGGCGAGGTCGATGCGCCTCCGCATGCCGCCCGAGAAGCCCTTGACCGGCCGGTCGCCGGCGGCGGTCAGGTCGAACATGTCGACGAGCTCGCGCGCTCGCCGCTGCGACTCGGCTCGCCCGAGGTGGTAGAGGCGGCCGATCATGTCGAGGTTCTCGAAGCCCGTGAGGTTCTCGTCGACGGCGGCGTACTGGCCCGAGACGCCGATGACCCGCCGGGTGGCGCGTGGATCGGCGAGCACGTCGATGCCGGCGATGGTCGCGCTGCCTTCGTCGGGACGCGTGAGCGTGGTGAGCACCTTCACCGTGGTGGTCTTGCCCGCTCCGTTGGGGCCGAGCAGCGCCTTGACCGTGCCCCGCGGCACCGACAGGTCGAGTCCGTCGAGGGCGTGGACCGGCCCGGACTTGGATTTGTAGCGCTTAGTCAGTCCTCGCGCCTCGATGATCGTCATCAGTGCCTCCAGATCGTGGTCGCCCCGCGGTGGTGGCCGACAATATATCAGCATCAGTGGAATTTCTATGAGCGGATTTCCCCTCTTGTGAATAACTCGTTACAGACCTTGCCGAGTGGCAAGTTTTGCTCCTATCCTTGCCGCGTGTCCGACATTGACGAGTCCCTCAGCACCCCCGTCCCGACCCACCTGGGCGAAGCAGCGGTCGCGCTCGCGCATCGCTGGGTCCACGAGTCGAGCTCGTCGCCGAGCACTCGCTCGGCCGAGCTGCTCGCCGAGGTCCTTCGCGACGAGGCCGGGCTGGCGTTCACGATCGGCTTCGTCGATCGGGTCGTGCGCCCCGAGGACCTCTCGGTAGCGGCACGCAACCTGGCCGACCTGGCCAGGCGGGCACCGGAGTTCCTGCCCTGGTACATGAGGGTGGCCGTCCGCGCAGGAGGCCTGCTCGCACCCGCCGCGCCGAGAGTGGTCGTGCCCGTCGCCCGGCGCGTGCTGCGCTCGATGGTCGGCCACCTCATCGCCGACGCGAGGCCCGAGCGGCTCGGCAGGGCGATCGCGGCGCTCAAGGCCGATGGCACCCGCCTCAACCTCAACCTGCTGGGGGAGGCCGTGCTCGGCGACCGCGAGGCCGAGCACCGGCTGGCCGGGACGAAGGCGCTGCTCGAGCGGCCCGACGTCGACTACGTGTCGATCAAGGTGTCGTCGATCGTGAGCCAGCTGTCGATGTGGGCCTTCGACGAGACGGTCGAGCGCGTCGTCGAGCGGCTCACGCCTCTGTACGAGATCGCGGCGCAGTCGCCCTCGCCCAAGTTCATCAACCTCGACATGGAGGAGTACCGCGACCTCGACCTGACGCTCGCCGTCTTCATGCGCCTGCTCGACCAGCCGCAGCTGCACTCGCTCGAGGCCGGCATCGTGCTCCAGACCTACCTGCCCGACGCGCTCGCCGCGATGCAGCGGCTCTCGACCTGGGCCACGACACGCGTCGACTCGGGCGGCGCGGCGGTGAAGGTGCGGGTCGTGAAGGGCGCGAACCTCGCCATGGAGCACGTCGACGCCGCCGTCCACGACTGGCCGCTCGCGACGTACGGCACGAAGCTCGACAGCGATGCCAACTACAAGAGGGTGCTCTCCTGGTCCATGACGCAGGATCGCACCCGCGCCGTCCGCCTCGGCGTCGCGGGGCACAACCTCTTCGACATCGCCTTCGCCCACCTGCTCTCCGTCGAGCGGGGCGTCGCCGATCGGGTCGAGTTCGAGATGCTGCTCGGCATGGCCGAGGGGCAGGCCGAGCTGGTCAAGGCCGACGTCGGCGGGCTGCTCCTCTACACGCCGGTGGTGCACCCGCGCGAGTTCGACGTCGCCATCAGCTACCTGATCCGCCGCCTCGAAGAGAACGCCTCGCATGACAACTTCATGTCGGCCGTGTTCGAGCTGGCCACGAGCGACGCCCTCTTCGAGCGCGAGAGGAATCGCTTCCTGGCGGCACTCGGCGCAGCGACCGACGAGGTGCCCGCGCCGCACCGGCTGCAGTCGAGGCCGACCGAGCAGCTCGCCGTGCGTAAGACCTTCCACAACGAGCCCGACACCGACCCGGCGCTCGCCGCGAACCGCGACTGGGGCCGGGCGATCCTCGCCGCTGTCCCGTCGTCCGAGCTCGGCGTCGCGACTATCGAAGCGGCACGGATCATCGATTCCGCGACGCTCGAGTCGGTCGTCCGGGGAGCGGTCGCCGCCGCGCCCTCCTGGGCCGCTCTGGGCGGGACCGGCCGAGCCGACGTGCTGCGCCGCTGCGCCGTCGAGCTGGGTCGCCGTCGCGCCGACCTGATCGAGGTCGCCGCAAGCGAGACGGGCAAGACCATCGCCGAGGGCGATGTCGAGGTGTCGGAGGCCATCGACTTCGCGAACTACTACGCGGGTCTCGCCGAAGAGCTCGACCTCGTCGACGGGGCCGAGTTCCTGCCCCCTGCTCTCGTGGTGGTCACACCGCCGTGGAACTTCCCGGTGGCGATCCCGACGGGGTCCACCCTGGCGGGGCTCGCTGCGGGCGGCTCGGTCGTCATCAAGCCGGCCGGGCAGGCGAAGCGCTGCGGCGCCGTTCTCGTCGAGGCGCTGTGGGCGGCGGGCGTGCCGCGCGACGTGCTTCGCCTCGTCGACATCGACGAGGGCGACCTCGGGCGTCAGCTGGTGTCGCACCCGGAGGTCGATCGCGTGATCCTGACCGGGGCCTTCGAGACGGCCGAGCTGTTCCGCTCGTGGCGGCACGACCTGCCGCTGCTGGCCGAGACGAGCGGCAAGAACGCGATCGTCGTGACGCCGAGCGCCGATCTCGATATCGCGGCCTCCGACGTCGTCAAGTCGGCGTTCGGGCACGCGGGGCAGAAGTGCTCGGCGGCGAGCCTGGCCATTCTGGTCGGGTCGGTGGCGACGTCGGAGCGCTTCCTGCGCCAGCTCGTCGACGCCGCCTCGAGCCTTCGGGTGGGGCTGCCCGACGACCCGACGACGCAGATGGGGCCCCTGGTCGAACCCGCCGCGGGCAAGCTGCTCGATGCCCTCACGGTGCTGTCGCCGGGAGAGAAGTGGCTCGTCGAGCCGCGTCGCCTCGACGACTCCGGCCGCCTGTGGTCGCCGGGCATCCGCACCGGGGTCGCACCGGGCAGCCCGTTCCACCGCACCGAGTACTTCGGGCCGGTGCTCGGCATCATGACGGCCGCGACCCTCGACGAGGCCATCGAGCTGCAGAACGCCACCGACTTCGGGCTCACCGCGGGCATCCACACGCTCGACCGCGACGAGCTGGCCACCTGGGCCGAGGGCGTCGAGGCCGGCAACCTCTACGTCAACCGCGGCATCACCGGGGCCATCGTGCGCCGCCAGCCGTTCGGCGGCTGGAAGCGCTCCACAGTCGGCGCCGGAGCAAAGGCCGGCGGCCCGAACTACCTGGTGCACCTCGGCTCGTGGCGGCCGGCGCTCCTGACAGAGCCGGCGCCTGTCGACCTGATGCCCGCCGTGCGGCAGATCGTCGAGGCGTTCGGGGCGCAGGAACTCCTGGCGGCGGCCACCGCCGACGAGCACGCCTGGCGTTCGTCCTTCGGCGCCGCCGTCGACGTGTCCGGGGTCGGCCTCGAGCGCAACGTGCTCCGCTACCGCCCCCTCCCCGTGGCCGTGCGGCTCGCCGAGGGCGGCTCCGTGGCCGACTTCGCGCGCGTGCTGTGCGCCGCACTCCGTGCGGGGGCGCCGGTCGAGGTCAGCTCGGCGGTCGAGCTCCCGGCGTCGGTCGTCGAGGCGCTCGGGTCGAGGCTGTCGGCGCCTGCCGCCGACACGGAGTTCGCCGACCTGCTGTCGCGGGGTGCGCTCGGTGCGACGCGCCTGCGGCTCGTGGGTCCGGCCACCGCTGTCGCCGCGGTCCACGTCGCCCTCGCCGGCGACCCGTCCGTCGCCGTGTACGCCCAGCCGGTCACGGCAGCGCCCCGCCTCGAGCTCCTCCCCTTCCTCCGGGAGCAGGCCGTCGCCGTCACCGCACACCGCTTCGGCAACCCCGACCCGTGGAGCGACGGCGTCCTATAGTGCCGGGATAGGCTCGGGGCGTGAAGATCGCGCGTTTTGCTAGTCCTGGTGAAGACCCCCGCTTCGGCGTCGTCGACGGCGAGGACCTCGTCGTCCTCGCCGGAGACCCCATGTACGCCGGCTACGAGACGACGGGGGAGCGCGTGCCCCTGCGCAGCACGAAGATCCTCGCGCCGGTGATCCCGCGCTCCAAGGTCGTCGGCATCGGGCTGAACTACTACGACCACGCCGACGAGATGGGCCAGGAGGCGCCGGAGTTCCCGGTGATGTTCCTGAAGCCCAACACCACCGTGGTCGGCCCCGGCGACCCGATCCAGATCCCGCCGGTCGAAGGCGAGATCCACCTGGAGGGCGAGCTGGCCATCGTGATCGGCGCCGTCGCCAAGCGTGTCAAGGCGGAGGACTACGCCGACGTGGTCTTCGGCTACACGATCGCCAACGACGTGACGGCCCGCGGTCCGCAGCAGTCGGACGGACAGTGGACCCGCGGCAAGAGCTACGACACCTTCTGCCCGATCGGCCCGTACATCGAGACCGAGCTGGACTGGAGCGACCTCAAGATCCAGTCGCGAGTCGACGGCGAGCTGCTACAGAGCGAGTCGACGATGCAGATGATCCACAAGATTCCTGAACTCGTCGCCTACGTCAGCGATGTCTTCACGCTCCTCCCCGGCGACATCATCCTGACGGGGACCCCGGCGGGCGTCGGCCCGTTCACCGAGGGATCGACGGTCGAGATCGCCATCGAAGGCCTCGGCTCGCTGATCAACCCGGCGCGCGCCCGGATCTAGTGCGATGCCGGCTGGCCCCGCAGAAACGGCTCGTCCCCTCCTGTACTCAGGAGGGGACGAGCCGTTTCTGCGGGACTTGGCTGTGTCTAGGCGGCAGGTGTCGCGCGACACGCCCGGGATGCGGCCGAGATTTGCCGGAAACGGGATAGACACGTATTGTTTTCTCTTGTCACCCCAAAGGAACGGAAACGGGCCGCTGGTTGAAGTGCTAGTCGCTTCAGATAGCTGCTAACCTTCCTCAAGCGGGACACCTTCTCCCCTCACTTCAGTGGGATGCGGAGGAGCAAGCAAGACTCCAACCGCCAGTCCTTGGACTGGGTGCGAGACTCCCTCGGGAGTGTCGAAGTCTAGTTGAACGTCGGTTTAGAACCGGGTTTGACAGGGCCCGATCGGGTGGATAAGGTTTCAAAGTTGCCTCGGGCGAAGATGGTTTAGATCGTCGGGTTTCGGGTGCGTTTGGTCCTTGAGAACTCAACAGCGTGCACATTGTCAAATGCCAAATTATACCTCGGCATTCAGTGTTGTTACACCTTTCGGTGTGATGTATCTGGGTGTTGGGTTTCTTTGAGATTGAAATGGACAACAATCGTCAGATTGTTTGTACCTTTTGGTCAGCATCAAACTTGCTGCAGGTCACCTATTTTCGGGTGGTTTGTGGTGTTTTTCTTTTACGGAGAGTTTGATCCTGGCTCAGGACGAACGCTGGCGGCGTGCTTAACACATGCAAGTCGAACGATGAACAGGAGCTTGCTCCTGGGATTAGTGGCGAACGGGTGAGTAACACGTGAGTAACCTGCCCTTGACTCTGGGATAAGCGTTGGAAACGACGTCTAATACCGGATATGAGCTGCGGCCGCATGGTCTGCAGTTGGAAAGAATTTTGGTCAAGGATGGACTCGCGGCCTATCAGGTAGTTGGTGAGGTAATGGCTCACCAAGCCTACGACGGGTAGCCGGCCTGAGAGGGTGACCGGCCACACTGGGACTGAGACACGGCCCAGACTCCTACGGGAGGCAGCAGTGGGGAATATTGCACAATGGGCGAAAGCCTGATGCAGCAACGCCGCGTGAGGGACGACGGCCTTCGGGTTGTAAACCTCTTTTAGTTGGGAAGAAGGGAGCTTGCTCTTGACGGTACCAGCAGAAAAAGCACCGGCTAACTACGTGCCAGCAGCCGCGGTAATACGTAGGGTGCAAGCGTTGTCCGGAATTATTGGGCGTAAAGAGCTCGTAGGCGGTTTGTCGCGTCTGCTGTGAAATCTGGGGGCTCAACCCCCAGCCTGCAGTGGGTACGGGCAGACTAGAGTGCGGTAGGGGAGATTGGAATTCCTGGTGTAGCGGTGGAATGCGCAGATATCAGGAGGAACACCGATGGCGAAGGCAGATCTCTGGGCCGTTACTGACGCTGAGGAGCGAAAGCATGGGGAGCGAACAGGATTAGATACCCTGGTAGTCCATGCCGTAAACGTTGGGAACTAGATGTAGGGGCCATTCCACGGTTTCTGTGTCGCAGCTAACGCATTAAGTTCCCCGCCTGGGGAGTACGGCCGCAAGGCTAAAACTC
This sequence comes from Frondihabitans sp. OV104, assembly GCF_057787745.1. Lineage (NCBI taxonomy): Bacteria > Bacillati > Actinomycetota > Actinomycetes > Micrococcales > Microbacteriaceae > Frondihabitans > Frondihabitans sp. OV104. Next base: position 3,632,110 of record NZ_CM173541.1, read on the forward strand.
AAAGGAATTGACGGGGGCCCGCACAAGCGGCGGAGCATGCGGATTAATTCGATGCAACGCGAAGAACCTTACCAAGGCTTGACATATACCGGAAACGTCCAGAGATGGTCGCCCCGCAAGGTCGGTATACAGGTGGTGCATGGTTGTCGTCAGCTCGTGTCGTGAGATGTTGGGTTAAGTCCCGCAACGAGCGCAACCCTCGTTCTATGTTGCCAGCACGTTATGGTGGGAACTCATAGGAGACTGCCGGGGTCAACTCGGAGGAAGGTGGGGATGACGTCAAATCATCATGCCCCTTATGTCTTGGGCTTCACGCATGCTACAATGGCCGATACAAAGGGCTGCAATACCGCGAGGTGGAGCGAATCCCAAAAAGTCGGTCTCAGTTCGGATTGAGGTCTGCAACTCGACCTCATGAAGTCGGAGTCGCTAGTAATCGCAGATCAGCAACGCTGCGGTGAATACGTTCCCGGGCCTTGTACACACCGCCCGTCAAGTCATGAAAGTCGGTAACACCCGAAGCCGGTGGCCCAACCCTTGTGGAGGGAGCTGTCGAAGGTGGGATCGGTGATTAGGACTAAGTCGTAACAAGGTAGCCGTACCGGAAGGTGCGGCTGGATCACCTCCTTTCTAAGGAGCATGTACCGCCCCGCTGTTTACACGGGATCAATGCGGTCAAGTCACACCACGGCGAATGTCTGTGGGTGGCGCTCATGGGTGGAACTTTGACAGTGGCCTTCGATCGAAGGTCTTGTGCTCAGTACGTTCTCTTCGGAGTTCTGGAACGGTGTGAGGCTGGGTGTTGGGGGCGTGCACGTTGTTGGGTCCTGAGGGACCAAACCTTGCTGCTTTCCCTTGATGGGTGGTGGTGGGTTGAACTCCTCTAGCGGACCTTGATGATCTGGCATCGCTTGCCGGGGATTCTTGGGGTCGCCCGTTTTTTGAGAACTACACAGTGGACGCGAGCATCTTGGACAACTCTTTGAGTTGTTCGAGTGCAATTTCTTCCCCGGCCGGCTTCTGCTGGTTGGGGTAACGAGATAACACTGATTTACCGCGTCAAGTCGGCTTCCTTCGGGGGGCCGTTTTGTCGTGGTTCTTTGTGGTCAAGTTTTTAAGAGCAAACGGTGGATGCCTTGGCATCTGGAGCCGAAGAAGGACGTAGAAATCTGCGATAAGCCTCGGGGAGCTGATAATCGAGCTGTGATCCGAGGGTGTCCGAATGGGGAAACCCCGCCAGGCGGCGTGCTGACCTGGTGACTCCCGCCTGAATATATAGGGCGGGTAGAGGGAACGGGGGGAAGTGAAACATCTCAGTACCCTCAGGAAGAGAAAACAACAGTGATTCCGTGAGTAGTGGCGAGCGAAATCGGAAGAGGCTAAACCGGTCATGTGTGATAGACGGCGGTCGTTGCATGGTCGGGGTTGTGGGACATGTTGTTCAGTTCTGCCGGACTGGAACAGTTACAGCGCAGTATAGGCGAACAGGATTGAAAGCCTGGTCATAGAGGGTGCGAACCCCGTAGCCGAAATGCTGGTGTTGGCTGAATGTGTATCCCAAGTATCACGGGGCCCGAGAAATCCCGTGTGAATCTGTCAGGACCACCTGATAAGCCTAAATACTCCCAGATGACCGATAGCGGACAAGTACCGTGAGGGAAAGGTGAAAAGTACCCCGGGAGGGGAGTGAAATAGTACCTGAAACCGTTTGCTTACAAACCGTTGGAGCCTCCTTAGTAGGGGTGACAGCGTGCCTTTTGAAGAATGAGCCTGCGAGTTAGCGATATGTGGCGAGGTTAACCCGTGAGGGGTAGCCGTAGCGAAAGCGAGTCTGAATAGGGCGATTCAGTCGCATGTCCTAGACCCGAAGCGAAGTGATCTATCCATGGCCAGGTTGAAGCGACGGTAAGACGTCGTGGAGGACCGAACCCACTTCAGTTGAAAATGGAGGGGATGAGCTGTGGATAGGGGTGAAAGGCCAATCAAACTTCGTGATAGCTGGTTCTCTCCGAAATGCATTTAGGTGCAGCGTTGCGTGTTTCTTGCCGGAGGTAGAGCTACTGGATGGCCGATGGGGCCCAAAAGCTTACTGACGTCAGCCAAACTCCGAATGCCGGTAAGTGAGAGCGCAGCAGTGAGACGGTGGGGGATAAGCTTCATCGTCGAGAGGGAAACAACCCAGACTACCAACTAAGGTCCCTAAGCGTGTGCTAAGTGGGAAAGGATGTGGAGTTGCAGAGACAACCAGGAGGTTGGCTTAGAAGCAGCCACCCTTGAAAGAGTGCGTAATAGCTCACTGGTCAAGTGATTCCGCGCCGACAATGTAACGGGGCTCAAGCACACCACCGAAGTTGTAGAATTCGTACTTTCGATAAGCCTTCGTGGTTCAGTCGTACGGATTGGTAGGAGAGCGTCGTGTGGCGAGTGAAGCGGCGGTGGAAACCAGCCGTGGACGCCACACGAGTGAGAATGCAGGCATGAGTAGCGAAAGACGGGTGAGAAACCCGTCCTCCGAAAGACCAAGGGTTCCAGGGCCAGGTTAATCCGCCCTGGGTAAGTCGGGACCTAAGGCGAGGCCGACAGGCGTAGTCGATGGACAACGGGTTGATATTCCCGTACCGGCGAAGAACCGCCCAAGATAATCCAGTGGTGCTAAGAGTCCTAACCCGGCTGAGTGGATCCCTTCGGGGTGATGCCGGCCGGTCTAACGCTCGACCCCATGCTGGTGCGTTTAGCGTATTAACAGGTGTGACGCAGGAAGGTAGCTGAGCCAGGCGATGGTATCCGTAAGGTGAACCTGGTGTAAGGACGTAGGGCTGACGATAGGCAAATCCGTCGTCAACGATGCCTGAGATCCGATGCGTACCCCGATTGGGGGAATTCAGTGATCCTATGCTGCCGAGAAAAGCATCGACGCGAGGTTCAAGCCGCCCGTACCCCAAACCGACTCAGGTGGTCAGGTAGAGAATACCAAGGAGATCGAGAGAATCGTGGTTAAGGAACTCGGCAAAATGCCCCCGTAACTTCGGGAGAAGGGGGGCCGGAACCGTGAACGGATTTACTCCGGGAGCGGGAAAGGCCGCAGAGACCAGTGGGAAGCGACTGTTTACTAAAAACACAGGTCCGTGCCAAGTCGCAAGACGATGTATACGGACTGACGCCTGCCCGGTGCTGGAAGGTTAAGAGGAAGGGTTAGCGCAAGCGAAGCTCAGAATTTAAGCCCCAGTAAACGGCGGTGGTAACTATAACCATCCTAAGGTAGCGAAATTCCTTGTCGGGTAAGTTCCGACCTGCACGAATGGCGTAACGACTTCCCAGCTGTCTCAACCGCGAACTCGGCGAAATTGCACTACGAGTAAAGATGCTCGTTACGCGCAGCAGGACGGAAAGACCCCGTGACCTTTACTACAGCTTGGTATTGGTGTTCGGAGTGGCTTGTGTAGGATAGGTGGGAGACTGTGAAGCTCGGACGCTAGTTCGGGTGGAGTCATTGTTGAAATACCACTCTGGTCACTTTGGATATCTAACTACGAACCGTGATCCGGTTCTGGGACAGTGCCTGGTGGGTAGTTTAACTGGGGCGGTTGCCTCCCAAAAAGTAACGGAGGCGCCCAAAGGTTCCCTCAACCTGGTTGGCAATCAGGTGTCGAGTGTAAGTGCACAAGGGAGCTTGACTGTGAGACTGACAAGTCGAGCAGGGACGAAAGTCGGGACTAGTGATCCGGCAGTGGCTTGTGGAAGCGCTGTCGCTCAACGGATAAAAGGTACCTCGGGGATAACAGGCTGATCTTGCCCAAGAGTCCATATCGACGGCATGGTTTGGCACCTCGATGTCGGCTCGTCGCATCCTGGGGCTGGAGTAGGTCCCAAGGGTTGGGCTGTTCGCCCATTAAAGCGGTACGCGAGCTGGGTTTAGAACGTCGTGAGACAGTTCGGTCCCTATCCGCTGCGCGCGTAGGAAATTTGAGAAGATCTATCCCTAGTACGAGAGGACCGGGATGGACGAACCTCTGGTGTGTCAGTTGTCCTGCCAAGGGCACCGCTGATTAGCTACGTTCGGAACGGATAACCGCTGAAAGCATCTAAGCGGGAAGCCGGCTTCGAGATGAGATTTCCATACCCTTCGGGGTGAGAGGCTCCCAGCTAGACTACTGGGTTGATAGGCCGGATGTGGAAGCGAGGACTAACGACTCGTGGAGCTGACCGGTACTAATAAGCCGATAACTTGACAACACCACCACCCTCACGAGGCAACTCGCGACGGGCAGGAGCGGTGATGCTCGCGTCCACTATGTGGTTCCCGGAACACGGTCGACAGACCCAGGTTTCGTGAACAGACAACTCAATACAGAGCTTTGAGCTCGAGACAAGACTTCATCCCGGACCCGGTAAACGGGTCACTGGATGACCTAGTGTTTCGGCGGCCATAGCGAGAGGGAAACGCCCGGTCACATTCCGAACCCGGAAGCTAAGACTCTCAGCGCCGATGGTACTGCAAGGGGGACCTTGTGGGAGAGTAGGACACCGCCGGACTCAACTTCGCAATACCAGGAAAGCCACCCTTCGGGGTGGCTTTTCTGCGTTTAACCCTCGCGGCGAACAACCCCAGTTCAGAGGCCGAATGCGACGGTAGGATTGACGTCGATGTCTGCCTCCTTCACCACTGCTGCCGGCGCCGATGTGCGCGTCCGCTTCTGCCCGTCGCCCACCGGTACGCCGCACGTCGGGCTCATCCGCACGGCCTTGTTCAACTGGGCCTACGCGCGTCACACCGGCGGCAAGCTCGTCTTCCGCATCGAAGACACCGACGCGGCACGTGACAGCGAAGAGAGCTACGCGCAGATCATCGACGCGCTGCGGTGGCTCAAGCTCGACTGGGATGAAGGCGTCGAGGTCGGCGGCCCCCACGGGCCCTACCGGCAGTCCCTGCGCCATGACATCTACCAGGACGTCATCGCCCAGCTCAGGGAGAAGGGGCTGCTGTACGAGAGCTTCGTCACCCCCGACGAGATGGAGGCCCGGAACGTGGCCAACGGTCGCGATCCGAAGCAGGGCTACGACAACCACGAGCGGGAGCTGTCTGACGCGCAGAGGGAGGCATTCACGGCGGAGGGTCGAGTTCCTGCGCTGCGTCTTCGCGTCCCCGATCGAGATCTGAGCTTCGACGACCTCGTGCGCGGCGAGATCACGTTCCCGGCCGGCTCGTTCTCGGACTTCGTCGTGGTGCGGCCGAACGGCATCCCGCTCTACACGTTCGTGAACCCCGTCGACGACGCGTATATGGGCATCACGCACGTGCTGCGCGGCGAGGACATCCTCTCGTCGACGCCCCGGCAGATCGCGCTGTACGAGGCGCTGTACGAGATCGGCATCGCGAAGTTCATCCCGCGCTTCGGGCACCTGCCCTACGTGATGGGCGAGGGCAGCAAGAAGCTCTCGAAGCGCGACCCTGAAGCGAACCTCTTCCACCACCGCGACAACGGATTCATCCCCGAAGGGCTCGTCAACTACCTGGCGCTGCTGGGCTGGTCGCTGTCGCACGATCGCGACGTCTTCTCTCTCGACGAGATGGTGGCCGCGTTCGACGTCGAAGACGTCAACCCCAACCCCGCGCGCTTCGACCACAAGAAGGCGGAGTCGATCAACGGCGACCACATCCGTCTTCTCGACGCGCAGGATTTCGCAGCACGGCTCGTGCCGTACCTCTCGGGCGTTCTCTCCGACCCGCCCACCCAGGCGGAGCTGGCCGTGCTCGAGCAGGCGGCGCCTCTCGTCCAGGAGCGCATGCAGCTGCTCGGTGAAGCTCCCGGGCTGTTGAGCTTCCTCTACACCGCCGACGACGCGATCACGTACGACGCCGACGCCATGAAGGGGATCGGCGACGGCGCTGGCGATGTCCTCCGCGCCTCCGTCGAGACGCTCTCGGCGGTCGCCGAGTGGACGCACGAGTCGCTCGAGGCGGCGCTGCGCATCACGCTCGTCGACGGTCTCGGTCTCAAGCCGCGGAACGCCTTCGGGCCCCTCCGCACGGCTCTGTCAGGCCGTCGAATCAGTCCGCCCCTGTTCGAGTCGATGGAGATCCTCGGCCGCGAGTCGACGATCTCCCGCCTCGAGAAGCTGGCCGCCTCGCTGTGACGAGCGAAGCTCCCGAGACCGTCTACGACGTCGCCGTCATCGGGGGAGGGCCCGCCGGGCTGAGCGCGGCGCTCAACCTCGTGCGTGCGCGTCGACGGGTGCTGCTGATCGACAGCAATCGCCCGCGCAACTCGGCGACGCTTCTCTCGCACGGCTTCCTGACGCGCGACGGCATCTCGCCGCTCGAGCTGCGACGCCTGGGGCGCGAGGAGTTCCTCGGGTACGAAGGTGCCGAGCACCGCATGACGATGGTGCAGAGCGTGACTGCTGGGCCCGATGGATTCGTTCTGGACTGCGAGCTGCGGAAGAAGACCAGTCGCGCTGTCGCCCGCACTGTCATCGCCGCGACGGGGCTGCAGGAGACGCTTCCCGACATCCATGGCCTCCGCGCGTTCTACGGGACGAGCTACCACAGCTGCATCGAGTGCGACGGCTATGACAAGCGCGACCAGCCCATCGCCGTGATCGGCGAGCACGCCGACCTCGCCCAGCGGGCGCTCCTCCTGTCGCAGTGGAGCGACGACCTCCTGGTGTGCACCAACGGCGCCGACGTCGTGACGTCGCTCGACGAAGAGATGCTCGACAGTCGCGGCATCGCGGTCGACCGCCGCGTGATCGCCGAGATCGAGGGCGGCCGCGAGGGCGCGACAGGCATCCGCTTCGACGACGGCACCGTCGTCGAGCGCTCCGGCGGGTTCGTGCGGCCCAGCTGGTCGAGCGAGCTCGGCTACCTCGCGCCCCTCGGCGCAGACCTCGACGCCGACGAGCTCCTCGTGGTCGACGCACACGGCCGCACCAGCGTCCCCTCGCTCTATGCGGCCGGCGAGACGACCGGGCCCGGCCCGCAGCAGCTCATCGTCGCCGCGGGAATCGGGGCTGCCGTCGCCGCCACGATCAACCGCGACCTCGTCGGCGGTTTGAGTGACCTCTCGGATGCTGTAGAGTAGGTTCTCGGTTCCGAAAGGGGCCGTGTAGCTTTCATTCTCCGTCGTATGTCACCGTTCGCGGAGTGTGAAATGTTATGGGGTATGGTGTAATTGGCAACACGACTGATTCTGGTTCAGTTGTTCTTGGTTCGAGTCCAGGTACCCCAGCAATTTCGTTCCCCGTGCTTGACCGCTTAGCGGTCTTCGCGGGGAATTGTTGTTGCGCCTGACTAGAAGGCCTTGCCGGGGTTCAGGGTGGCCTGCGGGTCGAGGGCGTTCTTCACCGCGGCGTGCATCGCGAGGACGCGCTCGCCCAGCTCGGCCCGGAGCCCGGGGAGCTTCAGCAGGCCGACGCCGTGCTCGCCGGTGACCGTGCCGCCGAGGTCGAGGCAGTCCGCGACGATGGTGTCGAACGCCTCCTTCGCGCGGGCCTTGGCGACCTCGTCGCCGACGGGGGTGATGATGAGCGGGTGCAGATTGCCGTCGCCGGCGTGCGCGATGTTGGCGATGGTGACGTCATGCCGGCGAGCCGTCTCCTGAATCCGCGCCAGCATCGTCGGCACCGCCTTACGCGGTACGCAGATGTCTTCGGTGAGCACCGGCCCGAGCCGCTCCAGGGCAGGATAGGCGAGTCGCCGGGCCAGGAACAGGCGAGTGATCTCGTCCGGGTCGGTCGCTCGCTCGACGTCGGTTCCTCCGGCCGCCGTGAAGATGCTCTCGACGCGGTCGGCGAGCTCGTCACCGGCGGCCCCGCGTTCGTCGATGCGGCAGAGGAGGAGGGTGTCGACGTCTCCGGGCAGGCCCAGGTGCTGCCACTCGTCGACAGCGACCAGACAGGTGTGGTCGATGAGCTCGAGGGCGGCGGGGATGATGCCTGCGCGCGAGATCTCGGCGACGGCAGTTCCTGCGGCCTCGAGTGACGGGAAGAAGCCGATCACAGCGCGTTCGTCGCGCCCGGAGAGCGGCAGCAGCTTGACGGTCACCTCGGTGATGACGCCGAGCGTTCCCTCGGAGCCGACGAGCAGGCCCGTCAGGTCGTAGCCGGCGACGCCTTTGGCCGTCTTGCGGCCGAGCGTCACGACCTCGCCGTCGGCCAGGACGACTGTCAGGCCGAGCACGTAGTCGCGGGTGACGCCGTACTTGACGCAGCAGATGCCGCCGGCGTTGGTGGCCGCGTTGCCGCCGATCGTCGAGATCGCCGAGCTGGCGGGATCGGGCGGGTACCAGAGGCCGCTCTTCGCGACCTCGGCGCGGAGGGCGTCGTTGATGACGCCAGCCTGCGTCACGCCGTAGCGCTCGTCGGTGTTGACCTCGAGCACGCGGTTCATGCGCTCGAGGGAGACGACGACCGAACCGGGGAGGGCGTTTGCTCCGCCCGAGAGGCCGGTTCCTGCGCCCCGAGGCACCACGCGCACCCCGTGCTCGCCTGCCCAGCGCACGACTCTCGCCACGTCGTCGGTCGACTGGGCGAGCACGACGGCCAGCGGTGCGGTGTACTCGGCCCACTCCGCGTCGTCATGGCTGTAGCGCTCGAGGCTGCCGGCGTCGGTCAGGATCTGGTCGGCCGGGAAGACCCGGTGAAGGGTGCGGACTGCGGTGTCGGTGTCGGTCGTTGTCGTCACGCCGCCACGCTAGACCGGTTTCTTCGGCCCGAGCCGGGACGGCACCGCCTGCGGGAGGGCAGGCGAGCCGACGCGGTGCCCGCTAGGCGGCGAGTGCCAAGCCGGAAGGATTCTCGGCGGGTGTGCCGTCGGGAGTCGTGCCGGTATCGGGGTCGACCTCGTCGGGGTGGGGGACGGAGGTGGGCTTGGGGTCGCTCACTCGGGCTCACCGCCCGACGTGGTGTCGCTGTCCTGGTCGGGATCCTCCGTGGCGTTGCCCGTGGGCGAGCCGTCGCCCAGCTCGTCGGTGTGCTTCTTCTGGTCGTCGTCGGGAGTCGTGGAGCCGTCTGCTGGAGTCATTGGGGTGACGCTACGCCGGTCGGGGATCTGCCCGAGGGGGTTGACAGCGCTTCCGGGCTGCTAGACCCAGCCTCCGAGGTAGGCGGCCAGCCGGGGCTCGCCGGTCAGGGGCTCTGCCCAGTCCCCGGGCTCGGTCCGGGTGGCGAACAGGGGCTGGCCGGGCCAGCGCCCGTGGCGGAGGCGAGCCCGTCGACTGTCGACCCGGATCACGACGGTGCCATCGCCCTTCGCGAAGTGCACGCTGCCGAGCTCGCCGGTGCCCACCGCCTCCACCGCATCGATCAGGGCGGTCGCGTCGTGGATGCGGACGGGGGAATCGAGGGAGATCTCCACTCGGGCCTCCGACGCGTTCGTCGACACTCGCGGGTCGGCTCCGAACAGCCCGGCGTGCTCGGCCGGCACGACGACGCGCGCCCGCGGCAGCGCCGTCAGCACGCTGTCGACGCAGACGAAGGCGCGGGCGGGCGACGAAGCGGAGGCGAGGGTCACGACGACGTCCGGTCGCGCGCCGATCACGCCGAACCCCGCCGAGCCACGCACCGGGACGGTCGACGCGAGCGTCAGGGTCTCGGCGTTCTTCTCCCGGAGGCGGTCGGCCGAATCGCGCCCCGCCCAGTCGGCCCCGTCGTGCCACGCCACGGCGTCCGGCTCATGGGCGAAGAGAGCGCCGGCGATCCAGGCGCGATGCGCCCACTCCCAGTCCTCCCCGCCGTACTCCGTGAAGCTCTCGTCGTAGCCGCCCACCTGCTCGAAGAACCAGCGGCTGCAGGCGGTGACGGCCCCGATGACGAAGCGGTAGGAGCGGGAGTCGGAGTCGAGCAGGTCGCGGCAGCCGACGTAGGCCGCTCGCAGCCACTCGGGCTCCGGCAGGGCCGCCGCGGGGCCCGCCGCCTCGATCGGCTCGCCGACCGGTGTCGACGAGAAGTCGGCGTGACGGCGACGGCCGACCGCGACGGTCTCGGGAGCGAGGGCCACCAGCCGCGTCAGCCGGGCTACGTACTCCGGCTCGGGCGAGGTGTCGGCGTCGAGGAAGCAGAGGATGTCGCCGCGCGAGGACCGGACGCCGAGGTTCCGGGCGGCCGCCAGACGGAAGCCGTCATCCTCCTGCCGTACGACCCGGACCCCGTCGGCGACCACGGGCGCCTCAGGAGACCCGTCGTCCACGACCACCACGTCGAGCAGCTCGGCGGGGTAGGTCTGGCGCGCCAGAGCGGCGAGGGTCCGGTCGAGCTCGGCCTGCTGCCGGTAGTAGGGCACGACGACCGACACCGACGGGAGCACGGCGGGTCGCTCGCCGGCCAGGAGGTCCCACCGGTTGCCCGGGAGACCGCGGCCGAACGGCGCGGGTGCGGTCACCGGCTGAGGCCCGCGAGGCTGCGGGCGCCTGTGAACCGCTGGGCGTCGTCGAGCTGCTGGGCGTCCTCGGGCTGCTCGGTGCTGTCGAACCGCCCGGTGCTGTCGAACCGCTCGTGGTCGTCGAACCAGCGCAGGTACGACGTCGCCGTGTCGGCGAGGTGGGGTCGCGTGACGGCCGCCTCGTCGAGCCACGTCGAGGCGGGGTCCTCGAGTGCGCGTCCGATGGCGTCCGCCCACCCGCGGTCGGGGTCGACGAGAGTCAGTGTGCCGGGGCGGAGCGCGTCCATCTCGCGCGAGTAGCGCGTCGCCGGCACGAGGGGGCGTCGACCTGCGGCGATCCAGGTGGCGAGGGACCCCGACGCCGAGACATGCCGGTGGGCCGCCACCGGCACGGATGCCCGACGGCACCGCTCGCGCAGTGCCTCGTCGTCGAGCCAGCCGCTCAGCTCGAACGGCACGCCCCGATCCCGAGCCGACGCGACGAGCTCCTCGAGCTCGCGTTCGTGGCCGGCGGAGGCGCGTCCGAGCATGCCTACCGTGACGGGCCGGCCGAGGTCGGGGGCCGTGACGCCCCGGCCGAGCTCCGCGACCGCGTCGACCATCTCGGCGTGGCCCTTGCCCGGGTAGAAGAACCCGACGATCGCGACGCTGCCGTCAGGCTCGGGGCGCGGCCGCGGGTCGACGCCCCTCGACAGCACCGGGAGGGGGATCACCCCGACGGGAGTTCGCGAGCCGCCCGAGTGCTCCTCGAGCAGGGCGGCCTCGTGCCGGCTGTTGACGACGACCGCCTCGGATGCGGCGACGACCCGCGCGTAGCAGGCGGCCCGGCGTGCGAGGTTGCGGGGGCCGTCCGATGGCTGGGGGAGGTCGTGGAGAGTCACGGTCACCGCGGTCCGCCGGGCCAGCTCGGCGATCCGCTCGGCTGCGGCCTCAGGAGAGCTGCCCCAGAGGCGGTCGGTGAAGTGCAGGTGCGCGCGAGCCGGCGGAGTCGGCCCGTCGAGACCGTCCACGCCGATCGAGGGGTCCGCCCCGACCAGCCTCGCGATGTCTGCGGCGACC